>NZ_CM149673.1:0-2501044 GCF_056173425.1 Micrococcus sp. 63XJN7_8_ISO-PGPR-S23-253
GTGGTGGCAGACCAGGCCGTGCTCAGCTCGTGGCGCTCCGTCGTGGGCTCCCTCGAGGACGACGCGCGGGTCAGCGCCCGCCTCATGGGCTTCGTCTACCTGGCCCAGCCGCAGGGCCTCATCGGCAACACGCTCCTGCTGGCCGTGCCGAACGAGACCACCCGCGAGACGCTCCAGGGCACCCAGGTGGCCGACGCCCTCACGGACGCCCTGACCAAGGAGTTCCGCGAGGAGATCCTGCTGGCCATCTCGATCGACGCGAACCTGCAGCCGCCGCGGACCCCCTCCTCCGAGGCCCGCCGCTCCTCCCTCGCCGGCGGGCCGTCCGGCGCCGCGGCGCCGGACGTCGAGCTGCCCCCGGCCGCGACCGCCGCCACCTCCCGCCGCGCCGTCGCCGAGGAGCTGCCGGGCTTCCGCATCGAGCCGCCGGCCGACGTCGTGCCCGCCGCGACCGCGGCCCCGAGCGGGAACGGCAAGCCGACCCCCGCGCCGCCGTCGACGTCCGCGGAGACCAGCCGCCTCAACGACCGCTACCACTTCGAGACGTTCGTGATCGGCTCGTCCAACCGGTTCGCGCACGCCGCCGCGAACGCGGTGGCCGAGGCGCCGGCGAAGGCGTACAACCCGCTGTTCATCTACGGCGAGTCCGGCCTGGGCAAGACGCACCTGCTGCACGCGATCGGCCACTACGCCCGCCGCCTCTACCCGGGCCTGCGGGTGCGGTATGTGAACTCGGAGGAGTTCACCAACGACTTCATCAACTCCATCCGCCACGACGAGGGCGCCTCGTTCAAGCAGGTCTACCGCAACGTGGACATCCTGCTGATCGACGACATCCAGTTCCTGGCGGACAAGGAGGCGACGGTCGAGGAGTTCTTCCACACCTTCAACACGCTCTACAACAACAACAAGCAGGTGGTCATCACCTCGGACCTGCCGCCCAAGCAGCTCTCCGGGTTCGAGGACCGGCTGCGCTCCCGCTTCGAGTGGGGGCTGATCACGGACATCCAGCCGCCGGACCTCGAGACGCGCATCGCGATCCTCCGGAAGAAGGCGGAGGCCGAGGGGCTTGTGGCCCCGCCGGAGGCGCTGGAGTACATCGCCTCGCGCATCTCCACGAACATCCGCGAGCTCGAGGGCGCGCTGATCCGCGTGACCGCATTCGCCTCGCTCAACCGGCAGACCGTGGACATCGAGCTGGCCGAGCATGTGCTCAAGGACCTGATCACGGACGAGACGGCGCACGAGATCACCCCGGAGCTGATCCTGCACGCCACGGGGGAGTACTTCAATCTGACCCTCGAGGAGCTGACCAGCAAGTCCCGCACCCGCACGCTGGTGACGGCGCGGCAGATCGCCATGTACCTGCTGCGCGAGCTGACCGAGATGTCCCTGCCCAAGATCGGTCAGGTCCTGGGCGGCCGCGACCACACCACCGTCATCCACGCGGACCGCAAGATCCGCGAGCTGATGGCCGAGCGGCGGACGATCTACAACCAGGTCACCGAGCTCACCAACGAGATCAAGCGGAAACAGCGCGGCGCCTGAGCCACCCGCTGTCCCACCCTTGGGCGCCTGAGCCACCCGCTGTCCCACCCTCGAGTCCCGGTTCGAACCTTCGACCGGGACTCGACCCTTCTTCCACATTGTCCACCGGTGTGGACAACTCTGTGGAGAACCCCCGGTGCTGTGGACAACCTCCGCCCCTGTGGATGGCGGAATCAGGCCGCTCACGCCGCGTCCACACCCCTGGGGACGACGACGGTGCACAGGCTGGTGAATCACACGGGTGTCATTCGGTGGTCCACATGTATCCACAGATCTCCACAGCTGAAAACCGCATGATCTCGCGGGTTTCGACGGGTGTGGACGCGCCCTGTGGACAGGAATGTGGACAACTGGGGGGTGGATCCGGGGATGAGTCTGGACAACTCCGGTCGACCCTGTGCAGAGCGGGGCGAGGAGCTCCGGGGCTCGTCCACACCGGATGCACACCCCGAACGAGCGGGCGTCCACACGGTTCCCCCAACCGGATCCGCATGCTGACGCGGCAGAACGGCGTTCTCCACAGGATCCACACCCGCTACCACTCCTTCTGATCCCTCTGGAGAGATTCCGCCAAGCAACATCATCTCCGCGGCCCCGCACCGCGTGGAGCACCTCGAGTGCCCGGGCTGCGCCCGAGCGCTCAGAATCCTTGGAATCACACGCTTGTCATTCGCTTCCGACCTGACACCGTCCGCGCGGACCGCCTATGCTGAGGCCCGCGTGTCGCCGTTCCCCCCGGGCCCGCAATCCCCGTCATCACCCCCAGAGAGGCAGTGCAGCTCGTGAAGTTCACCGTCGAACGCGACATCCTCACCGACGCCGTCTCCTGGGCCGCCCGCTCCCTGTCCCCGCGCCCGCCGGTGCCGGTGCTCTCGGGCCTGCTGATCACGGCCGAGGCCGGCGTGGTGTCCATCGCGAGCTTCGACTACGAGACCTCCGCGCGCCTGGAGATCGAGGCGGACGTCGAGACCGCGGGCCAGGTGCTCGTCTCCGGCCGTCTGCTGAACGACATCGTCCGCTCCCTGCCGCAGGCCCAGGTCACGGTGGAGCTCGACGGCGGCAAGGTGCTCGTCACCTGCCGCTCCTCCCGCTTCTCCCTGGCCACCATGCCCGTCGGCGACTACCCGGCCCTGCCCGAGCTGCCGGCCCCCGCAGGCACCGTGGACGGGGCCGCGTTCGCCCACGCCGTCGCCCAGGTCACCGTCGCCGCCTCCAAGGACGACACCCTGCCGATCCTCACCGCCGTGAAGGTGGAGATCGAGGGCGACACCATGACCTTCCTGGCCACGGACCGCTATCGGCTGGCCATGAAGGAGATCCGCTGGACCCCGGCGGACCCGTCCATCTCGACGTCGCTGCTCATCAAGGCGCGCACGCTCACCGAGGTCGCCAAGTCCCTCGGCTCCGGCGGCGACCTGGAGATCCTGCTCGGTCAGACCGCCGACCTCGTGGGCTTCGCCTCCGGTGGCCGCCGCACCACCTCCGTGCTCGTGGACGGCGAGTACCCCAAGATCCGCTCGCTCTTCCCCGAGTCCAGCCCCATCCAGGCCGTGGTGGACACCGCCGCCCTGGTCGAGGCGTCCCGCCGCGTGGCCCTCGTGGCCGAGCGCAACACCGCCCTGCGCATGGTGTTCACGGAGGGCCAGGTCACCCTGGACGCCGGCACCGGCGACGACGCGAGCGCCAACGAGTCCGTGCCGTGCACGCTCGAGGGCGAGGACATCACCGTGGCGTTCAACCCGTCCTACCTCTCCGAGGGCCTGGCCGTGGTGGACCAGCCGCAGGTGCGCTTCGCCTTCACGTCCGCGCCCAAGCCCGCCCTGCTCACCGGCGTGAACCAGGAGGACGGCGTCGTCTCCGACTACCGCTACCTCGTGATGCCGGTGCGCATCGCCTGACGCAGGGGGCCGGACGCTCCCGTGTACCTGTCCCACCTCACCGTCGCGGACTTCCGGTCCTACAGCTGGGCCGACCTGGAGCTGACGCCGGGGTCCACGGTGCTGCTCGGGGCCAACGGGGTGGGCAAGACCAACCTCGTGGAGGCGATCGGCTACCTCGGCGCCCAGCAGTCCCACCGGGTCAGCTCGGACGCGCAGCTCGTGCGCTTCGGTCGGGACCGGGCCCGGATCGCCGGGCGCGTGCACCGCGGTTCCCGCACCGTCGCCCTCGAGCTGGAGATCCTGCCGGGCCGGTCCAACCGGGTGACCATCAACCGCGGCGCCCCCGTGCGGGCGAAGGAGGGCCTCGGGATCCTGCGCACCGTGGTCTTCGCCCCGGAGGACCTGAGCCTCGTGACGGGGGAGCCGGGTGGGCGCCGTCGTCTCCTCGACCAGCTCATGGTGCAGCTGCGTCCGGCGCTCGGCGAAGCCGCCGCCGACTACGAACGCGTGCTGCGCCAACGCAACGCCCTGCTCAAGTCGGGCCGCGGCTCTCGCCGCTGGGGCCCCGAGGAGGACGCGACGCTCGCCGTCTGGGACGAGCACCTCTGCGCCGCCGGCGCCCGCCTGCTCCACGGCCGCCTGCACGTGCTGCGCCTGCTGGCCCGCCCCCTCCAGGAGATGTACGCGGCGCTGACCAACGGCTCCAAGGCGGCGGCCTACGCCTACGAGTCCACCGTCCCGCTGGCCCGCGGCACCCACGCGGAGGTCCCGGCCGTGGCGGACCTGGCCGCGGACATGCGCCGGACGCTCGAGGCCCAGCGGGAGGAGGAACGGGCACGGTCGCTCACCCTGGTGGGCCCGCACCGGGACGAGCTCGCCCTCTTCCTGGGCCCGGCGCCCGCGCGCGGCTACGCCTCCCACGGGGAGACGTGGTCGCTGGCGCTCGCCCTGCGCATGGCGGCCTACGACGTGCTCGTGGCCGACGACCCGGACCCCGACGCCCGGCCCGTCCTGATCCTGGACGACGTGTTCGCGGAGCTCGACGCCGCCCGTCGTCGCCGCCTCGCCGCGCTCGTCCACCGGGCCGAGCAGGTGATCGTCACGGCCGCCGCGCTCGAGGACGTCCCCGAGGAGCTCACGGCCCACCGCGTGCTCATCCGCCAGGACGCGGAGGGCTCCGAGGCCGTGGCCGCCGCGGCCCCCGTGGAGGGCGACATCCGCGAGCCCCGGCGCGAGGGCGGGGCCGATGGCTGAGACCCCCGCCCCGTTCGAGCCGGACCGGCCGGACCTGGCGCTCGTGCAGCTGCGCCGGGCCCGCGAGGCCGCCCGGGAGCGGGGCGAGGCGCCGCTGCGGGCGCGGGGGACGGGCGCGGGCCTGGCCGGGGCCATGGCGGGCACGACGTCGGCCGGCCGGGAGCGGCAGGACCGTCGGCGCCCGTTCGGGGGTGCGGACCGGGACCCGGCCACGGTGTCCACCGTGTTCGGCCGGCTCATCCGCGACCGCGGCTGGTCCACCCCCGTGGCGGTCGGCTCCGTGCTCACCCGCTGGGCCGAGCTGGTGGGGCCGGAGATCGCGCTGCACTGCCGCCCGGAGAGCTTCGAGGACTCCGTGGTGCGGGTCCGCACGAGCTCCACCGCGTGGGCCACGCAGCTGCGCCTGATGAGCCCCGTGCTCCTGCAGCGCTTCGACGAGGCGCTCGGGCCCGGCGTCGTGACCCGCATCGAGGTGGCGGGGCCGCAGGCCCCGAGCTGGCGCAAGGGGCCGCGCACCGTGCGCGGCGGCCGGGGGCCGCGCGACACCTACGGCTGAGTCCGCGGCCACCCCGCGCCGCCCGACGAGGTCCCGGACACCGCGAGGCCATGGGCGCCGCTCTGGCGCGCTCACAGGGTCGGTGACGGCCCGGGAGGCATGGGCGGTCTCCCGCGCGCGTCCTGAGCCGTGTCCCTGGCCGCTGAGCGGGTGTTCTCCCGCGGCGGACCCCCGTCGATGCGGGCCCTCGGGGTGTCAGGCGGTACACTGGGACCAGTGAGAGGGGGCCGGCCGTCGTCCGTCCCCCGCCCCCGTGGAGCTGCGGGAGCGTGTCGCGTGCCGGTCCTGTCCGGGCGGCGTCGCGCGCCCGCGCGCGGGTCGACCCTGCCGCCGACGTCCGAGGAAGTGAGCCACCCGTGGTTGACGCCATGCCCGAGAACCCCGCGGAGGAGCCGACCGCCGCGTCGGCCGCGCCGAACCCGGAGGCCGTGCCGGACGCCGTCGGGCAGCCCGAGGCCCCGGTGAAGGACCGGAAGGTGCCCGGTGAGTACGGCGCCAGCGCCATCACCGTGCTCGAGGGCCTCGAGGCCGTCCGCAAGCGCCCCGGCATGTACATCGGCTCCACCGGCCCGCGGGGCCTGCATCACCTCGTGTACGAGGTCGTGGACAACTCCGTGGACGAGGCGCTGGCCGGCTACGCCACCGGCATCGACGTCACGCTGCAGGCCGACGGCGGCGTGCGCGTGGCGGACGACGGCCGCGGCATCCCCGTGGACCTGCACCCCACCGAGGGGAGGCCGACCGTCGAGGTCGTCATGACGATCCTGCACGCCGGCGGCAAGTTCGGCGGCGGCGGCTACGCCGTCTCGGGCGGCCTGCACGGCGTGGGCATCTCCGTGGTCAACGCGCTCTCCCGCCGCGTGGACACCGAGGTCCGCCGTCAGGGGCACGTGTGGCGCATGTCCTTCGCGGACGGCGGCGTGCCCCAGGGCGAGCTGGTCAAGGGGGAGGCCACGGACGCCACGGGCACCGTGCAGACGTTCTACCCGGACGCGGAGATCTTCGAATCGATCGAGTTCGACTACGAGACCCTGCGCGCCCGCTTCCAGCAGATGGCCTTCCTCAACAAGGGCCTGCGCATCACCCTCACGGACGAGCGCGTCCAGGAGTCCAACGAGGTCGTCGACGACGAGATCGCGGGCGAGGGCGCCGCCGGCGAGGACGTCGCGGAGAACGGCCTGGCGGAGGACGCGGAGCAGGAGCCCCAGCGCCGCTCCGTCACCTACCTGTACGAGAACGGCCTGCTCGACTACGTCCAGCACCTCAACTCCGCCAAGAAGGTCGAGTACGTCCACGACGACGTCATCGCCTTCGAGGCCGAGGACGCCTCGGACGGCCGCTCCATGGCCGTCGAGGTGGCCATGCAGTGGACCTCCGCCTACTCGGAGTCCGTGCACACCTACGCGAACACGATCAACACCCACGAGGGCGGCACCCACGAGGAGGGCTTCCGCGCCGCGCTGACCTCCCTGGTCAACCGCTACGCGCGGGAGAAGGAGATCCTCAAGCCCAAGGAGGACAACCTCTCGGGCGAGGACATCCGCGAGGGCCTGACGGCCGTGATCTCCGTGAAGCTCTCCGAGCCGCAGTTCGAGGGCCAGACCAAGACCAAGCTCGGCAACTCCGAGGCCCGCGGGTTCGTGTCCAAGGCGGTCACGGACCACCTCGGCGACTGGTTCGAGCGCAATCCGGGCCCGGCCAAGGAGATCATCCGCAAGGCCATCATGGCCTCGCACGCCCGCCTGGCTGCCCGCAAGGCCCGGGACAACGCGCGCCGCAAGTCCCCGCTGGAGTCCTTCGGCATGCCCGGCAAGCTGGCCGACTGCTCCTCGAAGGACCCCGAGCGCTGCGAGGTGTACATCGTGGAGGGCGACTCCGCCGGCGGCTCGGCCAAGCAGGGCCGCAACCCGGAGACGCAGGCCATCCTGCCGCTGCGCGGCAAGATCCTGAACGTGGAGCGCGCCCGCCTGGACAAGGCCCTCGGCAACGCCGAGATCCAGTCGATGATCACGGCGTTCGGCACCAACATCGGCGAGGAGTTCGACATCTCCAAGCTGCGGTACCACAAGATCGTGCTCATGGCGGACGCGGACGTGGACGGCCAGCACATCACCACGCTGCTGCTGACCGTCCTGTTCCGGTACATGCGCCCGCTCATCGAGGCCGGCCACGTGTTCCTCGCGCAGCCGCCGCTGTACCGCATCAAGTGGTCCAACGCCCCGCACGACTACGTGTTCTCGGACGAGGAGCGCGACGCCGCCGTCGAGGCCGGCCTGGCCAAGGGCTGGCGCTACCCCAAGGACAACGGGGTGCAGCGCTACAAGGGCCTGGGCGAGATGAACTACCAGGAGCTGTGGGACACCACCATGGATCCGGAGCACCGCACCCTGCTGCAGGTGACCATGGAGGACGCCGCCGCCGCGGACGCCGTCTTCTCCATGCTGATGGGCGAGGACGTGGAGTCCCGCCGCAGCTTCATCCAGCAGAACGCCAAGGACATCCGCTTCCTGGACGTCTGAGCCGGACCCGCAGACCTGCCTGAGCCGACCACCTCCCCGCCTGAGGGGAGCACGAGAGGACCCGCGTGAGCGACGAGACCACCCCCCAGACCCCGGACGAGCCCGTCGAGGGCGCCCCGACCCCGGGGACCCCGCAGACCGGCCTGGACATCGAGGTCGAGCACTACGTGCTCCCCGAGGGCGCCGCCGACAAGGTCGAGCCCGTCGACCTCGAGTCGGAGATGAAGCGCTCGTACCTGGACTACGCGATGGCCGTGATCGTCGGCCGCGCGCTGCCGGACGTGCGCGACGGCCTCAAGCCGGTGCACCGTCGTGTGCTCTACGCGATGTACGACGGCGGCTACCGCCCGGACCGCGCCTTCAACAAGTCCGCCCGCGTGGTGGGCGACGTGATGGGCAACTACCACCCGCACGGCGACACCGCGATCTACGACGCCCTCGTGCGCCTCATCCAGGACTGGGTCCAGCGCTACCCGCTGGCGCTCGGCCAGGGCAACTTCGGCTCCCCGGGCAACGACGGCGCGGCCGCCCAGCGCTACACCGAGACCAAGATGGCCCCGCTGGCCATGGAGATGGTCCGGGACATCGACGAGGACACCGTCGACATGCAGGACAACTACGACGGCAAGCAGCAGGAGCCCGTCGTCCTGCCCTCCCGGTACCCGAACCTGCTGGTCAACGGCTCCTCGGGCATCGCCGTCGGCATGGCCACGAACATCCCGCCGCACAACATGCGCGAGGTGGCCGCGGGCGTGCAGTGGTACCTCGAGCACCCCGAGGCCACCCGCGAGGAGCTGCTCGAGGCGCTCCTGGCCCGCGTGCACGGCCCCGACTTCCCCACGGGCGCCCAGATCCTGGGCCGCAAGGGCATCGAGGAGGTCTACCGGACCGGCCGCGGCCCCATCACCATGCGGGCCGTGGTCAACGTGGAGGAGATCCAGGGCCGCACGTGCCTCGTGGTCACCGAGCTGCCCTACATGACCAACCCGGACAACCTCGCCGCGAAGATCGCGGAGATGGTGCGGGACGGCAAGATCAACGGCATCGCGGACATGCGCGACGAGACCTCGGGTCGCACCGGCCAGCGCCTGGTGATCGTGCTCAAGCGCGACGCCGTGGCCAAGGTGGTGCTGAACAACCTCTACAAGCACACCGAGCTGCAGTCGAACTTCTCGGCGAACATGCTCGCGCTCGTGGACGGCGTGCCACGCACCCTGTCCCTGGACGGCTTCGTCCACCACTGGGTGAAGCACCAGATCGACGTGATCGTGCGCCGCACCGCGTTCCGCAAGCGCAAGGCCGAGGAGCGCGCGCACATCCTGCGCGGCCTGCTCAAGGCGCTGGACATGCTGGACGAGGTCATCGCGACGATCCGCCGTTCGGCCTCGGCGGACGTGGCCCGGGAGGCCCTCAAGGACCTCCTGGACATCGACGACGTCCAGGCCCAGGCCATCCTGCAGATGCAGCTGCGCCAGCTCGCCGCCCTGGAGTCCCGGAAGATCCAGGACGAGTACGACGACCTCATGGCGAAGATCGCCGAGTACAACCGGATCCTGGAGTCCCCGCAGCGTCAGCGCGAGGTCATCTCCGAGGAGCTCGCCGAGATCGTGGCCAAGCACGGCGACGACCGCCGCACCGAGATCATGGCCGGCTTCGACGGGGACATGTCCATCGAGGACCTGATCCCCGAGGAGGAGATGGTCGTCTCCATCACCCGCGGCGGCTACGTCAAGCGCACTCGGATCGACCAGTACCGGTCCCAGGGGCGCGGCGGCAAGGGCGTGCGCGGGGCGACGCTGCGCGGCGACGACGTCGTCGAGCACTTCCTGACCGTGTCCACGCACCACTGGCTGCTGTTCTTCACGAACTTCGGCCGCGTGTACCGCATCAAGACGTACGAGCTGCTCGAGGCCGGCCGCGACGCGAAGGGCCAGCACGTGGCCAACCTGCTCGCGTTCCAGCCGGACGAGCGGATCGCCCAGATCCAGCCGCTCGTGGACTACGGCCGGGCCCCGTACCTCGTGCTCGCCACGCGCGGCGGCCTCGTGAAGAAGACGCCGCTGCTGGACTACGACACGAACCGCACCGCCGGCCTGATCGCCATCAAGCTGCGCGAGGGGGACGAGCTGGTCTCGGCCCGCGTGGTCTCGCCCGACGACGACCTCATCCTGATCTCGCACAAGGGCCAGTCCCTGCGGTTCACCGCCACGGACGAGGCGCTGCGTCCCATGGGCCGTGCGACCTCGGGCGTGACCGGCATGAAGTTCCGCGACGACGACTCCCTGCTGACCATGGACGTGGTGGAGGAGGACGGCTACGTCTTCACCGTCACGGACGGCGGCTTCGCCAAGCGCACCCACGTGGACGAGTACCGCCTGCAGAACCGCGGCGGCCTCGGCATCAAGGTCGCCAAGCTCGTGGACGACCGCGGCGAGCTCGCCGGCGGTCTCGTGGTGCGCGAGGACCAGGAGGTCCTCGTGGTGATGGCCTCGGGCAAGGTGGTGCGCTCCGCCGTCGCCGGCGTGCCGGCCAAGGGCCGCGACACGATGGGCGTGATCTTCGCCAAGCCGGACAAGCGGGACCGGATCGTCGCCGTCACCCTGAACAACGAGCAGGAGATGGAGGCGAAGGCGGACGCCGAGGCCGAAGCGGGGCCGGATGTACCCTTGGACGCAGACATCGACCCGACCGACCCCGTAGCCGCACCGGAGGACGTCCTGACGCAGGACGCCGGTGAGGGTGCAGACGGAGGAGAGCAGTGAGCACGTCCGCGTCGTCGCGTCCCGGCCAGGGACGGAGCACCGGGAAGGCCGCCGGGCCGCGGTCCGGCCGTCCGGTGCGCAAGGCCAGCGGGTCCTCGCAGGAGGACCTGGTCCGCGCCGTCCCGAAGGCCAAGGTGCGCCGCGCCCGCCTGGTGCTGACCCGGGTGGATCCGTGGTCCGTGCTGAAGCTGGCGTTCCTGCTCTCGGTGGCGCTGGGCATCCTCACGGTGGTGGCGGCGGTGGCGCTGTACTCGCTGTCCGACGTCCTCGGGATCTTCGACAGGGTCAACGACGTGATCGGCACTGTGCTCGGCTCTGAGGCCGGGCGCTACACCGTGGCGTCCCTGGCCCCGCTGAGCACCGTGACCTCGCTGGCCACCGTGCTGGCCGTGGTCAACGTCATCCTGCTGACCGCCCTGGCCACCCTGGCCGCGCTGCTCTACAACCTCTGCGCGAGCCTCGTGGGCGGCATCGGCGTCACGCTGGCGGACGACTGAGCCGACCCTCGCCGACGCCCCGCGCGGATTTGCGCGGGGCGTCGCCGTTCCTGTACAGTTATCTCCTGTTGTGAACGGCGTCAGCCGTGACCGACGGTGAGGGCGTATAGCTCAGGCGGTTAGAGCGCTTCGCTGATAACGAAGAGGTCCCAAGTTCAAGTCTTGGTACGCCCACTCCCACCACACAGAGCCCCGGTCCGCTGGGGCTCCGTTCGTCTCCGGAGGTCTTCCCATGGGTCGACTGGCACGCGTGGCCCTCGTGGTCGGCGCCGCGGCAGCCGCCTATGGGGCGCGTCTCTGGCGGGAGAACAGTGCGGGGAAGGACGTCTGGGCCACGGCCACGGACGACCTGCCGGAGGACGCGGACGGCGTCGAGCCGGCACCGGAGGACTGACCGGTCCTCACGGGGGCATGGCGCAATTGGTAGCGCACCTGCTTTGCAAGCAGGGGGTTAGGGGTTCGAGTCCCCTTGCCTCCACCGATGAAGGGCCCGGGAGTCGTGAGACCCCCGGGCCCTTCCGCATGTCCGGGGTGGCCGCCGGCGCCGGCACCGTGGGCAGAAACCGGCGACCCGGGGGCTCCTGGGGCACAAACCGCAGGACTTCGGGCCCCGTGGGCAGAAGAGAGGGCGTTTCTGCCCACGGAAGGACGGGCACGGCCTGCCCCGACCCCCCGCCGCCGGACCCGCCCACCGCGCCCGTCGCCGTCGTGCGTGGTGTTGGATGGTCCGGTGAACACCACCATCGAACCCCAGCCCCCCGTCCGGCCCGCCTCTGGGCAGGGCACCCCGGCCTACGCCCGGGTGCCCGCGAGCTACTACGACATCTTCGTGGGCGTCTTCATCGCCCTCCTCATCCTCTCCGGCGTCACCGCGGCCAAGCTCTTCTACGGCCCCACCGTCCCGGTCGTCTCCGACCTCTTCTACGACGGCGGCCCCCTCATCTTCGACGGCGGCGCCTTCCTGTTCCCGTTCGCGTACATCGTCGGTGACATCCTCGCCGAGGTGTACGGCTGGCGCCGGGCCCGCCGGGCCATCGTCCTCGGCTTCGCGATGCTCGTGCTCGCCGCCCTCACCTACACGGTGGTCTCCTGGACCACGCCCGTCGAGGGCTTCGAGGTGTGGGACCAGGCCCTCGCGCCCATGCTGCGGATCACCGTGGCCGGCTTCGTCGCGTTCCTCGTGGGCTCCCTGCTCAACGCGTCCATCGTGGTCCGCCTCAAGGAGCGCATGAAGGAACGGCACGTGGCGTTCCGGCTCATCCTCTCCACCGTGGTCGGCCAGTTCTTCGACACCCTGATCTTCTGCACCATCGCCTACGCCGGCACCATCTCGCTGCTGGAACTGGCGAACTACACGGTGACCGGCTTCGGCTACAAGACGCTCGTGGAGATCCTCATCGTGCCGGTGACCCTGCTCGTCATCCGCGCCCTCAAGCGCCGGGAGCCCACCTACCGGGCACCCGGCTTCGAGATCCACCGCGACGAGAACCCCGCCGTCGCCCCGCCCGCGTCCCGCTGACCCGCACGGGCCCCGGCGTCGGCCGCGCCGGGGCCCGTCCGTCGCGCGCACCCCGCCCACCGACTACCGTCGGTGCCATGGGCAAGGACCTCTTCGAGCACGAGCAGCAGCAGACCCTCAGCCGCGAGCAGGCCGCCTCACGCCTGCGCGACCTCGCCGACCAGCTCTCCCGGCAGAACGAGGTGCGGATCGAGCACGGCGGCCGCGACGTCGTCGTCACCGTCCCGGACCGCGTGGGCCTCGAGGTGGAGCTCGAGGTCGAGGAGGGCGGCGACGCCGAGCTGGAGATCACCCTCAGCTGGTGACCGGCCCCGGGCCGGCCGCCGCCTCCCCGTGCCTCAGAACGTCCAGGGCTCCCCGGGGGCCAAGCGCCGGTAGTCGGTCACGCCCTCGGCGAGCCCCGAGAGCACCCCGTCCACCACGCCCTTGCCGTCCTCGCTGAGGATGCCGTCGTGGATGGGGCGGGTGTGCGTGGCCGCGATGGCCCGCATCTGGTCCACCACGTCCGCGATGCGCAGCCACGGTGCCGCGGCGGGCAGCAGGAGCACCTCGACGTCGGCGTCCGGCACCGTGAACGAGTCGCCGGGGTGCAGCACGGCCCCGTCCACGAGGTAGGACACGTTGACCGGGCGCGGCACCTCGGCGTGGATCACCGCGTGCTCCCCGCCGAGCACCTCCACCCGGAAGCCGGCGGCCTCGAACGTCTCCCCGGGGACGGCCGTGTGCACTCGCCCGGCGTCGAGTCCCGCCTCCGCCAGCGGACCCGTGAGGTCCCGTGGCGCCCACACGTGCGCCTCCGTGCCGGCCACGGCCCTGGCCAGCTGCTCGGGGACCACGTGGTCCGGGTGGCCGTGCGTCACGAGGACGGCGTCGGCGCCGTCCAGGACCGCCGCGTCGCTGAACGCGCCGGGGTCGAACGCGAGGCGTCGGCCGGCCTTCTCGAGGCGGACGGCCGAGTGGCCGAAGAGGGTCAGGGTCGTGCTCATGCGGATCACTCCTCCGCCCGGCGTCGGGATCCCGGGCAGTCCCAGCCTCCCGCGTGCTCCCGGCGGCGGACAAGGCCCGCGCCCCGTTCGACGGCCGCCCACCGGGCCCCGCCCCGACCGGCCCCCGGACGCGCGACGGCCCGCGCCCCTCGGTCCTGCCGAGGATGCGCGGGCCGGGCGCCGTCCGCTGCGCGCTCAGGGCGCGGGGAAGCGAGTCAGCGCTGCTGCCCGGGCTGGACGCCCAGCACCTTCGCGTTGGCAGCGGCCACCGGGTCCGGGGCGGCGGTGTCCACCCGCACGCCCTGGCCCGCCGCGGCCGAGCCGGCCTCGGCCACGACCTTCTGCTGCTGGGCGTAGGGGTTGTTCGCCTCCACCACCGGGATGTTCGCGGTGATCGGGCCCGGGACCGGGGCGGTCCACGGATCCTGCACCGGCTTGGTCAGACGCCACAGGGCGTAGCCGGCGCCGGCCGCGGCGGCCGCCATGCCCGCGACGATCCAGGCGCGGCCGCCCGAGCGAGAGGCCCGGCGACCGGCGGCACGGTTCAGGTCCTTCTCGGCCGCGCCGGCGTACTGCTCGGCACCCTTGCGCAGGCGCTTCACGATCGCCTTGTCCCCGGTGAGCTTGATCAGCGCCTGCTCCAGGGCGTCCGGGACCTCGACGTCGTGGGCGGTCTTGCGGGCGTGCGCGGCGCCGTCGGCCAGGCGGGCGGCGGCCACGGGGAGGACCTCCTCCTTGCGGCGCTGGGCGTAGTCACCGGCGTCGGCCAGGCGGGCCTGCACCTGCGGGGCCACCTTCCCGCCCTGCTCCTGCAGCGCGGACAGGCCCGTGGCGAGGAGACCGGCGAGGGTCAGGCCGCCCGCCGCGGCGGCGTCCTTGGCCTGGCCGGCACGGTCGCTGAACAGGGCGGCGGACCGCTGCGCGTCCTTGCGGGCGCCCTTGGCGGCCCTCTTCGCGTCCTTGCGCAGGCCCTGGGCGGCCTGGCGGCCGTCCCGGCGCAGCTGCTTGGCCTTGCGGCCCCCACGCCGGCGACCCTTCTTCGCGGCCTTCTCGGCGTCCTTGCGCGCGGCGGCGAACTGCTGCTGCACGTCGTGGCCGGCGTCCTGCGCCTGGGCCTGCAGGTGCTCGAGGAAGTCCTGGACGGTGTCCACACCCTTGGCGACGGCGGGGGCCAGCAGCCCGTACTGGTGCGCGACGGCCTCGCCGGCCTTCCGTGCCCCGCGCTCGACGACGGGGCCGTACTCCTTCTTGGCGTCCTGGGCCTTGCGGCGGCCCTCCTCGGCCGCGGCGGAGCCGCCGATCAGCCCGTAGGCCGCGGCCACCTCGCTCCAGGCGCGGGTGGACTCCACCTTCGGGGCGGCCCAGTGGCGCAGGTTCTCCGCCTGGCGTGCGACGAACGTGTTCGTGCCGCCGTCGTGCTGGATCTCGTCGTGCAGGGTCTTGCGAGCCATGTGATGCCTCCCGTGGGTTCTGGATGGTCGTTGAACGCGGTGGTCCTCGAGGGCCAGCCTAGTGGCCGACCCCCGCAGTGGCACGGGTCCCGGCACGCCGGGAGTGCGTACGCCGATCGCGGAAGATCCCGACCCCGGACGGCGGGATCCGGACGGCCCGCCGCCGCGGATGGAACAATGGGGCGCATGGCGAACAAGACGCACACCGCGACCATCCACACGAACCACGGCGACATCGTCGTCGAGCTGTTCGGCAACCACGCCCCGAAGACCGTGAAGAACTTCGTGGGCCTCGCCACCGGCGAGCAGGAGTGGACCCACCCGCAGACCGGTGAGAAGAACAACGGCGCCCCGCTGTACTCCGGCACCGTGTTCCACCGGATCATCAAGGACTTCATGATCCAGGGCGGCGACCCGCTCGGCATGGGCATCGGCGGCCCCGGCTACCAGTTCGGCGACGAGATCCACCCCGAGCTGCAGTTCGACCGCCCCTACCTGCTGGCCATGGCCAACGCCGGCCCCGGCACCAACGGCTCGCAGTTCTTCATCACCTCCGTGCCCACCGGCTGGCTCAACGGCAAGCACACCATCTTCGGCGAGGTGAAGGACGAGGCCTCCCAGAAGGTCGTGGACGAGCTCAACGCCGTCGCCACCGATCCCCGTGACCGCCCGCTCGAGGACGTCGTCATCGAGTCCATCGACATCGACGAGGCCTGAGTAGCCCCTCGGTGAGCACCACCCCCTCTGACCCGCACGGCCCGGACTCCGCGGACGGCACACCCCCGGTGTGCCCGCGGCACCCGGGCCGTGCGGCGTATGTGCGCTGCGCCGTCTGCCGGCGCCCCGCGTGTCTCGACTGCCAGCGTCCCGGCTCCGCGGCCGGACCGGTCTGCGTGGACTGTGCGTCCGGCGTCGTGGCCGGCCCCGCTCCGACGGCGGCCCCCGCCGGCGCCGCCGCGTCGGTCCCGGCCCGACGGCGGACGGGCTTCGCCGCCTCGCCCGTCACCTGGATCCTGCTGGCGGTCACGACGGTGGTCTACGCGGCGCAGTGGATGACCCGGGATCAGGCGTCCGGCGTGACCGAGGCGCTCTGGTACGCCGGGCTCTACACGTCCCCGTACGGCATGGAGCCGTGGCGGATGGCCTCCTACGCGCTCGTGCACGACGTCTCCGGCCCCACACACCTGCTGCTGAACATGCTCGCGCTGTGGGTGATCGGGCGCGTGCTCGAGCCCGCGCTGGGCTGGTGGCGGTTCCTCGCCCTCTACGTGCTCTCCGCCGTGGGCGGTGCGGTGTTCGCGCTGTGGGTCTCGGACCCGCTGCAGCCCGTCGTCGGGGCGTCCGGCGCCGTGTACGGCATGTTCGCGGCCCTGTTCCTGCTCACCCGGGTGCGGGGCGGGCAGGTGCGCTCGATCGCCGTGCTGATCGGCCTGAACCTCGTGTTCTCGTTCCTGCTGCCCGGGGTGGCCTGGCAGGTGCACGTGGGCGGGCTGCTGACGGGCGCCGTCGTCGCCGTCGTGTTCTCCCTGGCCGGCGGGCTGAGCCCCGGCCGCGCGCGCGTGCCGTCCGTGGGCGCCCAGGTGGCCGGCCTCGTGGTCGTGGCGGCGGCGCTGGCGGCGCTCACGGTGCTCGGCGCCGCACGGGTCACGGTGGCCGGCCTGCTCGGCTAGGCCGCCGTCCCCGGAGTTCTCCACAGGCGGGTGTGCACTTCTTCCCACAGGGGTGTCCACACCTGTGGACAACTCCGGGGACAACTCGTCTCCGGGCCGGATCGTGCGGATCCCTCATCCACAGGGTTGTCCACCGCTGTGGAGAACTACACGCGTGTCATTCGCTCCAGCGGGACATCATCAGGAACCCGACGAGCGCGAGGCCGAAGCCCACGAGGATGTTCCAGCCGCCGATCTGCACGATCGGGAAGAGACCCTGGGTCAGGTAGTAGACGATGATCCAGAGCAGGCCGAGGATCAGCAGGCCGAACATCACGGCCTTGTACCCGGGGGAGAGGGGCTTCGGACCCGGGCCCACGTCCCCGAGGTCCGTTCGCACGGCGGAGCGGCTGCGGCGGGCGGCCTCGAGCTCCTCGCGCTTCCGACGGGCCGAGTCCTTGCGCTTGCCGGCGGGTGCTGCCACGGGTCTTCTCCTCGGGTGGGGGGTGGTGGGCGCCCCCACCGGCGGAGACCGGGGCGGGGACGGTATCCTGCTGACCTGCCCAGGACCGGGGTCAGCGACATGCCCGGCCAGTCTATGCACCCCGCTCCCCCGCGGCGGGGAGGAAAGAGCGCCCCCGTGCAGAGCCCCGAGGTCTCCGTCCTCGTCGTCGACAACTACGACAGCTTCGTCTACACCCTGGTGGGCTACCTCGAGCAGCTCGGGGCCCGCACCACCGTGATCCGCAACGACGAGGTCACCCCCGCCCGCGCCCTCGAGCTCGCGGCCGAGCACACGGCGGTGCTCATCTCGCCCGGGCCGGGCGCGCCCGCCGACGCCGGTGTCTCCCTCGACCTCATCCGCTCCGCCGCCGACGGCGGCCGCCCGCTCTTCGGGGTGTGCCTGGGGCACCAGGCCATCGCGGAGGCGTTCGGCGCCACCGTGACGCACGCGGAGTCCCTCATGCACGGCAAGACGTCCCTGGTCCGCCACGGCGAGCACCCCATGTTCGAGGGCGTCCCCTCGCCGTTCACCGCCACCCGCTACCACTCGCTGGCCGCCGTGCGGCCCACCGTGGACGAGGCGGTCCTGGAGATCACCGCCGAGACCGAGGACGGCGTCGTGATGGGACTGGCCCACCGCACCGCGCCCCTGTGGGGCGTGCAGTTCCACCCCGAGTCCGTGCTCACCGAGGGCGGCTACCGGATGCTCGGCAACTGGCTCGAGTCCGTGGGGCTCTCCGGGGCCGCCGAGCGCGGTGGCCGGCTCTCCCCCCTCGTCCGCCAGGACTGACCGGCCCGGGGCCCGGTTCGCGGGTCCGACGGCGCCCCGTCCGCTCAGGTGGACGGCGGCGGATCGATCGAGGGCTCGGGGTCCGGCGTCAGTGTCGGCAGCGGGTCCACCGGCGTCGCGGTGGGCGACGTGCTCGTCGGCTGCCCGGTCGGCTCCGACGGGGCCGCCGACGTCGGCGACGGGCTCTGCGTCGGCGACGGCGTCTCGGTCGTCGTCGGCTCGGGGCTGGGCGTGGCCGAGGCGGACGGCGAGGGTGACGGCTCCGCGCTCTCGGAGGGCTCGGGGCTCTCCGTCGGCGGGGGGCTCGGTGACGCGGACGCCGACGGCGTGGGCTCGGGCGCCGCGCTGGACGGCGGGGCCGGCTCGGAGGGCTCGACCGTGGGCGCGATCCACGAGGAAGCCGTCAGGGTCAGGGAGGAACGGTTGTCCACGCGGACGCCGGCGGGCGGATCCTGGGCCACGACCGTGCCGGTGTCGGTGGTCGCGCCGTCCTCGTCCTGGATCCGCACCCGCAGCTCGGGGGCGCTCAGCGCCAGCTGACGCCGCGCGTCCGGAGCGCTCATCCCCACCACGTCCGGCACGGCGACCATGCCGCTGGACAGGTGCAGCACCACGGAGGAGCCGGGCGGCACGTGCGTGCCCATCGCGGGGTCGGTGCGGGCGAGCAGCCCGCGCTCGAGTCGGCCGTCGTCCTGGTACTGCACGGAGGAGACGCGCAGGCCCAGGCCTTCCAGCTCACGGCGGGCCGCGTCCTCGGACAGCCCGTGCAGGGAGTCGGGCAGCGCGATGCCCTCCTTGCCGCGAGACACCCGGATCCGCACCTCGGCCCCGCGAGGCACCTCCGTGCCCGTCGGCGGGTCGCTCTGGGTGACGGTCCCGTCCGGGGCGTCGGCCATGTACGCGGACGAGGCGATGGCCACCAGGCCTGCGTCCTCGAGCGCCGCGACCGCCTCATCCTGCTGCAGCCCCACCACCGCGGGCACCACCACCGTGGTGCGCAGGGCCGCCGCGAGCCACGGCGCCAGGACCAGGGCCAGCGCCACCAGGACCACGCCGGCCGCCAGGAGCGTGCGCCGGCGGAGGCGCCGGCGGACGCGACGGGGTGTGGCCGTCGCCGGTGCCGGCGTGTCCCCGGGCGCCGTTTCGGGCCGGGGCGTCGCGGCCGCACCGGGCGCACCCGGCGTCACGGGCTGGCCGGCCGTCACCGGGCGGGGACCGTCCATGGCGGCGGCGGCGGCCAGCTGCGCGGCCGAGGCGGCGCCGGGCAGTCCCGCACCCGCGACGGCGTGGTTCGCCGCCTGGGGCTGTGCGGTGTCCGGCTCGGCCGGGACGGGGGGTGTCGGCCGGGTCAGCGGGACCGCGGCCGTCGGCACGTCGGCGTCGTCGGCCCCGTGCTCCGCGGCCGCGGCGCCCGGCACCGCGCCGCCCGCGCCGACGAGGGCGGGAGGGACGCCATCGTGCGGCGGGGTGTGATGGCCGGGGCCGGCGTGCGGATCCGCGGCGGCCTCCTCGAGGGCCGCGAGGAACGCGGTGCCCGTGGGGAACCGGTCCTCCGGATCCTTGCGCAGGGCGCGCAGCACCACGGGGTCGAACGCGGGCGGCAGGTCGGGGTCGACGTCGGAGGGCGCCGGCGGCTCCTCGCGCACGTGCTGGTAGGCCACGGCCAGCGGCGTGTCACCCGTGAAGGGGGGTCGGCCCGTGAGCAGCTCGAACAGCAGGCAGCCGGCCGCGTAGAGGTCGGCGCGGCCGTCCACGGTGCGGCCCGTCGCCTGCTCGGGGGCCAGGTAGAGGGCCGTGCCCACCACGGCCTGGGTCTGCGACGTGGTGGCGGAGGTGTCGGCCAGCGCATGGGCGATCCCGAAGTCCATCACCTTCACGGCGCCCGTCTCCGTGACCATGACGTTCGCGGGCTTCACATCGCGGTGGACGATGCCCTCCTCGTGCGCGTGCTCGAGCGCTTCCAGCACGCCCCGGGTCCAGGCCACGGCACGGTCCGTGCCCACGGCGCCCTCGGCGTGCAGGATCTCCCGCAGCGTCCGGCCGGAGACGAGCTCCATCACCAGGAACGGGCAGTCCACCGGATGGAGGCCGTCCTCGAGGGAGACCTCGCCCGTGTCGTACACCGAGACGATCGAGGGGTGGTTCAGGGAGGCCGCCGAGCGTGCCTCCTTGCGGAAGCGCGCCTGGAAGTGCGGGTCGCGCGCCAGGTCCCGGCGCATCAGCTTGACCGCCACCGGGCGGTGCAGCCGCAGGTCCTCGCCGCGGAAGACGTCCGCCATGCCGCCGCGCCCGATCAGCTCACCGATCCGGTACCGCCCGTTCAGGGTCCTCTGCTCGTCCACAGACACGTCCGCGTGCTCGTCCCGCCCGCCGCTCAGGCGGAGGGCGTGGCGTCGGCGGACGAGGCCTCCGCGCCACGCGCGTCAGCGGACGGGTCGGTGGTGGGCTCGCCCGTCGGCGCCGTGGACTCCCCGGAGGACTCCGTCGTCGGATCCCCCGTGGGCGTCGTCGGCTCCTCGGACGGCTCCGGCGTGGGCTCCGGGTCGGCGGTGGCCGTCGGGGATTCGGCGGTGGGGGACGGGCTGGGCTCGTCCGAGGCCGACGGGCTCGGCTCGGCGCTCGGCTCCTCCGACGCGCTGGGCTCCGGGTCCGAGGCGGGCTGGGACGCCTCGCGGGTCGGCGCGGCGTCGGACCCGCCGGTGGCCACGATCAGCTGCACGTGCGTGTCGTAGCGGTGACGCTCACCCTCGCCGGGCACCACGCGCACCACCTCGCCGTCGGCGCCGTCGGCGGACGGGTCGTCCACCCGGTCCACGGTGAAGCCGCGGTCGCGCAGCGTCTGGATCGCGCTCTCCACGGGCTGGCCCACGAGGCCCTCCGGGATGACGCCCTCACCGGTGGAGACGGCCAGCGTGACGGTCTCACCGCGCCGCAGCGCCCCGACGGGGTTGATCTCCTCGACGGTGCCCTGCGGGCTCTGCGCGTCGCGGTCCTCCTCGCGCACCGCCAGGCCGAGGCCCTCGAGCTCGGTGCGCACCTCGCTCACGGGGCGACCCCTGTACGCCTCCGGGTCCACGCGCACGGACGACTCCTCCTGCGAGGTCGCCGGCGCCGAGCCTCCGACGCCGCGGCCACCCGTGAGCAGCGGCCACAGCAGCGCCCCCAGCAGGGCGAACACCACGAGCCCGAGCAGTGCCCACAGCGGCCAGCGGTTGGCGCGTCGCCGGCGGGCGGGCGCGGAGCCGCCCCCGGCGGGCGGGCCCGGATCCACGACGTCGCCCGGGCGGGTCTGCGGGTCGCGCACGGCGGCGATCTCGTGGTCGCGTGTGCTCGCGCTCGCGGCGGCGCCGGCCGCACCGGCCGCGCCCACGGCCGCCGCACCGGCGGCGCCGGGGCCGCGGGCGTCGTCGTCGGTGCGGGGCTGGGCCGCGGTCACCGGCAGCGCCGCGGTGGCGGGGGAGCCGTCCGTCCGGGTGCCCTCGGCGCGGGGATGGGTGGTGCGCATGCCGTCGTAGTCCAGGGGAGCGGTCTCGGCGCCCGAGGGGTCGGCCACGCCCTGCTCCTCGAGGAAGACGGCCAGGCCGGGCACGGCCTCCACGGCGCCGCGGGTGTCCTTGCGGCGCAGCGCGTCGGCGGCCTCCGAGAGCGCGGTCGCGTCCGAGGGCCGCTCCTTGGGGTCCTTCGAGAGCATGCACATGATCAGGGCGCGCACCGGGGCCGGGACGGTGTCCGGCAGGGGCGGCGGGGTGTCGTTGACCTGGGCGAGGGCGATCGCGATCTGGGACTCGCCCGTGAACGGGCGATGCCCGGCGAGGGCCTCGTAGCCGATGATGCCCAGCGAGTAGAGGTCGGAGGAGCCGGTGGCCTGCTGCCCCGTGGCCTGCTCGGGCGCGAGGTACTGGGCGGTGCCCATCACCTGGCCGGTGGCCGTGAGGGGGACCTGGTCCGCCAGGCGCGCGATGCCGAAGTCCGTCACCTTCACCCGGCCGGTGGGCGTGATCATGAGGTTGCCGGGCTTGACGTCGCGGTGCACGAGCCCCTGGGCGTGGGCCGCCGAGAGCGCGGCCGCCGTCTGCGCGATGATCCGCAGGGTCCGCTCGGGGGAGAGCACCTTCTCCTTCTCGAGGATGGAGGACAGCGGCTGGCCGGGCACGAGCTCCATGACGAGGTAGGCGGAGCCCTCCTCCTCGCCGTAGTCGTAGACGTTGGCGACGCCGGGGTGGTTCAGCAGCGCGGTGTGCTGGGCCTCCGCCCGGAAGCGGCGCAGGAAGTTGGGGTCACCCGTGTACTCCTCCTTGAGGATCTTCACGGCGGTGTTCCGGCCCAGGACCTTGTCCCGCGCCTTCCACACCTCGCCCATGCCGCCGATCGCGATGCGATCGGTCAGCTGGTACCTGCCGCCGAGGGTGATGCCCGATGTCGGCCTCATTCCGTGACCACCGCTTCCATGATTGCCTTCATGCCACTGACGATTGTCTGATGTCCAACCCCCGGCGGCTCGTCCTCCACCACGATCGTCACGGCCGCCCGAGGGTTCTCGCTCGCGTCGAAGCCGGTGATCCAGGAGTGCACGTTGCCCGTGTCTCCGACCTCGGCCGTGCCCGACTTCGCCGCGATCCGCACCGTGTCCGACTGCACGGATCCCAGGATGCCGTCCTCCACCGCCGAGACCATCATGTCCGAGACCTGCCCGGCCACCTCGGGGGTCGTGGCCCGGCCGCGCTCACGGGGGCTGAACTCCTGCACCGTGGTGAGGTCCGAACGGCGGACCGCCTTGATCAGCTGCGGCTCCATGACCACGCCGTCGTTCGCGATGCCGGCGGCCACCATGGCCATCTGCAGCGCGGTGGCCTGCACGTCCCGCTGGCCGATCGAGGACTGCGCCAGCGCGGCGTCGTCCAGGTCGGAGGGGAACACGGAGGCGGTCACGGGCAGCGGGTAGTCGAAGGAGTCGTTGAAGCCGAACCGCTCGGCGACCTCCCGGATCCGGTCCTGGCCCAGCTCGACGGCGGCCATGGCGAACGGCGTGTTGCAGGACTGCGCCAGCGCCCACGTGAGGGTCTGACGCCCCACGGTGTTGCACGGTGAGCCGTCGTAGTTGGGCAGCTCCGTGGTCGTGCCGGGCAGCGTCCACGCGGCGGGGATGTCCACCGTCCCGTCCGGGGTGTAGTCACCGGACTCGAGCATGGCCACCGCGTCGATCAGCTTGAAGGTGGAGCCGGGGGACACGAGCTGCTCCGCGGCGCGGTTGCGGTACGCGCTGGCGCCGGGGATCTGGTCGATCGCGGCCATGGCCGACTGCGCCTCGGTCGCGCTGTGCGAGGAGAGCGCGTTGGAGTCGAAGCCCGGCTTCGACACCATGGCCAGGATCTCGCCCGTCGTCGGGTCCGTGACCACGGCGGAGGCGCGCACGCCGTCCGGGAGCGCGTCGTACGCCAGACGCTGCAGCTCGGGGTCGATCGTCAGCTCCACCTGGTCGCCCTCGGGCGTGGCACCCGTGATGATCTCCATGGCGCGGTCCACGAACTGGGACGTGGGGGTGCCGGAGAGCTGCTCGTTCATGGCCGCCTCCAACCCGTCGGTGCCGTAGGTGAGCGAGTAGAAGCCCGTGAGCGGGGCGTACAGCTCGGGCTCGTGGTAGACGCGCTGGTAGTGGTACGCGTCGTCGGAGGGGACGGACTCGGCGATCGGCTCGCCGTCCACGAGGATCGGCCCGCGCGGGGCGCCGAACTCCAGGAACATCTGCCGCGAGTTCAGGGCGTGCGTCTTGAGCTGGTCCGCGGCCAGCACCTGGATGACGGACGCAGCCAGCGCGAGCACCAGGATCATGGCCGCCATGACGGTCCACGTGCGTCGGATCGCCTCGTTCACCGCTCCTCACCTCCTCCCGGGGGCACAGCGGCCGCCGGGAGCGCCGTGCCGGGGTCGAGGTGGCCGGCGCCGGGCCCGGAGGCGTTGACCATCCCGTCCACGACCACGGGACGGCGGGCGGCGTTCGAGATGCGCAGCACGAGCCCCACGATGATCCAGTTGGCCAGCAGCGACGATCCGCCGGCGGCGAGGAACGGCGTCGTGAGGCCGGTGAGCGGCAGCACGAGGGTCACGCCGCCCATCACCACGAACACCTGCCACGCCATGGTGAAGGCCAGGCCGGAGGCGAGCACCTTGCCGAACGCGTCGCGCACGCCGAGGGCGGCGCGCATCATGCGGGTGACGAGCAGGAGGTACAGGACGAGCACGGCGGCCAGGCCCACGAAGCCGAGCTCCTCGCCGATGGCCGTGAGGATCATGTCCGAGAAGGACAGCGGCACCTGGGTGGGGTTGCCCGCGCCGAGGCCGGTGCCCATCAGCCCGCCCGAGGCCATCGCGAACAGGCCCTGGACCACCTGGTAGGAGCCGCCGAAGTCGCGATGGTAGATCTCGGGGTCGAAGGCCCTCAGCCAGATCTCGAACCGGGCGGTCACGTGCGGCATGAACAGGAACGCCAGCGCCGCGCCGAAGGCGATCAGGCCCAGGCCGAGGAGGATCCAGGAGGCGCGGGACGTGGCGATGTAGAGCATCGCCATGAACATGCCGAAGAATAGCAGGGCCGAGCCCAGGTCGCGCTGGAACACGAGCACGCCGAGCGCCAGGAGCCAGCCGGCCAGCAACGGGCCGAGGTCCCGGGCGCGGGGGAAGGTCACCGGGCCCACGCGGCGGCCGGCCAGCAGGATCAGGTCGCGGTTCGCGGAGAGGTAGCCGGCGAAGAAGATGGCCAGCGTGATCTTGGCGATCTCGCCGGGCTGGAAGGTGCCGAAGCCGACGTCGATCCAGATCCGCGCCCCGTACATGCTCAGGCCCAGTCCGGGCACGAGCGGCAGGAGCAGCAGCACGCCGGACGCGGCGAGGAACAGATAGGGCCAGCGACGCAGCACCCGGTGGTCGCGCACCAGGAACACCAGGGCGGAGGCCACCAGGACGGCCAGGACGGACCACACGAGCTGCGAGGTGGGGTTGGCCATCGCGGCGTCCTGGCTCAGCCGGTGGATCATGGCCAGGCCCAGCCCGTTGAGCAGGGCGGTGATCGGCAGCATGAACGGGTCCGCGTACGGGGCGCGCAGCCGCAGGACCACGTGCAGCACGAGGGTGGCGGCGCCGAAGACGCCCAGGGGCACCCAGGCGGTGGAGTCCAACGCGGCGTCCGTGCCGATCGTGCCCAGCAGGTCCGCCCCCAGGGCGATGGCCAGGGCGGCCAGCAGCAGGACCAGTTCGATGTTCCGGCGCGGGCGCGCGGGGGAGATCACCTCGGTCACGGGGCCTCACCTCCCGTCGCGCTCGGGGACACCGCCGGGCTCGTCGGCGCGGCGGAGCCGGACGCGTCGGAGGGGCGGGCGGAGGACGACGACGGCGTCGCGCTCGGCTGGGCCCGTTCGGAGGGCTCACCGGCGGGGGCGGGGGCGTTCGGGTGCAGCGAGTCGCGCAGCTCGGCGACGATCTGCTCCGCGTGGTCCACGTCCCGGGCGGCCATGCCGGCGTTCACGCGGTCGCGTGCGTATGCGGGCAGCGCGTCCACCGGGAGGTCGGTCTGGCGGTCCACGTGGGACAGCTCGAGCGGGCCCAGCCGCTGGGAGACGCCTTTGAACACGGCGATCCGGCCGTCGTTGGCCCCCACGTAGTACTGCGTCTGGGTCCACAGGTAGCCCCACACGGCCACGGCCGCGAGGGTGAGGGCGAGCAGCGTGGTGAACACGGGGATGAACCAGCCGCGGCGGTACTGCACCGGGCGGTCGTCCTTCCCACGCCGCCGACGCGCGGCCCTGCCCTCGGAGCCGCCGGCGGGCCCGGAGGGCGCCGGGGCCGGGGTGGGGGCCGTGGTCGAGGCCTCGGCGGCCTCGTCGGACGGGTGGTCGGCAGCGGTGGCGGTCGGTGTGGCGGCGGAGGAGCCGGCGGCGACCGCGGTGCCGCTCGGCGCGGCGGGCGGGGCGGACGCGTCCGGACGCGGGGCGGCGTCGGGATCCTGCCCGTCCGTCAGGACGGCCGCGGTGCGCCGGGGACGGTTCTCCGGCACGGGCGTCTCGCCGAGCAGGGCGGCGGCGCGGCGGCGCGTGGAGCTGCGGGTGACCACGGGGATGCGATCGGTCTTCACGGCGTTGGAGGCCGCGCCGACGAGCAGGTGGGGTCGTGCGTCCAGGTCCTCGCGCAGCAGCAGGCCGGAGACCGGGCCGACCTCGGGCGGGTGGGCCGCGGCGAGGGCTTGCTCGGACAGGTGGACGTCCGGGACGGGGGCCAGCTCCTCCGCCGTGCCCTCCGCGATCTCGAACGCCACCACGGTGACGTTGTCCGGGGCACCGCCCTTGAGGGTCAGGTCCACGAGGGTGTCGACGGCCTGGTTGAGAGCCTCCGAGTCCCGCAGCACCTCGTGGATCTTCTCGGGGGAGACCACGTCCGTGAGGCCGTCCGAGCAGAACAGCCAGCGCTCTCCGGGGGCGACGGGCACCTCGAACACGTCCAGCTCGGGGGAGGCGTCCACGTCGCCGAGCACGCGCATGAGCACGTTCTTGTTCGGGTGGAACGGGGCCTCCCCGGCCTCGAGACGCCCCTCGTCCACGAGCTTCTGCACGAACGTGTGGTCCGTGGTGACCTGGGAGAACTCGCCGTCCGCGAGCCGGTAGGCCCGGGAGTCGCCGATATGCGCCATGTACAGCGTGGTCCCCGCGAGCAGGCCGGCGGTGCACGTGGTGCCCATGCCGGCGAGCTTGGGGTTGGCGTGCACCAGCTCGTTGAGGATCAGGTTGGCGTTCTGGATCTCGTCCGGCAGCACCGTGGCCGGGTCCTCGTAGCCCACCGCATCCAGCGGGGCCAGGTCCAGCACCGTGGACGCGCTCGCCACGTCGCCGCCCACGTGCCCGCCCATGCCGTCCGCGAGCACGGCCAGATGACGGCCCACGTAGGCGGAGTCGTCGTTCTTGGCACGGACGCGGCCGACGTCGGAGCGGGCGGCGTAGCGGAGGACGAGGGTCATGGGTCAGGCCTCGAGCTCCATGACGGTCTTGCCGATGCGGATGGCCGTGCCGGGGCCCACGGGCAGCGCGCGGGTGACGGGGGCGCCGTTCACGTAGGTGCCGTTCGTGGAGCCGAGGTCCTCGAGGAACCACCGGGTGCCCTGCGGGAACAGCCGGGCGTGGCGGCCGGAGGCGTAGTCGTCCACGAGCACCAGGTCGGCGTCCTGGGCGCGGCCCATCAGCAGGGGACGGCCCTCCAGAGCGATGGTCTGCCCGGCCTTCGGGCCCTCGACCACCCGCAGGGTCCGGGACAGCCGCGGGGCCGGCGTCGTCGGCGCGGATGCGGCGGGGGACGGCGTCGACGCGGGCGCGGGTCGGTCGACCGCGGACGAGCCCGCCCCGGCGACCCCGGCCGCGGGCACCGCGGTGACCAGGCCGGCGTCGCGCTGGGCCTGCTGGAGGCGCGTCTTGTTGCGCCGGCCGACCACGAGGTCACGGCCCTGCGCCATGACGATGGAGATGATCAGCACCCACAGGGCCAGCAGCAGGCCCATGCGGAGCACGGCGACGGCGAGCTCGCTCATGCGCGGCCCCCCGTCCCGCCGAAGAACAGCAGCTCGGTCTGGCCGACGGTCACCACGTCCCCGTCGCGCAGGGTGACGGAGCCGTCCACGCGGCGGCCGTTGACGAGCACGCCGTTGCGGCTGCCCAGGTCCAGGAGCGTGACCGTGGAGCCGACGGTGAGCAGGCGCAGGTGCTCGCGGGACACCGAGGAGTCCGGGATCACGAGGTCGGCACGCTCGGCCGAGCGGCCGAGGATGAGGTCGTCCCCGTCCAGGGGGAGCATGCGGCCGTCCAGCTCGAGGGCCGGGCCGGCGGGCACGGTCACGGGGCGGCCCATCACGACGGTCGGCTGGTCGGCGTGGGCGGGGGCGGCGGTCGTGGTCGGGGCGGCGGCCCGGCGGGGCGCCGGACGGGGCTCGACGCGCGGGGCGGGGGAGGGCTCGCGGGGTGGAGCCGCCGGCAGGTCCTCGACCAGTCGGTCCGGCGCCGCGGCGGTGGCTCCCGGGCCGTGGGCGGTGGCGGGCGAGGCGCCGTCGTCGTGGGGGGCCGGGGCGGTGAGCGAGCCGTCGTCCAGGCGGGTGACCACGCGCAGGTCCCCGGCGCGCACGTCCGCGTCCGGGTGGAAGGCGACCCGGACCGTGCCGGGCAGCGCATAGCCCTGGGAGTCGGCGTGGCGGATGACCTCGTCGCACAGCTCGCTGGCGAGGGTGGACCCCCACGAGCGGGCGCGCTCGAAGTCGGCGGGGGAGAAATGGACCACGTAGCTGTTGGGCGCGACCGTGTGGCCCTCGGACAGCGCGAACGACTCGTCGTCCATCGCCTGTCGCAGGGCCGAGGCGATCTCCACCGGCTTGACCGCCCGCGGACCGCCGGCCGAGAAGGCCGAGCGCACGGCCCGCTCCAGGCCGCGTTCGAGGTTGTCCAGAAGTCCCACGACGGGGCCCCTTTCCACAGTTGTCCGTCCC
Source organism: Micrococcus sp. 63XJN7_8_ISO-PGPR-S23-253 (assembly GCF_056173425.1). NCBI lineage: Bacteria > Bacillati > Actinomycetota > Actinomycetes > Micrococcales > Micrococcaceae > Micrococcus > Micrococcus sp. 63XJN7_8_ISO-PGPR-S23-253. Next base: position 28,426 of record NZ_CM149673.1, read on the forward strand.
GATACTACGGGCCGGGCTGGGAGACCGCCGAGAACAGCGGGATTCTGCGGGGTGGAGAGCGGGTGGGAGAGGTGCCGGAGGGGGCGCGCCACGGGCGTGGCGGGGACGCGGGGGTGGGCGTCGGGGTCGATTTGCACGCCCGGGCGGGCGGGGGTTAGAGTATTCCTCGCTGCCTGTGACGGTCGCCGGATGTCCGGAGCCGAGATCAGGAAGCCGCTCGCGCGAGTGGCGGAATTGGTAGACGCGCTGGCTTCAGGTGCCAGTGTTCGCAAGGACGTGGGGGTTCAAGTCCCCCCTCGCGCACCGAGGACGAAGGCCCCGGAACCACACGGTTCCGGGGCCTTCGGCGTTCCCGGGCTGGTCCGGGCGGGCGGCCCTCACGGCTTGACGCACACCACCGGGACGCGCGCCTCGAGGATGATCTGCTGCGCGGCCGATCCCAGCAGCAGCTTGCCCACGGGGGAGCGGTGCTTCACGCCCACCACGATCCGGCTCGCACCCACGCGCTCGGCGTGCTCGAGCAGGTCGCCGACGGCGTCCCGGCCGCGCTCCTGGGCGTGCGCCACGGACACGGCGACGCCGGCCTCGCGCGACTCCGCCTCGTCCGGCTCGGTCCCGTCGAGGGAGAACCAGACCACGTCCTCTCCGCGCAGGGCCGCCTCGGCCAGGGCGGCCCGCCAGGCCGCGGCGCTCTCGGGGGTGCTGGTTCCGGTGCTGATGATCGTCATGGGGACCACTGTGCGTCATGGTCGCGGTCCCCGTCACCACCCGGACCGGTTGTCGTCGGTCACTCTTCGGACGCAGAGCGCACGCGGCCCCGCTGCGCTGTTACCGTGACCTCCACCACTCGCACCTCTCCCCGGCGCCACTCCCTGGCGGCGGGGTGTCTCTGTTAGGAACCGCCATGTCCTCCACCTCCCCCGACGGCCCCCCGCGCCGACGCACGGGGATCGGCCGGATCGTCTTCAGCGTGATCGCGGTGCTCACCGTGCTCGCGGCCTCCGCCTTCTCCGTCCGCTCGGCCTCGGGAGGCAACGACATCCGCACCAACCTGACCCTCATCGCCCCCGCGGCCGCCGGCGGCGGCTGGGACTCGTTCCAGCGCGAGCTGCAGCAGACCATGCGCGTCAACGGGCTGGTGAACAACGTCCAGGTGGTCAACATCCCCGGTGCCGGTGGCAACATCGCCCTCGGCCAGCTGACCACGCTCGAGGACGCGAACAACCTCATGGTGGGCGGCACCGGACAGATCGCCGCCCACGCGGCCCGTGGCACCGGCCCCGAGCTCTCCCAGGTCACCGCGGTCAGCCGCGTCGTCGAGGAGTACAGCCTCGTGGTGGTCCCGGCGGACTCGCCGTACCAGAGCATGGACGACCTGGTGACCGCCTGGCGCGCCGATCCCGCCCACGTGGCGTGGACCGGCGGCGGCTCCTTCGACCAGCTCGTCATGGCGGACATCGCCCGCACGGCCGACGTGCCGGTCGCGGACACCACCTACATCCCGTCCGACGGCGGCGGCGAGGCCATCCAGGCCCTGCTCAACGGCACCGCCCAGGCCTCCGCCGGCGGCTTCGCGGACATCTACCCGCAGGTCCAGGCCGGCCGACTGCGCGCCCTCGGCGTGGTGGCGGCCGAGCCGCTGGCCGGCGTCGAGGAGATCCCGACCCTGCGCTCCCAGGGCTACGACGTCACGCTCACCAACTGGCGCGCCCTGTTCGTGCCCCCGGGCGTCTCCGCGGAGGAGCGCACCGAGCTCGAGGCCCTCATCGCCGAGGCGGTGGACACCCCCGAGTGGAAGGAGGCGGTGCAGCGCAACTACTGGAACCCCGTGCCCCTCTCCGGCGCCGAACTCGAGGAGTTCATCGCCGCCGAGAAGGAGCGCATCGGCACGCTGACGGAGGAGATCAAGTGAGCCACGCATCCACCGTCCCCCCCGCCGCCGACGCCCCCTCCCGCTGGGGGCGCGCCGCCGGGCTCTCCGGACTCGTCATGCCCGCCGTGCTGGCCGCGTTCAGCCTCTACCTGCTGGTGGGGTCCCTGGCCATGGACACCGACGGCGCCGACTTCCCCGGCCCGGACTTCTTCCCGCTGATCCTCGCGGTCGCGGGCCTCGTGATCGCCGCCGCGCTCGCGGTGGAGGTCGTGCGCGTGCGCCAGGCCCCCGAGGGCCAGGCCGACGCGGACGGCGAGGTCGGCCAGGCGGCCGGCCCGCTGACCCTGTTCCACTCGGACTTCGGCGCGCTGGCCTGGTGCTTCCTCGGCTTCCTCGCGTTCGCCGTCCTGCTGCCCTGGCTGGGGTGGATCCTCGCCGGGGCGCTGCTGTTCTGGTGCGTCACGCGCGCGTTCGGCGCCCCGCACCCCGTGTTCGACATCCTCGTCGCCCTGTTCGTCTCCTCGCTGGCCTACCTCGGCTTCGCGGTGGCCCTGGGCCTGACCCTGCCCTCGGGCATCCTGGGAGGTGGCTTCTGACATGGAGACCCTCGGACTCCTCATGGAGGGCTTCGCCGGAGCCCTCACCCCCATGAACCTGCTCTGGGTGGTGCTGGGCTGTCTGCTCGGCACCGCGGTCGGCGTGATGCCCGGACTGGGCTCCTCGATGGCCGTGGCCCTGCTGCTGCCCATGACCTTCGCCCTCGAGCCCACTGCGGCGTTCATCATGTTCTCCGGCGTGTACTTCGGCGGCCTCTTCGGCGACTCCACCATGGCCATCCTCATGAACACCCCCGGCCAGGCCTCGGCCATCGCCTCCACGTTCGAGGGCCACCGCATGGCCCAGGACGGCCGGGCGGCCCAGGCCCTGGCGACGGCGGCGCTCGGCGCCTTCATCGGCGGCATGGTGGCCTCGGTGTGCGTCGTGTTCCTCGCCCCCGTCCTGGCGGAGTTCTCCACGAGCTTCGGCCCCGCGGAGTACTTCGCGCTCGCGCTCTTCGCGTTCGTGGCCACCTCCTCGGTGGTCGCCGACTCGGTGCTGCGCGGCCTGGCCTCCCTGGTGCTGGGACTGGGCATCGCCGTCGTCGGGATCGACGCGGTGACCGGCACCGAGCGCTTCACGATGGGCTCCCCGCAGCTGTTCGACGGCATCCCGCTCGTGACCGTCACGGTGGCGATCCTCGCGCTCGGCGAGGTGTTCCACGTGGCCTCCCGGGTGCGCCGCGAGCACGAGGACCTGCGCATCCGTCGCACCGGCCGGCCGTGGCTGTCGGGCGCCGAGTTCCGCGAGGCCGCCCCGGCGTGGCTGCGCGGCACGGCGATCGGCCTGCCGTTCGGCATCGTGCCGGTGGGCGGCTCCGAGGTGCCGACGTTCCTGGCGTACTCGGCCGAGCGGCGCCTGGACCGGCGCCGGGCGCATCCGCAGTTCGGCCGCGGCGCGATCCGCGGGCTGGCGGCCCCGGAGGCCGCGGGCAACTCGACCACCGGCATGGCGATGGGTGCCCTGCTCACGCTCGGCCTGCCCGTCTCCGCGACGGCGGCCATCATGCTGGCGGCGTTCCGCCAGTACGGGCTGCAGCCCGGCCCCCTGCTGTTCGACCGCAGCCCGGACCTCGTGTGGGCGCTGTTGGCGAGCTTCTTCATCGCGATGATCGTGCTGCTGGCGATCAACCTGCCGTTCGCGCAGCTGTGGGCCAAGCTCCTGCTCATCCCGAAGCACTACCTCTACGCGGGGATCACGCTGTTCTGCGGGCTGGGCATCTACGCCACCACGGGCGCGGTGTTCGACCTGCTGATGCTTCTGGGGATCGGCGTGCTGGGCTTCCTGATGCGGCGGTACGGCTACCCGCTGGCGCCGCTGATGATCGGCATGGTGCTCGGCCCGCTCGCGGAGACCAGCCTGCGCGACGCCCTGCTCAGCTCGGTGGGCGACCCGGCCGTGCTCGTCTCCACCCCCATCACGTGGGTGATCTACGGGATCCTGGCGATCGTGCTGGCGTTCTCGGTGCGGGCCGCCGTCGTGCGCCGGACGCGTCAGGACGTGTGAGCGGAGGCGGGATCCGCGCCCCCCAAGGCAACGCGGGTTGAGTTGTCACCGGTGTGCGGCCTCCGCACCCGTGACAACTCAACCCGCGTTTCTGGTGGGCGGTGGCCCCGCTCAGTAGTGGTACGTGTCCGAGGGTGCCGTGATCGCGTTGTCCTGGTCCGGATACCGCGTGGAGTGCACCCCGAACGCGGCGGCCAGCCCGAGGATCTTCTCCGCGCGGGCCTTGCGGGGCAGGTCGGAGCCGTTGCGGATCTCGCCGCCGTCGGCCTCGAAGTCCGCGAGGAACTCGTGGGCCCACGCCAGCTCCTCCTGGGACGGGCTGAGCCCTTCGTTCACGGCCGCGCACTGCTCCGGCGCGAGGCACAGCTTGCCGGTCATGCCGAACTCCGCGGTCACCGCCGTCGCCTCGGCGAGCTTCACGCCGGTGGAGCCCACGGTGGGCCCGTCGATCGCGCCCGGCAGCCCCGTGGCCTTCGCCGCGATCGTGAACTGGGACCGCGTGTACGCCAGCGCCATCGGCGACTCGCCCAGGCCGGTGTCACGGCGGAAGTCGCCGATCCCGAAGGCCAGCCGGAACGTGCCCTTCGCGGCGGCGATCGAGTCGATCCGCTGCAGCCCGCGCGCCGTCTCCACGAGCGCCACGACGGGCACCCCGGGCAGCCGTCGGGCGGTCTCGTTCACGTGGTCCGTGGACTCCACCATCGCCAGCACGACGCCGGCCAGGCCGCCCTCGGCGACCGGCCCGCCCAGGTGCGCGGGAAGGGCCGTGGCGAGCGCCTCGACGTCCTCCTCCCACCACCGCGAGCCGTAGCCGTTGAGCCGCACCCAGCCGGTGTGACCGGAGGTCAGCCACGCGACGGCGTCCGCGCGGGCCCGGTCCTTGTCCTTGGGGGCCACGGCGTCCTCGATGTCGAGGATGACGATGTCCGCGGCCGAGTCCTCGGCGGGCTGGAACCGCTCGGGCTGGGCGGCGTTGACCAGCAGCCAGGAGCGGGCGAGCTCCGGGTCGATGCGCTGGCCGGGCACGGCCTGGAACGCGGGGGAGGGGGTGATCGCGGCGGGCAGGGTCACGGTCATGAAAGGGCTCCTTCACGGGGCTGGGGCGTCGGGCCGAGGTCGCGGGCGGGGTGCCTCGCGCGGCGGACGGCCGGGGGACGGACCAGGTGGGCCCTGAGCGAGCGGCGTCGGTTCGACGCCGAAGGGCGCCGCGGGTGTGCGGCGCGTCCACAGCACAGTACACGCCGCTGTGTCCGACGTCACCCGGGTGAGCGTGGATCTCGGCTCAGAAGGGGTGACGGGTGACCGGGGAGCGCGTAGCGTTCATCGGGGTCCGGACGACGTCGGCCGCGCAATGGGGCGCGGCCCTCCGCGCGTCGGTCGGGCCGCGACACATCCCTGCCCACCGGACCACGAGGACGCTCAATGACGAGGATCCCCGCCGAGGACGAGGCCGTGACGGCCCCCTCCTCCCCGCTCGACAACGCCCTGGCCCAGCTCTCCGCCGCCGTGAAGACGCTCGGCTACGACGAGGGCCTGCACCAGATGCTCGCCGCCCCCCGCCGCGAGATGGCCGTCTCCATCCCCCTGCGCAGCGACGACGGCTCCACCGAGGTGCTCCGCGGCTACCGCGTGCAGCACAACTTCTCCCGCGGCCCGGCCAAGGGCGGGGTGCGCTTCAGCCTGGACGTGGACCTGGACGAGGTCCGCGCGCTGGCCATGTGGATGACCTGGAAGTGCGCCCTGCTGGACGTGCCCTACGGCGGCGCCAAGGGCGGGGTGACCATCGACCCGCGCCAGTACTCGAAGGCCGAGCTCGAGCGCGTGACCCGTCGCTACACCTCCGAGATCCAGCCGATCATCGGCCCCGAGGTGGACATCCCCGCCCCGGACGTGGGCACGGACGAGCAGACCATGGCCTGGATGATGGACACCTACTCGGTGAACGTCGGCCACACCACGCTCGGCGTGGTCACCGGCAAGCCCGTCTCGCTCGGCGGCTCGCTGGGCCGCGCCTCCGCCACCTCGGCGGGCGTGGTCCACGTGGCGCTCGCCGCGCTCGAGCACCTCGGCATCGAGCCGTCGCGGGCGACGGCGGCGGTCCAGGGCTTCGGCAAGGTCGGCGCCGGCACGGTCGAGCTGCTCGAGGCGGCCGGCGTGAAGGTCGTGGCCGTGTCGGACCAGTACGGCGCCGTGCGCGACGACGAGGGCCTGCACTACGACGCCCTGCAGAGGCAGCTCTGGGACACCGGCTCCGTGAAGGACACCCCCGGCACCGCGTCCATGGACGCGGACGAGCTGCTCGAGATGGACGTGGACCTCGTGGTCCCGGCCGCCGTGCAGTCCGTGCTGACCGAGGAGAACGCCCCGCGCGTGCGCGCCCGGCTGGTGGTGGAGGGCGCCAACGGCCCCACCACGGGCGAGGCCGACCGCATCCTCGCGGAGAAGGGCGTCCTGGTCGTCCCGGACATCCTGGCCAACGCCGGCGGCGTGATCGTCTCCTACTTCGAGTGGGTCCAGGCGAACCAGGCCTACTGGTGGAGCCGTGAGGAGGTGGACGAGCGCCTGAAGCAGCGCATGGTCGCCGCGTGGCAGGCCGTGCTGGCCACCTCCGAGAGCCGCCGCGTGAGCCTGCGCGAGGCCGCCACCCTGACCGCCGTGCAGCGCGTGGCCGAGGCCCACCGCACTCGCGGCCTCTACCCGTGACGGGGGGCGGCCCCGCCGCCTGACCCCGCGCCGACGGCCCGGAACCCCCACAGGTTCCGGGCCGTCGTCGTGGGTGGGCGCGGCCCGATGGGCCCCCGCGGCCCGTGACGTCCGTCTCTCTTTCGAATTTTGACGACCAGGCATGGACAACCCGCCCGGATGATGTTTAAATTTGAAACAAGTTCGGAGGCCACGGAGCCCTCGCCCCCCGCGGCGGCCCACCCCGGACACACCAGACAGATCCGCTTCAGAAGGAGCACCCCATGAACGCCATCACCACCGGAACCTGGAATCTCGACGCTGCCCACTCGGACGTCGACTTCGTCGTCCGCCACGCGGGCATCTCCAAGGTGCGCGGCACCTTCCACGCCGTGGAGGGCCAGCTCGTCATCACCGAGCAGTTCACCCAGTCCTCCGTCGACGTGACCGTCGACGTCGCCTCCATCAGCACCAAGAACGAGGGCCGCGACGCCCACCTGCGCTCCGCCGACTTCTTCGACGTGGAGCAGTTCCCCACCATGACCTTCCGCTCCACCGAGGTCCGCGGCGAGCCCGAGGAGTTCACCCTGGTCGGCGAGCTGACGCTGCACGGCGTCACCCAGACCGTGGAGCTCGAGGCCGAGTTCGGCGGCCAGGACAAGGATCCCTTCGGCGCGACCCGCGTGGGCTTCGAGGCCACCGGCGAGATCTCCCGCAAGGACTTCGGCCTGACCTGGAACGCGGCCACCGAGGCCGGCGGCGTCCTGGTCTCGGACAAGGTGAAGCTCGAGATCGGCGCCGCCTTCGTGCTGCCCGAGGCCGACGCCCAGGCCTGAGCCTGAGTCGACCTCGCGCGTCGAGACCGGGTCCCTCGATGAGGGGCCCGGTCTCCTCGTAGGGTGGGGCCCATGATGGCTTCGAAGACCCCGCACCAGAACGTCACGTTCGACCTGCCCACCAAGGACGCCGGCCAGGACGGCGACCGGACGGGCCACGGCTACCTCGCGCTGCCCGCCTCCGGGAAGGGTCCCGGCGTGATCGTGATCCAGGAGTGGTGGGGCCTGGTGGACCACATCAAGGATGTGTGCGACCGCCTCGCCGACCTCGGCTTCGTCGCGCTCGCCCCCGACCTCTACGGCGGCTGGATCGCCCACGACGGCGACGAGGCCGGCGAGATGATGCAGAACCTGCCCGCCGAGGAGGGCGCCCGTCAGCTCGCCGGCGCCGTCGACTGGCTCCTGGCCCGGGACGAGGTGACCTCGCAGACCGTGGGCGCGATCGGCTTCTGCATGGGCGGCGGCTTCGTGCTCGCCCTCGCAGCCCAGCAGGGGGACAAGGTCTCCGCCGCCGTGCCCTTCTACGGCGTGGGCCAGGGCGTGCCCGGCGACTTCTCCGGCGTCACCGCCGCCGTCCAGGGCCACTACGCCGAACAGGACGACTCCTTCCCCGTCGAGGACGCGCGGAGGCAGGAGCAGCAGATCCGCGAGGAGTCCGGGGCCGACGTCGAGTACTTCTACTACGACGCCCCGCACGCCTTCCACAACGACGAGAACCCCCAGGGCAACCACCGGCCCGAGGCCGCGGCCCTCGCCTGGGACCGCGCGGTCTCCTTCCTGAAGGAGAAGGTCCGCTGAGCGGCTCCCGTGGCGGCCGGGGCGGGAAGTCCCGCGCGAGCAGGGGCGGCCCCGCCCGGTCCACCCGCTCCGGCGGCGGGCGCGGCGTGGCCAAGGGCGTGAAGCCCGCGGGCCGCGCCGGAGGTGAGGGCCGGCGTCGTCCCGCGCCCGCGCCACCGGCCGACCTGCCCGTCCCGCCTGAGACCCTCTTCCTGGCCACCATCCCCGGGGCCACGCCGTCCACGTGGGTGGAGCGGTTCACCACCCGCCAGCGCACGGTGCAGCTCGTCAACCACGACGACGCCGCCCAGCTGGCCCACCTCGCCCACGACGACGCCGGTCAGCCCCGCCACTTCCTGCCGCAGCTGGGCTACGTGCGGCGCCGCCGCGACGTGCCCGCCGAGGAGTTCCTGCGCGCCGGCGGCGTCGACCCGCGGCACGTGCACCTCGTGGGCGTGTACTCCGAGCTGCCGGTGGTGTGCGTGGGCAGGGACCACCTGCTCGCCGCGTGGGACGTGGACGCGGACGGCCCGGTGTCGCCCGCCGAGCTCGACCCGGACGAGGAGCTGGATCCCGCCCGCTTCGCCCCGGCCCCCAGCGCGGAGCCGATGGACGCCGCCGAGCTGCCCGGCGCGGGCGAGCGGATGGCCCTGGAGATCGCCGCGTCCGGCGCCGGCCACGTCGTGCTGCCGATGTCCGTGGCCCGCATGTTCGGCCGCAAGGACGTGATCGTGCTGCCGCTGGCCTCCACCCTCGACGACACCGTGGGCCTGTCCCGCGCCGACCGCGAGGCCGCCGCCACGCGGTCCGCGCTCGCGGACGAGCAGGCGCGGACCGAGGCGGAGGCGGGCGCCGCCGTCGTCGACGGGCCGGATTCCGCGGGTCAGGGCGACGACGACGCCCGCCACCCCGGCTGGGACGTCGCCCTGGCCTGGCTCAAGGCGGTCGACTCGGAGCTCGTGCAGGCGTTCGTGGGGGTGGCGCGCGGGCGAAGGGGCGCCAGCTCGCGCTGAGGGCAGGCCTGCCTATGCTCGGAATGACCCGCATCACACTCAAGGAGGGCGCATGTCCGAGCATCAGCAGCACGTCGGTCGCCGGGACCCCCGGATCAGCGACGAGGCCATCGAGCGGGGCCGCCGCGCCCACGAGCTCGACCGCGCGCACGTGTTCCACTCGTGGAGCGCGCAGCGCGACCTGAATCCCATGACCATCCTCGACGCCGAGGGGTCGTGGGTGTGGGACGGCGAGGGTCGGCCCATGGTCGACTTCAGCGGGCAGCTCGTCTTCACGAACGTCGGCCACCGCCACCCGAAGATCGTGGCCGCGATCCGCGAGCAGGCCGAGACGCTGGCCACCGTGGCCCCGCAGCACGTCAACGACGCCCGGTCCGAGGCGGCCCGGCTGATCACGGAGCGGCTGCCGGAATCCATCAACCACGTGTTCTTCACGAACGCGGGCGCGGAGGCCAACGAGCACGCGGTGCGGATGGCGCGCCTGCACACGGGCCGGCACAAGGTGCTCTCCGCGTACCTCTCGTACCACGGCGCCACGCGCCTGACGGCGAACCTGACCGGCTCCCTGCGGCGCGTGGGCTCGGACTCGGCCTCCGACGGCGTCGTGCACTTCCAGCCCGCGTACACGTACCGCTCCGCTTTCGGCTCGGAGAGCGACGAGCAGGAGGCCGAGCGCGCGCTGGCCCACCTGCGCGACGTGATCGAGCTCGAGGGCCCCTCCACCGTGGCCGCCGTGGTCCTCGAGGCCGTCCCCGGCACCGCGGGCATCTTCCTGCCGCCGCCGGGCTACATGGCCGGCGTCGGGGAGCTGTGCCGCGAGCACGGGATCCTGCTGATCATCGACGAGGTCATGGTCGGCTTCGGCCGCGTGGGCGAGTGGTTCGGCCATCAGCTCACGGGCGTCACCCCGGACATCGTCACGTTCGCCAAGGGGGTCAACTCCGGGTACGTGCCGCTGGGCGGCGTCGCCATGAGCGACGACGTCTACGAGAGCTTCGCGACCACGCCCTACCCCGGCGGCCTGACCTACTCGGGCCACCCCCTCGCGTGCGCGGCCGCCGTCGCCGCGATCACCGCGATGGAGGAGGAGGGCATGGTCGCCCACGCGAAGCGGATCGGCGGTCAGATCATCGGGCCGCGCCTGGCCGAGATCGCCGCGGCCCATCCGAGCGTGGGCGATGTGCGCGGCGCCGGCGCGTTCTGGGCCGTCGAGCTGGTGAAGGACCGGCAGACCCGGGAGCGGCTGGCCCCGCTCGGTCAGGTCGCGCCCGTGATGGGGCGGATGATGGCCGAGGCCAAGGACCGGGGGCTGCTGCTGTTCATGGCCGAGAACCGGTTCCACCTGTGCCCGCCGCTGAACATCTCGGACGAGGACCTGCGCTTCGGCCTCGACGTGCTCGACCAGGTCCTCACCCTCGCCGACGAGGAGGTCGCGGCCGGCTGACGGGCACTGCCCCCAGCCCCGCCTCGCCCCGCCCCCGCCCCGCGCAGCCCAGCCCAGCCCAGCGCTTTCGAACGTGAAATGGGGGTTCTCAGCGCTTTCGGTCGTGAGATTGGCCCTATCTCACGACCGAAAGGGCGCGGCGGGTCGGGGTCGGGGGTCAGCCGAGTCGCCCGGCCTCCGAGGCCTCGAACTGCTCCTCGTCCTCGGGCACCGGCTCGGTGCCGCGGGCGCGGGCGATCGCCGTCATGAGGTGGTACACCACCAGGGCGGCGACCGTGCCGAGCGTGATGCCGCCGAAGACGAGCCCGCCCACCACGAGCTGGGGGTCGGCGATCGCGATGATCAGGCCCGCACCCGCCGTCATGAGGTTCACGGTGTTGGAGAAGTCCACGCGGTTCTGCACCCAGATGCGCACGCCCATCATGCCGATCATCCCGTAGAGGATGATGCCCGCGCCGCCGGCCACCCCGGCCGGGATGGTGGCGACGGCGGCCCCGAACTTCGGCAGGAACGCGAGGGCGATCGCGGTGAGGCCGGCCACCCAATACGCCGCGGTCGAGTAGACGCGCGAGCTGGCCATCACGCCGATGTTCTCCGCATACGTGGTGGTGCCGACGCCGCCGCCCGCGCCGGAGAGCATGGTGGACAGGCCGTCCGCGATGAGGGCACGGCCGGTGAGCGGGTCCAGGTCGCGCTTGGTCATCAGCCCGACGGTCCTGACATGGCCGATGTTCTCCGCGACCAGCACGAGCACCACGGGCAGGAACAGGGGCAGCAGGTCCCAGCGCAGCTCCGGGCCGTGGAAGGGCGGCAGCCCGATCCAGGCGGCCTCCCCGACGGCGGCGAAGTCCACCTGGCCCTGCGCGAGGGCCAGCAGGTAGCCCACCACGATGCCCACGAGGATGGACAGGCGGCCCAGGAGTCCCCGGAACGCCACCGCCGTGAGCACCACCGCCAGGGCCGTGCCGAACGTGGTGACGGGCACCTCCTGCATGGCCGTCGTCGTGGCGCCGGCGAGGTTGAGGCCGATCAGGGCCACGATCGTGCCCATCACCGCCGGCGGCATGAGCGCGTGGATCCAGCCGGTGCCGGCGCGGTGCACGATCGCGCCGATCACCGTGAGCAGCAGGCCCGTCACGAGGATGCCGCCGAGCGCGGCCCCCGTGCCGCCGATCGTGGCGGCGGCCGTCAGCGGTGCGATGAACGCGAACGAGCTGCCCAGGTACGAGGGCAGGCGGTTGCCCGTGATGACCAGGAAGAGCAGGGTGCCGAGGCCGGAGAAGAGCAGCGCCGTCGTCGCGGGCATGCCGGTCAGGGCGGGCACGAGCACGGTGGCGCCGAACATGGCCATCACGTGCTGCACGCCGATGCCCACGGTCCGCGGCCAGCTCAGCCGCTCGTCCGGGGCGACGACGGTGCCCGGGGTGATGGTGCGGCCGTCGCCGTGGAGGCGCCAGCCGGGGCCGCGTGAGGGCCGGGTGGGGGTGGGGGACATGGCCGCCTGCCGAGGGGTCGGGGATGGGGGTGTCGGGCGTTTCTCGGGGGCCTGGAAGCCTGCGCACAGCCCCGGTTCCGCGCCGGTGATTAGGGTACCGTGGGGCGCGTGGCTCAGTACTGTGGTGTGATCGGAGAGGCGCTCGTCGACGTCGTGGTCTCGGACACCGCGACCCCCCGCGTGCACGTCGGTGGCAGCCCCCTGAACGTGGCCGTGGGCCTGAGCCGGCTGGAGCGGCCCGTCCTGTTCGCCGGCCGCCTCGGCCGCGATGCGCACGGGGACATGATCGCCTCGCACCTGCGGGAGAACGGCGTGCGCTGCCTGCTCGGGCCGGATGCCGCAGCCACCTCCGTGGCCACCGCCCGCCTGGACCCCACGGGTGCCGCCAGCTATGAGTTCGAGCTGGACTGGACGCTGCCGCCCGCCGCCGCGCTCGCCCGGGACTTCGACGACGCCGCCGGCGGCCCCCTGCACCACATGCATGCCGGTTCCATCGCCACCATGCTCGCCCCCGGCGACGCCGAGGTGATGGCCCTGCTCGAGCGGATCTCCGCGGTCACGACCATCAGCTACGACCCCAACGTGCGGCCCACGATCGTGCCGGACCGGGCGTTCGCCCGCGCCCGCGCGGAGGAGTCCGTGCGGCTGGCGGACGTGGTGCACGCCTCGGACGAGGACATCGCGTGGCTGTACCCGGACCGCCCGCTGCGCGAGTCGCTGCAGGCGTGGCAGCAGATGGGCCCGGCGTTCGTGGTGATGACCCGCGGCGCCGAGGACATCGTGGCCGTCACCGCGCACGGCGTGGTGGAGCGCCCGATCGTGCCCGTGGACGTCGCGGACACCGTGGGCGCCGGTGACTCGTTCACCGCCGCCCTGCTCGCCGCCCTCGACGACCGCTCCCTGCTGGGCGCCGCGAACCGCGGCCGCCTGCACGCGATGGACCCGGCCGACGTCGAGTCGGTGCTGATCTACGCCTCCCGCGCGTCGGCGATCACGGCCTCCCGCCCGGGCGCGGACCCGCCCACGCGGGCCGAGTTGGCGGACTGATCCCACGCTCGCCCGTCCCCGCACGAATCTGTTGCGCATCTGACCCTTCCGGCGGGTGGGGACGCTCCCAGAAGGGTCGGAGACGCAGAAGATCCCGGCCGCCTCAGAGCAGGCCCAGCCCTCGCACGGCGTCGCGCTCGGCCTCCAGCTCGGCGACGGTCGCGGCCAGCCGCCCGCCCTCACCCGGCAGCACGGACTCGTCCGGCTCCAGCCCCGGCACGATCCGCCACGCGGTGCCGCCGTCGGAGGTCACGGGGAACGAGCTGATCAGCCCCTCCGGCACCCCGTAGGAGCCGTCCGAGACCACCGCGGCCGACGTCCGGCGCGGCGCACCGTCCGCGTCCACACCGGTGCCGAGGGTCCAGTCGCGCAGGTGATCGATCGCCGCGGACGCCGCCGACGCCGCCGAGCTCGCCCCGCGCACCTCGATGATCTCCGCGCCCCGCTTCGCCACGCGCGGCACGAACTCCTCGCCCGCCCACACCGGGTCCACCACCTCGAGCGCCGGCTGCCACGTCCCGTCCACCCGCACGCGGGCATGGGTGAGGTCCGGGAACTGGGTCGCGGAGTGGTTGCCCCAGATCGTCACGCCGGCCACGTCCGTCACCGCGACGCCGGCCCGCGCCGCCAGCTGCGCCACGGCCCGGTTGTGGTCCAGCCGGGTCAGCGCCGTGAAGCGCTCGGCCGGCACGTCCGGGGCGTGCGCGGCGGCGATCAGCGCGTTGGTGTTGGCCGGGTTCCCGACGACGACGACCCGCACGTCCTGCGCCGCGTGGTCGTTGATCGCCCGGCCCTGCGGCCCGAAGATCCCGCCGTTCGCCTCGAGCAGGTCGCCGCGCTCCATGCCCTTCGTGCGCGGCCGCGCGCCGACGAGCAGCGCGTGCCGGACCCCGTCGAAGGCGCGGGCCGGGTCGTCCGTGACCTCCACGTCGGCCAGCAGCGGGAAGGCCGCGTCAGCGAGCTCCATGGCGGTGCCCTCCGCGACGCCCCGGGCGGCCGGGATCTCGAGCAGGCGCAGCCGGACCGGGGTGTCCGGGCCGAGCATCCCGCCGGCGGCGATGCGGAAGAGCAGCGCGTAGCCGATGTTGCCTGCGGCGCCGGTGACAGTGACCGTGCGGGGCGTCGTGGACGCGGGGTCCGGGGCGGTGTCCTGTGCGGTGGTCTGCTGTGCGGTGTCCACGCCCCCATCGTGCCCCTGCTCGCCCGCGGAGGACACCCCGGCCCGCCGCACGGCCCCGGCCTAGACTGGGCGCATGCCCGCCCTGCCCCTGCCCTCGCGTCGTCCGCGGATGATCGCGACGGACCTGGACGGCACCATCATCGGGTACCGGCACACGCGGTCGGGGCGCCTGAGCCCGCGCACCATCACGGCGCTGCGGGACGCCCACGACGCCGGCGTCGAGGTGGTGTTCGTGACCGGCCGCCCCCTGCGCTGGCTCGGCCCGCTGAGCGCGCAGCTCGGTCCCGTCGGCCCGGTGATCTGCTCCAACGGCGCCGTCGTCGTGGACACCGCCACGGACGACGTCCTGATCGCCCACCCCATGCCCGTCGAGGCCGTGTGGACCGCCACGGACCGGCTGCGCGCCCTGGACCGCACCGTGTCCTTCGGCGCCGAGACCCTCGAGGGCTTCTTCTGGGAGCACGCGTTCTCCGAGCGCGCCGAGTTCCGGGCCGAGGTCCACGCGGCGGCCACGCTCGAGGCCGCGCTGCCGGGTCGGCTGGGCGTGGTGAAGCTGCTGGCCCGCTCGGACACCCTGGCCCCGGACGCCTTCCTCGCCGCGGCCCGCGCCGAGCTGGACGAGCTCGTGAGCGCCACGCACTCCGCGCCCGGCATCGCGCTCGTGGAGATGTCCGCGCCGGGCGTGCACAAGGCCGCGACCCTCGCCGAGTTCGCCGCGAGCAAGGGGGTCGCGCCGGCCGACGTCGTCGCGTTCGGGGACATGCCCAACGACCTGGAGATGCTCCAGTGGGCCGGTCTCGGCCTGGCCGTGGCCTCGGGCCACCCGTCGCTGCTGGCCGCGGCGGACGGCGTGGTCGGGGCGTGCGACGACGACGGGGTGGCCGCCACCGTCGAACGCCTGCTGGAGCTGCCCGCGGACTGAGCCGCGGGCCGCCCCCGGCGGTCAGAGGAACTCATCTCCTACGACGCGACTTCTTGGCGACGAGCCACCGGACGGTCGGGCCGCGTTCCGGGCCCGCAGGATCCTTCATGACGACACCGGCATCGCGCAGGTCCGCGAGCAGTTGGCGGGCCTGCTGGACGTCCAGATCGAACATGTTTCGGATGGTCTTGTTTGTGATCCAGCCGTATTCGTCCAAGTGCGCCTCGACCCGTCGCCGCGCCTGGTCTGCCTTGGTCCTGTGTGTCACCGCCGTCCCCAAGCCGGCTGCGGTGAGAGGGAGGAGCCGCCATGCGGCCTTCCGACTCGATGGTGAGGAAGAGCGTTCGAACAGCGCGTGCGGCGCCGTCGAGAGTGTATCAACGCGATGAGAGGCCTCGTCGACGGGAACCTGCAGAATGCGCGCCGCTTCGTCGGCGGAGAGAGAAGGCCGTCGGCACAAGTGATCGAGGAGGAGGATGGCATCGACATTCTCGCGTAGCTCAGGCGGCAGGGTGGCCAGAAAACGGGCGAATGCGCGGTTCGGCGCGCCGGTGCTGAACCGCACGGTCACGGAATAGTCATCCGGCTCGATGACCGGCTGCGTTTGCCCCACTCGGATTTGCTCCCGAAACATCCGATCGATGCCTCGTGAGGTGCGCTCTGCTAGTCCGAGCTGTTGGAGGAGGGACATCAACTGCGGGTTCCGCGGCGTCGACACGGTGCTGAGGAGACGGTCCGGATCCACGCCGTAGGGGAGCGAGCCTGGAGAGTGCACCGTCAAGGTGGTGGCACTGTGGTCGATGACAACGCGGTCCCGCACTCCGTAGTCACGGTGGACCAGCGCGTTCGTGACCGCTTCCTCGACGGCGAGGGGCGAGAAGTCGGGGAGCGCCAGTTCCTGACCCGTCGGCAAGGGGATCGAGGTCACTTCCGGATTGATGGCGGTGTTGATGAGCCCCATGACGGTGGTGAGTGCCTGGGCCACGGGGAGTCGCAGCCGGCGTGTCGAAGGCTCGGCTCCGGGTGCAGGGCGGGTCAAGAAGTCCACGGTGTCATGATCTGGTGGGCAGAGGACGAGCTCTCCCGCCACGAGTAGGTTTCCTTGGCCGTCGACCGCCCCCAGACTGCGGAGAAGGTCGTCATCGTGCAGATCCGCGAGCTGGCGTCGAAGGTCCGGGAGTCGGCGCAACAGATCTCGCACATGGTCAAGGGCATCGCTGCTGACGTCCTTGGGGCCCCGTTCGGAGCGGCGCGCAGTGAAGTCCGGATTCCGACGGGTGTAGCCGAGGTGGCGTCGAGCCGCTTCCGACATGGGATGGCAGTCGGTCCCCCGGCGTTGATGCGCGACGCCTTTGGAATTCGTCACGAGGTCGAGGCCTTCGACGACGCGGATCACGAGGATCCGATGCTCGTGACGGTGCTCCTCACGGATGTCCACCGTCACGGGCGGTGTGGTGTTGTGGTGCAATCTCGCGCGTAAATCGTTGCGGTCGGCCGAGGTGCCCGTGAAGGCTTCCGGGCCGCTCGACTTGTCGTCGACTCCCAGCACGATGTGACCACCGTCTGCGTTGGCGAAGCAGATGACGGCTGTCGTCAATTCATCGATGAGCTGGGCGCGCGGGTTGCCGCGGAATTCCGCCACGGTGGCCGGGTCACGTTTGAAGTCGAGGGTCTGACTTTCCAGGTCGGCGGCGGTGGCCCCCCGCTCCAGGGCATCGAGGGCGCGGGCCACTTCGTCGAGTTTAGTCACGAGTTTATCGTAAGGGCAGAACTATCTCCGCGTCTATAAACTCGCGAGGAGCCGCGGGCCGCCCCCGGCGGGTCAGAGGAACTCGTACGGGTCGAACGCCTCGACGTCGATCACGCGCAGGCGCGGCAGGGACGAGTCGAACGCGCCCACCGCGTGCTCGAGGTCGAAGAACTCGACCCCGGGGATGCGGCGCAGCTCGTGGGAGAGGAACTCCTCGAAGCCCATGATCCCGGTGCGCCGGCCCGGCGTGGCCGCGAGGTCGGTGAGCTGGGGGGCGAAGTCGGCGTCGTGGCTGACGAGGACGACGTCGTCCTCCCGGCCCAGCAGCGCCTCCGCGGTGCGCTGGATGCCGATGTCCACGACCTTGCCCTCGCCGCGCAGCATGATCGGCTGGAAGCCGAGGGCGGTGAGCGCCTGGACGAACGGGATGGGGATCTCGCCGTCGATGGCGAGGAAGAACAGGCCCTTGACCGGCTGGTCCCAGCGGTCCTCGAGGTAGCCGAGCAGGCGCTTCCAGCGCGGCCGCTCGTCGGGCTGGGGGCGCCGCTGCAGGATGGACGTGCCGAGGGTGGCGTCGATGTTCTCGCCGTCGATCAGCAGGTAGGTGGTTCGCTCGCTCACGCTCTCGAGGCTACCCGCTGGGGTGGACGTCGGTCAGCGCCCGCGGCCGAACGGGGCCGTCAGCAGGCGGACGACGCCCTCGAGCGGCCCCGCGCGGAACGGGCCGATACGCACGACGGCCCGCCACAGCAGCGGCAGCAGCAGCGCGCCGGCGACCAGCACGGCCAGGTTGAACCACGTGTCGTCCGTGCCCGTGGCGCTGCGCCATGGGCCGGGACCCAGCCGCAGCACCCACCCGAGGTACCACAGGTGCGCCACGTACACGGACAGCGTCATCGCGCCCGGCACGGCCAGCAGCCCGGCCCGCCGCGGCATGAGGGCCGCGCACGCGCCGAGCACGGCCAGCACGAGGCCCGTGTCCAGCAGGGCCTCCGCCGGGGTCGCCGTGTAGGGCACGGGCGCGGCGCCGGTCTGTGTCCGGGACAGGGCCAGCACGACGCCGGCCAGCGCGATCCCCCCGGCCGCCCAGCCGAGTCCCGTGAGCCGCGCGCTCCGGGCCGGGGCCGCCGTCGTCGTGCCGTGGACGGCGGCGACCAGCACCGCCCCCAGCAGCGCCCACGCGAGGAACAGGGGGAGACGGTACGGGCCGTCCGTGAGGAACGCGGAGACCCACGGGGTCAGCGTCGCGCGGCTCAGCCCGAGCGCCTGCGCGGCGGGGAGGAGCCGGTCGACGACGTCGGCCGTCGGCGTGGCGGCGAGCAGGAGGCCACCCCCGCCGCTGAGGAGGGCCAGCACGAGGTGCGCGCCGAGCGGGAGGGCGGCCAGCAGCGCCATGAGCACCGTGAGCACGGCCAGGTGCGCCAGCACGTTCACGACGGCCGCCCCGAAGTGCCCGGTCAGCCACACCGCCCCGAACAGGGCGGCCGCCCGCACGAGCGCGCGGGGCACGGCCCGGCCACGGCCCAGCCACTCCGCCTCGAGGCGCGCGCCCACGCCCACGAGCGCCGCGAACAGGGGCGCGGTGAGGTGCTCGGAGAGGTGGAGCACCCCGCCCGGGCCGCCGGTGGGCGCCGTGTGGGCGACCATCATCGAGACCAGGGCCAGACCGCGCGCGACGTCCACCCAGACCAGGCGGCCGCGGGCGGTGGGGGTGACGGCGGGGACGTGGGACGAGCGGGCGGACACGGCGACCTCCGGGGTGGGGGACTCAGTCCAGGACGCGGGTGAGGTCGGCGTCCTCGTAGCGGACCGGCTTCGAGCCGGTGACGAGCTTGTGGCCGAGCCACAGCGCGAGGAACAGGGGCAGGCCGATGTACGCGGTGGCCACGGCCACGAGGTCCACGTCGCCCATGAATGCCTGGTAGTTCTGCCCGAGGATCACGACAGCGCACATGACCAGCGCGACGATCGGGCCCAGGGGGAACAGGAACGCGCGGTAGGGCAGGTCCTTCGGGTCGTGGCCCTGCGCGACGTAGGCCCGCCGGAACCGGTAGTGGCTCCAGGCGATGCCCATCCACACGATGAACCCGGCCAGGCCCGAGGCGGAGACGAGCCACACGTAGGCGGCGCCGTCCCCGACGAACGTGGTCAGGAAGCACGCCGCGCCCACCACGGTGGTGGCGTAGAGGGCGTTCATGGGCACGCCGCGCCGGTTCACCTTCGCCAGGAAGCGCGGGGCCTTGCCGGAGTCGGCCAGGGCCCAGAGCATGCGGGTGGAGGCGTACAGGCCCGAGTTGCCCGCGGAGAGGATGGCCGTGAGGATCACGGCGTTCATCACGGAGGCGGCGGCGAGCACGCCCGCGTTCTCGAAGACGAGCGTGAACGGGGAGATCGAGATGTCCTCGACGTCGCTGCCCAGCAGGTGGGGGCTGGTGTAGGGGATGAGGAAGCCGACGACGGTGATCGCGCCGACGTAGAAGAGCAGGATGCGCACGAACACGGTGCGGATCGCCTTGGGCACGTTCTTCTCCGGATCCTCGGCCTCGCCCGCGGCCACGCCGACCAGCTCGGTGCCCTGGAAGGAGAAGCCGGCCACCATGAAGATCGCCAGGATGCCGGCGCCGCCGCCCACGAAGGGGGCCTCGCCGTCGGTCCAGTTGTGGAAGCCGGGGGAGGAGCCGCCGAGGATGCCGACGATCATCAGGACGCCGAGCACCAGGAAGATCACCACGGTGGCGACCTTGATGAGCGAGAACCAGAACTCGCTCTCGCCGTAGGCGCGCGTGGAGAGGGCGTTGAGGCCGAAGAGCAGCGCGAGGAAGGTCGCGGACCAGATCCACGAGGGCACGTCCGGGAGCCAGTACCGCATGATCAGGGCCGCCGCGACGAGCTCGGCGGCCACCGTGATCGCCCAGTTGTACCAGTAGTTCCAGCCGATGGCGAAGCCGAACGAGGGGCTCACGAAGCGGGTCGAGTACTCCTCGAACGCGCCGGAGACCGGCAGGTACGTGGACATCTCACCGAGCGACTGCATCAGCAGGAACACCATGAAGCCGATGGCCACGTAGGCCACGAGGGCGCCACCGGGTCCGGCGGTCGCGATGGTGTTGCCCGAGGCCACGAAGAGACCCGTGCCGATGGCGCCGCCCATCGCGATCATCGTCAGATGCCGGGATTTGAGGGTGCGCCGCAGGGAGCCGCCCTCGGGGGTGGAGTGGGCGGCGGAGGCGGGCGGCGTCGACGGGGACGTCCGGGGTGCGCTGGTGTCCACGGTGGCCTTTCGGTGGGAGAGCGGTCGGACGCGCGTCGAACGCCGCGGCATCCCACCCTGCTGCACGGTGGTAGAAGGGTATCCCGGCCGGGAGCGCCCGTCAGGCGGCGGGGGCGAGTTCGGCGCGCAGTGCGGCCGTGAACGCGTCCACGTCCTCTTCGGTCGTGTCGAAGCCGCACACCCAGCGCACCTCGCGCCGCGCCGCGTCCCAGTCGTAGAACCGGAAGCGGGCGCGCAGCCGGTCGGCCACGCCCTCGGGCAGGACGGCGAACACGGCGTTGGCGTCCGTGGCCTGCGTGAGCTCGACGCCGGCCAGCGAGCCGTCGGCCACCCCCGCCTCGATGCCGGCGCGCAGCCGGGCGGCCATGGCGTTGGCGTGGCGGGCGGAGCGCAGGTACAGGTCGCCGTCGAACAGCGCGAGCAGCTGCGCCGAGACGAAGCGCATCTTCGAGGCCAGCTGCATCTGGTTCTTGCGCAGGTACACGAGGCCGTCCGCGGCGTCCGGGTCGAGCACGACGACGGCCTCGGCCAGCAGCGCCCCGTTCTTGGTGCCGCCGAGGGAGAGCACGTCCACGCCGACGTCGGTGGTGAAGGCGCGCAGCGGCAGGCCCAGGGAGGCCGCGGCGTTGGCGATGCGGGCGCCGTCCATGTAGACGCGCATCCCGTGTTCGTGGGCGTAGTCCGTGATGGCCTTGACCTCGTCCGGGGTGTAGACCGTGCCGAGCTCGGTGGACTGGGTGAGGTAGACGACCAGGGGCTGGGCGCGGTGCTCGTCACCCCAGCCCCAGGCCTCGGCGGCGATCAGCTCGGGGGTGAGCTTGCCGTCGTCGGTGGCCACGGGCAGCAGCTTGATGCCGGCGGACTTCTCGGGCGCGCCGCCCTCGTCCACGTGGATGTGCGCGGTGTCCGCGCAGATCACCGCGCCCCAGCGGGGCAGCATGGCCTGGAGCCCGACGACGTTCGCCCCGGTCCCGTTGAACATCGGCCACGCGGTGGCGTCCTTGCCGAAGTGCTGGGCCACGACCTCCTGGAGACGCGCCGTGTACACGTCCTCGCCGTAGGCGACCTGGTGGCCCCCGTTGGCCTCGGCGAGCGCCGCGAGCACCTCCGGGTGGACGCCGGAATAGTTGTCCGAGGCGAAGCCCCGCTCCTGCGGATCGTGGATCCTCTGCATGTCAGTTACGTTCCCTTCTCCTGGAGCGTGAGGACGGCGTCGTTCAGCGCGCCCGCCTCAGCCTCCCACAGTCGCATGTACTCCTCGGCCAGCCGTTCCTCGAGCCCGGCGAGGGACTTCACGCGGAACACGACGGCCGCCGAGCGCAGCGGGGTCTCCGCGTCCCGGGCGGCCTGGGCCCAGCCCTGCGCCACCGCGCGGGTCCATGCTTCGCTCGCCGCCTTCACCGCGGCGTAGTTCGCGCCGCCGGCGAGCGGCCGGGTCACCGCCGTGGACGAGACGATCGCGAGGCGTCCGGCGGACGAGGCCCGCAGGTCGTCGTCGAGGGCCCGGCTCACGTGCCGCAGCGCCGTGAACGAGGCCTCGAGGGCGCGGTAGTCCTCCTCGGTCTGGCCGGCGAGGCCCCCGCCGCCGCGCCAGCCGCCCACCAGGTGGAGCAGGCCGTCGATCCGGGTGCCGCGGGCGTGCAGGTCCTCGACGAGACCGCGGACGGCGGCCTCGTCCGTGAGGTCCAGGGCCGCGGTCTCGGCGCCGAGCTCGGCGAGGGGGGCGAGCTTCGCGGCGTCGCGCCCGGTCGCGACGACGTGCGCGCCGGCGTCGAGGAGCGCGCGGGCGGCGACCCGGCCCGAGACGCTCGTGGCGCCCGCGATCAGGACCACACGGTCGGTCAGGGCGGCCACGGGTCAGGCGTCCGTGCCGCGGATCCCGGCGGTGGACTCGATGACGCCGCTCATCTTCTTCTCGAGGGCCTCGAAGAACATGGACAGCGGGAACTCGTCGTCGAGCACGAGGTCGGTGTAGCCCTTGGGCGGGCCGGCGAGCACCTCGCGCGGCAGGCCCTGCGCCCACACGGAGGCCGGGTGCGGGGTGACCACGGAGGCCACGAGCTCGTAGGCCTGGAGCCAGTGCACGGTCTTGGGGCGGTCGATGGACTCCCAGTAGAGCGTGTCGATGGCGTCGCCCAGCTCGACGACGGCGTCGGCGAGCCGGTCCCAGTCCACGCTGAGGGCGACGTCCCGCCACTGGATCACGTCCTTGCGGTGCAGCCAGGCGAAGAGCAGCTGGCCGCCGAGGCCGTCGTAGTTGCGGACGCGGGAGCCGGTGAGGGCGAAGCGGAAGACGCGGTCGAAGAGGACGGCGTGCTGGACGAGCCCGGCGTGGCGGCGGGTCTGCTCCTCGAGCGCGGTGAGCTGCTCGCCCGCGGCGGCGCGCGCCGTGAGGCGGCGCTCGATCGCCACGCACTCGCGGAAGGCGGTCATGTCGCAGCGCATCTCCTCGAGCGTGTAGAGGAAGAAGGGCATGCGCTGCTTGATCATGAACGGGTCGAAGGGCAGGTCGCCGCGCATGTGCGTGCGGTCGTGGATGAGGTCCCACATCACGAAGGTGCCCTCGGCGAGCTCCTGGCTGGAGAGCAGTTCGGCGAGCTCGGCCGGGAGCTCGAGCTGGGTGATCTCGGCGGCGGCGGTGACGACCCGGCGGAAGCGGGCGGCCTCGCGGTCCTGGAAGATGGCGCCCCATGTGAAGGTGGGGATCTCGCGCATGGCCACGGTCTCGGGGAAGAGCACGGCCGAGTTCGTGTCATAGCCGGGGGTGAAGTCGATCAGGCGCAGGGAGACGAAGAGGCGGTTGCCGTAGTCGCCGGCCTCGAGCTCGGCGATGAACTCGGGCCAGATGGTCTCGACGACGAGGGCCTCCACGTGCCGGTCCGGGGAGCCGTTCTGCGTGTACATCGGGAAGACCACGAGGTGCCGGACGCCGTCGACGCGGTGCTCCTGCGGCTGGAAGGCGACGAGGGAGTCCAGGAAGTCGGGCTCGGCGAAGCCGCCGTCGGCCCAGCGGGCGAAGTCGCGGGGCAGGGCGGCGAGGTAGGCGGCGTCGTGCGGGAAGAGTGGGGCGAGCTCCTCGACGGCGGCGACGATGGTCTCCACGTGCTCGCGCGCGGCGGCGTGGTCCGCCGGGTCTGGGATGGAGCCGTCCTTGACCTGCAGGGGATGCAGGGCGGTCGCGGCGGCCTTGAGGCGGAGCCAGGCCGGGTGGGTCTCGACGGTGCGGGCGTCGGCCGGGGCCTCCGGGACGACGCCGTCGGTCCGGGCGGGCTGCAGAGTGGTGGACATGGAACCCTCCTGAGGTCGAAGCGCCGGAAAATATCCGGTGACGCGGATCACTTGCCGGAAGGTTTCCATGAGCGCACGGGGCTGTCAACCCAGCGGCCGGGACCGGCTGATAGCGTGCGGCGCATGGACGACCCTGTCGACGCGCGGCTCGCGGCCGCCGTCTCCCATGACCCGCGCGCCACGCTCGCCCAGCTCTCCGAGCGGGTCGGCCTGTCGACCTCCGCGGTGCAGGCGCGCCTGCGCCGGCTCGAGAGCACGGGCGTGATCAGGGGCTACCGTGCGCTGCTCGACCCCGAGGCCGTGGGCAGGCCGCTCTCCGCGTTCATCGAGATCAGCCCGCTGGACCCGCGCCAGCCCGACGACGCCCCCGAGCTCCTCGAGTCCATCGCGGCGATCGAGGCGTGCCACTCCGTGGCCGGCGATGCCGCGTACATGCTCTTCGTGCGCGTGGGCTCGCCGCGCGAGCTCGAGGCCCTCGTGACGGAGATCCGCCAGAGGGCGTCGGTGTCCACCCGGACCACCGTGGTGCTGCAGACCTTCTACGAGCACCGCCCCATGCTGGAGCTGCCGGCGGAGGACTGAGGGCGGGCGCTTCGGCCCCTCCTGTCACGCGAGAGGTCGGAATGAGGGCCGATCTGACGCTCATTCCGACCTCTCGCGTTCCCGGCCGCGGCAGTGGAGCGCTCACCGCCCGGCCCCGCTACCGTGATCCCGTGCGTCCGACCTCGCCCCGTCCCGCCCCCGCCTACCTCACCGACTCCGTCCCCGCCCGTCGCGGCCACCCGCTGGGGTTCGCGCACCGGGGCGCCGCCGTCGACCGGGAGAACTCGCTGGCCGCGTTCGTGGACGCCCACGCCGCCGGGTTCACCTACCTCGAGCTGGACGTGCGCACCACGGCGGACGGCGAGCTCGTCGTCTTCCACGACGACACCCTGGACCGCGTCAGCACCGGCCGCGGCCGGCTGCGCGACCACACGTGGGAGCGGCTGGCGGACGTCACGGTCGGCGGGGAGCCGCTGCTGCGCTTCACCGAGCTGCTCACGGCACTCCCCGGGGCACGCCTGAACGTGGACCTCAAGGACCGCGCGTCGGCCCCGGCCCTGGCCCGCATCCTCGCCGAGCACGGCGCCTGGGACCGCGTGCTCGTCGCCTCGTTCCATGACTCGCGGCGCCGCCTCTTCCGGCGCGCCCTCGCCCGCCTCGGCCACCCCGAGCGGGCGTACGGGCCGGAGCGGGTGGCGACGTCGGGCGGGGCGGCCGCCATCGCGGCGCTCGTGACGCTGGGCCCGCTGGGACTGACCCGCTGGCTGCGCCGGTACGCCCTCGACGTCGACTGCGTGCAGGTGCCGGTCCGGCACGGCCGGGTGCCCGTGGCCACCCCCGACTTCGTGCGCCGCTGCCACGCGGCGGGCCTGCCGGTGCACGTGTGGGTCGTGGACGAGCCCGCGGAGATCGAGCGCCTGCTCGACCTCGGCGTCGACGGGATCATGACAGACCGTGCCGACGTCCTCGCCGAGGTCTACGCCCGCCGCGGGCTCTGGCCGCAGCGCTGATCCCCGCCCCCTCAGAGCATCTTCGGCAGCAGCGCCCGCTTCATCCGCCCGTACGGCGGGTAGGCGGTCTTGAGCGTGTCCACCTGGTCCGACTTCGTGATGGACGGGCGCAGGTGGGAGAACGTCTCGAAGCCGTGGATGCCGTGGTACGCACCCATCCCGGACGCGCCGATCCCGCCGAACGGCAGCGTCGCGATGCCGGCGTGCAGCAGGCCGACGTCGTAGCCGAGGCCGCCGGCCTGCACCTGGTCGTCGAACGCGCGGTGGTAGCTCGGCCGGTCCGTGAAGAGGTAGGCGGCCAGCGGGTGCGGGCGCTCCGCGATGAAGTCGAGGGCGTCCTGGAAGGTGTCCACGGTCAGCACGGGCAGGACCGGGCCGAACAGCTCCTCCTGCATGAGCGCGCCGTCCGGCTTGACGCCCGTCACCACGGTCGGCGCCATGTACCGCCCCGCCGCGTCCACGTCGCCGCCGACGAGCAGCTCGGCGCCGGCGTCGAGGTCCGCCTGGAGCATCTCCCGCAGCCGCTCCGTGTGCTCGGCGGAGATGAGGCGGCCGTAGTCCTTCGACGCGCGGGGGTCGTCGCCGTAGAACTCGCGCAGGGCTGCGGGGAGCTCGGCGGTCACCTGGCGCAGCGCGGCCTCGCCGACGGCCAGCACGTAGTCCGGGGCCACGCACGTCTGGCCCGCGTTGGTGAACTTCGCCCATGCGATGCGGCGGGCCATCGCGCCCGTGTTCCGCGACGGCGTCACCACCGCCGGCGACTTGCCGCCCAGCTCGAGCGTCACGGGGGACAGGGTCTTCGCCGCCGCCTCGTAGACGATCCGGCCCACGCGCTCCCCGCCGGTGTAGAGGATGTGGTCCCACGGCTCCGCCAGCAGCGCGGTGTTGCACTCCTTGCCGCCCGCCACCACGGAGACCAGCGCGGAGTCCAGGTACTGCGGCACCAGCTCCCGCAGCGCCGCCGCCGTGGCCGGGGCCTTCTCCGACGGGCTGAGCACCACCGTGTTGCCGGCCGCCAGCGCGCCCACGACCGGGGCGAGCGCGAGCTGCACCGGGTAGTTCCACGCGCCGATGACCAGCACGAGACCCTTGGGTCGCGGCCGGACCTCCGCGCTCGCGGGCCGCAGGGCCAGCGGCAGCTTCACGGGCCGCGGCTCCATCCAGTCGGTCAGGTGCAGCAGCGCATGGTCCACCTCGGAGCGCACCGAGACGATCTCCGTGATCAGCGCCTCGGTGGCCGGCTTGCCCAGATCCGTGCCGAGCGCCGCGACGAACCGGTCCGCGTGCTCGGTCAGCATCCGCTTCAGGCCCTTGAGCTGGCGCACCCGCACCGCGCGCGGGTGGGCGGCGCGGGAGCGGGCGGCGGCGCGCAGACGCTCGACGGCGGCCCGCGGCTCCTCGGGTCGGGGCCCGGCCGGCGCGATCGGCAGGGCCTCGGTGGGCAACGGCTCGCGGACCGGATCGTCGGCGGGGGTGTCGGGGGAGTCGGTGGTCAGACCGGGGGGCTGCGTGCTCATGTCGGCCACGCTACCGAGCGGCCCTGTGCGACGGCAGGGCGTGGCGCCGTCGTCGTCCCCGCACGACCCGCGCACTTTCGTGTGGAAGACGGCGCCCCCAGGGCCTTTTCGTTCGAGAAACGGCGCGCGCCCGTCCGTTTCCCGAACGAAAGCGGTGCGACACGCCGCCGTTTCCCGAACGAAAGCGGGCGGGGGGGGGTCAGCCGATGACCGCGTCCACCAGCTTCTGCGCCTCCGCCTGCACCTGCTTCAGGTGCTCGGGGCCGCGGAAGGACTCCGCGTAGATCTTGTAGACGTCCTCGGTGCCGGAGGGCCGCGCCGCGAACCACGCGTGCTGCGTGACCACCTTGAGCCCGCCGATCGGGGCGTCGTTGCCCGGGGCGTTGGTCAGCGTCGCGAGGATGGTCTCACCGGCCAGCTCGGTCACGGGGACGTCGTCGGGGGAGAGGGTCTTCAGCTTGGCCTTCTGCTCGGCGGTCGCGGGGGCGTCGATGCGCGCGTACGCCGGGTCGCCGTGCAGGGCCACGAGGTCGCGGTACCGCTCGGACGGGGACTGGCCCGTCACGGCGATGATCTCCGCGGCCAGCAGGCACAGCAGCAGCCCGTCCTTGTCCGTGGACCACGGGCTGCCGTCGAACTGCACGAAGGACGCGCCCGCGGACTCCTCGCCGCCGAACACGCCGGTGCCCGTCAGCAGGCCCGGCACGAACCACTTGAAGCCCACCGGCACCTCCACGAGCTCGCGGCCCAGGTCCCCGGCCACGCGGTCGATCATCGAGGAGCTCACCAGGGTCTTGCCCACGCCCGCGCTCTGGGGCCACTGGTCGCGGTGGCGGTAGAGGTAGTCGATGGCCACGGCGAGGTAGTGGTTCGGGTTCATCAGCCCGCCGTCGGGGGTGACGATCCCGTGCCGGTCCGCGTCGGCGTCGTTGCCGGTGGCAACGTCGAAGGGCACCTGCCCGTCCGCGTCCGGGGTCATCCGCTCGATCAACGAGGCCATCGCGTTCGGCGACGAGCAGTCCATGCGGATCCTGCCGTCCCAGTCCAGGGTCATGAACCCGAACCGCGGGTCGACCTCGGGGTTCACCACGGTCAGATCCAGCCCGTGGCGGTCGGCGATCTCGCCCCAGTACGCCACGGACGCCCCACCCATGGGGTCGGCGCCGATGCGCACGCCCGCCTCGCGGATCGCCTCCACGTCGATCACCTGCGGCAGATCGGACACGTACCGGTCCAGGAAGTCGAAGCCGCCCAGCTTCGCGTGGCCGGCGACGTCGGCGCCCGCCACCCGGTGCACGCCCGCCAGCCCGCCGGCGAGCAGCTCGTTGGCGCGGTCGGCGATCCACGTGGTCGCCTCGGTGTCCGCGGGGCCGCCGTGGGGCGGGTTGTACTTGAAGCCGCCGTCCGCGGGCGGGTTGTGCGAGGGGGTGATCACGAGGCCGTCCACGAGGCCGGCGTTGTCCCCGTCCACCGCGAAGCCCGACGGCGACAGCTCGCGCCCGGCGTTCAGGTGCAGGATCGCGTGGGACACGGCGGGGGTGGGCGTGTAGCCGCCGCGGGAGTCGACGAGCACCTCGACGTCGTTGCCGAGCAGCACCTCGACGGCGGTGTCCTGCGCGGGCCCGGACAGGGCGTGCGTGTCCTTGCCGACGAGGACCGGCCCCGTGATCCCGTGGTGCGCGCGGTACTCGACCACGGCCTGCGTGATGGCGGCGATGTGGTCGTCGTTGAACGAGGTCGTGAACGCGGAGCCGCGGTGGCCGGAGGTGCCGAACACGACCTTCTGCGCCGGGTCCGTCGGGTCCGGGTGACCGGTGCGGTACGCCTCCAGGAGGGCGTCGACGTCGATCAGGTCCTGCGGCAGGGCGGGGGTGCCGGGACGCTCGGCGGCGGGCAGGGCGGCGGTGTTCTCGGTCATGTGCCACACCTTGGCACGGGCGGGCGGACGGGGGAAGACGCGCGGCCCAGCGGGACGACGCCGACGGTCACTCCCGGCAGCCGGCGCACAGCCCCCAGTAATAGACCTCGGCCTCGTCGACCGCGAAGCCGTGGTCCTCGGGGGCGTCGAGGCACGGGGCGGAGCCGGTGCGGCACGGCACATCCACGACCGTGCCGCAGCCGCGGCACACCAGGTGGTGGTGGTTGTCGCCCGTGCAGATCTCGTAGCGGGCCGGGGAGCCGGCGGGCTGCAGGGAGCGCACGAGCCCGGCCTCGGTGAGCGCGTGGAGGCAGTCGTAGACGGCCTGGTGCGAGGTGCCGGGCAGGGCCCGACGGACGGCGGCCAGCACGGTGGACGCGTCCGCGTGGGGGTGGTCGGCGAGGGCGGTCAGCACCGCCAGGCGGGGCCGGGTCACGCGCAGGCCGACGCCGCGCAGCAGCGTGCGCTCATCCTCGTCCCGCGTCGTGGTCTCCATGCCAGTCGATCCCAGCCGGTTCTCTGGAACATGTCAAGAAAGGGCGGGCCGCTTCGCCCCCGGCGCACCGGCCATTCCCCGCCGTGCCCGTGCTGACTACGGTGAATCCTCGACCCCGGGGCGCACCGGCCCGGGCGCCGTCGACGAGGAGGTCCCCACCCATGGCCCAACCCGAGCCCGTCCGCCTCGTCCCGGGTGGAGCCGTGGACCGCCCGGCCGAGCAGGCCCTCCTCACGGCCGCCGAGGCCTGCGACGGCGACGTCGACGCGATGGTCGAGCTGCTCCGTGCGGCTTCCGGTGCCCCGTCCGGCGAGGACGCCGCACCGCTCGACCTGCCGCTGACCGGCGCGGGGCGCACCCGCGAGCAGTGGGAGCTGCTCGCCTCCGTCGCCGCGCAGGACCTCTCGGCCGCCCGGGTGCTCGAGCCCCATCTGGACGCGCTCTCGATCCTGTCCCAGGCCGGCGTCCCCGCCCCGGCCGGGCTGCTCGGCGTCTACGCCTCCGAGTCCGGCGGCCGCACCCCGGCCCTGCGCCCCGCCTCGGACGGCCCCGACACCGCCTGGCTGCTCGACGGCGAGAAGCCCTGGTGCTCGCTCGCGGACCGGTGCGCGGCCGCCGTCGTGACCGGCCGGGAGGCGGACGGCACCCGCCGTGCCGTGCTCGTGGACCTGTCCCACCCCGGCGTCGCCGAGACCGACTCGGCCTGGCCCGCGCTCGGCCTCGCCCCGATCCGCACGGTGGGCCTGGCCTTCGACGCCGTCCCCGGCAGCGCCGTCGGCGGCGCCGAGTGGTACCTGCGCCGGCCCGGCTTCGCGTGGGGCGGCATCGGCGTGGCGGCGGTGTGGTTCGGCGGCGCCGTCGGCATCGCCCGCACCCTGCGGAACGCCACCGCGGCCCGCGCGGCCGCCCAGGCCGAGGGCCGCGGACCGGGCCCCGACCAGATCGGCCAGGCCGCGCTGGGCCGCGTCGACCGGCTGCTCCACGCGATGGCCGCCCTGCTCGCCCGTGCCGCCGACGACGTGGACGCCGGCCGCCTGGACCACGGCCGCGGCATGGTCGAGGCCGACCGGATCCGCGGCACCGTGGCGCAGCTGTGCACCGAGGTGATGGACGTCGTCGGGCAGGCCACCGGCCCCGGCCCGCTCACCGGCAGCGCCGCGCACGCCCGCGCCGTCGCCGACCTGCAGGTCTACCTGCGCCAGCACCACGGACACCGCGACGACGCCCGGCTGGGCGCCGCACTCCTGACCGGCGAGACCGACGGCGGCTGGACGTGGTGAGCTTCTCCCACACCGACGACGGCACGTCCGAGGCCGCCTGGGCCGAGGGCGGCGTCGGCGATCTGCCGGAGCTGCGCCTGCCCGTCTGGGACGCGGAGACGCTGCTGCTCGTGGCCGTGGCCCACCCGGACGACGAGACCCTCGCCGCCACCGGCCTGATCCGCTCCGCCCTGCGCGGCGGGGCACGCGTGCACGTGCTGGTCGCCACCGCCGGCGAGGCTTCCCACCCGCATTCGCCCACGCACACGCCCGCGGACCTGGTCCGGCTGCGCCGGGACGAGATGGAGCACGCCCTCGACGCCCTCGCCGCCGGCCTGCCCGCCTCCGCGGGCCCCGGCACCCCGGCGCGGGACCGGCTGACGTGGGCGTCCCTGGCCCTGCCCGACTCCGGCGTGGCCGAGCACGAGGACGCCGTGCGCGACGCCGTCGCCGCGGCCCTCGACGCCCACCCCGGTCCCGCCGTGCTCGCCTCCCACGACCCGGGCGACGGCCACGCGGACCACGAGGCCGTGGGCCGGGCCGTCGGCGCGGTCGCGGGCGAGTGCGACCTGCCGCTCTACGCCTTCCCCATCTGGTTCTGGCACTGGGCCGACCCGGCCGACCTGCCCGCCCGCCGCTACCGACGGCTGCCGCTCACCGAGGACGACCGTGCCGCCCGCCGCGCCGCCCTCGACGCGCACGCCTCCCAGGTCCGGCCCCTCTCCGCCGCGCCCGGCGACGAGGCGATCCTCGGCCCCGCCGTGCTCGCCCACCACGAGCGCCCGTTCGAGGCCCACCGCGTCTCCGGCCCCGACGACGCCGACGCCCACCGGGCCGCCGCCGTCTTCGACCGGCTCTACCGGGCCCAGGAGGACCCGTGGCGCTACCTCAGCTCGCCGTACGAGGCCCGCAAGCGGGCGCTCACCCTCGCCGCCCTGCCCCGGCCCCGCTACGGGACCGTGGTGGAGGCGGGCGCGTCCATCGGCGTGCTCACCGCGGACGTGGCCGCGCGCGCGGACCGCGTGGTCGGCCTCGAAGCCTCCGACATCGCTGTGGATCGCGCCGCCGCCCGGCTGGCCGACGCGCCGCACGCCGAGGTGCGCCGTGCCGTGCTGCCCGCGGACTGGCCGGCCGACGTCGCCGGCGCGGACCTCGTGATCGCCTCCGAGATCGGCTACTTCCTGCAGCCCGAGGAGCTCGACGCGCTGATCGACGACGCCGACGCCGCGCTCGCCCCCGGCGGCGAGCTGCTGCTGTGCCACTGGCGCCACCCCATCGAGGGCTGGCCACTGGACGGGGATGCCGTGCACGCGCGTGTCGCCGCCGACCCGCGCTGGCGGCTGCGCACCGAGCTCGTAGAGGACGACTTCCGGCTCAGCCTCCATGTGCGGGCCGCCGCCGCGACCCACGCCGTCGTCGTGGTGCCCGCCAAGGACGAACAGGAGCGGCTGCCGGCCGCGCTCGCGGCCCTCACCGCCGCCCTGGACCGTTGGGAGGAGCACCACGCGCAGGGCACGGCCGCGGTCGTGGTCGCCGCAGACCGCTGCGACGACGCCACGGTGGCCGCCGCCCTCGAGGCCCGCGCCGCCGACCCGCGCATCCACGTCCTCGAACTGGGGGAGCCGACCGCCGGGCAGGCCGGCGTCGGGCGGGCCCGCGTCGAGGGCGCCCGCCGGGCCCGCGCGCTGTTCCCCGACGTGCCCGCCGAACGCCTCTGGCTCGCCTCCACCGACGCGGACAGCCGCGTCCCCGCCGACTGGCTGCTGGCGCAGACCGTGGCCGCCGGCCGCGACGAGGTGCTCGTGCTGGGCACGGTGGACGTGCGCCAGGGGCCGCTGCGGCAGGCCTGGCTCCGCGGCTACCGGCACGAGGAGGGGCACCCGCACGTGCACGGGGCGAACCTGGGACTGCCGTGGTCGCTGTACGAGGCCGTGGGCGGGTTCCCGCCGGTGGCCGAGCACGAGGACGTCGGCCTGGCCGAGGCCGTGCGGGCCCTGGCGGGGGAGCGCGACGGTGGTGAGGGCCGCCGGGTGCGCGTGATCGCCACCGACACCACCCGCGTGCTCACCTCGTCCCGCCTGGAGGGGCGGACCCCCGGCGGGTTCTCCGGGTACCTCAAGGCGGTGGGCCGGCCCGGGTGAGGCCGGCCGGGGAGCAGGGGTGCGGGGCCGGGCCGGGTCCGGGGGCACCGCCTAGACTCGGCACCGGACCGCGACGCCCCGAACCGGAAGGACCGTCATGACCGACCCCCACGCCTCCCACGACCCGCGCCGTGAGGCCGCCCGGCCGAGCTGGTACGGGTCCGAGGCCGGTGCGGGCTCCTCCGGCACCGGCTCCTCCGCCGCCGGCTGGCCCGACGCCCCGGCCGGCGACGCCGACCGCGCCGCCTGGGACCGGGCCCCCTCGTACGCCGAGCAGGAGGGGCAGACCCGCCCCGCCTACGGGCAGCCGTACGGCTACGGCCAGGACGCGAACACCGTCCCCGCCTACGGCTACGGGCAGGGCACGCCCGGCCACGGCTTCGGAGCCCCGCTGCAGCCCGGCCAGACCGACGGCGTCGGCCGCTCGGTGGCGTCCATGATCCTCGGCATCATCTCCGTGGTGGGCGGGTTCACGTTCCTCCTCCCGCCGATCGTGGGCGTGGTCCTCGGCCACATCGGCCTCAAGCGCGAGCCCCACGGCCGCGGCATGGCGATCGCCGGCCTCGTGATGAACTACGTGTCCCTCGCCCTGCTGCTGCTCGCCGTCGTGTTCCTCGTGATCCTGGTGATCGCCGGGATCTCCCTGGGCGACTACACCTCGACCTGACCGGCCGGCTCAGCCGGCCAGCAGCAGCTCGAGGTGCGCGGCCAGGGCGAGCAGGGGCGCGGACGTGCCGGGCCGGCCGATGAGCTGGACGGACCAGTTCAGGCCCCGCTCGTCCCGGAGCACGGGCACCGCGACCGCGGGCAGGCCGAGCACGTTGACCATCGAGGTGTAGGGCGTGAACGCGCACTGCGCCTCGTAGTTGGCCTCGGGCTCCATCGCCAGGAAGTGGCCGACCGGCGGGGGCGCGGTGGCCAGCACCGGGGTCATCACCACGTCGACGGCGGCGAACTGCGCCCGCACCCCGCGCGCCCACTCCTCGAGCCGGTGGGCGGCGTCGTCGAGCTCGGCGCGCCCTGCGGCCCGGGCCGTGCGCAGGAAGTGCGCGGCCACCGCGCCCACGTGCGCCTCGGCGTCCTCCGGCAGCGGCGCCCGGAGCAGCCCGGCGGTCCACACCGTGCGGAAGTCCCGGTGGTAGTCCTCGCCGTAGTAGGGGGAGAGGTCCTCGACCGCGTGGCCGCCCGCGTCCAGGGCGGCGGCGGCCTTCGTCAGGGCGGTGAGGGCGGGCCGGGCCAGGGAGATCTCCAGGTCGGGGGCGAACGGCGAGGCCGTGGTGACGCCGATCCGGCGGGCGTCGACGGCGTCCCCGGCCCGGGCGGTCTCCACGGTGCGGCGCAGGTCCGGCAGCACCCGGCCGGGCAGGCCCTCGGGGGTGAGCATCACGTCGTAGAGCAGGGCGGCGTCCTCGACCGTGTGGGCCAGCGGACCCGACACCGTGAGGTTGCGGACCGTGTCCGCGTGCTCGTCCATCGGCAGCTCCCCGCGACCGGGCTTGAGGCCCACGAGCCCGCACGCCGCGGCGGGGATGCGGATGGACCCGCCCCCGTCCGAGCCCGGGGCGAACGGCAGGATCCCCGCGGCGACGGCGACCGCGGCCCCACCCGAGGAGCCTCCCGCGGTGCGGGTGGGGTCCAGGGGGTTGCGGGCCGGCGCCGTGACGAGGTTCTCCGAGTAGGAGTCCAGGCCGAACTCGGGCACGGTCGTCTTGCCGAGGGTGACCGTGCCGGCCGCGCGCAGGCGGAGCGCGAGCGGGTCGTCCTGCGCGGCCGGCGGCGCGTCGGCCAGCAGGGCGGAGCCGAACCGCGTGGGCATCCCGCGCACGTCGATCAGGTCCTTGTACGCCAGCGGAAGGCCGTGCAGGGAGGCGGGGGCGCCGTCGTCGTCCGGGGCGGGGGAGGTGCGCGGACCGGGCACGGCCCGGGGCGCGACGCGCGGGTGGGCCGCGTCCAGCTCGGCCGCACGGGTCCGGGCCCCCTCGGCGTCGAGGAGGGCGAACGCGCCGAGGTCCGCGTGGGCCTGGGCCGCGGCGAGGGCCGCCTCCGTGACCTCCCGGGCGCTCAGCTCCCCGGCGGCGAGATCCTCCCGCAGGCGCACGGCCGAGCGGTCCAGGAGCCGGGCCGGGCCGGGGGCCGAGGGGGTGCGGTCGTCGTCGGCGGCGGGTGCGGCGTCGGAGGTCTGCATGCGGCCGAGCCTAACGGGCGTGGGCCGGGTCATGGACGGCGGGGCCTTCCTGGGACGTCCGGGCGGGTGGCTACGCTGAAGCCATGAGCGCCTTCGAGACCGTCGATGTGAACGAGATCCCCGCCGATGCAACCATCCTGGACGTCCGCGAGGACGACGAATGGGCCCTGGGCCGCGCCGCCGGCGCCCAGCACATCCCGCTGGGCCAGCTGCCGGACCGGCTCGAGGAGCTGGACCCGGACACGGACTACTACCTGATCTGCCGCACCGGCGGCCGCTCCGCCCGCGCCGCCGAGTTCATGACCGGCCGCGGCTACTCGGCCATCAACGTGGCCGGCGGCTCCGGCGCGTGGCTCGAGGCCGGCAAGCCGATGGAGGCCGACGGCGACGCCGAGCCCACCGTCAAGTGACGGGGACGGGCTCCGCTGACGCGACACCGTCGCGCCTGCGCTACGCCTTCCTCGGCCCGGCCGGCACCTTCACCGAGGCCGCCCTGCGCAAGGTGGCGGACCCGGCCGAGGCCGAGTTCGTGTCTGCGGGGTCCGTGCTGAGCGCCGTGGCGGCGCTGCGCAGGGGGGAGGTGGACCGCGCCGTCGTCCCCATCGAGAACTCGGTGGAGGGCGGCGTCTCCGCCACCGTGGACGAGATCGCCCTCGGGGAGACGCTGCAGATCCTCGCGGAGGTGCACGTGCCCATCAGCTTCGTGCTCGTGGGCCGGCCCGGCGTCGCGATCGAGGACGTGCGGCGCGTGACCACGCACCCCCACGCCTGGGCGCAGGTGCGCGGCTGGGCCGAGACGGCGCTGCCGGGGGTGGATTTCACGCCCGCCCCGTCGACGGCGGCCGGGGCCGGCCTCGTGGCCCAGGGCGACTTCGACGCCGCCGTGTGCGCCCCGCTCGTGGCCGAGCAGACCGGACTGCCGGTGCTCGCCGAGCGGATCGAGGACGTGCCGGGCGCCGTGACGCGCTTCGTGCTGCTCTCCCGGCCGACGGCCCTGCCCGCGCCCACGGGAGCGGACAAGACCACGCTGGTGGTGCCGCTGCCGGAGGACCGGCCCGGCGCCCTCGGACAGATCCTGGCCGAGTTCACCACGCGCGGGGTGAACCTCTCCCGCATCGAGTCCCGGCCGACCGGCGAGGGGATCGGGCGGTACTTCTTCTCCCTCGACCTCGAGGGGCACCTGGCGGAGGCCCGCGTGGGTGATGCGCTCGCGGCCCTGTACCGGGAGTACCCCGACCTGCGGTTCCTGGGCTCGTACGCGCAGGCCGAGCCCGTGCCCACGAGGGTGCCGGCCGAGTTCACCGATGCCGCGTATCGCTCCGGCCGCGCCTGGGTGGAGTCCCTCCGCTCCCGCTGAGGCCCGGGGGTCACTTTCGTTCGGGAAACGGCGGCCCCAGGGCCACTTTCGTTCGGGAAACGGCGGGCCCCGAGGGACTTTCGTTGACGAAACGGGAGGCCCTGGGGCCACTTTCGTTGCCGACACGGGACGATCACCACGACGACGACGGGCCGTCGTCGTACTTCCCGCCCGCGCGCCGCCCCGGCGTCCGTTTCGTCAACGAAAGCGGTGGATGAGGCGTCCGTTTCGTCAACGAAAGCGGTGGGGAAGCCGCCGTTTCCCGAACGAAAGCGGGGACGGGGGATCAGATGTGCGGGGCCGGTTCCGGGACGGGGGTGGCGGCGGAGACCCCGTCGGCGCGGACGGAGGCGTCGTCCTCGGCCACGAGCATCACGACGAGCGAGTCCGGCTGCACGCGGGCGTCGAGGGCGGTGATGACCCCGGTGGCGTCGCCGTCGAGCTGAGAGGGCATCGGCTCGGCGAACTCCACCTTCACGCGCTGCGCCTGCTCCGTGTGCATCACGGGGATGGAGCTGCGGGACCGGGTCACGGTCTTCACGGCGATCCGCGCCCAGTCGAGCGCGTGCCGGGGCGAGAGGACCATGACGTCGAGGAGGCCGTCGTCGAGCTTGGCCTGGGGCAGCAGCTCGACGCCGCCCGTGAGCATCCCGCAGTTGGCCACCATCACGGTGCGCACCTTGAACCGGCGGGGCAGACTGCCGTCGAGGGCCACGGTCACCTCGTGCCGCTTGCCGCGCAGGTGCCGCATGCCGGCCTCGCTGTAGGCCAGCCAGCCGGCCAGGCTCTTCAGCTCGTCCTTGGTGTCGCCCATGATGTCCGCGTCATAGCCGGCGCCGCCGATCACGGTGAAGGTCTGCCGGGTGACGCGCCCGTCCTCGTGCGTGAAGCGGACGTCCACGGTGTCGATGCGCCGCTGCCGGCCCCCCACGGCAATCCGCAGGCACTGCTCGACGTCGTTGATCGGCAGGTCCAGGTTGCGGGCCAGCAGGTTCCCGGTGCCCAGCGGCACCACGCCGAGGGCGACGTCGGTGCCGACCAGCTGCTCGGCCACGGTGCGGACCGTGCCGTCGCCGCCCGCGGCGATCACGAGCCGGGCGCCGGCGTCGAGGGCCTGCCGCGCCATCGCGGTGCCGGGGTCGTCCTCCTGGGTCTCGAGCACGAGCACCTCGCCGAGGCCCTCCGCCGCCGCGAGCCGCTCGAGCTCGCGCCGCACCTGGCCCGCGTTCGTCTTGATGGGGTTCAGCACCAGCGCGACCTCGTGGCGGCCCGTGCCGATCCCGGGCACCTTCTCCAGCCGGCGCTGCACGCCGCCCACCCGCGCGTCGAGGGCGTCCACCAGGAGACGCGTCCGCTCGTGCTGCACGCCGAGGCGGACCTGGCGCACCGCCAGCACCACCACGACGACGGTCAGCACGGCCAGGAGCACCAGGGCGGCCAGCGCCATCCACCACTCGGGAGTCATGCCCCGAGTCTAGGCGTCGGCCCCGCCCGCTAGGCTGGCGCACGTGATCGACGTCAAGGACCTCATCGAGCAGCCCGAGAAGTACCGCGCCTCCCAGGAGGCCCGTGGGGAGGACGCGTCCCTCGTGGACCGCGTGGTCGAGGCGGACGCGGCCCGCCGCTCGTCCATCGCGGGCTTCGAGCAGCTGCGCGCGGAGCAGAAGGCCTTCGGCAAGCGCGTCGCCCAGGCGAAGGGCGAGGAGAAGCAGGCCCTGCTGGCCGAGGTGAAGGACCTGGCCGCGCGCGTGAAGGAGGCCGAGTCGGCCGCCGGCGCCGCCGAGGCCCGCCTCGCGGAGCTGCAGCGCGCCTTCCCGAACCTGATCGTCGACGGCGTCCCGGCCGGCGGCGAGGACGACTTCGTGGTCCTCAAGGAGGTCGGCACCCCGCGCGACTTCGCCGCCGAGGGCTTCGAGCCGCGCGACCACCTCGAGCTCGGCGAGCTGCTCGGGGCGATCGACATGGAGCGCGGCGCGAAGGTGTCCGGCGCCCGGTTCAGCTTCCTCAGGGGCGTGGGCGCGCGACTCGAGCTCGCCCTGATGCAGCTGGGCCTGGACCTGGCCCTGGAGAACGGCTTCGTGCCGGTCATCCCGCCCACCCTGGTGCGCCCGGAGACCATGCAGGGCACCGGCTTCGACGTCGAGCACGACGACGAGATCTACCGTCTGGAGCGCGACGACCTGTATCTGGTGGGCACCTCCGAGGTGGCCCTGGCCGGCTACCACGCGGACGAGATCATGGACGTGTCCGCCCCCGTCCGGTACGCGGGCTGGTCCACGTGCTACCGGCGTGAGGCGGGCTCGGCGGGCAAGGACACCCGCGGCATCATCCGCGTGCACCAGTTCAACAAGCTGGAGATGTTCATCTACGCCGCACAGGAGGACGCGGAGGCGGAGCACGAGCGCCTGCTGGCGTGGGAGGAGCGGATGCTGGGTGCCATCGAGGTGCCGTACCGCGTGATCGACATCGCCGCCGGCGACCTCGGCCTCTCCGCCGCCCGCAAGTTCGACTGCGAGGCCTGGGTCCCCACGCAGGGCACCTATCGCGAGCTGACGTCCACCTCGAACTGCACCACGTTCCAGGCCCGCCGTCTCAACATCCGCGAGCGGGTCCGCACGGAGGACGGCTCCAAGGGCGGGACCCGCATGGTGGCCACGCTGAACGGCACCCTGGCCACCACCCGCTGGATCGTGGCGATCCTGGAGAACCACCAGAACGCGGACGGCTCGGTCACCGTGCCCGCCGCGCTGCGCCCCTACCTCGGCGGGATGGAGCGCTTCGAGCTGGTCTGAGCGGACGACGTCGTCCCCCGGCGGCGCCGGCCGCCTCGCCCGCCTGCCCCGCGGCGCCCCCGCCGTTCACCCGCACGTCGCCGTCGTGTCCGGGCCGTGTGGTTGGGTGGGGGCCATGACGAAGAAGCTCGTGTGCCTGGACGTGGACGGAACGATCGTGGACCATGACGGCCATCTGCATGAGCCCGTGCGCGCGGCCGTGCGGGCCGTGCTGGACGCCGGGCACCACGTGGTCATCGCGACGGGCCGCTCCCGCGGGGCCACCCTGCCCGTGGCGCGCTCCCTGGGGATCGGTGCCGGCTACATGGTGTGCTCCAACGGCGGGGTCACGCTGCGCCTGGACCCCGAGCTGGAGGAGGGCTACGAGGTCACGGACCTGCGCACCTTCGACCCGCGCTCGGTCCTGACCCAGCTGCGCCACCGCCTGCCCAGCGCCAAGTACGCGCTCGAGCTGCCGGACGGCACCTTCCGCTCCACCGAGCGGTTCCAGGACATGTCCTTCGGCGTGGCCGCGGAGGGCGTCACGTTCGAGGAGCTCATGGACACCACGGCCGTGCGCCTCGTGGTGTTCTCCACGGACTCCTCCGCCGAGGAGTTCGGCCGCGCGGTGGAGGGCATCGGCCTGTCCGGCGTGACCTACTCCGTGGGCTGGACGGCGTGGCTCGACGTCGCCGCGGCGGGCGTGACCAAGGCGTCCGGGCTCGAGGCGCTGCGCACCGTGCTGAAGGTGGCCCCCGAGGACACCGTGGCCGTGGGCGACGGCCGCAACGACATCGAGATGCTCCGCTGGGCCGGCCGCGGCGTGGCCATGGGCCAGGCCGTGGAGGAGGTCGTGGCCGCCGCGGACGAGGTCACCGGGCACGTGGACGAGCACGGGCTCGCCACGGTGCTGCGCTCGCTCCTCGAGGAGCCGGCCGCGGTCTGAGCGGCGCGACCGGCCCGGGCCGCCGGGTCAGCCCCCCGCCAGCGTGAGCAGGCGCGCGGCGGCGGGGCGGCAGGCGTGCTCCTCGTTCCAGTAGGAGCGCTGCACCGCCTGCGAGACGGCCTGCGCCGTGATCCCGAGCGCGTCGGCCGCCGGCTTCTGCTGGCCGCGCACCCCGGGCACCAGCAGGTCCAGCACGGCCCACTCGGCGTCGGTCCGGGACCACACGAGCTGCCCGACGAGTCGCAGCACGGCCTCGGCCTCGGCGGCCGCCTCCTCGTCCCGGCCGCGCACGGCCAACGGGATCCGCGCGGTGGACACGGCCGCCGCCTCCACGGCCCGCCGCGCCGCCGCGAGACCGGGCCCGCCGGCGTCGTGCAGGTCCCCGGAGGCGGGCGCGCCCGCCGCACCGTCCGCGTGCGTCACCGTCCCGACGCCGACCCCCACGTTCCAGCGGCGCTGCCGCAGGGCGCGCAGCGCCACGTCCACGGCGACGCGTGGGTCCTCGACGGCGCCGATCAGCTCATCGCCCACGGCGCGCTGGAACGGGAGCGCGACGGCGTCGCCCAGCCCCGGCACGTCCTGGAGGGCGCGCAGGAACGTGTCCACGCGGTCGCCGGCGTCGAGGGTGTCCCGCTGGTTGATGGTGAGCACGAACATGGTCGTCGATTCTGCCAGCCCGCAGACGACGCCGGCCGCCCACCCCGAGGGGTGAGCGGCCGGCGTCGCGCGCGTGGGCGGTGCGGGGGTCAGCGGCCCTGGGGCTCGTCCGTCTCCTCGCCCTCCTCGGTGGCCGGCTGCGCCTCCTCGGTGTCCACCTCGCGGCCCTGGGGCTCGTCGGTCGGGGACTCCTCGCCCTCGGCGTCGAAGCGCTGGATGGACGCCTCGAGCTCGGCCTCGGCCGCCGCGCGGCCCTCCCAGCCCTCGGCCTTGACCCACTTGCCCGGCTCCAGGTCCTTGTAGCGGGTGAAGAAGTGCTCGATCTCCTGCTTGAGGGACTCCTCCACGTGCTCGAGCTCGGTGATGTGGTCGTAGCGCTTGTCCGCCGGGACGCACAGCAGCTTGGCGTCGCCGCCGCCGTCGTCGGTCATGTTGAACACGCCGACCGGGCGGGCCTCGACGACGCAGCCCGGCACCAGGTCGAAGCCCGGCAGGTACACGAGGGCGTCCAGCGGGTCGCCGTCCTCGCCGAGGGTGTTCTCGAAGTAGCCGTAGTGCGTGGGGTACTGCATGGAGGTGAAGAGCACGCGGTCCAGGCGCAGGCGGCCGGTCTCGTGGTCGAACTCGTACTTCACGCGGGAGCCCGCGGGGATCTCGATGGTGACGTCGTGCGCCATGACTCTCCTTCGCACAGAGGGTGGGGTGTCCGGGCGGCGCGGCGCCGCCCGGCGGTGCTGCCGTCAGCCTACCGGGGGCGTCCGTCATGATGGACGCATGGGACAGGTGGACACGGGGCGCGCTGGGCGTCGGGATCGACGCACGGAACGCCCCCGGAGCCGCTCGCTCCCCGCCGCCCTTCTGGCCGCGCTCGCGGCCGTCCTGGTCGCCTGCGGGCCCGTGACCGCGCCGCCGGCCCCGTCGAGCGCGCCCGCCTCGTCGACGACCGCCGGGCCGACGTCGTCGTCCCCGTCCACCGGCCCCACCGCGGCCGAGGTGGCGGCCGCCGTCGAGCCGGGGCTGGCAGGGTCCCCGGGCACGGTCTCCGCCGAGTTCCGCGACCTGTCCACCGGCGAGGTGCTGTACGCGCGGGACGCGGACGAGCCCGTGGCCCCCGCGTCCTCGCTCAAGGTGCTCGCCGCCGCGGCCATCGTCTCCGCCCTGGGTCCCGAGGCGACCCTGCAGACCACCGTGGTGGCCCAGCCCACCGCGGACGGCGCGGCCACCGAGCTGGTGCTCGTGGGCGGCGGCGACGTGCTGCTGGGCACGGGCGCCTCGGACTCGACGCACGTCTCCGGCCGCGCGGGCCTGCGCACCCTCGCGGAGCGGACCGTGGCCGGGCTGGTCGAGGACGGCGTCACCGGGCAGGTGGTGGTCGGCACGGACCTGCGGCTCTTCGCGGACCGCACGGCCCTGAACCCGCGCTGGACGTCGGACATCCCGGAGAGCGGCAACATCGCGCCGGTGCGGCCGTTGGCCACCTACGGCGGCCGTGAGGTCCCCGGCACCGGGGAGGACCGCATCGAGGCCCCGGCGCAGTTCGCCGCGCTCACCTTCCAGGCCGCGCTCGACGACGCGGTGGCCGCCGCCGGCGCCGACCTCGAGGTGGGTCTGCGGGACACGATCCCGGCCACCGAGGTGACGCGCGCCACGGTCCTCGCCGCCGCCCCCGTCGCGGTCGTGGAGTCCGCGCCCGTGGGGGAGCAGGTCGCGTACCTGCTGGCCCACTCGGAGAACCAGGTGGTCGAGGCCCTGGCCCACACGGCCGCGCCCGCCGCCGAGCTGCCCGCCACCCACGAGGGCGCCACGCAGCTGCTGACGGCCACCGCCGAGGACCTCGGCGTGGACACCGCCGGGATGGCGCTCGTGGACTCCTCCGGACTCTCCCCGGACAACCGGGTCAGCGCGGGCCAGCTGGCCGACGTCGTGGCCGGGGTGGCCCGCACGCCCGCCCTGGCCACCGTGCTGGAGGGTCTGCCGCGGCCCGGCGAGGACTCCACCCTGGGCGACCGTTTCCCGGACGCCCCCGCGCGGCAGGCCGTGGCCGCGAAGACCGGGACGCTCGACCAGACGGTCTCCCTCACCGGCACCGTCACCACGACGTCCGGGCGGGTCCTCGCGTTCAGCATCATCTGCTCGGATCTGCAGTGGAAGCTGGAGCCCGCGCGCGCGGCGGTCGACGAGGCCGTCAGCGCCGTCGCCGGGCTCTGATCCGAGGTCCGGGGCCTGTGATCTGATGGAGCCATGAGCGACGACCACGCGACCGACCGCCCCCGCGCCGCCGCGGACGCCGAGCCGGGCGCCCCCGCCGAGCCGGGCCCCGCCGTCGCCCACCCGGTGGACTGGGCCTTCGCGGCACGGACCGCACGGTCCCTCGCCGCCGCCGGCCCCCGGTTCACGCCGCGGGAGGCGACGCGCGAGGCGGAGGGCCTGCGCGCCGCCGCGGAGGCCGCCGTGCCGCACGTCCACCGCCTGACCGGGCTCGAGGCGGCACGGGACCTGCGCGACTCGCAGGTGCTCGTGGTGGACCGCCCCACCTGGTCGCGCGCCGCCACCCAGTCCTTCGCCACCCTGCTGGACCCCACGTTCGCGCATCTGCGGGACACCCGGCCCCGCGAGCACGCCGCCGCCACCACCCGCGTCACCCGGCACGCCACCGCCCTGGAGATGGGCGGGATCCTCGCCTGGATGTCCGGGAGGATCCTCGGCCAGTACGACCCGTTCATCGCGCTGCCCGGCCCCGGGGGGACGGCGGGCGGCCCCGCCGGCGGACGCCTGCTGCTCGTGGCCCCGAACGTGGCGCAGGTCCGCGCGGAGATCAACGTGGACCCGGCGGACTTCCGCCTCTGGGTGTGCCTGCATGAGCAGACCCACCGCGTGCAGTTCGCGGCCGCGCCCTGGCTGCGCGAGCACCTGCGGGCCGAGATCACGGCGCTCACCGTCGGCCTGTTCGACAAGGCCGAGTCCCTGCCCGAGCGCCTGCGCACGGCGCTCGCGGCGGCGAACCCGCTGGGTCGGGAGGCCGACGCCGGCCGGACTGGGGCGCGGGACGGACACGACGCGCAGGACGCGGCCCCGGCCCGCCCCACGCCGGGCCTGCTCGGTGCGATCCAGGACGAGGAGGACCGGGAGCGCCTGTCCCGGCTGACGGCCGTGATGTCCCTGCTCGAGGGGCACGCGAACGTGGTGATGGACGGCGTCGACTCCTCCGTCGTGTCCTCCGTCAAGACCATCCGCCGCCGCTTCGACGAGCGCGGCGACCGCCGCTCGCCCCTGGACCGCATGCTCCGCCGCCTGCTGGGCATGGACGCCAAGATGGCCCAGTATCGCGACGGTCAGAGGTTCGTGGCCGCCGCCGTGGCCGAGCTCGGCATGGCCGGGTTCAACGTGGTCTGGGACGCCCCCGAGCTGCTGCCGAGCGAGGCCGAGCTCCACGCCCCCGAGACGTGGGTGGCGCGCATCCGTGCCCAGGCCTGAGGCGCGGGACCCGGGGCCGACGCCGGCGGGCGGGGCCGGCGGCCTGCCCGCGGTCGGCGCGTGGCCGCCGCGCACCCGCTGGCCCGAGCCCCTGCACCGGGCCGTCGCGGCGGTGCGGGAGGCCCTGGCGGGCGACGGGCCCCGTCGCGCGGATGTCGTGCCGGGCCGGGCGGGGAGTCGCCCCCGCGGCCTCGTCGCCCTCTCCGGTGGCGCCGACTCCCTAGCGCTCGCCGTGGCCTGCGCCGTCCTGGTGGGCACCCGGGAGGGTGCGCGGCTCGGCCCGATCGGCGCGGCCGTGGTGGACCACGGGCTGCAGTCGGGCAGCGACGCGGTGGCGGCGGCCGCCGCCGACGTCGCCCGCATCCTCGGTCTGGCCCCGGTCACCGTCACGCGGGTCGAGGTGGCCCGCACCGGCGACGGCCCCGAGGCCGACGCCCGGCGTGCCCGCCGGGAGGCCCTCGCCGCCGCCCGAGACGCGAGGCCAGGGGGCGCCGTCGTCCTCACCGCCCACACCGCCGACGACCAGGCGGAGCAGGTCCTCCTCGGGCTCGCACGCGGGTCCGGCACGCGGTCCCTCGCGGGGATCCCGGCGCGCGGGACGCTGCCGGGCGGGGCCGCCGTCGTCCGCCCGCTGCTGGGCCTGGGCCGCGCGGACACCGAGGCGATCTGCCGCTGGGCCGGGCTGACCTGGTTCGAGGACCCGCACAACCGCGATCCCGCGCTGCTGCGCTCGCGGGTCCGCACCCGCGTGCTGCCCGCGCTCGAGGACCCCGACGCCGGCCTCGGCCCCGGCGTGCGGGCCGGGCTGGTGCGCACCGCGGCCATC
The DNA here is from genome assembly GCF_056173425.1 of Micrococcus sp. 63XJN7_8_ISO-PGPR-S23-253. Classification (NCBI taxonomy): domain Bacteria; kingdom Bacillati; phylum Actinomycetota; class Actinomycetes; order Micrococcales; family Micrococcaceae; genus Micrococcus; species Micrococcus sp. 63XJN7_8_ISO-PGPR-S23-253. The sequence goes on from NZ_CM149673.1 coordinate 73,207, forward strand.
GCGGCCGAGGACGCCGCGGCCCTCGACGCATGGGCCGGCGACGAGGTCACCCGGCTGCGCGTCGACCCGCCCGCCGGGGACCCGCGCGTCGTCTCCCTGGACCTGGAGTCCCTGGCCGCGCTGCCCGCCGCCGTGCGCCACCGCGTGATCGCGCGCGCCGCCCGCGCCGCGGGAGGGCAGGCCCCGCCCCGCGAACGGATCCTCGCGGTGGACGCCCTCGTGACGGGCGCCCGCGCGGGGGGCACGTCGGCCGGCCCGGTGGAGCTGCCCGGCGGGGTGGCCGCGCATCGGGCGTGTGCCAGACTGGACCTCATCCCCTGCCTTCCCGGTCCCTGACTGCGGCCCGGCCCGGCATTCCCGCACGAGCACTCACCAGGAGCGGCGCATGGACGCACAGGATGTCCAGAACGACCTCAGCCACGTCCTCATGTCCCGCGAGGACGTGCAGGGCACGATCACGGACCTGGCCCGCCAAATCGACCGCGACTACGCGGACAAGGACCTGCTCATCGTCGCCGTGCTCAAGGGCGCGGTGATGGTGGTCGCCGACCTCACCCGCGCCCTGCACTCCCACGTGGAGCTGGACTTCATGGCGGTCTCCTCCTACGGCTCCGGCACCAAGTCCTCCGGTGTGGTGCGCATCCTCAAGGACCTCGACGCGGACCTCACGGGCCGGCACGTCCTGATCGTCGAGGACATCATCGACTCCGGTCTGACCCTGTCCTGGCTCAAGGCCAACCTGGAGTCCCGCGGCCCGGCCTCGGTCGAGATCTGCACCCTGCTGCGCAAGCCGGAGGCCATGAAGGTGGACATCGACGTGAAGTACGTCGGGCGGGACATCCCCAACGAGTTCGTGGTGGGCTACGGCCTGGACTACGCGGAGAAGTACCGCAACCTGGACTTTGTGGGCACGCTCGCCCCGCACGTGTACAGCTGACCGGGGGCCCGGCGTGGCCCGGCGTGGCCGACCTGTCACGTGAGAGGTCGCTCTGAGGTGCCATTCACGCCCCATTCCGACTCCTTGCGTGACAGGTCGCCGGCGTCCCCGAGGTGACGGCGCACCTCCACGATCACGCGCGTGAATCCGCGGCGAGCGTCGGAGGAGGACACGGTGATGTTCCGGTAGCCCCGTCGCTCGAAGGCGGCGTTGCGCTGCACGTCAAGGTCGATCTGGCGATCCGCGCCGTGGTGGCCGCCGTCGTAGTGCAGGGCCACTCTCGCCTGCCGATAGCCCAGGTCCGCCGTCGCGGGGTGGTGTAGGGAGAACTCCGGGTCCCAGGCCTCGAGCTGCAGTGCGGGCTCGGGGAGCCCGACGGCCGTCAGCGCGAGCCGGAGCCGCGTCTCCTTCGGCGAGTGCGCCCCCACCCGGACCAGTGTGGCGGCGGTGCGGAGCCGTCGTCGTCGGTTGTGCGCGGACGGGCTCGCTTCGGCCGCCTGGGCCAGGGCCGCCCGGGTCCGCTCGGCGGCGTCCGGGCCGCCGGACAGCTGCGCCCGGCGGACGAGATGGTCGCCGAGGATGACGAGCTCGTCGTCGTCGAGCAGGGCCGCGAGGTCGACCCAGAGACGGGGCGGGGCGGTGACGCACCAGGCCAGGCCGCCGATCCGCACGTGCTCCACGTCCGCGGGCGGGAGCGCCGTCCGGTGGGAGGTGACGCCGGGGAGGGCGAGGCGGCCACGGTCTCGCGGGCGGCTCACGTGGACGTCGTCCTTCGCGTCCAGTCGCTCCGGCAGCCAGATCTCCCGGGCGCGGGCCGCGGTCTGGTGCGACACCACCGTGGTGGCGCGGTGCCGGGCGAGTCGCAGCAGCAGCTTGCGTTGGGTGGCCGAGAGCGGGGTGCTCCACCGGTAGGGGGAGGAGCCGGCCACGGGGGCGCTCGACGGCGGCCGGGGCGGCCTCACGCCGGCGGTAGAGGCCCCGGGCGAGGCGTTCGACGTCGGAGCGACGCAGCCGGTTGCGGTCGATGCCGGCGGCCCTCGCCTGCGCGGCGGTGAAGGGGCCGTCAGGCAAGGCCGCGGGAAGCGGGGCGGGGTGACGCATGGTGCCAGCCTGGCGCGGTGGAGCGGGCGGCGTCCTGAGCCGCCGCCGGCCTGGGGAGGGATGCGGGTGCACGGGGGTCTGTGCAGGCGGGGACGCAGGGGCGCGGTCGCAGCGCCAGCGTTCCTGTCACGCGAGCGGTCGCTCTGAGGTGCGATCCACGCGCCATTCCGACCTCTCGCATTCCCGGTGGGCGTCAGGACGGCGCTGGCCGACGTCGCCGCCGGCCGACCGCCCGCGCCCTGTCCACCTGACGCGAACAGTCAGCGGACACCCGGGCCGGGCCGGTACCGTGGGGGCTTGACCCGGGCGCGACGTCGGCCCTGCGCCGGCCCCGGCCGCACGGCGGCCGCCCCGGGCAGCCCGGCCCCCGCGGCAGACCAGGAGACACTCGGACCGTGAAGAAGCTGTTCAACAAGCCCTACGTCTGGATCCTGCTGGGCCTGCTGGTCCTCGCCGTCGCGATCCCGCTGACCACGTCACAGAGCGGCCGCACCATGGTGGACACCAACGTGGGCATGGCCCTGCTGAAGGACGACAAGGCCGCGCAGGCCCGCGTGGTGGACGGGGACCAGCGCGTGGACCTCACCCTGCGTGAGCCCTACAAGCAGGACGACCGGGACCTCGGCAAGGAGGTCTACTTCTACTTCGCCAGCGCGCGCGCCACGGACGTGGTCACCGCGGTGGACGACTCGGCCCTGGACGGCTACACGGACGAGCCGGTGCGGAGCAACTGGTTCCTCTCGCTGCTCGGCTTCATGGTCCCGTTCCTGCTCATCGCACTGCTGTTCTGGTTCCTGATGTCCCGCATGCAGGGCGGCGGCGGCAAGGTCATGCAGTTCGGCAAGTCCCGCGCCAAGCTGATCAACAAGGACAACCCGGACGTGCTGTTCAAGGACGTCGCGGGCGCGGACGAGGCCGTGGAGGAGCTCCAGGAGATCAAGGAGTTCCTCACCGTGCCGGACCGCTTCCGCGCGGTGGGCGCCAAGATCCCCAAGGGCGTGCTGCTCTACGGCCCGCCCGGCACGGGCAAGACCCTCCTGGCCAAGGCCGTGGCCGGTGAGGCCGGCGTGCCGTTCTACTCGATCTCCGGCTCGGACTTCGTGGAGATGTTCGTGGGCGTCGGCGCCTCGCGCGTGCGCGACCTCTTCGAGCAGGCCAAGTCCAACGCCCCCGCCATCATCTTCGTGGACGAGATCGACGCCGTCGGCCGGCACCGCGGCGCAGGCATCGGCGGCGGCAACGACGAGCGCGAGCAGACCCTGAACCAGATGCTCGTGGAGATGGACGGCTTCGACGCCTCCACGAACGTCATCATGATCGCCGCGACCAACCGCCCGGACGTCCTGGACCCGGCGCTGCTGCGCCCGGGCCGCTTCGACCGCCAGATCCCCGTGGACGCCCCGGACCTCGAGGGCCGCGCCAAGATCCTCGAGGTGCACGCGCAGGGCAAGCCGATCGCCCTGGACGTGGACCTGCGCTCCCTGGCCAAGCGCACCCCCGGCTACACGGGCGCGGACTTGGCCAACGTGATCAACGAGGCCGCGCTGCTCACGGCGCGCTCGAACAACAACGTGATCGACAACCACGCCCTGGACGAGGCCGTGGACCGCGTGATGGCCGGCCCGCAGAAGCGCACCCGCCTGATGAACGAGCACGAGCGCAAGGTCACCGCCTACCACGAGGGCGGCCACGCGCTCGTCGCGGCCGGGCTGCGCAACTCCGCCCCGGTCACCAAGATCACGATCCTGCCCCGCGGCCGCGCCCTGGGCTACACGATGGTGGTCCCGGAGGACGACAAGTACTCCGTCACCCGCAACGAGCTCCTGGACCAGCTCGCGTACGCGATGGGCGGGCGCGTGGCGGAGGAGATCGTGTTCAAGGACCCGTCCACGGGCGCCGCGAACGACATCCAGAAGGCCACGGACACGGCCCGCAAGATGGTCACCGAGTACGGCATGTCCGCCAAGGTGGGCGCCGTCAAGCTCGGCGGCGGCAGCTCCGAGCCCTTCGTGGGCGGTGCCCCCGGCGGCTCCTCCCGCGAGTACTCCGAGGAGCTCGCGTACCTGGTGGACGCCGAGGTCCGCACCCTGCTGGACCAGGCCCACGCCGAGGCCCACTGGGTGCTCACGGAGAACCGGGACGTCCTGGACCGGCTGGCCTACGAGCTGCTGGAGAAGGAGACGCTGACCCAGGAGGCCATCGCCGCCATCTTCGCGGACGTCCGCAAGCGGCCCGAGCGCGGCGTGTGGCTGGCCTCGGACGACCGGCTCCCGCAGGACATCCCGCCGGTCCTCTCCCCCTCCGAGCGCCGCTCGCGCCACGACGGCGGGGATCAGACCCCCGTCGGCGTCGAGGGCACCACGGTGCCGGTGCGTCCGGAGGGTGCGCCGCCGTCGTCGCTGGGCGGGGACGCGGCCGGCCCCGGCCTGCCGCCGCACGGCGGTCCGAGCAACACGCCGGGCCCCGACGAGGGACCGACCTTTTGACCGCGCAGGAGACCCGCATGACAGCCCACACCCCCGACGACGCCGTCCCCGGCACGTTCGACCCGGACTCGACCGCGGTCGACCGGCCGCGCATCGAGGCGGCGGTGCGGGAGATCCTGCTGGCGATCGGTGAGGACCCGGACCGCGAGGGCCTGGCGGACACCCCGGCGCGAGTGGCCAAGGCGTACGCGGAGTTCTTCGCGGGCCTGCACCAGAGCCCGGACCAGGTGCTCGGCACCACGTTCGACATCGCGCACGAGGAGCTCGTGCTCGTGAAGGACATCCCGTTCTACTCGACGTGCGAGCACCACCTGGTGCCGTTCCACGGCACCGCGCACATCGGCTACATCCCCTCCGCCGAGGGCCGCGTGACGGGGCTGTCCAAGCTGGCCCGTCTCGTGGAGCTGTACGCGCGGCGTCCGCAGGTGCAGGAGCGGCTGACCACGCAGGTGGTGGAGGCGCTCATGGAGCACCTGGCCCCGCGCGGGGCGATCGTGGTGGTGGAGGCCGAGCACATGTGCATGTCCATGCGCGGCGTGCGCAAGCCGGGCGCGAAGACCGTCACCTCGGCGGTGCGCGGCCAGCTGCGGGATCCGTCCACGCGCTCGGAGGCGATGAGCCTCATCATGCACGGCTGAGGACCACCGACGGCGGAGGAGGACACGTGGACGAGAGCATCGACCCGGCGGCGCGGGAGGCGAACCGCGCCCTGCTGGGGCGGCTGCCCGCGGACCGGACCCTGGTCATGGGCATCCTCAACGTCACCCCTGACTCGTTCTCGGACGGCGGGGAGCACGCCACCGTCCGCGCGGCCGTCGAGCACGCCCGGCGCATGGTCGCGGACGGCGCGGACATCGTGGACGTGGGCGGGGAGTCCACCCGCCCCGGGGCCCGCGCCGTGCCGCCGGCCGAGGAGCAGGAGCGCATCCTGCCCGTGATCGAGGCGCTGCTGGCCGAGGACGTCGTCCTCTCCGTGGACACGCGCCACACCGCCACCGCCCGGGCCACCCTGGCGCTGGGGCCGGTGATCGTCAACGACGTCTCCGGCCTCGCCCACGAGCCGGATATGCCGGCGCTGATCGCCGCGTCGGGCGCGCCGTACATCCTCATGCACAACCGCGGGAACCCGCAGACCATGGACGGGCTGGCCGTCTACGAGGACACCGTCCCGGACGTCGTGTGCGAGCTGCGGGACGTGGCCGGCCGCTTCCTCGCCGCGGGCGTCGAGCCCGCGCAGCTGATCGTCGACCCGGGCCTGGGCTTCGCGAAGGCCGGCGAGCAGAACTGGGAGCTGCTGCGCGGCCTCGAGTGGCTCCGCGCCATGGGCCACCCGGTGCTCGTCGCCGCCTCGCGCAAGCGGTTCCTGGGCACCCTGCTGGCGGACGACGACGGCACCCCGGCCCCGCCCGCCGCGCGCGACGCCGCCACCGCGGCGATCTCCGCCCTCGCCGCCGCACAGGGCGCGTGGGGCGTGCGCGTGCACGACGTGCGCGCCAGCGCCGACGCCGTCCGCACCGCCGCGGCCTGGGCCGGGGCGCATGCCCCGGGCGAGCCCGTCTCCGAGGACGTGCTGCCGTGAGCGCCCGGGACCGCATCCGCCTGGCCGGGCTGTCCGCCGTCGGGCACCACGGGGTCTTCGACCACGAGCGCCAGGACGGGCAGCCGTTCGTCACGGACGTGGTCCTCCACCTCGACGCCGGCCCCGCCGCGGCCGGCGACGACCTCGCCCGCACCGCCAACTACGCCGAGGTCGCGGACACGGTGGTCCGCCTGGTCACCGGGGAGCCGGTGGACCTGATCGAGACCCTCGCCGACCGGATCGCCCGCGCCGTCCTCGCCGAGCAGCCCGTGGTGACCGCCGTCGAGGTCACCGTGCACAAGCCGCAGGCGCCCATCCCGCACGACTTCGCGGACGCCGCCGTCACCGTGCACCGCACCCGGGAGGACCTCGCGTGAGCACCGTCGACTGGTCGCACCCGGCCGAGGGCCCCGCGCCCGTCCCCGAGCTGAGCGCCCGCCCGGACGCGCCCGTCGCGGCCGTGCTGGCCCTCGGCGCCAACCTGCGCGAGCCCGCGCAGACGCTCGACGCCGCCGTCGCCGCCCTGTCCGCGCTGCCGCACATCACGGACGTCCGGGCCTCGCCCCGGGCCGTCACCACACCCGTGGGCGGGCCGCCGGGCCAGCCCGACTACCTCAACCAGGTGGTCACCCTGCGCACGGACCTCGCGCCGTGGGAGCTGCTCGCGGTGGCGCACCGGCTCGAGCAGGACCACCATCGGCGGCGTGAGGTCCGCTGGGGCGCGCGCACCCTGGACGTGGACGTGATCGCCTACGGAGACGTGCGCAGCGACCACCCGGACCTCACCCTGCCGCACCCCCGCGCGGCCGAGCGGGCCTTCGTGCTGCTGCCGTGGCTGTGGCTCGACGCGGACGCCACGCTCGCCGGCACGCCCGTCGCCGACCTCGCCGCCGTCGCCGCGGACGCCCCCGGGGTGCGCCGTCAGGAGCCCGAGCGGCACCGGCTGCTGGCCGGCACCGACGACGTCGCCCCGCTCCGCCCGGCACGCCCGGACGCCCTCGGGAGGGAGGCCACGTGATCGCGCTGCGCTCCGGGTGGACCCTGCTCGTGGTGCTGGTGGCCGCCGTGCTCGGCTGGCTGGCCGGGCTCGCCGCGCCGTCCCTGGGCTGGCCGGCGCCCGTGGTGGGCCGCGGCGGCCTGATCACCGTGGCCGCGGTCTCCGTGCTGTGCCTCGCGCTGGGCTGGCGGGTGCGCCGCGACCGGGAGAAGCCCGCCGCCGCGCGGATGGACCCGCTCGCCGCGGCCCGCACCCTCGTGCTCGGCCAGGCCTCCGGCTTCGCGGGAGCGGCCCTCGGCGGGTGGCACGCCGGGGTGGCGGTGCAGGTGCTGCTGCGGGCCGGCGTGGAGGCACCGACCGTGCGGGAGGCCGCCCTGCAGGCCGTCGGCGGTCTCGTCCTGCTGGTGGTGGGGCTGATCGTCGAACGGTGGTGCCGGATCCCGCCTGAGGAGGATGCGCCCGAGGGCGGTCGTGGGCAGGATGGGTCCCCGGGCCGCGGCCGACCGGCCCGTCCCGAGACCGAAGGAGGGTATGCCCGTGCCCGGCATTGACCTGAGCGGCGTGGCCTTCACGCCGGCCTCGCCGCGGCTGGCGACGGTGAAGCTCATCGCCACGACCATCGGCCACCTGATCTGGCTCGCCGCGTTCTCCGTGCCGCTGATCCTCAAGCTCACCGGCCCGTGGGCGGGGATGGCCGCGTGGGTCGCGTGGGGGCTGCCGGCCGTCGTCGTCGTGTCCTGGATCGTGGACCTGATCCTGATCCCGCGGCGCGTGCGCGCGATGGGCTGGGCCGAGCGCGAGGACGACGTCCTGTGGCGCGAGGGCATCCTGTTCCGCAGCGTGCACGCGGTGCCGTACGGCCGCCTGCAGTACGTGGACGTCTCGGACGGTCCGCTGCTGCGCCGGGTCGGGCTGCAGACCCTCACCCTGAAGACCGCCGCCGCGGGCGGGGACGTCACCCTGGAGGGCGTGCCCCGCGAGAGGGCCGAGGAGCTGCGCGAAGTCCTCATGGCGCGCGGCCAGGCGCGGCTGGCGGGCCTGTGAGCGCGGCCGCCCCGCCCCCCGCCGACGACGCCGGCTGGGTCCGCGTCCACCCCGCCTCGCCCTGGGTGCGGGGCTGGACCTTCCTGCTGCTGATCCTGTTCTTCGCGGGCCGCAACGCGGTGGAGGACTTCGCGGCGGGCCGGCTCAGCGGGGAGGACGCCCCGGGCGGCGGCGACGGCAGCCTGCTCGTGGCCGGCGGCATCCTGCTGGGGGTCACCCTGCTGATCAGCCTCGTGTTCTTCTTCTCCTGGTGGTTCACCCGGTTCCGCTGCGGGGAGGACCGGATCGAGCTGCGCCAGGGCTGGCTCTTCCGCAGCCGCCGGCAGATGCGCTACGACCGCATCCAGGCGGTGGACCTGCAGCACCCGCTCGTGGCCCGGCTGCTCGGGCTGGCCACAGTGAAGGTCGAGGCGGCCGACGGCGGCGAGTCCGCGCTCGAGCTGTCCTTCCTGCGCCGCGCCGAGGCCGAAGCGGTGCGCCGGGAGATCCTGGACCGCGCGTCGGGGGTGCTCGGGGGAGCCGGGGCGGACGCGTCCGCCCCGGAGCGGGCGGCCGAGCCCGGCCTCCCCGACGCCGACGCCGCGGACGCGGACGCCGGCGAACTCCTGCTGCAGGTGCCCGCGGGGCGGCTCCTCGGCTCCGTCCTGCTCTCCGGAGGCGTGCTGGGGGTGCTGGCCGGGTCCCTGATCTGGCTGGGCGGCCTCGCCCTCGTGGTCGCGCTGCTGCCCGAGGCGGTGCTGGACGAGGGGGAGACCCTGACCGGGATCGGCGCGGCCGCGTCCCTGCCCGCCCTGTTCTCCGTGGCCGGCGTCGCGTGGTCCCGGTTGAACGCCGGCTGGGGTTTCCAGGTGCGCCGCTCCACCGACGGGCTGCGACTGCGGCACGGGCTCACCGAGACCACCCACCAGACCGTCCCGCCGGGGCGGGTGCAGGGGGTGACCGTCTCCCAGCCCCTGTTCTGGCGGCCCTTCGGCTGGTATCGGGTGAACATGGCGGTGGCCGGGTACCTGCAGGAGTCCGACGGCGCCCGGGACGTCGCGCTGCCCGTCGGCCCGTGGGAGGACGTGCTCCGCGTCCTCACGGTCGTGGCCCCGGACCCGGGCCTGGACGGCGATCCGCGCGCCGCGCAGGGGCTGACCCCCGCCGGGCTCATGCACCTCGGCGTGCACGGCACCGGCACGGAGGGCGGCTTCCAGCACGTGCCGCGGCGCGGCAGGTGGTGGTTCAACTGGTTCGCCTGGCGGCGGATCGGCTTCACGACGACGCGGTCCCTGCTGGTGGTGCGCAGCGGCTGGTTGCACCGCCGGCTGCAGACCCTCCAGCACGAGCGCGTGCAGGCGGCCGAGCTGGTGCAGGGGCCGGTGCAGCGGCGCCTGGGCCTGGCCACGGTGCGCGTGTGGGTCGCGGGGGCGAAGGCCGTGGTCCGCGACCTCGACGAGGACGTGGCCGTGGACCTGTACGCCCGGGAGGCCCGGCACGCGGCCGTCTCGCGTCGCCTCGCCGACCGCGACCAGTGGATGCGCCCCGAGGAGCTGGCCCGCTTCGAGCAGCGCACGCGCGAGGTCGCGGCCACCGAGGTGGGCCGCCGCGAACTGGCCCGGGCCGGCGTCGGCGGCGGTGCCGTCGTCGGGGAGGAGAGCGGGGCAGACGTCTCCGCTGTGCGCGGCGAGGAGGAGCGATGACCGGCGGACTCGACCTGAGCCTGGACCCGCACGACCCGGCGCAGCGGCCCGGGCGGCTGGGCGTCGGCGTGGTGAGCGCGGGCCGGGTGGGGGCCGTGCTGGGCTCGGCGCTGCGGGCTGCGGGCCACACGATCACGGGCGTGCACGCCGTCTCCGAGGCCTCGCGGGACCGCGCGGAGATGCTCCTGCCGGGCGTGCCCGTCCTGGAGGTCCCCGAGATCCTGCGCCGCTCCGAGATGGTCGTCTTCGCCGTCCCGGACGACGCGCTGGGCGAGCTCGTGACCGGCCTGGCCGCCGCGGGCCACGTGCAGACCGGCCACCTGCTCGTGCACACCTCCGGCCGCTACGGGGTGGGGGTGATGGAGCCGGTGCGCGCGCACGGGGCGATCCCCCTGGCGATCCACCCGGCCATGACGTTCACGGGGCTCAGCCTCGACGTCGCCCGGCTGCAGGACTGCGTGTTCGGTGTGACCGCGGACCCCGTGGTGCTGCCCGTGGCCCAGGCGCTCGTGGTGGAGATGGGCGGGGAGCCCGTGGTCGTGAAGGAGGCCGACCGGGCGGCCTACCACCTGGCGCTGTCCCACGGGTCGAACCACCTGGTGACGCTGACGGCGCAGGCCCGTCAGATCCTGGAGACGATCGGGGTGGCCGACCCGGAGCGGGTGCTGCGCTCACTCATGACCGCCGCGCTGGAGAACGCGCTCACCGACGGCGACGGCGCCCTCACCGGACCCGTGGCCCGCGGTGACGTCGACACGCTGCGGACCCACCGCGAGACCCTCGGCGAGCTCGAGGCCGGGGGACTGTCGGCGGACGTGCGGGCCGTGTGGGAGACCCTCGCCCGCGCGACGACCGACCGCGCCGAGACCCGCGGCACCCTGCGCGCGGACACGGCGGCGCGGCTGCGCGAGGTCCTCGACGGCTCCGACGACCCCCACGACGACTGACCGACCCCCCGTTTTCGTTCGGGAAACGGCGGGTCCCGGACCGCTTTCGTTCGGGAAACGGCGGGTCCCGGACCGTTTTCGTGCGGGAAACGGCGGGTCCGGCGGCGTTCGCGTCGCTGGGACGGGACCCCGGGACCGCGCCCCGGCCGTCAGAGGCGCCCGTCGCGGATCGCGGCGACGACGCCGTCTGCTGCGTCCTCGATCTGCCGGTACATCTCCTCGAACTGCGGCCGCGGATACCCGTACGGATCGGGGACCTCGCGCACCCCGGCGCTGTCCGCATCCGACGCGAACTCGCCCATCAGGTGGATCCGGTCCCGCTGCTCGTCCGTGGTCGCGAGCCGCCGCGCGTCGGCGAGGTTGGCCTCGTCCATCGCGAGGATCAGGTCGGCGTCGTCCACGAGGTCGGCGGACAGCTGCACCCCCACCGTCGGGAACTCATAACCCAGTTCCCCGCCGACCTCACGGGTGAGGTGATGCGGCCGGGCGCCCACGTGCTCGCCGGACGTGCCGGCGGAGGTGACCTCGACGTCGTCGAGACCGGCCTCCGTGAGCTTGCGGTTCAGCACGGCCTCGGCGGCGGGCGAGCGGCAGATGTTCCCCAGGCAGACGGTCATGATGCGCATGGGGCCAGTGTCTCAAGTCTGGTCGGGGGCGGCGGACGACGACGGCCCGCACGCTCGCCTCGTCGCTGGCGGCACGACATCGGGTGCCTCCACGAGGGTTGCCGCTGGGGGCGCGGAGGCCTCCGGCGGTCCGTCCCCCGGCTCCTGGCCGTTTCTCGAACGACGGCGCTGCGACACGCCGCCGTTTCCCGAACGAAAGCGCGGTCGGCGCCGCCCGTTCCGGCGATGGCTGCGCCGGACGCGCCTGGCAGGATGGAGGCCATGACCGACCAGCCCGAGATGAGCCCCCTGACCGAGCCCGAGCGGGAGTGGGTACGCGTCCGCCGCGACTTCGCCGCGCAGGAGGGCGTGGACCACCTGGACCTGGACGCGGTCGCCGCGTACTACGACGCCGTGCTGGCCCGCTCGCAGGCCGAGGCCGACGAGCTGGACCCCGAGGAGCTGGCGGTGCTGCTGGACGTCGTCGCGGTGCTGCTCGGCGAGCACCTGGGCGCCCGTCACGGCATGCAGTGGGTGACGGTCGCGGATGAGGAGGGGCCCGCCCTCGCGCTGCGGGACACCCTCTCGGACGCCGTCGTCTTCCCGCAGCCGGTGGTCGGCCAGAGCTGGAACGAGCAGGCCACGGGGGAGTGGATGGGCGGGTACGTCGACTGGCTCGGCAAGCAGCTCCAGCAGATCCGGGCCGACGCCGGCACGCGGCCCGGCGCCTGAGGCGCGGCGGGCACCGGGGCGGCCCGCCGTCGAGGCCACCACCCCGCCGCCCTCCGTGTTGCCCGGATCACGTGCGGGCCGATAGAAACGAACGCATGACCTCCACCCCGGACACCCCCGCCACCCCCTTCCACGACCTCGACGCCTTCACCGCCCTGCCGCGCGTCGCCGGTCTCACCCTCAGCCCGGACGGCGCCCGCCTGGTGACCACCGTCGCCACCCGGGACGCGAAGGGCACCGGCTACGCCACCGCCCTCTGGGAGGTCGACCCCGCGGGCGAGCGCCCCGCCCACCGCCTGACCCGCTCCCGCGAGGGCGAGGCCGGCGCACAGTTCGCCGCGGACGGCACCCTCTTCTTCACCTCCGCCCGTCCCGACCCCGCCGACGCCGAGGCCGAGAAGCGCAGCGCCCTGTGGGCCCTGCCGGCCCGGGGCGGCGAGGCGCGCGTGGTGCTCTCCCGCCCGGGCGGCGTCGCCGCGGTCACGTGCGCGTCCGCGGCGGACCGCGTGGTCGTCACGGCGGACCGGCTGCTCGGCGCGACCACCGAGGCCGAGCACGCGGCCCTCGCGCAGACACGCAAGGACGCCGGCGTGGACGCCATCCTGCACACCGGCTACCCCATCCGCTTCTGGGACCACGACCTCGGCCCCGCCCGCCCCGAGCTCTTCGTCCTCGAGCCCGGCCCGGACCCGCAGGGCGAGCCCGCCACGGACGCCGACGCCGCCGAGCCCGGCCCGGCCGCCTCCGGCCTGGCTCCCGAGGCCGACGATGCATCGCACCACCTGCGCCACGTCTCCGGCTTCCCGCGCTCCCACGCATTCGGGATCGGCGCACAGGTGGCCCCGGACGGCTCGTTCCTGCTCACCACGGCCGCCACCGCCGAGGCCCGCGGCAACGTGCGCGAGGGCACCGTGGTGCGCGTGGACCTGGCCACGGGCGAGCACCGCGTCCTGCACGACGTCCCCGGCGAGGACGTCTCCGTCGGCCCCGTCAGCCATGACGGCACGCGCGCCGTCGTCGTCCGCACCCCCGACTCCACCCCGCACTCCGCCGTGCACCCGCGCCTGTACGTGATGGACACGGCCACGGGCCAGACCACGCCCCTGGCCCACGGCTGGGACCGGTGGGCCGACGTCGTCGCGTGGCTGCCGGACGACTCCGCGGTGATCGCGCTCGCGGACTCGGAGGGCCGTCGCCCGGTGTTCCGCATCGAGGTGGCCACCGGCGCCGTCGCGCAGGTGACCCGGGAGGACGAGGCGTGGACCGACGTCGTGCTCTCCCCGGACGGGGCCACGGCCTACGGCGTCCGCTCCTCCTACCTGTTCCCGCCGGAGGTGGCGCGGATCGACCTGGCCACGGGCGAGGCCACGCGCCTGCCGAACCCCGTGGAACGCCCCGCGATTCCGGGCACCCTCGAGGACGTGGAGACCGTCGCCGAGGACGGCACGCGCGTGCGCGGCTGGCTCGTGCTCCCCGAGGGGGAGGCGCCGGCCGGCGGCCACCCGCTGCTGCTGTGGATCCACGGCGGCCCGCTGGGCTCGTGGAACGCGTGGAGCTGGCGCTGGACCCCGTGGATCATGGCGGCGCGCGGCTACGCGGTGCTGCTGCCGGACCCGGCGCTGTCCACGGGCTACGGCCAGGACTTCATCGAACGCGGCTGGGGCCGCTGGGGTCAGGCGCCCTACACGGACCTGATGGCGCTCACGGACGCCGTCGTGGCGCGTGAGGACGTCGACGGCGACCGCACCGCCGCCATGGGCGGCTCGTTCGGCGGCTACATGGCGAACTGGGTGGCCGGGCACACCGACCGGTTCCGGTGCGTGGTCACGCACGCCTCGCTGTGGGCGCTGGACGGCTTCGGCCCGACGACGGACGCCGCGTTCTACTGGGCCCGCGAGATGGACGAGCAGATGCAGCAGGAGAACTCGCCGCACCGGTTCGTGGGCGAGATCGTCTCCCCGATGCTCGTCATCCACGGCGACAAGGATTACCGCGTGCCGATCGGCGAGGGGCTGCGCCTGTGGTCGGACCTGCTGGCGAAGTCCGGGCGGCCGGCCGCCTCGGACGGCACCACCGACCACCGGTTCCTCTACTTCCCGCACGAGAACCACTGGATCCTCGCCCCGCAGCACGCGAAGGTCTGGTACGAGGTCGTCCTCGGCTTCCTGGGCGAGCACGTCCTCGGCGACGGCGCCCCGTCGGCCCCGGAGACGCTGGGACTGACGCGGCCGTCGTCGACGGAGGGCTGAGCCGCCGGGCGTGGCGCCGCGCATCGTGACGGGCGGCTGAACGTCACTGTTCAGCCCCCGTCACCGGCTGTTCACCGGACGGGCCGGCTGTGGCCGGAGGGGGGCCACCCGGCCGACACCCGGATCTGGCCCACTGGAGCGGTCATCCCCCTCCCGGAAAGGACCGTTCCATGACCTCCGTCCGTCGTCACGCCGCCCGCGGCCTCGTGGCCCTCGCCGTCGCCGTCGCCGTCAGCGCCCCGCTGGCCGCCCCGGCCGTCGCCGCCCCCGCCGCAACGGAGACCCCGGCCGCCGCGCAGTCCGTCACGGGCAAGCCCGTGGTGCGCCCCGACGTCGTGGGTCACCGTGGCGCCTCCGGCTACCGCCCCGAGCACACCCTGGCCGCCTACGAGCTGGCCGCCGCCCAGGGCGCGGACGTGATCGAGCCGGACCTGGTCTCCACCAAGGACGGCGTGCTCGTGGTCCGCCACGAGAACCTGATCGACGGCACCACGGACATCGCCCAGCGGCCCGAGTTCGCGGACCGCAAGACCACCAAGGTCGTCGACGGCGTGGCCCTCACCGGCTGGTTCACCGAGGACTTCACCCTCGCCGAGCTCAAGACCCTGCGCGCCAAGGAGCGCCTGCCGCAGGTCCGCCCCGAGTCCGCGTCCTACGACGGCCGGTACCAGGTGCCCACCTTCGAGGAGGTGCTCGAGCTGCGGGAGCGCCTCTCGGCCCGGTACGGCCGCGAGATCGGAGTCATCCCCGAGATCAAGCACCCCACCTACTTCGACTCCATCGGCCTGTCCATGGAGGAGCGCGTCGTCGAGCTGCTCGACGAGCACGGCCTGAACAAGCGCAACGCCCCCGCCACCGTGCAGTCCTTCGAGCTCGCCAACCTGCGCGATCTCAACGAGAACCTCGGCCTCAAGGCCGAGACGGTGTTCCTCTCCAGCGTCAACGGCGCGCCCTACGACTCCGTGGCCGCCGGTGATACCGCCCGCGACTACGACTTCTACGAGACCGCCGCGGGCATGCGCGAGGTCCGCGCGGCCGGCGTCGACACGCTCGGCCCGGCCTTCGCGCAGATCATCACCAAGGAGAAGGACGGCTCGATGGGCGAGGAGACCGCGTTCGTCTCCCTCGCCCACCGCGCGGGCCTCGAGGTGGTGCCCTACACCTTCCGCGCCGAGAACCAGTTCCTCTACACGGAGTTCCGCTCCTCCACGGACCGGAACGCGCAGGGCGACATGGTCGGCATGATCCAGCCGTTCCTCGACGCCGGCATCGACGGCTTCTTCACCGACCACCCCGACCTCGGCGTGCAGGCCGTGGACGTCTGGATGCAGGGCAAGAAGGAGCACCCGGGCCGTGGCGTCGGCAAGACCGCCCAGCGGGGCCTGAAGGCGCGCTGACCCCGTCCTGACCGGAGACGACGCCGGCGCGCCGCCCGGCCCGGTGGGGGCGGCGGCACGCGTGTTGCGCCGGCCGATCCCGGCGGCCCCGAGGTCTTCCGGCACGTCCCTCGCGGTGCTTACCTTGGCCCTCAAGACCGGTGGACCCGGTGACGTGGACGGCCAGAAGGGCCGCCATGAGGGGCCGCCGACCCGGACGAAGGAAGGCACAGCATGACGACGAACACGCCGCAGAACGCCCACGGCTCCTCAGCCGAGGGCCGTGACGCCAAGGACCAGGCGAAGGACAAGGCCCAGCAGGCCGCGGGCGAGGCCCAGGGCCAGGCGAAGGCCGTGGCCCACGACGCCAAGGACAAGGCCCAGGACCTCGCGGCCACCGCCAAGCACGAGGCCGGCCAGGTGAAGGACGAGGCCGCTGACCAGGTGCAGTCGCTGGTCGGCTCCGCCCAGGAGCAGGTCGGCGCGCAGGTGCAGACCCAGCAGGAGCGGCTCGCGGGCCAGGTGCGCAGCTACACCGACGACCTGCACCGCGTGGTCTCCGGCGAGCAGCCGCAGACCGACCTGGTGCGCCGGGGCGTCGCCTCGGTGGCGGACCGCGCCGAGGCCCTGACGCAGCGCCTGGAGACCGCCTCCCCGCAGGATCTGCTGCAGGACGTGCGCGGCTTCGCCGCTCGCCGTCCGGGCACGTTCCTGGCCCTCGCCCTGGGCGCCGGGCTGGTGGCCGGTCGACTGACGCGCGGCATCCGCGACGCCGCCCAGCCGGACTCCGCCGCCTCCACCGCGCCGCGCCGTCACGAGACCCGTCCGGAGGCGGTGCACGCGGACGTGACCCCGCACCACCTGGACTCGCAGGCCCCGGCCTACTCGAGCGATTCGCTCTCCCAGGCCGACGGCCGCGTCGCGGACGGTGCCGGGCCCCGCCGCGCGGCCGGCGTCGGGGACATCCCGTACGGCACGCAGGCGCCGGTCCAGCAGGGCCTGACCGCCGAGCGGCCGTTCGACCAGACCCGGCCCGGGGGTGACGCATGAGCACCGCCCACGAACCGTTCCGCGACGCGACGCCGCGCTCCGGCGCGCACACCCCGCCGCCCACGCAGGCGGAGTTCCGCGCCGAGCACGAGAGCCTCGGCGAGATGTTCCAGAGCCTGTCGGCCAAGCTGTCGACGCTGGTCAGCCAGGAGATCGCCCTGGCCAAGGCCGAGGCCACCGAGTCCGCGAAGAAGGCCGGCAAGGGGGCGGGCCTGCTGGCCGGCGCCGCCGTCGGCGGCTTCTTCCTGCTGATGTTCCTGTCCTTGGCCCTGATGCACCTGCTCGACGTGTTCCTGCCGATCGGCTGGGCCGCGTTGATCGTGGCCGTGCTGTGGGGCGTCGTCGCGGCCGTGCTGGCCGTGCAGGGCAAGAAGGACATCGAGAAGATCAAGGGTCTGCCGCAGACCCAGGAGACGCTTCAGGAGATCCCCGAGACCCTGAACCCCGCGAAGGAGACGCGATGACCACGAGCAACAACCCCGACGAGATCCGCGCCGACATCGAGCGCACGCGCCGCGAGCTCGGCCAGGACGTGGACGCCCTCGCCGAGAAGGTGAGCCCCACGAAGGCCGTGTCCCGGCAGACCAACCGCATCAAGGACGGCTTCATCCACGCGAAGGAGAACATCATGGGCTCCCCGGAGCAGCACCGCCACGAGCCCTCGCTGGGCGATCGCGCCCACGGGATGGTCGACGACGCCCGGGCCTCCGCGTACGGCGCGGCCGGCCAGGCCCAGGACCGCCTGGGCGACGCCGGCGACCGCGTGTCCGAGTGGGCCGACGACGCCCAGCACGCCCTGCACCAGGCCCCGGCTCAGCTGCGCGGCCGCACCGCGGGCAACCCGTTGGCCGCCGGGGTGATCGCCTTCGGCGCCGGCCTGCTGCTCAGCTCGCTGATCCCCGCCTCACGCGTGGAGCAGCGCGCCGCGGAGGGCCTCAAGGACCAGGCCGCCCCGCTGGTGGACGAGGCCAAGCAGGCCGTCCAGCAGCTGCGCGAGGACCTCGAGCCCGCCGCCCGCGAAGCCGCCGGGAGCGTGAAGGAGTCGGCCACTGAGGCCGCTTCCCACCTCAAGGACCAGGGCACGGACACGGCGCAGGACCTCAAGGCGCAGTCCCAGGACGCCGCCCGCCAGGTGAAGGACACGGCGAAGGACGCCTGAACCCGGCCCGAGCACGACGCCGGCCGGTCCCGTCGACGGGGCCGGCCGGTGTTGTGCCCGCTGGCGGACCCCGTCGGCCCCGTGCCTAGACTCGGACGGTGACCCCTCTCGACCGCGTCCCCGACCAGCGTCCCGTCCCCGCCGGCACCGGCCTCACCCTCGAGGACGCCCTCCCGGCCCCCGTGACGGCCGAGGCCGACGGCGTCTCCGCGCGCCCGCGTCTGGCCCGGACCGTCGCCGAGATGCGCTCCGCTCTCCGTGAGCTCGTCGCCCACGCCACGGACGACGGCGGCCCCGAGCCCGTCACCGTCGGCCTGGTCCCCACGATGGGCGCCCTCCACGGCGGCCACGCGGCCCTGGTGCGGCGGGCCCGCGCCGAGAACGATGTCGTGGCGGTCAGCATCTTCGTGAACCCGCTCCAGTTCGGCGATCCGGCCGACCTGGAGCACTACCCGCGCACCCTGGAGGCGGACCTGGACCTGCTGACGGCGGCGGGCGCCGACGTCGTGTTCGCCCCGGACGTGCAGGAGATGTACCCGGGCTACCCGGACGCACCGATCGTCACCGTCTCCGCCGGCCGCATGGGGGAGGTCCTCGAGGGCGCCTCCCGCCCGGGCCACTTCGACGGCGTGGCCACCGTCGTGGCGAAGCTGTGGAACATCGTGCGCCCGGCGGTGCCGGCCCTGCGCAGCTACTTCGGCCAGAAGGACGCGCAGCAGCTCACCGTCCTGCGCCGCCTGGCCATGGACCTGGACATCGACGTCGACGTCCGCGCCGTGCCCATCGTCCGCTCACCCGAGGGCCTCGCGCTCTCCAGCCGCAACACCCGCCTGGACGCCGCGGGCCTGGAGCATGCGCTCGTCCTCAGCCGCGCGCTGCGCTCCCTGGCCGACGCCGCGGCGGCCGGCGAGCCCGTCGACGTCCAGGCCGCTCGTCGGATGGTCGAGGACGAGCCGGGCGTCGAGCTGGACCACCTCGTGGTGGTGGACCGGGACACCTTCGCCGAACTCGGTCCGGAGCTGCTGTGCCAGCCGCTGCGCCGCGAGGCCCTCGCCCTCGTGGCCGCGCACGTGCCGCCCGTCCGGCTGATCGACACCATGGTGCTGCCCGTCGCGGGGCCGCTGCCGTGACCCCGGAGCGTCTCGCCGCCGCCTTCGACGGCCCCTCGCCCGCGCTCGCCGCGACGCTGCTGGGGTGCCGGCTGACCGTCGTCGCCCCGGACGGCGCCGTCACCGTGCGGCTGACCGAGACCGAGGCGTACGGGAACGCGGGCGCGGACCCCGGCGCCCACTCGTTCCGTGGTCGCACCGAGCGCAATGCCGCGCTGTTCGGGCCGCCGCGGCGCACGTACGTGTACCTGAACTACGGCATCCACCGCTGCCTGAACCTGGTGGGCCACCCCGAGGGGGAGGCCGGCGGTGTGCTGCTGCGTGCGGCCGAGGTGCTCGCGGGAGGGGACCTCGCGGTGGCCCGCCGTGGCCGGGACACCGGCCCCAGGCTGCTCTCCGGGCCGGGCAACCTCGGCCAGGGCCTCGGCATCACCCTGGAGATGGGCCACGCGCCCGTGGAGATCGTCACCGCGCCGCCGGAGGTGGCCGACGACGGCGGCACCCCGGCCCGCCTCGCCGCGCCGGCCGCGCCCGCCCGCTTCCTCCTGGCCCCGCCCGCGCCCCGCGAACCGGCCGAGCCGCCGATCGAGGTCGTGACGGGCCCGCGCGTCGGCGTCTCGGGGGAGGGCGGCTCCGTGCGCTTCCCGTGGCGGTTCAGCGTGGCCGGCCACCGCAGCGTGTCCGCGTTCCGGCGTGGCCGCAACGTGCCGGACTGAGCCTCAGACCTTGTCGCCCGCCCCGGCCCCGTGTCTAGGTTGATCCCATGACCGAGATGAACAAGACCGCCCACGGCGAGACCCAGCAGACCGTCACCCGGACCATCGACGCGTCCGCCAAGGACGTGTTCGACTTCCTGACCCTGCCCGCGAACCACGCGAAGTTCGACGGCTCGGGCATGGTGCAGTCCGACGACAAGACCCAGCGCATCCAGAAGGTCGGCGACGTGTTCACCATGAACATGCACGCGGAGCACATGGGCGGCGACTACCAGACCGACAACCACGTGGTCGCCTACGACCCCAACAAGCTGGTCGGCTGGAAGACCGCCCCCGCCGGCACCGAGCCCAAGGGCTGGCAGTGGATCTACCGGCTCGAGGACAACGGCTCCGGCAGCACGGTCGTGTCCCTCACCTACGACTGGACCGCCGTGACCGACCCGGAGCTGCTGGAGAAGAACCTCTTCCCGATGGTCTCCGAGGAGCAGATGGAGGAGTCGCTCGCGAAGCTGGCCGCCGAGGTCGGCTGACCCCCGCCTCCCGACGGCGGCCCCCGGGTCGGCCGTCCCCACGACCACGGGCACGCACCCGACCAGGGTGTGTGCCCGTCGTCGTGTCCGGTGTCACGGCTAGAGTGCCGTGCGAGACCGTCCCACCCCCCCACGTCCAGGAGGATCCGCCGTGACCGCCACCGCCGAGCCCGAAGTCCCGTCGCCACGCGAGGACCTGTACCGCCACGTCAACGCCGGGTGGCTGGACACCCACGAGATCCCCGCGGACCAGGGCGCCTACGGCGCGTTCCTCGAGCTGCGGGACGCGGCCGAGCTCGCCGTCCGGCACCTGTGCGAGGACGCCGTGCGCGAGGTCGGCACGGGCTTCGACCCCGCCCAGGCGCGTGTGCAGGCCACGGCCGCGGCCGGTGCGCACCGGGACGCCCCGCTCGCCCCCCTCGACGAGGAGGACGCGGAGGGCACGGAGCATCCGGAGCTCAAGCGCCGGATCGCCGCGCTGTACGCCTCCTTCATGGACGACGAGACCGTGGAGGCCCGCGGCCTCGAGCCGATCGCCTCGGACCTGGCGGCGGTGGCCTCCGTGTCCACCCCCGCGGAGCTGCTCGCCCTGTCCGGAAGGCTGCAGCGCCAGGGCGTCTCCGGCCTCATCAACACCGGCGCCCTCAACGACGCCGGGAACCCGGACCGCATGCTCCTGCACCTGCTCCAGGGCGGTCTGGGCCTGCCGGACGAGTCCTACTACCGGGACGAGACCTACGCCGAGATCCTCCAGCAGTACACCGAGCACACCGGCCGCCTGCTGGCGCTGGCCGGGATCGGCGCGGACCGAGCCGAGGCCGCCGCGCTGGGCACCCGGGTGGTGGAGCTGGAGAAGCGCATCGCCGCCCTGCACTGGGACGTGGTCCGCACCCGGGACGCCGTGGCCCGCTACAACCTCATGACCCACGACCGGCTGACGGAGCTCTTCCCCCTGGCCGACGCCTGGCTCGAGGGCGTGGACGCCGCGGGCGAGCGCGCCGCAGAGGTCGTGGTGTGGCAGCCGGACTTCCTCTCGGGTGTGCAGGAGCTGCTCGACGGCCCCGAGGCCGCCGACCTCGAGGACTGGCGCCACTGGCTGATCCTGCAGGTGCTGCGCTCCTTCGCCGGGTTCCTGCCGGACGCCTTCGTGCAGGAGAACTTCTCCTTCTACGGACGCCGCCTGGCCGGCACCGAGGAGGTCCGTCCGCGCTGGAAGCGCGCGGTCGCGTTCGTCAACGGGGCGGCCGGCGAGGACGTGGCGCAGCTCTACGTGGCCCGCCACTTCCCGCAGGGTCACGTGGCCGCGATGGACGAGCTCGTGGGCCTGCTCCAGGAGGCCTACCGCCGGTCCATCGAGGAGCTCGAGTGGATGGGGGAGGAGACCCGTCAGCGGGCGCTCGAGAAGCTGGCGATGTTCCGTCCCATGGTGGGCTACCCCTCGAAGTGGCTGGACTACTCCGCCCTCGAGGTCCACGCCGGCGACCTGCTGGGCAACGCCCGCTCCTCCTCGGAGCTCGAGTGGGAGCGGGACCTGCGCAAGATCGCGGACGGGCCGGACCCGGAGGAGTGGCACATGACGCCGCAGACGGTGAACGCGTACTACTCGCCGCTCGAGAACGCGATCGTCTTCCCGGCCGCCATCCTGCAGCCGCCGTTCTTCGATCCCGAGTCCTCGATGGCGGCGAACATGGGGGCGATCGGCGCCGTGATCGGCCACGAGATCGGCCACGGCTTCGACGACCAGGGTTCGCGGTACGACGGTGCCGGTCGGCTCGAGGACTGGTGGACCGAGGAGGATCGCGCGGCGTTCACCGAGCGCACCTCCCGGCTGGTGGCCCAGTACAACGCGCTCTCCCCGGCCGAGGCCCCGGACCACCGCGTCAACGGCGAGTTCACCCTCGGGGAGAACATCGGCGACCTCGGCGGCCTGGGCATCGCCCACCGCGCCTTGGAGATCTGGCGGGACGAGGGCGACGGCGCCTCCCTCGACGCCGCGGCCGGGGACCGCGAGTTCTTCACCGCCTGGGCCACCGTGTGGCGTCAGCTCACGCGACCGGAGGCCATGGTCACCCGCATCGCCTCGGACCCGCACTCGCCCAACGAGTTCCGCTGCAACCAGGTGGTCAAGAACATCGACGCCTTCCACGAGGCGTTCGGCACGCGCGAGGGGGACCCCATGTGGCTGGCCCCGGAGGAGCGCGTCACCATCTGGTGATCCCGCACGCCGGCCGGGCCCCGCGGCTCCGGCCGGCGGCTCACTCGGATTCGGCGGGGTCCTGCATCCGGGTCTGCCGCTCGGCGGCCAGCCGGTCCAGCAGGCGCGTCAGCGTCCGGATGTCCTCGCTGTCCCAACGCGCCAGGTCGCGGCGCAGCCCGCGACCCGCCGGGCCGCCGCGCACCGCGTCGAGGCGGGCGAGCCCCTCGGGGGTGGCGCTCAGGAGGGCGGAGCGGCGGTCCCGCGGGTCCGGCTCGCGGGTGATCAGCCCGGCGGCCTCGAGGTCGCGGACCATGCGGGAGACCTGGGCGCGGTCCACCAGCAGGCCTTCGGCCACGGCCGAGGGCGTCATGGTCCCTCCGTTGGCCAGCATCATGAACGCCTTCATCGCCCCGACGGACAGGTCCGGGCTGAGGGCCGCCGCGTAGCGGGCCATCACCTGGCGGTGCTGCAGGACCAGACGCGAGAACGCCTGCTCGAGCCCCTGGGCGGCGGCCTCGAAGCCTGCGTCGTCGCCGCCTCCGACCGGGTCCGGGGCGCCGTCAGCCACGGCGGGCCCGGACCAGCGCGGTGACGACGACCGCCAGCAGGGCTGTCCCCGCCACGGCCAGCGCCGCGGGGACGACGGGCCGGCCGGCCACCGGTGATGCCGTCGCCGGGCGCTCGGCCGCCACCGCCCGGGGCTCCTCCGGGTCCTCGGCCGGATGCCGCCCCTGGGCCGCGGTCACCACGGGGATCGGTCCGGTCGCGGGCAGCGTCTGCATGGCCTCGGCCGTGGAGTGGGTGGCCAGGTCGGCGCGGGTGGCGTGGAGGCGCTCGGAGGCGGTCATGCGGCCCAGCGGGATGTTCGGCAGGAACAGGATCGCGGCCAGCGCGACGATCGCGAGCGGCACGCCCACGAGGAACGCCTGGGAGATGCCGGTGGCGTAGACGTCCTCGAAGATCGAGCGCAGGCCGTCCGGCATCTCCGCCACGCGTGGCAGGGTGCTGGACTTCAGGCTCTCGGACCACTCGGCGGCGTCCGGGCCCAGGCTGCGCAGGGCCGCGGCGAGGTCCGCGCGGCGCTCCTCGATGCGGTCCGGGACCACGTTGGACACCACGGCGCCCATCACGGCGACGCCGATGCTGCCGCCCAGGGTGCGGAAGAAGGTGACGCCGGAGCTGGCGACGCCCATCTGGCGCGGGTCCGTGGTGTTCTGCACCACGAGCACGAGGTTCTGCATGGTCATGCCGACGCCGGCGCCGAGCAGGAACATGTAGAGGGACACCAGCCAGAACGAGGTGTCGTAGTGCAGGGTGCCGAGCAGGCCGGTGCCGGCGATCAGCAGGACGGCGCCGATCACGAGCCAGCGCTTCCACACGCCGGTGCGGGTGATGACGCCGCCGATCACCGTGGAGGACACGAGCAGGCCGACGATCATCGGGATGGTCATGAGGCCGGCCTGGGTCGGGGTCGCGCCGCGGGCGAGCTGCATGTACTGGGCCAGGTAGACGGAGGAGCCGAACATGGCCAGGCCCGTGGCGATCGAGGCGATCGTCGCGAGGGTGAAGGTGCGGTCGCGGAAGAGGGTGAGCGGGATGAGCGGCTCGGCGACGCGCAGCTCGGTCACGACGAACAGGACGGTGGCGACGGCGACGCCGCCGAGCATCCACGCGGTGGTGGTGCTGGCCCAGTCGAAGTCGCGGCCGGCGCTGGTGACCCAGATCAGCAGCAGCGCGGTGGCCGCGGCCAGGAACACGATGCCGAGGTAGTCGATGGACACCTTCTGGCGCTCGCGGTGCGGGAGGTGGAGGGTGCGCTGCACCATCACCAGGGCGACGACGGCGAAGGGCACCGCCACGAAGAAGTTCCAGCGCCAGCCCCACAGGTCGGTGATCACGCCGCCGGCCAGGGGGCCGCCCACCGTGGCCACGGCCATCACGGCGCCGAACAGGCCCATGTAGCGGCCGCGCTCACGCGGGCTGATGATGTCCGCCATGATCACCTGGCTCAGCGCGGCGAGGCCGCCGCCGCCCAGGCCCTGCACGGTGCGGCAGATGATCAGGAAGGTCGGGTCGTGGGTGAAGCCGGCCGCCGCGGAGGCGGCGACGAAGAGCACCAGGGCGAGCTGGAAGAGGACCTTGCGGTTGACGAGGTCGGCCAGCTTGCCCCAGATCGGGGTGGCGATGGCCGTGGCGAGCAGGGCCGAGGTGATGACCCAGGTGTAGGCGGTCTGGTCGCCGCCGATGTCGTGGATGATCACCGGCATCGACGTCGAGACCACCGTGTTGGCGATCATCGAGACGAACATGCCCAGCAGGAGGCCGGTGAGGGCCTGGAGCACGGAGCGGTGGCGCGCGGCGTCGTCGGCGGCGCGCTCGAGCGAGGGGGCGCCGGCCGGCGCGACGGCCTCGGGGGCGGGGGAGGTCGGGGTCATGGGGTCCTTCGGCGGGAGGGGCGACGCGGTGATTGACATGAGTCAATGATTGACGAGAGTCAATCATAAGGGGCGTCGGCCCGGGCCGCACCCGCCATCCGCGGTTAGCCTGGTTACGCCGGACGACGCCCCGTCCTCCCCGCCCCGATCCGAGAGTGAGGCGCTGCCGTGACCCCCCGTTTCCTGCTCATGACCCGCCTCCCCGAGCCCGGGCTCGGGATGCTGCGCGCGGCCGGAGAGGTGGTGGACGGCGCCGACGTCGGAGGGGACGCCGCGCTCGCGCGGCTGGTGGCCTCGGGGGACTACGACGTCGTCGTCTCGGCCCTGGACCAGAAGTTCACCGCCGACGTGCTCGCCGACGCGCGGATCAGGGGTATCGCCAACTACGCGGTCGGCTACAACAACGTGGACGTGGCCGCCGCGACGCGGCGGGGGATCGCCGTCGGCAACACCCCGGACGTGCTCACGGACGCCACGGCGGACATCGCGATGCTCCTGATCCTCGGTGTGACCCGCCGCGCCCACGAGGGTGAGCGGACGGTGCGCGAGGGGCGCTTCCACGGCTGGGCGCCGGACCTGCTCGTGGGCAGGGACGTGCACGGCGCGACCCTAGGCCTGGCCGGTTTCGGGCGGATCGGCAAGGCGGTGGCCGAGCGCGCGCTCGCCTTCGGCATGGACGTCGTGTTCGCGCCGCGGCCGCCCGCGCACCGGGAGGTGGCGGCCGAGGAGCTCGGCGACCTCGCCGGCCGCGTCCGTCAGGTCCGCTGGGAGGAGCTCGTCGAGGCCGCGGACGTCCTGTCCCTCCACGTGCCCCTGACGGACGACACCCACCACCTCGTGGATGCGGACGTGATCGCGAAGATGAAGGACGACGCCGTCCTCGTCAACACGGCCCGCGGGCCCGTGGTGGACGAGGCGGCCCTCGTCACCGCCCTGCGCGAGGGGCGGCTCTTCGGGGCCGGTCTGGACGTCTACGAGGACGAGCCCGCCCTCGCCCCGGGCCTGGCCGAGCTGGAGAACGTGATGCTCCTGCCGCACCTGGGCTCCGCCACCCGGGACACCCGCGCCGCGATGGCCGAGCTGGCCGCGCGCAACGCGATCGCCATGGCCACGGGCGCGGAGGTCCCGGCCCTCGTCAACCCCGAGGTGCGCGGCTGACCGGCGGGGCGCCGTCGGTAGACTCGGGGACCGTGACCACCCAGAACTCCGCCTCCGCCGCCGTCGACCACCACGATCAGCAGGCCGTCCGCGCCGCCAAGCGTGAGCAGCTGCTCGCCTCGGGCCGCGAGGCCTACCCCGTGCAGGTGCCGCGCACCCACGCGCTGGCCGAGGTGCGTGAGCGGTTCGACGGCCACGAGCCCGACTGGACCTCGGGCGAGACCGTGTCGGTGACCGGGCGCGTCGTCTTCCTCCGCAACACCGGCAAGCTCTGCTTCGCCACCCTGCAGGAGTCCGGCGCGGACGGGGAGGCCGTCCGCCTCCAGGTCATGGTGTCCCTGGCCGCCGTCGGCGAGGAGTCCCTGGCCGAGTGGAAGAAGGTCGTGGACCTGGGCGACTTCCTCTCCGTCACCGGCGAGGTGATCGTCTCGCGCCGCGGCGAGCTGTCCATCATGGCCTCGGCGTGGGAGATGGCCTCCAAGGCGCTGCGCCCCCTGCCCGTGCTGCACGCGGACCTGAACGAGGAGACCCGCGTCCGCCAGCGCTACGCGGACCTGATCGTGCGCGAGGAGGCCCGCCGCATGGTCTACACCCGCGCCAAGGTCACCTCGGCGGTGCGGCGCACCCTCGAGGGCCACGGCTACGTGGAGGTGGAGACCCCGATGCTCCAGCTCGTCCACGGCGGCGCCCTCGCACGTCCCTTCGAGACGCACCTCAACGCGTTCGACCAGCCGATGACCCTGCGCATCGCCACCGAGCTGTACCTCAAGCGCGCCGTCGTCGGCGGCATCGACCGCGTGTTCGAGATCGGCCGCGTGTTCCGCAACGAGGGCGTGGACTCGACCCACTCGCCCGAGTTCACCACCCTCGAGTCCTATGAGGCATGGGCGGACATGCACGTCATGGCCGAGCGGATGCAGGAGATCATCCTCAACGCCGCGGACGCGGTGGGCGCCGGGCGTCGGCTCGAGACCGCGAAGGGCGTCATCGACCTCGACGGCGAGTGGGCCTGGGTCGCCGTGTACCCGGGGCTGTCCGAGGCCGTGGGCCGCGAGATCACCCCGGACACGGACGCCGAGATGCTGCGGGCGATCGCCGCGGAGCACGAGGTCAAGGTGGACCCCGCGTGGGACGCGGAGAAGCTCGTGATCGAGCTGTTCGGTGAGATCGTGGAGCCCACCCTGATGAACCCCACGTTCGTGTACGACTACCCGCCGGCCGCCCAGCCGCTCGCGCGCCCGCACCGCTCGGACGACCGGGTCATCGAGGCGTGGGACCTGATCATCGGCGGCATGGAGCGCGGCACCGCGTTCTCCGAGCTGATCGACCCCGTCATCCAGCGCGAGCGCCTGACCGCCCAGTCGGCGATGGCGGCCGCCGGCGACGACGAGGCCATGCAGCTGGACGAGGACTTCCTGCGCGCCCTCGAATACGGCGCCCCGCCCATGGGCGGCATCGGCCTGGGCATCGACCGCCTGGTGATGCTGTTCACGGACGCCGGCATCCGCGAGACCATCCTCTTCCCGCTGCTCAAGCCGGAGGCCTGACATGGCCGACTTCTGGGACTACTTCTCCGTCCTCGCCCCCTCGATCGGCCTCGGGCTCATCTTCTGGCTGGTAATGCGCTCCCTGCTGCGTTCGGACACGGGTGAGCGCGAGAGTCAGGCCCGCCGGCTCTCGGGCGCGGACGCGCGGGCGGCCCGCGAGGAGGCCGAGGCCCGTGAGTGGGCGGCCCGACGCCGAGCCGAGGGAGGGCCGGAGGCCGATCCGGAGGACCGCGCCCGCTGAGATTCCTCCCCCGGCGTTGAAGAATCCTTCTGCCCGGCTTTGTTGCGGTATTCTTGAATCACCACAAGTGCACGGCCGGAATCGTGAGCACGCGGGGAAGAAGCCCGAGAGCGAAGACCGGAACCCAGGGACACGCGCACGAGAGAAGAAAGTGGGAATCACCGTTGGCACAGAAGGTAGAAGTGGTCCTCGTGGATGATCTTGACGGTTCGCCTGCAGATGAGACCGTGAACTTCGCATTGGACGGTCGCAATTACGAGATCGACCTGTCGAAGGAGCACGCCGCGGAACTCCGTGAGTTCCTGAAGCCCTACATGAAGAAGGGCCGCGCCGTGGCGCCGCCGTCGCCCAAGGTCGAGGCCGCCCAGATCCGCAAGTGGGCGGCCGAGAACGGCTACGAGGTCTCGAGCCGCGGCCGTCTGCACCGCGACGTGGTGGAGGCCTACCGCAACGCGAAGCGCAAGTGAGCGCCCCGCCCGGGTGCGTCGAGGAATCGGCGTCCCCGGGCCTCGTTCCGGCCCCTCCCGACGACGGCCGGGCGGCTTCTCCCGCTGGCGAACAGCCGCGCGGCACGCGGTCCGGGTGCGTAGTCTCGACCACGACCGTACGCAAGGAGTGTGCCCATGTTCGAGAGATTCACCGACCGCGCCCGTCGGGTGGTCGTGCTCGCCCAGGAAGAGGCGCGCATGCTCAACCACAGCTACATCGGCACCGAGCACATCCTGCTCGGACTGATCCACGAGGGTGAGGGCGTCGCAGCCAAGGCACTGGAGTCCATGGACATCTCCCTGGGCGCCGTGCGAGAGAAGGTCCAGGAGGACATCGGCCAGGGCCAGCAGAACCCGCCCGGCCACATCCCCTTCACGCCGCGCGCCAAGAAGGTGCTCGAGCTGTCCCTGCGCGAGGCGCTGCAGCTCGGCCACAACTACATCGGCACCGAGCACATCCTGCTCGGCCTGATCCGCGAGGGCGAGGGCGTGGCCGCCCAGGTCCTCGTGCAGCTCGGCGCGGACCTGAACCGCGTCCGTCAGACGGTCATCCAGCTGCTCTCCGGCTACCAGGGCGGCGCCCAGGGCGGCAAGGAGACCGCGGGCGCCGGGGTGGGCCAGGGTGCGGAGTCCGGCCAGAACGCCGGCTCCGTGGTGCTGGACCAGTTCGGACGCAACCTCACCGCGGCCGCGCACGACGGCAAGCTGGATCCCGTCATCGGGCGTGCGGGTGAGATGGAGCGCGTCATGCAGGTGCTCTCCCGCCGCACCAAGAACAACCCCGTGCTCATCGGCGAGCCCGGCGTCGGCAAGACCGCCGTCGTCGAGGGCCTGGCCCAGGCGATCGACCGCGGCGACGTCCCGGAGACGCTCAGGGGCAAGCAGCTCTACTCGCTGGACCTCGGCTCCCTCGTGGCCGGCTCCCGCTACCGCGGCGACTTCGAGGAGCGCCTGAAGAAGGTGCTCAAGGAGATCCGCACGCGCGGGGACATCATCCTGTTCATCGACGAGATCCACACCCTCGTCGGGGCGGGCGCGGCCGAGGGCGCGATCGACGCCGCCAGCATCCTCAAGCCGATGCTGGCCCGGGGCGAGCTCCAGACCATCGGCGCCACCACGCTGGACGAGTACCGCAAGCACATCGAGAAGGACGCCGCGCTCGAGCGCCGCTTCCAGCCGATCCAGGTCGCCGAGCCGTCCGTCGAGGACGCCACGGAGATCCTGCGCGGCCTGCGGGACCGCTACGAGGCGCACCACAAGGTCTCCATCACCGACGGCGCGCTCAAGGCCGCCGCCGGCCTGGCGGACCGCTACGTCTCCGACCGGCACCTGCCGGACAAGGCCATCGACCTGATCGACGAGGCCGGCGCGCGTCTGCGCATCCGTCGCATGACCGTGCCGCCGGAGATCAAGGCCTACGAGTCCCGGATCGCGGAGGTGCGCACCCAGAAGGAGGCCGCCATCGACGGCCAGGACTTCGAGGGCGCCGCCCGCCTGCGCGACCAGGAGCAGCAGCTCGAGGACGAGCGCCGCGAGAAGGAGCAGGCGTGGCGCACCGGCGCGGACGCCGACGTCGCCACGGTGGACGAGGACCTCATCGCCGAGGTGCTCTCCAAGTCCACCGGCATCCCGGTGTTCAAGCTCACCGAGGAGGAGACGGACCGCCTGCGCAACATGGAGGAGGAGCTCCACCGCCGCGTGATCGGCCAGGACGAGGCGATCAAGTCCCTGTCCCGCGCCATCCGCCGCACCCGCGCGGGCCTGAAGGACCCGAACCGCCCCTCGGGGTCGTTCATCTTCGCCGGCCCCACCGGCGTCGGCAAGACGGAGCTGGCCAAGTCCCTCGCGGAGTTCCTCTTCGGGGACGAGGACGCGCTCATCACGCTGGACATGTCCGAGTTCCAGGAGAAGCACACCGTCTCGCGTCTGTTCGGTGCCCCTCCCGGCTACGTGGGCTACGAGGAGGGCGGCCAGCTCACCGAGAAGGTCCGCCGCCGTCCGTTCTCCGTGGTGCTGTTCGACGAGGTGGAGAAGGCCCATCAGGACCTCTTCAACTCCCTGCTGCAGATCCTTGAGGACGGTCGCCTGACCGACTCGCAGGGCCGCGTGGTGGACTTCAAGAACACCGTGATCATCATGACCACGAACCTCGGCACCCGGGACATCTCCAAGGGCGTCATGACCGGCTTCCAGTCGGCCACGGACACCACCACCGGGTACGAGCGGATGAAGGGCAAGGTCAAGGAGGAGCTGCGCCAGCACTTCCGCCCCGAGTTCCTCAACCGCGTGGACGACGTGATCGTGTTCCCGCAGCTGCAGAAGCACGAGATCGTGGAGATCGTGGACCTGTTCATCTCCCGCCTCGGCAAGCGCCTGGCGGAGCAGGACCTGTCCATCGAGCTCACCCAGTCCGCCAAGGAACTGCTCGCGGACCGCGGCTACGATCCGGCCATGGGCGCCCGCCCGCTGCGCCGCACCATCCAGCAGATGGTGGAGGACCAGCTCTCGGAGAAGATCCTCTTCGGCGAGATCCCGGCCGGCTCCCACATCACCGTGGACGCCACGGGCGAGGGGGAGGGCGCCGAGCTGACGTTCACGTTCTCCGGCGGCCGGGAGGCCCTGGAGGGTGCGGACCTGGCCGAGCTCGAGCCCGGTGCCGGCGATCCGGTGGACGCCGACCGCTCCGCGTGACCCGCGGGGCCTGATCCACGACGCCGGACCGCGCGTCCGGTGCCCACGGCCCGTCGCCCCTTCCCTCGGGGAGGAGGCGGCGGGCCGTCGTCGTCCCCCCGCGGGACGCTGGGGCCGAGGTCCGCGATACCGCCGCCGGCATCAAGGACGGCCTCCCGAAGGACCGCTGAACCGGCCCGCCTCCCCGCAGGCACGAGAGGGGTTCCCTCGCGGCGGGATCGGTGCCACTGTGGTCTGTGACCGCTCGACGGTGGTCCTGTCTCCGCTTCGACCCGGCGCTCGCCGGGACGGCCGCGGAACAGCCCCGAGAAGAAGGAGGCCGCCCATGGGTATCGGTGACCTGAACAACCTCGCAAACCAGCACTCGGACAAGATCAACGAGGCCGTGGACAACGCTCAGGAGCAGCACGGCGACAAGCTCGGCGAGCACGGCGACACCGTGAACAAGGGTGTCGACGGCGCGCAGGAGAAGTTCCTGTCCGGGGACGAGGGCGAGCAGCAGGCCTGAGCCTGCCGTCGACGCCGCGGGAGCCCCCGCCCGGTCCGCCGGGACGGGGGCTCCCGTCTGTCCAGGGCCGGGATGCCCGTGCCTAGACTGGACCCCATGCCTGCCGACCGCCCCCTCACCCTCCGCTCGGCGCGGACCCAGGACGTCCCGGTCATCCAGGCGCTCGTGGAGCCGCTGGCGCGGGAGCGCGTTCTGCTCCAGAAGGAGGCCGTGGCCTACTACGAGGCCATCCAGGAGTTCGTGGTCGCCGAGGAGGCGGACGGGACCCTGGCCGGCTTCGGCGCCCTCCACGTGATGTGGCAGGACATCGCCGAGGTCCGCACCCTCGCCGTCTCGGAGGCCCACCGGGGGACCGGCGTCGGGCACCTGATCATCGAGGAGCTGCTCGACCGCGCGCGGGCCGTGGGCGTCGAGCGGGTCTTCTGCCTGACCTTCGAGGTCGAGTTCTTCCGCCGGCACGGATTCGAGGTGATGGCGGACCAGTCCGCCGTGGACCCGGAGGTCTACGCAGAGCTGCTGCGCTCCACGGACGAGGGCGTCGCCGAGTTCCTCGACCTCGCCCGGGTCAAGCCGAACACGCTGGGCAACACGCGGATGATCCGCCGCCTCTGAGCCCCCGCACCGCGGGCCGCCCCGTGCCCCGGCGAGGTCAGGCCGGGAAGGTGAGGCCGCCGTCGTCGTCCCGGGCCAGCAGCCCGTCCGCCACGAGCCCAGCCACGCACCGCGTCCACTGCGCGTCCTCGGGGCGGTGCGACCCGAGCCGCCCCCCGGCCACGACGACGGCGGGCACCTCCGCCTCGGCCACGCGCCCGTGCTCGCGGACGGCCGCCATCACGGCCCCGCGCACCTGACGGTCCGTGCCGGCCCAGGCCTGGCCGCGCGGCACCTCCGCCGGCGGCGGCGAGCCCGCCGCGACCCACGCGCACATCTCCGCCAGGGGGCAGCGGTCGCAGGCGGGGGAGCGGGCGGTGCAGACGAGGGCCCCGAGCTCCATGACGGCCGCGTTCCACGCGTTGGCGCGGGCGGGGTCCGCGGGCATCAGGGCCTGGGCGCGGCGCATCTCGGCGCGGGTCAGCGACCTGCCGGGCAGGGCCTCACCCGCGACCGCGCGCGCGATCACCCGGCGCACGTTGGTGTCCACGACGGTCTCGGGGATGCCGAACGCGAAGCTCGCGACCGCCGCGGCTGTGTACTCGCCGATGCCGGGCAGGGCGCGCAGGGCGGCGGGGTCGGCCGGCACCCGGCCGTCGTGGCGCTCGACGACGGCCCGGGCGGCCTCCTGGAGGCGCAGGGCCCGGCGCGGGTAGCCGAGCCGGTCCCAGGCCGTGAGCACGTCTGCGGTGGGGGCGGCGGCCAGGTCCGCGGGGGTGGGCCAGCGCTCCAGCCACTCCCGCCAGCGGGGCAGCACCCTCACGACCGGTGTCTGCTGGAGCATGATCTCCGAGACGAGCACGCCCCACGGGGAGCAGTCCGGGCTGCGCCAGGGAAGGTCCCGGGCGTGGACGGCGAACCAGCCCAGCACCGCGTCGTGCAGGCGCGGCACGTCCACCGTGGGCGGGACGAGGGGGGCGGGCGCGGGCATGGCGTCCACTGTAGGGTGCGCCGCCGCCTACCCTGGATCGCATGCCGTCTCGTCCGACTTCCCCCGGGTCGAAGCCGTCCCCCGCCGTCTACCGCCGCCGGCGGCTCGTGGCCGCCCTGCTCGCCCTCGTGCTCCTGCTCCTGGTGGGGTGGGCCGTCGTGGCGCTCGTCCGCGCCGGGATCGGCGCCTTCTCCTCTGAGGACGCCGACCCCTCGGCCGCTCCGACGCCGGTGCACTCCCCGTCGCCCGCCCCGGCCACGGACGCCGAGTCCGGCTCCGCCTCGCCCACCGTGGCCCTCGAGGACGCGGCCGAGTGCCAGCCCTCGGACCTGCGGATCGCCGCCTCCGCGGACCGGTCCGAGTACCAGCGGGGCGAGGAGGCCGAGCTGCGCCTGGGCATCACGAACCTCTCCTCGACCCCGTGCCGCACGGATGTGGGCACGGCCCGGCAGGAGTTCACGATCCGCACGGCCGAGGGCGACGACGTCTTCTCCACCCGCATCTGCCAGGCGGACCCCGCGGAGGCCCAGCGGGTGCTGTACCCGCACGAGGAGCTCACCGCCGTGTACCGCTGGTCCGGCCGCGCCTCGAGCCAGGACTGCGGCCGCCTCGGCGCTCTCGCGGAGCCCGGGCCCCATCTGCTGACGGTCGGCCTCGGCGACGTCACCTCCCGCCCCGTCGCGCTGAAGATCCTCGAGGAGCTCGCCCCGGGGGCCCAAGACGGCAGCTCCTCGGCCGCCCCCTCCTCGAGCGGCAGCGCCTCCCCGTCGGGGTCCGGCTCAGCTCCGGCGTCCGCCTCAGCCTCGGCGTCGGCCTCGCCGTCCCCGGCGTCGGTCTCGACCACCGACCCGTCGCCGTCACCGTCCCGCTGAGCCGGCCGCGCCGTCAGCGGCCGGGGCCGGCCTCCGGATGCGCGGCCGGGCCGCCGCCGGTCCACGTGGGCATCGTGGCGAGGGCCTCGCCGATCGAGCCGACCTCCGCCACCGTGAAGCCCGCGGGGACGTCCCCGAGCGGCTCGGGGGAGCGGGGGACCAGGGCGCGGGTGAAGCCCAGGCGGGCGGCCTCGCGCACCCGTCGCCCGATGCCGGGCACGGGGCGCACCTCCCCGGCCAGCCCGAGCTCACCGACGGCGATCATCCCCTGCGGGACGGGGGCCGAGAGCTTCGCCGAGGCCACGGCGACGGCCACGGCCAGGTCCGAGGCGGGCTCCGAGAGCCGCACGCCGCCCACGGTGGCCACGTAGCAGTCGTCCTGGGCGAGGGCGAAACGGGCCCGGCGCTGGAGCACGGCCAGGAGCATGTTCACGCGCGCCGCGTCCACACCGGAGACGGTGCGGCGCGGGCTGCCGCCGGCGGACGGGGTGAGCAGGGACTGCACCTCGGCCACGAGCGGGCGCCGGCCCTCGAGCGTCACCGTCACGCACGTGCCCTCGACCGGCTCCGAGACGCCCGAGAGGAACAGACCGGAGGGGTCGTCCAGGGACTCGATGCCGTCCTCCCGCAGGTCGAAGCAGCCGACCTCGTCCGTGGGTCCGAAGCGGTTCTTCACGGCACGCACGAGGCGCAGCCGTGAGTGACGGTCCCCCTCGAACTGGCAGACCAC
This sequence comes from Micrococcus sp. 63XJN7_8_ISO-PGPR-S23-253, assembly GCF_056173425.1. Lineage (NCBI taxonomy): Bacteria > Bacillati > Actinomycetota > Actinomycetes > Micrococcales > Micrococcaceae > Micrococcus > Micrococcus sp. 63XJN7_8_ISO-PGPR-S23-253. Next base: position 107,955 of record NZ_CM149673.1, read on the forward strand.
GTCCACGAGGTGCTCGAGCAGCCGCGGACCCGCGATGGTCCCGTCCTTCGTCACGTGGCCCACCAGGACCGTGGTGATCCCCTTCTCCTTGGCCGTGCGGATGAGGCTGGCCGCCACCTCGCGCACCTGGCTGACGCCCCCGGCGATCCCGTCCACCTCGGTGGACTGCAGGGTCTGCACGGAGTCCACGATCACCAGCTCCGGGTCCGTCCGCTCGATCTGCCCCAGTGCCCGGCCCAGGTCCGTCTCCGCCGTCAGACGCAGGGTGTCCGCGATCGCCCCGATCCGGTCTGCCCGGGAGCGCACCTGCGCCGCCGACTCCTCACCCGTCAGGTACAGCACCGAGTGCGGGCCGCCGCCGCCCGCGCCGCGGGCCGTCTGGGCGGCCACGTCCAGCAGCAGCGTGGACTTGCCGATGCCCGGCTCGCCGGCCAGCAGGATCACCGCGCCCGGCACGAGGCCGCCGCCGAGCACGCGGTCCAGCTCGCGCACCCCGGTGGAGCGGAACGAGGCCAGCGTGGCGTCCACGTCCCCGATGCGCGGCGCGACCTCCGCGACCGTGGCCGCGCGCGTGCGACCGGTGGTGGACGTCAGCCCGATCTCCTCGACCGTGCCCCACGACTGGCACTCCCCGCAGCGGCCGACCCACTTCACGGTGGTCCAGCCGCACTCGGTGCAGCGGTATCCGGGGGCACGCTTCGGGGCGGTCTTGGTGGCCATGCGCCCACTCTAGGAGCCGGGGCGGACGCGTTAGCCGGCCCGCGCGCGGTCCGACGTCGACCGCCGGGGCCGCGCGCCGCCGTCGGGCTCAGACGCGGGGCAGGTAGGCCCGCGCCTCGTCGTGCTCGGCGCCCGTGGCCTCGATGAGGTCCACCATCATGGGCCGCAGCAGCATCACGAGCGCCTCGCCGTGCACGGACCCGCCGCCCAGCTGGTGCGGGTCCAGTGCGGACGCGGCCGCCCCCAGGGCGTCCCGCGCCACGGACAGCGAGCGATGGCGGCCCTCGGCCTGCGGCTCCACGAGGGAGCGGTGCAGGATCTCGACGGCGTCCGCGGCGTCGTCGAACCAGGCGGCCAGTCGCGCGCGGTCGTCGTCGTCGAACACGCCCTCGTCCAGGACCGCGACCACCCGCCGGGCCACGATCCGCAGGGAGCGCACCGCCAGGTCCGAGCGGTCCGCCGCGTTCACCGCGTCGTCCACGAAGGAGCGCGAGGAGCGGTGCAGCGGGTTGAAGAGGGTCTGCTCATGCGTGACGCGCAGCTCCTTGCGCAGCGCCTCCAGCGTGGTGTGCGTGCCGCGGCTGGCCACGAGCGCCATCCAGGCGGTGCGGGAGTCGTCCTCCCGCAGGGCCCGGGAGAGGTCGCGCAGCACCGTGGCGATCGAGTCGTAGAGCCCACCCAGCTGACGCACCGCGGGGCGGCGCACGTCCTGGGGCGAGAGGAACGTGACGAGCAGGGCCAGGACGCCGCCCACGACCGCGTCCTGGCTGCGGACGAACGGCCCTCCCGTGCCGATGGGCAGGAGGACCACGAGGACGGACTGCAGGGACATCTGCATCGTGAACGTGGCGCCGGAGTCCAGGAACCGGGCCACCATCACGGACACGAACACGACCACCGAGGCCTGCCACAGGCCGCGGCCGAGCCCGACCATGAGCAGGTCCCCGATCAGGATGCCGACGGTGCAGCCGACGGCGACCTCGGCCACCTTGCGCAGCTTCGGCTCCCGTTGGAAGCCGAGGGCGATCAGTAGGGCGGTGGAGGCGAACAGGGGCTGCTGGTGGCCCAGGACGGCCTCCGCGAACCAGTAGGCGCCCACCGCGCAGACAGCGACGAGGGCGGCCTGGCCCACGGAGGAGCGGACGCGGGACCAGCCCGCACGGGCGCGCCGACGCAGGAAGCGGCCGAGGCGCTCCCCGCGGGTCTGGGGGTCGACCATCGGCACCGTGCCCGTGGCGGTGGCGAAGCGGTCCGTCATGCGGCCAGCCTAGTCCGACGCCGCGGAGCCCCCGCCGTGCGAGGCCCAACCAGGCATTGTGACCCACGGCACAGATCATTCCTGCGAATGCCGCTCCAGTTCACCATCTGTTCACCCCGGCCGAGCACTTGATTCACCTCTGGCCCGTACGGTCGGGTGCGGTGCAGAACCGGGCCAGCCGGACGCTCTGCCCTCACCGTCGTCATCCGATTGAAAGAGGCTCTTCGTGAAGGCTCACCGCTTCGGCCGCTCCGCCGCCCTCCTGTCCGTGGCCGCCATCGCCCTGACCGCCTGCTCCTCCGCGGGCAACACCGACAGCGGCTCGTCCTCCTCCGCCGCCGGGGACACCGGCTCCGAGCAGGCGACCTCCGAGGCCAAGGGCCAGCTGAAGGGCGCCGGCGCCACCTCGCAGGAGTCCGCCATCGGTGCGTGGGCCGACGGCGTGACCTCGGTCGCCCCCGAGCTGACCGTGCAGTACTCGCCGGACGGCTCCGGCGCCGGCCGCGAGAAGTTCCTCGCCGGCGCCGTCTCCTTCGCCGGCTCCGACTCCGCCATGAAGGACGAGGAGGCCGACAAGGCCAAGGAGGTCTGCGGCGACCAGGGCGCCTTCCACGTGCCCGCCTACGTCTCCCCGATCGCCATCGCCTACAACCTGCCCTCCGTCAAGGAGGACATCAAGATGGACGCGGAGACCGTGGCCAAGGTGTTCTCGGGCGAGATCAAGAAGTGGAACGACGACGCCATCGCCTCGCAGAACGAGGGCGTCGAGCTGCCCGACACCGACATCACCGTCGTGCACCGCTCGGACAAGTCCGGCACCACCAAGAACTTCGTGTCCTACCTCTCCGAGGCCGCCCCGGAGGCCTGGACCTACGAGGTCGCCGAGGAGTGGCCGTCCGACATCACCGCCGAGTCCGCGCAGGGCACCAAGGGCGTCGTGGGTCAGGCCTCCTCCACCGAGGGCGCCATCACCTACACCGACGCCTCGGCCGTGGGCACCCTGGGCACCGTCGACGTCAAGGTCGGCGACGAGTACGTGAAGGAGTCCCCGGAGGCCGCCGCCAAGCTGGTCGAGACCTCGGAGGAGAAGGAGGACGGCTCGCTCGAGATCGACCGTGCCACCACCGAGCAGGGCGTGTACCCCGTCGTGCTGGTCTCCTACCACATCTACTGCAACCAGTACGACTCGCAGGAGACCGTGGATCAGGTGAAGGCCTTCGGCGAGTACGTCATCTCCGAGGACGGCCAGAAGGCCGCCCAGGAGGCCGCCGGCAACGCCCCCATCACCGCCGCCACCCGCGATGCCGCGATGAAGCGCATCGAGGCCATCTCCGTCCAGGGCTGACCCAGGTCCTCGACCTGATCGTCCCTCCGCTTCGGCCGCCGAGCCCCTGCTGGGGCCCGGCGGCTGAAGCCGCCTCCGGGCACCGTCCCGCACGGCCCATCCCCGCCCACTGACCCCGCAATCGAGGGAAAGCACCGTGACCTCACCTGCCGTCGAGACGACCAAGGGCTCGTCCACGTCGCTGCGCGGCTCGCGTCGCGGCACCGCCGGAGACAGCATCTTCTCCGGCTTCGCCCTGGCGTCCGCCGTCCTGATCCTTCTCGTCCTCGCCTTCGTGGCCATCTTCCTGGTGGGGGAGGCATGGCCGGCCATCAAGCCAGGCGCCGAGCTCGAGTCCGCCGACTCCTTCTTCCAGTACGTCTGGCCGCTCATGGCCGGCACGGTCATGGCCGCCATCATCGCGCTGCTGCTGGCCACCCCGGTCGCCGTCGGCGTCGCGCTGTTCATCTCGCACTACGCCCCTCGGCGCATCGCCCAGCCGGTCGGCTTCGTCATCGACCTGCTGGCCGCCATCCCGTCGGTGGTCTACGGCGTGTGGGGGTGGCTGACCCTGGCGCCGCTCATGGTGCCGATCTACGCCTGGCTCAACAAGTACCTCGGCTTCATCCCGTTCTTCTCCGGCAGTGCCAGCACCACCGGCCGCACGCTGCTGACGTCCGGCGTCGTGCTCGCGGTCATGGTGCTGCCGATCATCACCGCGCTCTGCCGCGAGATCTTCACGCAGACCCCGAAGCTGCACGAGGAGGCCGCGCTCGGCCTCGGCGCCACGCGCTGGGAGATGATCAAGATGACCGTCTTCCCGTTCGCCCGCGCCGGCATCGTCTCCTCGATCATGCTCGGCCTGGGCCGCGCGCTGGGCGAGACCATGGCCGTGACCATGGTGCTCTCGGGCGGCGTGTTCGCCTGGTCGCTCGTCGAGTCGGGCAAAAACCAGACGATCCCGTCGGAGATCGCCCTGAACTTCCCGGAGGCCTTCGGCATGCGCCTCCACGAGCTGATCGCCGCGGGCCTCATGCTCTTCGTCATCACCCTCGCGGTGAACATGATCGCCCGAGCGATCGTGAACAAGCACAAGGAATTCTCGGGGGCCAACTGACATGAGCACCACAGCAACCACCACGCGCCCCGAGGGGGGCCTGCAGAGCCCGCGGACGAACTCGCTGACCAGCGGTCAGATGCCGGGCTGGACCTGGATGGTCGTCGCGGCCGGGGCCATCGTCCTCGGCGCGCTCATCACCTTGCTGCTCGCGGACGGCTTCAACGTCGCCGGGTTCCTCGTCATCACCGCCGTCCTGTTCGTGATCGGCATGTACGTGGCCACTCGCGTGCTGGAGAACCGTCGGCGCGCCACGGACGGCCTGTGGCGGCACCTCGTGTGGCTCGCCTTCCTGATCGCCCTGGCCCCGCTGATCTCGGTCCTCTGGTCCGTGATCGCCACCGGCCTGCCGACGCTGATCTCCAACCCGCACCTGATCGCGTACGACATGAAGGGCGTCACCGGCGTCGCCGACGCCAACTGGGTCGAGGCGGGCATGCCCGCCGGCGACCTGCCCGGCGGCTTCGGCCACGCCCTCCTCGGCACCGTGCTCATCACGCTGATCGCGACGCTGATCTCCGTGCCGATCGGCATGCTCACCTCCATCTACCTGGTGGAGTACGGCCGCGGTGGCTGGTTCTCCCGCGCCATCGTGTTCTTCGTGGACGTGATGACCGGCATCCCCTCGATCGTGGCCGGTCTCTTCGCCTACGCCGCGGTCTCGTGGGTCCTCACGCTCACGATGGGCAGCCAGTCGAAGGCGTTGCAGACGGTCCAGATGGGCTTCAGCGCCGCGATTGCCCTCTCCGTGCTGATGATCCCCGTGGTCGTCCGTTCCACCGAGGAGATGCTCCGCGTGGTGCCGAACGAGCTCCGCGAGGGCGCCTACGCCCTGGGCGTGCGCAAGTGGCAGACCATCGCCAAGGTGGTCCTGCCCACCGCGATCTCCGGCATCGCCTCCGGCGTGACGCTGGCCATCGCGCGCGTCGCCGGCGAGACCGCGCCGATCCTCGTGACGGCCGGCTTCGCCCAGAGCGTCAACTGGAACCCGTTCGACGACTGGATGACGGCGCTGCCGGTGTACATCTACCGTCAGCTGGTCTCGCCGCTCTCCCCGACCGCGGCGGATCCGTCCACGGCCCGCGCCTGGGCCGCGGCCCTGCTCCTCGTCTTCATCGTCATGATGCTGAACCTGGCCGCCCGTCTGATCGCCCGGGCCTTCGCCCCGAAGACCGGCCGCTGACCATCGGCCGCCCCGGCCCACGCCGGGGCGGCCACCCCTCGCAGACTCTCCCGCTCCCCAGCGACTCCAGAAGGAACCCCGCCTCATGTCCAAGCGCATCCAGGCCATCGACGTCGATGTCTTCTACGGCAAGTTCAAGGCCGTCGAGGGCGTCAACATCGACATCGCCCCCCGCTCCGTCACCGCCTTCATCGGCCCCTCCGGCTGCGGCAAGACCACCTTCCTGCGCAGCATCAACCGCATGCACGAGGTGCTCCCCGGCGCCACCGTGGACGGCCAGCTCCTGCTCGACGGCGAGGACATCTACGGGCACGGTGTGGACCCGGTCCGCGTCCGCTCCCAGATCGGCATGGTCTTCCAGCGCCCGAACCCGTTCCCCACGATGTCCATCCGCGACAACGTGCTGGCCGGCTACAAGCTCAACGGCACCCGCCTGAACAAGTCCCGTGCGGACGAGCTCGTGGAGAAGTCCCTGCGCGGCGCCAACCTGTGGAACGAGGTCAAGGACCGCCTCGACAAGCCCGGCTCCGGCCTCTCCGGCGGCCAGCAGCAGCGTCTGTGCATCGCCCGCTCCATCGCGGTGCAGCCCGACGTGATCCTCATGGACGAGCCCTGCTCCGCGCTCGACCCGATCTCCACCCTCGCCGTCGAGGACCTGATCAACGAGCTCAAGGAGGAGTACACGGTCATCATCGTCACGCACAACATGCAGCAGGCCGCGCGCGTGGCGGACAAGACCGCGTTCTTCAACATCCAGGGCGTCGGCAAGCCCGGCAAGCTGATCGAGTACGACGACACCGACGTCATCTTCAACAACCCCTCGAGCCAGCAGACCGAGGACTACGTCTCCGGCCGTTTCGGCTGAGCCGCCCCGCGCTCCGTCCCCGACCCCGTCCGGCCGCACGCCGGGCGGGGTCGCGGCGTCTGCGGGGCCGGGCGTCGTCGTCGGGCGCGGCCTCAGGCCAGCGGGAGGAGGGCCAGGGTGCCGAGGAGGCCGAGGAGCGCGCAGGCCACCGGCGTGAGCAGCCACCAGCCGACCACGCGCAGCACGGTGGGCCAGCGCACGGACGCGTAGGTCTGCGTCTGGCCGGCGCCCACGATGGCCGCCGTCGCCGTGTGGGTGGAGGACAGGGGCAGGTGGAACACCAGGGATCCGACGAACAGCAGGCCCGCGGGGATGACGGCGGCCACGGACGCCCGCAGGGGGTCGAGGCGCACGAGACGCTCGGTGAGGGTCCAGGCGATCCGCCAGGCGCCGCCCAGCGTGCCGAGCCCGACCGCGAACGCGAACAGGAACGCGCCCCCCACGAACTCGGCCGTCAGGGCGTCCGGCGCCAGGACGGACCCGGACCCCACCAGCACGGCGGCCCACAGCACCCCCATGCGCTGACCGGCCTGCAGGCCGTGGCCCATGGCCATGGCGCTGGCGGAGATGCCCAACGCGACGCGGGCCCGGTGTTGGACGTTGACCGTGGTGCCCCGGGTGGCGAGCCGCATGGCGGGGGCGGTGAGCAGGCGGGCGAGCGCCCACGCGATCAGGGGCGAGAGCAGCAGGCTGAGCAGCACCTCGGCGCGGACGAGGTCGAAGATGGTGTGGGCGACGTCGATGTGCAGGCTCAGGCGCACGGCGAGGTGGCTGCCCGCCAGCGCGGAGATCAGCGCGTGCGTGCTGGAGCCGGGCAGGCGCCGCCACCACAGCAGCAGACCCCACACGAGGGTCACCGCGCAGGACACGCCCACGGCCAGGGGGCCGATCTCGCTGCGCACCGCGGGCGAGGTGAAGTAGTGCACGCTCAGCGTGATGAACCCGATGCCCAGCAGGGCGCCCACGGTGTTGACCGCCCCGGTCAGGAGGAGGGCCCCGCGTGGGGTCAGCGCCCGGTACCGGACAGGCAGCGCCGCGGCGTTGGGGGCGTCGCGGAACCCCATCAGCGCGCCGACGGCGCACAGCAGCACGAGGACGACGGCGAGCCCCGCGGTCACGGCGCCTCCACCGGCTCAGGACTCACGGACAAGCACCATGCCCAGGTCCATGTTCACGCGGGAGAGGGCCTCGAGCGCCGCGTGCAGCGCCCAGGCGACCTCGCGCTGGCGGTTGTAGTCGCGCTGCAGCAGGTCCATGCCGAGGTCGGCGAGCCACTCGACCATGATCCGCTCCGTGCGGCGGGAGGCGCGCAGCAGCTGCATCCACGTGGCCTCCAGGGCATCGAGGTCGCGCACCTCGGCGGCGCCGCGGGCGAGCAGCTCGGCCTGCCGCCCCACGGTCTCGAGGACGTCGAGGGCGTGCGTCGGCAGCTCCTCCAGGTCGGCCCGCTGGATCAGCACGCCCGCCGACACGACGCGCCGGGTGGTCGCGTGCACGCCGCTGGCCAGCCGGTAGAGGTCCTGACGAGGCAGCGGAGTCACGTAGGCGCTGCGCAGCGCGGTGAGGAAGGCCATGAGGGTGGCGCTCGAGGACGAGTCGAGCTCCTCGAGCTCACGGGCGGCACGGTCCGCCTCGGGGCCCCGCGTCCCTGCGACCTGGGCCACCAGATGCACGGACCGGTGCAGGGCCTCGGCGAGGTCCGCCATGTGGCGCAGCGCCGGGGTGTCGCGCGTGACGAGCCAGGGCATGCGGGGGGACATGGGCAGCGGTCGCTCTCTCGTCGACGGGTGGCGAAGGGGTCGACGACGACGCCGGACCGGGAACGCCTCTCGGCGGAAGGCCGCTCGCAGCGGCTATGTGTTGGAGCCCGGGGTTACCAGCGGCCCGGCGCCGTCCCCATCAGTCTAGCGATCCGTCCCGAAACGCTCGACCCGCCGCCTCCAGGGCGTCGGCGGTGCTGACCAGGCGCGCGGCCCGGCGGGTGAGGGCGGCGGCGCGGTCCGGGGCGGCGGCCTCGGAGCCCTCGGCGTGCTCGACCTGGCCCAGGGCCACGACGCGGGCGTAGGCCGCGGCGCGCTCGAACGCGACGTCGATCTCGGAGCGGTAGGCGCCCGTGAGGATCGTGTCCGTGAGGCGGCGCAGCTCGGCCGGCCCCGGCGGCTCGACGGCGCCCGCCACGACGCGCGAGGCGTAGGCGGCGTGCCCGGCGCGGTACCAGGCGGCCCAGCGTTCGCCGTCGCGGGCCGTCGCCTCCTGGAGCACGTACAGGCGCCACAGGGCGCCGGCGAGCGAGACGGGCGGAACGTCCGCCCACAGCTCGGCGAGCGTCTCGACGCCCAGCTCGCGGACCAGCCCGACCAGCCGCTCGACGATGGCCGGGTCCTCCTCCGCGCGGCCGCCGGCCACGAGGGCGTGGGCCAGGCGCGAGGCCGCCGCGGCCACTTCCTGCGGGTCTTCGCCGCCGGCGAAGTGCGTGAGCTCCTGCGGCTCCGAGAGGCGGGGCCGGTGCGGGCGCAGCACACCCGAGGCGCTCGAGCTGGCGCCGCGGCCGGCGGGCAGGCGGTGACGTGCCATGGGCGGGCTCCCTTCGAGGGCGCATCGGGGTGGGGATGTGGTCGCCGGAGGCGGCGGCCCCGTCCACGGTAGTGCCCCGGACGCCTGGGCTACCATCGGAGGGCACCCGCAAGGGTCGCCGTCGTCGGCCGCACGCCGTCGTCGTCGGCCGCGGGTGGGGGCCTTTAGCTCAGCTGGCAGAGCATCGGACTTTTAATCCGCCGGTCGCGGGTTCGATCCCCGCAGGGCCCACCCGAGAGCGGCCCCTGACCAGGCATGACGCCTGGTCAGGGGCCGTCTCTATTGTGGGCCGGGGGCTACGATCCACGCGAAACCCACCCGATTCACTCTGACGGGCGATCGCCTTCCGTGGGCTCCGCCGGGAGAATCTTGCCGGAAGCCCACGCGGCGATGGCGACCCCCTCCATGGTCCTAGACGCCAGATTCCATAGCCAGTTCACCAATGAGGGGTCGGGGGCGCCTACGGCAACCATCACTGCCATGGCGAACCAGGCCACGGTTACCGCTGCAAACACTCCCCTGCGAACGTCCTCGCGGGATATCTCACCTGCCCCCTCCGGCGGGACGGCGGCGACGACCAGGTCGGCTACGGCTGTCAGGTCTTCGTTACTGGCCCCGGCTTGATCGACCGCGCCTGCGAGGTCCGTGTCCTCGGAAATTGCCCGCCCGACCGCCGCGAGTGCTGACAGGTCCAGTTGTCCAATCGGAATGCGAGTCTTGTGTTGAAACTGTGCCAGTACGTCCGTTGCCGCTCGCAGGCTCGGGGCGAGTTGTCGGTTCACCTGAGCGGTCACCTCGGCCATGGCTTCGAGGCTCGGGGCGAGTTGTCGGTTCACCCCCTGGATGACTTCGGCAAGTTGGCCGAGGGTGTCAGAAGGAAGTGAGGGGACCGGTACTTGAAAGGTCCCCTCCCAGGAACCTGTCGCTTGGCGGGCCGCTTCGCGGATCGATTGAACTGCCCGACGAAGCTCCTCCGACGACACTCCGAAGTCGCCGTCGTCGGGAAACGCTGTAGTGGTCATGATTGATTCTCTCCGTCCGATTCCCAGAATCCAGCCAGTACGGCTGTCATGCCCGTTGCTTTCGGCGCCTTGGCCCGGTAGTGCGGCCGCGTGACGGCCTCCCCGGAGTGGCCCAGGTACGTCGATGCCACAGCCAGGCACGCCGCATTCGCCAAGCGCGTGACCACAGTCCTATGGAACGTGTGCGGGGTGGCCCATCCGAATCCGATGACCTCACGCGCCGTCCGCCCCTGCTTCCGGTAGTTAGACGGGTCCCGGGCGGTAGCCGCGACCGAGGGGAACACCATCGGAGACAGCATGCCAAGGTCCATGGACCGCCCCCAGCAGCGCCGGAGCAAGTCCGCCGTGTACGTCTGGGGGGTGGCCAGCTTGGGGTGACCCTGACGCGCCGCGCCCCGGCGGCCCGCCACCACGACGGCGCCCGTGATGGCCACGTTCCGCGCGTCCACGACATCCGGGAGGTCGTCCGGGCGCCGCCGCTGTCCGTTCGCAGGCGGTTCCGACTGCCATGCCGCCAGGAGGATGCGCACGACGCCCATGCCCACCAGGACCCCGACCTCGCCCAAGACGCCCTGGACCGCCACCGCCAGGACCGCGAGGCCGTCGTCCGCACCCCTTACGCCCAGGCCCTCCGCCCGATCCGCGAGGACTACGACCGGGCGGCCCGCCTGAACGCCAAGGCCCTGGCCAAGTTCCCGACGCCCACCGGCTCCACCGCCGACGTCTGGCGGCGCGTGGAGATGCGCCTGGACGCGGGCGCCACCCTGGATCAGATCGTGGCCACGGCCGACGTTCCGACCCTCCAGGCCGGCCGGGGGTGGGTGCCCACGTGGCTGGCCGTGAACGGCGGGGACCCGGCCGCCGCCCCCACCCTGGGGGACCGCCTGGACCGGGCCACCCTGGACCGCTACGCCGACATTACCGAGGACGCGGACATGGCCGCCGCCCTGGCCAAGGCCCCCGCGCTGGCGGGCCTGGCCGTGACCCTGGCCGACGCCGAGGCTGAGGCCGACGGCGCACCCGGCGCCGGGGGACTGGCGGGCGCCGTGGCCGCGGCCTTGGCCGAGCGTGAGGCCGCTCGCGGGAATGTGGACCCCGGCGCCACTGTCTGACAACAGCAAAGCCCCGCGCCGTTCATCGGCGCGGGGCTTTGCGGGCGGCAGTCTCAGGCGGTCTCAAGGGTGCTTGAGGTGCGTCGAGACTTCCAAGTTGTCTGCGGGCGGAACCGCCCGTCACTGCCCGTGGACTGGGGGGCGTCCATGAGGCGCTCAAGTTCCTTGGCTGCGATAGCCAGGCAGGACCAGATGGCGCTGTCCCAGCCGTTCTCAGACACCATCTCGTCTACGGGGATGGAGCGCACAGGCCCAAACACCTCAAGGCCGTAGACGGTTCCGTCTGAGGCGAAATCAACTGCAAACAGGTCTCCGTAAGGGACCGTGCGGGCGACCTGGCCCTCCCCGAGGCGGACGTAGCCCAGGGCAAGGCCGCGGTCATAAGTGACTTCTCGGATCTCCATGTTGCTCTCTCCTCTTTTGTGGGGCAACGGCTCACGCCGAGCCCCTAGCACTCCCAGACTGACACGACGGTTACGGAACCGCCAGGGGGGCAGTCCTTTACGGGTGGCGTCGTGACCACTTCGATACGGCGGCCGTCGGGCAGTTCGACAAGGTGAACAACACGGCCCGGGAGTTGTCCTGGGCGCGTCTGGATAATCCTGTGAGGAGTAAGGACCTCGCGGACTTCCTGCGCGGTAATGCCTCGCTGACTCATCCGTTGGAGTGCGTGGCCCGAGAACGTGACGCCCATAGATCGCGTCAGTCGTCCGTCTCAGTGTACTCGGCTACCTCAAAGTACAGGTCGCGCACGACCTGCCCCTCCAGAATGACCTGCACCTGCTTCATGCCTGGAGACGCGAACGTCACTGGCAAGCCGACCGCGAACGTCATACCCGCTCGACCGCGATAAGGGGCGACGGCGTCGGCGGGATCTAGGGAGGTGACCATGATGACGGCCGGGTCCTCATGCGCCTTCCCAGCGTGGACCTCTACGGCGAAAGGGCCTCCATCCGCGGGGGCGCGGAAGCGACCCGCCACATAGATGGTGGTGCTGAACGGGACGACGGGGACGGCCAGCGAGGTGAAACTAGCCCCGACCGCCGTAAGGCTGTTGCCTTCAACTCGCGCGTATTCGGCCAAGAATGCGTAGTCGAGTTCAGGTCGTGAGATCGGCGCTGCATCCATGGGGCCAGGCTAGTCGGTGCCCACTCCGTATCCGGCGAGGTGCGGCGCCTGACTGTGAACCGCCCACCCTTTACTCACCCGAAACGTCCGGAAAGGACGTGCTTGGACAGGGGTAAGAGGAGATGGGGCGGGCCCGTGAACCGCAGAATCATGCGGCGGATGGGTAGACCTCTGAAGGGTCCAGGACCAGGCCCCGAGAATCCGCCGGTCGCGGGTTCGATCCCCGCAGGGCCCACCCGAGAGCGGCCCCTGGCCCGGCATGATGCCGAGTCAGGGCCCTCCCTAGGATGGAGCCATGAGCCCCACGCCCACACCAGTCACCGAGACGATCAGTTCCGGCCACAGCGTGGTGTGGTCGCGCCCGCCGGCGGAGCGCGCGGGCACGGACCTGGTGCTCGTGTTCCACGGCTACGGCTCCAACGAGGTCCGCGCGGCGCGCCGCCACTTCCCGATGCTCCCGGAGCGGTGCACCGGCCTGGCGGTGCGCGGCGGCTTCGAGATCGACGAGACGGCGTCCGAAGGCCCGGGCGACCCCGGCGCGCACGGCTGGTTCCTGCTCGACCTGCTGCTCCAGTCCGACTTCGCCCAGGTGCTCGCCGCCGCCCACCGCGTGTTCGACGTGCTCTCCGCCGAGGAGGTCGTGGTGGCCGGCTTCCGCACCGTCTCGGTGCTCGGCTTCTCCCAGGGCATGGCCATGGCGACGACTGTCCTGCGCCTGCGCCCCGAGGCGTTCACCTGCGGTGTGGGCCTGAGCGGCTTCGCCGTCGACAACGAGCTGCTGGCCATGCTTGACTCCCCGGCCGAGGGACCGGGCCCGCGCCCGTTCTTCTGGGGCCGGGACGCCGAGGACCCCGTGATCCATCCGGACGCCGTCGCCCACACCCGCGCGTGGGCCGAGGAGCACACCCGCCTGACCGTGCGCACCTACCCCGGGATCCTGCATGGGACCGGCCCCGACGAGGTCCGTGACGTGCGCATCTTCCTCGAGCATTCCCTGCGCGCGGCGACGCCCGGGTCCTGACCGCGGGGATCGCGCGCCGATACTCTGGCGCGCATGGCAAAGAACTCGACGATCGGCCGGTACGCGTCCGGGAAGGTGAAGGACTTCGCGCTGAAGTCGGCACTCGATGAGAACGGCGAGCCCACGGAGGGCTTCGAGAAGGCCCTCTCCACGGTGTTGGCGGTCCAGCGCCCCCTGGTCCTGAAGAACATCCAGCGCATGGCGGCGAAGCACCCGGGGGAGAGCCCGGAGCGTCTCGCCGAGCGGCTCGGGCAGCAGTACCTGACCACCGTCACGGGGGCCGGTGCCGCCGTGGGCGGCACCGCGATCGTCCCGGGCATCGGCACCGTGGCCGCGCTCGGCCTGTCCGGTGTCGCGGTCGCCGGCTTCATGGAGGCCACCGCCCTCTACGCGCAGTCCCTCGCCGAGCTGCACGGCATCACCACGCAGGACCCGCAGCGCGCCCAGGCCCTCGTCATGGGCCTCATGCTCGGCGACGACGCCAAGGAGCTGCTCCGCGAGGCCGCCGCCAAGGCCGGCCGTCCCTACGACCCGCAGTCCAGCCTCAACGCGCTCGCGGGCACCGCATCGGGCACCGGCATCAGCGCGTTCGTGGTGGATCGCCTCAAGAGGACGTTCATGCGCAAGATGCGCCTGCGGCAGGGTGCCGGCTTCGTGGGCCGCGCCGTGCCGTTCGGCGTGGGCGCCGTGATCGGCGGCGTGGGCAACCGCGCCATGGGCAAGGCCGTGATGGAGAACGCCGCGGAGCTCTTCAGCCCCCTGCCGATGGTGATCCCCGGCGAGATCCGCGAGGGCGCCGCACAGGGGCGCGCCGATGGCACCAAGGACGACGGCGGCGTCTTCGGTGCGATCCGTCGCGCCCTGCCCGGCGGCAAGGACGAGAAGGACAAGCCCGCCGCCTGACGGCCTCGTCCCCGCGCTTTCGAACGTGAGAGAGGCCCAATCTCACGTTCGAAAGCGCCCATTCGCCCCATTCCACGTTCGAAAGTGCGGGGCGGGAGCCGCGGCTCAGAGGAACAGCGTCGCCACCCCGTGGATCCCCAGGCCCGCGAGGGCGCCGACGATCGAGCCGTTGATGCGGATGAACTGCAGGTCCTTGCCCACGAACAGCTCGAGGGTGCGCGCGGTCTGCTCGCCGTCCCAGCGGGCGACCGTCTCCTCGATCACCCCGGTGAGCGCCGGGCCGTAGGAGCTCAGCGCATACGCGGCGGCGCGGCGGGCGTGGCCGTCCACGCGGTCGCGCAGCTCGGGGTCCTCCTGCAGGCGGGCGCCGAGGTCGCGCAGGGCGGCCACGAGCGCGCGGTGCAGGTCGGAGGACGGGTCCTCGAGCGCGCCCAGGAGCGAGTCCCGCAGGGAGACCCAGGCCCGCCCGGCCCACGCACGCAGCCGTTCGTCCGCGAACAGGTTCCGCTTGAACCGCTCCACCGAGGCGCGGGTGGCCGGCTCGTTCCGCATCTCGTCCGCGAGGCGGTCGAGCCAGTCGTCGACGGCGCGGCGGGCCTCGTGCTGCCGGTCGCGGCGGATGCCGGCGAGGTACTTGAGGGTCTCGGCGTGCAGTCGCTCGGCGAGGAGGCGGTCCACGAGGTCCGGGCTCCACTCGGGGGAGCGACGGCGCACCGTCTCGACGAACAGCTCGGGGTGGGCGGCCACCCAGTCCCCGGTGTGGGCGACCACGAGGTCCACCACGCGCTCGTGGTGGCGGCCGGCCACCACGTCCTCCAGCACGCCCGCGAGCGTGGGGGACCAGTCCGGGGCCACCATGTGGCGTTCCATCAGCTGGCGCAGCAGCTCCTGGACGGCGTCGTCGTCGGCCGCGGCCATGGCGCCCCGGGCCGCCGTCGCGATCTCCCGGGCGGTGCGGGCCGCGTTCTCCTCACGGCGCAGCCAGCCGCCGGCGGCCTCGGCCACCTTCAGTCCGTCGACCTTCTCGTGGGCGACCTCCGAGTCCAGGAAGTTCTCCTGCACGAACTCGGTCAGCGCGGCGCCGAGCTGGTCCTTCTTCCGCGGGATCAGGGCGGTGTGCGGCACGGGCACCCCCATCGGGTGGCGGAACAGCGCCGTGACCGCGAACCAGTCCGCCAGCGCGCCGACCATGCCGCCCTCCGCGGCGGCGCGCACGTAGCCCCACACCGGGTGGGTGTCCTGCAACGGGAACGCGACCACGAACACCACGGCCAGCAGGATGAGCAGCCCCAGGGCGACGGCCTTCATGCGCCGCAGGCCCGCCGCGCGTTCGAGGGCGCCGGCGCTGAGCAGCTGCTGGGCGGGGTCGGGGGAGAGGGACACGGGAGGCTCCTGATCGCGCGCACCGAATGGTCCCCACCAGTTAACCAGCCGGGCACCCTGCGGTGACGCGGCCGGCACACGCGCTCCCTAGCCTGGCGGCGTGCCCGCCCTCGTGATCGCCCACCGCGGTGCCTCCGCCGCTTTCCCCGAGCACACCCGCGCCGCCATGCTCCACGCCCTCGGCGTGGGCGCGGACGGTCTCGAATGCGACGTCCAGCTCACGCGGGACCGCGAGGTCGTCTGCTGGCACGACCCCACCGTGGACCGCACCTCGGACGGCCGCGGCGCCGTCGCGGACCACACGCTCGAGCGGCTGCGCGGCCTCGACGTCGTCTCGTGGCACGCCCGGCGTCCGGGGGGCGAGCCCACCACGACGACGGCGCCGCCCGCCGCGTACGGCGGCGCGGGGGAGCAGGTGCTCACCCTGGCCGACCTCCTGGCGATCGCGACGGCCGCGGACCGGCCGCTGCGTCTGGCCGTGGAGCTCAAGCACCCCTCCCCGTTCGGACATGAGCTCGAGGAGCGGGTGCTGCGGGAGCTGTTGCGGGCCGGCTGGGACCCGGAGACCGGCCGGGTGGGTCAGGTGCAGGTGTCTCTCATGAGCTTCCACCCGGACGCGCTGCGCCACGTGGCTCCGCTGGCCGGCACGGACCCCCTCTGCCCCCTGATGGACCTCCTGCCGACGGAGCTGCCGACCCGGCTCGCGCGGGGGCCACTGAGCCGGGCGGCGGTGCGCGCGGCGGCGCGCCAGTCGCTGGCCGGGTCCGAGGCGCTCGTCTGGCGCGGCCGGGCCGGGATGGCGGGGCCCTCCGTGGCCTACGTGCGGGAGCACCTGGCGGACGTGAAGGCCTGGCTGGCGGCGGGGCGGCGGCTGCGCGTGTGGACCGTCGACGAGCGCGAGGACGCCGAGTTCCTCCTCGCCCAGGGGGTGCAGGAGCTTACCACCAACCGTCCGGAGGACGTGCTGCGCTGGGTCCGCGAGCGAGCCTCCGCACGACGGGAGCAGGCGCCCACCGGGGCCTGAGGGTGCCGTGCCGCACGCGCAGACGCGGCCTGCGTTGCGTTCCTGCCCGCGCTTGTGCCTATAGTCACGTCCAAGACCGTGCTCCAGGTCACATCCGACGGTGCGGTCCCCTCGCACCCGCGTCTCGGCTGAGACCTCTCCCGGAGGAGCCCCCATGGCCACCCGTCTGCGTCACCGACTCCTGTCCGCCGCCGCGCTCACCGCGGCCGGCGCCCTGCTCGTCACCGGCTGCGCCCAGAGCCAGCGCGACGGCGGCGGCTCCGGCGGCTCGGGCGGGGGCGACGCCGCCCAGGTGGACGGCTCGTTCATCTTCGCCGCGTCCTCGGACCCGAAGACCCTGGACCCGGCCTTCGCCTCCGACGGCGAGACCTTCCGGGTCTCCCGCCAGATCTTCGAGGGCCTCGTGGGCACGAAGCCGGGCACCGCGGACCCCGCGCCGCTGCTGGCCGAGTCCTGGGAGTCCTCAGAGGACGGCCTCACGCACACCTTCACCCTGAAGGAGGGCGTGCGCTTCCACGACGGCGAGCCGTTCAACGGGGAGGCCGTGTGCGCCAACTTCGACCGCTGGTACAACTTCACGGGCATCCAGCAGTCGGAGACCCTCTCGTACTACTACGGCAAGCTGTTCCGCGGCTTCGCGGACAAGCCCGAGGACGCCGTCTACAAGGAGTGCGAGGCCACCGGCGAGCACGAGGCGAGGATCACGCTGGCGCAGCCGTTCGCGGGATTCATCCCCTCCCTGTCCCTGCCGGCCTTCGCCATGCAGTCGCCGAAGGCGCTCGAGGAGTACAAGGCGGACGAGGTGGGCGGCACCGCCGAGTCGCCGCAGCTGTCCGAGTACGCCCGGGCCCACCCCACCGGCACCGGCCCCTACAAGTTCGAGTCCTGGAGCGTGGGCGAGGACATCAAGCTCACCGCCAACGAGGACTACTGGGGCGAGGGCGGCGAGGTCACGGACATCACCTTCCGCGTGATCGACGACCCGGTGGCCCGCCGTCAGGCGCTCGAGGCCGGGGACATCGACGGCTATGACCTCGTGGCCCCCGCGGACACCGCGGCCCTGTCCGAGGCCGGCTTCAACGTGGTGGCCCGCGACCCGTTCACCATCCTCTACCTGGGCCTGAACCAGGAGAAGGAGGAGCTCCAGGACGTCCGGGTGCGCCAGGCGATCGCCCACGCGATCGACAAGGACGCCCTCATCGCGCAGACCCTCCCCGAGGGCACGGAGCCCGCCACCCAGTTCATCCCGAAGTCCGTGAACGGGTACAGCGAGGACGTCACCACGTACGAGCACGACCCCGCCAAGGCCAAGGCGCTGCTCGCCGAGGCCGGCTACCCGGACGGCTTCACGATCGACTTCAACTACCCCACGGGCGTCTCGCGCCCGTACATGCCGACCCCCGAGCAGGCGTTCTCCAACCTCTCGAGCCAGCTGGCCGAGGTGGGCATCACGGTGAACGCGAAGCCGGCCAAGTGGAGCCCGGACTACCTCGACCAGGTGCAGGGCTCCGCGGACCACGGCATCCACCTGCTCGGCTGGACCGGCGACTACAACGACACGGACAACTTCGTGGGCGTGTTCTTCGGCCAGGAGAAGCCCGAGTTCGGCTTCACCGACGAGGAGCTGTTCTCCGCCCTCGAGGAGGCCCGCCAGATCCCGACGCTCGAGGAGCAGACGCCGAAGTACCAGGAGATCAACGAGCAGATCTCCGAGATCGTCCCGGCGGTCCCGCTCGCCCACCCGGCCCCGTCGCTGGCCTTCGACAAGCGCGTGGCCTCCTACCCGGCGAGCCCGGTCAACGACGAGGTCTTCAACGAGATCGACCTGACCGAGTGAGCCCGGAGGGCCGGGGACGACCCGCCCCACCGGCGACGACGGCGCCGCGCCCCGGCGCCGTCGTCGCGGGCCCGCCCGCCACCGCCCGTCCCTCGCACCGACCGGCCCGGCCCCCGCGCCGGCATGGAGGCCCCTCGTGCTCAGACTCATCGGCAAGCGCCTGCTGCTGCTGATCCCCACCCTGTTCGGACTGTCCGTCCTGCTGTTCGTGTGGGTCCGCAGCCTGCCCGGCGGCCCCGCCACCGCCCTGCTCGGCGACCGCGCCACCCCCGAGGCCGTGGCCCGGGTGAACGCGGCGTACGGCTTCGACAAGCCCCTGCTCGAGCAGTACGTCACCTACATGGGGCGGCTGCTGCGCGGCGACTTCGGCACCTCGATCATGACGAATCGGTCCGTGGTCGAGGAGTTCGCGGACCGCTTCCCGGCCACGCTGGAGCTCTCGATCTTCGCGATCGTGTTCGCGGTGGTCATCGGCATCCCGCTCGGCTACTGGGCCGCCCGCCATGTGGGCCGGTGGCAGGACGACGTCGCCGTCGTGCTGTCCCTGATCGGCGTGGTGGTGCCCGTGTTCTTCCTGGCGTTCATCCTCAAGTGGGTGTTCGCGGTGAAGCTGGGCTGGCTGCCCACGGACGGCCGGCAGGACCCGCGGATCGACGCCACCCACTACACGAACTTCTACGTGTGGGACGGCATCATCACCGCCGAGTGGGACGCGGCCCTGAACGCGTTGACCCACCTGGTGCTGCCCGGCATCGCGCTGGGCACCATCCCGCTGGCGATCATCGCGCGCATCACCCGCGCCTCCGTGCTGGACGTGCAGGACGCGGACTTCGTGCGCACGGCCCGTGCCAAGGGCCTGGCCCCGCGCCTGATCCGGGACCGGTTCATCATGCGCAACGCCCTGCTGCCGGTGAGCACCACGCTCGGCCTGCAGCTGGGCCTGCTGATCTCCGGGGCGGTGCTCACCGAGACGGTGTTCGCGTTCAACGGGATCGGCCGGTTCCTCGCCCAGGCGATCTTCCAGCTCGACTTCCCGGTGCTGCAGGGCTTCATCATCTTCATCGCCCTGCTCTACTCGCTGATCAACCTGGTCGTGGACGTCTCCTACGGCCTCATCGACCCGAGGGTGCGTGTCTCATGAGCGTGAACCTGCCCCCCAGCCCCGGCGGCGGACCCACCGAGCACGCCGTCGACCACGCGCTGGCGCCCGTCGAGGCCGGGGCCACCCAGGCGACCACCGAGGCCGCCGCGGACGCACGCGGCACCTCCGTGTGGGGCGCCGCGTTCCAGCGGCTGCGCCGCAACCCGGCGGCGATCGCCGGCGCCGTGATCGTGCTGCTCTTCGTGCTCGTGGCCGTCCTCGCCCCGGTGCTGGCCCCGTACGCGGGCACGGCCACGCCCGGCATGCGCGAGATCCGCCCCACCCACGTGCCCGGCCCCGGCGAGGTGGCCGGCTACCCGCTGGGCCTGGACCGCTTCGGCGGGGACGTGCTCTCCAAGCTGATCTGGGGCGCGCAGGCCTCGCTGCTCATCGGCGTCATCTCGACGGCGTTCGGCCTGGTCGGTGGCATGCTGCTCGGCCTGCTGGCCGGCACGTTCGGCGGTTGGGTGGACTCCGTGGTGATGCGCGTGGTGGACATCCTGCTCTCGGTGCCGAATCTGCTGCTGGCGGTGTCCATCGCGGCGATCCTCGGGCAGACCCCGTTCGCGGTGATGATCGCGATCGGGGTGGCGCAGGTGCCCGTGTTCGCGCGGCTGCTTCGGTCCTCGATGCTCACGCAGAAGGGGTCGGACTACGTGCTCGCGGCGCAGACCCTCGGCCTCTCGCGCGGGCGGATCACGATGTCCCATGTGCTGCCGAACTCGCTGGGCCCCGTGATCGTGCAGGCCACGCTCACCCTGGCCACGGCCGTGATCGACGCGGCCGCCCTGTCCTTCCTCGGCCTCGGCGGCGGCCGCCCCGAGACCGCCGAGTGGGGCCGCATGCTCACCTACGCGCAGGCCGAGCTGGGCATCAACCCGTGGCTCGCGTTCCTGCCCGGCCTGTGCATCGCCATCACCGCGCTCGGCTTCACCCTGCTGGGCGAGTCCCTGCGCGAGGCCCTCGACCCGACCTCCCGGAGGCGCTGACCATGGACCCCAAGCACGACGACGGCGCGCCCGGCCCCGGCGCGGCGCCCGCGGTCCCCGCGGCCGGCGCCCCGCTGCTGGAGATCCGTGACCTGGACGTGGAGTTCACCACCCAGCAGGGCACCGTGCAGGCCGTGGAGGGCGCGTCCCTCACGCTCCCGGCCGGGGGCACGCTGGCGATCGTGGGCGAGTCCGGCTCGGGCAAGTCCACCACCGCGATGGCCGCGATCGGCCTGCTGCCCGGCAACGGCCGGGTCACGGCAGGCTCCGTCCGCTTCGCGGGCGAGGAGCTCGTGGGCCTGCCGGAGTCGCGGATGCGCGGCATCCGCGGCCGCCGGATCGGGCTGGTGCCGCAGGACCCGATGTCCAACCTCAACCCCGTGACCCGGGTGGGGCAGCAGATCGGGGAGACCCTGCTGACCCACGGCATGGCGACGAAGAAGGACGTGGGGGCCGCCGTCGTCGAGGTGATGGAGCGCGCCGGCATCCCCGAGCCCGCGCGGCGGGCCAAGCAGTATCCGCACGAGCTCTCGGGCGGCCTGCGTCAGCGCGTGCTGATCGCCATCGGCCTGGCGTGCCGGCCGCAGCTGCTGATCGCGGACGAGCCGACCTCCGCCCTGGACGTGACGGTGCAGCAGGTGATCCTGGACCAGATCGACGAGATGACCCGCGAGCTCGGCAGTTCCGTGCTGCTGATCACCCATGACCTCGGCCTCGCCGCCGAGCGGGCGCAGCAGCTCGTGGTGATGCACCGCGGACGCGTGGTGGAGTCCGGCGACGCGCGGGCCATCCTCGAGGACCCGCAGCACGCCTACACCCGCTCGCTCGTGGCGGCCGCGCCGTCGGTGGCGGCGGCCCGCCTGCTGCCCGAGGCCTTCGATCCCGCCCCGGCCGACCTGGCCGAGGACGACACCGCGGCTCTGACCACGGTGGCCCTGGCGAAGCAGGACCTCACCCCGCTGGTGGAGATCCGCGACCTCACGAAGGTCTACCCCGTGCGCGGGCACGAGGACTTCACCGCCGCGAAGGACGTCTCCCTGAAGATCCCGCGCGGCAAGACCGTCTCGATCGTCGGCGAGTCCGGCTCCGGCAAGACGACGACGGCGCGCATGCTGCTCAAGCTGATCGAGCCGACCTCGGGCGAGATCAGCTTCGAGGGCAAGGACGTGCTGGCGCTGAAGGGGGAGGGGCTCAAGGACTTCCGGCAGCGTGTGCAGGCCGTGTTCCAGAACCCCTTCTCCTCGCTCAACCCCTCGTTCACGGTGGGCCGGATCATCGAGGAGCCGCTGCAGACGTACCGGCGGGGCAACGCCAGGCAGCGGCGGGCGCGCGTGCTCGAGCTCATGGACCAGGTCGCCCTGCCCTCCCACTTCCATCGCCGGTACCCGGCCGAGCTCTCGGGCGGACAGCGCCAGCGCGTGGCGATCGCCCGCGCGCTCGCGCTGAACCCCGAGCTGATCGTGTGCGACGAGCCGGTCTCCGCACTGGACGTGCTCGTGCAGGACCAGATCCTCACGCTGCTGCGCCGCCTGCAGGACGAGCTGGGGCTGAGCTACCTGTTCATCTCGCACGACCTGGCGGTGGTGCGGCTCATCTCCGACTACGTGTGCGTCATGAAGGACGGCCAGGTGGTGGAGGCGGCCAGCTCCGAGGAGGTCTTCACCAACCCCCGGCACCCGTACACGCGGCGACTGCTCGCCTCGATCCCGGGCAACGAGCTGGGCATCGCCGTGGAGGCGGACGGGACGCACGTGTGAAGCACCGCGGAAGGATGTGAGCGGCGTCGCTTCCATGCGTGATACTTGTTGCGCCACTCGCATCACTCGCATCCCCGATCGCAGGAGCATCCCATGGCCCACGCCGTCGACCCCGGGCGCCCCGTGCACAACCCGGACATCGTCGGGTTCACCGACGCCGAACTGAACGAGACGCCGATCCGCCCGCGCTGGAACTCCCTCGGCCCGGGCATCGTCGCCGCGGCCACGGGCGTGGGCGCGGCGGACCTGGTGGCCACCCTGACCGCCGGCTCCCGCTACGGCTACATGCTGCTGTGGGCCGTGGTGCTGGGCGTGATCTTCAAGATCGTGCTCGTGGAGGGCGTGGGCCGCTACTACCTCTCCACCGGCAAGACGATCTTCCAGGGCTGGCGCACCCTCGGGGCCTGGACGTCCTGGTACTTCGGCCCGTACATCCTCATCTGGGGCATCGTGTACGGGGCGACGGCGATGTCCTCCACCGCCCTGCCGCTCGCGGCGCTGTTCCCCGGGGTGGACAGCAAGGTGTTCGCGATCGCCGCGGGCCTGATCGGCCTGGGGCTGGTCTGGCTGGACAGGTACCGCCTCATCGAGTGGCTCATGACGGTGCTGATCGGCGTCATGTTCGTGACCGTGCTGCTCTCCGCGGCGCTGACGGCCCCGAACCTGGGCGCGATCCTGGCCGGTCTCGTGCCGCAGCTGCCCTCCGGCGACCCGGACGTCATGTTCTACGTGCTCGGCCTCGCAGGCGGCGTCGGCGGCACCATCACGCTCGCCGCCTACGGCTACTGGCTGCGCGAGAAGGGCTGGAACGTCCCGAAGTACCTGAAGGTCATGCGGTTCGACAACGCGACCTCGTACATCCTCACGGGCATCTTCGTGATCGCCACCATGATCATGGGCGTCGAGCTGCTGCACTCGGCGGGGCTGGCGATCTCCTCGGGCGACAAGGGCCTGCTCGACGTCGGCGACGTGCTGGCCGAGCGCTACGGCTCGGCGTGGTCCACGGTGTTCCTCGTCGGATTCTTCGCCGCGTCCTTCTCCTCCCTGCTGGGCGTGTGGCACGGCGTCTCGCTGATGTTCGCGGACTTCTGGACGAACTTCCGCCGGCCCGCCGAGGAGCTGGACCAGGACGACGCGCCGTCGCTGTCCTCGAAGCCCGGCCGCTTCTTCCTGCTGTGGCTGACCCTGCCGCCCATGGCGCTGCTGTTCCTGGACCGGCCGATCTTCCTGATCCTGCTCTACGGCACGCTCGGCGCCCTGTTCATGCCGTTCCTGGCCGTGACCCTGCTGTTCCTCAACAACACGAAGGACGTGCCGCGGCAGTTCCGCAACGGCTGGGTCCGCAACACCCTGCTGGGCCTGACCGCGGCCGTGTTCGTGGCGATCGGCGTGAACGAGCTGATCAAGGCCCTGCAGCCGGTGCTCGGGGGGTGAGCCGGCGGCGGGAGCGAGGCACACTGGTGCCATGATCGTCGCCTTCTCCGTCGCCCCCTCCGGCCAACCTGCCGACGCCGAGCACCTGCCCGGTGACGCGGACACCGCGTCCGTGCACCGGGCGGTCGCGGCCGCCGTCGCCGTGGTGCGCGCCTCCGGCCTGCCGCACCGCACCTCCTCGATGTTCACCGAGATCGAGGGGGACTGGGACGAGGTGATGGAGGTCGTGCGTGCCGCCGTGGACGCCGTGTCCCCGTACGGCTCCCGCGTCTCGCTCGTGCTGAAGGCGGACATCCGCCCCGGCCACACCGACGAGCTGGACGGCAAGCTCGAGCGCCTCGAGTCGGCCCTCGCCGAGGATGAGGAACGGCGCGCCGCCCCGGCCCCGCGCGACGGCGACGCCGGGTGACCCCCCTCCCCGCTGCCCCCGGACGCTTTCGTTCGGGAAACGGCGGCGTGTCGAGGCGCTTTCGTTCGAGGAATGGCCGCCGCGCCGGCGGCCCGGAGGAGCAGCCCGTGCCTGAGCCCGTGACCGTGCGCCCCGCCGCCCCCGGGGACGTCGAGGCGCTGCTGCGCGTCAAGGCGCGGTCGTGGCGGGAGGCCTACGGCGCGCTCCTGCCGTCCGCCTACCTGGACGCGATCGAGGCCCGGATCCCGGAGGACGTGCCCGCGTGGACCGCGCTGATCGGATCGGACCGGGACCTCTGGGTCGCCGACGACGGCGGCCGGCTGCTCGGCGTGGCGCTCGCGGGCCCGCGTCGCTCGGCGGCGGAGACGGGCCGGACGGGTGCGGACGACGCGCCCGCGTCGCCCGCCGACCTGCCCGATGTGGAGCTCATGGTGCTCTACGTCCTGGCCGAGGCGTACGGCACCGGTGTGGGAGCGCGCCTGCTGGACGCCGTCGTGGGGGACCGCCCCGCGCTGCTGCGCGTCCTCGCCGAGAATCCGCGGGCCGTCGCGTTCTACGTCAAGCACGGCTTCGCGGCCGTGGGGGCGCCGGAGCCGATGACCGGCCCGTGGGCCGGCCTGCACGAGCAGCTGATGGTGCGCCGCCTCCCGCACGACGGCGGTGCGGCGTGAGTCGCCGGTCGTCGGCGCGCCGGGGCCGGGCCGCGGGCGGATCCGCCGGCCCCTCCGGGATCGAGCCGGGCGTCCACGCGATCACCCACGGCACCGCCGAGATCCGCGAGGACGCCTTCGAGCCGGGCGCGTTCATCCTCTACGTCAACGGCGTCGAGTCCTCGCCGCTGGACCCCGAGCGCCCCGAGCGCATGGCCTTCGAGTACATGCGCTGGGCCGCCGCAGCCGTCCGGGCGCACTGGCCGGAGCCCACACCGCTGCGTGCCCTGCACCTGGGCGGCGCGGGCTGCGCGCTCGCCCGCTGGGTGGACCACGCGTACCCGGGCTCCCACCAGACCGCGGTGGAGATCGACGTCGGCCTGGCCGCCCTCGCCCGCGAGCGCTTCGGCCTGCCCCGCGCCCCGGCCCTGCGCATCCGCGTGGCCGACGCCGCCGAGGTCCTGGCCACGGCCCACCCGGCCAGCCGCGACCTGATCATCCGCGACGTCTTCGCCCCGGACCCCACGGACCTGACCGGCGCCCGCCACATCACCCCGCCGGGCCTCACCGGCCTGGACGCGGCCCACGCCGCCGCGCGGGTCCTCGCCCCGGGCGGGCTGTACGTGCTCAACGTGGGCGGCGGGCCGGACCTGACGTCGGTGCGGGCGGACGTGGCCGCCGTCGTCGCCGCGTTCGAGCACGTCGAGGTGATCGCGGATCCGCCCATGCTCAAGGGGCGGCGCCGCGGCAACGTCATCGTGGCGGCCTCGGACACCCCCGTGGCCCGCCCCGCCGTGGACGCCCCGCCCGGCGCCGACCCCCGCGACCGCCTGGCCCGCGCCCTGCGCATGGACGCCTTCCCGGCCCGGCTCGCGGAGGATCCACGCGGCTTCCCCGCGGGCGTCGCGCCCGGGATCACGGGGCTCGTCCCGGGCCCCGAGGCGTAGACTGGAGGCACTCGGCCGGGTCCGCCCGGGGCCCGTCGAGTCCGACTCGAGGAGGTCGCCATGTCCGCCCAGACCCAGCCCGCCGCCCCCCGCCGTGAGGACGCACCGCTCGGCGTCCTGGTGGGTGTGGACGGCTCCGACCAGTCCGTCTCCGCCGCCCGCTGGGCCCAGCGCGAGGCCGGCCTGCGCGGCGAGCCGCTGACCCTCGTCACCGCCTACTCGATCCCCGCGTACTGGGGCTACGGCGCGGACGCCGGCGGCGCCGTCCTGGACGACTCCCGTCTCCGCGAGGGCGTGCAGGCCCTCCTGGAGGAGGTCGCCGGCAAGCTCGACGCCGACGGGGTGCGTCCGGAGCTGCGCGTGGAGATCGGGGACGCGGCCGGCGTCCTCGTGGAGCTCTCCGCCGACGCCTCCCTGCTCGTCTCGGGCGCCCGCGGCCGCGGCGGCTTCATGGGCCGCCTGCTCGGCTCGGTGGCCGCCGCGCTGCCCGGCCACGCGCACTGCCCGGTCGCCCTCATCCCCGCCGGGGTCGAGGCCAGCCGCGCGGGGGACAGGACCGCCGTCGTGGTGGGCGTCGACGGTTCCGAGCAGGGCCGTGCCGCCGCTCTCGAGGCCGCCGAGGAGGCCTGCCTCCGCCAGGCCCCGCTGAAGCTCGTGTGCGCCGTCCCGCCCCTGGGCGCGAACGCCGCGTGGCTGGCCGTCAGCCTGGACGAGGAGGCCCGCGAGCGGGAGCTGCGCGAGCGTCTCGACGCCGGCGCCGCGTGGATCAGCTCCGAGTTCCCCGGACTCGAGGTCCTCACCGAGCTCGTGGACGGCACCCCCGTGGACGTGTTGGTGGACCAGACCGCCACCGCCCGCCTCACCGTGGTGGGCACGCGCGGCCTGGGCGGCTTCGCCGGTGCGATCGTCGGCTCCACCAGCCGCGGCGTCGCGGACCACGCCAAGGGCCCGGTGCTCGTCGTCCCGTTCCGCGAGGACGTCCGCCTCGGCCGCCGCGCCTCGTTCGGCCCGGTCCAGGACCAGCCGGAGTCCTGACCGGCGCTCAGCCCCAGCCGAGCTCGTGGAGGCGCTCCTCGGAGATGCCGAAGAAATGCCCCACCTCGTGCATGACGGTGACGGTGATCTCGTCCTCGAGCTCGGCGCGGGAGGTGCAGTGGCGGGTGAGCGGGCCGCGGAACACCACGATCCGGTCCGGCATCTGCCACGCGAACTCGGCGCGCTCGGTCAGCGGCACGCCCTCGTAGAGGCCGAACAGCTCGGTGGCCGGGTCCTCCCAGCGCTGCGGCTCGTACTCGTCCTCCACCACCACGACGACGTTCGTCAGCAGCCGTGCCAGCTCGTCCGGGATGCGGGTGAGGGCCGCGGAGACGGCGTCGTCGAACTCCTGCTCGCTCATCCACGTGGCGGCGGGCTGCTCGGGCGACGGACGGTGGTCCACGGCGGCTCCTGGGGGTGCGGGGCTCCGCGGTGCGGAGGGCGGCCGGCCGGCGGCCGGACTTGCCGGAGGGTGTGCGGCCACCATAGACTCCCAGGGTCCACCTCGGGAATCTCGACACCGGACCTGCCCCTATCGTCTAGAGGCCTAGGACACCGCCCTTTCACGGCGGCGACACGGGTTCGAATCCCGTTGGGGGTACGCAGAACGGCCGCCCTCGGCGGCCGGAACGGCACGTGGAGCGTGGATTTGCACGACACTCGGAGGCTCTGCTAGAGTTTCCACTCGTTGCGAAAGCGGCGAGAACAACAGAACATGGCCCTGTAGCGCAGTTGGTTAGCGCGCCGCCCTGTCACGGCGGAGGTCGCGGGTTCAAGTCCCGTCAGGGTCGCTCGGATCGTCCGATCACCGGCATTCGGAAACGGAGTCCGGTGACGCATGGTCCTGGTGACGAAGGTCGCCGGGCTCTGTAGCTCAGTTGGTAGAGCGTACGACTGAAAATCGTAAGGTCACCGGATCGACGCCGGTCGGAGCCACCACTTCGAGAAGGCCCCCCGCAGACGCGGGGGGCCTTCGTCGTCCGGGGGGCTGCTCTGCTCGACCGGGGCTGAGGGGTGGTCACAGGATCTCGACGTCGCCCTCGCCCGCACGCGTGCGGTCCTGGGCATCCTCCTCGATGTGCATGGCGGCGGACTCCGCATTGCGCAGGGAGTCCGGGGCACGTCCCTCCCCGGCCCAGTGCTGCGGGTCGTCCGAGCCGCCGGGCACGGGCTGGCCGTCGCGGCCGTCCTCCGGCTCGGGGTCGCCGGCGGCGTTGGGATCGGCGAGCAGGTCCGTCTCGAGCTCTCGTTCGTCCTCGCGGTCCTCGAAGGGGACGTCGGTCATGGTGCGGGTCCTTCCTCTCACGGGCGGGCCCGTCCGGCGCCGCCGTCGTCGTGGTGTCCCACACCCTAGTGAGGCCGCCCACGCCTCACCAGGGGGCGCCCCCGCCGGGGCCGTGGGCGCGGTCACACCGCCGGGTGAGACCGTCCACTCGGCCGCGCCTCAGGCGGGGAGGCGGCGGGCGGGACCACGTAGGGTCGGGAGGATGAGCGATTCGACACCGCCCTCGACCGAGCCCAGGAGTCCCGAGCGACCCGGGTACCATCCGTCCCCGGCGACCGACCCGGACGCCGGCGTCACCCCAGACACCTCCGCCGCGGCCGCCCGTGACCGCGTCCTGCTGCCGTGGGTGTTCTGGCCCTCGGCGGTCATCGTGCTCTCCTTCGTGGTGGCCACGCTGCTCGCCCCCGAGCAGATGACCGTGGGCATCGGCCTGGTCCAGCAGGCCATCATCACGAACTTCTCGTGGTGGTACGCCCTCGTCGCCCTGTTCTTCGTGCTGTTCTGCGGCTACCTCGCGTTCTCCCGCAAGGGCGAGATCACGCTGGGCAAGCCCGATGAGAAGCCCGAGTTCACCACGCTGTCCTGGTTCTCCCTGCTCTTCGCGGCGGGCATGGGCATCGGCCTCGTGTTCTTCGGCATGACCGAGCCGCTCATGCACTTCACCTCGCCGCGGCCCGACCTGGCGGCCGCCAACCCCACCCAGGCAGAGGCCGCCCAGTCGGCGCTGGCCACCACGTTCCTGCACTGGGGCCTGCAGCCCTGGGCGATCTACGCGGTGGTCGGCGTAGCGGTCGCGCTGGCCATCCACCGGCGTGGCCGTCCCCTCGCGCTGCGCTGGGCCTTCGAGCCGCTGATCGGCGAGCGCCGCGTGCGCGGCGGCTGGGGCCACCTGATCGACAACATCGCCCTC
Source organism: Micrococcus sp. 63XJN7_8_ISO-PGPR-S23-253 (assembly GCF_056173425.1). Lineage (NCBI taxonomy): Bacteria > Bacillati > Actinomycetota > Actinomycetes > Micrococcales > Micrococcaceae > Micrococcus > Micrococcus sp. 63XJN7_8_ISO-PGPR-S23-253. The sequence goes on from NZ_CM149673.1 coordinate 136,983, forward strand.
ATCGGCACCGTCTTCGGCGTGGCCACCTCGCTGGGCCTCGGCGTCACCCAGATGTCCGCGGGCCTGCGCGCGCTGGGCATCGTGCCCGAGGACAGCCCCTGGCTCGAGTACGCCATGATCGGCGCGGTCACCTGCGTGGTGCTCTACACCGTGGTCTCCGGCGTGGAGCGCGGCATGAAGTGGCTGTCCAACATCAACCTGATCCTGGCCGCCGGCCTGCTGCTGTTCATCGCGATCGTGGGGCCCACCGCGTTCCTGTTCAAGGAGATGGTGCAGTCCCTCGGCTCCTACATGCAGTACTTCTTCGCGAACTCGCTCAACGTCTCCGCGTTCTACGGCGCCGAGGGCGACGCGTGGCAGGCCGGCTGGAGCGCGTACTACTGGGGCTGGTGGATGTCCTGGACGCCGTTCGTCGGCATCTTCATCGCCCGCATCTCCCGCGGCCGCACCGTGCGCGAGTTCATCGCCGGCGTGCTGCTGGTGCCCACCCTGGTCTGCGTGGTCTGGTTCGGCATCCTGGGCGGCACCGCCGTCTTCCTCGAGACCACCCGCCCCGCCGGATACACCTCCGTGGTGGGCGCGGACGGCGCCATCGACTCCAACACCGCACTGTTCCAGGTGCTCGAGCAGCTGCCCGCGGGCACGATGCTCGTGGTCGGCGCCATCATCCTCTCGGGCATCTTCTTCATCACCTCCGCCGACTCGGGCTCGCTCGTGATGGGCATGCTCGCCACCGGCGGCGACGTGAACCCGAAGGCCACGGTGAAGATCTTCTTCGCCATCGCCACCTCGCTCATGGCCGCGGCCCTGCTGGCCGCCGGCGGCCTGTCCGCGATCCAGGTCCTGGCCATCACCATCGGCCTGCCGTTCTCCGTGATGATGCTGCTGATCTGCCTGGCCACGTTCCGCTCGCTCGGCTACTCCGTGGCGCGGGTGGAGGCGGTGCGCCGCCAGGCCATGCTGGCCTCCATCAAGGACCGCCTGGGCCTCGAGTCCGACGACGACGAGGTGGTCGACGCCGGCCCCGTGGCGGCCTCGCAGTGGTGGGCTTCGCTCAGCCGGGACCGCCGGCAGCGGATCGCCGATGCGGCCGCCGGCGTCCCGGCCTCGGAGGGGCCCCGCCGCACCCGGCTGCGCCGCTACGAGCACTGACGTCCGCCCCCCGGGCGCCCTCCCGGCCCGGACGAGAACGGCCCCTGTCCCGCGCGGGACAGGGGCCGTCGTCGTGGGGGGTCAGTCCTCGTGGGACTGGCGGGTGCGGACCACCGGCAGGGTGCCGGTGCGGTTGTGGGCCGCGGCCGACGCGCGGGTGCCCGTGACGAACCAGGCGAGGGTCAGGACGGCGACCCAGACGAGGCCGATGATGAGCGCCTGGCGCGAATCCGGGATGGTGGCCATGGTGATCACCACGGTGGCCACGAACGCCAGGCCCAGGTAGGTGCCGACGTTGCCCAGCGGCATGGGGAAGGGGGACGGCTCCGCGCCCTGCTCCGCGACGCGCCTGCGCATGGCGCGGTGGGACAGGAAGATCATGGCCCAGGTCAGCACCACGGCGAACGAGGCGACGCCGGCCACCAGGCTGAAGGCGTTCGGGTCCACGGTGATCAGCACCGCGCCGAGAACCATCACGCCCAGCGTCACGGCCACGGACAGCCACGGCACGCCGCCGCGGTTGGTGTGGGTGAAGGCTCGGGGCGCCTGGCCGTCGTGGGCCATCGCGTAGAGCAGGCGACCGGACGCGTAGATGCAGGCGTTGATCGCGGAGACGGCGGCCGTGAGCACCACGAAGTTCAGCAGGTGCGGGGCGAAGGGGACGCCGAGGCCCTCGAAGATCTGCACGAACGGGCTGGCCTTGCCGTCCACCTGGTTCCAGGGGACGAGGGCCATGATGACCGCCATCGTCAGCACGTAGAACAACAGGATGCGGATCGGCACCGTGTTGATGGCCTTGGGCAGCACCTTCTCCGGGTTCTTGGCCTCGCCCGCGGCCACGCCGAGGGTCTCGATGCCGCCGAAGGAGAAGGTCACGATGGTGAGCGCGGTCAGCACGCCCAGGATGCCGTGCGGCAGGAATCCGCCGTGGTCCACGAGGTTCGCCAGGCTGGCCTGGGTGCCGTCCGCGGTGGAGGCGCCGGTGAAGAGCAGGATCACACCGCCGAAGATCATCGCCACGATGGCCCCGACCTTCACGAGCGTCAGCCAGAACTCGGCCTCACCGAAGTTGCCGACGTGCGTGAAGTTGATCAGGCCGACCACGAGGATCGTGGCCGCGACCCAGGCCCAGGCCGGGACCCCCGGGAACCAGAACGCCATGTACGTGGTGATGGCGGCGGTGTCCGCGACGATCACGACGGCCAGCTCGAAGACGAAGGTCCAGCCGGTCACGTAGCCGGCGAAGGGGCCGAGATAACGGGAGGCGTAGGCGGCGAAGGACCCGGAGACGGGCTCACGGAGCGTCATCTCCCCGAGGGCGCGCATCACGAGGAACACGGCGGCGCCGGCGACGAGGAAGGACAGGATCACGCCCGGCCCGGCGGCCTGGATGCCGCCGGCCGAGCCGTAGAAGAGGCCGGTGCCCACCGCCGTGCCCAGGGCGATGAACATGATGTGCCGCTGGCTCAGGCCGCGGTGCAGCTGCCCGCGGTCCGCGGTGGCCGCGCCGGGCTCGGCGACGTGGGAGCCGGAGGGGGAGGTGCTCACGTGCGAAGTCTCCGCTCGAAGGGGGTGGATGAGGACACGCCATGGTGACTCGTGACACAGGGTTCATGCCACTTTGTCCGGTGTGATGCGAGTCATCGTGGATGTTACGCCGCGTTCGTCCGGCAGGGCCGGATGATGTGACCTCAGCCACCGCCGATTCCCCGCGGAAGGTCTATGGCGCCCCGGCGGGTCCCGGGGCGCGTCCGGCTCAGTCCATGAGCAGCCACGCGGCGGCATCGTGCGCGAGCCGCCCGTCCTGCACGGCCTCCGCCTCCTCGAGGGAGAACAGGGCCCGGGAATGGCCCGCGGGCAGATCGACGGGATCGGTCGACAGGTTCGCCATCACGAGCACGGTGCGCGCCGGGATCGGCTCGCCCGAGCCCAGGTGCCGGCCACCGCCCGAGGTGACCGTGAACGCCAGCACGCCGCGTGCGGGGTCGTGGTGCTCGGACCACGCGAACGTGCCCGTGCCCAGGTCGAGCTCGCCGCGGATCTGCAGCAGACGCCGGTACAGCTCGAACACGGAGCCCTCGACGCCGACCTGCCGGTCCGCCGCCAGCGCCCGGAAGGACGCGGGCTGGGGCAGCCACGGTGCGGCGACGCCCTCGGCGGCGGGCGCGGGGCCGTCGTCGTCCGCGGGGGTCGAGAAGCCGTAGGACGGCTCGTCCGCGGCCCACGGCAGCGGGATGCGGCTGCCGTCGCGGCCGGGCTCCTTGCCGTCCGTGCGGAAGAAGTACGGGTCCTGGCGGTGCTCGGCGGCCAGGGTGGTGTGCTCGGGCAGGCCCAGCTCGTCGCCCTGGTAGATGTACGCCGAGCCGGGCAGGCCCAGCTCCACCATCGCGGCCGCGCGGGCCCGACGGCGACCGACCGCCTCGTCCGGCTGCTCGTCCTCGGCCGTGATGCCGGCGGGGTAGGAGCTCGGGTCCGCGAGGCCGTAGCGGGAGGCGTGGCGCACCGTGTCGTGGTTCGAGAGCACCCAGGTGTTCGGTGCGCCGACCCGTCCGGCCTGCTCGAAGGACCGGTCGATCGCGTGGGTCAGCGAGGCGGCGTCCCAGCCGGCCATGAGGTAGGTGAAGTTGAAGGTCTGGTGCATCTCGCCGGGGCGGACGTACCGGAACATGCGCGAGAGCGGGGCCACCCACGCCTCGGCCACCATCATCGGCTCGTGGTCGTAGGAGTCCAGGACCCGCCGCCAGTCCCGGTAGACCTCGTGGACGCGGTCCTGGTCCATGAACGGGGTGAGCGGCTCGAAGGTGTCCGGGTCGAACGTGGGGTCGGCGTCCTCGCCCGCGTCCGTGACCATGCCCATGCGGGAGTGCTCGGTGTCCGGGTAGCCGGGCTGCTTGATGAGCCCGTGGGCCACGTCCACCCGGAAGCCGTCCACGCCGCGGTCCAGCCAGAACCGCAGGATGGAGCGGAACTCCTCGCGCACCTCCTCGTTCTCCCAGTTCAGGTCCGGCTGCGTGGTGTCGAACAGGTGCAGGTACCACTGGCCCGGGGTGCCGTCCGCCTCGGTCACACGGGTCCAGGCCCCGCCGCCGAACGTGGACTCCCAGTTGTTGGGGGGCAGCTCGCCGTGCTCGCCGCGGCCCTCGGCGAAGTGGTAGCGGGCGCGCTCGGGGGAGCCGGGGCCGGCGGCGAGGGCGGCCTGGAACCACGCGTGCTCGGACGAGGTGTGGTTCGGCACGAGGTCCACGACCACGCGGATGCCGGCCTCGTGCGCGGCGGCGATCATCTCGTCCGCGTCCGCGAGCGTGCCGAACCGCGGGTCCACGGCGCGGTAGTCCGCGACGTCGTAGCCGGCGTCGTGCTGCGGGGAGAGGTAGAAGGGCGAGAGCCAGATCGCGTCCACGCCCAGCTGGGCCAGGTAGTCGAGGCGCGAGGTGACGCCGCGCAGGTCGCCCATGCCGTCCCCGTCCGCGTCCGCGAAGGAGCGCGGATACACCTGGTAGATCACGGCGTCCACCCACCATGGCGTGACGGGCCGGTTCCGGGCTTCCGAGGGCGGGGTGCTCAGGTGCTGCGTGGTCATGGGATCCACCCTAGGCCCGACGCCGGAGTGCGCGCCCCGCGTGAGCGGCGTCGGCGGCGTGGTGTGCGTCTCGGGCGCCCGGCGCGGTCGGACGCAACGGCCGGCTCAGGTCAGCCGGGCCAGCATCCCGACGGCGGCCCAGCGGCGGTTCAGCCGTTCCTGCGCGACGCCGGCGGTCGCCTCGTCACCCTCCTCGAGGGCGTCGATGAGCGTCCACAGGTCGAAGACGGAGTCGTCCGGCCACACGTGCCGCGTGAGGCCGCCGTAGTCCAGCTCGACCCACGAGTCGGGGTGGAACGCGCCGAGCCACTCCACCATCACCGTGAGCTCACCGATCAGCTCCGCATCCGGGGCGTGCCGCGCGAGCACCGCCGCCGCATGCCCGGCCCGCTCCCGGGCGGCCACGATCGGCGCGCGCCGGTACGCCGTGCGCTCGCCGTCCACGAGGCGCTGCACGGGCTCCTCGGGGTCGAACACCGTGAGCCAGCCGTGCGGCACACCCCACGTGGCGGTGCGCGTCTGCACGCGGTGGTGGTCCGACGCGCCGTCCTCGCTGTGCGGGTCCTCGCCCGCCGCGTCCGGGTCGGGGGAGAGGCCCCACTCCTCCTCGAGCGCCACGAGGGCGCGGCCGCGGTTCATGGCCCGCGCCGCCGGCGGGATGGCGGCCTCGTGCAGCCGCGGCAGCATCGTCTCCTCGAGCATGGCCGCGGCCATCTCGGCGCGCAGGCCCCGCTCGTCCGGGCAGTAGAAGGCGGAGCGGTGCTCGTCCTGGAGGACCCGCACCAGGTCGTCCTCGCCGGGCTCCGGGAACGGGTCGGCCACGGGCCGGGCCAGGCGGCGCCGGGCCCGTTCGGCCGCCTCGGCCTCCACCTCGGCTCGCGTGCGGTGGCCGCCGGCGATCAGTCGCGCCTGGACCGCGTCCGGGAACGCGGCCAGCGGCTGGAAGACGCGCAGGTGCGCGGTGCCGCGCGCGACACCCGGGGGCGGGCCGTCGTCGTCGTCGTGGGTCATCGCGGGCTCACCCGTGGTTCAGCCCAGCTCGACGACCACGGGCGCGTGGTCCGAGGCGCCCTTGCCCTTGCGCTCCTCGCGGTCGATCCAGGCGTCCGTGACCGTCTGTGCGAGGGCGGGGGAGCACAGCTGGAAGTCGATGCGCATGCCCTTCTTCTTGGGGAAGGCCAGGCCCGTGTAGTCCCAGTACGTGTACACGCCGGGGCCGGGGTGGCGGGGGCGCACCACGTCCACCAGCCCGGCGTCCTCGAACGCGTGGAACGCCGCGCGCTCGGCCGGGGAGACGTGCGTGTAGCCCTCGCGCTGGAACAGCTCGATGTCCCACACGTCCTCGTCCTGCGGAGCGATGTTCCAGTCGCCGGCCAGGGCGAGCCGGGTGTCCGGGTCCTCGGCGAGGCGAGCGGCCGCGTGCTCCTGGAGCACGCGCAGCCACTCGAGCTTGTAGCCCATGTGCTCGTTCTCCAGGCCGCGCCCGTTGGGCACGTACAGGCTCCACAGGCGCACCGGGGCGACGCCGTCGGCCGCCTCGGCGCCCACGGTCGCCCCGATGGCGCGGGACTCCTCCTGCGGGTCCACGCCGCCCTTGCCGAAGTGCGGCTGGCCGGGGAAGCCGCGCTGCACGTCGCTCAGGCCGACGCGGGAGGCGATGGCCACGCCGTTCCACTGCGAGGTGCCGTTGTGCACCACCTCGTAGCCGGCGCGCTCGAAGAGCTCCCAGGGGAAGTTCTCGTCCCGGCACTTGGTCTCCTGGATGGCCAGGACGTCGATGTCATGGCGCTCGAGGAAGGCCTCGACGCGGTCGGCGCGGGCACGGAGGGAGTTGACGTTCCAGGTGGCGATCTTCACCCGGCCAGGCTATCGAAGGGCGCGGACACCGTGGGATCGGCGCCTCAGCGCCACCAGTCGTCGTGGATCGTCACCGGCGTGGTGCGCTTGTGGCGGCTGCGGAGCCAGATGCCCTCGAGCTTCTCCGCGACCTCGGTGGGGACGTCCTTGCCCTCGAGGTAGTCGTCGATGTCCTCGTACGTCATCCCGAGTTCGGCCTCGTCCGTCTGGCCCGGCGTGCCGTCCAGCAGGTCCGCGGTGGGCACCTTGTTCCACAGGGGCTCGGGGGCGCCGAGCTCGCGGCCCAGCGCCCGCACCTGCCGTTTGTTCAGGCCGGCCAGCGGCAGGACGTCCGCGCCGCCGTCGCCGAACTTCGTGTAGAACCCGGTGACGGCCTCGGCCGCGTGGTCCGTGCCGATCACCAGCTGCCCGTGGGCGCCGGCCACCGCGTACTGGGCCGTCATGCGGATGCGGGCCTTCACGTTGCCCTGGTTGTAGTCCGAGATCGGCTCCCCCACGGCCTCGGCGAAGGCGGCGGCCAGACCCTGCACGGGCTCCGCGATGTTCAGGGTGACGTCCTGATCCGCGCCCACGAAGTCCATGGCCGCCCGGGCATCCGCCTCGTCGTGCTGCACCTTGTAGGGCAGGCGCACGGCGGTGAACCGGGGGTTCTCGCGGGAGGGCACGACGTCGGCGCCCACCCCCGCCTCACCCGGCGGAGTGGTGCCGGGGCCGCCCAGGGCGACGGCGTCCGTGACGCCGAGCTGGGCGCGGCGACGCTCGACGGCGAGCTGGGCCAGCCGGCCGCCCACGGAGGAGTCCACGCCGCCGGAGATGCCCAGGACGAAGCCGGACGCACCCGTGGCTGCGAGGTAGTCGACGAGGAAGGCCACGCGCCGTTCGACTTCGGCCGCCGGGTCGATCTCGGGGAGGACGCCCTGCTGGGCGATGATCCGCTGCTGGAGTTCACGCATGCCGGTCAGCGTAGGACCGGCCCCGCGCACGGGGACAGGGGCGGTCGGCGACGGCGACTCACGCGTCCGGGTGCCCCAGGTTGCGGGCGATGCGGCGCAGGACGCGGACGGCGTCGTCGATCTGGTCCCGCGGGACGTCCGCCGTCGCCTCGGCACGCAGGGCCTCGACCGCCTCGCCCACGCGGGCGCCTGCGGTGCGTCCCGTGGCGGTGAGGGTGTAGAGGTCGCCCTCGACCGTCACCCAGTGGGACTCGACCAGCTCCTCCATCTGACCGGGCACCGCGCCGCGCTGCTCCTCCTCGAAGCCGGCCTCGAGCTCGGCGCGGGACTGCGGGGCCACCGTGAGGGTGTTCAGCAGCTGCCACTGGGCGCGGGTCAGGCCGTGCTCCTCGAGGCTCTCGGCCACGCGCGCCGCGATCAGGCCCTCGGTGAGGGTGAGCCAGTGCGCCAGGGGCAGGCCGGAGGGGTGCTGGACGGGGGCGTCGTCGTGCGGGATCTCGCTCATGGCCCGAGCCTAGCCAGGCCGGGACGGAAGCGGCAGGGGTGGCCGGGCCCGCACTAGCATGGGCGGCATGACCGACGCGCAGACCCCCACCGTCCCCACGCCCGAGCAGGACCGCGAGCGGCTCAAGCAGCTCATCCAGGAGCTCGCCGTGGTGCACGGCCGGGTGACCCTGTCCTCCGGCAAGGAGGCGGACTACTACGTGGACCTGCGTCGTGTCACCCTGCACCACGAGGCCGCCCCGCTGATCGGCCGCGTGATGCTGCGCCTGCTCGAGGAGAACGGGATCGAGTTCGACGCGGTGGGCGGTCTGACCATGGGCGCCGACCCCGTGGCCACCGCGATGATGCATCAGGCCGGCGCCGCGGGCCGCGCGCTCGACGCGTTCGTGGTGCGCAAGGCGCAGAAGTCATACGGCATGGGCCGGCAGGTGGAGGGCCCGGGCGTGGACGGGCGCCGCGTCGTCGTGCTGGAGGACACCTCGACGACGGGCGGCTCCGCGCTGACCGCCGTCGAGGGCGTGCGCAACGCGGGCGGCGACGTCCAGGCCGTGGCCGTGATCGTGGACCGTGCGACCGGCGCCGCCGAGCGCGTGGCCGAGGAGGCGGACGTGCCGTACCTGTACGCGTTCGGCAAGGACGAGCTCGGCCTCGACTGAGCCTCGGACCGCCCCGCGCGCCGCCCGCCTAGAGCCAGTCCGCGCGCTTGAACAGCACGAACAGCGTGAGGGCCACCGCCAGCATGAGTCCCAGGGCGAACGGATAGCCGAACGCCCAGTGCAGCTCGGGCATGCCGTCGAAGTTCATGCCGTAGACCGAGCCCACCAGCTGCGGCGCGAAGATGATCGCCGCCCAGGACGAGATCTGCTTGACCTGCTCGTTCTGGGCGATCGACTGCTCGGACAGCCGCTTCGACGCCAGCGTCGAGTCCAGCTCGAGGGCGCTGTGGAGCATCTGGCGCATGGTCGTCACGCGCTCGTTGATCTGGACGGCGTGGTCGTGGACGTCACGCAGGCGGCGCAGGTTCTCCACCTCGAGGCGCGCCTGATCGCTGAGCTCCTCGTCCTCCCAGGCGTGGGCGTCGTCGCGCCGGGGCAGGGCGTCGGCGTCGAGGTGGCGGGTGTCCTCGTGCAGGCGGGTGCGCACCTCCGCCTGGAGCTGCTCCACGATGGACGGCAGCGCGCGGATGGCGTGCTGGAAGTTCAGCACCTCGCGGGAGAGCTGGTAGATGCGCCGGGAGACGTGCCCGTCGCCGGCGAAGACCTGGTCCTCGATCTCCTCGATGTCCTGTTCGAGGCCGTCGGCCACGGGGAAGTAGTCGTCCACGACCCGGTCCAGGATCTCCAGGGTGACCTGCCACGGCCCCATCGCGAGGCGCTCGCGGCCCTCCGTCTCCAGGGATCGACGCACGGCGGCCAGGTCCGGCTCCTCCGCGTGACGCACCGTCACCACGTAGTGCTCGCCGGTGAAGACGCCCAGCTCGCCGAACTCCACGGTCTCGGTGCGGTCGATGTAGCGGGCCGGGTGCAGGACCATGAACGAGTCCTCGCCGTAGCGGTCCAGCTTGGCGCGCTCGCCCCCGGCGAGGGCGTCCTCGACGGCGAGCGGGTGCAGGCGCAGCTCCTCCGCGACCGCTTGGAGCTCGGCCACGTCCGGGCGGTACAGGCCCAGCCAGGCCATGCCGCCGGTGCGCTCGCACTCCTCCCAGGTGTCCTCGAGGGTGGAGGGGGCGTGGACGCGCCGCCCGTCCACGTACACGGCGTTGTCGATCATGCTCACTGGGACATTCTCCCCGACGGTGGCCCCCGGCGTATTCCAGGATGCGCGCGCTACGGTGGCGCCATGAAGACTCCGCGCCATGCCCCGCCCGTCGTCCGTGACGGCAAGACCCTGCTCCCCGCCCACGCCGTCTCCACGGCCCCGGTCACCGCGTTCGGTCTGATCGGCGGCTACCTGACCGCCCGGGAGACCGGCATCCGCCCGCTCGGCGGCGTCGTGCTGGCCGCCGCCGGCCTGTACGCCGGCCGGACGTGGCTGGCCACGCGGGGGCCGGCCGTCGCCGGAGGCCTGGCCGCCCTGTACCTCGGCGGCTTCGGCGCCTCCCACCCGCTGGCCAAGAAGATCGGTGCGTGGCCGGCCGTGCTCTCCGTGGCCGCCGTGTCCGCCGGGGCCGCCTGGGCCGCCGTCGACCGGTCCGAGGCCGGCCGCTGAGCGAGCCCGCGCCGGCCGAGGACGGCGCCGCGCCCCGCGAGGTCGGTGTCGGGCCGTGGCTCGGCCCGTGGCCGGAGGACCCCCGCTACGACCCGGAGCTGCTCGCGCACGGCGACCGCCGCAACGTCCTCGACCGCTACCGCTATTGGCGCCTCGAGGCGATCGTCGCGGACCTCGACGCGCGGCGGCACCCGTTCCACGTGGCCATCGAGAACTGGCAGCACGACCTGAACATCGGCACCGTCGTGCGCACCGCCAACGCGTTCAACGCCGCCGGGGTGCACATCATCGGGCGGCGCCGCTGGAACCGGCGCGGCGCCATGGTCACCGACCGCTACCTGCACGTGCACCACCACGAGACGGTGGAAGCGTTCACGGAGTGGGCGGCGGGGGAGGGGCTGCCCGTGCTCGGGGTGGACCTGTTCCCCGAGTCGGTGCCGGTGGAGACCTTCGACTTCCCGCGCGCCTGCGTGCTCGTCTTCGGGCAGGAGGGGCCGGGGCTCTCGGCGGAGGTGCGCGCGGCGTCGAGCGCGGTGCTGTCCATCGCGCAGTACGGCTCCACCCGCTCGATCAACGCGGGCGTGGCCGCCGGCATCGCGATGCACGCGTGGATCCGGCAGCACGCGGCGTCCCCTGAGTCCGGCGCGAGCCAGACGATTCCAGGCGCGAGCCAGACGATTCCGCGCTGAAAGGAGCCTTTGGGCCGCAGATTCGTCTGGCTCGCGGCGCAGGACCGCGCCGACGACGCGGGACCGCGCCGACGACGCAGGACGACGCAGGACGACGCAGGACGACGCGCGGTATCGGGCGCGGAGCGCCGTCAGCCCGCGAAGGGACGGGCCGGCAGGCCCGTCACCCCCGGACGGACGGCGAACAGGGCCCCGGCCAGCGGGTCCTCGCCGCGCTCCAGGTTCTCCCAGGAGGTGGTGATGTAGAGGGTGCCGAGGTCGTCGCCGCCGAAGGTACAGGCCGTGGTCTTCTGCACGGGCACCTCGATCACCTCGTCGAGCGCCCCCTCGGGCGTGTACCGGTGGATCTGCCCGTGGCTGATCACGGCCACCCAGATCCCGCCCTCGGCGTCCACGGTGAGTCCGTCCGGCTTGCCCTCGCCGTCGAGCACGTCCACGAGCACGCGGCGGTTCGTCAGGCCCTCCTCGCGGGAGTAGTCGAACACGGCCACCTGCCGCGTGGGGGTGTCGTTGTAGTAGGCCCGTGTGCCGTCCGGGCTCCACTCGAGGCCGTTGGACGTCGTCGCGCCGGTCAGCACGACGTCCACCTCGCCGGCGCCGCCGTCGGGGCCGGGGGCGAGCCGGTAGAGGTTCGCGGCGCCGGGGGTCTTGGCGTACGCCATGGTGCCGCAGTGGAACCGGCCGTCCGGGTCGCAGCCGCCCTCGTTCATGCGGATCCCGGCGTCCGCGCCCCACAGCTCGGGCAGCGTCGTCAGCGCGCCCTCGGGCGAGATCAGGGCGAAGCCCCGCTCCACCGCGACGACGGCGCCGCCCCCCGCACGCGGGCGCAGCGCGGCGGCCACGTCGCCGACGTGCGTGCGGTCCACCGTGCCGTCGGCGCGCAGGGACAGGACGTCCCCGGCGAGCATGTCCACCCAGCGCAGGCCGCCGCCGGCGGTCACGCCCTCGGCGGCGGTGCCCCACGAGGCGGCCCAGACGGGGCCCTCGCCGTGGTAGGTGATGGGATCGGTGACCTGCTCGGCGCGCATGACTGCTCCTTCGGTGGGCGGGACGGTCCTGGCCCCGACGCTAGCCGAGGCTCAGAACCACCCGCACGAGTCGGCGGTCCAGCGGTCGGCGAGGGTCGCGTCCAGGAACGCCCCCATCCGCGGCAGCGCGGCCACGTGGCCGCCCACGTGGGTCGGGGTGAGGAGCGGGTCGAAGCGCACCCGCGCACCCTCCGCGCACCAGCGGCGGCCCAGGTCGCGGCCGGCGCGGTACGGGATGACGTCGTCCGTGACGGAGTGCGCGATCATCACCGGCACATCGGGACGGCGGCCCTGCGCGCCGATCCGCTGCTCGGCGAGGATCCCGGCCAGCTCGGCGTCGGAGCGGACGAGCTCAGGGAAGTCCTGCCCCGTGTGGGTCAGCGTGGCGGAGTCGAGGTGCGCGTAGGCGAGGCTGCCTGCCATGCAGGTCTCGGCCGCGCCGGTGAGGGCCGCCAGGCCGGTCTCGTTGAGGTGCGTGGCCGGGTCCACGTCGTACGCGGCGAGCTGCCCTGCCATCGCGTAGAGCAGGAAGGCCGCGTAGAGGCCGCCGTCGATCCGGCCCGCGACCTGCACGAGGTCGGCCGGCGGGGCGCCCGCGTAGGCGCCCTTGAGGTCCAGCTCCGGGGCGTAGTCGGGCGCGAGCTCGGCGGCGGCCGCGCTCGCCCCGCCGCCCTGCGAGTAGCCCGCGAGCGCGACCGGCGCGGTCGCGGTGACGCCCGACCCCGCCACCTGGGCGGCCGCGCGCACCGCGTCGAGGACGGCGTGTGCCTGGGCCTCCCGGACCATGTAGGTGTGCGTGCCCGGGGTGCCCAGGCCCTCGTAGTCGGTGACCACCACGGCGTGGCCGCGGCTCAGCAGGGACGTGATCCCCACGCCTTCGTACTGCGCGCCGGTGGAGAGGGTGCGGGACGGGGCGCAGCGGTCCGCCGCCCCCTGGGTCCCCACCGCGTAGCCGATCACGGGGCGCTCGCCGCCGCCCGTCCACGGGGCGGTGGGGGTCAGCACGGTGCCGGTCACGGCGATGGGTCGGCCCTGGGCGTCCTGCGAGGCGTACATGATGCGCGTGGCGTGCGCCGGCACCTGCACCAGCCGCACCGGGTCCAGGTAGAAGGCGGTGGGCTCGGTGCGGATCAGGGCGCCGGGGGTCGCGGGCACGGTGGCGGGCGGCAGGTAGAAGGGGTCGTCGGCCGAGGCGGCCGCCAGGGCGTCCCGGGCCGCGTCCCAGCGGGCGTCCTCGGCCGTCGTGGCCGGCTGCGAGAGGTCCTCGACGGCGGAGCTCACCTCCGGCGCGTCGGGGGCCGGGGCGGACTCCTGGGCCAGGGCAGCGTGCGGCGCGCCGAACCCGGCGACGACGGCCACGGCGGCGGCCAGGGCGAGGGGGCGGGAGGGGCGGCGTGCGGGGGCCATGGTGGTCTCCGGTCTCTCGGATGCGATGTGACGCAGCTCACCCTAGGCCAGCGACGGGGCCGTGCCCAGGTCGGCGTCGCCGTCGGGCCCGGGGCCCTGGGGCGGGTCCGGCCGCGCGGATAGGATGAGCCCGAGGGTGTCGCGCCCGCCGCGCTCCCCCGCCTGCCCGAGTCGACGACGCCTAGGAGCTGCAGCATGCCCATCGCATCCCCGGAGAAGTACGCCGAGATGATCGACGCCGCCAAGAACGGCGCCTTCGCCTACCCGGCGATCAACGTCACCAGCTCCCAGACCCTGAACGCCGCCATCCGCGGCTTCGCCGAGGCCGGCTCGGACGGCATCATCCAGGTCTCCACCGGCGGTGCCGCCTACTTCTCCGGCTCCTCCGTGAAGGACATGGTCGCCGGCTCGCTGGCCTTCGCCGCGTTCGCGCGCGAGGTCGCCAAGAAGTACTCCGTGAACATCGCCCTGCACACGGACCACTGCCCCCAGGACAAGCTCGAGGGCTTCGTCCTGCCCCTGCTGGACGCCTCCGAGGCCGAGGTGAAGGCCGGGCGCGACCCGATCTTCAACTCCCACATGTGGGACGGCTCCGCCGAGACCCTCGAGGAGAACCTGCGGATCGGCCGCGAGCTGCTCGCGCGCACCCACGCCAACAAGCAGATCCTCGAGGTGGAGATCGGCGTCGTGGGCGGCGAGGAGGACGGCGTGGCCCACGAGATCAACGAGAAGCTCTACACCACCGTCCAGGACGGCATCGCCACCGTGGAGGCCCTCGGCCTCGGCGAGCACGGCCGCTACCTCACCGCGCTGACCTTCGGCAACGTGCACGGCGTCTACAAGCCGGGCAACGTGAAGCTGCGTCCGGAGATCCTGCAGGAGATCCAGCAGGCCGTGGGCGAGAAGTTCGGCAGGGAGCGCCCGTTCGACCTCGTGTTCCACGGCGGCTCCGGCTCCGCCGCCCAGGAGATCGCCGACTCGGTGGAGTACGGCGTCGTGAAGATGAACGTGGACACGGACACCCAGTACGCGTTCACCCGCCCCGTGGCCGGGCACATGTTCGCGAACTACGACGGCGTCCTGAAGGTCGACGGCGAGGTCGGCGACAAGAAGCAGTACGACCCCCGCGTGTGGGGTGCCAAGGCCGAGGAGGCCATGGCCGCCCGCGTGGTCCAGGCCTGCACCGAGCTGAACTCGGCCGGCAAGAGCATCGGCTGACCCCGCCGTCCGCCGCACCGGCCCGCACCCTGGCGTGAGGGTGCGGGCCGGCGTCGTCCTCAGCCCTCCCGCTCCTCCTGGGCCTGGAGGAACTCGAAGACCTCGCGCTCGTCCACACCGGGGAAGGTCTGCGTGGGCATGGCCGCCAGGAGGTGCGCGTGCATGCGGGCCGCGGGCCACACGTGCCCGCCCCACGCCGCCTCGAGCTCGGGGTCGGGGCGGCGGCAGCAGCGCGGATCGGGGCAGGTGGAGGTGACCCGGTGGCGGGTGTCCGCGCCGCGGAAGTGCCGGGCATGCTCGAACGGGGTGCCCACGGAGAGGGCGAACTGCCCGTCGGGGCCGTTCTCGATCATCGAGGTGCACCAGAACGTCCCGTTGGGCGAGTCCGTGTACTGCGTGTGGGCGCGGAACCGGTCGTTGCGGGAGAAGGCCTGCCGCGCGCCCCACTTCCGGCACGCCTGCTGGCCCTCGATCGCACCGGTGTGGTCGGCGGGGAACACGATCCCGTCGTTCTCGTAGGCCTTGTGGATCACCCCGGTCTCGTGGACCTTCTGGAAGTGGCAGCGGATGCCCAGGTCCACGGTGGCCAGGTTGGTGAACCGGTGCGCGGCGGCCTCGTAGGAGACGCCGAACGCGTCCTTCAGGTCGTCCACGGAGAGGTCCCGGCGCTTCTGGGCGGCCCGCAGCAGCGACGATGCCGCCCGCTGCGGCATGAGCAGCGCGCCCGCCAGGTAGTTCACCGCCACACGCTGGGCGAGGAAGTCCTCGTAGTCCCGCGGCTCGCCGTGGCCCAGGACGGCGGCGGCGAGGGCCTGGAGCACCACCGTGCGGCGGTCGTGGTCCGAGGAGCGGGAGCCGCTGATGTGGATACGCCCGTGCTTGAGGTCCGTGACGGAGCGCGTGGAGTGCGGCAGGTCCGGGACGAAGCGCAGGGTGAAGCCGAGGTGCTCGGCCAGCTCCGAGACCGCATGCAGGCCCAGCGGCCCGCCCGTGTGGCCGATCGCGTCGAGCAGCCGATGCGCCTCGGCCTCGAGGTCGGGGTAGTGGTTGTCCACCGCGCGCATCTGGGCGCGCAGCTGGGCGTTGGCGCGGCGCGCCTCCTCGGGGGTGGCGGCCTGCTCCTCCAGGCGACGGCGCAGCTCGGCCTCCAGCCCCGCGATCACCTCGAGGACCTCGGTGGGGGTGCGGGGCCCGATGCGCAGCGGCGGCAGGCCGAGGGAGGCGTAGTGCTCCGAGCGCGCGAACCGTTCGACCTCGATCTCCAGTTCGGCCCGACGGGTGGGGGCCCGGCCGGTGAGCAGGTCCTCGACCGGCACGCCCAGGACCTCCGCGATCCGCTGGACCAGCGAGAGCCGCGGCTCGCGGCGGGCGTTCTCCACGAGGGACAGGTGCGAACCGCTCACGCCCGTGCGCTCCGCGAGCTGGTCCAGGGTGAGGCCGGCCTGCTTGCGCAGGTGCCGGACTCGGCGGCCCAGTGCGACGGCGTCCACGGTCGCGCTGTCCTCGGGAAGCGGGCGGGTCATCATGCGCGGAACTGTAGACGGATCCGGGGCAGGAGATCACGTGTGACGGAAAGAAGGTCACATTCTTGACAAGCGGGGGGCTGTTGTCGTGATCCAGGCCACACCGGGGCGCAAGGACGGTCACGTTCTGACCCAGCGGCAGGAACGGCCGGAGTTTCCACCGATTTTGTGCTCCAGAGGGCCTTGTCCGGGGCCAGAGTGGAGGTCAACGGCAGCGACGGACACGTCGCACCGAACCCCTCACCGAACCGGACCGATCCCCAGGAGGACGTCATGACCACCCAGCCCCACCACTCCACTCCCGCCTCCGCCGAGCAGCTCCAGCATGACTGGGAGCACAACCCCCGCTGGGCCGGCGTCGAGCGCAGCTTCACCGCCGAGGACGTCGTCCGTCTCCGCGGCCGGATCCAGGAGGAGCACACGCTGGCCCGCCGCGGCGCCGAGAAGCTGTGGACCCAGCTGAAGGACGAGAACGCCCGCGGTGAGTTCACCAACGCCCTCGGCGCCCTCACCGGCAACCAGGCGGTCCAGCAGGTCAAGGCCGGGCTGCGCGCCATCTACCTCTCCGGCTGGCAGGTCGCCGCGGACGCCAACCTCTCCGGCCACACGTACCCGGACCAGTCCCTGTACCCGGCCAACTCCGTGCCGCAGGTGGTGCGCCGCATCAACAACGCCCTGCTGCGCGCGGACCAGATCGAGCACGCCGAGGGCGTCAGCAGCGTCGAGGACTGGCTCGTGCCGATCGTGGCCGACGCCGAGGCCGGCTTCGGCGGCCCGCTCAACGCCTACGAGCTCATGAAGTCGATGATCACCGCCGGCGCCTCCGGCGTGCACTGGGAGGACCAGCTGGCCTCCGAGAAGAAGTGCGGCCACCTCGGCGGCAAGGTGCTCATCCCCACCGGCCAGCACATCCGCACGCTCAACGCCGCCCGCCTGGCCGCCGACGTCGCCGACGTGCCCAGCGTGATCATCGCCCGCACCGACGCCGAGGCGGCCACCCTGATCACCTCGGACGTGGACGAGCGCGACGCCGAGTTCATCACCGGTGAGCGCACCGCGGAGGGCTTCTACAAGGTCCGCAACGGCGTCGAGCCCTGCATCGCCCGCGCCAAGGCCTACGCCCCGCACGCGGACCTGATCTGGATGGAGACCGGCACCCCGGACCTCGAGCTGGCCCGGAAGTTCGCCGAGGCCGTCAAGGCCGAGTTCCCGGACCAGATGCTGGCCTACAACTGCTCGCCGTCCTTCAACTGGAAGAAGAACCTCGACGACGACACCATCGCCAAGTTCCAGCGCGAGCTGGGCGCCATGGGCTACACCTTCCAGTTCATCACGCTGGCCGGCTTCCACGCCCTGAACCACTCGATGTTCGACCTGGCCAAGGGCTACCACGAGCGCCAGATGTCCGCGTACGTCGAGCTGCAGGAGCGCGAGTTCGCCGACGAGGCCCGCGGCTACACCGCGACCAAGCACCAGCGCGAGGTCGGCACCGGCTACTTCGACGCCGTGTCCACCGCCATCAACCCGGACAGCTCCACGGTGGCCCTGGCGGGCTCCACGGAGTCCGGCCAGTTCCACTGAACCGCTCAGCCGAGACCGCGAGGAGGCAGTCCCATGAGCCCGCAGACCATGACCCCCACCCTGCACGAGATCCATGCCGACGACGCTCGGGAGCACACGCCCCTGCCGCATGACGTGAGCACCCAGGCCATCCCCGTCGTCATCCCCGAGGGCGCCGCCCCCGTGGTGACCGTCCACGGGCCGGTCGACGGGCGTCAGGCTGAGATCCTCACGGACGAGGCGCTGGCGTTCCTCGGCCGCCTGCACCGGCTGGCCGAGGACCGCCGCCGGCGGCTGCTCGAGGAGCGGGAGTACACCCGGCGCCGCATCACCGACGGCTGGAACCCGCACTACCTGCGGTCCACCCGCCGGGTCCGCGAGGACGACTCCTGGCGGGTGGCGCCGCTGGCCCCCGGCCTGCACGACCGCCGCGTGGAGATCACCGGCCCCGTGGATCGGAAGATGACCATCAACGCCCTCAACTCGGGCGCCTCGGGCTGGCTCGCCGACTTCGAGGACTCCTCGACGCCGTCCTGGGACCGGATGCTGGACGGGCAGGTCAACCTGTTCGACGCGATCCGCGACCAGATCGACTTCACCTCCCCCGAGGGCAAGGAGTACCGGCTGCGCGAGCGCGAGCTCACGGACCGGCCGACCATCATCGTCCGCCCGCGCGGCTGGCACCTCGTCGAGGACCACATCCGCGTGGACGGCGAGCCGATGGCCGGCGCCCTCGTGGACTTCGGCCTGTACTTCTTCCATAACGCCGACGAGCTGATCCGCCGCGGCCACGGCCCGTACTTCTACCTGCCCAAGCTCGAGTCCCATCTCGAGGCGCGGCTGTGGAACTGCGTGTTCGTGGCGGCGCAGGACGAGCTGGGCATCCCCCAGGGCACCATCCGGGCCACCGTGCTGATCGAGACGATCACCGCGGCGTTCCAGATGGAGGAGATCCTGTACCAGCTGCGCAACCACGCCGCTGGCCTGAACGCCGGCCGCTGGGACTACATCTTCTCCATCATCAAGAACTTCCGGGACCGCGGGGCCGAGTTCGTCCTCCCGGACCGCTCGGAGGTGACCATGACCCAGCCGATGATGCGGGCCTACACCGAGCAGCTGGTCCGGGCCTGCCACCGGCGCGGCGCCTCGGCGATCGGCGGCATGTCCGCCGTGATCCCGGACCGCCGGAACGAGGAGGCCAACGCCGCCGCGCTGGAGAAGGTGCGCGCGGACAAGGCCCGCGAGGCCGGCGACGGCTTCGACGGCTCGTGGGTGGCGCACCCGGACCTCGTGCCGGTCGCCCGGAAGGAGTTCGACGCCGTGCTCGGCGAGGCCCCGAACCAGATCCGCACCCGCCGCCGCGAGGACGTGGAGCCGGACGAGGCCGCCCTGCTCGACGTCGCCGCGACCACGGGCTCGGTGACCGAGGCCGGCGTGCGGATGAACATCGAGGTCGGGATCCGCTACATCGAGTCCTGGCTGCGGGGGAACGGCGCCGCCGCGATCCACGGACTCATGGAGGACGCCGCCACGGCGGAGATCTCCCGGTCCCAGATCTGGCAGTGGGCCCACAACGGCACCGGTGTGCAGCTGACCGAGGGCGGCGTGCGGACCGCCAACCGCGGCTGGATGGAGCAGCTGATCCGCGAGGAGCACGCTCGGATCCTCGCCGGCCCGCTGCCCGAGGGCCACCGGTTCGAGGACGCGGTGCGCGTGTTCTGCGAGTCGGCTCTGCCGCCGGAGTACCCGGCGTTCCTCACCCTGGGCGCGTACCGCCGGCACTTCGCCGGCCAGGGCGACGCCGCGGCGAAGGCCTGATCCGCCGGGTCACACGACGACGGCCGGTCACCTCACGAGGTGACCGGCCGTCGTCGTGCCGGGTGTCAGTCCCCGGACGTGGAGGGGGACGGCGAGGCCGAGGCCGACTTCGTCGGTGACGGGCTGGCCGACGCCGAGGCGGACGCCTCCGCGGCCCGCTGGGATTCTGCGGCCTCCCGCGCGGCACCCTGGAACGGCCGCGGCGGCTGGCCCGGGGCCACGGGGCCGGGGGCGCCCTCGGGGCGGTCGATCGTGGACTGGTTGTTCAGCAGCTCGTCGGGCACGCGACCGGTGGGGATCTCCCGGGCCTGGGCCAGGGTCTCCTCGTCCATCTGCGCGTTCAGGAAGAACGGCGAGCTGAGCTTGATGACCTCCTGGAACTCCCCGGCGTCCTTCAGCACGGTGTCCGCGAGGTGGTCGCGGGTCTCGGTGACGAGGGTGGTGCTCTGTGCGACCGGCGAATTCTTCACCTGGGTGAGGCCGCCGTTGGCGTCACCGAAGCCCTCCATGGAGCCCATGGTCACGGAGACCATCTCGCTGCCGTCCTCGGAGCAGGCCCACGCGGTGCGCTGGGGCAGCAGGGGGGCGCCGTCCTGGCCGCCGACCATGCCGGGGCGCAGCAGGGCGAGCAGCCCCTTGCCGGTCTTCGGGTCGAACGTGTACTCGTCCGCCACGGCGGCGGGCTCCTCCTGGCACCACTCCAGGCGGGAGCCGTCCAGGTTGTGCTGGTAATGGACCTGCGCCAGGGGCATGCCGGGGCTGTACTCGAAGTAGCCGTTGTAGACGCAGGTGAGGAACTCGTGGGTCTCGTCCTGCGAGGCGAACAGCTGCACGATCTCGATGTTCGAGCTGTCCGGGATGTGCGTGGCGACAGCGTCCAGGGTGCGCTGGTCCAGGACGTCGCGCGTGCAGTCCATCACGGAGACGGTGTCGTTGCGGACCGCGGCCGTGTTCTTCCAGGCCTCGGTGGCGGCGCCGTCCTTGATGCCCGGGCCGACGGTCTCGAACGCCTGACGCGGCTCGGCGCGCGGGGTGCCCTCGGCGGACTCCGACGCGCGGGCCTCACGGACGCGGGACGCCGCGGCGGACGCCGGGTCGGTGGGGCTCTCCGTGGCCGAGCCGGCCGCGGCCGAGGCCGCCGATCCGCTGGGCGCCGCGGCAGTCGACGAGGCGGGCTCACCGGACTGGCCGGCCGAGCCGCAGCCGGCCAGGGCGAGGGCGAGGGCGGCGACGCCGACGGCCAGCGGGGCACGGCGGCGGGCGGGCGCGGGGTGGGTCATGGAGGCTCCTTCGACGGCATCGGCGGCCCGGCCCCGGGAGCGTGGGGCGGCGGACGGACGCTGCGCCTACGGTACCGGACCGTCCTGGACGCAGGGACGGCCATCCGTCCGGCGTCCGGCGCCGTCGATAGACTCGGCCGCGACCGCATCGTCCGCGAGGAGAAGAGGCATCCCATGTCCGAGTCCCTGATCGGCAAGAACCTGATGGAGCCGCCGGCCACGCGCCTGCCGGAGGAGCCGGAGGTGCTGGCCCGGCTCGAGGCCGGTGACCTGCCCGAGGACATCGTGCCGGTGGCGCCCGAGTCCTCCCTGGTGTGGGCGCTCATGGCGGAGGACGCGTGGGCCGAGGGCCGGACCGTGGACTCCTATGCGTACGCCCGCGTCGGCTACCACCGGGGCCTGGACGCGCTGCGCCGGGCGGGGTGGCGCGGCGCCGGCCCGGTGCCGTACACCCACGAGCCCAACCGCGGCTTCCTGCGCGCCCTGTACGCGTTGGGCCGCGCGGCCGCCGGGATCGGGGAGTCCGAGGAGGTCGAGCGCATCCGCACCTTCCTGCGGGACTCGGACCCCACGGCCGAGGAGCAGATCGAGGCCGACCAGGGCCGCGCCCGGGGCTGAGCGGAGCCGTGGCCAAGCTCTACTTCCGCTACGGGGCCATGAACTCCGGCAAGTCCACGGGCCTGCTGCAGGCCGCCTTCAACTACGAGGAGCGCGGCCAGCGGGTGCTGCTGGCCAAGCCGGAGGTGGACGTGAAGGGGGAGGGCGACGTCGTCTCCCGCCTCGGTGTGACCCGCGCCGTGGACCTCCTCGTCCCGGCGGGAGCGGACGTGCGGGAGCTGTTCCGCCGGCACGCCACCGGTGACGACCCGGACGCCCTCGTGGGGCACGTGGAGGCCCCGCCCGTGGCGTGTCTGCTCGTGGACGAGGCGCAGTTCCTCGAGCCGGCGCAGGTGGACGACCTGCTGCGCATCGCCGTGCTCGACGGCGTCCCCGTGATCGCCTACGGGCTGCGCACCGACTTCCGCACCCGCTCCTTCCCGGGCTCCGCGCGGCTGCTGGAGCTGGCGCACTCCCTCGAGGAGCTGAAGACCATCTGCCGGTGCGGCCGGAAGGCGGTGTTCAACACGCGCAAGGTCGTGGACCCGGCCACGGGCGCCGAGCACTTCGTGTTCGAGGGGGACCAGGTGGCGATCGACGGTGTCCAGGTGACCTACGAATCCCTGTGCGGCACGTGCTACCTGGCCGAGTCCGGCGGCGCCCTGGGCTGAGGCGACCATTGCCAGGCAACTGCCAGGCTGCATGACGGCTGCGCCCATGCTCGGTTCGTACGGTAGAACCACTTCATCGAGGTGCGAGTGATGAAGGTGCGAGTGATGACAGGCGAAGGGCCCCGGTGATCCCGGGGCCCTTCGTCTGTCCTGGCCCGGCCCGCATCGGCCGGCCGGTCAGAGCGAGACGAGCAGGAGCGTGCCGCCGAAGACGAGCCCCGACGCGAGCAGCACGACCGTGGTGTACCCCAGGATGTCGCGCATCTTCAGGCCGGCGATCGCCAGAAGGGGGATCGCCCAGAACGGCTGGATCATGTTGGTCCACTGGTCGCCGTAGGAGACGGCCATGATGGTGATGGCCGGATCCACGCCGAGCGCGTCGCCCGCCTGGAGCATGATCGGGCCCTGCACGGCGAACTGTCCGCCGCCGGAGGGGACGAAGAAGTTCACGAGGCCCGCGGCCAGGAACGCCAGCAGGCCGAACGTCACCGGGTTCGAGATCGCCACGAAGGCGTCCGAGAGCACCGCCACCAGGCCGGTGGACGTCATCATGCCGAGGATGCCCGCGTAGAGGGGAAACTGCAGCAGGATCTCGCCCACGTTGGACGCGGCCGACTGGGTGAGGCCGATCAGCTCGTGCGGGCTGCGCACCAGCAGCAGGATCAGCGCGAGGAAGGACCAGTTGACGATGTCCAGGGTGAGGGTGCCGCCGCCGACGAAGTGCATCACCAGATAGACCACAAGCATGGCGCCGACGAGGAGCGTGGGGACACGGGAGGCGTCGAGGCGGTCCGCCGGCGTCTCGATCTCCGGTGCGGACACGGCGTCCTGGTCCCGCGCGTCGATCTCCAGCTCCACGATCCGGTCCCCGGCGCGCGGGGCGACGAGGAACAGGGCCAGGGCCACGACGAGCACGGTCACCACGGCGGCGGTGATGTTCCACCAGGAGAAGGTGGTCTCCGAGACCGGGACCGTCCGGCCGTCCAGGCTTTCCGTGAGGAACGAACCGGGGGTGGCGGCCGTCAGCGGGCCGGAGCCGGAGTACCCCATGTGCCACACCACGAACCCGGAGAACCCGGCGGCCACCAGCATCGGGAAGTGCAGGGCCAGCCCGCGCTCACGGGCCTGCGCCGCGACCTCCTTGGCCAGCAGCGCACCGACCACCAGGCCCAGGCCCCACGTGATGAGGGAGGCCGCTGCCGCCACCACGAACACGAAGATGTAGGCGGCCAGGGGCGTGCGGGGGATGCTGGCGAGCCGGGCGAGCAGGCGGCGCACCGGACCGGTGTTCGCCAGGATGTGGCCGAGCATGAGCACCAGCGCCATCTGCGTGATGAACGCCAGCAGCCCGGACAGGCCGTCACCCCAGCCCACGACGACGTCGGCCGGCCCGGCCGGAGTGAGCAGCAGGCACAGGGCTGCCACCGCGAACGTGAGCACGATGGTGAACACGAGCGAGGACGGGATGAACCGCTCCATCGTCGTGTTCAGCGGGCGCATGGCGCGACTGAAGAACGTGCCCTCACGGACGGCGCGGCCCGAGGGGCCGGGTGTGGGCGGACGTGTGGACGTGGCGGACATGAGGCTCCTGTTCAGGACGAGAGGTCGAGGCGAGAGTGATGTGGATCACTCTAGGCGCTCGATCGTCGTGGGCAGGGCCTGGTTCACGTCCATGGCCGGGCGCTAGCTGACGAGGGCGCCGGCACGGTCGATCCCCCATCAGTCGAAGACGTCGCGGCCCGGCTCCGCGGCGAGCACCCGGCCGCCGCGGGTGAGCTGAAAGGTGCCCATCCTGGGGAGGAAGTACGAGGAGACGGCTGAGGTGATCATGGGCCACATGCCCGCAGAACCGGCCTGAGGAAGACTGTCACCTATGCGTGCGCCAGTCCCTCCCGCCGGCCTCACTGGCCCCGGTACGTGTCAACAACGTCATGCCCTCCTACACCTAGGGCGCGTCTGAGGATGGATCCAGGGATCGCTGAGACCCGGGGAGGCATGTCCCGGTTCCAGGTCGTCCCCGACGCCCGATGAGAGCTGATCGCCCCGCTGCCCCAGACCGCACGGGCCGGCAGGGCCGACCCTTCTCGGAGGCCTGCACGATGGTCGAAGCGGTCGTCCACCGATGCAGGTGGGGGATTCCGTGGTGGGATCTGCCGGAGGTCTACGGGCCCTGACCGGCCGCGTGGACCCGGCATCGACGCAGGGTGTGGAGACGGGTCTGCCCGGGGGCTGACTCGAGGACTTCTGTTCGTACCCTGTCTGTCATGGCCACCCCTCTCCTGGAGCTCGCCGCGAGTCGAGGCGTCTGCTTCCCGCTGCGAGCCCGCCGGCTGACCCTCACCCCGTTCCGGGGTCTCGATGCACCCGCCGTGTGGGGCTTCTGCCGACTCGAGCAGGTGTGGTCGTGGACCTCCGGCCGCCCGGAGAGTGAGGGCGCGCTGCGAGAGTCCTATCTCGCGGCGGGGGACCGCCTCACCGTGCGGGTCGGAGACGTCATCGTCGGTGTCGGGAAGGCCGCGGTGCAGGACGCGTGGAGTCAGGGCGGCCTGCGGGAGGAAGCCCGGGACGCCCAGGCCGAGATCGGCTGGACGATCGATCCGCGCCAGGCGGGGCAGGGCTATGGCACGGAGCTTGCTCGAGCCCTGCTGGGCTTCACATTCGACGATCTGGGTGTGCGACGCGTGGAGGCTCATGCCTTCGCGGACAACGCCCCGAGTCTGCGCATCATGGAGAAGGTGGGGATGCGTCACGAGGGCACGTTCAAGGAGGAGTCTCTGCATCTCACGCGCGGCTGGGTGGATGGTGCCACCTACGCGATGCTCGCCTCCGAGTTCCCTTCGTCCCTCACGCGGGAGTGATCCCTCCGGCCACGACCGCATCATCTGCCGCTCCACCGCCGAGGGCCGTGTGGCAGCAAGGGGGCTGTGAGCAGGGTGGGGAATGAGCGTGAGTGGCGGTGGCGCATCGGTGTGGCGTCCGCCCTGGTGGGTTCGGCCGGTGTGCTCGCGGGGCTGCGGCAGGACCTGGGACTGGGGTGGGGTCTGACGCTGGTGGCCGTCACGGCCCTCGGAGCGATGCTCGCCTTGCGAGGGGTGCATCACCGGGTCGAGGCGGAGCGGGCTCGCCGCAACGTGTTCGACGCCGGAGCCGGCTCCACCGCGTGGGTGATGCTGCTGATGGGGGCCGCGGTCGTTCCGGGGCTGGTGCTGAACGTGATCGACGACGCCGGCGTCCGGGCGGTTGTAGAGATGCAGCCAAGATTTCACACGACACGCGGTGGACACTTCCGGCATCCGGTGAGGATGAATCGCTCCGGGTCTGGTGGAGGCTCTGATCCAACGGAAGGATGCAGAGCATGCCCGCACCACGGAAGTACCCCGACGAGCTCCGCGAACGCGCCACGCGGATGACTCTGGAAGCCCGTCAAGACCCCGCCACGAGGACCGGAGCGTTCCGCCGCGTAGGAGAACAGCTCGGGATCAATCCCGAGACGCTGCGCAACTGGGTCCGCCAAACCGAGATCGACCACGGCCACCGCCCCGGAATCACGACCAGCGAAGCCGCCCGGGTGGCCGAGCTGGAGAAGGAGAACCGTGAACTACGGCGGGCGAACGCGATCCTGCGCTCGGCGTCGGCTTTCTTCGCGGCGGATGCTCGAGACGCCCACAGCGCTGATCGTGGACTACATCGACGAACACAAGCACGAGTTCGGTGTCGAGCCGATCTGCGCCACGCTGTCCGCGGCAGGCACACAGATCGCACCGAGCACGTACTACGCGGCCAAGACGCGCCCTCCTTCAGTGCGCAGCCTGCGCGATGAGCAGGTGCTCGTGGAAATCCGGCGGGTGCATGAGGCCAACTACGGGGTCTACGGGGCCCGGAAGGTCCACGCGCAACTGCGGAGGGAGGGCCTGCAGGTGGCCAGGTGCACGGTGGAGCGGCTCATGCGAGCCGCAGGCCTGCGCGGGATCAGCCGCGCGAAGGGACCGAGGACCACGGTCCCAGGCCGCGGCCCGGATGAGCGTCAAGACCTGGTCCAGCGAGACTTCACCGCGGCGGCTCCGAACCAGCTGTGGGTCGCTGACATCACCTACTGCCGCACTTTCAGCGGATGGGTGTACGCCGCGTTCATCATCGACGTGTTCTCCCGACGGGTGCTGGGCTGGCAGCTGTCGAAGTCGCTGCGCACGGACCTGGCCCTGGACGCCCTCGAGATGGCGTTCTGGACGCGTCAGCGTGCAGGCCAAGACGTGGCCGGGCTACGGCATCACAGCGATAAAGGAGTCCAGTACGTCGCCGTGCGATACACCCAGCGGCTCGCCCAGGCCGGCGCAGTCGCCTCAGTCGGCACGACGGGGGACTCGTATGACAATGCCCTCGCGGAGGCGTTCAACTCGCTGTTCAAGGCGGAGCTGATCCGGAACAAGGGGCCATTCAAGTCCATCGAGGACCTGGAGATCGCGGTCGCGGAGTACATCGACTGGTTCAACCATCGTCGTGCGCACGGCGAGATCAGGCTGGTCCCTCCGGTCGAGTTCGAGGACGTCTACCATCATGAGAACCCCGTGCCGGCGCCCGCCGGGACGGCACTTACGAGCCTCTAACAAACCCGGGGCGATTCACACGGTGAAGCCGCGGCCCTCGTGCTCGAACCGGCCGACCGGCTCCCCGCCCAGCCGGGTGTGCGCGGCCATGGAGGCGGTGTTCTCGTCCTCCACGAAGGCGACGGCGGCGCGGTGGGCAGCAGCCGTGGCGGTGAGCACGTGCTCGGCCACGGCCCGCAGCACCCCGCGTCCCCGGGCGCTCTCGGCGGGCGAGGTGAGCAGCACCCCGGCAGGGCGGCCGTCCACCTCGGCGACGACGCTGCCGGGACCGTCCAGCCGGGCGCGCAGGGCCTGCGCGCTCATCCGGCCCTGGACGAAGCCGTGCTCGGCGCGCTGCTCCGGGGTGAGCGCGTCCCGGCTGTTGGCGGCGTAGAGGGGCTGGACCCAGGCCGCGTCCTCGGCGCGGAGCGGGCGGACGTGGACGGATTCGTCGGTGGTGCTCATGGTCATGAGGGTAGCCCCGCGCCGCCGGCGGCGCCGCGGATGGTGGTGACCACGCGGGTGAGCGCGGGCCGGCGGGGCGTGGACGAGAAACCGAAGCGCGTGGGCGGGTCCACCGGAGCCAGCGCCCCGAGGTCCTGCCCCTCCCAGCGGGCCCCGATGCCGACGACGTCCCGCACGTCCGTGGCTCCGTAGAACTCGCGCCGGCCCTGCCCCGCGGTGCCGCGCGTGCGAACCCCGGGCATCACCACGCGGGCGATCGGGTCCGAGAGCGCGCAGAACGCGGGATGGGAGGCCACGGACGCCGGGACCAGGCGCAGCGCCCAGCCCAGCGGCCGGCGTCGGCCCAGGTGCGCTGTCAGGGTGAGCGACGGCGTCGTGACGGTGAGGGCGCCGGCGGTGAGGTCCGCGGTGACGGGCGCGATGCGCACCTCGTCGAAGCGGTAGGTGGCGGTCACGAAGTCGGCGACCTGAGGGGTGGGCGCGAGGAGGAGCCGGTGCCCGTCCGCGCGTTCGACCATGACGTCCGCGAAGGACCCCAGCGGGGAGTCCGGCCAGACCCCGACGACGATCCGGGTGCCCTCCACGGTGCCGACGCCGAGGATGTGGCCGCGGAAGCGCCAGACGACCGGGGACGGCGACGGAGTGGAGGCGGCGGTCATGCCCCCGAGCGTAGCCGCAGCGGCGGGAGCCCCCGTCGGGCCACGGGCACCGGACCGAGACGGCTCAGCGTGCCCCGCGCCACTGCAGGACCTGCAGGGCGGCGGCGACGTCGACGGGGTTCTCGGCCAGCGGCCGCGGGAGCAGCTCGTCCGCGCGGGCGAGGCGCCGGATGACGGTGTTGCGGTGGGTGTGCAGCCGCTCGGCGGTGCGCGAGGTGTTAAACCGCTCCTGCACGAGGGTCAGGACGGCGTCGTGGATCTCCTGGGCCGCGGTGGCGAGGTCTCCCAGGACGTCAGTGACGTACCCGTCCGCCCGCACGGGCTCGGCGGTGAGGACGTCGACCAGCTGGACGTCCTGGTACCGCGCGATGCGCTGGGGGGACGCCAGGCGGGTCATCATCCGCTGGGCGGCGGCCGCGTCGAGATGGCTGCGGCGGAACCCGACGACGTCATGGCCCGGGCGCCCGATGGCGACGCTCACCTCGGGGTGCCCGGCCAGCCGGGAGGCGACGTCGTCGACCGCGGGCGCGGCGGCGAGGGGGAGCCAGAGCCAGTGGGAGGCGGAGCTGGCGACGACGGTGAGCCGTCGGGCCGTCCCGCCGGCCTGGGCCAGCGCCTCCGCGGCCGCTTCGAGCGCGGCGGGGTCCCCCTCCAGGGTGGTCCACACGACGGCGGCGACGTGCGGCCCGGTCAGCGGGTGGCCGAGCTGGGTCTCGGCACGCGCCCGGCTGATGGGCGCCCCCTCGACGATGCGGGCGACGACGGCCCGGCGCTCAGCATGGCTGCCGCGGTGGAGCTGATCGCGCTCGGCCTCGAGGACCGCGAAGACGGCGTCGAGGGTGTCGTCGATGAAGGTGGCGATGGACAGCAGCGAGACGTCGAGGAGCTCGTGGAGGAGGCTCAGGTCCTGGGTGAGCTCGAAGCAGATCGCCATCCAGCGCCGCGAGGCCAGGCTCTGGCCGGTGCGGTAGCTGTCCAGCGCGGTCCGTCCCAGGCCGCGCCGGGCGAGGTCGCGCGCGGTCTCCAGGTTGTCCGGCTCGAGGTTCGGCGGGACCCTCCGGCCGGGCGCCTTCACGTTCGCGGCGGCCCAGTGCAGCAGGTTGGCCGTGGTGGTGCGGCGGATGCCCTCCGCGAGGACCGGGTCCGCGGCGATGACCTCCATGCGGGTGCCGGCCAGAGCCGCGGCGTCGATGTCGGCCGTCCATTCCGGACGCGGCCGGAGCGCGAGCTCGGCGGCCTGGCGGAGGAGGCGCCGCACCGGCGGCGAGGGGGCCGGCCACGGCTCGGTCATAGTGGCATTGTGCACCACGCGGCTCAATGATCAGGGGCGGATCGCCCTATCCGTGGACGCGGCGGCGTCGGAGACTGTGACACATAAGACATCGAACGCCGTGGGGCCCTCCGCGCCCACGCACCGAACCGCCAGGAGACACCATGCCGCATCCATCCATGCCCGACACCGAGAGCGCGCCGCTCGGCGCCGTCGAGCAGGTCGACGTCCTCATCGTCGGGGCCGGCCTCTCCGGCATCGGCGTGGGCTGCTACCTCACGAGGACGCTGCCGCAGAAGAGCTTCGTCATCCTCGAGGGCCGGGGAGCCTCCGGCGGCACCTGGGACCTGTTCCGGTACCCCGGCATCCGCTCGGACTCCGACCTCACGACGTTCGGGTACGAGTTCAAGCCCTGGCGCGAGGAGGAGTCCATCGCGGACGCCTCACAGATCCTGGACTACCTGCGCGAGACCGTCCGCGAGAACGACCTCGAGCAGCACATCCGCTACCACCACCGCGTGGTGGGGGCCGAATGGTCGTCGGAGACCGCCCGCTGGCTCGTGACGGTGGAGCACGCGGAGACGGGTGAGCAGCGCCTCTTCAGCGCGGGCTGGCTGTTCTCCGCGGGCGGCTACTACGACTACGCGGAGGGCTACACCCCCCACTTCGAGGGCCGCGAGCGCTTCCAGGGGCAGATCGTGCACCCGCAGCACTGGCCCGAGGACCTGGACTACGAGGGCAAGAAGGTCGTGGTCATCGGCAGCGGCGCCACCGCCGTCACCCTGGTGCCCTCGATGTCCGACGAGGCCGCCCACGTCACCATGCTGCAGCGCACCCCCACCTACGTGATGCCCATCCCCCGCGAGGACAAGCTCGCCATCCGCCTGCGGCGCCGCTTCGGGGACGAGCGGGGCCACGCGCTGGCCCGGCGCAAGAACATCGTCAAGCAGCGGGCCATCTGGACGTTCGCCCAGAAGTTCCCCGGCCCGGCGCGCAAGGCCATCCGACGGTTCAACGAGCAGCGCCTGCCCGCGGGCTTCCCCGTGGACGAGCACTTCAACCCCCCGTACAACCCGTGGGACCAGCGGCTGTGCGCCGTCCCCGACGGAGACCTCTTCCGTGCCATCCGCAGCGGCGACGCCTCCGTGGTCACCGACCGGATCGTCACGTTCACCGAGACCGGCATCCTCCTGGAGTCGGGTCAGGAGCTGCAGGCGGATGTGATCGTGACGGCGACCGGGCTCAACATCAAGCTCTTCGGCGGCGTCGACCTCACCGTCGACGGCCAACCCGTGGACGTCGCCGACAGCGTCGCCTACCGCGGCATGATGCTCAGCGGCATCCCGAACTTCGCGATGGCGATCGGCTACACGAACTCGTCGTGGACGCTGAAGATCGGGCTGGTGTGCGAGTACTTCTGCCGGATGCTCGGCTACATGGACGAGCACGGCCACGACGCCGTGTGGGCGGTGGCCGACCCCGACATGGAGACGCGTCCGCTGCTGGACTTCGGCGCCGGATACGTCCAGCGTGCCCTGGGCTCCATGCCCAGGCAGGGCACGGCCGCGCCGTGGCTGATGTCGATGGACTACTTCCAGGACGTCAAGACCCTGCGCCGCGCCGCCGTCGTGGACGAGCACCTGAGGTTCGCGGACGCGGGGTCGGGGGCGACGCCGTCCGGCCCGGACGCCGCGGACGGCGCCTCGCGAGGCGAAGTGGCGACGAGCGCCGCGGGCGCCGCGGCGACGGACCAGCTCGTCGGCTCCGGATCGGGGGCCCGCGCATGAGCGCCGCGGTCGAGTGGCAGCCCGACATCCTCGGCGAGGGCTACGAGCAGACGGTCTTCGAGCTCGGCCCCGACCCGGACGGTCAGGGCGACGTGCGCGCGGTGCTGGTGCGGCGCGTCCCCCGGGCGGGCGAGGACGTGCGGGGAGCCGTGCTGTACGTGCACGGCTTCGCGGACTACTTCTTCCAGACCGAGCTGGCCGACTTCTTCGCCGCCCGGGGCTTCGCCTTCTATGCCCTGGACCTGCGCAAGAGCGGCCGGGCCCGGGTGGCCGAGCAGCACGGCCACTACGCCTCGAACCTGCGCCAGTACGACCTCGAGCTCGACCGTGCCGTCAAGGTCATCACCCTGGAGAACCCCAAGAAGCCGCTCCTCGTGGTGGCGCACTCCACCGGCGGGCTCATCACCCCCCTCTGGCTCGACCGGCGGCGACGCGAGCGTCGCACCGGGCGCATCGTCGGCCTGGTGCTGAACAGCCCGTGGCTCGACCTCCAGGGCCGCCCCGCCATGCGCACCCGCGCCTTCACGACCGGGCTCCACACGCTCGCCCGGGTGCGCCCGTTCCATCCCATCGAGATGGCCGCCGGCGTGTACGGGCAGTCGCTGCACGTCAGCCACGGCGGAGAGTGGGACTACGACCTGGAGCTGAAGCCCGACGCCGCCTTCCCGGTGACCGCCGGCTGGCTCAGCGCGGTCCGCCGCGGCCATGCCCGCGTGCACCGCGGCGTCGAGGTGGGGGTCCCCACCCTCGTCCTGCACTCCGACCGCAGCCACTTCTCGCGCACCTTCTCGGAGGAGACCCACAAGGCCGACGTCGTCCTCGACGTCACGCAGATCGCCGCGCGGGCGCCGTCGCTGGGGAAGGACGTCGAGGTCGTCGAGGTCCCCGGCGCCCGCCACGACGTGTTCCTCTCCCAGGAGGCCGCGCGTCGGGACGCCTACGCGAAGGTCGCCGACTGGCTCGGGCGGCACCCGATGACCGCCGCGGAACGGGTGTGAGGGCCGGACGGAGCACGAACGGGCCGACGACGACGTCGAGGAGCCGGTCGAGAAGACCTACGGAGAGGCCTCCGAGGAGGGGGCCGACCGGCTGCACCGCTCGTGGCCGGCCCTGCTGACCACCGGATTCCTCGGCGGGGTGGAGATCACCATCGGACTGCTGGCGTACCTGCTCGCCCTGCACGAGACCGGCAGCCACCTGCTGGCGGGCGTGGCGCTCTCAGTGGGGTTCATCGCCCTGTTCCTGGCGCACTCCGAGCTGTTCACCGAGGGGTTCTTCTACCCGATCATGGCCATCGTCGACGGCCGGGGCACCTGGCTCGAGCTGCTGCGGCTGTGGGGCGTCACGCTGGCCACGAACCTGCTCGGCGGCTGGGTCACGGTCGGGCTGATCGCCTTGGCGTTCCCCCAGCTCCACCCGGACCTGGCCGAGACCGCCCACCATTTCCTCGAGATCGGCCTGAGCTGGCAGGGCGCCGCCTTGGCCCTGCTGGCGGGGACGGCCATCACCCTGATGACCCGGATGCAGGCCGGCGCCGAGGACGCACCCACGAGGGTGGCGGCCGCCGTGGCCGGCGCCGTGGTGCTCGGCGGCGGCTCGCTGTTCCACTCGGTGCTGGACTCGGTGATCATGTTCGGCGCCATCCACTCCGGGGCCGCGGGCATCGACTACCTCGACTGGTTGGGGTGGATCTGGTGGGTCATCCCCCTGAACATCCTCGGCGGGCTGCTCCTGACCACGGGGCCGCGCGTGCTGCGCTCGGTGGAGGCGAGGGACTGAGCCGCTCCCCCGACGACGACGAAGCCCCGCGGGGATCACGCGGCAGGTCCTCCTGCGGCGTGTTCGGCGCCACCGCCCGACGCCTGTCCAACACCACCGGACTCCGATCATCGAAACCACCCGTATGCCCGGCCCGCTCCCACGCCCGGTGATGCAGCACCTCGAACAACCCCGACTGAAGCGCCCTGGGTTTCGTTCCGATCCAACTGAAGGAGAATCGGAACATGCCCAAGAAGTACACCCCCGAGCTGCGTGAGCGCGCTGTGCGGATGGTCCTCGAGCGCCAAGTGGCCGAGGGAGGCCCTCGCTCACACTCGATCCGGGCTGTGGCCCCGCAGCTCGGCGTCGGCGAGGAGACCCTGCGCATGTGGTGCAACCGCCACGGCCACGAGATCACCCAGGCGCCGGCGGGAGAAGATCTGCAGCAGGAGAACAAGCGCCTCAAACGTGAGCTCGCTGAAGCCAGGCGCGCGAACGAGATCCTCAAAGCCGCCTAGGCTTTTTTCGCCAGGGAACTCGACCGCCCCACGACGAGATGATCGCGTTCATCGACGAACACCGCGATCAATTCGGGGTCGAGGCCATCTGTCGCACCCTGCGTGCGACGGAATGTGGGTTCATCACCTCCCGCGGCTACCGCGCCGCGAAGACACGACCCAGGTCTTCGAGAACGCTGCGGGACGGGATCCTCGTGGAGGAACTCCGCCGGATCCACGCGGAGAACTACAGCGTCTACGGTGTCCGAAAGATGCACCACGCGATGCGCCGCGCCGGGTGGGAGATCGGCCGGGACCAGGTCGCCCGACTGATGAAGCTCGCCGGCGTGGAAGGGGTGCGGCGCGGACGCACGCCGATCACCACGAGGCCGGCAGATGAGCCGGATGCTCGTCCTGACCTCGTGGAGCGCTGCTTCACCGCCCAGCGGCCGAACCAGCTGTGGGTCGCTGACATCACCTACGTCAGGATCCTGGGCGGGTTCTGCTATGTCGCTTTCATCACCGACGTCTACTCCCGGCGCATCGTGGGATGGGCGGTCTCGGGCAACCTTCACACCGCGGGGCTGCCGTTGCTCGCCCTCGAGCACGCCCTCGTGAGCACGGGAGCCAGCCGTGGCCGGCAGGGCCTGGTGCACCACAGTGACAGGGGCAGCCAGGGTGGATTCAATCGGTCGTCGCAACACCCCCAGAATCATTGGAGGTATGGGCGATGGCCAGCAAGGACTGGGCGAGGAAGATCAGTGACGTGCCGGAGGGGACACGGCGGCAGTGGAGAGCGGATCGGGCCTTGCGGGCCCCGATGCGTTCTCCTGGCAGGCCGCAGCCCTCACGGGAGGTCCAACGCCAGTTCTGGCGGGTGATCGCCACTGGCGTCACCACGGTCGAGGCGTCCCTGAGTGTGGGCGTGTCCTGGCCCGTCGGGGCGCGCTGGTTCCGTCACGCTGGCGGGATGACCCCACTACCCCTGGTCGAGCCCACCGGCCGGTACCTGTCCTTCGCTGAGCGTGAGGAGATCGCGATCCTCCACGCCCAGGGCCACGGGGTGCGCCAGATCGGGCGTGCCCTGGGACGTGACCCGGGCACGATCAGTCGTGAGCTGCGCCGCAACTGCGCCACACGTTCCGGGGGGAAGGAGTACCGGGCCACGGTGGCGCAGTGGAAGGCCCAGCAGGCGGCCAGGCGCCCCAAGCCGGCGAAACTGGCCACGAACCAGCGGCTGCACGACTACGTCCAGGCACGGCTGAACGGGGTGGTTCTGGGCCCCGATGGCGTGGCCGTGCCAGGACCGGTCGGGCCCGGGTTCAAGGGGCGGAAGATGAAACCGCGCCGGGCGGACCGGCGGTGGTCTACGGCGTGGAGTCCTGAGCAGATCAGCCACCGGCTGCGCGTGGAGTTCCCGGATGATGAGTCCATGCGGATCTCTCATGAAGCGATCTACCAGTCGCTGTTCATCCAGGGGCGTGGGGCGCTCAAGCATGAGCTCGTCGCGTGCCTGCGTACCGGGCGGGCTCTGCGCGAGCCGCGGGCACGCACCCGGAACAAGCCCCAGGGCCACGTCACCGAGGACGTGGTGTTCAGCAAGCGCCCACCCGAGGCCGCTGATCGTGCTGTGCCCGGGCACTGGGAAGGGGACCTGATCATCGGGACCGGGCGTTCAGCGATCGGGACTCTGGCCGAGCGCAAGAGCCGGGCCACGATCCTGGTCCACTTGCCCCGCCTGCAGGGATGGGGTGAGCAGCCGCCGGTGAAGAACGGGCCCTCGCTGGGCGGGTACGGGGCCGAGGCGATGACCGCGGCCCTGATCAAGGCGATGGCGGACGTGCCGGAGCAGCTGCGGCAGAGCCTGACGTGGGACCGGGGCAAGGAGCTGGCCGGGCATGCCAGGTTCACGATGGACACGGGCACGAAGGTGTTCTTCGCCGACCCGCACTCACCATGGCAGCGGCCGACGAACGAGAACACGAACGGGGTGCTGCGGCAGTACTTCCCCAAGGGCACGGACCTGTCGAGGTGGTCGGCCCAGGACCTCGCAGCAGTCGCGTACACGCTGAACAACAGGCCCAGGAAGGTCCTGGACTGGAAGACGCCAGCGGAGGTCTTCGCCGAGCAGCTACGCTCGCTCACGACGAACGGTGTTGCAACGACCGGTTGAACCCGCCCAGTACGTCAGCTTGGCATATTCAGACGCGCTCATCACCGCCGGGGTGAGCGCTTCGGTGGGCACCGTGGGCGACTCTTACGACAACGCCCTGGCCGAGACCGTGAACGGGCTCTACAAGGCCGAGCTCATCCACGCCAAGCGGATCTGGGAGTCCGTCGAGGCGGTCGAGCTGGCCACCATGGGGTGGGTGCACTGGTGGAACACGCAGCGTCTCCACGAAGCGCTCGGCTACCGCACTCCAGTGGAGGTCGAGGCGGCCTACACTCACGACCAGGATTCAGCGCCCGTTGCGTCCTGACCTCGGAACGAAACCCAGGGCGCTTCAAAACGACCGTTTGTGCCTCAGGCCAGCCGCGGGGGAGGCGACATCTCTGGCGCACCCCAGGGGAACCTCGTTGAGGACTCGGCCATACGGGCCCGGATCAGGTCTGGGTTGTGGGTGGGGAGCGGGCCGGGCAGGTCGGACATGGTGACCGGCACCGCGTCGACCACGTCCGCGGGGGTGGTGCTGGTCCACTGACATTCGGTGATGACGGCACCGATGTCAGAGTCCAGGTAGGGCGGTTGACGAGTGAAGGCTCCGGCATTGAGGACGTAGACCGTGCCGGCCTGCACGGGAGCGGTGCCGTCGGGGCGGCGTCCGTAGGAGTAGAACAGGCGCCGGTCGCTCGCGGCGCCTGCCCGCTCTCCGGGGTAGAAGCAGGCGTTGAGGAACTGCGGGCAGTCCGGTGCCCGGAGGGCGTAGGCGATGGCCCAGGTGGGGTCCTCAGTGGCGAACACGGCGGTGCGCTTGGACCAGTCGTCGGGGCTGTGGTCCAGCGGCGCGCGGGGTTCGAGGCGGAGCAGGCCGGAAGTGCCCGACCCGTGGAGCAGGTGGCGCCCGTCAGCGGTCCACTGGGCCAGGCGTGTCCAGGCCGGGCTGCCCTGAGTGGGTGCCGGCCAATGCCCTGAGGTCACGAAGGTCTCCCTCTGTCCGACTGGTCTGGCGGTTCGCACTGCCGCTGGCGGAGCGCCCACTCCTTACAGAGCCGAACCATCACCTCCGTGCATGTCAAGGTTCCAGGCGCTCTGGGGCGTATGTAGAGATGCAGCGAAGATTTCACACGACACGCGGTGAACCCTTCTCGGAGCAAAACCTTCAGCGGGGTCTGTGAAATGTACCCCTCGGCCGCCGAGAGAGTCATCAACGCCCAGGGTCAGTACATCTAGGGCATGTCTGACAATCGTTTTGACCATGCGAGCACAGCATTCAGGACCACAGCGGCCCTGTAGATGATCGCGTACTTGTCATACCGGGTCGCCAGACCCCGCCACTGCTTCAGGTGAGCGTACTGACGCTCGATGACGTTGCGGCCCTTGTAGGCGTCCGCGTCGAGGCTGACGGGGCGCCCGCCGCGGGCACCGCGCCGTCTGCGGTGGCCCTGCTGGTCGGCCGGTTCGGGGATGACCGCTTTGATCCCGCGGGCACGTAGGTGGGTGCGGATCGCCCGGGAGGAGTACGCCTTATCGCCCAGCACGGCCTCGGGGCGGGTCCGGGGCCGCCCTACTGGCCGGGTCACGCGCAGCTGCTCCAGAAGAGGAAGCAGCATCGGGGAGTCCCCTGCCTGGCCGGGGGTGATCAGGCTGACCAGCGGCAGCCCGGTCCCATCGACGAGCTGATGGATCTTCGTGCTCAGCCCGCCACGGGAGCGCCCGATGCCGTGATCGGCCGGCTCCTCACGCGGATTCTTGTAGTTCGATCCATCCCCCTGTGTGGCGGGTGATGTTCGTCGCGTGCTGGTGGGCGCGGGCGATCGTGGAGTCCACCGAGACCGACCAATCGATCAGGCCTTCGGCGTCAGCGGCGGCGGTCAGCGTGGCCAGCACCGTGTCCCAAGTTGAGTCCCTGATAGTGGTGTAACCCTCCCCGGCCGCCAACACCGTCCCCAGCATGGACGCGGTCACCGTGGGAGCCTTCGAGTGAACCTTCCACAGCACTCTCGAAAGGGACATCACCACGATGACCGCTCCTCACATTGTCGACCCTGAACGCCTGCTACGCGAAGCGATCGGCGAAGCCTCGCCGGACTTGTTGCGCCACCTGCTGCAGACCGTGATCAACGCCCTGCTCAGCGCTGACGCAGACGCGGTCTGCGGCGCCGAGTACGGCACCGCTTCTGATACCCGCACCGCACAGCGCAACGGGTACCGCCACCGGCCCCTCGACACCCGCGCCGGCACGATCGACGTGGCCATCCCGAAACTGCGCGCCGGCACGTACTTCCCAGAGTGGCTGCTCGAGCGACGCAAGCGGGCCGAGTCCGCGTTGATCACGGTCGTCGCCGACTGCTACCTCGCTGGGGTCTCCACCCGACGCATGGACAAGCTCGTGCGCCAGCTGGGCATCGACTCGCTCTCGAAGTCCCAGGTCAGCCGGATGGCCGCCGAGCTGGACGAGCACATCGACGCGTTCCGGCACCGCCCGCTGGGGGATGCCGGCCCGTTCGTGTTCCTCGCCGCGGACGCCCTGACCATGAAGGTTCGCGAGGGTGGTCGGGTGATCAACGCGGTGGCCATGGTCGCCACCGGCGTCAACGCTGACGGGCGACGTGAGGTACTCGGGCTGCGGGTGGCCACCACGGAGTCAGGCGCGGCGTGGAACGAGTTCTTCGCTGATCTGGTCGCCCGCGGCCTTCACGGGGTGAGACTGGTGACTTCGGACTCCCACCGTGGCCTGGTCGAAGCCATCGCGGCGAACCTGCCCGGGGCCGTGTGGCAGCGGTGCCGCACGCACTATGCCGCGAACCTGATGGCGGTGACCCCGAAGGCCATGTGGCCGGCGGTGAAGGCCATGCTCCACAGCGTCTACGACCAGCCTGACGGGCCCGCGGTGCACGCCCAGTTCGACCGGCTCTTGGACTACGTGGCCGAGCGGTTGCCCGCCGTGGCTGGGCACCTCGATGCTGCTCGGGAGGACATCCTCGCGTTCATCTCGTTCCCGAAGGACGTGTGGTCCCAGATCTGGTCGAACAACCCTGCCGAGCGCCTGAATCGGGAGATCCGGCGCCGCACGGACGCGGTGGGCATCTTCCCGAACCGGGATGCCGTGGTGCGGCTCGTGGGGGCCGTGTTGGCTGAGCAGACGGATGAGTGGGCCGAGGGCCGCCGGTACCTCGGTCTCGAGCTGCTGGCCCGCTGCCGCGAGCCCCTCACGCAAGAACCGGGCACCGTGATGGGCACGGAGGTGATGCCGGCCCTGGCCTGATTCTCATGCCTCGAAGACGGTTACACCACTTCCAGGGACTTGACCGTGTCCCAGGTGCCTTTCTCGGCCAAGCGCCGATGCCAGGTCCACACGGTCTGCCAGGGCCCGTAGACCTCGGGCAGATCCCTCCAAGCGATTCCGCACCGGTACCGGTAGATGATCGCCTCCACCATGGTGCGGGCGTCGGCGAACGGCCTGCCGGCGCGGCCGGTCCGGGTCGGGAGCATCGGGGCGATCAACTCCCATTGGGCGTCGGAGAGCATCTGGAACCGGGACATGTCCCCAGGGTCTCAGCTGACTCGTGCATCTATTCTCAGACACGCCCTAGCCGACCACCCTGACCGCTGCGTCGCGGACATGTCCCAGGCGCGCGCCTGACAGTGCGCTCATGCCGGGAAGGCGATTCTGAGGCCGTGCCACCTGCCGCTCGACTTCCGCCTCAGGCACCGGGTGCAGAGGAGTCACCTCTCGTGGTCGACGGCGGGCTATCAGTCGGGGATGCTCTCGCGTGCAGCCTTGCGAATCTGTGCTGAAGCGTGCTGCGAGGCAAAGGTCAGCAGTTGAGAAACAGCTGGCGGGCGTGAAGCAGGAACTGGTGACAGCTGATCGTTAGTGCCGGGAGGCTGAGGATGAGTCGTTGGCGGCCGTGCATCCGGTGAGCAGGAAAGCACCGACCACGACGGTGATTGCAGCGGTTTTCGTTCCGCCGTACTTCGGGAATGGCCTGAAGTTTTTCATGGGATTCCTTCCCGTGTCTGCCCGTGGTGCCAATTGGCCTTACTACCCCATAGGGGTAGTGCCTACCTGCGTGACGCGGAAGCGCCCCCGCCCGGAACGAGCCCGGGAGGGGCACTGCGTTCAGTCGTGCTTGCTGATTTCCGGTTCATGTTCGGCAATGTGCTCGGTCTCGATCTGGAAGGTCGAGTGATGGATGGAGACCTCGAAGTGTCCTGCGACGCAATCTTTGATCTCGTGGAGCGTCTGCGCGGCACGACCGTCGGTGAAACACTCGTCCTCGACGACGACGTGGGCGGTCAGGATCGGCAGGCCGGTCGCCACAGTGGAGGCGTGCAGGTCATGGACATCTTTGACATGGTCAAGTTCGAGGATGTGCGAACGCACCTTGTCGAGGTCGAGGCCCTTGGGAGTGAACTCCATAAGGACGCCAGTGGTCTCGCGCATGAGCTTGAACGCGCGAGGCACGATCAATGCGGCGATAAGCAGTCCGGCGATGGCATCGGCCTGCATGAACCCGGTCGTGGCGATGACGATCGCCGCGATGATCACTCCGAGCGACCCGAGGGCATCATTGAGAACTTCGAGGAACGCGGCACGCATGTTGAAGTTCGAGCCGCGGCTGGAGGCGAGGATGGTGATGGCGATGATGTTCGCGACCAGGCCGATGATGCCGAATATCAGCAGTTCGCTTGCGGGCACCTCCGGCGGCTCGAACAGTCGCCGGATGCCTTCGATGGCGGCGTAGGTGCCCACCGCCAGCAGCAGTGCCGACTGTCCGAGGGCTGCGATCACTTCGATACGCCGGAACCCCCAGGTGCGCTTGGAGTTGGCGGGCTTGAGCATCAGCGTCGCGGCGATCAGTGCGACCAGCAGCCCGGAGGCATCGGTAATGGCATGGGCGGTGTCGGTCAGCAGTGCGAGGCTGCCGGTGATGATCGAGCCGATGGCCTGGGCGACGACGATCGTCGCGGTGATCGAGAATGCGATCCAGAGTTTCTTGCGGAAATCTCCGGGGTGACCGGTCTCGCTGGCGGCGGGGCCGTGATTGTGTCCTGCGCCCATGACTACTTCTTGTCCGTATCTGTCGCGTGGTGGGTATGTGGGAGTCGCAGGTGCGTGCAGAGCAGGGTCTGCGTGCCGGTGGCATCGAGGAGGCGTTCGGCAGCGGCGATGAGGGTACGCAGGAGCTCGGACTGTGCCAGCGAGTACCAGGTGGAGCGCCCTTCCGGGCGCATCGTCGCCAGGCCGCACTCGACGAGGAAGCCGACATGCTTGCTCACCGTGGACTGGGCCAGGCCCATGTGCTCGACCAGGTCCCGGACCCGGTGCTCCCCGGAGGCGAGGTGCTGCACGATCGCTAACCTCGTCGGCTCCGCAAATGCCTGGAACAGGTGGGCGTACGCTACTGTCGCCACTTCGTCGAGGGTTGCCCCCTCCTCTTGAATCATCGTCATAGGGCGATCATATCGCGCTAGAGCGATATTGTCGAGTGTGATCTGTTGCTCCGACACGGAATGAAGCTCAGGGGTCCCGTCGCACCCGAGGATGGGCTACCTGGGGGATGGTCGGTCGCATAGCTGCAGTGGGGAGCTACGTCAGCTGACCATCGGCCCCGGTGGAGAGCAGGCGGGGTGGGGAGCCGATGTCGATGAGTCGGGTGAAGTAGTCCTGTGCGCAGGTGGCGACGACCCCCACCTGCGGGTGGCTCCTCCTCTGCCCTGGCCAGGTCAGCGCCACGGTCACCCGTGGGGCATCCTCGATGGGCAGATAGACCACCTCCGGCGCGCGGTGATTGTGCGTTGTCGCCTCTGCAGTGATGCCGATGGCGTCGCCGACAGCGATGCGGGTTAACCACTCGTCCGTGTTCGCCACCGAGATCGTGCGCGGCATGCGAGCAGTCGTACTCCACAGCTCCCCGGTGGCCGTCGGAGCGGTCGCCCAGACCGCCACCGGCCCGTCAGCGAGATCGGCTAGGGTCACCGACTCCTGCCGGGCACGCGAGTCGGTACTCGTCACCGATGCAACCAGGCGTTCGGTGAACAGCGGTAACCGCTCCAAACCCGGACCAATGGCACGTTTGGGTGAAGAAGAGCGGATGAGTGCGGCATCGATCGCCCCCGTCGCGCAGGGCCCAGATCGGGTCCGTCGGGCGACTGTATTCGATGAGCTCAGCGTGCCCACGCTTCCATTCCTGGAACAGAGGCAAGGTGTGACGGCCAAAGCCGGCCCAGGCGCAACGGCACCAGGATGCGCAGTGAGGCCGTGGTGCGATCTTCCAGGTGAAAAGGTAGGTTTGAATCCGGTTCCGAGAAGGGCACATGGGCCTGGGTCCGACGATCAGACTCTGTTGTGAGCCGCGGCCCGCCCTCGCCCTCGCAACGTTCAAGTGAGTAGATCCTGGAACGGCCGAACTTCAGACGGATGCCGTAGCCGCCGTTGGGTCCGTCAGGCAGAAACTCTGCCCCCAATTCTTCGAGGGCGGCCCGCACACGCTCCTGCTTCTTCTCCGACAAGTCGTGTCGCCCCTTCTCGAAGTCGCGCAACTCTTCCTTGGTCACGTTGGCTTCGCGGGCGATATATTGGGCGCTCACCTTCACGAGGATGCGCGCGGCGCGTGTCATGTCACCGTTGAAGATGTGCTGGCTCTCCATCACTCGCCTCCTGCGACGTGTGTCCTATTGGGCTCAGCGGGAAGTGGAGGTGCCTACGGGATTCGAACCCGTGTAAACGGTTTTGCAGGCCGCTGCCTATCCTCTCGGCCAAGGCACCAAGTCGCCGGCGAAGTCAGTCGCCCGGCGTGAGGCCAGCAACCAGGTTGAAGGCGCCGGTGAGAATGTTCAGCGACACGACCCCGACGACATCAGAGATCTCACGGTCGCTGTACCCGTATCCCCGAAGCTCGTCAATCTGCTCGTCGGTGATCGACGTAGGCTCACGGTAGACCTGGAGGCCGAGCGCGATCATCGCCGCGACCGGGCTGGTCATCGCCGTACCCTGCTGGGCGAGTGCGATCTCGTCATCGCTGACCCCGAGCGATCGTGCCGCGCTGATGTGCGAGGCCAGGCACATTCCGCATCCCTGCTTCGACTGCACGGCGATCGAAACGAGCTCGCTGACTTTACGGTCGAGCTTGGCGCGACGCATGGCTTTGCTCAGGTCGAG
The DNA here is from genome assembly GCF_056173425.1 of Micrococcus sp. 63XJN7_8_ISO-PGPR-S23-253. Classification (NCBI taxonomy): domain Bacteria; kingdom Bacillati; phylum Actinomycetota; class Actinomycetes; order Micrococcales; family Micrococcaceae; genus Micrococcus; species Micrococcus sp. 63XJN7_8_ISO-PGPR-S23-253. The sequence goes on from NZ_CM149673.1 coordinate 179,373, forward strand.
ATAACCGCCGAGCACCGCCGGGGAGTGCGCCATCGTCGAGACCATGTCTCCGACCTGGCCGTGCCGCTCGACGAGATCGCCGAGCAAGTCTCGTGAGGCCCCCACTGCGGTCTCAGGGGTTAATCGGGAAAAACGGGGCATGATGCCTCCTCTGTCAGTTCGGTCGCAAGTTCGAGGTGGGAGAACCTGCACGAGTGCGTTCCTGCTGCTGATGTTCGGCATGGAAGATCGCAGCCTCAGCCAGCGCCCCGGCATGCACACCGTTCAATAGGTAGAAGTCGCGGGACTCGCGTCGCTGCCGACTCACGATCCCGGCCGACTCCAGGCGGTGAAGCTCGTGGGAGGTCTGGTCGACGGGAAGGTCGACGATGTCCGCCAGATGATTGGCAGAGACCTCGATGTCGCGAATGGCGAGGATCATCTTCACACTCACCGGATTCGCCAGCAACGCGAAGACTCCGACCGCCGCATTCAGATGCGGTGTGTCATACGTGGCGTGCACGTGCTCAACCTTCTTCATAGTCATCAATACTACCCCATACCCCTATAGGGTATCAAGGGTTATTCAATCGATGTGACGGACTCGGAAACGCGTGGCCGGGTGCGGCGGATCGGGGTGAGGCCAGAGGCGACGGGTCCGCGCAGGAGCACGTGTCCAGTCGGGAGGGTCAACCGCGTCCAACGGCCGGCGGTTGAGATCGTGGCCCCGTTTCCTCGGCTGAGGAACCCGAAGACGTAGGCGGCGAACGCAACGCCTTGTGGCAGCGATGCGAGTGCCGTGTCCGGGGTACCCCAAACCGTGCCCCGGATCTTGCGGACGACATCGTCGCCGGGTTTGTCGGGAAGTGCTTGGGCGACGGCCTCGATGCCGGCACGGGCGCTGCGCATCAGCGTCAGGCTGGACACATCCGCAATAAGTCTCCACCCGTGTTGCGGGGGTTCGACGCTGGTCCAGGCGGGTGCCAGCGCGGTTTCCGGCAACGCCAGGGTCAGGGGGTCGGCGGTCGCGGTCAGGGTGTCGACGGTGACGTCGCACTGCAGCTCGGGGTCGGAGCGGAGCGTGCGAAGGACGAGGATCGTAGGAGTGCGGTCGAGCGGACCACGGGGCGTTAGCGCGGCTGCGCTCATGCGCAGCAGCCCGGCCGCGGCCTGCAAGCGCACGCCATGGGCACCGGCCTGCGCGGCCCGCTTAGCGAAGGTGAGCGCGTCGCGGGCGGACGGCGCGTCGGCAAGGAGCAAGCGCGCTGGCATCCTGAGGGTTTGTGCCCGCCGTGTCCTGGAACGCGGTGATCGGGGTCCGGGTTCAGGAGCGAACGAGCCGGTTGATGGCGTCGGTGGCTTCCTGGATCTTCTCGACGGCCGCCTCGTCGCTGAGCTTGGCGGCATCAAGCACGCAGTGCTTGAGATGGTCGTCGAGCAGACCAGTCGCAACCCCCTGGAGGGCACGGGTCAGAGCGGAGACCTGGGTGAGGATGTCGATGCAGTACTTCTCCTCATCGATCATCTTCGCGATCCCACGCGCCTGTCCTTCGATGCGCTTCATGCGGCCGAGATAGCGCTCCTTGTCGCTGATGTAGCCGTGCTGGTGGGAATCGGTATCGACAGACATGGGCATGTCCTTACTTCTGGCGCTCCAGGACGGAACGCGTGCTGGCTTCGGGTGTGAGGTCGATGCGCCGCAGCAGCTGGGCGTTGAGCGCGACAACCACGGTGGAGGCTGACATCAGGATCGCGCCGATCGACATTGGCAGGACGAATCCCACCGGTGCCAGGATACCGGCCGCCAACGGCACCGAAAGAAGGTTGTAGCCGGCGGCCCACCACAGGTTCTGCTTCATCTTGCCGTATGCGCGTCGCGACAGCTGGATGATCGAGAGCACGCTGCGTGGGTCGGAACTGGCCAGGATCACCCCGGCCGAGGCGATGGCGACATCGGTGCCCGCGCCGATCGCGATGCCGACATCGGCCTGCGCCAGAGCCGGGGCGTCGTTGACGCCGTCGCCGACCATCGCGACCCTCTTGCCCTCTTCCTGCAGCTGGGAGACCTTCGCGGACTTGTCCTCCGGGCGCACGCCGGCGAAGACGCGGTCGATGCCGAGCTCCCGTCCGACCTCGTTCGCGACCGCCTCGGCATCGCCGGTGATCATGACGACCTCGACACCGAGGGCGTGGAGGGCGTCGACGGCGTCGCGGGATTCTGGCCGGACCTCGTCGGCGAGCCTCAGCCCGCCGACCACCTGGCCGCCGCGGAGAACGTGCAGAATGATCGCGCCCTCGGAGCGCCATGCCTCGGCCGTGCCGACCTCGTGCTGACCGGTCTCCTCGAGCAGCCGGGGCCCGCCGACGCGGACCTCCTGGCCGGAGACGGTCGCGGTGACGCCGACGGCGGGCGAGGATGAGAAGCCGCTGGCCTGCTGGAGGGCAAGGCCCTTGTCCTTGGCGGCGGTGACGATGGCCTTGGCGAGCGGGTGCTCGCTGTCGGCCTCGGCCGAGGCAGCGAGGGCGAGGACCTGGTCGGCGTCGAGTTCGCCGGTCGGCTCGACGCCGGTGACGGTGGGCTCGCCCTTGGTCAGCGTGCCGGTCTTGTCGAACAGCACCGCGTCGACCTGCCGCATGGACTCCAGCGCCAGGCGGTCCTTCACTAGGACGCCTCCGCGGGCGGCTCGCTCGGTGGCGATGGAGACGACCAGCGGGATCGCCAGGCCGAGGGCGTGGGGGCAGGCGATGACGAGCACGGTGATGGTGCGCACGACGGCCTCGTCGGGCATGCCGATGAGCGTCCAGACGACCGCAGTGACCAGCGCCGCGCCAAGAGCGAACCAGAACAGCCAGGCCGCGGCCTTGTCGGCGATCCGCTGGGCGCGGGAGGATGAGTTCTGCGCCTCGGCGACGAGCCGGTTGATGCCGGCCAGGGCGGTGTCGTCACCGGTGGCGGTAATCTCCACCCGCAGACCGGAGTCGGTGGCGACGGTGCCGGCGGTGACGGTCTGGCCCTCGCCGCGAGAGACCGGGCGGGACTCGCCGGTGATCATGGACTCGTCCATGTCGGCGCGGCCGTCGACGATGGTTCCGTCGGCCGGGACGCTGCCGCCGGGGCGCACGATGACCACGTCGCCCACGTCGAGGTCGGCTGGGGCCACCTTGACGACGTTCTCGCCCTCGACGCGCTCGGCCTCGTCTGGCAGCAGTGCCGCCAACGAGTCGAGCGCCGAGGTGGTCTGGGCCAGGGAGCGCATCTCGATCCAATGGCCCAGCAGCATGATGACGATCAGCAGCGCCAGTTCCCACCAGAATTCGAGCTCGTGATGGACGAGCCCGAGCGTGGCGGCCCAGGAGGCGAAGAAGGCCACCGTGATCGCCAGAGCGATGAGTAGCATCATCCCGGGCTTGCGGGACTTCAACTCGCTGACGGCACCGGTGAGGAAGGGCCTGCCGCCCCAGACGTACATGACGGTGCCCAGTGCCGCGGCGACCCAGCCCGCCCAGCCGGGGACCTCGTAGCCCAGCAGCATGGCGAACATCGGTGAGAGGGCAACCGCGGGGATGGCGATGACGAGGTTGATCCAAAACAGCCGGCGGAACTGGCCAACGTGGTCCCCGTGCCCGCCATGGCCGCTGTGATCTCCGTGCCCACCGTGCTGGGCATGCTCATCGTGGCCGCCGTGCTCGTCGAGGCCCGTGTGGCCTGAGTGCTGCCCGTGGTCCATGGCGTGGCCCTGATGCCCGGTGTGCTGACCCTCGCGCGTGCCGTGCGCATCCGCCGAGGCGTGCGCGGACACAGACCCGTGGTGATGCTCGCCGTGGGCGGGTGTATCGGTTTCATGGCCGTGGTGCTGGTGTGAGTTCGGGTCCGTCATGATTCCTCTCCTCCGTCATCGAGCCAGGCCGATTGCCGCTCACCCGGTGGCCGGGCAAGCGAACGTCGGCTCAGGACGCTGGTTGGATCTCGCTCTCGACGACCCACTTGTGGTTCGTCATCTTCATGCCGTCCGTCTCGTAGTCGACCATGTAGACCGTCTCATCGGTGGACGAAGCGATGGTGGCCTTTACGCCTTCCATGCCTTCCATGTGCTCGGCGAGCAGAGTCACCTCTGTGCCGTCGGCCAGACGCTCGTCGCCGGCATCCTCAATTTCTTCCTGCACGACCCACTTGTGATCAGTGACGGGGTCGCCGCCACCTGCGGGCGTGTAGTTCACGGAGTACGTGTACGTGTCGAATGCGCCGGAAATCGTTGCTGTAGCCCCTTCCATGCCTTCCATGTGGTCGGCCGTGAGCTGCACCTCGGTACCGACAGGGTAGGTGGGCTCACTGGCTTCGGCGATACCCTCGGGTGCCGGTCCGCCGTCCATCGGGTGCTCCATCTCCTCATCACCGCTTTCTGCGTTGTTGCCGCCGTGGCCCTGATGCTCCTCAGTAGCCGAAGGGTCGGTCTGCTGGTCGTCGTCTGCTCCGCTGGCGCAACCGGCGAGCACGAGCGCCACTCCGAGCGCTCCCGCTGCCAGTCCTGTTCGCAGTCTCCTCTGCATGTCATTTCCTTTCATCAATATGCCTACCCTATACCCCTAGGGGGTACTAGTCAAGACTTGTGTGTTGTGTCGGTATGGATCAATCGGAAACCCCTTCTCAGAGGGTCTGCTCGTGTTGGATGGGCAATGCGGCGATGAGGGGATGGTCGAAGCCCGTCGGTCCGATCTTCGCGGCTCCTCCGGGAGAACCCAACTCGTCGAAGAACTCGACGTTGGCCTTGTAGTAGTCAGACCATTCGTCGGGCAGGTCGTCTTCGTAGTAGATGGCCTCGACGGGGCAGACCGGTTCGCAGGCTCCGCAGTCGACGCATTCGTCGGGGTGGATGTAGAGCGAGCGTTCGCCCTCGTAGATGCAGTCGACAGGACATTCGTCGATGCAGGCGCGGTCCTTGACGTCCACGCAGGGAAGCGCGATCACGTAGGTCATGGCTGCTCCTCTCGGTCGGGTGCGGATCGGCGGTGAGAGCCGGTGGGAGGCTCGGGGAAGTCGTCAGTCTCTGCCGGGCCTGCGGCCGGGTGCGGGATGCGCAGGCGCAGGACGGTGGCGACGAGGCTGAGGGCGATGATGATCGCACCGAGGATCGTCATCGTCCCCGACAGGGTGAGCACCGGCACGAGCAATCCGGCGACGATGGTGGGCACGCCGAATGCCAGGTAGGCAACTGTGTAGATCACAGCCATCACGGCGGCGCGTTCCGACGATGCCGTGTGGGGCATGAGTGTGCGCAGTACCCCGAGGAACGCTGTGCCGAACCCGGAACCGACGATCGCGACCGAGGCGACATAGGCTGAGTAGGAACCGAGTGCGAGGGCGCCGATGCTCACTGCGGTGCCGAACGCCAGGGCACTGGTCGCATACAGGCTGATGGTGCGGGCGGAACGCCGCTGTAGGACGGACGAGGCGGTGACTCCGGAGATCGCCAGTGCGAAGATGACGATCCCAGCTTGGGTGTGCGTGGAGCCCCCAAGCTCACTGCCGACGAGGTCGGCTCCGAGCGCGAGGAAAAGCCCGTTGGTCGCCCACCCGGCGATGATCACGGGCACTCCGGCGGTGAACATGCGGCGCAGGTGCGGTGGCACGGTGAACCGCGGACGGAGGTCGCCACGTCGTATCTGGGTCTTCGGGACCAGTTCCGGTGTGCTCCACACGACCGTTGCCACGATGAGGAAGGCAAGCACGAGCGACCCGAAGACGGCAGTTGTCGGTTCGGAGGTGAGATCGAGGAGAAGTGCAGCACCGAGAGCCCCGGCCCCAAGGCCAATCATCGGGCCGATCGTGTTCCACAGGGCTGCGATGTTCCGATGTGACGGGGACTCGAAGTCGATCATCATCGCCGACAGCGCCGGGATCAGCAGACCCGCTGCGAGCCCTTGCAAGGCTCGGGCGACCAGGAGCGCCGCGAGGCTACCGGCGAACCAGAACATGGCCACGCTCAGCGCCAGCGCCAAAGAACCGGCGGCCACGACCGGACGTCGGCCGACGTGGTCGGAGAGTGGTCCGAGGTAGAGCAGCGCGGCCAGGAGGGTGAAGGTGTAGACCGCGAACACGAGTGTGGTGGCGACGGGGATGAGTCCGAGCCGTTCGGCGATCTGGGGATAGAACAAGGACGGCGCGCTGGCAGCGGCCATCATGAGAATGGTCGCTGCCAGCGAGAGCACGAAGCCCCACCGTGGGATCTGCCTAATACAGTCTCCCGCCATTGCCTATGCCCGCACGCCGTGGAGCTGCTGCCCCCACTGGTAGACGGTGCCGACTGCGTCGATGCCAGTGACGCCGACGACGATGCCGTCGATCTCGTGGCGGACGATGAACTCCTCACCCGCTTCCAGGTGGGCGTCTGCGCCGGCTGTGTACCCGACTCCGGAGATCATCTGACCGTAGACCATTGCCATGTAAGGGCTGCGTGGCAGGTAGGCGCCCGGATCGTCGCTAACGCCGAGGTCGTGCAATGCGGCCCGCGCGGCATGCGCACCCTGTGCGGCGGCGTCTTCCCAATGGTCGATGCGCCAGGCGTCCAGTGCTTCGTCGTGGTGCGTGGCCACGCCTCCGGCTGCGTAGACGTGGTCTGCCGCGGCGCGGAGGTGATCGTCGACGTCGATACCGTTCGTCCACGGTGACGGGGCTGCGGGCGTCGTGCCGAGCGCGAGGAGAAGGAAGTCAGCCACGACGGGATTTCCGTCGTTGAGGGTGATGGTGACACCGGATTCTGTTTCGTCGACATGCTGGAGAGTGCGACCGAATCGGGCCTGCACCTTGGCGGCATGGTCGGCGGCGAGGCGCTCAGCCACGGGCGCCCCAAACGCTCCGACGCCGGGAACTGAACTGCGGGAGACCAGCGTGACCATGTGTCCGTCGGCTTGCAGAGACGAGGCTGTCTCGGCTGCGATGATTCCACCGCCGTAGATCGCTACCCGCGCGGGTCGCCCCAGTCCGGTCAGCAGCTTTCGGATGCCCAGGGCATCCTCCACGGAGTGAAGAGCGGTGACCCGCCCTTGTCCGGCGTCGTCGCCGCCGAACACGTCAGCGGGCAGGGAGCGGGGCATGCTCCCGGTCGCGACGATGAGCGCGTCGTAGGAGACTTGTGCGCCGGAGGTCAGCTGGACCTGCTTCGCCGAGGTATCGACTTTGAGCACGGTGTCGGCGATGACCTCGATCTGAGGCAGCGGGAGCTTGATCATCTCCGGCGGTGTCTGACCGAACGCGATTCCCTTGATGAGCATCCGCGTATAGGGCGTCTCCCCGGTGCGGGTCACCAGCGTCACCCGGACATCGTCGCGTGAGGCGAGAGTGCGGGCGGCTGCGGCCCCGGCTGCTCCCGATCCGAGGATGAGGACGTGCTGTGGGGTCATAGAAGAACTCCTGGATGCTGGTCGTGATCGAACTGATGCGCCGGCGTCAGGAGCGCACGAGGCGGGCGATGGCCTCGGACGCCTCGCCGAGCCTCTGCTCGCTCACTGGTCCGCCGGCGAGTGCGGCGTCGAGGACGCAATGCTTGAGGTGATCGTCGAGCAGGCCGAGGGCGACGTTTTCGAGTGCCCTGGTGACTGCGGAGATCTGGGTGAGGATGTCGATGCAGTAGCGGTCCTCGTCGACCATCCGATCGATGCCGCGGATTTGGCCTTCGAGGCGGCGCAGGCGATTGCGGTACTTCGTCTTATCGCTGATGTATCCGTGGACGGACGCGTCGCCGTCGCCTCCTGCGGGGCAGGTGTCGAGGTGGGTTTCGGTGGTGGGAGTCGTAGTGGTCATGTCGGTTCGCTCCGATCAGGTGGCGGGGTGCCGCAGCGGTGCCGCGGCACCCCGCACGCTGGTGGATTACGCCATGTTGGCGGCGTACTTGGCTGGGTCCGAATCGAACGCGGGCCCACAGCCAGCGCAGCAGAAGTAGTAGCGCTCATCCTCGAAGTCGCGGTAGAGGCCGGCGGCCTCGGCGGTCTTCTTGCTGACCGGGGTGCCGACCATGACCGGGCAGGTGGTCATGTCATCGGCGCCCCCGCCAAGAAGGTTCTCGCGTCCACCGTTCTCCACGGCCGGGTTGGTCTCGTTCGTGCTGCAGCAGCTGCTCATTCTCTGGTGTTCCTTCGTTATTGGATTCGTGTGGATGGGTGGGTTCTCGTACGTCACTTCGAGGCGACGCTCGTGAACCCGCGCAGGCGGAGGCTGTTGCCGACGACGAAGACGCTGGAGAACGCCATCGCCGCACCTGCGAGCATGGGGTTGAGCATGCCGAGCGCAGCGACCGGGATCGCGGCGGTGTTGTAGGCGAATGCCCAGAACAGGTTGGTCTTGATCGTCGACAGGGTCTTCCTGGACAGGCGGATCGCGTCGACGGCGGCCCGCAGGTCACCGCGCACGAGCGTGATGTCGGAGGCCTCGATCGCGACGTCCGTGCCGGTGCCCATCGCCAGGCCCAGATCAGCCTGCGCGAGCGCGGGGGCGTCGTTGACGCCGTCGCCGACCATCGCGACGATCTTGCCCTCTTCCTGGAGGCGAGTGACGACGTCGACCTTGTCCTTGGGTAGCACTTCGGCGATGACCTCGTCGATGCCGACCTCGGACGCGATCTGGCGGGCCACGGCCTCGTTGTCACCGGTGAGCAGCACCGGGGTCAGGCCGATCTCCTTGAGCCCGCGGATCGCCTCGGCGCTCGTGGGCTTGACGGTGTCGGCGACGACGAGGATGCCGCGCGCAGCACCGTCCCAGCCGATCGCGACGACCGTCTTGCCCTCGCCCTCGGCCTGGGCCTTCGCCTGTGCGACCTCCGGAGAGAGCTTCTGCGACCAGTCCGCCAGCAGAGACTCGCGGCCGACGACGACCGGGGTCCCCTCGACGATGCCCTGCACGCCCTTGCCCTCGACATTGGCGAAGTCCTCTGGAGTAGGCAGCTGGCCGACTTCCTGGGTCGCGCCCTTGGCGATCGCCTGCGCAATCGGATGCTCCGAAGAGTCTTCCAGTGCACCGGCGAAACGCAGCAGCTCCGCACGATCCACACCGGGCTCAGTGATCACGTCGGTCAGAGTCATCTTGCCGCTGGTGACGGTGCCGGTCTTATCGAGCACGACGGTGTCGACCTTGCGAGTGGACTCCAGCACCTCCGGGCCCTTGATGAGGACGCCCATCTGCGCACCGCGCCCGGTGCCGACGAGCAACGCGGTCGGGGTCGCCAGACCCAGCGCGCAGGGGCAGGCGATGACGAGCACAGCGACCGCTGCGGTGAACGCGGCAGCGACGGGGAACCCGCCTCCCAGCCAGGCGCCGAGGGTGATGAACGCGACGACGATGACGATCGGCACGAAGATGCCGGAGATACGATCGGCCAGACGCTGCACCTCGGCCTTGCCGGTCTGCGCGTCCTCGACGAGCTTCGCCATCTGTGCGAGCTGTGTGTCCGAACCCACACGAGTCGCCCGCACGACCAGGCGGCCGCCGGCGTTGACGGTGGCACCGGTGACCGAGTCGCCCTCGCGGACCTCGACCGGCACGGACTCGCCGGTGAGCATCGAGGCGTCCACCGCGGAGGAGCCGGAGGTCACGAGACCGTCGGTGGCGATCTTCTCGCCTGGACGGACGATGAACTCGTCGCCGACCGCCAGCTCAGAGGTGGGGATCTTCACCTCTACGCCGTCGCGGAGTACGGCGACTTCCTTCGCGCCCAACTCCAGGAGGGCGCGCAGCGCGGCCCCGGCCTGGCGCTTGGATCGCTTCTCGAAGTAGCGGCCGGCGAGGATGAACATCGTCACGCCCGCGCCGACTTCGAGATAAATGTTCGCCGCGCCATCCGACGGAGCGATCGTGAACTCGAAGGGGTGCGTCATGCCGGGAGTGCCGGCAGTGCCGAGGAAGAGCGCATAGAGCGACCACAGCAGCGCGACGGAGGTACCCATCGAGATGAGCGTGTCCATCGTCGCCGCACCGTGCTTGAGGTTCGTCCACGCCGCCTTGTGGAACGGCCAAGCTCCCCAGATGATCACCGGTGCGGCCAGGGCGAGTGAGGCCCACTGCCAATACGTGAACTGCAGCGCGGGGATCATCGCCATCGCGATCACGGGAACAGTGAGCACGATCGCGCCGATCAGCCGATGCCGCAGCGAGGTGAGCTCACTGTCTTCCTCCTCCCCGGCCTCGGTCTCCGACATGTTCGCCGTAGTGTCCTTGGGCTTGGGCAGTGCGGCCGTGTACCCGGTCTTCTCGACCTCGGCGACCAGCAGTGACGGATCGTAGCCGGCAGGCACGGTGACCTTAGCCTTCTCAGTGGCGTAGTTGACGGTGGCCGCGACGCCATCGAGCTTGTTCAGCTTCTTCTCGATCCGGTTCGCGCAGGAGGCGCAGGTCATCCCGCCGATCTCCAACTCGATGTCCGGCCCACCCGTTGGGGGCGCTGATGTGCTCATCCTCTTCCTTCTTTCTCAGCTCTCGTGCGACGCCGGGCCCTGCGGGTCAGTGGCCGTCGGAATGCGAATCGTCTGTCTTCGTGCCGTCACCATGCTCGGCGTCGATCACGAACTCGGCGGTGTGCACCTGCCCGTCGACCTGGAAGTCCAGGTAGAGCAGGTAACGGTCGGCGGTCGGGGCCTCCGCTGCGAATCCGATGTCGGGTCCGGCCGTGTCCCCGGCCTGGGGCTGGTCGCCCTCGGCGTGGACGTGCAGGTAGGCGAGGTCACCCTCGCGCAGCGCCACTAAGTGGCCGAACGCGCCCAGGTAAGGCTCCAGCGTGGTCACCGGCTGACCGTCACGCTCGACCGAGATGGTGAGCTCGCTTGAGGTGCCCGCAGTGAGGTCGCCGTTGAGGGAGACGGTGTATCCGTCGACCTCGTCGGTGGGCTGCGCCTCGGTCTCGACAGGGGTGAAGTCGCCCGCGACCTCGATTGCGCGGGTGAGAGTGATGCCTTCGGCTTCCTCGCCCGCGGGTGTGAAGTCGGCGTACACGCGGTAGGTGCCCGCCTCGTCCCAGGTCCACGGCACCGACCAGGTGCCTGTGCTCGTGTCGAGTTCGGGGTGCACGTGCTGGAAGCCGGCGCCGTCGGTGCGCACGGCGATCAGGTGCAGGTCCTTCTCGTGCGCGGTGGTGTATTCGGTCACCGGTTCGCCGGACTCGTCGAGGATCTGGAAGCTCAGGTCTCCATCCTCGCCTGCGGCCGTGGGGGCCTGGACCGGAGAGAGCACGAAGCCGTCCGCGCTTGCGGAGACCCCGTTCAGAGCGGGCTCCGCGGTTTCCTGCGCAGCGTCGCCGTGCCCTTCACCGTGTGCGTTCACGCCGCTTCCTTCTGCCCATGCTGCTGCGAAGCTATCGGGAATGACGGCGCCGGCGAGGCCGAAGGCCCCGCCGAACGCCACCACCAACCCGGCCCCGTAGAGCGCGAGCCGTCCTCCGGCCTTCATCAGACGCGCACCGCCGAGTAGCCGGCCTCCTCGACCGCCGCGAGGACCTTGGCGTCGTCGATCTCGCCCTCGGCGGTGACGTTGAGCTTGCCGGTCTGCGCGCTGACTTGGATGTCCTGGACGCCGGGGATCTCGCTGACCTCCTCGCGGATCGACATCTCGCAGTGGCCGCAGGTCATGCCCGTCACCTGGTAATCGTTCGAAGCCATCAGGTGTCCTCCTTGTATGTCGGGTTGTACGTCGGGAGTACCCCTACCGGGTACGTGTACTAGTCAAACGTATACCCATGTCAGGTATTCCGCAAGGAGGGAGGCGATCGTGTGAGCTGCATTGCGCAAGTGCTGCAAACAATGGTTGGAGCGTCCGAGGTGTGCCTTGTGGTGCACCGATGCTGCGGGGCGATCCGCTGGGTTCTGGCGCTGCGCGTCGGAGAGTAGTGACCCCTCGGCTCATCAGAACCGTGGACTGCCTTGCCGCATCGACGAAGGCAGCGAAGACTGGTACGAAACCGACTCGCGCCCAGACCCGTCAGTGAGTGGGGTCAACGCTCGGGAAGCGCGGTGCCGGAGACCCCAGGCAGGGGTCTCTGACGGTGACCCTGGTGAAGGCGCGCGGGCGCAGCAGCACGGGGACAGTCAGTGGCCGGGCCGATCCCGTGGAGGACGTCGTCACCCTCGGGGTTGTCGAGATGCAGCAAAGACTGCACGCGACTCGCCGTGAACCGTTCGGAGAGGGGGCGGGATCCGGTGTGTGAGGGAGCCTGGCCGGACGCCCCTGCCGTGCTGGGGCGGGGAGCAGGCTGGGGTATCGAGTCGACAACTCTAGGCTGTCACCGTGACCACTGTTTTAGATCACCTCCGCGCTGATGACCGCGAGCACGTCGGGTACATCGAGATGACCGACGAAGGCCTCTTCATCCCCTACGACCTCCTGCGTCGGCGATGCGGTGAACCCATGGAGTCGACCGAGGCCGAAGAACTGCTTGACACCGTCGGTTTGCAGGCGTTGGGCGAACAGTGGCTGCTTCGCACCGAGGGTGACGCATGGGTGCCCGTGGGCATCCAGGAGTTCTCACGAGAGGCCGTCACAGTGGCGCCGCGGCTCGATGACAGGGCGGTGGCCAAGGCGCCGGATCTCACCGCGACGGTGATGTTGTCGTTGCCGACGGATCGGCTCCGTTCCGCCGAATGAGGCTGGGCGGTTCCCTTCTCAGGCGAAGATCTCCCGCAAGGGTGTCCACCCCACGGGAAGCGGCCCGCAGATGGCGGCTCGTTGCCTGTCTGCCTCATGGGACCAGCCCTGAGCTTGTCCCGGGCTGCCGACCAGACCCCGGGCCAGGCGGAGTCCCACGTCCTCCAGGACGGCGTCCGGGGCGCTGCCCCGGCGCACTGAGGCGCGCACGCTCCAGGGTTCATCCGCCCAGCCACCCCCGCGCAGACTGCGGTAGTCGCCGTAGCGGGCGGGATCGGCGTAGTCCCAGCACCATTCCCAGATGTTGCCGAGCATGTCGTGCAGACCGTGCGGGTTGGCTTTCTTCATGCCGACGGGCTGGGGGCCCTCAAGGTGGTCGAGGCTGGTCCAGGCGATGTCTTCAAGCGGCCCGTAGGTGGGCGAGGTCGTTCCGGCGCGGCAGGCGTACTCCCACTCGGCCTCGGTGGGCAATCGGTACCCGTCAGCGCTCGTGTTCCAGGTGACGGAGCGTCCGTCCCCAGCATGCGTGTAGGCCGGCTGCAGCTCTTCAGCATTGGATAGCTCGTTGCAGAGGTTGATGGTCTCGAACCATGTCAGAGGCGTGAGCGGGCGTCCGGTGCTCCGGTCACGGAGGGGGTGCACGGCCATCTCGAAGGGCTCCAGTTCCACATCCCGTGTGGTCCCGCGACGGGCGTCACGCAGGGTGATTTTTCCCGAAGACAGGGTGGCCATGGAGGGCTGGTTCATGGCGTCAGCGTCGCACACGGGCTGACTGGAGAACCACGAGCTGCACCCGGACAGGGTTCAACTGTCAATACCTAAGTGGCTCGTGGTCGTATGAAACATATTTGCGCGTTTGTGAAATCTTCGCTGCATCTCGACAGCTGCACCCGGACAGGGTTCAACTGTCAATACCTAAGTGGCTCGTGGTCGTATGAAACATATTTGCGCGTTTGTGAAATCTTCGCTGCATCTCGACATCAGGCGCTTCCTGGCGTATGAAACATATTTGCGCGTTTCTGAAATCTTCACTGCATCTCGACAGCCCGGGAGCGCACCCCGGCCGCCCTCACCTCCGCCCCTGCAGTAGACTCCTGAACACTGTTCAACTCGTCGGGCACTCGCCATGCGCCCAGCGCCTCGGCTGAGCGCCCCCTCGCACTCGCTTCCGCACCAGGAGTCCCTCCATGAGCACTTCCGTGCCCTCGTCCCACGACGGCCACGTCCGCCCCGCGGCCACCACGCCGGCGGACCGCCCCACCGACGCCGGCCGCCCCCGTCGCGGTTCCGCCGGCGGCAGCCTCGCGCGCATCGCCGTCATGACCGCGTTGATGGCCGTCCTCGGTCTGGTGCCGCCGATCGCCGTCGCCGGTGTGCCCGCCCCGATCGTGCTGCAGAACATCGCCGTGATCCTGGCCGGTGTGATCCTCGGCCCGTGGCGCGGGGCCGCCTCGATGGCGCTGTTCGCCGGCCTCGTGGCGCTCGGCCTGCCGCTGCTCAGCGGTGGCCGCGGCGGCCTGGGCGTGTTCGCCGGCCCGACGGCCGGCTTCATCCTCGGCTGGATCCCGTCCGCGCTGATCGTCGGCCTGATCTTCTGGGCCCTCACCTCCCGGGCCCGTCCCGGCCTCGGCGCCGGACGGGTCGCGCTCGGGGCGGCCGTCGCCGGGCTGATCGGCGGCGTCGTGATGGTCTACTTCTTCGGCGTGCTCGGCTTCGTGGGGCTCGCCGGGATGGAGTTCGGCGCCGCCGTCCTCTCCATGGCCCCGTTCGTGCCCGGTGACCTGATCAAGCTCGTCGTGGCCGTCATCCTCATCGTCGGCCTGTGGAAGGCCTACCCCCGCGCCTTCCGATGAGCCCGGACCGCTCCGTCACCCTCACGGGCGTCCGCGTCGAGGCCGACGGCCCCGAGGGCGTCGTCGTGCTCCTCGACGGCGTGGACCTCACCCTCACGGCCCCGCGCGTGGCGGTGATCGGGGAGAACGGCTCCGGCAAGTCCACGCTGGCCCGCGCGATCGCCGGACTGGCCGACGTCGTCGCCGGGGAGGTGAGCGTGCACGGGGTGGACGCCGTCCGGGACGTGAAGGCGCTGCGCCGCACCGTCGGCTTCGTGTTCGCGAACCCGGCCGCACAGATGGTCATGCCCACCGTCCGGGAGGACGTGGAGCTGACCGTGAAGTCGCTCAGGGACGACGCCGGCCGCCGCCTGACCCAGGACGACGTCGCCGCGCGCGTGGCCGCGGCGCTTCAGGAGCACCGGCTCACCGCGCTCGCGGACCGGGCGTGCCTGTCCCTGTCCTCGGGGCAGGCGCAGCGGCTGGCCATGTGCTCGGTGATGACCGCCGGGCCGTCCCTGGTGATCGCCGACGAGCCGACCTCCCTGCTGGACGGCCGGCACCGGCGGATCGTGGCCGACCGGCTGCTGGCCGCAGACCCCTCCGCCCCGGACGGGTTCCAGCTGCTGCTGGTGACCCACGACCTCGAGCTGGCCCGTGCGTGCGACGAGGCCGTGTGGATCCACGGCGGCCGTGTGGAGCGGACCGGCCCGGCCGAGGACGTGGTCGAGGCGTACGAGCGCTTCCTGGACCACGCCGTGGCGGCGGAGCTGCGCTGATGCTCTCCCTGTACATCCACGGCGACTCGCCCCTGCACCGCGCCCGCGCCGGCCTCAAGACGGGCCTGTTCGCGGTGTGGGTGCTGGCCCTGACCCTGCTGCCGCTGTCCCTGTGGACCGCGGGCGCCGCCGTCGTGGGCGCCGTGACCGCGTATCTCGTGGGCTTCGGGCTGCGGCGCGGTGCGGCGATGATCGCCTCCGACCTGCGCGCTCTGTGGCTGTTCTACGTGGTCCTGTTCGCGGCGCAGTGGATCTTCACCGACGCGTTCGCCGCCGGACTCATGGTGGCGCGCGTGCTCGGGCTCGTGCTCACCGCGCAGGTGTTGACGCGTACCACCCGGATCGCGGACATGACCGGGGTGGCCGAGGCGGTGCTGCGTCCGGTCGAGCGGATCCCGTGGGCGGGGCCGCGCCTGGCGCGGGCGGGGTTCCGCGCCGACCGCGTGGGCCTGGCGATGGGCCTGGTGCTCTCCTCGATCGGCCACCTGCGCGCCCTGGCCACCCAGATCCGGCATGCACAGGCCGCACGGGGGGTGCGGATGGCGCCGTGGGCCTGGGTGCTGCCGCTGCTGGTGCTCAGCTTCAAGCACGCCGACGACGTCGGGGACGCCCTGGCCGCCCGCGGCATCGACTAGAGCCGCCCGTCCTCCCGCGTTGGGGGCGGCGGGCCGGCTCAGAGGGGGTTGTCCAGGGGCAGACGGTCGCGGTCGTAGGTGATCTCGGTGAAGCCGTGGGGCACGGGCTTGCCGTCCTCGCCCAGGGACACGAACACGATCTTGTCGATGGTCAGGATCATCTCGCCGGTCACGATGTTCCGCACCTTCGCCCGCATGCTCAGGGACGTGCGCCCGAACTCGGTGGCGCGCAGGCCCATCTCGATCATGTCGCCCTGCTTCGCCGAGGCCAGGAAGTTGATCTCCGAGATCAGCTTCGTCACGCACCGCGGGTTGCCCAGCTGCAGGGTCGCGTAGATGGCCGCCTCCTCGTCGACCCAGCGCAGCAGCGAGCCGCCGAAGAGGGTGTTGTTCGCGTTGAGGTCCTCCGGCTTGACCCACTTGCGGGTGCGGAAGTTGACGTCGTCGTGGGCGGCGCGGTCGGCCGAACGGGTGAAGAGCGTGGAGTCCATGGCCCCACGGTAGAGCGACGCCGACGCCGGCACGAGGGAGGGCGCCCGATGCGGAGATGCGCTCGACCAGGCCGTAGGGTCGCCGACAGGGATCCGCAACGGAGCACACAGGAGGGACCCGACCGACGACCATCCGCCCCCACCCCGACCCCGCCACACCCGACGCCACCTGGCGCGATGTGCCGGTGCTCGGCTTCACGGTCGCCGCCGGCGTCGCCGTCCTGTTCTGCCTGGTCTGGCTGCTCCGCGACGGGCTCACCACCGACTACACGTGGGGGCTGCTGCTGTCCCCGGTGCTCATGGGTGTGGCCGGGGTGGCGGTGATGGTGCTCTGGGAGCGGCTCCTCGCCCGCGTCCCGCGGCTGGCTGCCACGCTGGTGGCCGCCGTCGCCCTCCTGGCCTTCGTACTGGTGCTCGCCTGGTGGCTCGTCGAGGTGAACGCGCAGACGCACCTGTTCACCGGGAGCACGCTCTGGCTGCTCGCCGTCGCCCCGGTCTGCGCGGCCCTCGCCTGGCTCGCGCACCGGCTGCTCCCGGCGGCCCGCCGGCCCGTGGGGGAGCCCCCCGCCGCCCTCGACGACGACGCCTGGGCCCGCCGCCTCGCCGGCGTCCTGCGGCTGCGCAAGGACCTGCCCGACGCGCGGGTGGCCGAGATCGTCCGTGACGCGCGGGCACGCGGGGCCGCAGCCGGGCGCCCGCTGGCCGAGGAGCTCGGCTCCCCGGAGGCGTACGCCGCGGGCTTCCGGAAGGACCGGGTCGCCGCGCCCCGCCGGCGGGCCTGGGCGGTCACCGCGCTCGTCGTGCTCATCCTGGCCACCCGTCTTCCGGGCGTGGTGGCCGGGGAGCGGCTCAGCGCGTGGGACGTCGCGTACCTGCTGGTCGCCGTCGTCGTGCTGGTGTGGGAGTGGCGCGACTACCGGGCGGCGGTGCGTCGGGCCCGTGCCGACGTGCCCGCCGAGGAGGGCCGGTGACCGCCCCCGGCGTCCACCGCGCCGTGCTGGACTTCGCGGACGCCCGCGGCGTCCCGGCGGACCGGGACTGGGCGCTGCGTGCCCGCGAGGCCCTCACGGCGGACGGCGTGGAGGACGCCGCCGCCGCGTCTGCGCTGGCCGAGGCGTGCGCCGCCGTCGCGCGGGCGGGGGAATCCCCCGAACAGCTGCTCGGCGCGCCCGAGGCGTGGGCGGCGCAGGTGCGGCTGGACGCCGTGGACGAGGGCCGGCTCCTGCAGGAGATCGGCCGGATCCGGGGCCGCGACGTCCTGCCCGGCGCCCTCGGCCATGCCGCCGTGCTCGCGCTGCTCCTGGCCGTCGGCGGGGTCGCCGCGCAGGAGTGGGTCCTCCCGCTCGACCGCCGGCTGTTCCTGCTGCCGGGCCTCGTCGCCGGGGCCACGTGGTGCTGCGCCTGGGTCTGGGACGCCGCCGCCCGGCGCCGATCGCGGGCCGCCGCCCACGCCCGGGCCTGGCCGACGGCCGCCCTGCTGTTCGGCGGGATCGCGGCGGCCTGGGCCACCGTGGACCTCGGCGCGCCCGTGCTGCACCGCGCCTGGCTGCTCCTCGCCGTCCCCGGCTACGGCCTCGCCTGGCTCCTGACCGCGTGGGCCGCGCGCCGGGACGCCGTCGAGCCGGCCCTCGCCGTCGACCTGCCGGACGAGGCCTGGGCGGCCGAACTCGGCGGCGTCCTCCGCGCGGACCTGGGCCTGCCCGACGCGCGGGTGCGGGGCGTCGTGCGCGAGGCGCGCGCCCACGCGGCCGCGGCCGACGCGTCCCTGGCGGAGGAGTTCGGCGCCCCGGCCGCGTACGCGGCCCGGTTCCAGCGGCGGTCGGTGGCCCGGACCGACGCCCTGCCGTTGCTCAGCACGTCGGCGGCGGTGCTCTTCGCCCTCGTCGTGGCGGAGCTGGCGGCCCGGCCCGTGGCGGGCCCCACGCGATCCGGCCCTGTGCTGGGGGCGGTGGTCTTCACGGCCGCCGCCGCCGGCGGCTGGTGGCGGTACGCGCGCGGTCGCGGGGCAGGATGGGGCACGGCGTCTGCGCCCCCGGCGGACGCGACCGGTGAGCCGCCGCACCTGTCCCGTGCCCAGGTGGCGGGCACCGCGAGCCCGTGGGCGCTGCCCGCCCTGGCCCTGGCCGCGGCCGCCGCGTGCGCGCTGGTGACGGCCGCGTCGGCGGCCGCGGAAGGGCATGGCGAGCTCACGCTCACCGCCCTGCTGCTCGCGGCCCCCGTGCTGGTGGCCGCGGCGCTCGTGGCGGGGCTCCTCGCGAGGGCGGGCCTGGCCCGGGTGACCGGCGGCTGGGGCGCGGCCCTCGGCGGTGTCCTCACGGCGGGGTTCGTGGCGGGCCTGCCGCTGTGGGCGCTGGACCGGGCCGGTCGGGCGCCGCTGGGCTCGGTGCCGGTGTGGGCGGTCCTGCTCGTGGGCCTCGCCCTCACCGCCGCCGCGGTGCGGACGCACCTCGCCCTGCGCGGGCGGGCCCGGGCGTGGCACGCCGCCGCGGGCGCCGGCCCAGACCGGGCCGACGTCGTCGGGAGGCTGCGGGCACCCGTGCTGCAGTCCGTCCTCTGCGCCGCCTTCGCCGGGGTGGCCGTCCTGCCGGCCGCCGCCGAGGGCGGGGCCGCCGCGCCGCAGACCTGGGTGGTGGGCGGCCTCGCCGTGTTGATCGCGGCGCTGGGCTGGGCGGACTGGGCGCGCGCCCGCCGCTGACGGCGGGGCCGGTCCTGCGGGCCGCCCTCACGGCCCGCCCCGCCCTCACGCCCCCGCGGCGGTCAGCACCCGCGCCACGTGGCGGCGGTGCACCTGGTGGATCAGCTCGATCAGCCCGCACCCGAGCGCGGCGATCACCAGCGCGGCCACGAGCACGTCCGTGGGCGGGACCTCCATCTGGTGGTACCAGCGGGAGACCGGCACCAGCACGACGGCGGCCAGCACCGCGTACATCGCCAGGATGAGGACCACCACGCGCGCGCTCAGCGGCCGGGACATCACGCTGAGCACCCACAGGCCCAGCAGGGTCAGGGTGATCATGAATGCGGCCTGCTGGCGGGCCAGGTCGACGTCGCCGGCGGTGAGGCGCACGTACGTCTGCAACGCCACCATGGACAGCAGGATCACCGCGCCGGAGGGGATCGCGAACCGCAGGGCCCGCCCCAGGAACCCGGGCACGTAGCGGCGCGGGTTCGGCAGCAGGGCGAGGAAGAACGTGGGCGCGCCGATCATGATGAAGTCCACCGTGGAGGCCTGCCGCGGCAGCAGTGGGAACTGCCACGCGAACAGGGAGAACACCACGCCGAACAGCAGCGCGTACGTCGTCTTCGTCAGGTAGATGTGGGCGAGCCGCTCCATGTTCGCGATCACCTGGCGGCCCTCGCCGAGCACGCGCGGCAGGCGGTCGAAGCGCCCGTCCAGCAGCACCATCCGGGACACCGCCTTGGTGGCCGGGGCGGCGTTGCCCATGGCGATGCCCAGGTCCGCGGTCTTCAGGGCCAGGGCGTCGTTCACGCCGTCGCCGGTCATGGCCACCACGTGCCCGCGGGACTGCAGTGCCTGGACCATCGCCTTCTTCTGGTCCGGGCTGACGCGGCCGAACACGCTGTGCTCCGCCATCACGGCGGCGAGCTCCCCGGGCTCGTCCGGCAGGGTGCGCCCGTCGTAGGCCTGACCCGCCACCTCGAGGCCCACCTCGCGGGCCACGGCGGCCACGGTGCGCGGGCTGTCCCCGGAGATCACCACGGTCCGCACGCCCTGCGCGTGGAAGTAGTCGAGGGTCTCGGCGGCGTCCGGGCGCACATTCTCGCGGAACGTCACGACGGCGACCGGGACGCCTCCGGCGGGCAGCGCATCCCCGATCAGGGGCTCGTCCGTGCGGGCCAGCAGCAGCACGCGGCGACCGGCGTCCGCGTCGGCGTGGACCTGGGCGCGGACGGCCTCGGCGGCCTCGGGGCCGAGGAGCCGCTCGTCCACGAGGGCCTCGGGTGCGCCGAGCAGCCACGTGCCGGCCGCGGCCCCGGCCTCGGGGCCGAACGCGACCGCCGACCACCGGCGCGCGGAGGAGAACGCCACCTGGGCCGCGGGGTCCACGGCCGGGACGGCCGTGAAGGGCTCGCGCAGGGCCGCCGCGGTGGGGTTCACGTCCGGGTCAGCGCCGAACCAGGCGAGCACGGCCCGAGCCCCGTCGCCGACCTCGGCCGGGGCGCCGTCGTCGTGGGCGTCCGGGGACGCGTCCGCCGAGGCGGGCGCGGTGAGCCGGTCGAACCGGACGCCGCCCTCGGTGAGGGTGCCGGTCTTGTCCAGGCAGACGGTGTCCACGCGGGCCAGGACCTCCACGGCGGGCTGCTCCTGGATGAGGACCTCCTGCTGGGCCAGCTTGAGCGCGGACACGGCGAACGCGATGGTCGTCATGAGCGCCAGGCCCTGCGGGATCATGCTGGTCACCGCCGCCACGGACGCGATCAGCGCGGGCTCCAGGGCGGCCTCGCGCGGCTGGGACAGGGCGTGGGACCAGCCGCCGACCGCCGTCATCTGGCCGTGCACGATCACCGCGATGATCGGCACCAGGGCGATCGTCAGCCAGCGGGCCACCTTCTCCAGGGCGCCGCGCAGCTCCGAGCGGATGGCGGAGTAGCGGCGGGCCTCGGCGCTGAGCCGGGCCGCGTGCGAGGCCGAGCCCACCGCCGTCGCGCGCACCAGGCCCGCGCCGGCCACGACGGCCGAGCCCGAGAGCACGGCGTCCCCGGGGGTCTTGGGCACGGGGTCGTTCTCGCCGGTGAGCAGCGCCTCGTCCATGTCCAGGCCGTCCGAGACGAGGACCTCGCCGTCCACGGGCACCTGGTCGCCGCGGCGCAGCACCACGACGTCGTCCCGCACGATCCGCGCCATCGGCAGGGGCACGCGCGCCCCGTCCCGGATGACGAGGACGTCGTCCTGGTGCAGCAGCGCGATCCGGTCCAGCTTCCGTTTGGCCGAGTACTCCTGGACCACGCCGATCACCACGTTGGCCACGGCCGCCAGCGAGAACAGCAGGTCCAGCCAGCGGCCCATCAGGATCACGACGACGGCGCACAGCGCGATCGCCAGGTTGAACAGGGTGAACACGTGCACGCGCAGGATCTGCCCCAGCGAGCGGGACGTGTCCCGCGACTGGACGTTGACCAGGCCCGCGGCCTCCCGCTCGGCGACCTCGGCGGCGGTGAGCCCGGTGATCCCCGCCGCGCCGGTGAACCCCAGGCCCGTCCCGCTCTCGGGGGCGGACGGGTGCGCGGACGCAGGGGAGGGGGAGGCCATGGCACAGAATCTACCCAGCCGGCGCGGGGCCGGGCATCCGACGTGGGGATGAACCCGGGTGCGACCGTGGGCGGCACTGCGGGTGGGGCGGGCTCACTCGCCGGCCTGGCCGTCGATCCCCTCGCGCAGCAGGTCGGCGTGGCCGGCGTGGCGGCCGTACTCCTCGATCATGTGGGTGAGGATCCACCGCAGCGAGGCCGGGTCCCGCCCCTCCCGGATCCGGTGGGCGCGGGCCAGGGCCGCGGCGCCGTCGTCGCCGTCCGCCGCGAGCAGGTCCACCACGATCTGCCGGGACCGCTCCACCTGGCCCTGCCAGAGGGCGCGCAGGTCCGCCGCGGAGTCCTGCGCCGCGCTGTTCCAGTCCCAGTCGGGGTCCGCGTCGAAGTCCGCACCCACCCAGGGCTCCGAGGTGGGCTCGCCGAGGGCGACGGCCTCGAACCACCAGAACTCGACGAACGCGAGGTGCTTGAGCAGGCCGCCGAGCGTCATCGCGGACGGGTGCCCCGGCAGGCGGCGGTGCAGCGCGGCCGTGTCCAGGTCCGCCGTCTTCCACTCGATCGTGGCGCGCAGGAAGTCGAGGAAGCCCAGCAGGGTGGCGGCCTCGCCCGCGGCGAAGGGCGGCTCGGGGCGGCCCTGGTCGTCGTAGAACACGGTGGTCATGGCGGCCAGGCTACGCCCCACCCGCGTTGTCGTTCGGGATACGGCGCGTCCGGGGGCGGGGCGCTCGCGGACCTGGAACGCGTGCTGTCGCTCTGAGCCTGCAAAGTGCGCTCATACCGGCCGCAGGCGTTCCCAGAAGGGGCGGGCCGGCGTCGTCGGGACCCAGGAGGACCCGGAGGAGCTCTGCGGGGCGCCCGAGGACTGGGCTGCGCAGGCGCACGCGGACGCCGCCGCGGTCGGCGGCGCTCCTGCTCACCGCGGCGGATCCACCACGAGCCGCGCCCGCGGGCTCGCCTGCTCGGCGGCGTCCTCCTGGGTCTCGGCGATCCGGCGCCAGATGCGGTCCGCCGACGGGTCGACCAGGAGGTGCCCCATCTGCCGGATGACGGTGCCGAACACGGACGTCGGCATGCTGCGCCGCGGAGCGAAGCCGGAGCGGCGCAGGCGCTCGGTCTGTTCCGTGGTCAGGTCGACGAGGCGCTCCAGCAGGGACTCGGTCTCCCCGCCGGCCTCCAGCAGCGAGCGGCGCACATAGGCCCCCACCACCGGGTGCTCGGCCAGCAGGGCCGCGAACGCCGCGTCGCGGGCCGCGGACACCTCCTGTGGGGTGCCCACGAGCGGGACCTCGTCGAGGGTCGTTGCGATCAGGCGCAGCACGTCGTCGTCGACGGCCCGGGTCAGCCCCGCCTTGCTGCCGAAGTGGTGCCGCACCAGCCCGGGGGCGACGCCGGCCCGTTGCGCTATCTCGCGGACGCTGGCCATCTCGACCCCCCGCTCGGCATACAGCTCGAGGGCCGCCAGGCGCAGGCGCGCGGGGGAGGAGAGGTCGTCCTGGTCGAAGGGCAGGAGGGTGTTCATCGGGTCCTCGGGGCTGGGTCGGCGGATGGGATGGCCCGTGGTCGGGAGACGAGGATGCGGGGGCTTGCTGAACCCTACGGCAGAGATCGAAACGCCCCCCGCGCCCTTCTTGCACGCTAGTGCAACATCGTGCTTGAGTGTGCAACATACGCCCCGTGAGGCACGTCACAGATGACTGCCGCCCGCCTCCGCGACCACCACACCTCCCAGGGGGACCCATGCAGACCACCGCCACCGTCCTCGGCACCCCGTCCACCATGGGCGACGACGAACAGCTCACCACCACTCGCCTCCTGCGGGACGCCGCCCGGACCTTCGGGGATCAGCAGATCATCCACACCCGCGGCGGCGGCTCCCCGTGGCAGAGCACCACCTACGCGGCCGTGTGGGAGCGGGTGCGCCGCATGGCCGCGGCCCTGCGCGCCGAGGGCGTCGGGCCGGGGGACCGGGTCGGCCTGCTGCTGTGGAACGACGTCCGCCACCTCGAGTCCTACTTCTCCGTCCCGCTGCTGGGCGCGACCATGGTGCAGCTCAATCTGCGCCTGGCGCCCACGGACCTGGCCTACGTGATCACCCACGCGCAGGTGGGGACGATCGTCGTGGACGAGACCCTCCTGGAGCTCGCCGCCGCGCTCGAACCGCACCTGCCCGGCGGCGTCCGCTGGATCGTGGCCGGCGACGGCGAGCTCCCCGCCGACTGGGCCGGTCGCGACGACGTGCTCTCCTACGAGGCCCTCCTCGACGGGCACGAGCCGCTGGAGACAGCGGGCCTGCCGAACGTGAGCGAGCGCTCCGCCTCCGGCGCCTGCTACACCACGGGCACCACCGGCCGCCCCAAGGGCGTCTTCTACTCGCACCGGGCCACCTGGCTGCACGCGCACGCCGTGGTGTCCACCCTGGGCATGACCATGGCGGACACCGCCCTGCTGCTGACCCCCATGTTCCACGCGCAGTGCTGGGGCCTGCCGTTCGCCGCCGTCGCCGTGGGCGCGCGCCTGGTGCTGCCGGGCCGGTTCAACCTCACGGACACCCCGTGGCTGACCTCCACCCTCGTGGACCACGGCGTCACCGTGGCCCCGGCCGCACCCGCGATCCTCATGCCGATGCTCCAGCACCTCCGCACCCTCGAGACGCCCCCACGGATGGACGGCGTGCGCCTGCTGTGCGGCGCGACCGAGCCCCCCGTGGCCATGATGCGCGGCTTCGACGAGCTCACCGGCGCGGAGGTCATCCACGCCTACGGGGCCACGGAGACCTCGCCCATCGTCTCCCTCAACCGCATGAAGCCGAGCCTCATGGACACCCTCTCCGAGGACGAGCGGTGGAACCTCAAGCGGTTCCAGGGCCTCGTCGTCGTCGGGGTGGACGTGAAGATCACCGACCCCCTGGGCGAGCTGCTGCCGCCCGGCGAGGAGAACGTGGGCGAGATCCGCCTCCGCGGGCCCTGGGTGACCACCTCCTACGCCGACAACGCCGAGGCCACCGAGGCCGGCTTCGACGACGAGGGCTACTGGCGCTCCGGGGACCTGGGCTACCTCTCCCCGGAGGGCTACCTCAAGGTCACCGACCGCCTGAAGGACGTGGTCAAGTCCGGGGGCGAGTGGATCTCCTCGATCGACCTGGAGAACCACATCATGACCGTCCCCGGGGTCCGCGACGCCGCCGTGATCGGCGTCCCCCACCCCCAGTGGGAGGAGCGCCCCCTGGCCCTCGTGGTGCGGGACGAGGACTCCGGTGTCGACCAGGACGCCGTCCTCGCCGCACTCGCCGAGCGCTTCGCCACCTGGCAGCTGCCGGACGAGGTCCGCTTCGTGACGGAGATCGACCGCACCGGCGTCGGGAAGGTCAACAAGCGCAAGCTGCGCGCCGACTACGCCGACGCCCTCACCTCCGGCCGCTGACCGGCCCGCCACCTCCCCAGACCCACCCCGACCCCAGGAGACCCCGTGACCCAGGACGCCTTCCTCTACGACGCCCTCCGCACGCCGCGCGGTGCCGGCAAGCCCTCCGGCTCCCTCCACGAGGTCAAGCCGATCGACCTCGTCGTCGGCCTGACCCACGCGCTGCGCGACCGCCATGAGGGGCTCGACCCCGCCGACATCGAGGACATGATCCTCGGCTGCGTGAGCCCGGTGGGCGACCAGGGCGCGGTCCTGCCCCGCGTGGCCGCCCTCAAGGCGGGCCTGCCGCAGACCGTGGCCGGCGTGCAGGTGAACCGGTTCTGCGCCTCCGGGCTCGAGGCCGTGAACCAGGCCGCCGCCCGCATCCGCTCCGGCTGGGAGTCCCTGCTCGTGGCCGGCGGCGTGGAGTCCATGTCCCGCGTACCCATGGGCTCCGACGGCGGCGCGTGGGCCATGGACCCGGCCACCTCCCTGGCCACCGACTTCATCCCGCAGGGCGTCTCCGCGGACCTGATCGCCACCCGTGAGGGCTTCAGCCGCGCAGAGCTGGACCGCTTCGCCGCGCAGAGCCACCGCCGTGCTGCGGCGGCGTGGCAGGAGGGCCGGTTCGCCCGCTCCGTGGTCCCGGTGACGGACATGAACGGGATGACCGTGCTGGACCGGGACGAGACCATCCGCCCCGACTCGTCCGTGGAGACCCTGGCCAAACTCAAGCCCTCCTTCGAGGCGCTGGGCCGGGAGGCGGGCTTCGACGCCGTGGCGCTGGAGAAGTACAGCTCGCTGGCGGAGATCGAGCACCGGCACCACCCCGGCAACTCCTCGGGCATCGTCGACGGCGCCGCGCTGACGCTGATCGGCTCCGAGGAGGCCGGCCGGCGGGCCGGGATGAGCCCGCGGGCACGGATCGTCTCCGCCGCCGTCGTCGGCTCCGAGCCCACCATCATGCTCACCGGCCCCACCCCGGCGTGCCGCAAGGCCCTCGAGGTGGCCGGCATGACCGCCGCGGACATCGACCTCGTGGAGATCAACGAGGCGTTCGCGGCCGTGCCGCTGCTGCTGATGAAGGAGATGGGCTGGACCGAGGAGCAGACCAACGTCAACGGCGGCGCGATCGCCATGGGCCACCCCCTGGGGGCCACCGGCGCCATGATCCTCGGCACCCTCGTGGACGAACTCGAGCGGCGCGACCTGCGGACCGGCATCGCCACGCTCTGCATCGGCGCCGGCATGGGCGTCGCCACGATCGTCGAGCGCGTCTGAGCGCCCCACCCACCCGACCGACCAGCACGGCAGGAAGAGCACCGGCATGAGTGAGCACATGATCACCTGGGACCAGGACGCCGACGGCGTCGTCACGCTGACCATGGACGACCCGCAGGCGCGGGTCAACACGATGAACGAGCGGTACCAGGACGCGATGGACGCCGTCGTGGACCGCCTGGAGGCGGAGCGGGACACGGTGACCGGCGTCGTCCTGACCAGCGCGAAGACGACCTTCTTCGCCGGCGGCGACCTGGACTCCCTGGCCCAGGCCGGCCCCGAGGACGTGGAGTCCGTGTTCGCGCTGACGCAGCGGGTCAAGGGCCAGCTGCGCCGCCTCGAGACCCTCGGCCGCCCCGTGGTCGCCGCGATCAACGGCACGGCGCTCGGCGGCGGGCTGGAGATCGCGCTGGCCTGCCACCGGCGCATCGCCGTGGACGACCCGGGGCTGAAGGTCGGCCTCCCGGAGGTCACCCTCGGCCTGCTGCCCGGAGGCGGCGGCATCACCCGCCTGGTGCGCATGGTGGGCGTGGAGCGGGCCCTGATGGACTGGCTGCTGCAGGGCACCGCCCGCGACGCCCGGGCCGCGAGGGAGAAGGGGATCCTCGACGAGGTCGTGACCGACCCCGCGGACCTGGTGCCCGCCGCCAAGCGCTGGATCCTGGAGCACCGCGACGACGCCGACGCCGCCGTGAAGCCCTGGGACGTCAAGGGCTTCAGGATCCCCGGCGGCACCCCCGCCCAGCCCTCCTTCGCCGCCCGTCTGCCCGCGTACGCCGCCACCCTGCGCCGGCAGCTCCACGGCGCGGACCTGCCCGCCCCGAAGGCGATCCTCAGCGCCGCGGTGGAGGGCTCGCAGGTGGACTTCGACACCGCCTCGCGCATCGAGACCCGGTACTTCGTGTCCCTCGTGACGGGCCACACCTCCTCCGCCATGATCCAGGCGTTCCACTCGGACATTCAGGCGCTGCGCTCCGGCGCGGCCCTGGGCGGTCCCTTCCGCGAGCGCAGCACGATCACCACGGCGGCGGTGCTGGGCGCCGGGATGATGGGCGTGGGCATCGCCCACGCGCTCGCACTCAACGGCGTGGACGTGATGCTCAAGGACGTCAGCCTGGAGGCCGCCGAGCGCGGCCGTGAGCGGGTGGGCGCCCTCCTCGAGGGGCGCGTGGCGAAGGGGCGCATGAGCCGCGAGGACGCCGACGCCGTCCTGGCCCGCGTGCAGCCCACCGAGGACTATCAGGACCTCGCGCACGTGGACGCGGTGATCGAGGCCGTGTTCGAGGACGTCGAGCTCAAGGACTCGGTGTTCGCGGAGGTGGAGAAGGTGGTCGGCCCGGACACCCTGCTGTGCAGCAACACCTCCACGCTGCCGATCACCCTGCTGCAGGGCCCGCGGGAGCGGCCCCAGGACTTCATCGGCCTGCACTTCTTCTCCCCGGTGGACCGGATGAGGCTCGTGGAGATCATCCGTGGTGAGCAGACCTCCCAGCGCACGGTGGAGCGCGCCTACGACCTGGTGCAGCAGATCCGCAAGCTGCCCATCCTGGTCAACGACGGGCGCGGCTTCTACACCTCCCGCGTCTACGGCACGCTCGTGCTCGAGGCCGCGGCCCTCGTGGAGGAGGGCGTGGACGCGCAGCGGATCGAGCGGGCGGCCCGCCACGC
The DNA here is from genome assembly GCF_056173425.1 of Micrococcus sp. 63XJN7_8_ISO-PGPR-S23-253. Classification (NCBI taxonomy): domain Bacteria; kingdom Bacillati; phylum Actinomycetota; class Actinomycetes; order Micrococcales; family Micrococcaceae; genus Micrococcus; species Micrococcus sp. 63XJN7_8_ISO-PGPR-S23-253. The sequence goes on from NZ_CM149673.1 coordinate 207,327, forward strand.
CGGCTTCCCCGCCTCCCCGCTGGCCATGATGGACGAGGTCTCCCTGACCCTGATCCAGCACATCCGCCGCGAGGAGGAGAAGGCCGTCGCCGAGGCCGGCGGTGAGCGTCCGGTGCGTCCGGGCGAGCGCCTGGTGGAGCGCATGGTGGACGAGTTCGGCCGCCCGGGCCGCGCTCAGGGCGCCGGCTTCTACGAGTACCCGGAGCAGGGCCCCAAGCACCTGTGGCCGGGCCTGGCCGAGCACTTCGCCACCGGGGCGGACGTGCCCGAGCAGGACCTGCAGGACCGCCTGCTGTACCGCATGGCCATCGAGACGGCCCGCTGCTTCGACGACGGCGTCCTCACTGACGCCCCCTCGGCGAACCTCGGCGGCGTGTTCGGCATCGGCTTCCCGCCGCACACCGGCGGGCCCGTGACGTTCATGACGCACCGCGAGGGCGGACCGGCCGCGTTCGTGGCCCGCGCCGACGAGCTGGCCGACCGCTACGGCGAGCGGTTCCGTCCCGGCGACGCCCTCCGGCGGCTGGCCGAGCGCGGCGAGGGGCCGGGCCGATGAGCGCCGCACCGCTGGCCGGGGTGCGCGTGGTGACCATCGCCCTGAACCTGCCCGGGCCCGTCGCCGCGGCCCGCCTGCAGGAGCTGGGCGCCGACGTCGTCACGGTGCTCCCGCCCAGCGGGGACCCCGTGGCCACCCTGGTGCCGGCCCTCTACGAGGAGCTGCACCGCGGGCAGTCGGTGCGCACCGTGGACATGAAGTCCGAGGCCGGGGCCGCCGAGATGGAGCAGATCCTGGCCGAGGCGGACGTGTTCCTCACCTCCCACCGCTCCGGGGCGCTGCGCCGGCTGGGCCTGGACGCCGACGCCGTCCGCGCCCGCCACCGGCGGATCTGCCAGGTGGACATCACCGGATACGACGGGGACCGCACGGACGTGCCAGGCCATGACATCAACTACCAGGCCGCGGCGGGCCTGCTGGCGCCGGGGGCTCCACCGCGGATCCTCGCGGCGGATCTGCACGGTGCCGAGCGGGCCGTCTCCGCCGCGCTGGCCCTGCTGTGGGCCCGCGGCGCGGACGGGGACGGCGGGCACGCCACGGTGGCGCTCGCCGATGCCGCGCACGCCCTGGCCCTGCCCAACCGGCACCGCATGACGGGCCCGCGCAGCCCCCTGGGCGGGGCCCTGCCCCACTACGGGGTGTATCCGGCGGCCGAGGGCCATGTGGCCGTCGGTGCGCTCGAGCCGCACTTCGCGGCCGCGCTCGTGGCGGGCCTCGGGCTGGACGCGGACGGGGACGTCCGCGCGCAGCTCACCGAGGCCCTCTCCCGGCACGACGCCGCCCACTGGCAGGCCTGGGGGGAGGAGCGGGGCATCCCGCTCACCGCCCTGGCCAGCCCCACCGCCTGACCCCCACGACTCAGCACCACCCACGAACGACCTCAAGGAGCCCCTGATGACCACCACGGATTCCCGCACCCGCTCGCTGACCGACGTCGACGTCCTCGAGTACCACCGCCTCCTGCCGCCCGAGCAACAGGAGAAGCTCACGGAGATCCGCGCCGCCCTGGCCGAGATCGTCACCCCGCACGTGGCCGAGGCCTGGAGCCGGGACGAGTTCCCGCACGAGATCGCCCGCCGCGTCGGCGAGCTGGGCTACAACCACATCAGCGGCATGACCGAGGACCCGCTGTTCCGCGGGCACCTGATGGCCGAGCTGGCCCGCGCGGACATCTCCCTCAGCGTGTACTTCGCCCTGCACAACGACCTCGTCGGGGCCACCCTGGAGGCCCTGGGCTCGGAGGAGCAGAAGCAGACGTGGCTGCCGGGCCTGTACGCGATGGAGTACACCGGCTGCTTCGCGCTGACCGAGCCGGAGCACGGCTCCGACGTCGCCGGCGGCATGGCCACCACGGCCCGCCGGGAGGGGGACGAGTGGGTGATCAACGGGGCCAAGCGGTGGATCGGCAACGGCACCATGTCCCGCATCGCGATCGTGTGGGCCCGGGACGAGGAGGACGACCAGGTCAAGGGCTTCATCGTGGAGACCGACACCCCCGGCTACGAGGCCACCAAGATCGAGCACAAGACCGCGGTGAAGATCGTCCAGAACGCGGACATCACCTTCACGGACGTGCGCATCCCGGCGGAGAACAAGCTGGAGAAGGCCAACACCTTCGCGGACACCAACGTGATCCTGCTGGGCTCCCGCAACGGCCTGGGCTGGCAGGCCGTGGGCGCGCAGCAGGGCATCCTCGACGCCGCCCGCCGCTACGCGCTGGCGCGCACCCAGTTCGGCCGGCCGATCGCCGGGCATCAGCTGGTGCAGTCCCTGCTCGTGCAGATCGCGGCCAACCTGGCGGCCACCCTGGGCATGGCGCACCGGGCGGTGCAGCTGGAGGCCGCCGGGGAGGTGTCCATGACGCAGGCCTCCCTGGTGAAGCTGAAGACCTCCCAGATGTGCCGTGAGTCGGCCGCGCTGGGCCGGCAGATGATGGGCGGCAACGGCATCCTCGCCGACGCCGGACTCGGCCGGTTCTTCTGCGACGTCGAGGCGATCTTCACGTACGAGGGCACCTACGAGGTGAACTCGCTGATCGTGGGCCGCGGCCTCACCGGACACTCCGCCTTCCTCTGACCCCCGTCTGACGTCCGTCCCCACCAGATCAGGAGCCACCGTGACCACCTCCGAGACCCCCGACACCTCCGCGACCACCCATGGCCGGCCCACCGAGCGCCGGGGTCATGTGGCCGAGCTGCTCTCGGCCACCGTGGCCCGGCAACCGGATGCCGTGGCCCTGCGGATCGGCGAGGCCCGCATGACCTACCGCGAACTGGACCAGGTCACGGCCGCGACGGCCGGCTGGCTGCGCCACCGCGGGGTGGGCCCGGGGGACCGGGTGGCCGTGCTGCTGCCCAACGTCCCGGCCTTCGTGGCGGTCTACGAGGCGCTCATGCGTCTGGGGGCGGTGATGGTGCCGCTCAACCCGCTGTTCACCGCCCGAGAGCTGGGGTACTTCCTCGAGGACTCCGGTGCGCGCATGCTCTGGGCCATGCCCGGGCTGCCGGCCGTGGCCGAGGTGGCCGGGAACGTCGACGTCGAGGTGGTCACCCTGGACCTCGAGGCGGTCGGGCGGGAGTGCGCCGCCGAGGGCATCGCCCCGGTCACAGAGGTCACCCCGCGGGACCCCGACGACGACGCCGTCCTGCTCTACACCTCGGGCACCACGGGGCGGCCCAAGGGTGCCCGCCTGACGCACACGAACCTGCGTTCCAACGCCATGGCGACGGCGACCGGCCTGGGCCGGCTCGGCCCGGACGACGTCGTGTTCGCGGCGCTGCCGATGTTCCACGTGTTCGGGCTCTCGGTGGTGCTCAACGGTGCGGTGTTCGCCGGGTCCACGCTGTCCCTGATGCCGCGGTTCGAGCCGGAGGCCGCCTACGACCAGCTGCAGGACCACGGCGTCACGTTCCTGCCCGGCGTGCCCACCATGCACGGGGCGTTCCTCACCGTGGCCCGGGCCCGCCGTGAGGCCGGGGCCGAGCCGGCGGACTTCTCGAGGCTGCGCATGCCCCTCTCCGGCGGTGCGAGCCTGCCGGTGGAGACGCTGCACGCCGCCGAGAAGCTGTACGGCGTGCCCGTGTTGGAGGGCTACGGGCTGTCCGAGAACGCGGGTGCGTGCTTCTTCAACCCCGTGGACGCTCCGACCCGCCCGGGCACCGTGGGCCGGCCGGTGGACGGCTTCGAGTTCCGGATCGTCGCGATGGACGGCACCGAGGTGCCCGAGGAGGACCTCGAGACCTCCGGTGAGCTGCGCATCCGGGGCGAGGGCATCATGGCCGGCTACTGGGGCCGCCCGGAGGACACGGAGGCGGCGTTCGACGAGGACGGCTGGTTCCTCACCGGGGACATCGCCCGCCGGGACGAGGCCGGGTACGTGATGATCGTGGACCGGCTCAAGGACGTGATCATCCGCGGCGGCATGAACGTGTACCCCCGCGAGGTGGAGGAGGTCCTCTACGAGCACCCGGACGTGGTCGAGGCCGCCGTAGTGGGTGTGCCGGACGAGCGGCTGGGCGAGGAGATCGCCGCCTTCGTCTCCCTGGCCCCGGGCAGCGCCGCAACGGGGGAGCAGCTCCAGGCGTTCGCGGCCGAGCGGCTGGCCCGCTACAAGCAGCCGCGGGAGGTGACCGTCCTGGACGGGCTGCCGAAGAACGCCACGGGCAAGATCCTGCGGCGCGAGCTGCGCCAGGGGTGAGGGGAGAGGGCTACGTTTCGTGAGGGGCGGGCGTCAGCGGAAGACAGCAGGGCGTTGTTACGCTGCGCCCATGTGATGGCCGACGAGAGGCCTTCACGGAGAGGGAGCTCGAATGGCTGAACCACTGGGACTGCGGCACGCGGCGATCACCTGGTTGGAGGAGCGCACCTTTGACCGGCAGATTCCCCTCTCCCGCGAGGATATTGCCGAGTTCCGGTGGGAGGGGGCGCCGTTCCGCTTGATTCCGTCCATGCAGGGGATTTGGAAGCCGAGGGCGTTTGAGGCCACGCTGTCGATCGTCACGACGTACCGAGCCCCGGGGCACAAGCGGCCCTATGACGATGAGGTGGGTGTCGATGGACTCATCCGGTATAAGTGGCGCGGAGACAATCCCCAGCATCCTGAGAACGTGGGGCTCCGCCGAGCGATGCAGTTGCGGCTGCCGATCATCTGGTTCATCGGCATCGGGGGAAAGCCCCCGGAGTATCAGGTGGTGGCACCGGTCTATCTGATCAACGAAGAGCCCGAGAACCAGCAGTTCGTCATGGCCCCGCTGGCGGAGGAGGACTTCGCCGTTGAGGAGTTTGAAGAGGGATGGGCGGTGCCCGCCCTGAAGCGCTACCTCATGCGCCAGACGAAGGTGCGCCTGCACCAGCCTGTCTTCCGCTCCACGGTGTTGCTGGCGTATGAAAACCATTGCGCCGTCTGCAACCTGGCTCATCCGGAACTTCTCGATGCAGCGCACATTGTGGATGACAGCCATGAGCTGGGCACGCCGACCATCGGTAACGGCATGGCCTTGTGCAAAATCCACCACGCCGCTTTTGACCGGCGGTTCCTCGGAATCCGGCCCACCGCCCGTACGCCGATTGTCGAGATCCGCCAGGACCTGCTTGATGAGGTGGACGGGCCGATGCTGCGCCATGGCCTCCAGGACCTGCACGGCAAGCCGCTCATGATGCTGCCGAAGGCTCGTGCGAACCGGCCGGACCACGACAAGCTCGTATGGGCCTACGAGCGGTTCCGGACGGCTACCGTCGCTGACGCTGCGTAACGCCAATAGATTCATGATGCCAAAAATGTATCAAAGCGGTTCTATTTGGCTAATCCGAAGGAATTTACCCATTCCCACATGCCGCCTGCAAGAGAAAGATCCAGCCACTCGAACTTGCGGCACTACCCCAATCAATAATTGGAGGGATTCAGAATAGTGTTTTTAACTGTTAGTGTTTTGGCAACAGACGCCGGTGCGGGGCCTGACTGGGTCGACGTTGGAACCCTTGCTCTCGCTGCTCTAGCGGTGATAATTTCATTGTTTGCATACTTTAGTGCGCGCAAGGCAAACGGAATTGCACGGGAGGCAAACGAAATAAATCGAGACATCGAGAGTGGCCAAGCGGGCCGGAGGGAGCTTCTAAGGCAGAAGCTTTACAGGCTTAGAGCTTCCCTCGTGGATCAGTCTCGCGTTCTAGAGTTTGAAGCGAAAGTTCTAGGCGATGAGCCTGCCGTCGGGTCTATCTCGGGTATCCCTGGTGTCGTTGCGAAACTTCGTGAGGCGATGCCGCCCATTGATGACGTTTGGACTGAAGCAAAGAATTTGAGCAACCAAGAAATTCGTACTAAAATCGAGAGGGCGCTGGACTTGGCTAGAGCCCAGGAGTCATTAATTGACTCAGCCGTCTACGTGGCTGCGCAACAAGTGCACGTCCAGCATCCTGGGCATGAGACGGGTCGGGACCTTTTGGCTATGGACTTCGGCCGCAAGCGGCGTGAGGTGTGGGACCGGCTCGGTGCCCTCGGGGGCGCGTTCGATCAGGCAATCGAGGCCATTGAACGAGCCAATGCAAATAACGCCCGTGGCTGACTGGATTACGTGGAGATTTCTTGTAGATCGGGATCAAATTTGGCAGAGGCCCCGGCGAACCGCCGGGGCCTTCTGACACGGCGTCAGCGAAAACGCTCCGCCCGCGCGTGTTGCGCGAGCGAAAACGTCTCGCCCTCGGGTCACCGCTTCCGGTACAGCCCCTTCTTCTGGAACTTCGGCTCGCTCGTCACGAGCATCCCCAGGGACCGGAAGATGCCCTCGTCCACGGAGCCGAGGATCGTCGTCGTGTGCACGTCGCAGCCCTCGAGGCTCGCCAGCTGCTCGACGGCCGCCCTCGCGTTCGCGTCGGTCGCCGCGGACACGGACAGCGCGATCAGCACCTCGTCCGTGTGCAGCCGCGGGTTCTTGGAGCCCAGGTGCACGGTCTTGAGCGTCTGGATCGGCTCGATCGAGGCGGGGGAGAGCAGGTGCACGTCGTCCTCGATGCCGGCCAGCACCTTGAGGGCGTTGAGCAGCACCGCGGCGGAGCAGCCCAGCAGCTCCGAGGTCTTGCCGGTCACCAGGGTGCCGTCCGCCAGCTGCACGGCCGCGCCGGGCTCACCGGTGCGCTCGGCCACCAGCTGCGCGGCACCCACCACCGGGCGGTCCTCCGAGCTCAGGCCCAGCTTGGACATCACCAGGGCCACGCGCTCGGACTCGGTGTCGTCCGCGCCCTCCAGGGCCTCGTTGACCTGAGCCTTGTAGTAGCGCCGGATGATCTCCTGCTCCGCGGCCTCCCGGCACACCTCGTCGTCCACGATCGCCGCACCGGCCATGTTCACGCCCATGTCCGTGGGGGACTTGTACGGGGTGGTGCCCGTGACCTTCTCCAGCAGCGCGGACAGCAGCGGGAACACCTCGACGTCGCGGTTGTAGCTCGTCACCCGCTCGCCGTACTCGGCCAGGTGGAACGGGTCGATCAGGTTGATGTCGTCCAGGTCCACGGTGGCGGCCTCGTAGGCGGCGTTGACCGGGTGCTCGAGCGGCAGGTTCCAGATGGGGAACGTCTCGAACTTCGCGTAGCCGGCCGGGATGCCCCGCTGCCGATCGTTGTACACCTGGCTCAGGCACGTCGCCAGCTTGCCGGAGCCCGGGCCGGGGGCCGTCACGACGACGAGGTCCCGCGTGGTCTCGGACCACTCGTTGGCGCCGAAGCCCTGCTCCGAGACGATCGTGGACATGGCGTGCGGGTAGCCGGGGATCACGCGGTGGCGGGCCACCTTCAGGCCGAGCCGCTCGAGCTTCTCGAGGAACGCCAGCGCACGGTGGTTGGCGTCCTCCAGCTGCGTGACCACCACGTGCTCCACCAGGAACCCGCGCTCGCGGAACACGTCCACGAGGCGCAGGACGTCGTCCTCGTACGTGATGCCCAGGTCCGCGCGGACCTTGTTCCGCTCGAGGTCCTTGGCGTTGAAGCACACCAGGATCTCGGTCTCGTCCTTGATGCGGTCCAGCATCGCGATCTTGTTGTCCGGGGTGAAGCCGGGCAGGACGCGGGAGGCGTGCAGGTCGTCGAAGAGCTTGCCGCCCATCTCCAGGTACAGCTTCCCGCCGATCTGGCGGCGGCGTTCCTGGATGTGCTGGGACTGGAGCTCGATGTACTTCGCGCGGTCGAATCCGACGCGGTGGAGGGGGCCGGAGGCCGCGGCCTCCGTGGTCGTGCTGGCGGGGCGGGCGGTCTCATGCGTGCCGGTCATGGACTCTCAGCATAGACCTGTTCGCGGGGTGCGCGGCCCGGCGTCGGGCCCACCGCATCCCTCAGTCCCTCGGGTCCTCCGGGTCGTCCGCGATCCAGTCGTGCTCGGGGTCGTCGAAGCTGCGCGTGCGCCCGGTGCGCAGGTCGGTGACGTCCATGACACCGGTGCCGCGGTCCAGGCGCACCTGCTGGTGTGAGGCGGGGTCGATGACGGTGATCGTCTGGGTCTGCGGGTCGTAGTCGTCCACCCGCACCTGGTCCTCGTATTCCTCCCGCGGTCCGTAGGATCCGTGCGTGTCGTCGTCGGGGAAGGCGGGGGCGCCGGGGGAGCGCAGCCGGCGCTCGAGGGTGCGCTCCACCCGGCGTGCGGCCGCCTCCTGCGCCTGCGTGGCCAGGCGCCGCAGACGTTCGAGGGACTCCTTGTCCTGGGAGATCTCCGCGCCGAAGAACCGCCACTGGTAGCGGTAGGCGATCATCCGCACCGCGAAGATCAGGAACGCGATGAGGAAGCCCGTGAACGCGTTGAGCGCGCCGTTCATCGCCACCACGGTCGCCAGCACCGCGCCCAGGAACGTGGGGAGCACGTAGACGCCGCGGGGGTCGAAGATGGACGGGACCTCGTTGGCGACGATGTCCCGCAGCACGCCGCCGCCGAGCGCCGTGACCATCGCGATCACCACCGTGGACACCGGGTGCACGCCCATCGAGTGCGCCAGCAGCACGCCGGACACCGTGAACAGGGCGAGCCCGGCGGCGTCGAACAGGGTGATGGTCAGGTTCAGCCGATTCGGGTGGATCACCTTGACGTACACGAGCAGGGACACCAGCACGGGCGGAGCCAGGTAGACCGGGTTCTCCAGGGACGCGGGCAGACCGCGGTCCAGCAGGATGTCCCGGGTGAAGCCGCCGCCCAGCCCGGCCAGCAGGGACAGCGCCATCGAGCCCACCAGGTCGAACTGCTTGCGGGCCGCCAGCAGCGCCCCCGAGGTGGCGAAGAAGAAGATCCCGATCAGGTCCAGGGTCGTGAGCAGCCACGGGACGTCGGTGAGGGTGGCGAAGAACTGCTGCACGTCCACGGCGGCTCCTTCCGTTGGGTCCGGGGATTCACCGGCCATTGTCCCGGGCGGCCCGCGCAGTGGCTCGTTTGTTCACCCGGGTGTCCCCGGAGGTGTGACGTCTTCGTCGGTTCCGGGCGTCTCCTCGTTCGCCGGGGGGCCGTCCTCGCCGGGGTCGGCGGGCGGCCCGTCCCTGCCCTTGCGGTCGCGGATGTCCGGCACGGGCGGCTCGTCGTGCGGATCCAGGCGCTGGCGCTGGGTCTCCCCCGAGATCTCGGCCCCCGGGGCGAGCCACTCCCTGCGCAGCGACACCACGCGCAGGGCGAGCACGAGCACCATGACCGCCGCTGAGGTCAGCGGGCCGAGGAGCTCCGCCTGGCCGAGGGCCGCCGTCGTGCCCGCGCCGAGGATGGCCGGCAGCGCGTACCAGCCGCGCCCGCCGAACACGGCGGGCGGTTCCCCGGCGACGACGTCGCGCAGGATGCCGCCGCCGACGGCGGTCACCAGGCCCAGCACCGCGGCGGCGACCGGGCTCAGGCCGGCGAGCAGGGCGATGCGCGTGCCCACCACGCAGTACACGGCCAGGCCGATGGCGTCGAAGGCCATGACGGCGTGGTGGCCGCGCTCGCCGTCGAAGATCCGGAGGAACACCGCCAGCGACGCGACCGCCGGCAGGATCAGGTACCAGGGATTGTCGAACGCGGCGGGCACGTCCCGGCCGACCACGAGGTCGCGGACGACGCCGCCGCCCGTGCCCACCATGAGGGCCAGCAGCAGGGAGCCGACGATGTCGTAGCCCTTGCGCACGGCGAGGACGGCGCCCGAGATCGCGAAGAAGAACACGCCCACGAGGTCCACGGCGGTGATCGCCGCGGTGATCGCATTGGCGAGCTCGCCGTGCGCGTCGATCGGCTCGGGCACGTCCCGTTCCAGTTCGGCGGGGTCCTTGGGGGCCGCGGACAGCAGCCACACGGGGAGAGACGGAAGCAGCACCCGCCCATCGTCCCCTGTCGGGCGGCACCCAGCCACCGACGGGCGACCGGGGCCGGGGGTGCGGGGCGGCGCGTGGGGGAAGGGCGCGCCGCCCCGCGGTCTCAGCGGGCCAGGCCGAAGCGGCGCCGGCCGGCGACCAGGGCGCCCGTGCCCGCGGCAGCGACGGCGGCCAGCCACCAGGCCTGGCCGGAGCCGGTCTCCACGGTCTCGGGGACGGTGTGCTCGCCGGCGGGCTCCGAGGGCTCGGAGGCCTCCCGGGCGTCCGTCGAATCCGGGGCGAGGGTCGCCGGGGACTCCGGTGCGGGTGCCTCGGACGCGTCGTCCTCGCCCTGGGCCTCGAGGGCCTCCCACACGCGGGCCTCGTCGAACGGGAGACCCGTGCCCTGGACCCCCAGGTGGGGGTCGGCGGCCCGCGGGTCCCCGATCGAGAACGTCACGACGAGCGTCTTCTGCTCGCCGGTGCTGCCGTCAGTGAGGGTGAAGACGGCCTGGTCGGTGCCGGTGAAGCCCTCGTCCGCCACGTAGACGGTGCTGGCCCAGCTGCCGCGCTCCTCGCCGGGAGTCCAGACCGTGGGGTCGCCGACGCGGGGCAGCTCGACGAGGGTGCCGTGCTCCGGCTGCTCGACCACCGTCATGGTGGAGTCCTCGATGGGGCCGCCGCCGGCGACGTCGCCGCTGGAGTTGCCCTGCAGGCGGACCAGGCGGGATCCGGGAGCGGCGAGGTGGGTCTGGTGGTCCACCGTCGGGCGTCCGCCGAACTCGTAGGCCTGCGGGCCCCTGGCGTCCAGGAACATGCCGGGGACGTCGTCGCCGAGGTTCCGGTCCTCCCCGAACACCAGAGTCGCGGTGGCCTTCCCGTCCACGTAGAGGGTGAAGACGGCGCCGGCGGTGCCCTCCTCGCCGAGGACCCGACGCTGCTCCAGGACGTCCACGTAGCCGGTCTCGAGCTGGGCGTCGTAGGTGAACTCCACATCCGTCTCCGGGCCCATCTCACCGGGGACGTCATAGGAGATCTCCTCGAGATCCGTGAAGGACGGGTAGAACGGCGCCACGGTCACGCGGACGTCCTTGACGGCGTGCTGCGTGTAGAAGCGGCCCGTCAGGGGCGAGAGCTCCGTGGAGCCGAAGGTGCCCCCGACGAAGTGCCCGTTCTGCCACCCGTCCGTGGTCTCGGCGGGGGCGGCGAAGGCCGGGGTGGCCGCGGTGGCGGCGAGGCCGCCCGCCAGGACGGCGGCGGCGAGGGCGGTGGACAGCGGGCGGGTGGTGCGGCGAGCGGACATCAGGTCTCCTCGGGGCGTGCTCTGCGGCGGGTCGTGGCCGCCGGGTGGCGGCAACGCCCTCAGCCTGCCCGCGTGGCGCACGCCACACCAGAGGTGTGCTCAGGTCGTGACCATCCTGTCCTCGGATCGTGACCTGGGCGTCAGTCCTGCGCCGGCACGAACTCCTGGGCCAGCTGCGCCGCCGCGCCGGTGTAGCCCGCGGGGGAGAGGTCGAGGAGGCGGGCCTCGGCGTCGTCGGACAGACCCAGGCCCTGCACGAACTCGCGCATGCGGGCGGCGTCCACGCGCTGACCGCGGGTGAGCTCCTTGAGGCGCTCGTAGGGATTGTCCATGCCCGGCACGCCGGCGATCGCCTCGGCGCGCATGACGGTCTGGATCGCCTCGCCGAGGACCTCCCAGTTCGTGTCGAGGTCCTCGGCCAGCACGGGCTCGGCCACCTGGAGCTGGCCCATGCCCTTGGTGACGTTGGTGAGGGCGAGCACCGAGTGGCCGAGGGCCACGCCGATGTTGCGCTGCGACGTCGAGTCCGTGAGGTCGCGCTGCCAACGGGACTCCACGAGGGTGGCGCCCAGCGAGTCGAGCAGGGCGCAGGAGAGCTCGAGGTTCGCCTCGGCGTTCTCGAAGCGGATCGGGTTCACCTTGTGCGGCATGGTGGAGGAGCCGGTCGCGCCGGCCACGGGGATCTGCGCGAAGTAGCCGATGGAGATGTAGCTCCACACGTCCACGCAGAAGCCGTGGAGGATCCGGTTGAAGCGCGCGACGTCGGCGTACAGCTCCGCCTGCCAGTCGTGGGACTCGATCTGGGTGGTCAGCGGGTTCCAGGTGAGGCCGAGGTGCTCCACGAAGGACCGGGACAGGGCCGGCCAGTCCGCGTCCGGGGCGGCGGCGAGGTGGGCGGCGTAGGTGCCGGTGGCGCCGTTGATCTTGCCCAGGTACTCCTGGCCGGCGATGCGCCGGGTCTGGCGGGTCAGACGGTGCACGAACACGGCCATCTCCTTGCCCAGCGTGGTGGGCGTGGCCGGCTGGCCGTGCGTGCGGGAGAGCATGGGGGTCTCGGCGGCCTCGGTGGCCATCGCGGAGACGGTGGCCACGGCGGCGCGGGCGGCCGGCAGCCACACCTGCTCGACGGCGTCGCGCACACCCACGGCGTAGGCGAGGTTGTTGATGTCCTCGGAGGTGCACGCGAAGTGCACGAGCGGCTTCAGCCGGCCCAGGCCCAGCCCCTCGAGGCGGTCCGCGATGAAGTACTCGACGGCCTTCACGTCGTGCACCGTGACCTTCTCGGTGGCCGCCAGCTCGGCCACGGACTCCGCGTCGAAGTCCGTGACGATCGCCCGCAGGCCCGCCTGCTGCTCGGCCGTGAGCGGCTCGAGACCCGGCAGCACGCGGTGCTCGGCCAGGTGGATGAACCACTCGACCTCGACGTGGATGCGGTTGCGGTTCAGCGCCGCCTCGGACAGGTGCTCCACGAGCGGCTCCACCGCCGCACGATAGCGGCCGTCCAGGGGGCCGAGGGCGATGCCGGCCTCGGCGAGGGAACGGCGGTGGGCGGTGGACGCGGGCGCGGGCTGCGAGGTCATGGCCCCCATTCTGGCAGGCGCCGCGGACGCCCGACGAAGGCGACGACCGGGTCCGTCCTCGACCGCGACGGGGTGGCGAGTGCAACATGCGGACGCGCCCGGTGGCCCGGGGCGCGGCGGACCTACCGTGGTTGACGTCGCCGTCGCCCGGCGTCGGCGTGCCGAGAGGGATGAGGAGACCGAGATGACGGAACGGACCGGGCAGGCCAGCGAGGCCGGGACGATCGACCGGCTGATGGCCGGGTGGGTCGCCGACGTCGAGACCCCGGACGCCTGCGCCGCCCACCTGCTCTGCGACCGCTGGCCGGCCGACGCCGTGGCGTTCCGGTTCGTGGCGGAGGACATGTCCGCCGTCGACCTCACCTTCGGCGAGCTGGCCGACCGCTCCCGCCGCCTCGCCGCCGGCCTCGCCGCCCGCGGCGTCACGCGCGGCGACCGGGTGCCCGTGATGATGTCCAAGCGGGAGGAGCTCGTCATCACGCTGCTGGCCCTGTGGCGGCTCGGTGCCGTGCACGTGCCGCTGTTCACCGCGTTCGCCGAGGGCGCCGCACGGATGCGCATCGAGGGCGCGGCGGCGCGGCTCGTCGTCGCCGAACCCGGTCAGGCCGAGAAGCTCACGGACATCCCCGGCATCGAGATCATCCGCACCGGCCCGGAGTGGGACGCGCTCGCGGACTCCGCGCCGCTGGCCGAGGACGTCGCCGTCGGCGGGGACGGGCCGATCGCCCTGCTGTTCACCTCCGGCACCACCGGCCGCCCCAAGGGGGTGCCCGTGCCGCTGCGCGCGGCCGCCGCGTTCGCCGTCTACCTCACGTGCGCGGTGGACCTGCGCCCCGAGGACCTGTTCTGGAATGCGGCCGACCACGGCTGGGCATACGGGCTGTACTACGGGATCGTCGGCACGCTGATGCTCGGGGCGACCTCGGTGCAGTACCGCGGCGCCTTCTCCCCGGCGACCATGGTCGAGGTGATCCGCTCGCAGGGCGTCACGAACCTCGCCGGCGCCCCCACGATGTTCCGCGCGCTGGCCAAGGCCGGGGAGGTCACCGAGGACGCCCCGCTGCGGCTGCGGCGCGTGTCCACGGCGGGGGAGCCGCTGCCGCCGTCCGTGCTCGAGTGGGGCCGGGCGGCCCTCGGCGTGGAGATCCGCGACCACTACGGCCAGACCGAGCTGGGCATGGTCATCTGCACCCTCGCGCACCCCGCGCTGGCCGCGCCGCCCCGCCCGGGCTCGATGGGTGTGCCCCTGCCGGGGATCGCCGCCCAGATCCGGGACGGGCAGATCGCGATCGACGCGGCCTCGCCCCTGTTCTGGTTCCCCGGCTACCTCGGGGAGCCGGAGAAGACCGCGGAGCGCTTCACTCCGGACGGCCGCTGGTATCTGACCGGGGACACCGCCCGGCAGGACGACGACGGCTGGTTCTTCTTCTCCTCCCGGGACGACGACGTGATCCTCGCCGCCGGGTACCGGATCGGCCCGTTCGACGTGGAGTCCGTGCTCATCGACCACCCGCGGGTGCAGGACGTGGCCGTCGTCGGCCTGCCGGACCCGGAGGGGGTGCGGGGCGAGGAGGTCGTGGCGTTCGTGGTGCCCGCCGGGGCCGTCGCGGACCCGGACGCCCTGGCGGCCGAGCTGCAGGCGAAGGTCCGCGACGAGTACTCCAAGCACGCCTACCCGCGCCGGGTGCACTTCGTGGATCAGCTGCCCAAGACCCCCTCCGGCAAGCTGCAGCGGTTCCTGCTGCGCCAGGGCGCCGCCGGCTGAGTCAGCGGTGCACGAGCCGCAGGAACGCGCCGATCATCGGCAGGTCCTCGGGGCGGGTGGGCAGCGCGTCCGCGAGGGCGGGGGAGTGGACGAGGTAGGCGGCCCACTGTCCGCGCGAGATCGACACGTTGAGCCGGTTCCGGTTCAGGAGGAAGTCCAGCCCGCGCGGCACCTCCTGCGGTGAGGACGCCGCCATCGTCAGGATCGCGACGGCGGCCTCCCGGCCCTGGAACTTGTCCACGGTGCCGACGGTGGTGCCCTCGAGACCGGCGACGTCGAGTGCCTCCCGGACCGTGGCGACCTGCGCGTTGTACGGGGCCACCACGATCACGTCGGAGGGCTCGAGCGGCCGGCCGGGGTCGTCCGGGCCGGTGGACCAGGTGCGGCCGAGCAGTGACCGGATGATCTCGACGACGGCCGCGGCCTCCTCCGGCGAGGACACCGCGTTGCCCGTGTGGGAGACCGGCCAGGGGTGCAGCCCGGGCTCCACGCCGTCGAGGCGGCGGGCGTCCGTCCGCGGGGTGTGCGAGCGCAGGCGGCTGGCGTAGGAGAGCTCGGAGACCGGCGCGCAGAGCGCCGAATGCATGCGCCACGAGGTGTCCAGGAAGAAGCCGCGGTCGGCGCGGAGCACGGGGGCGCCCTCCGCGATCCAGGTCAGGGCCGCGTCGCCGATGGGCTGGGGGTGCTCGCCCCTGCTGACCTGGGGGAGCTGCTGCGGGTCACCCAGCAGCAGCACCGTCTCGGCCAGGGCGCTCGCGCCCAGGAGGTGCGCGAGGGAGAGCTGCCCGGCCTCGTCCACCACCAGGAGGTCGACCGGCTGGGCCGCGGCGTTCGCGAAGGTCCACGCGGTGCCGCCCAGGACCCGGCCCGGTGCCAGGAAGGCATGGACCTCCGATGAGCCCAGGGACGTCCAGCGGTGCGGTCCGTCCGGGTCCTTGGGCTCCTTGCCCACGCGGTCGGGGTCCACACCGACGCCGATCAGCTGGTCGAGGAAGTTCTCCACCACCGCGTGGGACTGGGCCGTGACACCGACCGTCCAGCCCCGGTCCAGGAGTTCCTTCACCGCGCGGCTGCCCACGAACGTCTTGCCGGTGCCGGGAGGGCCCTGCACGGCCACGTAGGAGCCGCGTGCGGACTCGACCGCCTCGACCAGGCCGCCGACGCCGTCCCGCCGGCCGTCTCGTACGTCCGCCCCGATCGCGGCGAGGGTCCGGCCCGTGGTGCGCGGGGCACGGCGCGCCAGGATGTCGAACACCGCTCCGTCCGGCAGCCGGCCGCGGCGGGCGGCCTCGGCGGCCTGCTCCCGGATGCGTTCGAGGAGGCCGCCGGGCCGGACATAGTTGAGGTGGAACACCGCCATGGGCACCTCTGCGTGCGGTTCCGGCTCGTACTTGGCGCTGAGGCGCTGCAGCAGGCTGACGCGGAACCGGCCCGGTGCGATCTCCTCCACCTCGGTCACGTCCACGGGCGATCGGCTCTGCCAGCGGACGGCGTTGGGGGCCAGCTCCGCCCAGCGCGGCGGCTGCTCGTACAGGGCGTTGAGCTTGAACCTCTCCTTGCTGTTCCGACGCGGCCGGACCTCGGTGCCCGGCTCGAGGCGCCCAGTCACGGTCAGCGTCCGGGCGGGGTTGCTCCGCGGGGTGGGACGTTCCCATGCACCCACCGACTCGACGGTGTCGAACACCAGGTTCGCGCGCGGCTCCTGCCACTCGTCCGGGGCGGACACCGCCCGATCGAACATGGCCCACCACAGCGGCTTGTTCTCCCTCGCGAAGTAGCCCAGGCCAGCGGCCAGCAGGGCGACACCGCGCGGCCCGCCGTCGAGCTCCGTCTCCGGGGCCCCCGTCCCGCCCGCCTCGTCCCTCTCGACGCCCGCCAGCGCCTGCAGCGAGGCGGCGAGGGCCGCGTCCTGCTCCTGGAGCGACGGCGCGGCCTCGACCAGCGGCTCGTCCCCGGTCGCGGCGTCGTCGACGGGACGGTCCGCGACGGCCGCCTCCTCGGGCTCGACCTGTGCCAGCAGCCAGTCCCGCAGCCGCGCCGTGGAGACGCAGTCGTACCGGTTGTAGTCCTCGATGTCAGCGCGGATGGCCCTCGCGACCTCGGTGTCCCCGGCCTCCATCGCGGCGACGTACCGGTGGTACTCGGTGACGCTGTCCGCCGCCGTCGTGACGCCGTCCTCCGCCCGGTGCTCCGCCCCCATGTAGAGGGGCTCCAGCTTCTTGATGGAGTAGCTCGGCACACCGGCCCGCAGGGCGGCGCGGACCGTGGAGTAGAGGTCCACGAACAGCCCCGCGCGCAGCCAGTCGTCCAGCTCGCGCTCGCCCACGCCGTGGCGCACGGTCAGGCGTTTCAGCGCGGTGACCTCGTACGCGGCGTAGTGGTAGATCCGCATCCCCGGGTGGGTCGCGCGCCGCGCCTCCACGAACGCCACGAACTGCTCGAGCGCCGCCCGCTCGGCGGCACGGGTGTCCGCCCACAGACCCGTGAACCGGAAGTCGGCCGAGGCGGTCCGCGCGGTGTCCCCGCCCGGCGCCTCGACCCATCCCCACAGGTACTCGAGGCCCTCCATGCTCCCGTCCGCGGAGACCCACAGCGGGTCCCCCTCGAAGTCGAAGAAGACGTCTCCGGCGTCCGGCACGGGCAGCCCCGCCACGGCGCGCGGGTCCACGATCCGATGCGGCGGCAGCCCGTCCGCCCCGGCCGGCTCCAGCTGGATCGCCGCCTGGTCCCGCAGTGACTCCCACGTGCGGCGGGCCATGCCCTCCGGCGGTGCGACGGACGCCGCGAGCTGCTCGATGGTCGTGATGCCGGCCTCGCGCAGCCGGGTGCGCTGCAACCGCGTGGCCCCCGCCGTGAGCAGCACGTCCCGGTGCTCGGCGACGGCCTCCTCGCACGCCTCGCACGCGCCGCAGACGCTCAGGCGGTCGTCGCCCCAGCGGGCGGGCGCCCCGGCGGCCACGTGATCCTGCAGCAGCGCCTCCAGCCGGGCGCGCTGGTGCCGGTACACCGGGATCACCTCGTCCAGGTCCGCGACGTGCCGGGAACCGTCCCCGAGCCACAGGCTGCCCTGCCGCGCCCGCGGCACGCCCATGCCGTCCAGCAGGTCCGCGTACGCGGCGATCTGCAGCAGCGCCGTCACCCGCGCATGCCGGGCCAGCTTCGTGTCCACCACCTCGTACGCGCCCTCGGGGTGCTCCTCGTCCGTACGGAGCACGAGGAAGTCGGCCAGGCCGCCGAACGCGCCGTCGTGCAGCATCCCCTGGAACACGACGGCGGGACGCGCGGCCAACGCCGCCGCGGTGCGCTCCCGGGCGGCCCGCACGCCCTCGGGCGTGTAGCGCTCCGGGCGGGCGAGCCGGACCACCTGGTCCGCGCCGTGCTCCGCCTCGAGGCGCGCGAGCACGCGGGACTCGTGCTCGTCCCCGAGGCGGGAGACCCGCTCCAGGAACGCGTCCTCCACGCCGATCCGCTCGGCGCGACCGAGTCTCGGGTCCACCGTCCCGCGCAGCCACCCGTACGTGCACGTCGCGGCTGCGGTGATGTCCGAGGGGCTGAGCATGAAGGAGGCGCGGTCCGGCGCGAAGGTCACCATGCGGTCACCCTAGACAGGAGCCGCGGACACGATGGGCGGGGCAGTGTGCGTCACACACCGGACCGGACTTGACGTGGGTCACATCCAGAGAGTTACCTAATGATCGTTCAGTAATTCTCTGCGCCGCCGCGCCGGCGCGCCCGTGCCGGCAGGGAGGCCCGCCCATGACCGAGACCGCCCACCACCCCATGCTCGCCGACGACCGCGTGGCGCGGTGGCTCGGCGTCACCCTCGAGGCCGCCGAGAAGGACCACGCGCGCATCCGGATGACGCTCACCGAGGACCAGCACAACGGCTTCGGCCTGGCCCACGGCGGCGCCGTCTTCGCGTTCGCGGACACGTGCTTCGCGCTGACGTGCAACGACCCCGCCTCGGACGGCTCCACCCTCACCGTGGCCTCCGGCGTGGACGTCAACTTCCTCGCGGCCACCCGCGCCGGCCAGACCCTCGTCGCGGAGGGCCGTCTGGTCGCCGCCGCGGGCCGCTCGGCCGTCTACGACATCACCGTCACCACCGACGACGGCACCCCGGTGGCCGCCTTCCGCGGCCGCTCCCGCACCATCCCCGCCCCCGGACGCTGACCGACGGGCGCACCCGCCGGTGCGCCGCCGTCGTCGACCGCCGCCCGACCCCGCATCCCCAGGAGGACGCCATGCTTGAGGCCTCGATCCCCAACCCGTACACGCCGGCACCCCTGCCCGCCCCCGCAGACCGCGGGGCCCCGGACCCCGAGGAGACGATGAGCCGGGACCAGATCGAGGCGCTCCAGTTCGAGCGTCTCCGCTGGACCCTGCACCACGCCTACGAGAACGTGCCCGCGTACCGGGAGCACTTCGACGCGCACGGCGTCCACCCCTCGGACTTCACGGAGCTCGGGGACCTCGCCAAGTTCCCGTACACGGACAAGGAGTTCCTGCGGAAGAGCTACCCGTTCGGCGCGTTCGCCGCCACGGGCCCCGAGCTGCGCCGCATCCACGCCTCCTCCGGCACCACCGGCCAGCCCACCGTGGTCGGCTACACCGACGACGACCTGGCCACGTGGGCCACCCTGGTCGCCCGCTGCTTCCGCGCCGGCGGCATCCGCCCCGGTGACCGTGTGCACAACGCGTACGGCTATGGCCTGTTCACCGGCGGCCTGGGCGCCCACTACGGCGCCGAGCGCATCGGGGCGGCCGTGATCCCGATGTCCGGCGGGCAGACGGAGAAGCAGGTGCAGCTGATCACCGACTTCCAGCCGCGCGCCATCCTCTCCACGCCCACCTACCTGCTGACCATCGCGGACGGCTTCAAGAAGCTCGGCCTGGACCCCCGCGAGTCCTCCCTCGAGGTCGCGATCCTCGGCGCCGAGCCGTGGACCGAGGAGATGCGCCGCGAGATCGAGCAGACCTTCGACCTCGACGCCCTGGACATCTACGGCCTCTCCGAGGTCATGGGCCCGGGCGTGGCCGGCGAGTCCGCGGCCACCAAGGACGGCTCCCACATCTGGGAGGACCACTTCCGCCCCGAGATCATCGACCCGCTCACGGACGAGGTCCTCGAGACCGGCCGCCACGGCGAGCTCGTCTTCACCTCGCTCACCAAGCAGGCGCTGCCGATCATCCGGTACCGCACCCACGACCTCACCCGCCTGCTGCCGGGCACCACGCACCCGGGTCACCGCCGCATGGGCCGCATCACCGGCCGCTCGGACGACATGATCATCCTGCGCGGCGTGAACCTGTTCCCGTCGCAGATTGAGGAGCTGGCCCTCAAGGAGTCGGCCCTGTCGCCGCACTTCACCCTCGAGATCACGCGGCCGGACCGCATGGACCAGATGGCCGTGAACATCGAGCGCCGCGATCATGCGTCCCTCGAGGAGGCCCAGGCCTGTGCCGCGCACCTGCGCATGGAGATCAAGACGAAGATCGGCTCCTCGTGCGTGATCAACGTGGTGGAGCCGGAGTCCCTGGCCCGCTCCTCCGGCAAGCTCAAGCGGATCTACGACCTGCGCGACCAGGCCTGATCCCGTCCCCGCGGCCGATGCCGACGCCGGCGTGCCCGGTAGAGTGGACCGGTGCGCCGTCGTCGTCGGCGTCCGCCCGCCTCCGAAGGAGCCCCGTGCCCCAGAGCAGCCCCACCCCGCGCCGCGGCCGGCCCGGCTATGACCGGCAGACGCTGCTGGCCGAGTGCGTCGAGCTCTTCAACCGGCACGGCTACGAGGCGACGTCCATGGGCATGCTCGCCACCCACCTGGGCATCTCCAAGTCCGCGATCTACCACCACGTGGAGTCCAAGGAGGCGATCCTCGACCACGCGGTGACGGAGGCGCTCGACGCCCTCGAGGCGTGCCTGGACGATGTGGTGGCCAGCGGGGCCGACGCCGGCGCGCAGGTCGAGGCGGCCATCCGCGGCACGCTCGGGGTGCTGGCGGAGAAGCAGCCCGAGGTGACCCTGCTGCTGCGCCTGCGCGGGAACTCGGCGGTCGAGCTGGCCGCCGTCGAGCGCCGCCGCGAGATCACCCGGCGCCTGGGCGACCTGCTCGAGGCCGCCCAGGCTGCGGGTGCGGTGCGCTCCGATGTGAGCCCGCGCAACCTCGCCCGCCTGGCGCTCGGCATGATCAACTCGATCGTCGACTGGTACCGGCCGGATCGCGGCGCCCCCGGCCAGCAGGGGCCGGGCCAGATGATCGACGCCGTCACGGGCGTGGTGCTCGGGGGTCTGCGGGGCTGAGGGCCCTCCGTCCTCAGCCCTCGCCGTCGAGCGCGGCGAGCACGTCGGCCACGATCGAGGCCGCCCGGTCCTCGGCGTCCGCGGGGACCCCGCCGTCCGCGTCGGCCTGGGCCACGGCCACGATGCGGGCACCGTCCTGCACGGCCGTGAGGTGCGAGTAGACGGACCCCCCGGGGGCCGGGAGCGCCGTGTAGGCGGTGCCGCCCTCGTGCTCGGTCCGCGTCACGCTCTCCACGCCGAGCCCGGCCAGGTCCACCCCGGTGCAGGCCTGCCCCGCCGCTCGGGCGTCCTCCAGGGCGGCGCGGGCGGCCTCCTCCGTGGGGTACACGGTGACGCGCACGCCGAGCGGAGTGACCTCGGCGTCGGGGGACGCCGTGAAGGAGGGCGGCGGCGTCGAGGTGGGCCCGCCGCCGGTGGTGGCGGCCGTCTCCGGCTGGGCCGTGAGCCCCAGGTCAGCGGCCCCGGCCTCGGCGTCCCGCTCCAGGTCGGAGCGGGTGGCGTCCAGGCAGGCCTGCTGGTCCGCGCTGCGGGTGGGCGCCGGGCTCGCGCCGGCGTCGACCGCCTGCTCCAGGCCGGCGGCCCGCTGACGCAGCTCCGTCTGCCGCTCCAGCGGCGAGGCGGCGCTCAGCCCCACCTCGGACCCCGGCCCCGCGGCCCGCTGCACGGCGGCCTGCACCGCCAGGGTCCGCTGCCCGTCCAGCGCGGGGGGCATCTCGAGGGACAGGCTGCCCGAGGCGGAGGCGGAGGCGGAGGCGCCGCCCGAGCTCGCCGTGGAGGCGCTGGCCGCGGGTGACGTGGGGGCCGTGGAGCTGCTGGCCGCGGGCGACGTGGACGCGGACGAGGCCGCCGTCGTCGTGGACGACGCCGACGAGGGGGCGGGGGAGGAGGGCTCTGTGCCGCCGCCCGCGCACCCGGCGAGGGCGAGCGCGCCCACGGCGAGGACGCCGAGCAGGGGGAGTCGGGAGGTCGTCATGGCTCGACTCTACGTGCGCTGTGACGGATGACACAAGGAAGCGGTGGGGGCATGCGTCGGGGCCGCCCGATGCGTGGTGCGCATCGGACGGCCCCTGATCCGTCAGCCGAGGAGGTCAGCCGAGCGGGGTGTCCTTGTCGCCCAGGTTCCAGTCCTCCACCGGGCCGAGGTTCTCCCCGTCCGGCCCGTAGCGGTAGAAGCCCTGGCCGTCGGCCACACCGCTGTGGCCCTCGGCGATGCTCTTCTCGAGCAGCTCGGCGAAGCCGCGCTGCCAGTCGACGCCCGTGTTGCGGGAGACGTTGGCGGCCACGTGGAAGCCCACGATGTCGTAGGTCTGGAACGGGCCGCGCTCGTTGCCGGTGGCCACGCGCCAGGTGCGGTCGATGTCCGCCGGGTTGCCCACTCCGTGCATGTACAGCTTGGAGCCGGCCTGCAGCCACGGGATGAGCAGGGAGTTGAGGAAGTAGCCCGGGATCTCCTTGCGCACGTGCACGGGGACCATGCCGGTCTCCTCGGCGAACTGCAGGGCTCCCGCGACGGCCTCCGGCGAGGTCGCGGCGGTGCCCATGACCTCGGCGGTGTTCTGCGCCCAGATGCGGTTGGCGTAGTGCAGGGCCAGGAAGCGCTCCGGATGGCCGCTGGCGTCGGCGAAGTCCGAGGGCAGCAGGGAGGAGGTGTTCGTGGCGAACAGGGTCGTGGCGGGGGCGAGCTCGCCCACCTGAGCCCACACCGTGCGCTTGAGCTCCAGGTTCTCCGGGACGGCCTCGACCACGATGTCCGCATCCGCCAGGGCCTCGCCGAGGTCCGAGGTCGGCGTGATGCGGGCGATGGCCTCGTCGAAGCGCTGCGGGTCGTAGCCCTCCCCGAGGTCTGCTTCGTAGCCCTGGCGGATCCACGCCCAGCGGCGCTCGATCCCCCCGAGGGCGGCGGGGACGGCGTCGTAGGCCATCACCCTCTTGCCGTGGTACGCCGCCTGCATGATGATCTGCGAACCCAGCACGCCGGTGCCCAGCACGGCGACCTGCTCGAAACGGGTGAACTCGGACATGTGTGTCGACCTTCTTCTCTCGCGGTCCGAATGGGACGTACAGGTGAACGCCCCGGGCACGCTCCTTGTTCCCGGGGACGACGATGGGCTGCCCGGCGCGCAGCGGGCGCACGGGACGGCCCGTCGGGGCGGGGAGGCTCAGCCCTGGGAGGCCTCGGACGGGGCCATCGGCCAGGTCTTGGCCACGAGCGTCAGCACGTCGTACTGGGCGCAGAGCTCGTCCTTCTGGTTGTGGATCCGGCAGTCCCAGGCCACCTCGCCGTACTCGTCGCTCACGCGCGGGGTGATGCGCTTGGCGGTCAGGGTCACGCGGATGGCGTCGTCGTAGGACACCGGCGTGATGAAGCGCAGGTTCTCCAGGCCGTAGTTGGCCAGCACCGGGCCCGGATCCGGGGCCACGAACAGCCCCGCGGCCCACGAGACCAGCAGGTAGCCGTGGGCCACCCGGCGCGGGAAGAACGGGTTGGCCATGGCGGCCTCCTCGTCCGTGTGGGCGTAGAACCTGTCCCCGGTCTCCTCCGCGAAGGCGGTGATGTCCTCCAGGGTGACGGTGCGCAGGCCGGAGGCGAACTGGTCGCCCACCGTCAGCTCGGCCAGGGACTTGTAGAACGGGTGGCGGTCACGGCCGGTCTCCACGTCCTCACGCGTCACCGTGTGGGCCGCGGCGCCCTGATGCCACACGCCGGTGATGGCCGTGAGCATGTCCGGGGAGCCCTGGATCGCCGTGCGCTGCATGTAGTGCTTCACGGCGCGGACCCCGCCGAGCTCCTCGCCGCCGCCGGCGCGGCCGGGGCCGCCGTGGACCAGCACCGGCACGGGGGCGCCGTGGCCCGTGGTGGTCGTGGCGGTCTGGCGGTTCAGGACGTGCAGGCGGCCGTGGTGGGCGCCGATCCCGGCGGCGAACGCGCGCGCGGTCTCACCGTCGTTCGTGGCGACCGTGGCCACGAGCGATCCCGAGCCCAGGGCGGCCAGGGCCATGGCGTCGGCCACGTCCGTGTAGCCGATCACCGAGGTGACCGGACCGAACGCCTCGACGCTGTGCACCTCGGGGGTGCGCGCGTCCTCGAAGGTGAGCACCGTGGGGGCGAAGAACGCGCCGGACTCGGCGTCGGCGTCGCCGGTCGAGCCCTCGGGGCCGCCGAGGCGGACCCGACCGCCGGCGTCGACCAGACGCTGCACCGCGCCGCGGACCTCGCCCTGCTGCTCCTTCGAGGCCAGGGCGCCCATGGTGGTGCCCTCGACGCGCGGGTCGCCCAGGACGACCTTCGCGGCCAGGCGCTCGGTGAGGGCGGCGGTCACGGCCTCGACCCGGTCCTGCGGGACGATCACCCGGCGGATGGCCGTGCACTTCTGGCCGGCCTTGACCGTCATCTCCTGGAAGACGACCTTCACGAACGCCTCGAACTCGGGGGACTCCGGGTCCGCGTCCGGGCCGAGGATGGCGGCGTTGAGGGAGTCGGTCTCCGCGGTGAAGCGGACCCCGCCCTCCTGCACGTTCGGGTGCTTCTTCAGCGTGGCCGCGGTGGCGGCGGAGCCGGTGAACGCGACGTGGTCGCGGTAGTCCAGGTGGTCCAGCAGGTCGCGGGCGGAGCCGGAGATCAGCTGGATCGAGCCCTCGGGCAGCACGCCGGACTCGAGCATCAGCTCGACGCACTTCTGCGTGACGTAGCCGGTAGGGGTGGCCGGCTTGACCACGGTGGGCACGCCGGCGACGAAGGCCGGGGCGAACTTCTCCAACATGCCCCACACGGGGAAGTTGAAGGCGTTGATCTGCACGGCCACGCCCGGGATGCGCTGGTAGATGTGCTCGCCGATGAAGGAGCCGTCGCGGGAGAGGGGCTCCACGTCGCCGTCGATGATCACGGTGGAGTTCGGCAGCTCGCGGCGGCCCTTGCCGGAGAACGTGAAGAGGGTGCCGATGCCGCCGTCGACGTCGAAGGCGTGGTCGCGCTGCGTGGCGCCGGTGGCGAAGGAGACGTCGTAGAGCTCCTGGACGCGGGAGTTCAGGTAGAGCGCGAGCTCCTTGAGCTTGAGGGCGCGCTCGTGGATGGTCAGCTCGCCCAGGGTCTGCTGGCCGACGGTGCGGGCGTGCTCGATGGCGGCGGCCGTGTCGAGGCCGTCGGTGGAGACGCCGGTCAGGCGCGCCCCGGTGTTCGCGTCCGTCACGTCGGTGACCGTGGACGGGTGCGACGGTGTCCACCAGCTGCCGGCGACGTAGCTGGGGAGGATCTCCGGGAGGGAGGGGGCGGTGACGGTCACGGGGGCTCCTGGTGTCGGGGACGCGGACGAGTCCCGACCGATCGGTCGGTTATTGGTCCTCACCCTAGCCGAGACGTGCATCACGCGGGAGGGGGAGCCGGGCGGGTGACGCCGTCGTCGTGGGGAGGGGTGGGGTGGGGTCTGGCGGCGACCCGTGGCGTCGAGGCCCGCAGACACGCCGCTATGGCCAGGACATAGCGGCGTGTCTGCGGGCCTCGGCGGGGCGTCGTCCACAGATCCCGGCGGACGACGACGGCGGCGCGGCCGGATCGGGCACGCTCGGCGCATGCCCCGCTCGCCCGCGCCCCTGCCTCCGATGCGCTGCGGACTGGACGGCCTCCTCCGCGCTCCGACCGTGTTCTCGACCCCGGCCGCGCGCGAGGCGGGCGTGAGCGCGGCCCGGCTGGGGCGCGGGGACGTGGTCTCCCTCGGCTGGGGGCTCTGGGGCCGTCGCGGCGTCGACCCGGACCCCATGGACCATGTGCGGGCACTGCAGGATCTGCACCCCGAGGGCGTGTTCAGCCACGTGACAGCCGCTCGGGTGCTCGGCCTGTGGCTGACCGGGCCGCTCGCCGCCGACCGGTCCGTGCACATCGCGACTCCGCGCGGCCACGGCACCGCGTCGAGCCGGGCCGGGATCTGTTCACACCGCCTCCGCGTCGACGCACCGGTGCGGATCGTGGACGGGGTGCGTGTGACCGCACCGGGGTGGATCTTCGTGGACCTCGCCGCGCAGGCCGGGCCGCTCGAGCATCTCGTCGCGCTCGGGGACAGCATGGTGCGGACCGCCCCGATGGAGGCCCGCCGCCGCCGGCTGCCTCCCGGGGTGACGAACGTGGCCGAGCTGCGCGCCGCCGTCGAGGAACGCGGGCGGGTGCGCGGGATCCGTGCGGCCCGGGAGGCGCTGGAGCTCGTGCGCCCCGGGGCCGACTCGCCGCAGGAGAGCCGGCTGCGCGCGCGGCTCGTCCTGGACGGCGTCCCCGAGCCCGCGGTGAACCCGTGCGTCCGCCTCGCCACGGGACAGCGGCTTCGCGTGGATCTGGTGTGGGCGGACGCCAAGGTGGCCGTCGAGTACGACGGCGATCAGCACCGCACGGATCGCCGGCAGTGGCGTGAGGACCGCGAGCGGGACGCGGCCCTGCGCGCGGAGGGGTGGGAGGTGATCCGGGTGACCGCCGACGTGTTCCGGCCGGGGCACTGGGAGCTCTTCGTACGGCAGCTGCGGGGCCTGGTGGCCGCGCGGACGCGGCCGGGCCGAGTGCCGCCGTCGTGGATCTGACCCCGCCCAGGCCCGCAGACGCGCCGCTACGTCCTGGCCGTAGCGGCGTGTCTGCGGGCTTCGGCGAGAGGGGCGGAGCCCTCGGGCCGGCGTCGACCCCCTGCCCCTCGTCTCCGGACCGGCGTAGAATCGAGCACCGGTCCCCTCGGACCCGCCCCACCCCCCCTCATCCGGAGAGTTCTGCCGCATGCTGCGCACCATGTTCCACGCCAAGATCCACCGGGCCACCGTGACCCAGGCGGACCTGCACTACGTGGGCTCCGTGACCGTGGACCAGGACCTGCTGGACGCCGCGGACATCCTCCCCGGCGAGCTCGTGTCCATCGTGGACGTCACCAACGGCGCGCGACTGGAGACCTACACCATCGCGGGCGAGCGGGGCTCCGGCGTGATCGGCATCAACGGCGCCGCCGCCCACCTGGTGCATCCGGGGGACATCGTCATCCTCATCGCCTACGGGCAGATGGGCGACGACGAGGCGCGCACCTTCCAGCCCAAGGTCGTCCACGTGGACGCGGACAACAGGATCGTGGAGCTCGGCGCGGACCCGGCGGAGGGGCTGCTCGACGGCGTCGCCCGCCCGCCGCTGTCCCGCGAGTGGAACGAGGCCCAGGCCGAGCTCTGAGCCGGCCGGGGCGCCGGGCCGTCATGGACGAGACGTTCGAGCGGGATCAGCGGTCGGCACGGCCTTCGCCCCGAGCGCCCGACGCGCGGAGCGCATCGCGGCCGCATGGCTGAGGCCCATCGCGGCGCGGGCGCCCGGCACGCGGGCCACGGCGCGCATCCACGGCGAGGTCAGCACCACCTCCTGCTCCCACGCCACGATGCAGCGCGGCGCGTGTCCGGCCGGGGCGCCGTCGTCGTGGACGGTGACCCGTACGGTGCCCGTCAGGTCTCCGCTCAGGTGGGCGAGCAGAAGGCCGCGGGCGCGGTCGTCGATGAGACGCTCCATCGTCAGGCGCACCGGCACGAACCCGCACAGCCGGACGGCGGCGCGGTCGGGGCCCAGGTGGCGGGCGCGCGGGACGGCCGACCACCAGTGTGGGTAGCCGGCCGGGTCGGCGAGCAGGGCCAGCACGGACCGGGCGTCCGCGGGGACGGCCCAGCGGTGGGTGAAGCGGAAGGGGCGGTCGGCCGACATCAGGCCCGGCCGAAGGTCTCGGGGTCCACGGGGCGCCGGGTGCGGGGGAGCTTCGCGACGACCAGCAGGTACGACTCCGTGACGAGGTCCCGGACGAGTTGCTCGTCGAGGTCCGGGTGCGCGGCCAGGCTGAGCCAGTGCCGCTTGTCCATGTGATAGCCGGGCGTGATCGCCGCGGGCAGGGCCGCGCGCAGCTGGGCGCCGTCCTCCGGGCGGGCCTTGACGTTCACGAGGCGGCGTCCGTCGTGGTCGATGAACACCACGAACAGCTTCCCCTGCACCTTCACGACCTCGGTGTCCGGGCCGAAGGGGTGCGACGCGGCGCTGCCCGGCAGCTCGAGGGCGCGGTCGCGGGCGATGCGCAGCAGCGTGGGCTCGTCCATGCCCACCACGCTAGCCGCGCCGGCCCCGCACTTTCGAACGTGATGTCGGGGGAATGGGCGCTTTCGAACGGGAGATAGGCCCTATCTCCCGTTCGAAAGCGCCTCCCCCAGGGGCTCAGCGGTAGTCGAAGAAGCCCTTGCCGGACTTCCGGCCGAGCTCGCCGCGGGCCACCATGTCCCGCATGAGCTGCGGCGGGGCGAAGCGCTCGCCCAGCTGGGACTCGAGGTACTCCGCGATGCCCAGGCGCACGTCCAGGCCCACGATGTCGGTCAGGGCCAGTGGGCCGACCGGGAACTTGTAGCCCAGCACCATGGCGGCGTCGATGTCCTCGGGGGAGGCCACGCCCTCCTCGACCATGCGGATGGCCTCGAGCGCGATCGCCACGCCCAGGCGGGACGAGGCGAAGCCCGGGGCGTCCTTGACGACGACGGGGGTCTTGCCGAGCCCGCGGACCCACTCGGTGGACAGGGCCTGGAGCTCCGCACCGGTCTGCTCGCCGATCACGACCTCCACGAGCTTCGAGGCGGGCACCGGATTGAAGTAGTGCAGGCCGCAGAAGCGCTCGGGGCGCTGCAGGTGCGTGGCGATCTCGTCGATGGACAGGGAGGAGGTGTTGCTGGCCAGCCAGGCGTCCTCGCGCAGGTGGGCCTCGACGTCGGTGAGCGCCTCGATCTTCACCTGCATGTCCTCGAACACGGCCTCGACCACGAGGTCGCAGCGGGCGAAGTCGGCGCGGTCCACGGAGACGGTCAGGCGCTGCGCCCACTCGTCCAGGTCGCCGTCGATCTTGCCGCGCTCGAGGGAGGCTGCGAGGTCGGCCTCGATGCGTTCCTTGGCCGCCTCGGCCGACTGCGGGTCGCGTTCGACCACGACCACCTCGGACGAGCCGGAGACGAGGAACGCGTGGGCGATGCCGCCACCCATCCGGCCGCCGCCGAGGACGCCGACGACGGCGGGCACGGAGGACGGAGCGGTATCAGGGGTGTGCTGCTGATCGGTCATGTCAGTCCTCACTTCTTCTTGCGGTCCAGGAACGCCTGCATGCGCTCGAACTTGGCCTCGGACTCGAACAGGATGGCCTGCGCGATCTCGTCCACGTGGGGGTGGGCCTCGCGAGGGAGGTGGAAGACGCGCTTGGATAGACGGACCGCCAGCGGGTCCTGCTGCGCGATGCGGTCGGCGAGGGCGTCGGCGGCGTCGAGCAGGGCGTCCGGCTCGTGCAGCTCGGTGACGAGCTTGAGCTCCAGGGCCTCCTGCGCGTCCAGGATCCGCCCGGCGAGCAGCAGCTCGAGGGCCACCGGCTCACCCACCAGCTCCTTGAGCCGCCACTGGGCGCCCGCAGCGGCGGTGATCCCCAGACTCGTCTCGGGCTGGCCCATCTTCAGCGCCGGGGTGGCGATGCGGAAGTCGGCCGCGTAGGCCAGTTCCGCGCCGCCGCCGAGGGCGAAGCCGTCGATCGCCGCGATCACGGGCATGGGCAGCCGGTGGATGCGGTCGAAGACCTGCGAGTTCACGCCGCGCAGGGCGTCGTCGCGACGGCGCTCGCGCAGCTGTCCGATGTCCGCGCCGGAGGCGAAGATGCCGGAGAACGTCCCCGGCTCGCGCTTGGACTCCACCTGCGTGCCCGAGATGATCAGGATCTTCGGCTCGCGTTCGAGATGGGCGCAGAGCTCGTGGAACTCGTCGACCATGGTCTGGTCGATCGCGTTGCGCACGCCCGGACGGTCCATGCGCGCGTGGACGCGGTCCTCACGCTCCTCGACGCGCAGTGCCGTGAAGTGGCTGAAGTCGGCCATCTGCTCAGACCCTCTCGACGAGCATCGCGGAGCCCTGGCCCACGCCCACGCACATCGTGGCCAGGCCCCTGTCCGCGCCCTCGCGCTCCATCCGACCGAGCAGCGTGACCACGAGACGCGACCCCGAGGAGCCCAGCGGATGGCCCAGGGCGATCGCGCCGCCGTCGGCGTTGACGGTCTCCGGGTCCAGGCCGAGGCGCCGCATCGAGGCCAGGGACTGGGTGGCGAAGGCCTCGTTGAGCTCGACGGCGCCCAGGTCCGCCACGGACCAGCCGGAGCGCTCGAGGGCCTTCTCGGTGGCCGGGACGGGGCCCAGACCCATGATCTCGGGGGCCAGGCCCGCCGAGGTGGACTCCACGACGCGGGCCCGCGGGGTCAGGCCGTACTTCTGCGCGGCCCGCTCGGAGACGACGAGGATCGCCGAGGCGCCGTCGTTGAGGGAGGAGGAGTTGCCGGCGGTGACCACGCCGTCCTTCTTGATGATCGGACGCAGGCCGGCGAGCACCTCGGGGGTGGAGCCGGGGCGGGGGCCCTCGTCCGTGTCCACGGTGGTCTCGGCGCCCTTGCGGCCCGTGACGACGACGGGCACGATCTCGTCCGCGAAGCGGCCGGCCTCGATGGCGGCCAGCGCACGCTCGTGCGAGCGGGCGGCGAAGGCGTCGGCGTCCTCGCGGGTGATGCCGTCCACCTCGCCGACCTCCTCGGCGGTCTCCGGCATGGAGAAGGTGAACTTCTCCCCGAACTCGCCGTCCGCGAAGCGCGGGTTCACGAAGCGCCAGCCGATCGCGGTGTCGAAGGCCGCGCCGGGCTTCGCGAACGCCGTCGTCGGCTTCTCCATCACCCAGGGGGCGCGGGACATCGACTCCACGCCGCCGGCCACGACGACGTCGGCCATCCCGGAGCGCACCATCGCGGTGGCGATGCCGATCGCGGACATGCCGGACGCGCAGAGGCGGTTCACGGTGATGCCCGGGACGGTGTCCGGGAAGCCGGCCAGCAGCCAGGCCATGCGGGCGACGTTGCGGTTCTCCTCGCCGGCGCCGTTGGCGTTGCCGAGGATGACGTCGTCCACGACCGACGGGTCGATGCCGGCGTCCTCGATCACGGCCTTGATGGTCAGGGCGGCGAGGTCGTCGGGGCGGACGGAGGAGAGGGCGCCACCGTACTTGCCGACGGGCGTGCGGCGACCGCCGACGAGCAGGGCCTGGGACTGTGCGGACATGAAGACTCCTTGAGTGACCGACGACGGGGCGGGCGCGGCGAATTACCGACCGTGCGTTCAGGTTCAGTATCCCGGGCCGGTGTGACGGGGGTCAACTGCGGGGGCGGGCGTGACGGGACAGGGGCGGGCGAGCCCGCGCCAAGGCCCGCAGACGCGCCGTTTCGTCTCTGAGGTAGCGGCGTGTCTGCGGGCTTCGGCGACGGTCCGGCCGCGCACGACGACGGCGCGCCCTTCCGGAGGAGGACGCGCCGTCGTCGCGGGGTGGGGGCGGGTGAAACCCGTCAGGCGTCCCGGATCAGGCCGGCACCACCGGGTTCGAGCGGGTGGCGACGACCTGCTCGTCGTGCAGCTCGCGGTCCTGGATGCCCTTGGGGACGAACAGGACGGCGATGAGCGAGATCGCGGAGATCACGATGATGTACCAGGCCACGTTCTCCCAGCCGGTCTTCACGAGCTGGTCGGCGAGCAGCGGGGCGAAGGCGCCGCCGATGATGGTGCCGAGCGCGTAGCCGATGGAGACGCCGGAGAAGCGGACGCGGGCCGGGAACATCTCGGCGTACATCGCCGACTGCGGGCCGTAGGACGGACCCAGGCCGAGGGTCAGGACGAACAGGCCCAGCGAGAACAGCGGCAGAGACGCGGTGTTCAGCAGGCCGAACAGCGGGAAGGCCCAGACGATCAGGAACCCGTAGCCGAGGACGAAGGTCAGCTTGCGGCCGATCTTGTCCGAGACCCAGCCGCCGAGCAGGGTGAAGATGAACCAGCCGACGCCGCCGACGAGGCTCGCGATGAGCACCTCGGAGGAGGTCATGCCCAGACCCTTCGGACCGCCGTACTTCGAGAACCACGCGATGAGCAGGTAGCCGACGCCGTTGTTCGCGGCGAAGATCACGGCGGCGAGGATGACCTCCTTGGTGTGGTGCCGGAAGAGCTCGCCCAGCGGGGCGGACTCGTCCACCTTGAGCTGCTGCATCTCCTTGAAGACCGGGGACTCCTCGACGGCCTTGCGGATCAGGTAGCCGACGACGATCAGCACCACGGAGATCAGGAACGGGATGCGCCAGCCCCAGGTGAGGAACTGCTCCTCGGACATGGTGGAGCGCACGATGAACAGCACGCCGGTGGCCAGGATCATGCCCAGCGGCACGCCGATCTGCGGGGCGGAGCCGAACAGGCCGCGCTTGCCGTGGGGGGCGTGCTCCACGGACAGCAGCGCCGCGCCGCCCCACTCGCCGCCCGCGGACAGGCCCTGCAGCAGGCGCAGTGCGACGAGCAGGATCGGGGCCCACACACCGATCTGGGCGTAGGTGGGCAGCAGGCCGATGAGGGTGGTGGCCAGGCCCATGCCGATCAGCGTGAGGGACAGGACGAACTTGCGGCCGAAGCGGTCACCGAGATGGCCGGCGACGATCGCGCCAAGCGGGCGGATGAGGAAGGAGATGCCGAGGGTGGCCCACGCGGCGATCTGGGAGCCGCTCTCGCCCATCGGCTGGAAGAAGAGGGCGGCGAAGACGAGCGCGGTGGCCTGGGCGAAGATGAAGAAGTCGTACCACTCGATGGTGGTGCCGACGACGGTGCCGGCGATGACCTTGCGCTCCTCGCGGCGGTCGCGCGCGGGGACGGGCGCCGCGGGGGATGCGACGGTGTGGCTCATGGGTGCTCCTGGGATGCGGGGAAGCGGCCGGCCGTGAGACGGCGGCGGGACGGTGTGGTTCCCGACCGATCGGTCGGGAAGTGACACCCGTCACCGTATACGATCCTCTGTGACTCACGCCACGATCCGGGCTGATGACGGGAATGTGACGCGGCCGGGCCGGGTAGGGACGACGACGGCGCCGCGCCCCTCGCGCGAAGGGTGCGGCGCCGCCGCCGGTGGCGGAGTGCGGCGGCTCAGCCGCGGCCGGTGAACTCCGGCTTCCGCTTCTCCTGGAAGGCCCGGAAGCCCTCGGCGTAGTCCGCGGTGCCGCAGAGCTCGCCCTGGGCGATGTTCTCCGCGTCGAGGGACTCCCACAGGCCCACGCGGTGGTCGCGGACCTGGGCCACGAGCTCCTTCGACGCGCGGAACGCGAGGGTCGCGCCGGAGGCCACCTGGGCGACCTTCGCGCGGGTGAACTCGAGCAGCTCGTCCGCGGGCAGGGCCCGGGAGAACAGCCCGGCCTGGACGGCCTCGGCGCCCGAGAGGAGCTCGGCCGTGTAGATCAGGTCCAGGGTGCGGTGCGCGCCCAGGCGCTCGGTGAACAGCCAGTGGCCGCCCGAGTCCAGGGTGGCCCCGAGGTTCGCGAACGGCGAGCCGATCTTCGCGTCCTCGGCCACGTACACCACGTCCGTGGCGATCGCGAGGCCCAGGCCCACGCCCAGGCAGGCGCCCTGCACCGCGGCGAAGGTGGGGACCGGGATCGCGGACATGGCCCGCAGTACCGGGGTGACCCTGTCCCGCAGGTAGGCGGTGGCGTCGTCCTCGGCCGGGTCCACGGCGGAGATGTCGCGGCCCGCGCAGAAGCCGCGGCCCTCGCCGCGCAGCAGCACGGCCCGGACCTCGCCGGACTCGACGCCGGCGGCGGCCCGCTCGTAGGCGGCCTGGAGTTCGGCCAGCGCGGCCTCGTCCAGGGCGTTCATCCTCTGGGGGGCGTCCAGCACGATCTCGGCGACGCCGTGCTCGACGGTGGTCTCGATCATCGGGGGCTCCTTCGGTCTCGTGGGCGGGCGCTCAGGCGTCGAAGTCCAGCGTGATCGAGTCGGAGGTCGGGCGGGTCTGGCAAGTGAGCACGTAGCCCTTCTCCACCTCGTCCTTCTCGAGCGCGTAGTTCTCGTCCATCTCGTAGGCGCCGTCGACGACCTTGGCGCGGCAGGTGCCGCACACGCCGCCGGCGCACGCGAAGGGCACGTCCGAGCGGACGCGCAGCGCGGCGTTGAGGACGGTCTCGTGGGCGGACTTGGGGGACTCGACCTTGGCGGTGAGGCCGTCGAGGTTGAACTCGATGGTCACGTTGTCGCCCTTCGGGTCCACCTCCACCACGCGACCGGAGTGGCCCTGCGGGTTCTCCGGGCGGCCGGTGGTGAACAGCTCGAAGCGCACGGCGTCCTCGGACACGCCGCGGGCGGCGAGCGTCTCACGGGTGAGCTGCACGAGCTCGAACGGGCCGCAGAGGAACCACTCGTCGGTGCCCTCCACGTCGATCACGCGGTCCAGGAGGGTGGTGAGCTTGTCCTCGTCGATGCGGCCGGAGAGCAGCGGGGACACGCGCTGCTCGCGGGAGAGCACGTGGTGGACCGTGAACCGGGCCGGGTACTTGTCCTTGAGGTCGCCGATCTCCTCGGCGAACATCACGTCCATGGCGGAGCGGTTCGCGTAGACCAGGTCGAAGCGCGAGGTCTCGGAGGCCGCGAGCACGGCCTTGGCGATCGCCATGATCGGGGTGATGCCCGAGCCGGCCGCGAACGCCACCAGGTGCGTGTCCTTCTTCTCCGCGACCTTCTCCGCCGCCACCTTCTGGGCGTCGTTGAGGGAGGTGACGTGCGTGCGGGACGTGAACGCGCCCTGCGGGTTCATCACGTCGATCTTCTCGCCGACCTCGAGGCTCTCGTTGGCCCATGTGGAGAACGTGCCGCCGATGTCCTTCTTCACGGCCACGCGGATCTCGCCGCGCTTCGGGACGGCGCAGATCGAGTAGGACCGGCGCACCTCGGCGCCGTCGAGCTCCTTGCGCAGGGCCACGTACTGGCCCGGCACGTAGTCGTAGTCGTCGGCGAGCTCCTCGGGCACCGCGAAGGTGACCTCCACGGAGTCCTCGGTCAGACGCCGCAGCTCGGACACCTCGAGGGTGTTGAACGTGGCGCGGCGCTTGCCGGTGGTGGGGGCGTCGGTGGTCTCGGTCATCAGTGCACCTTGAAGTAGTCGAAGGGCTCGAGGCACTCCCGGCAGGTGTAGAGGGCCTTGCAGGAGGTGGAGCCGAAGCGGGTGATCTCGCGGGTGTTCAGGGAGTGGCAGCGCGGGCACTTCACGGCCATGCCGATCATGACCGGGCCGTCCGTGGTGCGCGCGACGGGCGGGGCGATGCCGTACTCGTTGAGCTTGGCCTTGCCCTCGTCCGTCATCCAGTCCGTGGTCCACGCCGGCTGGAGCACCAGGCGCACCTCGGCGTCGGGGAATCCGGCGCGCTCGAGCGCGCGGGTGACGTCCGTGGTGATGGTGTCCATGGCGGGGCAGCCGGAATAGGTGGGCGTGATGACGACGACGGCCCTCTCGCCCTCGACCCGTGCCTCCCGGAGGATCCCCAGGTCCGCGATGGACAGCACGGGGATCTCCGGGTCGTGCACGGTGGAGGCCGCATCCCAGACCCGCGCATCGGCGGGGTCGGCGGGGCGCAGCTCGCTGGCGGTGGTCACCAGGTCGCTCCCGGGTGACGGCGCGCCAGGGACTGCATCTCCGCGAGGATGTACCCGCGGTACTCGCTCATGGCGCCGGAACGGTCGCCGCCGCGGGCGGTGCCCGTCGTCGGCACGGTCAGGCCGGCCTCCTCGATGGCCGCGCGGATGCGGGTCATCGTCGGCTCCTCGAGCGAGGACGGCAGCACGGCGACGCCCTGCTCGGCGAGGGCGCGGACGACGTCGTCGTCGTGGAAGAGCTCGGCCACGTAGGGCCACAGCTCGTCCAGGCCGCGCTGCATGCGGCGCTTCGACTCCTCGGTGCCCAGACCCAGGCGCTGCAGCCACAGGGCGGCGTGGTCCTGGTGGTACAGGACCTCCTTGAGGGCCTTGTCCGCGATGGCGGCGAGCGTGGGGTCCGTGGACTCACGCAGGCGGGTGTACAGCTCGTACGAGTAGAACGAGTAGTACAGCTGGCGGGCGATCGTCTTGGCGAAGTCGCCGTTCTCAGCCTCCACGAGGCGGACGGAGCGGAACTCCTCCTCGTCGCGGAAGTACGCGAGCTCGTCCTCGGTCCTGCCCCACGCCGTGCCGGCGTAGGAGAGCAGGAAGCGGGCGTGGCCCACGAGGTCCAGGGCGATGTTGCCCAGGGCGATGTCCTCCTCGATCTCCGGGGCGCGCGAGATCCACCAGGACAGGCGCTGGCCGAGCATCAGGGCGTCGTCACCGAGGGCGAGGGCGTAGCGGGCGACGTCGTCGCTCGCCTTCTGCTCGCCGGCCGCGATCTCCTCCGCGGTGATGGCCACGCCCGCGGAGTGCCTCGTGGCGGAGTCGTTGGTCGCGAAGCTCACAGGTGCGGCACCCCCTCGGACTGCTGGTAGTAGGTGGCGTGACGGTAGGACTTGCCCTGCGGGGACTCGAAGAAGCCGCCCTTGGAGTCCGGGTCGGAGGCCGCGATGGCCTCGGCCGGGACGACCCACACGGAGGTGCCCTCGTTGCGGCGGGTGTACAGATCGCGTGCGTTGCGCAGCGCCAGGGTGGCGTCCGGGGCGTGCAGCGAGCCGGCGTGCACGTGGGAGAGGCCGCGGTTGGCGCGGACGAAGACCTCCCACAGGGGCCAGGCGTGGGAGGCGGCGGTGGTCTCGCTCATGGGTCAGGCTCCGATCAGGTGGGTCTCGGCCGGCGCGTTCTGCTCGGCCTGGCGGCGGGCGTAGGCGGCGGCAGCCTCGCGAACCCAGGCGCCGTCCTCGTGGGCCTGGATGCGGCGGGCCATGCGCTGGGTGTTCATGGGGCCGTCGCCCTTGATCACGGACATGAACTCATCCCAGTCCAGCTCGCCGAAGTCGTAGTGGCCGCGCTCCTCGTTCCACTTCAGGTCCGGGTCCGGCAGGGTGAGGCCGAGGGCCTCGGCCTGCGGGACGATCATGTCCACGAAGCGCTGGCGCAGGTCGTCGTTGGAGAAGCGCTTGACCTTCCACGCCATGGACTGGCGGGAGTTGGGGGAGTCCTCGTCCGTCGGGCCGAACATCTGCAGGGCCGGGCCGTAGAAGCGGTTCACGGCGTCCTGGGCCATCTGCTTCTGCTCCGGGGTGCCGTGCGAGAGCTCGTAGAGGATCTCCCAGCCCTGGCGCTGGTGGAACGACTCCTCCTTGCAGATGCGCACCATCGCGCGGCCGTACGGGCCGTAGGAGGCGCGGCACAGCGGCACCTGGTTGCAGATCGCGGCGCCGTCGACGAGCCAGCCGATCGCGCCCATGTCCGCCCAGGTGCGGGCCGGGTAGTTGAAGATCGAGGAGTACTTCGCGCGACCGGAGAGCAGCTGCTCGTTCAGCTCGTCCCGCGGCGTGCCGAGGGTCTCGGCGGCGGAGTAGAGGTACAGGCCGTGGCCGGCCTCGTCCTGGACCTTGGCCATGAGGATCGCCTTGCGCTTCAGGGAGGGGGCGCGGGTGATCCAGTTGGCCTCCGGCTGCATGCCGATGATCTCGGAGTGCGCGTGCTGGGAGACCTGGCGGGTCAGGGACTTGCGGTACGCCTCGGGCATCCAGTCGCGGGGCTCGATGCGCGAGTCCTCCGCGATCAGACGGTCGAAGTTCTCCTGGCCGGCCGCATCCTCGGGGGACGGGACGGAGGCCAGGTGCTGGGGGGAGCTGGTCTGCGTCATGGGGATCACCTCACGCTGAGTGCGGGCTGGTTCCGTGGTCAGGGCGCACCGGGGCGCACCGAATTACTGACCGCTCGTTCAGGATAGGCCAGGGTGTGACCTCGGTCAACACGCCGGAGCCGGCGCGACCTGGGTGCGACGCGGCCGCGGGGACGGTGCGGGAGGGTTGGCTCCTGCACAGGCGTCCCGACGGCGTCCCCCATCCCCGGATCGTCCCGCGCCGCGGTCGCGGGACCCTGGCGCTCCCTACGGTGGCCGCATGCCACCCCTCATCGGACCTCAGCAGATCGCCACGGCCCTGCGGGCCGTCGGACTCGACGACGACGCCGCCCGCCTGGTCGCGTGGGCCGACCCCGCCCGGCGCGAGCGGGAGGCCGCCGAGCAGGCCCTCGCCGACCTCGCCGTGGCCCAGACGCAGCTGCGCGCGGCGCTGGGCGGGCTGGTCAGCGCCGCCACGGACGTGCGCTCCGCGATGCACACGGCATGGCGCGGGGAGGCCGCCGGTGCCTACGGGGAGGCCGTGCGACGGGCGGCGGCCCTGGCGGCGGAGCTCGAACGGGAGGCCGGCGAGTGGCTCGCCCTGCGGGCCACCGCCGAGCGGGACGCCGAGGACGCGCGCCGGAACGCGGAGGCCCGGCAGCGGGCGGCCGAGGAGACGGCGCTGGCCGTCCTGCGCTCGCTGGCGGTGGCGGCATGACCGGCGGGCGGGGTGCTGGCCCGGGGGCGGTGGCCTTCAGCACGCACGGCGGACCGGGCTCGATCTACGCGGAGGCCGAGGAGATGCGCGTCGTGGCCGGGCGGCACGAGCACGCCGCCGAAGAGGCGGCCGGAGCCTCGTGGCAGGTCGACGCGGCCGCCTTCGGGCTGGGCCGGTCGGCCACGTGGCTCGCCTCCGCCGCCCTGCTGCAGGACCGGCTGGCGGAGGCGGTCGGCCGGGTGCGGAGCCTGTCGGAGCAGTGCGCCGAGCTGCACCGCGACCTGCTCTCCGCGGCGGCCCGCTATGAGGAGGCCGAGCGCGCCGCGGCCGGCATCATGGCCGCCGAGGACGCCTCCCTGGAGGAGCTGCCCGGCCTGCTCTGGCGGGACGGCCATGACGGCCTCACCACCCGCGAGGCGGAGCGGCTCGTGCGGGACCTCGTCCAGGCGGTGCCCGAGGCCATCGTGTCCGCCGCGCTCGCGGCCACCGGGTTCCCCCTGCTCGCGGCCCTGGCGCGGATCGACGTGAAGATGCTGACGAGGGCGCAGAAGCGCGTGCTGAAGCGGCCCGTCTCCACCGCGGCGAAGAAGGGGACGGACGCCGCGTCGGACCTCACCGAGGCGCTGCGGGTCTCCCCGGACGAGGCGTGGACCGTGGCGGCGGACGCCCTGGCCCTCGCCGGCGCGGCGCCCCGGGGCGCGGTGACCCCGCACGGGGCGCCGCAGGACCGGCCGGCGGCGCCCGCCCGGCTGGACGGCTCGGCCGCGGGGCTGGCCTCTCTCATCCCGCGTGGGGAGGGGGACGGGGACCTCACGGTCACGGAGGTGGTGCAGGAGAACGGGAGCCGCGCCTGGGTGGTGGGCCTGCCGGGCACCCGCGGCGGCCTGATCCCGGATCCCGAGTCGACCGACCCGTGGGACGCCGGCGGACTGCTGGACGCCCTCGGCTCCGAGTCCGAGGTCACGGCCCCGGCGGTGCGGGCGGCGCTCGAGGCGGCCGGCGTCCCGCACGGCGCTCCGCTCGTCCTGGCCGGCTATTCGCAGGGCGGGGTGCACGCCGTGAACCTGGCCGGCCGGGAGGACTTCACGTCCGTGTACCCCGTGGCCGGCGTCATGACGATCGCGGCGCCGTCCGGCAACGCGGTGGAGACCGGGCGGACCGCGGTGCTGGAGTTCTCCGCGGACGGGGACCTGGCCGTCGCCGCGGACGGGGCGCCCACCCCCGTCTCGGCGCGCCGGGCCGAGGTGGTCTTCCACCCGGCCGGCCACGGGTGGGACGCGCCCGGGGGCGGCTTCCGGACCGGCTCTCCGCTGGCGGTGAAGGCCGACCTGGACGCCGCCCACGACTTCGAGGGCCAGGTGGACCTGATCCGGCAGTTCGAGGCCGCCGAGCCCGCGGCCCGGGCGGAGGTCGCCGGGCTCTCCGCCGCGTTGGCCGGGCTGACCGCGGGGACCGTGGCCTCGAGTCGGGCGGTGCGCCTGCGTCGCACGCCGCCGGAGGGGGGCCACCGGCCCCCGGGATCCCGGTGAGCGCCCCGGCGGCGGGGCGCCCGCCGCCGCCTGCTCAGTTCGCGTCGAGCAGCACGCCCGCGAAGAACGCGTTCAGGCGGTCGACCTCGTCCAGGCCGAAGACGCCGGAGACGTACTGGTCCGGGCGGACCACGACGACGGCACCGTCACGGCTGATGCCGCGGGCCTCGAAGATGTCCTCGCCGTGCTGGGGCCGGCACGTGGCGAAGATGTTGTTCAGGTCGTGCAGGCCGAGGGAGCCGGTGGTCGGCCGGAAGATCGACGGCACGTCCGGGTGGGCGAACTCGGTCTGCTTCTGCTGGTACACGACCTTGATGTCGAAGCGGGCGTCCTCCGGCCCGTCCGACGGGGTGTGGCGGTTGCGGAAGGACCGCGGGTCCTCCTCGATCGCCTTCGCCCACGCCGCGACCTTCGAATCCTCGGCGCGCGGGGAGGCGGCGTCGGCGAACACGTAGACGCGCCAGCGGCCGTCCGCGCGGTGCAGGTGGCCCAGGTGCTTGACGTTGGTGTCGCACGAGCGCTCCACCAGCGCCGACTTGAAGCGCTTGCCGATGGGGTAGCCCTGCGCCAGTGCCTGACCGGTGGCGTCCGTGGTGAGGAGGGAGGGCTGGTACTCCGTCATGAAGCCGGCCGGGAACTCGGCGGTCTTCGTGTAGAACTCGGCCACCTCGTTCGGGTCGCCCAGCTCGGAGGTGGGGGTGGCCATGAGCGTCGACCACTCCTTGTCGAAGTCGATCAGGTTCTTGGCGATCTCCTTGCGCTCCTCCGCGTAGGTCGGCACGAGCTCGACCGGGGCCAGCCCGGAGAGCACCTGGCCCAGCTTCCAGCCGAGGTTCCAGCCGTCCTGCATGGACACGTTCATGCCCTGGCCGGCCTTCGCGGAGTGGGTGTGGCAGGCGTCGCCGAGCAGGAACACGTTGGGGTGGGCCACGCGCTCGCGGTTGTCGAAGCCCGAGGTGAGGCGGTGGCCCACCTCGTACACCGAATGCCAGGCGACCTCCTTCACGTCCAGCGTGTAGGGGCGCAGGATCTGCTGGGCCCGGCGGATGATCTCCTCGAGCGGGGTCTGGCGCACCCTGTGGTCGTCGTCCGCTGGGACCTCGCCGAGGTCCACGTACATGCGGAACAGGTGGCCGCCCTCGCGGGGGATCAGGAGGATCGAGCCGCTGGACGAGTGGATCGCGCACTTGGTGCGGATGTCGGGGAAGTCCGTGTCGGCCAGCGCGTCCATGACGCCCCACGCGTGGTTCGCGGCGTCGCCGGTCAGGGTGTGGCCGATCGCCTTGCGGACGCGAGAGCCCGCGCCGTCCGCGCCCACCACGTACTTGGCGCGCACCTGGCGGGTCGGGCCCGAGGCGGGGTCCTCGAGGGCGTTGCCCTCGGCGTCCACGGTGCGGCGCAGGGTCACGAGCACGGGGTGCTCGCCGTCGTTCGTGTCCTCGAGGGTCTCGAACGCCCAGCCGTAGTCCGGCCGCGCGCGGGTGGGGGAGTTCTTCATGTACTCGGCGAACCAGTCCAGGATGCGGGCCTGGTTCACGATCAGGTGCGGGAACTCGGAGACGCCCTCCGGGTCGTCCTCGGCCAGCGAGGTGCGCACGATCGTGTCCGCGTCGTCCTCGGCCGGGTTCCAGAACGCCATGGAGGTCAGGTCGAAGGCCTCGTCGATGATCTCGCTCGCGAAGCCGAAGGCCTGGAAGGTCTCCACGGAGCGGGCCTGGATGCCGTCCGCCTGGCCGATCTCGAGGCGGTGGGGGCGGCGCTCGATGATGCGGGTGTGGACGTCCGGGAACATCGCGAGCTGGGCGGCGGCGATCATGCCGGCCGGGCCGGAGCCGACGATCAGCACGTCCATCTCGTCCGGCAGCTCGGCGGGGCGGTCCAGGCCGATGCCGGCCGCCACCTGGACGCGCGGGTTCGTGGAGACGTAGCCGTGGTGGTGGAAGAGCATGGGGGTCCTTTCGCTGCGGGGGATATCGCTGCGCGGCGCGCGTGCCACCCGACGGCGTGTTCTCTCAGAGAACACGGTGTTCCCCCTGGGAACACATGTGTGCCAGACTGTACGCGGACGTGACGGGGTTCACAACCGGTGCGCGGGCCGAGCGCGCCCCGGGCGCGTCACGTCCGGCACGCGAGGCGAGGAGCACGGATGGCAGAGCACGACGGCGGCCCGGTCCGGGAGGGCGCACCCTCCCAGACGCTCTCCCGCGCGCTCACCCTGCTCGAGACCGTCGTGGAGGCGGCCGAGCCGCCCACCATCGCCGACCTCGCCGACGGCCTGGGCGTCCATCGCTCGGTCGCCTACCGCATGCTGCGCACCTTCGAGGCCCACGGCCTGCTGCGCCGCGACGGCCTCGGCCGCGTCCACGCCGCCCCCGGCCTGGCCGTCCTCGCCCGCCGGGTGGAGCAGGATCTGCGCGCGGCGGCCATGCCGCACCTGACCGCCGTCTCCACGGACCTGGGCATGACCGCGTTCCTCGTGGTGTGGGACGGGGCCCACTGCCTGACCCTGGCCACGGCCGAGCCGCCCAGCGGCAACCTCGTCACGCAGCGGCCGGGGACCCGGCACCCCCTCGGGGTCGGTGCGCCGGGGATGGCGATCGCCGTCGCCCTGACCGGACAGGAGTGGGCGCGGCTGCCCGGCGAGGCCCCGCCCGAGCGGCCCGAGCTCGACGACGTGCGGGAGCGCGGCTGGGCCGTCAGCTCCGACGAGGTCATCACCGGCGTCTCCTCGGTGGCCGTGCCGCTGCGGGTCCCGGGCCAGCTGCCCGCCGCCCTCGCCGTGGTCTACGCGACGCGGCCGGAGGACCCGGTGCGCCTCGGAGACCGGCTCGGTGAGGCGGCCCGGGCCGTCGCCGTCGCCTTCGGCGCAGACTGAACCCCGGGGCGCCGCGTCCGGGGCCCGTGCGGCGGATCACAGCGTCCGCGGCCCGCACTACCCTGGTGGCCATGACTGATGACGCACAGCAGACGCCCGCCGTGGTCGCGCCCCACAAGAAGGTCGGCATGCTGCCGCCGTACGCCGCCGGCAAGCCGCCGGTCGCCGTCCCGGGCCTGCACCCCTACAAGCTCTCCTCGAACGAGAACCCCTACGCGCCCGTGCCCGGCGTGATCGACCGGGTGCGTCAGGTCGTGACCGGCCCCGAGGGCGCGCCCAGCACCCTCTGCCGCTACCCGGACACCCTCTCCACCGGCCTGCGCCAGGCCCTGGCCGCGCACCTGGACGTCCCGGCGGACGACGTCGTGACGGGTGCCGGCTCCCTCGGCGCCCTGGCCCAGGTCGTCACCGCCTTCGCCGGCCACGGCGAGGCCGGGGAGGGCGACGAGGTGATCTTCGCGTGGCGCTCCTTCGAGGCCTACCCGATCGTGGTCCGCACCGCCGGTGCCGTGGACGTGCAGGTGCCGCTCACCGCGGACCACCGCCACGACCTGCCGGCCATGCTGGAGGCGATCACGGAGCGGACCCGCGTGATCCTGCTCTGCACCCCCAACAACCCGACCGGCCCCGTGCTCACGACCGCCGAGGTCGAGGACTTCCTGGCGCGCGTGCCCGCGCACATCCTCGTGGTCATCGACGAGGCGTACGTGGAGTTCGTCCGCGACGAGGACGCGGTCAAGGGCCTGGAGATGTACCGCAAGCACGCGAACGTCGTCGTGCTGCGCACCTTCTCGAAGGCGCACGGCCTGGCCAACCTGCGCGTGGGCTACTCGGTCTCGCAGCCGGAGATCACGAAGGCCCTGCGCACCGTGGCCACCCCGTTCGCGGTGTCCACGGTGGCCGAGGAGGCCGCGATCGCCTCGCTCGAGCACCTGGACGAGGTCCTCGAGCGCGTGCAGATCGTCGTCGACGAGCGCGAGCGCGTCGCCGCCGCCCTGGCCGAGGCCGGCTGGGACCTGCCCTCCTCGCAGGCCAACTTCGTGTGGCTGCCGCTCGGCGAGCGCACCCAGGCGTTCGCCGAGGCCGCCCAGGCCCGCGCCCTGTCCGTCCGGGCGTTCGCGGGCGAGGGCGTGCGCGTGAGCATCGGCGAGAAGGAGGCCAACGACCGCTTC
The DNA here is from genome assembly GCF_056173425.1 of Micrococcus sp. 63XJN7_8_ISO-PGPR-S23-253. NCBI lineage: Bacteria > Bacillati > Actinomycetota > Actinomycetes > Micrococcales > Micrococcaceae > Micrococcus > Micrococcus sp. 63XJN7_8_ISO-PGPR-S23-253. Next base: position 251,015 of record NZ_CM149673.1, read on the forward strand.
CTCGAGGTCGCGCGCGACTTCCTGGCGTGAGCGGCCCGGCGTGGGCTCACGCCGGCGGCCCGATCACCCGCCACATCAGGCGGCGGTACAGCAGCGCGCACGCGGTGAGGACCAGCGCCCCGGCGAGCACCGGGGTGACCAGGTAGTGCCAGTCCGCGTTGCTCAGCATGACCGTCAGCGCGGTGGCGCCCGCGGGGGCGTGGATCACGCGGAGCCCGGCCATGACGGCCATGGCCAGGCCCATGCCGGCCGCGAGCGAGTACCAGGCCAGGGGCAGCACGGAGACCACGGCGATTCCGCATGCGGCCGAGACCACGTGCCCCACGAGCACGTTGGCGGGGTGGGAGTGCGGGCCGTGCGGCACGAGGAACACGAGCACGCAGGAGGAGCCGAAGGCGCCCACCAGCAGCGGCGCGGAGGCCAGGTCCTCGCCGAGGCTGAGGGTGGCGATGGTCAGTGCCCCCGCGATCGAGGCCGCGAGGACCACGTGCCAGGGCAGACGAGGGGCCAGCGGGCGACGCCACGGGTCCAGGAACCGCGGGCGACGCAGACCGGGCAGGCGGGTCATGCGCTCGTCTCATCTCCTCGTGACTCGGTCGCGGCCCGGGGCGGGCTCCTCCAGGGTAGGCCGCGGGCGGGGCCCGGGGCCGTCTGGGGGCCGAGGGGGAGGGACTGTGACGGCCGCTCAGCGGCGCAGCGCCACGAGGGCGTCCTCGGCGTGCCACTCGTGCCTCGGAGGAACGCCGGTTGACTTGTCCCGGGTGCGGCGGCCTATGACCGGTGACAACTCAACCGACGACGTCGGCCCGCAGGCCGCCCCGCGCCGTGAACGACCAGCGGCACGGCACGGGCGAGGCCCTCGAGCGCGGTCGGAATGCGCCGAGGAATCTCCTTGACACCCCGTCGGGGGGAATGATGATTACCCTAATCACAGGGATGTGGGAGGAATCACAGAGGGTCAGGGGATCCTCTGGGTGCCACACAGCAAGGAGGCCATCGTGGCCCTGCTCAGGAAGACTGCGGCGTGGGGAGCCGCTGCGGTCGGTGCTGTGGCGCGGGTGCAGTACGGGGCCCTGTCCGAGCCCATCAGTGGGAACTGACCGTGACGGGCAGGGGGCTGCGGACGCTCGGGCTGCTCGTCACCCGTGCCGTGCTGCTCGTGGCACTGTGCGGGCTGGCGCTGAGCCTCGTGGGCTCCCTGTCCGTCCACCATCGGCAGTACTTCGGAGCCGCGCAGTGCGGGCCGGCCGTCTGGGACGTCGGCATCGGAGGCGGCAGCGAGGTCTGGACCATGGCAGAGGCTGCCACGACCGGGCGGAACCTCACCCTCATGGCGAGCGGGGCGGACCCCGGCGTGCGCCACCTGGCCGGCCCCGCGGCCCCGTGTCTTGCGGGCGTCGACGTGCCGACCTTGGAATCTCTGCGGGCAGCGCGAGGGTTTCTGCTGCGCGAGGGCAGCATTCTGGCCGACCGGGCCGCTCGGAGCGGGGAACTGGCCGGTCGGCCGGTGGCCCTCGCCTCCGCGGCAGACTGGCGAGGTCTCCCCGCAGACGGGGTGATCCAGCCGACCCCGGCGTTCGACAACTCCGCCTCCTACGTGGGCATCCTCGTGGGCGAGCCCGGTGATCTGGAGGGATTCCTCCAGACCCTGCGAGCGTCCGGGCTGGGAGCCGAGGCGACTCCAGCGCCCTCGGCACTGAACGCGGCCATCACGTCACCGGTGCTCGGCGTGACCGTGACGCTGACCGGCCTCACTCTGATCAGCGTCACGGCGTTCTGGGTCCTGACCATGCGTTCGACGGAGCGCGCCGCACTGCGAGTCCTACGCCTGCTGGGGGTGCCCCCGCTTCGGGCCGCGGCGTCGCGCGCCAGGGTGAGCCTGGTGCCGTTCCTCGGCGCTGCGGGGATCTCGGCCGCGCTGTGGCAGGGGATGGTGCTGACCGGTGCGGTCACGGAACCGTCCCCGCTTGTCGCAAGTGGCGTCATCCTGGTCGTGCTGCTGGGCGATGCCGTGCTCGTGGCGGCGACCCATGTGGTCTCCCTCTGGATGCGAGCGCCCCGGTGAGCCTCCGGAGTCTCGGCGTGGCCTGGAGCGACGGGCTGCGCGACACGCTGAGGTTCTGGCCGTTGGTGCTGGTCGCCTTCGTCCACGCGGTCGCCTCGTGCTCGCTCTTGGGACTGTCCTTCCAGCAGGCGAGCGAGGCGCGGGAGATCGATCGGCACCTGCAACGGTGGGAGCAGCTCGGTGCGGCCTCGTTGCGGGGCTACTACCTCGCGGGGCTAGGGGATCTGGAAGGACGCGGCAACGCCCCGGGTGAACCGCAGCAGGAGCCGCCCGAGCGCGACCTCTCTGCCGGCTCCAAGGCCGCCTCCACCGACGGCGGTCGACGCACCGCCGCGCTGTTCGCCCTCCTGGCGGACCCGCACCGGACGGCGTACACGATGGACCCCTACGGGGACCGATTCGGCGATGACCTCCCCGGCGCCCTGCTGGTGACCGAGGACTTCTTCGCCGGGTCCGGTCTCGACGAGACGATGTCTCCGACGGGTCAGTCCCCGCATCGCGAGGCCGACGGCACGGCCGCTCCCTACGCGGTGCTGGGCAGCGACTCCTCGGCGAAGGATCCGTACGCGCTCACGGTCGGGGGCGTCCTGCCACCGCCGACGCGTGTGCAGTTCCAGGACGCCATGATCCCGGTGACCGGACGGCTGGCGCCGGGCGCCACCGCTCTGGATCCGATGATGGGATCGGTTCCGCTGGACGAAGCCGCCCTGGTGGTCGTCCCGACCTCGATGCTGGCGAGCCTGTACCCGCCAGACGCGCTGGAGGGCCTCCTGCTGCGCACCATCGTCCTGGGCCAGGATGCCGTCCCGGCACTGGATGCGGCAGGACGAGCCCTCGAAACGGACGCTCTGGTGGTCACCGCCGAACCCCTGACTCCGCAGTCCTCCGCGCTGCTGCAGTCCCTGAGCGCCAGCTCCCGCACGCTGCTCGTCCTGTTCGGCGCGGCGGTGCTCGGCGCCGTCGTCTCCCTGTTCGGCGTTCTCGGCGTGCTCGCCCGGGCTCTCGCCCCCACCTGGCGGATCGCCGCGATGGTGGGCGCCGCCCGCTGGCAGGCCGCGGTGCGGATCACCGTTCCCGTGCTCTTCGCGTGGGTCCTGCCGGCCGCCGTCGGTCTCACCGCGGGTGCATCCGCCCTGCCGGGGCCGCCGTCCACCGGCCCGATGTCCGCCGCGCTCATCGCCGTCATGGCGATCGGCGCGGGCGCCACCCTGTCCTCCTGGCGCGCACTCGCGGCGACCTTCGGTCGCCGCCCCCGCCGCCACCGGCCGACCACGGAGACCACATGACCCTCCTCGAAGTCCACGACGTGGACAAGACGTTCGTCTCCGGCGGGGCGGCGGTGCCCGTCCTCCGGGAGGCCTCTCTGCTGGTCCCGGCCGGTCAGATGCACGCCGTCACCGGGCCTTCCGGGTCTGGGAAATCCACCCTGTTGCGGATCCTCGCGTGCCTGGATTCCCCGGACTCGGGTCGCGTCCTGCTGGGGGGAGAACCCCTCCCGAAGCCGTGGAGCCGGGGCGGGGACCGATATCGGAACCAGCGGTGCGGCATCGTTCTGCAGGACTTCGCCCTCATGGAGCACGCCACCGCACTGGAGAACGTGATGCTGCCCCTGCGCTACGGCCCGGACCGGGTCCCGCGTAGGGAGCAGCGACGCCGCGCGGGGGAGGCCCTCGAGCGGGTGGGGCTGGGAACGCGCGCGGGTCACCGTGCCCGCACGCTGTCCGGCGGGGAGAAGCAGCGGGTGGCCGTCGCCCGCGCTCTCATCAACGAGCCGCCGCTGGTCCTGGCGGACGAACCGACAGGGGCGCTGGATCAGGAGAGGACGCGGGACGTCGTCGACCTGCTGCGCGGAGCCGTGGGGCCTGAGCGGGCCGTGGTGGTCGTGACCCATGACCCGAGGGTGGCGGCCGCCTGCGATCGGCGCTGGCACCTCGTGGACGGGGAGCTGGCCCCACAGGACTGAGGCGGCGCGCACCCTCGTCGACTTCTCGTGGCGAGCAACGTCGGTTGACTTATCCCGGGTGCGGCGGCCTGCGACCGGTGACAACTCAACCGACGACGTCGGCCCGCACCTTCACGCGCAGGTGCGGGCCGGCGTCGTCCCGGCGGGGTGCTCAGGCGGTGCGCAGCACCATGCCCGGGTGGAGCATGGTCGAGACCGTCATGCCGTTGAGGCGCTGCAGGCGCCCCATGGAGACGCCCGTGCGCTGGGCGATGAGCCACCAGCCGTCGTTCGCCTGGACCACGTACGTGGCGGGCGAGGGCGCCGGGGCGGAGGCGGTCTGGCCGGTCCGCAGCACCATCCCCGGGTGCAGCACGGTGGTCGCGGTCATGCCGTTGAGGCGCTGGAGGGTCTCCATCGTCACGCCGGTGCGGTAGGCGATGATCCACCAGCCGTCGCCCTCGCGGACCGTGTACGTGCCCGGGGCGGGGGCCGGGGTCGGGGCAGGCGCGGGCGGGGAGGCCGGCGCCGTGGCGGCCGTGATGAGCACCATCCCCGGGTGCAGGACGGTCGACGCCGTCATGCCGTTGAGCCTCTGGAGCTCCGCGGCGGACACGCCGGTTCGTCGGGCGATGATCCACCAGCCGTCGTTCGGCTGCACCGTGTAGGTGCCGGTGGTGATCGGGGTGGGCTCCGGGGCGGTCGGGTCGGCGACGGTGCGCAGCACCATGCCCGGGTGGAGCACGGTCGACTCGGTCATGCCGTTGAGCTCCTGGAGGGTGGCCGCGGGCACGCCGGTGCGGCGGGCGATGGTCCACCAGCCGTCGTTCGGCTGCACCGTGTACGTGCCGGCGGTCGACGGCTCGGTCGTCGGGGCCGGCGTCGGAGCCGGGGTGGCCGGTGCCGGCGGCTGGCCGGCCGCCGTCGCGATGGCCTCGGCGCGGTCCCGCAGGTCGTCGAAGCGGGCCATCAGGTGCTGCCCCGGGCACGCGGTCGCGGACGTGGCCCGGTGCGGGAAGATCGTGTCCACGGTGACGGGGGTGCCCGCGGCGTACTTCGTGCTGCCGCCCGAGGTCAGGGTGACCCGGCCCCGCACGTCGATGCCGTCGCGGTACAGGTAGTAGGCGGTGGCGCGGGCCATCGCGTCCACGACCTCCTCGGACGGGGCGACCACGTCGTAGTTGCCCATCGTGGAGACGCCCATCGTGCCCCGGTTGAACCCGCCCGCGTGCGTGCCCAGCGGGTTCGAGTCCAGGGCGCCGCGGCGGCCCTCGTAGATGTTGCCGAAGCGGTCCGTGATCAGGTGGTAGGGGAAGTCGCCCCAGTCGAGGGTCTTCGTGTAGTACGCGTAGATGCCGCGCATCTGCTCCACGGCCTGGGCGCGCGTGTAGTCGTTCGTGCCGGCCGTGTGGTGGATGGTCAGCGCGCGCACCTGGCCGAACTGCGGGGAGGACTCGGCCCAGGACTCGTCCGCGCCCCACTGTGCGCGGGTGATCACGTCCGGGAGGATCTTCGCGCGCGCGTCGGAGGCCGTGGCCACGGTGCGGGCCTCGGCGGGCTCCTCGCCCCCGACGACGGCGCTCGACTTCACGCCCCGGGGCAGGCCGGCCGTCTCCGCGGCCTGCTCGGCGGTCACCGCCGGGTGCGCGCTCGCGACGGTCTCGTCCGTGGCGGCCGTGCCCGGGTCGATGAGGGACAGCTCGAGGCCGGCCGGGGCCGCGCCGTCGGCGGTGGTCACGCGCAGCTGGGCGCCGTCCGCGCCGAACGCGACGAACGGGTCCGTGCCGGTGCGCGCGGGGGCGGCGTCCTCGGGCAGGACGGGCCGATCCAGGACCTGCCACGGGCCCCAGGCCCCGTCCTGACGCACGCGGATCTCCACGCGCTCGACGGCGTCGTCCGCCGCGGTGTCCCATACGGCGGCTGCCACCGTGAACGGGCGGTCCACCACGGGCTCGCCGAGCACGACGCCGGCCGGAGCCTCCTCGGCCGGGACGAGGTTCTCGCCCTCCTGCGGGACGGTCGCGACGCCGGCGCCCTCGACGGGAGCGGCCGACGCGGGGGTCGTGGCCGTGCCGGCGGTCGTGGCACGGGCGGCGTCGTCGAGTGGGCGCGCGTCGGGGGCGCCCTCCGTGGTCGCGGACGGCGGCTGCGGGAGCAGGCCGCCGACGAGGACGGAGAGCGCGGCGACCGCGACGGCGGGCGCGAGCGGGCGGGGGGACGCGGCGGAACACGGCGGGAGAATCTTCATGCGGATGCCTTCGGAAGGTGGAGTGCCCGAGGAACGACAGGCGCGGGCCGTGTCGCCTCCCCGGGTCGGTGACGTGGTGCGGGTGGGATGAGGGCCGGAGAGCCGTCGTGATCGTAGCGTGATCGGCCATTCCCGGAGCATTTTTCGGAGGCTTGTCGGGTCATTTCACGCCCCGGTGATGTCCGGTTCATCCATTCACAGGAGGAGGCGATTCCATACCGGGGCGGAGCACAGCGGAGGGGTGTCGGGTCCGCGCCGGGGGATACGGTGACGGGAGACCACCACGGGCCGCCCGGCCCGGGAACCAGAGGAGGCAGACCATGGCGGAGCCGATCCACATCGGCGCGGCGGCGGACGTCCCGGAGGGCGAGGCGATCGTCGTCCCGGCGGCGACGGCGGGGACGAGGGACGACGTCGCGGTGTTCCACACGGACGCGGGCGAGTTCCACGCGATCGACGACACGTGCACCCACGAGGACGCCTCGCTGGCCGAGGGCTGGCTCGAGGACGACCGCGTGGAGTGCCCGCTGCACGCCGCGCAGTTCTGCCTGCGCACCGGCGAGGCGCTTTGCCTGCCCGCCACCAAGGGCGTCGGCGTGCACCGCGTCGAGGAGCGCGAGGGCCAGCTCTACCTCGTCCCCGGCGCATGAACCACGACGTCGACGCCCCGGCGGGCGTGCCCGGCTCGGTCGTGGTGGTGGTGGGCGGCGGCGTCGCGGGCTTCGCCGTGGTCCGCGAGCTGCGGCGCCGCGGCTTCGCGGGCGGGATCGCCCTCGTGGACCCGCAGGGCGTGCCCTATGACCGGCCGCCCCTGAGTAAGGAGTTCCTGACCGGCGACGCGGACGCGCACCGCCTGCTGCTCGCCCCGCCGGCATGGTTCACCGAGCACGGGGTGGAGCTGGTGGAGGACGAGGCGGTCCGGGTGGTGCCGGGCGGCGTCCACCCCGACGGCGGCCCCGCACCCCACCGGGTGGAGACGGCCTCCGGGCGGGTCCTGGACGCGGACGCGGTCGTGCTCGCCACGGGCGGGCGACCGCGGGCCCTCGACGTCGCCGGCGCCGACCACCCGGACCTGATCACCCTGCGCACCCGCGCCGACGCCGAGACCCTGCGCGACCGCCTGACGTTCGGGACCGAGGTGGCGGTCGTGGGCGGCGGCTTCACGGGGGCGGAGGTCGCGGCCGCGGCGCGCCGCTCGCTCGCCGCGGTGACGCTCGTGACCGGGACGGACGCCCCGGCTCGCGCGGCGGTCGGGCCGGCGCTGGCCGCCCGCCTGCACCGGATGCACGCCGAGCACGGGGTCGCGGTCGAGGTCGGCCGGGCGGCCTGGATCGAGCACCGGGACGCCGACGGCGGCGCCGCGCTGCCGGCCGCCCACCGGCTCCACCTCCACGACGGGCGGACCGTGGACGCCGACGTCGTGGTGCTGGCCGGGGGCACCGTGCCGGACACCGCCCTCGCCGAGGACGCCGGTCTGGAGGTGGCCGACGGAGTGCTCACGGACGCGATGGGCCGCACGACCGTGCCCGGGATCCTGGCCGCGGGTGACGCCGCGCGCGCCCGGGAGTCCGCGTGGGCGCCGTCCCGGCACTGGGAGCCGGCCCTCCGTTCCGGTACGGCCGCCGCGGCGGCGATCCTGGGGGAGCAGGCGGACGCCCCGGGCGCTCCGTGGTTCTGGTCCGACCGGTACGACGCCCACGTGGAGGCCGTGGGGGACATGACGGTGCCGGCCGGCGGGCGGATCGTGGACCGCGAGGTGCGCGGCGTCGTGGTGGCGAGCTTCGCCCTGGCCGCAGATGGGACCCTGCGCGGGGCCGCCTCGATCGACGACCCCATGACCGTCAAGGCCGCCCGGCGCATCATCGACCGGGGGATCGTGGTGGACGGCGCCGCGCTCGCGGACCCTGCCGTGCCGGTGAAGTCGCTGGCGCGGGGGTGAGGGCGCCCGTTTCGTCGACGAAAGTGGCCTGGAAAGCGCCCGTTTCGTCAACGAAAGCGGTCAGGTGCCGCAGTAGGTGACGAACGGGGCCCCGTCCGCCGGACCCGGCTGCGCGTACCGCTCGAACCCGGGGCGCGGGGTGAAGGGATCCGTGACGGCCTCGAGCAGCCGGTGGACCGCGGTGAGGTCCCCGCCCTCCGCGGCCGTCAGGGCCTCGTCGAGCAGGTGGTTCCGCGGGATGTAGACGGGGTTCACCGCGCGCATCCGGGCCGGATCGGGACCCATCGCCCGCCAGTCCGCGAGCCAGACGGCGAGCCCCGCGGGGTCCGAGGCGCCGGGGACGAGTCGTGCCGCTTCGGTGCGCGCCGCGTCGTCGTCCACGGGCGCCGCCGTGTGCTCGGCCAGCCGCACCCAGAACGAGGTCCAGTCGGCCCGCGCCGCGGCCAGCCACGGGAACAGGCGGTCGGTGAGCGCGGCGACGTCGTCCTCCGCCACCGACGCCGGGAGGCCGAGCCTGTCCCGCAGTCCGCCCCGCCACGCCGCGAGATGGGCGCCGTGGAACCTGCCCAGCGCCTCCTGGGCGAGCGCGACGGCGCGGTCGGGGTCGTCGTCGAGCACGGGCACGAGGGCCTCGCCGAGCCGGGCGAGGTTCCACGCTGCGACGGGCCCCTGATTCCCGTACGCGTACCGGCCCTGGGCGTCGATGGAGGAGAAGCTCGCGGCCGGGTCGAAGGCGTCGATGAAGGCGCAGGGGCCGTAGTCGATGGTCTCGCCGGACAGGGTCATGTTGTCCGTGTTCATCACACCGTGCACGAAGCCGACGAGCATCCAGCGGGAGACGAGCTCGGCCTGCGCGGCGATCACCGCCTCGTAGAGCGCGAGCGCGGGGTGCCCGGCGTCGGCGGCGTGCGGGTGGTGGCGGGCGATGGCCTCGTCGACGATCCGGCGCAGCACGTCCGTGGGGGCCGCCCGCTCGGGGAGGGCCGCGGCGTACTGGGCCGTGCCGACGCGCAGGTGCGATGCGGCCGTCCGGGCCAGCACCGCGCCCGGCAGCACGGTTTCGCGGCGGACCGGGTGGCCCGTGGCGACGACAGCCAGCGCCCGCGTGGTCGGCACGCCGAGGGCGTGCATCGCCTCGGAGACCACGTACTCGCGGAGCATGGGGCCGAGCACGGCCTGCCCGTCGGCGTTGCCGCGCGCGAAGGGCGTGCGACCGGAGCCCTTGAGATGCAGGTCGTGGAGCCGACCGTCCGGAGCCGTGAGCTCGCCGAGGAGGAGGGCGCGCCCGTCGCCCAGGCGGGGGGAGTAGTGGCCGAACTGGTGGCCCGCGTACGCCTGCGCGACCGGCCGCGCGTCCGGGCCGGGCTGCTCGCCGGTGAGGAAGCGGACGCCGTCGTCACTGGCGAGCCATTCGGCGTCGAGGCCGAGCTCCGCCGCGAGGCCGGCGTTGAGCAGGACGAGCTGCGGCCCGTCCGTGGCCTGGGCCTGCCAGGGCAGGGCGAGCTCCGGGAAGGTGTCGGCGAAGTGCGAGCTCAGGGTGGGGGCGGACGCGGTCATGGGGCCACGCTACGTGGGGGAGGGCGGGTGTTCACGGGCCGATCAGCCGGGCGTCACCCGTCTGTGGCATGGGCGGGCCAGGCTTCGGGCGGGCGCTGTCCGGCGCTCGTCCCTGACACAGGAAGGTCGTCTCCCGTGACGCGCATGCCCCACCCGTCGTCCCCCGCTCGCCGCTCCGCCGCCCTGCTGGCCGGCGCCGCCGTCCTCGCGGGGACCGCGGTCACCGGCCCGTTCGCCACCGCCGCCCCGGTGGAGCGACCCGCCCACGCGGCAGCGGGCTGGGGCACGGCGCACGCCAGCCAGGACGACCGCCCCGTGATCATCGGCCACCGCGGCGCGGCCGGCACCGCACCGGAGAACAGCGTCACGGCGTTCCGCGAGGCCGTGCGCGCCGGGTCCGACTACTTCGAGATCGACGTCCAGCTCTCGGCCGACGGCGTCCCCTTCCTGTTCCACGACTCCACCGGCGCCCGCACCACGAACGTGGCCGAGGTCTTCCCGGGTCGCGAGGACGACCCGATCACCAGCTTCACCTGGGCCGAGCTGCAGCAGCTCGAGATCGGCTCGGCGCACTCGGACCGGTACGCGGGCGCGCGCATCCCGCGCCTCGGGGACGCCGCGCGCGTCGCCACCCGCAACACCGGCGTCTACATCGAGATCAAGTCCCCGGCCGCGTCTCCGGGCGTCGAGCAGGTGGTCGCCGACGCGCTGCGCGAGGACCCCCGCTGGGCCCGCCTGGTTGCGGCCGGCAAGGTCGAGGTCCTCGGCTTCGACGCCGACTCCAACCGCCGCTTCGCCGAGCTGGCCCCGGAGATTCCGCTGCAGCAGCTGATGGGCACCGTGCCGGAGGCCACCGGCCTGGCCGACGTCGCCGGGTACGCCGACAGCGTCGGCACCAACTACCGCACCCTGGACGCGGCCGGCGTGGCCCGCGTGCACGACGCCGGCCTGGAGCTGGGCGTCTACACCGTGAACGACGTCGAGGCCTACGACGCGATGGTGGCCCTCGGCGTCGACCGGGTCACGGGCGACTTCCCCGTGCAGATGGTCCGTCACGCCGCCGGCCGGGACGCGTTTCCGCAGAACAACGGCGTGCGCATCCTGGACTCCGTGAACGACGTCCCGGGCGTGGACCTGCAGCCGGAGACCGGGGAGCACGTGGTGCTCGTCAACGAGGGCACGCACCCGGTGGACGTCTCCGGCTACGTCCTGCGCGACGCCGCGTACAACGTCCTCACCGTGGGGGAGGGCTATGTCCTCGAGCCGGGCGAGACGCTGCGCGTGTACACCGGCCCGGGCACCGACGCCGCGGACGCCTACTACAACAACGGCACCGCCAACGTGCTCAACAACGGCGGGGAGTCGCTCGGCCTGTTCACCGCGAACGGGCGGCTGCTCGACACCTTCGGGAACTGACCCGTCCGCGGCGGGCGCGCCTCAGCCCGAGGCGGGCCCGCTCGCGTCGCGGACCTCAGTACGACGCGCGGGGCGCGCCCTCCCCGTCGCCCGCGGCGTCGCTCGGGGCGGGGCACCAGCGGTCGGCGAGGGCTTCGGCGGCGCGGGCCAGCAGGGCGACGTCGGCGCCCACGTTGACGTAGTCTGCACCGGCGGCGGCATAGGCGTCGGCCTGCGCGGGCACGAACGCGTTGACGCCCACGATCTTCCCGGCGGCCTTGACCTTCGCGATGACCTCCTCGACCGCGGCCACCACCTCCGGGTGCGACTGCTGGCCGAGCAGGCCCAGGGACGCGGAGAGGTCCGAGGGGCCGATGAAGACGCCGTCGATCCCGTCCACCGCCGCGATCTCGTCCGCGTTGCGCACGCCCGCGGCCGTCTCGATCTGCACGATCACGGAGACGTGGTCCGCCGCGCCGGGCAGGTAGCCGGGGATCCGGTTCCAGCGGCCCGATCGTGCCAGAGCGGAGCCCACGCCGCGCACCCCGCCCTCGGCAGAGCCGTCCGGGTAGTGGGCGGCGGCCACGGCGCTGCGGGCCATCGCGGCGTCGTCGACCATGGGCACCAGCAGCGTCTGGGCGCCCAGGTCCAGGAACTGCTTGATGGCCACGGTGTCCAGCGCCGGCACACGCACCAGGGTGGGCACACGGTAGCCGGCGATCGTGCGCAGCTGGGCGAGGACGTCCTGCAGGGTCAGCGGGGCATGCTCGGCGTCGATGAGCAGGTAGTCGAGGCCCGCGCCGGCGCAGATCTCCGCCGTCGTCGGGTCGCCGGAGGAGAGGAACATGCCGGCGGCGGGGCGGCCCCCACGGGCGGTGACGGCCTCGGGCGTGAAGAGGTCGCGGAACAGCGGCTGCGGGTTGTGGCGGACGGGCATGGGACGTTCCTCCGGGGTTCTCCGCGCCCTCCACCCGACGCGGGTTGAGTTGTCGCGGGTGGAGCGGGGTCGTACTGGTGATAGGTCAACCCGCGTTGCGGGCGGCGGGCGAGCGGGGCGGGGCGACGACGACGGGCGGGCGGCTCAGGCGAAGCGGCAGGTGATGGTTCCCAGCGGGCCGTAGTCGGCGTAGACGGTGTCGCCCTCGTAGACCCACATCGGGCGGGTGAAGGAGCCGGCGAGCACGATCTCACCGGCCTCGAGCGCGTCCCCGTGCTCGGCGATGCGGTTGGCCAGCCAGTGCACGCCGTTGGCCGGGTGGTTCAGCACGCCCGCGGCCACCCCGGTCTCGATGATCTCCTCGTTGCGGGAGAGGATGCCGGCGACCCACCGCAGGTCGACGTCGTGTACGCCCACGGGGCGGCCACCGATCACCAGGGAGCCCAGCGCGGCGTTGTCCGAGATGGTGTCCGTGATGGTGCGGCCGGCCATCTCGATGCGCGAGTCCAGCACCTCCAGCGCGGGCACCACGTACTCGGTGGCGCGCAGCACGTCCATCAGGTTCAGGCCGGGCCCGCGCAGCTCGTCCTTGAGCACGAACGCCAGCTCCATCTCGATGCGCGGGTGGGTGTACTTCTTCCACTCGTACACGTGGCCGGACTCGAACACCTGGTCGTCGAAGATCACGCCGTAGTCCGGCTCGTCGATCCCGGTCGCGTCCTGCATGGCCTTGGAGGTCAGGCCGATCTTGTGGCCCACCTTGCGGCGGCCCGCCTCGACCTGGCGCTCGGCCCAGATGCGCTGGACGGCGTACGAGTCCTCGATCTCCATCTGCGGGTAGCGCGCGGTCAGCCGTGGCACGGGCACGCGGTCGATGCCCGCGCGGTGCAGCTCGTCGGCGATCTTGACGTGGGTCTCGTGGTCCAGCACAGCGGTCTCCTTCACGACGACGGGCAGGGGCCTGGCCTTGATCGTATACGATTGCGCGGCTCGGCCCCCGGCCTCATCGCCATCCTGTCACCGCCGGGACACCCCTGCTCCCCACGCTTCGAGGCGGGAAATCGAGCTCAAACTGGCCCTCCCGGCTCGAATGAGGTGGATTTTCCGCCTCGAACGGCGTGGGGCGGGGGGACGCGGAGGGTGGCAGGGGGTGCGGCCGACGACGGCGGGCACCTGCGTGGGGTGCCCGCCGTCGGCGGGGTGTCCCGGAGCGGCGCCCGGCAGTGCCGGTCAGAGCTGGTTGCCGAGCTTGTACTCGCCCTGCTTCCACTCCGGCATGGACTCCTCGCCCTGCTCCTCGCGGGTATAGGAGAAGCCGTCGGCGCCGATGGTCACGGCCATCTCCGAGTCGTCGGTGCGGGAGACCAGCGGCTGCAGGTTGCCGTCGAGGTCCAGCACGCGGGAGGCGTCGGTGTACCAGGACGGCACGACCGGGGTGCCCCACCAGTCGCGGCGCTGGTTGTCGTGCACGTCCCAGGTGACCACGGGGTTGTCCGGGTCACCGGTGTAGTAGTCCTGGGTGTAGACCTCCACGCGGTGGCCGTCCGGGTCGCGCAGGTAGAGGTAGAACGCGTTGGAGACGCCGTGGCGACCCGGGCCGCGCTCGATGTGGTCGGACATGCGCAGGGCGCCGAGCTTGTCGCAGATCGCCAGGATGTTGTGCTTCTCGTGCGTGGCGAAGCACACGTGGTGCATTCGGGGGCCGTCGCCGCCGGTCATGGCGGTGTCGTGCACGGTGGGCTTGCGGCGCATCCACGCGGCGTAGACGGTGCCGTTCTCGTCCTGGATGTCCTCGGTGACGCGGAAGCCCAGGTCCTGCATGTAGCGGGCGGCGCGTGGCACATCCGGGGTCACCTGGTTGAAGTGGTCCAGGCGGACCAGGGCGCCCGGGGTGTAGAGGTCGTAGCGCCAGGCCAGGCGCTCCACGTGCTCGACGTCGTGGAAGAACTCGTAGGGGAAGCCCAGCGGGTCCTCGACGCGCACGGAGTCGCCGACGCCCTTGACGAAGCCGTCCTTCCGGCGCTCGACGCGGCAGCCCAGCTCCTCGTAGAAGGCGACCGCCTTGTCCAGGTCCTCGGGGGTGCGCACGCGGTAGGAGAACGCGGCCACGGCGGCGGTCTCGCCCTGGCGCAGCACCAGGTTGTGGTGGATGAACTCCTCCATGGAGCGCAGGTAGACGGTCTCCTCGTCCTCCTCGGTGACCACGAGGCCGAGCACGTCCACGTAGAACTCGCGGGAGGCGGCGAGGTCCGTGACCACGAGCTCCATCGAGGCGCAGCGCAGGATGTCCGGCGCCTCGGACGTCGGGGTGGGGAGGGGGTTCTCCGGGGTGATGGGCGCTTCCTTGGTGACGAAGAAGCCGGAGGAGGTCTTCTGGCGGCTCTCGAGGTTGGTCATCGGTGCTCCTTGGTGAGGGGGCGGTGCGCTGTGGCCTGGGACACGGTCACGGGCTCGATCGTATACGATCCGGACGGCTGGCGGGAAGGCCGCCGAGGAACGCGGGTTGAGTTGTCGCGGGTCCGGGGCGCCCGCACCCGCGACAACTCAACCCGCGTCGGGGCCCGCGTCGGGGGGGCCGGGGGGGCCGGGGGAGGGAGCCGGCCCGGCCCCAGCACGACGACGGCGCCCGCACCGTCGCGCAGAGGGTGCGGGCGCCGTCGTCGTCGCCGGTGGGCGCAGGGTCAGCCGTCGATCTTCGCCGCGGCCTGCTCCTGCTTGCCGAACACCGGGTTGTGGACCTCGCCGAGGTTGATGTGCACGGCCTGCTGGTCGGTGTAGAAGTCGATCGAGCGGTAGCCGCCCTCGTGGCCCAGGCCGGAGGCCTTCACCCCGCCGAACGGGGTGCGCAGGTCCCGCACGTTGTTGGAGTTCAGCCACACCATGCCGGCCTCCACGTTCTGCGCGACGTTGTGGGCGCGCTTGAGGTCGTTGGTCCAGATGTAGGCGGCCAGGCCGTACTTGGTGTTGTTGGCCAGCTGCAGGGCCTCCTCCTCCGTGTCGAACGGGGTGATGGCCACCACCGGGCCGAAGATCTCCTCCTGGAAGATCCGGGCGTCCGGGGCCACGTCCGCGAACACGGTGGGCTGCACGAAGTTGCCCTCGGGGAAGCCCTCCGGGCGGTCACCGCCGGCCACCAGGCGGGCCTCGGTCTTGCCGATCTCCACGTAGGACATGACCTTCTCGAAGTGCTCCGGGTGCACGATGGCGCCGACCTCGGTGGTCTCGTCGTCCGGCAGGCCGACCTTCACGCGGGAGGCCTGGGCGGCGTAGCGCTCCACGAACTCGTCGTAGACGGAACGCTGGACCAGGATGCGGGAGCCGGCGGTGCAGCGCTCGCCGTTCAGGGAGAACACGCCGAAGATGGTCGCGTCGATCGCCGCGTCCAGGTCCGCGTCCTCGAACACCACGGCCGGGGACTTGCCGCCGAGCTCCATGGACAGGCCCTTCAGGTGCGGGGCGGCGTTGGCGAAGATGATCTGGCCGGTGCGGGACTCGCCGGTGAAGGAGATCAGCGGCACGTCCGGGTGCTTCACGAGCGGGTCGCCCGCGTAGCCCTCCTCGCCGAAGCCGTGCACCATGTTGAACACGCCCTTCGGCAGGCCGGCCTCCTCGAAGATGTCGCCCCACAGGGAGGCCGAGAGCGGGGTGAACTCCGCCGGCTTCAGGACCACCGAGTTGCCGGTGGCGATGGCCGGGGCCAGCTTCCAGGACTCCAGCATGAACGGGGTGTTCCACGGGGTGATCAGGCCGGCGACGCCGATCGGCTTGCGGTTCACGTAGTTGATCTGGCGGCCCGGCACCTTGAAGGTGTCGTCATGCTGGGCCACGATCAGGTCCGCGAAGAAGCGGAAGTTCTCGGCGGCGCGGGCGGCCTGGCCCCTCGCTTGCTTGATCGGCAGGCCGGTGTCGAAGCACTCCATCTCGGCCAGCTGGTCGCCGCGGGTCTCCATGATGTCGGCGATCGCGTGCAGCACGCGGGAGCGTTGGCGCGGCAGGGCCTGGGACCATTCGCCGGACTCGAAGGCCCGCTTGGCGGCGGCGACGGCGCGGTCGATGTCCGCGGCCTTGCCGGAGGCGGCCGTCAGGTACGGCTCGTTGGTCACCGGGTCGAGCACCTCGAAGGTGTCGCCGTCGATCGAGTCGACGAACTCGCCGTCGATGTAGTGGCGCAGGACGTCGGGCAGGCCCTCGGGCGTGCGGGCCTCGATGCTGGTCTTCTCCGTCATGGTGTCTCTTTCGCTGAGTGCTTCGGGTGGGTCTGATGATCGGGGCCTGGAGCAGCCGGCGTCGGCGCCGGTCCGGCCGGCGGTCACGCGGACGGCTCGGCGCCGTGATCCAGGTAGGCGTGCAGGGTGTTCAGGCGGTGGGCGCGGGCGGCGGCCTCGATCTCCTCGAAGCGCGCCCCGTCCTCGATCAGGCGCAGCAGGTGCTCGTGCTCGTCCACGGAGGCCACCGCCCGACCGGGCACGTACGCGAACGTGGAGGAGCGCAGCGCGGCCAGGCGGTTCCAGCCGCGGTGCACCAGGTCGTGCACGTGCTCGTTCTGGTGATGCTCGAACAGGATCGAGTGGAAGCGGCGGTTGAGCTCGGTGAACGCCACCGGGTCCCAGGCCGTCTCCGACTCCGTCATCGCGCGCATGGTCGCGTTCACCTCGCGGGCCGCCGCGAGGTCCTCGGCGGTCACGTGCGGGGCGCACTGGGCGGTGGAGAACCCCTCCACCAGCGCCAGCGTCTCCATGGTGTGGCGGTACTCGACCGGATCGATGCCGACCACGGTCGCGCCCACGTTGCGCTCGTAGGCCACCAGCTTCTCGGACTGCAGGCGGCGGATCGCCTCCCGCACGGGCACCACGGACATGCCCAGCTCCGCGGCGATCTGGGACAGCACCAGCCGGTCGCCCGGCTCGTGGCGCTGGTCCCGGATCCCCTCGAGGATCGCCTGGTAGGCGCGGTCCGCCTTGGAGACGGGGGCGCCTGCGAGGCCGACCGTTCCGATGTCCGTGCGGCGCATGCTCAGGCGTCGCCCTCCGGGGCCGGGGCGTCCGGCAGGGTCTTGCGGTACTCGTCGAACGTGGCCTTCCACTCGGCGTTCGGCGGGAACATCCCGTCCACCGGGTAGCCGGCCTTGACCTGCTCGTACGCCCAGGCGTCCTGGAGCTCCTGCTCGTAGGCGTCGTCCACGACCTCCTGGAGCAGGGACGGCGGGATGACCACCACGCCGTCGTCGTCGCCGACGATGATGTCGCCGGGCTGCACGGTGGTGCCGCCGCAGGCGATGGTGCCGCCGACCTCCCACGGGATGTGACGGCGGCCCAGCACCGCCGGGTGCGTGGCGCCGGCGTACACCTGGAGGCCGACCTCGGCGACGGCGGCGGAGTCGCGGATGCCGCCGTCCGTGATCACGGCGTTCGCGCCGTTCACCTGGGCGCGCAGGGCCAGGACGTCCCCGAGGGTGCCGGTGCCGTGCTCGCCACGGGCCTCCATGACCACGACGTCGTCCGGCTGCACCGAGTCGATGGCCCGCTTCTGGGCGTTGAAGCCGCCGCCGAACTCCTTGAACAGGTCCTCGCGCTTGGGGATGTAGCGCAGGGTCTTGGCGTAGCCGAGGACGCGCCGACCCCGGTGGATCGGGCGCGGACCGTCGATGGTCGCGTTCTGGATGCCGCGCTTCTGCAGCTGGGCGGTGAGGGTGGCCACCGCGATGGCGTCGATCTTGGCGCGCAGCTGAGGGGTCAGCAGGGAGCGGTCCGGCTGCGGGGCACTCGCGACCCAGTGGCCGTTCTCGTCCACCGCGGACGATGACGGCGCCGCGGCCTGCGGGGCCAGGCCGGCGGCCTGGCGGGAGCCCCAGGCCTCCTCGCGCTGCACGTCGTCCACCTGCGGCTGCGCGCCGAACGGGGCCAGGGCGTGCTCCGAGTCGACGACCGTCGTCACCAGGCGGCCGGTGGTCGGGGCGCCGGGGGCGCTGGGGGCGTCCACCTCCACCTCGACGACGTCGCCCGGCTGGGCCACGGAGGATCCGGCGGGGGTGCCGGTGAGGATGACGTCGCCCTCCTCGAGCGTCATGAGCTGCGAGAGGTCGGCCACGAGCTGGCCGAACGGGAAGACGAGGCCCTCGGTGGTGTCGTCCTGGACGATCTCGCCGTTGACCCAGGTGCGCACGCGCAGGGCGGCCGGGTCCAGGCCCGCGGCGGAGATCACCGCGGGGCCGAGCGGGGTGTAGCCGTCGCCGGACTTGTTCTTGACGTTGGAGCCCTTGTCCGCGTGGCGGAGGTCGTAGAGGCCCCAGTCGTTGGCGGCGGTGATGCCGGAGACGTGGCTCCAGCCCTCCTCCGGGCTGACGCGCCGGGCGGTGCGGCCGATGATCAGCGCGATCTCGCCCTCGTAGGCGAGCAGCTCGGTGCCGGCGGGGCGCTCGATGGTGTCGCCGCTGCGGGCGATGGAGGTGCCGGCCTTGAGGAAGTAGCCGGGGGCCTGCGGGGACCGGCCCCGCTGGGCGATGCGGGACGGGTAGTTCAGGTGCAGGGCGAGCACCTTGCCCGGCCGGCTCTCCCGGACGGTGAAGTCGTGCTCGGTGACGGTGGGCGTGGGGTCCGGTGTGCTCTGCGTCATGGTCGAGATCGTATACGATCCCGTGGGCCGGGGGAAGAGGTCGCACGCCCGGCGGACGCGCCGGGCCGACGTCGTCGCGGACGCCCGCCGCGGCTCAGCGGGCCCGGGCGATCGACTCGTTCACCGCGGGGGCCAGGCGCCGCACGCCCTCCACGAGCTTCTCGGCGTCCACGAACGAGTACGCCAGGCGCAGGGTGGAGTGCGTGCCCTCGACGGGGGTGAAGGCCGCCCCCGGCACGAACACCGCGCCCGCCTCGATGCCGCGGTGCATCACCTCGAGGGTGTCCACCCCGGCCGGCAGGGTGGCCCACAGGAAGAAGCCACCCTGCGGGGTGATGAACTCGACCCCCGGGTCCCAGTGCTCCCGCACCGCGTCCACGAGCGCCCCGGCCCGCTCGCGGTACAGCCCGGTCACGTGGCGGACGTGGCCCTGCCAGTCCAGCTGCGTGACGAAGGCGGTGGAGAGCATCTGCGCGTACGTGGACGCGTGGATGTAGGCGGACTCCGCGCACAGGTAGAACTCGCGCTGGAGCGCGGCCGGCACGAGCGCCCAGCCGATGCGCACGCCCGGGGAGAAGATCTTGGACATCGTGCCGAGGTGGACCACGTTGTCCCGGTGGTCGGCGGCGATCGGGGCGACGGGCTCGCCGTCGAACGCGATCTGCCCGTACGGGTTGTCCTCCACGATGAGCACGCCGTGCTTCTCGCAGATCGCGCCCACCTCGGCGCGGCGGCCCGGGGGCAGCAGGGCGCCCGACGGGTTCGCGAACGAGGGGATCGTGTAGAGGAAGGCCACGCGGCGGCCCTCGGCGGCCAGGCGGGTCAGGGTCTCGTCGAGGGCCGCGGGCACCAGGCCGTGGTCGTCGGTGCCCGTGGCCACGGCCTCGAGCTGCCACGTGTTGAAGGTGGTCAACGCGCCCACGAACGTGGGGTCCTCCACCACGACGACGTCGCCCGGGTTCCCGAACGCCCGGCAGGCGGTGTCGATCGCGGCCTGCGAGCCGGGGGTGATGACCACGAGGTCGGGGTCCGCGTCCGGGATGCCGTCGGCGGCCATGACGGCGGTCGCGGCGGCACGCATCTCCTCGGTGCCCTGGCCGGGGCCGTACTGCAGGGACTCCGTGCCGAACCGGGTCATCAGGTCGGAGGCGATCCGGCCCAGCTCGTCGAGGGGCAGGTCGGCGAGCCACGGGTTCCCGCCCGCGAGCGAGACGAGGTTCGGGTCCATCGCGATGTCGAAGACGTCGCGGACCGCGGACTGCTTCACGCCGACGGCGCGCTGGGACAGGTGATCTCGGAGGTTCCGCACGCTCGGCACCCTATAGCACGGCGCGGCCGTGCCTGAACGTCCGATGACGGGCGACGACGGCGGGTCGCCCGGTCAGGGGGCGCTCGGCTCCTGACCGGGGGACCATGTGCCCTGGGTCGGCTCGGCGGGACCCCACGACGACTCCTCGGCCGGCGCCCAGGTGTCGTCCGAGGGCTCGGCCGGAGCCCAGGTCGAGGGCTCGGCCGGCGCCCACGTGTCCTCGGACGGCTCGCCCTCCGGCGCCCACGTCTGCTCGCCGGCTCCGTCGCTCGGCTCCCCACTCGGTGTGGGGTCCCCCTGTGGGACGTCCACGGACTCGCCGAGGCGGAGCGGCTCGAGCCCCAGCACGTCGTCGAGGTCCCGGCCGTCCACCTCGAGCCGGACCTGTCCCGCGGACGTGTAGGCGGCGGCGGTCGCCTGCAGCTGGGCGCGGATCCGCTCGGCCGTGCAGTCGTCCTCCGGCGTCACGGTGCCGGTGAAGGTGAAGATCTCCACGTCGCCCTCGCGGCGGTGCCCGGTCGGGATGAGGCTCTCGCGCACGTCGAACACGGCGTTCCACAACGACGGGTCGCCGTGCCAGCCGCGCTCGTCCGCGAACAGGAAGTCCAGGGCGGCGTCCGCCTCGTCCTCGGTGTCCGTCGGCACGGTCTGCACGGGCACCAGCAGGTCGCCGCAGCCGAAGGGCCGGCCGCTCGTCCCCGGGACCGCCTCCGCCTCGGCGACGGCGAGGTGGACCGTCAGCGGCTGGTACCCCTCCGTCGCCGGCAGGGGCACGCCGTCGTCGGACGCCGAGTCCTCGGCCGGGCCGGGGTCGACCGCGCAGCCGGCCAGCAGGCACGCGGCCGCCACGGCGCCCGTGAGCCGCAGGGCGCGGGAAGGGGAGGACGGGCGCATCGGGTACTCCTGGCGGTCGGGGCACGGCGGCGTCGGACGGGCCGACGGCCCCTCCATGCTACGGCCGTCCGCCTCGCCCGCCGCGAGCGGGTGTGAGGCCCCCACGGGTGGGAAGGGGCCCGCGGGCGGACGGCCACGGCGGGATAGGCTGGAGGCCATGCCCGTGAGGAACCGTCGCGCCGCCGCCCTGCCCGCCAAGCTCAGCCGCTCCTGGCTGCTGGTCAACGCAGCCAGGCCCGACGCGTTCGCCCCCGCCCTGGCCTCCGAGGCCGACTCCGTCATCTTCGACCTCGAGGCCGCCGTGCCGGAGGAGCACAAGGACGCGGCCCGCCAGCACGTCGTGGACGCCCTCTCCGGCGGCATGACGGCGTGGGTGCGCATCTCCGCGACCTCCACGGACCACTGGCAGCGGGACCTCGAGGCGCTCGCGGGCCTCGACGGCGTGCGCGGCGTCGTGCTGGCCGAGACCGAGGAGCCGGAGCAGGTCACGTTCACCGCCATGCGGCTGCGCGCCGGCACCCCGGTGATCGCCCTGCTGGAGTCCGCCCTGGGCATCGAGAACGCCACGGCCGTGGCCAAGGCGCCGGGCACGTTCCGTCTCGCCTTCGGCGTGAACGACTTCCGCAAGGACGTCGGCGTCGGCGAGGACCCGCTGGCCATGGCCTACGCCCGCTCCCGCATGGTGATCGCCTCCCGCGTGGGCGGTCTGCCCGGGGCGATCGACGGGCCGCCCGGCAACACGGACGGTGAGGACGCGGTCATCGGATCCAGCGCCGTCACCGCCTCGATGGGCATGACCGGCCGCCTCGTCCTGAACCGGGATCAGGTGGACTGGGTCAACCGGGCGATGTCCCCGTCCGAGGACGAGCTCGCATGGGCCCGCGACCTGCTCGAGAAGCACGCGCAGGGCGCCGCCGTCGGCGACGGCTCGTACCTGCCCCGCGTGCTGCGCGCCCAGAAGATCGCGGACCTCGCGGACTCGTACGGGCTCTGGAACGCGTGAGCACGGCCGGGGCGAGCGCATGAATCCCCGCACCGACGGGTGGCTCCGCCCATGATGGCGTGGATCGACGGGCTGCCGCTGCTGTGGTCCATCGGGTTCTTCTGGATGCTGGCGATCCTGCGCACCCTGATCGTGTTCTCGCTCGGGCGGGGGCTGGCCTCCGGTGTCGAGCGGACCCGCTGGTTCGCCCGCGTGATGGAGGGGCCCGTCTATGTCCGGGCCCAGCACTTCATCCAGCGCCACGGGGTGTGGGCCATCCCGTTCTGCTACCTCACGGTGGGCATCCAGACGGCGGTGATCGGCTCCGCCGGCGTCGCCCGCATGCCCTGGCGCCGGTTCCTGCCGGCGGCCGCGCTCGGCACGTTCCTGTGGGGCGTGGTGTACGGGACCGTCGGGATGGCCGTGGTGTGGGCCGTCATCGGCGCGGCGCTCGGAGAGGGCCGGGGCGTCCTCGCCCTCGTGCTGATCCTCGCGGCCGTGGCCGCGTTCGTCGTGTGGCGCCGACGCCGCACGCTGCGCCGGCACGGGGCCGGGTGACGTCGTCGTCCGTGACGCGGCCCGGGGTTCGCCGCCGGGGGACTAGAGTTGACCGAGACTCCGCCCCGCCCCGCGGCCGGGACGCCACCCCCTTCGGAAGGACCACCATGAGCGACGAGCGTGCCCTCAGCTTCTCCGCCTCCACCGCCTCCGCCGCCGACGACGGCGCCCGCGGCACCGGCACGACCCGCGTCAAGCGCGGCCTGGCGGACATGATGAAGGGCGGCGTGATCATGGACGTCGTCAACGCGGAGCAGGCGCGCATCGCCGAGGACGCCGGCGCCGTGGCCGTCATGGCGCTCGAGCGGGTCCCGGCCGACATCCGCGCCCAGGGCGGCGTGGCCCGCATGTCCGACCCCGACCTGATCGACGGGATCGTCGAGGCCGTGTCCATCCCCGTGATGGCCAAGGCGCGCATCGGCCACTTCGTGGAGGCCCAGGTGCTGCAGGCGCTCAAGGTGGACTTCATCGACGAGTCCGAGGTGCTCTCCCCGGCGGACTACGTGAACCACATCGACAAATGGGACTTCGACGTGCCCTTCGTGTGCGGCGCCACCAACCTCGGCGAGGCCCTGCGCCGCATCACCGAGGGCGCGGCCATGATCCGGTCCAAGGGCGAGGCCGGCACCGGCGACGTCTCCGAGGCCGTGAAGCACATCCGCACCATCCGCAAGGAGATCGCCCAGCTCCAGGGCCTGGCCCAGGATGAGCTGTACGTGGCCGCGAAGGAGCTGCGGGCGCCGTACGAGCTGGTGCGCGAGGTCGCCGAGACCGGCGCCCTGCCCGTCGTGATGTTCACCGCCGGCGGCGTGGCCACCCCGGCCGACGCGGCCCTGATGATGCAGATGGGCGCCGACGGCGTGTTCGTGGGCTCCGGCATCTTCAAGTCCGGCAACCCGGCCGAGCGCGCCCGTGCCATCGTCAAGGCCACCGCCCAGTTCGACGACCCGATGGCGGTCGCCGAGGCTTCCCGCGGCCTGGGCGAGGCCATGGTGGGCATCAACGTGGGCGACCTGCCCGCCCCGCACCGCCTGGCCGAGCGCGGCTGGTGAGCCGCGAAGTCCCGGGCGCCCGGAGGCCCTAGGGTCGGGGCCATGGTGAGTCCACAGAAGACCGTCGGCGTGTTCGCGCTCCAGGGCGACGTGCGGGAGCACGCCCACGTGCTCGAGTCGCTCGGCGCGCGCACGCGCCCGGTGCGCCGCCCTGCGGACCTCGAGGGTCTGGACGGCATCGTGCTGCCCGGCGGCGAGTCCTCCGTGATGGACCGCCTCGCCCGGATCATGGGGCTGAAGGACCCGCTCATCGCCGCCCTCCGCGACGGCCTGCCCGCCTACGGCACGTGCGCGGGGCTGATCATGCTGGCCCGCGAGATCCGCAACCCGGCGCCGGATCAGGGCGGGCTCGGCGTGCTGGACGTGGCCGTGCGGCGCAACGCCTTCGGCGCGCAGGTGGACTCGTTCGAGGAGGACCTGGACGTCCCCGCGGTCGCGGCGGAGCCGGTGCACGCCGTGTTCATCCGCGCCCCCGCCGTCGTCCAGGCGGGGGAGAGCGTCGAGGTCCTGGCGAGTGTGCCGGCGTCGCGTCTGTCCGTGCCCGCGGCGGAACCGGGGCTCGACGGCGACGCGCGGCTGCCCGTGGCCGTGCGGCAGGGCCACCTGCTCGCCACGGCCTTCCACCCTGAGGTGACCGGCGACTGGTCGTTCCACCGGGCGTTCCTCGCGGGGCTCTGAGCGGCCGGCCGGCCCCGCGCGCGACGGGCGCGGGGCTCAGGCCTCCGCGAGCACCTCGGAGGTGACGCGGACGTCCTTCTGGGGGTCCAGGCCGAGCTCGTCGGCCACGGCCGTGGCGACGGAGGGCAGGGTGAGCGCGCCGTCGTGGGCGTTGAGGCCGCCGGCGAAGCCCTCGTCCGCGGCCAGCGCCGCACGCCATCCGAGGTCGGCGATGCGCTTGATGTAGGGCAGCGTCGCGTTGGTCAGGGCCGAGGTGGAGGTCTGGGGCACGGCGCCGGGCATGTTGGAGACGCAGTAGTAGATCTTGTCCCCCACGAGGTACGTCGGGTCCTGGTGGGTGGTGGCCCGCGAGTTCTCGAAGCAGCCGCCCTGGTCGATCGCGATGTCCACCAGCACCGAGCCGGGCCGCATGGACTCCACCATCTCGGCGGTCACCAGCTTCGGGGCCGCGGCGCCGGGGATCAGCACGGAGCCGATCACGAGGTCCGCGTCCGCCACGGTCTCACCGATGTTCAGGTGGGACGAGGCCAGCGTGCGGATCCGGCCCTGGTGGACGGCGTCCAGCTGCGCGAGCCGCTCGAGGGAGATGTCCAGGACGGTCACGTCCGCGCCCATGCCCGCGGCGATCACGGCCGCCGCCTCGCCGGCCACCCCTCCGCCGATCACGGCCACCCGGGCGCGGCGGGTGCCGGGCACGCCGCCCATCAGCACGCCCGAGCCGCCCTGCGGCTGGAGGAGGTGGTAGGCGCCCGCGGCGGGGGCCAGGCGGCCGGCCACCTGGCTCATGGGGGCCAGCAGCGGCAGGGAGCGGCCGCGGGTGACCGTCTCGTAGGCGATCGCCGTCGTGCCGGCGTCCAGGATCGCCCGCGTGCACGCGGGGGAGGCGGCCAGGTGCAGATATGTGAAGAGGACCTGGCCGCGGCGCAGGCGACCGTACTCCTCCGGCTGCGGCTCCTTGACCTTGAGGACCAGCTCGGCGCGCTCCCAGAGCTCGTCGACGTCGTCGACCAGCTCGGCGCCGGCGTCGCGGTAGTCCTGGTCCGAGGCGCCGGAGCCGACGCCGGCCCCCGACTGCACGAGGACCTGGTGGCCCGCGCGCACCAGCTCCTGGACCCCGCCCTGCGTCAGGGCCACACGGAACTCGTTGTTCTTCACTTCGGTGGGCACGGCGACCAACATGCGGCGAATCTAGCCCATCCGGCACGTTCCAGCGAGGGCGCGGGGGCCGCTGCGCGATCGCCCATGCATACGTCACCGCGGTGCCCGTCCCGTCATACTGGTGCGGTGACTCCCGCGCTGATCTCCCTCGTGGCCGTGCTCCTGCTCCTGGTGGGGCTGGTGGGCACCGTGTACCCCGTCCTGCCCGGCTCGCTGCTCAACCTCGTGACGGCTCTCGGCTGGGCCGCGCTGCTGGGCTCCCCCGCGTCCTGGACGTTCGGCGTCATCGCGGCCGGTCTCGCCGTGGCGGGGCTGAGCGCGTCCGCGGTGCTGACCGGCCGACGGCTGCGACGTGAACGCGTCACCCGCGGCCCGATCCTGTGGGGGGTGGCCGGCGCCGCCGTCGGGTTCTTCGTGATCCCGGTGGTGGGTCTGTTCCTCGGCTTCGCCGTCGGCCTGTTCGCCTCCCAGTGGGCCCGCACCCGGGACGCCCGGGCCGCCCTGAGCAGCTCGATCGGCGCGCTCACGGCCATGGGCATGGGCATGCTCGTGGAGTTCTGCTGCGCGCTGGGCTCGCTGACCGCCGTGGGCGTGGGCGCCCTGGTGCACGGCCTCACCGCCTGAACCGCCGGAGCCGTCCGTCCGGCGGGACCCCGCGCGCGCCGGACCCTTCGCCGGCTCAGCCGCCGGCGGGCACCCTGCCGGCCTGGGCGAGGGCGGCGAAGCCGAGGACGTGCTCCCGCAGCTCCTGCGCGGCCGCCCGGCCGTCCCCGGCGGCGGAGGCGGCGAGGATCCGCCGATGGTCGGCCTGCAGGCCGGCGCGCACGGCGGGCCAGTCGGACAGCCCGGCCACGGTCTCGGTCACGTAGCCGATGGTCGCCTGGCGCAGGGAGTCCAGCATCATCGCCGTCACGACGTTCCCGCCCAGGGTGGCCAGCCGCACATGGAACTCGGTGTCGAGCAGGTGGAAGTCCTCTTCCGGCAGCGCGGGGTCGTCCATCCGGTCCAGCAGGGTTTCCACCTCGGCCAGGACGGCGACGCTCTCGGGGTCGCCGGAGGTGGCGGCGGCCGCCTGCGCCGCATCGGTCTCGAGGAGCACGCGCGCGGCGACGACGTCGGCCATCGGCAGGGACCGGGTGGCGATGTGCAGGCGCAGCGCCCAGCCCAGCGCCGCGGACGGCTCGGAGACGACGACGGCCCCCGAGTTCGGCCCGGAGCCGGCGCTGGCGCGGATCAGGCCCATGGCCTCGAGCATCCGGGTGGCCTCCCGCACGGACGCCCGGGAGATCCCGAAGCGTTCGGCCAGGGTGCGTTCGCCGGGCAGCTTGTCCCCCACGACCACGGCGCCGGAGCGCAGCTCGGCCTCGAGCCAGTCGAGCACGATGGTGTAGGCGGGGGCAGCGGTCATGGACGAACCTTCCGAGGGGGCGGGGCGGCGACCCGAGGGGGCGGGGCGGCGACCGTCCATCCTACCGACGGACGCCGCCCCGCTCGGGTGGTGCAGGCGGTCAGCCCGCCGCCGGCAGCATCCACGCCAGCACGTTGGACTGCAGGTACACGAGCGTGCACACCGCCAGCAGGAGCACGAGCGACCACACCACCACGCGGCGCAGGATCTCGGACTCCCGGCCCTCCATGCCGACCGCCGTCGCGGCGATCGCCAGGGACTGCGGGGAGATCATCTTGCCCACGACGCCGCCGGAGGTGTTGGCGGCCACCAGCAGGGCCGGATCGGCGCCGATGTTCGTGGCTGCGGTCTGCTGCAGGGTGGAGAACAGCGCGTTCGCGGAGGTGTCCGAGCCGGTCACGGCGGTGCCCAGCCAGCCGAGCACCGGAGACAGGAACACGAAGGCCGCGCCCAGGCCGGCCACCCACGTGCCCATGGCGACCGTCTGACCCGAGAAGTTCATGACGTAGGCCAGGGAGAGCACGATCACGATCGTCAGGGCGGACCAGCGCATGCGGGCGAAGCAGCGGCCGATCTCGGCGAGCGCGTTCCCCACCGAGAGCGGGAACCGGCCGTCGTGGTCGAACCGAGAGTAGACCACGGCCATGATCAGGCCGGCGATCAGCAGCAGCGTGCCGGGGGAGGCCAGCCACTCGAACTTGTACACGGTGCTCGCCAGCGGTGCGCCGGAGGCGTCGACGAGGTGCCCGTCGAGCCCGGGCCACGGGATCTTCGCGGTGACGGAGTTCAGGGCCGCGGTGATCGGGGGGACCAGCTTGGCCAGGGCGAACACGGCCACGACCACGATGTAGGGCAGCACGGCCATGAAGATCCGGCCGGGGGTGAGGTCCTGCGCCGCCGCGCGGGTGGGGGCGTCGAGGCGCTGGCGGGCCTCCTCGGCGCCGCGCGGCCGCCAGAAGCGCAGCAGCAGGACGGCGGCGGCGAGGGAGACCAGGGAGGCCACGACGTCGGTGAGCTCGTAGGAGAAGTGGGTCGAGGCCAGCCAGATGGCGACGGCGAAGCTCAAGCCGATCACGATCAGTGCCGGCCACGTCTGCCGCACGCCGCGCAGCCCGTCGATGATGAACACGAGCAGGAACGGCACGAACACGGCCACGAACGGGGCCTGGTGGCCGACGATCGCGCCGATGTGCGTGGCGGGGATGCCGGTGAGGGTGCCGGCGGTGGTGATGGGGGTGCCCACGGCGCCGAAGGCCACGGGCGCGGTGTTCGCCAGCAGCACGGCGGTGGCCGCCCGCAGCGGGGGCACGCCCAGGCCGAGCACCATGGTGGCCGTGATGGCCACGGGGGCGCCGAAGCCGGCGAGGGCCTCGAGCAGGCCGCCGAAGCAGAACGCGATGAGCACGGCCTGGATGCGGATGTCTCCGCCGCCGAGCGAGTCGAAGATCGCGCGCATGTCGTCGAATCGCCCGGAGAGCACGGTGACCTGGTAGAACCACAGCGCCATCACGACGATCCAGACGATCGGGAACAGGCCGAAGGCCGCTCCCTGGGCGGCGGACAGCGCCGCCAGGTCGGCCGGCATGTGGAAGCCCAGCACGGCCACGAGCAGAGCCACCACGAGCGCGGCGAGCCCCGACTGCCAGGCCTTGAGGCGCAGACCGAGGAGGGTGGCGAAGAACGTCAGCAGGGGCAGGACGCCGAGCGCGGCGGAGAGCGCGACGCTGCCGGCGGCATCGGGGGTGGCGGTGAAGGTGTGCACGGGGGTCTCCCGGTGGGCGAGGGGACGGGGCGGGATCCGGTCGGGCCGGTGATGGTCGGACCACTGTGGTCAGACCAAGGAGCGTACTGTGAGGGCGGTCACCTTGCAAGGGGCTGGCATGATATGGTCTGACCACTACGGCACCCGTGTGCTGCCGCACCGCACGGCGCCCCAGGCGCCCCGTCCGGAACGGAGACCGGCATGAGAATCGCCCTGTTCGCCACATGCATCGTGGACGCGATGTATCCCAAGGTGGCCCTCGCCACCGTCCGCATCCTGGAGCGGCTTGGCCATGAGGTGGTCTTCCCGCCCGGCCAGGTCTGCTGCTCGCAGATGCACGTCAACAGCGGGTACGTGGCGGACGCCCTGCCCGTGGTGCGCAACCACGTCCGCACCTTCATGAAGGCCGACTACGACCTCGCCGTCGCCCCCTCCGCCTCCTGCGTGGCCTCGCTCGGCCACCAGCAGCCGGACGTCGCCCGCTCCGGCGGGGACGAGGGGCTGGCCCGCGACGCCGAGGTCGTCGCCTCCCGCACCCTCGAGCTGTCCCAGCTGCTCACGGACGTCCTCGGGGTGACGGACGCCGGGGCCCAGCTCGGCTCCTGGTTCCCGCACACCGTGACCTACCACCCCTCCTGCCACGGCATGCGCCTGCTGCGCCTGGGATCGCGCCAGGAGGACCTGCTGCGCACCGTCGCGGACATCGATCTGCGCCCGCTGCCGGACGCCGAGGAGTGCTGCGGCTTCGGCGGCACCTTCTCCCTGAAGAACCCGGACGTCTCCGCCGCCATCGCGGAGGAGAAGATCGAGAAGGTCACCGCGTCCGGCGCCTCCCTCTGCACGGGCGGCGACGCCTCCTGTCTGCTCCACCTGGACGGGGCCATGCACCGTCGAGAGGCGCGCGGTCAGGACGGCCGCCCGCTGCGCACCGTCCACCTCGCCGAGATCCTCGCGGCCACCCGGGAGAACCCGCTCGACGTCGACGGCCCCGTCGAACTGTCCATCCCCGCGTCCGCCGGCGCCCGCCGCGGACCATCCGCCCGTGTCGAGGAGGCTCGCCGATGAGCACCGCACCCACCCGCGTGCGCCTGGGAATGCCCACCGTCCGCCCCGTCCACGGCGAGGGCGAGATCCTGCTGAAGACCCCGTTCCCCGAGTCTGCCCGCGAGCAGCTGGGGAACGACCAGATGCGCGCCAACATCCGCCGGGCCACGCACACCATCCGTGCCAAGCGTGCCGGCGTCGTCGAGGAGCTGCCGGACTGGCAGGAGCTGCGCGCCGCCGGCTCCGCGCTGAAGCAGTCCGTCATGGCGGACCTGCCCGCGCTCCTGGAGCGGCTCGAGTCCGAGGTCACCGCGCGCGGCGGCGTCGTGCACTGGGCCCGGGACGCGGCCGAGGCCAACCGCATCATCACGGAGCTCGTCACCGCCAAGGGCGTGGACGAGGTGATCAAGGTCAAGTCCATGGCCACCCAGGAGATCGGCCTGGACGCCGCGCTCGAGCATGCCGGTGTGGCCGCCGTCGAGACGGACCTGGCCGAGCTCATCGTCCAGCTCGGCCACGATCGGCCCAGCCACATCCTCGTTCCGGCGATCCACCGCAACCGCCGGGAGATCCGGGACATCTTCCTCCGGGAGATGCCGGAGACGGACGAGAGCCTCACCTCCGAGCCGGCCGACCTGGCCGAGGCCGCACGCCGGCACCTGCGCGAGAAGTTCCTGAGCACGAAGGTGGCGATCTCCGGGGCGAACTTCGGCGTCGCCGAGACGGGCACGCTCTCCGTCGTCGAGTCGGAGGGCAACGGCCGCATGTGCCTGACCCTGCCGGAGACGCTGATCACCGTGATGGGCATCGAGAAGCTCGTGCCCACCTTCGAGGACCTCGAGGTGTTCCTGCAGCTGCTGCCGCGCTCGTCCACGGGCGAGCGGATGAACCCGTACACCTCCATGTGGACGGGCGTCACCGAGGGCGACGGCCCCCAGGAGTTCCACCTGGTCCTGCTGGACAACGGCCGCTCCGCGGTGCTGTCCGACCCGAAGGGCCGTTCCGCGCTGCACTGCATCCGCTGCTCGGCGTGCATGAACGTGTGCCCCGTGTACGAGCAGACCGGCGGCCACGCCTACGGCTCGGTCTACCCGGGCCCGATCGGCGCGATCCTCTCCCCTCAGCTCACCGGTGTGGACGCGGGGGAGAACGGCACCCTGCCCTACGCCTCCACGCTGTGCGGCGCGTGCTACGACGTGTGCCCCGTGGCCATCGACATCCCCTCGATCCTCATCCACCTCCGGGACGAGGACGTGCAGGCCACCCACGCCGCCCGGAAGGCCCGGCGCACGGAGGAGGACGCCGCTGCCGGCCCCCTGGCCCGTGCCAAGGCGACGGTGGAGTCCGTCACGCCCTCGCAGATGGACGTGGCGATGAAGGGCGCCTCCGTGGTGATGTCCTCGGGTCGGCGCATGTCGCTGGCCGAGCGGGGCCTGGGGTTGGGCCGGGTCGCGGCCGGGCCGGACCGGGTGCTCGGCTGGCTGCCGGGCATCGCCGGCGGGTGGACCGACGAGCGTGATGTGCCGGCGCCCCCGCGGGAGTCCTTCCGCAACTGGTGGGCCCGCCACAAGGATGAGACCGAGCACCGGACCGCCCTGGACGGCGTCGCCGGGTCGGACCGCCAGGAGGACGAGCACGTCGAGGAGGACGGACGATGAGCGAGGCGAAGGCCGAGATCCTGCGGCGCATCCGCGAGGCGACGGCGGACGGCCCGGTCGCGGACCCGGTGCAGCGCACCTACCGGCGGACCTCCTCCCGGGACCGGGCCGAGGTGGTGGAGATGCTGCGCGATCGGCTGATCGACTACCGGGCCTCCGTGCGGGACGAGACCGAGGAGACGGTGGCCGCGGCCATCGCCGAGCTGCTCGGCCCGGACGCCCGGTACGTGGTGCCGGCCGGTCTGGAGTCCGACTGGCTCCCCGCGGACTCCCGCGGGGCCGGCCGGGAGCGCATCACGGAGCCCGCGGTGGGCCATACGGGGGAGCGGGCCGCGGTCCGCGGCGCCCACGACGGCGAGCGCGAGCCCCTCAGCGTGGACGCGCTGAACGAGGTGGACGCGGTGGTGACGTCCTCGACGGTCTCCTGCGCGGAGACCGGGACGATCTTCCTCAGCGGCCGCCCGGACGAGGGCCGCCGGGCGATCACCCTGGTCCCGGACCACCATGTGTGCATCGTGCCGCTGGACTCCGTGGTGGAGCTCTTCCCGGAGGCGCTGGCCCGCGTGGAGGCGACGGCGCCGATCACCATGATCTCCGGGCCCTCGGCCACGAGCGACATCGAGCTCGAGCGCGTCGAAGGCGTGCACGGGCCGCGCCGCCTGGACGTGATCCTGCTCGACCGCGCTCGCTGACGCGGGCGCGGCCGAGCAGGGGTCGGGCGGCTCAGGCCCCCCCGACGACGGCGCCGCCGACGCGGCCCGTCTCGAGGCGGGCCTGTCGCTCGCGCACACCGCTGTACAGGGCGACGAACAGCAGCGCGAGACCGGCGGTCACGAGCATGTGGCCGAGTCCGGCGATGCCCGGGATGGCGGCCGAGGTCTCGGCGGGGGTCAGGCCGTCCACGGTGAGGACGCCGCGCACGGCCATCATCACGGACGTGACCAGGACGCCCAGGTGGAAGAGCCAGAAGAACCAGGTGAACGGGCCGCGGCCGGTCAGGCCGAAGACCGCGTCGAGGGCGAGGACCACCAGGGTCACGGTCAGCCCCAGGCCCAGCAGATGCGTGTGCACGGTACCGAGCTCGGTGGTGCCGGTGAACTCGTGGGCCTTGGTGTACTCGCGGTAGAACAGGCCCGAGGCGAGGCCGAGGACGGTGTACATCAGGGCGGCGTAGTAGTGGCGCATCATGCCCTCCACGCTAGGGAGCGGCCCCTGCCCGGGGCATCGCCCGAACGGTTGATCCGGGCCGCTCCCGTGGCCGGGCCGCCCCCGGCGCACACCTCAGATGATCGAGCGGCCCTCGCGGCGGGCCGTGGCCCAGTCGGCGAAGAAGCCGCGGGCGATCGAGACGAGGACGGCCAGCACGAGGACGGGCCACATCAGGACGTACAGGGTCAGACCGACGGTCATGCGGATGCTCCTTGCGAGTCGGGGGACGGGGGATCAGGACGCGGGGGCCGAGGCGCGCTCGACCTGCGGCAGGTCTTCGGTCGCGGGGTCGAAGTCGCCGGTCACGCGCGCGATCCGGTCGAAGTCGAAGTCCTGGCCGGAGCGGACGGACAGCCCCCAGCAGACGAGGAAGGACACGGCGTAGGCCACGAGCGAGCCCGTGAGGGTGGCGTAGTCCCGCAGGAAGCCGTAGCCGAGGAACAGCATCACGACCGAGGCGATCGCGCCGACCACGACCGCCGGACGCAGGCCGAAGAAGCCGAAGCACATGATGCCCAGCACGACGCCCACGCCGAGGATCGCGAGGGTCTCCACCACGAACGCCCAGGCTCCCTCGATCGGGATCCACTCGAAGCGCACGGGCAGGAACACGGCCAGCGCGGCGAGCACGGACGCCGTGAACGCGACGTTGGTGATCTTGCCCCAGTAGAAGGACGCGATCACGGGGAACACGAGGCAGCCCCACAGGGCGCCCACGAAGACCAGCAGGTCGAGGATGTCGAACTTGGCGGTGGCGAAGTACAGGGCCGCCGCCGTCGCCACGATCATGGTGATGCGGCCGATCAGCAGCATGGTCTTCGGGTCGGCGTTCTGGCGGCCGACCGACTGGCCGTAGACGTCCGTCATCACGATCGACGAGAGGGCGGACAGGTCCGAGTCGGCGGTGGAGGACAGCGAGCCGATGATCATCAGGAACGCCAGGGCCACGAGCGCCAGCGGCAGGTGGTCGGCGACCATCTGCGGCAGGAGGTTGTTGACGTCGCCGTCGAGCGGCTCGACGCCCAGGTAGAGCGCCATGACGCCGAGCATGCCGACGCCGATCACGGTGCCGCCGTAGCCGAGGGTGGCCGTGACGAAGGTGGGCTTGATGAGGTCCTCCCGCACGGCGAAGAGGCGCTGGGCGATGGTCTGGTTGCCGATCGCGTAGGCCAGCACGGCGGCGATGTACGGCGCGCCCTGGTTCATGAACGCCTCGGAGGAGAAGAAGCTCTGCTGCTGGGCCGTGACGTGGCCCGCCTCGACGCCGGCCTGGAACATGCCCGGGCCGCCCGCGGCGAAGAACACGGCGGGGATGATGATGACGGTCGCGCCGAGCATGGCCATCACCTGGGCGAAGTCGGTGAGCACGGAGGCGCGGAAGCCGGACCACAGGGTGTACAGCAGCACGCCCGCGGCCACGATCAGGATGCCCGCGCCGAAGGACAGCGGGGACAGCAGGGAGATCAGGGCGCCGCCGGCGATGAAGTTCGAGGTCAGGGAGATGACGGAGCCGAGCACGTTGGAGCCGGCCAGCATGAGCTGCGACGAGCGGCCGTGCCGGGCGTACATGACCTCGGCGAGGGTGTGGGCGCGCGGCGCGACCGCGCGGATGCGGCGGCCGAACGGGTAGATGAACAGGATCATCAGGGCGCCCCAGAGGCCGTAGTGGAGGGGGCCGGAGACGCCGTACGTGTAGCCGGCGGTCACGGAGGCGTACATGGAGGCGGCCCAGATCCAGGTGGCCGTCATGGAGGCGGCGGACACGCCGAAGCCGATCTGATTGCCGGCCGTCATGTAGGCGTCGGCGTTCTCCTTCTTCTTGGAGATGACCACGGACATGATCATGGTCCCGCCGTAGAACAGCACGACGAGCAGGATCACCCCGATCACGCCGAGCTGGGTCAGGGATGCTGCGTCCTGGGAGGGCGGCATCGAACTTCCTTTCGCACGAGTGACTACGGACGTCCCGATCCCCCGGCGCGGTCCGGTCAGGGCACGGCTCCGCAGGGCGGAGGGTGGCGTACCGATCACGTCGCGGCCAGGGGGGCCGGGGAGGTGGAGGGCATCCCGCCGGGTCCCGAGCCCACGAACGGCGAGCTCTCTGCTCAAGCCATCGCGGTCCCTCGGCCCTGGGCGGCGCTGTCAACACCGGCATCCTGGCGGAACGAGCCCACCCGGATGGCGCGATCATCACATGGTCGGCGCAGAAATGGCAAAAACATAGATCCTTTTCAGCAGGGCGGGGACCGTGAGTGCCCGGCACGGAAGCCGGACAGAATGGGCGGATGACCGTTCCCTCCGGCCCCCCGGCCGCCCCCTCCGCCCCCGCTTCCCGACGACGGCGCCGCGCCCTGACGGCGGCGCTGGCCGTCGCCGTCGTGGTGCAGCTGGTGGTGCTGTACCTGCCGGGCGAGCAGGTGCCGGAGGCCGGGTTCGCCGTGCCGGGGCTGGACAAGGCGATCCACGTGGCCGTGTTCGCGCTGCCCGCGTTCCTCGCCGTGTGGCGGGGGCGGAGCGCATGGTGGGCGCTGCCGTTCGCGGTGCACGCGCCGGTGAGCGAGCTCGTGCAGCACGCGTGGGTGCCGCTGCGGACGGGGGACCCGGTGGATGTCGTCGCGGATCTGGCGGGGGTGGTGCTCGGCGTGGTCGCCGCGTGGCGCCGCCGGATTGGAGGATCGGGGGCGTCGGGCGTATGATGGTCCGGTGCGCTCCCGCGGGAGGGCATGACCTGGGGCTATAGCTCAGTTGGTAGAGCGTTTCGTTCGCAATGAAAAGGTCAGGGGTTCAATTCCCCTTAGCTCCACGGACCGTCCCGGTCCGCGATCCTCGAGGTCGCGGGCCGGGACTTTCTCGTGACGGGGGCGTGTGCGCCTGCCCTGCACTCACCCCCGGGAGGGGGGGCCGGCGCTTCCGGGGGGACCCCCCGGGTGTCTACAGTGCCGGGGTACGTCAGCGCCGACGTGATGCGGTCGTCTCACCGCAGGTCAGTCGCGCTTCTGCCGCCCCGCACGGGGCCGTTCGGCCCGGCCCGGGCCGGGAAGGGGACGCCGATGCGCATCAGCGTGCTCACCCACATGCTCCACCCCATCCGTTCGCCCTACGAGGGCGGGCTGGAGATGCACACGGCCATGACCGTGGAGCACCTCGTGCGCCGGGGCCACGACGTCACCGTCTACGCGCGGGAGGGCACCCGGCTGCCGGGCGACGTCGTCGCCGTGCTGCCCGCCGAGGGCGCCGGCCCGGGCCGCGCGGGCGCCCGCGTGCGCGAGGCGGCCGCCCGCCGGGCCTGCGCGCTGATCCTCGACGACGACTCCGACGCCGTCCTGAACAACTCCCTCTCCCCGGCGCCGCTCGAGCTGCTGCGCGCCCGCCCCATGGTCACCGTCCTGCACACGCCGGCCACGCTGGCGGAGGTGCTGGCCGTCGTCGACGCCCCGGACTGGACGGCCCCCCACCACCACCGGTGGGCCTCGGTGTCCGCGTCGAACGCGCTGGCCTGGCAGCACCGGCTGCCGCGCGTGGACGTGGTGCCCAACGGGATCGAGCTGCACCACTGGGTCTCCGACGCCGTCCCCGTGCGCGGCCGCGCCGTGTGGTCCGGCCGGATCACGGCGGAGAAGGGCCTGCACGTGGCGATCGACGCCGCCCGGATAGCGGGCATGGAGCTGCACTTCGCCGGGCCGATCTCGGACGAGGAGTACCACGCCCGGGAGGTCGTGCCGCGGCTCGGCCCGGACACCGTCTACCACGGCCACCTCGACCACCAGACGCTGCCGCACATGCTCGCCACGGGCGAGGTCTTCCTGGCCACGCCCCTGTGGGCCGAGCCGTTCGGGCTCGCCGTGGTCGAGGCCATGGCGCTCGGCGTGCCGGTGGCCGCGCTGCTCAGCGGCGCGATGGGGGAGATCGTCGCCCCGCAGGCCGGCGCGCTGGCCGTGCACCACACGGCGCAGGAGCTCGCGGTCTCGATCCGCCACGCCCGCCGCAAGGACCGGGGACGCGTGCGTGCGTGGGCCTGCCGGTTCAGCGCGGAGACCATGGTGGAGGGCTACGTGGACCTGCTCGAGCAGGCCGCCGAGGACGCCCGCGACCTCGCCGCCGCCGAGGACGCGTACGGGTTCGACCCGCAGGAGGTCCCGCGCCCGTCCGCCGACGCGGCGGGCCTGGAGTCCCTCTGATGGCCCCGGCCCGCAGGCGGGTCCTCTACTACGCCCACCAGCACGGGGCGGGGCACCTGCGGCACGCCGCCGGCCTGGCGTCGACCGGGGCGTTCGACGTGACGGTCGTGACCGCCCACCCCCGGGCGGCCGAACTGCTGCCCGCGGACGTCCCCGTCATCCCGCTGCCCTCGGACCTCGTGCCCGGCCACGAGCAGCCGGCGCGCTCGCCCCTGCACTGGTCCCCGGTGGGGCCCGAGATCCGGGCGCGCTTCGACGCCCTCCACGCGGCGGCGCGGCGGGTGGACCCGGACGTGTGCGTGGTGGACGTGTCCGTGGAGGCGGCCCTGTTCCTGCGCCTGGCGGGCTGGCCCGTGCTGCACCGCCGCATGCACGGCGAGCGCACCGACCCCGCGCACGCCCTCGTCTACGCCGAGGCCGACGGCCTCTTCGCCCACTACGCCGCCGAGCTCGAGGTCCCCGCCTGGCGCGCCGCCCACGCGGACCGGGTCACCTACCTCGGGGTCGCGGACGTCACCGGCCGGCTCGGCACCCGCGCCACGACGACGTCGCCCGCCGGCGCCGCCCCGCGCGTCGCCGTGATCGCCGGGACGGGCGGCGGCGGGGTGCGGGCCGCGGACCTGGCCCGGGCGGCATCCGCCGTGCCGGAGGCGACGTGGGAGGTGTACGGCCCGATCGCCGGGGTGGGCGAGCCGGAGGCGCCGGGCGGGCTCGCGGCAGAGGCGATGCCCGCCACCGTGACGCTGCACGGCTGGGTCCAGGCGCCGGCCCGCCGGGCCGCGGACGCCGACGTCGTGGTGGTCTCGGCCGGGCACAACGCCGTGGTGGACGCCGCCCGCTCCGGCCGCCCCGTGGTGCTCGCCCCCGAGCCGCGGCCGTTCGACGAGCAGCGCGTGTTCGTGCGCGAGATCCACCGGGCCGCGGGCGTGCCGTGGTGCGCGTGGGAGGACCCGGACGCCGACTGGGCCGGCGCGGTGCGCGGCGCCCTCGCCGACCCGGCCGCCGCCGACCGGCTCGCGGGCCTGCTGCTCGTGGCGCCGGACGAGTACCGGCGGCGCTGGGAGGCGGCGATCGAGGGCGCCCTGGGCTGAGTCCGGCACGCCCCCGGCCGTCACGGCGCTCAGTACGCGGCGTCGTCGCGGCGGGCGGCCGTCAGCTCCGCCTCCGTGGGGTGACGCAGCAGCTCGAGCCGTTCGCCCTCGGGGTCCCACGCGATCAGCCCCGCGTCCGCGAACGCGCGCAGCCACCCCTCCATGGCCCATCGGCCGTGCACCTGCCGGAAGCGGCGGGCGTTGACCAGGATGTCCTCGAGGTGGTGCAGCGGCGGGGTCATCACCCCGTGGTGCTGGTGGAACGCCTCGGCGGGGCTGAACCGCAGCGTCAGGCCGGCGTCGCGGGCGCGGAAGGCCAGGTCCGTGTCCTCGGCGCCGTAGCCGGTGAAGCCCGCGTCGAAACCGCCGATGCGGGCCAGGTCCGCACGGCGCAGCGCCAGGATCAGCGTCCACACGAGGTGCCACTCGTCCGAGGGGCCGGCGGTCAGGTGCGCGCGCGCCCGGTGGGGCACGGAGAGGCGGCGCAGCAGGGCGTCGGCGCGATGCGAGGTCAGGTCGGCCTCCTCGACGGCGCAGGTCCAGCCCGGCCGCAGGTAGCGGGGCCGGCCCATCACCACGGACCCGGGGTGGGCCGCGACCTCGGTGGCCAGCACGCCGACGGTCTCGGCCGCGGGGATGCAGTCCACGTCGAGGAAGACGAGGATCTCGCCGGTGGCGAGCTCGGCCGCGCGGTTGCGGGCCTGCGCCAGCGGCAGCCCCGCCTCGGCGGCCACGTGTCCCACCGTGACGGGCAGGTCCGTGGCCGGGACGCGCCCGTCCGGCTGGCCCATGAAGACCACGACCACCTGGTCCGGGCGGCGGTGGGAGCGTTCCAGCCCGGCGATCACGCGGGCCAGGTGCTCGTCCCGGTGCCCCGTGATGACCAGCACGGACATGCTCGGCAGTGCCCCGCGCGCCCGGGCGAGGGCCTCGCGGTAGACGGCCACGTGGGCGGCGGCCACGCGACGGCGCTGCCGGGCCCGGGCGGCCGGGTCGGCGGGGGCCGTGCGCGCGCGGGCGCGCACCAGCGTCTCGAGCGCGTCGGCGAGGGAGTCGGGGTCCTCCGGGTCGAACGCGGCGAGCGAGTCGGGGGTCAACCAGGCGCCGGACTGGTCCGCGATGTGCCCGATGTCCGCGACGGCCACCGGCACCCCCAGGTCCCGGCACATCTCCACCCAGCCCGAGTGGGTGCCGATGCGGTACGGCAGCACGGACACGTCCACGTCGCGCAGCAGCGCGTGCAGGGCGGGGTCGTCGAGCCGGTCGTGCTGCCACAGCTCGAAGCCGTGGTGGGCGCAGCCTGCGCGCAGCGCGGCCAGGGCGTCCTCGTCCTGCACGGTGTCCTGGACCTCCACGGTCACCCGCGCGTCGACACCGCGGTCGGCCAGAGTCCCGACGGCGGCGGCGAGCACCGGCAGCAGCGCCACCGGGGCCACCTGGGCCCGCAGGTCCTTGGCGTGCACCAGCAGGCGGGCGGGGGCGGCCGCGCCGTCGCCCTCGTCGGACGCGTCGGGGGGCAGCAGGCCGGGGGCGTCGTCGTCGCCCTGCGCCACGAGGTCCTCGAGCGGGACGATGTGCGGATGGGGGACCACGAGGGCGCGCACGCCGTAGTCGCGGGCGAGGGTCGCCGCGGCGCCGGGGGTGAGCGTGAGCACGGCGTCCGCGCGGCCCAGCAGCACGGCCAGGCGGTCCCGGTGGGGGCCCTGGTCCGTCAGGTGCGGGTTCTCGAGGTCGTGCACGGTCACGACGACGGCGCCCCCGTGCGCGTGCTGCGCGTCCAGGGCGGCGGCCAGCTGGGCGGGGCTGAAGTGCTCGAAGCCGAAGTGCACGTGCAGCACGTCCGGGCGGTGCTCGGCCAGCCACTCCGCGCGCAGGGCCCGGGGCGGCCACCACCGGTGTGCGGGCGCGCCCGGCACCGGCGGGTCCGCCAGGAACTCCACGTCCGGCGCGGCGCCCGGGTCGAGGGGGCGGATCGCGCGGGTGTACGGGTGCTGCGCGGGCACGTGCTGGACGGTGATGCTCACGGGGGAGGGCCTCCTGACCTGGGGGATGCGATGCCGCGCGGGCGGCGTGTCCCCGTCCCGGGTCGGGGGTCGCGAAATCTAGTCTGTCAGGGCAGGATCGGAGAATCGGAGCAGCGGCATCCTGTCCGTTCCGGCGCGCCGCCGCGTCGAGGAGCGCCGCCGCAGGTGAAGGGGATCGTGGACGTGGACTCGCAGCCGCAGGGACGTGTGCTGTACGTGACCGTGGGCGCGCCGGAGCACGGCGTGGTGCGCCACGGTCGGCAGACGGCCGCCGCCCTCCGTCGGGTGGGCGCCGAGGTGGAGCTGCTGACGGCGGAGGACGTCGCGGCGTTCCGGGGCCTCGTGCCCCTGCTGGAGGAGGCGCGCGCGCTGGGTGCCGCCGTGCACCTGGACGTCACGGACGCGCTGTTCGGCCCCACCGCGACCGCCGCCGCGGACCTGCTCGTCGACGTGCTGCCCGAGGGCACCACGCTCACCCTGCACGACATCCCGCAGCCCGCCGAGGGCGACGGCCGCTACCGCCGCCGCGGCGAGGCGTACGCGCGGCTCGCCCAGGCGGCGGCCGGCGTCGTGGTCTCCTCGCAGCACGAGCGGGCGCTGCTGGCGGACCTGGTGGACGTGGCCGCGGACGTGGTCCCGCTGCCCGTGGAGGACCGCCGGGCCGCGGCCGCCCGCGCCGAGCCGGTGGTGCCGGAGAGCATGGCCGGCCTCGACCAGGACGTCGTGCTCTTCGGCTTCGTCTACCCGGGCAAGGGGCACGCCCTCGCCCTGGAGGCCCTCACCGAGCTGCACCGCCAGTGGGGCCCGGACTCCGGGGCGCCGCGCCGGCTGACGGCGCTCGGACCGGTCAGCGCCGGCCACGACGACCTCGTGGCGGAGCTGACCCGCGACGCCGAGGCGCGCGGCCTGGAGTTCCGCGTCACCGGGTTCGTGCCGGACGAGTTCGCGGACGCGGCCCTGCTCTCGGCGGGCATCCCGTTCGCGGCGCACCGCAACGTGTCCGCGTCCGGGTCCCTGGCGGCGTGGACCTCGGTGGGGCGGCGGGCCATCGCCTCCGCCGGCCGCTACACCGAGGAGATGGAGCGCCTGCGCCCGGGCACCCTGCGGCTCGTGCACCCGAACGGGTCGTCGGCCTTCGCGATGGCCGAGGCGATCGCCGAGGCGGTCGAGGACCCCGAGCGCACGTGGCTGGACCCCGCCGTGGACCTCTCGCCCGGGGCCGAGGACTGCGCGCGGATGCTCTTCGACGTGCTCCGCCGCGTGCACAGGTGGACGTGAGCGCCGCCGTCTCCGTGGTGGTGCCCTACTACCGGGCCCAGGCGGACCTCGACCGGCTCACGGCCGCGCTCGCGGCCCAGCGCGGTGTGACCGGCGGGCTGCAGCTCGTGGTGGCCGACGACGGCTCGCCCGTCCCGCCCCGGGTGGGCCCGGACCTGCCGTTCGACGTGGTGACCGTGCGCCAGCAGGACCGCGGGTTCCGCGCCTCGGCGGCCCGGGCGCTCGGGGCGGAGGCGGCCGACGGCGACGTGCTCGCCTTCCTCGACGGGGACATGCTCCCCGAGCCCGGGTACCTCGCCGCGGCCGTGGCGGCGGTGGCCGAGGCGCCCCGGGACGCCGCGGTGGTGGGCCGGCGGCGACACCTGGCGGAGGCCTGGCTGGAGCGGGCCTGGGCGGACGGCTGGCGACCCGGGGGCGAGGTGCCCGCGGACGCCCGCCTGGCCGAGCCGGCCTGGTTGCGCGAGGGGTACCGGGCCACGGACGACCTGCGCCGCGCCGACTCCACCGGCTACCGGTACGTCATCTCGGCCGTGCTCACGGTGGCGCGCGAGGTCTACGAGGAGGCCGGCGGCTTCGATCCCGCGTTCATCGGCTACGGCGGGGAGGACTGGGAGCTGGCGCACCGGCTGTGGCGCGTGGGTGCGGCGCTGCGCCACGCGCCGGACGCCGTGGCGTGGCAGGCCGGCGCCGACTTCGGCGGACGCGGCGACGCCGCCGAGGCCGCCCGGGTGAAGACCCGCGAGGCGCTCGTGCTGGCCTCTCGCATCCCCGCGCCGACGGCCCGCGGCCACGGCCTGTCCCTGGCCGGCCCGCTGCGGGTCGAGGCGCGCGTGCGGGTGCCGGAGGGCACGGACGGCGCGGCGGCGGCCGTGGTGGCGGTGGACGCCGTGCTGCGCGCGGCGCCGGGGGCGCGGGTCGGCGTCGTGGGCGGCCTCGACGAGGCGGCGGCGCGGGCGCTCGGCGACCCCCGCGTGCGGCTGCTGGGCGAGCCCGACGGCGGCGCGGCGGCGTCCCAGGACCTGCCGCCGACGCCGGCGCGCGGCGACCTCGACGCCGTGCGGTCGGCGCCCGACTGGTCCGTGGACGTGCGCGTGCCGCTGCGGCCCGCCGCGGCCGGAGCCCGGCCTGACGCGGACGCCGTCGCCGCGTGGCTGCTGTGCCTGGAACGGGCCGGCGTCGAGCGCGTGGAGGTGCTGGGCGAGCCGGACGAGCGGGCCGAGCGGGGCGTGCTCGCCGTGCTGACGTGCGCACGGGCGCGGTGGCGGCGCCGGCGGGGCGGGACGGCGCGGGGGTGGCGGGTGCCCGCCTCCCGGCTGGGCTGGGCCCCCGTGGCCGCCGTGCCGGACCTCGAGGCGTGGTGGGGCGGCTGGGGCTGAGCGGGCCGGTGCCCGCGGGGCGGGGCTGGCACAATCGCGGACAGGACGGAACACGGGAGGACCGATGAGCGAGCTGGACGAACTGGACTTCGTGGCCGTGGAGATCCACACCGCGGGGGCCGACCCGGCGTCCG
This sequence comes from Micrococcus sp. 63XJN7_8_ISO-PGPR-S23-253, assembly GCF_056173425.1. NCBI lineage: Bacteria > Bacillati > Actinomycetota > Actinomycetes > Micrococcales > Micrococcaceae > Micrococcus > Micrococcus sp. 63XJN7_8_ISO-PGPR-S23-253. The sequence continues at coordinate 293,503 of NZ_CM149673.1, forward strand.
TGTGCGCCGTGGACATGGCCCTCGTGCGCGGCGGCGACATCGTCGCCGCCGAACGGTGGCCCGTGCGCCCGCCGACCGGGCCGACGTCGTTCTCCCGCCTGCACACGCAGCTGCACGGGGTGGACGAGGCCGCCGTCGCCGACGCGCCGGACTGGCCCGAGGTGGCCGCCCAGCTCGACCTGCTGGGGGAACACCTGCCGTTCGTGGCGTCCGGGGCGGACCGGGACCGGGGCGCGTACGAGGCGGCCACCCGCGCGACCGGCGGGACGCCGCAGGAGCACGAGTGGCGGGACGCCCTGGCCCTGGTGGGCCGTCTCCGCCCGGACGTCGACCCGCCCCGGATCGCGACCGCGGCCCGGGCCCTCGGCATCCCCGACGGCGCCCGCCCGGCCGGCGCCGGGTCCGAGGCCGTGCGGACCGCCGAGGTGGTGCTGGCGCTCGCGCGTCAGAGCGGGCGGGGCACCGTGCGCCGGCTCTGGAGCGAGGCGGTGCCGCCCGCCCCGGACGGGCCGATCATCCCGGAGTCCCTGCGCCAGCGCCACGGCACGGAGCCGTCCGTGCCGCCCGCGGGCGCGCACCGGTGGGCGCCGCCGTCACCGGCGTCCGTCCCGGCGCCCGCGGCACCGGCCGCGCGCAGGGGCGGCGTGGGCTGGAAGCTCGCGGGCACGGCCATGGTGGGGATCGCGCTGGGCGCCGCACTGTTCTTCGTGGCGAGCGTCTCGGTGATCATGGAGTACCTGGGGGACGGGCGCGGCTCGGACGCCACCGTGGGCATGGGCATCGCGGCGCTCTCCGCGTTCCTGGCCTGGTGGTTCGGGAAGACGGGCGTCGACTGGATCCGGCGCGAGGACGGCTGAGGAGAGAGGACGCAGGCGTGCACGAGGACGAGGGACGACGCCGGCACTACGGCCACTTCTACGGGCTCGAGGACCTGCCCGAGGGTGACCTGCTGCTGGTGTGGGGCAACTGCCAGGGCGAGTCGTATCGGCGGCTGCTCGGCGGGGAGCCCGGCACACCGCTGCACGGGGCGGACCTGGTGAGCGTGCGCGTGCCGCCCGCCTTCGAGGCCCAGCCGGACGAGGTCGCGCACCTGGAGCGGCTGCTGCCGCGCGTGAAGGCGCTCGTCACCCAGCCGATCCCGCACGACTACCGGGGCATGCCCATCGGCACGGACCAGCTCGTGGCCCGGCTGCCCGAGGACGCCGCCGTGGTGCGGATCCCCGTGGTGTACGACGTCTCGCGCTTCCCCTGGCAGGTCACCCTCCGCAACTGGAAGTTCGCGCCCGGGGCGGCCGAGCGGCCGGGGGAGGACCCGCCCGTCGTGCCGTACCACGATCTGCGCGTGCTGGCCGAGGCGGCGACGGGCCGTCGTCGGGAGGTGGCGCCGGCGGCGATCCGTGAGGCCGCCGCCGCGTCCGTGCAGGCGCTGCGGGCGCGGGAGGAGGCGAAGGGGACGCTGTCCATGGCGGATCTGGTGGCGGCGGAGCGGGGCGTCGGCTTCTACACCGTGAACCACCCGACCAACACACTGCTGACCCGCGTGGCCGAGCGCGTGGCCGAGCGCCTGCCGGGCGACGTCGCCGTCCAGCCCGTGCCCGCCTCCCGCGTGCTCCTCGGCGGGGTGCGCGCGCCCCTCGAGGCGGTCGTGGTGGAGGCCCTCGACCTCGACGCCGAGCCGACCGAGGACTGGACCGTGGCCGGTCAGACCGTCCCGGCCGAGCAGCTGCGACAGACCCACCTGGACTGGTACGCGCAGAACCCGCAGGCCGTGGAGGTCGGGATGCGCAAGTACGCCGACCAGCTGCGGCTGCTGGGCCTTACGGGCTAGCGCCGGCCCCGGCCACCAGTGGAGGATGGGCGGCACGTCCCGTCTGCCGCGGAGCACGTCTGCGGGGGCGGTCGTACCGTTTCCTTGACCCCGTCACCCCACGGAGGACCACGTGACCGAGCAGTACGACATCCTGATCGTCGGCGGCGGCAACGCTGGCGTGTCCTTGGCCGCCGCACTGCGGCGGAAGCGGCAGGGTCGGGTCGCCATCGCCGACGGCCAACAGCTGCACCGCTACCGGCCGATGCTGAACTACGCGGCGGGCGGGCAGGCGGACATGGCCCGGTTCGAACGGCCGATGCGGGCCGTCATCCCGGACGGGGTCGAATGGATCCCGGACCACGTCGTGGCCGTGGACGCCGAGGAACGGACCGCGGTGACGAGCACCGGGCTGACCGTGGGCTTCCGCCACCTCGTGCTCTGCCCGGGGCTGACCCCGTGGTGGGGTGCGATCGACGGGCTGCGTGAGGCCTACGCCGCCGGATGGGCGGCGAGTGCGCACGTGCCCGAGCACGTGGACGCCGCCCGGGCGCTGCTGTCGCGTGTGGCCGCGGGGGACCGTGTGGTGGCGAATGTGCCGGCTGAGCCCTCCTCGTGCGGCGGCACCGTGCTCAAGGCGCTGTTCCTGGCCTGCGCGGCGTGGGAGCGCACGGGGATCCTGCCGGACGTGGACGTCCACCTGGTGACCCCCTACGGCCGGATCCTGGACCGGCAGACCATCGACCCCGCTCTGGCCGAGGCCGTGGCGAGGTACGGCATCCATGTGCACGCCGGCGCAGAGGTGAACGCCGTGGACCACGAGGCCCGCGAGGTGGTGCTCAACACCGGTGAGCGGATCACCGACGTCGCGGCCGCGTACATCACGCCCGTGGTGCGGGCCCCGGAGTTCATCGCCGAGGCAGGCCTGGCGGACGACGGCGAGGCCGGCCTGGCGGCCGCGGATCCCGCGACCCTGCGGCATCCCGTGCACCCGCACGTGTGGGCGCTGGGCGACGCCGCCGCCCTGGGCACACGGCCCTCCGGCGGTGCCCTGCGCCGGCAGGTCAAGATCCTGGCCCAGAACATCCAGGCCGCGGACGCGGGGAAGCCGCTCCAGAAGTACGACGGCTACACCGTGATCCCCGTCATGGTCAGCCGGGACGAGCTGGTCCTCGACGAGCACGTCCGCGACGGCTCCGAGGACCGGTCGATCCCCGGCGTGGACCTGACGAAGCCGCGGAAGAGCACGGCGGCCTTCGACCGCTTCGGCCAGCCCCGGATCTACTGGCACCGACTGCTCAAGGGGAAGGTCTGAGCCCAGCGTTCTCGCTGACGCGACACGTGCGGCGGACGTGCTGTCCCTCACGGGGCGCCCCCGCCCGATCCGGATGACGGCGCCGGCCCGCCGAGCGTTTTCGTTCGGGAAACGGCGGCGTGTCGCACCGCTTTCGTTCGGGAAACGGCGCCCTGCTGACGCCGTCGGCCTCAGTCGTCGCGGCCCCGCACCGGGCGCTCCTCGAGCGTGGTCTGCACGACGCGCCCGCGCTCCCAGCTGTTCGCGCCCGGCACCACGTCCGGGACCGGGATGTCCGCGCGGTTGCGTCGCTTGGCCGCGGTGTCCACGCCCACGCGCTCGTCGCGGGCGCGCAGGAGGGCCTCGTCCACCTGGCCGTCGTCGGTGAGGCCCATCATCAGCTGGGGGATGCCGTACGGGAAGTCGTCCCGGTCGTACTGCCAGGTGTGGAACGTCTTGCCGTAGGTGTGGATGAGGTCTTCGAAGTAGCTGTGCTCGGCCAGCTCGGGCACCCCGGGGGCCGTGAGCACACCGGAGCGCACCTCGTGGTGGTGGCTGTGCCACAGGCGCCGCTCCTCCTCGGGGAGGCTGCGGAACCGCTCCTCGCTGATGATGTACTCGATGCCGATCAGCCGTGCGTCCGGCGCGTTGCGGTCGAAGATCACGCACTGGTGCAGGTCGTGGCGCAGGTGGATGCAGAAGTGGCTGGCTTCGACCTGTCGGCCGAGGTCGTCGGCGTAGAAGTGCAGTCCGTTGAGATAGGTGCTCATCGCGCCCATGGGGTACTTCGGCTGGACCAGGCCGGATGCCGCGTCCAGGAGGCGGTGCTTGAGCGGGTGGCCCTTCCCGACGGCGCCCATGAGGGCGATCTTGCGGGCTGCGGTGACAGCGGCCGCGGTGCCCAGTCCGGCGGCGAACCCGAGGGCGGTGGAGGACAGGCGATGGGTGCTCATGGCCTCACGCTAGGAGCGCGGGGCGGACTCGGCCAGGGTGGTGGGGCTGCCGGGGCTGCTCAGGAGGGGGCCCGACGACGGCCCCTCGCCTCAGGCGATCCGGTGGAGCCGATGCTCGCCGTCGCCGACGCCGAAGACCGCGCGCGTGCGCACCGACGAGCCCAGCTCGCTCACGTAGTCGACCACGCGGAAGCGGGCCTCGAGCAGCTGGGCGGAGAGGTCCACGCGGAGGTAGCCGCGCAGGTCGTTGTTGAACTTGATGTGCGGGTTCCACGCGAGCGCCTCCGCGGCGGCGTCCGAGCCGTCGCCGCCCGAGGTGATCGACGTGGTGATGAGCTCGACGCCCACGGACTCCGAGGAGAGGTCGTTGAAGTCCTGCTTGATGTCCGAGGCGAAGGCCTCGTGGATGTCGCCGGTGAGCACCACCGGGTTGCGGACGCCCGCCGCGGTCCACGCGCTGACCACGCGGTCGCGCGAGGCGACGTAGCCGTCCCACGTGTCCATGTCGCCCCACAGGAGCGGACCGGAGGTGCGGTCGTACTGCACGAACGGCACCTGCTGCGTGATGAGATCCCAGCGGGCGACCGAGGTCTCGAAGCCCTCGCGCAGCCACGCCTCCTGCGCCGCGCCCGTGATGGTGCGCCGCGAGTCCCGTGCGTCGGCGTCGACGACCTTCACCAGGTCCAGGTTGGCCTGGTCCGAGCGGTACTGGCGCGTGTCCAGGAGGTGGAACGTGGCGAGGTCGCCCCAGTGGATGCGGCGGTAGAGCTGCATGTCGACGCCGCGGGGCACGGACGACGCACGGAGCGGCATGTTCTCGTAGTACGCCTGGAACGCGGCGGCGCGGCGCGCGAGGAAGTTCGGGTCCCAGACCTCGGGCGTCTCGTCCGCCCAGTTGTTCTCGACCTCGTGGTCGTCGAAGATCACGAGCCACGGGGCGGCGGCGTGCGCGTCCTGCAGGTGCGGGTCCGTCTTGTACTGCGCCATGCGGGCCCGGTACTGGGCGAGGGTGCGGGACTCCCCGTTCCTGTGGGCGCGCGGGACGCCCGAGGAGACCGGGTACCCGTACGGCATGATCTCGTAGTAGTAGTCGCCCAGGTGGACCATGAGGTCGGGACGCTCGGCGGCCATGTGGCCGTAGGCGGTGAAGTAGCCGTGCTCCCAGTTGGCGCACGAGGCGACCGTCATGGTGAGGCGGCCCGGGTTCGAGCCGCGGGCGGGCGCGGTGACCGTGCGGCCGACGCGCGAGAGGTGGCCCAGGGCGCGGAACCGGTAGAAGTACTCGGAACCGGGACGCAGACCGGTGAGCGCCACGTGCACCGCGTAGCCCTGCGTGCGGTCCGTGGTGACGGCGCCCGACCGGACGACCTTGCGGAAGCCCTCGTCCGTGGCCACCTGGTACTCCACCCGGAACGACTTATCCGGCATGCCGCCGAGGCCGTCGAGCGCGAGGGGGTCCACGGCCAGGCGGGTCCACACGACCACGCCGTCGGGCCACGGGTCGCCCGAGGCGACGCCGAGCGTGAACGGCGTGGGGCCGGTGGCCGCGTGGGCGGTGCCCGCCGGCGTGGACAGCAGCGCCGCGGAGGCGACGACGAAGCCCGCCCCGCCGAGGAGGGTGCGGCGGGAGACGGGGTGGGCGGTCGGCTGCGCGGGATCAGTGTGCGAGGTCACCCGTGCAGGGTGGCAGAGACGGGTGACGCGGACGTGACCGGGCGGTGACGGCGAGGTGGGGCGGCCGGCGGGCACGACGTCGGTCCATACGGCACGCGACAATGCGCAAAATTGATTTGCGCTAATCAACTATGGACTAAGGCTCACCCCTCTTGTGCAATTCGCGGGCCGGAGTAATCTCGATTCCAGCAGCACCGTCCCAGCCCGGGGCGGGCCCGAACCGGGAGGATCACGCCATGACCACCGCCGTCCGCACCTGCGCCGCCAGCGCCTGTGCCTTCAATGCCCAGTCGTCCTGCAACGCCCTGGCCATCACCGTCGCCGGCTCCGACCGCACGCCCGGCTGCGGCACCTTCGTCCAGCTGGACGTCCGCCGCCCGGTGACCGAGGGCGCCTCGACCGTCGGTGCGTGCCACCGCCTCGAGTGCACCTACAACGCCGACCTCGCCTGCACCGCCGAGGGCATCGAGGTCACGGACGTGGCCACCTGCGCCACCTACGCGATCGACTGACGCCGCCCCTCAGGGGTGGGTGACGCGCGCCGGGATCGCGTCCAGCAGTCGCCGCCACGCGTGCCGGGGGCTGTGGTCGAGCCGGCCCGCGCCGGGCAGGGCCACATGCACCGCGGTGCTCTCGCCGTCGCGGACGCGGAGCAGGGTCACCCCGGCTTCGTCCGCGTCGAGGGCGTGGGCGGGGGACTCGGCCAGGGGTTCGGTGTCGACCTGCAACGGGGTGCTCTCGCCCGGCAGCAGGCCCAGGGCGACGGCGTCGGCCAGGTCCGCGAGCACCTCGGGGGCGGTGCCCAGCACGTCGTCCGCCAGGTCTGCGAGCTCGGTCTGGTCGATGAGCCCGCGCGACGTGAGCGGCAGGGTGTGGCGGCAGAACACGGCGACGCCGTCGACGTCGTGCAGCAGGATCCGCTGGGTCTCGACGACGCCCACGCGCACCCGCGGGCCGACGTCGGCCACGAGGTCCGCGACGCGACCGCGCAGCCCCAGCTCCGCGACCTCGGCCGAGTCCCGGCACCAGCGCAGGGTGCCGAGCAGATGCACGGACGCCAGGCGGGTGGGGAGCGTGAGGTCCAGGGCGTCGCGCAGGACGTCCACGCGCACGTCCAGAGGCGCGGGCGTGTGGAACGCGCCGAGCGAACCGAGGAGGTTGGGGACGTGGGCGATCACGAGGCGGCCGTCCGCGCTCACGCCGTGGACGGCCGTCGTGAGCGTCTCGCCGGCGCGGAAGGCCGTGACCTCGACGGAGCCCTCGCCGCGGAGCAGCCGCTGGGCCAGCAGCAGGCGACGGGGCGCCACGGGCGGCAGCGGATGGGCGGGGTGCGTGGAGGCGTGGGCCATGGGGGTCCTTCCGGCGGGGGTCCGAAAACCAGTAAGGCACACCTCAGTGAGATACGCAAGGCGAGTGTTGTGTATTTGGCGCGTGTAGAGCGGTGGGGGCGTGTGTCAGGGATCGTGTGCGGATCTGACCCTTCTCGGCGGCCGTGGCCGGGTCAGAAGGGTCAGGTGTGCAGACGATTCCCGAGGCTGGGGGCTGTCACTCCCGGGGCGCCGCCGTCGTCGCGTGCTGCCGAGAGCAGGGCGAGATGGAGGTCGAGCGACCGCGGGGGCGTGTGCCAGTCGGGCCCAAGGACGGCGCCGAGTTGCTCCAGTCGTTGAAGGACCGTGTTGCGGTGGAGGAAGAGCCGACGGGACGTCTCGGCCACGTTCATTCCGGCGTCCAGGTAGGCCAGTGCGGTCTCGCGGAGTGCCGAGGCACGCTGGGGCGGCAGGTCGCGCAACGGCGCCAGCGGGCGGGTCGTCACGTCCTTGCTCGCCTCGCCGGCCCCGGCGAGGACCATGCCCACGGCGCCCACGGTCGACGCGTCCACGGCGTGGAGCCCTCCGGCCACCCGGCTGACGGCGAGGGCGTTCTCCAGCGTGTGGAACGCTCCCGGCAGATCGCGGAAGTGCTCGCCCGGCCCAAGGAAGGCCATCTGCCAGACGGCCTCCGTCGCATGCCGAACTGCCGCCTCCACGCGGGCGGGCACATCCGGGCGGTCACCGACCACGCACCATGTGCCTCCCCGCGGAGCGCTGAGGCGCACTCCTGCGACGGGTGAGAGCACTCGCTCGGCGAACTGGGGTTCGGGTACGGCGGCGAGATCGATGACGACCAAGCTGACCTGTGAGTCCTCGCGCAGGCCGAGCTCGGCGAGCGCCCGACGCCGTCGCACGCTTCCACCGGCGGAATCGTCGACGAGTTCGGCCAGCAGACCGGCGCCCGCCTCGAGCTCGGTGGCGCGCCGCGCGCTGCGGAGCCGTCGTGCGAGCAGGAGGTGCTGCGCGGTCCTGAGCAGGGCCCTCTCCTCGGCAGGGTCGAGGGCGCGACGGACGGCGAGCCAGTCGCTCGCGTCCCGATCTGCGGGAACGAGCGTCCAGGTGCAGCCGTCCGGCGCCACGACCTCGTGGGCCACGCCCGCGGTGTGACGCGAGGGGAGGGCGGGGGCGGGCCGCAGCGGCGACGTCGGACGTTCGGGGGAGAGGAGTTCCACCTCCACCCCCAGGTGCTCGGCGGCCCGATTGAGCACGGCCGTCTCATTGGGCTCTTCCAGAAGGGACTGGCATTGGCGCGAGGAGAGCTCATCCAGGCGAGTGAGCTCACGCAGGGACTGGCGTTCGTGATCCCGGTCTGCGTCCGCGCGCCCCACGGCGTTGAGTGCCTCCGTGTAGCGATGTGCGTTCTGGATCGCGATGGCGGCATGTTTGGCGAGTGACTCGACGATGGTCACCTCGGAGTGGGTGAACCTCCGGGCGCGACGTTCGGCGACCATCAGGGCGCCGAGCGGTCGGCCGTCGACGACGAGGGGTGAGCCCATGATCGCGTGGACGCCCTCGGCCTGCACCGCGTGGTCCACCTGGGGGATGTGGGTGATCGTCGGGTCGTTGGAGTAGTCGAGGCTCTGGAAGGGTGCCAGACCCTCCGCCACCTTCCCGAGCACTCCCGTGCCGATGGGCATGCGGATCGTCCGGTACGCGTGGGTCACGACGCCCTCAGCCCGGCGGATGTACGTCTCACCTGCTGCGTGGTCATTGAGGCTGAGATAGGCCATGTCTGTTCCGACGAGGGCCCGAGTGCGCCGAACGATGGACGCCAGGACGGATTCGGTGTCGGCCAGTTCCGCGAGGTCGGCAGCCGTGTCGAGCAGGGCTCGGAGGAGGCGGTGGTCGAGGGTGTCAGTGGTCACTCTGCCCACTTTATTCGGTGAGAGATGGACTGGATGTCTGTAGCGCTGAACAAGGAGCGCTGGTGGGATGGGACGAGGCCCTGAGGCCTACATCACACATCCCCGTCGTGGAAGGCGCTCACATGCAGATCCGTGGAGCTGTTCTCGAGGAGATCGGCCGGCAGAGGCCGTACGCCTCGTCCCGTCCCCTCACCATCTCGGACCTGGAGCTCCATCCCCCGGGCGCAGGCGAGATCCTCGTCCGCATGGAGGCCTCGGGCGTGTGCCATTCGGATCTGTCCGTGGTGAACGGTCATCGCGTGCGGCCCGTCCCCATGCTGCTCGGCCACGAGGCCGCCGGGATCGTCGAGGAGCTCGGTGAGGGTGTCGACGACGTGGAGGTCGGCCAGCGGGTCGTCATGACGTTCCTGCCTCGATGCGGCGAATGCGATGCGTGCAAGACCGACGGTCGCCTGCCCTGCATCCCCGGCACGGAGGCGAACAACGCCGGCGTCCTCCTGGGCGGCGGGATCCGACTCCACCGCGACGGCGACGAGGTGTTCCACCACCTGGGCGTCTCCGGATTCGCGACCCACGCGGTCGTGAATCGGAAGTCCGTGGTGCCCGTCGGCTCTGACGTGCCGGCCGCCGTCGCTGCGGTCCTGGGATGTGCCGTGCTGACCGGCGGCGGCGCCCTGCTCAACGCCGCGGCCCCGGAGGAGGGGGACTCCATCGCGATCGTCGGCCTCGGCGGCGTGGGGGTCGCCTGCCTTCTGACGGCGGTGGCGAGCGGTGTGCAGGAGATCATCGCGGTGGACATGTCCGAGGAGAAGCGGGAGCTCGCCCTCAGCTATGGCGCGCATGCCGCCTACTCACCCGAAGAGATGGCGGAGCGCGGCATCAAGACCACCCACGCCGTCGAGTGCGCCGGCCATCCGGCGGCCTTCACAACGGCGTTCAACGCGACGGCGCCGGGCGGCCGGACCGTCACGGCAGGGCTTCCCTCGCCGGAGCAGACGGCGGAGATCTCACCGCTCACCATCACGGGTGAGGCCCGCACGATCATCGGCTCGTACCTGGGCACCTCTGTGCCCGCTCGCGACATCCCGCGATACGAGCAGATGTGGCGTGAAGGTCGGCTGCCCGTGGAGAAGCTCGTCTCCGCGACCATGCGGCTCGACGACATCAACGAAGCGATGGACCAGCTGGCCGATGGCCGTGCGGTCCGTCAGATCATCGAATACTGAAGGCCACGGACATGACGACTACTGCGCATCACTCGCTGGACGATGAGGGCATCGGGGAAGTCCCCCCGCACTGGAAGGCAGGGCCCTTCCAGATCCGCCTGCCGTTCGTGCACTACCGCTTCGAGTGGCCGGACTACGTCCAGGGCCTCCTGATGTGCGCCGTGGACCTCGCGGCCATCCCTCTGATGGTCGAACTGCTCGGTATGCCGTTCGAGGTGGCCCTCGCCGTCGTGGTGTTCAACGGCCTCCTGTACCTCACCCATCACCTCCTCGGTGACCCGGTGGTTCCCGGGTGGATCACCCCGGCGATCCCGCTGGTCATGGCCTACTGCTCAGCGTTCCCTGAGGGGGAGGAGCGCGTGCATGCACTCATCGCGTTCCAGTTCATGCTGGGCGTCTTCTCCATCACGTTGGGTGCGACGGGACTCGCCTCCAAGGTGGTCTCGCTGATCCCCTCCGCCATCAAGGCGGGCGTCCTGGTGGGTGCGGGAATCGCCGCCGTCCAGTCCCTCTTCGTCGCCGGAGGGCGTTTCGAGACCTTCCCGGTCACCATCACGATCGCGGTGGGGATCGCCTTCCTCCTGCTCTTCTCCAGCCGGTTCGCCGCGATGCGGACCAAGAACCCGATGTGGCGCACGATCGGCAACCTGGGCATCCTCCCGGTGATCCTCCTGGCCGTGGTCATCGCACCCCTGGCCGGTGAAGCGCCGTGGCCGACCATCGAGTGGGGGTTCAACACCCCGGACTTCGCGGGCCTCTTCGCCGGGTACACGATCTTCGGCATCGGCCTCCCGCCGGCCTCGATGTTCCTCACCGCGCTGCCCACCGTCCTCGCGACCTACATCGTCGTGTTCGGCGACGTCCTCCAGGCCCGGGCGATCCTCAAGGAGGCCGACCAGATCCGCACGGATGAGGCGGTCGTGTACAACCCGGACCGTGCACACCTGATCTTCGGCGGCCGCAACACCATCATGTCCATGATCGGTCCGGACGTGGCCATGTGCGGTCCGCTCTGGTCTGCCATGCACGTCGTGATCGTGGAGCGCTACAAGGAAGGCCGCAAGGCCATGAAGTCGATCTTCGGCGGGGCAGGGTCGTTCCGGTGGGGGACGAACACCGGGCTCCTGCTGCTGCCGATCGTGACGCTGGTGCAGCCGGTGCTCGGGGTGGCTCTGGCCCTGACCCTGCTCATCCAGGGATTCGTGTCCGTGAGGGTCGGCATCATGGAGGCCCGCAGCGTCAAGGATCTCGGAATCGCGGGAGTCACCGCTGCGGTGCTGGCGTCCAACGGTGCCGCATGGGGCCTGGCGACGGGCGTCATCCTCTGCCTCGTGGTCTACGGCCGGGACTTCTTCCGCGGTGAGCCGGATGCCACCTTCGGGGCCATGCTCCGCGTGCAGGAGGGCCAGGCCGCCGAGAGCTGATCTCTCACGGGCCGCAACCGTCGACCGGGGCCTCGGGATGCATCGTTCAGTGCGATGCAGACCGGGGCCTCGGTGCGTGAGTCTGGCCGCCGGAGGGCCCGCGCAGCGAACTGCGACGGAGTGGGGATCGACCGTGCCGGGCGTGAGCCGAGGCCTGGGTTGTCGCCGTGCCAGAATGAGGCCGACTACCACACCGCCGTGCTCCGAAAGGCTCTGCCACCATGCCCTCTCCCCAGAACCTCTCGAACTTCGTGTGGGGGATCGCGGACCAGCTCCGGGGCGTGTTCAAGCCGAACCAGTACGGCACGCTCGTCCTTCCGCTCACCATCCTGCGCCGCATGGAGGCGGTCATGGCCCCGCACCGGGAGTTCTTCGCGGAGCTGGCGGCCAAGGGGCAGCCGGACTTCGTCCTGGACAACCTGGTCGAGTCCCGCACGGGCCTGACGTTCTACAACCTCAGCCCCTTCACCCTGGACCGCACCCTGCAGGAGCCGGACCTGCTCCGCACGAACCTGCTGGCCTACGTGGACGGGTTCTCCCAGAACGTGGCGGACCTGTTCACCTATTACGAGTTCGACAAGACGGTCGCCAAGCTGGACGAGCACGACCGCCTCTTCCTGGTCCTGCAGCAGTTCGCCTCCATCGACCTCTCCCCGGACACCGTCTCCAACGCGGAGATGGGCACCCTCTTCGAGGACCTGATCCGCCGCTTCGCTGCCGCCTCCAACGAGACGGCGGGCGAGCACTTCACCCCGCGCGACGCGGTGAAGCTCCTCGTGGACCTGCTCACGGCCAACGACGACGACGTCCTCACCGGGTACCCGGTCCGCACCGTCTATGACCCCACGGCCGGCACCGGCGGCATGCTCTCCCTGTTGGACGAGCGCCTGCGCCGCATGAACCCGAACGCGGAGGTCCGCCTGTTCGGGCAGGAGCTCAACGATCAGTCCTATGCGATCTGCAAGTCCGAGCTGCTCGGCAAGGGCCAGGACGCGGACGGCATCGCCCGCGGGGACACCCTGAAGAACGACGCCCACCTGACCGAGCGCTTCGACTACGTCCTCTCCAACCCGCCCTACGGCGGCGACTGGAAGGCCTCCCGCACCGCGGTGGAGAAGGAGATCGCCGCCGGCGGCGCCACAAACCGCTTCCCGGGCGGCACCCCCGCCATCAGCGACGGGCAGATGCTGTTCCTCCAGCTCGTGGCCTCGAAGCTCCGCCCGGTCTCGGAGGGTGGAGGCCGGGCCGGCATCGTCCTCAACGGCTCCCCGCTGTTCACGGGCGGGGCCGGCTCGGGCCCGTCCGAGATCCGCCGCTGGCTGCTGGAGTCTGACCTGGTGGACGTGATCGTCGCGCTGCCCACGGACATGTTCTACAACACTGGCATCGCCACCTATGTGTGGGTGCTGGACAACAACAAGCCGGCAGACCGCCGCGGCAGGGTCCAGCTGATCGACGCCCGCACGTTCTTCACCAAGCTGCCTCGCAACGTGGGCTCGAAGAACAAGAAGTTGTCCAAGGAGGACCGCCAGCGTGTACTGGACATCTACCGGGACTTCGATGCCCAGTCCGAGGCCTACGCCGAGTTCTCCAAGATCCTCACCGCGCAGGACTTCGGCTACCGGGAGATCACTGTGGAGCGCCCGCTGCAGCTGCGCTTCGAGGTGGAGGATGCCACCATCGCGGCGGCGCTCGCCACCAAGCCGGTGGACAAGCTTCCCGACGACGGCCGCTCGGCTCTCGAGGCCGCCCTCGCCTCCCTGCGTGGCCGGGCCTGGGACCACCAGCCCACCTTCGTGCTAGACCTGAAGAGGGCGTTGAAGGAGCACGGCGTGACCGCCGGCGCTCCACTGGTGAAGGCCTTGACCGGGGCGATTGGCGTGCACGATCCCGAGGCTGAGGTGGTGACGAACAAGAAGGGCGAGCCGGAGCCGGACACCTCGCTGCGGGACACCGAGCTGGTGCCCTTCGGCCGGGACATTCACGAGTACTTCGAGGCTGAGGTGGCCCCGCACGTGCCTGGCGCCTGGATCGACGAGTCCAAGACGAAGATCGGCTACGAGATCCCCTTCACCCGACTCTTCTACACGTACGTGCCACCACGCCCGCTCGAGGAGATCGACGCCGAGCTCAAGCAGCTCACCGCCGAGATCATCGAGTTGCTGAGCGAGGTGGAGCGGTGAGCATGCAGCTACGCCGCGTCGCTCAAGTTAATCCACCTGTTCCCGAGTTGCGCGGCTTGGGGGACGATGAGGTCACCTTCCTGCCCCTCGAAGCGGTCTGGCCGGACGGTCGGCGCCGGTACGAGTTCACCAAACCGGCCAACACGGCCGGATACACCGTCTTGCGTCGTGGCGACGTGGTGATGCCCAAGATCACTCCGACGTTCGAGGCTGGCCGCGTGTTCGTGGCTGATGACCTGCCGACAGTGGCAGGACTCGCCACGACTGAGGTGCATGTGCTCCGGCCTCGTGGAATCGAACCCAGGTATCTTGCCTACTTCCTTCGAACGCAGCCGGTCCTCAGTGAGGGAGAGACCGTCCTGCAGGGAGTGGGGAATCTGCGCCGAGTAACTGCTGAGTGGGTGTCTACTCTGTCGATCCCCGTGGACAACGAATCAGACCAGGCACGGATCGCGGATTACCTCGACCGCGAGACCGCCACGATCGACGCCCTCATCGCGAAGCAGGTCGAGCTAATGAACCGGTTGCGCGAACGGCGTCAGGCAGTCATCGACCGAGCATTCGTCTCCATCTCGGAGATAGTCATTCTTCGGCGGCACCTGGTTCTCAATGACTCGGGCGCGTGGGGTGAAGATCCGACGGGTGCGGACGATGTGGCAGTACTCCGTTCGACGGAACAGACGGTAGATGGGTACTGGGCTATTGGCGATCCTGCATTGCGTAACTTGTCCCAGACCGAGCGGCAGAATACCCGGCTCCGGGAGGGAGACCTCATCGTGACGAAGACGAGCGGGTCGTTCAAGCATGTTGGAAAGACGACCCTGGTGGACAATGAAGTTGCCGAGGGTGGCTACGGGTTCGGGAACTTCATGCAGAGACTACGTCTGCGGCCCACGATGATTCCGAAGTTCTTGTGGTGGTTCATGCGGACAGATCAAGCCCGTAGCTGGATTAATCTGGTCGCGACCACATCTACTGGTCTCATGAACCTCAATGGCTCGGTCCTTGGCCGGATGGAGGTTCCGCTGCCTAGCTTGGTTGAGCAGCGCGTGATCGTCGACCACCTCGACCACGAGACCGCAAAGATCGACGCGCTCATCGCCAAGGCCGAACGCTTCATCGAGCTCGCCCAGGAGCGCCGGGCCGCGCTGATCACTGCCGCCGTCACCGGCCAGATCGAGATCCCCACGGAGGACTGACCGCCATGGCCATCCACAACGAGAGCGAGCTCGAGACCTGCATCTGCGAGTACCTGGAGCAGCACGGCTGGCTCTACTCGCCCAACGATGCCGGCTACGACCGCAAGAACGCGATCTTCCCCGAGGACGTCCACGCCTGGCTGGCCGAGAACCAGCCGGAGGACTACGGGCGCATCGTGAAGGCCGATGCCCCGGCCTCCGCCCAGCAGGCACAGCGGGACCAGATCACCACCCGCCTGATCGACGTGCTGAACAAGCCGCAGGACACCGGCGTCGGCGGCACCCTCAACGTGCTCCGCAAGGGCTTCAAGGTCGGCACCTCCGCCACCCTGCGCATGGCCGAGCCGCGGCCGGCCACGAACCTGAACCCGGCCGCTGTCGCCTCCTACGAGCGCATGCGGCTGCGCGTGATGCGTCAGGTGCACTTCAACCCGGCCACCAACCAGTCCGTAGACCTGGTGCTGTTCGTCAACGGCCTGCCCGTGGCCACGATCGAGCTGAAGACCGACTCCACCCAGTCCATCGGCCACGCGAAGAAGCAATACCGCGAGCGCAACCCCAAGGCCACGCCGCTGTTCGGGTTCGGCACCCGCGCCGTGGTCCACTTCGCCGTCTCCAACCGCGAGGTCTGGATGACCACCAAGCTGGCTGGGAAGGGAACTTTCTTCCTGCCGTTCAACCAAGGCGACGACGGCCACGCCGGCAACCCGCTCAATCCGGACGGCGGTTCCTCGACCGCCTATCTGTGGGAACGGATCCTCCAGCGGGACACCTGGCTCGAGATCCTCCAGAAGTTCGTCTTCCTCAAGAAGGAGACCGTGGAGGACGAGCACGGCCGCTCGCGCCGGAAGTCCACGCTGATCTTCCCGCGCTTCCACCAGTGGGAGGCCGTCACCACGATGCTCGCCGCCGTCCGTGAGGAGGGCGCCGGCAAGTCCTACCTGATCGAGCACTCCGCGGGCTCCGGCAAGACCAACACCATCGCCTGGACCGCCCACCGCCTGCTCTCCACCTACGGGGCGGACGAGCAGCGGGTGTTCGACTCGGTCATCGTGGTCACCGACCGCACCGTGCTGGACGACCAGCTGCAGGAGGCCGTCCGGCAGATCGAGCGGACCTCCGGCACCGTGGTGGCCGTGGACCGCAAGAACCTCGGGGGAGAGGCCACCAGCAAGTCCGCCCTGGTGAAGCAGACCCTGCTGCAGGGCAATCGGATCATCGTGGTGACGCTGCAGACCTTCCCCGCCGTGCTCGAGCTCCTCAAAGGTGACTCGACGCTCGCCGGCCGCACCTACGCGGTGATCGCGGACGAGGCGCACTCCTCCCAGACCGGCTCCGCCGCAGCCAAACTCAAGCGTGTGCTCACCCCGGAAGAGCAGGCCGACCTCGAAGACGGCGGAGAGGCGGACACCGAGTCCATCCTCGCCGCCGAGGTCGCCGCCACCGGACGCCCGGAGAACATCAGCTTCTTCGCCTTCACCGCCACCCCGAAGGACAAGACCCTGCAGATGTTCGGCCGGCCCTCCGGCGAGTACGACGAGAAGGGCCAGGAGATCCCGGCCTCCTTCCACCGGTACACCATGCAGCAGGCCATCGAGGAGGAGTTCATCCTCGACGTGCTGAAGAACTTCACCAACTACGACACCGCCTTCAAGCTGGCCCTGGCCGGACAGAAGGGCGAGTTCCGTCCCGAAGGCGACCGGGCCGCCGTCGGGAAGCCGACCACCGAAGTGGACCAGACCGAGGCGAGCAAGAAGCTCATGCGGTGGGTCAAGCTGCACCCGACGAACATCGCGCAGAAGGTCAAGATCATCGTGGAGCACTTCCGCGCCAACGTGGCCGGACTGCTCGACGGGCAAGCCAAGGCCATGGTGGTCACCGACTCCCGCGCCGCCGCCGTCCGGTACAAGCGCCAGATGGACCAGTGCATCCAGGACATGGGGTACACGGACGTGGGCACCCTGGTGGCCTTCTCCGGCGAGATCACCGACGACGACTTCGAGCTCGAGAAGGTCACCGAACGGTCCATGAACCCGTCCGTGACCGGCGACCTGGCGAAGGCGTTCGACGGGGACGGCTACCAGGTGATGATCGTGGCCAACAAGTACCAGACCGGCTTCGACCAGCCGAAGCTCTGCGCCCTGTACGTGGACAAGAAGCTCTCCGGCGTGCTGGCCGTGCAGACGCTGTCGCGCCTGAACCGTGCGGCGCCCGGCAAGGACACCACCTACGTGCTGGACTTCGTGAACTCCGAAGACGACATCCAGGCCGCCTTCGAGCCGTACTACGCGGGCGCGAAGCTGGAGACGGTGACGGACCCGAACCTGATCCATGACCTGGGGACGAAGCTCGACGCCGCGGGCGTGTACGACTGGGACGAGGTCGACGCGTTCGCCGAGGTGTGGGTCGCGTGGAAGCCGGGGAGCGGGCAGGAGGGCCTGCAGGCCGCGCTGGAGCCCGTGGCATACCGGTTCCGCAAGGAGCTGGCGCATGCGCGGATGAACCAGGACGAGACGCGCGTGAACGAGCTCGTGCTGGTGCGCAAGGACATGCGGTCCTTCGTCAGCCTCTACGACTTCCTCTCCCAGATCTACGAGTTCGGGGACACCGAGCACTACAAGCGGGCGCTGTTCCTGCGGCATCTGGTGCAGCTCGTGGGCGATCAGCCCGGCGGTGAGGAGCTGATCGACCTGAGCGATGTGCAGCTGGTGAGCATCCGGCAGAAGAAGACGTCCTCGGGGGACATCGGGCTGACCGGTGGGGCGGCGCTGAAGGGGACGACCGCTGTGGGAGGCGGGCAGGTGCGTGAGAAGCAGCGCGGGCCGTTGGAGGAAGTGATCGAGAAGATCAACGAGATCTTCGCCGGTGAAGGCGTGGATGCCTCCCCGTCCCAGCAGGAGGCGTGGGTGAGTGCCCTCGTGGCGCCGCTGATGGAGGACGAGAAGCTGCTGGGCCAGGCCGGAGCGAACTCGCTGGAGCAGTTCCTGGCGAGTCCGAACCTGGAACGGTCGGCGATGGGCGCCGTGTACGCGAACGAGGACGCCTTCGCGAAGATGACGGACATCGTGGGCAGGGGCGGGGACCCGTCCAAGATGATCGTCGCTGCCATCGGGGAGTACCTGTACTGGAAGGTGCGAGGCGAGGGGACTGGGCCGGTGGACGTTGCTCATGGACAGTCCGCCGTTTTCGCTGACGAAACGGCCCCTTCGCAGGGCACTTCGGTCGATGAGAGGGCGAGCGCGACACCGTCGCGCGTCCGGAAGGGGAACTGAGATGGCACATCCCAAGACACTGCAGGTCTTCCTGATGGACGGTGCACCCACCGGTCGACTGAAGTGCACCCTCGACAACTGGACGGGCCTCGTCTATGTGGTGCCACGCACCAGCCTCAACGCGGACGGACACCCCGAGGCGTTCGAAGGCACCGGTGTGTACCTGCTGCTGGGGCAGGACGCCGATTCCGGCGACGACGTCGTCTACGTCGGCCAGGCTGTCGGGCGGGCCAACGGCAACGGCATGGTAGGCAGGATCCGGGAGCACGTCCGGAAAGAGGCGCACGACTTCTGGAACCGGGCCATTCTCCTCTCCACCCTCGGGGACACCTTCGGCCCCACGGAGGTGACCTACCTGGAGCACTACTTCCACCAGGCTGCATCCACGGCCGGGCGCTTCACCGTGGACAACGCGGTGGCGCCCTCCCAGGGCAACGTCACGGAGGAGAAGAAGGCGGAGCTGGAGGAGTACGCCGACAAGGCCAAGATCCTGATCAGCGCCCTGGGGCATCGCGTCTTCGAGAGCGCTGACGGCTCACATGCCGTGGTCGCGGCGGGCCGGGCCACCCAGGCGCCCGGGTCGGTGCCGGAGCGCACCCTGTTCACCATGACGGTCAACGGCGTGAGTGCGCAGGGGCACCCGACGCCGGACGGGTTCGTTGTCCTGCGGGGCAGCGGCCTCATGGAGGGGCTGCGGCCCAGCGCGCCCGCGGGTGTCCGGGCGAGCCGCGAGCGCTTTGCCGGCCACATCGGCGCTGATGGGGTCCTGATCGAGGACGTCTCCTTCACCAGCTCCTCGGCCGCGGCCGGATTCGTGGCCGGCGGGAGCATGAGCGGGCCGTCCTCATGGCGGGCGCCGGATGGGCACACCCTCGGCGAGGTCGAGGCCGCCTCGGCTAAGACGGGACCCATGGAAGACGACGCCTGATGGAGATGCACTCGACCGCCGCGGATGCCGCCGTCGACCATCTGCGGGGTGCCCAGAGCGACGCCCAAGGACCGGGGACGGGGCACTCCGGGTCGTTGACCGCGAACGTCATGACCGTCGCGGATGCACTGCGGGACCCTCGTCTCCGTATCCCCGTGTACCAGCGGCCCTATACGTGGTCCACGAAGAACGCTGTGCAGCTGATCGACGACATCCGTCGATTCCGCAGCGCGGCGTCCTACCGGATCGGCACCATGATCGTGCACGCCGAGGACGGCTGGCTGGACATCGTCGACGGCCAGCAGCGGTACATGACCTTCGCGCTGATCGCGCTCGCACTGCAGGAGGTCCTGGGCGACACCGCCGAGCGCGCCGAGCGCCAGCGTGCGGCCCTGGACAGTGCGGCGACCATCGAGCTGCCGCCGGGCCGCCGGGACGTGTCGGAGCGCCACGTGGTCGAGAACCACCGCCTCATCCTGCAGACATTCCGGTCCTGGGACAGCACCGAGGTCGAGGACTTCGCGGACTACTTCCTGGACCGTTGCACGCTGGTGCGCCTGATCGTCAGCGACCTCGACGCGGCCTTCCAGATGTTCGACTCGCAGAACACCCGCGGCCGGGCACTCCTGCCCACCGACCTACTGAAGGCCTACCACCTCCGCGCCTATGGTGAAGCCACATCGGACCGGGCGGCGATCCTCGCGGCCGTGCGGGAGTGGGAAGCCACCCCGCCGGTCGAGATCCACCATCTCTTCTCACGTCTGCTCTATCCGATCCTCCGCTGGAGCGCCGGTGAGTCCCTGCCGCGCGACGGCTTCACCGCGTCCCGGATCGGAGCGTTCAAGGGGATCTCCGCTGGGCCGACGGGCCTCGGCCGACTGCCCTGGGCGCGCGGGCTTCTCATGGCCAAGGCCCACGTGGACGACTACAACGGGCGAAACGCCGCGCTGATCGCGCACGGTGCCCTTCCTCCGCTGGAGTTCCCGTTCCAGCTGACCCAGCCTGTCACCGACGGCGAGATGTTCTTCCGCCTGGTGTATCACTACACCCGGCTCGCGAGGGCCCTCGGCGTCTCCGCGACGGACGCGGAGCAGACCGCCGGGGACGACGCCCGTCGTGGGAGGGAGAACAGGCGATTCCAGACGATCACCCGGCTCGTCCGGGCCGCCGGCACCGGCGCTGGCTACCGCTACACACAGGAGC
The DNA here is from genome assembly GCF_056173425.1 of Micrococcus sp. 63XJN7_8_ISO-PGPR-S23-253. Classification (NCBI taxonomy): domain Bacteria; kingdom Bacillati; phylum Actinomycetota; class Actinomycetes; order Micrococcales; family Micrococcaceae; genus Micrococcus; species Micrococcus sp. 63XJN7_8_ISO-PGPR-S23-253. Next base: position 313,901 of record NZ_CM149673.1, read on the forward strand.
TCTACGGAGCGCTGCTGCTGGCCTACGCAGACCGGTTCGGCGACCACGACATCGAGCGCGCCGCTCTCGTGCTCGCACGGCATGCCTTCGCATTGAGAACGCGGTTGACGCGGGTCTACCCGCGCTCCGTGGAACTTCACGCGCTGGGCCAGCACGGGGCGCCGGACCTGGAGGACCGGGTCAACCTGTTCCGCCTGATGAGGAGCAGCCTGGACCCCGCCGCCGTCACCGGGCGCGTGGCGGCCCTCCCCGGGCCGTACGTGGACGAGGCCTCCCCGGTGGAGCGTCTCTACTCGGACACGCCCTGGGACACGGAGGAAGCCCACGATGCAGACTGAGAAGCACGCGCCTGAGGCGCTGACGATCGAGGAGGTCTTCACCGCCGCCCGGCACTACCGGGTGCCGGTCTACCAACGGGCCTACGCCTGGACGCAGGTCGAGATCGCGACACTCCTCGCGGACGTGCGCCGCGCTCGCCTCCGCTCGGAGAAGCCGGATACGCAGGGAGCCTCGTCCGACTACTACCTCGGCTCGCTGGTGGTGAACCGAGCCACGACTCCTGAGGGCGTGCCGATCGACGAGGTGGTCGACGGGCAGCAGCGCCTGACCACGCTGACGGTGCTGGCGGCCGTCGCGGAGCGTGTCATCCGTGCCGGTGTCCTCGACCCCCGGACGTTGGCCGTCCTGGATTACGAAGGGCGCCCCGAGGCCGGGGAGGACCTCGCGACCCTCCGCCGTCGGGGCGCCCCCGCCGGGACGTCATTCCAGGTGGACGCCATCGGGGTGGCCGTCGAGACGATCGCTGCGGCCTGCCGGCGGGCCATGGACCGGCAAACCCCGGCAGACGATCAGGAGGTGATGTTCGACGGCGACGACCTCGCGTACCTCTGGAAGCATGTCCGGTTGCTGCGCACCGAACTTCCGAAGGGCACGGACCTCAACCACTATTTCGAGGTGATGAACACCCGCGGTGAGCAGCTCGCCAAGCACGAGATCCTGAAGGCCACATTGATGCGGCCTCTCGAGGACGCCACGGACCGGAAGGTGTTCGCGCACGTCTGGGACGCCTGCGCCGTTCTGGACCGCCACATCCAGCTCCAGTTCTCGACGGAACGGCCGAAGGGTGGCGGTGAGGCGGCAAGAGACGCCGTCTTCGGCGGGTCCTGGTCGGCCCTCCTCACCCGGGATTTCGCGTCGCTGCGGGCAGCTCTCGCGCCGAGCCAGACCGCGACGGCGTCGGGCGCCCGCACCATCATTGAGGCTCTGCTGGCCGCCGGGCAGACCGCCGTGGAGTCCGGGCCCCCGTCCGACCAACGCCAGGACGACGCCGATACCGGCGCCTACGGGACCATCGTCGACTTCCCGAACTTGCTGCTGCATGTGCTGCGCGTGATGCAGGAGAAGGGTGAGGGGGCCGAGCCCGGCCTGCCGCGGTGGGGCCAGGACTCAACGGGGGCCGTGCGGCTCGAGGACGGCTCCCTGCTGGAGCAGTTCGCCCAGCACGGCCATGGCGACGCGGCCTGGTCTCAGCGTTTCCTCGTGACGCTGCTCCGCATGCGCCTTCTGCTGGATACCTATGTGATCAGGACTCTGGCGACGACGGGAACACAGGCGGACGAGGAGAACTGGGTGCTCAGCCGAGCTCAGAAGCTCGAGACTGAGGCCGGCGAGCGCTCTCCGCGCCGACGGCTGGGTGTGAAGAACACCTTCCGGGATCAGCAGGTCCAGGACGCCGTCCGGAACCTTCAGGCCATGTTCCAGGTCACCGACACGCGCCGCACATCCAAGTACTTCCTGTACCGCATCCTGCGATGGCTGGATGCGCAGCCGGTGGACGGTGTGGACGGCGTGGCGTTTCAGCTCATGCTGGAAGATCTGGCGCGAGAGCGCCTCCGTGCCTATGAGGCGGACAAGACCTGGGATGCCGGCGTCAACGTCCCCAACTTCGTCTTCAACGCCCTGGACTACATCCTCTGGGACGCCGGCCGGACATCGCCCATGGAACGGGAACATCTGCGGGAGCCCCTCAGCGATGTCGAACAGGAGGTGCTCCGCCGGCGCGCCGACGCCTTCCGGTTCCGGTACCGAACCTCGGTGGAGCACTTCTACCCCGTGGTTCCGGGTGAGGAGCAGGAGGCCTTGACCGCGGAGGACGTCAACCGTTTCGGGAACCTGTGCATCATGGGCCGACGCGAGAACTCCCAGCGGAACAACCTGATGCCCGTCTCGAAGGTGAAGCAGTACTCCTCGGACGAGCAGAGCCTCAAGTTCCAGCTCATGGCCGGCATCCTTCACGCCGAGGGCGACTGGGACGTCCCCCAGATCAAGGAGCACGGGAACAGCATGCGGCGGGTGATCCAAGAGTGGCAGGGCAAGCGGCCCTGACACCTCGGGACGATCTGGCCTCAGGGCCCCCGTTACGCTCGCCCCATGAAGATCGGTCTCCGCAAGCCCAGCCTGAAGAAGTCCATCAAGGCCCGCACCACGGGCCGCGCCAAGCGTGCGATCAAGCGCAAGGTCATCCCCGGCTACGGCCGCAAGGGGATGGGCTGGCTGCGCGATCCGAAGCGCGCCGCCTACAACGCCGTCTACCGGCGCACCACGGTCGGCCTGGGCGACGTCCTGAAGATGTTCAAGTGACCTCCACGCCCTCGCGGACCTGACCGGGGTCGGCCCGGTGGAGGAGCGCCGCCGGCCCGGCCCGCCGGCCTGCGCCGCCGGCCCGGGCCGCCGCCCACCCCTCACCGGCCCGCGAACGCCTCCACCCGCCGCACGGCCTCCAGGTGCTCGGACGCCGCCGCGATCGACGCCGCCTCCTGCCGCACGTGTGCACGCAGCGCCTCGACGTCGGCCCCGCGCGCCAGCGCCTTCGTCGGCCCATAGGTGTGCGCCGGACCGGCCACCAGCTCGTCCTCGAGCTCCGCCAGACGCGCCGCGAACGCGTCGCCGGCCACCGCCTCGGTCGCCAGGCCCCACTCCACGGCCTCGGTCCCGGTCAGGCGCCGACCGCCGAGCAACAGCTGCGTCGCGCGCACCTGCCCCAGCACCCGCGGCAGCCAGTAGGACACGCCCGTGTCCGGTGTCATCCCGAGCGCGGAGAACGCCGTCACCAGCTGCGCGTCCTCGCGCACCAGCACGACGTCGCCGCCCAGCAGGAGCCCGAGCCCCGCCCCGGCGGCCGTCCCATTGACGCCGGCCAGCACCAGCAGGCGAGAGCCTGTGAGCGCCACCGCGACCTCGCCCGCCGCCTCGCCGAGCTCCTGGATCATCGCGCGCCGCTCCGGCCCGGCAGGCGCGGCAGCCATGGCCTGGACGTCCCCGCCGCCGCAGAAGATCCGCCCGGCGCCGGTCAGCGTGAGCACGTGCACGGACTCGTCCGCCTCGGCCGCGGCGATCGCCGCGAGCACCTCGCGCGCCATCGTCAGTCCGAGCGCGTTGCCCTTCGCGGGCCGGTTCAGCGTCAGCCGCACGACGCCGGGCCGCGTCTCGACGAGGACGGCGGGGGCGTCGTCGGAGGAAGAAGGGGTGGGTGCGGTGCTCATGTCAGCTCCTGGGGTTGGCGGGTGCGGTGCACGGGTGCCGGCCGCGAGGACGGCCGGCCGGGCATGGGGTGGGTGCGCGATCCGAAGCGCGCCGCCTACAACGCGGTCTACAAGCGCACCACGTTCAGCGTCTGGGACCTGTTCCGCTGAGTCTGTTCCTCACGCGGGCTGGTCCGCCTCGTCCTCGTCATGCTCCTCCACGCTGCGGATCAGGGCCCGCAGGAACGCGGCCGCGCCGGCGAGCTCGGCCGGGGTGAGGCCCTCCACCGCGGCGAGCATACTGCGGTGCATGGCGCCCAGGGTGGCGCGGACCTCGTGGTCCGTCTTGGCCGTCGGTTCCACCACCACGGATCGGCGGTCCTGTGGGTGGGGCGCCCGTCGGGCGTAGCCGTCTCGGACCAGTCGGTCCACCAGGGCGCTGGCGGAGGCCGGGGTGATCTCCAGGGCGCTGGCCAGATCCCGCTGACGGACCTTGTGGCCGCGTCGGTCGGCCCGCAGCAGGTAACGCAGGGCTGACAGGTGGGTCTCTCCCATCCCCATGCTGTCCCGGGTGCGGGCGCGCATGCGCCGTTCGGCCTCCCGGTAGCGTCGCAGCAGGTTGAGCACGTCCACGGGTTCGATCTCGCGGGCGCCGCGGGTGTACCAGTAGCCCGACGTCGGTTCGCCATCCGTGCTGGTCAGCGTGGTGTGCTCCTCACCCATGCGCTCTTGAACCTCCCTGTTCACGTCACCCCGAAAATTTGGTTAGTCTTCCTAACGCATAGTTAGACTAACATTTTCCAGGTCACGGCGATCTCTGTGAGGGGGCGCCCGGGCCGCGGCGAGAGGAATGTCATGACAGCAACGCTGGAGGCCCCCCAGGCCATGGGGCGGACCCTGTCCGCCGTCCCGCCCGTCCTCGAGTCCCCGGCGCCGCAGCCCGCCGCCTTCCGTCAGCGCTGCGCCCTCCTGGCCATGAGTGCCGCGCGGGCCGTCACCGTGTTCCCCGAGGTCGCTGAGGCCAGGTTCGCCATCACCGGCACCCCCTCCGCCCCCGCGCTGGAGGTGGACTGCATCCTGCGGGACGGAGAGGACACCGCGGCGGTCATCGAGACCATCACGGTGCACCTCGTCGAGGACCTCGAGGAGCTGCTCGGCGCACGGTTCCACGAACGTCGGCTGGAGCTGGTCGTGGACCGCAGCCTGCCCCGGGTGGGCGTGGGAGTCGTCTCCGCGCCCTGAGGGAGGCGCTCACGCGAACGCGCTCATCCCGGTCAGGTCCCGGCCGAGGATCAACGCCTGCACGGACTCGGTGCCCTCGTAGGTGTGCAGCGCCTCGACGTCGGCGAAGTGCCGCATCACCCGGTGCTCGAGGAGGATGCCGTTGCCGCCGAGCATGTCCCGGGCGATCTGCGCCACCCGCCGCGCACCCCGGGTGCAGGCGTACTTCAGCAGGGAGGCCTGCTCGTCACGCAGCCGCCCGGCCGCCTGCAGGCGGGCCACGGCCACGCAGCGGGTCTGCATGGCGGTCACCTCGTCCAGCATCTGCGCGAGCCGTTCCTGCACCATCTGGTGCGCCCCCAGCGGCTTGCCGAACTGCTCCCGCTGCCGGGCGTACGCCAGCGCGGCCTCGAACATGGCGGTCGCGTGGCCCAGCGCGGACCACCCCACGTTCACGCGGGTGGCCACCAGCACGCGCGCGGCGTCCTTGAACGTCGACACGCCCGGCAGCCGCGCGTCGTCGCCCACCCGCACGTCGGTCAGCGTGATCTCGGCCTGGTGGATCGCCCGCAGCGCGCCCTTGCCCGTGATCACCTCGGCCTCGTAGCCGGGTGTGGACTGCTCCACCACGAAGCCCTTGACCTGGCCGTCCTCGGTATCGCGCGCCCACACGATCGTGATGCCCCCGGCGGCGCCGTTGCCGATCCACTTCTTGGCGCCGTTCAGCACCCAGCCGCCGGCGCCGTCGGGCCGCGCGGACGTCTCGAGGGACACCGAGTCCGAGCCGTGCAGCGGCTCCGTGAGTGCGAACCCGCCCGGCAGCGTGCCGCGCGCCACCGGTTCGAGGTACCGCTCCTTCTGCTCCGGGCTCGCGCAGTGCACCAGGGCGCGCAGCACGAGCCCGCCCTGCACGGCCGCAGCCGCTGCCATCGATCCGTCCGCCCGGGAGATCTCCATCGCCACCAGGCCCGCCGCCAACGGCGACATCACCGCGTGCCCCGGCACCTCCAGCCCATCGGTGAGCAGGTCCAGCTCACCCGCCCGCGCCACCAGGTCCAACGGGTACTCCGCCCGGTCCCAGTGCCCGTCGATCCGTTCGAGCACCTCCCGGCCGTAGGCGCGGGCGCGGTCCCAGTGCGCGCGGTCCTCCTCCGTCGCCTCCCCGAACGCGTCCAGGTAGTCCACGTCCAGGGGCGTGACGACGTCGTAGGTCGGCTTCTGCCTGCGCATCACCGGGCCTCCTGCGTCCGCTCGGCGCGCAGCGCGCGCTTGAGCAGCTTGCCCGACTGGTTCCGCGGCAGCTCCGCCACGAAGTCCACGCGCTTGGGCACCTTGAAGCCCGCCAGCCGCTCCTTCACGTGGGCGCGCACGGTCTCCGCGGTCAGCTCGGCGCCCTCCTTGAGCACGACGACGGCGGTCACCGCCTCGATCCAGCGCTCGTCCGGCAGGCCGATGACGGCGACCTCGGCCACCTCGTCGAGCTCGTAGATCGCGTCCTCGACCTCGCGCGGCGCGACCAGCACGCCGCCCGTGTTGATGACGTCCTTGATGCGGTCCACCACCTGGATGTAGCCGGCGGCGTCCTGGGTGACCTGGTCGCCGGAGCGGAACCAGCCGTCGTCGGTGAAGGCGTCCGCGGTGGCGTCCGGGCGGTTCCAGTAGCCGGAGAGCAGCTGCGGCGAGCGGTACTGGATCTCGCCGGGCTCGCCGGGCGCGGCGGGGGCGCCGTCGGCCGTCATCACCCGCGCCTCCACGTGGAACACGGGGCGGCCGCATGAGGCCGGCCGCGCGTCGTGCTCCTCGGGGCGCAGCACGGTGCACAGCGGGCCCAGCTCGGACTGGCCGAAGCAGTTGTAGAAGCCGATGCCCGGCTGACTCTGACGGAGGCGCTGCAGCACGGTCACCGGCATGATCGAGGCGCCGTACTGGGCCTTGCGCAGCGAGGAGAGGTCGCGTGTGGCGAGGTCCGGGTGGTTCGCCAGCGGCACCCAGACGGTGGGCGCCAGGAACAGGGAGCCGATGTGCTCGGTCTCCACCAGCTCGAGCATCCGGGGGATGTCCGGGGCGGCCAGCAGGCGCACCGTGGCGCCGAGGCTCAGGTAGGGGAGCAGGAACACGTGCATCGCGGCCGAGTGGTACAGCGGCATGGCCACGAGGGGGCGGTCCTCGGCCGTGAAGTCCAGCGCGATGATCGAGGAGAGGTACTCCGCCACGAGCGCCCGGTGGGACATCATGGCGCCCTTGGGAGTGGAGGTGGTGCCGGAGGTGTAGAGCAGCTGGGCCAGGTCGGTGGCCGACACCTCCGCCTCCGGGGCGGCGGCGTCCAACGTCTCGTCCCGGGCGGTCTGAAGCACGGAGGGCTCGGCGTGGCCGGCGGGGAGCATGGTCCACACGTGCCGCAGAGCCGACGCGCGGCCCTCGGCCCGGACCTGGTCGACCCGCTCGAGCATGCCGGCGTCGGCCACGAGCAGCTCCGCGCCGGAGTCCTCGAGGGCGTGCGCGAGCTCGCCGCCCTTGAGCGCGAAGTTCACGGGCACGTGCACGTAGCCGGCCGTGACGCAGGCAAGGAAGAGCAGCGCGTAGGCGTCCGAGTTGGTGGCGTAGGCGGCCACCCGGGTGCCGGCCGGCAGGCCGGTGTCCTGGAGGCGGCGGGCCACGCGGTGCGCTCCGTCCCGGAGCTGGGCGTAGGTCCAGTCGCGGTCCTCGAAGCGCAGGGCGACGGCTTGCGGGGAGCGGGCGACCGCGCGTGCGAACACGCGGCCGATCGTGTCCTCCGGGGCGGGGGAGGGGTGGGCGGCGGTGTCGGTGGGGTGGGTGATCTGGCCTCGCATGGGAACCTCCGGGGGACGGGTCAGAGACGTTCGATCACGGTGACGTTGGCCTGGCCGCCGCCCTCGCACATGGTCTGCAGGCCGTAGCGGCCGCCGCTGCGCTCGAGCTCGTGCAGCAGCGAGGTCATCAGGCGGGCGCCGGTGGCGCCGATGGGGTGGCCCAGGGCGATCGCCCCGCCGTTGACGTTGACCTTCGCCGGGTCCGCGCCGGTCTCGGTCAGCCAGGCCAGCACGACGGCGGCGAACGCCTCGTTGATCTCCACGAGGTCCATGTCGTCGATGGTCAGGCCCATGCGGTCGAGCGCGTACGCCGTCGCCGGGATCGGGGCGGAGAGCATCATGACGGGGTCGGCGCCGCGGGCGGAGAGGTGGTGGATGCGGGCTCGCGGGGTGAGGCCGTGGCGGCGCACGGCCTCCTCGGAGGCGAGCAGGAGGGCGGCCGCGCCGTCGGACATCTGGGACGCGGTGGCCGCGGTGTGCAGCCCGCCGGGGACGATCGGGTCGAGCGAGGCGATCTTCGCGGCGTCCGGGGTGCGGGGGCCCTCGTCCGCGGTGAGGCCGGCGAGGGGCAGGATCTCGCGGTCGAAGCGACCGTCGGCCTGGGCGGCGAGCGCGCGCTCGTGGGAGCGCACCGCGAATTCCTCCAGGGTGTCCCGGTCCAGGTTCCAGTGCCGGGCCATCATCTCGGCCCCGCGGAATTGGGAGATCTCCTCGTCCCCGTAGCGGGCGGCCCAGGACTCGGAGCCGGTGAACGGGTCGGGGAAGCCGAGCTCGCGGGCGGCCGTGTTGGACCGGGAGAGCGGGATCGCGGACATGGACTGGACGCCACCGGCGACGACGAGGTCCGCCGTCCCGCTCATGACGGCCTGCGCGGCGTAGTGGACCGCCTGCTGGCCGGAGCCGCACTGGCGTTCGACCGTGGTGCCGGGGACGTCCTCGGAGAGCCCGGCCGCGAGCCAGGCGTTGCGCGCCACGTCCATGGCCTGGGGGCCGAGCTGGTCGATGCAGCCGAGGATGACCTCGTCGTATTCGGCCGAGTCGATGTCCTGGCGGGCGACGATCTCGCGCAGCGGCGCGGCCGCCAGATCGAGGGGATGCACGTCGGCGAGCCCCTTCCCTCGGCGACCCACGGGGGTGCGGACGGCGTCGATGATGTAGGCCTCGGGCATGGGGGCTCCTCCGGACGGTGGGGACGTGACGCCGATCACGCTATTGCTTGGACGTCCAACGATCAAGAGTGTGACGGGATCCGTCGGGCGGCGTGGAGGAGCGCCGTTTCGTCAACGAAAGCGGCTCGGGGCGCGCCGTTTCGGCCACGAAAGCGCTGGGGCGGGCGTCGCCATACCCTGGTCAGGACCCCCTGCCCCGGGCCTACCATGAGGGCCAGCGGCGCGCACCCGTGCCGCCGAGACGAGAGGAGCCGGCCATGGCCACCCCGCACACCCCCGACCCCCAGGACGCCCGGCGCGCACGCGAGGCGACGGACGAGACCTCCGGCGTCGCGTTCGACGGCGACACGCCCCCAGCCGAGGGCGCGGGCGTCGGCCCGGACAACCCGGGCATGGACGTGGAGCAGACCGGCGAGCGCTCGGCGGGCAAGATCGTGCTCGGGCTGATCATCGCCCTCGTGGTCATCGGCGTCCTGGTGTTCATCCTGGGCCGCGTCGCCGGCCTCGGCTGAGCCGGGACGCAGACGCCTGGGGCACGCCACCGGCCCGACACGACCACGGGGCGGGCACCGATCCGTCGGTGCCCGCCCCGTGGTCGTGTCCGCTCCGCGGTGATGCTGTTCAGCGGCGACTCCGCACCGCCGCAGCGGTCAGAAGCCGCCGCCCACGGTCCGGCGGCCACCCGCCGTGCGTCGGCCGACGGCACCGGGCCGGCCGCGGGAGGCGAGGGCCCCGCCGAGCAGCCCGCCCAGCAGGCCGGTGCCGAGGCCGCCCGTGGACCGGGCGGAGGGCCCGAAGCCGCCGCGGTACGCACCGGAGCTGCGCCCGCGCGTCGTGCCCCCGGCGCCGCGGCGCGAGAGCTCACGCAGCGCCAGACCGCCGAGCGTGCCCAGGAGGGCACCGCCCAGGCCGCTGGACCGGCGTCGCTGAGCGCGGGCCTGCCGGCCGAAGCCGGGGGACCGGCCGATGTGCGCACCGATGGTGGGTCGGCTGGAGCGGCGGCCACCGCCGCCGAGAGTGCGGGTGAGGCTGGAGAGGATGCCCATGGTGTCCTCCTCGGACGTCGTGCCGGCCGCTCGTGCGTGGCCGGTCGGGTGCGCCTCAACCTAGGCGCCGACCCCCGCACGGTGTCCAGACCGGGCCTCCTCATGCATCGAGGCGGGATATCCACCCCACGGCCGCCCGCGGCAGCCGGATGGGGTCGATATCCCGCCTCGAAACGCGCGGGAGGGCGGGGGCGTCAGTCCTGGAGCGGGGAGGTCTTCGGCTCGTCCCGCCAGAGGGCCACGTTCCGCGCCTCGGGCAGGTCGGAGAGGTGGAAGCCCGGATCCACGCCCGCCTTGAGCTTGCGCTCGTAGTCCCGGAGCAGCTTCACGGCCAGCCCGCCCAGCGGGATGATCGCCACGAGGTTGATGGTCGCCATGAGGGCCGCGAACGTGTCCGCGAGGTTCCACACCAGCGCCACGGAGCCGAGCGCGCCGCCGACCACGCACACCAGCACGAGCACGCGGAACACGGTGATGGCCGGGCCCGCGTGGCGGCCGGCCAGGTACCGGATGTTGGCCTCGCCGTAGTAGGTGTTGCCCAGCACGGAGGACCAGGCCAGGAAGAAGATGATGACGGTCAGCGCCGGGCCGGCCCACGCGCCCACGGCCTGCTGGAGCGCACCCTGGGTCACCTGCATGCCGAGCGCCTCCCCGCGTCCGTAGGCCGGGTTGGAGAGCAGGATGATGAATGCGGTGGCCGAGCACACGATCAGGGTGTCGAAGTAGACGCCCAGGGACTGCACGAAGCCCTGCTTGGCCGGGTGGGAGACGGCCGCGGTGGCGGCGGCGTTCGGGGCGGAGCCCATGCCGGCCTCGTTGGAGAACATGCCGCGGCGCACGCCCTGCATCACCATCGTCATGCCGACGGCGGCGCCCGCGACCTCGCGCAGGCCGAAGGCGTGGCCCACGATCAGCGCGATCATGCCCGGGATCTCGGTGATGTTGACGACCATCACGATCAGGGCCAGGAAGATGTAGAACGTGGCCATCGCGGGGACCAGCACGTTGGTCACGGCCGAGAGCCGGCGCACGCCGCCGAAGATCACGAGGCCGGTGAGGACGGCCAGGCCCAGGCCCACGATCCACGCGGTGGTGGAGGACGCGCCCCAGTTGGCCTGCACGGACTCGGAGATCGAGTTGGACTGCACGGCGTTGAACACGAAGCCGTAGGTCACGGTGATGGCGACGGCGAACACGGCCGCCAGCCACTTCGCGCCCAGACCGTCGCGGATGTAGTACGCGGGCCCGCCGAAGTAGCCGTCCGCGCCCTTCTGCTTGTACAGCTGGGCCAGCGTGGACTCGACGAACGCGGTGGCGCCGCCGATGATCGCCAGCAGCCACATCCAGAACACGGCGCCCGGGCCGCCGATCACGATCGCGATCGCCACGCCGGCCACGTTGCCGGTGCCCACGCGCGAGGCCGCCGAGATGGTGAAGGCGCGGAACGGGCTCACGCCGTCGTTCTCGAATCCGGTCTGGGACTTGGCCGTCACCGACCGGAGCATCTCCGGGAGCATGCGCACCTGCACGCCCACGGTCCGGATGGTGAACCACACCCCCGCCACGAAGAGCAGCGCCATCACGACGTACCAGTACTTGTCGTTGAAGGCGGTGACGGCCGCTGTGATCTGTTCCACTGTCGCTTCCACAACCCCACCCTAGAGGCTGGGGCGGAGGACGGGGAATCGGGGGCCGGGGTCAGCCGGCGGCGTCGTCCTCGACGCGGAGCTTGATCAGCTGCCCCATCCGCTCGGGCAGGTCCCCCTCGGGGGTGCCGACGCTGGCATGGCGGGCGGCGGCCCGGGCGAGGTCGTCGGCGAGTTCGTTGCCGTGCACCCCCACGTGGCCCTTGACCCACGTGGTGTCCACCTGGACGTCCGCGGCCTGCGCCAGGTCGACGGCGGCCAGCAGGCGCCGCAGGGTGCGGCGGATGCGCTCGCCCCGGGCGCCGCCGAGGGTGAGCCGCTCGCGGCGGGCGGCGTTGAGCAGGGCCAGCGCGGCGCGCGAGTCCGAGTGGATGGTGACCCGGCCGCCGGGGGTGCCCGCCCACGCGCAGATCACGTGCCCCAGCACGAGGGCCTCGAGTTCCACCTCGAGCGGCATCGTGGCCCCGGCCACGGCCTGCACGGCCCACATGCTCGGCCCGGCGACGGCGGCCGCCCCGCCGATGCGGGAGCCGCGCAGCACGGAGCCGTCCACGTACACGTCCGTCACGTCCGCCTCGTCCGCGAACGTGAGGCTGTGGGTCACCCCGGGCAGGTTGCGGCGCAGGAAGCGGTCCGTGCGGCGGCGGGAGAGGAAGACGCCGGAGGAGCGGCGCAGCGCGTCCTCCTCCTCCTGGGCGGCCTCGACGGCCTCGAGCGGGATCCGGGCCGCACCCGTCTGGGCGACCGTCTCCGGGTCCACGTCCGGCAACAGGTAGCTGGAGCGCTGCGTGCCCACGGGGGACTCGTCGAGCCGGTAGGAGACCACGCGCGTGTCCACGGGGGCGAGGACCTCGAGCAGGGCGAGCAGCTCGGCGTCCCGGTCCGAGCGCAGCCGCACGATCACCGGGCTCTCCGGCGGCAGCTCGACCGTGACGGTGGCCCAGAAGGCGCTCAGGTGCGCCGTGCCGATCATGCCGGTGTAGACGTGGCCGCGGACGTCGTCGCCGAGCTCGCGCAGCTCGAGCTCGCGGGCCACGTAGACGATGCCCCCCGTCGTCGGGTGCAGGTCCAGGCGGAGGGCGGGGCCGTGGTCCACGCCGGGCAGCATGGCCAGCGGGCTGGCCACCACGCGGACGCCGTCCCGGCGGATCCGGGTGCGCGGCGGGGCGGGGCGGGGGACGACGGGGCCGGTACGCGTGAGGTCGACGCCGTTGCGGTCCCGCGGGGTGCCCCGAGGCCGGCGGGCACGGACCACGCGCAGCGGGCGGTGCTGCTCCTCCGCCTTGGCGCCCGGACCACGGAAGTCCCAGCCCACGTCGACGAGCGCCGCGGGGTGTGCGGCCTCGACGTCGTGATGCAGCGTCCGGTCCACGACCGTCCGCGGGTGGTTGATCCGTGCTCCCATGGCTTCGCCGGCTGGGTCGAAGGGGACCGCGCCGGAACTGTGAGCCGGGTCCGGCGGGCCATGCTGGTCCTGCGGCGGTCGGGCGGGATCGCCGTGGACGTAGGGGACGACCCGTCCCGACCTGTCCGCCCGACCTTACCGAGCGCACCTGTGAGGAGGCAGGTCTCCTCTCCTCGGCCTCCCGTGCGGCGGCGTCGGACGGGGGCTCAGAGCGGGTCCGTGCGGTGCCGCTGCACGTCCGGGCCGGTCGGCACGCCGAGCGCCTGCGCCTGCGCGCGCTGCTGCCGCAGGGACACGGTGCCCAGCAGCAGCGCCAGGGCCCGCTCCCCGTCCTCCGGGGTGTCCGCCGCCTCGGTGAGCAGACGGTGCAGGCCGAGGCCGCCCAGCCCGAGCGCGAGGGCGGAGAGCACCACGTCCGCCCCGTCCCGGTGCCGCAGCAGGGCGGTCTCCGCGGCCTCGGCGCGGCCCGCCAGGTCCGTGACGCGGCGGGCGCGCACGGTCTCCTCCGCCTCGGCGACGATCCGGTCCGCCACCCGCGCCAGCAGCGACTGCTTGTCCGGCACGTGCCAGTACAGTGCGGAGGCCTGCACGCCCAGCACCGCGGCCACGCGCCGCATGGACAGGTCGCCCATGCCGAAGTCCTGCAGGATCCCGACGGCGGCGTCCACCACGTCCTGGGCGGTCAGCCGGGGGCGGGGTGCGGGCGGGGTCATGCCTGAGAGGCTACCGCCGGGCCGTCCTCCTCCGCCGCGATGCGTCCCCCCGCGCCCAGGCGCACCGTGCGGTCGGCCATCACCGCGGCCTCCGCGAGGTCGTGGGTGACGACGACGCCGGTCGTCCCCGCCGCCCGCAGCACCGTCCGGATGTCCTCGGCCAGGCGCCGGCGCAGGTCCGCGTCGAGCGCGGACAGCGGCTCGTCCAGCAGGAGCACCCGCGGGGCCGGGGCCAGCGACCGGGCCAGCGCCACGCGCTGGGCCTGCCCGCCGGAGAGCCGCTGCACGGGCCGGTCCGTGAGCTCGGTCAGGCCCACCAGGTCCAACAGCTCGGCCACGCGTGCCCGCCGCCGGGCCCGGTCCCAGCCGGCGGACTCGAGGCCGTACGCCACGTTCCGGCCCACGGTCCGGTGCGGGAACAGCTGCCCGTCCTGGAACACCATCCCCACGCCCCGGCGGTGCGTCGGCACCGCGGCCACGTCCCGCCCGTCGAGCTCCACCGTGCCCGCCACGACGTCCTCGAGCCCGGCGATCCCGCGCAGGATCGTGGACTTGCCCGAGCCGGAGGCGCCCACGAGCGCCACGATCTCCCCGGCGGCCACGTCCAGGTCCGTCCCCCGCACAGGGGTGGAGCCGTCCGGGTAGCGGATCGCCACGTCCCGCAGCCGGAGGGAGGCCCCCGTCGTCGTCGGCGTCATCAGAGACCTCCCGCCCCGGCCGGGCCCCGGGGGCGCAGCCGCTCGCACACCAGCATGATCCCGGCACTCAGCACGGCCAGCACCGTGGCCGCCGCGAGCGCCATCCCGTAGTTGTCCGCGCCCGGCCGGCCCAGCAGCCGGGCGATCAGCACCGGCAGGGTGGGCGCGGACGGGCTCGCCAGGAAGCTCGTGGCCCCAAACTCGCCCAGGGACACCGCGAACGCGAAGCCCGCGGCCACGCCCACGCCGCGCGCGAGGAACGGGCCGTCCACCGTGGCCAGCACCCGCCACGGGCCCGCCCCGAGGGTGCGCGCGGCCTCCCGCAGCCGGGGGTCCACCGCCGCGAGCACGGGCACGAGCGCCCGCACCGCGAGCGGCAGCGCCACCACCGCCTGGGCCAGCGGCACGAGCACGCCCGAGGCCGCCAGCTCCGGGAACGCGGCCCGCAGGGACACGACGAAGCCGAAGCCCACGGTCACCGCGGACACCCCGAGCGGCAGGAGCAGGGCGCCGTCGAGGGCCCGCTGGGCCGCCCGTGCCGCGCGTGAGCGGAAGGGCCGGGTCAGCAGCAGGGCCAGCGGCACGGCCACCACGAGCGTCACGAGCGTGGCGTCCACGGCCACCCGCAGGGACTGTTCGAGCGCCTGGGCCGGCGTCGACCCGCCCACGAACCCGCTGCCCGCGCTCGTGGACAGCAGCCGATAGTTGCCCAGCCCCCAGCCGTGGCGGGTGTGGAAGGAGCGCACCACGAGCGTCAGGATCGGGGCCACCACGAGCGCCACCACCGCGAGCATCACGGCCATCGGGACCGCGTCCGCCCGCGTGAGCCGGGCCGGCGGCGTCTCCCGCAGCCGCAGCGCCCGCTGGGTGCGCGCCGCCGTCACGCCGGAGACCACGACGGCGGCCAGCACCACCGCGAACTGCAGCACGGAGAACACCGCCGCGGTCCGCAGGTCCAGGTAGACGGAGGTCTGCACCCAGATCTCCGACTCGAGCGTGCCGTAGCCGGGCCGGCCGAGCGTCTGGACGATGCCGAACGCGGACGCGCAGAACAGGAACACCAGCGCCGCGCTCGCGGCGATCGCGGGGGCGAGCTGGGGCAGCGTCACGGTGCGGAACGCCCGCCACGGCGAGGCGCCCAGGGTGCGGGCGGCCTCGGTCTGGCGCGGATCCAGCGCGTTCCACAGCGCGCCCACCTGGCGCACCACCACGGACACGTTGAAGAAGACCATGGCCAGCACGACGGCGGTGGTCGTCTGGTCCAGCCCGGTGAAGCCGAGCGGTCCGCCGGGGGCGAGCAGGGCGCGGAACGCGACGCCGACCACCACCGTGGGCAGCACGAACGGCACGAGCACGAGGGCGCGGAGCACGGCCCGCCCCGGGACGCGACGCCGGTGCAGCACGAACGCGGTCGGCAGGCCGAGCGCCACCGAGACCACCGTGCCGGCGGCGGCCATGCCGAGCGTCTGGCCGAGGATGCGCCACGTGCGCTCGCGGGCGAGGGTCTCCCCGAAGGCGGCGAGGTCCACGGCGCCGGTGAACGCGTCGGCGTCGCCGCCGATCCCGCGCCAGAGCATGGCCGCCACGGGCCACGCGAAGAAGACGAGCAGGAAGGCGACCGGCAGGACGGCGGCCACCAGCCACCACGGGCCGAGCCCGTCCCCCCGGCCGCGGGCCCGCCGGCGCGGCAGGTCCGTGCCGGGGGCCGAGACCTCGGTGAGCGCGGACATCAGCGCCGGGAGGCCTCGAACAGGGCGGTCCACTCCTTCAGCAGGTCCTCGCGGCGCTCGTCGATGCGGGCGGGGTCCGGGGTGATGGCGTCCTCGACGAGCGGCGCGTTCTGCGCCCACTCCTCGGGCAGCTGCACCGACTCGTCGATCGGGTACATGTACATCGACTCGGGCAGGGCGGACTGGACCTCCTCGGTGAGCAGGAAGTCCACGAACGCCTGCGCGCCCTCGGGGTTCTTCGCGCCCTCGAGCACGCCGGCGTACTCGACCTGCGGGGTGCAGGAGTCCTCGATCACCTCGGTCTCGGGGGCGAACGCGGGGGAGGAGGAGTAGGAGAGCACCACCGGGAACTGACCCTTGCCCTCGCCGCCGGAGAAGTCCGAGTTGTAGGCGTCGGACCAGCTGTCGGCGACCTTGCCGCCGTTCTCCATCAGGCCCTGCCACCAGTCCTGCCAGCCGTCGTCGCCGTACTTCTCGGTGGTGGCCGCGAGCAGCGCCAGGCCGGGGGAGGAGGCCACGGGGGAGGTGGCGACCGTCAGCTTCGCGTACTCGGGGTCGTCGAGCTGGTCGATCGAGGTGGGGGCCTCGACGTCGTGGGCGGTGAACCACGCCGGATCCGTGTTGAAGCACACCTGGCCCTGGTCCACCGGGGTCATGCGGTCCTCGACCATCCGGTCCTGCGCGGAGGCGGGCAGGTCCTTCGGGGTGTAGGCGGCGACGACGCCCTCGCGGACGAGGCGGTGCGCCGAGTGGTCCTCCACGCCGTAGACGCCGTCCACGGTGGGCTCGTCCTTGGCCAGCATGAGCTGGTTCACCACGCTGCCGGCGTCGCCGGGGGCCGTGGTCTTCAGGGTGTAGCCGGACTCCTGCTCGAACTTCTGGACGAGCTCCTGGGGCAGGTTGAACGAGTCGTGCGTCATGATCGTCACCGTCGTCGGCTCGCCGCCGCCGGCCCCGGAGGCGGACGACGACGCCCCGTCGCCGGACGAGCCGGACACCGAACAGCCGGTGAGGGCGAGGGCGGCCACCGAGAGGGCGGCGAGGGCGCGGTGCGGGGTGCGGGACATGGCGGTTCTCCTCTGGGACGGCAGAGGGGCCGGGACGAGGCCGCCACCGAAATCCCGGGACGACGTCGACCGGGAGACTCGACTTCCTTCGCCGGTGCGGACCGGAGCAGGTTCGAGGGTCTGCGGCGGACCGCACTCTCAGCGCCGCGCGGCGCTCCCCTGTCGATGTGGACTGGTCCCGACCCTACCCCGTCCGGCCCGCGCATAGACTGCCCGCGTGAGCGCCGCACAGCCCGCGGGGGTGACCCCGCCCTCCGCCTCGTCGAGTCCCGCCTCCGACTGGGACATCCGCCGCCCCCACCGCATGTGGCCGCGCATGCTGGTGATCGTCCTGACGCTCGCGGGTCTGGTGCTGGTGGTGCAGTTCTTCCAGGGGATCGCCTCCATCGCGGCCCCCGTCTTCCTGGGGCTGAACCTCGTGATCGTGGCCTACCCGCTGCAGGCCTGGCTCATCCGCCGGGGCCTGCACCCCGTGCTCGGGGCCGCCACCACCGTCCTGCTGGTCGTCGCGGTGATGGCCGTGTTCGGGGGCATGATGGTGTGGTCCGGCCTCGAGCTGGTGGCGGAGCTGCCCAAGTACGCGGACCGCTTCCAGCAGATCGTCCTGGACGTCTCGCACTGGCTCAACGAGCGCGGCGTGACCCCGGACATGGTGTCCCAGCAGCTGGCCTCGATCGACATGAGCGCCGTCACCGGGACGGCCGTCAGCGCCATCACGAAGATCGCCACGAACGTCTACGCGGTCTTCGGCCTGCTCGTCACCGTGATCATGGGCATGTTCTTCTTGGCCATGGACTCGATGGACGTCGAACGCCGCGTCCGCCTGCTCAGCACCGCCCGCCACGAGTTCGGCCACGCCCTGGTCGAGTTCGCCCAGGGCGTGCGCCGCTACTGGGTGGTCACCACGGTGTTCGGCCTGATCGTGGCGGTGCTGGACGTGATTGCCCTCATGCTGATCGGCGTGCCGCTCGCGCTCGTGTGGGGCGTGCTCAGCTTCCTCACCAACTACATCCCGAACATCGGCTTCATCATCGGCCTGCTGCCGCCGGCCGTCCTGGGCCTGGCGGCGGGCGGCTGGTCCGACTTCCTGTGGGTGGTGGTCAGCTACTCGGTGCTGAACTTCGTGCTGCAGTCCGTGATCCAGCCCAAGGTGGCCGGCGACGCGATCGGCGTGATCCCCACCGTCAGCTTCCTCTCCCTGCTCTTCTGGGCCTGGGTCCTCGGCCCGCTCGGCGCCATCCTCGCGCTGCCCTGCACGCTGCTGGCCAAGGCCGTGCTGATCGACGCCGACCCGAACGCCCGCTGGATCAACGCGCTCATCGCCTCGGACCTGAAGGGGATGGAGCGCCGTCAGTCCTCGCTCCTGGAACGGCTGCGCCCGGCGGCCTGGCGCTCGGACGCGCACGGGAAGGACGAGGACCGCGCCCCGACGGACGGCGGGGACGACGACGGCCCCGCGACCGACGAGGTCACGGGCGGGGCTGGAGCAGCACCAGGTCGTTGAGCGCGCCGGCCAGCCGCAGCAGCGGCGGGGCGGGGAACGACAGCTGGGGCAGCCCCGGGTGCAGTGCCGCGCACGCGGCGGCCGCGGCCTCCTCGCCCGCGGCGTCCTCGAACGCCGGCCGCAGCACCGCAGCGCCCAGCGGCAGCGTGTCCAGGAGGGAGCGGGGGCCCCGCTCGGCCGGGTCGTACTCGGCGGGCTGCGCCGCCCCGGTCACCGTGCGCACGCGCAGGGGCCGGCCGGCGGCGTCGTCGGCGCCCTGCAGGAAGCGCAGCGCCGCCGCGGCGTACGGGTGCTCGGGGTGGAACCGGTCGCCGCGCCAGTGCACGGCGGCCTCGCCGTCGCCCTGCAGGCGCACCCACGAGGCCAGGTGACCGGGCCCGCCCCACGGCCCGGTGTCCGGCCGCGGTGCCGGCGGCACCCACAGCACCCGGGTGATCCCCAGCAGGGCGGCGAACTCGGCGGCCACCTGGCCGGGGGTCCACGCGCCGTTGATCCGCCCGTCCAGCACGGGGTCCGCGGCCACCACGGCCGTCCCCTCGCCGTCGGTCACCCAGGCCCCGCGCGGGGCGCACAGCAGGGGCGTGAGCAGCGGCAGTCCCGCCGCCTCCGCCACGGCCGTCGCGGCCGCGCCGTCGAGCGGTCCGGTCCCGGTCAGTCCCGCGGCGCTGCGCCAGGCGACGGCGGCCAGGCCCTCGGGGCGGCGGATGAAGCTCGGCCCGGTGCGGCCCAGCAGCGGTGAGCCCACGGGCGCGCGCAGCAGGTCCACCTCCGGGGGCACCAGCCGCGCCGCCCCGGCGTCGCGCGGGTGGGCGAGCACGGTGACCGGCAGCACGGCGGCGAGCGTCTCGGCCAGGCCCACGACGGCGTCCCGCGTCTCGTCTAGCAGCGTCGGCACCGGGTGGCGGTGGGGCAGGACGAGCCAGGCCCGCTCGGGCGGATCCTCGGGTCCGGGCACGGGCACGACGACGTCCCGGCGCTCCCGCGCGTCGGTGGGGACGGGGTCGGCGGCGGCCATGGCGGACGGGCTCCTGGGAAGACGGCGGCGACGCGCGGGCGCGCGGCGAGGGGATGTCCATCGAGCATAGGCGTCTGACAGGAAGCCGCGGCGGTTTGACCTGTGACCCGGCACACGTGCAGAGTGCGGCCATGACCGCGATGTTCTCCGCCCAGGACCACGACGATCTCGACCGGGTCCTCGGCGCGACCGGCGGGATCCCCGACCCCGCCGACCTGCACGCCCTCGCCGACGATGCCGTCGCGCAGGTGCGGCGCTGGCTCGCCGAGTCCCGGGACCATCAGGCCGACTTCGCGGCCCGCCAGCTGGCGGGCGCCCTGAAGGAGCCGGGCGGCCTCGACTTCATCGTGCGCTTCGTGGACCACGTGGTCCGCCCCGAGGACCCCGCGATCGCCGCCCGGGCGCTGCGGGAGCTCGCCGGCCGCGCCCCCGGCTTCCTGCCTCCGGCCCTGCGCGCCGTCCTCGGCGTCGGCGGCCGCGCGGCCCCGCTCGTGCCGCGCATCGCCGTCCCCACGGCCCGCCGCGTGCTGCGGCACATGGTCTCCCACCTGATCGTCGACGCGCGGGACCGACAGCTCGGCAAGGCCATCGCGGCCCTGCGCGACGAGCACACCCGGCTGAACATCAACCTGCTGGGCGAGGCGATCCTCGGCCAGGGCGAGGCGGACCGCCGGCTCGAGGGCATCGCCGCGCTGATCCGCCGCGACGACGTCGACTACGTGTCCGTGAAGGTCTCCGCCGCCACCGCGCCGCACGCGCCCTACGCGTTCGACGAGGCCGTCGCGGACATCACCGAGCGGCTCACCCCGCTGTTCGAGCTCGCCCGGGATCGGGACACCTTCATCAACCTGGACATGGAGGAGTACCGCGACCTCGACCTCACGCTCCACGTGTTCACCGCCCTGCTCGAGCAGCCGGGCCTGCGCGACTACGAGGCCGGCATCGTGCTGCAGGCCTACCTGCCGGACGCGCTCGCGGCCATGGTGCGCCTGCAGGAGTGGGCCGCGCGCCGCGTCGCCGCCGGCGGCGCCCCGGTCAAGGTGCGCGTGGTCAAGGGCGCCAACCTGCCCATGGAGCGGATGCAGGCCTCCCTGACGGGCTGGCCGCTGGCCACGGTGGGCTCGAAGCAGGAGGCGGACACCAACTACAAGCGCGTGCTCAACTACGCGCTCACCCCGGAGCATCTGGCCCACGTGCGCATCGGCGTGGCCGGGCACAACCTCTTCGACGTGGCCCTGGCCCACCGGCTGATCGAGCGCCGCGGCCTCGACCCGGCCGCCGTGGAGTTCGAGATGCTGCTCGGCATGGCCACCGGCCAGGCCGCCGCCGTCCGGGCGGACGTCGGCGCCCTGCTGCTCTACACGCCCGTGGTGCGGCCCGAGGAGTTCGACGTGGCGATCTCCTACCTCGTGCGCCGCCTCGAGGAGGGCGCCTCCCCGGAGAACTTCATGTCCGCCGTGTTCGACCTGGACGCGGACGCGGACCTGTTCGCCCGCGAGGAGGAGCGCTTCCGCGCCTCGCTGCGCCACCTGGACGCGGCCGTGCCCCGTCCGAACCGCCTCCAGGACCGGTCCCGCGGGGAGGACGGGCCGACCCCCGCCCCCGTGGACGGCTTCGCCAACACCCCGGACACGGACCCCGCGCTGCCCGGCAACCGGGAGTGGGCCCGCCGGATCCTCGCGGCCGTCCCGGACTCCGCGCTCGGTGAGGGCACCGTCCGCGCCCACCGCGCCACCACGGTCGACGCCGCCCGCGCCGCCATCGCCGCCACCGCCGACCCCGGCGCCCGCTGGGGCGCGCTCACCGGCCACGAGCGCGCCGACGCGCTGGACGCCGTCGGACGGGCCCTGCACGCCGGCCGGGCCCGCCTGCTGGAGGTGGCCGCCGCCGAGACCGGCAAGACCCTGGACCAGGGCGACCCCGAGGTCTCCGAGGCCGTGGACTTCGCGCACTACTACGCCCGCCTGGCCCGCGGCCTGGACGCGGTGGAGGGCGCTCGCGCCGTGCCCGTCCGCCTGACCCTGGTGATCCCGCCGTGGAACTTCCCCGTGGCCATCCCGGTCGGGGGCGTCCTCGCCGCGCTCGGCGCCGGCTCGCCCGTGGTGTTCAAGCCGGCCCCGCAGTCCGAGCGGACGGGCGCGGTCGCGTGGGAGCTGATCGTGGCCGGGCTGCGGGACTCGGGCCTGTTCGACGACGGCGGCCCGCTCGCCGGGCACGACCCCGCGGACCTCGTGCGCCTGGTGACGCTGGCGGAGGAGGACGAGGCGGAGGTCGGCGCGGCGCTCGTGACCGACCCGGCCGTCGAGCGGCTCATCCTCACCGGCGGCTGGGACACCGCACGGCTGTTCAAGGGGATGCGCCCCGACCTGCACCTGCTCGCCGAGACCTCCGGCAAGAACGCCGTGATCGTGACCCCGTCCGCGGATCTGGACCTGGCCACGAAGGACGTGGTCCAGTCCGCGTTCGGCCACGCCGGCCAGAAGTGCTCGGCGTCCTCCCTCGTGGTGCTCGTCGGCTCCGTGGGCACCTCCGAGCGCTTCCACCGGCAGCTGCTGGACGCCGCCTCCTCCCTGCACGTGGCGCACCCCGCGGACCCGCGCGCCGAGATGGGCCCCGTGATCGAGGCCCCCGGCGAGAAGCTGCGCCGCGGGCTCACCGAGCTCGGCCCGGGGGAGCGGTGGGCCCTGCGCCCGCGGCAGCTGGACGAGACGGGTCGCCTGTGGAGCCCGGGCATCCGCTCCGGCGTGCGCCCGGGCGCCGACGCCCACCTCACCGAGTACTTCGGCCCCGTGCTGTCC
Organism: Micrococcus sp. 63XJN7_8_ISO-PGPR-S23-253; assembly: GCF_056173425.1. NCBI lineage: Bacteria > Bacillati > Actinomycetota > Actinomycetes > Micrococcales > Micrococcaceae > Micrococcus > Micrococcus sp. 63XJN7_8_ISO-PGPR-S23-253. The sequence continues at coordinate 336,265 of NZ_CM149673.1, forward strand.
GTGATGACGGCCGAGACGCTTCAGGAGGCCATCGGGATCGTGAACGCCGTGGACTACGGCCTCACCTCCGGGCTGCACTCGCTGGACCGGGAGGAGATCGACGTGTGGCTGCGCGGCGTGCGCGCCGGCAACCTCTACGTGAACCGCGGCATCACCGGGGCCATCGTGCGCCGCCAGCCCTTCGGCGGCTGGAAGCGTTCCGTCGTCGGCCCCACCACGAAGGCCGGCGGGCCGCACTACCTGCACGGCCTCGTGGACTGGGAGGACGCGCCCACGTGGGCCGGGGGAGAGGGGCGGCCCGGGTCCGAGGCCGACGGTCCGGGCGCGTCCTGGCTCGAGACCGCCCGCGCCCTCGACACCCACGCGTGGACCACCGTGTTCGGGGTGGCCACGGACGTCTCCGCGCTCGAGGCCGAGCGGAACGTGCTGCGTCACGTGCCCACCCCGGTCCTCGTGCGCCGGCACTCAGGGCCCGCCGACCACCTGCTGCGCATCGTCTCCGCCGGCCTGCGCGCCGGGGCGCCCATGACCGTGAGCCTGGGGCGGACCCCCACCGCGGAGGGGCCCGACGCGGACGGACTCTCGGCCGAGGCCATGCGCGGCCGGGTGGAGGAGCTGGTCCGGTCCGTCCGCACGGAGGGTGCCGGCACGGCCGCGCCGGTGGACGTCGTCGTCGAGGACGACGCCGCGTTCCACGACCGCGCCCGGCGGCTGGCCCTCATCCCGCCCGCAGCGGAGGGCGGCGGCGACGCACGGATCCGGCTCGTCGCCGACTGGACCGGCGACCGGGAGGCGGCCGAGGCGGCGCGGAGCGCGCTCCACGCGGCGCTCGGCGACACCCCCGACGTGGCGGTCTACGCTGGCCCCGTGGTGAGCGCCGGCGAGGTGGAGCTGCTGCCGTTCCTGCACGAACAGGCCGTGTCCGTGACCGCCCACCGGTTCGGCACGCCGGACCATCTGACCGAGGGGGTCCTGTGACCCCGAGGAGGAACATCCGATGCATCTGATCCCCCGCACGATCTGGGTCGTCGCCCGCGCCCGCCGCCGCCCGCGCGCCGGACTCTGGGAGCCGACGACGCTGCCGATGCGCGCCCTGCCCACGGACGTGGACATGGCCCTGCACGTCAACAACGGCCAGTACTTCGGGCTGTTCGACCTCGGCCGCTTCGACGCGATGGTCCGCACCGGCCTGTGGGACGAGATCCGCCGTCGCGGCTGGACGCCCGTGGTGCAGGCCGAGCAGATCGCGTTCCGCCGCTCGGTGACCCTGGGGCAGCGGTTCGACGTGGAGACGCGGATGATCGGCCTGGATGAGCGCGCGGTGTGGTTCGAGCAGCGCGTGGTGGTCGACGGCGACGTCGCGGTGCGCGCGTACATCTGCACGCGCCTGCGCAAGAAGGACGGCCGCCCCGTGGAGAACGACGAGATCCGGGCGATCGCGGCGGCGGCCGGCCACGACCTCGCGGGGGAGCCGACGCTGCCGGAGTGGCTGCACGAGTGGCGGCGCAGCGTGGCCCTGCCGTCGGCCCGGACGCCCCTGCCCCACGCGTGGGACCTCGACACAGTGCGGCGAGGATGAACGTTCGAGTGATATAGGGCACGATGGTCGGGTGAACAACAGACTCCTGATCGTCGCGACCCTCTCGCTGGCCGCGCTCGTCGTCGTGCTGGTGGCCGCCATCGGCGGCGGCGCGTGGTGGGTGCTGGCGGTCCTCCTGGTGGCGCTGCTCGTGCTCGCCGTGTGGGACATGACCCAGAAGCGGCACGCGATCCTCCGCAACTACCCCGTGCTCGGCCACATGCGGTACCTGCTGGAGTCGATCCGCCCCGAGATCCAGCAGTACTTCATCGAGCGCAACTTCGACGGCAAGCCGTTCGACCGGGACACCCGCTCGATCGTCTACGCCCGTGCGAAGGGACTGGACAGCCACAAGGCGTTCGGCACCGAGCGGGACACCGCGGAGATCGGCTACGAGTTCCTGTTGCACTCCACCGCCCCGGTCAACCCGCCGGAGGAGCCCCCCACGGTGCGGATCGGCGGCCCGGACTGCCGCCGGCCCGTGGACATCTCGCTGATGAACATCTCCTCCATGTCCTTCGGCTCCCTCTCCGCCAACGCCGTGACCGCCATGAACAAGGGCGCCGGCCTGGGCGGGTTCATCCACGAGACCGGCGAGGGCGGCCTCACCAAGTACCACCGCGGCAACGGCGCGGACCTGTTCTGGGAGATCGGCTCCGGCTACTTCGGCTGCCGCAACGAGGACGGCACCTTCAGCCCGGAGAAGTTCGCCGAGAAGGCGCTGCTGCCGGAGGTCAAGGGCATCACCATCAAGATCTCCCAGGGCGCGAAGCCCGGCCTGGGCGGCATGCTGCCCAAGGAGAAGATCTCCCCCGAGATCGCCGAGGCCCGCGAGATCCCGATGGACAGAGACTGCCTCTCCCCGGCGTCCCACTCCGCGTTCCACACCCCGCGCGAGATGGTCAGGTTCATCGAGCAGCTCCGCGAGCTCTCGGACGGCAAGCCGATCGGCATCAAGTTCTGCGTGGGCTCCCGCGTGGACGTGCTGGCCATGACCAAGGCCATCTGGGAGGAGCGGATCGCCCCCGACTTCATCATCGTGGACGGCTCCGAGGGCGGCACCGGCGCCGCCCCGCTCGAGTACTCGGACCGCGTGGGCACCCCGCTGACCGAGGGCCTCATGCTCGTGCACAACGCCCTCGTGGGCACCGGCCTGCGCCACATGATCAAGCTCGGCGCGGCCGGCAAGGTCGCCACCGGTTCGGACATCGTCAAGCGTCTGATCCAGGGCGCGGACTTCACCATGTCCGCCCGCGCGATGATGATGGCCACCGGGTGCATCCAGGCGCAGAAGTGCCACACGAACGAGTGCCCCGTGGGGGTGGCCACGCAGGACCCGCGTCTGATGCGCGCCCTCGACGTGGAGGACAAGGGCAACCGCGTCTTCAACTACCACCGCCTGACCGTGCGCGAGGCCGTGCAGATCATGGCGTCCATGGGTCTGACGCATCCGTCCCAGCTGAACACCCGCATGCTGCGCCGCCGCGTGGACCACCTGAGCACCCGCTCGTACGCGTCCATCTACCACTGGCTGCGCACGGACGAGCTGCTCAACGACCCGCCCGCGGGCTGGGCCATGGACTGGGAGGAGGCGGACGCAGACCACTTCGGCGAGCACGCCCGCGTGGACTACCTCACCGAGCGTGACCCCGAGTGGCGCTCCGAGCTGCTGATCCCGGGCCGCGAGGCGGGCGGCGCCCCCGTGCAGGGCTCGCCCATCTCCGGGACGGGCTCCACGCTGGTCGACGCCCGGCGGGCCGAGTCCGTGCCGCTGACCACGTCGCCCATGCCGCGCGTCAGCGCGTTGGGTGAGGGCGAGTCGCTGTGCACGCACGGCGGCCGTGGTCGGGCCCCGCAGGGCCCGGCACCCGCCGCCACCGCCGGCGAGACGCCCACCGACGAGAACGAGGGCCTGCCGGCGGAGGCCGGCGAGCGGCCCGAGCGCCAGGACGGCGCGGAGGTAACCCAGCGGGGGACCACCGGCCGCGTGGAGGGTGAGCACCGTGGGGAGGGCCGCGTCGGCTGACCTGTCCCCGCCCGGCTGACCCTATGTGGCCGACGCCCTGCGACATCACCGCCGTTCTGACCGGCGGTGATGTCGCAGGGCGTCGGTCGTCTCGGCGGGGCAGCCCGGGCGCCCGGGCTAGCCTGGGGCCGTGACCCCTCCCGCCCCCGCCGCGCGCCGCCCCTCCGCGGCCCTGCTGTGGGTGCTGCTGGCGGCGATGGGCGCCGGGCCCCTGTTCAACTACGGCGTCTCCGCCTCCGCCACGGTCGTGATGGAGCGGCTCGACGTCACCTCGGGCCAGCTCGGCACCGTGATGACGGTCGTGTTCGCGGCGGCCGCCGTCGCGGGTGACTACCGGGCCGGCTTCGCCGTCGTCGCGGGCGGGTATCTGCTCGCCCTGGGCGTGGTGCTGCTGCTGGGTCGCCACGTGGGCCGGCGGGGCGCGGCCTGACGCGCAGGGCCAGGATCAGACCCACCGCAGAGGACCGCGCTTCAGCGACATCACCGCAGTGCTGCCCTGCGGTGATGTCGCAGCGCCGCGGTCGAACGGGCGTGCGGCGGAGTGCGGGGGTGTGCGGGGCGCACGGAAGCGCACACGACGACGCCCCCGGTCCGTGCGGACCGGGGGCGTCGGAAGCCGTGCGTCAGGCGAAGATCAGAGCTTCGTCACGTTGGCGGCCTGGAGGCCCTTGGGGCCGTCCTGGGTCTCGAACTCGACGCGGTCGTTCTCCTGGAGCTCCTTGAAGCCCGAGCCCTGGATGGCGGAGAAGTGCACGAACACGTCCGCGGAGTTGTCCTCGGGGGCGATGAAGCCGTAGCCCTTCTCAGCGTTGAACCACTTGACAGTACCGACAGCCATGATGGTGTCCTTTCGATGCGCCCCCGCGGTGCGGTGGCGGTGTTGGACCGCGGCCCGGATGTGGAACGCGGGTGAAGCGGCGAGACTGAACCGCTTGCCCAACACTCATCGACGCCGGCGAGGCCGGGCTGACGAGCAGTGAAGATGGCGGGATACAGCTTGATCAACTTCGGGCTCCATCATTGCACGGATCTCGCCGACCGGGAACCAGGGGCCCGATTGTTCACCTGGAGTTCGCTCAGAGCGCGCGCAGGCCGTGGAAGAGATTGCGGTGCAGGGCGGCCGGGGGAGCGGCGTCCGTGTGATCCGCGAAGGCCGTCACCTCCAGCAGCACCACCGTGTGGTCGCCCGCCGGGACCTCGGCGTGCACCCGCGTCTCGAGCCAGAGCGAGGAGCCCCCGATCAGCAGGGCGTCGTGCGGGCTGTGGTGCACGTCGAGACCGGCGAAGCGGTCGCCCTCGCGGGAGGCCAGCTGACGGCACAGCGGCGTCTGGTCCGCTGCGAGCAGGGAGACGCCGATCGCCCCGGCCCGGCGCAGGCGCGGCCAGGTGCGGGAGCTGTTCTGCGCGGAGAAGGACACGAGGGCCGGCTCCCAGGAGATGCCCACGCCGAAGGAGGAGGACACCATCACCTCGGGGGTGTCGTCGGCGAGGCCCGCCAGCGCGACGACCCCGGTGGGGAAGGCCGAGAGGCCGGAGCGGAGGTTGCCGAGGGACAGGTCGGTGTCCCACGCGGCGGTGTGGGGTTCGTGGGTCAGGGTCATGGCGCGCGTCCTCTTCCGATGACTGACGCGGCTCCGCAGACGGCGGGAACGCGGATCGCCCGGATCCGCAGAGGCGCGGTACTTGCCCGTCGGGGTGTCCGAGGGGCCGAATCATCACCTGGAGCACCCCACTACTGCGTGAGAGGGTTGCCGTCCCGCCGGCCAGGGCCGTGAATGACGGGAACTCGTGATTCTGGGGACCAGCCTACGGACGGGTCCGTGGGGCGGTCAAAGCACGGCGGTCGCCCGGCGTCATGCGAGCTCCTCCGATGTGACGCTTGACACACCGGGCATCCCCGGCCAGGATCGAGTCACTCGAGGGGGGAGGCTCGAGATCGCGGCCCGCGGCCCCCGCAGACGGTTCGCCGAGAGGGATCAGATCATGCGGATGGACATCACGACGAGGCGTGCGGCATTGTCGGCCGCCGTGTCCCCGCCGCTCTCCTCAGTACCGCCATTTCGGGATGCTCCGCTTCCCAGAGCAGCGTCTCCTCCAGCGCGACTGGTGCGTCCAGCCCTTCGGTGGCACCGTCTTCCCCTGCCCGTGCCACGGCGCCGGTCCCGTCCGACACCACGTGGGCCGACGAGGGGCCGGTGCCGCTTCCGGACGAGCTCTTCCAGGACGGCGGCATGACTCTGAGTGAGTACAGCACGTCGGATCAGCCCGGGACGCAGTACATCGACACGGCGTCCGAAACCGTCGTCAAGGAGGGGGTCGGCACGGGGGAGTATCAGGTGACCCTGGACGATGCGCGCCGTGGGGAGCGCTATCGCGTGCAGCTCGTGTGCCCGTCCGATGCGACGGGGAAGAGCGACGTGTACGTCTCCGACTCGCCCACGTCGAAGGGGCAGTGGCAGGCGGGGTCCGAGGCCATGTGCGGTGACTGGTCGGCAGGCCTGCCTCCCCGCCAGAAGGACGGGCCTTTCACCGTCACGGTGCAGGTGGAGAACGATCGCCCGTTCCGGGTGGCCGTCACGAAACTTCTCGGCGGATGACGGCGCGGGCGTCGGCCCACCGTCGGCTCCGGCGGTGGCCCGCCCGGGCCGTTCGGATCGGGGAGGACTGAGACGCTCAGCGTCTGTCGCGGCCGCGCAGCGCGTCCAGCTGCCGGCGGTCCCGCTTGGTGGGCCGGCCCGCGCCGCGCTCGCGGTACGGCACGGCGAGCAGTTCACGCGGCACGGGCGGCGGGGAGTGGTCCACGTACTGCTGCCGGGCCACGGGGGCGCCCACCCGCTTGGCGATCAGCCCGGTGACCTCGAGGATCCGCTCACGTCCGTCCTGGCGCACCCGCACCCGGTTCCCGACGACGACGGGCGTCGCCGCCTTCACGGGCTCGCCGTCGATGCGCACGTGGCCCGCGCGCACGGCCGCCGTGGCCGCCGACCGGGTCTTGTACAGCCGCACGGCCCACAGCCACGCGTCGATGCGGACGCCGCTCACTCCCGCTCCCTCACGCGAAGCGGGCGCGGATCGCGGCGCCGTGCGCGGGCAGGCGCTCGTCCTCGGCCAGCACGCCGATCCCGTCCGCGACCTCCTTGAGCCCGGTCTCCGTGTAGCGGATGCGCTGCTGCAGGCGCAGGAACGTCACGGTGTTCAGACCCGACGAGAAACGGGCCGTCCCGGAGGTGGGGAGCACGTGGTTGGACCCGGCCGAGTAGTCGCCCAGCGGCACGGGGGCGTGCGGGCCCACGAACACGGCGCCGGCGTTGCGGAGGCGCCCCACGAGGGCCTCGGGGTCGCGGGTCTGGATCTCGAGGTGCTCGGTGGCGTACCGGTCGGAGACCTCCACGGCCTGGTCCATGTCCCGCACCAGCAGCACGCCGGACTGCGGTCCGGTGAGCGCCTCACGCAGCTGCTCCTCGTGGAGCTGCCCGGGCACCTGCGCCTCGATCGCCGCCTGCACGTCCCGGAGCAGGTCCTCGGAGTCCGTGATGAGCACGGAGGCGGCCAGCGGGTCGTGCTCGGCCTGGCTGATCAGGTCCGCGGCCACCCAGTCGGCGCGGGCGGTGCCGTCGGCGATCACGGCGATCTCGCTGGGCCCGGCCTCGGCGTCTACGCCGATCACGCCCTGCAGCGCGCGCTTCGCGGCGGCCACGTACACGTTGCCGGGCCCCGTCACCAGGTCGACGGGCGCGCAGAGCCACCCGCCGTCGTCGTCCTTCACGCCGTGCGCCAGCATGGCGACGGCCTGGGCGCCGCCGGCCGCGTAGACCTCGTCCACGCCCAGCAGGGCGCACGCGGCGAGCACGGTGGGGTGGGGCAGGCCGCCGTGGTCCCGCTGCGGGGGCGAGGTCACCGCGAGGCTCCCGACGCCGGCCGCCTGCGCGGGCACCACGTTCATCACCACCGAGGAGGGGTACACGGCGCGGCCGCCGGGCACGTAGAGGCCCACACGGCCCACGGGGAGCCAGTGGTTCTCGACGACGGCGCCCTCGCCGAGCTCGACCGTCGAGTCCTGGGGGTGCTGGGCGGCGTGCACGAGCCGGGCCCGGCGGATCGACTCCTCCAGCGCCGCGCGCACCTGCGGGTCGAGCCCGGTCAGGGCGGCCTCGAGCGCCTCCGCGGGCACGCGCAGGGCCGGCGGGCGGACGCCGTCGAACCGCTCGGCCAGCTCCAGCAGGGTCTGCTCGCCGCCGTGGCGGACCTGCTCGAGGATCGGGGCGACCACCGGCACCACGGAGGACACGTCCACGTTCGCCCGCGGGATGATGCGGGACAGGTCCGCGGTGGCGGTGTCGAGCGGGCGCAGGTCGGTGACGGAGAGCACGGATTCCTCCAGAGGGGCGGCGGCGGGGCGGCGGGACGGGGCGCGACGACGGCCGGGCCCGGACCGCGCGGACGGTCAGGCTCCATTGTGCTCTTCTCCGGGGTGCGTCCGGGGGCGGGTGTCAGACTGTCGTCATGGTCCTCCCCGCCCTGTCTGCCCTCGCGCCCCCGCCCCTGCTGACCGCCCTGGACCGCCTGTTGGCGGGCGAGACCGTGCCGTCCGGGGTGGAGGGGGACTTCCAGGACGGGGCGGCCGCCACCACGCGGGCCTTCGGCGTGGAGTGGGGGACGTTGCTGACCGTGCTGATGGCGTTCGCGGTCGGCGCGGCGGTCGTGTACCTGGCCCTGCAGGTGGCACGCGTCGTGCTCGTGCGCCGCCCCGCGTTCCAGCACGGCGCCGCGCGGCTGAGCCTGCCGGCCGCCGTCGCCGCCGGCCTGCTGGCCTCCCGGATCTGGCTCGGGGTCATGGCCGAGGAGCAGACCTGGTACCGGCCGGCGTCGTTCCTGATGCTTATCGCCGTGGCCGCCGCAGGCGCGTGGGCCGCGTGGCGCCTGGTCGGCGTGATCGAGGCGGGGATCCTCGGCCGCTACCAGGAGACCGGCGTCGAGCACCGCCGCGAGCGACGCATCCGCACGCAGACCATCCTGATCCGGCGCATCCTCAACGCGGTGATCGTGGTGGTGGCCGTCGCCGTGGTCCTGCTGGGGGTGCCCGAGGTGCGCTCGCTCGGGGCCGGCCTGCTCGCCTCCGCCGGTGTGATCTCCGTGATCGCCGGCCTGGCCGTGCAGTCCACGCTGACCAACGTGTTCGCCGGCTTCCAGCTCGCCTTCACGGACGCGATCCGGGTGGGCGACGTGGTGGACATGGAGGGCGTGTTCGGCACCGTCGAGGAGATCACCCTGTCCAACGTGGTGCTCAAGCTCTGGGACGGTCGCCGCATGGTCTACCCGTCCTCGCACTTCACCACCCAGCCGTTCGAGAACTGGACGCGGGTGGGCTCCGAGGTCTCCGGCGTCGTGGAGCTGGACGTGGACTGGCGCGTCCCCATGGACGCGCTGCGCGCGACTCACCCAGCTGCTCGAGTCCACGGACCTGTGGGACGGACGCGAGCACGCGCTGCAGGTGACCGACGCGACCGGCGGGGTCGTGCGCATCCGCGCCGTGGTCTCCGCCCGCAACTCCGGCGACCTCTGGGACCTGCGCTGCCTCGTGCGCGAGGACCTCGTGACCTTCCTGCGCCACGAGCACCCCGAGGGCATCGTGGTGCAGCGCATGGTGGACGGGCACCCCGCCCACGACGACGCGGCCCCCGCCTCCGAGGGCTCCGACGCGGGGGCCCGCGATGGCGACCCGACGGGTCAGCCGGGCCCGGACCGCTCCGGGGTGGCGGCCCGCGAGCCGCGTCCGCGCACCGCGCCGCTGCCGCGCGTCGACGGCGCCGATCTGCGCCCGGACACCCTCACCACGCCGCTGACCCGCGTGGGCGACCACTCCGGTCTGTACACCGGCTCGATGACGGCGGTGCAGCGCAACCGCGAACTCGCCGGCCCGGGCGAGGAGGCGTTCGCCGAGCGGCGCGCCCAGCAGGCCAAGCAGGCGGCGGAGGCCGCGGCGGCGGACGAGGCCGGACGGCGCAGCGGCGCCGGCTCCCACGCGGACGGCCTCCTCGACGACGCCGTCACCCGCCGCCGTCAGGACGACGAGGACTGAGGCCCGGCGGGAGCGCTCAGCGCTCGAGCGTCGGGTCCCCGGGGTCGACGGGCGTGAGCCGACGCCGCTCGGCCATCGGCTCGGACGCGGGCAGGCCGTGGGCGGCCGGGTCCGTCTCGGCCACGTGGCTCACGGCCTCGGGCGTGTGGTCCCCGTACTGCCGGTACTCCTTCACGCACAGCACGGGCTGATCGATCTCCTGCAGCAGCTCGTCCGAGACCGATCCCATGACGAACCGGCCGAAGCCGCCGCGGCGGCGCACGCCGATGACCACGATGGACGGGTCCAGCTCCGCGGCCACGTCCTTCATCTCCTCCACCGTGGATCGGCCGCGCGCGTACTGGCGGAACTCGGCCGTCACGCCGGAGGCGTCCAACCGGGCCTGCACGCCGCGCTGCTGCTCCTCCGTGACGAGGGACTTGGTGCGGTGCTCGCCGCCGGGGCCGGCATTGACCACCACCACGCGCTCGCCGGTGGAGCGGGCGATGTCCAGGGCGGTGTCCAGCGCAGCGTCCGCGGCCTTCGAGGGGGCGTAGCCGACGAGGATGGTCATGGGGTGCCTCCGCGGGGTCGAGGGGTCGGGTCTGAGGTCAGCGTAGTGCGGGCCGGGCCCGCGGCGGAGGGGCTCAGCCCTCGCGCAGGTGGCGCAGGTGCGCGGCCACCGTCTGGACGGCCACGCGGGCCACGGTGCCGGTGAGGCCGGGGTAGATGCGCGGGGCCAGGTCCTCGGGCGTGATCGTCGCCGCCTCGGTCTCGGGCAACGCGGCCAGGGCGGTGCGAATCTGCTCCAGGCGGCCCTCGCGGTGGTGCCGGTAGTCGCGGGCGACGACGTCCAGCGGCTCCGGCACGGGCCCGTGCGCGGGCAGCACCGTGAGCGGGCCCGCCGCCTCGAGGCGGCGCAGGCTGGCCAGGTAGTCGGTGAGGGTGCCGTCCGGGTGGTCGAGCATGGTGGTGCCCGAGCCGAGGATGGTGTCGCCCGTGATGACCGCGCCGTGCGCGCCCGAGTCCGGGACGGCGAACGAGTAGGAGTCCGAGGTGTGGCCCGGGGTGTGCCACGCCAGCACCGGGGTGCCGGCGACGTCGATCCGTTCGTCCGGCGTCAGGACGGCGGCCCCGCCGCGGCACCAGTCCGGGTCCGCGGCACGCACGGGGGCGCCCGTGGCCGCGTGGAACGCGTCCACCCCGCCGGTGTGGTCGGCGTGCCGGTGCGTCACCAGGATGAGCGCGATCCGGCGCCCCTCGGCCGCCGCACGGACGCGCTCGAGGTGGGCGGCGACGTCGTCCTCCGGGCCCGGGTCCACCACGACGGCCGCGTCCGAGTCCGGTGCGGCGACCACGTACGTGTTGGTGCCCGCGAGGGTCATCGGGGAGGGGTTCTGGGCGGTCACGCAGCGCACCAGCGGGGCGGGCGTGAGGCCGGGCGTGGCGGTGGTCGTCGTCATACGCTCGAGTGTATGGAGAACCAGCAGACCGGCCAGGCCGCGGACCGCGGCACCATCGACACGCGCGAGGGGCTCACGGGCAACTACGTGCAGTCCGGGGCGGAGTTCACGCGGGACACGAACTACATCGCGGACCGGATCGTGGCGGACCCGGAGGCCGTGCGGGCCCTGCCCGCGGCCGAGCCGTCCACGGTCGGCCGCGTGGGCGGCGGGCTCACCGAGGGGGCCGAGGCGTGGCCCGTCGAGGCGGGCCGCTACCGGCTCGTGGCGGCGCGGGCGTGCCCGTGGGCGAACCGGACGATCATCGTGCGGCGCCTGCTCGGCCTGGAGGACGCGATCTCGCTGGGCACCCCGGGGCCGACCCACGACGAGCGCTCCTGGACCTTCGACCTCGACGAGGGCGGGAAGGACCCCGTGCTCGGCACCGAGCGGATCCAGGAGAACTACTTCACGCGGTTCCCCGACTACCCGCGGGGCATCACGGTGCCGGCGATCGTCGACGTGCCGACGGGCGGCGTCGTGACCAACGACTACCCGCAGATCACCCTCGACCTCTCGACGGAGTGGGCCGCGTTCCACCGCGACGGCGCCCCGCAGCTGATCCCCGACGCCGGGCCGGAGCGGGACGAGATGTTCGAGGTGATCGAGCGCGTGTTCACCGAGGTGAACAACGGCGTGTACCGGTGCGGCTTCGCGGGCTCGCAGGAGGCGTATGACGCCGCGTACGAGCGGCTGTGGGCCGCGATGGACTGGCTCGAGGAGCGCCTGACGACGCGGCGCTTCCTGATGGGGGAGCGGATCACCGAGGCCGACGTGCGGCTGTTCACCACGCTGGTGCGGTTCGACCCCGTGTACCACGGGCACTTCAAGTGCAACCGGAACAAGCTGGCCGAGATGCCGGCGCTGTGGGGCTACGCGCGGGACCTGTTCCAGACCCCGGGCTTCGGGGACACGATCGACTTCGCCCAGATCAAGGAGCACTACTACGTGGTGCACGAGGACATCAACCCGACGGGCATCGTGCCCGCCGGTCCGGAGCTGGCGAGCTGGCTGAGCGAGCACGGGCGTGAGGCGTTCGGCGGGGACCCGTGGGGCGGCGGCACCGCGCCCGGGCCCGTGCGCGAGGGCGAGCGCGTGGACCCGGAGCACACGCCGCTGCGGTGAGGTCGCTCGGCCCGGCCCGCAACGCGGGTTGAGTTATCGCGGGTGGCGCGGCTGAACACCCGCGATAACTCAACCCGCGTTGGTATGCGCACCGGGTGAGCGCCAGGAGGACGCGCCGGGGATTGTTGAACAATCCCCCCTCATGCCTCAAGATTGTGTGACCGGCACCTCAGCCGGGCCCGATCCGAGAGGACTGCACTGTGTCTCACGCGCCGCAGATCGACCTGAACTCCGACGTCGGCGAGTCCTTCGGCTCGTGGACGATGGGGGACGACGCCGCCATCATGCCCTCCGTCTCCTCCGCCAACGTCGCGTGCGGCTTCCACGCGGGCGATCCCACGGGGATCGCCCAGACCTGCCGTGACGCGGTCGCCGCCGGCGTCACGATCGGCGCGCACGTGGGCTACCGCGACCTGGCCGGCTTCGGCCGCCGCTTCCTGGACTGCACGCCCACCGAGCTGGCCGACGACGTCCTCTACCAGATCGGCGCCCTCGACGCGCTCGCCCGCGCGGCCGGCGGCCAGGTCCGCTACGTGAAGCCGCACGGCGCCCTCTACAACACGATCGTCCGTCACGAGGCGCACGCCCAGGCCGTCGTCGACGGCGTCAAGGCGTTCGGCTCCGACCTCCCGCTGCTGCTCCTGCCCGGCTCCGTCGCCCTGGACAAGGCAGCCGCCGCGGGGCTGCGCGGCGTCGCCGAGGCCTTCGCGGACCGCGGCTACAACCCGGACGGCACGCTGGTCTCCCGCCGTGAGCCGGGCGCGGTCCTCCACGACGAGGACGCCGTCGCCGCCCGCATGGTGCGCCTGGCCACCGAGGGCGTCATCGAGGCCGTGGACGGCACGGACGTGCGCGTCGACGCCGAGAGCATCTGCCTGCACGGCGACACGCCCGGCGCCGTGGCCATGGCCGCGGCCGTGCGCCGCGCGCTCGAGGGCGCGGGAGTGTCCATCAAGGCCTTCGCATGAGCGCCCCACGTCACCCCGCCGCCCCACCGCCGGCCCGCCCGATCCGCTGGGTCGGCACGCAGGGCTTCCTCGTCGAGTGCGCCTCGCTCGAGGACGTCATGGCCGTCCACGCCCATCTCACGGCCCACCCGGAGCGCGGCCAGCGCCAGGTGATGGCCGCCGCCGCGACCGTCCTGGTGACCTTCACCTCGCAGGCCGCCGCCGAGCACGCCGCACCGCGGGTCAGCACCCTCACCCCGGACGCCGGTGAGCTGACGGGGGGTCGGATCGTCGAGATCCCCGTGGTCTACGACGGCGAGGACCTCGCCGAGGTCGGCCGGCTCACCGGGCTCGGCGTCGACGGCGTCATCCGGGCCCACAGCGAGGCCGACTGGTTCGCCGCGTTCGGCGGCTTCGCGCCGGGGTTCATGTACTGCGCCTCCGAGGCGGCCCCGTTCGAGGCGCCCCGCCGCAGCTCGCCCCGCACGGCCGTCCCCGCGGGCGCCGTCGCCGTCGCCGGGGCCTTCTCCGCCGTCTACCCGCGCACCTCGCCCGGCGGCTGGCAGCTGCTGGGCCACACCACCGCAGCCCTATGGGACCTCGGCCGCGAGCAGCCCGCCCTGCTGCAGCCCGGCGACCGTGTCCGCTACGTCCCCGTGCGCCCGACGGCGTCCGTCACCTCCGGCACGGACGCGGCGGTCGACGCCACCCCGCCCGCCGACGCCGCGGCCGGCCTCCCGTCCGCGGCCGGCCGCCGCGGCGTCACCGTCGTCGACCCGGGGCTCCTGACCCTGGTCCAGGACCTGGGTCGCCCGGGCCTGGGCGACCTCGGCGTCGTCGCGTCCGGCGCGGCCGACCGGGACGCGGCGCGCCAGGCGAACCGGCTCGTGGGCAACCGCTCACGCGAGGCGGTGCTGGAGACCGTCCTGGGCGGCCTCACCCTCACCGCGCACGGCCATCAGGTGATGGCCCTGGCCGGCGCCGAGGCCGGCGGGACGATCACCGCGGCCGACGGCGCCACGCGCCGGGTGCCCGCCCGCGCCCCGTTCGTCGTGCTGGACGGCCAGACGCTGACGGTGGACGAGCCGGTCGGCGGCCTGCGCGTGTACGTGGGCCTCCGGGGCGGTCTCGACGTGCCGCCCGTGCTCGGCAGCCGCTCGACCGACACCCTGTCCGGGCTCGGCCCCGCCGCGCTAGCGGCGGGGGACCGCCTCGCCCGTCGCGTCGGCCCGGATGCGAGGGGCGCCGCCGGCGCCTCGGCCGCGAGCCCGACCGCCGCCGGCGCCCCCGCCTCGGAGGAGGCCGGCGTCGTGATGGTGGGGGACCCGGAGACCTCGCTGCGCCCCATGCCCGCGCCCGGCCAGGTGGCCGTGCTGCGCGTGGTCCCCGGCCCGCGCGACGACTGGTTCGGCGAGGCGGGCCTGGAGCGCCTGTTCACGCAGGACTGGGACGTGAGCCAGCAGACCGACCGGATCGGGGTGCGCCTCACGGCCCCCGACGACGGTGCGCCGCTCGAGCGCGTGCGCGAGGGCGAGCTGAAGTCCGAGGGCGCCGTGCGCGGCGCGCTGCAGGTGCCGCCCTCGGGTGAGCCCGTCCTGTTCCTCTCCGACCATCCGGTCACCGGCGGCTACCCGGTGATCGGCGTCGTGGCCCGCGCGGACCTCAGCCTGGCGGCCCAGCTGCCGCCGGGCGCCCGCGTCCGCTTCGTCCCCCATCCCCGCCCCGGCGCCGAGACCGTCGTCGACTCCGCATCGCCCTCCGAGGAGACCCCCGCATGACCACCACCCCCGCCGCCCGCCCCGTGACGCGGGTGCTCATCGCCAACCGCGGCGAGATCGCCGTGCGCGTGGCCCGCGCCGCCCGCGACCACGGCATCGCCTCGATCGCCGTCTACTCGGATCCGGACGCCGACGCCCTGCACGTGGCCGTCGCGGACGAGGCCTTCCACCTGCCGGGCGCGTCCTCGGCGGACACCTACCTGAAGATCGACGCGGTCCTCGACGTCGCCCGCCGGGCCGGCGCCGACGCCGTGCACCCGGGCTACGGCTTCCTCTCCGAGAACGCCGACTTCGCGCAGGCCGTGATCGACGCCGGGATGACCTGGATCGGCCCGTCGCCGGACGCGATCCGCGCCCTCGGGGACAAGATCACCGCCCGCTCCCTCGCCCAGGAGGCGGGCGCCCCGCTGGTGCCGGGCTCGGACGGCCCCGTGCCGGACGCCGCCGCCGCGCGCGTGTTCGCCGAGGAGCACGGCCTGCCGATCGCCATCAAGGCGGCCTTCGGCGGCGGTGGCCGCGGCATCCGCGTGGTGCGTGAGCTCGGCGACGTCGAGGACGCGTTCGAGGCGACCGTCCGCGAGGCCGTGGCCGCGTTCGGCCGCGGCGAGTGCTTCGTGGAGCGCTTCCTGGACCGCCCCCGCCACGTGGAGGCCCAGGTCCTCGCCGACGAGCACGGCCACGTGGCCGTGCTCGGCACCCGCGACTGCTCCCTGCAGCGCCGCAACCAGAAGCTCGTGGAGGAGGCCCCGGCGCCGTTCCTCACGGACGAGCAGCGCGAGCGCATCCACACCTCCGCCCGCGAGATCTGCCGCGCCGCCGGGTACACCGGGGCCGGCACGGTCGAGTACCTCGTGGCCCCGGACGGCCTCATCAGCTTCCTGGAGGTCAACACCCGCCTGCAGGTGGAGCACCCCGTGACCGAGGAGGTCTTCGGCGTGGACCTGGTGCGCGAGCAGTTCCGCATCGCCGCCGGCGAGCCGCTGAGCATCCCCGAGGACCCCACGCCGCGCGGCCACGCCCTCGAGTTGCGCCTCAACGCCGAGGACCCGGCGTACGGCTTCCTGCCCGTGCCCGGCCCGATCGACGCGTTCGAGGCCCCCACCGGCCCCGGGGTCCGCATGGACTCGGGCGTCCGCACCGGCTCCGTGGTGCCGGGGGAGTACGACTCCCTGCTCGCCAAGCTCATCGTGTGGGGCGAGGACCGCGCCCAGGCCATCGCCCGGGCCCGCGACGCCCTGGCCGAGCTGCGCATCGACGGCGTGCCCACCGTGGTGCCGTTCCACCGCGCCGTGCTCGAGCAGGACGCCTTCACCTCGGGGGACCGCCTCGGCGTCTACACCACGTGGATCGAGTCCGAGTTCGCCGCGCCGCTGGCCGCGTCCCCCTACCTGGGCGCCGAGGTGCCCGCCGGCGGCCGCACCGCCGTCACCGTGGAGCTGGACGGCCGCGCCGTGCGCCTGGGCCTGCCCGCGGATCTCTACGGGGCCCTCCTCGGAGGCGGCGGTGCGGGTGCCGCGGCTCCGGCCGACGCCGCGGGCGCCGGGAAGCCCGACGACGACGGCGCCGTGGCCTCGCCGGTCACCGGCACCCTGGCCTCGTGGAAGGTCGAGGACGGCGCCGAGGTGGCTGAGGGCGACACGGTCGCGATCGTCGAGGCGATGAAGATGGAGACGCCGATCCGTGCCCCGCGTGCGGGCCGGATCCAGCTCCTCGTGGCCGAGACCCCGGCCTCGGTGACGCGCGGCCAGGCGATCGCCCGGCTGGGGGCGTGAGGGTGCCGGCGCGCGGCGGTGTCACCGGGGACGACCTCGCGCCCGGCGCCGGTGACGGGGAGTCCGCCCCGGCTCCGGCTCCCGTGGCCGCGGCCGCGCAGCTGCGGCAGCGGATCGCGGCGGCCGGGCTCGTGCCGGGGGAGCGGCTGGGGGAGGTGGCGCTGGCCGCCGAGCTCCAGGTCAGCCGCAACAGCCTGCGCGAGGCGTTCACCATGCTGGCCGCCGAGGGCCTCGTGGAACGCCGGCCGCACCGCGGGGTGTTCGTGGCGGCGCCGGGTCCGGAGGACGTGCGCGGGCTGTACCGCACGCGTCGGGTGATCCAGCTCGGCGCCCTCGAACACGGAGAGCTCACCCCCGGCGCGGCGCGCCACCTGCGCTGTGCCCAGGACCTGCTCTCCGGCGGCCCGGACACCCCCGCGCGGGTCCTGGGCGACGCCAACCATCGCGTCCACGTCGGCATCGTGGACCTGGCCGGCGCTCCCGAGCTCACGCGGCTCATGGCGTCGGTGCAGGCCCGCGTGCGCCTGGCGTTCCACCCCATGGACGAGCAGACGCGCCTGCACGTGCAGTTCGCGGACCGCAACCGGTGGATCGTGGAGCGGCTGCTGGCCGGCGACCTGCCCGCGGTGCACGCCATGTTCGGCGGCTACCTGGACGAGGCGGAGCACTTCGTCCTGGCGCACCTCGCCGCCGCGGGGGACTGACCGCCTCCCCGGGCCCGGGCGGTCACGGGGCCTGGAACATCCGGTCCGGCAGGTCCGTGATGAGCATGTGCCCGGGCGCGTGCGTGATGGCCAGCGGCGGGCGGGACTCCATGATCGCCGCCTGCGGCGTCACCCCGCACGCCCAGAACACGGGCAGGTGGCCCTGCGGGACCTCGACGGCGTCGCCGAAGTCCGGTGCCGACAGGTCCGTGATCCCGAGGCCGGCCGGGTCGCCCACGTGCACGGGCGCGCCGTGCACCGCGGGGTAGCGGGAGGTGATGCGCACGGCGTCGGCCACGCGGTCGGCGGGGAGGGGGCGCATCGAGACCACGAGCGGGCCCGTGAGGCGGCCCGCCGAGGCGCAGCGCCGCGTGGTGCGGTACATCGGCACGTTCACACGGGCGTCCTGGTGGGCCATCCGGATGCCCTCGGCCACCAGGGCGGACTCGAAGGTGAACGAGCAGCCGATCACGAACGTCACGAGGTCGTCCCGCCACACGTCGAGCAGATCCGTGGGGCGGTCCGTCTCGACGCCGTCGCGGTACACCACGTACTGCGGCACGTCCGTGCGGACGTCGCCGTCCAGTGCGGGGCCGTTGACCTCGCCGGCCTCGAACACGCCGAGCAGCGGCAGGGCCTTGGGGTTGCGCTGGGCGAAGAGCAGGACGTCGTAGGCGTGGTCCTGCGGGATCGAGACGAGGTTCGCCTGCGCGTAGCCGTCGGCGATCCCCGAGGTCGGCCGCACGAGCCCCGCGCGGAAGCGCTCGCGGGCCTGCGCGGGGGTCGTGGCGCCGTCCAGCGGCGGCAGCGGCGTCGTCGTGGTCATCTCAGCCACCGGTGATCATCGTGACCATGGGGATGAACCCGCGCACCGCGATGAACACGGACACGATCCACGCCAGCGCGCCGATCACGAGCAGCCACGCCGGGTAGCGGTAGCCGTGCAGCAGGTCGCGGCGGCGCCAGGCCACGTACAGGAGGGCCGCGAAGCCGACCGGCAGGATCATGCCGTTGAACGCGCCGGCGAACACGAGCAGCGTCTGCGGCGCCTGGCGCAGGGCCAGGTAGAGGGCGGTGCAGACCACGATGAAGGCGACCGTCAGCAGGTTGCGGGTGCGGGCGCTGGTGGTGGAGCGGGTGATGAAGCTGATCGAGGTGTACGACGCGCCGATCACGGAGGTCACGGCGGCGGCCCACAGGACGATGCCGAACATGCGCAGCCCGATGTCGCCGGCGGCGGCCTGGAAGGCGGAGGCGGCCAGGCTGTCCTTGGCCAGGACCGCGCCCGAGGCGACGACGCCGAGGATCGCCAGGAACAGGAGGGCACGCATCAGGCCGGTCACGAGGATCGAGGCCACGGAGCTGCGGGTGATGTCCTGGACGTCGTCCACGCCCTTCACTCCGGAGTCGATCATGCGGTGGGCGCCGGCGTAGGTGATGTAGCCGCCGATGGTGCCGCCCACGAGGGTGACGATCACGAAGAAGTCGACCTTCTCCGGCATCACGGACTGGCGCAGGGCCTCGCCCACGGGCGGGGCGGAGGTGATGGCCACGTACAGCATCAGCAGGATCATGACGGCGCCGAGCACCACCACGATCCGGTCCAGGGCCACGCCGGCGCGCTTGGAGAGGAAGATCAGCAGCGCGATGAGGGCGGAGACGGCGCCGCCGATCAGGGGGTCGACGCCGAGCATGGCGTTCGCGCCGAGGCCGGTGCCGGCGATGTTGCCGATGTTGAAGACCATGCCGCCGAGGAACACGAGCGCGGCGAGGACCCAGCCGAGGCCGGGCAGGACGCTGTTCGCCAGCTCCTGGGCGCGCATGCCGGAGACGCCGATGACGCGCCACACGTTCATCTGGACGGCGATGTCGATGAGGATCGAGACCAGGATGGCGAACGCGAACGCGGCGCCCATCTGGACGGTGAACGTGGCGGTCTGCGTGATGAAGCCGGGGCCGATGGCCGAGGTGGCCATGAGGAACATGGCGCCGAGCAGTGCGGTGCGCCGGGTGGCGCTCGCGGCACGGGAGTCGGTCTTCGGCGCGGTGCCCGAGGGGGTCGAGCCGTCCGGTCCGGCGTGGGGGATGTCTGCGTGGGACACGGTGGTCACCTTCGTCGAGGGCGCCAGGCGAGGTGACGGGCGTCACGAGGCGCTGGGGAGACGGTAGCTGTTGTTGAACAATCCTGGCAACAGCGAGGCCGGGTGTCGTGGCATCCCCGTCCGAAGGAACGCCTCACCTGCCTGGCGCGCCCCGCCCCGCGCCGCGACCATGGAGACATGTCGCACACGTCTGAACAGTCCTCGCCCCTGGCCGATCAGGTCCCGCCGGGCGGTCCCGACGAACCGCACGCCGCCGGCGGCGTGCATGCCCGCCTCAACTGGCTCCGCGCCGGCGTGCTCGGTGCCAACGACGGCATCGTGTCCGTGGCCGCCACCGTCGTCGGAGTCGCCGGTGCGACGACGGCGCTCACCCCGATCCTGCTGGCCGGCGCCGCCGCCGTGGTCGGCGGCGCCTTCTCCATGGCGCTGGGTGAGTACGTGTCCGTCTCCTCGTCCTCCGACTCGCAGAAGTCGCTGATCGCCAAGGAGCGCCGCGAGCTCGAGGAGGATCCCGAGGGCGAGCTGGAGGAGCTCGTGCAGCTCTACGAGGCGGACGGCCTGAGCCGGGCCACGGCCGAGGCCGCCGCGCGGGAGCTCAGCGAGAAGGACGTGCTCGCCGCGCACCTGCGCATGGAGCTGGGCATGGCGGAGGAGGACGTCGTCAGCCCCTGGGCCGCCGCCGGGGCCTCCTTCCTCTCGTTCCTCGTGGGCGCGCTGCTGCCCTTCCTGACGGTCGTCCTGGCGCCGGTGGACTTCCGTATCCCGCTCACGTTCGCGGTCACCCTCGTGGCCCTCGCCGTCACCGGCTGGGTCGGGGCCCGGCTCGGCGACGCGCCCGCGCTGCGGGCGGCCGTGCGTGTCGTCCTCGGCGGTGCCCTGGCGCTCGGCCTGACCTTGGCGGTGGGCTCGCTGCTGGGGGCGTCGGTCGCCTGATCCGCGCCGCAGGGGTGGGCCGGCCCAGCGCCCGTGGCCGCGCCGAGCCGTGGCGCGCGGAGCGGCCCTGGGGGCCGAGGACCGTGCGCATACCACAGGCGCCCCCCGTCGAGTTGAAGCGACGCCCACGGTTCGCGTAAGGTGGGACGGCGCACGCCGCGTTGTTCTCGTCGTTCCATCGGTCAGGTGACCGGGCGGACGGCGGGTCGGAAAAGCAACGCGCTCCCGCAGACCGGATCCCGGGACGTCCTCAGGGCGGACCGGGGCTCACCGTCCACACCAGCGATCCCATAAGGAACTTCGGTTGGCTCTCACCCAGCCTGGTCCCCCTTTTCGAGAAGTCGCAGTAAGAGTGCGGTGTCCACACCCGGGGCGGGGCTCACAACAGGTGTCCGCGGACAGGTCCGCGGCTCGCCGCCATGCGGGTTCCGCCCGTCCTTTTACTACTACTTGCCACGAGGAGTGATCATGGCAGCTCACTGCCAGGTAACCGGGGCTGGGCCGGGATTCGGCCACAGCATCTCCCACTCGCACCGTCGCACCAAGCGCCGGTTCGACCCGAACATCCAGAAGAAGACCTACTGGGTCCCCTCCCTGCGCCGCAACGTCACCCTGACGCTGTCCGCCAAGGGCATCAAGACCATCGACGTGCGCGGTATCGACGCCGTCGTGGCGGACCTGATCGCGAAGGGAGTGAAGCTCTGACATGGCCAAGGACAAGGACGTTCGTCCGATCATCAAGCTGAAGTCCACCGCCGGCACCGGGTTCACCTACGTGACCCGCAAGAACCGCCGGAACAACCCGGACCGCATCACCCTGAAGAAGTACGACCCGGTGGTCCGCAAGCACGTCGACTTCCGAGAGGAGCGCTGAGATGGCCAAGAAGTCCAAGATCGCCAAGAACGAGCAGCGCAAGGCCATCGTGGCCCGTTACGCCGAGAAGCGTCTCGAGCTGCGCAAGACCCTCGTGGACCCGAACGCGTCGGACGAGGCCCGCGAGGCCGCCCGCCTGGGCCTGCAGAAGCTGCCCCGCGACGCCTCCCCAGTCCGCGTGCGCAACCGCGACGCCATCGACGGTCGCCCCCGCGGCACCTTCCAGCGCTTCGGCATCTCCCGTGTGCGCTTCCGCGACATGGCGCACCGTGGCGAGCTGCCCGGCGTGACCAAGTCCTCCTGGTGACCTGAGGCCCGGTCTCCGGGCGCTCGGCACCACCGCGACGGCGGCGTCCCTCCTGAGGAGGGGCGCCGCCGTCGTCGTGCATCGGGGATCAGGGCCGCCCAGGTCACGGGAAATCGCGGATTCTCGCGGTTCAGGGGGCGATTCGCCCGCGGAGAGATGGTACGTTCACAATTGGCAGCCCGGTCCGAACGGCCCGGGAACCGTAACCGACGTCCCATAGGGAGGACCCATGGCCATGAACCGCAAGGAACTCGTCGCCGCCGTCGCCGAGCGCTCCGGCAACACCCAGGCCGCCGTCAGCGATGTGCTGGACGCCCTCTTCGAGGTGTTCACCGCCCAGGTCAAGAAGGGCGAGAAGGTCTCGATCCCGGGCTGGCTGGCCGTGGAGCGCACCGAGCGCAAGGAGCGCACCGGCCGCAACCCGCGCACCGGCGAGGAGATCACCATCCCGGCCGGCCACTCCGTGAAGGTGACCGCCGGCTCCAAGCTCAAGGCCGCCGCCTCCGAGTGATCCCGGCCGCGGCGCGGGTCCCCGGACCCACGCCGTACGCCGCAGGACGGGCGCCCCACCCTCGGGTGGGGCGCCCGTCGTCGTCTCCGGCCGCGTAGGATGGGCGGACGATCGTCCGGCCGACGTGGGCCGGGGCCGTGCGGAGAGGAGTCGTGGCATGCGCAGCGCCGTCGCCGCCGCTCCGTGGGCCCCGTCCGACCTCCAGGACCCCGGTCCGCGCGTCGTGCGTGGGCCGGCCCGTCTGGCCCGGGGCTGGGCCGGGGCCCTGGCGATGACCGCCCTGGCCGCGCTGTTCCACACCGCCGCCGAGCCCGGCCACGGGTTCCCCGAGGTCGGCGTCGTCGCCTTCGCGGCCGTCCTCGCCGCCCCGCTCTGCACCGCCCTGGCGGGCCGCGCCCTCTCGCTGTGGCGCACCGCCGCCGCCGTCGCGATCGCCCAGGGGCTGTTCCACGTGCTCTACGGGCTCGCCGCCGGCGGCCACGCCGTGGCGCCGGCCGCCGGCGTCGACCCCGCCCACCTCGGCCACGCCCGCCCCGGCGCCGGGGCCCTCCTGGCACCGGGGGAGGCCCTGTCCGGCGCCCCCGCCGGCCACCTGACCGACCTGCGCATGCTCGCGGCCCACGTGATCGCCGCGGCCCTCACCGTGCTGGTGCTGCGGCGCGGTGAGGCCCTCGTGCTCACCATCGCCGAACGCGTGGTGGCCGCCGTCTGCCCGCCACCGGCCGCGCACGGCCCCCTGCCGACGCCGGCCCGCCTCCGTGTCCCCGTCCCGCCGGTGCTCCGGCCGGCGACGTCCCTCGCCCTCCTCAGCTCTCCGGGGCGGCGCGGCCCGCCGTTCGCCCTCGCGGCCTGAGGACGCCGGCTCCGTCCGCGTCTCGAGGCCCGACCGCGCCCGACGACCCTTCGGAACGGTCCGCCCGCGACTCCCGTCCGGGACCGCGGCAGACCCGTGAGGACACCACCATGCACCACCAGACCACCCCTGTCCGCCGCGCCGCTCGCGCCGCCGTCGGACTCACCCTGCTGCCCGCCCTCGTCGTCGCCGGAGCCGCCCCCGCGGCCGCGCACGACGAGCTCATCCGCACCGCCCCCGCGGTCGGCGAGACGGCCACGACGGCGCCGTCGGAGGTCTCACTGACCTTCAGTGGCGAGCTGATCGATGGCGAGGGCATCCAGAACCTCGTGCAGGTCCGCGACGCCGACGGCAATCAGTGGCAGTCCGCCGCCGGCACCGTGGACGGCTCCACCTTCTCCGCGCCGCTGTGCGAGGGCCTGCCCAACGGCGACTACGAGGTCGCCTACCGCGTCGTCTACTCGGACGGACACTCCGAGGAGCGCTCGTTCGACTTCGCGGTGGACGACCCGGCCGCACCGGCCGCCGGCACCGCGCCGCAGGGCTGCGGCACCGCCGTCGCCGGGGCCTCGACCGCCGCCTCCCCGGAGGCCACGGCAGGCCAGGGCGACGCCGCGCAGCCCGCGGACTCCGACGCGCTGCCCGCCTGGGTGTGGGTCGCCGGCATCGCCGGCCTGGCCGTGCTCGTGGTCGCCTTCCTCCTGATGGGCCGCCGCGCCCGCGCGCTCGGCCACCTCGACGACGGCCGCTGACCTCTGACCCCCGGCCGGCCCCCTGACGGGACCGGCCCCGCCCTCGCGCGCGCCCGCAGGCCCCGCGCGTCGTCGCGCGCCCGCATGACAAGGAACCCCACAGACATGACCACCACCTCCCCCCGCGCCCCTCGCCGCCTCGGCGCCGCCGCCGTGCTCGCCGTCGCCGCCCTCGGCCTGACGGCCTGCGCCGGAGACGACTCCGGCTCCGCCCCGAGCGCGTCGGACGCCTCGAGCGTCGCGTCGGCCACGGACGCCTCGTCGGCCGCGTCCATCGCGGACGGCCAGGCCGCCGGCCTCACGATCACCGACCCCTGGACGAAGGCCACCGAGGAGGGCATGACCGGCTCCTTCGGCATGCTCGAGAACTCCTCGGACCAGGACCTGCACATCGTCGGCGTCCGCTCGGAGCTGGGTGAGACGGTCGAGCTCCACGAGATGGTCTCCGGCGAGGACGGCCAGATGGTGATGCAGCAGAGCCCCGACGGCTTCACCGTGCCCGCCGGAGGGAGCTTCGAGCTCGCCCCGGGCGGCAACCACGTGATGTTCATGGGCCTGACCGACCCGATCGAGCCGGGCGAGGACGTGACCTACGACCTCGAGCTGGAGGACGGCTCCACCCTCGAGGTCACCTCCGTGGTCCGGCCCTTCACCGGCGCCAACGAGTCGTACCACGGCGGCGAGTCCCACGAATCGGAGGACCATGCCGACCACTGACCCCGCCGTCCGGTCGGACGACCACCACGGGCCGGACGGGCGCGAGGACGCCCGCCCGGCCCCGGGGGGCCCCTCCCGCCGCGGCCTGCTCCTCGGGGCGGGCGCGGTGGGCGGCGGCCTGCTGGGCACGGCACTCGGCTACGGCGCCGGCCACACGTCGGCCTCCGCCGCCCCGGGCGCGTCCGCCGCGCCCGGGGCGGGGGTCTCGCCCCCCGAGGTCATGGGCGACACCGGCATCGAGGGCGACGTCGGCCGGGCCGGCTGGGCCGAGCCCGGCGGCCAGGCCGCCCGGGTGGCCGTCAGCTCGCCCGTGGGCACGGACACCGTGCCGTTCCACGGGCCGCGCCAGGCCGGCGTCGACACCCCCGCCCAGGCCCACGCCGTCTTCCTCGCCCTCGACCTGCGCGAGGACGCGGACCGGGTGCGCATCGAGCGGATGCTGCGCCTGCTCACCGACGACGCGGCGCGCCTGACCCAGGGCCGCGCCACGATCGCCGACACCGAGCCGGAGCTCGCCGCCGCCCCCGCGCGGCTCACGGTGACGTTCGGCTTCGGCCCGGAGCTCGTCCGCCGCGTGGCCCCGGACCGGGCCCCGGCCTGGCTGCGCCCGCTGCCGGCGTTCGAGCAGATCGACCGCCTGGACCCCGCGTTCAGCGACGGCGACCTGCTGCTGCAGATCTGCGGCGACGACCGGATGTCCGTGGCCCACGCCCGGCGCATGCTCCTCAAGGCGGCCCGGCCGTTCGCCACCGAGCGCTGGGTGCAGGAGGGCTTCCGCTCCGCGCGCGGCGCCCACCCCACCGGCACCACGATGCGCAACCTCTTCGGGCAGGTGGACGGCACCGGCAACCCGGCCGCGGACACCCCGCACCTCGACCGCGTGGTGTGGGGCGTGGGCGCCGAGCAGGTGGGCATCACCCCGTGGATCGCGGACGGCACGTCCGTGGTGATCCGGCGCATCGAGATGCTCATGGACACGTGGGACGAGCTCGACCGCCCGGCCAAGGAGAAGGTCATCGGCCGTCGCCTCGGCACCGGCGCCCCCCTCACGGGGGAGCAGGAGCACGACGAGCCGGACTTCGACGCCGTCGGCCCCACGGGCTTCCCGGTCATCTCGGACATCGCGCACCTGCGGCGGGCCCGCGGGGAGGAGCCCGAGTACGGGATGCTGCGTCGCGGCTACAACTACGACGACCCGCGCGGGGCGCTGGAGGCGGGCTCCGGCCTGATCTTCGCCGCCTACCAGGCGGACGTGGACCGACAGTTCGTCCCCGTCCAGGCCCGGCTCGCCGAGTCGGACCACCTGAACCTGTGGACCGTGCCCGTCGGTTCGGCGGTCTTCGCGATCCCGCCCGGCTGCGCCGAGGGCGGCTTCGTGGGCGACGCCCTGTTCGCCTGACCCAGGGGCCCGACGACAGCGGGGCCGCTCCCGTCGTCGTCGGGCGTCCGCACGCTTTGAGAGGATGGACCCCATGTCCGCCGCCACCGCCCCCGCCCGGGGCAGCCACCCCGCCGAGAACGACGACGCCGCCCGCCCTGGTCCGTCGGGGCCGGTCGGTGTGCCCCGGTGGATCTGGGTGCTCGTGGCCGCCGCGGGAGCCGCCGGCCTCGCCGCCGCCGGCTGGCTGACCGGCGTGACGGCCGCGCGCCAGCTCTCCGACCCGGGGTGGATCACCCGCTGGGGCGTGCCCGTGGGGGAGCTCGTCTCCAACCTGGCGATGTCCCTGACCATCGCCGCGCTGATCTTCGCGGCCGGGGTCCTGCCGCCGCACGCGGCGGGCACGGAACGGTGGCACCGCTCCGCCCGGCAGCGGCGCGAGGACACGGACGCCGCACCGCTGCCCGAGCACCCCGCGTTCACCCGCGTGATGCGGATCGCCGCCCTCAGCGCCGGCGTGTGGACGGTGGCCGCGCTGTCCGTCGGCGTGCTGTCCTACTCGGATCTCGCCGGCATCCCCGTCACGGCGGGGCAGGGCTTCACGGACGGCCTGGCGGCCTACGTGGTCGGCATCTCCGTGGGCCAGGCGTGGTTCTGGGTCACCGTGATCGCCGCCGTCGTGACCACGTTGGCGATCGCCGTCCGCTCCCACAACGGCCTGTTCTGGACCGGCATCCTGGCGATGCTCGCCCTCGTGCCCCTGGCCCTGATCGGGCACGCGGCGGGCGGTGACGACCACACCGGCGCCGTGAACTCGATCGGCCTGCACCTGCTCGGCGTCGTCGTCTGGGTGGGCGGACTGCTCGTGCTCGTCGCGATCTCGGACACCCTCGTGGGGCCCAACGGGGCGCAGGGGCGGGGCCGCAGCCTGCGCCGGCAGGGCCCGGCGCCCCTGCTGCACACGGTCCTGACCCGCTACTCCGTGCTCGCCGGGCTGGGCCTGGTCACGGTGGCGCTGTCCGGCGTGGTCAACGCGTCGATCCGCATGGACGATCCGGCCCAGCTGCTGAGCCCCTACGGCATCCTCGTGTCGGCCAAGTTCCTGGCGGCCCTGGGCCTCGGCCTGATCGGCCTGCTGCACCGCCGGTGGGTGATCCCCCGCCTCGACGCCGGCCCGGACCGTCCCAGCCCCGCCCCCGCGCGTCGCCTGCTGTGGCAGCTCATCGCCGTGGAGGCCGTGATCATGGGCGCCGTCATGGGTGTCTCCTCCGTGCTCTCCCGGACGGCCCCGCCCGTGCCGGAGGAGATCGCGCCGGACGCCACCCCGGCCCGCATCCTCACCGGCTACGAGCTGCCGCCGGCCCTCGAGGGCGCCCGGTGGATCACGATGTGGCGGTTCGACTGGCTGTGGGTCGCGATCATCGCGTTCCTGTCCCTCTGGTACCTGCGCTCCGTGTGGCAGCTGCGCCGCCGCGGCGACCGCTGGCCCGTGCTGCGCACCGTCGCGTGGTTCGCGGGGCTGGCCGTGCTGCTGTGGGCGACCTCCGGGTCCCCGGCCGTGTACGGCCGCGTCCTGTTCAGCGCGCACATGGTGGGCCACATGACGCTGACGATGCTCAGCCCCGTCTTCCTCGTCCTGGGCGCACCCATCACCCTGGCGCTGCGGGCCCTGCCGGCCCGCACGGACGGGACGCGCGGCCCCCGCGAGTGGATCCTGTGGATCGTGCACTCCCCGTGGGGTCGGTTCATCACGAACCCGATCGTGGCGGGGGTCAACTTCGCCGGCTCGATCCTGGTGTTCTACTACACGGACTTCTTCCGGTTCTCGCTGCAGACCCACGTGGGCCACGAGTTCATGAACGTCCACTTCCTGCTGACCGGGTTCCTGTTCGCCCTGGTCATGATCGGCTCGGATCCGCTGCCGCGCCGGCCCCCGTACGCCCTGCGGCTCGTGCTGCTGATGGCCACGATGGTCTTCCACGCCTTCATCGGCGTCGCCATGACCACCTCCACCGGCCTGATGCAGGCGTCCTGGTTCGGCAACATGGGCCGCGACTGGGGCCCCACCGCCCTGGAGGACCAGCGCATCGGCGGCGCGGTGATGTGGGGCATCGGCGAGTTCCCCACCGTGATGATGGCGGTGATGGTGGCCGTGCTCTGGTATCGCAGCGACCGCAAGAACGCGGACCGGCTGGACCGGCAGGCCGACCGCGACGGCGACGCGGAGCTGCGCCGTTGGAACGAGATGTACGCCCACATGCGCGGCACCCCGGTCACCGACGCCCCGAGCGACGCCCAGCCCGTGGCCCGTGACTCCTCCACCGGCCCCGAGGAGGCCCGTGATGTCCGCTGACCGTGTACGTCCCCTCGCTCGCCCGGCCGCGCCCCGGCGTGGTCGGCCACGCCTCGTGGCCGCCGTCGCCGCCGGCCTGCTGGCCCTGACGGGCTGCGCGGCCGGGGACAACGATCCGGCCGCCGCGTCCGCGCCCGCGGACGGAGTCCACGACGACGCCGGCACCGCGGCGCCCACGGAGTCGGCGGCCCCGGAGGGGCTCGGCCTGGGCGACCGCCAGGACGAGCGCATGGCGGAGGCCGCGGCCGAGCGTGCGGCCACGTTCGGCTTCGTCCGGCAGCGGGCCGCCACGGCAGAGGAGATCGACGCGGCCCGCGAGGACTCCCGGGACCGGCGCGCGGACGCGGACCGGACCACCGTGCAGCCGGCGCAGTGCAAGGCGCCGCTGACCGCCCTGGACTTCTCGCCGATCGCCCTCGACGGGGCCGAGGCCACGCGCGTGGACGTCGGCGCCGACACCTTCACGGGCACGGGCACCGTGGAGGTCGCCCGGCTCACGGGCCAGGGCCGCCAGGACGTCGAGCGGCACATCCAGACCGTCAACGCCCTGCGCGCCGACTGCCGCGAGATGACCATGACCGTGCAGGAGGGGGACGCGACCGTCGACTACCGCCTCGAGGTCTCCGACGCGCCGCTGTCCGACGGCACCCCCGCGCAGTCCGCCCTCGTGTGGGAGCGGACCCTGGCCTCGGAGTCCGAGCCCCAGCTCACGGCCCAGGTGCTCACCGCCGTCACCTCCGACGCCGTGGTGATGGTCTCCTTCGTGGGCCGACCCGAGGCCGGGCGCAAGGAGTTCACCCTCATCGCCGAGGAGATGCTGGCCGCCGCCCTGGCCGCCGACTGAGCCGGACCCGCCCGGCGGCGTCGTCTTTCCTCCTGTGACGCCGCCGGCGTCCGCTCACGGCTGACGCGTCCGGGACGTGCGCCATGATGGTGGGCATGACCGCACCGCAGACCCCGAACCCCGCCCCGTCCGCTGACGCCCCCGCCGCCGTGCCGCGCGCGGCCACCCGGGTGCGCGCGTCCGAGCTCGTGGGCCGCGGCTGGCTGAACACCGGCGGCGAGCAGGTGACCCTCGAGGACCTGCGCGGCAAGGTCGTCCTCCTCGACTTCTGGACGTTCTGCTGCATCAACTGCCTGCACGTCCTGGACGAGCTGCACCCGCTCGAGGAGGAGTTCGCGGACGTGCTCGTCACGGTGGGCGTGCACTCGCCCAAGTTCGAGCACGAGGCGGACCCGGACGCGCTGGCGGCCGCCGTCGAGCGCTACGCCATCGAGCACCCCGTGCTGGACGACCCCGAGCTGACGACGTGGCAGGCGTACTCGGCGCGCGCGTGGCCCACCCTCGTGGTGGTGGACCCGGAGGGCTACATCGCCGCGCACCTGTCCGGCGAGGGGCACGTGGCCGGGCTCTACGGCCTCGTGCGCGAGCTCGTGGCCGAGCACGAGGCCAAGGGCACGCTGCACCGCGGCTCCGGCCCCTACGTCCCGCCCGCGCCCGTGGCCCGGGACCTGTCGTTCCCCGGCAAGGCCGTGTCCCTCGGCGGCCGCGGCTCCCGCCCGGGCTCGTTCCTCGTCTCGGACACCGGCCACCACCGCCTCCTGGAGGTCGCCGAGGACCTGACCACGGTGCTCCGCGCGTTCGGCGGCGGGGACCCCGCCACGGCGGGCGCGGGCCAGGCCGAGCTCGCATTCCCCACGCCCGGGGAGAAGGGCCACGCGGACGGCGGGCCGGACGAGGCGCTGTTCAACGAGCCCCAGGGCCTGGCGCTGCTGCCCGAGGACGTCGCGGAGCGCGTCGGCTACGACGTGGTCGTGGCGGACTCCGTCAACCACCGGCTGCGGGGCCTGCGCCTGTCGGACGGGCACGTCAGCACCCTCGCCGGCAACGGCGTGCAGAAGCTCATCGACTCCGAGCGCGCCAAGGAGGCCGCCGCCGTCGAGGACGAGGAGGACGTCGCCGTCGACCTCGCGGACCTGCCCGGGGAGCCGACCGCGGTCTCGCTGTCCTCCCCGTGGGACGTCGTGTGGCACCCCGCCCTGGGGCGTGTGGTGATCGCGATGGCCGGCACGCACCAGCTCTTCGACTTCGACCCCGTCACGGGCGCGCTCGCGGTGCACGCGGGCACAGCGCTCGAGGGCCTGCTGGACGGTGACGCCGGACGGGCCTGGTTCGCGCAGCCCTCGGGGCTGTCCGTGGGCGCGGACGGTGCGCTGTGGGTCGCGGACTCGGAGACCTCCGCGGTGCGCTGGGTGCGGACCGGGGAGGACGGGCGCCGCGAGGTCGGGACCGCCGTCGGGGCGGGCCTGTTCGACTTCGGCCACGTGGACGGGGAGGCGGACCGCGCGCGCCTGCAGCACCCGCTGGGCGTCACGGCCCTGCCGGACGGCTCCGTGCTGATCGCGGACACGTACAACGGCGCGATCCGCCGGTACGCCCCGGCCGGCGAGGACGCCGCGGGCCGGGCGGTCCCGGCCACGGTGACCACGGTGGCGCGCGGGCTGCTCGAGCCCTCGGACGTGCTCGTGGAGCACGACGCGGACGGGAACGACACCGCGATCGTGGTGGTCGAGTCCAACGCCCACCGGCTCACGCGACTGGCCGTGCCGGAGGAGTTCCTCACCGTGGACGAGGGCGCGCGGCAGACGCAGCGTCCCCGCACCCCGGTGGTGGCCGGCGACCTGGACCTGACGATCGGCTTCGCCGCGCCCACGGGGCAGAAGCTGGACGACCGCTGGGGCGACCCCACGCAGCTGAAGATCTCCTCCTCCCCGGAGGAGCTGCTGCTCGAGGGCGCGGGCACGTCCACGGGGCTGCACCGGACGCTGCGGCTGAACCCCGAGGTCGAGGAGGGCGTCCTGCACATCACCGCCCGGGCCGCCGCATGCGACGGGGAGAAGGGGCAGCCGATCCCGGACCACGCCGCCTGCCACCTGTACCAGCAGGACTGGGGCATCCCGGTCACGGTGCACACCCCGGATCAGGCCCCGGAGGGCGCCGAGACCCGCCTGGACCTGGACCTGCGCGGGATACACTGAGCGCGTCGTCCGCCCCCGACCCCGAAGGCTGCGCCCCACCATGACCACGCTCATCGTCACCTCGTCCGCCCACGGATCCACGCGAGAGATCGCCGAGCGTGTCGCGGAGGTGCTGCGCACGTCGCAGGCCGTCCCGACCGTGGTGGAGGACGTCGAGGGCGCCGCCGCGTGGCTGGCCACGGCGGACGCGGTGATCGTCGCGGCTCCGGTCTACACGGGCTCGTTCGCCGCCGACGCCCGGGCGTTCCTCGACACCCGTCGGGCCGAGCTGGCGGACCTGCCGCTCGTGATCCTGGCCTCGGGCGGCGCGCCCGAGCTGGCCCGGCCGGTGCGGGAGAAACTCGAGTCCTACGGTCCGCGCGAGGTGGCCTACTTCCGCGGGGCGCTCGTCGAGGAGCGCCTGGGCCGGCTGGAGAAGCTCAAGCTCAAGCTCTCCCGCAACGAGCACTACGGCGACTTCCGCGACTGGGACGCCATCGAGGCCTGGGCCAAGACCCTCTCCGGCGCCGGCGTGCGCTGACGCCCCACCGCTGTCGCCGACGAGACGGCGGGGGCGGCGGAGCCTCCGCAGACGCTTTCGTTGACGAAACGGCGCCGGAGGCTCTCGTGTCCGCGGCGAAGGCGAGCGGTTAGCCTGGCCGCATGTCCCCTTCCGCCCGTCGCCCCGCCGCGTCCTCCCGCCCCGCCCGGCCCCGCCCGACGACGGCGCCCCTCGCCCTGCCCGACCGGCCCGGCTGGGTGCGGCTCGCCGCGGGTGCGGTGGTCCCGGGCGTCGTCGCGGCGGTCGCGGCGCTCGCGGCCCTGCAGGTGTTCGTCCTCAACCCGTTGGCCGCCGCGCCCGGCGACCGTGGCCTCGGGAGGATCTACGCGGACCTGAGCGCGGCGGGTGAGCTCGGCATCCCCTTCGTCCTTTCGGCCGTGATCCTGGCGGCCGGGCTCGGTGTGGCCGCGATCCTGTGGTTCCTCACGTGGCGTCGCGAGGAGGTCGACCCGCTGGCGGTCCTCGCCCTGGGCCTCGCCTCGCTCGTCGCCGCGTCCCCGGCCTACTTCATGGCCTCGTTCGGGCCGGGCATGGCGCTCGCGGACGCCTACGGCATCGGCGGGGGCGACCACAGCCCGTGGGCCTGGCCGATCTACGTGGTCAGCGCGCTGGCATTGGCGGGGCTGGTCGCCGTCGTCGTGCTCCTGCTGCGCGGTCCGGCGGGCGGACTCGGCGCCCCGCGGCGCCGAGCCTAGGCCGGCGGGACCGACCTGACCACGACCCCACCAGGACGACAACCACCAGCTCATCCCGCGGCACCGCGCCGAGATGGACGCCGCGGCCCGGGAGGGCGGGCACGTGGCGATGATCTCCACCGGCTGGGACCCGGGCCTGTTCTCGCTGAACCGGGTGCTGGGTGCGGCGCTGTTCCCGCAGCCGCAGCAGAACATGTTCTGGGGCAAGGGCCTCTCGCAGGGCCATTCCGACGCCGTCCGGCGACGGCCGTGCCGCTGCGCGTCTGAGGGCCCAGGGGGAGACGGGGGCGCGCACCATGCTCGAGGTCGCCCCGTACCTGCTGTCGCCCACGGGGCTGGACGAGCTGATCCGCCGGGACGTCTGAGCCGCGGCGAGGCGTCCGGCGCGTGGCACCGGGCCGGGCGCCGTCGTCGTCGGCGTCAGGCCAGCAGCAGGGCGACGGCGATCATCGCCGGGATCGCGACGATCGTGGTGACCAGGATCGTGTCCTTCGAGACGCGCAGGCCCGTGTCGTAGCGCACGGCGGTGACGAACACGTTCTGTGCGGTGGGCAGGGAGGCCAGGACGACGGCGACGAACACGTGCCGCGCGTCCAGGCCGAACACGAACTGCGCGAGCAGCCAGGCCAGCAGCGGATGGACCACCAGTTTCACCGCCGAGGCGAGCAGCACGTCCGCGCGTCGCCCGCCGGACCGCTCGAGCGGGCGCGAGCCGACCAGGGACATGCCGAACGCCAGGAGCATCGCCGGGATGGACAGCCCGCCGATGAGCTCCACGGACTCCATGAGGGGGCCCGGCAACGACCAGCCGGTGAGAGAGAAGACCAGGCCGGCCACCGAGCCCAGGATCAGGGGGTTGGCGACCGTGTGGCGGACCTGGTCGGCCACGGCACGCCCGGGGGAGCGGCGCACCGCACGACGCCGGCCCGCCGTCGTGCGTCGCCGGGCCTCGCGCGCGGTGGCGGCGTCCATCGCGGCCACGTAGAGCGGCGTGTAGATCGCCAGCTGGAAGATGAGCGCCGGGGCGGCCAGGGCGGCGTCGCCGAGGACGTAGGCCGCGATGGGGATGCCGAGGTTCGCCGAGTTCACGAGCGAGGCGCTGAGCGCGGACATGATCCGCTCCGAGGCCGGCCGGCCCTTCAACAGCGGGATCGTCACTGCGAGGTACAGCGCGGCCGCCGCGAACGCGGACAGCGAGGCCACCCACAGCTGGGGGCCCAGCACGGCGCCCACGTCCGCGCGGGAGAGCGTGACGAACAGCAGCGCCGGGTTGCCGATGAAGAACGCCGCGCGGGAGAGCACGGTGCGGCCGTGCTCGCCGAGCACCCCCGTGCGCCCCACCAGGACGCCCACGAGGATGATCACCCACACGACCGCGAAGCCGGAGAGCACCTGGGTCACGGACGGGCCTCCACGGGTCGGGGTGGGGCGGTCCGCGGCGGGGTCAGGGGCATGGCGCGATCCTACGCCGCGGGCGTCGGCTAGCCTGGATCACGACGGCGGCGCCCACCGCCGAGCGCGCCACGCGGCCCGGCCCCGCGCGGCAGGGCCCTGCAGCCCGGCGCGAAGGGGAGCGGATCCTCGGGCTCACCCGCACGCGACGGACGTCGTCCCCGACCCGCGGCGCGGCATGGCCGGGAGCGCGCCTGCGAGGATGCACCATGACCCGTCAGTCCGACCTCAAGACCCTGATCCGCGCCCGCATGGCCGTCACCGGTGAGCGGTACACCGCCGCGGCGGCGGCCCTCGCCGACGAGTGGCAGTCCGCCGAGCGCTACCACGCGACCGTGCTCGCCCGCTTCTTCGACGGGGACCGGCTGCGCTCCATCCCTGCGCGCCGCAAGCCGCGGGTGGCCGTCCTTCTCGAGCTGCTGCGTCGCTTCAGAGCGGGCCGCGCCTACGCGGAGGCCGAGGTCAACGACCTGCTGCGCCCCGCCCACGAGGACGTGGCCACGCTGCGTCGCGAACTCGTGGACTACGGGTTCCTCGACCGCGCCGACGGTGTCTACCGGCTGGCGGACGCCGGGCCCGACCTCGACCCGCGCTTCGCCGCGGACCTGCCGGTCGACCTGGAACGCCGGCTGCGCGAGATCCGCGCGGGCCGGTGAGGCGAGCGGGACGGCGTGGACCGACACGGCCCCGGGTCCCTCGCGTGAGGGGCCCGGGGCCGTCGTCGTGGTGTGGAGCGGGCGACGGGAATCGAACCCGCGTATCTTGCTTGGGAAGCAAGCGCTCTACCATTGAGCTACGCCCGCGCAACCGCTCGGCTTCCGCCTGCGGCGCGGGCACCACCTTACACCAGCCCGGCCGGTGGCCCGGCCCCGCGTCGTCATCGAGCCCCGCGGGCCCGTGCGTCAGTGCACCGGGTCTGCCGCCGCGACCTCGTGCGACCGCACCCGCCGCGTCGCCGCCCGGGCCCGCGAGCGACCGAACGCGTCCGCGTACCGCGTGAGCACCGGCCCGGCGATCACGATGGAGAACTCCCCGCGGATCGTCAGGGCCGCACCCGCTCGCGGCGAGGTAGCCGGTGGCCACCTTCGTGGCGGCCGTGACGAGGGCCAGGGCCAGCGCGGCCGTCAGCACGGGCGGCAGGGTGCGCGGATCCACGCTCATGCCGCACCTCGTAGGTCGTGGCCGGGTCGTCGACGTCCTGGCCGCCGTTTCCCGAACGAAAGCGCGCCAGGGGCCGCCGTTTCCCGAACGAAAGTGCGCCAGGGGCCGTTGTTTCCCGAACGAAAGTGCGCCAGGGGCCGCTGGTAGAGTCCGAACCGCGCCCGGCCGCGGCCGGACGCGTCCGGAAGCCCCCGTCCCGGAAGGACGTCCCATGCGCGACACCACGGCCGACGCGGCCCAGGTCCCCGCCCGCCCCGACGACGCGGCGGTGTACCGCTACCTCGCGTTCGGGGAGGCGGACCGCCCCTTCCTCGTGGGCGGTCCCCGGCCCGCACCGCCCACCCCCGCCGCGACGCCGTCCCCGGTCGCCGACCTCGAGTCGGTCCGCGCCGCGATCCGCGCCCACGGCGGTCCCCTGGCCTCGACCGCGCACATGCGCGGCCGCCCCGCCCCGACGCCGTCGGCCGCCGACGCGTCCCGCGGCCTGCGCGGTGCCGCGCGCACCCTGACCGCGACCCGCCGCGACGTCGCCGCACGCCTGGCCGACTCCCGCGAGCGCGCCGACGTGCCCGTCGAGGCGCTGCTGAACTCGGCCTTCGTCGACGCCCACGCGGACGAGCGCCCCGCCGATCGCGGCGTGCCGCGCGGGCGGCTCGCCGGCCTGGTGGACGCCGTCCTCCCGCCGGCCCGCCACGCGGACGACGACGCCGCGGCCGGCCTGCTGCTCGCCCTGCGCGAGCCGGTCCGCGAGGTGTTCGCCTCCGACTCGTTCGCCGCCCGCCCGTACGCCGACGCGCCCACCGTCCGCGCGCTCTTCGAGGACTTCCTCGCCCACCCGCGCCGGCACGACCCCGAGCGCTTCTGGCGCCTGCTCAACCTCGAGCTCTGGCTGCGCGACGCGGTGGACGCGGACGCCGCCCCGGCCGGCCCCGCCACCGCGGTCGACGAGGCCCCCACCGCCCCGGCACCGGCCAAACCGGACCACGAGCCGAACCCGGGCAAGGAGCTCGACCTGGTCTCCGCCGAGGACGGCCGCCGCTACCGCCGCTTCCCTGTGCAGACCGGCCTGGTGGACCGGGACACGGACCTGCAGGCCTACCTGCGCGGCGAGATCGAGGACTTCTTCCGCGACCTGCCCGCGGACGCGATGCCGCAGGACGCCCCGTGGCACTTCTCCGTGTCCGAGAAGATCGTGGCCATCACCCAGGGCCGCTCCTACTACACCTGGGAGGTCCGCCCCTCCATGGCCGCGCGCGCCCTCTCCCGCCTGGTCACCCGCACGCCCGCGGGCATCGGTCTGGGTGACCCCACCACCATGCAGCTGGCCATCCAGGAGGCCGGCCTGCCGCGCATCGTGCTCTCCGCGGCCGCCGGCGCCGCCGGCAAGGTCGCCGGCAAGCGCGGTGTGTTCTACAACGTGGTGGGCGGCAACGTCCGCGCGATCGACGGGCCCACCACCTACTCCACGTTCCCGGCCAACGTCTCGGCCAAGCTGCCCCCGGCCGAGCCGGACCGGGTGGCCGCCGAGGTCTCGGCGATGATCCGGGCGGCGGACATCCCGGCCTGGGCGAAGGCCTCCTTCGCCGGCACCGTCGTGATGGACGCCAACGACATCGGCCGCAACGCCCTCGGCAAGGACACCGCCGCGTCGGCCGCCGTCCTCGAAGCCGCCTTCGCGGACAACCCGCTGGGCCAGGGCCGCGAGCGCACCCCGCTGGCCGTCGTCGTGCGAATGGACTGAGCCGTGCTGCTCTCCGACCGCGACATCCGCGCCGAGCTCGACTCCGGGCGCGTCGGCCTGGACCCCCTCGACCCGGCGATGGTCCAGCCCGCGTCCGTGGACGTGCGCCTGGACCGGTTCTTCCGGCTCTTCGACAACCACCGGTACGCGCACATCGACCCGCGCCAGAAGCAGGACGAGCTGACCCGGCTGGTGGAGGTGGACCCGGACGAGGCGTTCATCCTGCATCCGGGGGAGTTCGTGCTCGGCTCCACCTATGAGCAGGTCACCCTGCCGGACGACCTCGCCGCCCGCCTCGAGGGCAAGTCCTCGCTGGGGCGGCTGGGCCTGCTGACGCACTCGACCGCCGGGTTCATCGACCCCGGGTTCTCCGGGCACGTCACGCTCGAGCTGTCCAACGTGGCCACGCTGCCCATCACGCTGTGGCCGGGGATGAAGATCGGCCAGCTGTGCTTCTTCCGGCTCTCTTCGGCGGCCCAGTCGCCGTACGGCACCGGGGCCAACCAGAACCGGTACCAGGGTCAGCGCGGGCCCACGGCCTCCCGGGCGCACCGCGACTTCCATCTCACCCGCATCGAGCGATGACCGACGTCGCGCTCCCGCCGGTCGCCTCCGCCGCCCCGCGCCGCCAGGTGGCCGCGTGGGCGCTGTGGGACTGGGGCTCGGCCGCGTTCAACGCGGTCATGGTCACCTTCGTGTTCGGCACCTACCTGGCCTCGGACGCGTTCGGGCCGGACGAGCGGGGCACGGCGTGGCTGTCCACGGCCCTGGCGATCGCCGGCGTCGTGATCGCCCTGACCGCGCCCGTGATGGGCCGGCGCGCGGACGGCGCGGGCCGGCGCCGCCTCTGGCTGGGGGTGATGACGGCGGCGGTGATCGCGTGCACCGCGGCCTGCTTCTGGGTCACCCCGGAGGAGTCCTCGCTGCTGCTGGGCGTCACCCTGATCGCCCTGGGCACGGTGTTCTTCGAGTTCGCGGAGGTGCAGGTCAACGCGATCCTCGTGCACATCTCGACGCCGGCCACGATCGGCCGGATCTCGGGCATCGGCTGGGGCGCGGGCTATCTCGGTGGCATCCTGCTGCTGCTGATCGTGTTCGTGGGCTTCGTCTCGGGGGACGCGCACTGGTTCGGCGTCACGGAGGACGCGGCGCTGAACATCCGGGTGGTCGCGCTGGTGGCCGCGGCGTGGTTCCTCGTGTTCGCGATCCCCGTGCTGGTGGCCGTGCCGGACCCGGCCCCCGCCCCGGCGGCGGACGGCGGGCCGCGCCGTGAGTCGGTGCTGGGCTCCTACCGCGAGCTCGGGGCCACGCTGGCCCGGATGTGGCGCGAGGACCGGAACACGCTGTGGTTCCTCGTGGCCTCGGCGGTGTTCCGCGACGGCGTGGGCGCGGTGTTCGTCTACGGCGCCATCCTGGGCACCACGGTCTACGGGCTGGCGGCCTCGGACGTGGTCCTGTTCGCGATCGCGGCCAACGTGGTGGCCGCCCTGGGCGCCTTCGTGGGCGGGCAGCTCGACGACGCAGTCGGCCCGCGCCGGGTGATCCTCGGTTCGCTGGCCGCCATGGTCCTCGTGGCCGGGGCGCTGTTCTTCGCCTCGGGCACCCTCGCGTTCTGGGTCGGCGGGCTGGCGCTGTGCCTGTTCGTGGGCCCGGTGCAGTCGGCCTCGCGCGCGTTCCTGGGCCGGCTCACCACGCCGCGGACGGCGGGCGAGGTGTTCGGGCTGTATGCCACCACGGGCCGCGCGGTCGGGTTCATCACGCCCGCGCTCGTGACGCTCGCGCTCGCCCTGCACCCGGACAACCGGGTGGTCATCCCCGTGATCGCCGTCGTGCTCGTGGCCGGTGGGCTGCTGTTCGCCCGGGTCACGGAGCCGATCACGCGGAGCGCGGAATCGGTCCGCTGACCCCGGGTGGGGCGCATCCCTCCGCTAGGCTGGACCGTACCCCCGCCCGTGCCTGACGAAGGGACCGCATGCTCGTCATCCTGACCGCGCTCTTCGTCGTCGCGCTCGCCGCCCCGGTGATCTTCCGGTGGACGGGACGTCAGGGGTTCTATCTGCTCGCCGCCGCCCCCGCGGCGGGCTTCGTCTGGCTGCTCACCCAGCTGCCGCACGTGTTCGCGCTGCAGGAGGCGCTCGACGCCGGCCGGCCGGTCCCGGCCTCGGCGGCGCACCTGGACCGCGCCGTGCCGTGGGTGCCGTACCTCGAGATCGAGCTCGCGTTCCGCATGGACGTGCTGGCCGCGTTCATGTCCCTGATCGTGCTGGGAGTCGGCGCGCTGGTCCTGGCGTACTGCGCCCGCTACTTCCGGGAGCACGAGCCGCGCAACGCGGTGTTCGGCGGGCAGCTGCTGGCGTTCGCCGGCGCGATGTTCGGGCTCGTCACCACGGACGACCTGATGGTGCTCTACACCTTCTGGGAGATCACGTCTGTCCTGTCCTTCCTGCTGATCGGCTACTCGGGCCACCGCATCTTCGCCCGCCGCTCCGCCATCACCGCCCTGATCGTCACCACGTTCGGCGGCCTGGCCATGCTCGCGGGCCTGATCATGCTGGCCCACTTCGCCGGGTCCTGGCGGATCTCCGGGGTCCTCGAGGCCGCCCCCGCCCTCATGGCCGACGCCGGGCTGCGCGGGCTGCTCGAGGTCGCCGTCGCCCTGGTGCTGATCGGCGCCCTCACGAAGTCCGCCCAGGCCCCCTTCCACTTCTGGCTGCCGGCCGCCATGGCCGCGCCGACCCCCGTGTCCGCGTACCTGCACGCGGCGGCCATGGTGAAGGCCGGCGTCTTCCTCGTGGCCCGCCTGGCCCCGGAGTTCCACGGCCTCGCCATGTGGCAGGTCCTCGTGATCGGCGTGGGTCTGTGGACCCTGCTGCTCGGCGGCTGGCGCGCCCTGCGGCAGACAGACATCAAGCTCGTCCTCGCGTACGGCACGGTCTCCCAGCTCGGCTTCCTCATGGTGGCCAACGGGCTGGGCACCCGCGACGCCGCCATGGCCGGCCTCGCCATGCTCCTGGCCCACGCGGTGTTCAAGGCCCCCCTGTTCATGGTGGTCGGCATCATCGACCACGAGGCCGGCACGCGCGATCTGCGCCAGCTCTCCGGGATCGGCCGCCGCCACCCGGCCCTGGCCGCCGTCGCCGTGGTGGCGGGCCTGTCCATGGCCGGCCTGCCTCCGCTGTTCGGCTTCGTGGCCAAGGAGTCCGTCCTGGAGGGCCTGGCCGCCCACGGCGTGGCGCACGCGGACGTGTGGGGCTGGACGCCGCTCGTGCTCATGACCGTGGGCTCGGTGCTCACCTTCGCCTACACGTGGCGGTTCCTGTGGGGCTCGTTCGCCGCCAAGCGGGACGAGGAGGGGGCCGCGGTCCCCGTCACGCGCTTCCACACCCGCGTCACCACCCTCGAGCTGGCCCCGGCCGCGCTGCTCGCGCTCGCCGGCCTGGTGCTCGCCTTCCTGCCCGGCCCGGTGGAGGGGATCATCACCGCCCACACGGGTTCCCTGCCGCCGCTGGACCCGGAGGAGGCGCCGGCCTACCTGGCCCTGTGGCACGGCTGGACGCCCATCCTCGCCCTCTCCGCGGGGGTCTGGGTGCTCGGCGCGCTGCTCGCCCTCGGCCGGCCGGGAGTCGAGGCGTTCCAGCGCCGCGTCGAGTTCCCGGTCGACGCCCTGCGCACGTACCGGAAGATCACCGGCGCCCTCGACGAGGTCGCCATCTGGGTCACGGGGCGCACCCAGACCGGCTCCCTGCGCCGCTACCTGGGCATCATCCTGGCCACCGCGTTCCTGCTGCCGGCCGCGTTCCTGCTCTTCCCCGTGGGGCGCAGCGAGCGCACGCTGGCCACCTCGTTCCTCTCCGCGGACGTCGCCTGGTTCCAGACCCCGGCGCAGCTGGTCGTGGTGCTGATGATCGCCGTCGCCACCGTGTTCGCCGTCCGCGCGCGCCGCCGCTTCAAGGCGATCATGCTGGTGTCCGTGACCGGCTACGGCGCCGCCGCCCTGTTCGCGATGCGCGGCGCCCCGGACCTCGCGATCACCCAGGTGCTCGTGGAGACCATCATCCTGGTCACCCTCATCCTGGGCCTGCGCGTGCTGCCGCCGGACTGGTACGACCGCCGCACCGGCTCGCGGCGGATCGCCCGCATGGCGGTCGCCGGCGGCTTCGCCCTGACCATGATGTGGATCGCCGCCACCGCGCTGGCCGCCCGCACGGCGGAGCGGATCTCGCTGCCCATGCCGGAGCTCGCCTACACGGACGGCTACGGCACGAACGCCGTGAACGTCACCCTCGTGGACATCCGCGCGTGGGACACGTGGGGCGAGATCACGGTGCTGGCCGCCGCGGCCACCGGCGTGGCCTCCCTGATCTTCCTGCAGCACCGCGACGGGCGCACCCGCAGCATCGACGACGTCGCCCCCGGCTCCGTCGGCGACTTCGGCGCCGACTCCTCGCTCGGGGCCCGCGAGCTGTCCGTCGTGCGCAGCTTCGCTGTGGACGATCGCAAGGGCCAGTGGCTCGTGGCCGGCCACACGATGGCCCCCGAGCGGCGCTCGATCATCCTCGAGGTCGTCACCCGCTTCATGTTCCCGATCATGATGCTGCTCTCCGTCTACCTGCTGCTGGCCGGGCACAACACCCCCGGCGGCGGCTTCGCCGGCGGCCTGCTCGCAGGCCTGGCCCTCACGCTGCGCTTCCTCGCCGGCGGCCGGTACGAGCTGCAGGAGGCCTCCGTGATCCCGGCCGGGCCCATGATCGGCCTGGGCCTGGCGATCGCCACGCTCACCGGGATCGCCCCGCTCTTCTTCGGCGGGCAGATCCTGCAGTCCTATGTGGTGGAGTTCACCGACCTGCCGCTGTTCGGCGACGCCCTCAAGCTGGTCTCGGCCACGGCGTTCGACATCGGCGTGTACCTCGTGGTGGTCGGGCTCGTGATCGACGTGCTGCGCTCGCTCGGCGGTGAGGTGGACCGCCGGGGCGAGGAGGCCCGCCGCGCCCGCCTGCGCGCCGCGGCCCGCCGTCGTCATCCGCGCATGCCCACCCCGTCCACCCCCGACGCCCCGGAGGCCGCCCGATGATGACCGTCGACCTGGCCCTGCTCCTGGCGATGGGCGTGATGTTCGCCGGGGGGATCTACCTGGTGCTCGAGCGCAGCCTGACGCGCATCCTGCTCGGCATCGTGCTGATCAACAACGGCGCCATCATGCTGCTGTTCCTCGCCTCGGGCGGCACGGGCCTGGCCCCGCTGTTCGTGCGCGGACGGGACCCGCACGAGTACGCGGACACGCTGCCGCAGGCGCTGATCCTCACCGCGATCGTGATCGGCTTCGCCGTGGTCGCGTTCCTGACCGCCATGATCTACCGCTCGTGGCTGCTCGTCCGCGAGGACGAGGTCGAGGTGGACGCGGAGGACGTCAAGATCGCCCGGATGCCCGCCTGGGACGCGGAGGACGACGCGGAGCTCGTGGAGGAGTCCTCCGAGTTCCTGGACGACGCCGCGGACCCCAACGCCCACTACGAGCACGCGACGGAGGCACGGCCCCAGGTGCAGCACGCCACGCCCGCCCCCCAGGCGCCCACCGGATCCGGGGCAGCGTCCCGCGGCCGCCGTCCCGAGGGCGGGGAGCGCGCATGAGCATCGGTTCCGTCCCCCTGACCGACCTGGCCCCGCTGGCCGTCATGCTGCCCGTGCTGGGCGCGGCCGTGACCTTCATGCTCGTGCGCCGCCCCCGCGCGCAGATCACCGTCACGGTCTCCACGCTCGTGCTCACCCTCGTGCTGGACGCGCTGCTGCTGGCCGCGGTCTGGGACACCGGGGTCGCGGCCGTCCACCTCGGCGGCTGGCCGGCCCCGCTGGGCATCAGCCTCGTGGTGGATCGGCTCTCGGCCCTCATGCTCGTGGTGTCGGCGCTGATCACCCTGGCGGTGCTGCTGTACGCCTCGGCGCAGGGGCTGATCAACCGGGACGAGGGTGGGCCGGTCTCGATCTTCCACCCCACGTTCCTGATCCTCGTGGCGGGCGTGTCCAACGCGTTCCTCGCCGGCGACCTGTTCAACCTCTACGTGGGCTTCGAGATCCTCCTGACGTCCTCCTACGTGCTGCTGACCATGGGGGGCACCGCCCAGCGCATCCGCGCGGGCATCACCTACGTGGTGGTCTCCGTGCTCTCCTCGGTGGTGTTCCTGATCGCGATCGCGATGATCTACGCGGCCACCGGCACCGTGAACATGGCGGACCTGGCCGTGAAGCTGGGCGAGCTGCCCACCGACGTGCAGATGGTCCTGCACGTGCTGCTCCTGGTGGGCTTCGGCATCAAGGCGGCCGTGTTCCCGCTGTCCTTCTGGCTGCCGGACTCGTACCCCACCGCGCCCGCCCCGGTGACCGCGGTGTTCGCGGGCCTGCTCACCAAGGTGGGCGTGTACGCGATGATCCGCACCGAGACGCTGCTCTTCCCGGGGGAGCACGTCAACGCGCTCCTGCTCGTGGTGGCCGCGCTGACCATGGTGGTGGGCATCCTCGGCGCGCTGGCCCAGACGGACATCAAGCGCATCCTGTCCTTCATCCTCGTCTCCCACATCGGCTACATGATCTTCGGCCTGGGCCTGGCCACGGAGGCGGGGCTGGCGGCCACCGTGTACTACGTGGCCCATCACATCACCGTGCAGACCACGCTCTTCCTCGTCACGGGTCTGATCGAGAACCGCGCCGGCACCGCGAACATCGACCGCCTCGGGTCCCTGGCGAAGGTCTCCCCGTTCGTGAGCGTCCTGTTCCTCGTGCCCGCGCTCAACCTCGGCGGCATCCCGCCGTTCTCCGGCTTCCTCGGCAAGGTCGGCCTGCTGCGCGGCGGCGTCGAGCAGGCCACGCCCCTGGCCTACACGCTGGTGGGCGTGTCCCTGCTCGTGTCCCTGCTGACCCTGCTCGTGGTGGTGCGCGTGTGGACCCGCGCGTTCTGGCGCCGCGTCGAGGACGTGGAGCACCCGCCCGCCCAGCTCGTGGCCGCCTACGAGCGGGCCGTCGCCCGTGGCGAGCGCCCCCGCCCGCTCGAGCCGG
Organism: Micrococcus sp. 63XJN7_8_ISO-PGPR-S23-253; assembly: GCF_056173425.1. Taxonomy (NCBI): domain Bacteria; kingdom Bacillati; phylum Actinomycetota; class Actinomycetes; order Micrococcales; family Micrococcaceae; genus Micrococcus; species Micrococcus sp. 63XJN7_8_ISO-PGPR-S23-253. The sequence goes on from NZ_CM149673.1 coordinate 380,212, forward strand.
GCCTCGTGCTGCCCACCACGGCGCTCGTGGGCCTGACGCTGGTGTTCACGGTGGCCGCCGGTCCGCTGTTCGCCCTGGCCGACGAGGCAGCCACGGACATGCTCGACCGCTCGCCCTACATCGCGGCGGTGCTCGACGACGCCGCGGCCGAGCGGGCCGCGGCCACCCTCAGCGTCGACCCGACGGAGGTGCACGATGCCCGGAAGTGACTCCGCCCGCCGCGGCGTGGTGCGCTCCGACGGGATCCGGGGCATCGTGGCCCAGTGGCCGCTGATCCTCGTGATGGTGGCCGTGTGGTGCGCCCTGTGGCAGGACTTCGCTCCGCACGTGGCCCTGACCGGCCTCGCCTTCGCGCTGCTGATCATCGGGCTCTTCCCGATGCCGGACATCCCGTTCAGCGGCCGTCTGAACCCCTGGTGGTCCCTCGTGTTCACGGTGCGGTTCCTCGTCGACGTCGTGCGCGCCTCAGTCAACGTGACCGGGACGGTGCTGCTGCGTGGCCGCCGCGCCCGCGGCTCGATCGTGGGCGTCCCGCTGCGCAGCCACGACGACCTCATCATCACGCTCGTCAGCCACGCCCTGGCCCTGGTGCCGGGCTCGATCGTGCTGGACGTGGACCGGGTCCGCTCCGTCCTGTACCTGCACGTGCTCGACGCGACCACGGACGAGGACGTGGCGGGCTTCCGCGCCAAGGCCCTCGACGTGGAGGCGGGCATCATCCGCGCCGTCGGCACGCGTGAGGACCTCGAGCTGGTCCGCCGCTTCCCGAGTTCGGCGCCCCCCGCCGCCCGCCCCCCGAAGGAGGAGGCCTGATGGACCCCATGGACCTGGCCACGTGGGCCGGCGGGGCGCTGCTCGTGGTCGGCGCCGTCGGTGCGCTCTACCGGATCGTGCGCGGCCCCTCGCTGCTGGACCGGGCGGTCGCCACGGACGTGCTGCTCGTGGTGTTCTCCGGGATGCTCGTCCTGGAGATGGCCGTGCACCGCCACACCCACCACGTGGTCCTCGTGGTGCTGGCCGCCGCCGTCGGCTTCGTCGGCTCGGTGACGGTGGCGCGCTTCGCGGAGGACCGGCGCCCGGACCACTCGCTCGAGGACCAGGCGCGCGTGCCCGGCACCACGGACGTGCCGGGCGGGGAGGAGGGCCGATGACCGACACCGCCACGCTCCTGGACTGGCTGGCCGCGTTCCTGCTCGTCAGCGGCGCCTTCTTCTCCCTGGTGGCCGGCGTGGGCCTGCTCGTGCTGCCGGACCTGCTGGCCCGCATGCACGCCGCCGCCAAGCCGCAGGTCCTCGGCCTGCTGCTCATGCTCGCCGGGCTGGCGATCGAGTGGCGCTCGTGGGTGTGGCTGCCCGTGCTGTTTCTGGCGTGGGTCACCCAGATGGTCACGGCCCCGGTGGCCTCCCACCTGGTGGGCCGCACGGGCTACCGCACCAAGCACGCCCGCCGTGAGCTGCTGCACCGGGACGAGCTGGCCGCCGTCGGCCGTCGGGCCGAGCCCCCGGCGGACCCCGGGCCGCGCCGCGCCGGCGCCCGGCCGCGCGGGCGCCGCTGACACCACCGCGCAGAGCACGACGGCCGCCGTCCGGATCGCTCCGGGCGGCGGCCGTCGTCGTGGTGGTGGTGGCGGGGCGGCTCAGACCTCGTGGTCCACGCGGTGCGCGGTGGACTCGGACACCTTGCGGATCGCGGCGCCGGCGCCGCGCTGGCCGGCGACCTTCAGCAGCGCCGCGACGCCCGCGGAGATGAACGCGAAGGACAGGGCCTCGACGAGGGGCAGCGTCTCGTCGGCCGCGTCGTCCGGGGCGCTGTGGCCGGTGACGAGCCGCCAGCCGCCCGCGACCACGCGGGAGCCGACGATGCCGCCGACCAGCGTGATGCCGGCGGACAGGGCTTTCTGGACGAGCGTGTTCATGGTGCGCCTTCCGTGGTCGGGGATATCACGTGCGGTTGCGGTCGCGGCCGACGACGTCGGACGGGCCGGTCTCCAGCCTAGCCCGCGGTGGGCACCGGGTCGCCGCTGACGTGCCGGCCGGGGTCGCCGTCGGCGTCCAGATGGGCCTGCAGCATGCCGGTGAGCTCGTGGTCCACGGGGATCTCGACGCCGTCGACGGCGCGCACCGGCAGGACGCCGCGCACCGAGGAGACGAGCCAGACGCCCTCGGCGCCCTTCAGGTCCGCCGGGACGAGCGGGCCGTAGCCGAGCTCCCAGCCGTCCGCGTGGGCGGCCGCGAAGATCACGGCCTGGGACGTGCCGGCGAGGATGCCCTTCTGGCGCAGTGGGGTGAGGAGGCGGCGGACGCCGTCCTCCCCGGTGCGCACGATCAGCACCGTGGAGGTGGGGCCCTCGAGCAGGTAGCCGTCCGCGCTGGTGAAGACGACGTCGTCGGCGCCGTGGTCGCGGGCGTAGCGCAGGGCGGCCATGTTCACGGCGTAGGAGAGGGTCTTCGCGCCGGTGAGCAGCCACGGGGAGCGCTCGGGGGCCTGCGAGTCGATGCCGCGGTCCAGCAGCAGCACCCGCAGCCCCCGCCGCCGCTCCTCGTCCTCGACCACTGGGGCCGGGCTCAGCAGCGCCCACGCGGTGGGCGTGGGCACCGCGCCGGGAGCCGCGTCCGGGCCGCGGGTGACGGTCAGGCGCACGGCGAGACGGTCCCCGGGCGCGACGTCGTTGGCCTCGGTGAACGCCCGCAGGCCGAGCGCGACGGCGGCCTCCCACGCCGCCGCCTCGGGGGCGGCCAGCTCCAGGGCGGCGGCGGACGCGGCCAGCCGGCCGAGGTGGGCTCCGAGCTTGCGCATGCGCAGGGTCCCGAGCCCGTCGGCGACGGCGAGCGCCGTCTCGAAGATGCCGTCGCCGCGGGTGACCCCCTGGTCCGTGACGCTCAGGTGCGGGACGGCCGGGTCTGCCAGTCGCGGGGCGGGGGCGCCGTCCGTGTCCGTCTCGAGCAGGACGAGGACGGGGGAGCCGGCGGCGGGGGAGAAGGAGGTGGGACGCATCCGCCCAGGATAGACGCCCGTCCCCGGCCGATCGGGGCCGGGGGCGGGCGTCAGGGGGGACGGTCAGGCCCGGTGGGCGCCGCCGTCCGGGGCGGGGCCGGAGGGGTGCCCCGGGGTGTGGGCGCGCTCGAGCTGGGCGCCCTCCACGTCGACGTCCGGCATGATGCGGTCCAGCCACCGGGGCAGCCACCACGCCGCGTCCCCGAGCAGGTGCATCAGGGCCGGCATCAGCAGCAGCCGGACGAGGAACGCGTCCAGCAGCACGCCGAAGGCCAGACCGAAGCCCATCGGGCGGATCATCGCGTCCTCGGCGAAGATGAAGCCGCCGAACACGGAGATCATGATGATCGCCGCGGCCATCACCACCGCGCGGCCCGAGCGCAGGCCGGACAGCACCGCCTGGCGGGCCGGCAGGCCGTGCGCGTAGGCCTCGCGCATGCCGGAGGCGATGAACAGCTGGTAGTCCATGGCCAGGCCGAACAGCACGCCGACCATGATGGTCGGCAGGAAGCTGAGCACCGGGCCCGGGTTGTGGACGCCGAACAGGGCGTCCAGCCAGCCCCACTGGTAGATGGCCACCACCCCGCCCATCGCCGCGAACACCGAGAGCATGAAGCCGCCGGTGGCGATCAGGGGCACCAGGATGGAGCGGAACACCAGGATCATGATCAGCAGGGACAGGCCCACCACTACGCCGAGGTAGAGCGGCAGGGCATCCGCCAGGGTGTCCGAGACGTCGATGAAGCCGCTGGTCGCCCCCGCCACACCCAGGTTCGAGGCGTCGCCGGCCGGGTCCAGGGCCCGCAGCTCGCGCACGAGCTCCTCCGTGGAGACCGCGTTCGGCCCCTCCTCGGGCAGCACCTGGTACATCGCGACCGTGCGGTCCTCGTTGAAGCCCGCCGGCACCACGGCGTGCGCGTGGTCGAGGGCGGCCAGCTGCTCGCCGACGTCGAGCTGGGTGTCCGTGGCGCGCCCCTCGTCCAGGCCGGCGGGCAGGTCCACGGTGACCACGAGCGGGCCGTTGTAGCCCTCGCCGAACTTCTCGGCCGTGAGCGTGTAGGCGAGCTGGGAGTCCGAGCCCTCGGGCTCGGAGCCGCCGTCCGGCAGGCCCAGGCGCATGGACCAGAACGGCACGGCCACGAGGACGAGCAGGGCCACGGAGGCGAGCGCCGTGGCGAGGGCGGTCGGCGTGGACAGCGTGGCGCGGCGGTGGGCGCGGCGCACGGCGTGGGCGCCCTCGCCGAGGGCCGGGGAGGTGTCGGCGAGCCGGGCGCGTTCCCGGCGGGAGAGCACGCGCGGGCCGGCCAGGGCCAGCAGGGCCGGGGTCAGGGTGATCGACACGAGCACGGCGACGGCCACGCAGACCGCGCCCACCGTGCCCATCAGGCCCAGGAAGCCGATGCCGGTGACGTTCAGGGCCGCGAGGGCGATCACGACGGTCACGCCGGCGAACACCACGGCGTTGCCGGAGGTGCCCGTGGCCAGCGCGATCGACTCGTGCAGGTCCGTGCCGCGCCGCAGCTCGTGGCGGTGCCGGTTGACGATGAACAGCGCGTAGTCGATGCCCACGGCCAGGCCCAGCATCACCCCGAGCACCGGGGTCACGGACATCATCTCCACGGCGGAGGAGAACGCGAGCGCCCCGGAGGCGCCCACGCCCACGCCCACCAGCGCGTTGACCAGCGGCAGACCCGCGCCCACGAGGGTGCCGAGCATGACCACCAGCACGATCGCGGCGACCACGAGGCCCACGACCTCGCCCGGGCCGAGCAGGGAGAGCACGGTGGCGTTGAGCTCCTGGGACGGATGCACGGCGACGCCGTCGATGTCCGCGCCGGTGAGGGCGCCGGTGACCGCCTCCTTGTCCTCGGCGGTGACGTCCAGGGTCGGCGTGGTGAAGGTGACGATCCCGACGGCGGTGCTGCCGTCCTCGGACACGGTGCGGAAGTCCTCCGCGAGGGCCAGGGTGCGCTCGCCGCGCTCGGCCTCGACGCGGCCCTCGTCCAGCTCGGCGCGGCCGTCGGCGAGGTCGGCCTCGGCCTGGTCCAGGCGCTCCGCGCCGGCGGCCAGCTGGGCCCGGCCGTCCTCGAGCTCGGCGACGCCACGCTCGTACTCGGCCCGGCCCTCGTCGATCTTCTGCTGCTGCGCGTCCAGCTCAGCCTCGGCCGCGTCCAGGGCCTGCTGCCGTCCCGCGGCCACCTGCTCGCGGCCGGCCTCGAGCTCGGCCTCGGACTCCTGCAGCTGCTGCCGGCCGGCGGCGAGTCGGGCGGCGCCGTCGTCGGCCTCGGCCTGGGCGGCCGCGAGCTGTTCGGCGCCCGCGTCGGCCTCGGCCTGGGCGGCCTCCAGCTGGGCGCGGGCGGCGTCGGCCTGGTCCTGACCGGCCGCCAGCTGTGCCTCGCCGGCGGCGAGCTGCGCCTCCTGGTCGGCGAACTGCGCGGCGACCTGCTCCGCCGGGATGCCGGCGGCCTCGGCCTCGGCCAGTGCGGCGTCCCGGGCCTGCTCGAGCTCGGCGCGGCCCGCGGCCAGCTGCTCGGCCTGGGTGTCGAGCTCGGCCTGTCCGGCCTCGAGCTCGGTCCACCGGTCGCCGAGCTCCGCCTGTCCGGCCTCGAGCTCCTGACGCCGCGCGTCGATCTCGGCCTGCCCGGCCTCGAGGCGCTCCGCCTGCTCCTCGAGCTCGGCGCGGCCGGCGTCGAGCTGCTCCTGGCCGTCGGCCACCTTCTGCTCGGCCTCCCGGAGCGGGGCCAGGGCGTCGGCCGGCAGGGCCTCCAGGCCGCGCTCCTCGAGGTCGGCGCGCGCGGCGTCGAGCGTGGCCTGCCCCTCGTCCAGCTGGGCGGCGGCCTCGGCGAGGCGCTGCTCGCCCGCGTCGGCCTCGGCCGCGCGGCGCTCGAGCTCGGCCCGGCCGTCCTCGATCTCCTGGCGTCCGTCCGCGAGGCGCTGCTCGCCGTCGGCCAGCTCGGTGCGGCCCTCGTCGAGCCGGGTGCGGGCGTCGTCCCGCTGGGCCTGGGCCTCGAACGGGTCCACGACGCCCTCCACGGCCGGCTGCTCGGCGACGTCGTCCAGCAGGGCGGTGATCTGCTCGCGCTGGGCGTCGGTCAGGGGGGAGCCGTCCTGGGTGGTGAACACGACCTGGCCCCTGCCGCGGGAGGCCTCGGGGAACTCCTCCTTGAGGCGGTCCGTGACCTGGGCGGTGGGCGTGCCGGGGATGGTGACGGTGGAGGAGAGCGTGCCGCCGAAGGCGAGGAATCCGCCGACGGCGAGGGCCAGGGCGAGCACCCAGGCGAGGATCACGAGGAGGGGGCGGCGGGCGGCGCCGAGGCCGAGACGGTAGAGCAGTGTCGCCATGGGAAGGGGAGGTCTCCGTGCGCTGGGGTGGGACGCGGCCGGACGCGGCGCGCCGCCTCCGATGCTACACCTAAGCGGAGCGCACCGCTCCGGTCCGGGCGGCGCCGCCGTCAGGTGGAGGGCAGGCGCAGGATCAGGTCCGCCGCGGCGCGCGGGGCGTGCCGGGCCAGGTAGTCCTCCTCCTGTGCGGCCCAGCGGTCCCAGTGGGGGGCGAAGGTGTCGCCGTCCCGGGCCAGCGCCCGCGTGCGTCGCGGGGGGGTCTCGAGCTCGAGCCACACCGCCAGGTCGAGCAGCGGTCGGGCGGCGGTGCTGAGCGCGCCCACGCCCTCGCACACCACGACGTCGGCCGGCGCGGTCCGCCGTGGCGGACCGGGTGCGGCGCGGTGCCAGTCCCACGTGGTCCAGGTCGCCGTGCCGCCCTCCCGCAGCGCGCGCACGACGGCCGGATAGGGGCCGTCGTCGCCCACCGCCGCGGCCAGTCCGTCCCAGCCCCGGTACATGGACTCGATCGCGATCACGTCGACCCGCGCGAACGGTGCGATCCGGGCCGCGAGCGCGGCGGCGAGGACGGTCTTGCCCGACCCCGAGCGGCCGTCCAGGCCGATGAGCGCCGGTCGGGTCACGGGTCCTCCGGTGCGGGGTCCGTCAGTGCGACGGTGGCCGCCTCGAGCACCCGCACCGCAGCCCGCAGCTCCGCGGCGGAGAATCCCTCGAGGGCGGCGCTCAGCCGCTGGGACATCGGTTCGAATGCGCGCTGTCCGTCGCGGCGGGCCGTGTCCGTGTGCTCCACCAGCACGCGCCGCCGGTCGCCCTCGTCCCGGCGGCGGCGGACGTGGCCCGCGGCGGCCAGGCGGTCCACGAGGGCGGTGGCCGAGGCCCGGGTGAGGTGCAGGTGGGCGCCGAGGTCCGAGGCCGTGACGGGCTCACCGGCCGTCGCGCGGGCCATCAGGTACGCGAGGGCTCTGAGGTCCGTGCGGTGCAGGCCGACGCCGCGGCCGGCCTCGTCGACGGCGTGCTCCGCGCTCTCGCTGAAGACGCGCAGCGCGTGGACCACGGCGAGGTGCTCCGCGGGGGCGGAGGGGGGCTGCGTGGTCATGGCCGGGAGTCTAGCCAGCCCCCATGGTTGTTTGATCATCGAACCATCCCCTACGCTCGGTGGCATGCCCACCCCGCCTGACCTCTCCGCCTACCGCACCCCCGCCGCGCCGGGGCGTCCCTCCCGGGGGCTGCGGCTGGGCCTGGCCGCGGCGCTCGCCGTGGTCTGGTTCGCCGTGCTCGGCCTGGGCGGCCCCGTGTTCGGCAGGATCGGCGACGTCTCCTCGAACGACCAGGCCACCTTCCTGCCGGCGTCGGCGGAGTCCACCCGCGCGGGGGAGGAGGCGGCGGCTTTCCAGGACGGCGAGGCCGTGCCCGCCGTCGTCGTGGGCTCGGCGAGCACCGCGGACCCCGCGGCCGCCTTCCCCGCGCTCGCGGACCTCGCGGGCCGGCTGGGCGAGGTGCCGGGCGTGACCGACGTCGCCGGCCCGATCCCCTCCGACGACGGCGCGGCGGTGCAGTTCCTGGCCTTCGTCGACTCCTCGGCCGGGGCCGAGCGGCCCGTGGCCGACGTGGTGGCCGACCTGCGGGAGGTCGTGGCGGACCCGGCGGGCGCCGACCCCGCCCTCGCCGGCACCGTGGCCGCGGACACCGAGTGGCACGTGGGCGGTCCGGCGGGCCTGGTCGCGGAGCTGGGCGGCGCATTCGCGGGGATCGACGGGCTGCTGCTGCTCGTGGCGCTCGTCGTGGTGTTCGTGATCCTCGTGGCGGTGTACCGCTCCGTCCTGCTGCCGGTCCTCGTGCTGCTGACGGCCGTGGCCGCGCTCTGCGGCGCGATCGTGGCCGTCTACGGGATGGCCCTGGCGGGCTGGATCCAGCTCAACGGCCAGGCCCAGGGCATCCTCTCGATCCTCGTGATCGGCGCGGCCACCGACTACTGCCTCCTGCTCGTGGCCCGGCACCGCGAGGAGCTGCTGGTCCGCGCGGACGTCGGGGAGGCGCTGCGGGCCGCCGTGCGCGGGTCCTTCGGCGCGATCACCGCGTCCGCCTCGACCGTGGCCCTCGCCCTGCTGATCCTGATGGCCTCGGACCTCAACTCGACGCGTTCCCTCGGCCCCGTGGCCGCCACCGGCGTGGCGTTCGCGTGGCTCGCCGCCCTGACCCTGCTGCCGGCGCTGCTGCGGCTGACCGGGCGTGCCGCCTTCTGGCCCACGATCCCGTCCCCCGAGCGCGCTCGCCGTCGCGCGGAGCGCCATGCCGCCCGGGGCTGGGCCTTCACCCCGCCGCTCGACGGCGCGGGCCGACCCGTCGCCGGCCTCGAGGAGGACCACGGGGTGTGGACGCGGGTGGGCGCCGTCGTCGCGCGCCGGCCCCGTCTCGTCTGGGTCGCCACGACGGTCGTGCTCCTCGCCCTCTGCGGCGGTCTGCTGCAGCTGCGCGCGGACGGCGTCGCCCAGGAGGACGTGCTGCTCGGCGACTCCGACGCCCGGCAGGCCCAGGCCCTGCTGAGCGAGCACTTCGACGCCGGCGCGGGCGCCCCCGCCCAGATCCTCGCGCCGGCCGGGGACGCGGAGGCGGTGCTCGCCGCCGTCGCGGACGATCCGGGCGTGGCCGAGGCCGAGGTCACCGCAGACGCCCCCGGGACCGCCGCGGGCCCGCCCCCGGGCGCGCTCGAGGCGGAGGGCGGGACGGGCGCCGCGTCCGCGCCGGAGCCGCAGCCTCGCGTGGTGGACGGCCGCGTGCGGGTCTCGGCCACCCTGGCGGACCCGGGCGAGTCCCTCGCCGCGCAGCAGACCGTGGCCCGCCTGCGCGACCGGCTCGCGGACCTCTCGACCTCGGGCGAGATCCTCGTGGGCGGCCCGGCGGCCCAGGCGCTGGACACGAACGTCACCACGCAGCGCGACCTGCGCGTCGTCATCCCGCTGATCCTCGCGATGCTGCTGGTCATCCTCGCGGTGCTGCTGCGCTCGCTCCTGGCGCCCGTGCTGCTCGTGGCGGCCACCGTGGTCAGCTTCGGTGCGGCCCTGGGCGTCTCGGCCCTCGTGTTCCGGCACGTGTTCGGCTTCGAGGACGCCGACCCCACGGTGCCGCTGTACGGCTTCGTCTTCCTCGTGGCGCTCGGGATCGACTACACGATCTTCCTGATGACCCGGGCGCGGGAGGAGACGCCGCGGCACGGCACACGGGCGGGCGTGCTGCGCGCCCTCACCGTCACGGGCGGGGTCATCACCTCGGCCGGCGTCGTGCTGGCGGCCACCTTCGCCGCGCTCGCGGTGATCCCGCTGATGTTCATGGTGCAGCTGGCGTTCATCGTGGCCTTCGGCGTGCTGCTGGACACCCTGGTGGTGCGCACGCTGCTGATCCCCGCGCTCGTCCGGGACATCGGCCCGCGCGTCTGGTGGCCGGCGCGGGCCGCCTGAGCCCGGACGGCGACGGAGGGCCCGACCGGCGGTGCAGTCGGGCCCTCCGTGCATGCGGGCGCCTCAGGGGCGCGCGGTCACTTCTTCTTGGACTTCTTCGCGTTCGAGGCCGTGGCCTTCTTGGCATCCGACTTCTTCGAGCGCGCGCCCTGCGGGGCGGGCGCGGCCTGGTCGTCCTTCACCCGGCCCGCGGCGGCGGCCTCCGTGGCCGCGCCCGCGCTGCTCAGGCGGCCGTCGTCCGTGGTCAGGAAGGAGCGCATGAACCACTGGAACAGCTCGAGCTGGGCCACCTGGTCGATGAGGATGTCCTGGGTGACCGGGTCGAGGTCCTCGGTGGCGTCGATCGCGGCCCGGTGGTCCGTCACGACGCCGTCGTAGACGAGGTCCAGCGCGGCCAGGTGCTCCAGGGTCGTCGCGCGGCCCAGCGTGTAGTCGTCCCACGCACGGGCGGCCACGAGCGCGCCCGGGGTGCCGGCGGGGGAGACGCCCAGGGTGGCGATGCGCTCCGCGAGGACGTCCACCATCCCGCGGACCAGCTCGATCTGGGGGTCGAGCATCTCGTGCACGCCGATGAAGCCGGGGCCCACCACGTTCCAGTGGGCGTGCTTCAGGGTGAGCTGCAGGTCGTTGAGGGCGTGCAGGCGACCCTGGAGGATCTCGGCGGTGCGGCGGCCCGTGCTCAGGGACAGGCCCGGGACGGTGTACTCGGCGGCGTTCTTCTCGGCCATGGTGGTGCTCCTTCTCTGTCGGGACGGGCGCGCCGTCGGCGACGCCCCGTGATCTGCCATCCAACCGCGCGAGACCCCCGCGCTTCCAGGGCCGGGCGCCTGCACCGGGACGGATCAGGGATGGACCCGGGGCCCGGGAATGGATCGCGGACGGCCCGCGTTGACCCCCGCAGAAGCAGAAGTGAGTGAAGTCGACTCAGGTTCACTTGACAGTCCACCACCCCGGTGGCAACCTGAGTCATGAAGGCTCAAGTCCCTGCGGCGCCGGCGCCCCCGGCCCGCGGGTCCGGCCCCCGCTTCACCGTCAGACAGGAAGGACCCCACCATGTCCCGTGCAGTCGGCATCGACCTCGGCACCACCAACTCCGTCGTCGCCGTCCTCGAGGGTGGCGACCCGGTCGTCATCGCGAACGCCGAGGGCGCCCGCACCACCCCGTCCGTCGTCGCGTTCTCCAAGGGCGGGGACGTCCTGGTCGGCGAGGTCGCCAAGCGCCAGGCCGTCAACAACCCGGAGCGCACCTTCGCGTCCATCAAGCGCCACATGGGCACCGACTGGACCACCGAGGTGGACGGCAAGAAGTACACCCCGCAGGAGATCTCGGCCCGCACGCTGATGAAGCTCAAGCACGACGCCGAGGAGTACCTGGGCGAGAAGGTCACCGACGCGGTGATCACCGTGCCCGCCTACTTCAACGACGCCGAGCGCCAGGCCACCAAGGAGGCCGGCGAGATCGCGGGCCTGAACGTCAAGCGCATCATCAACGAGCCCACCGCGGCCGCCCTGGCCTACGGCCTGGAGAAGGGCAAGGAGGACGAGCTCATCCTGGTCTTCGACCTGGGCGGCGGCACCTTCGACGTGTCCCTGCTCGAGGTCGCCAAGGACGAGGACGACTTCGCCACCATCCAGGTGCGCGCCACCGCAGGCGACAACCGCCTTGGCGGCGACGACTGGGACCAGCGGATCGTGGACTGGCTGCTCCAGCAGGCCAAGTCCAAGGGCGCGGACCTGTCCAAGGACAAGATCGCCCTGCAGCGCCTGAAGGAGGCCGCGGAGCAGGCCAAGAAGGAGCTCTCCTCGGCCACCTCCACCAACATCTCGCTGCAGTACCTGTCCGTGACCCCCGAGGGCCCGGTGCACCTGGACGAGCACCTCTCCCGCGCCAAGTTCCAGGACCTCACCAAGGACCTGCTCGAGCGCACCCGCAAGCCGTTCGAGGACGTCATCAAGGAGGCCGGCGTCAAGGTCTCCGACATCGACCACGTGGTCCTCGTCGGCGGCTCGACCCGCATGCCCGCCGTCTCCGACCTGGTGAAGGAGCTGACCGGCGGCAAGGAGCCCAACAAGAGCGTGAACCCGGACGAGGTCGTCGCCATCGGCGCCGCGGTGCAGGCCGGCGTGCTCGCCGGCGAGCGCAAGGACGTGCTCCTGATCGACGTGACCCCGCTGTCGCTGGGCATCGAGACCAAGGGCGGCGTGATGGCCAAGCTCATCGAGCGCAACACGGCCATCCCGACCAAGCGCTCCGAGACGTTCACCACGGCCGAGGACAACCAGCCCTCCGTGTCCATCCAGGTCTTCCAGGGCGAGCGCGAGTTCACCCGGGACAACAAGGCGCTGGGCACCTTCGAGCTGACCGGCATCGCCCCGGCCCCGCGCGGCATGCCCCAGATCGAGGTCACCTTCGACATCGACGCGAACGGCATCGTGCACGTCTCCGCGAAGGACAAGGGCACCGGCACCGAGCAGTCGATGACCATCACGGGCGGCTCCTCGCTGTCCAAGGAGGACATCGACCGCATGGTCAAGGACGCCGAGGCCCACGCGGACGAGGACAGGAAGCGCCGTGAGGCCGCCGACCGCCGCAACCAGGCGGAGCAGTCCGCGTACTCCGTGGACAAGCTCCTGCAGGACAACACGGACAAGCTGCCCGAGGACGTCAAGACCGAGGTGCAGGCCGACGTCGACGCTCTGAAGGCCGCCCTGGAGAAGCAGGACAACGACGACGAGGTCGCCGCCGCGTTCGAGAAGCTCCAGGCCTCCCAGGTCAAGATCGGCGAGGCCCTCTACGCCCAGCAGGGCGCGGAGTCGGCCGACGCCGGCGCCGAGTCCGCCGCCCCGCAGGGCGACGACGAGGACATCGTCGACGCCGAGGTGGTCGACGAGGACGACGAGAAGAAGGCCTGACACCCCGGTGCCGGGGCGGGCGTCCACGCCCGCCCCGCCCGGAGGCCCACGACGCCGGCGGGCCGGCCCGGCAGCGTCCCTGCCAGGCCGGCCCGCCGGCCTTCCCGCACCACCCCCCCGCGCGGCGGACCCGCCGCGCCCACCCGCTTCGAAAGGACACACCATGAGCGCCGACCAGCAGCGTCCGCACGGCTCCTCCGACGCCGAGCGCGGCTCCGAGGAGGAGCCCATCGTGTTCAATGACCGTCGCCGCATCGACCCCGAGACCGGTGAGCCCCGCGTCTCCGCCGAGAGCGCGGCCGAGCAGGCCGAGGACGGCGACGCCCTCGCCCAGGCCGAGCGCATCCTCGACGAGGCCGGGGCCGAGGCGCCGCAGCCCGCGGCCTCGGATCGCGAGGCCGAGCTCGAGACCGACCTGCGCCGTCTGCAGGCCGAGTACGTGAACTACAAGCGCCGCGTGGACCGCGACCGCGACCTGGCCAGGGACGCCGGCGTGCTCAAGGCCGTCACCGCGCTGCTGCCGGTGCTCGACGACATCGACGCCGCCCGCGCCGCCGGCGACCTGACGGACGGTCCGTTCGCCGCCATCGCGACCAAGCTCGACACCGCCCTGGCCGGCCTCGGCCTCGAGCGTCACGACCAGGAGGCCCTGGCCGGCGTCGAGTTCGACCCGGCCGTGCACGAGGCCGTGATGCGCCAGCCGCACGCAGAGGTGCCCGCGGACCACGTGGTCCAGGTCTTCCGCAACGGCTACCTCCGGGACGGCCGCGTGCTGCGCGCCGCCCAGGTGATGGTCTCCGCCGGAGACGAGTGACCCCGTCGGCCGGCGGCCCACCCCGCCGCCGGCCGACCCCCTGACCGATACACACGAGAGGAGGCACCATGGCCTCGCAGGATTGGATGGACAAGGACTTCTACGCGACCCTGGGGGTGTCCAAGGACGCCTCCGATGCGGATGTGAAGAAGGCCTACCGCAAGCTCGCCCGCACCCACCACCCGGACCAGAACCCCGGGGATGAGGCGGCCGAGAAGAAGTTCAAGGAGATCTCGGAGGCGTACGCCGTCCTGAGCGACCCCCAGGAGCGCCAGGAGTACGACGCGATCCGCGCGATGGGCGGCGGCGCCCGGTTCTCCGCCCCGGGCGGTGCCGACGGCGGCGGCTTCGAGGACGTCTTCGGCGGCATGTTCGGCGGCGGGGGCGGCCCCCGCACCACGCAGTCCGGGCCCGACCTGTCGGACCTGTTCAGCGGGATGTTCGGCGGCGCCGCAGGCCAGACCGGCGGCTTCGGCCCCGGCGGCTTCGGCGACGCCGGCTACGCGCGGCCGCGCCCCACGAAGGGCGCGGACCGCACCGCCACCACCACGATCTCCTTCCGCGGCTCGATCCAGGGCACCACGGTGTCCCTGCGCGCCCCGGACGGCGAGACGATCGAGGTGAAGATCCCGAAGGGCATCCGTGACGGCCAGAAGGTCCGTGCCCGCGGCAAGGGCGCGCCCGGTGCGGCCGGCCGCGGCGACCTGCTGGTCACCGTGCGCGTGCGCGAGCACGAGTTCTTCCACCGGGACGGGGACGACCTGCGCATCACCGTGCCCGTCACCTTCCCCGAGGCCGCCCTCGGCGCCACGATCGAGGTGCCCACGCTGGAGCGCCCCGTGAAGGTGAAGGTGCCGGCGGGCTCCCAGTCCGGCCGCGTGCTGCGCCTGAAGGGCCGCGGTGTCGAGCGCGGGAACAGGACGGGTGACCTGCTCGTGGAGCTGCGCGTCACCGTGCCCACCGAGCTCAACGACGACGCCCGCGCCGCCGTCGAGGCCCTGCAGTCCGCCCTGGCCGGCGACGATCCGCGGCGGGAGCTGGCCCGGAAGGCCGCCTGGTGAGCGCCCGCGACGGCGCCGCCCGCGCGGACCGCGGCCGCGAGCGGGGTCCTGACCGGAACGCCCCCGTCTTCGTGATCTCCGTGGCCGCCGAGATGGCGGGCATGCACCCGCAGACCCTGCGCCAGTACGACCGGCTCGGCCTCGTGGTCCCCGCCCGCCAGGGCGGACGGCACCGCCGCTACTCCCTGGCCGACGTCGAGCGGCTCCAGACCGTGCAGGCCCTGAGCGGCGAGGGCATCTCGCTGGAGGGCATCCGCCGCGTGATCGCGCTGCAGCGCGAGGTCGAGCAGCTGCAGGACACCGTGGTCGAACTGTCGGCCCAGGTGGACCGCCTCCACCACGCCTCCCGCCTGGCCCGCGTCTTCACCGTGGGCTCCGGCGGCGACGTCTCGGCCCGGTACGCCGACCGGATGGCCGCCCGCCGCCAGGCCGCGGCACGGACCGAGGCCGACGCCGCGGGCCAGGCCTCCCCGGGTGTCCTGCGGACGCTGCCCTCCGGCGTCGCGGTCCCCCGACGGGTGCTCACGTGGCAGCCCGAGCAGGACTGAGCCGGGCGTCGTTCGGGGCGGCCGCACGGTCCCGCGTCCGAGAGCGGCTGCGCACCGACATGGCCCGGCGCGACGGCCTGGGCCGGCGGGCCCGCAGCGCCCTGGACGGGATCGTCCACGCCCTCAAGCCGGAGGGCATGGACCCGCAGCTGCCCGCCCGGCATCTGCTGGACTACGTCCTCGACGGACCGGACGGTCCGCGCGCCGTGGTCGCCGCGGGGGACCCCGCGACCGCCACCCACCTGACCTGGCTCGTCTCCGGCATGGGCATCCGCCCCCAGACGGCCATGTGGGGGACGGCCCGGGAGGCCGCCCACCTCGCCGCCGCCCAGCGTGCCGCCGGCGCACCCCGTCCCGTCGTCATCGCGTGGCTCGGCTACCCCGCGCCCTCGCCCTGGCGGGTGGTGCTCGATGGCCCCGGCCGGCGCGGCGGCGCGATGCTCGCCGCGGATGTGCGGGCCTGGTGGGAGTTCCTGCGCCACGGGCCGGGGGAGGACGACGACGCCGCCCCGGCCCTGCGCGTCCGCGGGACCGCCGTGCACGGGGCCGTGGAGGCCCACTCGTACGGCTCGCTCGTGGCCGCGCACGCCCTGCGCCTGCTCGCGGACCGGGGCCTGCAGCCCGACGACGCCGAGGCCCCGTGGCCGGCCGAGCGTCCCGTCGAGGCCCTCGTGGTCTCGGGCGCGGTCGGGCTGCCCGCCGCCCTGGCAGCCCGGGCCGCGCACCTCGGCCTGCGGTCCGGACGGGTGTTCCGCGCCCTGGCCCCGGGCGACCTCCTCGCCCGGGTCGGCCGTGCGGTGGGCCGTCGTCGGGACTGGACGGACGCCGCCGTGCTGCCGGTGGCCCCGCGGCCCGGCCTGGCGGGGGCCGCCGTCCGCGGCCACCACACGGCCCGCTGGTCGCCGACGGCCCCCGGGGACGCCCCGAGGGGCTACCGGGACGCCGGGTCCGTGACGCTCGCGGCGACCGCGCGGGTGACCGCCGGCCTGCCGCTGCCGCCCGTCCCGGACGGCGCCGACCCGGCCGGGCCGGTCGCCCCGGCCTGAGCCGTCCCGTCGGGCCCCGTGCTCAGCGGCGGCGGTACGCCAGGTCGAACACGAGACGCCCGGCCCGCTGGGACTTCGCCTCGAAGCTCGTGATCGGTCGACCCTCGAACCGGGGCGCCCAGCCGCCCTCGTGGTCCACGGGGTCCGCGGCTGCCGCGCCGGCCCGCGCCTCACCCAGGCCGGCCCGCAGCGGCCGCTCCTCCTCGGCCGCGCGCTCCCAGCCCGCGGGCAGCGGCTGGGCACCCACCTCGGTCTCCCTGCCCTCGCGGCGCACCCGCGTGAGCGGGGAGTCCTCGCCCGCGGCGCGCCCGGGGAAGAGGTTCTCGAACTCCGGGTGCGCCTCGAGCACCTCGCGCATCTGCACGGCGTAGCCCGACCAGTCCGTCGCCAGCCGCAGCACCCCGCCGGGGGCGAGCACCCGCGCCACGCGGTCCGCGAAGGCGGGGGAGACCAGGCGGCGCTTGTGGTGCCGCTTCTTGTGCCACGGGTCCGGGAAGAACACCCACACCTCGGACACGGAGCCGGGCGTGAGCAGGGCGTCCAGCAGCTCGGGGGCGTTGGCCTCCACGGCGCGGACGTTCTCCAGGCCCTGCTGCTCCACGCGCGTCATGAGCGCGGCCAGGCCGGGCACGTAGACCTCGACGGCGAGCACGTTCCAGTCCGGCCGGTCGGCGGCGGCCTGCGCCGTGGACTCGCCCAGCCCCGAGCCGATGTCGACCAGCAGGGGGGCCTCGCGGCCGAACACCCCCGCCCAGTCCAGTCGGGCCTGGGCGTCCACCGAGGTGGCGCCGCGGCCGCGGGGCACGTCCACGAGGACCCGCTCCGCCTGGCGGTCCCACACGGCCTGCCGCCCCGCGTTCAGGCGCGCACCGCGCCGGACGAAGGAGACCGGCTCCCGTCGGACGAGGGCGGGGTCCTTGTCCCGATTGTGGTCGTGCGCGTGGACGCGCTCGGCGGGCGGCGGGACGGCGTCGGGGCCGGGTGCGTCCGGGCGGGGGCGGGGGAGGTGCTCAGTCATCGCCCCGATCCTGCCACGGCCACGCGTCGACGGCGCAGACCGCGGTCGACGACGGCGCCCGGCACCGGGGTCAGGGGGTGCCGCTGGAGCGGTCTCCCGACGTGGGCGACGCGGGCGCCGAGGCCGTCGTGGCGGTCGGCTCGGGCGCGGACTCGGTCGGGTCCGGCGCGGGGTCCGTGGCCGGCGCGCTCGTGGACGGACCGGACGGGCTCGGGGACGTCGGGGTCGGCGTCGCGGAGGTCGGCGTCGGGTCGGGGGTGCTCGGCGTCGGACTGCCGGATCCCGTGCCCGACGGCGAGGACGAGGTGGGGGGAGACGTCGGGGAGGACGGCGTGGCCGAGCGGGTGGGCGCGGGGGTCGAGGAGGACGGGGCCGTGCTGCTCGGCACCGGAGTGGTCGCGCTGGGCGTCGGGGCCGCCGTGTCGGCGGGCGCGGACGGGGGCGTCACGGGTGCGCCGGTGGCCTCCTCCGTCCACGAGGACGTCTCGGGCTCCGGCTCGGGGGCGGGCTCCGGCTGCTGCTCCTCGGGGGTCGGGGTGGAGCGGTCCGGCAGACGCAGGTCGGCGGGGGCGGAGGCGGCGTCCGCGGCGACGTGGCCCAGGTCGGACAGCCAGGGGGCTGCCGTGTCCCGGGGGATCCGCACCGTCAGCACACCCGCGGCGGCCGGCGCCATGGACGCCTGGTCCGCCTCGAGCAACAGGCTGCCGTCCGGGAGGAAGACCACCGCGTCCCAGACGCGACGGTTCTCCACCTGCTCCGGCGCGTCGACCGCCGAGTCCAGGCGCGAGCCGATCACGTCCGGGTCGTTGGCCATGCGCTGGCGCACCTCGGTGCGGAACGCGTCCCAGCCGTCGGGGGTGAAGAGATCGGCGGTCTCGAGCACGCGGTCCTCGCGGGCCGAGTACCAGATCACGTGCGAGGTGGACACGGAGTCCGTGCCGCGCCGTTCCGTGGCGAGCAGGCGGGCCGCGGCGATGTCCTCGGCCACGACGGCGAGCTGCGGCTGGATCTCCAGGCGCGGGTCCGCGCTGGGGTCGGTGTCCCGGCGGTACTGGTCGATCTGGGCGCGCACGGCCCCGGCCATGGCCTCCGACCAGGCCGGCGCCCCGGGCACCTGCAGCCACGCCCCGTGGTGGTCCGGGTCCTCGCCCTCGAGCACGGCGACGCTCGCCTCCGGCACCCTCGCGAGGTCGTGCGAGGGGACCTCGACCGTGAACGGGGCCATGTCCATGGACGGCAGGGCGGAGGCCGCCGTCGTGTCGGGCGCAGGCTCGGGCTGCGGCTCGGTGCGAGCACAGGCGCTCAGCGCCACCAGGGCGACGGCGGCCAGGCCGAGGGTCGCGCGGCCACGGCGGGGGGAAGGCAGGACGGGACGCATGCGATTCACTTCCGGTGGTCGGAGGACTCCAGGATGGCCTCGACGCGGGCGGCCATCTCATCCGCGGTCGGCGGGCGCCA
This sequence comes from Micrococcus sp. 63XJN7_8_ISO-PGPR-S23-253, assembly GCF_056173425.1. Lineage (NCBI taxonomy): Bacteria > Bacillati > Actinomycetota > Actinomycetes > Micrococcales > Micrococcaceae > Micrococcus > Micrococcus sp. 63XJN7_8_ISO-PGPR-S23-253. Next base: position 398,861 of record NZ_CM149673.1, read on the forward strand.
GTCCGGGTCGTTCCGGCGGCGGGCGTCGCGGCGCAGGCGCAGGACCACCCAGGTCGCGAGGAAGGCCAGGATCAGGACCAGGACGATGTTGGAGAAGACGTCCGCGTACTCGGAGATGACGTGGAACCGCTCCCCGAGCGCGTAGCCGCCGTAGACGAAGATCGCGTTCCAGATGAGGGAGCCCAGCGCCGTGAACAGGGTGAACTTCGCGAGGTTCATCCGCTCGATGCCCGCGGGGATGGAGATCAGGGAGCGGAACACGGGGACCATGCGGCCCAGGAACACGGTCCAGTAGCCGTAGCGGATGAACCAGCGCTCGGTCTTGGCCACGTCCTCCATGTCCACCAGCGGCATGCGGTCCGCGATGCGGTACATGCGGCGGCGGCCGAGCCACGCGCCGATGCCGTAGAGGGCCAGTGCGCCGACGATCGAGCCGACCGTCGCCCAGACCAGCGCGGCATGCGGGCTGAAGGCGCCGCCGGCCGCGGTGAAGCCGGCCAGGGGCAGGATCACCTCGGACGGGATGGGCGGGAAGATGTTCTCCGCGAAGACGGCCAGGCCGACGCCGATCGGGCCGACCGCCTCCATGATGTCCACGACGATGTTGCCGAGCCAGCCGTAGTCGGTGGGCGCGGCGGCGGCCACGCTCAGGGGTGTGACGAGGGGGAGCATGCGCCCCATTGTCCATCATCGACCGCCTCCGCGACGTGGTGGAGGCGCCGACGTCGTCCGCTCTGCGCGCACAGTCGCGCCTCCGGGCGGGCGGGAGCGGGCTGCCGTTGGTAGTGTCAGAGGTGCTGACCGCTCACCGACCGTTCGCGCCACACCCCACTCCACGTGCGTGCCGCGGGCCCTACTGGAAGGAAGACTCCATGAGCATCGTCCAGATTCCGCTGCGCCTGGCCTCCGGCGCGTTCATCCTGAACTCCGGCCTGAACAAGCGCGGCATCTCCGCGGAGCAGGCCCAGGGCCTGCGCGACATGGGCGCCCGCGGCCTGCCCGCGCTGGCCAACCTGTCGCCGGAGCAGTTCAAGAAGTTCCTCGTGGGCACCGAGATCGGCGTGGGCTCGGCCCTGCTGGCCCCGTTCGTCCCGGGCTGGCTCGCCGGCTCCGCCCTGACCGCGTTCTCCGGCGGCCTGTTCTCCATGTACCTGAACACCCCGGAGATGACCGAGGCGGACGGCGTGCGTCCGTCCCAGGAGGGCACCGGCGTCGCCAAGGACATCTTCCTGGTCGGCTCCGGCCTGGCCATCACCGCCGACTCCGTGGCCAACCGCCCCGGCAAGCGCCGCAAGGCCGCCAAGAAGCGCGCCGCCCGCATCGAGGGCGCCCGCGATGCCAAGGTGCAGGCCATCCGCGACGCCCAGGACGAGAAGGTCGCCGCGATCCACGCCGCCCGTGAGGAGCAGGTCGCCGCGCTGCGCGAGGCCCGTGACGAGCTGAAGAAGCTGCGCAAGAAGGCCTGACGCCTCCGCCGCACGCGTGAGGGGCCCCGCCCGGACCATGGTCCGGGCGGGGCCCCTCACGCATGTGCCCGCCCACCGGGCGGGCAGGCTCAGAGGTCGATCTCGGTGGGGTGCAGCACGCGGCGCAGGAAGTCCTGGGTGCGCGGCTGCTGGGGGTCGGAGATCACCGCGGCGGCCGGGCCGGCCTCCACCACGACGCCGCCGTCCATGAACACGACCCGGTCGGCCACCTCGCGGGCGAAGCCCATCTCGTGGGTGACCACGAGCATGGTCATGCCGTCGCGGGCCAGCTGGCGCATGATCGCCAGGACGTCGCCGACGGTCTCGGGGTCGAGGGCCGAGGTGGGCTCGTCGAAGAGCATCAGCTGCGGGTCCATGGCCAGCGCACGGGCGATCGCCACGCGCTGCTGCTGGCCGCCGGAGAGCTGGTCCGGGTAGCGGTCCTCGAGCTCGGCCAGGCCCACGCGGGCCAGCTGCCGACGGGCGATGTCCGCCGCCTCGGCCTTGCCCCGCTTGAGCACCTTGAGCTGGGCCACGGTGCAGTTCTCCAGCACGGACAGGTGCGGGAACAGGTTGAACTGCTGGAACACCATGCCCACGTGGCGGCGCAGCACGTCCAGGTCCACGTCCTCGTCCGTGACCGTGAACTCACCGACCGTGACGACGCCCGAGTCGGGCTTCTCCAGCAGGTTCACGCAGCGCAGGAGGGTGGACTTGCCCGAGCCGGACGGGCCGATCAGGCACACGACCTCGCCGGGGGCGACGTCGAGGTCGATGCCGCGCAGCACGTGGTTGGCGCCGAAGGACTTGTTGAGGCCGGCCACGTGCACGCCGGCGGCGTCCGCGGCGGCCACCGCGCCGAAGGATCCGGTGATGGGGTTCTGCTGGGCCATCTCAGTGCCCCTTCTTGGTCGAACGGGCCTCGAACCGGCGGGCCAGCAGGGACAGCGGCACGGTGATCACGAGGTAGAACAGGCCGGCCACGAGGATCGGCGTCATGCCGGCGTCGAGGGCGGAGATGCCGTCGCGGCCGAACTTGGTGAGCTCGTACTCGTGCGCGGCCAGGCCGAGCACGTAGACCAGCGAGGAGTCCTTGGTCAGGAGGATGACCTCGTTGGTGAGCGGCGGCAGCACGATGCGGAACGCCTGGGGGATCACGATGGTGACCATGGCCCGCCACGTCGGCATGCCGAGGGACCGGGCCGCCTCCATCTGGCCGCGGGGCACGGCCTGCAGGCCGGCACGCAGGGTCTCGGCGATGTACGCGGCCGAGACCATGCCCAGGGCCGCCATCACGACGACGGGGATCGGCCAGGACACCCCGAACGCGAAGGGCACCCCGTAGCCGAAGGCGAGGAACACCAGCAGCGCGGGGACGCCGCGGAAGAACTCGACGTAGGCGGTGGCCAGCCACCGGTACGGGCCGAACGAGCTCAGGCGCATGAGCGCGAGCACGATGCCGCCCAGCAGGCCGACGACGAACGAGGTGACCGTGTAGAACAGCGTGTTGCCCAGGCCCACGAGGATCACGTTGGGGAACATCGGGGCCACGGCGGGGAAGTTCAGGACGTTCTCGGCGAGCGTGCCCCAGTCGATGAGGACGGCCAGGACGACGAGGGCGAGGACGAAGACGGCCGCCTGGATGATCAGGGACAGCCGGCGACGGCGGCGCGCACGGCCGGGCTTCATGGCCGGTGCGGGCGAGACGGGGGCCTGCGTGCTCATCGGTAGTCCTCCTGTGCCTGACCGAACCAGCGCTCCTGGAGCTCGGCCACGGTGCCGTCGTTGCGCAGCTCCTGCAGCGCGCGGTTCACGGCGGAGCCGAGTTGCGCCTTCTGCGGGCCGACCGCCATGCCGAGCTGCTCGCCCGTGGGCAGCGACTCGACCACCTCGAAGCGATCGTCGTCCTTGAGCGAGTAGAGCAGCACGGACTGGTTGCCCAGGGCGGCGTCCACGGTGCCGGCCTGGATGGCCTGGATCTGCATGCCGCCGTCCTCGAACTGCACGGGGCTCAGGCCGTTCTGCTGGGCGTACTCGTCGCCGGTGGTCGCGGCCTGCACGCCGATCCGGCGGCCCTTCGCGGACTCGACGTCGGTGATGCCGGAGCCCTTCTTCGCGACCAGGACGAGGTCGTCGTCGAGGTAGGGGAGGGTGAAGGCCATGACGCGCTGGCGGGCCTCGGTGATGGAGATCGACGAGGCGTTCACGTCGCAGCCGGTGAGCGAGGCACCCGACTCGATGGCCTCGAACGAGGAGTCGATCACGTTCACCCCGAGACCCAGCTTCTCCGCCACCGCCTCGACCAGCTGGATGTCGTAGCCGGTCAGCTCGCCCTTCTCCTCGAACTCGAAGGGCGGGTAGGGGATGTCGGAGCAGACCGTCAGGACGCCGGGCTGGACGAGGCCGTACGAGGTGCTCAGGTCGTCGTCGGACACGATGCCGGCGGATCCGGCGTCGCCGCCGAGGACCGCGCAGCCGGTGAGCAGCGCCGCCGACGCGGTGAGCCCCACGGCGCCGAGGAGGCGGGGGTGGATGCGGGTCATGGAGTGCCTTCTGTGCTGCCGTCGGGAGGACGGGCGTGCGGGTCGGAGGGAGCCGGCAGAGTGACGTGTTCCACCGTGATTGGTGGTCATCGTAGTGCGTCGGGCGCCGTGGCGGGCGCCGGGAGACGACTCGTCCCCGCGGAGCGAGCCGATCGACCGGTGGCCCTGCCGCGGCCCGCCTCGGCAGAGGAAGACTGGCCGTGCGCTGTGGGGATTGTCAGACTGGTCACATCGTCGTCACCCGGTCTGAGAGGTCTGTCATGCTCCGCACCGCCGCCCCCCTGTCCCTGCTCGCCGTGGGCGCCCTCGCGCTCGTCGGCTGCGGTGGGAGAGGCGGCGAGGCCTCGTCCTCCTCTCCCTCCTCCGACGCGTCGTCGGCCTCCCCGGCGACCGTCAGCGCGACCGCGAGCCCCACGCAGGACGCGTCCACGTCGTCCTCCGCGGCTCCCTCGACGGCGGTGTCCACGGCCTCGTCCTCCGCCGCGTCCTCGGTGGCGGCGTCCGCGTCGGCCGACGCGTCGGAGTCCGCCTCGATGGGGGCCGGCTCGGACCTCACGGACGAGCAGGAGGAGCGCGTGGAGGCGCTCGAGGACGTCCTGCTCACGCCTCAGACCGCGCCCGACGGCGTGTTCATGGACATGGAGACCCAGGTCGGCGGCGGGGGTGAGCCGATCAGCACGAGTCTGAGCCTGACGGGCGTCACCCCCACGGGCGCCTGCGCGGACCTCATCGAGCAGATCAACACGCAGCAGGCGCCCGGGCTCGGCGGTGCGCTGGCCCAATACGAGGTGGACCCGGCCGCGGTCACCGGCCTGGCCGGTTCCCAGGCCGGGGCGTTCGGCATGGTCGCGGTCACCGAGGACGGCACCGATCTGCTGGAGCCCTTCGGCGAGCTGGCCGACACGTGCGGCACGTTCGGCGACCCGAACGGCGTCGAGGCGGCCTTCACGACGGTGCCCGGCGTGCCGGACGCGGTCCACATCTCCCTGGGGAACTCGGGCATGGACACACCCGTGTTCACCATGACCGTCGGAGGCGTCACGGACGGGGACGAGCTCGTGTACCTCGGCATGGTGGGCCTCGACGAGGAGATCGCGGCCGAGACGCTGCGTGCCCAGGTCGAGGCGTTCGAGAAGCGGGAGCGCTGACCCGTCAGTCGTCGGGCCGGGGCGTCGGCTCGAGGCGGGCGCCGTCGTCGGACACCGGATCCGCGTGGAACGGGCTGCCCGAGCTGACGTCCTCCGGGCCCCGCTGCCCCGACTCGACCGCGAGGAGGCGCCCCTCCTCGGAGAGCAGGGGTGTGGCCTCGATCGTGAGGCTCTCGCCGGCGCGTACGGCGTCGGCCACGAGCCGGGCCAGGCGGCGGTTGCGGGCCTCGTACCGTTCGGAGTCCTCGAGCACCGCGGTGTGCCGCGTCGCCAGCTGGATCTCGACGGAGGCGTCGATGCCGACGGCCAGCTGGCGGGCACGCAGCACCTCCGCGTCGAAGGCGGCCCCGGCCAACAGCACGATGCACGCCACCCACGCGAGGGCGAGCACGCCGATCGCGGAGTTGATCCGCCCGACCACGGCGAACTGGCCGAACCGGTCCGTGATCCAGCCCAGGGCCACGGTGGCGCCGAAGAGCAGGACCACCACGGCCACGGCGCCGAGCGAGAGCGGGCGGTAACGGGGCTGCCGGACGTTGGGACCCAGGCGGTAGGCGAGGGTCACGATGAGGGCGATCACCACGAGGATGACCGGCCACTTCACCACGTTCCACGTCTGGACCGTCTCCTCCGGCAGGCCGACGGCCTGGCCGAGGCGCTGGGAGAGGTCCCCGCCGACGACCACCAGGATCGTGATCAGCACGGCGCCGAGCATGAGGGCGAGCGTCTCGACGAAGACCACGAGGCGGAAGTGGAGGAAGGGCCGGCCCTCGCGGGTGTCGTGGATGCGGTGCATGGCCCGGTGGAACGCGCCGACGGCGCCCGAGGCGGACACCACGGTGCCGACGGCCCCCAGGACGACGGCGCCGGTGCCGGGCCCGGCCGAGCCGAGGGTCAGGATCCACTCGCGGACGACGTCGGGCGTCAGCGACGGCCAGATCTCGGCGGCCAGGTGGGCCGCGGCGTCCACGGTCTCCTCCTCGACGCCCAGCAGCGAGACCACGGAGAGCAGGGCGATGACGGTGGGCAGCAGGGACAGCGCCCCGAAGAAGGTCATGGCGGCGGCCACGTCCCAGACCTGCAGCTCGAAGAGCCGGTGCAGGGTGCGGCGCAGGACGTACAGCAGGGACACCCGCGGTCGGGTGTACGTGCGGAGGCGCCGGGGCGCTGCTGTGGAGCCGGCCATGGCACCAACGTACCGGCGCGCGGGGGAATAGCCCTGGCACGAGGGGGGTTGAGCTACATAGACTCAACTTTGTCTCGGCGGTGGGAACGGCCCGCCGTCGACGGTTGTCCGACACCCCCGGGACACGGGGGAGAGAAGGAGCGAGGCGCACATGGATGCCAAGTTCACCACCAAGAGCCAGGAGGCGCTCTCGGCCGCGGCCATGAACGCCTCCACCGCCGGCAACCCCCAGATCGAGCCGGCCCACCTGCTGAAGGCCCTGATGGACCAGCGGGAGTCCGTCGCCGTGGCCGTCCTCAAGGCCGCCGGGGCCGACCCCGACGCCGTCTCCACGGCGGCCTCCTCGGCCATCCGGCGCCTGCCCTCCACCCAGGGCAGCACGGTGGCCCAGGCGCAGCTCTCGCGCGCCGCCCTGCAGGTCGTGCAGAACGCGCGCACCCAGGCCGAGCAGCGCTCGGACCAGTTCGTCTCCACCGAGCACCTGCTGCTCGGCGTGGCCGCGGATCCGGGCGATGCCGGTGAGGCACTGCGCTCGAACGGGGCGAGCCTCGAGGCGCTCGCCGCCGCCCTGACCCAGGTGCGCGGCGACTCGCGCGTCACCACCCAGGACCCGGAGAACACCTTCCAGTCCCTGGAGAAGTACGGCACGGACCTCACCGAGGTCGCCCGCTCCGGCAAGCTCGACCCGGTGATCGGCCGCGACGCCGAGATCCGCCGCGTGGTGCAGGTGCTCTCGCGCCGCACCAAGAACAACCCCGTGCTCATCGGCGAGCCCGGCGTCGGCAAGACCGCCGTCGTCGAGGGCCTGGCCCAGCGGATGGTGGCCGGGGACGTCCCCGAGTCCCTGCGCGGCAAGACGCTGATCAGCCTGGACCTGGGCGCCATGGTCGCCGGCGCCAAGTACCGCGGCGAGTTCGAGGAGCGCCTGAAGGCCGTGCTCGAGGAGATCAAGGCCGCCGAGGGTCAGGTCGTCACGTTCATCGACGAGATCCACACCGTTGTGGGCGCGGGCGCGTCCGAGGGCGCCATGGACGCGGGCAACATGCTCAAGCCCATGCTGGCCCGCGGCGAGCTGCGCCTGATCGGCGCGACCACCCTGGACGAGTACCGCGAGAACATCGAGAAGGACCCCGCCCTGGAGCGCCGCTTCCAGCAGGTCTACGTGGGCGAGCCCAGCGTGGACGACACGATCGCCATCCTGCGCGGGCTCAAGGAGCGCTACGAGGCCCACCACAAGGTGGCCATCGCCGACTCCGCGCTCGTGGCCGCGGCCACGCTGTCCCACCGGTACATCACCGGCCGCCAGCTGCCCGACAAGGCCATCGACCTCGTGGACGAGGCCGCCTCGCGCCTGCGCATGGAGATCGACTCCGCCCCGGAGGAGATCGACGTCCTGCGCCGCCAGGTGGACCGCCTGACCATGGAGGAGCTCGCCCTCGAGGGCGAGACGGACCCGGCATCCGTCGAGCGGCTCGAGGCCCTGCGCGCCGAGAAGGCGGACCGCGAGGAGGAGCTCACCGCCCTCACCGCCCGCTGGGACGCGGAGAAGGCCACCCTCAACGAGGCCGGTGACCTGCGCGCCAAGGTGGACGAGCTGCGCTCGCTGGCCGAGAAGGCCCAGCGCGACGGCGACCTCGCCGAGGCCTCCCGCCTGCTGTACGGCGAGATCCCCGCGCTGGAGAAGCAGCTCGAGGAGGCGGACCGCGCCGCCCGTGAGGCCGACCGCTCGACCACCGAGCCGATGGTTTCCGAGGAGGTCACGGCGGACGACATCGCCGAGGTGGTCTCCGCGTGGACCGGCATCCCCGCCGGCCGCATGCTCACCGCCGAGTCCGAGAAGCTGCTCACCATGGAGGAGCACCTCGGCGAGCGGCTGATCGGGCAGCGGGACGCCGTCGTCGCCGTCGCGGACGCGGTGCGCCGCTCGCGGGCCGGCATCGCGGACCCGAACCGGCCCACCGGCTCGTTCCTGTTCCTGGGCCCCACGGGCGTGGGCAAGACCGAGCTCGCCAAGGCGCTCGCGGAGTTCCTCTTCGACGACGAGCGCGCCATGGTGCGGATCGACATGTCCGAGTACGCGGAGAAGCACTCGGTCTCCCGCCTGGTCGGCGCCCCTCCGGGCTACGTCGGCTACGACGAGGGCGGCCAGCTCACGGAGGCCGTGCGGCGTCGCCCCTACTCGGTGGTGCTGCTGGACGAGGTGGAGAAGGCCCATCCCGAGGTCTTCGACATCCTGCTCCAGGTGCTCGACGACGGCCGCCTCACCGACGGCCAGGGCCGCACCGTGGACTTCCGCAACGTGATCCTGATCCTCACCTCGAACCTGGGCTCGCAGTTCCTCGTGGACCCGACCCTGGACGAGGCCGCCAAGCGCGAGTCCGTGATGTCCGTGGTGCGCGCGGCGTTCAAGCCCGAGTTCCTCAACCGCCTGGACGAGATCGTGCAGTTCGACGCGCTCACCGTGGACGAGCTGACGCGGATCGTGGACCTGCAGGTCGAGTCCCTGCAGGCGCGCCTGACGGACCGCCGCCTCACCCTCGAGGTGTCCGACGCCGCCAAGGCGTGGCTCGCCGAGACCGGGTTCGACCCGGCCTACGGCGCCCGGCCCCTGCGCCGCCTGGTGCAGCGCGAGATCGGCGACCGCCTGGCCCGCGGCATCCTCGCCGGGGAGATCGCGGACGGGGACACCGTGGTCGTGGACCGCGTCGAGGGCGAGAACGGCCTCACCGTGACCCGCAAGGGCTGACGCCGGGACCGACGGCTCGTGACCCTCCTCCCTCTGGCACGTCGGGGGCGGTTTCGGGTGGTATCCGGCCTGGATACCACCCGAAACCGCCCCCGACGGCGTCTGCGGGTCGGACGGAGCCGCGCGGGTCAGCGGGTGCCGAGGGCGTCGGCGTCCTGCTGGAGGGTGCCGATCAGGTTGGCCACCGCGCGGGCCGTGTGGGTCAGCGTGGTGATGGAGACGTTGTCGATGTCGTCCTGGGGCGTGTGGTAGTTGTCGTCGCGGATCGACAGCAGGCCCGTCGAGGCGATGCCCGCGTCCACGAACGGCGCGTAGTCCGAGCGGCCGTTGCTGCCCTCGGGCTGGTGCGCGTGGCCGTCGCGGTCGAGCTGCGCGCCGAGCAGGGACTCAGCACCGATCGACCAGTCGGCCGTGAGCACGCCGAGCGTGTTCTGGTGGTCCAGCGGCGCCACCATGTCCAGGTTGGTGTAGAGGATGATGTCCTCGCGCTCCGCGGCGGTCAGGGTGTCCACGTAGTGGTGCGAGCCCAGCAGGCCGATCTCCTCGGCGCCCCACAGGGCGAAGCGGACCTTGCTCTCGGCCTTGTTGGCCTTGGCGGCCTGGCGCGCGACCTCGAGGGTCGCCGCGACGCCCGAGGCGTTGTCGTGGATGCCCGGGCCCTCCGGCACGCCGTCCAGGTGGGCGCCGAGCATCACGACGTCGTCGTCGCTGCCCGTGCGCGTCTCCGCCAGCACGTTCCAGGTGGGCCGCTGCTCCACGAGCTGCTCGAGGTCCAGGGTGACGGTGGCGCCGCCGCCGCGGGTCTGGGCCAGCAGGTCGGCGCCCAGCTCGCGGGTCACGCCCACGGTCCCGACGACGTCGCCCGGCTCGGCGCCCAGGGTGCCGTTCAGTGCGCCCTCGGCGTTGTTGTAGATGATGACGGCCTCGGCGCCGGCCGCGGCCGCGACCTGGGACTTCTGGGCGAAGGTGCAGTCGCCCCGGGAGACCAGGGCGACGCTGCCGGTCAGGTCCGCGCCGGCCCAGTCCGCGTCGGCGCAGCCGGTGGCAGCACCGGAGGGGGCGGAGAGCGGGGCGTCGGTGACCTGCGCCGACGGCGAGGACGTGAAGACGGTGTGCTCGAGGTCACGCTGGACGGGCCCGGTCTGCTGAAGCCGGTCCCGCAAGGTCTCGGTGTAGGTGATCTCGAACTCCTGGAGCTCGACGTCGTAGCCGGCCTCCTCGAGCTCGCCCACAGCGTAGTCGAGGGAGGCCTGGAAGCCCGGCGTGCCCGCGGCGCGGTTGCCGTGCTCGTCCGCGATGGCCGCGAACGCCTCGATGTCCTGGCGGAGGTGGTCCGAGGAGATGGATCGGACCAGCTTCTCCGGGGAGTTCGGGTTGCCGCCGGCGCGGTTCAGGCCGGGGCCCAGGCCGCGGTCGGCGGTCTGCGTGGTGGCCGCGGGGGCCTTCGCGGGGGCGGCCGGGGCCGCTGGTGCGGCGAGTGAGACGGGGGCGGCGGTCAGCGTGGCGGCCAGGGTGGCGGCGGCCAGCAGGGTGGGGGTGCGGCGCATGGGCATCCTCATCGTGGGGGTGGATGTGACGTATGCAACATAGCCCATCGTCCAGCGACCGTGCAGGGTGTGTGTCACGCCCGTCCAGCCGGGTGCCGCACGTGCTGCGGCCGCCCGCGTCGCACCCGGCGCCGCCGCACGTCCCGCCGGACCGGGCCGGCCGTCGTCGTCCTCGGGCCGTCCAGCCGGTCATGTATCCTTGTCCGCACGAACCATATTGACCAGTGAGTACCTCGGCGGGCCCCTGTGCGCCACAGATCCGAGGCGGCGAGAGATGCGAAGGGGGTCACGCTCATGGGGCGCGGCCGTCAGAAGGCTAAGGCCACGAAGCAGGCACGGGAGATGAAGTACTTCTCTCCCGGAACAGACCTCTCGGCACTGGAGCGAGAGCTCACGGGCGGGCGCACGCCCAGCCCGGAGCCGGACCAGGAGCCCGAGTACGAGGATCCCTACGCGGACCTCTACGCGGAGGACGAGGACGACGACGCGCGGGCGCGATGACGCCCGCACGGCATCCGGCCCTGGACGGGCATCAGGCCGCCCTGCGGTCGATCGCCAGGGTGGTGGATGAGACAGCACCGCTGCAGGACCCCGAGACGGCGTCTCGGGGTCTGCTGCGTCTGATGGAGGAGTCCCGCCCGCTCGTGATCACCGGGGCTGGCGTGTCCACGGACTCCGGCATCCCGGACTACCGGGGGCCGAACGGGTCCCTGCACCGCCACCGGCCGATGACGTACCAGGAGTTCCGGGACGACCCCGCCGCCCGCCACCGCTACTGGGCGCGCTCGTTCGTGGGCTGGCGCCGCATGGACCAGGCCCGGCCGAACGAGGCGCACCGCATCCTCGCGCGCTGGGCGGCCGAGGGGCGCATCGCCGGCATCCTGACCCAGAACGTGGACGGGCTGCACGCCGAGGCCGGACGCGCGGCGGGCATGCCGGAGGACCGGCTGATCGAGCTCCACGGGAACCTGGCGCGCGTGGCCTGCCTGAACTGCGGGGCCACCGAGTCCCGCCGTGACCTGGACCTGCGGCTCGAGGCCGCCAATCCGGGCTACCTCGAGCGCGTGGCGATCGACCCGGACGCCGTGAACCCCGACGGGGACGTCTCCCTCGACCAGCACTGGGTGGAGGAGTTCACGATGGTCGGCTGCCGGGTCTGCGGCTCCGTGAAGCTCAAGCCGGACGTCGTGTACTTCGGCGAGTCCGTGCCCGCGGCGCGGCGCGCGGCCGCGGAGGCGATGGCCGACGACGGCGGCGCGGTGCTCGCCGTCGGCACCTCGCTGGCCGTGATGAGCGGCTACCGGTTCGTGCTGCGGGCCGAGCGGGCCGGGCATGAGACGGGGCTGATCAACCTCGGCCCCACCCGCGCCGACGCCAAAGCCCGCTGGCGCTGGCGCGCGCCGGTCGCCGACGCGCTGGCCTGGCTCGACGCCCGCCTCTGATCCCCCCCGCCCACGTTTTCGTGCGGGAAACGGCGGGCGCCGGGGCGCTTTCGTGCGGGAAACGGCGGGCGCCGTGCCCGGGGCCACGCACGACTCCTGCACAGGTGGCGCCGCCGACGTCGTCGTCCACGGTGGCTGCTCCCGCGCGGGCGGGGTCGGCCGGGTTGAGCCATCGTCACGGGCATGGCCACGTCATCCCAGCCCTTGTCGGACATCGTCGAGGCCGGCCGTCCGTTCACCCGTGGCGACCTGCGCGCGGCCGGGGTCTCGGAGCGACTGGTCCGCGGCGGTGACGTGCGGCGCGTGACGCATGGGGTCCATCGGCTCCGGTCTGACCACCTCGGCCCGTGGGCGGAGCTCGGCTACGCCGAGGCCCCCGCTCCCTTCGCACCGGAGGAGACGGCCGCGATCGTGGCGGCGAGCGGGGGAGTGGCCTCCCACCTCACAGCGTTGCTTCTGCACCGCGTGCCGCTGCCGCCGTTCCTGGCGGAGGACGGCACCGTGCACGTGTCCCGGCCACACCCGCGAGGGGCGAGCGTCCGCCCAGAGATCACTTCGCATGCCCGCCTGGTCCCAGCCGCGGATGTGACCGCCCTCCACGGGATCCGCCTGACGAGCCTGGAGCGATCCTGGGCGGATCTGGCCGCACTGCTCCGTCCAGGCATGCTCGAGCCCGTCGTGGCGGCCGGGGACGCCCTCGTCCACCGACCCTGGTCGCCGGAGGGGCGCCGCTCACCACGGACCACGACGGCGGCCCTGCGATCCGCGCTCCTGCGTGCCGGTCGGTTCAAGGGAGTGCGCACCGCCCGTGCCGCCCTCGAGCTGGTGCGGGTGGGCGCGGACTCCCCACAGGAGACAGCCCTGCGGCTGGCACTGGTCCACGCCGGCCTGCCCGAGCCGGAGCTCCAGCTGGTGCTGCACCCGGGCCGGGCCCGGTCGCCGGACGCGGATCTGGGGTGGCGGCGGTGGCGCTTGGTGGTCCACTACGACGGCGGCCACCACCTCGACCCGGCACAGCTCACCGTGGACGCGTGGCGGGACGAGGGGTGGGCGCGCGCGGGCTGGACGCAGATCTGGGTCACGGTGGACGACTCACGGGACGACTTCCGGCGCGTCCTCGCCGAGGTGCAGGCGCACCGGGCTCGGCTCGGCGGGCGGATCTTCGCGTCGTGAACCGCCGTTTCCCGAACGAAAACGCCCCGGTGCCCGCCGTTTCCCGAACGAAAACGCCCCGTGGGGTCAGGCGGCGTACTGGCCGCGCATCAGCACGGCGCCGCCGTCGACGCCCTTGGCGCCCTGCACGAAGTCCAGGCCCGCGGCCGCCGCGCCGTCGGTGAGGGCGCCGATGGTGCCCATCTCCCACGCGTCGATGCCGGCGTCCACGAGCACGGAGATCGACGTCGCGGCCACCTCCGGGTCCACCACGGCCACCATGCCCACGCCGAGGTTGAGGGTGCGCTCGAGGTCGGACTGCGGGACGCGGCCGAGCTCGCCCACCAGACGGAACACGGGCGGCAGGGACCAGGTGTCGCGCTCGACGGTCGCCATGAGGCCCCGCGGGAGCACGCGCGCCAGGTTCGCGGCCAGGCCGCCGCCGGTCACGTGGCTGAACGCGCGCACCGGCAGGTCCGAGCCGCCGTCGTGGCCGTTGAGGCGCTGCACCAGGTCGAGGCAGGCGCGGGAGTAGATGCGGGTCGGCACGAGCAGCTCCTCGCCGAGGGTGCAGCCGAGCTCGGTGACCTCACGGTCCAGGGACCAGCCCGCGGCGTTCACCACGCGGCGCACGAGCGAGTAGCCGTTCGAGTGGATGCCGGAGGAGGCCATGCCGATCACGACGTCGCCGGACTGCACCCGCTCCGCACCCAGGACCATGTCCGCCTCGACCACGCCGGTGGCCGCGCCCGCCACGTCGTACTCGTCCACGGCCAGCAGGCCCGGGTGCTCGGCGGTCTCGCCGCCCACGAGCGCGGTGTCGGCCAGGCGGCAGCCCTCGGCCACGCCGCGCACGATGTCCGCGATGCGCTCGGGCACGACCTTGCCGCACGCGATGTAGTCGGTCATGAACAGGGGCTGGGCGCCGACCACCACGATGTCGTCCACGACCATGCCCACGAGGTCCTGGCCGATGGTGTCGTGCTTGTCCATCGCCTGCGCGATCGCCACCTTGGTGCCGACGCCGTCCGTGGACGTGGTCAGCAGCGGCTTGCGGTACTGCAGCAGCGCGGAGGCGTCCCACATGCCGGCGAAGCCGCCGATGCTGCCTAGGACCTCGGGGCTGTGGGTGGCCTTCACGGCGTCCTTCATCAGCTCGACGGCGCGGTCGCCGGCCTCCACGTCGACGCCGGCCGAGGCGTAGGTGATCGGGGCGGCGGAGGAGGGGGTCTGGTTCGGGGTCACAGCGGGGTCCTGTCCGTCTCGGTGAGCAGCTTCTCGTCGTCGGCGTCCGGGCCGGGCTCGCAGCCCGTGGCGGTCACGGTGGTGGTCGCGCCGTCCTCGTCCAGCACCACGGTGGACGCGGGCGACACGGCGACCGGCTCCAGCAGGCCCTTGCCGCGCTCGCCCTCGTCGGCCAGCGGGATCGGGTAGTCGCCGGTGAAGCAGGCGGTGCACAGGCGCTCGCGCGGCTGCCCGGTGGCCTCGATCATGCCCTCCTCGCTGATGTAGGCCAGCGAGTCGGCGCCGATGGACGCGGCGATCTGGTCCACCGCGGCGCCGTTGGCGATGAGCTCGGCGCGGGTGGCGAAGTCGATGCCATAGAAGCAGGGCCACTTCACGGGCGGGGAGGAGATCTTCACGTGCACCTCGGCGGCGCCGGCCTCCTTGAGCATCCGCACGACGGCGCGCTGGGTGTTGCCGCGCACGATCGAGTCGTCCACCACCACGACGCGCTTGCCGGCCACCACGGTGGACTGGACGTTGAGCTTGAGGCGGATGCCGAGCTGGCGCAGCGTCTGGGACGGCTGGATGAAGGTGCGGCCCACGTAGGCGTTCTTCACGAAGCCCTGGCGGAACGGCAGGCCCGAGGCGTCCGCGTAGCCCACGGCGGCGGGCGTGCCGGACTCGGGCACGGGGATCACGACGTCGGCCTCGACCGGCTGCTCGAGCGCGAGGCGGCGGCCCATCTCCACGCGGGACTCGTACACGGAGCGCCCGGCGATCGTGGCGTCCGGCCGGGCCAGGTACACGTACTCGAACACGCAGCCGGCCGGCTTCGACTCGGCGAAGCGGGTGGAGCGGATGCCCTCGTCGTCGATCGCGATCATCTCGCCGGGCTCGACCTCCCGGATGAACGAGGCGCCGACGGTGGCGAGGGCCGACTGCTCGGAGGCCACCACCCAGCCGCGCTCGAGGCGGCCGAGCACGAGTGGGCGCACGCCCTGCGGGTCGCGGGCGGCGTAGAGGGTGCGCTCGTCCATGAACACGAAGCAGTAGGCGCCGCGGATCTTCGGCAGCAGCTCGAGGGCGGTCTCCTCGAGGCGGTCCCCGGGGGCCCCATGCAGCAGGGCCGTGACCAGGGCGGTGTCCGTGGTGTTGCCCTGCTTCATCTCACCGTGGGTGTGCCGGCCCTCCGCGGCGTGCACCATGCGCAGCAGCTCGGCGGAGTTCACGAGGTTGCCGTTGTGCGCCAGGGCGACCGTGCCGTCGTCGGCGGTGGCGCCCAGGGTGGGCTGGGCGTTGGCCCACTTGTTCACGCCGGTGGTGGAGTAGCGGCAGTGGCCGACGGCGATGTGGCCGCTCAGCGCGGTCAGGGTGGCCTCGTCGAACACCTGGGAGACCAGGCCGATGTCCTTGTAGACGGCGATGCGCCCACCGTCCGAGACGGCGATGCCCGCGGACTCCTGGCCGCGGTGCTGGAGCGCGTACAGGCCGTAGTAGGCCAGCTTCGCGACCTCCTCGCCCGGCGCCCACACGCCGAACACGCCGCATTCGTCCTGCGGCCCCTGGTCCTGGGGGTCGAGGGCGGCGGTCAGGCGGCCGTCGCCTCGTCGGGTGCGCGGTGCGATCACTGCTCGGGGGTCCTTTCGGTGGGGGTGGTGCGGGCGGGCGGGGCACCCGCGTCCACGCGGTCCAGGCGGACGTCCGCCACGGCCGGGTCGTCGGTGCGCTCGAGGACCACGGTGCGCGCGGTCGACCGGGAGCGGCGGTCCAGCAGCAGCCACACGAGCAGTCCGAGCACACTCGTGCCGAGCATGCTCAGCAGGGCCGCGAAGCCGAACGTCTCCGAGAAGGAGAGCGGGATGCCGGAGTACGGGTCCGCGGGCGGGGTGGGGGAGGCATGGACCGCGGTGGTGATCACGAGGGCGATCAGCAGGCCGAGCGCGAGCGCCACCGCGAGCACCGCGGTCAGCCGCGGGGCGCGACGGACGGTGTAGGCGCGCTGATCGGGGGTCGGCTCGGGGGCGGAGGTCATGCGCGCCAGTCTATCGAGCCGGGCGGACGCCCCAGGACCCGGGTTTCGCACCCCGGCGTCGGGGGCCGGAGCGGTCAGCCGCGCAGGGCGTCCGCCGGGCGCTGCCGGCTGGCCACCCACGCCGGGTACAGGGCGCTCACGACGCCGGCCGTCAGCCCGAGGGCGAGCGACAGCGGCGCGGCGGTGGTCGGCAGGACGGCGGCCCAGCCCCGTGCGTGGGCGACGGCGAGGACCGCGGCCGTTCCGGCCGCCGCGCCCACGGCCCCGCCGGCCAGGCCGATGAGGGCGCCCTCGAGCAGGAACAGCCGCGCGATCAGCCCCCGCCCGGAGCCGATGGCTCGGCGCAGCGCGATCTCCGCGGTACGGGACTGGACGGAGAGGTACATTGCGGTGGACGCGCTGATCACCGCGAGGGCCAGCAGGACGGCGGAGAGGACGCCCACGAACGCGCCGAGGTCGTCCGAGACGCCGGCACGCAGGTTCCGCAGGTCCGCGACGGTGCGCGTTGTTACGCGGCCGGGGTTGGCCGGGTCGATCACGAGCGGGGCCGCCTGCGACACCGGGTAGGGGAACCCGGTCTCGGTGCGGACGGTCAGCGTGAGCGAGGGCTGTCGGGCACCGGCCATCACGGGTCGGGTCACGAACACGGCGGCGCCGAGCTGCGGCGTCCGCTCGGACACCCGCACCAGGCCGAGGACGGGCACGGACTGCCCCTCCACCCAGATCCGGTATCCGGGGGAGAGGACGCCTGAATCCGGCGCGGGCAGGTGGAGGGCGCGGGCGGCGTCGGGGGTCACCCAGGCGGCGCGCTCGGCGGCGGACTCGAGGACCGCCTCCGACCCGGCGGGGAAGCGCAGGTCCGCGGCGGCCGCGTAGGACGCCGACGCCGACGCCAGCGTTAGCGCGGCCGCGGGCTCGGGCTCGTCCGGGGCGGACCGGGTGATCCGCGCGTCGGCCGGGCTGATCTCGGCCAGGTGCCCGGCCGCCTGCACGTGGGGGAGCGCGGCCAGGTCGGTGCTCCAGCGGGTGAGGCGATCGTCGCCGGGGTCGAGCAGGCCGTCGTCGGCGGGGAGGTTCACCACCACCTCGTCCAGCGCGGCGGCCGTGAGCCGCGCGCTGACCTGGGCCGTGGCCGTCTGAGAGAGGCCCACGGAGGCGACCAGTCCGCCGATGCCCACGGCGAAGGCGGCCATGAGCAGCACCGTGCGTAGGAAGCGGGAGGAGAGCGAGGAGAGGGCGTCGACCGCGTCGTCCAGCAGGGCCGAGGCCCGGTGACCGGACGCGGGCGGCGACGGCGGCCGCGCCTCCTTCGCCGCGACGCCCCGTGACCCTGGCCCCGCGGCGGCGGAGGGCGTGGGTGCGGACCGCGATTCGGTGAGCACGCCGTCCTCGATGCGCACGTGCCGGTCGGCCTGGGCGGCGATCGCCGGGTCGTGGGTGATGAGCAGGACGGTGGTGCCGCGGGCGTGTAGTTCGCGCAGGTGCTCGATCACGATGCGACTGTTCGCCGAGTCCAGGTTGCCGGTGGGCTCGTCCGCGAGGATGACGCGCGGGCGGGTCGCCACGGCGCGGGCGATGGCCAGACGCTGACGCTCGCCGCCGGAGAGCAGCTTCGCGCGGGTGCCCAGGCGGTGGCCGAGGCCCAGGAGGTCGAGGGCCTCGCCCGCCCGGACGTCCCGTTCGTCCCACGGAACGCGCTGGATGCGCAGGCCGAGGGCGGCGTTGGTGCTCACGGCCTCGTCCCCGAGCACGTGGCTGGACTGGAAGACGAAGCCGAACACGCGCGAGCGTAGCCGGTCCCGCTCGGCCTCGCCCATGGCCGTGGTGTCCTTGCCGTCCACGAGGTAGGCGCCGGCGTCCGGGCGGTCCAGCAGACCGAGGACGTTCAGCAGGGTGGACTTGCCGGAACCGGAGGGGCCCACGATGGCGATGAAGTCGCCCTCATGCACCGTGAGGTCCGCCCCGTCCAGTGCAGGGCGGTCCGCGCCGGCGAAATGCTTTCCCACGCCGCGCAGTTCGAGCAGGGCCGGGGGAGCGTCGGAACGACGGCCCGGATCGACCGCGGCGTGCGGGACCGTGCTCACGAGACCTTCACCCGGTCGCCGGCCTCGAGCTCGCCGGTGACCGCCGCGTAGCCGCCACCCGTGACCCCGACGGTCACGGGGACGCGCCGTTCGTCGGGCCGGGCAGAGGCGCCGGCACCGGAGCCCGTGGCTGTCGCGGCGTCGTCGCGGAGGATCACGTAGGCGTCGGAGCCCATCCCGCGGACGGCGGTGAGGGGCACGGCGAGGCCGGGCTCCGCCGTCGTCTCGGGTGCGGTGCTGACGGAGACGGACTGGCCCACCGGCGGCACCTCCGCGCCCTCGCCGAGGGCGACCGTGATCGTGTGGCCGGCGCGGCCCTCACCCTGGGCGGCCTGGAAGTCGCCGATGGCGGCGACCGTGCCCTCGAGGGCGGCGCTCCCGGCGGCCACCCGCACGGGCTGGCCCTTGCGCAGCGCGGCGGCCTGCGTGACGTCGGCGGTGAACTGCACGCTCGGGGGGCTGGTCTGCAGGCGCAGCAACGGCTGGTCGTCCGTGAGGGTGGCGCCATAGCCGGCGGCGGAGACCACCTGCGCGCCGCCCGAGCCCAGCGGGATGAACTGGCGCCACCCGACGGAGACCGGGGTGTCCTGGGGCAACGGGGCCCCGGCCTCCTGGAAGAGCTCGCGCAGAGCTCGCGCGGTGCGGGCGTCGAGGACGCCGTCCTTCCCGGCCGTGTGGCCCACCTTCTCCAGCGCGCGCTGAAGGGAGGACACGTCCTCGCCCGTGTCACCCTCGGTGAGGTCCCGGTAGAGGGCGAGAGGCTCCGGCAGGAACACGTAGGTGACGCCGGAGACCTCTCCGGCCACGTCACCGGGCCGCACCGTCTGCCCAGGTTTGACGGTCTGGCGCAGCACGACGGCCGGCCCCTCCGCCGTGACGGCCACGCTGCGCGTCTTCCCTGCGGCGACGGTCCCGGCGAAGGAGGCGCTCGTGTCCACGACGCGCTGCTCGACGGCGGCCCACACGTCGATCGGCTGGGACACCGCGGCGGGGTCCGCCGTCCGGGGTGGCTGGAAGAAGCGGCCGGCCACGAACGACGCGGCGAGGAGCGCCAGGACGAGCAGGCCGACGATGGCGAGACGACCGGGGCGGGCCAGGCGACGCCCGGCCCGGTGAGGCCCGGCCGGGCTCACTGGTGGCTCGCGAGGTAGGCGCGGGCTGCGTCGACGTGCTTCGCGGTCTCGGCCTTGACGTCCTGGAGTGCTGCCTCGTTCTGCTTGATCAAGGGCGCCTGATAGCTCGCCTCGATGTCCCCGAGACGCTGGGTCAGCTGCGTCTTCTCGTTGCAGTCGGCCTCGATGCTCGCGATCCGGATCTCCTCCTTCTTGCGCGCCGGATCGGCCGAGCCCTCCTCGCTGGCCTCGAGGATCTGTTGGGCTTCTGCACTGGTCCAGGCGCTCTCGTCATCGCGCGGGGTGAGGCCGTGGTCACGGAGGCAGGTCGTCCATTCCTCGCGGGCTGTCTTCCACGCATCGGTCGCGGACGCGGAGTTGTACGCCTTCGTGGCGAGCTCACCGGGCAGGCCTCCGGAGAGGGCCGCCTCTGGGATGCTCACCGCGTCCATCTGCGCACCGACCTCTCCTCGGCACGCATCGTAGGCCGCGTTGAAGGACGGATCGGACTCATCACTCCACTCTCCGGGAGGAGGGGCCGACTGATCGACCGCGGGGATGAACCCCTCCTGCGCGGCTTGCTCGGGCAGCCACAGGCCGTAGGGGCGGTCCAGGCCGGGGCCGGTCGAGTCGGCCGCTGGGGCCAGTCCCGCGTGCCCGCGGCCGTTGAGGCACTCCCGGAGCACGCTCTGGCTGGCGCGTTGCGTGACATTGAGCTCGTCGACCGTGGCCTGGTACTCCTCCAACGGGAGCACGACCTGTCCGCGGGCACGGTCGAGCTGTGCCTTCGCCGCGGTGTCCGGGACGGGATCGGCAGAGCTGCATCCCGTGACGAGGAGCGTTGCTGCGATCATCGGCGCAAGGGCCATCAGCTTCTTCATGCGGTGCACCTTCGTGTCGAGCCGGCACCGTCCCGTCCGGAGGGACGGAACGGTGCCGACGGAGCAGATCAGTAGGTCCGGTAGGGGGACGTGTCCCAGCTACTGATCCGGTCGTTCCATGTCTCACCCCAGTGGAGGTTCGTTGCCGTGTCGCGGAGATCGTTCCAGTCCATGCGAGTGATGAAGTTCCGGCCGGAATAGCCGTTGTCCTCCCAGAACTTGACGTAACTGCCATAGGTGCGGATCGAGGAGATCTGATCGTTCATGGTGCCGACGTTCGAACGGTCGGTGCCGCCGAGGGGATTGCCGGAGTAGTTCATGTGGGGATAGGCGGACACGGCCTGGGCAGGCGCAGCCAACGATCCGGCGAGAGCGAGCCCGGCGAGGGCGGTGGAGGCAAGTTTCAGAGCCGTGCGCATCATGCACATCCTTGGTGTGACGCCCCGGCGGGGGCGATACGAGTGAGGGTGCGAACGCTTTCAGGCCCCCCCCCCGCCTGGACTGCGGAACAGCTGAGGCGAACCTATGCGACCGCTGGGAGTGTCGCAACTGTACTTTTGTGCAGGTTGATGGCCGCGTGTGTGATCGACATCACAATGGGTTGGCTGGAATGGTCCACAGCCGACGAGCACCCGAGTAGCTGGGAATCCGCCGCGTCCACCCCTCGCTCACGGCCGCACGAGCGGCAGGTGCGCGGCGAGGTCCGCTCGCACGCCCGAGGCGCGCACGCCGCCGGCCGCCGTCGCGTCCGCCCAGGACGTCAGACCTGTCGCCAGGGACAGCCATGTCACGGCGTCCATCTCCACCACGTTGGGCGGGGTGCCGCGGGTGTGCCGGGGCCCGGGGAGGCACTGGGCGACGCCGAAGGGCGGCACGCGCACCTCCACCGAGTTCCCGGGCACGCGGGTCGCCAGCTCCTCGAGCGCGAAGCGCACCGCCGTCGCCCGCGTGGAGCGCGGCAGCGCGGCGGCCGCCGCGGGGTCCTCCGCGTGGGCGTGCGCCCACGCCAGCAGCGCCGCGTGGCCCTCGACGACGGGCACCCGGCGGCGGGGCACGGAGCCGGTGGTCACGCCCCCGCCTCGAAGGCCGGCAGGACGTCCCCCACGAGG
Organism: Micrococcus sp. 63XJN7_8_ISO-PGPR-S23-253; assembly: GCF_056173425.1. Taxonomy (NCBI): domain Bacteria; kingdom Bacillati; phylum Actinomycetota; class Actinomycetes; order Micrococcales; family Micrococcaceae; genus Micrococcus; species Micrococcus sp. 63XJN7_8_ISO-PGPR-S23-253. The sequence continues at coordinate 420,536 of NZ_CM149673.1, forward strand.
TCCCGCACCGGCGCGGCCAGGCGGATCTCGCCGACCGGCTCGCCCCGGCCGAGCACCGGGGGCACGACGGCGGCCAGCACGCCCGGCAGCGTCGCCCGGTCCACGTGGTCCGGGGCGAACCGGGCCAGCAGCGCGAGCGCGACCAGGTCGCCGGCCCGCGTGCCGCCGTCGAGCGCCTTGACGGCCACGGCCGTGCCGTCCGGCGCGGCCATGACGAGCACGCCGTCCGCGCCCGCCTTGGCGAGCAGGCCGAGCTCGCGCATCACCACGGTGTTGGAGCTCGTCTCCCCGTGGACGGCCCACGGGTGCTCGAGCATCGCCGTGGCGACGGCGGCCGCGTGCGGATCCGCGTCGGCGCGGCTGGGCGCCGCGGCGACCCGCCCGATGCCGCGGGCCAGGCCCGCCAGCGAGACGACGGCGGCCGGGGCGCCGCAGCCGTCCACACCGGTGTGGGCCACCGGCTCCCCGCAGTACTCGGCGATCACCGCGTCCACCTCCCGCTGCAGCGGGTGCGCCGGGTCGAGGTACGTGGCGACGTCGTGCCCGGACGCCGCGCACGCCGCGAGGAAGCCGGCGTGCTTGCCGGAGCAGTTGAAGGCCAGCGGGGTGGCGGCGGCGGCCTCGCCGTCGCGGCGGACCTGGGCCACGACCTCGGAGGTGTCCGCGGGCCAGGCCGGCGGGCACCGCAGGGCGGACGCGTCGAGGCCGGCGTCGGCGAGCATGCGCTCGGCCAGCGCCTGGTGCCGGAGCGTGCCCCGGTGCGAGCCGCACGCGATGGACAGGGCCTCGCCCTCCAGCGCCGCCCCGTGGCGCAGCGACGCGACGGCCTGGAACGGCTTCAGCGTGGAGCGCGGATAGATCAGCGTGTCCGCGGGGCCGAGCCCGGCCAGCACTCGCCCGTCGGGGCCGGTCACGACGGCGGCGCCCGCCGTCCGGGACTCGACGAAGCCGTTGCGGACGGTCTCCACGAGCTCGACGGCGTCGGACAGGGCGAAGGTCTCGCCCGCGGGGGCGACGGTGGCGTGGGTCATGCGGTCCAGGGTAGCGAGGGCTCCGGACGCGCCGGGCGTCCGGGGCCGGTGGGCCGGGTCGGGTCCGGCGACGTCACCGGCTCACTCCGCGGAGAGCCGCCCGTCCACCATGGTCAGGGTGCGGTCCGTGGCGGAGAGGAACTCGTGGTCGTGCGTGACCATGAGCGTCGCCACCTGCTCCTCGCGGGTCAGCGTGCCCAGCAGGTCCACGACGGCGGCCGAGCGCTCGCGGTCCAGCGCGGAGGTGGGCTCGTCCACGAGCAGCAGCGTCGGGGAGGCCATGAGCGCGCGCACGATGTTCACGCGCTGCCGCTGGCCGCCCGAGAGCTGGTGCGGGCGCTTGCGGGCCTGGTCGGCCAGGTCCACTCGCTCGAGCAGTTCCAGGGCCCGCGCCCTGGCAGCTTTGCGGTCCGCGCGGGTGGCGTCGCGGTCCAGGTGCACGGTCAGCTCGAGCTGCTCGGCGGCGGTGAGGGACGGGATGAGGTTGGGCTGCTGGAAGATCATGCCGATCTCCTGGCCGCGCAGCGCGGTGCGCTCCTTCCGGGACAGCCCGGCCATCTCGCGGCCGGCCACGGACACGCTGCCGGAGGTGGGCGTCACGAGGCCCGCGGCCACCGCCAGCAGGGAGGACTTGCCCGAGCCGGACGGGCCGACCATCGCGGTGAACGTGCCGGGGAGCAGGTCCAGGCTGACCTCGTCCAGGGCACGCAGCACGCCGCGCTCGCCGTCCGGGTACTCCAGGACGAGGTCGCGCACGGACAGCGCGGGGGTGGCGTCGGCCGCGGCGGCGGGGCGCTCGGCGGCGACGCGGTGGGCGGCCGCGGCGGCCGGGGTGCGGAGGGTGTCGAGGTCGGCCTGCGGGGCGGTGAGGGCGGTCATGGGGAGGTCCTTTCTCCAAGCGGGGGCGAGGCGGAGCCGAGGGGGACGACGGCGCCGGGCGGCGCCGTCGTCAGAGGCGGTCAGTTGCCGCCGAGGGCGACCAGCGGGTCGATCCGGGTGACGCGGAAGACCGCGACGACGGCGGCGAGCATGCCGAGCACGAGGACCCCGGCGGCGGGCACCGCGGTGGTGGCCCACGAGAGCTCGAACGGGACGGCCCGCCCCGCGAACGCGCCGATCGCGGCGGCCAGCCCGGTGCCCACGGCCACGCCGCCGACGAGCACGAACGCGGCCTGCGCGAGCGAGTCCTTCAGCACCCAGCCGTTCGAGCCGCCGAGGGCCTTGAGCACCGCGATGTCGCGGGTGCGCTGCACCGTCCAGATGGACAGGAACGCGATCACCACGAGCGCCGAGATGCCGTACAGGAAGCCCTGCATGGTCATCAGGGAGCCGTTCTCCGACCGGTAGCTGGGCAGGGCGGCGTAGGAGCCCTTCACGGTCTCGGCGACGGTGCCCGCGGCGTCGTCGCCGGCGTCGGCCACGGCGTCGACGTCGGCGCCGGCGTCGAAGCGCACGAGGCCGGCGGTGCCGAGCACCGCGTCGTCGGCGGTGTGCGAGATGGCGTTCCAGTCCTCGAGCGCCAGCCACGTCACGGGGGAGTGGGAGTAGTACTCGGTCGACACCACGTCGGCCACGGTGTACACGAAGCCGGAGACCGCGACGGCGTCACCCGCCTGGGCGTGGAGGGAGTCGGCCACGTCCTGGCTGAGCACGATCTGCCCGGGCTCGACGCCGGCCGGCGCGTCGGAGCCGCCCGGGGTGAGGCCGATGAACGCGGTGGTGGCCACGCCGGTGGTGGGCTCGCCGGACACGTCCGCGCGGCGCTGCGGGTCCGTGTCCACGGGGTGCTCGAGCCCGACGGCCCGACCCTGGCTCACCCCGAGCGGCTCGACGGAGGCCACGCCGTCCGTGGCCGCCCACGCGTCGCGCTGGGCCACGGTGAACTCGGACTGGGTGAACGACGCGGTGGGCTCCTGGCCCGCCGCGCCGCCGAAGACCAGACGCTGCACGCCCTGCTCGCCGAGGCGGTCGATCGCGGCGGTGTTCTGCCCGCCCAGGCCGGCCGTGAGGCCGGAGAGCATGACGAGCAGCAGGCTGATGAGGGCCACCACGGAACCCATGAGGGCGAACCGTCCGGTGGCGAAGCGGAGGTCGCGGAGTGCGAGGAACACGGGGCGCGTCCTTTCCTGGAAGAGGTCTGTCCTGAGGTTGCCTCCACGGTCTCGCGCGGGGAGGGGTCGGCACATCGCCCGCGGCGGCTGGACCCGGTCAACCGAATGGTTGATCCCGGCGGCGCAGCGGCGCGGCCCCGGGGCCGCGGGCCGTTGTCGCGTCTGGGGCGCGCCCTAGGGTGGAGCCATGTCCGTCGCCCCCCGCGCCGCCGTGCCCCCGGCGGCCACCGAGACCGGCACCACCGCCGTGCTCGCCGGCCTGCGCGTGGCCCTGCACGTCACGTTCGCCGCGCTGCTCACCGTGGGGCTGGCGCGCGCGCTCGCGGACCGGTCCCCGGAGGCGTCCGGTCCGTTCCCGGCCACCACCCTGGTGCTGCTGACCGCCGCGCTGGCGGGCGTCTACCTGGCCGGGACCGTGCTGGAGCGGCGCCGGTGGGCCCGGGGCGACGACGTCGGGCGCGGTCCGGCGGTCGCCTGGCTGGCCCTGGTGCTGCTGCTGCTGTGGGGCCTGCTCGTGGCCCACCACGGCGACTTCGCGTGGGTCGCCTTCCCCCTCTTCTTCGTCGTCCTGCACGTGGTCGGCCGGGTGACCCGGCAGGCGTGGGTGCGCCACGTGGTCGGGCCCGTGATGGTCGTGGCGATGGCCGTCGTCGTGGTGGCCGGGATGGCGTCGGGCGCCGGCGGCGTGCGGGTGCCGGCCGTGATCGGCCCGCTGGTGGGCGCCGCCGTGGCCGTGGTGCTCTCCGAGGCGTACCGCGCCCTGCACGCCGAGTCCGAACGCCAGCGTGCCGTGGCCGAGCAGCTGCGCGCCGCGCAGGCGGAGCTCGCGCGCACGGAGCACCGGGCGGGGGTGAGCGCCGAGCGGGAGCGGCTCGCCCGCGAGATCCACGACACCCTCACCCAGGGGCTGGCCTCGATCGTGCTGGTCTCGCGCGCGGCCCAGGACGCGCTCGACGCCGCCGACCCCGCCCTGGCCCGGCAGCGCATGGAGACCGTGCGCGCCACGGCCGTCGAGAACCTCGCCGAGTCCCGCCGCTTCGTCCGCGACCTGCGCGGCACCGGGGCGCCGTCCCTCGTCGAGGCGCTCGAGCGCGCGGTCGCCGGGTTCGCCGACCGGCAGGCCGCCGCCGGGACGCCCGTGGCCGCGGACGTCGAGGTCGTGGGGGAGCCGGTCGCGGTCGCCGAGGCCGTGGAGACCGCCGTGCTGCGGGCCGTGCAGGCGTCCCTGGCGAACGTCGGCGCCCACGCGGGCGCCCGGCGCGCCCGCGTCACGCTGGGCTACCTCGGCGACGAGCTCACGGTGGACGTGGCCGACGACGGCGCGGGGTTCGACCCGGCCGTCGTCGTGGCCCGCGCCCGGGCCGGAGCCTCCGGTGCCGACCCGGGGGCGGGGACCGGCGTGGGACTGGCGAGCGTGCGCGAGCGCCTCGCGGCGGTGGGCGGCGAGGCCACCGTCGAGTCCGCCCCCGGCGAGGGCACCGTGGTGGCGCTGCGGGTGCCACTGGCCGCCGCCGGGGCCGGCCGGGGCGCGGATCCCGAGGAGACCGAGAGTGAGGAGACCGCATGAGCGTGCGCGTGATGCTGGTGGACGACCACCCCGTGGTGCGGGCGGGGGTGCGGGCCGTCGTCGAGGCGCACCCGGACCTGACCGTGGTGGCCGAGGCCGCCGACGGGGCGGAGGCGATCGGCGTCCTGGAGGCGGGAGAGCCCACGGTGGACGTCGTGCTGATGGACCTGCAGATGGGCGCGGGCATGGACGGCGTGACCGCCACCCGCGCCGTGCGGGAGCGGTGGCCGGGGGTGCAGGTGCTGATCCTGACGACCTTCGACACGGAAGCGGACATCCTCGCGGCCGTGAACGCGGGCGCCGCCGGCTACCTGCTCAAGGACGCCCCGAGCGAGGAGATCGCCTCGGCGGTGCGGCAGGCGGCGGCGGGGCGCAAGGCCCTGGCCCCGCAGGTCGCGGCCACGCTGATGGGGCGCATGTCCGGCGGCTCCGAGGTGCTGTCCGAGCGGGAGATCGAGCTGCTCGAGCTGATCGCGCGGGGCGCCACGAACAAGATGGCCGCGAAGGAGCTGTTCATCTCCGAGGCCACCGTGAAGACGCACCTGGTGCACATCTTCCAGAAGCTCGGCGTGGACAACCGCACCCGCGCCGTCGACGAGGCCCGGCGACGGCGCATCATCCGCTGACGGGCAGGCCGGGGCGGCCGGCGTTCGAGGGCCCGGCCCCGCTCAGCGGCGCCGCACGTACCGGGTGATCACCGCCGCGGCGACGGCGGCCAGCGCCAGCACGCCGAGCGCGGCGGGCAGGCTGAGGTCGCCGCGCTGGACGCCGAACCCCCGCAGCGTCCAGAAGACGATCAGGGCGCACGTGAACATCACGCCGACGAACGTCCAGACCGTGCGCAGCCCGGGGCCCAGTCCCGCACCGGGCCGATGGCGGGGGTCACGGGGGTCACCGTCGTCGCCGGGCTGACCGTGGTGGAGGGGAGGCATCGTCATGCGCTCCACCGTAGGGGCCACGGGCCGGGCCGGGCCAGGGCCACCGCGTAGGCTTGAGGCTCGTGAAGACCCTTGTGCTCGGCAACGGCGGCCGCGAACACGCGCTGCTCACCGCCCTCTCCCGTGATCCGCAGGTCAGCGCCCTCCACGCGGCGCCCGGCAACGCCGGCATGGCCGACCTGGCCACCCTCCACGCCGTCGAGGCCACCGACCCGGCCGCCGTCGTGGAGCTCGCGCGCGAGCTGGGGGCCGACCTCGTCGTCGTCGGTCCCGAGGCCCCGCTGGCCGCCGGCGTCTCCGACGCCCTGCGCGAGGCCGGGTTCGCCGTGTTCGGCCCCTCGCAGGCCGCCGCGCAGCTCGAGGCGTCCAAGGCCTTCGCCAAGCAGGTCATGGCCGCCGCGGGCGTGCCCACCGCCGGCTCCCGCGTGTGCACCACCGCCGCGGAGGCCGCCGCCGCCCTCGACGAGTTCGGCGCCCCGCACGTCGTCAAGGACGACGGCCTGGCCGCAGGCAAGGGCGTCGTGGTCACCCCCGACCGCGCCGAGGCCCTCGCCCACGCCGAGGCCTGCTTCGCCGCCGGCGGCACCGTGGTGATCGAGGACTTCCTGGACGGCCCCGAGGTCTCCCTCTTCGTGATCTGCGACGGCGAGGACGCCGTCGCCCTCACCCCCGCGCAGGACTTCAAGCGCATCCACGACGGCGACGCCGGCCCCAACACCGGCGGCATGGGAGCGTACACACCGCTGCCGTGGCTGCCCGAGGGCTTCACGGACGAGGTGATGGACCGGGTGGCCCGCCCCGTGCTCGCCGAGATGGCCCGCCGCGGCACCCCGTTCACGGGCGTGCTGTTCTGTGGCCTGGCCGTCACCGCCAAGGGCGTGGAGGTCATCGAGTTCAACGTGCGCTTCGGCGACCCCGAGACCCAGGCCGTGCTCGCCCGCCTCGAGACGCCCCTGGGCGGGCTGCTCGCCGACGCCGCGGCCGGCCGGCTCGGTGCGGACCGCCGGCTCGAGTGGAGCGACGACGTCGCCGTGGACGTGGTCATGGCCTCGGCCGGCTACCCGGCCTCCTCCTCGACGGGCGACGTGATCAGCGGGCTGGCCGACGCGGCCGCCCTCGAGGGCGTGCACGTGATCCACGCCGGCACCGCGGCGTCCGGTGAGGACGTGGTGACGGCGGGCGGCCGGGTGCTGGCCGTCGTCGGGCGCGGGGCGGACCTGGCCCAGGCGCGCGAGCGCGCCTACGCGGGCGTCGAGCGGATCCGGTTCGACGGCGCCCAGTGGCGCACGGACATCGGACTCAAGGCCGAGCGCGGCGAGATCACCGTGCCCGGGACGGAGGGAGCGAAGTGAGCGGGGAGCGCGTGGGGTTCACGGGGGCCGAGGCCCTCGAGCTGCCGGGCTGGCGGCACGTCTACTCGGGCAAGGTGCGGGACCTGTACGAGCCCGCCGACGCCGAGCCGGGACGGTCCGCGACGCTGCTCGTGGTGGCCTCCGACCGGATCAGCGCCTACGACCACGTGCTGGAGCCGCCGATCCCGGACAAGGGCGCCATCCTCACCCGGCTGACCCTGTGGTGGTTCGAGAAGCTGGCCGAGGGCTACAACGGGGCCCACGCCGAGCCGGTCGAGCACCATGTGGTGAGCACGGACGTGCCCGCGGCCGTGGCCGGGCGGGCGATGGTCGTCAAGCGCCTGGACATGTTCCCCGTGGAGTGCATCGCCCGCGGCTACCTGACCGGGTCCGGCCTGGCCGAGTACCGCGCGTCGGGCACGGTGGCCGGCCTGCCGCTGCCCGCCGGGCTCGTGGACGGCTCGCGGCTCGACCCGCCGATCTTCACGCCGTCCGCGAAGGCCGAGGTCGGCGAGCACGACGAGAACATCACGTTCGAGCAGATGGTCGAGCGCGTGGGCACCGAGGCCGCCGAGCGCCTGCGGTTCCTCACCCTGGACCTGTACGCGCGCGCCGAGGCGATCGCCCGCGAGGCCGGCATCATCCTGGCGGACACGAAGGTCGAGTTCGGCGTGGACCCGGCCACCGGCCAGGTGGTGCTGGGCGACGAGGTGCTCACGCCCGACTCCTCCCGGTTCTGGGACGCCGAGGACTACGAGCCCGGCCGCACCCAGGCGAGCTTCGACAAGCAGTTCGTCCGCGACTGGCTCACGGGCCCCGACTCCGGCTGGGACAAGGCGAGCGGGGAGGCCCCGCCGGCGCTGCCCGCCGACGTCGTGGCCAAGACCCGCGACCGCTACGTGGAGGCGTACGAGCGCCTGACGGGCCGCCCCTTCGACGCCTGACCCGCACTTTCGAACGTGGGATAGGCCCTCTCTCACGTTCGAAAGTCCCCATTCGCCCGATTTCACGTTCGAAAGTTCGGGGCGGGGTGGGGCGGGGCGGCTCCTGCACAGGGGCCCGGCCCCGCACAGGAGGGGGCCGGACGCCCGCCCGCGACGACGGCGCCCGCATCCTGGCCGCATGCCACGCCGCCCCGCACCCCTCCCGCCAGCCCTCGCCGGCCGCGTCTTCACCCGGCGCGAAGCCCTGGACCGCCTCTCCTCCGACCGGCTGCGCAGCCTCGACCTGCGCCGGGTGACCCACGGGGCACACCGCGCGGTCGTCGACGTGCCGGGGTCGTGGGCCGCGCTCGGATACCCCCGCCCCGTGGCGGCCCTGCCGCCGGAGGAGGCCGCCGCCGTGGTGGCTCTGACCCGTGGGGTCGCCTCGCATCTGACGGCGGCGCGGCTGCACGGGCTCGTCCTGCCGTGGTGGGCCGAGGAGGACACACGGGTGCACGTGAGCCGGCCGCACCGCACGGGTCGGACGGGGCGCGCGGGCGTCGCCTGCCACGGACGCACGGTGCCGGCCGAGGACCGCGTGGAGGTGCACGGGGTCCCGGCCACCTCGCTCGAGCGGACGTGGGTGGACCTCTGCTCCCTGCTGCGGCCGGATCAGGTGGCGGACGCCGTCGTCGCGGGGGACGCGCTCGTGAACCCACCGTGGGTGGACGGGTCCCGACTCCCGCCGCGCACGACGGCGTCGCGGCTCTCCGCGGCGCTGGAGCGGGCGGGCCGGTTCAAGGGCGTGCGGGTGGCTCGGGCCGCGCTGGCGCTGATCCGGGTGGGGGCGGACTCGCCTCCGGAGACGCGGCTGCGGCTGGCCCTCCTCGACGCCGGCCTCCCCGAGCCTCGCCTGCAGGCGAGGCTGGTCTCACCGGCGGGGGAGCGGACCGACGCGGACATGGTGGTCGAACGATCCCGCGTGGCCCTCCACTACGACGGCGGCCACCATCGCACGCCGGAGCAGCAGCGACGCGACGCACGGCGGGACCGTCTCTGGCAGGAGGCCGGCCACCTGTCCATCACGGTGATGGGCGCCGACCTGGCCGAGGACTTCCGGACCGTGGTGGCCGCCGTCGTCCGCCACGACCGGGCCGTGCGGGCGACCTCCACCACCTCCGGCCCCGCCCCCGCCGCAGGACTTTCGAACGTGAAATCGGGCGAATGGGCACTTTCGAACGTGGGATAGGCCCTCTCTCACGTTCGAAAGTGCCCGGCCCGGGGCCCATCAGGCGAGCGAGTCCTCCCAGGCCCGGTGCAGCGCCGCGAACCGGCCGTCGGCCGCCACCAGCTCGGCGGGGCTGCCGTCCTCGACGATCCGGCCGTCGTGCATCACGAGCACCCGGTCGGCGGTCTCGACGGTGCTGAGCCGGTGGGCGATGATCAGCGCCGTCCGGTTCCCCAGCAGCCGCTCCAGCCCGGCCTGCACGAGGCGCTCGCTCGGCAGGTCCAGCGACGACGTCGCCTCGTCCAGGATCAGCACGGCGGGGTCCGCGAGGAACGCCCGAGCGAAGGACACGAGCTGCCGCTGCCCCGCGCTGAGCCGCCCGCCGCGCTTGGCGACGTCGGTCGCGTAGCCCTCGGGCAGTCCCAGGATGAAGTCGTGCGCCCCCACCGCCCGGGCGGCCGCCTGGATCTCGGCCTCGGTGGCGTCGGGCCGGCCGAGGGCGATGTTCTCCGCGATCGACCCGGAGAACAGGAACGCCTCCTGCGTCACCATCACCACGTTGCGCCGCAGATCCGCCTGGCTGAGCTCGCGCAGCTCCACCCCGTCCAGCGTCAGCGAGCCGGTGGACACGTCGTAGAACCGGGCGATGAGCTTGGCCAGCGTCGACTTGCCCGCGCCCGTCTGGCCCACCACGGCCACGGTCTGACCCGCCGGGATCACGAGGTCGAACTCCGGCAGCACCACCCGGTCCGGCCCGTAGCTGAACACCGCGTCCCGGAACTCCACCCGCCCGGACGCCACGCCCGCCCCCGGCGCGTCGGCCCCGGGCAGCGGCGTGGGCTCGGCCGCCTCCACCACGGTGGGCTCCTCCTCGAGCAGGCCGGAGACCTTCTCGAGCGCCGCCGTCGCGGACTGCAGCGACGAGTAGAACATCGCCACCATCTCCATGGGCTGGAACACGCGCCGCCCGGCCAGCAGGAGCGCCACGAGCACCCCCACCTCGAGGTCGCCGTCGAGCACGCGCAGGCCCCCGGTCACGAGCAGCGCCGCCACCGTGAGGTTGCCCGTCGCCACGAGCACCGGCTGCAGGATGCCGAACAGGTTGAGCGTGGCCACCATGTCGTCCCGGTAGGCCGTGGCCAAGTCGCGGTACCGCGCGTCGTTGTCCCGTTCCCGTCGGAAGGCCTGGACCGCGCGGATGCCGGTCATGGTCTCCACGAAGTGCACGATCGACCGCGCCGAGGACACCCGCGACCGCCGATACGCCTCCTCGGACCGCACCTGGTACCAGCGCGTCACGATCGCCACCGGCACGGCCGCGCCCAGCAGCACGAGGAACGACGGCGGGTCCAGCAGCAGGATGGACGCCGCGGTGAACGACATGAACATCAGCCCGGACACGAGCGAGGACACGCCCTGGTCCAGCAGCTCCCGCAGCGCCTCCAGGTCCGAGGTCTGCCGCGAGATCACCCGCCCGGACGTGTACCGCTCGTGGAACCCGAGGCTCAGCCGCTGCGTGTGCCGGAACACGCGCAGCCGCAGGCTCAGCAGCATGGCCTGGCTGGCCCGCGCGGTGAGCCACGTGTACGCCCCCAGCAGGCCCCCGGAGACGAGGGCCGCCGCCACGTACGCCCCGCCCACGGGGACGAGGATGGGCCAGACGGACTCGCCGGCCCGCACGGCCTCGACGACGCGCGGCAGCTCCGCGTCGATCGCCCAGGCGATGATCAGCGGCCCGGCCGCCCGCGCCGCGTTGGACACGAGCACGAAGAGCACGGTGAGCAGCAGCGTCCCCCGGACCGGCCGCGCGAGCTCGCCGAGCAGCCGGAAGGACCGGCGCCGGATGTGGCGGCGCTCCGCGCGGGTGTAGTCGAGGTCCTCTTCTGCCCCCACGCCGCGCACGCGGCTCACGTCGGCGGCGCTCATGCCTGCTCCTCCGGTCGGCTCGAGATGATGTGCCGGTACACGGCGCTGCGGGCCAGCAGTTCGGGGTGCGTCCCCACGTCCTCGATCCGCCCGTCCGCCAGCACCGCGACCCGGTCCGCGAGGGCCACGGTGGAGGGACGGTGCGCCACGATCAGGGTGGTCGTCCCGTCGAGGACCTCGCGCAGGCGCGCGGTCACGGCCTCCTCGGTGCGCACGTCGAGGGCGGAGAGGGGGTCATCCAGCACGAGCACGTCCGGGCGCGCCGCGATCGCGCGGGCGAGGGCGATCCGCTGGCGCTGTCCGCCGGAGAGGCTGAGGCCCTCCTCGCCGATCTCGGTCTCGACGCCGTCCGCCAGGTCCGCCACGAAGCCCGCCTGCGCGGTCTCGAGCGCGAGGTCGAGCAGGGCGTCCGCCGCGGGGGAGTGGAGGCCGTCCGCGAGCACGTCCGCCGGGGCGCCGAGCAGCACGTTCTGCCGGATGGTCGCGGAGAACAGCGTGGCGTCCTCGAACGCCACGGACACCCGCCGGCGCAGCTCCTCGAGCGGCATCCGGCGCACGTCCACCCCGTCCACGCAGACGGAGCCCGCCGTGACGTCGAGCAGCCGGGGGACCAGCTGCAGCAGCGTCGACTTGCCGGCGCCGGTCGCGCCGACCAGGGCCATCGTCTCGCCGGGCACCAGCTCGAGGTCGACGCCGTCGAGCAGGTCGCGCTCCCCGCGCCCCGGGTCCGCGTCCGGCCAGCGGAAGCGCACCCCGCGGAACGCGAGCGCGCCGGTGGCCGGGGGCACGACGGCGGCCTCCCCGGTGGGCGAGGCGATGTCCACGGGCGTGGCAAGCACGTCCACGTGGCGGTCGATCGCCGTGCGGGCCGAGAGCGTCATGCCCATCAGCTGGCCCACCGACTCGACCGGCCCGGCCAGCACGGCCGCGGTGGCGAAGTAGGCGGCGAGCGCGCCCACCGTCAGCTCCCCGGTCGCCACGAGCCACAGGCCCAGGGCGAGGCCCAGGCCCAGCACCGTCTCCGGCAGGGCCACGATCAGCGCGATGAACCGAGCCAGCACGGACGCCTTGTGCACCTCGGTGCCCTGCAGCGTGCGAGCGCGCCCGCGGAAGCCGTCGAGGGCGTGCGCGCCGCGGCCGAACGCCTTGAGGACGCGGATGCCGTGCACCGACTCCTCGACGGACGTGGCGAGGTCCCCGGCCTGGTCCTGGGAGAGCCGGGACGCGGCGCGGAAGTCGTTGCGGAACCCGAACGACGCCCACATGATCGGCACGGCCGCGGCGAGGTAGAGCAGGGCCAGCTGCCAGGACAGCAGGAACAGCAGGACGAGGCCGACGGTGATGGTCACCACGTCCACCACGAGCATGACCGAGCCGAACGCGATCCACCGCCGCAGCAGCGAGAGGTCGCCCTGAGCCCGGGAGAGCAGCTGCCCCGAGGGCCACGCGTCGTGGAAGGCCACCGGCAGGCGCTGGAGCCGTTCGAACAGGGCGATGCGCGCCCGGTTCTCCACCCCGGCGGCCGGCGGGAGGATGAAGTACCGGCGCAGGCCGATGAACGCGGCCTCGGCGAGGCCGAGCACGGTGAGCAGGCCGGCGGCCCGCCACACGTCCGCGCGGGAGTCGGGGGAGGAGGGCCGGGCGAGCACGGTCTCCGTGAACACGGTGTCCACGAGCAAGTGGATGACCTGCGGGATGGCCAGGGCCACGAGGCCCGCCGCCATGGCCGAGGCGAGCCCGAGCACCCAGCGCGCCCGCACGCCCTCGAGGTACGGTGTGATCCCGCCCAGGGCGTCACGCAGGGACGAGGCGTCGGGAGAGGTGGTGCGGGTCACGGGGCTCCACTGTACCCGCGGCCCCGGACGGGACAGGCGGCTCAGCCCCGCGGGACCAGGTCCAGCACCACGGCCTCGGGCCGGCACGCGAACCGCACGGGGGCGGACGGCGCGGTCCCCAGGCCGGCCGACACCTCGAGGGGGACGGTCCGCCCCGCGGCCGTCCACGTCGAGACCCCGGAGGCCTGACGGCGCGGCAGGTCGCAGTTGGTGACGAGCGCACCGAGGAACGGCACGCACACCTGCCCGCCGTGGGTGTGGCCGGCGAGCAGCAGGTCGGCGCCGTCGGCGGTCATGGCGTCCAGCACGCGGCGGTACGGGGCGTGGGTGACGCCCAGCCGGAACCGCCCGTCGCCGCCGGCCCGCCCGGCGCCCTCGTCGGGTGCGGCGCCGGGGAAGCCGGCCCAGGCGTCCAGACCGAGGTGCGGGTCGTCGGTGCCGGCGGCGAGGACCTCGAGCGTGGTCCCGGCGCGGGTCGGCACGGCCAGGGCGACGCCCCGGTTCGTCAGGTCGGCCCAGCCGGCGGCGCGGAACGCGCCGAACAGGACGTCGGAGGGAAGCCGGGGCCGGTCCTCGTCCATGCGCGAGGGGCCCGCGAAGTACCGGAGGGGGTTGGCCGCCTTGGGAGCGTAGTAGTCGTTGGAGCCGGGCACGAACACCCCGGGCCGCGCCAGGAGCGGCCCGAGCGCGTCGAGCACGAGCGGCACCGACGCCGCGGCGGACACGTTGTCACCCGTGTTGACCACGAGGTCAGGCTCGAGTGCATCCAGCCCGTGCAGCCACGCCCGCTTGGCCCGGTGCCGGGGCAGCAGGTGGATGTCCGAGAGGTGCAGCACCCGCAGCGGCGCCGACCCGGCCGGCAGCACGGCCAGTCGGTGCGTGCGCACCGTCCGGGCCTCGGCCTCGGCGAGGCCCCAGGCCAGGCCGAGGCCCGCCGTCGTGGCCAGCCCGGCGGCGGCAGGCGCTGCGGCGCGGAGCATGCGGCGGGCGGGGGAGGCGGCGGGGCGCATCGCGGTCAGAAGCCCGGGACCGCCTCGGGCAGCGGCCCGCCTCGGTCCAGGTCGTCGATGTGGAACTGGCGTCCGTCCGGGTGCTCGCCGGCCTCGCCCGGGTCCTCCGACTGCGGGCCGTCCCACTCGGGCAGTTCACCCGGCGGGAACTTCTCCTTGGCCATCTGGTTGTACTCGAGCCAGGACGGGCCGTTGATGGAGGTCGAGTAGAACGGGTTGCGGACCTCGCCGTTGACGGTCTCGCCCGTCATGGACTTCAGGTTGTTGTAGCGGCCGGTCCACACGGCGGTGGCCAGCTTGCTGGTGAACCCGACGAACCACGTGGAGGACACGTTGTCGTTCGTGCCCGTCTTGCCGCCGAACTCGTAGCCGGCGCCCTCCTCGGCGATGTTGAAGCCGCCGATGTGGCGCAGGACCGGCATCAGCTCCCGGACGTGGTCCGGGTCGATGACCTGGTCGCACTGCGGGTCGGCGACGTCGTACTGGTTGCCGGCGGTGTCCGTGACCTCCAGGATGGCGCGCGGCTCGCAGTACAGGCCGTTCGCGGCGATGGCGGCGTACGCCCCGGCCAGGGACAGCGGGGCCACCGAGTCCTTGCCGAGCAGGAAGGACGGGTCGTCCGGCTGCAGCGGGGAGCTGTCCAGGGCGCGGGTGATGCCCAGCTGGGTGGTGAGGCTCGTGATGTCGCACAGGTCCAGCTGGTACGCGGTGGCGACGGTCGGGGTGTTCACGGACCAGAAGAGACCCTCGTCCACGCGCACCTGCCGCAGCATGCCGGGGATCACGTTCTTGAACTGCCAGGTGCCGCCGACCGTGGTGTAGCCGCCCGGGCGGCACGAGGCCGCGAAGCGCGTGCCCGTGGGGTAGACGTTCCGGGAGGCGTCCACGGAGTCGACCAGGCGGTTGCCGTTGCGCAGCCACGTCAGGGCCACGAAGGGCTTGAGCGTGGAGCCGGCCTGGAAGCCCTGGCCGCCGCCCCACTGCTTGTCCACGTTGAAGTTCAGCGAGGTGTGGCCGAGCTCGTCCTGGATGGCGTACTCGGTGTTCTGGGCCATGGTGCGGATGTTGCCGGTGCCGGCCTCCACCGAGGTGAGCGCGTGGCCGGCGCCCAGCGACTCGTTGTTGGGCACCGAGGCGCGCAGGTTCTTCTCGGTCTCCTTCTGGAGCGTCGAGTCGATCGTCGTGCGGATGGTGAGTCCGCCGCGGTCCAGCAGGGCCTGGCGGGACTGGACGTCCGGGCCGAACGTGGGATCGGCGAGGATCTGCCGCTCCACGTAGTCACAGAAGTAGGTGCCGAACTTGGCGTAGAGGCAGCCCGAGGGGCGGGACTCCATGACCACCTCCATCGGCTGGGCGACGGCGTGGTCGTACTCCTCCTGGGAGAGGTAGCCGTTGTCCTTCATCGCGTTCAGCACGAGGTTGCGCCGCTCCGTGGCCTCCTCCGGGTTGCGGGCCGGGTTGAACCGGGTGGGGGACTGGACCATGCCGGCCAGCGTGGCGGCCTCCCAGCTCTCCAGGTCGGCGGCGGACTTGCCGAACACGTACTGCGAGGCGGCCTCGACCCCGTAGGCACGGCCGGAGAACAGCACGATGTTGAGGTAGCCCTCGAGGATCTCGTCCTTCGACATCTGCTTCTCGACGGCGACCGCGAGCTTGATCTCCTTGACCTTGTCCGCGATGTTCTTGGAGCCGGAGAGCGTGAGGCGGGAGTCGCCGCGGATCTGCTGCACGTTCACCAGCATGTTGTTCACGAACTGCTGGGTGAGGGTGGAGGCGCCCTGCGTGGAGTCGGAGGTGGCGTTGTTCACGGTCGCGCGGATGAGGCCGCGCGCGTCCACGCCGTCGTGATCGTAGAAGCGCTCGTCCTCGATGGCCACGATCGCGTGCTGCATGTGCTCCGAGATCTCGTCCAGCGGGACCGGGGTGCGGTTCTCCTCGTAGAAGACGGCGATCTCCTCACCGTCCTCCGAGAGGATGCGCGACGGGACGGAGACCGGCTCCGCGGGCAGCTCGTCCGGCAGCTCGTCCAGCATCTCCCGGCCCGACGCGGCGGCGACACCGGCCAGGCCCGCGACGGGCAGCAGGAGGGCCGCCACGAGCAGGCCGGCCACCGCCGAGAGGCCCACGAAGGCGAGGAGGCGGCCGAGAGCGCTCGAGGGCGCGGGGAAGCGGGTCGTGCGGGAGGCCATGGGCGCGAGTGTAGCGCGGGCACCTGGGACCTCTTCCGGGGTCCGCGCCGGTGGCTAGGGTGGGTCCCATGACTCAGCAGACGCAGTGGGAGTACGCCACGATCCCCCTCCTCATCCACGCGACCAAGCAGATCCTCGACCAGTGGGGCGAGGACGGCTGGGAGCTCGTCACGGTGATCCCGGGCCCCGAGGGGAACAACCCCGTGGCCTACCTCAAGCGTCCGAAGGCGGCGTGAACGTGACGGAGCAGTCCTCGGCCCCCACCTGGGGCGACGGCGCCGTCGCGGCCCGCCTCGCGGAGCTCGGCATCGACCGACCCGCCGTCGCGGCGCCGGTCGGCTCCTACGTCCCGGCCCTGCGGGACGGCGACCTCGTGCTGACCTCCGGCCAGCTCCCCTTCGTGGCCGGCGCCCTGCCCGCCACCGGCAAGGTGGGCGCGGAGGTCACCCCCGAACGCGCCCAGGAGCTCGCGCGGACGTGCGCCGTGAACGCGGTGGCCGCGGTGCACGAGCTGCTGGGCGACCTGGACCGGGTCGCCCAGGTCGTCAAGGTCGTCGGCTTCGTGGCCTCCGACCCCGCGTTCGCCGGTCAGCCCGGCGTGGTGAACGGCGCCTCGGACGTGCTGGCCGAGATCTTCGGCGAGGTCGGCCGCCACGCGCGCTCCGCCGTCGGCGTGGCCGTGCTGCCCATGGACGCTCCCGTCGAGGTGGAGATCACCGTCCGTGTCCGCTGATCCGGCCGGCCTGCTGCTGCCGGTCCCGGAGCAGGAGGAGGACCTCACCCGCCAGTGGTTGGACCGGCGCTTCAGCCAGGTACGCCCGGCCCGGCCCGGGTCGGCCGTCGTGCTCGTACGCGACGGCGACGACGGCCCGGAGGTCTTCCTCCGGCACCGCGCGGGACGCACCCCGCTCGGCCGCGTGGGCCTGCCCGGCGGCGCGCTCCTCGAGTCCGACGCCGACTCGTGCCCGTGGTACGGGCCCGAGCCCTCCCAGTGGGCCCACACGTTCGGGACAACGGACCGGCGGCGTGCGCGGCAGCACGTGGTGGCCGCCGTCCGTCAGCTCCACGACGAGGCCGGAGTGCTCCTCGCCGGTCGCTCCGACACGGACGTCGTGTCCACGGCGCGCATCGAGACCTGGGGTGGGGGCCACAGCTCCCTCGAGGAGGGCTCGGAGAGTCTGCCCCATCTGCTGGCCGCGCGCGGCCTCGGGGTGCGCGCCGACCTGCTGCGCCCCGTCATGCGCTGGCATTCCGCGCCCCACGTCCACCGACGCTTCGACACGGCTGTGTTCGCCACGACGACCCCACCGGTGCAGTCCACGCCGACATCCGAGGAACCCGGTCCCGAACTCCAGGCGTGGGTGCCCGCGTGTCGCGCACTGGCCGGCCCGCTGCGGCTGCCCGGACCCGCCGGGGCGGAGGGCATGGCACCCTTCGACCAGGTGGCGACCCCGCTGACGCAGGTGATCGTGCGTCGGGTCGCGGCGCACCGGACGGCCGCCGCCTTCCTGCTCTCCGCCACGCCCTGTGCCCGGCGCGGCCCGGTGCCGGAATACCACCTGGTCACCGAGGCCGGCGACGACGGCATCCCCCGGATGCGCGTGGAGCGGGCCCCCCGGGACTGACCGGGGTGGCCCGCTCCACGGCAGGGCGAGGGGCGTCAGCGTGAACGCTGGCGCAGACGCTGCAGGTCCAGGATGACCACGGCGCGGTTCTCCAGGCGGATCCAGCCGCGCTGGACGAACTCGGCCAGGGCCTTGTTCACGGTCTCGCGGGACGCGCCCACCAGCTGGGCGAGCTCCTCCTGCGTGAGGTCGTGCGCCACCAGCAGGCCGTCCGCGGCCGGGCGGCCGAAGCGGTCCGCGAGGTCCAGGAGCGCCTTGGCCACGCGGCCCGGCACGTCCGAGAACACCAGGTCCGCCAGGGACTCGTTGGTCTTGGACAGGCGCTGGGCCAGGGCCTGGAGCAGCTGGACCGACACATCCGGCGACGAGGCGATGGCGCGGCGCAGGTTCTCGTGGCGCAGACCGGCCAGGCGCGTGGCGGACACCGCGGTGGCGGTGGCGTTGCGCGGGGCGGGGTTGAACAGGGCCATCTCGCCGAAGATCTCGCCGGGGCCGAGCACGGCCACGAGGTTCTCGCGGCCGTCCGAAGCGGTGCGGCCGAGCTTGATCTTGCCGGACATGATCACGTACAGCTGATCGCCCTGGTCGCCCTCGTGGAACGCGGACGCGCCGCGGGAGAGCTCCACCTCGGTCAGCTCCGAGGTGAGGATGGCGAACACCTCGTCGTCCAGGTTGGTGAACAGCGGAGCCTTCCGCAGAACCTCGAGATCCATGTGTGCGTGTCCTCTCTGTGGCCAGTTCCTCACACCGCGGCGGAGGAGCCGCCCGGTTCACTGGCGTCCATTGTGCCCCATACCCCAGTGCGGGCCGATACCCTGGATCCCCCACCGGGCGCGCGGGCGGTCCCCGTGCGTGGCCGGTGCCGTCGCATCCGAAGGAGGTCGCCCATGCCGCTGGGTCTGACGTGGCTGGACGTCCTGCTCATCATCGGGCTCGCGATGCTCCTGGTCCAGGGTCACCGTCGCGGCCTGTGGGTGGTGCTGGGCAACCTCGTCGGCCTGGTCGGCGGCGCCGCGATCGCGTTCTACGCCCTGCCTGAGGTGGCGAAGGTCGTCACCGCGCCGCAGTGGCGGTGGGCCGCGCTGATCGCCACCCTCGTCCTGCTCGTGGCGGCGGGCCAGTACGTGGGCGCCGCCATCGGCGAGGCGATCCGGCTGCGCGTGAACCTGCCGGCCCTGCGACTCGTCGACCGCCTCCTCGGCGCGCTCGCCGCCGGTCTCGCGGGCGCCCTCGTCCTCTGGCTCGTGGCGTTCTCCATCGCGGCCTCCGGCTCCACCGCGGTCACCCGTGAGGTGACCCGCTCGCGGGTGATCACAGCGCTGGACACCGTGATGCCCGACTCGCTCCTGGCCTGGGCCGCCCGCTCGCGCTCCGCCGTCGCCGACCTGGACGTGCTGCCGGAGCTCGAGCTGCCCGCCCCCGTCCCGGAGACCGACGGCGGCGTCCGCGCCGCCCCGGCCCCGGCCGTAACGCCGGGGCTGCCCTCGGCCGCCTCCTCCCCGTCCGACACCGCCACGTCCGCCCCGCCCGCGACGTCCGCCGCGGCGACCCTCGAGGAGCCCGACGACGCCGCCGCGGCCTCGTCGTCCACGTCCGCCGCGCCGTCGGCCACGACGGCCGCCCCCGCCTCGTCGGCGTCGACGGCCGCCCCCTCGACTCCCGCCGCCTCCTCGGCGTCGGCCGCCGTCGTCCGGCTGACCGGGACGGCCGCGCAGTGCAACCAGGTGCAGAGCGGCTCGGGCGTGGCCGTGGCCCCGGACCGCGTGCTCACGAACGCGCACGTGGTCCTCGGCGTGGACGCCCCCACCGTGACGGACCGCGCCCGCGGCGTGCACGCGGCGCGGATCGTCCACCTGGACACGGCGCACGACCTCGCCGTCCTGGCGGTCGACGACGCGGACCTGCCCGTCATGCCGGTCGGGGCCGAGCTGACGGGCGGCGCGTCGGCCTCCGTCCTGGGGTACCCCGACGGCGGCCCGTTCGCCTCCACCCCCGCGGCCGTGCAGGCCGTCGGCGAGGTGCCGCTCGGCGACGTCCTGACCGGGGCCGCGAGCATGGTGGACGTCTACACCCTCGCGGCGGACATCCGCCACGGCTACTCGGGCGGCCCGGTGGTGGACGCCGCCGGGAACCTGGCCGGTCTGGTGTTCGCCCGGGCCCCGGGCTCGGACGCCGTCGGCTACGCCCTGACGGCGGACACCATCGCCCCCGTCGTCGCCGCGGCCCCGCAGATGACGGCCACGGTCCCCTCGGGGGACTGCGTCCCGGGCGGCTGAGCCGGCGCCGCGCCACGCGCCTGACGCCCGCATTCCGGACCGGACTGTCCGGCAACGGCCCGCGTCGACTATTGTGGCCGCCGTCACACTCGAGTTTTCCCGACCCTCGGAGGTCCTGCATGTCCAGCACCGTCTCCGCGCCGGCGCCCGCGCCGGCGCCACAGCGCACCCGGGAGGAGTTCACCGGCCGGTGGGCCTTCATCCTGGCGGCCATCGGCTCCGCCGTGGGCCTCGGCAACATCTGGCGCTTCCCCTACGTCGCCTATGAGAACGGCGGCGGCGCGTTCGTCATCCCCTACCTGATCGCGCTGCTCACCGCGGGCATCCCGCTGCTGTTCTTCGACTACGCGATCGGCCACCGCTTCCGCGGCTCCGCGCCTCTGGCATTCCGACGCCTGTCCCGGTGGACCGAGACCGTCGGCTGGTGGCAGGTGCTCATCTGCGTCGTCATCGGGATCTACTACGCCGCGATCATCGGCTGGGCGATCATGTACACCTGGTTCTCCGTGGACCAGCGGTGGGGCGACGACCCGGAGACCTTCCTCATGGGCGACTACCTGCAGGTCGCCGACGACCCGTCCCCGTCCTTCGACTTCGTCTCGGGCGTCTTCTGGCCCATGCTCGCCGTCTGGGTGATCACGCTGCTCATCATGGGCTTCGGCGTGCGCCGGGGCGTGGCCCTGGCCTCGATGGTCGGCATCCCGCTGCTCGTCGTGATGTTCCTGATCCTCGTCGGCATCGCCCTCACCCTGCCGGGCGCCGCCCAGGGCCTGGACGCGCTGTTCACGCCGAACTGGTCCGCGCTCGCGGACCCGGGCGTCTGGATCGCCGCCTACGGTCAGATCTTCTTCTCGCTGTCCGTCGGCTTCGGCATCATGATCACCTACGCCTCCTACCTCAACCGCCGCACGAACCTCACCGGCTCCGGCCTGGTGGTCGGCTTCTCCAACTCGGGCTTCGAGATCCTGGCCGGCATCGGCGTGTTCTCCGCCCTGGGCTTCATGGCGCAGGCCTCCGGCGTGTCCGTGTCCGAGGTGGCCGGCAGCGGCATCGGCCTGGCGTTCATCGCCTTCCCCACCCTGATCTCGCAGGCCCCGCTCGGCGCCCTGATCGGCGTGCTGTTCTTCGGCTCGCTCGTGGTCGCCGGCTTCACCTCGCTGATCTCGATCCTCGAGGTCGTCATCTCCGCCGTGAAGGACAAGCTCGGCTGGGGCCGCTGGACGGCCACGATCGTGGTGATCGGCCTGTCCGGGGTGGTCTCCCTCGCCCTGTTCTCCACCACCACGGGCCTGCAGATGCTGGACACCATGGACGCGTTCGCCAACAACTTCGGCATCGTGGGCGCGGCGCTCCTGTCGGTGCTCCTGGTCACCGGCGCGCTGGGCTCGGCCCGTCGCATCACGGCGCACCTCAACGCCGTCTCCTCCTTCAAGGTCGGCCGCGGGTACGTGCTGCTGATCGGCGTGCTCATGCCGATCGTGCTCGCCTACATCTGGCTCTCCTGGATCATGAAGGTGATCGCGGAGGGCTATGAGGGCTACCCGGGCGACTTCCTCGGCGTCTTCGGCTGGGGCATCGCGCTCGGCTCCGTCGCCCTGGCCGTCCTGCTCTCCCTGATCCCGTGGTCCCGCAAGTCCAACCTCTACGCGGAGGACCTGGACAGCGAGATCCACGGCGACCTCATCCCGCACAACGCCGTGCCCCAGGGCACCGTCCCCACCGGCGCCCTGCCGGTGATGCCCGCGGCCACCACCCGGAAGGAGCTCTGACCGATGAGCACCGCAGCGATCGTCATGATGTCCCTGGCCATCCTCCTGGTGTGGGGCGGCCTCGCGGTCTCCGCCGTCCACCTGCTCCGCCACCCGGACGACTCCTCGGGCGATCTCGCCATCGGGGGCGAACTGGCCCCCGCCGAGTGGGAGCGCGAGGATGGCCGTCTCGACGCGCAGCACCGGTGAGACGATGCGGGCCCCCGGTCCGTCCGCGGCGACCCCGTCCGCGGCCCCGGTCGCCGGCGGAGCCGCGGGCGTGGTCTCCGCCTCCCTGCCGGTCGTGGCGGTGGACGGGAGCCTGCCGACCCCGCCCTACCGGCAGATCGTGGACGCGGTCCTGGCCGGCGTCGCCTCCGGATCCCTGGCCCGCGGGGACCGACTGCCGCCCGTGCGCGCGCTCGCCGCCGAGCTCGGCGTGGCACCGGGCACCGTGGCCCGGGCCTACAAGGAGCTCGAGGCGCACGGCACCATCCGCACCCGGGGCCGCGCGGGCACGTTCGTGGCCGCCTCGGCGGACGCCCGTGCGGATGCCGCACACCAGGCCGTGCGCCGCTGTCTCGACACCCTGCTCGAGCGCCTCGGCTACACACCCGACGAGGCCGTGGAGCTGGTCCGCCGGGACGCGGCCGCCCGCGCCTGAGCCGGGCCCGCCCACCGACGACGCCGCCCCGGACCGCACGCAGCGTGCGGACCGGGGCGGCGTCGTCGTGCCGGCTCAGGCCTTCGGCGCGAGCGTCTCCACGATGCGCTGCATGACCGTGGGGTCGGCCAGCGTGGTGGAGTCGCCCGGGTCGCGGCCCTCGGCCACGTCCTTGAGCAGGCGGCGCATGATCTTGCCGGAGCGCGTCTTGGGCAGCTCGGGGACCACGAGCACGCGCTTGGGCTTGGCGATGGGGCCGATGTCCTTGCCCACGTGCTGCCGCAGCTCCTCCTCGACCTCGGCGACGTCGCGGTCGGCCGCGGCGGCGACCTCGGTGAGCAGGACGAACGCGACGACCGCCTCGCCCGTGGTCTCGTCCTTCGCACCGACCACCGCGGACTCGGCCACGGACGGGTGCGACACGAGGGAGGACTCGATCTCGGTGGTGGACAGGCGGTGGCCGGAGACGTTCATGACGTCGTCCACGCGGCCCAGCAGCCAGATGTCGCCGTCCTCGTCGTAGCGGGCGCCGTCGCCGGCGAAGTACATGCCGGGGAAGCGGGACCAGTAGGTCTCCTTGAAGCGCTCCCGGTCGCCCCAGATGCCGCGCAGCATGGACGGCCACGGCTCGCGCACCACGAGGAAGCCTGCGCTCGTGTCCGTCATGGGCTCGCCGAGCTCGTCCACGACCTCCAGCACGACGCCGGGCACCGGCCTCTGGGCGGAACCGGGCTTGAGGGTGGTCACGCCGGGCAGCGGGGTGAGCATGTGGGCGCCCGTCTCGGTCTGCCACCAGGTGTCCACGATGGGGCAGCGTCCGGCGCCGATGACCTCGTGGTACCAGCGCCAGGCCTCCGGGTTGATGGCCTCGCCCACGGAGCCGAGCACGCGCAGGCTGGAGAGGTCGTACTCGTCCGGGATGTGCCGGCCCCACTTCATGAACGTGCGGATCGCCGTCGGCGCCGTGTAGAGGATGCTCACGCCGTACTTCTGCACGATCTCCCACCAGCGGCCCTGGTGCGGGGAGTCCGGGGTGCCCTCGTAGATCACCTGGGTGGCGCCGTTGACCAGCGGTGCGTAGGCGACGTAGGAGTGCCCGGTGACCCAGCCGACGTCGGCGGTGCACCAGAAGACGTCCGACTCCGGGTGCAGGTCGAAGGTGTCGTGGTGGGTGGCCGCGGCCTGCACGAGGTAGCCGCCGGTGGTGTGCAGGATGCCCTTCGGCTTCCCGGTGGTGCCGGAGGTGTACAGGATGTAGAGCGGGTGCTCGGCGTCGTGCCACACGAGCTCGTGCTCGTCGGACTGGCCGTCCACGACGTCGTGCCACCACAGGTCGCGGCCCTCGGTCATCTCGACCTCGGCCTCGTTGCGGCGGACCACGAGCACGTGCTCGGCGGTGTGGCCCGGCGCGGAGAGGGCCTGGTCCACGGCGGGCTTGAGCATGGAGGGCTTGCCGCGGCGGAAGGAGCCGTCCGCCGTGACGACGAGCTTGGCCTCGGCGTCGTCCACGCGGGAGCGCAGGGCGTCGGAGGAGAAGCCGCCGAACACCACGGAGTGGACCGCGCCGATGCGCGCGCACGCGAGCATCGTGATGACGGCCTCGGGGATCATCGGCAGGTAGACGGCCACGCGGTCGCCCTTGGTCACGCCGAGGGACTCGAACGCGTTGGCGGCGCGCCGGACCTCGGCGGCCAGGTCGGCGTAGGTGTAGGTCCGGGTGTCGCCGGGCTCGCCCTCGAAGTGGATGGCCACGCGGTCGCCGTGGCCGGCCTCGACGTGGCGGTCCAGGGCGTTGTACGCGGCGTTGGTGGTGCCGCCGACGAACCACTTCGCGAAGGGTGCGTCGGACCAGTCCAGGACGTCGGTGAAGTCCTGCTCCCAGTGCAGGAGCTCGCGGGCGCGGCGGGCCCAGTAGGCCAGGCGGTCCTCGGCGGCCTCCTCGTACAGGTCGGCTCCGGCCACCGCCTGGGCGGCGAATTCGGCCGGGGGCGGGAACGTGGGGATCTGCTCGTCCATCGACGGGGTCCTTTCGAGGTGGTGCGGTCGGTGCGTGGCGCGGATGTGACGCGTCCCACACTAGTCTCCCGCCTCAGCATGCCGCGCACGGCGGCGTCGTCACAAATCCTCGGGTCCTGTGTGTCGCATCGCGCCCGAAAGCGGGGGCCGGACCCGGTGTGGACGTCGGCACGCGCCCCGCTCCCTAGGATGGTCGGACCTGAGCGGATCGCACGAGGGCGGGAGGACGCGCGGATGGAGACGGAGCCGACGGGCACGCCGACCGGGGAGACCCGGCTGGCCCTGGTGCGCCGGGCGCGGCGGATCA
Organism: Micrococcus sp. 63XJN7_8_ISO-PGPR-S23-253; assembly: GCF_056173425.1. Classification (NCBI taxonomy): domain Bacteria; kingdom Bacillati; phylum Actinomycetota; class Actinomycetes; order Micrococcales; family Micrococcaceae; genus Micrococcus; species Micrococcus sp. 63XJN7_8_ISO-PGPR-S23-253. Next base: position 445,282 of record NZ_CM149673.1, read on the forward strand.
ACCGGATCCTGGCCGAGACGTACCCGTACGCCGTCGCCGAGCTGGACTTCGAGACGCCGTTCGAGCTGCTCGTGGCCACGGTGCTGTCCGCCCAGACCACCGACGTGCGGGTCAACGCGGCCACGCCGGCGCTGTTCGCCCGCTTCCCGGACGCCCACGCGATGGCCGCGGCCACCGAGCCGGAGCTGCAGGAGCTCGTGCGCTCCACGGGGTTCTACCGGAACAAGGCCTCCGCGATCCTGCGGCTGTCCCAGGAGCTCGTGGCCCGGCACGACGGCGAGGTCCCCGCCCGTCTCGAGGACCTCGTGGCGCTGCCCGGGGTGGGGCGCAAGACCGCGTTCGTGGTGCTCGGCAACGCCTTCGGCCAGCCCGGGATCACCGTGGACACGCACGTCGGCCGGCTCGCCCGGCGCCTGGGGTTCACGGACGAGACCGACCCGGTGAAGGTCGAGCACGCCGTGGGCGCCCTGTTCCCGCGCCGGGACTGGACGATGCTCTCCCACCGGCTGATCTTCCACGGCCGCCGCGTGTGCCACGCGCGCCGCCCGGCGTGCGGGGCGTGCCCGATCGCCCGCTGGTGCCCGTCCTACGGCGCGGGGGAGACTGACCCCGAGCGGGCGCGCGCCCTGCTCGCCTACGAGCTCAAGCCCGGCCGGGAGGAGCTGCTCGAGCTCCTGCGCGCGGGGAGGACGCGCCGGGAGCTGCGCGCCCTCGGCCACGGGCTGGAGGCCTGAGCGCTCAGCCTGCCCGCCCGCTCAGCCGGCGGTGAGGCCCGCGAGGATCGCGTCGACGGCCCGGCGCGCGTGCACCCCCACGCCCGCGAGCGTGGCCGAGGCGGCCCCGCACCAGTCGTCGTAGCCGAGCAGGTGCAGCCCCGGCACGTCCACCGAGGCGGTCGGCAGAGCACGCTCCGTCGCCGGCGCCCCGGAGGGGCGGCGGGTCAGCTCGAGGCTCCTCAGATGGCGCAGGTCCGCCCGGAAGCCCGTGCACCAGACGACGTCATCCACCGGGTGCTCGGCCCCGCGCACCCGGGCCGCGGCGCGGCTGGCGGCGGGCCAGCCGTGGCTAGCGCCGGCGTCGTGGTCCCAACGGACGCCCTCCGGCGTGAGCGCCGTGGGCGCGGGGACCGCGTGGAGCCCGGCCTCGTCGCGGGCGCGGATCACCGAGGGCACCATGACGATGTCCCCGAGGTCGCCCACGCGCGCCTCGGAGCGGCCCAGCACGCGCGCCGAGGCCCGATCGAAGAGCACCCGCCCGTCGACGTCGTCCGGCATGAACCGGGGCGGACGCCGGGTGGCCCACGTGGTGGCGACACCCGCCAGCAGCAGGTCCGCCGCGATCTGGGCGCCCGAGTTGCCGCCGCCCACCACGAGGACGCGCCGCCCGGTGAACGCGTCGGGGGAGCGGTACGCGGCGGAGTGCCGCTGCGTGCCGCCGAAGCGGTCGGCGCCCGGGAGGGCCGGCACGAACGGGCGGGTGAACGAGCCGGTCGCGGCGACCACCGCGCGGGCGCTCAGGGCCGTGCCGTCCTCGAGTCGCAGGGTGAACGGAGGGGACGCGGCGGCGTCGTGCGTCACCGCCGTGACGCGCACGCCCCGGTGCACCGGCAGCCCGTAGCGGTCCTCGTAGACGGCCAGGTACGCGACGACGTGCCCGGCGTCCGGGGTGCCGGGGCCGGGCGACGGCGGCATGGGTCGGCCCGGCAGGGAGGAGTGCTCGGCGGGGGAGAACAGGCGCAGGGAGTCCCAGTGGTGCGGCCACGCGCCGCCGGGCTGGGCGGACGCGTCGAGCAGGACGAACGACGGCGGCGGGCCCGGCCGGCGTCCGCGGTCGACGTCCCGCGCGGCCCGCGCCAGGAAGTAGCCGGCCGCCAGTCCGGCCTGGCCGGCGCCGATCACCGCGACGTCCACCGGATCCGGGGACGCGGTGGCCGCCGGGGGCGAGGTCAGGGGAGCCGTCATGCCCCGAGGCTACGACCGGCGGCTAGCGTGGGGGCCATGCCTGAGACCCCCGCGAGCCCCCGCCCGACCTCCCGCGACGCCGCCGGGACGTCTGAGGCGTCGCTGACGGGTGCGCGGGACCAGCTGGCGGACCTCGTGGCCCACTGGGGCACGGCCCCTGCGGACGCGCCCGGTCGCCACGACCCGGCTTCGCTCACCACCATCCCGCCCGAGGCCGTGCCGATGTGGGGCTTCGACTGGCCCCGGTCCGGCGATCCGCGCCCCTCCGCCGTGCTGATCCTGTTCGGCGCCCTCGACGACGTCCCCGCCCGTCACGACGCCGAGCGTGTGCACCCGCACGTGGACGTGCTGCTGACCCAGCGCGCCGCCACCCTGCGCCAGCACGCCGGGCAGATCGCGTTCCCCGGCGGTCGCGTCGACCCCGAGGACGCCGACGTCGTGGCCACGGCCCTGCGCGAGGCGCAGGAGGAGACCGGCCTGGACCCGGCCGGCGTGGAGGTCCTGGGCGTGCTGCCGGCGGTGCCGGTGGTGGTCTCCGGGCACGTGGTGCACCCGGTGCTCGGGTGGTGGCGGGACCCCAGTCGCGTGGCGGTGGTCGACCAGGCCGAGGCCGCGGCCGTGTTCCGGATGCCGGTCGCGGACCTGGTGGACCCCGCGAACCGGTGCCGCGTGGCCCGGCCCGGCGGCCGCCGCGGCGAGACGCCGGGCTTCCTCGTGGGCGAGCGCCTGGTGTGGGGGTTCACGGCGGCGCTGCTGGACCGTGTGTTGGCGCTGCTGGGCTGGGACGTGCCGTGGGACGACTCCCGCGTGCGTGACGCGCGGACCCACCGGATCCTGCGCGACTGACGGCTGACGGCTGGGCGCCGCCGTCCGCTCCTGCACAGGCGCCGGAGGGCGGGTTCGTGTCCCCAGCGGCGGGGCCGGGACCGCGGGCACCCGGGCGGGACGGTGGACTGGACGGGCCGGCGGCCGCGGACCGCGGCGGCCGCCCCGACCCGCAGGAGGCCCGCCATGCGCCCGTTCGTCCCCGCCGCCCCGGCCCGCCCGCCCCGGGGCCGACGACGCCGCCCCGCCCCGCCCGAGGGCAGCCGACGGTTCCCGTGGCCCCGCACTGACCCGGCCGAGCCGGAACGCACGCAGGTCGCCGCGCCGCCGCTGGCCACACCCGCAGCGGGCCCCGGCGGGCTGGACGCCGCCGTCGTGCGCCGGCGCGTGGCCGAGGCCCGTGCGTCGGCCGCCGACGGGGCGGAGCCGCCGCTGGCCCCGCTGATCGCCGAGGCCCTCGACGCGCCGATCGACGACCCGCGCGTGGCGGCGCTGGTCGATGAGCTCGACGGCTTCGGCCCGCTCGCACCCTGGGTGCGCACCCCGGGCGTGACCGACGTGCTCGTGGACGGCGCGGGCGCGGTGTGGACCGACGGGGACGAAGGCCTCGTCCGCCGCCCCGGTTGGCTCGACCCCGAGACCGCCCGGGAGCTCGCGGTGCGGCTGCTGCACCGGGCCGGCCGCCGCCTCGACGCGGCGGTGCCGCTGGCCGACGCCCGCGTGGGCGGCGTGCGCGTCCACGCGGTCCTGCCCCCGGTCAGTGGCGGCGGCACCCTGCTGAGCCTGCGGATCCCGGCCGCGACGACGCCGTCGCTGGCCGCGCTGGCCGACGGCTGGCCGGACGGCGCCCTCTGGGCCGACGCCCTCGAGGCGCTCGTGCGCGACCGTGCCACCGTCCTGGTCAGCGGCGCGACCGGGGCAGGCAAGACCACGCTGCTCTCCGCAGCCCTCGGCCGGGTGCCGGGGGACGAACGGATCGTCGTCGTGGAGGACACGGCCGAGGCCGCGCCCGATCACCCGCACGTGGTCGCACTGCAGTGCCGCGCCGCCAACGCGGAGGGCGCCGGCGAGGTCGGACTGGCCGAGCTCGTCCGCCACGCGCTGCGGATGCGGCCGGACCGGCTCGTGGTCGGCGAGTGCCGCGGCGCCGAGGTGGCCGACGTCCTCACCGCCCTGAACACGGGACACCAGGGCGCGTGGGGCACCCTGCACGCCAACGCCGCCGCCGAGGTGCCCGCCCGGCTGACGGCCATGGCCTCCCTGGCCGGCTGGCGGCCCGAGACGGTGGCCGCGCAGGCCCGCGCCGGCGTGGACGCCGTGCTGCACGTCGCCCGGGACGGCCACGGGCGGCACCCCGTCGAGCTCGCCGTCCCGGACCCGCGCGCCGACGGGTTCGCCCTGCTGCCCGCCCTCACATGGCGGCCCGGGACGGAGGCGACGGGCGGGCGGACCGTCGAGGGACCCGGCGTGCCCGCGCTCGCGGCCCGGCTGGCGGGGCGGAGCGGCCGGTGAGCACGACGACGGCGGCCGGGCAGGCACGACGGTCGCGCGCCGGGCGTGCCGCGGCGCTGCTGCCCTGGCGGGCGGGGCGGGCGAGGCCGGAGGAGGAGACGGAGGTGCTCATCGACGTGCTGCGCCGCTGGGCCGCCCTCGTCGCGGCCGGTCTGACCGAGGAGCAGGCCTGGCGGGAGACCGCGGGCACCCTGCCCGCCTGCGGGTCGGGCCCGGGCGAGGCGGGTGTCGCATGCTGCGCCCATCACCACGCCCGACGCCGGGCCGAGGCGCTGGCCTGGGATGCGCCGGCGGCGCATGCGCCGACCGGGGAGGCGGCGCGCCGCGGTGGGACCCCGCCCTGGCGGACCCCCGCACAGGACCCGGGCTGGGCGTTGGTCGATGCGGCGCTCGCGGCCGGGGCCCGGGCGGGTGCCGCTCCCGCAGCCGTGGCCCGGCGGCTGGCCCACGGCCTCGAGGCGGACGTGGACGCGGCCCGGGCCCGCCGCTCGGCCGCGGCGGGGCCGGGCGCGACGTCCCGACTGCTGCAGTGGCTGCCCCTGGGCGGCCTCGGCCTCGCGTGGCTGCTCGGCACCTCCCCGTGGGACCTGGTCCGCTCGCCCTTCGGTGCCGTGGTCGCCGCGGTGGGGCTGCTGTTCTGGCTGGCCGGGCGGTCCTGGACGCGCCTGCTGCTGCGTGCGGCCGCGCGCGAGCCGGCGGCGGTGGGCTCCGCCGTCGTGCTGGACGTGCTGGCGGCGCTGCTCAGCGCAGGCCGATCCCTGCCCGCCGCGCTGGACGACCTCGCTCGGACCCTGCCGGGCGCCCGCGGCCTGCGGGCCACGGCGGCGCTGCTGCTCTGGGGCCGGGACTGGGACGAGGCGTGGGTGGGCCTCGACACGGACCCGGTGTGGGCCGAGACCGCCGCCCGACTGCGTCCGCTGCACCAGTCCGGGATGGCCGGCGCCCGCACGCTGGCCGAGACCGCCGCCGCCGTCCGTCAGCAGACCCGGCGGACCGATGAACGGGCGGCCGAGGAGCTCGCCGTGCGCCTGGTGATGCCGCTGGGGCTGTGCCTGCTGCCCGCCTTCGTGTGCTGGGGCGTGGTGCCCGTCGTCATGGCCCTGCTCGGGGCGGGACCGGGCTGAGGCGGCGGCGACACCGGGGCGTCCGGTCCTGCACAGGGCCCCGTTCGCCCCGCCCCATCCCCGGATCCGCACCGCCCCCGGCGCGCGGGGCCTGCACCGGGCCAGCCTGGGACCAGCGGCCCGGCCGGGCCGTCACCACCGCCCCGCACCGCGGGGCCCACTCCAGGAGGACCACCATGACCCACCGCTCCCACACCGCCCAGCCCGCCGCCACCCGCCCGAGCGATCGCGACCGCCTCGCCCGCGTCGTCGAAGCCGCGGGCGAGGAGACCGGCGCGATCACGGCCGAGTACGGCATCCTCACGCTCGCCGCCGTGGGCTTCGCGGGCGTGCTGGCCGTCGTGCTCACCAGCCCGGACGTGCAGTCGCTGCTCGTGGACCTCGTCTCCGGGGCGCTCCAGCGTGACTGAGCACCCGACCTCCGCCCCGCCGTCCGCGCGCCGCACGGGCGCCCGGACGGCGGGGTGGCCCCGGGCGCTCCGGGGCGGCGAGACCGGGGCCGTCACGGCCGAGTACGCGGTGCTGCTTCCCGTGATCGCGTTCGTGCTCGTGTCCGTCCTGCTGGCCGGCGCCGCCGCGGTGCAGCAGGTGCGGGGTCAGGACGCCGCGGCGTCGGCCGCCCGCATCCTCGCCCGGGGCGACGACGAGGCGGCGGCCCGGGACGCGGTGGCGCGCATGGCCGGCGACGACGCCTCGCTCTCGCACACCGTCGAGGGCGGGTGGGTGACCGTCGAGGTCGTCCAGCCCGGCCCCGGGCCGCTCGCCTGGGCCGAGGTGCTCACCCTCACCGCGCACGCCGCCGCCCCCGACCAGCGGCCCGGAACGCCCGCCGCCTCACCGGAGGACCGGTCATGACCCGCGGGAGGGCGCCCGCGCGGGGCGAACGCGGCTCGGGCACCGTGTCCGTCCTGGGCACGGCCGCCCTGGGGGCGGGTCTGCTGCTGGCGGTCGCGGCGCTGGGGCAGGCCTCGGTCACCGGCTCCCGGGCGGCCGGGGCCGCCGACCTGGCGGCGCTCGCCGCCTCCGACGCCCGGCGCGGGCTCTCCGACCACGAGCCGTGCGTGCTTGCCGGGCGGACCGCCGAACGCAACGGGGCCGTCGTCGTGGCGTGCGAGGTGCGCGAGGACGGGACCGTGCGCGTCGCGGTCGAGCTCGCCCGCGCCCCGCTGCCGGCGGCCACGGCCGACGCCGTCGCGGGTCCGCCGCGGTCTCAGGCCCCGGGCGCCGCGTCCGCGGACCCGCCGGAGGCGCCGTCGCCCGAGCCGTCGGCCGAGGCGTCCGCCGGGACGAGGTGATCGGCGTGGTCCATCAGGAACCGCAGGACGGTCAGCGCGCCGGCCTTGTCCAGGGGGCTGTTGCGGTTGCCGCACTTGGGGGACTGCACGCAGGACGGGCAGCCCTCCGCGCACTCGCAGGCCGCGATGGCCCCCGCCGTCGCCTCGACCCAGCGTCGCGCCTGCTCGAAGCCGCGTTCGGCGAAGCCCGCCCCGCCGGGCCGGCCGTCGTAGACGAACACGGCGGGGGAGCCCGTGTCCGGGTGCAGGACCATCGAGACGCCGCCGATGTCCCAGCGGTCGTTCGAGGCGACGAGCGGCATCATGCCGATCATCGCGTGTTCCGCCGCGTGGAGGGCGCCGGGCAGGCGATCCGTGGTCAGACCCGCGGCGATGAGCTCGTCCGAGGCCGCCTGGAACCACACCGCCGAGGTGAACAGGTCCCGCGCCGGCAGGTCGAGGGGCTCCTCGCCGAGCACCTCCCCGGAGGCCAGGGCCTTGCGCTGGAAGGACACCACCTGGGTGCGGACCTGCACCTCCCCGAGGCACCAGCGCAGGGTGCTCTCGCGCGCGTCCAGGCGACGGTGCACCGCGACGATCTCGATCTCCGTGACGTCCCGGGCCTGCGTGGTGAAGTCCGGCCAGGCGCGCGTGACCACCACCGCGTGCGCGTCCTCGTCCAGCTCCGCCACGAGGTACGTGCGGTCCTGGTGCACGTACACCGCGCCGGGATGCGCCTGGTAGTGGGTCTGGGGCGAGTCCATCGTGCCCAGCAGGGCACCGGACTCGGCGTCGATGATGTCCATGGGCCCGCCGCCGTCGTCCCGCAGGGAGACCATGCCGGCGGCGTGCTCGGGGTGCGTCCAGAACCAGCCGGCCGGCCGACGGCGCAGCAGCCCCTGCTCGACCAGCACGTCCAGCAGGGCGCGCACCCGCCCCGGCTCCCCGAACCAGCCGAACGCCTCGGGCGTGATCGGCAGTTCCGCGGCGGCCGCGCACAGCTGCGGGCCGAGCAGGTGCGGGTTCTCCGGGTCCACCACGGTGTCCTCCACGCCCAGGTCGAACACGGCCTCCGGGTGGTCCACCACGAACGTGTCCAGGGGGTCGTCCGAGGCCACGAAGAACGCGAGCGCATCCTGGCCGCCGCGCCCGGCGCGGCCGATCTGCTGGAAGAACGACGCGCGGGTGCCCGGCCAGCCGGCCACCACCACCGCGTCCAGCCCCGCGACGTCGATGCCCATCTCCAGCGCCGGCGTCGAGGCCATGCCCAGCAGCCGACCCGAGCGCAGGTCCGCCTCCAGCTCCCGCCGCTCCTCGGGCAGGTAGCCCGAGCGGTAGGCCGCGATCCGGGTGCCGAGCCCCGGCTCGACCTCCTCGAGCTGCCGCTTGGCCGCGCTGGCGATGGCCTCGGCCCCGCGCCGCGAGCGGATGAACGCCAGCGTGCGCACCTGCTGCAGGGCCAGGTCCGTGACCAGGTCGGCGGCGGCGGCCATCGCCGAGCGGCGGACGGGCGCGCCGTTCTCGCCCCGACGGTCCGTCAGCTCCGGCTCCCAGAACGCCACCGTGACCGCCCCGTGCGGGGACGCGTCCTCGGTGACGGCCGTGGCCGGCGCCCCGATCAGTCGGGCGAAGTGCCCGGCCGGATCCGCCGACGTCGCGGACGCTCCGATGAACACGGTCTCCGGACGGTCCCCGCGGTAGTGGGCGGCGATGCGCCGCAGCCGGCGCAGCAGGATGCCCACCTGCGAGCCGAAGACGCCCCGGTACGTGTGCGACTCGTCCACCACCACGAACGCCAGGTTCCGGAAGAACGCGGCCCACCGCTCGTGGTGCGGCAGGATCCCCACGTGGAGCATGTCCGGGTTGGTCATGAGAACGGTGGCGTGCTCGCGGGCCCAGATCCGGTCCTGCGGTGCGGTGTCGCCGTCGTAGGGGGCCGCGCGCAGCCCCGGGGCGCCGTCCCGCTCGAGGGCGCGCCAAGAGGTCAGCTGGTCCGCCGCGAGGGCCTTGGTGGGGGCGAGGTAGAGCGCGGTAGCCCGGGGGTCGGCGGCCAGCCGGGTGCCGACCGCCAGCTGGTAGCCCAGCGACTTGCCCGACGCCGTGCCCGTGGCGAGCACGGTGTGTGTCCCCGCGCCGGCCAGGGCCGCGGCGCGCACCTGGTGCAGCCACGGCCGCTCGACGCCGCGCGCCGCGAACGCCCTGACCAGGCCTTCCGGCGCGTCCGCGGGCCAGTCCGTGTGCCGGGCCTGCCGGGCGGGCAGCTCGGTGACGTGGCGGATCTGCTCGGGCAGGCCGGTCCGGCCCAGCGCCGCACGGAGTCCGGCCCCCGCCGGCGTGTCCGGGCGCAGGTCGCCGGGTGCCGTGACGGACAGGCCGGCCACGACGTCGGCCACCACCTCACCGACGGGCTGCGGCTCCGGTCCGGAGCAGTCCGGGGCGGCGTCGTCCACGCCCGGCGCGGCGTCCGCCGTGCCGGGCGGCCCCCAGCCGCCCGCGGGATCCGCCCAGGGATCGTGCTCCGGGAGGTGGCCGGTCACGCCCCCATGGTGCCGGTGTGCTCGGCGGTGGGGTTGTCCTCGGCCAGGCCGCGACCCCAGATGGACACGGGGCCGAGGTCGGTCCAGGCCAGGTGGCGGTACAGCTTCTGCCCGTCCGGGGAGGCGACGAGCAGGCCGCGGCTGATCTCACCCTCGCTCATGACCTCGGAGGTCAGGTAGCGCATCACAAGGGAGCCGAGGCCGCGGCGACGGTGGTTCGGGGACGTCCAGATCCGGTCGTAGACGGCGGTGCCGTCCTCCTCGGTGACCCAGCCGAGGGCGGCGAGCTCCTCCTCGCCCTCCGGCGCGGTCGAGGCGCCGACGGCCAGGATGCGCACGCGACGGCTGCCCTCCATCGGCTGGTCCACGCGGGCCTCATAGCCCTCGGGCAGCAGCGGGGGCTCCACGTCCTGCAGCTCGGGGTCCATGTCCATGGTCATGAAGCGCTCCGGCTCGGCCTGGGCCTTCAGACCCATGGCCTTCGGGTCCTCGCCGGCGTCGCCGAACACGGTGAGCAGAATCTGCTCCTGGTCCCGCACCGCCTCGCGCAGGTCCTCGAGCTCCGCGCGGGAGGGGTTCACCACCACGTACTCCCACGTGGCCGGCACGTCCACCGTGGCGCGACCGGAGCCGCCGGGGATCATGCGGGCGGGGCGAGGGGTGCGCAGGGCCGCGCGTCGCCTCGCCTCCTGGCTGATGCGGTAGCCGCGCGATCGCGACCAGGCCGCGAACCAGGTGTCGACCAGTGCCGGATCCAGATGCTCAGTCATGTCTGAAGGGTAAGGCGTGAGGCCGGTGCGGGCCAGGTCCCGCCCGTCCCGCACGGCCGTCACGTCCGGGGTCGCGCACTAGCCTGGACCTCGATGAGCACCGCCCCCCTCTCCCGCATCGCGCTGTACTACCGGTTCACCCCGCTCGCCGACCCCGAGGCGGTGCGGCTGTGGCAGTGCACGCTCGCCGCGTCCCTCGGCCTGACCGGCCGGATCATCGTGTCGCCGCAGGGGATCAACGGGACCGTCGGCGGACCGGTCGACGCGGTCAAGCGCTACGTGCGCGGCACGCGGGAGCATCCGGCGTTCCGGGACCTCGAGGTGAAGTGGTCGGACGGCTCGGCGGCGGACTTCCCCCGCCTCTCCGTCAAGGTCAAGCCCGAGCTCGTCGCGTTCGGGGCCCCCGAGCGCGTCACCGTGGACGCGGACGGCGTCGTCGGCACGGGGGAGCGGCTCACCCCCGCCCAGGTGGACGCGCTCGTCGCCGAGCGCGCCGGCACCGCGAACCCCGTGCGCTTCCTCGACGGCCGCAACACGGTGGAGGCGGCCATCGGCCGCTTCGACGGGGCCGTGGTCCCGGACGCGCACACCACCCGCGACCTGCTCGCCGCCGTCGACTCCGGGGCCCTGGACCACCTCAAGGACGCGCCGCTGATCACCTACTGCACGGGCGGCGTGCGCTGCGAGGTCCTCTCCGCCCTGCTCAAGGACCGCGGCTTCGCCGAGGTCTACCAGCTCGACGGCGGCATCGTCCGCTACGGCGAGGCCCGCGGCGACGCCGGACTGTGGCGGGGCGAGCTGGCCGTGTTCGACCGACGCCTGTCCACCCGCTTCACCGCCGACGCCGAGACCATCGGCCGGTGCGTCACGTGCCAGGCCCCGACCTCGGCGCTGCGCAACTGCGCCGACCCGGCCTGCACCACGCTCGAGGTCCGCTGCGCGGCCTGCGCCGTCGACGACCCCGAGCACCGCTGCCCCGTCTGCGCCCACCGCCCCCACCCCGCTGAGAGGACCGAGGCATGAGTCCCGTCCCGACACCTCCGTCGCCCCCCGCCCCGCGGCTGACCCCGGCCACGGCCGTGGCCCTCGCCGCGGACCTGGCGGCCCTGCCGTTCACCACCGCCGCCGTCGAGGGGCTGCTCGGACCCGTGGCCACGCTCGCCCTGGACCGCGAGCACGCCGAGGCCGCCCGCCGCGTCGTCGCCGGCCACCTGGCGAGCCCCGGCCGGCACGACGACGCAGCCGGCTCCGACGACCGGCACGGCACGCGGGGCCTCGCCGCCGCCGTCGGGGCCTGGCTGCTCGGCGACCCCGTCCCCGCCGTCGACCTCGACGCAGCGCTGCCCAGCCTCGGCCTGGCCGGGGCCGTGGCGGCCGGGCTCGTCGTCGAGGGACCGGACGGGCGCGTGCGCGGCGCGGTGGACCTCTCGCCGTATGAGGCGGACGAGCCGGGCCGGATGTGGATCGCCTCGGACCTGACGGCCCTGCAGCGGCGTGGCCCGCTGCCTCCCGAGCACGTGCTCGGCGTCGGTCGGGCCTCCCTCACGCTCGCCGGCGCCACGCAGCGCCGTCCCGTGGCCCGCGCCCTCGACGTGGGGGTGGGCTGCGGGATCCAGACCCTGCACCTGCTCGCCCACGCCGACCACGTCACCGCCACGGACCTGTCCGAGCGCGCCCTCGCCTTCACCCGGTTCAACCTGCTGCTCAACGCGGACGTGCTCGGCCTCGACCGGGAGCGGCTCGAGGACCGGGTCCGGCTGGCGGCCGGCGATCTGCTGGCGCCGGTGGCGGGGGAGCGGTTCGACCTCGTGGTCTCGAACCCGCCGTTCGTGATCACCCCGCGCACGGATCCGGACGCGCCCGTGCTGACCTACCGCGACGGCGGCCGCGAGGGCGACCGGATCGTCGCGGAGCTGATCGCGGCCCTGCCGGACGTGCTCGCCGAGGGGGGCACCGCGCAGCTGCTCGCCAACTGGGAGATCCCGGCGGGAGACACCGCCGACGCCGACACCGCACCGTGGGACGCGCGCCCGCGCTCGTGGGTGGCGCCGGGGATGCAGGCCTGGTTCATCCAGCGCGACCGGCAGGACCCCGCGGGCTACGCGGAGACGTGGCTGCAGGACTCCTCGCTCGAGCTCGACCCGCCCGCCTACGAGGCCGCCTACCGCGGGTACCTGGACGACTTCGCCGCGCGCGGGGTCGCGGGCGTGGGCTTCGGCCACGTGTGGCTGCGTCGGCCCGCCGCGGACGGCTCCCAGGGCCGGGGGTGGGTGGTCGCCGAGGAGCTGACCCAGCCGGTCGACGAGGCCCTCGGCGGGGCGTGGGCCGCCGCCGTCGCCCGCCGGGACCGGCTCGCGGCGGGCCCCGGGGCGGGGGACGCCGTGGGAGACCCGGCCCTGGCCGCGCTGCGGGGCCTGCACCTGCGCGTGGCCGCGGACGTCACGGAGGAGCGGCACCAGCGCTTCGGGGCGGAGCACCCCGAGGTGATCCTGGCCCGCCAGGGCTCCGGGTTCCGGCGTGTGGCGCGCCTGGACACCGCGACGGCGGGCGTCCTCTCGGCCAGCGACGGCGAGCTGTCCGTGGGGCAGCTGGTGGGCGCGGTCGCCGCGCTGCTGGAGCTGGACGAAGCGGGCCGGGCCGGCCTGCTGGCCGCGCTGCGGGAGCTGCACGAGGACGGGTTCCTCGTGGAGGGCTGAGCGGACGGCCCGGCCCACATCTCAGATCAAGCCGAGCCGCGCAGCGTGGCGCAGATGACGCACGAACATCTCGTCGTCGGGATCCCCGCGGCGCATCACCGGCACGGCCTCGCCGAAGTCCGGGTCCGGCTCGGGGAAGCCCACGAGTCCCTCGAGGTGCTCGTCCACCATCTGCCCGAGCACGCCCTCCACCGTGAAGCCGGTCACCGCCCCGTCCTCGACCTCGAGGATCGCGGTGACGCGCTGACCCAGTGCGTGCTGGGTGAGGACCAGCCCGTAGGGGTGGTCCTCCTGGGGGACCTGACTCTCCAGCCCTGTCCAGTAGGCGACGTCGGCACGCTCGGCGCCCTCGTCCCACTCGGCTGCCGCGTCCGCGTCCTCCCGCTCCGACTCGAGGTGCAGGAGATACGCATCGAGGGAGCCGAAGGCGTGCCGGGCGAAGTGCAGCAGGGTGACGGTGTCCGTGACCGTCCACAGGACCTTCTCCGTGTGGTTGCGCAGCTCCTCGTCGTGCTGCAGATGGCCGCCCGAGAGGATCTCGCGTGCCAGAGGTCTCGCGCGGTAGCACTTCTCCAGCAGGGAGCCCACGTCCGTCGCCGTGGGGTTCGGCCGGGCCGCGGACTCCCAGCGGCGGACGAGGTCCGCCGTCGACCCCGGGGCGGTCAACACGTCCCCTGCCCGGCCACGCCGTCGAACGCGTGGATGCCTTCGGGCTTGCGGTTGTCGCCGTGGTGGTGGCAGTACGTGCCCGAGCCCGACGTGTCCTTCTCCGGACCCACGGGCCTGAGGCCGGAGCCTCCGGGCCGCCACCGCCGGGCAGCAACCCGGGACCGACGGGGATGCATGGCCTGAGCATAGGCTGAGTGTCCGGAGGCGGGCAGGAGGACCCGAGCCCGTGTCCGGCGGACGGGGCCCGCCCAGGGGCCTGTCAGGCTCCGGGCGTTATCGTGGTCAGCGCGCCCTACGATGTGGGGACGTCCGCCCCCGGCGGACACGGGTCGGCTCGCGTCGGCCCCGGACCCGCAGCCATCCCGTCCCAGGAGGACCCGTTGTCCACTACCCCCGCTTCCGTGACCGCTTCCGTGCCCGAGGGCAAGAAGCTGGTCATCGTGGAGTCCCCGGCCAAGAGCAAGTCCATCGCGAAGTACCTCAACGCGGTGGGCTCCGGCTGGGTGGTGGACTCCTCCGTGGGGCACATCCGCGACCTGCCCAAGCCCTCGGACCTGCCGGCGGACATGAAGAAGGGCCCGTTCGGCAAGTTCGCCGTGGACACGGAGCACGGCTTCACCCCGTACTACGTGGTGCACCCGGACAAGAAGAAGAAGGTCACGGAGCTCAAGCGCGAGCTCAAGGACGCCGAGGCCCTCTACCTCGCCACGGATGCGGACCGCGAGGGCGAGGCCATCGCCTGGCACCTGCTGGACACCCTCAAGCCCACGGTGCCGGTGTACCGGATGACCTTCGGCGAGATCACCAAGGAGGGCGTGCGCCGAGGCCTGGAGAACATCCGTGAGCTGGACACGGCCCTCGTGGACGCCCAGGAGACGCGCCGCATCCTCGACCGGCTCTTCGGCTACGAGCTCTCCCCGGTGCTGTGGCGCAAGGTCTCCCGCGGCCTCTCCGCGGGCCGTGTGCAGTCCGTGGCCACCCGCCTCGTCGTCGAGCGCGAGCGCGAGCGCATGGCCTTCGTCTCCGCGCAGTACTGGGGCGTGGAGGGCACGTTCACCGTCGCCGAGGGCGCCCAGGCCGCCGAGGCCGTGGGCAGCTCCTTCACCGCACGTCTGAGCACCGTGGACGGCGAGCGTGTGGCCACGGGCCGCGACTTCGACGACGCCGGGCGGCTCAAGGCCTCCGCCGGCAAGAAGGTGACCCACCTGGACGAGGCCGGCGCCCGCTCGCTGGCCGAGGGTCTGCGCGGGGCGGACTTCACGGTCGACTCGGTGGAGGACAAGCCGTACACCCGCCGCCCGGCCGCCCCCTTCACCACCTCCACGCTGCAGCAGGAGGCCGCCCGCAAGCTCCGCATGAGCTCCCGCGTCTCCATGCAGGTGGCCCAGCGCCTGTACGAGAACGGCTACATCACGTACATGCGCACGGACTCGGTGAACCTCTCGCAGGAGGCCGTGCAGGCCGCCCGGCGCCAGGCCACCGAGCTCTCCGGGGCGGACGCCGTGCCGGCCCAGCCGCGCGTCTACGCCAAGCGCAACGAGACCGCGCAGGAGGCCCACGAGGCCATCCGGCCCGCGGGGGACTCCTTCCGGACCCCGGCCCAGGTCGAGGCCGAGCTGCGCCCGGACGAGTTCCGCCTGTACGAGCTGATCTGGAAGCGCACCGTGGCCTCGCAGATGGCCGACGCCAAGGGCTACACCGCCACGCTGCGGCTCTCGGCCGCCGCGCAGGACGGCCGCCTCGCGCAGTTCAGCGCCTCGGGCACCGTCATCACGTTCAAGGGCTTCCTCGACGCGTACGAGGAGGGTCGGGACGCCGAGGTCGATGGCGAGAACGCGGAGGCCAAGGACCGCCGACTGCCGCAGGTGGCCCAGGGCGAGCGCCTCACCGGTGACCCGATCGAGGCCACCGGGCACGAGACCTCCCCGCCGGCCCGCTACACCGAGGCGTCGATCGTCGCCGAGCTGGAGCGCCGCGAGATCGGGCGTCCCTCCACGTACGCCCCGACGATCTCCACGATCATGGACCGCGGCTACGTGTCCAAGCGCGGCACCGCGCTCGTCCCGTCGTGGACCGCGTTCGCGGTGATCGGCCTGCTCGAGGACTACTTCGCGAAGTACGTGGACTACGACTTCACGGCCCGCATGGAGGACGACCTCGACCGGATCGCCGCGGGCGAACTCGGCCGCGAGGCCTGGCTGCAGACCTTCTACTTCGGGGCCCCCGCCGCGGAGACGGAGAAGGGCGTCGAGGGCCTCAAGCACGTGGTGGACAACCTCGGCGAGATCGACGCGCGGGCCGTGAACTCGCTGCCGATCACCGAGGACATCACCCTGCGGGTGGGCCAGTACGGTCCGTACCTGGAGCGGTCGCTGCCGGCCGACGCGGAGGCGGGCGCCACCCCGCCGCGCGCCAACGTCCCCGAGGACCTGGCCCCGGACGAGCTCACCCCGGCCAAGGCCGAGGAGCTGTTCGCCACCGCCCAGCCCTCCGAGCGCGAGCTCGGCACGGACCCGGAGACGGGCCGGACCATCGTCGCCAAGGACGGGCGCTACGGGCCCTACGTCACCGAGGTCATCCCCGAGATGACCGAGGAGGAGCTGCAGGCCTGGCTCGACGCCCAGCCCACCGAGTACTACAAGAACGGCAAGCCCAAGCCGAAGAAGAAGCCGGCCAAGGAGAAGCCCCGCACCGGCTCCCTCTTCACGAGCATGTCCGTGGACACCGTGACCCTCGAGCAGGCGCTGCAGCTGATGTCCCTGCCGCGCGTCGTGGGCGCGGACGCCGAGGGCGAGGTCATCACCGCCCAGAACGGCCGCTTCGGGCCCTACCTGAAGAAGGGCTCGGACTCGCGCTCGCTCGAGTCCGAGGACCAGATCTTCAGCATCACGCAGGAGCAGGCCCTCGAGATCTACGCCCAGCCGAAGCAGCGTGGCCGCGGGGCCGCCAAGCCGCCGCTGGCCGAGTTCGGCGAGGACCCGGTCTCCGGCAAGAAGGTCACTGTGAAGGAGGGCCGCTTCGGCCCGTACATCACGGACGGCGTCACCAACATCACCGTCCCGCGCGGCCGCCAGCCCGAGGAGCTCACGGCGGAGGAGGCCTACCAGCTGCTCGCGGACAAGCGCGCCAAGGGCCCGGCCACCCGCGGCGGTGCCAAGAAGCCGGCGGCGCGCAAGGCCCCGGCCAAGAAGACCACCGCGCGGAAGAAGGCCTGAGCGCCATGCGCCTCGGCGTCCTGGACATCGGCTCCAACACCGTTCACCTGCTGCTCGTGGACGCCCACCCGGGGGCCCGCCCCGTCGCCTACGCGGAGCACAAGCGCTCCCTCCCGCTGATCCGCTACCAGGACGCCGACGGGGCGATCACGGAGGAGGGTCAGCGGGAGCTCGTGGACTTCGTCCGGGAGGCCGCCGCGTTCGCGGAGGAGCACCGGGCGGAGGACATGATCTCGTTCTGCACCTCGGCGATCCGCGAGTCCGCGAACGGCGCCGCCGTGCTGGCCCGCGTGCAGGCCGAGACCGGTGTGCACCTCTCCGAGCTCACGGGGGACCAGGAGTCGGCCATGACGTACTTCGCCGTGCGCCGCTGGCAGGGCTGGGACGCCGGCTCCATCCTGAACTTCGACATCGGCGGCGGCTCCTTCGAGATCGCCTACGGCCAGGACGAGCTGCCCTCGCACGCCCTGTCCCTGCCGCTGGGCGCCGGCCGCCTCACCCGCGACTGGGTGCCCGAGGACCCGCCCAGCCCCAAGGCGGTGAAGAAGCTCCGCAAGCACGTGGAGAAGCGACTCGAGGAGGCGTACACGGTCTTCCCGCGCATCGAGTCGCCCGTGGTGGTCACCGCCACCTCGAAGACGTTCCGCTCCCTCGCCCGGATCACCGGGGCGGCGCCGTCGGCGGCGGGGCCCTTCGTGAAGCGGCACCTGCGCGCGGACGACCTGCACCTGTGGGTGAACCGCCTCGCGGCGATGACCATCGCGGAGCGGGCGGAGCTGCCCGGCGTCTCGGACGTGCGCGCGCACCAGGTATTCGCGGGGGCGATCGTCGCGCTGACGGCCATGCGCACGTTCGGCATCGCCCAGCTCGAGATCTGCCCGTGGGCGCTGCGCGAGGGCCTGATCCTCAACCGCCTCGACGCGCTCATGCTCGAGGGCCACCTCACCCGGGACGGCCTGCCCGGCGTCGGCCACGTGAACCTCAACCCGGACACCCTCCTGCCGGGACTGAGCCTGGGGGTGCGCTGAGCATGGTGGACGCCACCGCGCACCTGGCCCCCGCGGCGCGCTTCGGCGCGGACATCCCCGTGACCCTGTCCTCCTCGTCCGTGTTCCCCCTGGGCACCCAGGACGTGTTCGCCACCGCCGAGGACCTCGGCTACGACGGCGTGGAGGTCATGGTCACGCACAACGCGTGGAGCCAGGACGCGCGGCGGCTGATGCGGCTGTCCGAGCGGCACGGGATGCCCATCGACTCCATCCACGCCCCCACCCTGCTGTTCACGCAGCAGGTCTGGGGCTCCGCGTGGTCCAAGATCCGCCGCTCCGTGGAGCTGGCGCAGGCCGTGGGTGCGGCCACCGTGGTCGCCCACCCGCCGTTCCGCTGGCAGGGCACGTACGCGGTGCGCTTCGCCGAGGGCATCCACGAGCTCATGGCGGAGACCGGTGTGGTGATCGCGGTGGAGAACATGTACCCGTGGCGGGCCTACGGCCGCGAGGCCAAGATGTACCTGCCGCACTGGAACCCGCTGCCCGAGCCGTACGAGCACATCTGCTGGGACTTCTCCCACGCGGCCATCGCGCGGGCGGACTCTCTGGCGGCCGTCCGCGAGCTCGGCCCGCGGCTGCGGCACGTCCACCTCACCGACGGCAACGACTCCGGCAAGGACGACCACCTGGTCCCCGGCGAGGGCACGCAGCGCGTGGCCGAGACCCTGCGCCACCTGGCGACCGAGGGCCTGGCCGGCGCGGTGTGCGTGGAGGTGGGCACGCGCGGCGTGGAGTACGCGGGCCAGCGCGAGGAGAAGCTGGCCGCCTCGCTCGCGTTCGCGCGCGAGCACCTGGCCGCCGGCGGGACCGACCACCACGACGACGACGGCGTTCCGCGCCCGACCACGAAGGAGACGGACCGACCATGAAGCTGACCATCCTGGGCCTGGGCACCATGACCGGCGCGATCCTCGCCGGGGCCCTCGACGCCGGCGCCGTGCGCGCCGAGGACGTCACCGCCACCACCCGCTCCGCCGCCTCCGCCGAGAAGGCGGCCGCGCAGCACGGCGTCACGGTGACCTCCCAGGAGCGGGACGAACGCACCAACCATGCCGCGGTCGCTGAGGCGGACATAGTCCTGGTGGGCGTGAAGCCGAAGGACATGGTCGCCACCCTCACGGACCTGGCGCCGTCGCTGCGCCCCGAGACCGTGGTGGTGTCCGTGGCAGCCGGCGTCACCGCCGCGACCATGGCCGCCGTGCTGCCGGCGGGGCAGCCGATCGTGCGGACCATGCCGAACACGCCCCTGACGGTGGGCTCCGGCGTCGTGGGCGTGGCCCCCGGGCCGGGCGTCACCGAGGAGCAGACCACCGCCGTGCGCGCTCTCTTCGAGGGCTCCGGCCTGGTGGTGCCGGTGGCCGAGGAGCAGCTCTCCGCCGTGGTGGCCACCGCCGGCTCCGCCCCGGCCTACGTGTTCCTGCTGGCCGAGCTGATCGCCGCCCACGGTGCGGAGATGGGACTGGACGCCGCCTCCGCCGAGGCCATGGCCGCGGCCACCGTCAAGGGCGCCGGCATCATGCTCCAGCAGGAGGGGGCCAGGGCCGAGGCTCTGCGCAAGGCCGTGATGAGCCCGAACGGCACCACCGAGAAGGCCGTGGAGGCGTTCCTGGACGGCGGCATGGGCGACCTCGTGAACCGTGCCATGGACGCGGCCGCGCAGCGCGACAAGGAGATGGCCGAGGAGTTCGGGGCCTGACGGCTCCGGCGTGCCTCAGGGCCGGGCGGCGAACCGGTCGATGAGGTCCGTGTGCCCGGAGACGATGAGGGTGTCGCGCGGGCCCACCCGGGTGTCCGGCTGGGCGTAGGTGAAGTCCTCGCCCGGGGTCTTCACGCCCACCACGGTCACGCCGTACTTGGAGCGCACGTGGGACTCGGCGAGCGTGAAGCCCACGCACTCGGCCGGCGGGTACATCTTCACGATCGCGAAGTCGTCGTCGAACTCGATGAAGTCGAGCATGCGCCCGTTCACGAGGTGGGCGGCGCGCACGCCGGCGTCGTGCTCCGGGAAGATCACATGGTTCGCCCCGATCCGCTTGAGGATCGTGCCGTGCGCCTCGCTGATCGCCTTCACCCAGATGTGCGGGATCTCCAGGTCCACGAGGTTCACGGTGATCAGCACCGATGCCTCGATGGAGGTGCCCACGCCGACCACCGCCGTCGAGAAGTCCTGCGCACCGAGCTGGCGCAGGGCCTCGGAGTCGGTGGCGTCCGCCTCCACCACGTGGGTCAGCGAGGGGGCGTAGCGCTGCACGAGGACGGGGTCCCGCTCGACGGCGAGCACCTCGCGCCCCTGTGCGACGAGCTCCTCGGCCGTGGCGGCGCCGAAGCGGCCCAGACCCACGACGAGCACGGGGGCGTTGGGATCGGTGCGCTGCGGGGTGTCAGCCAATGACCGGCCTCTCGACGGGGTAGCGGTAGAGCACGCGCCGCTGGCGCAGGGCCAGGGCGGCGGCGAACGTGATCGTACCAACGCGGCCCGCGAACATCATGGCCGTCAGGACGTACTTGCCGGCCGGTGGGCTCTCCGCGGAGACGCCCACGGAGAGTCCGCACGTGCCGAACGCGGAGATCACCTCGAACAGGGGCCGCTGGAGGGACTCGTCGGTGATGTGCACCAGCGCCAGAGTGGCCACGAGCACGAGGGTGGCCCCGAGTGCGAGCACCGCGATGGCCACGCGCAGGGACTCGGGGGCGATCGTGCGGCCGTGCGCCGTCACCTCGCGGTCGCCGCGCGCCTCCGCCACGATCGCGAGGAACATGATCGCCAGCGTGGTCACCTTGATGCCGCCCGCGGTGGAGGCGGACCCACCGCCCACGAACATCAGCGCGTCCATGAGCAGCAGGGACTCGGGCTGGTGCGCGTTCGTGTCGTCGATCGCGAAGCCTCCGGAGCGGGTCATCACGGAGCCGAACAGGGAGTGCCCGACCCGCTGCCAGAAGCCCATGCCGGCCTGGGTCGCCGGGTTGCCCGCCTCGAAGAAGAAGAGGGCGACGGCGCCGAGCACCAGCAGGGCCAGCGTCACCTCGACCGTGAGCTTGGTGTGCAGGTTCCACTCCCGGAACCGCCACCCCTTCTCCAGCAGCACCATGACCACGGGGAAGCCGAGCGCGCCGAGGAACACGCCGACGCCGAGCACCGTGATGACCACCGGGTCGTGCATGATCTCCGGCAGGCCGTCCACGTGCAGGGTGAACCCCGCGTTGTTGAAGGCGCTGACCGAGTAGAAGACACCGTGCCACAGGCCGGTGAGCCACGAGCCGGAGATGGCCGCGAACCGCGGCACGAGGACGAGCGCCAGCGCGGCCTCGGCGGTCAGCACCGTCACGACGACGACGCGCAGCAGCTGGCCGACCTCGCCGAGACTGCCGGAGGTCATGCCCGCCTGCTGCGTCGCCAGCTTCGACCTCAGGCCCAGATGCCGGGAGACGGCCAACGTGAGCAGCGAGGCCATCGAGAGGATGCCCAGGCCGCCGATCTGGATGGCCACGAGGATGATCACCTGGCCCGCGGGGGACCAGTGCTCGGCCGTGTTGACGGTGGTCAGACCGGTCACGGAGAAGGCGGAGACCGCGGTGAACATGGCGTCGTGCAGGGGGGTGGCGTGGCCGTCCGCCGCGGCCCACGGCAGGGCGAGGAGCCCGGTGAACACCAGGGCCATGAGGGCGAAGGCGGAGAGGGCGGCGCGGGCCGGGGAGCCGCCCACCACCGAGCTGACGGCACGGCCCGAGCGCCGCAGCGCCGTGCGCAGGTCGGTCGAGGACTCCAGCGTGGAGGCCTGGCCGGGCCGGGGGAGTCCGCCGGGCCGGCGCACCCCGCCGTGGCGGCGGGCGTGCGGGGTCGGACGGGGACCTGCCACGGGGCACCTCCTGCACGGGGACGGGGAACGGACCGGCTCCCAGTATCGCGCGCCCCTGAGGCCCGCGCGTCACGTGGGTGAGACATCCGAGGCGCTCGTCGCCACCGTGCCGCCCGGAGCCCTAGGCTGGACCGTGATGAGCACCACGTCCACCCCTCCCGCTCCCACCCCCGCCGCTGTGGTGTGGGACTCCAGCCTGCTCCGCTACCGGTTCAGCGCGGAGCACCCGATGGCGCCCCTGCGGCTGGACCTCACGCACCGGCTCGTGGAGGCGTTCGGCCTGCTGGACGCGCCCCACGTGCGGATCGTGGAGCCGCCCGTGGCCACGGACGAGCAGCTCGCCCTCGTCCACGATCCCGAGTACGTCGCCGCCGTGCGCCGGGCCGCGGCGACGTCGTCGGACGAGGACGGCTGCTTCGGCCTGGGCACCGAGGACTGTCCCGTGTTCCCGGACCTGCACGAGTCCGCCGCCCGGATCGCGGGCGGCTCCCTCGTCGCCGCGGAGGCGATCTGGTCCGGCGAGGTGGACCGCGCCGTGAACTTCGCCGGCGGCATGCACCACGCCGCCCGGTCCTCGGCGTCCGGGTTCTGCATCTACAACGACTGCGCCGTGGCCATCCAGCGCCTGCTGGACCTCGGCGCGGAGCGCGTCGCCTACGTCGACGTGGACGCGCACCACGGCGACGGCACGCAGTCGATCTTCTACGACGACCCCCGCGTGCTCACCATCTCCCTGCACGAGACGGGCATCAGCCTGTTCCCGGGCACGGGCTTCGCCAACGAGATCGGCGGCTCGGCCGCTCAGGGCACAGCGGTGAACGTCGCGCTGCCCCCGCGCACCGGCGACGCCGGCTTCCTGCGCGCCGCCCACGCCGTGGTCCCCCCGCTGCTGCAGGCGTTCGCCCCGGACGTGCTGGTCAGCCAGCACGGCTGCGACGGTCACCGCACGGACCCGCTCGCCGACCTGCGGCTGAGCGTGGACGGCCAGCGCCAGCTCGCGTTCGACGTCGGCGACTGGGCCGACCGGTTCGCGCACGGCCGGTGGCTGGCCACCGGGGGCGGCGGCTACAACCCGCTGCGGGTGGTGCCGCGCGCGTGGGCCCACCTGACCGCCGCCGTCCTGCAGACCCCGATCCCGGTGAAGAGCGAGATCCCCGCCGCCTGGATCGAGCACGTCCGGACCCTCACCGCGGACGAGCTGACCGGGGACATGTCCGTGCACGAGGGGGACGACGCCGAGCGGATCCCCACCGTGATGGGCGAGGACGCGGATGTGTGGTGGCGCTCGTGGGAGGTGGGCTACGACCCGGCCGACCCGGTGGACCAGTCGATCATGGCCACGCGCCGCGAGGTGTTCCCGCTGCACGGGCTGGACCCCTGGTTCGACTGAGACGGCCCGCGTCCCGGTTCGACCGCGGCCCGTGCGGCCGGTATTGTGGCCGAGAACGTTTCCAGGCGTTCCACATCCGGTGGAATGCGGGTCGGCGTGTCCGGCGCCCCGGATGCCTGCGGTCCCACGACCGCCGACCCTCGCCCCGATTCAAGGAGTCCCCATGGGATCTGTGATCAAGAAGCGCCGCAAGCGCATGTCGAAGAAGAAGCACCGCAAGCTGCTTCGCAAGACCCGTCACCAGCGTCGCAACAAGAAGTGACGCCCGCGCCCTCCGGGCGCTGACGAGACGAAGCCGCCGTCCCCTTCCGGGGGCGGCGGCTTCGTCGTGGACGGCGATCCGTAGAGTGGGGGCCATGACCGCCGACCTGCCCGCCGCCACCGCCCGCGTCCAGCTGCTCGTGAAGCCCGGCTGCCACCTGTGCGCCGACGCCGAGGCCACGGTGGCGCAGGTGTGCGACGCGCGGGGCGAGGCCTGGGAGGCCGTCGACGGCGCCGCGCACCCGGCCCTGCTCGAGCGGTTCGCGGACGAGGTGCCCGTGCTGTTCGTCGACGGCGTCCAGCGCGACTTCTGGCGCGTGGACCCGGCCCGCCTGGGCCGGCTCCTGGACGCCCCGCGGGCCTGAGCGGGCTCAGCGGCGCGCGAAGCGCTGCCAGGCCTTCAGCCGCATGTACTCCGTGGCGTCCGGGCGGTAGGCGAGCACGATGCCGGCGACGCCGAGGCCCACCCACACCAGGTCCAGCGGGCTGAACGCCCCCATCACGGCGTTGGAGACCAGCACCAGCACGGACAGGGCCGCCAGCACCGTTCCGACGATGCGCGCGGCGCGCGAGCCGCCGCGGATCGCGAACGCCACCCACAGGTAGACGAGGAACGCGAGCACGCCGAACACGGCCGCCGTCGTGGCGAGGGCCGGGAGCATCCCGTCCATCATGGCGCGCATCTGCTCCGCCTGGTCGGCGGGCAGATCCATCTGCTCGACGGACCGGTCCAGCTCCTGCTGGATCGCGGCCTGGCCCTCCGGCTGGGTGATGGCGAAGGCCGCCAGCAGGGTCGTCGCCAGCAGCAGGAGGCCGCCCGAGACGATCAGCCAGAACGCGGCCGTCAGGGAGCGCGGCCGCGGGGGCAGCTCGACCGGGCCGGGAGACTGCCAGCCGGCCGGGCCGTGGGGGGAGGGGGCCTGGGGCATCCCCGCCTGGCCCGGGGCGCCGTACGGAGTCGCCGGCGGTGCGCCGTAGGGGTTCTGGCCGTACGGGCTCGCACCCGCCGGGTCGGGGGAGCCCGGGGTCGACCCCTGCGGGACGGCGCCGTACGGGTCGGCGCCGTACGGGTTCTGGCTGCCGTGGGGATCGGTGGGCGAGGTGCCGGACATGGGGCCTCCTAGCGACGCCGACGCTCGCGGCGTCTCGGTGCGGACGGGGGTGGCGGCGCGGTCGCGCCGAGCTGTGCCCCACGCTACCGCCGGGGCCACCGGTCCGCCTCTGCCAGACTGGCCCCATGCAGACGCTCGCCACCGTCCACCTGGTCCGCCACGGAGAAGTCCACAACCCCGATCGTGTCCTCTACGGCCGCCTGCCGGAGTTCGGGCTCTCGGAGCTCGGCCACGAGATGGCCCGGGGCGTGGCCGCGTGGTTCGAGGAGCGTGCCGCGCAGACCGGCCGGGCGCCCGCCGTCGTCGCCGCCTCCCCGCTGACCCGCGCGCAGCAGACCGCCGCGCCCATCGCGGCCGCGTTCGACCTGCCGCTGGTCACCGAGCCGGACCTGATCGAGGCGGAGAACGCCTTCGAGGGCATGTCCCAGGTGGCGGCGTCGCTGAAGCGGAACCCGCGGCTGTGGCCCCGGCTGCGCAATCCCCTGCGCCCGTCCTGGGGCGAGCCGTACCGCGCGCAGGCCGCCCGGATGCTGGCCGTCGTCGACCGGCTCCGCGGCGAGGCCGTGGCCGCCGAGGGGCCCGGCGCCGAGTCCGTGCTCGTCTCGCACCAGCTGCCGATCTGGGTGACGCGCCTGGCCGTCGAGGGCCGTCCGCTGTGGCACGACCCGCGCCGGCGTGAGTGCTCGCTGACCTCCGTGACCTCGCTCGTGTACGAGGAAGGGCGCAGGGTGCCGCGCGTCGAGTACCACGAACCGAACCAGGCCCTGCTCAAGGACGCCTCCTCCCTGCCGGGCGCCTGAGGCCCCGACGGCGGCCGGCGTCGACGACGCCGGCCGCGGCCTCCCACGGGGTGGGGGTGTGACGTCCAGGGTTCAGTCAGAATGCGGGGCGGACAGTAGACTCCCCAGGTCCCCGGAATCCAGCGCCGCGCATCCCCTGGAGGGCAGTCACGCCATGCACACCCCGCCCCGTCCGTCCCGCCGCACCCTGCTGACCGGCCTCGCCCTCGCCAGCCTGGCGCCGGCGCTCGCGGCCTGCTCGGGCGGTGACGACTCGCTCGCGCGGCAGGCGGGCAACGCGGACGGCAAGAACTACATCGCCGGCGACGGCTCCGTCCTGGAGATCGCCCCCGCCGAGCGCGGCGCCCCCGTGGAGTTCGCCGCCGAGCTCTTCGACGGCACCCCCGTGACCGGCGCGAGCCTGCGCGGCACCCCCGCCCTGCTGAACTTCTGGTACGCCGCCTGCGCGCCGTGCCGCGTCGAGGCCCCCCACCTCGTCTCCCTGCACGAGCAGTTCGCCCCGCAGGGGGTGCGGTTCCTCGGCGTGAACGTCCGGGACACCGTCACCACCGCGCAGGCCTTCGAGCGCACCTTCGAGATCCCCTACCCGTCCATCGAGGACGCCCGCGGGGACGTGCTCCTGAACATGACCGACTACGTGCCCCCGCAGGCCGTGCCCTCCACCCTCGTCCTGGACGTCGAGGGCCGCGTGGCCGCGCGGGTGCTCGGCGCCGTGGAGGAGTCCACCCTGCGCGCGCTGCTGACCACCGTGGTGGACGAGGCCGCGGCCTGAGTGGCCGCCGTGTCCATGCAGAACAATCCCTTCGCCGATATCGCGCTGGACGGCTCACTGCTGCTCGCGGCCCCGATCGCCCTGCTCGCCGGGCTCATCTCCTTCCTCTCGCCGTGCGTCCTGCCGCTCGTGCCCGGCTGGCTCGGCTACGTCACCGGCCTGGGCGGTGACGTCCTCACCACCCGGCGCCGCGGCCGCCTCGTGCTCGGCGCCGTGCTGTTCGTGCTCGGCTTCGCCGTGGTGTTCGTGGCGATCAGCGTGGTCTTCACGCAGGCCATGGTGTGGCTGCAGCGCGACGGCCAGTGGGTCACCCGCGTGCTCGGCGTGCTCGTGGCGCTCATGGGTCTGGTGTTCATGGGCGGTGGCGGACGTCTCCAGCAGGAGCGCCGCCTCCACCTCAAGCCCGCCGCCGGCCTGGCCGGGGCGCCGCTGCTCGGCATGACCTTCGGCCTCGGGTGGGCCCCGTGCATCGGCCCGACCATGGCGGCCGTGCTCGCCATGTCCACTGCGGGCTCCGGCTCGCTCGGGCGCGGGGCGCTCCTGGCGTTCCTGTACTGCCTGGGCCTCGGCGTGCCGTTCGTGCTCATCGCCGTCGGCATGGAGCGCGGCATGCGGGCGGTCGGGTTCTTCACGCGGCACCGCGTGCTGATCATGCGGCTCGGCGGCGCCCTGCTGGTGCTGCTCGGCCTGCTCATGGTCACCGGCGTGTGGACGCACTGGACCACGCAGCTGCAGTTCTGGTTCGCCAACGAATGGAGGATGCCCCTGTGAGCTCGAAGGCCGACCGCGCCCGCTCGGAGGACGTCGCCCTCCCTCAGCTGGGCCTCACCGGGACCCTGCGCTGGATCTGGACCCAGCTGACCAGCATGAGCACCGCGCTCATGCTGCTGCTCCTGCTCGCCGTCGCCGCCGTGCCCGGCTCCCTCGTGCCCCAGCGCCGCGCCGGCCCCGAGATCGTGGACCAGTGGATCGCGGACCACCCCTTCTGGGGCCCCGTCCTGGACGCCCTGCAGTTCTTCGACGTCTACAACTCCGTCTGGTTCTCGGCCATCTACCTGCTGCTGTTCGTCTCCCTCGTGGGCTGCGTGTGGCCGCGCGCCATCCAGCACGCCAAGGCCCTGCGCCAGCCCCCGGCCCGCACCCCCCGCAACCTGACGCGCCTGCCGGCCTCCGGCGTCGTCGTCCTCGAGGAGGGCGGCCCGAGCCCCGAGGAGGCCGTGGCCAGAGCCCAGGCGTGGCTGCGCAAGCGCCGCTACCGCGTGGAGCACCGCCCCGAGGCCGGCGGCGCGTCCGTGGGCGCCGAGCGCGGATACCTGCGCGAGATCGGCAACATCCTGTTCCACGTCTCGCTGATCGGCGTGCTCGTGTTCATGGCCTACGGCGGCATGACCAAGTACGGCGGGCAGAAGATCATCGTGGAGGGCGAGGGCTTCGCCAACAACCTCGTGGCCTACGACTCCTTCACCCCCGGCACCTACTTCAGCGCGGACGACCTCCAGCCGTTCTCCCTCACCCTCGACTCCTTCGACGCCGTGTTCGACCGCGAGTCCGAGACCCACTACGGCCAGCCGCTGGACTACACCGCCGTCATGGACGTCCGAGAGGGCTCCGGCGGCGAGCTCCAGCGCCAGATCCTCAAGGTCAACCAGCCGCTGGACATCGACGGCGTGCGCGTCTACCTCGTGGGCAACGGCTACGCGCCCGTGGTGACCATCCGCGACGGCGCCGGGGACGTGGCCTTCCAGGGCCCCGTGGTCACCCGCGTGTTCGACCAGAACTACGGCTCGCAGGCCACCATCAAGGTCCCCGACGCGCGGCCGGACCAGCTGGGCTTCGTCGGCTTCTTCCTGCCCTCGGCGGTGGAGGACGAGGAAGGCGCCGCGTTCTCCGCGGACCCCGAGCTGCTCAACCCGGAGCTGCAGCTGAACTCGTACTACGGG
Source organism: Micrococcus sp. 63XJN7_8_ISO-PGPR-S23-253 (assembly GCF_056173425.1). Taxonomy (NCBI): domain Bacteria; kingdom Bacillati; phylum Actinomycetota; class Actinomycetes; order Micrococcales; family Micrococcaceae; genus Micrococcus; species Micrococcus sp. 63XJN7_8_ISO-PGPR-S23-253. Next base: position 473,046 of record NZ_CM149673.1, read on the forward strand.
GACCTCGGCCTGGACACCGGCCGCCCGCAGAACGTGTACGTGCTGGACACCGCATCCCTCACCGAGCTCAACAGCCGCACCAACGAGAACGGCGGCATCGTGCTCAGCCCGGGCCAGACGTACGAGCTGCCCGAGGGCAAGGGCTCCATCAGCTTCGACGGCGTCCGCCGCTACGTCGGCCTGGACATCCACTACGACCCGGGCAAGTGGGGCGTCGGCGTGTTCGCCGGCACCGCCCTGCTCGGCCTGGCGATCAGTCTGTTCGTCCGCCGCCGCCGCGTGTGGGTGCGTGCCCGCACCGACGACGACGGCCGCACCCGCGTGGAGTACGCGCTGCTCGCCCGCGGCGAGGAGTTCGGTCTCCACGAGGAGCACGTGGCCCTGCGCGCCGCCATGGAGAAGTGGTGGCCCATCGTCGCCGCCACCGAGACGGCCGACGACGCCGCGGCCGGTGCCGCCCCCCAGTCCACCCCCACCGCCCCCGAGACCCCCGCCGGCCCCGCCGACGCCCGATCAGGAGACTGACAGTGTTCAACCCCACGGCCCCCGTGAACGAGCAGCTGGCGCTGTACAGCGACCTCTTCATGCTCATCGCCGCGCTCGTGTACGCGGCGGCGTTCATCCTGTTCACCATCGACATGGCCACCGCCTCGGCCACCATCCGCCGCCTCGAGGCCGACCTCGCGGCCCAGCGCGGGCAGGTGCGCACCGCTCCGGCCCGCGAGACCGTGGGGGCCGCCGTCGGCGGGTCCACGGCGGTCGGCGCGAGCGACTCCGACACGGCCCGGCCGTCCGCCGCCGAGCCCGGCATCGACGCGGACGCCGACCTCGTGGACGAGGACATGGACTACACGGGCGGCGGCCGCCGCCCGGTCGCCAACGTGGCGGTGGCCGTGCTGGCCGTCGGCTGGGCGCTGCACGCGTTCGCCGTCGTCGCCCGCGGCCTCGCCGCCTCCCGCGTGCCGTGGGGCAACCTGTACGAGTTCATGACCACGGGCGCGCTCGTGATCACGACCGTCTACCTGCTGTTCCTCTTCCGCAAGGACCTGCGCTTCGTGGGCACGTTCGTCACCGGTCTCGTGGTGGCCATGATGTGCGCGGCCACCATGGGCTTCCCGACGCCGGTGGGCCACCTCCAGCCGCCGCTGCAGTCGCCGTGGCTCGTCATCCACGTGTCCATCGCCGTGCTCGCCAGCTCGCTGTTCGCGCTGACCGCGGCGATGTCCGTGCTGCAGCTGCTGCAGGACCGTGCGGAGAAGCGCGCCGCGGCGGGCGAGCGCTCGTGGGCGTTCCTGCGCCTCGTGCCGGCCGCGCAGGGGCTGGAGAACTGGTCCTACCGCCTCAACGCGATCGCCTTCGTGATGTGGACGTTCACCGTGATCGCCGGCGCCATCTGGGCCGAAGCCGCGTGGGGCCGGTACTGGAACTGGGACACCAAGGAGGTCTGGTCCTTCGTCATCTGGGTGGTCTACGCGGCGTACCTGCACGCCCGCGCCACCCGCGGCTGGACCGGCGCCCGCGCGGCCTGGCTGAGCATCGTGGGCTTCCTGTGCATCGTGTTCAACTACACGATCGTGAACACGTACTTCCCGGGCCTGCACTCGTACGCGGGTCTGCCCGGCTGAGTCCGGCGGGGCCCCTCAGGCGCGCGGGCCGTCGCCGTCCGGGTCGGCGTCGTCGTCGCCCTGCTCCCGACGACGGCGCAGCTCCTCCTCGCGGGCGCGCAGCTCGGCCTCGCGGCGGTCCAGGTCCTGCTCGCGGGCGTCCTGGCGGCGCTGCATGCGCAGGCTGCGCAGGAACGCCTCGTCGTCGTCCGGGGCCCCGGTGGGCCGGGGCGCCGGGCGGCCGGCCGCGCCGGCCGGGCGGGCGCGGCCGAGCAGCAGCCACAGCAGCGGCCCCACGAGCGGCACGAGCACGATGACCGCCACCCACGCCGCCTTCGGCAGGCTGCGCACCTCGCGGGCGGGGGTCAGCAGCGCCTCGAACAGCGCGTAGAGGGTCAGGCCCGCGAGGATGATCGCGGCGGGGATGATGAAGCGGCCCATCCTTCCAGTCTAGGCGCGGGCTGGGCGGTCGGCGGGCGGGGCGTCCTTCCTCGTAGGATGGACCGGTGCGCATCTTCTTCTACGGTCTGGTCCGCGTGGTCGTCTTCGTCGCCCTGTGGGCGCTGTTCTACTACGTGATGGACCTCGGGATGATCTTTGGGGTGATCGCGGCCACGATCCTGACGTTCGCGGTCAGCTACCTCTTCCTCGGCCGCCTGCGCACGGGGGCCACCGAGGACCTGTCCGCCGCGTGGGAGGGCCGCCCGGGCCGCCGGGGCCGCACCGAGACCGCCGACGCGGACGCCGAGGACGCCTACACCGAGGGCCGGTTCCGCGAGTGAGCCCCGCGGGGCGACGGGGCGGATGCCGCCGCCGTCGTCATCCCGTGCGGCTCAGAGCAGCGCGCCGAGAGTGAACGTGATCGCGTAGACGATCCCGATCACGCCGGTCGCGCGCAGCACCGGGATCAGCGCCCGGCGGTCGTCGGCGCGCAGCACCGTGCGGATCGGCCGGATCGCGAGCAGGCCGCCGATCGGCACGAGCAGCAGCCCCGGGTGCACCGCCACCCAGAACAGCGGCAGCAGCAGGGCGACGGCCAGCATGACGCCGTAGGACACCCGCGCGGGTCCGTCGCCCAGGCGGGCGGCCAGCGTCATCTTCCCGACCTCGCGGTCCGTGGGGATGTCCCGGATGTTGTTGGCCATGAGCAGGGCCGTGGAGATCAGCCCGCAGCCGATCGCGCCGGCCCAGGCCAGGCCGCTGACGGCGTCGGCCTGGGTGTACGTGGTGCCGAGGACGGCCACCAGCCCGAAGAACACGAACACGAACACCTCACCGAGGCCGAGGTACCCGTACGGCCGCTTCCCGCCGGTGTAGAACCACGCGGCCAGCACGCAGGCGACGCCGACCAGCAGGAACCACCAGTGCCCCGAGAGCAGGATGAGCCCCAGGCCGGCCAGCCCGGCGAGGCCGAAGAACGCGAAGGCCGCCTGCTTCACCTGGGCCGCGGGCACGAGCCCGGAGACGGTGAGCCGGAAGGGGCCGACGCGGTCGTCGTCGGTGCCGCGGATCCCGTCTGAGTAGTCGTTGGCGTAGTTCACGCCGATCTGCAGCGCGAGCGACACCACGAGGGCCAGCAGCGCCGCGCCGAGGTGGAAGGAGCCGAGCTCCGCGGCGGCGGCCGAACCGACGATCACGGGGGCGATCGCCATGGGCAGCGTGCGCAGTCGCGCGGCGGCGACCCACTGGGAGAGCGTGGCGGCCATGGGCGGGGGTTCCTCCTGGGGAGCGGGATGGGGATCGGCGCGCGGCCGGGGTCCGACGTCGGCCGGGCCCGGGTCATTCTCCCACGCGGGCGGGGCGACGCTCAGCCGGCGGTGAACCGGGCGGCCAGGGCCTGCCGGTCGGTCTTGCCGGTGGAGAGCAGGGGCAGGGCGTCGAGGACAAGCCACGTCTTGGGCACCGCGGCCGCACCCAGCGCCTCGCGCACGTGGGCGCGCAGGACGGCCTCGTCGGGGGCCGCGGCCGGGTGGGCGGGCACGACGGCCGCGCACAGCCGCGCGCCCCACTCGGGATCCGGCACGCCGGCCACGTGGGCCGCCGCGACGCCCGGGTGCGCCTCGAGCACCGCGGTCACCGCCGCCGCGGACACCTTCACCCCGCCCGTGATGACGACGTCGTCCAGGCGGCCGGTCACGGCCAGCCGCACGCCGCCGTCGTCGGTGGGGGAGAGCACGCCCGTGTCCTCGGTCAGGAAGGCGCGGGCGCCGTCCGCGGCGGGGACGAAGTGGGCGGCGGTGCGGGCGGGGTCGTCGAGGTAGCCGGCCGCCACCATGGGCCCGACCAGGCGCACGCGCGGCGGGGCGTCGGGGTCCTCCGGGGCCACAGCGACGGCGACGCCGGGCAGCGGCACGCCGTCGTAGACGCAGCCGCCGCACGTCTCGGCCATGCCGTAGGTGGCGGTGAGACGCACCCCCGCCGCCTCGGCCGCGGCCCGCAGCGCGGGATCGAGCCGGGCGCCGCCCACGAGCACGCGGTCGAAGGAGCGCAGGGCCGCCCGCCCGGCCGGGTCGGCGTCGGCCGCGAGGAGGCGGGCGAGCTGGGTGGGGACGAGCGAGACGAGCCGGGGGCCGGCGTCGTCGGGCAGGGCGGCCGCCCCGGTGGCGAACGCCGCGGGCGTGAACGGGCCCGGTGGCAGGGCCACGGGTGCGGTCCCGGCCGCGATCGAGCGGGAGAGCACGGCGAGCCCGGCCACGTAGTGCACGCCGAGGGCCAGCAGCCACGCCCCCTCGCCGCCGAGCCGCCGGGCCGTGGCCGCGGCCGAGGCGCGCAGGGCCGCGCCGGTCAGGACGATCTGCTTCGGCGTGCCCGTGGACCCGGAGGTGCGCACCACGGCGACGGCGTCCGGGTCCCCGCAGCGGCGTGGGTCGCGGGCCTCGGGCCGGGGGAGCGCGGCGCCGTCGGCGGTCAGCTCGACGGGGGCGCCGCCGTCGAAGGCCGCCGCGAGGGCGTCCGTGGCGCGGGCGAGGGCGTCGGCGGTGGCGGGCATGGCCCCGAGTGTAGGAGGCCCGACGGTCGGACGGACCCGCCCGGCGGACCGGATCCGCCCGGCCGGTCAGAGCATGAACGGCACGGTGGCGATCTTGACCACCATGATCAGCGCGAACAGCTGGGCGTACCCCTCGGTCACGCGGGCGTCGGTGGACCGGGAGAGCGCGTAGTCCAGGATCGCCGGCTGGCCCGTGATGCCCGCCAGCGCCCCGAAGGTGCGATCCACGGACTGCCCCAGCAGCCGTGCCGCGGCGATGAGCAGGGCCGCGGTCAGCGCGGTGAGCACGGCGGACATCAGGATGGCCAGCCCGCCGACCCGGGTGAACACCGTCTCGATGAACGCCGGGCCGGCGGCCAGGCCCACCACGCCCAGGAAGAGCATGAGGCCGAACTGCCGCAGCGTCAGCGCGATCTCCGTGGACGGCTCCCACACCGTGGGTCCCGTTCGGCCGATCGCGCCGAGGACGAGGCCGACGAGGATGCACCCGGCCGCCGGGCCGAGGGAGAAGGAGGCCCCGCCCGGAAGCGGGATCGTCACCATGCCCAGCAGGTAGCCCAGCGCCATGCCCGTGCCCAGGGAGATCCAGTCCAGGTTCGAGAGCCCCCGGGTCGAGTTGCCGAAGAAGTCGCGCACCGCCTCCATCCGTGGCGCGGTGGTCACGATGAGCACCCGGTCGCCGACCTTGAGCTCGGTCTGCGGGGTGGCCAGCGACTCGACGTCGTCGCGCCGCAGCCGGGCGACGTCGGTGCCGAAGCGCTCGCGCAGGGACAGCGTGCCCAGGCGGCGATCGGCCAGGGCGCGGGCCGTGACGATGACCATGGAGGTCTGCAGCGGGGTCATCACCTGCGCCGGGTCGGCGTCGGTGCGGCGGCCGAAGGCCTGCACGGCCGCGTCGATGTTCTTCTCCGTGCCGTCCAGGACGACCTCGTCCCCGGGTTCGATCCGGTCGGCGGAGCCGGCGATCCGGGCCACGCCGCCGTGGCGCAGCGCCACCACGCGCACCAGCCCCTCGGAGATCCCCGGGATCTCCCGCACGGCGAGGGCGGAGGTGGCGGCCGCGGCGGTGAAGCGCAGCTTGCCGTCGGTCACCGGCGCCGGATCGCGCGGGGAACTGCTCCACGGGCGGGCGGCGAGCAGGGTGATCGCGATGATGGTGCCGACCACGCCCACCAGGTAGGACAGCCCGTAGCCCACGGCCGGGGCCTGCCCGCCGGTGAGCTGGTTCGCCAGCGCCATCGCCGGCGTCGCGGTGAGCGAACCCGTCCACACGCCGATCGCCGTCGGCAGGTCCAGGTTGAGCAGCGCGGCCAGCGGGTGCACCGTGAAGGCGGTGAGGATCACCACGACGACGGCGGCCAGCATCAGGGGCAGGTTGCGGCGCAGGTCCCGGAAGAACACCTTGCCCGCGCCGAGCCCGATCAGGTAGGCGAACAGGGCCAGGCCGAAGCTCTGGAACAGGGCCAGCCGGTCGCCGACGTCGGGCAGCACCGCCCCGACGAGCAGGCCCACGAACAGGGCTCCGGAGGCGCCGAGGCGGATCTTGCCCAGGGGGATGGTGCCGACGGCGGCGCCCAGGGCGACGGTGGCCATGAGGACGAGGATGGGCTGGTCGTTGAGCAGTGCGAGCATGGGCGGGTCTCCGTCCTGCCGTGGTGGTCGGTCAGAAGTGGTACGGGAAGGCGGACCAGTCCGGGTCGCGCTTCTGCAGGAACGCGTCCCGGCCCTCCACGGCCTCGTCCGTCATGTAGGCCATGCGCGTGGCCTCGCCGGCGAAGACCTGCTGGCCGGCCATGCCGTCGTCGGGAAGGTTGAACGCGAACTTGAGCATGCGCAGGGCCTGCGGGGACTGACGGTTGATGTCCGCGGCGTACTCGAGGGCGACCTCCTCGAGGCGCTCGTGGTCCACGGCCTCGTTCACCGCGCCCATGGCCACCATCTCCTCGGCCGAGTACTCGCGGGCGGTGAAGAAGATCTCGCGGGCGCGCTTCTGGCCCACCTGCCGGGCGAGCAGGGCCGAGCCGTAACCGGCATCGAAGGAGCCCACGGTGGCGTCCGTCTGCTTGAACTTCCCGTGCTCGCGGGAGGCGAGGGTGAGGTCCGCGACCACGTGGAGCGAGTGGCCGCCGCCGGCCGCCCAGCCGTTCACGACGGCGATGATCGCCTTGGGGGAGGTGCGCATCAGGCGCTGGACCTCGAGGATGTGGAGGCGTCCGGCGCGGGCCGGGTCGATGGTCTCGGCCGTCTCCCCCTCGGCGTAGCGGTAGCCGTCGCGGCCGCGGATGCGCTGGTCCCCGCCGGAGCAGAACGCGTGGCCGCCGTCCTTGGGGGAGGGGCCGTTGCCGGTGAGCAGCACCGTGCCCACGTCCGGGGTCATGCGCGCATGGTCGAGGGCGCGGTAGAGCTCGTCCACGGTGCCGGGCCGGAACGCGTTGCGGACCTCGGGGCGGTCGAAGGCGATGCGCACCGTGGGCAGGTCGCGCACCCAGCGGCCGTCGGCGTCGCGCTCCACCTGGCGGTGGTAGGTCAGGTCCTCGAAGTCGAAGCCCTCGACCACGCGCCAGCGCGTGGGGTCGAAGAGGTTGGAGACCTGCTCGGGCAGGCGGTCGTGGTCGGGGCGGGCGGCGTCGGGCTGCGGGGTGCTCATGGGGCCTGAGTCTAGGCGCGCCGGGCGAGGCGGGGGCGGAGGTGTTCTGGGCGAACATCCCGCCCACAGTCGGCGGAGCTGCCGGCACTCACCGTACGACGCCGTCCCCCTCGCCGCCGTGCGACCCACGGCCACTCCCGCGGATCACCTCTCCGGCCAGTCCTCCGGTCCCGGGGACCCGGCGGCGTACTCGTCGAGGGGCACCCGCCCCGCGTTCCACGCCTCGATCACGGGGGCCAGGATGCGCCAGCACTCCTCCGCGGCGTCGCCTCGGACCGAGAGCATCCGATCCCCGGTGAGCACGCCGCGCATCACCTCGCCGTACGCGTCCACGTCCTCCTCGGCCAGGTCCGCCGCGAGCACGCCGCGCTCCGCGACGAACGGGGTGTCCGGCCCGTCCACGGCCAGTTCCACCCGCAGGGCCCGCGGGTCCAGTCCCACCACGATCCGCTCCCGCCCCGCGGCCGCCTCCAGCCCCGCGGGCACCCCCTCGGGCGGCCGCAGCGAGAGCACGACCTCCCAGCGGCGCGGCTCCAGCGCCTTGCCGGACCGCAGCCGGAACGGCACGCCCGCCCACCGGTCGGTCCGGACCTCCAGCTCCACCTCGGCGAGCGTCTCGGTCCCGTTCTCCGGGTCCACGCCCTCCTCGGCGACGTAGTCGGGCACGTCCTGGCCTCCCACCGTCCCCGCGGTGTACCGGGCCCGGCGCGAGGAGGCGACCGCGTCGTCGTCGCGCACGCGCGTGGCCCGCAGCACCTCGACGACGGCGTCCTGCAGCGCGTCCGGGGTGAGACGCCGCGGGGGCTCCAGGGCCACCATGGCCAGCACCTGCAGCAGGTGGGACTGGAGCATGTCCTCGAGAGCCCCGGTGCCGTCGTAGAACCCGGCGCGCCCCTCCAGGGCCAGGGACTCGTCCGCCACGATGTCCACGTGCTCGACGTCGGCCGCGCTCCACACACGCTCCAGCACGCGGTTGGCGGTGCGCAGGGTGAGCAGGCCCGAGACCATCGACTCCCTGAGGAAGTGGTCCACGCGGAACACGTCCTCCTCGCCGGCGATCCGCCCCAGCAGCGCGTTGAGCTCGCGCGCCGACCGCTGGTCCGAGCCGAACGGCTTCTCCAGCACGACGCGCAGCCCCTCCGGGCGGTCCTCCACCTGCTCGAGCGCCGCGCACGCCTCGGCGGCGAGGTCCGGGTCCAGCGCCAGGTACAGCACGACCACGGCCTCCTCCCCGGCGGCCTCGCGGGCGGCGACGAGCAGGGCGCCCAGGTCCTCGGGGTCCGAGGCGTCGGCGGTGCGCCAGGCGGCGCGCTCGACGAGGCCCGCCCGTGCGTCGGCGTCCAGATCCGTCTCGCCCACGGCCTCCTCGATGACGCCGCGCCACTCCTCGAGCGAATGGCCGTCCGAGTGGGCCGAGCCCACCAGGGTCACCTCCGGCAGGTCGTGGACCGTGAGGGCCCGGGCCAGCCCCGGCAGCAGGAGCCGTCGGGTCAGGTCACCGGTCGCGCCCACGATCACGAGCGCCACGGACGCGGCGGCCCGGTCGTCGTCGGGTGCCGGGGATGCTCCGGTGGGGCAGGGGTTCTGGACGTCGGGCATGGGTCCTCCTGGACGGGGCGGGCAGACGGAACGGGGGAGCGGGGCCGGTGCGCGGGCGGCAGCCGGGAGGGACCCGGCTGGCCACGCCATTCTCCCGGTGACGTCGTCGTGGGTCCACGCCGCGCCCCCGACTGGCCCCGCCTCCCCCGGGGTGATGGACTGCCCTGCATGAGCGCCCAGCCCCGCATCGACGACCACGCCTTCCTGTCCCACCAGCTCAGCGGGGCACTGGTGTCCCGGGAGGGGGCGATCACGTGGCTGTGCCTGCCCCGCTTCGACTCGGCCTCGGTGTTCACCTCTCTCCTCGGCACGCGGGAGCACGGCGAGTGGAGCCTGGGGATCGAGGACGGCGAGGTCGCGGAGCGCGCCTACCTGCCGGGCACCCTCGTGCTGCGCACCCTCTGGCGTTCGCCGTCCGGGGAGGCCGAGGTGCTGGACTTCATGCCGCTCATGGACGCGGACGGCGTGGGGGACGCCCTGGGGAACGACGGCGGCCCCGACGGGACCGGGGCGTCCGAGGCGGCGGCGCGGGCCGACGTCATGCGGCTGGTCCGCTGCCTCGCGGGACGCGTGCGCGTGACGCAGTCCGTGTTCGCCCGCCTCGACTACGGCGAGGTCCAGCCGTGGGTCTCGCGTCAGCAGGACGCCGACGGGGAGTCGTTCCTGGCCGTCGTCGCCGGCGGGGACGCGCTCGCGGTGCACGGGCCGGACCTGGAGCCGGTGGACGGGCATCACGAGGGCACGACGGAGCTGGTCGCCGGGGAGTCCGCCCAGTGGTGCCTGACCTGGTACCCGGCGTGGGGCATGGCCCCCTCCGCGCCCCGCGCCGAGGACGTGCTGGAGGCCACCGTGCGCAGGTGGCGCGGCTGGCTGGAGGAGTCGACCCGACAGGCCCCGCGGGCGGACGACCCGCTCGCCGATCGGGTCCAGCGATCCCTCCTCGTGCTCAAGGGGCTCACGCACCGGGCCACGGGCGGCATCGTGGCGGCCCCGACCATGAGCCTGCCGGAGGACATCGGCGGGGTCCGGAACTGGGACTACCGCTACGTGTGGCTGCGGGACACCGCGCTCGCCCTGGAGGCCCTGCTCGCGCACGGGCACGTGGAGGGGGCGACGGCCTGGCGCGACTGGCTGCTGCGCGCCATCGCGGGGGAGCCCCACGAGGTGCAGGTCATGTACACGCTCTCGGGGGAGCGGTACATGCCCGAGCGCGAGCTCGAGCACCTCCCCGGCCACGCGGACTCCCGGCCCGTGGTCGTGGGCAACGGCGCCGCGGACCAGTGGCAGGCGGACGTCATCGGCACCGTGATGATGGCGCTGTGCGCCCTCCGGGACGCCGGCGTCCCGGAGGACGAGTGGTCCTGGCCGCTGCAGAAGCGGCTCGTGGAGCGCGTCGTCGCGCATCGGGAGGACCCGGACCACGGGGTGTGGGAGATGCGCGGGGAGCCTGCCTTCTTCACGCACGGCCGCGTCAAGATGTGGGCCGCACTGGACCGTGCGCTGCACGCCGTGGCCACCCACGGCGTGCCCGCCACGGAGGCGGAGACCGCGGCATGGGAGCGCCACCGGAACGAGCTGCGGGAGGAGATCCTCACCCGCGGCGTGCACGCGGACGGCCACTTCACCCAGACCTACGGCTCGGACGCGGTGGACGCCTCCCTCCTCCAGATCCCCCACACCGGGTTCCTGCCCCCGGACGACCCGCGCATGCTCGCCACCGTACGGCGGATCGAGGAGGAGCTCGTCACGGACACCGGCCTGGTGCTGCGCTACCGCCCGGACGGCTCCGACGGGTTGCCCGGTGAGGAGGCGCCGTTCCTCGCGTGCGCCTTCTGGCTCGTGGAGCAGTACGCGCGCACCGGCCGCCTGGACGACGCCGACGCCCTCATGGAGCGGCTCGACGCGTGCGCGAACGACCTCGACCTCATGGCCGAGGAGTACGACGACGGCCAGGACCGCATGGCGGGCAACTTCCCCCAGGCGTTCAGCCACCTGGCGCTCCTGCGCGCTGCCGACGCGCTGGCCCAGGTCCGCGCGGCCGGCGGGGCCGGGGAGGCCGGAGACTGACCGGTTCTGGACGGACGTCCCACCCCCGTCACACCACGCGGCGGGTCGCCCCCAGCGCCGTCAGCAGGAACGCGTACTCCCACGCGGTGTCCTCCCAGCCCTGGTACCGGCCGGACGCGCCGCCGTGGCCGCCGTCCATCTCGGTGCGCAGCAGGATCGGGGCGCCGCCCTCGGCCAGGGGCGTGGCCTGGTCGCTCGTCACCGTCCGCCGCAGCTGGGCCACCCACTTGGCCGGCTCGACGTAGTGCACGCGGGTGTCGTTCAGGCTCGTCACGGCCGCGATCGCTGGGTAGTCCACCGCCCGCACGTTCTCATACGGGGTGTAGGCGCGCATGGCCTCATACACGGCCGCGTCCTCGATCGGGTTGCCCCACTCCTCCCACTCGAGCGCGGACAGCGGCAGCTCCGGGTCGAGGATGGTGGTGAGCGCGTCCACGAACGGCACCACCGCCAGGCACGCCCGGTACAGCTCCGGCGCGAGGTTCAGCACCGCGCCCATGAGCAGGCCGCCGGCCGAGCCGCCCATGCAGGCCACGCGCGCCGGGTCCGCCCAGCCGAGGTCCACGAGGTGCCGGGTGGCGTCCACGAAGTCCGTGAAGGAGTGCCGCTTGGCCAGCTTCTTGCCGTCCTCGTACCAGCGCCGGCCCAGTTCGCCGCCGCCGCGCACGTGCGCGACCGCGAACACCACGCCCCGGTCCAGCAGGGACAGCCGGGCCACACCGAGCACGGGGTCCATGGACATCTCGTAGGAGCCGTATCCGTACACCACGCACGGGGCCGTCCCGTCCGGCTTCACGTCGCGGCGCCGGATCACGGTGACGGGGATCCGCACGTCCTCCCCGGTCACCGACGACGGCTCGGACGCCGGCGCCCACACGCGCTCGGCCACGTAGTCGTCCGGGTCGTAGCCGGGCACCTCCGTCTCGCGGCGCAGGTGCACCTCGCCGGTCGCCGCCGAGACGTCCAGCACGCGTGCGGGCGTGATCCAGGACGTGTAGGCCAGCCGCAGGAACGGGGACTCGGCCGCCGTCGCGGACAGGTGGCACGCGTAGAGCTCCTCGTCGAACCCGGGCTCGCGCCAGTGCGCGGCCTGCCCGGCCAGCACGGCGTCCAGCTCGGCGACGACGACGCGCGGGGTGGTCTCCCGGCGCACGGCCAGGGCGGCGTGGGTCAGGGTGACCATGACGCCGTCGACCTTCACGTCCTCGCGGTGCGGCACGACGGTGCGCCAGGCGCCGCGGTCGGCGACGTCGGTCTCGGCGACCACCGAGAGCATCCCATTGGGCGCGGAGACGGGGGCGCCGTCGTCGTCCAGGGCGCGGTCGTGGACCACGAGCAGCCGACGGACGCCGTCGGCGTCGGTGATGGGCTCGACGTCCGCGAGCATCCGCCACGCGCGGGGGATCAGCACACGCGGGGCGGGCAGGGGCGCGGCCGGGTCCTCCGGCAGGTCGACCACGAGGGTCTCGGAGACCTCCGAGTTGCCGACGCCGATCAGCAGCTGGGTGCGGTCGGCCACGCCCTCGAAGCCGGTCCACATGCCCGGGTCGGCCTCCTCGTGCAGGAGCACGTCCTCGGCCGGGTCGGTGCCGAGCACGTGGGCCTTGACCTGGTACGGCCGCCACGAGTCGTCCCACACGGTGTAGAACACGCGGGTGCCCGAGCGGTCGAAGCGGACGCCGTGGGCCACGTTCTCGACCGCGTCCGGCAGGTCCTCGCCCGTGGCGATCTCGCGCACGCGCAGGGTGAAGCGCTCGTCGCCGGTGTGGTCCACGGCGTAGGCCACCCGGGTGGCGTCCGGGCTGATGTGCAGGCCGCCGAGCGCGAAGAACGGGTGGCCCTCGGCCTCGGCGTTGCCGTCCAGGATCACCTGCTCGCCCGGCAGGGCGGCGTCCGGGGTGATGACGGGCGGAGTCCAGTCGGCCTCGAGGTCACCGGTGTCGCCTGCGGGCACGCGGCAGTGGATCTGATATTCGGCGCCCTCGCGGGTGCGCACGAAGTACCACCACCCGTCCCGGCGGGCGGGCACGGAGCGGTCCGTCTCCACCGTGCGGGCCTTGATCTCGCCGACGATCGCCTCGCGCAGCGGCGCCTGGTCCGCGGTCACGGCCTCGGTGTACGCGTTCTCGGCGGCCAGGTGCTCGAGCACGCGGGGCTCCGCCTTGCCGCGCAGCCACTCGAAGTCGTCCTGGAAGGTGTGGCCGTGGTGGCGGCGGGTCACGGGCTCGGCGGAGACGGACGGCGGGACGGGGGCGTGCGACGTGGTCTGGGGCATGCGGCCCATCCCATCACGCCGCGCGGGGCGGGGCCGACACCCCGCGCCGCACACGACGACGGCGGCGCACCGGCCCGGTGCGCCGCCGTCGGGGGTGGCGGGTCAGTTCAGGCCGAGCGATGCCCGGACCACGCCGAGCCCGAAGTACGCGACGAACGCGAGCGCCACGAACCACAGCAGCGGGTGCACCTCGCGGCCGCGGCCCTGGCCCGTGCGGATCACCGCGTAGGCCACCACGCCGGCGCCGATGCCGTTGACGATCGAGTAGGTGAACGGCATGAGGATGAACGTGAGGAACGCGGGGAAGGCCGCGCCCGGGTCGGACCAGTCGATCTGCACCACGTGCTGGCACATCATGAACCCGACCACCACGAGCGCGGGGGCCACGGCCTCGAACGGCACGAGGTGGATGAGCGGGGAGAGGAACACGGCCGCGAGGAAGAACAGGCCGGTGAACACGGAGGCCAGGCCGGTCCGGGCGCCCTCGCCGATGCCGGTGCCGGACTCCACGAAGATCTGGTGCGCCGAGCCGGAGGCGCCGCCGCCCACGGCGACCGCGAGCGCGTCCGCGGCGAGCACCCGGTTCAGGTCGGGGATGGAGCCGTCCGGGTTCACGGTGCCGGCCTCGCGGGCCAGGCCCACGGAGACGCCCATCGCGTCGAAGAACACGGAGAGCAGGATCGCGAACACGAGCAGGGAGGCCATCAGCCCGCCCACGGAGGTGAAGGCGCCGAACAGGTCCACGCTGCCGAGCAGGTGCAGGTCCGGGGCGGTCCACTCGGGCAGGGAGGGGGCGATCAGGGACCAGCCGGTGGGCACGGCGTTCCCGTCGGCGTCCACGGAGGGGCCGATGTGGAACACGGCCTCCAGCACGTTGGCGAGGATCGTCGCCACGACGATGCCGATCAGGATGGCGCCGCGCACCTTGCGGATCACGAGGACCGCGGTCAGCAGCAGCCCGACGACGAAGACCAGCACGGGCCAGCCCTCGAGCTCGCCGCCCGTGCCCAGGCCCACCGGGACCGTGGTGTCGGCGGCGTCCGGCAGCCGCCGCACGAACCCGGCGTTGACGAGGCCGATCAGCGCGATGAACAGGCCGATGCCCACCACGATGCCGGACTTCAGCGCCTCCGGGACCGCGTCGAACACGGCACGGCGGAAGCCGGTCACCACCAGCAGCAGCATCACGAGACCGGCGAGGGTGACGAGGCCCATCAGCTGGGGCCAGGTGAGTCCCGGCGTCGTGGCGATGGTGATGGAGACGAACGCGGAGACGCCCAGGCCCGCGGCCACCGCGAACGGGTGCCGCGCCCACACGCCCATGACGATGGTCATGACGCCCGCCACGAGCGCGGTGACGGCGGCCACGGCGGGGATGCCCAGGGTGTTCCCGGCCGAGTCGGGCCCGGACAGGATCAGCGGGTTCAGCACCACGATGTAGCTCATCGCCAGGAACGTGGCGAGGCCGCCGCGGAACTCCTGGCCCACCGACGAGCCGCGCTCGGTGATGCGGAAGTACCGGTCCAGGGCGCCGCGGGGAGCGGCGGGGGACGGGGCGGGCGAGGGCGGTGGAGAGGCGGTGCGGGAGGCCATGGCACCAGCGTAGTGACCCGGTCCCACGACGATCGCGCGCGTGCCGTCCCGCTACGCTCGCGGGCATGCGTCCCCGCTCCGCCTCCGCCGCCCGCACCCGGGAGGCGCTGCGCGACGCCGTGCAGATTTACGCCCCCTCCACCGTCTACGCCGTCGGCCTGGGCGCCATGACGCCCGCGCTCGCGGTGGCGGCGCTGGCCCTCGGCCTGGACGCGGCGCGGGCGGCCGCCGTCGTGCTGCTGGTGGGGCTCGGCTCGCTCGTGGCCAACGGGCCGGCCTCGGCGCTCGCGGCCCGGGCGGGGGAGCGGGTCACCATGGTCGTCTCCGCCGTGCTCGGCACGGCGGGCGCGGGCCTGGCCTGGGCGACGACGGCCGGGGTGTCCTCCGGGCCGTCGGCGGCGGGGGTGGCCGAGCCGGGGCGGCTGGCGCTGTTCCTGGCCGCGGTGCTCGCCGTGGGCATGGCCGGGGCCGGGTTCAACCTGGCCCGGCAGGCGTACCTGGCGGTGGCGGTGCCGGCCACGCACCGGGCCCGCGCGATGTCCACGCTCGGCGGGACCGTGCGGATCGGGACGTTCCTGGGCCCGTTCCTGGGTGCCGCCGCGCAGGCGCCGCTCGGGCTGGACGGCGCGTTCGCCGCGGCCGCCGCGGCCATGGCCGTCGGCGCCCTGCTGTGCCTGCGGATCCGGGATCTGCCGGTGCCGGCGTCCGGTCCGGCGGCGGGGGAGGACTCCGCCCCGGCCGGCCGACCCCGCCTGCTGGACGTGGCGCGCGCCCGGCGCGGGGCGCTGCTCACGGCCGGCTTCGGTGTCGTGGCCGTCTCCGCCGCCCGCGCGGCGCGCAACGCCGTCATCCCGCTGTGGGCCACGCACCTGGGCCTGGACGCGGCGACGGCGTCGCTCGTCTTCGGCCTGGCCGGCGCGGCGGACCTGCTGCTCTTCTACCCCTCGGGCCGGCTCATGGACCGCTTCGGCCGGCGCGCCGTGGCGGTGCCGTGCCTGACCCTGCTGGGGGCGGGGTTCCTGGCGATCAGCCTCACCCGGGAGCCGACGGCGTTCGCGGCGGCGGCGGTGCTGCTGGGCATCGGCAACGGCTTCGGTGCGGGGATCGTGATGACCCTCGGGGCGGACCACTCGCCGCCGAATGCGCGTGCCCAGTTCCTCGGTCTGTGGCGCTCGATGTCCGACGCGGGGATGCTCGCCGGGCCGCTGCTGCTCTCCGGGGCGACCGCCGCGGCCGGGCTGGCCGTCGGCGTCGGCTCCCTCGCGGTCGTCTGCGGGGTCGGAGCGGTCGTGTTCGCCGCGGTGCTGCCGCGCGGGCCGGGGGCCGTGGCGGACCCGCCGCCCGTCGTCGTGCGCCCCCGCTGACCGGGGCACCGGACCGTCGGCTCAGTCGGCGGTCTCGTCCGGGGGGATGGTCTGCCCGGAGGCCTGGTCGTCGAAGACCATGTACGTCTGCGTGTCGACGACGCTCGGCAGGGTCTGCAGTTCGTCGAAGATCACGCGGCGCAGGTCGGCGGTGTCCCGTGCGCGGACCAGCAGGATCACGTCCATGTTCCCGCCCACGAGGGAGACGTGGGAGACCTCGGGGATGGCCAGGAGCGTGGCGCGCAGCTCGCGCCAGTCGTGCTGACGCAGCTTCATGGTCACGTGGGCGGAGGCCCCGAAGCCGACCTTGACGGGGTCGACCCGCACGGTGAAGCCTGTGATCACGCCCGCGTCCTGCAGGCGGTTCAGGCGTGAGTAGCAGTGCGCGCGGGAGATGTGCACGCGCTCGGCCAGGGCCGCGACGGACATCCGCCCGTCCTGCGTCAGTGCGCGGACGATCGCGCGGTCCACGCGGTCCAGCGGCTCGGCGGCCATGGCTCCTCCTGGGGCGGGGCGGACGGGGTCGGCCACGCGGCGGCGGACCGTCTCCGTGGCACGAGTCACAATAGCAGTTCGTCCGATGGAGTGCCTGATTTGCACCGGATCGTCTCGTGATCCCGGGTGGGCGCGCGACACATTGACCCTCTTGGGCACACTGAAGGCCACAGATCGAGAGGACCCGCCATGAGTGACCCCACCCCCGCCGTGCCCGGGGCCGCCCGGACCGACGAGGCCGAGACCCGCCCGAACGCCGGCGCCGCCTTCGGCATCTCCCTCGAGGAGTACCTGCTCCCCGCCGCCCGCCGCATCCAGCTGATCGGCGAGGACGGCACTCTGCTGGCCCCGGAGGAGCAGGGCACCGAGCCCGGCCACGAGTATCCGCTGCCCTCCGACGAGGAGCTGCTGGCCGCCTACCGCCACCTCGTCATCGGCCGCCGCGTCAACGACCAGGCCTACGCCCTGGTGCGCCAGGGCCGCATGGCCGTCTATCCGTCCTCGCACGGCCAGGAGGCCTCCGAGGTCGCCGCCGCCGTCTGCCTGGGCGAGGACGACTGGCTGTTCCCGACCTACCGCGACACCGTGGCCGTGATCGCCCGCGGCGTCCCGCCGCTCGAGGTGATGGTGGCCTACCAGGGCACCTGGCATCAGGGCTACGACCCCCGGAAGCACCACGTCTCCATCCAGTCCACGCCCCTGACCACCCAGATGCTGCACGCCGTCGGGATGGCCAAGGCCGCCCGCCTGCGCGGCGAGGAGGTCGTGTGCCTGGCCATGGTCGGCGACGGCGGCACCTCCGAGGGCGACTTCCACGAGGCGCTGAACTTCGCGGCCGTGTTCAAGCTGCCGGTGATCTTCTTCGTGCAGAACAACAAGTTCGCCATCTCCGTGCCGTTCGCCAAGCAGTCGGCCGCCCCGTCCCTGGCCCACAAGGCCGTGGGCTACGGCCTGGCCGGCGAGCGCGTGGACGGCAACGACCTCGGCGCCCTGCTGGCCGTGCTGGGCCGCGCCGTGGAGCTGTGCCGGCAGGGCCAGGGCCCCTTCCTCGTGGAGGCGGACACCTACCGCATGCAGGCGCACACCAACACGGACGACCCCTCGCGCTACCGCGACGAGGCCGAGGTGAAGGAGTGGGAGGCGCGCGACCCGCTGCGCCGCATGACCGCCTACCTCGAGTCCACCGGTGCCCTCACCGAGGAGGTCTCGGCCCAGATCGCCCGCGACGCCGAGGACGTCGCGCAGCAGCTGCGTGACGCCATGAACGCCGAGACGGAGCTCGATCCGCTCGAGCTGTTCGACCACGTCTACTCCGTGCAGACCCCGCAGCTCGCCGCCCAGCGCGCGCAGCTGGCCGAGGAGCTGTCCCGTTCCGAGAACCAGGAGGCCTGAGCATGGCGACCCTGACCTTCGCCGCCGCGCTCAACGCGGCGCTGGCCGACGAGATGGCCGCCGACGACATGGTGGTGGTGTTCGGCGAGGACGTCGGCACCCTCGGCGGCGTCTTCCGCATCACGGACGGGCTGACCGCGCGCTTCGGCGAGGAGCGCTGCTTCGACACCCCGCTGGCCGAGTCCGGCATCGCGGGCATGGCCGTGGGCATGGCCCTCGGCGGCGCCCGCCCCGTGATCGAGATGCAGTTCGACGCGTTCGCGTACCCGGCCTTCGAGCAGATCGCCTCGCACGTGGCCAAGATGCGCAACCGCACCAAGGGCGCCACGCCCATGCCGATCACCATCCGCATCCCCTACGGCGGCGGCATCGGCGGCGTGGAGCACCACTGCGACTCCTCCGAGTCCTACTACGCGCACACCCCGGGCCTGAAGGTGTACACCCCGGCCTCGGTGAAGGACGCGTACATGATGCTGCGCTCGGCCATCCGCCTGGACGACCCGGTGGTCTTCATGGAGCCCAAGAAGATGTACTGGACCAAGGCCGAGCTCGACCTCGACCAGCTGCGCGCCGAGTTCGAGGAAGGCTGGGCCCGCGTCGAGGACAAGAAGGAGCACGGCGAGGCCTGGGCGCGCGCCGCCGTCGTCCGCGAGGGCACGGACGTCACCCTCGTCTCCTACGGCCCCTCCGTGCCCACCTGCCTCGCTGCCGCCCACGCGGCCGCGGAGGAGGGGCTCTCGGTGGAGGTCGTGGACCTGCGCACCGTGAACCCGCTGGACGAGGACACGATGACCGCCTCGGTCGCCAAGACCGGCCGCGCCGTCGTCGTCGCCGAGCCGCAGGGCTTCGCGTCCGTGGCCTCCGAGCTGGTGGCCCGGATCCAGCAGCGCTGCTTCCACTCGCTGGCGGCGCCCGTGGGCCGCGTGACCGGCTTCGACATCCCGTTCCCCGCGCCGAAGCTCGAGGAGCACCACCTGCCGAACATCGACCGCATCCTGGACGCGATCGACGACCTGAACTGGGACCTGGACGCCGAGGAGGCCCGCGCATGAGCAACACCTTCCTGCTGCCCGACCTGGGCGAAGGCCTGACCGAGGCGGACATCGTCCGCTGGCTCGTCGCCGAGGGCGACACCGTGGCCGTCGATCAGCCCATGGTCGAGGTCGAGACCGCCAAGGCCCTCGTCGAGGTGCCGAGCCCGTACGCCGGCACCGTGCTGACCCTGCACGGCGCCGAGGGCGAGACCATGGACGTCGGCAGCCCGCTGATCACCATCGGCGAGGCCGGCGAGTCCGGTGAGGGCTCCGCGCCCGTCGCCGGCACCGAGACCCTCGCCGTCCCGCCGTCCACCGGTGCGGCCGCGGCCGAGGCCGCCCGCCCCGGCGCGCTGAGCTACCGCGAGGAGGAGATGGCCGGCGTCCAGCCGAAGCCGGACAAGGCCCGCGGCGGCGACGGCGACGTCGCCGGCTCCGACGACGAGGCCTCCGGCGCCGTGCTCATCGGCTACGGCACCTCCGGCCACAAGGCCACCTCCCGCAGCCGTCCGTCCAAGCGCGGCCGCAGCGCCGCCCGCCCGACGCCGGCCCCCACGGCCGGGGCCGGCGCCCCGCGCGTGACCTCCCCGATCGTCCGCAAGCTCGCCCGCGAGAAGGGCGTGGACGTGGCCGCGCTGACCGGCACGGGCCCGGACGGCCTGATCACCCGCGCCGACGTGCTCACCGCGGCCGAGGGCTCCACCCCGCAGGCCGCCCCGACCCCGGCCCCGTCGGCCGCAGCCGCCCCGGCGGCCGAGGCCGCCGCGCAGCCGGGCGTCGTGGACGGGCGGACCGGCCTGGCCGTCGTCGCCCGCACCCCGATCTCGGGGGTGCGCAAGGTGATCGCGGACCAGCTCTCCCGCTCGCGCCGCGAGGTCCCGGAGGTCACGGCGTGGCTGGACGTGGACGTCACCGCCCTGCTCGAGCTGCGGGCCGCGCTCAAGGCGAAGGACCCGGAGAACGCGCCCTCGCTGCTCGGCCTGATCGCCCGCTTCACCCTGGCCGGCCTGCGCCGGTACCCGGTGATGAACGCGCGCATCGAGGCGGGGGCGGACGGCAAGGACGAGATCGTGGAGGTCGACGGCGTCCACCTCGGCCTGGCCGTGCAGACCGACCGCGGCCTCATGGTGCCCTCCGTCGAGCACGCGGAGAAGCTGTCCGCGGACGAGCTCACCGCCGCGATCAACGACACCGTCAGCCGTGCCCGCGCGGGCAGGGCCGCCCCGGCCGAGCTCACCCGCGGCACGTTCACGCTGAACAACTACGGCCCGCTGGGCACGGACGGCGCCACGCCGATCATCAACGTGCCCGAGGTCGGGATGCTCGGCATCGGCCGGATCATCGACCGCCCGTGGGTCGTGGACGGGGAGATCGTGGTCCGCAAGGTCACCGAGATGACCGTGACCTTCGACCACCGCGTCACCGACGGCGCCACCGCGAGCGCGTTCCTCACGTTCGTGGCGGACTGCCTCCACGATCCGACGGCGGCCCTCGCCCGGATCTGATCCGGACGAGCCCGGCCCGCCCCGACCCCTGACGAGCCCTGCGATGTGGCGGCCATTCCTCGCGGATGGCCGCCACATCGCAGGGCTCGTCGTCGGGTGGGGGGCGGTGAGCGTGCGGGGAGGGGGGTCAGTCCGCGCGGCCGCGGCGGAAGGCCGTGCCGAGCGCGCCCCACAGCAGGACCGCGGGGGAGGCGCTGAGCAGGATCCCGGCCGGCTCGGCCGCCGGGTGGGGGCCGGCGCCGCTGGTCGCGGGGGTGTCGAGGGTGAGGGCCAGCAGCACCAGCCCGGCCGCCAGGCCCGCGACGCCCAGGGACCAGAGCGTGGCCTCCACGCCGCGGGCGCCGCGCGGTGCGGGCCGCGGTGCGCCGTCGTACCGGGCGAACGGCACGGCGAGCAGCCCCCAGGCGGCGGACACGAGCGCCGCGGCGGCCATGTCCGACGGCCGGTGCCAGGCCTCCGTGTAGGCGACGGCGCCGGTGCAGGCGCTGACCACGGCGCCGAGGACGGTGGTGAGCGGTCGCCACCGGGCCGGCACGAGCACCAGCGCGGCCACAGCGGCGCCCGTCGCGAGCGTCATGTGGCCCGAGGGCAGTGAGTTGCCGCCGGACCACGGGACCCCGTCGGCGTGTTCGGGCCGTGGAAGCGCCGCCTTGAGCAGCTGCGTGGTGAGGTTGGACCCGGCCAGCACGAGGAGGGCGAGCAGCCCCCGCCGCCGCCACCGGGCCACGGCGAGCGCGCCGAGCGAGGCCAGGGCCATGCCGACCGCCAGCCCGAGCGGCAGGATCCGCACCACCTGGGAGGCCACGTCCGGCACGGTGTCCGCGTAGCGCTCCTCGACCGCGCGGAACACCTGGTACTCCAGCACCTGGCCGGCGGAGGACCACACCAGGGCGGCGTAGACCAGCACGACGCCGGCCACGCACGCGGCCAGCGCCAGCCACCACGTCCACGAGGGGAGGCGGCGCGGGGCGCGGGTGGCGGGGGGCATGGGTTCCATTGTGTCGGACGCGCAGCCGTCATGCAGGCTTCATCGGACGGTCACGCCCCCGTCGCCGTCCCGTCCTCCGCGCCGCTGAGCCGCCTGCCTAGCCTGGGGCCATGACCCGCGTGCCCCCCGCCCACGGACATCGCCCGGCCCTCCGCGACTCCACCGGGACGGTCCCCGGCCCGGGCGTCGAGCCGGGTGCCCGGCCCCGTCTCTCGGCCGAGGACCTGCTGGCCGCCCGGGACGCCCTGGCCCCGTTCGGCCGGCTGAGCCGGCAGGAGCCCATCGAGTGGGCCGCCGAGGAGCCCCTCGCCCCGGACCTGGCCGACTTCTACCGCTACGTGGGGCCGGAGTGGCTGGAGATCGACACCCTCGGCCTGCCCGTGATGTTCTTCCCGCTGGACCGCCTGTGGGACGAGCAGGCCGGCTACCGGTGGAACCACCGCACCGGTGCCCTGCTGGTGGACTGGAACGACGACTGGACGGTGGTGGCCAAGCAGGGCGCCGACCCGTTCATCCACGCGGCCTCCACTGGCCAGGTGCTCATGGCCCCGGGAGACGAGGGGTGGGAGGACCGCCTGGACGAGCCGCGACCGGTCTTCCGGGACCTCACGGAGATGGCCCGCGCGCTCGCGGCCGTGGGCACGGCGTGGGCGCGCTTCGACGACCCGTTCACCGCCGACTGGCATCTCACCGAGGAGGTGACGGCCGCCGTCGTCGCCGGCCTGGAGGAGGTGCTCGGCGCCCACGACCGCGCCGTGGACCTGGCCCGAGCCCTCGGCTACCTCCGCGCCGTCTGAGCGTCGGCGCCGCCCCGGGAGCCCCACCCCGCCGGCGCCCGTCGGAACGGGAGCCGAGCGCTTTCCTACACTGGCCGCATGAGCACCGCCCCCGCCCTGCCTCCGCTGCCCGGCGCGCCGGGCGGTCCCACCCTGCCGAGCGTCGAGGAGCTGCTGGCCGACGCCGTCGCGGTCGCCCTGCCGATGCGCGTGCGGTTCCGCGGCACGGACCTCCGTCACGCCCTGCTGCTGCGCGGCCCGGCGGGCTGGGCCGAGTTCTCCCCGTTTTCGGAGTACGGTCCGCACGAGTGCGCCGCGTGGCTGGCCGCCGCGATCGAGGCCGGCTGGCAGGGCTGGCCCGCCCCGGTCCGCCAGACCGTCCCCGTCAACGCCACCGTGCCCGCAGTGGCGGCGGCCGACGTCGAGGCCGTCCTGGCCCGCTACGGCGACGGCATCACCGCGGTCAAGGTCAAGGTGGCCGAGCACGGCCCCGAGGGCGGGCTCGTCCCCGGCAGCCGCGAGGCCGACCTGGCCCGCGTGCGGCGGGTGCGCGCGCTGCTGCCCCACGCGCAGGTCCGCGTCGACGCCAACGCCGGCTGGACGCCCGCCGAGGCCGTCGACGTGCTCACCGCGCTGGCCGACGTCGGCCTCGAGTACGCCGAGCAGCCCGTGCCCGGCATCACCGACCTCGCGGAGGTCCGCGCGGAGCTGCGCGCCCGGGGTGTCCCCACCCCGATCGCCGCGGACGAGGCGGTCCGCAAGGCCGAGGACCCGCTCGCCGTCGCGGCCGCCGGGGCCGCGGACCTGATCGTGGTGAAGGTCCAGCCGCTCGGGGGCGTGCGCCGCGCCGCGGCGATCGTGGCGGCCGCGGGGCTGCCCGCGGTGGTCTCCTCCGCGCTGGACACCTCCGTGGGCATCGCCGGCGGCGCCGCGCTCGCCGCCTGCCTGCCGTCCCTGCCGCACGCGTGCGGGCTCGGCACCGCGGCGCTCTTCGAGCACGACGTCGTCGCCCCGGCCTGGCGCCCCCGCGCGGGGGCCCTCCCGGCACCGGGGGAGCGGGCACCCGCCCCCGACCCGGACCTGCTCGACCGCGTCCGGGCGGACGGGGCGCGGCAGGCGTGGTGGGCCGACCGCGTGCGCGCGGCCCACGCGGTGCTGGCCGCGCAGGGCTGACGGGCCCGCCCGGTCCCCGTCCGCGCGGGGAATGTGAGCCGGATTACAGCACGTCGACGGGACGAAATCCGGCGGCCGGGAAGAGTTCAACTCGCGGCCACCTGGGCGTGGCTCACCGCTCGTGGCGGGAGGCCAGGGTGATGGCGGCTCCGGCCGGTCTCACCCCCGGGGTCACCTCCGGCCCGGCACCGGACCCCGAACCATCCCCACGACGCGAAGGACCCCGTCATGCTGAAGCGCCTCCTCCCCATGGCCGGCCACACCCGTGGCAACCGCTCCGCCGTCACGTGCGAGCTCAAGTGCGGCAACGCGTGCGCCCACCCGGTGCCCAACACCTCGGCGAACCCGACCTTCCAGCAGATCGCGGAGACCGCCATCTCGCGCCGCTCCGCCCTGGTCGGCGGCACCGGCCTCGCCGCCGCCGTCGTCATCGGCTCCCAGGTGGCCCAGGCCCCCGAGGCGCTCGCGGACAACGGCCGGCGTCCGACCGGCGGCGGCAAGCTCCCCTTCGAGCCCATCGCGCCGGTGAGCCGCACCGTGGACACCATGACCGTGCCGGAGGGCTACGACTGGGGCACCGTGATCCGCTGGGGCGACCCGCTGTTCGCCGACTCCCCGGAGTTCGACATCGAGCACCAGACCGGTGCGTCGCAGGCCGCCCAGTTCGGCTACAACAACGACTACCTGAACATCATCTCCGACGGCGGCAACGACCGCTCCGGCTACCTCGTCTCCAACCACGAGTACACCAACGAGAACATCATGTTCTCCCCGGAGTACATCGCCTCGAACTTCGAGGACGTCGTCAACGTCGGCCTCCAGGCCCACGGCCTGTCGATCGTGGACCTCCAGCGCGCCAAGCGCGGCGCCCAGTGGGAGTACGTCCGCGGCGGCCGCCGCAACCGCCGCATCACCGGCACCACCGAGTTCGAGGTCCGTGGCCCGGCCGCCGGCCACGCGCTGCTCAGGACCGTCGAGGACCCGACCGGCACCCGCGTGCTGGGCACCCTGAACAACTGCGCCGGCGGCACCACCCCGTGGGGCACCGTGCTCTCCGGCGAGGAGAACTTCAACCAGTACTTCAAGGGTCGCGGCACCGCCGAGGAGAAGCGCTACGGCATCTCCGCCTCCGCCACCAGCCGCGGCTGGGAGAAGGTCCACGACCGGTTCGACCTGACCAAGCCCGGCTACGAGAACGAGGCCAACCGCTTCGGCTGGGTCGTCGAGATCGACCCCGAGGACCCGACCTCCACGCCCGTGAAGCACACCCTCCTGGGTCGCTTCAAGCACGAGGCCGGCACCGCCGTGATCTCGCCGTCCGGCCACGCCGTGGTCTACTCCGGCGACGACGAGCGCCACGACTACCTGTACAAGTTCGTCTCCGCCGAGAAGGTCCGGGAGGGCGACAAGAAGCACAACATGCGCCTGATGGACAAGGGCACCCTCTACGTGGCCAGGTTCTCCGGCGACTCCCCGGCCGCCCAGATCGACGGCAGGGGCACCCTGCCCTCGGACGGCGCCTTCGACGGCTCCGGCGAGTGGATCGCCCTGGCCGACGAGAAGACGTCCTTCGTCCCGGGCATGTCCCTGGCCGAGGTCCTCGTCTACACCCGCCTCGCGGCCGACAAGATGGGCGCCACCAAGATGGACCGCCCGGAGGACGTCGAGACCAACCCGGTCACCGGCAAGGTCTACGCGGCCCTGACCAACAACACCAAGCGCACCGCCGTGGACGAGGCCAACCCGGTCATCGGCAACCGCGACGGCCACGTCCTCGAGATCACCGAGCAGGGCGGGGATCACACCTCCACCGCCTTCACCTGGGTCATCCTGCTGCTCGCCGGCGACCCGGCGGTCTCCTCCTCGGCCTACTTCGCCGGCTACCCGAAGGAGAAGGTCTCCCCGATCTCCTGCCCGGACAACCTGGCGTTCGACTCCGAGGGCAACCTCTGGATCTCCACCGACGGCCAGCCCGGCACCATCGGCTACGCCGACGCACTGCACAAGGTCACCCTCGACGGCGCCGAGCGCGGCCGCGTCCAGCAGTTCCTCGCCGTCCCGCGCGACGCCGAGACCTGCGGCCCCGTGATCCACGACCGCGACAACTCCGTGTTCGTCAACGTCCAGCACCCGGGCGAGGACGGCACCTGGGGCGCGCACACCTCCTCCTTCCCGGACTTCCTGAGCCCGACCGGCCCGGTCCAGGTGGGCGACAAGGTCGCGGCCCCGCGTCCGTGCGTCGTCCAGGTGTTCAACGCCACCGGGAACAACGGCATCGGCAAGGGCGCCGGCAAGGAGAAGGGCAACAAGGGCAAGGGCGCCGGCAAGGAGAAGGGCAACAAGGGCAAGGGCAACGGCAAGGGCCCGAAGGGCTGACCCCCACCACCGCGGGGACCCTCGACGAGGCCGTCACGGCCGGCGCCACCGCGTCACCGTGGCGGCCTCGCCGCGTCCGGGGCCCGTCCGCGCCCGGGCCTAGACTGGTGGCCACCATGACCTCCGTCGACTCCCTCTCCGTGGCGCGCGCCGTCGCCACCGCCCTGATCGACGCCGGCATGCGGGACGCGGTGGTCTGCCCCGGCTCCCGCTCCGCCCCGCTGGCCTACGCGCTCGCGGCCCTAGAGCGCGCCGGCGAGGTCCGCCTGCACGTGCGGGTGGACGAGCGCTCGGCCGGCTTCCTCGCTCACGGGCTCTCGCTGGCCTCGGGGCGCCCGGTGGGCGTGCTGACCACCTCGGGCACCGCCGTCGGGAACCTGTTGCCCGCCCTGATGGAGTCCTTCCACGCCGGCACACGCGTGATCGCGCTGACCGCGGATCGTCCGCCCGAGCTGCACGGCACCGGCGCGAACCAGACCACGGACCAGAGGGGCGTGTTCGGCACGCACGTCCGCCATGCCGCCTCCCTCGGCTGCGACGCCGCCGACGACGTGGACGCCGAGCAGCATCTGCGCCACGTGCGGGCCACCGTGCGCCGGGCCCTGCTGGCGGCCGACGGGGTCGTCGCCGAGGCCGGTTCCGACGACGGCGCGCCCGGTCCGGTGACGATGGCAGAGGCCCCGGCCGGACCCGTCCACCTGAACCTGCACTTCCGCGACCCGCTCGTGCCGAGCCCTGAGGAGGCGGCCGCCATGGGCGCCGCCGCCGCGGCGCCGCACGCCCCTGTTCCGGCCGTCGCCCCGACCGGCGCGAGTCCGGCCCCCGCCGCCGCGTCGGCCTACCGGGCACCCGGGGCGGTGCTCTCGGGGCTGCCCGAGCTGGACGTCGCCCGCCTGGACCAGCGGCGCACCGTCGTGCTGGCCTGTCACGGCGCCGGCCCCGCGGCCGCCGCCTTCGCGCTGTCCCTGGGCCTGCCCCTGCTGGCCGAGCCGTCATCGAACGCGCGGTTCTCCGCCAACGCCATCGCCGCGTATCCGCTCCTGCTGGGCGCGGCCGGCGGGCGCGACGCGGACGCGCACCCCCTGGCCGCCCGCATCGAACGGGTCGTGCTGTTCGGCCGGCCCACGCTCACCCGGACGGTCAACGCGCTGCTGGCCCGCCCCGACGTCGCCACGGCTCTGCACGCCCCCGAGCCCGCCCCGTGGTTCGAGCCGGGCCGGCGCCGGGAGACGCCCGTGGAGACCCTCGAGGAGCTCGCCGCCTTCGCCGGGCAGGGCGAGCCCGGCTGGCTCGCCGCATGGCAGGACGCCTCGATGCGCGCCCAGGCCGCCGTGGAGGACGTGCTCGTCACCACCGACGCCGGCGACCGGCTCAGCCCGCAGACGGTGGCGCACGTGAGCGCCGCCATGGTCCGGGGCCCGCTCGTGCTGGGCTCGTCCTCGGTGATCCGGGACGTGGACCTGACCTGGCGGCCCCCCTCGGCGCCGGACGCGGAGGTGTACGCCAACCGCGGGCTCGCCGGGATCGACGGGACCGTCTCCACGGCCGCGGGCGTCGCACTGGCGCGAGGACGGCGGACCGTGGCCCTGCTCGGCGACCTCACCGCCCTGCACGAGGCGGGCGGCCTGCTCGTGGGCCCCACCGAGACCGAGCCGGACCTCGACCTCGTGGTCGTCAACGACGACGGCGGGGCGATCTTCGCGAGCCTCGAACACGGGGCCGTGGCCGAGGCGCCCGGCATGGCGGACCCGGTCGAGCGGCTCTTCGGCACCCCGCACGGCGTGGACCTGGCCGCCCTGGCCGCCGCGTACGGCGTCCCGCACACGCGGGTCACCGACCGCGTCGACCTCGTCCGGGCCCTCGCCGACCCGGTGCGCGGCCGGCGTCTGCTCGAGGTCCGCTGCGACCGCGCCGACCGTCCGCGCGTCGCCGCCGCCCTGGCCGCGGCGGTGCGCGCCACGTTCCCGCCCGCGTGCCCCGTCCCGGACCGTGCGCCGGACGCCGGCCCGGCCCCCGCCCCGCCCACCGCCGAGCTCGCCGCCGAGGAGGCCCCCCAGTGACCGACACGCCGACGTCGCCCGCGCCCGACTCGACCCCCGCCGTCGTGCGCCGCGCCGACGTGCTGATCTCCGGCTGCGGCCCCGCCGGCGCCACCGCCGCCGCCCACCTCGCCGCGGTGGGGCTGGACGTGGTGGTGCTCGAGAAGACCGCGCACCCGCGTGAGAAGGTCTGCGGCGACGGCCTGACCCCGCAGGCGGTCCGGGAGCTGCAGCTGCTCGGCGTGCCCCACCGGGGCGAGCCCGGCGACGACGGCGGCTGGCGCGTCATCCGCGGCCTGCGGCTGCGCGCGGGCGAGCGCAGCGTGGACGTGCCGTGGGCGCCCACCCACACCTGGCCGGACTATGCGCTCACCCGCACCCGCCGGGACTTCGACGCCCTCCTGGCGGACCTGGCGCGCACCCGCGGCGCCGAGGTCCGCGAGCGGCACGCCGTCACCGGCGTCGTGCGGGACGAGGCCGGACGCGTGGTCGGGCTGGACGCGGAGCTGATCGCGCCGAACGGCCGCAAGACCGGCCAGACCGCCCGCTTCACCGCGCCGATCGTGCTCGCGTGCGACGGCGTCTCCGCCCGCGCCGCCGTCTCCGCGGGCCTGCACCGCCGCGAGGACCGGCCCATGGGCGTGGCCGTGCGGGCCTATTACACCGCCGGCGCCGCCGTCGACGGGGCGATCCCCGCCCCGCCCGGCGACCGGGGGGAGTGGATGGAGTCCTGGCTGCGCCTGCCGGACGCCGAGGGCAACCCGCTGCCCGGCTACGGCTGGCTCTTCCCGCTCGCGGACGGCACCGTGAACGTGGGCCTGGGCATCCTGGACACCTCCCCGCAGTTCGGGAAGCTGGACTACCGCGGGCTGCTGAAGTCCTGGACCGGGGCGCTCACCGCGGACTGGGGGATCGCCGAGCAGACGCGCACCTCGCGGATCCTCGGCGCGGCCCTGCCGATGGCGTTCAACCGCACCCCGCAGCACGTGCCGGGCATGCTCCTGGTGGGCGACGCGGCCGGCATGGTGTCCCCGTTCAACGGCGAGGGCATCGGGTTCGCGATGGAGGCGGCCCGCCTCGCCGCGGACCTGGCGGTGCAGGCGCACGGGGCCGGGACCGACGGCGCCGCGGACGCGATCCTGTCCCGTTACCCGGTGATCACCCAGCACCTGTGGGGCCGCCACTTCGCCCTCGGCGCCCGGTTCGCCCGCCTGATCGGCGATCCGCGGGTGATGAAGGCGGCGCTGGGCGCCGGGATGGCCGCGCCCCCGCTGCTGCGGGCCGCGGTGAAGGTCATGGGCAACACGGTGGACGCGCGGGGCGGCGACGCCGTCGACCGGGCCGTCCGCGTGCTCGAGGCGCTCACCCCCGCGCTGACGACCGTGGGCGGCGCGCCGTTGGGTAGGCTTGCCCGGTGACCACCGCAGACCCCGGCTTCGCCCTGCCCTCCGGCTTCGAACCCCTCGCCGAGCACGGCCGTGTCCTGGAGGTCGTGCTGACCGCGCTCGAGCAGGTCGAGGAGCAGCTGGACACCGCCCTCGGCTTCGACGACCTGTTCTCCGACACCGCCGCCCACCACCTGATGGCCGCCGGCGGCAAGCGGGTCCGTCCGGTCCTGACGGTGCTCGCCTCCCTCCTGGGCGACCCCGCCCTGGCCTCCGGCGAGGTCGCCGACGTGGACGCGCCCGCCCGCCAGGCCGCCGTCGTGATGGAGCTGACGCACCTGGCCACGCTGTACCACGACGACGTGATGGACGAGGCCCCCGTGCGCCGCGGCGCCCCCGCCGCCCACCGGCTGTGGGGCAACTCGGCGGCGATCCTGGCCGGCGACCTGATCTTCGCCCGCGCCTCCCAGCTCATGGCCGAGCTCGGCCCGCGGCCCGTGCAGATCCAGGCGGACACCTTCGAACGCCTCGTGCAGGGCCAGCTGTGGGAGACCCGCGGCCCGGCCGAGGGCGCGGACCCGATCGAGCACTACTACGCGGTGCTCTCCGGCAAGACCGGCTCGCTGATCGCCGCGGCCGGCATGCTCGGCGCGCTGCTGGGCGGGGCCGACGAGGCCGCCGTCCAGGTGATGCGCGCGTACGGCGAGAAGGTGGGTTTGGCCTTCCAGCTCGCCGACGACCTGATCGACCTCACCGGCGACGCCGAGCGGATCGGCAAGGTCCCCGGCACGGACCTGCGCGAGCGCGTGCCCACCCTGACCACGCTGCTGCTGGCCCGCGCCGCGCAGGGCGAGGGGCCGGAGGCCGAGGACGCCCGCCGGGTGCGCGCGCTCGTGGACGGGCCGCTCGACACCGACGAGCAGCTGGCCGCCGCCGTCGCCGCGCTCACGGGCCACCCCGCCATCGACGAGGCGTGGGAGATCACCCGCGGCTGGGCGGAACAGGCCAAGCAGGCGCTCGCCCCGCTGCCGGGCTCCGCCGTGAAGGCGGCGCTCGAGGCGTTCGCCGACTACGTGGTCGGGCGCTCGGCCTGACGCCGTGGTCCGCGGCTCCGCGGCGTCGCCGCCTCGATCCGGGGCGGCCGCTCAGTCCAGGTGGGTCGGGACGGGGTCCAGCGCGGCCGCGAGCTCCCGGGCCTTGAGGGCGCGGACCTCCGGGGCCACCGGGTGGCGCAGCTGCCGGTAGAGCATGTCCCCCTCGAAGCGCGGGAACACGTGCAGGTGGTAGTGCCACACGTGCTGGTTGCCGGCGGGCTCGTTGTGCTGGCGCGTGGAGACCCCGTCCGGGGCCCACGCGCGCTTCATGGCCAGCGCCACCTGCTGGGCCATCAGCGCGATGCGCTGCAGCACGCGCGGGGGCAGGTCGTAGAGGTTCTCGTAGTGCTCGGCCGGGCAGACCATGGCGTGGCCCTCGTGGTCGCCGAACCCGTCCACGGCGATCAGCACGAGCAGGTCCTCGTCCTGGTAGACGGTGTCCCCGAGCTCGCAGCGGTTGCCCGGGTCGGAGACGTCGCCGGCCACGAGCCCGCAGAACGGGCAGACGTAGCCGTCCGGGGCGTGGGAGACCGGGGCGGGCGCGGTCACCGGTCCGGCCCCTCGCCGTCGTCCTCGGGGTCCTCGAAGGTCCACGCGAGCAGGTCCGTGAGGAACTCGCTGAAGGTGCCGCCCTCGTCCTGCCAGTCGCCCTCGGGGGCGTCGGCGCCGGCGGAGCGCCGCCACACCAGCGGGTCCGGCAACGCCAGGTTGTCCACCGGCAGGCCCCACACGACCGTCTCGTCCGCGTCCTCCAGGAACATGAGGAAGCCGTCCCGCACCTCGAGGTCCTCGGGGTCCCACACGTAGTGGTCCGTCTCCATGAGGTCGCCGCAGTTGCCCAGGGCGAGGTAGAACTCACGCAGGGCGGCCGGGATCGTGAGTCCGGCGCCGAGCTGCTCCGCCGCGGGGGACTGGGCCAGCCGGGCGTCGACGTCGGCGGGGGCGAGGCCGTCGTCCTCGGCCCAGGCGTCGCCCAACAGGTCCGGGACGAGCCGCTGGAAGGCCGGGAGGTACACGGGGGCGGGGGGCTTGGCGGGCATGTCGTCAGTCTAGGCCCGCGCGCCCCGTCTAACCCGGACCGGACGACGCTGCAGGCGGGAGGCGTGCAGCTGGTCGAGGGTGAACACCGCCAGCGAGAGCCAGATGAGCCCGAAGCCCGCCCAGCGGGCCGCGGGCATCTGCTCGCCGAGCACCGTGACCGCCACGAGGAACTGCAGGATGGGGGCCGTGTACTGCAGCATCCCGAGGGTGGTGAGCGTGAGGGAGCGGGCCGCCGCCGAGAACAGGATGAGTGGAACGGCGGTGGCCACGCCGAGCCCGGCCATGAGCCAGAAGTGGCCGGGCCCCTCGGTGACGGTCGTGAGCATCCCGGCCTGCGCCAACAGCACGCTGCCCACCACGAACACGGGGATCAGCACGACGGTCTCGGCGGTCATCGCGGTCACCGCGTGCACGGGGGAGGGGAAGCGCTTCTTCACGAAGCCGTAGAGCCCGAACGAGGTGGCCAGCCCGAGCGCGATCCACGGCACCTGCCCCATCGCCGCGGACATGACGACGACGGCGGCCACCGCGATCCCGACGGCCACCCACTGGCCCCGCCGCAGCCGCTCCCCGAGGAACAGCACGCCGAGCAGGACGTTCACCAGCGGGTTCATGAAGTAGCCGAGCGAGGCCTGGAGCACGTTGCCCGTGGTGACCGAGACCGCGTACAGCAGCCAGTTCACCGCGATGATCCCGGCGGCCAGCGCGGTGGCCCCCCAGCGGCCGGGTGTGGCCAGCGCCGTCCCCAGCTCGCGCAGCCGGCGCATCACGGTCAGCAGCACGAGGCAGAAGATCAGGGCGAAGCCGATGCGCACCACCACGATCTCCACGGCCCCGGCCGGCGCGAGCATCGCCATGTAGAGCGGCAGCAGGCCCCACACGAAGTAGGCGGTGAAGCCGAGGGCCAGCCCGCGCGGGTCGTCGGCCGGAGCCGGGGAGACGGTGGGCAGGGCACCGGTGTCGGGGGCGGCGCCGTCGGGGGTCGCGCCGGGCCGGGCAGAGGGGGAGGAGGGGCTCACGCGGACCACTGTACGGTCCGGGTGAGCACTCTCACCCAGGTTCCTCCCGGTCACGGAGGTAGACTGGGGGGTCGATCCCGCGCGCCGGTGCCGGGCCTCGCCCCGTGCTCCGCCGGCGTGACCCGCCGTCGTCGAAAAGGACCCACCCGCCGTGACCGTTCGCCCTGACCGCCCGTTGCGCATCGCCATCATCGGTGCCGGACCCGCCGGGGTGTACACGGCGGACATCCTGACCAAGGAGGAGCGGGACTTCCGCGTCAGCATCGACCTGTTCGACCGCTACCCGGCCCCGTTCGGCCTGATCCGCTACGGGGTGGCCCCGGACCACCCGCGCATCAAGGGCATCGTCACCGCCCTGCACAAGGTCATGGACCGCGGCGACATCCGGTTCCTGGGGAACGTGGACTACGGCACGGATCTGAGCCTGGCGGACCTGCGTCGGCACTACGACGCGATCGTGTTCTCCACCGGGGCGGTGCGCGACGCGGTCCTGGACGTGCCGGGGGTGGAGCTGGCCGGCTCGTTCGGTGGCGCCGACTTCGCCGCCTGGTACGACGGGCACCCGGATGTGCCGCGGCACTGGCCGTTGGAGGCCACGCAGGTGGCGGTGATCGGCAACGGGAACGTGGCCCTGGATGTGGCCCGGATCCTGTCCAAGCATGCCGAGGATCTGCTGCCCACGGAGATCCCGGACAACGTGTACCGGGACCTGGCCGCCTCCCCGGTCACGGACGTGCACGTGTTCGGTCGGCGCGGGCCGGCGCAGGTGAAGTTCACTCCGTTGGAGCTGCGGGAGCTGGCGCATTCCCGGGACGTGGACATCGTGCTGTACGAGGAGGACTTCGACTTCGATGAGGCCTCGGAGCAGGCGATCGAGGAGAACAACCAGGTCCGCACCATGGTGGGCACGTTGACGAACTGGCTGATGGAGCAGGAGGACCGTCAGCAGAGCGCCTCGCGTCGGCTGCATCTGCATTTCCTGCAGGCCCCGGAGCAGTTCCTGGACGAGGACGGGGACGGCCGGGTGGACGGTCTGCGGATGCGTCGGATGGAGCTGGACGGTTCCGGTGGGGTCCGCCCGACGGGGGAGACCGTGGACTATCCGGTGCAGGCGGTCTACCGGGCGGTGGGGTACTTCGGGTCTCCGGTGGAGGGGGTGGAGTTCGATGAGGTGCGTGGGGTGATCCCGAACGCGCAGGGCCGGGTGCTGGACGCGGATGGCGCCCCGGTGCCGGGGCTGTATGCCTCGGGGTGGATCAAGCGGGGCCCGGTGGGGTTGATCGGGCACACCAAGGGCGACTCGTTGGAGACGATCACGCATCTGATCGAGGACGAGCCGGGGCTGTGGACGGCCCAGGAGCCCTCCGAGGAGTCGGTGATCGAGCTGCTGGAGTCCCGTGAGGTGCCGTACACCACGTGGGCCGGCTGGCATGCTCTGGATGAGCATGAGAAGTCCTTGGGTGCGCAGGCGACGGAGGCCGGTCCGGTGGCGCGGGAGCGGGTGAAGGTCGTGGACCGGGAGGAGATGACCCGCATCTCCCGCGACGGGGCCTCCGTCCCGACCGTCTGATCCGGGGCGGGCCCTGGCCGCCCCGGCGCTAGGCTTCCGGGGTGGCCCGCCTCCTCGTCGACATCACCCCGCTGCGGGTCTCACCCGCCTACCGGCGGCTGTGGCTCGGCAACACGCTCTCGTACGTGGGCACGCAGCTCACGCTCGTGGCGGTGTCCCTCGAGGTGTTCGCCCTGACCGGCTCGTCGTTCGCGGTGGGCCTGCTCGGCCTCGCCGCGCTCGTGCCGCTCGTGGTCGCGGGCCTGTACGGCGGCGCGATCGCAGACCGGCACGACCGCCGCCGCGTCGCGCTGACCTCGTCGGCCGTCATGTGGCTGACCACGGTCGGCATCGCCGCGCAGGCCTGGGCCGGGCTGGAGTCGGTGCCGGTGCTGTACGCCCTCGTGGCCCTGCACTCCGGCGCGTCCGGCATCAACCAGCCCACCCGCGGCGCGATCATCCCCGCGCTCGTGGGCCTGCCGCTCGTGCCGGCGGCGAACGCGCTGAACATGATGACGTTCTCCGTGGCCCTCATGGTCGGCCCCATGCTGGGCGGCGTGCTCGTGGGGGCGGTCGGCTACGCGTGGACCTACTCGATCGACGTCGTCACCTTCCTGGCCGCCCTGTACGCCGTGTGGCGGCTGCCGTCCCTGCCGCCGCAGCAGGCCGAGGCCGCGGCCGCCTCGGGCGCGCGCGGGGGCCTGGCGTCGGTGGTCGAGGGCCTGCGCTTCCTCGGCTCGCGACCGAACCTGCGGATGACCTTCCTGGCGGACATCGTGGCCATGACGACGGCGTTCCCGCGCGCCCTGCTGCCCGCCATCGGCGCCGTGGTGCTCGGCGGCGGTGAGGCCGCCGTCGGGGTGCTGCTGGCCGCGATGGCGGCGGGCGCGTTCCTCGCGGGGCTGTTCTCCGCCCCCTTCACCCGCCTGCACGCGCAGGGCTGGGGCGTGTACGTCTCGATCCTCGTGTGGGGCGGGGCGGTGGCCGCGTTCGGCGGCGTGGTGTGGTGGGCGCGGTCCCTGCCCGACGGCGATCCCCGCCTCACGCTCGCGTTCGCCCTCGCCGCGCTGTGCATGGGGGCGGGCGGGGCCGCGGACTCGCTCTCCGGCGTCTTCCGCGGCTCGATCCTGCAGTCCGCGACCCCGGACCATCTGCGCGGCCGGCTGCAGGGCGTGTTCGTCGTGGTGGTGGCGGGCGGGCCGCGGCTGGGCGAGCTGATCACCGGCGGTGCGTCCGTGGGCCTGGGGGAGGGGCCGACCCTGCTGGCCGGCGGCGTGCTGTGCATGCTCGGCGTGAGCGCGCTGATGCGGTGGCAGCCCGGCTTCCTGCGCTACGACGCACGGAACCCCACGCCCTGAGCGGGCGTGGGGTTCCGTGACGGTGGCGAGGCGGGAGGCTGCGAGCCAGCGAGCGCCGAGCCGGACGTCTCTGCCCGTGAGCCAGATGATTCTGCTGCAGATCGGGCCGCGAAACCGCCGAATCGTCTGGCTCGCGTCGGCCTGAGCCGCCGTCTACGGGAGCCACCACGACGACGGCGGCCGGCGAGTCAGCGGTCGCGGTCGGCCTGGAGCGTGGCCGGGACCGCGCCACCCAGGCGCGTCCAGTGGCGGACGAGGTCCTCGTCCGGGGCCGCCTGGAGCGTCTCGCGGGCCGCCTCCTCCGCCTTCGTGATGCGGCGCTCCAGACTCTGGTCCGCGCCCTCGTAGGCGGCCGCGTGCCGGTGGGAGCGCAGCGATCCGACGTCCTCCGTGCGACGTTCCACCACCGCGAGCTGCTCGGCGATCGCGTCCTGGTTGGCGCGCTGGGCCTTCAGGTTCGCGGGGGCGAGCACCTGGGCCACGAACCCGTGGTCGAGGAGGAGGCCCCGCGGGGCGGCGACGCCGTGACGCAGCGCGAGGTCCACATGGTCGTCGAAGGTCAGGAGCATGGCGGCCTTGGCGAACTTCAGGTCGTCGACCGGGCGGCCGTCCACGCCGGCCCGGGCCCGCGCCCGGCCGATCGTGGTGTCGGCGGACCACACGGCCCCGCGAGGGTCGATCAGGTACAGCATGGGGACTCCTGGTGGGATCGGAGGGGAGGCGGCGTGCGGATCAGCGGAAGTTCACGAACTGCAGGTCCGCGTCCTCGAAGTCCTTGAGCATCGCGATGACCGACTGCAGGTCGTCGCGGGACTTGGAGGACACGCGCAGCTCGTCCCCCTGGATCTGGGCCTTGACGGACTTGGGGCCCTCATCGCGGATCAGCTTGGTGATCTTCTTCGCGGTGGGCTGGTCGATGCCCTCCTTCATGGTCGCCTCGATGCGGTACTCCTTGCCGGAGGCGAACGGGGCGCCGGCGTCGAGGGACTTGAGGGAGATGCCGCGCTTGACGAGCTTGGACTCGAACACGTCCTTGACGGCCTTGACGCGCTCCTCGGAGGAGGCCCTCATGAGGATCTTCTCGCCGGAGAAGTCGATCTCGGCGCCGACGCCCTTGAAGTCGTAGCGCTGGGCGATCTCCTTCTGCGCCTGGTTCAGGGCGTTGGACACCTCCTGGCTGTCCACCTTGCTGACGACGTCGAACGTGGAATCGCTGGCCACGGGTGCTCTCCTTCAGGGTCTGCGGACGGGGTGCGCCCGTCGACGACGGCCACTGCGGGGCCGCGCCGGGCGCTCTGCGGGCCAGCCTACCGGGGACGGCGGACGCGGTCCCGGGCCGATTGGCGGCGTGGCGCGGGGATGCTGTACAGTCGACTCTCGCCCGACCGGTGCGGTCGTCCTCGAGACGCCCGGCAGCCGCCGGGTGGCACGGCAGATTTCCCGAGCGGCCAAAGGGGGCTGACTGTAAATCAGCTGGCATTGCCTTCACTGGTTCGAATCCAGTATCTGCCACCGGAACGAAGACCCCGGGACCACACGGTCCCGGGGTCTTCTGCCGTCCGGGGCCGTGGCACCCCCCGTGTCCCCGCCCCGGGAGGTGGCGGCCTCCCGCCAGGCGAC
This sequence comes from Micrococcus sp. 63XJN7_8_ISO-PGPR-S23-253, assembly GCF_056173425.1. NCBI lineage: Bacteria > Bacillati > Actinomycetota > Actinomycetes > Micrococcales > Micrococcaceae > Micrococcus > Micrococcus sp. 63XJN7_8_ISO-PGPR-S23-253. Next base: position 510,028 of record NZ_CM149673.1, read on the forward strand.
GTAGCCTGCCTGTGGTCCGTGTCACACCCGATGCCCTGTGCGGTCCGGTGGCGGCACGGCCCTGCATCGTGACGCCGTGCGGCGTCGCCCGACCATCCGCGAGGAGCGCCCGATGACCGAGTCCACCGCCCCCGAGTCCTTCACCCAGGGACCGACCGACGTCGAGCTGCTCGAGCAGACCCTGGCCCAGAACCTCGACGACACCGCCCGCCGGTTCGCCGACCGCGCCGCGCTCCTGGAGTGTGGACCGGACGGGGACCCGGCCACCGGCCGCACCTGGACCTACGGGCAGCTGCGTGAGGAGTCCGTGACGGTGGCCAAGGCGCTCATGGCCGCGGGCTACGAGGCGGGGGACCGGATCGGCATGTGGAGCCCCAACGTCGCCGAGTGGGTCTCGCTGCTCTACGGCGCGGCGCGTGCCGGCGTCATCCTCGTGAACCTCAACCCGGCGTACCGCGCCCACGAGCTGACCTACGTGGTCGAGCAGTGCGACATGCGCGGGCTGGTGGTGGCCTGCGCGGACGCACGCATGGACCCGCCCGCCACCGCACGCGCCGTGGCCCGTGAGTCGGCGCCGCACCTGCGGCAGCTGATCATGCTGCCGGCCGGGAGCGGCGAGGACGCCTACGCGCACGTGCAGGCCGGCGACGTGGCCGGCCGACACGCCGCCGATCCCGTGGCCGAGGGCACGTGGGCCGACTTCCTGGCCGAGGCCGCGCGGGTCTCGGACGAGGACCTGGCCGTGCGCGAGGCCGCCACCGGGCCGGCGGACCCCGTGAACCTGCAGTACACCTCGGGCACCACCGGCTTCCCCAAGGGCGTCACGCTGACGCATCGCAACGTGCTGAACAACGGCTTCCACATCGGCGAGCTGCTGGGCTACACGGAGGAGGACACCGTGGTGATCCCAGTGCCGTTCTTCCACTGCTTCGGCATGGTGATCGGCGTGATCGCCACCGTCTCCCACGGCTCGCTCGCCGTCATCCCGGCGCGCAGCTTCGAGCCGGTCTCGGCGCTGCGGGCTGTGGCCGCCACCGGTGCGACGAGCCTGTACGGCGTGCCGGCGATGTTCATCGCCATGCTCGCCCGGCCTGAGGCGGACGCGTTGGACCTGTCCACGCTGCGCACCGGCGTGATGGCCGGCTCCACGTGCCCCGTCGAGGTGATGAAGAAGGTCATCGACCGGTTCCACATGTCCGAGGTCGCCATCTGCTACGGCATGACGGAGACCGCGCCCGTGTCCACCATGACCCGTCGCGACGACTCCCTGGAGGTGCGCACCCAGACCGTCGGCCGGACCATGCCCCACGTGGAGACGAAGATCGTGGACCCCGCCACCGGTGACGTCGTCCCGCGCGGGGCCACGGGCGAGCTGTGCACTCGCGGCTACTCCGTGATGCTCGGCTACTGGGACGCCCCCGAGAAGACCGCCGAGGTGCTGGACGCCGACGGCTGGATGCACTCCGGCGACCTCGCCTCCATGGACGAGGACGGCTCCGTGCGCATCGAGGGCCGCATCAAGGACCTCGTGATCCGCGGCGGCGAGAACATCTCCCCGCGCGAGGTGGAGGAGTTCCTCTACACCCACCCGGACATCCAGGACGTCCAGGTGGTGGGCGTGCCGGATGAGAAGTACGGCGAGCAGCTCATGGCCTGCGTGATCATGAAGGACGGCGTCGAACCGCTCACGGTGGACGCCGTCCGCGAGTTCGCCGCGGGCCGGATCGCGCACTTCAAGATCCCGGCCTACGTCCGCGTGCTCGACGCCTTCCCCATGACCGTCTCCGGCAAGGTCCGCAAGGTCGAGCTGCGCGCGGAGGGCGCGAAGGTCGTCCAGGCCCAGGCCCAGGCCCAGGCCCAGGCCCAGGCCCAGGCCCAGGCCCAGAGCGTGGGCTGACGGCGGCCGTCACCCTCAGGCGGCGGGCAGCGGGAACACGTCCCAGATGGTGCAGACCGCCTCGGGGGCGGCGCCCAGGATGGCGGCACGGTAGGTGGTCGACCACGCCCGCGGGTCGGCGTCGCGCAGGCGCCACGTGCCGTCCGTGAGCACCGCGTCCACGAACGCGGAGGTGTCGGCGGGGCTGCCGTCCTCGTGGACCAGGGGGCCGCGACGCAGGGCCTCGCCCAGGTCGCCCGCCCGGCCGACGGCGTAGAGCGCGGTCTCGTCCGTGTCCAGCACGAGGCCGCAGTCCTCCTCGAAGGCGGTGATCCAGGCCATCGCGTGCCGCATGGCCTCGTCCGGGTCGGGATGGCGGGTCACGATGAGCACGGAGCCACGCGCGCCCGGACGCAGGGAGCCGGGCGTGCCGGGGCCGTGCGGGTCGGGCTCGCGCGGGGCGGCGGCGGTGTGCGGGCGGGGCTCGAAGGCGGTGGTCATGGCGGTCTCCTCCCGGGTGGGGACTCATCAGGGTCCCGGCGGCGCCGCGCCGGTCGGGGCGGCATCGCCCACGCTAGGAACCCGGGGCGGGCGGCCGGTCGGACCCGGCCGGGGCTGGGGAGGACACGCCGGGAGCAGCGGCCTGTGCAGGAGCGGAGGGGTCACGCGGACGCGCCGGCACGGCCTCGGCCGACCCGGCGTCGCGTCAGTGGGCGCGGTGGTCGGCCGGGGCGAGCTTGGGTCCGAACCCCTGCTTGCGCTCTCCGGAGAGCCCGATCATCCGCACCACCCGCTGCCGGTGCCCGGCCCACGGCGCGAGCAGGCGGAGCATCCCGGCGTCGTCGGTCCGGCGTCCCGTGAGGACCTGCCCCACGTACTGCGCCAGGTGGTAGTCGCCCACGGAGACGAGGTCCGCCGCCCCGTGGCTGCGCTGCAGCGCCTCGGCCGTGGTCCACGGCCCGATCCCGGGCACCGATTCCAGGCGCCGGGCCAGCGCGGCCACCCCGGCCGTGTCCCCGGGGGCGACCGCGTCGCCGAGCCGGTCGATGCTCGCGGCCCGCCGGGCGACCTCCAGCATGGTCCGTGACTGGGAGGGCTGCACCCAGGCCCGCGCATGCCAGTCCCACGAGGGGATCCGCAGGACGGCGGCCGGGGTCGGCGGCGGCAGCATCCCCGGCGGCACCGGGCCGGGGGCGGGCCCGTCGTCGTCGATCCGGGCGGCCAGCCGCACGAGGGTGCGCCAGCCGTGCCGCGCCTGGTCGTGGGTGACCTTCTGCTCGAGCACGGCGGTGAGCAGCTGCCGGGACAGCGCGCCCGCCGCCGGCAGCCGCAGCCCGGCCCGCGTCCGCCGCGCCTCGCGCACGTGCCGCGGCAGCGCGGGCGCGCCGGAGTCCGGCCGCAGCAGGGCGTCGAAGGCGGCCCAGCCGTCGTCGTGCAGGCCGAGCAGACGCTCCACGTCGGCGACGGCGGTGCGCGCGCCCGCGCCCCACGCGCGGGCCGTCACCGCGGTGCCGCCCCCTGCGGCCTCCCGGACGACGGAGACCAGCAACGACGTCGGCCGGCCCGGGCCGCCCGACGCCACGTCCGGGGCGGGGGAGCGCAGAGTGAGCCAGACGCCCTGCGGTGTGGCGCGGACCGTGGGGTCGGCCGCACCGCGCTGCAGGGGGCGCAGGGTGAGCGCGACGTCCACGGGGACGGGCACGCGTACGCGGCGCTCGGCGTCCGGGGCGGTCATGCCCGCACCGTACACCCGGGCCCGGACATGACGACGTCGGCCGTGACGGCGCGCACGCCGGGCGTTGCCCCGCGTGTCCGGAGCCCTCCTTCGGCGTCCGGCCCCTGGCGTAGCGTGGGGTGCGTGACTGAACAGACCCCCGCGCCCACCCCTGCGCAGCCCATGCAGTATGCCGAGAACGTCCTCGAGCTGATCGGGCACACCCCGCTCGTGAAGCTGCACTCCGTGACGGAGGGCATCGAGGCCACCGTGCTGGTGAAGGTCGAGTACCTGAACCCCGGTGGCTCCGTGAAGGACCGCATCGCGCTGAAGATGATCGAGGAGGCTGAGCGCGAGGGCCTGCTCGGCCCGGGCGGCACCGTCGTGGAGCCCACCTCGGGCAACACGGGCGTAGGGCTGGCCCTGGTCTCGCAGCTCAAGGGCTACCGCACCGTGTTCGTCACCCCGGACAAGGTGGGTCAGGAGAAGCGGGACGTGCTCAGCGCGTACGGCGCCGAGCTCGTCGTCACGCCCACCGCCGTGGACCCGACGTCCGAGGAGTCCTACTACGGGGTCGCCGACCGCCTCGTGCGGGAGATCCCCGGGGCCTATCAGCCCAACCAGTTCTTCAACCCCGCCGCCCCGGCCTCCCACTACGAGACTACCGGCCCCGAGATCTGGGAGGACACGGCCGGCCGCGTCACCCACGTCGTGATGGGCGCCGGCACGGGCGGCACCATCACGGGCACCGGCCGCTATCTCAAGGAGGTCTCGGCGGACCGCCCGTCCGGGCCCGTCCGCGTGATCGGTGCGGACCCCAGCGGCTCGGTGTACTCCGGCGGCGCCGGCCGGCCCTACTTCGTCGAGGGTGTCGGCGAGGACATGTGGGTGGACAACTACGACCCCGCGGTCCCGGACGAGGTCATCGCCGTCGAGGACGCCGAGGCCCTGGCCATGACCCGCCGCCTCGCCGCCGAGGAGGGCCTGCTCGTGGGCGGCTCCTCCGGTCTGGCCGTCGTCGCCGGCCTGCGCGCCGCCCGCGAGCTCGGCCCGGAGGACGTCATGGTGATCGTGCTGCCCGACTCGGGCCGCGGCTACCTCGCCAAGATCTTCAACGACCCGTGGATGGACGAGCGCGGCTTTGACTACGACGTCCGCGAGACCGTGCTGCCGGCGTGGGCGCGCGGGCGCACCCGCTCGGCGGTCCCGCAGACGGACGACGACGGCGCCACGGGGGCCGCCGGCGGGGCCGGCACGCCCGTCGAGGTGCTCGAGCACGCTGACGCCGAGCTGGCGACCCGCGCGGGCGCCCCCGCCGAGACCGACCGCTGGTCCGCGACGGCGGGGGAGCTGCTGACCGAGAAGGCCGACCTGTTCCCGGGATCCGTGCCCACCCTCGTCACCGCGGCCCCGACCACCTCGGTGGCGGACGCCGTCGCGACCATGAACCGGTACGGCGTCGATGCCCTGCCCGTGGTCCTCGAGCCCCGGCACGACCTGCGGATCGGCGAGGTCCGCGGCACCGTCTCCGCGGCCGCGCTCGCGGACGCCCTCGCCGCGGGGCGGGCCACCGCGCAGACCCCCGTCGCCGACGTCATGGGCCCCGTGCTGCCCAGCCTGGGGGCGCGCACCCCGCTGCGCGCCGTCGCCCGCCGCCTCGCCCAGGACCCCGTGCTGCTGGTGCTCGAGGCCGGCCGCGTCCAGGGCGTCGTCACCCTGCACGACGTCCTCGCCCACGTCACCGCCTGAGGCCGGCCGCACCGGCCGCGCCCGCCCCACCCGATCCGATCTCTCCGAGGAGGCTCCCGAGATGACCGAGCAGAACGTCCACGAGGACCCGCACGCCACCACCCCCGACACCGGCGCCGAAGACGCCCCCGCCCACCCCCGAGGGGGAGGCTTCGGCACGCGCGCCGTGCACGCGGGCCAGCACCTGGATGAGGTGTTCGGCGCCGTCGTCCCGCCGATCCACCTCTCGAGCACGTACGCGCCGACGGCCGTCGGCGAGCTGCGGCGCGGCTACGACTACGGCCGCGGCACCAATCCCACCCGGGACGCGCTGCAGGAGCAGCTGGCCGCGCTCGAGGCGGGCGTCGACGAGTCCGGCGCCCCCCGGGCCACCGGCCTCACGTTCGCCTCCGGCCTGGCCGCGGAGACCGCGCTGATCATGGGCGCGGGCCGGCCGGGCATGACGATCGTGCTCGGCAACGACGTGTACGGCGGCTCCTACCGCCTCATCTCCCGCGTGCTCGCCCCGTGGGGCGTGGAGCACGTCGTCGTGGACATGGGGGACGCCGAGCAGGTCGCCGCCGCCGTCGAGCGCGCCGCCGCCGCGGGGCCGGTCATGGTGTGGCTGGAGACCCCGTCCAACCCGATGATGAAGATCTCCGACGTCGCCGCGGTCGCCGAGGCGGCCCACGCGCACGGCGCCCTGCTCGTGGTGGACAACACCTTCGCGACGCCGTACCTGCAGTCCCCGATCGCCCTCGGCGCGGACGTGGTGGTGCACTCCACCACGAAGTACATCGGCGGCCACTCGGACGTGATCGGCGGGGCGCTCGTGATCCCGGACGCCGCACTCGCCGAGCAGGTGACGTTCCAGCAGTTCGCGGCGGGGGCCGTGAACGGGCCCCTGGACGCGTACCTGACCACGCGCGGCCTCAAGACGCTCGGGGTGCGCATGGACCGCCACCAGGCCAACGCCCAGGCCGTCGCCGAGTGGCTCACCGGCCGCGCCGAGGTCTCCCAGGTGCTCTACCCGGGGCTGCCGGACCACCCCGGCCATGAGCTCGCGCAGCGCCAGATGCGCGGTTTCGGCGGCATGGTCTCGATGCGCCTGGCCGGCGGCGCCGCGGCGGCTCGCCGCGTGGCCGAGTCGACCCGCCTGTTCCAGCTCGCCGAGTCCCTGGGCGGCATCGAGTCGCTGATGAACTACCCGGCGGAGATGACCCACGCCTCCGTGGCCGGCACCGAGCTGGCCGTCCCGGACGACCTGCTGCGCCTGTCGGTGGGCATCGAGGACGCCGAGGACCTCGTGGCGGACCTGGAGCGGGCTCTGGACAGCCTCTGACCCGCCGACGTCGGTGCCAGAGGTTTGCGCACGGGTGGGGAGCACCGGGCGGCGTAGTGTGATGGGCATGACCCTCACCGCCTTCGTCAACGCCCATGTCGTCCCCGTCGCCGCCGAGCCGTTCGACGGCACCCTGCTCGTCGAGGACGGCCGGATCACCGCGCTCGGCCCCGACGTCGAGGCGCCCGACGGCGCCGAGGTGGTGGACTGCGAGGGACGCTGGCTGCTGCCCGGCTTCGTGGATGCCCACGTCCACCTCGGCATGCATGCCGAGGGCGAGGTCGGTGCGACCGCGGACGTCAACGAGATGACGGACCCGGTGATGGCCGGGGTGCGGGCGATCGACGCCGTCGACCCGAACGAGCCGGGCTGGAAGGACGCCCTGGCCGGCGGGGTGACCACCGTGAACGTGAACCCCGGCTCGGGCAACCCGATCGGCGGCCAGGCGGTGGCGCTGCACACCCACGGACGCACCGTGGACGAGATGGTGCTGCGCAGCCCCTCGGGCGTGAAGTCCGCCCTCGGCGAGAACCCGAAGAACGTCTACAAGGAGAAGGGCCGCACCCCGTCCACGCGGCTGGGCACCGCCCTCGTGATCCGCGAGGCGTTCCTGCGGGCGCAGGGCTACATGGCCCGCCGCGCGGAGGCCGAGCGCGAGGGCAAGCCCTTCACCCGCGACCCCCACCTCGACGCCCTCGCCCTCGTCCTGGAGCGCACGATCCCCTGGCGCCAGCACTGCCACCGCACCGACGACGTCGCCACCGCCCTGCGCCTGGCCGACGAGTTCGGCTACGACCTCGTCCTGGACCACGGCACCGAGGCGCACCCGCTGGCCGACCAGCTCGCGGCCCGCGGCGTGCCAGTGCTGATCGGCCCGCTGTTCACCACCAAGTCCAAGCCGGAGCTGCGGGGCCGCTCGATGCGCAATCCGGGGCGTCTGGCGCGGGCCGGCGTCGAGATCAGCATCATCACCGACCACCCGGTGGTGCCCATCGACTTCCTCGTCTACCAGGCCGCGCTGTCGGTGAAGGAGGGCCTGGACCGGGAGACCGCCCTGCGCGCCATCACCCTGCATCCCGCGCGCGTGCTCGGGCTGGACGACCGCATCGGCTCCCTCGAGGTGGGCAAGGACGCCGACCTGGTGCTCTGGTCCGGCGACCCGCTCGATGTCATGCAGCGGGCCCTGCGCGTGTGGATCGGTGGCCGTCAGGTCATGGAGTACGACCTCGCCACGGCCCGGCCTGTCGTCGTCTCCGCCCGTCCCGTGGAGGACTGAGCGGCGCCGCCGCCCGTCGGCGGGGGCGGGACGCGCGGGCTCAGCGCCGCACGCGCGAGCGCACGGGCGGCAGCCAGACGAGCGCGGCGCCCAGGAGCATCACGACGGCGAGGATGATCAGCAGGCCGTTGGCCCGCAGGAACGCGGGGGCGGCCAGCAGGACGGCGATGAACGTCAGGGTCCCGATCGCCGAACGACGGCGGCGCAGCAGACCGATCCAGCCCCACAGGGACGCCGCGGCCAGCAGGGCGACGGCGGTGCCCATCGTGAACTGCCCCGTCGCGCCGCCCAGCACGCCCACCGACTCCATGCCGGTGAGTGGATCGATGACGGGCTCGCCGCTGTCCTGTGCGCGGGCCCCGTTCCAGAAGAACGCGCCCGCGATGCCGATCAGCACCACGGTGACCGCGAGCCAGTAGAGGCGCGCGACCTTCAGGAGCGGGTGGACGAGGCCGGCGTCGGACTCGGCCGCGTCCCGCGCGGCCAGGTCGCGCTCGCGGTCCGCGCGGCGCCGTTCCAGGCGCTCCTCGTCCTCGGCGGTGAGGCGGGCGCGCTCGGCGCGCAGCCGTGCGTCGTCGGCCCGCTGATTCTCCCGGAAGGACTGGGCGGCGCGGCCGGCGGCCCGGCCGAGCCCGCGGGCGAGGGGGCGGTCTTCGCTGTTCTGGGGCACGTGCCGAGCCTATCGTCCCGGCCGGTGCGCGGCCGGGGTGTCCGAGGGCACAGCCCGGCCCGGGATCCGGTGGCGTAGACTGGGCTGACCGGATCCGGTCTCTCCCCCTGTGATGAGTGAGCGTGGACGCGTGTGCCACGCCGGACTGCAGATGTGTGTGCGGGCCACGAACGTCGTGGCCCTCGGGGGCTGCCGGGTGGACGGAATCATCTGACCCAGCTGGCCCCTGCGCCCCACGACGTCGACCCGCGACCGACGTCCTCGGGCGTGCGCCCGCGCATCCCCACAGGAGGACCCATGTCCGACATCCTCGATCCCCAGACCACCGCCGAGGCTGCCCCCGAGCTCGCCGAGGCGCAGCAGGAGGCCACCGGGACCGTCCCGCAGGTCGACGCCGCCGAGCCCGCCGCCCCCGAGGCCCCCGCCGAGCCCGCCGGCCCCACCTTCCTGGACCTCGGCCTGGACGCCCGCGTGCTGGCCGCCGTCGAGGAGCTGGGCTACACCCGCCCCTCGCCGATCCAGGAGGCGACCATCCCGCTGCTGCTGGACGGCCGCGACGTCGTGGGCCTGGCCCAGACCGGCACCGGCAAGACCGGCGCGTTCGCGCTGCCGGCGCTGTCCCGGCTCGCCGAGACCACGGACGTGAACGGGCGCGCGGACACCCCGCAGGTGCTCGTCCTCGCCCCGACCCGCGAGCTCGCCCTCCAGGTGGCCGACGCCTTCGACAGCTACGCCAAGCACCTCGACGACGTCTCCGTGCTGGCCGTGTACGGCGGCTCCCCGTATGGCCCGCAGCTGGCGGGCCTGCGCCGGGGCGCGCAGGTCGTCGTCGGCACGCCGGGCCGCGTGATCGACCACCTCGAGCGCGGCTCGCTGGACCTCTCCGACCTGCAGACCCTCGTGCTGGACGAGGCGGACGAGATGCTGCGCATGGGCTTCGCGGAGGAGGTGGACCGCATCCTCGCCTCCACCCCGGACACGAAGCAGACCGCGCTGTTCTCCGCCACCATGCCCCCGGCCATCCGCCGCATCTCCGCCCAGTACCTGAACGCCCCGGAGGAGGTGGCCGTCGCCCGTCAGTCGACGACGTCCGCCACCATCCGCCAGCGCTACCTGCAGGTGGGCCACCAGTGGAAGTTCGAGGCCCTGAGCCGGATCCTCGAGACCGAGGAGCACGACGGCGTCATCGCCTTCGTGCGCACCCGTGCCGGCACCGAGGAGCTCGCCCAGAAGCTCACGCGCGCCGGGTTCAAGGCCGTGGCCATCTCCGGCGACATCGCCCAGAAGCAGCGCGAGAAGACCGTCGAGGACCTGAAGGCCGGCCGCGTGGACATCCTCGTGGCCACCGACGTCGCCGCCCGCGGCCTGGACGTCGAGCGCATCTCGCACGTGGTCAACTACGACATCCCGCAGGACGCCGAGTCCTACGTGCACCGCATCGGCCGCACCGGCCGCGCCGGCCGGCAGGGCGACGCCGTGCTCTTCATGACCCCGCGTGAGCGCTTCCTGCTCAAGCAGATCGAGCGGACCACCCGCCAGCAGGTCGAGGAGATGGCCGTGCCCTCCGTCGCCGACGTCAACGCGGCCCGCAAGCGTCGCTTCGCCGACGGCATCACCCGCACCCTCGAGCGCGCCTCGGAGGAGGAGCTGGCGGTGTTCGGCGAGATCGTCGCCGCATATGTCGACGAGCACGAGGCCGAGCCGGCGCGCGTGGCCGCCGCACTGGGCATGATGGCCCAGGGCGGTCGCCCGCTGCTGGCCCGCGAACAGGAGATCCCGTTCGGCGGCGGCCGGGGCCGCAAGGACCGCGACGGCGGCCGCGAGGGCGGGCGCGACGGCGGCCGTGAGCGCGGCACCGGTGACGGCCGCGGCTCGCGTGGCCCGGCCCGGGAACCCGCGGCCGGCAACGCGACGTACTGGATCGCCGTCGGGCACCAGGACCGCGTGCGGCCGGGCAACATCGTGGGCGCGCTGGCGAACGAGGTGGGTCTGCCCGCCTCCGCCATCGGCGCGATCGACCTGCGCGGCAACCACTCGCTCGTCGAGCTGCCGGCGGACCTGACCTCGGCCCAGCTCGAGGCCGCGGCCAACGCGGAGATCAACGGCCGTCGCCTCGGTCTGCGCAAGGACACCGGTCGCCCGACCCGCGCCGAGCGCGACGGCGAGGACCGCGGTGAGCGCCGCGGCGGCTTCCGCAAGGACCGCGGCGAGCGCGGCGAGCGCGGCGGCTTCCGCGGGGACCGCGACGGCGGCCAGCGCGGCGGGTACCGCAAGGACCGGGACGACCGCGGCTCCCGCGAGGATCGTGGCGGCTTCCGCAAGGACCGGGACGACCGCAGCTTCCGTGGCGACCGCAGGGGACGCCCCGGCGGCCGCAAGCCCCGCTGGGGCGCCCAGGAGCGCTCGGATCGGGGCGCCCGCCGCTGATTCCGCCGGGGTGCCGACCCCGCCGGAGGCCGTGACCGGGGCCGATTTTGCATCGGCCCCGGGGCCCTGGTAGAGTCTCACCTCGTTGCCCCGATAGCTCAGTGGTAGAGCGCCATCTTGGTAAGATGGAGGTCCCGGGATCGATTCCCGGTCGGGGCTCTGACATGAGAGCCCGCCCTCGCGGCGTGAAAACCGTGAGTGCGGGCGTTCTCGTGTCGTGGCGGCGTAGCTCAGCTGGTTAGAGCGCACGACTCATAATCGTGAGGTCGGGGGATCGAGTCCCCCCGCCGCTACGGAATCGGACGGACCCGGTCACCTCCTCGGAGGGGCCGGGTCCTTTCGCGTTCCGGGGCCCGTCCGTCGCCCCGGTAGCCTGGCGGGCATGTCCACGCGTCGCCCCGCCCACCAGCCCACCCGCGGCACCGCCGCGCCCCGCGGCTTCGTCTCCCCGTGGGAGCACGGCTCCCGGCTGTACCGGACCCTCGTGCTGACCGGCTCCGCGCTGTTCCTCGTGGGCATCGTGCTGGCGGTCGTCGGCGGCACCACCGGACGCCTCGCCGTCTCCGGGACCGCCCTGGGCGTGCTCGGCGCGGGCGTCGCCGTTCACCTGTCCGCTCAGCTCGTGCGCTTCCGCCAGGCCGCCCGCCGGCAGGGGGAGCGGCGCCCCGGCCGTTAGGCTGGACGGCAGTCGAGAACCGTCCCGCAGGAGGCCCGAGTTGAGCGTGAACCCCGACGTCGCCGGGCGGAGCTATCCGCCCGCGCCCCCCTTCCAGGTCGGTCGTGAGGCGGTCCGCGTCTTCGCCGAGGCCGTGCAGGCCCAGCATCCCGCGCACCACGACGTCGCGGCCGCCCGGGCCCTGGGACACGCCGACCTGGTCGCCCCGCCGACCTTCGCCGTCGTCATCGCCCAGCGCGCCGAGGCCGCCGTCGTCGCCGATCCCGAGCTGGGGATCGACTTCTCGCGGGTGGTCCACGCGGACGAGCGCTTCGTCCACCACCGCCCGCTGGTGGCCGGGGACGAGGTCGTGGCGACCGTGCGGGTCGAGGCCGTGAAGGCCCTCGGCGGCAACCGCATGGTCACCACCGTCACCGAGATCGCGGATCTGGACGGCGCGGCCGTCTCCACCGTCACGTCCACCCTGCTGGTCCGGGGAGAGGAGTCCTGATGAGCACCGCCCCCCGCCTGTCCGACCTCGCCCGGGGCGAGGTGGTCGGCACGCGCACCGTCACGTTCACCCGCGCCGACCTCGTCGCCTACGCGGGCGCCTCCGGCGACCGCAACCCGATCCACTGGTCCCCGTCGTTCGCCGAGCACGTCGGCCTGCCCGGCGTCATCGCCCACGGGATGCTCACCATGGGCGCGGCCGTGCAGCTCGTCTCGGAATGGGCGGGCGACCCGGGCGCCGTCGTCGACTACCAGACCCGCTTCACCGGCATGGTGCCCGTCGCGGACACCACGGTCCGCACGGACGACGACGGCGCGCCCGTCCCCGGTGCCACGCTCGAGGTCGTCGGCACGGTCGGCGCCGTGGACGAGGCCGCCGGGACGGTGCGGATCGACCTGAACGTCACCAACCCGGACGCGGCGAAGCCGCGCGTGCTGACCAAGGCGCAGGCCGTGGTGCGCCTGGCCGACCCCGCGGGGGAGAGCGCGTGAGCGAGCGGCTGGCGGACCACACCACCACCCGCGTCGGCGGGCCCGCGCGCGCGTGGGTCACCGCGCGCACCGAGGCTGAGGCGATCGAGGCCGTGCGCGCCGCCGACGCGGCGGGCGAGCCCCTGTTCGTCCTCGGCGGCGGTTCCAACACCCTCATGGCGGACGCCGGCTTCCCCGGCACCGTCGTGCGGCTGGCCTTCGAGGGCATCGGGGTGCTGGACGGGCCGGTGCCCGGCGAGGGTGAGGCGCCGCCCGTCGGCGACGGGGCCCGGCTCGCGGGCCACGAGGGGGAGGCCGTCGTCGTGCGGGTCGCGGCGGGCCATCCGTGGGACGACGCCGTCGCATGGACCGTGGCGCACGGGCTCGGCGGGATCGAGGCGCTCTCGGGCATCCCGGGCTCGGCCGGCGCGACGCCCGTGCAGAACGTCGGCGCGTACGGTGCGGACGTCTCGCAGGTGCTCGTCGCCCTGCGCGCGTGGGACCGGGAGGCGGGCGACGTCGTCGAGCTGACGCCCGCGGACCTGCGCTTCGGCTACCGCGACTCCGTGATCAAGCGCTCCATGCTGGAGACCGGCGCGCCGAGTCCCCGGTGGATCGTGCTCTCGATCGACCTGCGGCTGCGTCGCGCCTCCTCCGACGCCGAGCCGACGGCGCCGGTCCGCTACGGGCAGCTGGCGGCCGCGCTCGACGTCGAGGAGGGCGCCCATGCCCCGCTCGCGGTGGTCCGCCGCGAGGTGCTGGCCCTGCGCGCCGCCAAGGGGATGGTGTCCGATCCGGCGGACCCGGACACGTGGTCCACGGGCAGCTACTTCACAAACCCGATCGTGCCCGCGTCCGTGCGGGCCTCCCTGCCCGACGGCGCCCCGGCGTTCGCCGCCGGCCAGGCCGAGGACGGGACGCCGCTCGTGAAGCTCTCGGCGGCCTGGCTGATCGATCGCGCGGGCTTCGCGAAGGGCTTCGGGCTGCCCGAGGTCGCCCCCCGCGAGGGCGGGCCGGACGGCCGCGGAGCCGACGGCACCGGCCTGGCCGGGGGCCGCGCGTCGGTGTCCACGAAGCACACCCTCGCCATGACCAACCGCGGCGACGCGACCACCGAGGACGTCCTGACGGTCGCGCGCACCGTGCGCGACGGCGTGCGCGAACGCTTCGGCGTCGAGCTGCACCCCGAGCCGATGATCATCGGCACCAGCCTCTGACCCCTCACTTTCGTTCGGGAAACGGCGCCGCCAGGAGTGCTTTCGTTCGGGAAACGGCGCGCCTTGGCGGCGCGGGCGCCGTTTCCCGAACGACAACGTGCGAACACCCGCCGTTTCCCGAACGAAAACGGGAGCCGGGTGCGCGCCTCGGCGCCGGCGTCGCGGCTCAGAGGTTGCCGGTGGCGATCATCAGCATGCGGCGCACGGGCTCGGCCGCACCCCACAGCAGCTGGTCGCCGACGGTGAACGCCGAGAGGTACTCGGGACCCATGTTGAGCTTGCGCAGCCGGCCGACGGGGATCTGCAGGGTGCCGGTCGCGGCGATCGGGGTCAGGTCGGTGACCGTGGCCTCCTTGGTGTTCGGCACCACCTGCACCCACTCGTTGTCCGCGGCGATGATCTGCTCGACCTCGTCCAACGGCACGTCCTGGGTGAGCTTGAGGGTGAGGGCCTGCGAGTGGGAGCGCATGGCGCCGATCCGCACGCACAGCGAGTCGAACGGGATCCGGTCCGCCCCGGTCAGCCCGAGCACCTTGTTGGTCTCGTCGTAGGCCTTGCGCTCCTCGCGGGAGACGCCGTCGCCCAGGTCGGAGTCGATCCAGGGGATCAGCGAGCCGCCCAGCGGCACGCCGAACTGCGTCGAGTCCAGGCCGCCGCGCTGCAGCTCGATCACCTTCCGGTCGATCTCGAGGATCGCCGACGCCGGATCGGCCAGCTCGGCCCGCACCGCACCGCCCAGCTCGGCGTACTGGGTGAGCAGCTCGCGCATGTGCCGGGCGCCGCCGCCGGAGGCCGCCTGATAGGTCATGGCGGTGCCCCACTCGACCAGGCCCGCCTTGAACAGGCCCCCCAGGCCCATGAGCATGCAGGACACGGTGCAGTTGCCGCCGATGAAGTCCTTCGTCCCGTTCGCCAGGGCGGCGTCGATCACGTCGCGGTTCACGGGGTCCAGCACGATCACGGAGGTGTCCGCCATGCGCAGGGTGGAGGCGGCGTCGATCCAGATGCCGTCCCAGCCGGCGGCGCGCAGCTTCGGGTACACGGCCTGCGTGTAGTCCCCGCCCTGCGCGGTGAGGATCACGGGCAGGGCCGTGAGCGCGTCCACGTCGTACGCGTCCTGGAGCACGCCCGGGTCGCCGGCCATGCCCTCGAGCACGGGCGCGGGGCCGCCGGCGTTGGACGTGGAGAAGAAGACCGGATGGACGCGGGCGAAGTCACCCTCCTCGACCATGCGCTGCAGGAGGACGGACCCCACCATGCCGCGCCAGCCGACCAGGCCCACGGTGGGCACGGCGGCCGTGTCGGGGGCGTTCACAGATGCGGGGGCAGCGGAAGTCATGCCCTCCAGGCTAGCGGCCCTGCTGCGCGCGCTTCCGCTTGTTCCACGCGATGAGACCGCCCACGGCGAACACCTGGGTCAGCACGAGCAGGAACACCAGGCCGGCGATGGTCTTGCCCTGCAGCACGAGGATCAGCCCGAACACGGCGCACACGAACGCCAGCACGGGCAGGGCGACGAGCGCGAGGAACGTGACCGCCTGCGGGGAGAGCAGACGCTGGTCGGAGTCGGTCGGGGCCATGTCAGTCGCGTTCCCATCGTTCGAAGCGGTGGCGCGGGCCGGAGGCGGAGTCCAGCCACGCGTCGGGGGCGGGGTCGACGGCGGTGCGCCGCCAGCGGGCGTCGAGCGGCGGGGCGTGCGTGTCGCCGTCGACGTCCGCGTCGATCAGGGTCACCTCGGCGCGCGAGGCCACGTCGAGGGCCTGCTCGTACAGCGTCGCCCCGCCGATCACCCACACGGTGTCACAACCGTCGGCCTCGGCCGCGGCGGCCAGGGCCGCCCCGAAGTCCGGCACGACGACGGCGCCCGCGGCCCGCAGCTCCGCGCCGGCCTCCTCGGTGGCCGTCAGGGTGCGGGAGACCACGATGTTCGTGCGCCCGGGCAGCGGGCGGAACCGCGCCGGGAACGACTCCCACGTGCGCCGGCCCATGATCACGGGGTGGCCGTGCGTGTGGGCCCGGAAGTGGGCGAGGTCCTCCGGGACGTGCCACGGCATGGTGCCGTCGCGGCCGATGACGCGCTCGGGGGTCTGGGCCCAGATCATGGCGATCACGGGCTCGGTGGGACGGGTGGCCCGGCTCATGGGGTCGCTGCGCATCCTCGGCTCAGACGGCGATCGGCGCCGTGATGGTGGGGTGGTGACGGTAGTCGAGGACCTCGAAGTCCTCGTAGTCATAGTCGAAGATCGACGCGGGGGTGCGCCGCAGCCGCAGCCGCGGGTACGGGTACGGCTCGCGGGAGAGCTGCTCGCGCACCTGCTCCTCGTGGTTCGCGTAGATGTGCACGTCCCCGCCGGTCCACACGAACTCGCCGGGAGTCAGCCCGGTCTGCTGCGCGACCATCACCGTGAGCAGCGCATACGAGGCGATGTTGAACGGCACGCCGAGGAACAGGTCCGCGGAGCGCTGGTAGAGCTGGCACGAGAGCTGCCCGGGGGCGCCGTCCTGACCGGGGGAGACGTAGAACTGGAACAGCGCGTGGCAGGGCGGCAGCGCCATCTCGTCCACCTCGGCTGGGTTCCACGCGGTGACGATGTGCCGGCGCGAGTCGGGGTTCGTCCGGATCTGCTCCACGACCTTGGCGATCTGGTCGATGTGGCCCCCGTCCGGGGTGGGCCATGAGCGCCACTGCACGCCGTAGACGGGGCCGAGCTCGCCGTCCTCGTCCGCCCACTCGTTCCAGATCCGCACGCCGCGCTCCTGGAGCCACCGCACGTTCGAGTCCCCGCGCAGGAACCACAGCAGCTCGAGCGCGACCGACTTGAAGTGCACGCGCTTGGTCGTGATCAGCGGGAAGGACTCGGCCAGGTCGAAGCGCAGTTGGCGGCCGAACACGCTGCGCGTGCCCGTGCCGGTCCGGTCCGTCTTGACGGCCCCGTGGGCCATCACGTCGGCGAGGAGGTCCTCGTAGGGGGTGGGGATGCTCACCCGGCCCACTCTAGCGATCCGAGCAGACGCGCTGAGCGTCGTCGACGGCCCGGCGCAGGCGGGCTGCATCCCAGCCCGCGGCCCGGACGGCGGGGAGGCGGGTGCCGGCAGGGCAGGCCCCCTGCCCCCGGTCAGCCGTGGAACACCATGTCCTGGTACTCGGGGTAGCGGCGCAGGTAGTCCTCCACGTAGGAGCACTCGGGCACGATCCGGTCACCCTCCGCGCGCAGCCGGTCCAGGACCATGGTCACGAGGGCGCGGGCAAAGCCGCGGCGGCCGAACTGCTCGTCGATGATGGTGTGCTGCAGGCGCAGGACCACGGTGTCCTCGCCGTCCTCGCCGCGCACGGTCTCCTGGTCGTAGCCGAGGAACCCGATGAACGTCCCGTCCTGGCGCAGCTCGAAGCGCTGTCGGTCCGGGTCCCGGGTCACCGTGAGGCGCTCGTGGACGATCTTCTCGGGCTGGCTCTGGGCGGCGGTGTTCTCCATGACCCGAGCCTAGGGCCGGGGGCGGGCCTGCTCAACGGTCGCCCGGTCGTGCGGGCCGAGGCCGGTGCGGGCGGCTCAGTCGTCCCAGGGGTCGTAGACCTCGACGGCCACCACGTCGCCGTCGAGGTCGAGGGCGCGGTGCGCCACGAGCACGGCGCCGGGCCGCAGCCACGGATCCTCGGTCGGCAGGGCCCGCAGCACGCGGTCCGCCTGGCCGGCGGCGGCGTCCTCGACCACCTCGAACAGCGTCGGCAGCACCGGCCGGTGCGTGCACACGACCAGGGGCCGGGAGCGGCCCATGAGCTCGGCCATCACCTTGCGGGTCTTCTTGGGCTTCTCCCGGGCCGTGGTCTCCGTGAAGGCGCCCTTGGTCTTCAGCGGCAGCCTGCTGGACTTCACGAGCGGGGCCAGCGTCTCCACGCAGCGGCGCCACGGGGAGGAGACCAGCCGCCCCGGCCGCCAGGCCGCCACGAGGCCCTCGACGGCGAGCGCCTGCCGCCGGCCCGTCGCCGCCAGCGGACGCTCCTGCTCGGCGCGCGACCACGAGGAGCGGGGCTTGGCCTTGGCGTGGCGCAGCACCAGCAGCGGCACGGTCCGCAGGCGCCCCCGAGAGGCGGCACGCAGCAGCAGGTCGAGCGGTTCGCGATCCGAGTCGTTCGTCAGCAGCCGCCGGGCCTCGTCCGGCCCGACCCAGCGGACCTCGTCCACCTCGTCGCCGTCGGGGCGGGCGCGCTGGCCGTCGACCTCGGCGGCCCAGTACCAGACCTCCTTGCTCCGACGGGCGCCCCGCTTGCCGGGCACCTCGTACTCGGTCACGCACAGCGGGATGCCCGGCCTCAGCTCGAGGCCGACCTCCTCGCGCAGCTCGCGCACCGCGCACTCCGGCAGCGTCTCACCCGGATCGAGCTTGCCCTTGGGCCACGACCAGTCGTCGTAGCGGGGCCGGTGGATCACCATCACCTCGAGGCCGCCGGGCACGCGGCGCCACGGCAGCATGCCGGCGGCCAGCACCTCGGCGCGGGGGCCTTCCGAGACGCGGTCCTCCGTGGACCAGCGAGCGACGCGGTCGGCGTGGGACGAGGGCATGGGGCGGGTTCCTCTCGGGTGCGGCGGCCGCGACGACTGCTGGGGCAGGGCACGGGGCGTGGCCGACCCCGCGGGGGCCGGCTCCACCAGGATACGAGGCCGCCGGGATGTGCCCGGCCGGTCCCGGCCCGAGGGTCTCAGGGGCGGCGGTACTGGGCGTCGGCGGCGAACAGCTCGAAGCCGAGGGACGTGTAGAGCGTGACGGCGGCCGTGTTGTCCGCGTCCACGTACAGGTCCACGACGTCGACCCCCTGCTCCGCCATCCGGTGCAGCCCCGCCAGGGTCAGGGCCCGACCGAGGCCGAGGCCCTGGGCGTCGGGGGAGACGCCCACGGCGTACACCTCCCCGACGCGCGGGCCGTCGCCTCCCACATCCGGCTCCACCTTCGTCCAGTGGAAGCCGAGCAGCCGCCCGTCCGCCTCGCGGGCGGCGAGCAGGAGGCCGTCGGGGTCGAACCAGTCCTCCGCCATGCGGTCCTCGAGGTCGGCGCGGGTCAGGCTGCCCTGTTCGGGGTGGTCCGCGAAGGCGGCGGCGTTCACGTCCAGCCAGGCCTGCTCGTCCTGGCCGGGGACGAAGCCGCGCAGGGCCACCCCGTCGGCGAGCCGCATCTCCGGCAGGGCGGCGAGCGCCGCGTGCGACAGGCGCATCCGGCGCAGCTCGCGGACGGGCTCGAGGCCGTGCCGCCGGGCGAGCCGGACCGCGCCCGGGAGCATGCCGTGGGCCCAGACGCTCGTGGTGTCCTCCCGCGCCAGGTCTCGGACCGCGGCGGCCGCGGCGTCGGCCAGGGCCGTCCCCCGGCCGGTGCGGCGTGCCGCCGGGTCGACGACGAGCTCGAGCACGGCCGCCGCGCCCTCGGGCACGAGCACGGCCGCCCCGTCGATCGCCCCGTCCGGACCCTGGGTGGCCCCCCACCAGAGCTGGCCGCCGCGGGCGAGCAGCACGCGCGTCTGGTCCGAGAGCGGGGGATGACCGTCCGCCGCCCCGGCGCGGTCGGCCAGGTCCAGGACGGCGGACGCCTGCTCCGGGCGCGGGGTGACGACGCGCGGCGTTTCGTCGGCGTCGGAGGTCGTGGGGGTGGGGTGTTCGGCCATGCCGGCCACCCTACGGAAGGAGGGCGGTGGCCCGCGAGGTGCGCCCCGCCGTCGCCCGCCCAGGGCCGAGCCGGTGCGCACCTGGCAGGATGGGGCAGGTGATGCGCTTGTCCATGGCCCTGAGTGCGGCCGTCGCCGCCCTCGTCCTGGGCGGTGCCGCGTTGCTGGGCCCGGTCCCCGCCGCCCTCGCCGCCGCCGTCGTGATCCTGGTCATCGCCTGGGGCTGGCCGAGGCAGATGGGGGCGCCCGCGCGCCTCTCGCTCAGCGTCACCCTGGCCGTCGCCGGAGCCGTCGCGGTGCTGCTCATGCTGCTGTGGCCGCCGCCCGAGGACGGGCGCAGCGGGGCCTGGACGCTCTTCGAACCGCTCGCCGTCGTCGTCGCCTGGAGCACCATGGCCTCGTTCGTCGTCCAGCTGGTGCGCGGGACCGGCCGGCCGCTGCGCCTCGAGTCCACCGTCGCCACGATGGGCGGGGCGTTCATGGCCGTCGTGACGGCGTGCTGGGTGGCCGTCTCACGCTGGAGCGACACCCCCGCGGTCGCCGGGCTGGTCATCACCCTGGCGGTCACGGTGGCCGCGGTCTCCCTCGTCGGCCTCACCCCGTGGATGCAGGGCCGGCCGGGAGTCCTGGCGCTCGTCGTCATCCCCCTCGGCACGGTGCTCGCGTGGCCCGTCTCCGCGCTGGCCGGCGTGGGCGCCCGGGACCGGCCGGCCGTCATGGCCGCGGCGCTCGCGGTGGCCGTGCTGGTGTCCCTGACCGCCGCCACGGCACCGTCCTCGCGGCCGCGGCCCGAGGACCGGCCGGTGGGCACCACCCTGCGCCCGCGGCGGGCGGGCTACGCCCTCGCGTTGGCGCCCGTGGGGGCGGCCGGCGTCGTGGCGCACGTCATGGTGGGCTTCCTGGCCTGACAGGTCGGGCCCGCTCGGTAGGATGTCCCGCATGGATACCCTTCTTGCGCTCGAGATCTTCTTCCTGGCCCTCGTGGTCCTGGCCGGCCTGGGCATGGCCGCCGTCGCCGCGGTCGTCATCAGCGGCCTCTTCAAGGGCCAGCGCTGAGGACGCGCGGCCCGCTGGCGGGCCGCGCCGTGATCTGCCATGGCGACTGAACTCCCGTACGACCTCACCCCCGAGCTCGCCCCCCTGTCCTGGCTCATCGGCAGCTGGGAGGGCCAGGGCCGCCTCGGCGACGGCTCCGCCGACACCGAGATCTTCTACCAGCGGGTGGACTTCACCGAGCACGGTCTGCCGTTCGTGGAGTACCGCGCGGAATCGTGGCTGTGCGAGGCGGACGGCACGCTGCTGCGTCCGCTGACCGTGGAGTCCGGCTTCTGGCAGGTGGACCGGGAGCGGCGCGACGGCGACGTCGGCCCCGGCATGCGCCCGGCGGACATCGTCCCCGCGTTCCGCTCCGCCGAGGACGTCGAGCGGCTGCGCGCCGGTGACGAGGGCTTCGGCCTGACCGCCACCATCACGCATCCGGGCTCGTTGTCCGAGCTGTACTACGGCCGCATCAAGGGCCCGCAGCTGCAGTTGGCCACGGACGCGATCCTGCGCGGCTCCGCCGCCGGCCCGTACCACCGGGCCACACGCATGGCCGGTCTCGTGAACGGGCAGCTGTTCTGGCGCTGGGACGTCGCGGACGCCGCGGGTGCCGAGCTCGAGGCGCACGCCTCCGCCATCCTGGACCGCATGCCGAGCGCGGCCGAGGGTCGGCTCGCCCCGGGGGCCGAGCGTCCTCGCGGCGCCGGCGGGCGGAAGGAGGGGGAGCAGTCGTGACGGCCTCCCGCAGCCCGCTGCTGGACCTGGCCGTGGCCGAGCCGCAGGGGCCGGCCGGCGGTGCCGTCGAGGGCCGCGGCCCGGACAGCGGCGTCGCCGCGCACTACGGTCGCCCCCTGCCCGAGCAGCGCGCCCTCGCCCGGGGCCGCGCCCTGGTCGACCTCTCCCACCGGGCTGTGCTCTCCGTGTCCGGCCCGGACCGGCTGAGCTGGCTGCACACGCTCGGCACGCAGCACGTCGAGACGCTGCCCCCCGGCACGAGCACCGAGATCCTCTTCCTCGACGTGCAGGGGCGGATCGAGCACGCCGCCCACCTCCTCGAGGACGGCGCCGCGGCCTGGCTCGTGACGGACCGCGAGGACGGCCCGGGCCTGGCCGCGTGGCTCACATCGATGCGCTTCTCCCACGACGTCACGCTGCGGGACCACACCGGGGCGGTCGCCGTCGTGGGTGCCACCGCGCCCGTGCCCGGCTGGGAGGACCGCACCGTGTGGCTGGACCCGTGGCCCCGCGTCGGGGCGGGCGGCTGGGCCTACACGGCCGATCCGGATCCCGAGGCCCACCCGGGGGCGGACTGGGCCTGGCGCGAGTACCTCGTCACCCGGGCCGACCTCGAGGCCACCGCCCGCGCACTCGGCACGGGCGCGCTCGCGGGCTGGTCCCTGGCGGGCACGACGGCGGCTGAGGCGCTGCGCATCGAGGCCGGCCGCCCCCGCCGGGCCCTCGACGTGGACGACCGCGCGATCCCGCACGAGCTGGACCTGCTGCGCACCGCCGTGCACCTCGAGAAGGGCTGCTACCGCGGTCAGGAGACCGTGGCGCGCGTGCACAACCTGGGACGCCCGCCCCGCCGCCTCACCCGCCTGCTCCTGGACGGCTCCGTCCACGCGCTCCCCGACCACGGTGCCCCCGTGATCCTCCGGCCGGCCGAGGACACGCCCGAGGCCCGCGCCGCCGCCCGTCCGGTGGGGACGGTCACCGCTGCGGCCCAGCACCACGAGGCGGGCGCCGTCGCCCTGGCGCTGCTCAAGCGCACAGTGCCCGTGGACGCCGAGCTGCTGGTCCGCGAGGACGCTCCCGGCGAGGACGGTGTCGCCGAGGGCGGCTGGATCGCCGCGAGCCAGGAGCCGCTCGTGTCCCCGGACGCTGGGCAGGTCGTCGGCCGACCGCGCGGCGTGGGCCGCCTGCGCTGACCGACTCTCCCGCTCAGTCCAGTGCGAGCACGGTCCGCGTGCCCGCCGCCTCCAGCCCGACGGCGATCGCCACGTGGTGCGCGGCCGTGTGGCCCGCCGGCACCTCGGCGAACGGCAGCAGCCCCTCCAGCGCCGCCCTGTCCATCGCCACGGCCACCGCGTAGCGGCCGAGCCCACGACCGCGCAGCAGCGGTGGGGTGAGGGTGCCCAGCGAGGCCAGCACGCCGCCCGTCACGCGATACCCCGCGGCCGTCACCGGGGCCTCGATCGCCCGTCCTGCGCCGTCGTCGGGAACGAGCGCGGCCGAGGACTCCCAGGAGAGGACACCCGCCTCGGCCACGTCGTCCGCGGGGGCCTGCGCGGCCACGGCGTGGACGTGGGCGGGGTCGTCGGACACGGCGACGGTGCGCGAGGGGTCGACCGGCGGCGGTTCCTCGGCCGCGTAGAGCGTGAACTCGCCGCGCGAGCGCACGGCCTCCCCGGCGGCTGCCCGCACCGCCGTCCGCAGCAGGGCCGACTCCACGCCCAGCGCCTCGGCGGGCACGCCGCGGCAGGCACGCGTGAACCACGCCGGCCCCGCCACGACGGTGGCCCAGGGCAGGGCGAGCACCTCCGCCTCGGCCACCCCCTGCCGGGCCACCTCGAGGCGGCGCGGCTCGGCGCCCGCCGCCGGGGCGTCGTCGGGCAAGAGCGCGGTGTCGTCGGGCAGGCCGAGCCGACGCGCCAGCCCGAGGGCCAGCACGCCGACGGCGGGGTGGTCGTGTCTCACCGGCCGAACAGGATCTTCGCCTCGTCGTAGCGGGAGACCGGCACCCTCTTGAGGCCCTTGAGGGCGGCGCTCATGGGGATGGAGATGATCTCCGTGCCGTTGGCCGCCACCATCTGTCCCCAGCGACGCTGGGCGACGAGGTCGACGGCGCCCATGCCGAAGCGCGTGGAGAGCACGCGGTCCGTGGCGGTGGGGGCGCCGCCGCGCTGGATGTGGCCCAGGATGGTGCTGCGCGTCTCGATGCCCGTCATCTCCTCGATCTCGCGGGTCACCCACTCGCCGATGCCGCCCAGACGCGGCCGGCCGGACGCCTCGACGCCGGCCTCGGCCAGCGGGTCGTCGTGGCCCTCGGGGATGAAGCCCTCCGCCACCACGACCAGCGGGGAGCGACCCCGGTCGTGGACCTGCTGCACCCATTCGGCGACCTGGGACATGGGGGTGCGGACCTCGGGGATGAGGATCGCGTGGGCGCCGGCGGCCATGCCCGAGTGCAGGGCGATCCAGCCGACGTGGCGGCCCATGACCTCGGCGACCATGCACCGGTGGTGGGACTCACCCGTGGTGCGCAGCCGGTCCATGGCGTCCGTGGCGATCTGCACGGCCGTGTCGAAGCCGAACGTGTAGTCGGTGCCCTGCAGGTCGTTGTCGATCGTCTTGGGCACGCCCACGATCGGCAGCCCGTCCGCGGCCAGGCGGTTCGCGCCGGCCAGGGTGCCCTCGCCGCCGATGGCGATGACGGCGTCGATGTCCAGCTCGCGCAGGTTGCGGAGCATGTTCTCCGGGCCGCCGCCCTCCGCGTCGTAGGGGTGCGTGCGCGAGGTGCCGAGGATGGTGCCGCCGGTGCGGGCCAGGCCGCGCACGCGGGAGCGGGGCAGGTCCTCGACGTCCTTCTCGATCAGGCCGGACCATCCGTTGCGGATGCCCACCATCTCCATGTCGTAGGACTTGATGCCGTGCAGGACGGCGGAGCGGATGACGGCGTTCAGGCCGGGGCAGTCGCCTCCGGAGGTGAGCATTCCGACGCGCATGGGGTCCTCTCGGGCGTTCTCGTGGGGGTCGGCACCACCCTAGGCGTGCCCGCCGCGTCGCGTCAGGGGACGGGCGACGGGCGACGGGCGGCGGGTCAGCCGAGGGCCACGAGGACGGCGACCTGGAGGGCCGTCGCACCCACGAGGATGCCGCTCGCCGGGCCGAGGGTGCCGGGACGACGGCCGCTGAGCAGAGCGCCCAGCATGACGGGGGCGATCACCGCGAGAGCGGCCACGAGCATCGGCACGGCCAGCAGCGTGGGGGTCGGACCGACGCCGAGCAGCAGGCTTGTCCCGAGGGCGGCGAGCGCGGCGAGGACGGCCCCGGCGTAGGCGGCGGCCTGCGCGATCGGCCCGAGGCGCGGCTTCGCGGCCGTGGCTGCGGACCCCGAGCCGGTCGGGGCGGTGGCCGCCTGCGGGGCCTCGTCGGCCAGACGCGCCGCGGCCCGCCGCTCGCGGGAGTGGAGGTGGTCGCGCCACGTGCCGGTCGCGGGGTCGATCCATTCGGGGCGGAAGCCGTGCGGGTCGGCGACCTCGGCTGCCCGCTCGCCCGGACCTCCGCCGACGTACCAGGCCGGGCGCGGCACGGTGTGGGCCGGCTGGTCGGCGTCGGGGGCCCGGCCCGGGGCCACGCGGGCCTGCGCCCGGCCGTCCCAACGGGTCACGAGCCACCAGACGAGCACGGCCAGCGCACCCAGGCCCACCAGGGAGCCGGGGCCGCCCACGGCCGGGGCGATGAGGGTGAACCCGGCGCCGAGCAGCAGGTTGAGGGCGCCGATCGCCCCGATCACGCCGATGGCCACGGTGGCGTCCTGCCACTCCCCGCGGCGCAGGCGGCCGAACTGCACACGTCCGTCGGCGTCGGGGAGCACGGCCCAGGCGGCCGCGTAGGCCAGCAGGCCCAGGCCCGCGGAGACCATGCACACGGCGACGAACACGCCGCGGGCGAGCAGCGGGTCGATGCGGTAGCGCTCGGCCACGCCGCCGAGCACCCCGCCGACCCACGAGGCCGACGAGCGGCGCACGCCCCAGCCCAGGACGGCGCGGCGCAGCCAGCCCGGCAGGGCGTCCAGCCCGTCGGGGCCGGTCTCGCCCGCGGCGGCTCCGTCGGGGGCGACGTGGGGGCCGGGTCCGGTGAACGGGTCGTGTGTGCTCGTCATGTCTCCATCCTCGTCCGCCCGCGGCCCCCGCCCATCCGGGAACTCCCGGAATCCTCCCCGGATGTGCCGCACCGTCCGACGCGGCAGGATGGGGGCATGCCCACCCCGTCCGCGCCCGTGCAGGCCCCGCGTCCGCCGTTGATGCGGCACGGGGCCGACCGCCCGGTGTCCGGCGTCGCCGCGGGGCTCGCCCGGCATCTCGGGGTGCCCGTCGGCCGCGTCCGCGCGGCCCTGGCGCTGCTGAGCTTGGTGGGCGGCGCGGGCCTGGCCCTGTACGTGTGGCTCTGGCTGCTCATGCCGGAGGAGGGCCCGGACGGCGCTCCCGCCGCCGACGCCCCCACCCTCCGTGGTCGCGCCCCCGAGGTGCTCGAGCGGGTGCGCGAGGGCGGTTGGCCGGTCCTGTTGGCCGCCGTGGTGCTCGGCGTGGGCGTGCTGACCGTCGCGGACGGCCTCGGCCTCGCCGTCGACTGGGCGCTCGTGGGCCCGGTGGCCGTCCTCGTGATCGGCCTCGGCCTGGCCTGGATGCAGCTCGACCTGGCGGGCGGGCCCCGGGCCGGGCGGAGCGGACGACTGGTCCGCCTCGTGCTCGGCACGGCCCTCGTGCTGCTGGCGGTGCTGTCCATCGTCCTGGGCGCCGTGAGCTCGGGCGAGCTGTGGCGGGCCCTGCTGGCCGCCGTCGCGATGCTCGCCGGCGCGGCGCTGGTGGCCATGCCCTACGTCCTGGCCTGGCTGCGCCGACGCGACGCGGAGCGGACCGCGTTCGCGGTGCAGGCCCAGCGCGCCGAGATCGCGGCGCACCTGCACGACTCGGTGCTGCAGTCCCTCGCCCTCATCCAGCGGTGCGCCCATGACGCGGACGCGGTGGCCCGGGTGGCCCGCGCCCAGGAGCGTGAGCTGCGTCAGTTCCTCGCCCTGGACTCCCGTGGCGGCCCGCACTCCCTGGCGGAGGCGCTCGAAGAGCACGCCGCCGCCGTCGAGGACGCGCACGGGTCCCGGGTGGAGGTCGTGGCCGTGGGGCGGGCCGCGGGGGCGTGGCTCGAGCCGCTCGCGGCCGCGGCACGCGAGGCCATGCAGAACGCGGCCCGGCACGCCGGCGACGCGCAGGTCTTCGCGGAGGCCGGTGAGGACGACCACGGCCGCACCGTCGCGGAGGTGTTCGTCCGGGACCGCGGCCCCGGCTTCGACCTGCACACGGTCCCGGCCGACCGGCTCGGCGTGCGGGAGTCGATCCTCGGCCGCATGGAGCGTGCCGGCGGGGCCGCCCGCATCCGGTCCGGCCCGGGCGGCACCGAGGTCCACCTGACGCTGACCGAGCCCGAGGGAGCGCGAGCGCTCACCGGACAGGAGCACCCATGACCGACCCCGCCCCGCGCACGGCCGTCATCGTGGACGACCACGCGATCTTCCGCTCCGGCCTGCGCGCCGACCTGGACCCGGACCGACTGGCCATCGTCGGCGAGGCCGGGGACGTGGACGAGGCCGTCCGCACCGTGCTGGAGCTGGCGCCGGATGTGGTGCTGCTGGACGTGCACCTGCCCGGCGGGGCCGGCGGCGGGGGAGCGGAGGTGGCCGAACGCGTCCTCGCGCGCCGACCCGCGCAGCGGTTCCTGGCACTGTCCGTCTCGGACGCGGCCGAGGACGTCGTCGCCGTGATCCGTGCGGGGGCCCGCGGCTACATCACCAAGACGGCCTCCGGCGCGGAGGTGGCGGACGCGGCGGTCCGCGTGGCCGACGGCGATGCCGTGTTCTCGCCCCGACTGGCCGGGTTCGTCCTCGACGCCTTCCGCGGCACGGCGCCCGCGTCCCCGCCCGTCCCCGCCGCGGCGACGAGCGGGGCTGCGGCCCCCGACGAGGACCTCGACCGGCTCTCGGCACGGGAGCGGGAGGTCATGCGGCTGATCGCCCGCGGCTACACCTACCGGGAGGCCGGGGCGGAGCTGTTCATCTCGGACCGCACGGTCGAGACCCACGTGTCCTCCGTGCTGCGCAAGCTCCAGCTCTCCAACCGTCACGAGCTGACCCGCTGGGCCGCGCGCCGCGGATACGCCTGAGCCCCGCGGCACGCGGCGTCGCGGGGCTCAGGGGCGGGGTTGTGCGGCTCAGGCGCTGAGCAGGGCGCGGATGCGCTCGACGCCCTCGGCGAGGTCCGCATCGCCCAGCGCGTAGGACAGTCGCAGATAGCCGGACGGGCCGAACGCCTCGCCCGGGACCACGGCGACCTCCGCCTCGTCGAGGATGAAGGCGGCCAGCTCGGCCGACGTCGTGGGGGTGACGCCGCCGCGGTAGGTCTTCCCGAGCGCCTCCCGCACGTCCACGTACGCGTAGAACGCGCCCTGCGGGGTGGGGCAGTGGAAGCCCGGCACGGCGTTCATGGCCTCGACCATGGCCCGGCGCCGGCGGTCGAACGCCGTCTTCATCTCCGCCACGGCGTCCAACGGGCCGGCGACGGCGGCCAGCGCGGCCCGCTGCGACACGTTGGCCACGTTCGAGGTGGCGTGGGACTGCAGGTTCGTGGCGGCCTTGACCACGTCCAGCGGGCCGGCCATCCAGCCGACGCGCCAGCCCGTCATGGCGTAGGTCTTGGCGACGCCGTTGAGGATCACGGACTGCTCCGCCAGCTCGGGCACGGCGCGGACGATCGAGGTGAACGGCATGCCGTCGTAGGTCAGGTGCTCGTAGATCTCGTCGGTGACCACCCACAGCCCCCGCTCCCCTGCCCACTGGCCGATCGCCGCCGTCTCCTCGGGGGAGTACACGGCGCCGGTGGGGTTGGAGGGGGAGACGAACAGGAGCACCTTGGTGCGGTCCGTGACAGCCCCGTCGAGCTGGTCCACGGTGACCTTGTAGCCCTGCTCGGGGCCGGCGAACACCTCCACCGGCACGCCGCCGGCCAGGCGGATCGCCTCCGGGTAGGTGGTCCAGTAGGGGGCGGGGACGAGCACCTCGTCCTGCGGGTCCAGCAGGGCGGCGAAGGCGTTGTACACGGCCTGCTTCCCGCCGTTGGTCACGAGCACCTGGGCGGCCTCGAGGGACACGCCGGAGTCGCGCAGCGTCTTGGCCGCGATCGCCTCGCGCAGCTCGGGCAGGCCGGCGGCGGGGGAGTAGCGGTGGTTCTTCGGGTCCCGGGCCGCGGTGACGGCGGCCTCCACGACGTAGTCCGGGGTGGGGAAGTCGGGCTCGCCGGCGCCGAAGCCGATCACCGGGCGCCCGGCGGCCTTGAGCTCCTTGGCGCGGGCGTCGACGGCGAGGGTGGCGGAGGGCGCGATGGCGGACAGACGGGCGGAGACGCGGCGGGCGGGCGCGGCCATGGGGACCTTCTTCGAGCTCGACGGGGAGGGCGGGGCGGAGGGGGACTCCGTCCTGCCAGGGTACTGACTGCCCGGGGCCCGTTCGACTCCCGCCGCCCGATGGCGTATCCTGGATCTCCGGTACCGCGATCACGGTCGATCCCGCGAGGGTTCGGCCGGTTCCGTCGGTCCGAAGGGTAGTGGCGCAATTGGTAGCGCAGCGGTCTCCAAAACCGCAGGTTGCAGGTTCGAGTCCTGTCTGCCCTGCTCGATGCCGGGCCTCGTGCTCGGCATCGGACGTGTAGAAAGCGATTCGGCGATCCGACGAGTGAGGCCACGTGACTGAGATGGCGGCGAACGGCGGGGGACCCACCCCCACGCCGAGCAGGCAGCGTCGCGGGCTGTTCGCGCGGATCGCGCTGTTCCTGCGCCAGGTGGTGGACGAGCTCCGCAAGGTCGTCACCCCCACGAGCGAGGAGCTGCTGCGCACGACCGGAGTGGTGCTCGCCTTCGTGGCGTTCATGATCCTGCTGGTCATGGGGCTGGACTGGGTGTTCGGCACCGTGGCGGGTCTCCTGTTCGGCGCCGGCGGCCTCTGAGCCCGGCGCGGACGGTCCCGACGTCGCAGGACGCGTCCCCCGCACGCCCGTGAGGGCCCTCCCCGACGGCAGGGCCCGCCGTCCGTCAGCAGAAAGCAGGAACCGTGTCCGAGCAGGAACTGGATCGTCAGCCCGCCGAGGAGTCCGTCCCGATGTCGGAGGACGCCGTGGCCGAGGAGACCGCCGAGACCGCGCAGGACGCCGGGACGCCCGTCGAGGACGCCCTGGACGAGGCCGCCGGCAGCGGTGACGAGACCGCCGAGGCCACCGTGCAGGAGGCCGACCTGGCCGTCGCCGAGGGCGAGGACGCGCCGACCCCCGTCGAGGGGCAGGTCGACGACGAGCCCGCCGTGGACCCCGCTGAGGAGCTGCGCACCCGCCTGCGCCGCCAGCCCGGCGACTGGTACGTCGTCCACACCTACGCCGGCTACGAGAAGCGCGTGAAGACGAACCTCGAGGCCCGCATCCTGACCCAGGACATGGAGGATTCGATCTACGAGATCGAGGTCCCCATGGAGGAGGTCGTGGAGATCAAGAACACCACGCGCAAGATCGTCTCGCGCGTGCGCATCCCGGGCTACGTGCTCGTCCGCATGGACCTCGACGACGCCTCGTGGGGCGTCGTGCGGCACACCCCGGGCGTCACGGGCTTCGTGGGCAACGACGCCCACCACCCGCAGCCGCTCAGCCTGGACGAGGTGTACGACATGCTCGCCCCGTCCGTGATCCAGGAGGCCGCCCGCGCCGCCGAGAAGGCCGGCCTGGCCGTCCCCGCCTCGGCCGAGTCCGGTGCGCCCGCCGCCCCCGCGATCCACGTGGACTTCGAGGTCGGCGAGTCGGTCACCGTCAACGACGGCCCGTTCGAGACCCTCCCGGCCACGATCTCCGAGATCAAGCCGGAGGCCCAGCAGCTCGTGGTGCTCGTCTCGATCTTCGAGCGCGAGACCCCCGTGACGCTGTCCTTCAACCAGGTGACCAAGGCCATCTGAGGACACCCGACGCTTCCGCACCGGGTCGGCCGCCTGCCGGCCCGGACGCGGCACCGGCCGCCGCGCCACGGCGGCCACCGCCCCCGGTGCGCTCCTGCGCCGAGGGTCCCCCAGTGAGAGAAGGATCCACTCATGGCTCCCAAGAAGAAGGTCACCGGTCTGATCAAGCTTCAGATCCAGGCCGGCGCTGCCAACCCGGCCCCGCCCATCGGCCCCGCCCTGGGTCAGCACGGCGTGAACATCATGGAGTTCTGCAAGGCGTACAACGCCGCCACCGAGTCGCAGCGCGGCAACGTGATCCCGGTCGAGATCACCGTGTACGAGGACCGCTCGTTCACCTTCGTGACCAAGACCCCGCCGGCCGCCGAGCTCATCAAGAAGGCCGCCGGCGTCGCCAAGGGCTCCGCCACCCCGCACACGGCCAAGGTCGGCACGCTGACCCAGGCCCAGTGCGAGGAGATCGCCCAGACCAAGATGGAGGACCTGAACGCCAACGACGTGCAGGCCGCCGCCAAGATCATCGCGGGCACCGCCCGCTCGATGGGCATCACCGTCGAAGGCTGACGCCCACCCCCACCCCCTTCCAGTGGCAGGGCCGAGCGCGGTCCGCAGACCACGACTGCACAAGGAGAAGAACGCAGATGGCACAGCGCAGCAAGGCATACAAGGCGGCCAAGGCCGCGATCGGCGAGGATCTGTACTCGCCGGTGGAGGCGATCCGCCTCGCCAAGGAGACCAACCCCTCCAAGACCGACGCCACCGTGGAGGTGGCCCTCCGCCTCTCGGTCGACCCCCGCAAGGCCGACCAGATGGTCCGTGGCTCCGTGAGCCTGCCCCACGGCACCGGCAAGACCGCCCGCGTCGTCGTGTTCGCCACCGGTGACCGCGCCGAGGCCGCCCGCGCCGCCGGCGCGGACGTCGTGGGCGACGACGACCTGATCGCCCGGATCGCCGAGGGCTGGGTGGACTTCGACGCCGCCGTGGCCTCCCCGGAGCTCATGGGCAAGGTCGGCCGTCTGGGCAAGGTGCTCGGCCCCCGCAACCTGATGCCGAACCCCAAGACCGGCACCGTGACCCCGGACGTGGCCAAGGCCGTGGCCGACATCAAGGGCGGCAAGATCGACTTCCGCGTCGACAAGCACTCCAACCTGCACTTCATCATCGGCAAGACCTCCTTCGAGGCCAAGGCCCTGGTGGAGAACTACGCCGCGGCCCTCGAGGAGGTCCTTCGTTTGAAGCCGTCCTCCTCCAAGGGCCGCTACATCTCCAAGGCCACCGTGGCCACCACCTTCGGCCCGGGCGTGCCCATGGACCCGAACGTGACCTCGGTGGACTCCTCGGAGCTCTGAGCCACGCGGCCCCGGTGACCGGGGCCCACGACGTCGGCCGGTCGTCCCCGCAGCGGGGACGACCGGCCGACGTCGTCCCGGGTCGATTTTGCGGGCCCGCCCCGGACGTGTACGCTGGTGCCTACCGAAGACCGCCGGTCGTGGTGCCCTGCCTCCGGGCAGAGCCCACCGAAGGATCTCCCTGACGGAGACGACCCGCGCAGGTGAACGTGAGCCACGCTCGCATCCGCTCGTCGCCCCTCCGGGTCCGATCGCGTCGATGCTCCTGCCGCGCCCCGTGCATCTGCACGGGGCGTTTTCTCGTCTCGGGGTGGCGGTTCCCACGCATCATCGAGAGGAGTGCCATGGCGACGTCCGCGAAGGAGTCGGCGGTGGCTGAGCTCACGGACCTGTTCCGTGAGTCCAGCGCTGCTGTTCTGACGGAATACCGTGGCCTGACGGTGACGGAGCTCAAGCAGCTGCGTGACTCCATCCGTCAGGACGCGACCTACGCCGTGGCGAAGAACACGCTGGCCGAGATCGCGGCCAAGGACGCCGGTCTGGAGGGCCTCGAGGCCCACCTGTCCGGTCCCACCGCGATCGCGTTCGTGACCGGGGACCCGGTCAACGTCGCGAAGGCCCTGCGTGACTTTGCCAAGGATCACGAGAAGCTCGTGCTCAAGGGCGGCTACATGGATGGCCAGCCCCTGGACGAGGCCGGCATCAAGAAGCTCGCGGACCTCGAGTCCCGCGAGGTGCTGCTGGCCAAGTTCGCCGGCGCGATGAAGGGCAGCATGTCCAAGGCTGCCGCCCTGTTCCAGGCGCCGCTGTCCAAGACCGTCCGCACGGTCGAGGCGCTGCGCGCCGCGCAGGGCGAGGCAGCCTGAGCAGTCCGCCCCGGGCTGCACGGCCCACCACTTCACACGCAGTCAAGACGTACCCGTAAAGGAGCCATCATGGCCAAGCTGACCACCGAAGAGCTGCTCGCCGCGTTCGAGGAGCTGACCCTCATCGAGCTGTCCGAGTTCATCAAGGCGTTCGAGGAGAAGTTCGACGTCACCGCCGCCGCCCCCGTGGCCGTGGCCGCCGCCGGCGGTGCCGCCGGTGGTGCCGAGGCCGCCGCCGAGGAGAAGGACGAGTTCGACGTCATCCTCGAGGCCGCCGGCGACAAGAAGATCGGCGTCATCAAGGAGGTGCGCGCCCTCACCTCCCTCGGCCTGAAGGAGGCCAAGGACCTGGTGGACGGCGCCCCCAAGCCCGTCCTCGAGGGCGTCAACAAGGAGGCCGCCGAGAAGGCCAAGGAGCAGCTCGAGGGCGCCGGCGCCACCGTCACCCTCAAGTGATGATCGCGGCCTGAGCCGCATCACGCTTCCTCACGAGGCCCCCGGACCCGCACTGCGGACCGGGGGCCTCGTGGCGTCCCAGGTCACGCACCCGCGGCTGGACAGGGGCGACGGGCGCGGATAGGATGGATCTTTGCATCTCCCCTGTTCCGTGCCGCCCGCAGGACCCCGCGTCCCGCCGTGGCCCGCACGGTTCCGCACGGCCTTCATATAGCGGTGGGCCGGCGCCGCCGTCTCGCGGCAGGGGAGCGAACGGAACCCAGAAGGCCTGTGGAAGGATCCTACGTGGTCGCCTCGAGCACCTCCAACGAAACCGCTACCGTCTCCCCGCGATCCGGCGCCTCCGCCGGACGCGTCTCCTTCGCCAAGATCTCCGAGCCGCTGGACGTGCCGGACCTGCTGGCGCTGCAGACCGAGTCGTTCGACCGCCTGATCGGCAATGAGCGGTGGGCCGCGCGCGTCGACGCCGCCCTGGCCGCCGACGACCACTCCGTGCCCGTCACCTCGGGACTGACGGACATCTTCGAGGAGATCTCCCCGATCGAGGACTTCCAGGGCACCATGTCCCTGTCCTTCGCCGAGCCGGAGTTCGCCGACGCGAAGATGACGGAGGAGGAGTGCAAGGATCGCGACGCGACCTTCTCCGCCCCGCTGTACGTCAAGGCCGAGTTCATGAACAACACGACCGGCGAGATCAAGCAGCAGACCGTCTTCATGGGCGACTTCCCGCTGATGACCCGCAACGGCACGTTCATCATCAACGGCACCGAGCGCGTCGTCGTCTCCCAGCTCGTCCGCTCCCCGGGCGCCTACTTCGAGCGCACTCCGGACAAGACCTCGGACAAGGAGATCTTCTCGGCGAAGATCATCCCCTCGCGCGGCGCCTGGTTCGAGCTCGAGGTGGACAAGCGCGACCAGGTCGGCGTCCGCCTCGACCGCAAGCGCAAGCAGCCCGTGACGGTGCTGCTCAAGGCCATGGGCTGGACCGAGTCCCGCATCCTGGAGGAGTTCGGACACTACGACTCCATCCGCGCCACCCTCGAGAAGGACGGCACCGCGGACCAGGACGAGGCCCTGCTCGACATCTACCGCAAGCTGCGCCCGGGCGAGCCGGCCGCCGTCGACGCCGCGCAGTCGCTGCTGAACAACCTGTACTTCACCCCGAAGCGCTACGACCTCGCCAAGGTGGGCCGCTACAAGCTCAACCGCAAGCTCGGCGTGGACGTGCACCTCGGCGACCCCAACGCGTCCGTGCTCACCGAGGACGACATCGTCCAGATGGTGCACTTCATCGCCGCGCTGCACGCCGGCGAGACCGCCATCAAGGGCACGCGCGACGGCGAGCCGGTGGACGTGCGCGTGGAGATCGACGACATCGACCACTTCGGCAACCGTCGCATCCGCGCGGTGGGCGAGCTGATCGAGAACCAGATCCGCACCGGCCTGTCCCGTATGGAGCGCGTCGTGCGCGAGCGCATGACCACCCAGGACGTCGAGGCGATCACCCCGCAGACCCTGATCAACATCCGCCCCGTGGTGGCGGCGATCAAGGAGTTCTTCGGCACCTCGCAGCTGTCCCAGTTCATGGACCAGAACAACCCGCTGGCCGGCCTGACGCACAAGCGCCGCCTGTCCGCGCTCGGCCCGGGCGGCCTGTCCCGCGACCGTGCCGGCATGGAGGTCCGTGACGTCCACCCGTCGCACTACGGCCGCATGTGCCCCATCGAGACCCCGGAAGGCCCGAACATCGGCCTCATCGGCTCGCTGGCGACCTTCGGCCGGATCAACTCCTTCGGCTTCATCGAGACCCCATACCGCCGCGTGGTCGACGGCCGGGTCACGGACACCGTGGACTACCTGACCGCCGACGACGAGCTGGCCTTCCAGATCGCCCAGGCGAACGCCCCGGTGGACGAGGACGGCCGGTTCGTGGAGGAGCTCGTGCTCTGCCGCCAGCGCGGCGGCGACGGCGAGCCCGTGCTCTCGACCGTGGACGAGATCGACTACATGGACGTGTCCCCGCGCCAGATGGTGTCGGCGGCCACCGCCCTCATCCCGTTCCTCGAGCACGACGACGCCAACCGCGCGCTCATGGGCGCGAACATGCAGCGTCAGGCCGTGCCGCTGCTCCGCTCCGAGGCCCCCTACGTGGGCACCGGCATGGAGAAGTACGTGGCCGTGGACGCGGGCGACTCCGTGACGGCCACGCAGGGCGGCGTCGTGACCGAGGTGGCCGCGGACCTGGTGACCGTCATGAACGACGACGGCACCACCACGCACTACCCGATCATGAAGTTCGCCCGCTCGAACCAGGGCAACGCCTACAACCAGCGCGTGCGCGTGTCCGAGGGCGAGCGGGTGGAGCCGCTGAGCATCATCGCCGACGGTCCCGCCACGGACAACGGCGAGCTCGCGCTCGGCAAGAACCTCCTCGTCGCGTTCATGCCCTGGGAGGGCCTGAACTACGAGGACGCGATCATCCTGTCCCAGCGCATGGTCTCGGAGGACGTCCTCACCTCGATCCACATCGAGGAGCACGAGGTCGACGCCCGCGACACCAAGCTGGGCGCCGAGGAGATCACGCGCGACATCCCCAACGTGTCCGAGGAGGTGCTGTCGCAGCTCGACGAGCGCGGCATCATCCACATCGGCGCGGAGGTGGAGGCCGGCGACATCCTGGTCGGCCGCGTGACCCCGAAGGGCGAGACCGAGCTGACCCCGGAGGAGCGCCTGCTGCGCGCGATCTTCGGCGAGAAGTCCCGCGAGGTCCGCGACACGTCCCTGAAGGTGCCGCACGGCGAGTCCGGCACCGTCATCGGCGTGCGCATCTTCGACCGCGACGAGGACGACGACCTGCCCCCGGGCGTGAACCAGCTGGTGCGCGTCTACGTGGCGCAGAAGCGCAAGATCACCGACGGCGACAAGATGGCCGGCCGCCACGGCAACAAGGGCGTCATCTCGAAGATCCTGCCGCTGGAGGACATGCCGTTCCTGGCGGACGGCACCCCGGTGGACATCGTGCTGAACCCGCTCGGCGTCCCCGGCCGCATGAACCTCGGCCAGGTCATGGAGCTGCACCTGGGCTGGGCCGCCTCGCGCGGCTGGGACATCCAGGGCGAGCCGGAGTGGATCAAGGACCTGCCGAACTTCCCGCGCCAGTCCGGTCCGGTCAACGTGGCCACCCCGGTGTTCGACGGCGCCGAGGCGTACGAGATCACGGGCCTGCTCGGCCACGTGAACGTGACCCGCGACGGCGACCGTCTCATGAGCGACAGCGGCAAGGCGCAGCTGTTCGACGGCCGCACCGGCGAGCCGTTCCCGGACCCGGTGTCCGTGGGCTACATGTACATGCTCAAGCTGCACCACCTGGTGGACGACAAGATCCACGCCCGTTCCACGGGCCCGTACTCGATGATCACGCAGCAGCCGCTGGGCGGTAAGGCCCAGTTCGGCGGCCAGCGCTTCGGCGAGATGGAGGTGTGGGCGCTCGAGGCGTACGGCGCGGCGTTCACCCTCCAGGAGCTGCTGACCATCAAGTCGGACGACATCCACGGCCGCGTGAAGGTCTACGAGGCCATCGTCAAGGGCGAGAACATCCCGGAGCCGGGTGTTCCCGAGTCCTTCAAGGTGCTCATCAAGGAGATGCAGTCCCTCTGCCTGAACGTGGAGGTCCTCTCCGCCGACGGCCAGGCCATCGAGATGCGTGACGCGGAGGACGAGGTCTACCGCGCCGCCGAGGAGCTGGGCATCGACCTCTCCCACGCCGAGCCGAGCTCGGTGGAGGAAGTCTGAGCCGGGCCCGATCCGCATCCACAAGACGTCACCTGAGAACCACTGAACCAAGGGAGTTCACCGGAGCATGAGCGTGAACAGCATGTCCACTGACAACTCTTTCGGCCTGATGCGCATCGGCCTGGCCACGGCGGAGGACATCCGCCGCTGGTCCTACGGCGAGGTCAAGAAGCCGGAGACCATCAACTACCGCACCCTGAAGCCGGAGAAGGACGGACTCTTCTGCGAGAAGATCTTCGGCCCCACCCGCGACTGGGAGTGCGCGTGCGGCAAGTACAAGCGCGTGCGCTTCAAGGGCATCATCTGTGAGCGCTGCGGCGTCGAGGTGACCCGCTCGAAGGTGCGCCGCGACCGCATGGGCCACATCGAGCTCGCCGCGCCGGTCACCCACATCTGGTACTTCAAGGGCGTGCCCTCGCGCCTGGGCTACCTGCTGGACCTGGCGCCGAAGGACCTCGAGAAGGTCATCTACTTCGCGGCCTACATGATCACCTCGGTGGACGAGGAGGCCCGGCACCGCGACCTGGCCAACCTCCAGGCCGAGTACGACCAGGAGACCCGTGTCCTGGCCGACCAGCGCGACTCCGACATCGCCGCGGTGGCCGCCGACCTCGAGAAGGACCTGGCCAAGCTGGAGTCCGAGGGCGCCAAGGCCGCCGAGAAGAAGAAGGCCCGCGACGCCGCGGACAAGACCATGGGGCAGATCCGCAAGCGCGCGGACGCGGAGCTGGACCGCAAGGAGCAGGTCTGGGACCGCTTCAAGAACCTCAAGGTCGCCGACCTCGAGGGTGACGAGGGCCTGTACCGGGCCATGCGGGACAAGTACGGCCAGTACTTCGAGGGCTCGATGGGCGCGGAGGCGATCCAGCGTCGCCTGCAGACCTTCGACCTCGAGGCCGAGTCCGAGATGCTGCGTGAGACCATCAAGACGGGCAAGGGCCAGCGCAAGACCCGCGCCCTGAAGCGCCTGAAGGTCGTCAACGCGTTCCTGACCACGGACAACTCGCCCGAGGGCATGGTCCTGGACGCCGTCCCGGTGATCCCGCCGGAGCTGCGTCCGATGGTGCAGCTGGACGGCGGCCGCTTCGCGACCTCCGACCTCAACGACCTGTACCGTCGCGTGATCAACCGCAACAACCGCCTGAAGCGGCTGCTCGACCTCGGCGCGCCCGAGATCATCGTCAACAACGAGAAGCGCATGCTGCAGGAGGCCGTGGACTCGCTGTTCGACAACGGCCGCCGCGGCCGGCCGGTGACCGGCCCGGGCAACCGCCCGCTCAAGTCGCTCTCCGACATGCTCAAGGGCAAGCAGGGCCGCTTCCGTCAGAACCTGCTCGGCAAGCGCGTGGACTACTCGGGCCGCTCGGTCATCGTGGTGGGTCCCCAGCTCAAGCTGCACCAGTGCGGCCTGCCCAAGCAGATGGCGCTGGAGCTGTTCAAGCCGTTCGTGATGAAGCGTCTCGTGGACCTGAACCACGCGCAGAACATCAAGTCCGCCAAGCGCATGGTGGAGCGCTTCCGTCCGCAGGTCTGGGACGTGCTCGAGGAGGTCATCACCGAGCACCCGGTCCTGCTGAACCGCGCCCCCACCCTGCACCGTCTGGGCATCCAGGCCTTCGAGCCGCAGCTCGTGGAGGGCAAGGCCCTGCAGCTGCACCCGCTGGTCTGCTCCGCGTTCAACGCGGACTTCGACGGCGACCAGATGGCGGTCCACCTGCCCCTGTCGCCGGAGGCCCAGGCCGAGGCGCGCCTGCTCATGCTCTCGAGCCACAACATCCTGAAGCCCTCGGACGGCCGCGCGGTCGCCGTGCCGGCCCAGGACATGATCATCGGCCTGAACCACCTCACCACGGTGCGTCCGGACGAGGTCGGCGCGGGCAACCTGTACGCGACCGTCGCCGAGGCCATCATGGCGTTCGACGGCGGCGACCTGCACCTGAACGCGCCCGCACGGATCGGCGTCGAGGGCTTCGTGCCGTCGGCGGCCGTGCCTGCCCCCGAGGGCTGGTCCGAGGGCGAGATCGCCCTCATCGAGACCACCCTGGGCAAGGTGCTGTTCAACGAGCTGCTGCCGGACGACTACCCGTGGCTGGACAAGCAGGCGACCAAGGGCACCCTCGGTCAGCTGGTCAACGACCTGGCCGAGCGCTACCCGATGGTCGTCACCGCGCAGACGCTGGACAACCTCAAGGACGCCGGCTTCCACTGGGGCACCTGGTCGGGTGTGACCGTGGCGATCTCGGACATCACCTCCGACTTCGACAAGGCCGCCATCATGGAGGGCTACGAGGAGCAGGCCCAGCGCGTGCAGCAGCAGTACGACAAGGGCCTGATCGCGGACGACGAGCGTCGCTCCGAGCTGATCGACATCTGGAACAAGGCCACCGACGAGGTCGCCGCGGCCAT
Source organism: Micrococcus sp. 63XJN7_8_ISO-PGPR-S23-253 (assembly GCF_056173425.1). Classification (NCBI taxonomy): domain Bacteria; kingdom Bacillati; phylum Actinomycetota; class Actinomycetes; order Micrococcales; family Micrococcaceae; genus Micrococcus; species Micrococcus sp. 63XJN7_8_ISO-PGPR-S23-253. The sequence continues at coordinate 549,235 of NZ_CM149673.1, forward strand.
GAAGGACGGCCTGCCGGAGCTCAACACCATCAACCGCATGGTGTCCTCCGGTGCGCGAGGCAACTGGCTCCAGGTGCGCCAGATCGCGGGCATCCGCGGCCTGGTGGCCAACCCGAAGGGTGAGATCATCCCGCGTCCGATCAAGTCCTCGTACCGCGAGGGCCTGTCCGTGCTCGAGTACTTCTCCGCCACCCACGGCGCCCGCAAGGGCCTCGCGGACACCGCGCTGAAGACCGCGAACTCGGGCTACCTGACCCGTCGTCTCGTCGATGTGTCCCAGGACGTCATCGTCCGCGAGGATGACTGCGGCACCGAGCGCGGCCTGTCCGTGACGATCGCCGCGCCGAACGCCGACGGCGAGCTGGTGGCCCACGAGCAGGTCGAGAACTCGGCCTTCGCCCGCACGCTGGCCCAGGACGTCACGGGCGAGGACGGCACGGTGCTGGCCTCGGCCGGTGCGGACGTGGGCGACGTGCTGATCGGCGAGCTGGTGGCCGCCGGCGTCACGGAGATCAAGGTCCGCTCGGTCCTGACCTGCGAGTCCGCCGTGGGCACCTGCGCGAAGTGCTACGGCCGCTCGATGGCCACCGGCCAGCTGGTGGACATCGGCGAGGCCGTCGGCATCATCGCGGCCCAGTCGATCGGTGAGCCGGGCACCCAGCTCACCATGCGCACGTTCCACACCGGCGGTGTGGCCTCGGCCGACGACATCACGCAGGGTCTGCCCCGCATCCAGGAGCTCTTCGAGGCCCGCACCCCGAAGGGCGTCGCCCCGATCTCCGAGGTCGCCGGCCGCGTGACCATCGAGGACACCGAGGCGTCCGTGCGCCTGCTGCTCACCCCGGACGACGGCTCCGAGGAGATCGCCTACCCGGTGCTGCGCCGTGCACGCATCCTCGTGGCGGACGGCGAGCACGTGCCGGTGGGCACGCAGCTCGTGGCCGGCGCCGTGGACCCGAAGCAGGTCCTGCGCGTGCTCGGCCCGCGGGCCGCGCAGCGGTTCCTCGTGGACGAGGTGCAGAACGTGTACCAGTCCCAGGGCGTGGGCATCCACGACAAGCACGTGGAGGTCATCGTCCGGCAGATGCTGCGTCGCATCACCGTCATCGAGTCCGGTGACACCGACCTGCTGCCGGGTGAGCTCACGGACCGGGCGCGCTTCGTGGCCGCCAATCGCGCCGCCGTCGCCGAGGGCCGCCAGCCGGCCTCCGGCCGCGACGAGCTGATGGGCATCACGAAGGCCTCGCTGGCCACGGACTCGTGGCTGTCGGCCGCGTCCTTCCAGGAGACGACCCGCGTCCTGACGCAGGCGGCCATGGAGGGCAAGTCCGACCCGCTGCTGGGCCTGAAGGAGAACGTGATCATCGGCAAGCTGATCCCGGCCGGCACGGGCCTGGATCGCTACACGAAGACCGTCGTGGAGCCGACGGAGGAGGCGAAGGCCAACCTGTTCGCCTCGCCGGCCGGGTTCGCGGACTTCGACTACCCGGGCCTGGACCAGTCGCTCGGCGAGAACGACTTCCACGCCGTCTCGCTGGACGACTACGGCCGCGGGGGCGACTTCCGCGCCTGATCCGCGTCCCCCAGGGGGCCCGCTGCTCCTCCGCTCACGCGGGGGAGGGGCGGGCCCCTTGGCCGTGCGGGGCCGGCTCGTCGATGACGCCGGGGCGTGCTATGCTGTCAAGGATTGTTTTTCGTGTGGCAAATTGGACGCTGTCCGGGTCGCGGGGTCATTGCGCGGCAGATGCCACACTTTTGCACGCCTGCGGACGTCTGCTCGTTGCGAGCCCCCCAGGGAGAGGCAGAGCAGAGGAACGAGCAGCCGGCGCCCCGGGCGCCGGTCGATCACGTCAGCGATCACCGAAACACAGGAAGGCTGAAGAGTGCCTACGATTCAGCAGCTGGTCCGCAAGGGCCGCTCACCCAAGGTCGTCAATACGAAGGCCCCTGCGCTGCAGGGGAACCCCATGCGTCGTGGCGTGTGCACCCGCGTGTACACCACCACGCCCAAGAAGCCGAACTCGGCGCTGCGCAAGGTCGCCCGTGTGCGCCTGAACGGCGGCATCGAGGTCACCGCCTACATCCCCGGCGAGGGCCACAACCTGCAGGAGCACTCGATCGTGCTCGTCCGCGGCGGTCGTGTGAAGGACCTGCCCGGCGTGCGCTACAAGATCGTGCGCGGCGCCCTCGACACCCAGGGCGTGAAGAACCGCGGCCAGGCCCGCTCCCGCTACGGCGCCAAGAAGGAGAAGAAGTAATGCCTCGTAAGGGTCCTGCGCCGAAGCGCCCCCTCGTCGTCGATCCCGTCTACGGCTCCCCGCTGGTCACGCAGCTGATCAACAAGGTGCTCATCGACGGCAAGAAGTCCACCGCCGAGCGCATCGTGTACGGTGCGCTCGAGGGCGCCCGTGCCAAGAACGGCGCCGATCCCGTGGCCACCCTCAAGAAGGCCATGGACAACATCAAGCCGGCCCTCGAGGTGCGCTCCCGCCGCGTCGGTGGCGCCACCTACCAGGTGCCCGTCGAGGTCAAGCCGGGCCGCTCCACGGCCCTGGCCCTGCGCTGGCTGGTCGGCTTCTCCAAGGCCCGCCGTGAGAAGACCATGACCGAGCGTCTGATGAACGAGATCCTGGACGCCTCGAACGGCCTGGGCGGCGCCGTGAAGCGTCGCGAGGACACCCACAAGATGGCCGAGGCCAACAAGGCCTTCGCCCACTACCGCTGGTGATCCGTGTGGCCCGGGGCGCGCGATCCGCGCCTCGGGCCGCAGGTGCGTCCTCTTCGGACGGGCCACCCACCGCATCCACCTCACGAGCCCCCCATTCCACCCGACCAAGGGAGACACCGTGGCACAGGACGTGCTGACCGACCTGCACAAGGTCCGCAACATCGGCATCATGGCCCACATCGATGCCGGCAAGACCACCACCACCGAGCGCATCCTGTTCTACACGGGTGTCAACCACAAGCTGGGCGAGACCCACGACGGCGGCGCGACGACGGACTGGATGGAGCAGGAGAAGGAGCGCGGCATCACCATCACCTCCGCCGCGGTGACCTGCTTCTGGAACGACCACCAGATCAACATCATCGACACCCCCGGCCACGTGGACTTCACGGTCGAGGTGGAGCGCTCGCTGCGCGTGCTCGACGGCGCCGTCGCCGTGTTCGACGGCAAGGAGGGCGTGGAGCCCCAGTCGGAGACCGTGTGGCGCCAGGCGGACAAGTACGACGTCCCCCGCATCTGCTTCGTCAACAAGATGGACAAGCTGGGCGCGGACTTCTACTTCACCGTCGACACCATCGTGAAGCGCCTCGGCGCGCGTCCGCTCGTGATGCAGCTGCCGATCGGCGCCGAGAACGACTTCGTGGGCGTCGTCGACCTGATCTCCATGAAGGCCTTCGTGTGGCCGGGCGACGCCAAGGGCGACGTCACCATGGGCGCCTCCTACGAGACCCGCGAGATCCCCGCCGAGCTCCAGGAGAAGGCCGAGGAGTACCGCAACCAGCTCGTCGAGGCCGTCGCCGAGAGCTCCGAGGAGCTCATGGAGAAGTACCTCGAGGGCGAGGAGCTCACCGTCGAGGAGATCCAGGCCGGCGTGCGCCAGCTGACCGTGAACGCCGAGGCTTACCCGGTGTTCTGCGGCTCCGCGTTCAAGAACCGTGGCGTGCAGCCGATGCTGGACGCCGTGGTCGCCTACCTGCCGAACCCGCTGGACGCCGGCGCCGTCAAGGGCCACGCCGTGAACGACGAGGAGCAGGTGCTGGAGCGCGAGGCGTCGAAGGAGGCCCCGTTCTCGGCCCTGGCCTTCAAGATCGCCACGCACCCCTTCTTCGGCACGCTGACCTTTATCCGCGTGTACTCCGGCCGCCTGGAGTCCGGCGCGCAGATCCTCAACGCCACCAAGGGCAAGAAGGAGCGCATCGGCAAGCTGTTCCAGATGCACGCCAACAAGGAGAACCCGGTGGACGAGGTGGTCGCCGGCCACATCTACGCCGTGATCGGCCTCAAGGACACCACCACGGGCGACACCCTGTGCGATCCCGCGAACCCGATCATCCTCGAGTCGATGACCTTCCCGGAGCCCGTGATCTCCGTGGCCATCGAGCCGAAGACCAAGGGTGACCAGGAGAAGCTGTCCACCGCCATCCAGAAGCTCGTCGCCGAGGACCCCACGTTCCGCGTGAACCTCAACGAGGAGACCGGTCAGACCGAGATCGGCGGCATGGGCGAGCTCCACCTGGACGTGTTCGTGGACCGCATGAAGCGCGAGTTCAAGGTCGAGGCCAACGTGGGCAAGCCCCAGGTCGCGTACCGCGAGACCATCAAGCGCAAGGTCGACAAGGTCGACTACACGCACAAGAAGCAGACCGGCGGCTCCGGCCAGTTCGCCAAGGTGCAGCTGTCCTTCGAGCCCCTGGACACCGCCGAGGGCGAGGTCTACGAGTTCGAGAACGCCGTCACCGGCGGTCGCGTGCCCCGCGAGTACATCCCCTCGGTGGACGCGGGCATCCAGGACGCCATGCAGTTCGGCGTGCTGGCCGGCTACCCGATGGTCGGCGTGAAGGCCACCCTGCTCGACGGTGCGTACCACGACGTCGACTCCTCGGAGATGGCGTTCAAGATCGCCGGCTCCCAGGCCTTCAAGGAGGGTGTCCGCAAGGCCAACCCGATCATCCTCGAGCCGCTGATGGCCGTGGAGGTCCGCACCCCCGAGGAGTTCATGGGCGACGTCATCGGCGACCTGAACTCCCGCCGCGGCCAGATCCAGTCCATGGAGGACGCGACCGGCGTGAAGGTGGTCAACGCCCTCGTGCCGCTCTCGGAGATGTTCGGCTACATCGGCGACCTGCGCTCCAAGACGCAGGGCCGCGCGGTGTACTCGATGACCTTCCACTCCTACGCCGAGGTCCCCAAGGCCGTGGCGGACGAGATCGTCCAGAAGTCCCAGGGCGAGTGACCGCAGGTCACCTGCTCTGAACGACCTGCCCCGGGTCGGCCGCCGCAGCGGCGGCCGACCCGGGGCGACCGGACCGCCCTCCCCGGCGCGGCGGTCCGCGATCAGGACGGGTCAGGTCCGGTCCGCTCTCGGCGGTCCCGACGGCCTGGAACCGGACTGGCCCTCGTGAGGCCGGGATTTCCCCAACCCCGTACCATCCGAGTAGACTCAGTCAAGTTGTCAGCACGTCCCAGGCGGCTGAGCAGTCTTCTTGACGATGAACCAGTTCTTAGGAGGAACTAGTGGCAAAGGCAAAGTTCGAGCGGACGAAGCCGCACGTCAACATCGGCACCATCGGCCACGTTGACCACGGCAAGACCACGCTGACCGCCGCCATCTCGAAGGTCCTGTACGACAAGTACCCGGACCTGAATGAGGCCCGTGACTTCGCGACGATCGACTCCGCCCCCGAGGAGCGTCAGCGCGGCATCACCATCAACATCTCCCACGTGGAGTACCAGACCGAGAAGCGTCACTACGCCCACGTGGACGCCCCCGGTCACGCCGACTACATCAAGAACATGATCACCGGCGCCGCTCAGATGGACGGTGCGATCCTCGTGGTCGCCGCCACCGACGGCCCGATGGCCCAGACCCGTGAGCACGTGCTCCTGGCCCGCCAGGTCGGCGTGCCGGCCCTGCTCGTGGCCCTGAACAAGTCGGACATGGTCGAGGACGAGGAGCTCCTCGAGCTCGTCGAGATGGAGGTCCGCGAGCTGCTGTCCTCCCAGGAGTTCGACGGCGACGACGCCCCGGTCATCCGCACCTCCGGTCTGAAGGCCCTCGAGGGCGACCCCCAGTGGGTCAAGTCCGTCGAGGACCTCATGGATGCCGTGGACGAGTTCATCCCGGACCCGGTCCGCGACAAGGACAAGCCGTTCCTGATGCCGATCGAGGACGTCTTCACCATCACCGGCCGTGGCACCGTGGTGACCGGTCGCGCCGAGCGCGGCACCCTGAAGATCAACTCCGAGGTCGAGATCGTCGGCATCCGCGACGTGCAGAAGACCACCGTCACCGGCATCGAGATGTTCCACAAGCAGCTCGACGAGGCCTGGGCCGGCGAGAACTGCGGTCTGCTGCTGCGCGGTCTGAAGCGCGACGACGTCGAGCGCGGCCAGGTCGTGGTGGCGCCGGGTTCCATCACCCCGCACACCAACTTCGAGGCGAACGTCTACATCCTGTCCAAGGACGAGGGTGGGCGTCACAACCCGTTCTACTCGAACTACCGCCCGCAGTTCTACTTCCGCACCACCGACGTCACCGGCGTCATCACGCTGCCCGAGGGCACCGAGATGGTCATGCCCGGCGACACCACCGAGATGTCGGTCGAGCTCATCCAGCCGATCGCCATGGAGGAGGGCCTCGGCTTCGCCATCCGCGAGGGTGGCCGCACCGTGGGCTCCGGCCGCGTCACCAAGATCACCAAGTGATCTGACGCATCCCGTCTCGTGGCTCCATTGAGCCGCTGACGCGCGACGCCCCCGTCTCCGGGTCTCCCGGAGGTGGGGGCGTCGCCGTGTCCGACGACGGCGCGGCGGCGGCCGCTAGGCTGAGGATATGCCTGAACTGCTCATCCTCATCGTGGTGCTCGCCGTGGCCGCCGTGGCCGTGCGCTGGGCGCTGCGGACCTTCCGTCCCGAGATCGACCGCGCCCGGCGCATCCGGCGCGCGAACCGCGGTGGGGAGCTGGAGCGATGAGCCTGCCCAGCCCGCGCCGCCTGTTCGCCGTCACGGCGATGGCCGAGATGTTCACCTGGGCCGGCCTGCTGATCGCCATGGGCCTCAAGTACGGCGGAGTCACGGAGCGGGTGGTGCCGGTCGCCGGCGGCGTCCACGGCTTCGTGTTCCTCTGCTACCTCGTGGTGACGGTCGCCGTGTGGATCGACGGGCGATGGTCGGTGACCCGCGGGCTCCTCGGCCTCGGCTCGACGATCGTCCCGTTCATGACGGTCCCGTTCGAGCGGGCCCAGCGGCGGCGCGGCGAGCCGGCCCCGCGGTGGCAGGTCGTGGACCGTGCGCCGGGGGAGCGGAGGCCCCTGGAACGGCTCCTCGTCGTGGTGCTGCGTCATCCGGTGGTCAGCGCGCTTGTGGCGGTCGCCGTGGTCGCCGTCGTCTTCACGCTGCTGCTCAACGCCGGCCCGCCCACCGAGTGGGGCCGCTGAGCCCTGGTGACCGCCGGGCCCGGTCCGCCGATTGGCGGACCGGGCCCGGTTCTGTCTATACTGATTCGGTTGCTCAAGCGCCATTGCGCTGTCGTCGTGTGTCTCGCGGCGGCAGCTCGGCCCAGATGTGACGTCACCACTCCGATCCGCCGCAGGCGTGTGCCCTCCCAGGGACGCGACACGCCCGACCGCGTGGACCGGAGTCCGGCGGCGGCGAGGAACCCGGTCCGACCGGATTCGCCCCGCGCGGGTGGAGGACAAGAAGGCGGACCCGATCCGCCGCACAGGGACAGGAACAGCACACCCGACGAGAGAGGCGTGACGCCATGGCGGGACAGAAGATCCGCATCCGGCTGAAGTCGTACGACCACGAGGTCATCGACGTGTCGGCCCGCAAGATCGTTGACACGGTCACGCGCGCAGGCGCGACGGTGGTCGGCCCCGTGCCGCTGCCGACGGAGAAGAACGTGTACTGCGTTATCCGTTCTCCCCATAAGTACAAGGACAGCCGCGAGCATTTCGAGATGCGCACCCACAAGCGGCTCATCGACATCATCGACCCGACCCCGAAGGCCGTCGACTCGCTCATGCGACTGGACCTGCCCGCGGACGTCAACATCGAGATCAAGCTCTGAGAGGGAGGTGCTGAGAGACTATGACCAACACCCAGAACATCAAGGGCCTGCTGGGCACGAAGCTCGGCATGACCCAGGTCTGGGATGAGGACAACAAGCTCATCCCCGTGACCGTGGTCAAGGCAGACCCGAACGTCGTCACCCAGCTGCGCTCCGAGGAGACCGACGGCTACACCGCCGTGCAGATCGCCTACGGCCAGATCGATCCCCGCCGCGTGACCAAGCCCCTGGCCGGTCACTTCGAGAAGGCCGGCGTGACCCCGCGTCGCCACCTCGTCGAGCTGCGCACCGCCGACGCCGCCGAGTACGCGCTCGGCCAGGACGTGACCGTGGAGGTCTTCGAGGCCGGCCAGAAGGTCGACGTCGTGGGCACCACCAAGGGCAAGGGCTTCGCCGGCGCCATGAAGCGCCACGGCTTCGCCGGTGTGGGCGCCTCGCACGGTGCGCACAAGAACCACCGCAAGCCCGGCTCCGTGGGCGGCGCGTCCACCCCCGGCCGCGTGTTCAAGGGCCAGCGCATGCCCGGTCGCATGGGCGCGGTGCGCCAGACCACCATGAACCTGACCCTCCACGGCATCGACGTGGAGAACAACCTCCTGCTGATCAAGGGCGCGGTGCCCGGCTCCAAGGGCCAGGTCGTGCTCGTCCGCAGCGCCGTGAAGGGAGCCTGAGACCATGGCTGAGAACTCCGTGAAGACCATCCAGGTCGATCTGCCCGTCGAGCTCTTCGACGTGCAGTCCAACGTGCCGCTCATGCACCAGGTCGTCGTCGCCCAGCTCGCCGCCGCCCGCCAGGGCACGCACAAGACGAAGCGCCGCGGCGAGGTGTCCGGTGCCGGTCGCAAGCCGTTCAAGCAGAAGGGCACCGGCCGCGCCCGTCAGGGCTCCATCCGGGCCCCGCACATGACCGGCGGTGGCGTCGTCCACGGCCCCACCCCGCGCGACTACTCGCAGCGGACCCCCAAGAAGATGAAGGCCGCCGCCCTGCGCGGTGCCCTGTCGGACCGCGCCCGCAACGGCCGCGTCCACGTCATCGAGGCCCTCGTGTCCGGGACCACCCCGTCCACCAAGGCCGCCAAGGCGGGCCTCGCGTCCCTGAACACCGGCCGCAAGAACGTGCTGCTGGTGATCGACCGGGCCGACGACGTCGCCGCCCTGTCCGCCCGCAACCTGCCTGCGGTCCACACCCTGTACGCCGACCAGCTGAACACCTACGACGTGCTCGTCTCCGACGACGTCGTGTTCACCCAGGCGGCCTACGAGGCGTACGTGGCCCAGGCTTCCGGCGCCAAGAAGGAGGATGCCCAGTGAGCGGCTCCATCAACAAGGATCCCCGCGACGTGATCATCGCTCCCGTCGTGTCGGAGAAGAGCTACGGTCTGATCGACGAGGGCAAGTACACCTTCCTGGTCGACCCCCGCTCCAACAAGTCCGAGATCAAGCAGGCGGTGGAGCGCATCTTCAACGTCGACGTGGCCTCGGTCAACACCCTGAACCGTTCCGGCAAGCGCCGTCGCACCCGCTTCGGGTGGGGCCAGCGCAAGTCCACCAAGCGTGCCATCGTCACGCTCAAGGACGGGACCATCGACATCTTCGGAGGTCCGCTCGCCTGATCGGCGTGCGGAGACCACTTAATCGAGGAACTGACACATGGCTATCCGTAAGTACAAGCCGACCACCCCGGGCCTGCGCGGCTCGTCCGTGGCCGACTTCGCAGAGATCACCCGGTCCACGCCGGAGAAGTCCCTTCTCCGTCCGCTGCACAAGACCGGCGGCCGCAACAACACCGGCCGCATCACCACTCGTCACAAGGGCGGCGGCCACAAGCGCCAGTACCGCCTGGTCGACTTCCGTCGCCACGACAAGGACGGCGTGCCCGCCACCGTCGCGCACATCGAGTACGACCCGAACCGCACCGCCCGCATCGCGCTGCTGCACTACGCGGACGGCGCCAAGCGCTACATCCTGGCCCCGGCCAAGCTGAAGCAGGGCGACGTGGTCGAGGCCGGCCCGAACGCCGACATCAAGCCCGGCAACAACCTGCCGATGCGCAACATCCCCGTGGGCACCACCATCCACGCGGTGGAGCTGCGCCCCGGCGGCGGCGCCAAGATGGCCCGCTCCGCCGGCGCCTCCGTGCAGCTGGTCGCCCGCGAGGGCAAGTACGCCCAGCTGCGCCTGCCCTCCGGGGAGATCCGCAACGTCGACGTGCGCTGCCGCGCCACGATCGGCGAGGTCGGCAACGCCGAGCAGTCGAACATCAACTGGGGCAAGGCCGGCCGCATGCGCTGGAAGGGCGTGCGCCCGACCGTCCGCGGTGTCGTCATGAACCCGGTCGACCACCCGCACGGCGGTGGCGAGGGCAAGACCTCCGGCGGTCGTCACCCCGTCAACCGGAACGGCAAGCCCGAGGGCCGCACGCGTCGTCCGAACAAGGAAAGCGACAAGCTCATCGTGCGTCGCCGTCGTACCGGCAAGAACAAGCGATAAGGGAGCAGGGAAGACATGCCTCGCAGCCTGAAGAAGGGCCCCTTCGTCGATCAGCACCTCTACCTGAAGGTTCTGGCCGAGAACGAGAAGGGCAGCAAGAACGTCATCAAGACCTGGTCCCGCCGGTCGATGATCATCCCGGACATGCTGGGTCACACCATCGCGGTCCACGACGGACGCAAGCACGTCCCGGTGTTCGTCACCGAGTCCATGGTGGGTCACAAGCTGGGCGAGTTCGCCCCGACCCGGACCTACCGCGGCCACGTGAAGGACGACAAGAAGGGCAAGCGTCGCTGAGCCTGAGGGCACAGCACGCTTGACCTTCTCGAGAATCGAAAGAGAGAAGCAATGGAAGCCAAGGCAATTGCGCGCCACCTGCGCGTGACGCCGATGAAGGCCCGGCGCGTCGTCGACCTGGTCCGTGGCAAGCAGGCCACCGAAGCACTGGCCATCCTGAAGTTCGCCCAGCAGGGTGCTTCGGAGCCGGTGTACAAGCTGGTGACCTCCGCGGTGGCGAACGCCCGTGTCAAGGCGGACCGCGAGGGCCAGGCCTTCGACGAGGACGCCCTCTACATCACCGAGGCCTTCGTGGATGAGGGCCCGACCATGAAGCGGTTCCAGCCCCGTGCTCAGGGCCGCGCGTACCGCATCAACAAGCGCACGAGCCACGTGACCGTGGTCGTCGCGTCCAAGGACGAGAAGGGTGGGAACTGACAATGGGACAGAAGATCAACCCCAACGGGTTCCGCCTCGGCATCACCACCGACCACGTCTCGCACTGGTTCGCGGACTCCCACAAGGAGGGCCAGCGCTACGCTGACTTCCTCAAGGAGGACGTCAAGATCCGCGAGCTGATGACCACCGGCATGGAGCGCGCCGGCATCTCCAAGGTGGAGATCGAGCGCACCCGTGACCGCGTGCGCGTGGACATCCACACCGCGCGTCCGGGCATCGTGATCGGCCGCCGCGGCGCCGAGGCCGACCGCATCCGCGGTGAGCTCGAGAAGCTCACCGGCAAGCAGATCCAGCTGAACATCCTCGAGGTCAAGAACCCCGAGACCGATGCCCAGCTGGTGGCGCAGGGTGTGGCCGAGCAGCTCGCCTCCCGCGTGGCGTTCCGCCGTGCGATGAAGAAGGCGATCCAGTCCGCCATGCGCGCCGGCGCGCAGGGCATCCGCATCCAGTGCTCCGGCCGCCTCGGCGGCGCCGAGATGAGCCGCTCGGAGTTCTACCGCGAGGGTCGCGTGCCGCTGCACACCCTCCGCGCGAACATCGACTTCGGCAAGTTCGAGGCCAAGACCACCTTCGGCCGCATCGGCGTGAAGGTCTGGATCTACAAGGGCGACCTGACCGCCAAGGAGCTCGCGGCCAAGGAGGCCGCTCAGCCCTCCGGCCGTGGCCGCGGCGGCGAGCGCCGTGGCGGCGGCGAGCGTCGTCGTCGCAACGATCGCGCCGAGCGTGCTCCCCGCCAGGAGAACGCCGGCGCCGGCGCCGAGACCCCGGCCGCCGCTCCCGCTGAAGGAGGCAACGCCTGATGCTGATCCCCCGTCGCGTCAAGCACCGCAAGCAGCACCACCCCAAGCGTTCCGGCGCCGCCAAGGGCGGCACCACCGTGACGTTCGGCGAGTGGGGCATCCAGGCGCTCACGCCGGCCTATGTGACCAACCGTCAGATCGAGGCCGCCCGTATCGCCATGACCCGCTACATCAAGCGTGGCGGCAAGGTCTGGATCAACATCTACCCGGACCGTCCCATCACCAAGAAGCCCGCCGAGACCCGCATGGGCTCCGGCAAGGGCTCGCCGGAGTGGTGGGTCGCCAACGTCAAGCCCGGACGCGTGCTCTTCGAGCTGTCGGGTGTCACGGAGGACGTCGCCCGTGAGGCGCTCCGCCTGGCCATCCACAAGCTGCCGCTGAAGGCCCGTATCATCCGTCGAGAGGGTGGTGAGTGATCCCATGGCGATCGGCACCAAGGATCTGAACGTCGAGTCCCTGGACGGGATGGACAACGCCCGCCTGCTGGAGGCCCTGAAGTCCTCCAAGGAGGAGCTGTTCAACCTGCGCTTCCAGGCCGCCACCGGCCAGCTGGACAACGCCAGCCGGCTGAAGTCCGTCAAGCGTGACATCGCGCGCATCTACACGATCCTGCGCGAGCGCGAGCTGGGCATCCGCGGCGATGTCGCCGCCGAGGCGCAGGCCGAGAAGAACGAGGAGGCTGCCAAGTGACCGAGCAGACCCCGGCCGTCTCCGAGGAGCGCGGCTACCGCAAGGCCCTCCGTGGCATCGTCGTGTCCGACAAGATGGACAAGACCATCGTCGTCGAGGTCCAGGACCGCAAGAAGCACTCGCTCTACGGCAAGGTGATGAAGACCTCGAAGCGCGTGAAGGCGCACGACGAGGACAACACCGCCGGCGTGGGCGACCGCGTCCGCATCGCCGAGACCCGCCCGCTGTCCGCCTCCAAGCGGTGGCGCCTGGTGGAGGTCGTCGAGCGCGCCAAGTGATCGACCCGGCCCCCTGAGGGTCGGCGACGCAGAGGGCCGCCCCGTGCACTGGCACGGGGCGGCCTTGTGCGTTAGACTCTGATATTCGTGCGCCCTCTCGTTGGCAGGACCATCCATCCTGTGTGCCGAGGGCCGCGCACACCGATCCCGGATCCGCCTCGGCCCTGCCCTGCGCGCCCCTCCGCTCTCGACCTCCCGACGCTGTCTGAACACGCGTCGCCGGGGGACGACGGCGGGCGGCCCGCCTCGGGGGAGGGGTAAGCGTCCCGGGATGCCCGTTCAACCGTTCCGCAAGGCTCGCCCATCGTGGGGGAGAACCGGCGCGACGCTAGGAGAGACAAGTGATCCAGCAGGAGTCGCGGCTCAAGGTCGCCGACAACACCGGTGCGAAGGAAATCCTGACCATCCGTGTTCTCGGCGGTTCCGGACGCCGCTACGCAGGCATCGGCGACACCATCGTCGCCACCGTGAAGGACGCCATCCCCGGCGGCAACGTCAAGAAGGGCGACGTCGTCAAGGCCGTGGTGGTCCGCACCCGCAAGCAGTCCCGCCGTCCCGACGGCTCGTACATCAAGTTCGACGAGAACGCGGCGGTCATCCTGAAGACCGACGGCGAGCCCCGTGGCACGCGCATCTTCGGCCCCGTGGGTCGCGAGCTGCGTGACAAGAAGTTCATGAAGATCGTGTCGCTCGCCCCGGAGGTGATCTGACCTCATGGCCAAGATCAAGAAGGACGACCTCGTCCAGGTCATCAGTGGCAAGGACAAGGGCAAGCAGGGCAAGGTCCTGCGCGTGTTCCCGACGGATGAGCGTGTGCTCGTCGAGGGCGTGAACCGCGTGACCAAGCACCTGCGCGCCGGCCAGGACAACAACGGCTCCACCGAGGGCGGCCTGCAGGTCGTCGAGGCCCCGATCCACATCTCGAACGTGGCCGTGGTGGACCCGGAGACCAAGAAGCCGACCCGTGTGGGCTACCGCTTCGAGACCGTCGAGAAGGACGGCGTGAGCAAGACCGTGAAGGTCCGCTTCGCCAAGGCCTCGGGGAAGGAGCTGTGATGACCGAGGTGCAGCAGACCGAGAAGGTCACCCCGCGTCTGAAGACCAAGTACCGCGAGGAGATCCGAGGCGCCCTGCAGGAGCAGTTCCAGTACGGGAACGTCATGCAGGTGCCGGGCCTCGTGAAGGTCGTCGTCAACATGGGCGTCGGCGAGGCCGCCAAGGACTCCAAGATCATCGACGGCGCGGTCACCGACCTCACCGCCATCACCGGCCAGAAGCCGATGATCACCAAGGCCCGCAAGTCCATCGCGCAGTTCAAGCTGCGTGAGGGCATGCCCATCGGCACGCACGCCACCCTCCGTGGCGACCGCATGTGGGAGTTCCTGGACCGCCTGGTCACGCTCGCGCTGCCGCGCATCCGTGACTTCCGCGGCCTGTCCGACCGCCAGTTCGACGGCAACGGCAACTACACCTTCGGCCTGTCCGAGCAGACCGTGTTCCACGAGATCGATCAGGACAAGATCGACCGCGTGCGCGGCATGGACATCACCGTGGTGACGACCGCCAAGAACGACGACGAGGGCCGCGCGCTGCTGAAGGCGCTGGGCTTCCCGTTCAAGACCGACCAGTAAGACCTCCACGCCACAGGTCCTCCACCGGTGAACCGGTGGCGGAAACCACGGCGAGAAAGGGCGTGAAGCCCACATGACCATGACCGATCCCGTCGCAGACATGCTGACCCGTCTGCGCAACGCAAACTCGGCCTACCACGACACCGTGTCCATGCCGTCCTCGAAGCTGAAGACTCGCGTCGCCGAGATCCTCAAGGCCGAGGGCTACATCCAGGACTGGCGCGAGGAGGAGGCCGAGGTCGGCAAGAAGCTGACCATCGACCTGAAGTTCGGCCCGCAGCGTGAGCGTGCGATCGCCGGCCTGCGCCGCATCTCCAAGCCGGGCCTGCGCGTGTACGCGAAGTCCACGAACCTGCCCCACGTGCTGGGCGGCCTCGGCATCGCCATCCTGTCCACCTCCTCTGGTCTCCTCACGAACCAGCAGGCCGCCAAGAAGGGCGTGGGCGGAGAAGTCCTCGCCTACGTCTGGTGACGGGCAAGACGGAAGAAAGGCTGAACTGACATGTCTCGAATCGGACGTCTCCCGATCACCATCCCCGCCGGCGTCGATGTGACCATCGACGGCGACCGCGTCTCCGTGAAGGGCCCCAAGGGCCAGCTCGAGCACTCGCTGCCCACGCCCATCACGGCCACCCTCGAGGAGGGGCAGGTCACCGTGGCCCGCCCCGACGACGAGCGTGAGTCCCGCTCCCTGCACGGTCTGACCCGTACCCTCATCAGCAACATGGTCGAGGGCGTGACCAACGGCTTCTCCAAGCAGCTCGAGGTCGTCGGCACCGGCTACCGCGTGCAGGCCAAGGGCCAGGACCTCGAGTTCGCCCTGGGCTACTCCCACCCCGTTCCGGTGAAGGCGCCCCAGGGCATCACCTTCACGGTGGAGGGCAACAGGGTCACCGTCGCCGGTATCGACAAGCAGCAGGTCGGCGAGACCGCCGCCAACATCCGCAAGCTGCGCCGCCCCGACCCGTACAAGGGCAAGGGCGTGCGCTACGCGGGCGAGCAGATCCGCCGCAAGGCCGGAAAGGCAGGTAAGTGATGTCTACTCTGAAGGTGAAGGGCAAGGGCAAGTTCAACGCCCGCACCCGCCGCCACCTCCGGGTGCGCAAGCGGATCTCCGGCACCACCGTCCGTCCCCGCCTCGTCGTCAACCGCTCTGCACGGCACATGTTCGTGCAGGTCGTGGACGACACGCAGAGCCGCACGCTCGCGTACGCCTCCACCATGGAGGCCGACGTGCGTGCGCTCGAGGGTGACAAGACGGCCAAGGCCAAGCGCGTGGGCGAGCTCGTCGCCGAGCGTGCCAAGGCGGCCGGCATCGAGGCCGTGGTCTTCGACCGCGGCGGCAACAAGTACCACGGGCGCGTCGCGGCCGTGGCCGACGGTGCGCGAGAGGGTGGGCTGCAGCTGTGACCGAGAACATCAACCAGAAGGACACTCAGGTGACCGAGAGCACCGAGACCACCGTCTCCGAGACCGGGTCGGGCTCGGCGAGCCAGACCACCGAGCGCGCCACCGGTGGCCGCGGCGGTCGCGACGGCGGCCGCGGTGGCCGTGACGGCGATCGTCGTGGCGGCCGTCGCGACGACCGCAACCGTCGTGGCGCCCAGGACGACGAGAAGGACCAGTTCCTCGAGCGCGTCGTGGGCATCAACCGCGTCTCCAAGGTCGTCAAGGGCGGCCGCCGCTTCTCCTTCACCGCCCTCGTGGTGGTGGGTGACGGCGACGGCACCGTCGGCGTCGGCTACGGCAAGGCGAAGGAGGTCCCCGCTGCGATCCAGAAGGCCGTGGAGGAGGCCAAGAAGTCCTTCTTCCGCGTCCCCCGCGTCGGCTCCACCATCCCGCACCTGGTGCAGGGTGAGGACGCCGCCGGCGTCGTGCTGCTCCGCCCGGCCTCCCCGGGTACCGGCGTGATCGCCGGCGGTCCGGTGCGCGCCGTGCTCGAGTGCGCCGGCATCCACGACGTGCTCTCCAAGTCCATGGGCTCCGTGAACGCGATCAACATCGTGCGCGGCACCGTGGACGCCCTCAAGAAGCTGGAAGAGCCCCAGGCCGTCGCCGCCCGCCGCGGCAAGGCCCTGGACGAGATCGCCCCCCATGCGATGCTGCGCACCATGGAGAACGATCGCGCCCAGAAGAGCGCGAAGGCAGGTGCGTGAGCCGTGTTTGAGCCCACTCGCAAGAACATCCAGCCCTCGGACGCCACCCTGGTCATCACCCAGACCCGCGGCGTCACGGGCTCCAAGCAGAACCATCGGGACACCCTGCGCTCGCTGGGCCTGAAGCGGATCGGCCACCAGGTCACCCGCAAGGCCGACGCGGTGACGGTCGGCATGGTCAACACCGTGCCGCACCTGGTGTCCGTGGAGGAGGTCAACAATGGCTGACAACGACGCCATCAAGGTCCACGACCTGCGTCCGGCCCCCGGTGCCAAGACCGCCAAGACCCGCGTGGGTCGCGGTGAGGCGTCGAAGGGCAAGACCGCCGGTCGCGGCACCAAGGGCACCAAGGCCCGTTACCAGGTCCGTGCGGGCTTCGAGGGCGGCCAGCTGCCCCTGCAGATGCGTCTGCCGAAGCTCCGCGGCTTCAAGAACCCGTTCCGCACGGAGTACCAGGTCGTGAACCTGGACAAGCTCTCCGCGCACTTCCCCGAGGGCGGTGAGGTCACCGTGGACGCGCTCGTGTCCAAGGGCCTCGTCCGTCGCGGCCAGCCCGTGAAGGTGCTGGGCACGGGGGAGATCACCGCGGCCGTGCAGGTGAAGGCGAACGCCTTCTCCGCGTCCGCCGTGGAGAAGATCCAGGCCGCCGGCGGGTCCACCGAGACCCTCTGACACGCCGACCCATCGACCGAGGGCCCTGGCCCGGAGCAGCCGCTCCGGACCAGGGCCCTCGGTCCGTCCGTGTAGACTCGCACAGCGGCCGCCCCGGTGTGGCCGCCGTCTCGTGCCCCGCCCCGCGGCCGGCGCGCGCCCCACAGGACCACCGCAGGAGGACTCGTGCTCAAGGCCATCGCCCGGATCGTCCGGACGCCTGACCTGTTGCGGAAGATCGCCTTCACGCTCGGGCTCATCGCCGTCTACCGGATGGGCGCCTTCGTGCCGGCCCCCGGGGTGGACTACCCGGCGGTGCAGCAGTGCCTGGCGGCGGGCAACGCCCAGGGCGGCCTCTACTCCTTCGTGAACATGTTCTCGGGCGGGGCGCTCCTGCAGGTGTCCGTCTTCGCGCTCGGCATCATGCCCTACATCACGGCGTCGATCATCGTGCAGCT
Organism: Micrococcus sp. 63XJN7_8_ISO-PGPR-S23-253; assembly: GCF_056173425.1. Classification (NCBI taxonomy): domain Bacteria; kingdom Bacillati; phylum Actinomycetota; class Actinomycetes; order Micrococcales; family Micrococcaceae; genus Micrococcus; species Micrococcus sp. 63XJN7_8_ISO-PGPR-S23-253. Next base: position 566,925 of record NZ_CM149673.1, read on the forward strand.
GCTGCGCGTGGTGATCCCGCGCTTCGAGCAGCTCCACCAGGAGGGCCCGCAGGGCCAGGCGACGCTGACGCAGTACACCCGCTACCTGACCCTCGCCCTCGCCCTGCTGCAGGCGACCACGATGGCCTCGCTGGCCCGCACCGGGGCCCTGCTCGGATGCAGCCTGCCGCTGCTGCGCGACGGCTCCATCCTCACGGTGCTGCTCGTGGTCATCGCCCTGACCACCGGATGTCTCATCGTCATGTGGTTCGGCGAGCGGATCACCGAGAACGGCGTGGGCAACGGCATGTCCCTGCTGATCTTCACCTCCATCGCGGCGGGCTTCCCGGCCGGCCTCGGCCAGGTGGTCCAGACGCAGGGCTGGCGCATCTTCGCGATCGTCATGGGGATCGGCCTGCTCACCATGCTGGCCATCGTCTTCGTGGAGGAGTCGCAGCGCCGGATCCCGGTCCAGTACGCCAAGCGGCAGATCGGCTCGCGGACCGTGGGCGGGTCGAGCACCTACATCCCGGTCAAGGTGAACATGGCCAACGTCATCCCGGTCATCTTCGCCTCCTCCGTGCTGATGCTCCCGGGCATCCTCATCAAGTTCAACACGCCGCAGGACGGCAGTGCGCCGGCCCCGTGGATCACGTGGCTGAGCCGGTACTTCGGCACCGGCGACCACCCGGTGTACATGGCCCTGTACTTCCTGCTCATCATCGGCTTCACGTACTTCTACGTGTCCATCACGTTCAACCCGGTGGAGATCTCGGACAACATGAAGCGCTACGGCGGGTTCATCCCCGGCGTCCGCGCCGGCCGGCCCACCGAGCGTTACCTGCAGTACGTCATCAGCCGCATCACGCTCGTCGGCGCCCTCTACCTCGGTATCGTGGCCATGATCCCGCTGATCGCCTTCGCGGTGATCGGCACCAGCCAGAACTTCCCGCTCGGCGGCACGTCCATCCTCATCATGGTGGGCGTCGGCCTCCAGACCGTGAAGCAGGTCAGCGCACAGATGGAGCAGCGCCACTATGAGGGCCTGCTGCGCTGAGCCCCGACCCGATCCCGCAACGCCGTCCGTATCGACAGTGAGGAACACACGATGACCCGCATGCTGCTCATGGGCCCTCCCGGTTCCGGCAAGGGCACCCAGGCCACCCGGATCGCCGACAAGCTCGGGATCGTCCCGATCTCCACCGGTGACATCTTCCGCCACAACGTGAAGTCGATGACGCCGCTCGGCGTCGAGGCCAAGAAGTACATCGACAACGGCGACTTCGTCCCCGATGAGGTCACGAACCGCATGGTCGCGGACCGCATCGCCCAGGCCGACGCGGAGCACGGCTTCCTGCTGGACGGCTACCCGCGCACGAAGGGCCAGGTCGAGGCGCTGGACGCCATGCTCGCCGAGGCGGGCCTGTCGCTGTCCGCCGTCGTCGAACTGGAGGTGCCCGACGAGGAGCTCGTGGAGCGCCTGCTCAAGCGTGCCGAGATCGAGGGTCGCGCGGACGACACCCAGGAGGTCATCGAGCACCGCCTGGACCTGTACCACCGCGAGACCGAGTCCGTCATCCAGGAGTACGTGGAGCGCGGCATCGTCGCCCGCGTGGACGGCACCGGCCAGATCGACGACGTCACCGAGCGCCTGCTGCAGGCCGTGTACTCCGTGCGCTCCGCCACGGGCTCCCTGCCCGTGATCCAGCCGGGTGCGGAGTCCTGACCCCGTGATCGGCCGCCGCTCGCTCGAGCTCAAGACCGCCCCCCAGCTGCAGGCCATGCAGCGCGCGGGGGTGGTCCTGTCCGAGGCTCTGGACGCCACGCTGGCCGCGGCCGCGCCGGGCGTCACCACCGCAGAGCTGGACGCCGTGTTCGCAGGTGTGCTGGCCGAACGCGGTGCGACCTCCAACTTCCTGGGCTACTACGACTTCCCGGCCTCGATCTGCACCTCGGTCAACGACGAGGTCGTGCACGGCATCCCCGGGGACCGGGTCCTGCAGACCGGCGACGTGCTGAAGGTCGACGGGGGTGCGATCGTGGACGGCTGGCACGCCGACTCGGCCCGCACGGTGATCCTGGGCTCCTCCGCGGCCGGCACCGCGGACCCGGCCGACGAGCGCCTCTCGGCGATCACGCGGGAGGCGCTCTGGGTCGGCATCGCGGCCTTCGCCTCCGCCACCCACGTCGGGGACATCGGGGACGCCATCGACGACTTCGTCTCCGCGCAGCCGGGCGAGGAGCTCGGCATCCTCGAGGAGTACGTGGGGCACGGCATCGGCTCGGCCATGCACCTGCCGCCGGACGTGTTCAACTACCGCACCGGCCACCGGGGGCCCAAGATCCGCCCCGGGCTGGCACTCGCCATCGAGCCGATGCTGGTGCGCGGCTCCATCGACACGAAGGTGCTCGCGGACGACTGGACCGTGGTGACCCTCGACGGCGCCCGCGCGAGCCAGTGGGAGCACTCGGTCTGCCGGCACGACGGCGGCCTGTGGGTGCTCACCGCGCCCGACGGCGGCGCCTCCGAGCTCGCTCGGTTCGGCGTGGTCCCGGTCCCGCCGGGGGAGTGAGGGCCCCGAGCTGTCGGCCGTCCGTCCCGCCCGTCCGGCGGACCGGGCGGCCGTCGTCGTCTGTGCTGGTTCGCAGGCCGAAAATGCGGTATCATCGAACGTTGTTCGTGTGCGCGCACTCGTGTGTGCCCGCGAGCAGACCCGTTCCCGCCCCGTCATCCGGCCCTCCGCGGCCGTGTCCGGGGCATGACGATTGTGGAGGACATGGCTAAGAAGGAAGGTGTCATCGAGGTCGAGGGCACGGTGTCGGAGGCATTGCCGAACGCGATGTTCCGGGTCCGTCTGCAGAACGAGCACGTCGTGCTCGCCACGATCTCCGGAAAGATGCGTCAGCACTACATCCGCATCCTCCCCGAGGATCGCGTCGTGGTGGAGCTTAGCCCGTACGACCTCAACCGGGGTCGGATCGTGTACCGATACAAGTAAGAACCCCCGTCCAAGCGAGCGCAGGAGGAAGAGCCGTGAAGGTTCAGCCGAGCGTGAAGCGGATTTGTGACAAGTGCCAGGTCGTGCGCCGTAAGGGCCGCGTGCTGGTGATCTGCTCGAACCCGCGCCACAAGCAGCGCCAGGGCTGATCGCCTCCCCGGGAGCCCGGGGAGCGACGCCGTCGCGTTGACCACACCACCCACCGGCCATCGGGCCGAACAGCAGGGACAGCGGTCCGCCCCGTGAGGGGAGGGCCCCCACCTCCGGCCGCAGGGGCCGGAGACCGACGACGGCGGACGCCCGCCGCGGAGCACGCCGGATCTTCCCCGGCGCCGCGACGACGGGTCCGCGTGGCCGAGTGCCGCGTCGTACGGGACGTCCCTGGTGCAGACCCCTGCTGCAGAAGAACAGGAGGACGGCCACATGGCTCGTCTTGCAGGCGTTGACATTCCGCGCGAGAAGCGCGTGATCATCGCACTCACGTACATCTACGGTGTGGGCAAGACCCGCGCTGAGGAGACCCTCTCCGCCACGGGCATCGACCCGAACATCCGCGTGAAGGACCTCTCCGACGAGCAGCTGGTGCAGCTGCGCGACCACATCGAGGGCAGCTACAAGGTGGAGGGCGACCTCCGCCGCGAGGTGGCCGCCGACATCCGTCGCAAGGTGGAGATCGGCTCCTACGAGGGCCTGCGCCACCGCCGCGGCCTGCCGGTGCGCGGCCAGCGCACGAAGACCAACGCCCGTACCCGCAAGGGCCCCAAGAAGACGGTCGCCGGCAAGAAGAAGTGATCCTGCACCGGCGGTGACCGCGTCCGCGTCCGGACGCCCCGCCCGCAGCATCAGCACCAGCAGCTTTCCCGGAGGAGAATCACATGCCCCCCAAGACTCGCGCATCGGCTGCCCGCAAGCCGCGTCGCAAGGCCAACAAGAACATCACCGTGGGCCAGGCCCACATCAAGAGCACGTTCAACAACACCATCGTGTCCATCACGGACACCACGGGTGCCGTCATCTCCTGGGCCTCGTCCGGCGAGGTCGGCTTCAAGGGGTCGCGCAAGTCGACCCCGTACGCCGCGCAGATGGCCGCCGAGCAGGCCGCCAAGCGTGCGCAGGAGCACGGCATGAAGAAGGTGGACGTCTTCGTGAAGGGTCCGGGCTCGGGCCGCGAGACCGCCATCCGCTCCCTGCAGGCCGCCGGCCTCGAGGTGGGGTCCATCCAGGACGTCACCCCCATGGCCCACAACGGCGCTCGCCCGGCGAAGCGCCGCCGCGTCTGACCTGAGCGCTGTGTCCGCGTCCGCCCCCGCCCGGGGCGGGCGCGGACAGGTCTGCGGACCTGCCCCCACCCCGTCCTCGTTTCCACCCACCGCGTGCGTCATATGGCGGACGCTCGCCGAAAGGAAATGTCCGTGCTCATTGCACAGCGCCCCACGCTGACCGAAGAGGTCGTCTCCGACCATCGTTCCCGGTTCGTCATCGAGCCCCTGGAGCCCGGTTTCGGCTACACCCTCGGCAACTCCCTGCGCCGCACTCTGCTCTCGTCGATCCCCGGTGCTGCCGTGACCAGCATCCGCGTGGACGGCGTGCTGCACGAGTTCAGCACCGTCAACGGAGTCAAGGAGGATGTCACCGAGATCATCCTCAACATCAAGAAGCTCTCCGTCTCCTCGGAGAACGACGAGCCCGTGGTGGCCTACCTGCGCAAGCAGGGGGCCGGCGTCGTCACCGCCGCGGACATCACCGCGCCGGCCGGCGTCGAGATCCACAACCCGGACCTGCACATCGCGACCCTGAACGCGAAGGGCAAGTTCGACATGGAGCTGACCATCGAGCGCGGTCGCGGCTACGTGACCGCCGCCCAGAACAAGTCCGCGGATGCGGAGATCGGCCGCATCCCGGTCGACTCCATCTACTCCCCGGTCCTCAAGGTGACCTTCAAGGTCGAGGCCACCCGTGTGGAGCAGCGCACCGACTTCGACCGTCTGATCCTGGACGTGGAGACCAAGGAGAACATGCTGCCGCGTGACGCGGTGGCCTCTGCCGGCTCCACCCTGGTCGAGCTGTTCGGCCTGGCCCGCTCGCTCAACGTCGAGGCCGAGGGCATCGACCTGGGCGACGAGCCCGAGGTCGTCGAGGGCTCCGCCGACCTGGCTCAGCCGATCGAGGAGCTCGAGCTCACCGTGCGCTCGTACAACTGCCTCAAGCGCGAGGGCATCCACACCGTGGGCGAGCTCGTGGGCCGTTCCGAGGCCGACCTGATGGACATCCGCAACTTCGGTGCGAAGTCCATCGACGAGGTCAAGGAGAAGCTCCAGGAGCTGGGCCTGTCCCTCAAGGACTCGCCGGCCGGCTACGACCCGCAGGCGCACGCGCGCCAGATGGACGACGACCCGTTCTCGGACTTCTGAGCCGATTCCGCACCACCTGACATCTTCGACCCGACGCCGCAGCCGGCTGAAGGGTCCCACCCGAGGAGAAACACCATGCCTACCCCCACCAAGGGTCCGCGTCTGGGCGGCAGCCCGGCCCACGAGCGCATCATGCTGGCGAACATGTCCGCCCAGCTGTTCGAGCACAAGTCGATCACCACGACGCTCACCCGCGCCAAGCGCCTGCGCCCGTACGCCGAGCGCCTGATCACCTTCGCCAAGAAGGGTGATCTGCCGGCCCGCCGCAAGGTGCAGGGTCTCATCGCCGCCAAGAACCGCACCAACAAGGCGGTCGTGCACGAGCTGTTCACCGTGATCGGCCCCGCGATGGCCGAGCGCAACGGCGGCTACACCCGCATCACCAAGATCGGCAACCGCCATGGCGACAACGCGCCCATGGCCGTGATCGAGCTGATCATGGACCCGATCTCCGGCAAGCAGGCCGTGGTGCGTGAGGCCGAGCAGGCCGCCGCGTCCGCGCCGGCCGCCCCGGCCGAGTCCGCCCCGGTGGAGGCCGTCGACCCGGCCGCCACCGAGGAGGTCACCGTGGCCGAGTCGCAGGAGGCCGCCGCCGAGATCGACGGCGCCGTGCCCACCAACGAGGACGGCTCGGCTCCGGCCGAGGCCACCATCAAGGGCAACGCCAGCTCGAAGAAGTACCACGTCCCCGGCTCGCGCTGGTATGACCAGACCACCGCCGAGGTCTGGTTCTCCACCGTCGAGGAGGCCAAGGCCGCGGGCTTCGAGCCCGCCGGTGGCGAGGCCGCCCAGAAGATGGCCTGACGCCATCGCCTGAGTCCGCGTCCGTCCCCGTGACGGCGCATCGGCGAGGGCCGTCCACCACTCGGTGGGCGGCCCTTCGCCGTCCCCGGCCCCGCCCCGCTGAGAGGAGCAGCATGAGCGAGCAGCACCGCCCGGACGCACCGCCGGCGCCCGGGGAACCCGCGTCCGTGCGAGTCCGCCTGGACCTGGCCTACGACGGCGGCGCCTTCCACGGCTGGGCCCGCCAGCCCGGTCTCGACTCGGTCCAGGGTGCGCTGGAGGACGGGCTCGAGCGGATCCTGCGCCGGCCCGTGCGCACGGTGGTCGCCGGCCGCACCGACGCGGGGGTGCACGCGCGCGGCCAGGTCGCCCACCTGGACCTGACCGAGACGGAGTGGGCGGGCCTGACCCGCGGCCGGCCCGGCCTGGAGCCGGCCGCCTCCCTCACCCGACGCCTCGGCGGGGTGCTCTCCGGGTGGGGCGGGGCCGTCGTCGTGCACGGGGCGGGGCGGGCCCCCGCGGGCTTCGACGCGCGGTTCAGCGCGCTGTGGCGCGAGTACGAGTACCGGATCGACGACGCACCCGCCGCGCGTGATCCGCGCACGCGGGGCTTCACCCACTGGCACGGCGCCGCCCTGGACGATCGCCTCATGGCGCTGGAGGCCGACGCCGTCCTCGGACTGCACGACTTCCTGTCCTTCTGCCGGCCCCGCGCGGGCGCCACGACCATCCGCGAGGTCCAGCACCTGGAGGTGCGACGCGATGAGGACGGCGTCGTGCGCGTCCGGATCCGGGCGGACGCGTTCTGCCACAACATGGTCCGGGCGATCGTCGGGGCGCTGCTCCAGGTGGGGGAGGGGGCACGCGAGCCCGGTTGGCTCGCGCGCCGGGTGGCGAGGCCGGCCCGCGACTCCGAGGTGCGCCTCGCCCCGCCCGGGGGGCTGACGCTGCTCGCCGTCGGCTATCCCGACGAGGCGGAGGAGCTGCGCCGGCGCGCCGAGGGCACCCGGGCGAAGCGGACCCTGTGAGCCGGGGTGGCCCGCGGTGGCGGCTTTTGGCTCCGGGGCCCGCGTTCGGTAGGATGGGGGGACGTTGCGCATGCCCGCACCCGGATGCGTCGTGCCGCGAGTGGCTCAGTTGCATGGCCTTCAGCTCGCGCCGCACCCCCGGGGCATCGGGCCCGGACGCCTTCCAGCCCTCACCTGGGGGACCGGCGCGCACGGAGAACTGACAGCGCGAGCGCGCCGGAATCACGACCCGGCGGGCAGGTGCTGTGGACCACCACCGACCCTGAAGGCAGACAACGTGCGTACGTACTCTCCCAAGCCTGGTGACGCCGACCGTCAGTGGCACATCATCGATGCCACCGACGTCGTCCTCGGCCGCCTGGCCTCCCACACCGCCACCCTCCTGCGTGGCAAGCACAAGCCGACGTTCGCCCCCCACATGGACATGGGCGACTACGTCATCATCGTGAACGCCGAGAAGGTCGCCCTCACCGGCGCCAAGCTCGAGAAGAAGCGCGCCTACCGCCACTCGGGCTACCCGGGCGGCCTGAAGTCGCAGTCCTACGCCGAGCTGCTCGAGACCAACCCGGTCCGCGCCGTGGAGAAGGCCGTCAAGGGCATGCTCCCGAAGAACTCGCTGGCCGCCCAGCAGCTCTCCAAGCTGAAGGTGTACAAGGGCGCCGAGCACCCGCACACCGCCCAGCAGCCCCAGACCTTCGAGATCGGCCAGGTCGCCCAGTGACCCCGGCGGGCCACTGACGCAGACCTTCCCTGAGGAGAACCATGAGCATCAACGAGAACGACGACGTGGAGCTGACGAGCTACACCTCTGAGTCCACCGCCACCGCCGAGGCCCCCGTCGCCTCCGAGCGCCCGGCCCTGACCGTGCCCGGCTCCGCCGTCGGCCGCCGCAAGGAGGCCGTGGCCCGCGTGCGCCTCGTCCCCGGCTCCGGCCAGTGGACCATCAACGGTCGCGCCCTGGAGAACTACTTCCCGAACAAGCTGCACCAGCAGGAGGTCTCCGACCCCTTCACGCTGCTGGAGCTGACCGGCGCCTACGACGTGATCGCCCGCATCCACGGCGGCGGCCCCTCCGGCCAGGCCGGTGCGCTGCGCCTGGGCATCTCCCGCGCCCTCAACGAGATCGACCGCGAGCACAACCGCCCGGCGCTCAAGAAGGCCGGCTTCCTGACCCGCGACGCGCGCGTCATCGAGCGCAAGAAGGCCGGCCTCAAGAAGGCCCGCAAGGCCTCGCAGTTCTCGAAGCGCTGATCCTGCGCCGCACGGTGTCCCCACCGTGCCCCCGCCGACGCCCCGTCCCGCTCCTCACGAGCGGGGCGGGGCGTCCGCCGTCTCCGTGGGCCGGCGGCACCTGACCCAGAGGCAATACGACGACGCATGGCGACGACGCCCTGACGGGCCGCTCGCCCGTCCGGTGCGCGGTCCGGTCGAAGACGGCCTCAGGAGCCGCCGTGGCCGAGAACACGAGTCCTGCGCCCGGCCCCCACCCCGGACCCGCAGGCCTGGCGTGAGGGCTACCCGTACAAGACCAAGCTCAGCCGCACGAGCGACGAGCGACGCAAGCGTGAGCTGCAGATGGAGCTGCTGAAGATGCAGCTCTGGGTCAAGGAGACCGGCCAGAAGGTCCTGGTCATCTTCGAGGGCCGCGACGCCGCCGGCAAGGGCGGCGCCATCAGTGGCCCAGCGTGAGCAGCTCAACCGCTTCGCCGCGCGGGAGACCGACCCCGTGCGTCGCTGGAAGCTCTCGCCCACCGACCTGGCTTCCCTCGACAAGTGGGACGACTACACGAACGCGAAGGAGGCCATGTTCTTCTCCACGCACACGGCCGACGCCCCGTGGACCGTCGTGAAGTCCAACGACAAGAAGTGCGCCCGTCTCGAGGCCATCCGCCATGTGCCGCACACGCTGCCCTACCCGGACAAGGACGAGCGCATCGTCCACCGCCCCGACCCGCAGATCTGCAGCCCGGCCAACGAGCTGGCCGAGTACGGCGAGGTCTCCGGCGGATCGTTCCCGCGCGTGCGCTGACCGGGCCGCACACGACGGCGCCCCTCACCGGACGGTGAGGGGCGCCGTCGTGTGCGGGGGCGGGTTCAGCCGCGCTCCTCCTCCACGTACTCCGGGGTGACGTGCGCGTCGTCGAAGAGGTTGTCCGCCCCGAAGCCCTCCGAGACGTGGTACTCGCCCGAGGCCAGGGAGAGGCGGACGTCCTCGCGCAGGATCGGCAGCTTGGCGTAGAACGCGTCGCCGCAGCAGCTGGTGGCGGTGACGTCGCGGTGGCCGATGATGCGGGACGGCGGCAGCTCGTACTGCTGGCAGATGTAGGCGACGAGCGGCACCAGGCCGGCGTAGAGGCTCTGCGGCGGCGGGTTCAGCATGTACAGCCCCTCGCACTCGATGCCGAGCGCATACGCGTTGAACCCGAGCGCGTGGACGCCGAGCATGAACGTCTGTCCGCCCTCGAGCGCGTGCCGGGAGCCGTGGCGGCCCTCCATCGCAAAGCCGCCGCGGGAGACGGTGAAGTGCTGCCCGGTGTCGCCCCAGTCGTTCGCGGGGCTCATGTGCGCGTTCTGGACCACCTGCGCGATGCTCTCCGCCGCCTCCCGGGAGCCGTCCGTGACGTTCGGCGTGGTGGTGTGGTGGATCACCAGGTAGGAGGGGCGCTCGTTCAGGGTCTGCAGGTAGTAGTTGGGCTGCATGGCGCCCCACTGCGCGGTGGTGATGATGTCCGGGGCGGGCAGACGGGTGGCCTGCTCGTCGCCCTCCGAGCTCTGCTCGGCCTGCTCATCACGCCCGCAGCCGGCCACGCCGGCGGCGATCGCCAGGCCCGTGCCGCCCAGCACGCTGCGGCGCGTCCAGGAACGGGGGAGCGGGGGCGGGGTCACGTCGGGCATGGATCGAGGTCCTTCGGGTTCGGGGCGGGGCCTCCCGGGCGGATGTGAGCGGACGGGCGCGCGGCCGCGGGGGCTCGACCGCTCCGATGCTACCGCCCCCGGGCCTATTTCGTGACCCTCCCGTGATGCGGGCCGCAGAGGTGGCCCCTACACTGACTGATCATGTCGAGATTGTTCGGAACCGATGGCGTCCGTGGCCTGGCCAACGAGACCCTCACCGTGGAGTTGTCCGTCCAGCTGGCCCAGGCCGCCTCGCCCGTCCTCGGCGCGGAGGCCTTCGACGCCGGCCGACGCCCGGTCGCCGTCGTGGCCCGGGACCCGCGCATCAGCGGCGAGTTCATCGCGGCCGCCGTGCAGGCGGGCCTGGCGTCCTCGGGCGTGGACGTGTGGGACGCCGGCGTGCTGCCGACCCCCGCCGCCGCCTATCTCGTGGGAGACCTGGACGCCGACTTCGGTGTGATGATCTCCGCCTCCCACAACCCGGCCCCGGACAACGGCATCAAGTTCCTCGCGCGCGGCGGCGAGAAGCTGACCGATGCGCAGGAGGACGAGATCATCCGCCACCTCGAGGGCGTGACCCCGCGGCGGCCCCAGGGCGCGGACGTGGGCCGCGTGCGCGTCTTCGCGGATGCCGAGGACCGCTACGTCCTCCACCTCCTGCAGACCCTCCCGCACCGGCTGGACGGGCTCAAGGTCGTCCTGGACTGCGCACACGGCGCGGCCGCCGGCTGCTCTCCCGAGGCGTTCCGCGCCGCCGGTGCGGAGGTCGTGGTGATCGGCGCGTCCCCGGACGGGCTCAACATCAACGACGGCTACGGTTCCACCCACCTCGAGAAGCTCCAGGCGGCCGTGCGCGAGCACGGCGCGGACCTGGGCATCGCGCACGACGGCGACGCCGACCGGTGCCTCGCCGTGGACGAGCGCGGCGAGGTCGTCGACGGCGACCAGATCATGGGCGTCATGGCCGTGGCGCTCAAGGACCGCGGCGCCCTGCGCGACGACACCCTGGTCGTGACCGTCATGTCCAACCTGGGCCTGAAGCTGGCCATGGGCCGGGAGGGCGTCCAGCTCGTCGAGACCCAGGTGGGCGACCGCTACGTCCTGGCCGGCATGAAGCTCGGCGACTACTCGCTCGGCGGCGAGCAGTCCGGCCACGTGATCTTCTCGGACCACGCCACCACCGGCGACGGCGTCCTCACCGGCCTGCAGCTCGCCTCGCGCGTCGCCGAGACCGGCACCCCGCTCTCCGAGCTGGCCGCGGTGATGGACCGGCTGCCCCAGGTCCTCGTGAACGTGCGCGGCGTGGACAAGTCCCGCGCCGCCGAGGACGAGGCCGTCCAGGCGGCGGTCGCCGAGGCGGAGGCCCGCCTCGGCGAGACCGGCCGCGTGCTGCTGCGCCCGTCGGGCACGGAACCGGTCGTGCGCGTCATGGTCGAGGCCCCGGACGAGGAGACCGCCGGCCGGGAGGCCCAGGTGCTGGCCGACGTCGTGCAGCGCGAGCTGCGCCTGCACGACTGACCGGACCGATGGTGTCGGACGCGGCCCCCCGGCCCCGCCGCTGGACCCTGTTCGCGGGGCTGCTCGCGGGGCTGGCGGTCCTGTGGTCGGCCGCGTTCCTCGCCGTGGAGGCGCCCGTGTGCGCGCGGCAGAGCGCCCCCGTGGAGTGGTTGCCGTGCCTGGATCCGGACCGGCAGGACTCGGAGGTCGCCCCGGACGCCGGGTCCAGCGCGGACCGGACGACGTCGCGTCCCTGAGGGCACGGCCCCCGCGCCGCCGCGGGCATGAAGGAAGGGCCCGGGGCGACTCGCGTGAGTCATCCCGGGCCCTTCGGCGTCGGACAGGGGGAGATCAGAGGGTGGTGGTCCCGGAGGTGGGGCCGCCGCGGCGCTCGGCGAGCAGGTCGCGGATCTCGGTGAGCACGGCGACGTCAGCGGCCACCTCCTCCTCGGCGGGGTCGATGCCGAGGCGGCGGTTGCGGGCCTCGATCATCTTGTTCATCGGCATCACGATGGCGAAGTACACGGCCGCGGCGATCAGCAGGAAGTTGACGATGGCGGTGAGCAGCACGCCGAACTTCACGTCGTTGCCGTTGACCGTCAGCACGGCGAACGAGTCGAAGTTCGGCGAGCCCACGGCGGCGGCGATGAGCGGCATGAGGACCGCCTCGACGAGCGCGTTCACGATCTTGCCGAAGGCGGCGCCGATGATGACGGCGACGGCAAGGTCGAGGACGTTGCCCTTCATGATGAAGTCTTTGAATCCCTGGAGCATGGGAAGAATCCTACGTGTGACGAGGGCGGCGCGGCACAGGGTCGAGCGAGTCGTGCGTCTCAGTCCGCGTAGTCCGGCGCCGGCGGCAGACCCCACGCGGTCTCGAGGACGCCGCCGGCCGCCTCGACCCGGGCCGCCTCCACGGACCCGACGTAGCGCAGGTGCCACGGCTCGTGATCGAAGCCCGTCACGTCCTCGGCTCCGGCGGGATAGCGGATGACGAACCCGTACTCGGCGGCGTGCGCGGCCACCCAGCGGCCCGCGGCGGTGTCGCCGAAGCACGCCTCGAGGTCACACGTGGGGGTCGCGGCGTCGCCCACGTCCCAGGCCAGGCCGGTCTGGTGCTCGGAGTACCCCGGCCGAGCCGAGACGCGGTCGGCCTCGGCGCGGCCCAGCTCGTCGACCCAGTGGCCGTACGTCCGGACCTGGTAGTCGTACGAGCGGTAGGCGCTCAGGGTGGTGAGCCGGTGGCCCGCCGCGGCGGCGGCATCCAGCAGGCCACCGGCCGCCGTCGCGGCCGCCGCCCGCAGGGACAGCTCGCTGCCGGGCACGGCCACCAGATCCGAGGGCGCCCAGTCGGGCGGAGCCACGGGGCGGGTCTTGTTCACGACGACGTCGAGGGCGGCCGGGTCGGCGTGCGCGCTCGACGACGGCGCCGTGCTCGAGGCGGCGCCGGACGACGCGGCCGCGCTCGAGGAGCCGGAAGCCGGCGTCGCCGAGGACGGGCCTGCGGCGGGCGTGCCGCAGCCGGCCACGAGCAGCGCGAGCGCGGCCAGCGCGGCGAGGGGGAGGGGGCGACGCATGGATCAGACCTTCCTCAGCAGCACGCGGGTCACCTCGTGCTGCGCGTTCTTCGTGAGCACCAGCCGGGCGCGCCCGCGGGTCGGGCGCACGTTCTGCTCGAGGTTCGGGCCGTTGATGGAGTCCCAGATGGACTCGGCCGTCGCCTGAGCCTCGGCGTCCGACAGGGAGGAGTACCGGTGGAAGTAGCTGCGCGGGTCGGCGAAGGCCCCCGAGCGCAGACCCATGAACCGGTCGATGTACCAGGACCGGATCCAGGACGCGCGCGCGTCCACGTACACCGAGAAGTCAAAGAAGTCGGAGACGGAGAGCCCGGCGGTGCCGTCGGCCCGGGTGCGCGGCGGGGCCAGCACGTTGAGTCCCTCCACGATCAGCACGTCGGGACGGTGCACCACCTGTTCCTCGCCCGGCACGATGTCATAGGTGATGTGCGAGTACACGGGCGCGCGCACCTCCTGTGCCCCGGACTTGACGTCCGCCATGAAGCGCAGCAGCGCGCGGCGGTCGTAGGACTCGGGGAAGCCCTTGCGGGACATGATGCCGCGCTCGTGCAGCACCGCGTTGGGGTGCAGGAAGCCGTCCGTGGTGACCAGCTCGACGCGCGGCGTGGTCGGCCAGCGACGCAGCATCTCCTGGAGCACGCGCGCCGTCGTCGACTTGCCGACGGCGACCGACCCGGCCACCCCGATCACGTACGGGGTGCGCCCCGTCCGCTCGCCGAGGAACGCGTTGGTCGCGCTGCGCAGGGCGGCGGAGGCCTCCACGTTGATGCTCAGCAGGCGCGAGAGCGGAAGGTAGACCTCGGCGACCTCGCGCAGGGACAGGTGCTCGCCGAGGCCGCGCAGACGCTCCACGTCGGCCTGGTCGAAGGGCTGCGCCATCTCCGAGGCGAGACGGGCCCAGGTCTGGCGGTCCAGCTCCACGAAGGGCGAGCGCTGGTGGCCGTCGGGCACGGCGTCCGCGGGCTCCTCGGGGCCCACGAGGGGCAGCTCGGAGGTCGGGGGGGTGTAGGTCACCCGATCCATTATGGCCGCGGCCCGCCCGGAGCGGGCCCCCACGTGACGTCACCGGGCACGGATAGGATCGGCCCATGCGCGTTCTTGTGACCGGCGGCGCCGGATACCTGGGATCCCACACCGTGCTCACGCTGCTCGAGGCGGGCCACGACGTCCTCGTCCTGGACAGCCTGGTCACGGCGACGACGACGGCGCTCGAGCGGGTCGCCGAGCTCGCCGGGACGCGCCTGGGCGGGTCGCGGCTGCGCCTGCACGTGGCCGACATCCGCCGCCCCGAGGACTACCGCGGGGCGCTCGCGGACTTCGGCCCGGCCGCACTCGTGCACTTCGCCGGGCTGAAGTCGCCCACCGAGTCGATGACCCGCCCCGCCGCCTACTACGACGTGAACGTGGGCGGCACGGCCGCCGTCGCCGAGGCCGCGCTCGCGGCCGGCGCCCGCACGGTCCTGTTCTCCTCCTCCGCGACCGTGTACGGCGACCGCGCGCCGGTGCCGGTCGCCGAGGACGCCGCCACGGACCCGGTCTCGCCCTACGGGCACTCCAAGCTCATGGCGGAGCAGGTGCTGCGCGACGTCTGCGCCACGGTCGACGGCGGCGGGCTGGCGATGCTGCGCTACTTCAACCCGGTCGGCGCGCATCCCTCCGGGCGGCTGGGCGAGGACCCGAGCGGGGTGCCGGCGAACCTCATGCCCTTCGTGGCGCGGGTGGCCTCCGGCGCGTACCCCGAGCTGCGGGTGTTCGGCGCGGACTTCGACACGCGCGACGGCAGCGCCGTGCGCGACTTCATCCACGTGATGGACCTCGCGGAGGCGCACGTGGCCGGGCTCGAATGGCTCGCGGCCCGGGTGGCGGCCGGGGGCGGTACGACGACCCGGGTCTGGAACATCGGCCGGGGCGAGGGCGTCACCGTGTTCGAGATGGTGCGCGCCTTCGAGGCGGTCACGGGCGGCCGCATCCCCTACCGCGTGGTCGAGCGCCGGCCCGGGGACATCGCCGAGTCGTGCGCCGCCGTGGACGCGATCGGCGCCGAGGTGGGCTGGCACGCCCGACGCGATGTGACCGCGATGGTGCGGGACCTCTGGGCCTGGCAGGAGGCCAACCCCGCGGGGTTCTCGCCCCGGACGGAGTGAGTCGGCCCGCCGTGCGCCGAAGTCGGGCCCGGTCCGGTATTCTCGTGCGCATGTGCGGAATCGTCGGATACATCGGCCAGCCCCAGTCGGATCGTGAGCACGGCGCTCTCGACGTCCTGATGGAGGGCCTGCGTCGTCTCGAATACCGCGGATACGACTCCGCCGGTGTGGCCGTGGTGGACGGCGGTCAGCTGTACCACCGGAAGAAGGCGGGCAAGCTCGCCAACCTCGCTGAGGAGCTCGCCGAGCACCCCGTCCCCACCGGCCTCGTCGGCATCGGCCACACCCGGTGGGCCACCCACGGCGGCCCCACCGACCGCAACGCCCACCCGCATGTGGCGGACGAGGGCCGGCTGGCGTTCATCCACAACGGCATCATCGAGAACTACGCCGAGCTGCGTGAGGAGCTGCTCGCCAAGGGCGTCGAGTTCCTCTCCGAGACGGACACCGAGGTGGCCACCCACCTCCTCGCGGACGTCTACCGGAACGCGGCCGGCCAGGACCTGACCCGCGCCATGCAGTTGGCCTCCCAGCGCCTCGAGGGCGCCTTCACCCTGCTGGCCGTGCACGTGGACCACCCGGACCGCGTGGTGGCCTCGCGCCGCAACTCGCCGCTCGTCGTCGGCCTGGGCGAGGGGGAGAACTTCCTCGGCTCGGACGTCTCCGGCTTCATCGACTTCACCCGCGAGGCCATCGAGCTCGAGCAGGACCAGGTCGTGACGATCACGGCCGACGCCGTCGAGATCTCGGACTTCCGGGGCGGCCCCGCCGAGGGCAAGCGCTTCACCGTGGACTGGGACGCCTCGGCCGCGGAGAAGGGCGGCTTCGAGACCTTCATGGAGAAGGAGATCCACGACCAGCCCCAGGCCGTGCAGGACACCCTGCTGGGCCGCACGGACGCCGCCGGCACCCTGGTGCTGGACGAGCTGCGGATCGACCCCGAGGAGCTCAAGGCCGTCGACAAGATCATCGTCCTGGCGTGCGGCACATCCGCCTACGCGGGCACGGTGGCCAAGTACGCCATCGAGCACTGGTGCCGGATCCCCGTGGAGGTGGAGCTCTCCCACGAGTTCCGCTACCGCGACCCGATCATCGACCCGCACACCCTCGTGGTGTCCATCTCCCAGTCCGGCGAGACCATGGACACCCTCATGGCGGTCCGCTACGCCAAGGAGCAGGGCGCCCGCACCGTGTCCATCTGCAACACCAACGGCTCCACGATCCCGCGCGAGTCGGACGCCGTGCTCTACACGCACGCCGGCCCCGAGATCGCCGTCGCCTCCACCAAGGCGTTCCTGGCGCAGATCACCGCCGCCTACCTGCTGGGCCTGTACCTGGCCCAGCTGAACAAGAAGCTGTTCAGCGGCCAGATCGAGGACATCCTGGCGGACCTCGGGGCGATCCCCGGCAAGATCGAGGAGATCCTCGCCGCCAAGGACAAGGTCAAGGAGCTCGCCCGCTCCATGGCCGACGCCACCTCCGTCCTGTTCCTCGGCCGCAACGTCGGCTACCCGGTGGCCATGGAGGGCGCGCTCAAGCTCAAGGAGCTCGCGTACATCCACGCCGAGGGCTTCGCCGCGGGCGAGCTCAAGCACGGCCCGATCGCCCTGATCGACGACGGCCAGCCGGTCTTCGTGGTCATGCCCTCGCCCATGGACCGACACTCGCTGCACGCCAAGGTGGTCTCGAACATCCAGGAGGTCCGCGCCCGCGGCGCCCGCACCTTCGCCGTCGCCGAGCGCGGCGACGCGGCCGTGCGCGGCCAGGCCGAGGTCGTCTTCGAGGTCCCCGAGACCCAGCCGATGCTCATGCCGCTGCTGACCACGGTCCCGCTGCAGATCTTCGCCCTCGAGCTCGCCACGGCGAAGGGCTACGACGTGGACCAGCCGCGCAACCTCGCCAAGTCCGTCACGGTGGAGTGATCCGCCGCTGAGGCCACCGAGACCTCTCCTGCCGGGCCCGGCCGCCACAGAGCGGCCGGGCCCGCGACGCGTCCGGCACGGTCGTCCTCCCGCGCCAGTAGACTCCCCGAGGAGGCCCGCCGCACCCGGCGGGCCGCACGACGAGACCCCGGAGAGTCATGCACACAGTGGAGATCGGCCAGCCGTACCCCCTCGGGGCCACCGTGGACGAGACCGGCACCAACTTCGCCCTCGCGGTCTCCCGCGAGGTGGAGGCGGTCGAGCTGTGCCTCGTCGCCGACGACGGCACGGAGACGCGCATCCCTCTCGAGGAGCGGCACGGCACCACATGGCACGCCCACGTGGCGGGCATCGGCCACGGGCAGCGCTACGGCTACCGCGTGCACGGCCCCTGGGACCCCGCCCGCGGCCTGTGGCACAACCCGGCCAAGATCCTCGTGGACCCGTACGCGCGGGCGTTCACCGGCGACTACGAGTGGGGCCAGCAGCACCACTCGTACGACTTCGACGAGCCGGACCGCATCGACACCTCGGACAACCTGGACACGAGCATGCTCGGCGTCGTCGTCGCCGAGGACTTCGACTGGGGCGATGACGCCCCACCCGCCGTCGAGCTCACGGACACGGTGATCTACGAGACCCACGTCAAGGGCATGACCAAGCTGCACCCCGCCGTCCCCGAGGAGCTGCGCGGCACCTACGCCGGCATGGCCCACCCGGAGGTGGTCCGCCACCTGACCGAGCTCGGGGTGACCGCCGTCGAGCTGATGCCCGTGCACCAGTTCGTCAACGACGCCACCCTGCAGGAGAAGGGGCTGAGCAACTACTGGGGCTACAACACGCTCGGCTTCTTCGCCCCGCACGCCGCCTACGCCTCCTCCTCGGAGGTGGGCGGCCAGGTCCGCGAGTTCAAGCAGATGGTGAAGGACCTGCACGCCGCCGGTCTCGAGGTGATCCTCGACGTGGTCTACAACCACACGGCCGAGGGCAACGACAAGGGCCCCATGCTCAGCCTGCGCGGGCTGGACAACGCCGGCTACTACCACCTCGTCGACGGCGACGAGCGGCACTACATGGACTACACGGGCACCGGGAACTCGGTGGACCTCTCCAGCCCCAAGGCCCTCCAGCTGGTCATGGACTCCCTGCGCTACTGGGTCACCGAGATGCACGTGGACGGCTTCCGGTTCGACCTGGCCACCACCCTCACCCGGGTGGAGGGGGAGCAGGGCCCGGACATGTTCTCCGGGTTCTTCGACGTGGTCCGCCAGGACCCGGTGCTGCGCACCGTCAAGCTCATCGCCGAGCCGTGGGACGTGGGCTGGGGCGGCTACCAGGTGGGCAACTTCCCCGGCCTGTGGTCCGAGTGGAACGGCATGTACCGGGATGCGGTACGCGACTTCTGGCGGGGCGAGCCCGGCACCCTCGGCGAGTTCGCCACCCGCCTGACCGGCTCGGCCGACCTCTACGAGGGGGACGGGCGCAGCCCCGGCGCGTCCGTCAACTTCGTCACGGCCCATGATGGCTTCACCCTGCGCGACCTCGTCTCCTACAACGAGAAGCACAACGAGGCCAACGGCGAGGACAACAACGACGGCGACGCGCACAACCGCTCGTGGAACTGCGGCGTCGAGGGGGAGACCGACGACCCCGAGGTCGTGACGCTGCGCGCCCGCCAGCGCCGCAACTTCCTGGCCACCCTGCTGATCAGCCAGGGCGTGCCCATGATCAGCCACGGCGACGAGCTGGGCCGCACCCAGGGCGGCAACAACAACGTCTACTGCCAGGACAACGAGATCTCGTGGATCGACTGGTCCGCCATGGACGACTCGCTCGTGGCGTTCACCCGCGACCTGATCGCGCTGCGCCGTGACCACGCGGTGTTCCGCCGTCGCCACCACTTCGACGGTCGCCCGGCGGCCCGCGACATCGAGGCGCCCCTGCCGGACATCGTGTGGCTCGAGCCGGACGCGACCGCCAAGACGGAGGACGACTGGGGCGCCGAGGCCCGGTCGATCGGCTTCTACCTCAACGGGCACACGCTCCCCCGAGGGGACGAGGACGGGGAGGAGCCCTACCGCGACTTCTACGTCCTCATGAACGCGTGGTGGGAGCCCGTGCCGTACACCCTGCCCGGGCCCACGTTCCCGGCCGAGTGGGAGGTCGTCGTGGACACCTCGTCCCACGTCGCCCCGAGCGGCTCGCACCCCCGCGTGCGCGCCGGGGACGTGCTCGAGGTCCAGGCCCGCTCCACCGTCGTGCTGCGGCAGGTCCCCGAGGGCGCATGAGCCCGCAGGCCGACCGGGGGCGCGTCCGCCGTGGCCTGCCGCGGTGGGCGCGGGCCCTCTGCGCCACCGTGGCGACCCTGGCGGCGCTGGGACTGGCCTTCGGCGCGGGATGGGCCACGCACGCCGTGACGGAGCCGCACCCGGACGACGCACCGCGCGTGGACGCCCTCCTCGTCCTCTACAGCCAGCCCCGCGTCTATGACGCCGCGATCGAGCTCGCCGCGTCCGGCGTCACCGACCGGCTCTTCGTCTCCGCGTACCTGGGGCCGGACGGGCACGAGAAGCTGTGCGGCGGCCCGGGGGAACGCGACCCGCGGCTGGCCGGCGTCAGCGTCGAGTGCTTCGCGCCCGATCCGGTGACCACCCAGGGCGAGGTCATCCACGCGGGCGACCGCATGCGCGAGCTCGGCCTGCACCACCTGGGCGTGCTCACCTTCCACCAGCACGTGGAGCGTGCGCGGCTGCTGGCGGAGCGGTGCTTCACCCCCGAGGAGGGCCGGGTGTCCCTGTACGCGTTCGACGCCGGCTTCGACCGGCTCGGCCGCCTGCAGCACGGCGTCTACGGCGTGCTGGCCTACGGGAAGGCGATGCTCACGCCGGGCTGCGACCAGCAGCTGCCCGGCGTGCTGCAGTGGCCGCTCGACCTGGCCAAGCGACTGCGCGGGCAGCCCGTCGGGGACGAGGCCGGCGCCGTCGTCGTGGGCGCCCGGCGGGCGGGGGCGGCGTGATCGTCGGCGTGGGGGTGGACGTGGTGGACGTCCCGCGGTTCCGGGCGCAGCTCGAGCGCACGCCGGCGCTGCGCGCACGCCTGTTCACCGAGGACGAGCGACACCTGCCGCTGCGCTCGCTGGCCGCGCGCTTCGCCGCCAAGGAGGCCATCGCCAAGGCCATGGGCGCCCCGCCCGGGATGATGTGGCACCACTGCTGGATCCCGCGCCCGGACCACGGCGACGGCCGCCCCACCGTGCACCTGACCGGCACCGTCCAGGCCCAGGCCGAGGCCCTGGGCATCACCCACTGGCACCTCTCCCTCAGCCATGACGGGGACGTCGCCACCGCCTACGTGGTCGCCGAACGCCGCGCGGCCGAGGAGGAGTCCGCATGACCGCCGATGACCTGACCCGCATCGCCGTGACCGGCTCGGCCGTGCGCACGGCCGAGGAGCCCCTGCTCACGGCCGGCCGCGGCCCGGAGCTGATGCGCGCCGCCGCCTGGGCCCTGGCCGAGCACGCCGCCGCCCTGCTGCGTGAGCGCGGCCCGGTGGCCGGCACGACGGTGGCCGCCCTCGTCGGCCCCGGCAACAACGGCGGGGACGCGCTGTTCGCCCTCGCGTTCCTGCGCCGTCGGGGCGTGGCCGCGGTCGCCGTGCCCGTCCGCCGGGACGACGACGGCGCCCCGCGCTGGCACGCCGAGGGCTGGGCTGCGCTGCGAGCGGCCGGGGGACGCCGCGCCGACGCGGTGCCGCCCGAGGCCGCGCTCGTGGTGGACGGCGTGCTCGGCACAGGCTTCACCGGCGAGTATGAGCTGCCCGCCGCGGCGCGCGCGCTGCCGGCGGATGCGCTCGTGCTGGCGTGCGACGTGCCCTCCGGTGTGGACGCGGACACCGGCGAGGTGCGGGGGGAGGCCCTCCGCGCGGCCGCGACCGTGACGTTCGGCGCCCTCAAGTCCGGCCTCGTCCTCGGGGAGGGGGCGGCGCGCGCGGGCACCGTGCACGTGGTGGACATCGGGCTGGGACCGCACCTGCCGACGTCGCCGGCCGCGCGGCTGGGCGTGATGGACGAGGCCGCCGCACGGGCCGCCCACCCGGCCCCCGCAGCCGAGGCCCACAAGTACACGCGCGGCGTGGTGGTGGTCGTCGCCGGATCGGAGCGCTACCCGGGGGCCGCCGTGCTCGCGAGCGCGGGCGCGCTGCAGACGGGCGCGGGCATGGTGCACCATTCCGGCCCGCAGACCACCCGGGACCTGGTGCTCGCCGCCCACCCCGAGGCGCTGGTCTCGGCGGAGGGGCCCGAGCCGTCGCGCGCGGACGCCTGGGTGGCCGGCCCCGGCCTGGACACCGAGCACGACGCGCGGCGGCGCTGGGCCGGCGTCCTCGCCGCGCTCGAGGAGCGGCCGGAGGCGGCCCTGGTCGCCGACGCCTCGGCTCTGGACCTGGTCACCGCCGCCGAGCTGCGGTCGCTGCGCGCGGCCGGCACGCCCGTGGTCCTGACGCCGCACGCCGGGGAGTGGTCCCGCCTGCGCGAGCGCGTCCCCGCAGATGGCGCCGACGCCGCCGACCCGCTCGCGGCACTGCGGGCGTGGACCGCTGCGCACGGGGCCACCGTCCTGCTCAAGGGCCCGCGCACCCTCGTGGTCGCCCCGGACGGCGAGGCATGGGTCGTGACCGGCGGCGGGCCCGAACTCGCGATGGGCGGGACCGGCGACGTGCTCTCCGGGGCGATCGGCGCCGTCCTGGCCGCGGACGTGGCGCGGCGCTCGAAGGCGCGCCAGGCCGGGGAGGATCCGGGCCCGGCGCCCACGGCTCGGCTCGCGGCGGCGGCCGCCTGGCTGCACGCCCGGGCCGGGGCCGACCAGGCCCGCGCCGGGCGGATCACCACGGCCACGCTGCCGGCCGCGCTGGGCGCGCGCGTCGCGCACCTGTGGTGGCCGGACGACGCCGAGCCGGGGGCCGTCCGATGAGCCGCGCCGACGTCAGCCCGGTGGACACCGAGCGCGCCGCACGCATCGACCTGGCGGCCGTCCGGCACAACGTGGGCGTGCTGCAGGAGCGGATCCGCTGCCCCGACGGCAGCCGGCCGCTGCTGACCGCCGTCGTCAAGGCCGACGCCTACGGCCACGGCGCGGTGGCCGTCGCCCGCGCCGCCGCGGCCGCCGGCGCGGACCGGCTCGGGGTGGCCCACGTGCGCGAGGCCCTGGCCCTGCGCGCGGCGGGGGTGCGTCTGCCCGTGCTCGCGTGGCTGCACACCGGGGCCACGGACTTCGCCGCCGCGGTGGAGGCGGAGGTGACCCTCGGCGTCTCGGGCTGGGACCTGGACGCCGTCGCCGACGCCGTCTGCGGGCTGCGGGGCCGCGGCGGGGCCGGACCCGAGGCCCGCGCCGTCCTGCACCTGAAGGCGGACACCGGCCTGGGCCGCCACGGCTGCCCGCCCGAGCGGTGGCCCGCGTTCGTCGAGCGTGCCGCCGAGCTCGAGGCCGCGGGCCTCGTGCGGGTGGAGGGCGTGTTCTCCCACCTCGGCGTGGCGGACGAGCCGGACCGGGCCGCCGAGACCACGGCGCAGCTGCTGCGGTTCGAACGGATGGCCGCCGAGGCCGCCGAGACGCTCGGCCACCCGCTGCTGCGGCACCTGGCCAACACGCCCGCCACCCTCTCCCGGCCGGACACGCACCTGGACATGGTGCGCGTCGGCCTGGGCCTGTACGGGCTCTCCCCGTTCGCGGACGTCACCGCCGCCGAGCTCGGGCTGCGCCCGGCCATGTCCCTCGTCACCGTCCTGGCCAACGTCAAGGCCGTCCCCGCCGGGCAGGGCGTGTCCTACGGGTTCCGCCACGTCACAGCGGAGCCCACCACCCTCGGGCTCGTGCCCGTCGGCTACGCCGACGGCGTCCCGCGCGTCGTCGAGGGCACGCGCGTCCACGTCGGCGGCCGGACCGTCCCCGTGGTGGGCCGCATCGCGATGGACCAGTTCGTGGTGGACCTCGGCCCGGACGCCACGGACGCGCCCGGCGACGCCGTCGAGCTGTTCGGACCGGCCTCCGGCATCCCGGTGGAGGAGTGGGCCGCGGCCGCCGGGACGATCAACTACGAGCTGGTGACCCGCATCGGAGGCCGCGTGGACCGACAGCACGTGGACCCCACGCCGACCCAGGAGGCCCGCCCATGAGCGACCACGCGATCCCCGCCCCCGGCCCGACCCTGCCGGAGCCCGTGCTCACGGCGACGGTCCCCCTCGAGGGCGCCGACGGCACCCGGGCGTTCGGCCGCGCCCTCGCCGGGGTGCTCCGCGCCGGCGACGTGCTGATCCTCATGGGCGACCTCGGCGCGGGCAAGACGACCTTCACCCAGGGGCTGGCCAGCGGATTCGGCGTGGCCTCCGGCGTGGTCTCGCCGACGTTCGTCCTCTCCCGCGTCCACCCCGCCCCGGCCGACGCCCCGGCGGGCACCCCGGACCTCGTGCACGTGGACGCGTACCGGCTGCGCTCGGCGGGGGAGCTCACGGACCTCGACCTGGACGCGAGCGTGGACCGCTCCGTGACCGTCGTCGAGTGGGGCCGGGGCATGGCCGAGTCCCTCGCCGGGTTCCCCGAGGACCCGGACGCCTCGTGGCTGGACATCGAGATCGTCCGGGCCCGCGGGGGTGAGGACGCCCCCGCGGCCTCGGCGGGGGAGGGCGAGGACGGCATCGTCACCGACTTCTCCGACGAGGACGGGGGCCAGGCCGAGGAGCTGCGTTCGGCCGTCGTGACCGGCCGCGGCCCGCGCTGGGCCGGCGTCGTGCTTCCGTAGACTGGCGGCCATGGCCCTGCTCCTCGCGATCGACTCCTCCGCCGCCGCCTCCGTCGCCGTCCTGCGGGACGGTGAGGAGCTCGCGCGCTGGGCCACGGACGACACCCACGCCCACGCCGAGGTGCTCGCCCCCGCGGTGCAGACCGTGCTCGACCAGGCCGGCGTCACCGGCATCGCGCTGGACGCGCTCGCGGTCGGCGTCGGCCCCGGACCCTTCACGGGACTGCGCGCGGGCCTGGCGACGGCGGCCGCCCTCGGCCTGGCGTGGGACGTGCCCGTGCACGGGGTCCGCAGCCTCGACGCGCTCGCCCACACGGCCGGCGTCGACGCCTTCCGCCACGGGATCGAGGAGTTCGTGGTCGCCACGGACGCCCGCCGCCGCGAGGTCTACTGGGCCCACTACGCGCAGGTCGGCGGGCAGCCGACGCTGCTGCACGGCCCCTTCGTCTCGCCCGCGGACGAGGTCACCCCGCTGCCCGTCTACGGCGCGGGGGCCGGGCTCTACCCCGAGGCGCTGCGCGCGGTGCCGGACTGGGAGACGGCCACGCCGTCCGCCGTCGGGGTGGGGCAGGTGGCCGAGCTCGCCCTGCGGCGCGGCCGCGGCCTCGTGCCGGCCGAGCCGCTCTACCTGCGCGAGTCCGACGCCAAGGTCCCCGGCCCCCGCAAGCGGGCGGGCGCGTGAGTCCGGCCGAGCCGGCCCCGACCGGTGACGGGCGCCCCGCCGAGGACGGGCACGGGCTGCCGCCCGGGTACCTGCTGCGCCCCATGACCGTGTGGGACGTCCCCGAGGTGCTCGCCCACGAGGCCACGCTCTTCCCGCTCGACGCCTGGCCCGCGCACTTCTACGAGGAGGAGCTCGCCCAGACCGGCCCCGCCGGCGGGCGGGACGCGCACGGCCGCCCGCCCACCCGGGACTACCGCGTGGTCGTCCGCGACGTGGCCGCGCCCGGCGCCGCGGACGACGACGGCCCCGCCCCCGGCGAGATCGTCGGCTACGGCGGGATCATGGTGGTCGGCGACGTCGCCGACGTGCAGACCGTGGGCACGGTCGCGGCGGCGCAGGGGCGGGGGATCGGGGCGGCCCAGCTGCGCTGGATGGCCGCGGAGGCCGCGGCGCGCGGCGCGAGCTCGCTCATGCTCGAGGCCCGGGCCTCCAACGCCGTCGCCCGGCGACTCTACGCGCGCCACGGATTCGAGCAGCTGCACGTGCGTCGCCGCTACTACCCGGGCGGCGAGGACGCCGTGATCATGCGCAAGGCCCTGTGACCGGGCCGCTCACTAGACTGGAGCCCATGCCCACCGCCACCGCAGCCCCCCTCGTGCTCGGCATCGAGTCCTCCTGCGACGAGACCGGCGTCGGCGTCGTCCGCGGCACCGCCCTGCTGGCCCACGAGGTCGCCTCCTCCGTGGAGGAGCACGTGCGCTTCGGCGGCGTGATCCCGGAGATCGCCGCCCGCGCGCACCTCGAGGCCCTCGTGCCCACGATCCGCCGCGCCCTGGACACCGCCGACGTCACCCTCGCGGACCTCGACGCGATCGCCGTCACCTCCGGCCCGGGTCTGGCGGGCGCCCTCATGGTGGGGGTCGCGGGGGCCAAGGCGTTGGCCACGGCCCTCGGCACGCCCCTCTACGGCATCAACCACCTCGTGGCGCACGTGGGCGTCGGCATGCTGGACGGCGTGCGGCCCGCGCAGTGGGACGACCTGCCCGCGGACCTGGGCGCGCTGCTCGTCTCCGGTGGGCACACCGAGATCCTGCGCGTGGGCCGGATCAGCTCCGAGGTCGAGCTGCTGGGCTCGACCATCGACGACGCGGCCGGCGAGGCGTACGACAAGGTCGCCCGGCTCATCGGGGCGGGCTACCCCGGGGGCCCCGTGATCGACCGGCTCGCCGCCCAGGGCGACCCGACGGCCTTCCGCTTCCCGCGCGGGCTCACCGCGGGCAAGTTCGTCGGCAGCGCCGAGGAGCCCGGCCCGCACCGGCACGACTGGTCCTTCTCCGGGCTGAAGACCGCCGTCTCCCGCGCCGTGGAGCAGTTCGAGGCCCGCGGCCTCGAGGTGCCGCGCGCGGACATCGCCGCCTCCTTCCAGGAGGCCGTCGCCGACGTGATCACCGCCAAGGCCGTCCGCGCCTGCCGCGAGCACGGGCTCACCCACCTGATGCTCGGCGGCGGCGTCGCGGCGAACTCGCGCCTGCGCGCCCTGCTCGCCGACCGGTGCCGCTCCGCCGGCATCGAGCTGACCGTCCCGCCCGTGAACCTGTGCACCGACAACGGGGCGATGGTCGCCGCGCTCGGCGCACGCCTGGTGCGCGACGGCGTCACCCCCTCCGACGCGTGGTTCGGCGCGGACCCGGGACAGCCGGTCGAGGTCGTCAGCGTCTGACCGTGCCCGGCCCCTTGCCGCCACGCCCGCGCGTTCCGTAGACAAGGCCCATGACCGGCCATGAGCACCCCCGCCCCGAGTCCACCTCTGCCGCCGTGGACGAGCAGATGCTGGAGGACTTCCTCAATCAGCACCTGCTCGGCTCACGCTCGGGTGTGAAGGCGTTCCGCGCCGCCGAGCAGACCTGGGCCGGCACCCCGCAGGAGGCCGCGCTGCGCCGCCTCGGCGACGCCGTCCAGGACGACCAGGACCGCCTCGAGGCGCTCATCGGCGAGCTGGGCCTCCGCACCCCGCTGGTGGACCGGGCCGCCGGCGCGGCGGCCGAGGTCGGCGGACGCCTCAACCCCGTGAACGCGCTGCGCACGCGCGGCTCCGGCTGGACGCAGATCGAACTGGACCTGCTGCAGGGCATGCTCCAGGCCAAGTCCGCGATGTGGCACGTCCTCGAACAGCTCGCGCCGCACCTGCCGGCGGTCGACGCCGCCGAGATGCATGCCCTGCGCCAGAGGGCCGCCGACCAGCAGCGCGAGGTCCAGCGCATCACCTCTGCCACCCTCGAAGGCCGGTTCCTGGCCGGCTGAGGCCCGGGCTACTCCTCGCCCGTCTGGTGCTCCTCGGGGCCGCCGCCGTGCACCTCGGCGGGCAGCTCGGCCACCGGGGCGACGACGACGTCCTGCAGCTTCCAGTCCAGTGCGGCGATCGCGTCCCGCAGCGCGCAGCAGCGGCCCACCGTCACGTCCGCCCCCTCGTGCGGCACCACGAACATCTCGACGTGGAACACGTGGCCCTCGTCCC
Organism: Micrococcus sp. 63XJN7_8_ISO-PGPR-S23-253; assembly: GCF_056173425.1. Lineage (NCBI taxonomy): Bacteria > Bacillati > Actinomycetota > Actinomycetes > Micrococcales > Micrococcaceae > Micrococcus > Micrococcus sp. 63XJN7_8_ISO-PGPR-S23-253. Next base: position 594,131 of record NZ_CM149673.1, read on the forward strand.
GGACGCGGGCGCCCGCATGGCGCACCCACGGCTCCGCCCAGGCGACCCGCTCGGCACGGTCGATGAGCGGGTGTGGCCGGGCGCCGTCGATCGTGGCGGCGCGACGGTCCGCCAGGTTCGTGACGGCCTCCTTCAGGTTCTTCCAGCCGTCCAGCACGATGCTCACGCCCACGAAGATCGCCGCAGCGGAGTCCGCCCACCACCAGCCCAGGCCGATGCCGGCCACGCCGACGATGGTCGCCACGCCCGTCTGCCAGTCCGCCTTGTTCATGTCCGCGTCCGCGTACAGCACGCGGTCGTGGAGCTGCTCGGCCAGCCTGAGCTTCTTGTGGCCGAGGATCATGGGCCCCGGCACGGACAGGGCCATCACGGCCATCATGAACCAGCCCTGCCACACGGTGTGCCCGAACAGGTCGAACGTGCCGATGGGCGGGTGCTCCGCCGTCACCAGGCCCAGGATGGAGTCACCGACGAGGACCACGCCCATCACGGACAGGGCGACGGCGGCCACGAGGTGCCCCACCCCGACGGACCGGTGAGAGCCGTAGGGCCGGGCCCGCGTCGGGGCCATGCGGGCCACGCGCAGGGCGACGAGGAACGCGATCGGCGGAATCAGGGAGAGCAGGTCCTCGATCCACGCGGCCCGCATGGCCTGCGAGGAGCCCATCACGACCGCCACGAGGACGATCGTGACCACGATCACCCCCAGCGTCGCCCATTCGAGCCGCTTGGCCTGCCGGACCACGCGCTCGATCTCCGGGGGCAGCTCCGTGGCGCCGAACCGGCGCCCGCTCGGCCCCTTCTCGCGGGTGTCCTGCCGCGTCATCGGGCAGCCTCCGCTGCGCGCTGGTCGAAGTACGACTCGAGGGCCGTGAGCATCTGATTCTCACCCAGGGGCACGGCCATCACGAGCTTCACCGGCTCGCCGTCCGGACCCTGCGCCTCGGCGTAGTGGCGGGTGATGCTCGCGTGCGACGTCCACGGGGACGCCGAGGTCAGGCCGCCGGCCACCAGGTCCATGTCGCCCTTCTCCAATGCGGTCATGAGCGCCTCCTCCCCGGCCACGGTCCACTCGACGCGTGCGTCGTGCGCCGCCGCGAAGCCGCGGATCAGGTCGGGCTCGGGGCCGACGGGCTCGGCGCCCGAGGCGTCCACGTGGGGCGGGTGGTGCACGACGCCGGCGCGCAGCACCCCGCCCGTGACGCGGTCCAGGGTGCCCTCCGGGTCGGCGGGGTAGCCGGAGGAGGTGCAGGCGGTGAACCCGAGGGCGGCGCCCCCGAGCAGGCCCGTCAGGGCGGTCCGGCGGGTGAGGGTCATCGTCCTCATTCCGTGGGCGAGTGCGAGCGGTGCCCGGCGTTGCCGAGGCCTTCGGCGCCGTCGAGATGGTCGAGCACGAGGCGGACCGCCTCCCGGGCGTCGGTGGTCTCGGACCAGCCGGTCGCGGCGCGCAGGGCCGTGGTGTCCATGATGGGCACCGCCGCGGCCATGTCCACCCACCCCGGGTCGGTGGGCTGCAGCCGTGCCCGGTAGGTCAGCGCCGCGGCCGCTCGGAACAGGCCCACGGGCAGCTCCAGGATGCGGCGCGCCCCGAGGACGGTGCCCATGGTGTGCGCGTCCAGCACGGGGTCGGCGGCCACATTGAAGGCCCCGCCCGCGCGGTGGGCGATCACGCGCCAGTACGCGTCCGCCACGTCCTGGGCCGTGAGCGCCTGGAACCGCAGGCCCCGCGGGAACGGCAGCACCGGGGTGCGCAGGCGGGCGACCAGCCGGGCGGGGACGAGGTCCCCCAGGAAGTAGTCCTTGATCTCGGGCCCGGCGGCGGACTGGAAGATCAGCCCGGGGCGCAGCCGGGTCACGAGCAGCTCGGGGTGCTCGGCCTGCACGCGGTCGAGGATCGACTCGACCTCGGCCTTCTGTGCGGCGTAGTGCGAGGTGGGGACCCCGGTGGTGGGATGGGACTCGGCCACGGCGCGGCCCTTCGGCCCGGGCCCGTACGCGCCCACCGAGGACGCGTAGACCAGGTGCGGCACGCCCGCCTCGGCCACGCCCCGGAACACCCGCTCGTTGCCGGCCACGTTGACGGCGCGCAGGTGGTCGCGGTCGCGGTTGGGGCGGATCACCCACACCAGGTCGACGACGGCGTCCGCGCCGGCGACGATCTCGCGCAGCCGCCCCGCCGCCGTGGGCTCCGCGACGTCCAGGCGGTGCCACTCGACGCCGTCGTAGGGCGCTCCGGCCCGGTCCGGGCCGCGACGGCTCACGCCCACGATCGAGCTCACCTCGTCCGCGGCCTGGAGGCGGCGCAGGACAGCGGTGCCGACGTTGCCCGTCGCGCCCAGGACGACGATCCTCACGGCTTCAAGACCACCTTCACGCAGCCGTCCTCCTTCTTCTGGAACGTCTCGTAGAGGGCGGGCGCGTCCTCGAGCGGGGCGGTGTGCGTGGCCAGGTCGAGCACGCCGAGGGGGTCGGACGGGTCGTCGAGCAGGGGCAGCAGGTCGTCCACCCAGCGACGGACGTTGCACTGGCCCATCGTCAGGGTGATCTGCTTGTCGAACAGGGTGAGCATCGGCATCGGGTCCTTCATGCCGCCGTAGACCCCGGAGAGCGACACCGTGCCGCCGCGGCGGACCGCGTCGATCGCGGTGTGGAGGGCGCTCAGGCGGTCGACGCCGGCGGTCTTCATGGCCGCCCGGCCGAGCGCGTCGGGCAGCAGGCCCACGGCGGTGTGGGCCGCGTGCCCCACCGGGGAGGCGTGCGCCTCCATGCCGACCGCGTCCAGGACCGCGTCGGGGCCGCGGCCGCCGGTGCGCTCGCGGAGCACCTCGGCCTCGCCGCCGTCGGCGTCCAGGACCTCGATGCCGTGCCGGGCCGCCATCGCGCGGCGCTCGGGGACCGGGTCGACGCCGATCACGCGGTACCCCCGGTGCACGCCGATGCGCGCCGCCAGCTGACCGATGGGGCCGAGGCCGAGCACCGCGAGCGTGCCGCCGTCGGGGACGTTCGCGTACTGGACCCCCTGCCAGGCGGTGGGGACCACGTCCGAGAGGAACAGCCACTGCTCATCCGGGCCGGTGTGCGGCACCTTCACGGGGCCGTAGTCCGCGTGGGGCACACGCAGCAGCTCGGCCTGTCCGCCGGGGACGGAGCCGTAGAGCCGGGAGTAGCCGAAGAGCGCGGCGCCGCAACCCTGCTCCCGCACCTGGGTGGTCTCGCACTGGGACTGCAGCCCGCGCTGGCACATCCAGCACCGACCGCAGGAGATGGTGAAGGGCACGACCACCCGGTCACCGGGCCGGATGTGGGTGACCTCGGACCCGACCTCGCGGACGATGCCCATCGGCTCGTGACCGATCACGTCCCCCGCGTCCATGAACGGCCCAAGGACCTCGTACAGATGCAGGTCCGACCCGCAGATGCCGGTCGAGGTGACCTCGATGATCGCGTCCGTCGGCTCCTGGATCCGCGGATCCGGGACGTCCTCGACGGCGACGTTGCGCTTTCCCTGCCATGTGAGTGCTCGCATGGTGCGACCGTAACCGCGCCGGGCGCGCCGGCGGAAGCGTGCAGGCGCGGCGGGACCGCCACCTCGTCGGGGGAGCGGCCGCTCAGCCGGCGCGGCCGTCCAGCGACGCGCGGGTGCGGGCGGCGGCGTCCAGCACGACCGCGCGCAGCGGGGCCACCGCGTCATCCGCGTCCTCACCCACGGCCGGCGGGCCGGCCAGGGCCTGCGCCTCCACGCGACGCTGACGCGCGGCGCCGCCGTCGTCGATCATCGCCTGGACGCCGGCGAGCTCCGCCGCGCAGCCCAGCCGCTCGGCGACCGGGGTCAGTCGCTCGATCTCCGCCGGCAGGTGCTCCGCCAGCGGGACCTGGGTGCCCCGGGCGTCCACGATCACGGTGGCGTCCATGCCGTACCGGGCGGCGCGCCACTTGTTCTCCTGCACGTGCCACGGCGGCAGGACCTCGACCGTCTCACCGCGCTCCAGGCTCGCGGACAGGTCGTCCACGAGGCACTGCGTGTAGGCGGTCACGGCGGCGATCTCCTCGAGCGTGGCCAGGCCGTCGCACGCGCGCATCTCCACCGTGCCCAGGCGGGGCACGGCCCGCACGTCCCAGCGGCACTCGGTGACGTCCGCGATCATGCCCACCTGCTCCATCTGGGCCACGCAGCGCTCGAAGTCCTCCCACTCCTGGAACTGGAACGGCAGGCCGGCCGTGGGCAGCTGCTGGAACAGGAGGGTGCGCTGGGACTGGTAGCCCGTGTCCGTGCCCGCCCAGAAGGGGGAGGAGGCCGAGAGCGCGAGCAGGTGCGGCACGCGGTTGACCAGGCCGTTCACCACCGGCATGGCCTTGGAGACGTCGTCCAGGCCCACGTGCACGTGCACGCCGAAGATCAGCAGCTGCCGACCCCAGTACTGGGTGAGATCCAGCATGCGGTCGTAGCGCTCACTGGGTGTCGAGGGCTGCGCGATCGCGTCCGCGAACGGGTGCGTGCCCTGGCAGAACAGGGAGATGCCCCGCGCGGCCGCGGCGTCGGCCACGCGCGCGGCGATCCGGCCGAGGTCCGCCGTCGCGGCGTCGACGCGCTCGTGCACGCCCGTGACGAGCTCCACCGTGTTCTGCAGGAGCTCGCTGGTCATGTGCGGGTTCACGTCGTCGTCGGCCAGGCCCTCGGCCACATGCAGGGCGCGCAGCAGGTCCGGGGCCTCGGAGCGCAGCTCGCCGGACACGGCGTCCACGAGAGCGAGCTCCCACTCGATTCCGAGAGTGGACTGCGCGGAGTCGGCGAAGGGCAGAGTCATGCCGCCCATCCTAGAAGCCCCTGCCGGGTCTGCGCCTGGTGTCCACGCTTCGGACCTAGGGTGGGGCGCATGGCCCGCCCCCGCCCCGCCTCCCGCCCGCCGCGCCCCACGGCCGCCGCCTCGGAGGCGGACGCCACCGCCCTGGCTCCCGTCCTCGAGCCGGAGGGCCGCGCGCTGCTCGACTCCCTCGCCGGGTACCGCGAGGCCGACGCGCTCGCGGTCTCCTCCCGCCTGCGTGCGGCCGGGCATCCTCCGGAGCGCGTGGCCGCCGCGCTGACCCAGGCCGCGCTGCGGTCCCGGGCGGAGGCCCGCCTCGGGCCGGAGGCGCGCCGGATGCTGTTCACCCGCGACGGCCTGGAGCAGGCCACCCGCCCGCTGGTCGCGGGCCTGCACGCGGACCGACTGGCGGCCGCGGGGGCCCGGTGCGTCGCCGACCTCGGCTGTGGTCTCGGCCTGGACGCGCGCGCCTTCGCCGACCGGGGCCTGGACGTCGTGGCGGTGGAGCGGGACGCCGTCGTCGCCGCGGCCGCCGAGGTGAACCTCGCCGGCCACCGCGGTGCGCGTGTGGTGCACGGCGACGCCGTGGCCTGGGCCCGCGCCCGTGTGCCCGCCGAGGCGGACGCGGTGTGGCTGGACCCCGCACGCCGTCAGGTCGGCGGGGGCGGGTCCGCGCGCGTGTTCGACCCCGAGGCGTTCTCCCCGCCCCTGAGCGTCGTGACGGACATCGCCGCGACGGGCGTCCCGGTCGGGGTCAAGCTCGGCCCGGGGCTCCCGCACGAGGCCGTGCCGGCGGGCGCCGAGGCCGAGTGGGTGAGCCTCGACGGCGACGTCGTGGAGGCCGCCCTGTGGTTCAACGCGGCGGCCCGCCCCGGGGTGCGGCGGGCGGCGCGCGTCATGACCGTCCGGGGCGGGGAGACGACGACGGCGCAGCTCGTCTCCGGGGCGGACTTCGGCGACTCGCCCGAGGTCGAGGCCGTGGGGGAGGCGGGCATGGCGGGGCTCGTCGGCGCGGTCCTGCACGAGCCGGACGGCGCCGTCATCCGGGCCGGACTCGTGACGGATCTGGCCGCGTCCTGGCCCGTGCCGACGCGGCAGCTGGACCCCCACCTGGCCTACCTCGTCGCGCCCGAGCCCGTGCGGGACGGCCTGGCCCGCGCCCATCGGATCGAGGCGGTGCACGGCTTCCACCTGGCCTCCCTGCGGCGCTGGGCGAAGGAGACCGGGGTGGGCCGGCTGGACGTGAAGAAGCGGGGCATCCGCGAGACGCCCGAGGAGGTGCGGCGCGCCGTCCTCGGCGGGGCGAAGCCGGGCCGGCGTGGCGGGGCCGGACGGCACGCCACCCTCGTGCTGGCGCGCGTGGGTCGGTCGCGGTTCGCCCTCGAGGTGACGCCGTTGGACTGATGGGGCTCGCGGCCGCGGGCTCCGGGCGGCGGGACCGTCGAAGCCCCCGTTGGGGGATTACGGCACCCTCGTGTACGGTAATCGACTGAGGCAAGGCTCACCTCCACGGGAGCGCGCCCACCACCCCGACTGCTCATCCCGGGGCAGCCCCGCCGCCCAGAAGGAGAACCATGCCGCGTTCCGTCCGCGCCCCCCGCCTCACCAGTCTCGCCCTGACCTCGGTGGCGGCCCTCGCCCTCGTCGGCTGCTCCGCCGGCGGCGCGGCCACGGGCTCGTCCTCCGCGACCGCCTCCGGCGAGTCCTCGGCCTCCACGAGCGCCTCGGGCGGCTCCTCGGCTGCCTCGGGCGGCATCGCGACCGGGGTCACCGTCACCGACATGTCCGGCACCGAGGTCACCCTCCCGGAGGAGGTCGACTCCGTCATCGCCACGGACAACCGCATCTTCCGCACCCTGGACGACTGGGGCGTCGAGCTGACGGCCGCGCCGAAGCAGATCATGTACAAGGGCGAGGGCGGGCCCTCCTACCTCCAGGACGACTCGGTCGTCGACATCGGCAACCACCGGGAGCCGGACATGGAGCTGTTCGTCACCGCCGAGCCGGACGTCGTGTTCAATGGCCAGCGGTTCAACGAGCGCAAGGCGGAGATCGACGAGCTGACCGGCGACGCCGCCGTCGTGGACACGAACTTCGACGTCACGCAGACCCCCATGGACGAAGGCCTGAAGAAGCTGACCACCCTGCTGGGCGAGGCCACCGGCCACGAGGCCGATGCCGAGAAGCTCATCGCCGACTTCGACGCCGCCACCCAGCGCGCCAAGGACGCCTACGACCCTGAGCAGACCGTCATGGGCCTCATCGCCTCGGGCGGCGAGCTCTCGTACGTCGCGCCCAGCACCGGCCGCGCCATCGGCCCGTTCTTCGACATGCTGGACCTGACCCCGGCCCTCGAGCAGTCGGGCACCGACAACCACCAGGGCGACGACATCTCCGTCGAGGCCATCGCGAAGTCGAACCCGGACTGGCTGATCGTCATGGACCGCGACGCCGCCGTCGGCGAGGAGAACGCCACCGCCGCCGAGCTGATCGAGCGTTCCGAGGCCCTCCAGGACGTGACCGCGGTGAAGGAGGGCAACATCGTGTACCTGCCCGCCGACTTCTACGTCGCCGAGGACATCCAGAACCACACCACCGTCATGGAGGACCTCGCGAAGGCCTTCGAAGGCGCGCAGTGATCGTCGACGTGCGTCACCACGTCGCCGTCGCCCCGCCCCGGCTCGAGGAGCCGGGGCGGGGCGACCGCGTGTGCTGGGTCCCGCCCGCCGTCCTGCGGCCCGAGCGCACCCGCTGGCAGCGCACCTGGCCGCTGCTGGTCGGCGTCGTGGTGACCGCGGTCCTCGTCGTGGTCTCGCTGTTCGTGGGCGTGTACGACGTCGGCGCGGAGGGCGGACGCGAGATGTTCGCCATCACGCGTGTGCCGCGCACGGTCGCCCTCGTGCTGGCCGGCGCCTCGATGGCGATGTGCGGGCTGATCATGCAGCTCATGACGCAGAACCGCTTCGTGGAGCCGAGCACCACGGGCACCACCGAGTGGGCCGGGCTCGGCCTGCTGGTCACCATGGTGCTCATGCCGGGGGCGGGCCTGGTGACCCGGATGGTCGGGGCCATCCTCTTCGCCTTCGTCGGCACCCTCGTGTTCTTCCTCTTCCTGCGGCGCGTGCGCCTGCAGTCCTCCCTCATCGTGCCGATCGTGGGCATCATGCTCGGCGCCGTCGTGGGCGCCGCCTCGACGTTCCTCGCCCTCCAGACGGACATGCTGCAGCAGGTGGGCGCGTGGTTCGCCGGCTCGTTCACCTCCGTGGTCCGCGGCCGGTATGAGCTGCTCTTCCTCGTGCTGATCGTGTGCGTGGCGGTCTTCGTCATCGCGGACCGCTTCACCGTGGCCGGCCTCGGCAAGGACGTCGCCACGAACGTCGGCCTCAACTACGACGCCGTGATCCTCACCGGCGTGGCCATGGTGGCCGTGGCCACCGGGGTGGTCACCGTGGTGATCGGGGCCCTCCCGTTCCTGGGGCTCGTGGTCCCCAACCTCGTGTCCATGGTCCGCGGCGACAACCTGCGGACGAACCTGCCCTGGGTGGTCATGGTCGGCGTGTGGATCGTGATCGTCTGCGACCTGATCGGGCGCACCGTGATCGCCCCGTTCGAGGTGCCCATCTCGCTGATCCTGGGCCTCGTGGGCGCGATCGTGTTCCTCGCCCTGCTGCTGAGGCAGGCCAAGCATGGCTGAGCCGCTCGCGACCGCCCCGGGTCGCCTCCCCGCCCCGCCCGGCGGCGCCACCGCGGCCGGGCCCGTCGACGCCGACGCCCCGCGCCGGTCCGGCGCGTTCGTCACCGCCGCCGACCGCCGGAGGTATGCGGTCGTCGTCGCGGTGCTGGCCGCCGTCGCCGTGCTCTCCACCGCCGGGGTCCTGCTGTGGGGCAACGAGGCCGAACCCGGCTCGCGCGCGTTCTGGATGATCGCGCGGATGCGCGTGGAGTCCCTGGGCGTGATCGGGATCGTGGCGCTGTGCCACTCCTTCGCGACCGTCAGCTTCCACACGGTGACGGGCAACCGCATCATCACCCCCTCGATCATGGGGTTCGAGGCGCTCTACACCGCCGTGTCGACCGCCGCCGTGTACGTGCTGGGGGCCGCCGGCGTCGCGGTGCTGACCGGGGTGGGGCCGTTCCTCGCCCAGGCCGCGCTCATGGTGGTGCTGGCGACGGCCCTCTACTCGTGGCTGCTCTCCCGGCCCTACGGCAGCGTCCATCTGATGCTGCTCGTGGGCGTGGTGCTGGGCGGCGGGCTGGCCGCGCTGAGCACGTTCATGCAGCGACTGCTGGACCCGAACTCGTTCGACCTGCTGAGCGCGCGGCTCTTCGGCAACATCTCCAACGCCCGGACCGAGTACGTGGCGATCGCCGCGCCCATCGCCGTCGTCGTGTGCGCGCTGCTGTGGCTGCGCTCCCGCCGCCTGAACACGGTGGCGCTCGGCGCCGACGCCGCGACCAACCTGGGCCTGCACCACCGGCGCGAGCTCATGGTGACGCTGCTGCTGGTCTCCGTGCTGATGGCCATGACCACCGCGCTCGTGGGCCCGATGACGTTCCTCGGCTTCCTCGTGGCGACGCTGGCGTACAGCCTCGTCGACACCCACGACCACCGGTTCATCCTTCCGGTGGCGGCGCTGGCCGGGTACGCGGTGCTCACGAGCGCCTACTTCGTGCTGCGGCACGTGTTCTACGCGGGAGGTGCGGTCACGGTGGTCATCGAGCTGATCGGCGGCATCACCTTCCTGGTCGTCGTGATGAGAAAGGGACGTCTGTGATCGAGCTGCGCGGCGTGGTGAAGCGCCACAGCGATGAGGTGTGCATCGGACCCGTGGACCTGGACATCCAGGCCGGGGGAGTGACCGCGCTCGTGGGGCCCAACGGGGCGGGCAAGTCCACGCTGCTGACGATGATCGGCCGACTCCAGGACGCCGACGCCGGGACGATCGCCGTGGGCGGGCACGACATCACCACGACGCCGTCCCGGAAGATCGCGCAGACCCTGTCCATCCTGCGGCAGGAGAACCACTTCGTGACGCGGCTGACCGTGCGGCAGCTCGTGGGGTTCGGACGCTACCCGTACACGCGCGGGCGACTGACCCTGGAGGATGAGCGGCACGTGTCCGACGCGATCGACTTCCTCAACCTCGGCCCGTTCGAGAACCGGTACCTCGACCAGCTCTCGGGCGGCCAGCGGCAGCGCGCGTACGTGGCGATGGTGCTGGCGCAGAACACCGAGTACGTGCTGCTGGACGAGCCGCTGAACAACCTGGACATGCAGCACTCGGTGCAGATGATGCAGCAGCTGCGCCGGGCCGCCGACGAGCTGGGCCGGACCGTGGTGATCGTGCTGCACGACATCAACTTCGCCGCCCACTACGCCGACCGGATCGTGGCCATGGGGGACGGTCAGGTGGTGGAGACCGGCACCCCGGCCGAGATCCTGCGCCCTGAGGTGCTGGAGCGGATCTTCAAGACCCCCTGCAGCGTGGTGGACGGACCGCACGGGCCGCTGGCCGTGTACTACTGAGCGGGGCGACGGTGAGGCCGGCCCGAGTCGGGCGGGGCCAGCCCGGTCCGGGCGGGGGCCGGGTGCCCGGTCGGCGCGAGTGTTCCGTGGGCAGAACCCGCCGAGTCTCGCCTTCCGGGGGCAGAACCCGCCGGGTCTCGCCTTCCGGGGGCAGAACCCGCGTGTTTCCAGGTTCCGTGGGCAGAAACGCCCTCGCTTCTGCCCACGGAACCCCTGCGCACAGACGGCAGGGCCATACGCGACGACGACGTCAGGCATCCCAGCCGTTCGAGACCTGTGCCCGTCGTCTGAGGACGGCCTCGATCACCCGCGCGTATCCCTCGCCGACGTCCCGGCCCGTGACGTGCAGGGTCATCTGCCCACGTTCCGCGTAGTACTGGTCTCGCCGGGCGTCCCGGGCGTGTTGCTCGGCACTCCGGTGCACCTCGCCGTCGTACTGGAGGACGAGCCGGCAGTCCTCGAACCACAGATCGGCCTCGGGGGCGTCCCGCCGCCCGGGGTCGAACACGTGCTGCAGCGTCGGCTCGCCCAGCCCCGCCTCGACGAGCGCCAGCCTCAGCCGGGTCTCCTGCGGCGAGTCGGCACCCACCCGTACGCGCTCGAGCGCCGCCGTCGCCCGCGGTCTTCCGACGAACCGCCCGAGCGGCCGCATCGCCTCGTGCACCGCGGTGACCGTGGTGACGGGAGGCCGCCGGCCGCGCGGGGACCAGGGGTGACGGACCAGGTGGTCACCCGCCGACACGAGGGATGCCTCGTCCCAGGGGTGGCCGATCGAGCACAGATCGAGCCAGGTCCGTTCCGGCGTCGTCACCCGTAGCCCGAGCACGGAGGTGACGTGGCCGGCGGGCAGGGGTCTGCGGTGCTCCATGACGCCGGGGATCCGCGCCCGTGCGGTGCCGCGGTGCAACGTGATCTCGACGGCGGCGCGTCGCGTGGCCCCGCCCGGGGGAAGCGGGAGGCCGTGGAGGTGCGCCGCCGTCTCGTGGGAGAGGACGGCGTCGGGACGGGACCGCAGGAGGGCGGTCAGCAGGTCGAGGCCGACCCCGTGGTGCGGCGGCGGGAGCCCAGCCGACTCCCAGGTGCGCAGCGGCATGTCACGTCGGCGGTGGATGCCGCGGGCGAGGCGGAGGACGTCGGACCGCCGCACCCGGCTGGGCGGCAGACCGCGTTCGAGCACGTCGCGGGTGGTGAAGACGGGGACGAGGGGGAGGTCGGGGGCGAAGGGCATGGGTCGACCCTGACGCGGTCGGCCCGACGGCGGCCGGGCGGGCCGCGTGTCTGTGCACACCGGCGCGGGGTGGGCCGGCTGTGCAGGACTGGGCGGCGGCCGGTTGTCCCGCCGGGACGACGTCGTCGTGGCTCGGTGGGCAGAACTGCGAGGAGTTCCGCCCACGCAACATCCGTGGGCAGAAGAGAGGGCGCTTCTGCCCACGGAGATCGAAAACCTGCGGATGCTGCCCACGCGATGGGCGGGGGTGCGGTTTCTGCCCACGGAGGGTGGCGGGTGGCGAGGGGGGTGGGGAGTGGGGGAGGGGCAGGATCCCGGCCGCAGTCGTGACCACTCCGTGTGCTCCCGGGCCCGGAACCCGCCCCGCCCGCCGCCCCACCCCACCGCGCCCCACGCCTCCGCCCACGGCGGACGGTGAGGACACGGCTGGCACTCATGTTGAAGGAGTGCCAAAAGCCGGAGTAGAGTCAGGACTGGCACTCGGGGGTACCGGGTGCCAATGCCCGAGGTGGACCGTCCGGCACCGCGACGACGGAGGGTCTGACGCCCGTGGCGCACCCGCAGACCACAGCATCAGCGGACCGGCGAGCCCGCCGGAGCCGCACGTCGACGAAGAAGGAGTGTGCAGCATGTCTGTCTCCATCAAGCCCCTCGAGGATCGCATCGTTGTCCGCCCCCTGGAGGCCGAGCAGACCACCGCGTCGGGCCTCGTGATCCCGGACACCGCCAAGGAGAAGCCGCAGGAGGGCCAGGTCGTGGCCGTGGGCCCGGGCCGGGTCGCCGAGAACGGCAACCGCGTGCCGGTCGACGTCGCCGAGGGTGACGTGGTGCTCTACTCCAAGTACGGCGGCACCGAGGTCAAGGTCGGCGGCGAGGAGTACCTGGTGCTCTCCGCCCGCGACGTGCTGGCCGTCGTCACCAAGTGACCCCGCCGCGACGGGCCCGGTGAGCGGCGCGCACCGCACCGGTGCGCGCGCCCCGGGCCCCTCGCGTCCCCGCACCCCCTGACTCCCTGAACGAAAGGAGCGTCCGTCATGGCCAAGCAGCTGGCTTTCAACGACGACGCACGCCGCGCCCTCCAGGCCGGCATCGACAAGCTCGCCGACACCGTCAAGGTCACCCTCGGCCCCAAGGGCCGCAACGTGGTGCTCGACAAGGCGTGGGGCGCCCCCACCATCACCAACGACGGCGTCACGATCGCCCGCGAGGTGGAGCTGGAGGACCCGTACGAGAACATGGGCGCCCAGCTCGCCAAGGAGGTCGCCACCAAGACCAACGACATCGCGGGCGACGGCACCACCACCGCCACCGTGCTGGCCCAGGCGCTCGTGAACGAGGGCATGCGCCAGGTCGCCGCCGGCGCCGCGCCGGGCGAGGTCAAGAGGGGCATCGAGGTGGCCGTGGCCGCCGTCGAGCAGCGCCTGCAGGAGAACGCCCGCCCGGTCGAGGGCAAGGAGGTGGCCCACGTGGCCGCCATCTCGGCCCAGAACGACGAGGTCGGCGAGCTGCTGGCCCGCGCGTTCGACACGGTCGGCACCGACGGCGTCATCACCATCGAGGAGTCCTCCACGACCTCCACCGAGCTGGACGTCACCGAGGGCATGCAGTTCGACAAGGGCTTCCTGTCCCCGTACATGGTCACCGACGCCGAGCGTCAGGAGGCCGTGCTCGAGGATGCCTACGTCCTGATCAACTCGGGCAAGATCTCCAACGTGCAGGAGCTGCTGCCCCTGCTGGAGAAGGTCCTGCAGGCCAACAAGCCGCTGTTCGTGATCGCCGAGGACATCGAGGGCGAGGCCCTGTCCACCCTCGTGGTCAACAAGATCCGCGGCACCCTGAACGTCGTGGCCGTCAAGGCGCCGGGCTTCGGCGACCGCCGCAAGGCCATGATGCAGGACATCGCGATCCTCACCGGCGCCCAGGTCGTCTCCCCGGACCTCGGCATGAAGCTCGAGCAGGCCGACCTGGACGTGCTCGGCTCCGCCCGCCGCATCACCGTCACCAAGGACGAGACCACCATCGTCGACGGCGGCGGTGCGGCCGAGGACGTCGAGGCCCGGGTCGCCCAGATCAAGGCCGAGTCCGCTGCGACCGACTCCGACTGGGACCGCGAGAAGCTCCAGGAGCGCCTCGCCAAGCTCTCCGGCGGCATCGGCGTGATCCGCGTGGGCGCCGCCACCGAGGTGGAGCTCAAGGAGCGCAAGCACCGCATCGAGGACGCCGTGTCCTCGACCCGCGCCGCCCTCGAGGAGGGCATCGTGGCCGGCGGCGGCACCGCGCTCATCAACGCGCTGACCGTGCTCGACACCGACGCCGACGTCCAGGCCCTGACCGGTGACGCGGCCGTGGGCGTGGACATCGTCCGCAAGGCCCTGAAGCAGCCGCTGCGCTGGATCGCCCAGAACGCGGGCGAGGACGGCTACGTGGTGGTCTCCAAGGTCGCCGAGCTGGAGCCGAACCACGGCTACAACGCGAAGACCGGCGTCTACGGCGACCTGATCGCCGATGGCGTGATCGACCCGGTCAAGGTGACCCGCTCCGCGCTGGCCAACGCCGCCTCCATCGCGGCCCTCGTGCTGACCACCGAGACCCTCGTGGCGGACAAGCCCGCCGACGAGGACGAGGCCGGCCACCAGCACTGACCCCTGCGTCGGCCCTGACGCGGCCGGCCGACGACGACGGCCCCTCACCCGCCCGGGTGAGGGGCCGTCGTCGTGCGGGCGGCCACGGCTGCGTCGCTTCGTCCGGGAGTACTCCTATCCGCACGGCATCCACCCGGCCCTCGTGCCGGGCGTGTCCGTGGAGGACCGCCGGGTGCGCTACGGCGTGGACCCGGTGATCCTCGCCGTCGTCGGGCTGCTGGTGGTCGGGTTCGTGGTGTGGGGTGTGCTGCAGCCGGACGCCGTGCTGGCCGTCTCGAGCGCGGCCCTCGACTGGGTGATGCTCCACGCCGGCTGGCTCTTCGCGGCCGGCATCGGCATCGGCATCATCTTCTTCGGCCCGTACGAGCCGCTGACCTACTATCTGGCCCCGCGCCCGGGGCGTACGAGGCGGGGAGCGAGGAGGCGGTGACGGGCGCGCTGGCCCAGGCCGCGCTGCACTGGGGCGTGAGCGCGTGGCACGGCGGCCTCGCTGGGCATCGGCGCCCTGCAGATCGGCCGCGGCGTGGAGATCGTCTCGGGCTGGTCGGCGCCGGGGAACACGGTGGCGCTGGGGATCATCGTGGTGCTCACGATCGGCACCATCGTCTCGGCGGTGTCCGGTGTGGCCCGCGGCGCCTCGATGGCCGAGGGGGAGGACATGCAGGAGTTCCTCTCCCACTGGACGATCTTCTACTGGGCGTGGTGGGTGAGCTGGGCCCCGTTCGTGGGCGTGTTCATGGCGAAGATCTCGAAGGGCCGGACCATCCGCCAGTACGTCCTCGGCGCCCTGTTCATCCCGGCCGCGGTGATCGTCGGCGCATTCACGATCATCGGCGGCACCACCGTCTGGCTGCAGCGGACCCGGGGCTCTGTGGCGCCGGACGGCACGGCCGCCTCGCTGCCCGCGCCGGCGGAGATCTTCTGGGTGGTCCTGGACCAGCTGCCCGGCGGCGGGCTGGTGGCCCCGGTCGTGATCGTCATGCTGGCGGTCTTCTTCATCACGACGGTGGACTCCGCCTCGATCGTGAACTCGCAGCTCTCGCAGCGCGGTGCCCCGGCCCCGCGCCACACGATCACGGTGTTCTGGGCACTGTGCATGGCGGGCATCGCCGTCGTGATGCTGCTGACCGGCGGCGACACCGCGCTCACCGGCCTGCAGAACCTCATCACCATCACGGCGCTGCCGTTCACCGTGGTGCTCGTCCTCATGGCGGTCGCGCTCCAGCGCGAACTGGCCAACGACCCCTTCGCGATCCGTGACCGGTACCAGCGGGCCGCCGTCGAGAAGGCGACGGTGCGGGGCCTGGTGCAGTACGGGGACGACTTCGCGTTCACAGTGGAGCGCACCCCGCCGGGCAGCTGGTACGCGGCCGGTGAGGGGTTCGACTCCACCGCCGCGGCGATCACCGACTGGTACCGCCGCACGGACGAGGACGGGAACCCGGTGGACTACGACTACGTGCTGGGCGAGTACCCGGACGAGGGGGACGGGGACGACGCGGACGGGCCCGCCGGAGCGGGCCCGTCCGGTCGCTGACTCAGGCGCGCGGCTCCGGGGTGCCGACGAGCTCGGCGCGGGAGTCGGCGGTCGCGTGGGCGCGGGCCTCGACGATCTCCTCCTCGTCCTCGCCGAAGATGTCGCCGCGCGGGGCGTCGTAGCGGTCCCGGTCGAGGATGCCCTCCTGGGAGGCCACGAGCGCGGGGATGAGGGCCTGGCCGGACACGTTGAGGGCGGTGCGGCCCATGTCCACGATCGGGTCGACGGCCAGGAGCAGGGCCATGCCCTCGAGGGGCAGCCCGGCGGTGGACAGCGTGAGCGTGAGCATCACGGTGGCGCCGGTGGTGCCGGCGGTCGCGGCCGAGCCCAGCACGGACACGAGCGCCACGAGGGCGTATTGGCTCAGGCTCATGTCGATCCCGTAGAACTGGGCGATGAACACGGCGGCCACGGCCGGGTAGATCGCGGCGCAGCCGTCCATCTTGGTGGTGGCGCCCAGCGGCACGGCGAAGGAGGCGTAGCCGGTGGGCACGCCGAAGTTGCGCTCGGCCACCCGCTGGGTGACGGGCAGCGTGCCGAGGGAGGAGCGGGAGACGAAGCCGAGCTGGAAGGCCGGCCACACGCCCGTGAAGAACTGCTTGACGGAGAGCCCGTGCAGGCGCGCCAGCAGCGGGTACACCACGAGCATCACGAGGGCCAGGCCCACGTAGATCGCCACCACGAACTTGGCCAGCGTGCCCATCGTGGACCAGCCGTACGAGGCCACGGCGTTGCCCAGCAGGCCGATGGTGCCGATCGGGGCCAGGCGGATGATCCACCACAGCAGCTTCTGGATGATGGCGAGCACCGAGCGGGAGAACGTGAGGAACGGGGCGGCCTTCTCGCCGACCTTGAGCGCGGCCACGCCCACGACGATCGCGATCACGAGGATCTGCAGCACGTTGAACGTGGGGGAGGAGGCCAGCGCGCCGTCCTCGCCTGCCGTGGTCTTGACCGTCAGGCCGAGGAAGTTCGCCGGCACCAGGGAGGTCAGGAAGTCGAGCCAGCCGACGTCCTTGGCCTGGTACGACGCCGGCGCGGTCTGGCCGGTGCCCACGCCCGGCTGCAGCACGACGCCGACGGCGAGGCCGATGAGCACCGCGATCAGGCTCGTGATGGCGAACCACAGCAGGGTCTTGGCGGCCAGGCGGGCCGCATTGGTCACCTGGGCCAGGTTGGCGATGGAGGCGACGACGGCGAAGAAGACCAGCGGGACGACCGTGGCCTTCAGCAGGCTGATGTAGATGCTGCCGATGGTGGCCAGCGTCTCGCCGAGCCAGGTCGGGTGCTCGGAGGTGTGCCCCGTCGCGCGGGCGATCAGGCCCAGGACGAGGCCGAGGACGAGGGCGGCGGCGATCTGCCAGCCGAAGTTCGACGTCCAGGCGGGGAGCCGGCGTCGGGGCGCCGGTGCGGGGGAGGACTGTGCGGTGCTCATCCGGGGGAGATTAGGCGGACCAATACCATGACACCGAAACGGATTGCGTCATGTGACGTCGTGGTGACGTCCGTCTCGTCCCCGCGTGGCCCAGCACGGGGGTCCTGTGATGTGCCCCGCACCCGGGTCACCGGTTTGACCCCCGGGCATAGAATCGCGGAAACACCCGTCCCGAAAGGCGCCTTCGTGACCACCACCAGCACCGGTCCCAGCCCCGAGCCCGTCCACTCCTCCTCGGATCCCTTCGGCTTCTTCGGCCTCACCTATGACGACGTCCTGCTCCTGCCCAACGCCACGGACGTGATCCCCGCGGACGCGGACCCGGCCACCCGGCTGACCCGCAACATCCGCTTGAACATCCCCATCGTCTCCGCGGCGATGGACACCGTGACCGAGGCTCCCCTGGCCATCGCCATGGCCCGCCAGGGCGGCATGGGCATCATCCACCGCAACCTGTCCATCGAGGACCAGGCCCGCCACGTGGACACCGTGAAGCGCTCCGAGTCGGGGATGATCAAGGACCCCGTGACCATCGGCCCCGACGCCACGCTCGCCGACCTGGACGAGCTGTGCGCCCAGTACCGCGTCTCGGGCCTGCCGGTGGTGGCCGAGGACATGACGCTGCTGGGCATCATCACCAACCGCGACACCCGCTTCATCCCGCGCGAGGAGTGGGCCACCCGCACGGTGGACACCGCCATGACCCGCATGCCGCTGGTCACCGCGCAGGAGGGCGTCTCGCGCGCCGAGACGATCCGCCTGTTCTCCCAGAACCGCGTGGAGAAGCTGCCGCTCGTGGACGATGCGGGCCGCCTGACCGGCCTGATCACCATCAAGGACTTCGACAAGGCGGAGCAGTACCCGGACGCCGCCAAGGACGACGAGGGCCGGCTGCTCGTCGGCGGCGCCGTCGGCTTCTTCGGCGACGGCTGGGAGCGCGCCATGGCGCTCGTCGAGGCGGGCGTGGACGCCCTCGTGGTGGACACCGCGAACGGCCACACGCACGGCGTGCTGGACATGATCGCGCGCCTGAAGAAGGAGAAGGCGGCCGCGCACGTCGACGTCATCGGCGGTCAGGCCGCGACCTACGCGGGCGCCAAGGCGATCGTCGACGCCGGCGCGGACGCCGTGAAGGTGGGCGTGGGCCCGGGCTCGATCTGCACGACCCGTGTGGTGGCCGGCGTCGGCGTCCCGCAGATCACCGCCATCTACGAGGCGGCCAAGGCCACGCGCCCCGCGGGCGTCCCGCTGATCGCCGACGGCGGCCTGCAGCACTCCGGTGACATCGGCAAGGCCCTCGTGGCCGGCGCCGACTCGGTGATGCTCGGCTCCCTGCTGGCCGGCACGGCCGAGTCCCCGGGCGACCTCGTGTTCTACCAGGGCAAGCAGTTCAAGACCTACCGCGGCATGGGCTCCCTGGGCGCCATGCAGACCCGCAACGGCACGCGCTCCTTCTCCAAGGACCGCTACTTCCAGGCGGACGTGCCGGACGAGGACAAGCTGATCCCCGAGGGCATCGAGGGCCAGGTGCCCTTCCGGGGCCCGGTCGCCTCGGTGGTCCACCAGCTCGTGGGCGGCCTGCGCCAGACGATGTTCTACACGGGCGCGTCCACGGTGGCCGATCTCAAGGAGAACGGCCGCTTCGTGCGCATCACCGCGGCGGGCCTGAAGGAGTCCCATCCGCACGACATCATGATGACCGTCGAGGCCCCGAACTACCGTTCGCGCTGACCCGCACGTCGGGTCCGGGGCGAGCCCCGGACGGGGGCGGCGCCGACGACACGGTCGGCGCCGCCCCCGTGGCGCCTGGGCTAGGCTGGCCCGGTGACGAACCAGATTGAGATCGGCCGCGGCAAGCGCGGCCGCCGGGCCTTCTCCCTCGACGACGTGTCCGTGGTGCCCGCGCGGCGCACCCGGGATCCCCAGGACGTCAGCCTCACGTGGCGCATCGACGCCTACACGTTCGACATGCCCGTGATCGGTGCGCCCATGGACTCCGTGATGAGCCCCGAGACCGCCATCGCGATGGGGCGGCTGGGCGGTCTCGGCGTCCTCAACCTCGAGGGCCTGTGGACCCGCCACGAGGACCCGCGCCCGCTGCTCGAGGAGATCGCCGCCCTCGAGGCCGGCCCGGCCGGGACCGAGGCCACCCGCAAGCTGCAGGAGGCCTACGCGGCCCCCATCCGCCCCGATCTGATCACCGAGCGCCTCGCGCAGATCCGCGAGGCCGGCGTCGTCGTCGCGGGCTCGCTCACCCCGCAGAACACGCAGGAGTTCTACCGCACCGTCGTGGCGGCGGGCGTGGACCTGTTCGTCATCCGCGGCACCACCGTCTCGGCCGAGCACGTCTCCTCCACCCAGGAGCCGCTGGACCTCAAGCAGTTCATCTACGAGCTGGACGTGCCCGTGATCGTGGGCGGGGCGGCCGGCTACACGCCGGCCCTGCACCTGATGCGCACCGGCGCGGCCGGCGTGCTCGTCGGCTTCGGCGGCGGCGCGTCCACCACCACGCGCCGCGCCATGGGCATCCGCGTGCCGATGGCCACGGCCATCTCGGACATCGCCGAGGCGCGCCGCGACTACATGGACGAGTCCGGCGGCCGCTACGTGCACGTGATCGCCGACGGCGGCGTCTCCACCTCGGGGGAGATCGTCAAGGCGATCGCCATGGGCGCGGACGCCGTCGTCCTGGGTGCCGCCCTGGCCCGCGCCACCGACGCCCCCGGCGGCGGCTGGCACTGGGGCCTCGAGGCCGCCCACCCGGAGCTGCCGCGCGGGCACCGCACCCACGTGGGCCAGGTGGCTCCGCTCGAGGAGGTCCTGTGGGGTCCCGGCCGCCACGCGGACGGCACGTCCAACCTGATGGGCGGCCTGAAGCGCGCCATGGCCACCTGCGGCTACACCGAGCTCAAGGACTTCCAGAAGGTGGAGGTCCTCGTGACCCCCACCCAGACCGTCTGATCCCCGCCGCCGCATGGCGGCACCCCCGACCGGAAGAGTTGATACGGCGTGCTGCGCACCGCCCTCAAGCCCGTCTGGCTGGCCACCCTGGTGCTGGCCCTCGTGGCGGCCGCGGTCTTCGTGGCGCTGTCCAAGTGGCAGTTCGAGTCCGCGGAGACGAACGCGCCGCCGCCGCGCACCCAGACCGAGCACGCCGTGCCGTTCCTGGAGCACGTGCGCCCCTACGAGGCCCTGCTCGGCTCGCAGGCCGACCAGGTCGTCACGGTCGAGGGGGAGTTCGTGCCCGGCACGGACGTCCTGGTCGGCCCGCGCCTGCTGAACGGCCGCGACGGCTACTGGACGGTCACGGCCCTGCGGGTGGCCGGCGCCCCGGACGGCGAGGTCGTCCCGGTGGTCCGCGGCTGGTCGGCCGACGCCGACGTCGTGGACCCCGCGCCCACCGGGCAGGTCACCGTCACCGGACGCCTGCTGCCCCCGGACGGGCCGCTGCCGCGCGAAGCCGCGGCCGAGGACACCGCCGACCGGCTCCTGTACCGCAGCCTGGCCCCGGCCCAGCTGGTGAACGTGTGGGGCGAGCCGTCCTACGCGGCGTACGTCGCGGCGTTCGAGATGGCCGACGCCGCGGGCGCCGAGACGGGCGCGGTCGGCCCCGGCGGGCTCGAGCCGGTGTGGGTGGCCCCGCAGCCGGAGGAGACCCAGATCATCTGGCTCAACGTCTTCTACGCCGTGGAGTGGATGCTCTTCGCCGGCTTCGCCCTGTTCCTGTGGTGGCGGTTCGTCCGCGACGACCACCTCCGGGACGAGCACGAGCGCCGGCTCGACGAGGAGTGGGCCGCGCAGTGGCGCGCCGAGGAGCTCGAGCGGCGCCGGGCGGCCGCGCGTGAGGCCAAGGAACGGGCCGTCGCGGCGCAGGCCGCGGCGCACCCACGCCAGGACCACGACGACGACGGGGCCGCGCGCCCCGACCCCCGCGACCCGGGCCCCCGTGGGCCCCGAGAGGAGCAGAGCCGATGAGCACCCAGCACCCCGGCCCCCAGCCGGTGGACCCGGCGAGCCTGCCGGATCCCGAGGACATCACGGAGGCCGACCTGCCCGAGCCGCCCCCGCGGCCGGGCCGGGAGCATCGCCGTTTCGCCGGCACCCAGCAGCAGATCCGCTCCGCCACCCGCCTCTACGTGGTGTGCGCGTGGATCACCGGCATCATGCTCCTGCTGCTCGTGGCGGAGATGGTGCTGAAGTACGGCATGCACGTGGAGCTCTACGCGGGCGGCACCACCCTGGACGGAGACGCCAACGGCCTGGGGCTGCACCCCACGGACAGCGTGACCGGGGGAGTGAACCTGTCCTTGTTCATCCTCATCGCCCACGGCTGGATGTACGTGGTGTACCTGCTCGCCTCGTTCCGCCTGTGGTCCCTGATGCGCTGGGAGCCGCTGCGTCTGCTGGCGATGGCCGGCGGCGGCGTCGTGCCGTTCCTGTCCTTCGTGGTGGAGAAGCGCATGACCCGCGTGGTCCGGGACGAGCTGCACCGCTTCCCGGACGCCGCGCGGCGCTACTGAGCGCCTCGACTATCCTGGACGGGTGACGCAGAACGCCCCCCACCCCGACACCCCCGCCCCGCTCAGCGACGTGATGCCCACGGTGCTGGTGCTGGACTTCGGCGCCCAGTACGCGCAGCTCATCGCGCGTCGTGTGCGCGAGGCCAACGTCTACTCCGAGGTCGTGCCCGCCTCCACCCCGGCGGCGCAGATCCTGGAGCGCAGGCCCGCGGCGCTGATCCTCTCGGGCGGGCCGTCGTCGGTGTACGAGCCCGGCGCCCCGCAGCTGGACCCGGCGCTGCTCGAGGCCGGGGTGCCCGTGCTGGGCCTGTGCTACGGCTTCCAGTCGATCGCGCACGCCCTCGGCGGCACCGTGGCCAAGACCGGCACCCGGGAGTACGGCTCCACCCGCCTGGACTCGGTGGATGCCGACTCCGTGCTGTTCGCGGGCCAGGACCTCGAGCAGGTCGTGTGGATGTCCCACGGGGACGCCGTGACGCAGGCGCCCGAGGGCTTCGCCGTGACGGCCTCCACCGCGGGTGCCCCCGTCGCCGCGTTCGAGGACCGCGAGCGCCGCATCTTCGGTGTGCAGTGGCATCCCGAGGTGGGCCACTCCTCCCGCGGCCAGCGGGTGCTCGAGCAGTTCCTGCACGTGGGTGCGGGCCTGGGCTCGGACTGGACGGCCAGCGGCGTGATCGAGGAGCAGGTCGAGCGCATCCGCGAGCAGATCGGGGACAAGCGGGCCATCTGCGGCCTGTCCGGCGGAGTGGACTCCGCCGTGGCCGCGGCCCTCGTGCAGCGCGCCATCGGCGACCGCCTCACCTGCGTCTACGTGGACCACGGCCTCATGCGCGAGGGCGAGTCCGCCGAGATCGAGCAGGCCTTCGGCGAGGCCCACGGCCGCGCCCGCCTCGTGATGGTGGACGCGCGCGAGGACTTCCTGTCCGCGCTGGCCGGCGTCACCGACCCCGAGGCCAAGCGCAAGATCATCGGCGAGCGGTTCATCCGCACCTTCGAGAAGGCGCAGGCGGACATCGTCCTCGAGTCGGAGCACGACCCGGACGCCACCGAGGTCCGCTTCCTCGTGCAGGGCACGCTCTACCCGGACGTCGTCGAGTCCGGCGGCGGGGACGGGGCGGCCAACATCAAGTCCCACCACAACGTGGGCGGCCTGCCGGACGACATCGAGTTCGAGCTGTGCGAGCCGCTGCGCGAGCTGTTCAAGGACGAGGTCCGGGCCGTCGGCGCCGAGCTCGGCCTGCCCGAGGGCATCGTGCACCGCCAGCCGTTCCCGGGCCCGGGACTGGGCATCCGCATCATCGGCGAGGTCACCCAGGAGCGCCTGGACCTGCTGCGCCGCGCGGACGCCATCGTGCGCGCCGAGCTCACCGCGGCCGGGCTGGACCGCCAGATCTGGCAGTGCCCGGTGGTGCTGCTCGCGGACGTGCGCTCCGTGGGCGTGCAGGGTGACGGCCGCACCTACGGCCACCCGGTCGTCCTGCGCCCCGTCACCAGCGAGGACGCCATGACGGCGGACTGGGCCCGGATCCCGGACGACGTCCTGTCCCGCATCTCGAACCGCATCACCAACGAGGTCGACGGCGTCAACCGCGTCGTGCTCGACGTGACCAGCAAGCCGCCGGGCACCATCGAGTGGGAGTGAGCGGCGCGTCCGGCGCCGCATCCGGCCGCCCCTGACCGGGGCGGCCGTCCGCACGAAGACCGCCTGGACCCAGGCGACGGAGGAAGGACCGCACGCACGTGACCGAGCAGGAGTTCCCGCGCCTGGCCCGCGCCCGCGCCGCCGCACGCCCCGACGAGGGGCAGACCCGCCCCGACCCGGCCGCCTGGGTGTCCTCCCTGGGCTCGGGCGCCGAGAACGACACGATGCTGCGGTTCGCGCCCTCGGCGGCCAACAGCATCGACCTCACGGAGGCGAACTCCTCCGGCGTCTCGCAGCTGCTGCTGGGGCGGCGCACCCGCCTGTCCACCCTGCTGCCGGCCGGCCCGGTGCTGGACGCGGCGCACGAGGTCTCCCTCGGCCTGCGCGCCAAGGTCCGCGAGCTGGCGGAGGAGCGCGGCATCGACGTCGGCGCGCTCGCCGTGGGCGTGGCCACGTGGACGGCCGAGGAGGACGGCCGGCGGGAGCGCCGCTCGGCCCCCGTGCTGCTGGCCCGCGTGGCCCTGACGGTGCGCCGCGGCGCCCGGGGCCGGGACGAGCTGGAGGTCCAGATCACCGAGCCGGCCCGCCTGAACCCGGCGCTCGTGCGGAACCTGCGCCGGCACCACGGCATCGCCCTGGACCCCGAGGCGTACCAGCAGGCCGCCTACGCCACGGCGCGCCTCGAGCCCGCCCCCGCGTTCGCCCGTCTGCGCGAGGAGACCGCCGCGATCGCGGACCTGCACGTCCAGGACTGCCTGCTCGTGTCCACGTTCGCGGACCTCGGCGAGACCGCCTCCCTGCCCGCCTCCCTCGAGGATCTGCCCGTCGTGCAGGCCCTGTACGACGCCGGCACCGGCATGGTGCCGCGCCTGGCGGCGCTGCAGCCCACGGGCGCGCCCGCGGAGGACGACGTCGCCCCGGCGGACGAGCGCCTCGTCGTCGACGTCGACGCCGCCCAGGCGCGCGTGCTCGAGCACGCCGCGGCGGGGGAGTCTCTCGTGGTGGCGGCCGCCCCCGGCACCGGGCAGACCCAGACCGCCGCCGCCCTGGCCGCACGCCTGGCCTGGGAGGGCCGGCGCGTGCTGGTCGTGGCCGAGCGCTCCGCCGCCCTGGCCGACGTGCTCGACCGCCTCGAGGAGGCGGACCTGCGCTCGATCGCGCTGGATGTGCCCGCCAACGCGGACCCCGAGCTGCTCCGCCGCCAGCTCGTGCAGGCCGTCCTGCGCTCCGAGCGGGCCGTGGACCCCGACACCGCCCGGGACGAGGCCGCGCTGACCGAACGGCGGCGCCGGCTGCAGGAGCACGTCGGCTCGCTGCACCACGTCCGCCCCCGCTGGGGCTGCTCGCCGTTCCAGGCGATGCAGGCCCTGGCCGCCCTGACCGGGCTCGAGACGCCGCCGTCCACCACCGTGCGCCTCAAGCGCTCCGTCCTGGACTCCACCGTGAACCGGCAGGCCGTGGGCGAGCAGCTCGTGCGCGCCGGGGAGCTCGGCGCGTTCTCCGCCGCCGCCACCGAGAGCCGCTGGTTCGGCGCCCGCGTGCGCAACGTGCAGGAGACCGAGGCCGCCTCGGAGCTGGCCGACGAGCTGGCGGCGGCCCTGCACACCACCCGGCGCGCCGTGGACACCGCCGCCGCCCAGGCCGGTCTGCGCCCCGAGCGCACGGTGGCCGGCTGGGCGGAGCAGGCGGACCTCTACCGCCGTGTGGCCCGCACCCTCACCGAGTTCACCCCCGAGGTGTTCTCCCTCGACGTGCCGCAGCTGGTCGCGGCGACCGCCACCAGCTCGTGGCGGCGTCTCCACCTGGTCGAGATGTCCTCGGTGGCCCGGTCCCGCCTGCGCCGCGCGGCGAAGGACGCGGTCCGCCCGGGCGTGCAGCCCATGGACCTGCACGGCGCCCTCGTGGACGCCGCCGCCGTCCTGGAGGACTGGAACCGCCACGCCGCCGAGCCGGGCACGCCCCCGCAGGTGCCGGACCAGGGGGAGCACGTGATGGGCCACGTCGGCCAGGTGCGCGAGCATCTGCGCCGGCTCGAGGCCGTCCTCGCCCCGGAGGCCGTGGCCGAGGGGCCGCTGGACGAGCGCGACGTGGACGACCTCGTGGCCGCCGTCGACGGGCTCGTGGCGGACCGCGACACCCTGGCCACGCTGCCCGAGCGCACCCTCGTGCTGGACAGCCTGCGCGACCACGGCCTGGCGGAGCTGCTCGAGGACCTGCGCGACCGTGAGGTGCCCACCGAGGCCCTGACCGCCGAGCTCGAGCTGGCGTGGTGGCAGTCCGCGCTCGAGGCGATGATCTCCGGGGACGACTTCCTGGCCATGATGAGCGGCACGGACCTGGCCGAGGTCGAGCGCGGGTTCCGCGACCTGGACCGCGCCCATCTCGAGCGCGGCGGCGCCCGGCTCTCCGCGGCGCTGGCCACGCGCTGGAGGGAGGCGCTGCGCAGCTATCGCGCGGACGCGGCCGTGCTGCGCACCCTGCTCAAGCAGGGCAGTCCCACGGTCGAGTCCCTGGCCACGATCACCCCCGAGCTCCTGCAGCCGCTCGTGCCGGTGGTCACCACCTCGCCCATGGCCCTGTCCGAGTTCCCCCCGGAGTGGCGCGCCGACGTCGTCGTGCTGCTGGAGGCCGACGCGACCGCCCTGGCCACCGCGATGGGAGCGCTCACCCGCGCCCCCCAGGTGGTGGCCCTCGGCGACCCGGTGATCGGGCGCCCGCAGTCGTTCCAGGTGTCCGTGGACCCGACGGCGACCGCCGGGCCCCTGCGCCCGCTGCGCTCGGCCCACGACGCGCTGGACGAGGTGCTGCCCACCCTGCCGCTGCGCACGGTGCACCGCCCCCTCGAGCGGCGCCTCGTGCGCCTGCTCTCCGCGCTCGCCTATGACGGCGCCCTGGACGCGCTGCCCACCGCGGGCGAGGCCACCGGCCGGAATCGTGCCGTCACGGCCGAGTACCTGCCCGAGGGCACCGGCATCCCGATGACCGGCGGCGACGTGGTCGAGTCCACGAACGCCGAGGTCGCCCGCACCGTGGAGCGTGTGTTCGAGCACATCCGCGACCGGCCCGAGCAGTCCCTGGCCGTGGTCACGGTATCCGAGCAGCACGCCCGCCGGGTGGCCGCCGCGGTGCAGGCCACGGCCGCGCAGGCGCCGTGGGCCCACGAGTTCCTCGCCCGCGGCCGCGGCGAGGACGCCGCCGAGGCCGAGCCGTTCGTGATCGTGCCGGTCGTGCGCGCCGCCTCCGTGGTGCGCGACGCCGTGATCCTCACCCCCGGCTACGGCCGCACCCCGCATGGCCGCGTGGTGCACCATTTCGGCGCCTTCTCCGACCCGGACGGCGAGCGCATGGTCACGGTCGCGCTCACCCGGGCACGCCGCCGCCTGCACCTCATCTCCGCGCTGCGCGCCGCGGACCTGGACGAGGACCGGCTCGACGGCGGCGCCCTCTGGTTCCTGCGGCTGCTCGAGGCCTACCTGGGCGACGACGCCGCGGACCCGGTGGGCATGGTGGGCGATCCGCTGCTGGCCGATCTGCGCGACCGACTCGAGGAGCACGGCGCCCGCGTCCTGCCCCGCCACGGCGGCGTCATGGACCTGGCCGTGCTCGACCCGCGCGCGGACCAGGACGAGGCGCCCCGTCCGCTGGCCCTGGCCGGCGACGGCGGCGAGGTGTACCGCGCCCTCACGGTGCGGCAGCGCTCGCGGACCCTGCCCGAGGGGCTCGAGGCCCGCGGCTGGGAGCCCCGGACCCTGTGGTCGATCGACGTGTTCGCGGACCCCGAGTCCGTGGCCCGCGAGCTGGCCGACCGGCTCGGCGTGGAGCCGACGGACGAGACGGACGAGACCGACGACGATGTCCGCTGACGGCGCGCCGCGCCGCCGCGGACCGCGCCGGGCAGACGCCCCGGGCACCGGTCCGGCCACCGCCGACGGCCGCGAGCCGCGCCTGCCCGGGATGCCCCGCCTGACCGGGCAGGCCGGGACGTCGCCGGCGACCGCGCCGACCGGACATGAGGCCGGGGTCGAGTCCGGCCCGGCCGAGGCCCAGCGCGACCGCTGGCTGCGCGAGCAGCGCCCGCCCCACTGGGGCTGAGCCGGCCCGATCCGGCCGGGTCAGTCCGCGGCGGCGGAGGATGAGGACGACGTCGAGGACGTCGAGGACCCGGCGGCCGAGTCCGAGGTCGATCCGCCGGCCGAGCCGGTGCCGGAGCGCGAGTCGGTCCGGTAGAACCCGGAGCCCTTGAAGCTCACGCCGACCGAGCCGTACTGCTTGCGCAGGACGCCGCCGCACGCGGGGCACTCGGTGAGGGCGTCGTCGGTGAAGGCCTGGACGGCGTCGAAGGCGTGGCCGCAGTCCTTGCAGCGGTAGGCGTAGGTGGGCATGCTCAGCTCCAGCTCGCTCGGGGCGCGCCGGGGCGCGCGATTCTGGGGGGGATCCGACCCCCGATGCTACTCCGCGCCGCGGGCCGGGCTCAGATCCAGCGCAGCCCGGCCGCGGTGACGACGCCGTCCACGGGCCGGTCCGTGGGCTCGGCGGGGATGGCGCCCGCCGGCAGCAGCTCGTCCTCGAACACGAGGGCCACGGTGGGCACGGCCTGCGGCAGCTCGGCGAGGAAGCGGTCGTAGTAGCCCCCGCCCTGGCCCAGGCGCATCCCGTCCTCGGCCACCGCGAGCGCCGGCATGACCACCGCGGCCGCCGCCGCCAGCGCGTCCGTCCCGAGTCGTTCGCCCACGGGCTCGTCCACGGGGGCGTTTGCGGCGCGCGCCGTCGCGGCCTCCGGGTGCCACGGAGCCCAGCTGAGGCGTCGTTCCGGCTCGATCACGGGGACGAGCACCCGCGCCCCCGCGGCCAGCAGGCGGGTGCGCAGCACACCGGTGTCCGGCTCGGTGGCCATCGGCAGCACGGTGGCCACCACCGGGGCGGCCCCGTCCGCGGTCGCCGCGGCCACGCGCGGACCCAGCCACGCCCACAGGTGCTCGACGGCGGCCGCGGACTCGGCGGCGCGGCGCGCGGGGGAGCGGTCGCGGCGGGCGGCGCGCAGGCGGGCACGCAGGGCGGCCTTGGCGTCCACGACGTCGTCGACGCCGGCGACGGGGCCCGCGGTGGCGGGCTCGGGCACGGGAGGGGGAGTGCGCATGTCCCCATGATGCCCGCCGCACCGGAGCCGCGCCCGGCCGCGCATAGGATCGACGCCATGTCCTGGCAGCGTTCCCCCTGGCCCGTGACCCTGCGGCACGGCACCCTCGCCCTGCGGCCGCTGCGGCTGCGGGACCGGGAGGCGTGGGAGGAGCAGCGGGCGCACAACCGGGAGTGGCTGACGCCGTGGGACGCCACGAGCCCCGTGCCGGGCGCGGGCCCGTCATCGTTCGGGCAGATGGTCCGCTGGCACGGCCGCCAGGGCCGGGACGGCAGCGCCTACACGTGGGGCATGGTCCTCGACGACGACCGCCCGGACCGGGACCGTCTGGTGGGACTGCTGTCCCTGGGCGGGATCCAGTACGGCTCGCTGCTCTCCGGCTCGATCGGCTACTGGGTCGACCGTCGCGAGGCAGGCCGGGGGCTGACGCCGACGGCCGTGGCCATGGCGACGGACTGGGCGTTCCGCGGCGCCGGTCTGCACCGGGTCGAGGTCAACATCCGCCCGGAGAACGCGGCCAGCCTGCGGGTCGTGGCGAAGCTCGGCCTGCGCGACGAGGGCCTGCGGCGCGCGTACCTGCACGTGGACGGCGCCTGGCGGGACCACCGGACGTTCGCGGTGACCGCCGAGGAGGTCCCCGAGGGCCTGCTGGCCCGGTGGCTGGCCACCCGGCCGCGCCCCTGAGCGGCCCGGAGGGACACGCCGCGTGCGGACACGCCGCGATGGCCGGGCCGGTCCGCCCCCGGCGCTAGGCTGACCGCATGGATGAGACCATCGCGCCGACGACGGCCGTGCAGGCTGCGCTCGACGCGCTGGCCGACGCCCGGGTGAGCGCGTCGCTGGTCATCGTGGCCCTCGTGGCCTTCCTGGCCTGGCGGCTCGTGCTGCGCCGCCATCGTCTCGCGTCCGCCCCCGCCCGCCCGTCGATGCCGAGGTCCTTCATGCACCGCCTGCAGAGCTCGCCCGCCGCCCGTGCCCTGACCGCCCGGCTCTCGGGCCGCCTGAGCGCCGCCGCCGACGCGGCGCGCACCGCCCGCGGCCGGACCGGCCTGCACATCCGGTGGGGGCGCACGGCGCTGTTCCTCGCTGCCCTCGTGGCCCTGCTCGTGTTCCTCGTGGCCGGGCTCGCCGCGGCATTCGGCGCGGGCACCCTTGCCCTGGCCGGCTGGTCGCTCCTGTTCGCCGTGGCCGGGCTGGCCGGCCTGCGGGCCCTCGCGGTCCGCGACCGCACCCGTCGCGCCCGGCCCGCCGTCGTCGTCGTCCCGGAGCGCCCCGCCGCCCCGGCGGCCGAGGAGCGCGAGGCCCCGGCGGCGGACCCCGAGCGGGACCGCCGCGTGCTGGAGACCGTGCTGGCCTTCGAGACCGAGGCGCCGCGTCCGGCCGCCGCGCCCGCCGCGTCCCGGGTCGAGCCCGTGGTGGTGACCGCCTCCGCCGCCCCCGCAGCGGACCGCGCCGTGACCATCCCCGCGGTGCCGCGCCCCACCTACCTGGACGCCCCGGAGATGGCGCGCCCCCTGCCGGCGCCGCTCGAGACCCCCGCCCCCACCGGCGCGGACACCCGGCTCCAGGACGCCGCGCGCACGGCGGACGATCAGATCAGCGCCGCCGCCGAGCAGGACATCGCCGCCCTGGACCTGGACAACGTCCTGGCGCGGCGCCGGGCCTGCTGAGCCCCGCCGGGCGGCCACGCTCGTGAGCATCGACCGAGCCGCCGCGCGCCAGGCCGTCCGCGCGTCGGGCGAGCGCTGGCTGCGCACCCGAGCCGACGCCCTGCACCTGCAGCGGGGGCGTCGGCTCGCGCGCGTCCTGGACCTGGACGTGATGACCGGACGCGCGGGCGACGCCCGCGTGCGCTCCCGCACCCTCGTCCTCGCCCGCGACCCCCGGCACCCCGCCGCCCCCGCCGCGGCGTGCCCGCCCGTCCCGGGCGAGCGCGGGATCCTGGAGGACGGCACCCTGTGGTGGTGGGCCCCCGCCGACCCCGTCCTGCCGGGCCTCACGCTGACCGGCGACCCGGATGCGCTCGCGGCCCTGCTCGGCACGGCGCCGGGCCGGGCCCGCCTCACGTGGCGCGGCTACCGGCCGCGGGACCGGGCGGTCCTGGCCGTCGAGGCGACCGGCGACGACGGCGTCGTGGCCCGCACGTTCCTGAAGGTGCTCCCGCCCGCGCGCGCCGCACGGGTCGCCCGGCGCATGGCCGCCGCGGGGGCGGCCGGGGTGCCGGTGCCCGCCGTCCTCGCGGCGCCGGCGCACGGGGTGCTCCCGCTCGCCAGCGTGCCGGGCCTGCCCTGGCGGGCGCTGCTGGCCGGGCCCGAGGCCGCCGCGCTCGACCCCGCGCGGGTCGCCGCGCTGCTGGACCGGCTGCCGCCGGTGCCCGAGGAGCTCCCCGGCCCGACGGGCCCCACGGCCGGGGCGGCTGGGGGCGCCGACGCGGACGCCGGCGGACCCGCCGTCCTGCTCGAGCACGCCACGTGGGCCGCCGTCGTGCTGGACCCCGAGGCCCAGGACGAGGCCGCCGCCCGCGCCGACCGGCTCCGCGCGGCGCTCGCGGCCGGGGACCCCGGCCCGCGCGTGCCCGTGCACGGCGACCTGCACCCGGGGAACCTGCACGTGGACGCGGCGGGGGAGCGGATCACCGGCGTGCTGGACGCCGACGACCTGGGCATGGGACACCGCGTGGACGACTGGGCCGTCCTGATCGCCCATCTCGAGGCGGGCGCCGTGGACCTCGGCGCCGGCGGCGCCGCGCTGCGCGCCGTGGCCGCACGGTTCCGGCACCACGCCCGCACCGAGGTCGACGAGGTGACGCTGGCCGCCCGCGTCGCGATCGTGCTCGCCGCCCTCGCCGCGCAGCCGACCGCGCCCCGCGCCGTGCGGTCCGCCCGCCGTGCCGCCGCCGACGCCGCCCTGGCCCGCGTCGGCCTGTGACCCGCGACGGCTGCGCCACAGTCGGGCCGGGCCGGTCCGGGCCGCCGGGCCGGGCCACCCCCTCGAGGGGCGGTCAGTCCGCGCCGAGCCCCTCCCGGAGCGCGTCGAGCTCGTCCCGGACGCGCGCGGCGCCGTCGTGGTCCCCGAGGGTGGACAGGCACTGGTGCAGGCCCGTGAGCGCCCCGAGGCGCACGAGCGTGGAGTCGGTGGCGTCGCACACCAGGCGGAAGAGCGTCGCGGCCTGCTCGGGTCTGCCGTCCTCGGCCACCACGTAGGCGGCGAAGAGCTCGGCCTGCGCGGCGCCCTCGCGGTCCCCGGCGGCGGTGAACAGGTCGGCGGCCTGCAGTGCGGTGGCGATCGCCTCCGGCCCCCGCTCGAGCGACCACAGGGCCCGGGCGCGGGTGTCCGTGTAGTCGGCCACCTGCCAGTCGGCGCCGGCGTCCCGCACGAGGGCGAGCGCCTCCTCGAGGAGGTCGAGGCCCTCCGCCTGACCGGACTCGCACAGCAGGTACCCGTGCGCGTGCAGCGCGGCCGGCAGCACCGCCGGGTCCTCGTCCACCGCCTGGCGCGCGGCCGCGACCGCCCGCTCGAACAGGTCGAGGGCGGAGGGCCGGGTGCGTTCGTCGCGCTCGCGGTTCACGAGGGCGCCGGCGGCCAAGAGCGTGCGGGCGGCGTCCTCCCACTGGCCGTGGGCCTCGAACAGGCCGGCCGCCTCCCGCCACAGGGGCAGCGCGTTCTCGGCGCGGTCCTGGTCGTGGTGGGCGTGGCCGAGGTCCACGAGGGCGCGGGCCTGCTCGACGTCCCGGCCGTGGGTGGCCTCGCGGCGCACCAGCCGGGCGAGCAGGGGCTCGGCCTCGTCGGCGCGGCCGGCGAGCACGAGCTGGTGCGCCCACCAGTAGCTCAGGCTCGAGGCCTCCGGCGCCTCGGCCTTCTCCGCGTGCACGGAGGCCAGCTCCCACGCGGCCACGGCGACCTCCTCGTACCCGTCGAGGTCGCCGGCCACGCGCCCGGCCAGGGCCGCCGCGGAGGCGGCGCCGCGCCGCAGCCCGACCGAGGCCATCCGCTCCGCCGCCTCGAGCGCCAGGTCGAGGGCCGCCGTCGGACGGTCCAGCTCGTGGGCGGCGATCGCCCGCACCGTGGTGGCGGAGGCGAGGACGGCCCGGGCGGCGGGCAGCGCGGTGACGACGGCGGCCGCCGCGTCCGCCTCGGCGTGCTCGCCCCGCCACAGGTGCAGGCGGGCGAGCAGCAGGTGCGCGCTGGACCACGAGCCGGTGGGCAGCAGGGCACCGGCCGCGCGCAGCCCGCCCAGGACGGCGATGACGCGGCGGGCCAGCTCGAGCGCGGCGTCCAGGTCCCCGGTGTGCACGCGGTGCACGGCCAGGGCCAGGGCGGCCTCGGGCAGGACGGTGTCCCCGGGGTCCTCGCCGGGAGCACCCGGCTCGTCCTCCACGACGCCGGCCAGCACCGCCGCCTCGACCGTGTCCGGATCGCGCACGAGGGCGGCGCCGAGCTGAGACTCGAGCCCGGCCTGCCGGGGCCGGCCGAGGTGGCGCAGCAGCGCCGCCCGGGCCTCCACCCAGCGGGTCAGGGCGGCCTCGTCCCCGACCTGGCCCGCGGCGACGGCGAGCGCCCGCAGCAGGGCGAGGCGGACGTCGTCCTGGCCGGGCACGAGCGCGGCCAGGCCGGAGTCGGCGAGGCGCGCGGACTCCCGGGGCTCGTCGCGCAGTGCGGCCTCGAGGGAGAGCTCCCACCAGCCGCGGGCGTCCAGGGCGGACGGGGTGTCGGGCGCCGCGGTGACGCGGGCCTGCCGGAGCAGGGCGTGCACCCGGTCCAGGGCGGCGTCGACGGCCGGCTCCACGGGGCCGCCGGAGGGGTCGTCCCGGCGGGGCGGGTCCTGCGGGGTGTCCACGGGCGCTGCTCCTTCCGGGGGTGGGACGGGTGGTCCTCCAGCCTAGGGCGCGGGTCGGTGGACCGTGCCGCTGTTCGCGGTGGGCGGTGCTCGTAGACTGGCCGGGCCCCGGCGTCGCCCGCCGCGGGCCGTCCCACCGCCGCCAGGAGCCCGCAGCCATGAGCACCACCCCCGCCGCCCCGGACGCCGCCGGAGCGCACCCCGCCGGCCCGTTCCAGACCCGCGCCGGCGCCTACGCCCTGATCGTGGACGGCGGCCGCGTCCTGCTCAGCTCGTGGCAGGGGCCCGAGTTCCTGCAGTGGACGCTGCCCGGCGGCGGCATCGAGCTCGGCGAGAGCCCGGAGGAGGCGTGCCTGCGCGAGGTGTGGGAGGAGACCGGCCACACCGCCGAGCTCACGGGCCTGCTGGGCGTCACGACCGGGACGATCCCGGTGGAGAAGCGCCTGCGGGGCGAACCGCTGCCCCTGCTCACCGTGCAGGTCCTCTACACCGCCCGCATCACGGGCGGCGTCCTGCGCCCTGAGGTCGGCGGATCCTCGACGGACGCACGCTGGTTCGACCTCGCGGAGCTCAGCGAGCTGCGCACCGCCTCCTGGGTCACCGAGGCGCTCGCCCGTGCCGGGGTGGCCACGTGAGCCGCCCCGCCCACCGCCGCCCGACGGCCCTCGCCGCCTCCGCCCTCGTGCTGTCGCTGGCCCTGGGGGCGTGCGCGCGGCAGGCGGACGCCCCGCCGACGCCCTCCGCGTCAGGCACACCGATCACGGTCGTGCACGGCGGCGAGGGCCTGGAGGCCGCCGTCGCGGCGGTCCTGGCCCGTCACCTGCGCCTGCACGGCCACGCCGTGGCGGACGAGGACGGCGTCGCCGTGGAGCAGCCGGCGTGGTCCGCCGCCGTCGGGGACACGGTCGCCGTCGTGGACACCCTGGCCCTGGCCACTGCCGCCGACCCCGCAGCGGCGCTGCCGTCCCCGCCGCCGCCGACGTCGACCCCGTCGTCGACGCCGACCGGGACGGAGACCGGCACGTCCGCGGACGCCGTGCCCACCCCCTCGGCCACCGCCTCGACCGCCGCCCCGAGCCCCACCGCGCTGCCCGTCGGCGACCCCGCGGCCGACGCCCCGGCGGCCGGGCGCGTCCTGGAGACGCTGCTCGCGGAGGAGACGGCCGCGGCGGGGACACCGCAGGACGAGGCCCCGGCGGTGCTGTCCTCGACCGCGGGCGTGCTGCGCCTGACCGCGGTCGTCACCCAGACCACCGCGGCCCGGCTCGAGCTCGAGTCGATCACGGACCTCAACGGCCGGTGCGAGTCGCTCACCGCCGTCGCACCCCCGGCCCTGACCGCCGCGGCGGACCCGGACGCGGCCACGGCCCTGCGCGCCCGCCTGGACCGGCTCGCCGGCTGCCGACCCGAGACCTGGCTGGCCGACACCGAGCACCCGAGCGCCGCCGTCGCCGCGGACGAGGCCCAGGTCGCGCTGCTGACCGGCACGGATCCGGAGATCGATGCGAACACGCTCGTCCCGCTCGAGGACGACGGCCGTGTGCTCCCCGAGGGGCGGCTGACCGCCGTCGGCTCCGCCGCGACGCTGGACGACGACGCCGAACAGCGCATCGCCGAGGTGATGTCCGCCCTCGACGGCGACGGCCTGCGGGAGCTCGAACGGCTCACCACGGGCGCCGACCCGCTTCCTGTCGCCGAGGCCGCGCAGTACTGGCTGGTGGACCAGGGCCTGGAGGACGCGCCCGAGGACTGGTTCGTGCCCCGCGACCCCTGGTTCTGAGCTCGCACGGGGTCGGGGTGCCGGCCCGCGTCGCACGAACGCGACTGTGACGCACACCGCCCGGGGGGTGCCATGATGGGGGCATGCCGACCCCGAATCCCCGCCAGATCCGCCAGTCCGCCAAGCTGCTGAACGTCCGCTACGACGTGCGCGGCCCCATCCTGGAGGAGGCGCAGCGGATGGAGGCCGCGGGCCACCGGATCATGAAGCTGAACATCGGCAACCCGGCCCCGTTCGGCTTCGAGGCGCCGGACGCCGTCCTGGCGGCGATGCACCAGCACCTGCCGCACGCGCAGGGCTACTCGGACTCCAAGGGCATCTACTCGGCGCGCACCGCTGTCTCGCAGTACTACGAGTCCCGGGGCATCCGGGACATCGGCGTGGACGACGTGTTCATCGGCAACGGCGTGTCCGAGATGATCACGATGGTCCTCCAGGCCCTGGTCGACGACGGCGACGAGATCCTCGTCCCCTCGCCCGACTACCCGCTGTGGACCGGCGCGACCACCCTGGCCGGGGGCCGGGCGGTGCACTACCGCTGCGTCGAGGAGGAGGGCTGGGAGCCCGACCTCGAGCACATCGAGTCCCTCGTCACGGAGCGCACCAAGGGCATCGTCCTGATCAACCCGAACAACCCCACCGGCGCGGTCTACTCCCGCGCCGTGCTGCAGGGCATCGTGGACGTGGCCCGCCGCCACAACCTCGTGCTCATGGCGGATGAGATCTACGAGAAGATCACCTACGACGGCGCCCGGCACATCAACGCCGCCGGCCTGTCCGACGACGTGCTCACCCTGACGTTCTCCGGCCTGTCCAAGGCGTACCGGGTGGCGGGCTACCGCTCCGGCTGGGTGGCCGTGTCCGGGCCGAAGCACCGGGCCGCCGACTTCCTCGAGGGCCTGACCCTGCTGGCCAACATGCGGATGTGCGCCAACGTGCCCGCGCAGCACGCCATCCAGGTGGCACTGGGCGGCTACCAGTCCATCAACGACCTCGTCCTGCCCGGCGGTCGGCTGCTCGAGCAGCGCAACCTCGCCCAGGACCGCCTGAACGCCATCCCCGGCGTGTCCGTGCAGCCGGCCCACGGCGCCCTCTACCTGTTCCCGCGGCTGGACCCGGAGGTCTACGCGATCGACGACGACGAGGCGTTCGTCATCGAGCTGCTGCGGGCGAAGAAGATCCTCGTCTCGCACGGCGGGGCGTTCAACTACCCGCACACCGACCACTTCCGGCTCGTCACGCTGCCCAGCGTGGAGGACCTGAGCGTGGCCCTGGACCGCCTCGAGGACTTCCTCGAGGACTGGAGGGAGCGCCATGGGTGACACCTCGGACGCCGAGGCGGGCCGACCCGCCCGCGCCACCGACGGCCACAGTGTCTTCGACGCCCCCGCGCGGGAGCTGTTCGCCGCCCGCCGCGGGGACGAGGTCCGGGGCCCGGCCGACGTCGACGCCGCCGCGACGCCCGGCTACGGCGGGGACAAGGCGAAGGGCAAGAAGGACCTGGCCGCGCGCGGCGGGGCGCTCGCCGACCTGCAGGAGCTGCTGTTCGCCCAGTCGGTGCGCGACGCGCCCGTGGGGGAGGTGCCGTCCCTGCTGGTGGTCCTGCAGGGCATGGACACCGCCGGCAAGGGCGGGATCATGCGTCACGTGATCGGGGCGATGGACCCGCAGGGCGTCCACCTGCACGCGTTCAAGGCGCCGACCCCGGAGGAGCGCGCCCACGACTTCCTGTGGCGCATCCGCCCGCACCTGCCGCGGCCCGGCCTGGTCTCCGTGTTCGACCGCTCGCACTACGAGGACGTGCTCGTGCACCGCGTGCGCGGGCTCTCCCCGCTGGCCGAGGTGGAGGAGCGGTACGGGGCGATCCTCGAGTTCGAGGCGGCCGTGCGCGCCGCGGGGACGCGGATCGTCAAGGTGATGCTGCGGATCTCGCCGGAGGAGCAGGCCGAGCGGCTGCTGGCCCGCCTGGACGACCCCACGAAGCACTGGAAGTTCAGCGAGGCCGACCTCGACGACCGCGCCTACTGGGACCAGTACATGGACGCGTACCGGATCGCGATCGAGCGGACGGACACCGAGGACGCGCCGTGGTTCATCGTGCCGGCGGACCGCAAGTGGTTCGCGCGGCTGGCGGTGCAGCAGCTGATCATCGAGACCCTGCAGGGGATGGGGCTGGACTGGCCGGAGGCGGACTTCGACGTCGCGGCGGCCCGCCGTCGGCTGCTGGAGGGCTGAACGCCGCCGTCGTCGCGATGGGCGGGCAGTGGTGGCCGGACCTTGCCAAGCACGGGGCCGCGGTGAGTTGATGGGACAACGCCGGGCGCCGCAGAGGCGCGCCGGATCCGATCCGAAAGGTGGACCCATGACTGAGAACGCCAACCAGAATGCCCCGCTGACCGGCAAGACCGTCGCGTTCCTCGCGACCAACGGCGTCGAGCAGGTCGAGCTGACCTCCCCGTGGGAGGCCGTGATCGCCGCCGGCGCGACCCCCGTGCTCGTCTCGCCGGAGTCCGGCACCATCACCGCGATGCAGTCCGACTGGGATCACGGCGAGTCCTTTGAGGTGAACACGACGGTGAAGGACGCCAAGGCCGAGGACTTCGACGGCCTCGTGATGCCGGGCGGCACCCTGAACGCGGACGCCATGCGCGTCAATAAGGACGCCCAGGCGTTCGTGCGTGCCTTCTTCGAGCAGCACAAGCCGGTGGCGGCCATCTGCCACGCCCCGTGGACCCTGATCGAGGCCGGCGTCGTGGAGGGCCGCCGCCTGACCAGCTACCCGTCCCTGCAGAGCGATCTGAAGAACGCGGGCGCCCAGTGGGTGGATGAGGAGGTCGTCGTGGACAACGGGCTGACCACCTCGCGCTCCCCGGAGGACCTGGACGCCTTCAACGCCAAGGTCGTGGAGGAGCTGGGCGAGGGCAAGCACGAGGACCAGACCGCCTGACCGACGTCGGGAGCAAGCCGCGTGGGGGCGGGGGCCGGTGGCCCCCGCCCCCGCCGTTTCCCGAACGAAAGCGTGGCGGAGGCCGCCGTTTCCCGAACGAAAGCGGGGCGGGGTCAGTCGGCGTCGGGGGCGGCCTCGCCGCGCACCTGGTCGAGGCGGGCGCGGGCGCCGTCGAGCCAGGCCTGGCAGCGGTCGGCCAGCGCCTCCCCGCGTTCCCACAGGGCCAGGGACTCCTCGAGGCCGGCGCCACCGGCCTCCAGCCTCCCCACGGTCTCCATCAGCTCGGCGCGCGCCTGCTCGTAGCTCATCCGGGCCACGTCCGAGACGTCCGCGGAGGTGAAGCCCTCCACGCCGCTGGGGCGGCCCGCGTCCTGCGTGTGCTCCCTGCCCTGTTCACTCATGCCTGTCGTGTCCTCTCGTGGGATGGGGTCGGGGTGGTCCGATGCGTCGCGACGACGTCCGCGGCGATCCGTCCGGCCGCCACGAGGATGTCGAGCCGGTCGTCCGTGGCGACCTGGTCCGCGTCGCGCACGACCTGTCCGGCGTGCTGGACCACGGCGTAGCCGCGGTCCAGGGTGCGCTGCGGGGACAGGGCGCGCACGCGGGCGCGCAGCTGCGTGAGGGCGTCCTCCTCGCGGACGAGCCGGTGGCCCAGGGCAGACCGGCCGCGCTCGCGCCACCGGTCCGTCTCCTCCTGCCGGGTGTCCACCATCACGTGCGGACGGGCCAGCACGGGCCGGGAGCGCAGGGCCGCGAGCCCCTCGGCCTCGGCGCGCACGCGGCGCTCGACGGCCGCGGCCAGCCGCAGGCGCGCGTCGGCGAGTCCCGCGGCCTCCTGGGCCGCGTCCGGGACGATCCGCTTGGCCGCGTCCGTGGGCGTGGAGGCGCGCAGGTCGGCGACGTCGTCGAGGACCGGGCGGTCCGCTTCGTGGCCGATCGCCGAGACGACGGGCGTGCGCGCCGCCGCCACGGCGCGCACCAGCGCCTCGTCCGAGAAGGGGAGCACGACCTCCTCGAGCGCGCCGCCGCCGCGGGCGATGACGATGACGTCCACGGCCGGGTCGGCGTCGAGCTCGGCGAGCGCGGCGGCCACCTGCCGAGGTGCCTCGGCGCCCTGCACGGCGACCTCACGGATCTCGAACTCGGCGGCGGGCCAGCGCAGCAGGGTGTTGCGCAGCACGTCCTTCTTCGCGTCCGAGTCGCGGCCGGTGATGAGCCCGATCCGGTGGGGGAGCAGGGGCAGGGGCCGTTTGCGCGCGGGGGAGGTCAGCCCCTCCTCGGCGAGGGCCCGGCGCAGCAGCTCCACGCGGGCCAGCAGATCGCCGAGGCCGACCGGGCGCATCTCCTGCACGTTCATGGACAGGCGCCCGGCCTTGAGCCAGAAGTTCGGCTTCACGCGCGCCACCACGCGGGAGCCCTGCTGGACGGTCCCGTCCAGGGTCATGGCGACGTTCCGCCAGGCGGTGAGCGGCAGGGAGACCTCCTCCTCGAGGTCCCGCATGGTCATGTAGACGCTGCCGCGGTTGTTCTTGACCTCGATGAGCTGGCCCTCGATCCACGTGGCGGGGGCTCGCTCGATGTGGGCCTTGAGGTTCTCGGAGAGCCGGCGCAGGGGCCACGGCCGCTCGGCGGAGGTCTCGCCCGCGCGGGCGGGTGCCGAGACGGGCACGTCCGACGCCGCCGGGGCGCCCTCGGTCACGGGCTGGTCCATCCGGGTCCCTCCTGTCCGCGCCCGGTCCGCCCGGGCACGGGCCCACCGTACCGCCCTCGCCGGACGCGCAAGACGGCGCCCGGGCGTCCCCCGGACCCGCCGCCGGCCCGGTCGGGCGCTCAGACCGGGGAACGTCCGGCCAGGATCGGTACGCTCGACGGGGTCGGAACGGAACGGAACGGAATGGAAGGACCCCATGCGCACCACTCTCAGTGTCCTCGTCGCGGCCCTGGCGGGCCTGCTGGCGGTGCTCGCGACGGCCGGTGCCCTCGTCGACGAGGCGACGCACCGCCCGGAGCTGCTGCGCGGGGTGACGGAGCAGGTCGCGGTGGACCCCGAGGTCCGCGCCGCCGTGCCGGGGGTGATCGACGACGTCGTGCACGACGCCATCCCCGAGCAGGTGCCGGGCCCGCTGGCCCAGGCGGCCGAGGATCTGCTGCGCCCGCTGGCCCAGCGCGTGGCGGACGACCCGCAGGTGGTGCAGGGCTGGTCCGACACCGCCGACGAGGCCCGGCGCGCCTGGCTCGCCCAGCTCGAGGACCCGCAGGGCGCGGACGAGCCCGGCTCGGGCGCGGACGTGACCATCCCGTTCGGTCCCGTCGCGCAGTCCGGGATCACCGCCGCCCTGGGCGACATCGAACGTGACCTGCGCGAGGACCGGTTCGACCTGCCCGCGCAGGCGCTGCTGGAGAGGATCGTGGGCGCGGACGTCGGCGACTGGGCTGCGGACACGCTGCTGGCGCCCCTGTACGACCGCGCCGCGGAACTGCGGGACAGCACCGCCCTGCGCATGGACGCGCGCATCGACGCCCTGGCCGGCACGGACCGGGCCACCGTGCACCGCTGGGTGGACGCCTCCGCGCACTGGCGCTGGGCCGCCGCCGCCTCCGTGCTGGCACTCGTGGGCGCCCTGCTGCTCGCCCCCCGAGGGCGGCGGGGCCTCGCCGTGGCCGTGGCGGGTGCGGTCGCCCTGGCCGGCGGGCTGATCGGCGGCGCCCGCCTGGGTCCGGACGCGGTCCACCTCACGGCGCCCGAGGGGGCCTCCCCGGGGGTGGCCGCGTTCGTCCAGCAGATGGAGGAGGCCGCCCGCCCGGCGTTCGCGGCCGCCGTCGCCCCCTACCCCCAGACCCTGACCACCCTGGGCTGGATCGTGCTGGCCGCGGGCCTGCTGCTGGCCCTGGCCGAGCTCTGGGTCGCTCGGCGTGGCCGGGTCCGTGCCGCCCGGGCGGACGGTCCCCCCGCGGTGGGCCGCTCCCACACCGCCGCCGACGTCACGTCGCGCTGAGCCCGCGGCGAAGCCCGGGCCCGGTC
Organism: Micrococcus sp. 63XJN7_8_ISO-PGPR-S23-253; assembly: GCF_056173425.1. Lineage (NCBI taxonomy): Bacteria > Bacillati > Actinomycetota > Actinomycetes > Micrococcales > Micrococcaceae > Micrococcus > Micrococcus sp. 63XJN7_8_ISO-PGPR-S23-253. Next base: position 635,187 of record NZ_CM149673.1, read on the forward strand.
TGCGTCCCGGCCGATAGCATGGAGGGCATGTCCGCTCCTTCCGTCTCCGCCCGCCCGTCCGCCGTCGGCCTCGGGATGCCGCAGGTCCCGCGCGTTCGTCGCTCCCGTGAGGAGGTGGAGGCGGCCGCGCCCGTGTCCGGTGAGAAGCGCGTGCTGCTGGCCGCCCCCCGTGGCTACTGCGCCGGCGTGGACCGCGCCGTCGTCGCCGTTGAGAAGGCCCTCGAGCACCACGGGGCCCCCGTGTACGTGCGCAAGGAGATCGTCCACAACCGGCACGTCGTGGACACCCTGACCGAGCGCGGCGTGGTGTTCGTCGACGAGCTGGACGAGGTGCCCGAGGGTGCCCTGACCGTGTTCTCCGCCCATGGCGTGTCCCCGGCCGTCGTCGAGGAGGCCGCCCAGCGCAGCCTGCGCACCATCGACGCCACGTGCCCGCTCGTGACCAAGGTGCACCGCGAGGCCGTGCGCTTCGCCAAGCAGGACAAGCGGATCCTGCTGATCGGCCACGACGGCCACGAGGAGGTCGAGGGAACGTTCGGCGAGGCGCCCGAGCACACCACGGTGATCAACGACGTCGCCGAGGCCCGCACCGTCCAGGTGGAGGACCCGGACAACCTGATCTGGCTCTCCCAGACCACGCTCTCCGTGGACGAGACCCTTGAGATCGTCTCCGTGCTCCGCGAGCGGTTCCCGAACCTGCAGGACCCGCCCTCGGACGACATCTGCTACGCCACCTCCAACCGACAGGCGGCCATCAAGTCGATCTCGCCGGAGTGCGACCTGGTGATCATCGTGGGCTCGGCGAACTCCTCGAACTCGGTGCGCCTCAAGGAGGTCGCCGCGGAGTACGGGGCCTCCCGCGCCGAGCGCGTGGACTTCGCCAACCAGGTGGACGAGTCCTGGTTCGAGGGCGTGGTCACCGTGGGCCTGTCCTCGGGCGCGTCCGTGCCCGAGGTGCTGGTCCAGGAGGTGCTCGCGCTGCTGGCCGAGTACGGCTACGGGCAGGTGGACGAGGTGGTGACCGCCGAGGAGGACATCATCTTCTCCCTGCCCAAGGAGCTGCGCGCCGAGCTCAAGCGGGTGGGTGACGAGTCCCGCTCGCTCGGCGGACGCCGCCGCGACGCCGAGGCCTGAGCGCGCCCCTCGCGCCCCTCGCTGAGGCCCGCAGACGCGCCGTCACGACGTCGGCGTCGCGGCGCGTCTGCGGGCCTCGGCGTTCCGGGCCGGCGGGTGGTCAGGACTCAGAGTCCGAAGACCCAGACGAGCAGGGTCATCGACGCGAGGGAGATGAGCACGGCGGCGATGATGTTCAGCCACACGCCGCCCTTCACCATCTGCCCGATGGTCACGTAGCCGGAGCCGTACGCGATGGCGTTCGGCGGGGTGGCCACGGGCAGCATGAACGCGCAGGTCGCGGCGAGGGCGACGGGCGCGGCCAGCATGAGCGGGGCGACGCCGGTGCCCAGGGCCACGCCGGAGGCGACCGGCAGGAACGTGGCCGCGGTGGCCGTGTTCGAGGTCATCTCGGTCAGCAGCAGGATGCCGACGGCGGCGATCACCACGAGCACCCACACGGGGATGTCACCGAAGCCCTTGACCTGCTCACCGAGCCACGTGGACAGGCCCGACTTGGAGAACTGACCGGACAGGGCCAGGCCGCCGCCGAACAGCAGGAGCACGCCCCACGGCAGCTCCTTCGCGGCCTCCCAGTCGAGCAGGCGCACGCCGCGCCCGGCCCCGCCACCAGCCGGCAGGAGGAACAGGATGAGTCCGACGACCATGGCGATGGCCGCGTCCGAGAGCAGCGGGGACTCCAGGTCCAGGACGTACTCGGAGATCAGCGGCACGGTGATCCAGGCCAGCGCGGCGAGGACGAAGACGGCGAGGACCTTGGCCTCGGGGGCGCTCATGCGGCCCAGGCGGGCCAGCTCGGCGGCGATCAGGTCGCGGCCGCCGGGGACCTCGTCGATCTCGGGGCGGAACAGCACGCGGGTCAGCAGGAACCAGCACGCGAAGAGCAGCACGACGGCGATCGGCACGCCGACCAGCATCCACTGGCCGAAGCCGATCTCCACGCCGTGCTCGGCGGCCATGTGGCCCGCGAGCAGGGTGTTGGGCGGGGTGCCGATGATGGTGCCGAGCGAGCCGATGGACGCGGCGTACGCGATGCCGAGCATGAGCGCGGTGCCGAAGTTCGACTTCGTGAGGGAGCGGATCTCGGCCTGCGTGGGGGCCTCGCCGGGCGCGGATGCGGGCGCGGCGGGGCGGTCGACCTGGTCCGCTGCCTCGTCCGCGGTCAGGGCGTCGTCCGTGCCGTAGCGCTGGACGAGCACGAGGATGGACACGCCGATGGGGAGCATCATTACGGCGGTGGCGGTGTTGGACACCCACATGGAGATGAACCCGGTGGCGATCATGAAGCCCAGGACGAGGTTCACGGTCCTGGCGCCCATGAATTTCAGGACGCCGAGCGCGATGCGCCGGTGCAGGTTCCAGCGCTGCATGGCCAGGGCGAGCATGAAGCCGCCCATGAACAGGAAGATGACGTTGTTGCCGTAGCTCGCGCCGACGGAGTCGAAGGTGATGCCGCCGTCGGACTCCTCGGCGGGCACGCCGAGCGGGAAGATGACGAGCGGCAGCAGGGCGGTGGCGGGGATGGGCAGGGCCTCGGTCATCCACCACACGGCCATGAGCACGGCGGTGGCGGCGACGAGGCGGGGCCAGACGCCGAGGTCGCCCGGCATCAGCAGGAACAGGGCGACGGCGAGCAGGGGGCCGGCCACGAGGCCGATGATGCGCTTGACGTTCTCGCCGCCGGTCAGCGGCTCGTCACGCATGCCCGGAGAGAGCTCGTGTTCGAACTCCTGGGCGGCCGCCCGGGGGTCGAAGCGGGAGACGTGCTCGTTGACGTTGCGCGGCGGGGGGATCGATCGGGACTCCACGGGGCCTCCTCATCACGTCAGGCCCTCAGCGTGGCCTGGCAATTCTCTGTGAGTTTCACCGTATCAAGTGATCTGGATCACCAGAAGGAGATCCCCTCCCGGCGAGGGCCCACCCGCCCGGCGCCCGTGCGGCCCTGCTCACGCCTCCCGCGCCGACTCCGCCCGACGACGGCGCAGCTCGTCCTCCTCCACGCCCGCGACCAGTTCCGGGGCGGCCAGGGGCCGGGGTGCGGACTCGAGCGTGCGGATGTCCGGCGTGGGAGCCAGGCCCGGGTCGGCGTCGCGGAGGCGCCGGGCGGCGGGGAGCACGCGCGACTCGACGTTGCCGACGAGCTGGTTGTAGCGGTCCACGGCGGTCTTGAGGGAGCCGCCCATGCGGTCCAGGTGGGTGCCGAGCGTGCCGAGGCGCTCGTAGAGGTCCTTCGCGCTGGCCACCACGGTGTGGGCGTTCTCGGCCAGGGTGTCCTGCCGCCACGCGTAGGCCACGGACTTCAGGGCGGTCAGGAGGGAGACGGGGGCGACGAGCGCGACGTTCCGGGAGAACGCGTGGTCCAGCAGCCCGGGGTCCGCGTCCAGGGCCGCGGCCAGGAGCGACTCGGCGGGCAGGAAGCACAGGACCAGCTCGGGGGAGTGCTCGAGGCCGGCCCAGTAGGACTTCGCGGAGAGCTGGTCCACGTGGCGGCGGACGGCCGCGGCGTGCTGGGCGGCCAGCGCCTGGCGCCGCTCGTACGCCTCCTCGCCGGGCTCGTCCGCGAGGGCCTCGGCGGCCAGCGCGTCCCCGATGGGGGCCTTGGCGTCCACGGCCATGGCCTTGCCGCCGGGCAGGGACACCACGAGGTCCGGGCGGAGGCGCTCGCCGTCCCTGCCGGACAGCGTGGCCTGCTCCGTGAAGTCCACGTGGTGGAGCATTCCCGCCGCCTCGACGACCCGCCGCAGCTGCGCCTCGCCCCAGTGGCCCCGGGCGGAGGTGGACTTGAGGGTGGCCATGAGCGAGGTGGTCTGGTTCAGCAGGTCACGGTCGGTGGCCGCGGCGGCGCGGAGCTGCTCCCCGAGCCGGCCGAACTGGGAGGCCCGATCCCGTTCCAGCACGCTCACCTGCTCCTGGAGCGCCGCCAGCCGCTGGCCCAGCGGCGCGAGCGTGGACATCACCTGGGACTCCGCGCGTTGGCGTTCGGCGTCCTCGGCGCGCGCGGCCGTGAGCGCGCGCTGCTCCGCCCGGGCGGCCGCGAGCTCCTCTCGCGCGCCCTGGTGCTCGGTGCGCAGCGCGGCCAGCTCGGCCTGGGCCCGGCGGGCCTCCTCACCGCCGCCGGCCGACCGGCGCCACATGAGCCACGCGCCCAGCAGGGCGCCCAGCACGAGTCCGAGGATGAGGGCGAGCAGCAGGCTGAGGATCTCCATGCCCCCACCCTCGCAGGCCGCAGGGACACGTTAGGCGGCGGCGCGCCGTCGTCGTGGTGGGCGGCTCAGCCGAAGAGCGGGTTGGGGCCGTTGGCCACGACCTGCGGGTCGCCGTCGACACGGGCGGCGATGCCCGCCGCGGCCACGCCGGGCAGATACGGGAAGACCATGCGGGTCGAGGCCAGGGCGGCGGCGTCGAAGGCCTCCACTGCGACGGCCGGGCGGGGTCCGTCCGCCGTCTCGACCTCGCCGTCGAACACGGCCACCGCCCGCGTGGGGCGGGGGCTGATCTTCGCGACCGTGGCGGCCGCCTGCTCGGGCTCGAGGTCCGGGTGCTCCCACATGCCGCGCTGGCCGTCGGCGGTGACGGCAAGGATCGTCGGGGCGAACACGGACTGCCGGCCGAGCGTGTCGAACACGTGCTCCACCGCGAGGCTGATCAGCGGCAGCAGCTCGACGCCGGGAGGCGTGGGGGTCGGTCCGGTGGGAGTTGGGGTGCTCATGGGGCCGAGGCTACCGGCCCTGTCCGACGGCGCCCACCCGCGCCTAGCGTGGGCCCATGCAGCTGACCATCGCCCCCGGGGACATCACGGCCACGCACGCGGACGCCGTCGTCAACGCCGCCAACTCCACCCTGCTCGGCGGCGGAGGCGTGGACGGCGCCATCCATCGGCGCGGCGGCCCCGAGATCCTGGCTGAGTGCCGCCGCCTGCGCGAGACCGACCTGCCGGAGGGGCTGCCCGCCGGGCAGGCCGTGGCGACGACGGCGGGGCGCCTGCCCGCGCGCTGGGTCATCCACACGGTGGGCCCGGTGTGGGCCAAGACGATCGACAAGTCCGACACCCTCGCCTCGTGCTACCGCGAGTCCCTGAAGGTGGCGGCCGGGCTCGGCGCCCGGACGGTCGCGTTCCCGGCGATCTCCGCGGGGATCTACGGCTGGCCCATGGAGGACGCGGCGCGGATCGCCGTCGAGACCTGCCACGCGATGGCGGACGAGGTGGGCGGCACCGTGGACGAGGTGCTGTTCGTGCCGTACGGCGAGACGGCGGAGGCCGCGTTCCGTACGGCGCTCGCGCGTCTCACCTGAGCGGTTCCGCTGAGCCGCCCCTACAGCCACCCGCGGTCGCGCGCGACCGTCGCGGCCTCGCCGCGCGTGCTGGTGGCCGTCTTTCCGATCGCCGCGCTCAGATGGTTGCGCACCGTGCCCGCCGAGAGGTGCAGGCGCCCGGCGATCGCCCGGACGGAGGCCCCCGTGAGCGCTTCGCGCAGCACGTCGACCTCCCGCGGGGTCAGCGGGCTCGGCCCCGCCGCGAGGGTGTCCACCGCGAGCGAGGGATCCACCACACGCTCCCCGCGGGCCACCGCGCGCACGGCGTCGGCGAGCTGCTCGGCCGGGGTGTCCTTGACCACGAATCCCCGGGCCCCGGCGGCCAGGGCCCGCTCCAGGTAGCCGGGGCGGCCGAAGGTCGTCACCATCAGCACGGCGCAGTCCAGGCCGCGGTCCCGGATCCGGCGCAGGGCCTCGAGCCCGTCCACGCCGGGCATCTCGATGTCCAGCAGGGCGACGTCCACGTCATGGGCCTCGACCGCGTCCGCCACCTCGTCCCCGGAGGCGGCCTGGGCGACGACGGTCAGGTCCGGCTCGGTGTCCAGGAGGGCGGCCAGGGCGCCGCGCACGAGCGCCTGGTCGTCGGCCAGCAGCAGGCGCAGCGGAGCCCCGGACCCGCGACCGGCCCTGGACGGCGTCGCCGGGGACGGGGTCGGGTCGGCTGACTCTCTCATGCGTCCATCCTGCCCTCGGCGGCGGGCAGCACCCCGCGCGCGGCCTCCGTCGTGCTCCCGCCCCAGTGCACGGCCACGCCGGTGCCGGCCCCGCCCAGCCCCGGCCCCACCTCGAGGCGTGCGCCCTCCGCGGCCGCCCGCTCGGCGAGGGTGCGGGGGCCCACGCCCGCCGCGACGGAGGCCGGCAGCCCGGCGCCGTCGTCGAGCACCGCCACGTGGTGGGCGTCCAGGCTGATGCGCACCCGGCGGGCCCCGGCGTGGCGGAGCACGTTGGTCACGGCCTCGCGCACGATCCAGGCGGCCAAGGCGCGGCGACGCTCCGGCACCTCGGTGACGGCGCCGGGCGGCGGGGCCTCGACGGCCATCCCGGCGTCCCGCAGCGCCCCCACGGAGAGGGAGAGCTGCCCGCCCAGCTCCGGGGCGGCGAGCTCGGCGACGGCGGCCCGCGCCTCGGCGAGGGCCGTGCGGGACAGGGCGATCACCTCGGCGGCCTCCTGCTTGGCCCGGGCGGGGTCCGTGTCGATCAGCCGGTGCACGAGCTGGGTCTTGACGTTGATGGTGGTCAGGGAGTGGCCCAGGATGTCGTGCAGATCCCGGCCGAGCCGTTCCCGCTGGCCGGCGAGGTCGAGTTCATGCGTCATCTCCATGACCCGGTCGTCCCGGCCGATGGCCAGGCGCATGCCCACCAGCACCACCAGGACGACGGCGAGGTTGCCCAGCACGACGGGCAGCGCCGGATCGCCGGGGAAGAACAGCAGCCCGGCCGCCAGCACCGCGGCCACCGTGACACTGGCGCCGATCAGGCCCACGCGGAGCCGGTGGGGGAAGAGCCATGCGGCCACGAGGAAGGGGGAGTAGAGCAGGGCGTGGACGCCCAGGATCCGGGTCAGCACGGCCACGCACGCGGCGAGCACGAGCCAGGTGAGGATTGTGTTGGCCCAGGCAGGCCACGCGCGCACCGGGCGCGGCACCACGAACGCGGCCAGGTAGACGAGGACGAAGACCGCGATGGCCGCCACCCCCAGGATCGCCTCGCCCCGCCCGTCCCCGGGCGTGAACGCCCGGCGGAGGAGCTCGACGAGGACGAAGCCGAAGCTGATGAGCCACACCCCGGCGAACCCCAGCGTGGACGGCCACAGGTGCAGCGGCAGGACGGCGGGGTCGTGCTCCGCCGTGCCGACCGCCGGGCGGACCGGCGCCGGGGATCCTCCGGCGGGACTCATGCGCGGGCCGTCCGGGAGCGGGAGGCGAGCAGGCAGACCGTCGCGAACACGGCCGTCCAGGCCAGCAGGTTCACGAGCGGCAGCCACAGCGGGTCCGCGGCGGCGGCGGGTTCCGTTCCCATCGGTGCCCTCTCTCCCTCCATCTGCGGCCACCGGGCGAGGACGCCGGCCCCGTACACCGGAGTGAAGCGCCCGATGTCCAGCATGATCCCCGAGAGCGGGACGAAGAGGTTCCCGAGGAAGCCGAACACCACCAGGATGCCCGACGCCGCGGACACGGCGGCCTCCGAACGGAAGAGCAGGGCGGCCGCCAGGCCGAACAGCGCGAACGGCAGCGAGGACACCAGGGCGAGGGCGCCCGTCGTGAGCCAGCGCAGCGGGCCGTCGAGCTCGGCGCCCGTGAGCGCGCCCGCGGCGAGCACGGCGAGCACGGGCAGGGCGGCGATGGCCAGGGCCACGAGGCACTTGCCGGCGAGGTAGGCGCCCGGGGTGAGCGCGGTCAGGGAGAGCTGGCGGCCCCAGCCGGACTGGCGCTCGACGGCGGCCGAGCCGGCGATCGAGGTGGTGGCCATGACCGCCCCGTACACGGCCATGCCGGTCATGGTGTACGCGGACACGTTCCCGTGGCCGGCGGGGAGGTCACCCCAGTCGGAGAGCGCGCCGAACATGAGGTAGAGCGCCACGGGGAGGACGACGATGAAGAACGAGCTCTCGATCATCCGCACGTTGCGGACGAACTCGCGGCGTGCGTAGCCGACCAGGCGGCCGGGGGCGGTGGTGGTCGTGCTCATGCGAGGGACTCCTGCGGCTCGGAGGGTGCCGGCTGGCCTGCGTCGGTCAGGGAGAGGAACACGTCGTCGAGGGAGGCGTGGGTGATCGCCAGGTCCTCGACGAGGCGCTCGTTCAGCAGGTGGCGGGCGACGTCGTCGCCGGTGACCGAGCCCCCGGCGGGGACGCGCACGCGCAGGCGGTCGGGGGAGAGGTGCTGTGGTTCGAGCTGGACGGCGTCCTGCGGCAGGCCCAGGGCGGCGGCGAGGCGGGCGGGCGCGTCCGGATCGTCTCCGCCGCCGGCCCAGCGGCCCGTGAGGGTGACGGACCCGCCGGTGGCGAGCTCGGCGGGCGTGCCGTCCGCGTGGATCCGGCCCTCGCGCATCAGGACGATCCGGTCCGCGAAGTCCTCGGCCTCGGGGAGGAAGTGGGTGGCGAACACGATGGTGCGGCCCCGGTCCGCCTCGGCGTGCATGGTGTCCCAGAAGTCGTGGCGGGCGCGGACGTCCATGCCCGCGGTGGGCTCGTCCAGGATCAGCAGCTCGGGGTCGGTGAGCAGGGCCAGGGCGAAGCGCAGCCGCTGGCGCTCGCCTCCGGAGCACTTCTTCACGCGGCGGCCGGCCAGCCCGGTGAGGCCGGCGCGCTCGAGGGCGGCGGGCACGCCGATGTGGCGGCGGTGGCAGCCGGCCACCATGGCCACGGTCTCGCGCACGCTCAGGTCCTCCAGCAGGCCGCCCGTCTGCAGCACCGCGCCCACCCGGCCCTGGCGGACGGCGGCGACGGGGTCGGAGCCGAGGACGCGGACCGTGCCGTCCGAGGGCGGGCTGAAGCCCAGGGCCATGTCCAGCAGGGTGGTCTTGCCGGCGCCGTTGGGCCCGAGGAGGGCGAGGACTTCGCCGGCGGGGACGGTGAGGTCCACTGCGTCCACGGCCCGGACCGGTCCGAAGCGGCGGGTGAGTCCCCGGGTTGCGAGTGCGGGTGCGTTGCTCATGGCTCCAGCCTCGCCGCGGGGCGCGCCCCGCGGGAGCGGCAGACGTCAGGAATGCGCCATGACGGATGTCATGGGTGGGCCCCGCCGAGGCGGGCGGGCCGTCCTCCAGAAAGTTGAGCGGAGTTCGCGCAGATTTCTGGAATAGGTTCGCCGGGCGTGCTGTTGTGGTGGTCAGACGCCGCGGTGTCAGCGGCGCCCACCCGACTTCCGAGGAGAGTGAACCGACATGGCCCGTCCCATCGATCCGTTCCGTGAGATGGAGCGTCCCTTCCGTGAGATGGAGCGCCTGGTGAACGGTCTGACGACCCGCGCGACCGGCACCGCGTCCATGCCCATGAACCTGTACCGCGAGGGCGACGCCTTCGTCGCCGAGGTCGAGCTGCCCGGCGTCGACCCGGCCTCCATCGACGTGGACGTGGAGGAGCGCACCCTCACCGTCCGCGCCGAGCGCAAGGAGGACCCGGCCCGCGAGGACCGCCGCTGGCTCACCCGTGAGCGTTCCGCCGGCACCTTCGCCCGCCAGCTCACCCTGGGCGAGGGCCTGGCCCTCGACCGCATCGAGGCCGACTACAGCGACGGCGTCCTGACCCTCACCATCCCGGTGGCGGAGCAGGCCAAGCCCCGCAAGATCTCCGTCACCCACGGCGGCGCCGCCCCGGTGGCCGCGGAGACCGTGGAGGGCGAGACCGCCGAGGCCTCCGGCGAGTGATCGCTCTCTGACGGAGCCGCGCCCGGCGTGACCGGCGCGCGGCCCGTCCCCCGAACGCGAATGCGGCGGGCCCCCCACCGGGGGGCCCGCCGCATCTGCGTGGTGGCCAGGCGCGGTCGGCCAGGATCAGCTGCGCGGCCTTCTCACCGATCATGAAGCACGTGATGTTGGGGTTCACGGTCACGTGCTCGGGCATCACGGAGGCGTCGGCCACGCGCAGCCCCGTCACGCCCTTGACGCGCAGGCGGGCGTCCAGGGGGCTCATGGCGTCGTCGTCGGCGCCCATGCGCACCGAGCCCACCGGGTGGTACACGGTGTTGTGGGTGCGGCGCACGTAGTCGGCGATCTCCTCGCCCGTCTGCGCCTGCTCGCCCGGGGCCGGTGCCATACGGCTCCGGACGGGCCCGCCGGTAGACTGCCGGACTGTGGCTTTGACTATCGGATTCGTGGGACTGCCCAACGTGGGCAAGTCGACCCTGTTCAACGCGCTGACGCGCCAGACCGTGCTCGCGGCGAACTACCCGTTCGCGACGATCGAGCCGAACGTGGGCGTGGTGAACCTGCCGGATGAGCGCCTGCCGCAGCTGGCCGAGATCTTCGGTTCCGAGCGCATCCTGCCGGCGACGGTGTCCTTCGTGGACATCGCCGGCATCGTGAAGGGCGCCTCCGAGGGGGAGGGCCTGGGCAACCAGTTCCTGGCGAACATCCGTGAGGCCCACGCGATCGCCCAGGTGGTGCGTGCGTTCGACGACGGCGACGTCGTCCACGTGGACGGCAAGGTGGACCCGGCCTCGGACATGGAGACCATCAACACCGAGCTGATCATCGCGGATATGCAGACCGTGGAGAAGGCGATCCCGCGCGTCGAGAAGGAGGTCAAGGGCAAGAAGAAGGAGCCCGCCGACCTCGAGGCGCTCCAGGCCGCGCTCGCGGTGCTGGAGCGGGGCGAGACGATCTTCGCCGCGAAGGACAAGGACAAGTTGGACATGGACCGGTTGCGGGAGCTGAGCCTGCTCACCGCCAAGCCGTTCATCTACGTGTTCAACTCGGACGAGGGCGTGCTGGGGGACGAGGCCAAGCAGCAGGAGCTGCGCGATCTGGTGGCCCCCGCCGACGCCGTGTTCCTGGACGCCAAGCTCGAGTCCGACCTCGTGGAGCTCTCCGAGGAGGAGGCCGCCGAGATGCTGGAGATGGCCGGCCAGGACGAGTCCGGGCTGGACCAGCTGGCCCGCGTGGGCTTCTCCACCCTCGGCCTGCAGACGTACCTGACGGCGGGACCGAAGGAGACGCGTGCCTGGACCATCCCGGTCGGTGCGACGGCGCCCGAGGCCGCCGGCGTGATCCACACCGACTTCCAGCGCGGCTTCATCAAGGCGGAGATCGTGAGTTTCGAAGACCTGATCGCCGCCGGGTCCATGGCCGACGCCAAGGCCGCCGGCAAGGTGCGCATGGAGGGCAAGGACTACGTGATGAAGGACGGCGACGTGGTCGAGTTCCGGTTCAACGTGTGACCCGCAACCCTGGTCAAGGTAGTCACATTCTGTTTAGAATACCATCCTGTAACTGGAAATAGGTTACAGTCGCCGATTCATTCCTTTGTTACCAAGAGGGGATAGGTAAATGGTTAACAGCAGAATGGTCCACTCGGTTCGCGTACTTCTGCCCCACCATGAGGCCGGATCTACGCTCCCGCTCTTTCGCCGCGACCCCCTGGACAAAAATTCGGTCCCTGCATCAGCTCAATCGCTCAGCTCTTGCGTAATTTACGGCAGGAATGGCTCGGGTAAGAGTACTCTGGCCCGTGAGATGGGCGAGAACGACTCCGCCCTCGAATTCTTGGATGCAGACAACTATGTAATGTCCGATAGTTCGGACAGATCCAACGTCTTCGTTTACAACGACAAATATATCTCTGACAACTTCAGGCTTCAGCCGTCCGCTCATCTCAATCCAATAGTTCTTCTCGGCGCCAGTGCAGGCGAAGCTCAAGAGGAGGAAGAGCTAGAAGGGCGAGTGAATAAGAAGACTCGGGAGGCGCTTGGTAGGAGAAGCAAAGTTGAAATAGAGATGCAGCAGCTAAAGGATGCTAAAGATGCTATTCGCCGGGCGGTAGGAGGAGACAAAAAGACTGGCGAGGGGTCTTGGAAGGGCCGCACCAAATCTTACCGGCAAGATGGTCAGTTTGGGAACGTCACTCAATTGGTCGTGGATCGCATTATCGAGCTAGCTCTATCCCCCAAAAGCCCAGACTCCATTGGGGCGATTGAAAAGGAATTTAAAGAGGTTGTTAAGAGCCTCAATGAAGCGTCCAGTGCGACACTAATCAAGTGGAATGCCCCCAGTATCTCCGTGCCGGCATCCCTCTCGCAAATTGAGTCTCTTTTCGAGTCGCTTGGTAGCGACCTCAGTGGCGGTGCTTCAGACCTGTCAGGAATCAGGGACCGGATCCAGAGGTCTGGAGCTGGCCAATCCGAACTCGAGGCGAGACTCGAATCGCTGTTCACAGACGATCGAACTATCTGCAATCGTTGTTTTCAAGATGTTTCTCCGGACTACTCCAGGTTAGTACGGGAAGCCATTGCCGACTACATCAGGGCTCTTCGGGAAAATGCGACATTAGATGCCCTTCGCTCATCTTATATCCCGAATCCAGAGTCCCTGAATGTTCCGTCGACTATCATAGGCGGGCAGGAGGCTCTGGCTAGGTTGGAGCAGGCTCAACAGGCAGTGGTCGAGGCCACCGCGAGTGTCAATGATGCTGTGATGGCTAGGGCTGACAACCCGAGCTTGTTGAATAGACTTCCCTCGGCCGAACTCCGGAAAGCCTATGAGGAGCTTTCATCTGCGGCCAAGGATGTGGCGAAAGCGGTTGAAGGCCACAATCGCGCATGCAGGGAGACGACGAAACAGAGAGATGCCGCGAGAGATCTTAATGATGCGCTCGCCGCACTAGAAGTGCATGACTTAGTCGCAGTACTACAGGATAAGAAGAACGCCGTGGCTGCAGCCAGGACGGCCCTTGAAGAGGTAGATGCCGAACTCGCAACGCTACGTACTGACCTGGAGGCGCTGCGCGGAGCACGCCGGAGTGAAGACTATGCAGCACAAGAAGTGAACAAACTCCTTGCCAAGGTCTACGGGCGCGGTGGGATGAAAATCCGCGCCGCGGAGGACGGGTACGAAGTAGTCCACCGACAGCGGTCGGTTATCCCGAAGGCGCTGTCGACTGGTGAGCAGAACATCCTGTCACTCTGCTATTTTCTAGTCGAGATCGCTGCAGGTAAGTCATTCGATGAGTGCTTCCTAGCTGATCAAATCATTGTGCTCGATGATCCAATTTCAAGCTTTGATGACGATAACAAATATGGAGTGCTTACACTTCTGAGCTGGCTCGGTTGGCAGATCGGTAAAAATAAGTCTAGGACCAAGATTGTAATCCTTACCCACGACTCAAATATCGCATTCGATCTGTCTAAGGGGTTTGGTCTGGCGACCAGCGGTCATGTTGACTGGGAATTGAGAGACGGCCATCTCATAAAATCTTCACACCAGTCAGTTGACCTGTACAAAAATCATCTGACCGATATGTATAAACTCGCGACAGCTGAGGTTCAGGACCAGTCTGAAATCGGCCCGGAGGAATCGGCGGTAGCAGACTCAGCGTCTCGTGCCGCCGATAAAATTGAAACTCCTCTGCGCCCTAACGATTTGCGAAGAGTCTGGGAAGCGTTCGTTGTCTTCGAATTAGGGGAGAATGTAAGCGATGTCGCGCACTCGCCCAAGGTGATGGCATTTTTCGAAGAGAAGGGATCCCAATATCTCGATTTTCTGCAGTCATTTCCGAGCCGTATATTTGTTCATGTCGACTCACACTCGGCGAATCAGGTCCGAGCTGGGAACTTCGCGCTTGAGGATGCATTAAATTCGGAAGACTACCGCAGATTCACGCAAGATATGCTATGTTTTATGTATATTGTGGCTCCGTATCACGTTCTCTCCCGTTTGTTTTCTTCAAGGGCGAAAATTGAGGAAGGAAAAACCGCCCTGGATCAACTGGTCAAGAGTGTGCTGCATCGATTGGGCCAAGGTGAGCTTAATCAACTCGATTGAGTCAGTCTCCCTAAGGATTCTCGGGTTTGGCGCGTAGAGTAGTGGGGGTAGCACAGGTCGTTAATCTGAGTCGATGCTAAATTTCAATTCAATGGATGAATATTTGGTTCAATGGGTGACTGCATAGCTTCGGTCGAGTGGGATAGACCCTGTTTGATAGGGCGAACACCTCGCGGTGCGAAAGCGGAACCCTACGCCGGTCGCGCCCTGGCCATTGGGTCCGCAGAAATAAGCGGCTTAAATCCTTTGGCCCGACGAAGCTTCAGGCTGCAATCACTGCCGAGCCTACTGGCCTGCTTAATGCCCCGGCTCTAGAACGGCGGCCAAGGTACGGCCGGCGTCAGCCCGCTCGGTGCTGGGAAGTCCCCGTCGTCGAGCTACCGGGTGCAGCGTTCGGCCACGGCCTCGATTTCCCGGGCACTGAGCAGTTCCGCCAGCCCCCGTCCCAGCTCGCCGTCGAGGGCTTCGAACGCACGCCCCACGCCCTCGCGCTCCTCGACGCTCAGGGCCTCGCCGAGCCAGCCCCAGGGGACGGTGCGCAGCTTGTCCTCCACATGGAAGGTCAGCCCGTGGCGGGCCCCGTAACGGTGCCCGTCGGGCATGGCGAGGATGTGGGCGCCCTTGCGCTCGGCGTTGTTGGCGATCACGTCGAGCACCGCCATCCGGTGCAGCGCGGCCGTGTCCTCGTGGGCCAGGACGAGCCTCCGCCCGTCCTCGCCCTCCTCACCGTGTGAGGCCGGCGGGGGAGCAGGCCATCACCAGCCGCCCAACGTTGCGGGCAGTCGCGGTCAGGTCCTCTGCCGTACGGCGGATCGCTGTCGCCAGGTCCTGGGGCCCGCGACCAATGGGCACGATCGCGGTGATGCCCTCGTCGTAGAGGGTGTCCGCGTCCTGTCCCACGGATCCGGCGAGGACGATCACCGGGATCGCACGACCGGCTGCGCGCACGGCCCGGGCCACGCCGATCGGCACTTTCCCGGCCAAGGACTGGCCGTCGATGCGCCCCTCCCCGGTGATGACGAGGTCAGCGGTCTTCACGAGGTCGTGGAAACCCGCCGTCTCGAGGACGACGTCGATACCAGGCTTCAAGGTGGCCCCGATGAAGGCGTGCAGGCCACCGGCGAGACCCCCCGCCGCTCCCGCACCGGGGAGCGCATCGATCGCCACCCCGAGGTCCCGCTCGACGATGCCCGCGAGATGGACGAGTCCGGTGTCCAGGCTCGCCACTGATGCAGGATCCGCCCCCTTCTGGGGGCCGAACACGTGGGCTGCACCCTGCGATCCCGTGAGGGGGTTGCTGATGTCACACATCACCTCCACGTCGACGTCGCGGAGCCGGTCTCGTGCCGGGGTGGAGTCGATCCGCGCAATCCGGGTGAGGGTGTCGCCGGTCGGGATGAACTCCTCACCTGCGGCGTCGAGGAACCGGACGCCGACGGCTGCGGCAGCGCCCGTGCCGCCGTCCGTCGTGGCGCTCCCGCCGGCCCCGACGATGACTCTGCGCGCTCCAGCGGACACCGCGTCGAGGATCTGCTCGCCGATCCCGAACGTCGTGGCCCGTCCCGTGTCCTCGCGTCCCGAGGCGAGCGGGAGCCCGGCACATGAGGCTGTCTCCACCACCGCCACGTCCGGGTCGATCAGTCCGTAGTGCACGGGCACGCGTTCGCCGTTGAACACCCCGCAGACGGTCGCGGATCGCAAGGCGCCCCCTGCGGCAGCCACGAAGGCCTCGACGGTGCCCTCTCCGCCGTCGGCGATGGGCACCACGAGGACCTCGGCGTCGGTGACCGACGCGAGACCCGCTGCGATCGCGGAGCCCGCCTTCCGCGACGACAGGGCCCCCTTGAACGAGTCTGGGATGACGATGATGCGCTGCACGCGTGGATCTCCTAAGTCAGGTGACGGGGTCAGACGAGGACGAGGCCGAGGATCCAGATGAACACGATGGAGGTGACTCCCATCAGAAGCGTGACCATCGTCTGGGTGCGGTAACCCTGCGAGGGCGTCATGCCGCTGAAGTTGGTGACCACCCAGAAGTACGAGTCGTTGGCGTGGGAGACGGTCATGGCGCCGGCCGCGATGGCCATGACCACGAGCGCGCTGGCCACCGGGGTCTCGAAGCCCAATGCAGGCATCATCGGGAAGACCATGGCAGACGTGGTCGTGAGTGCCACTGTGGAGGAGCCCTGCGCGGTCTTCAGGACGGCGGAGACGAGGAAGGGGAAGAACAGTCCGATGACCGACAACTGCGCAGCGTTGCTCTCGATGAACGTGACGAGGTCGGTGGCGGCGATGACGCGCCCCAGCACACCGCCGGCCGCCGTGGTGAACAGAATGGGGCCGACGACCCGGAGGGTCTCCTCTGTCAGGTCGTAGAACGTCTCGCCACGGCGCACGCTGAACAGCAGGCCGACTGCGCAGAGGGTGCCGACGGCGAGCGCGATCATCGGCGTGCCGAGGAATCGGGCGAAGTCACCCGCGGGGCCGGCCCACTTCAGGACGGATGCGAGCGAGCCGAGAGCCATGAGCAGGATGGGGGCGATGATGGGCGCGAAGGACGCGGCGGTCCCAGGCATCCGCCCGTAGGACCGGCGAAGCGCGTCGTAGGCCGCCTCCAGCTCGTCCGCATCCTCCGTGCCGGTCTCCTCAGGGAAGCTCACCCGCTTGCCGATGTAGAGGGCGTACAGGTACGCGACGAGGAGTGCGGGGATCGAGACGAGGACACCGAGGCCGATCACCAGCAGAAGGTGGTCACCGATGCCGAGGTTCTGGGCGGCTGCGATGGGCCCCGGGGTCGGCGGGATGAAGACGTGCGAGGTGTACAGGCCTGCCGCCAGGGCCACGGTCATCGCCACGGGTGACGCCCCGGTGCGACGGGCCAGGGCCTTGCGGATGGGGTTGAGAATGACGAATCCGGAGTCGCAGAACACGGGGATGGAGACCACCCAGCCCATGAGCTGCATGGCCAGGACGGGGTAGCGCTTGCCGACGACCCGCACGAGCGCATCGGCGATCCTGAAGGCACCGCCGGTGCGCTCCAAGATGAGTCCGATGAGCGTGCCCAGGATGATGACGATGCCGATCGACGTGAAGATCCCGGAGAATCCCTCCCCGATCACGTCGGCGATGCCCTTGGCGGGCTCTTCCCCTTCGGCGCCGGTCGACTTCACCAGTGGGATCCCACCGATGATCCCCAAGACGAAGGCGACGGCCATGATCGAGAGGAAGGGGTGGATCTTCCATCTGGAGATCATGACGATCATCAGGGCGACGGCGAGGAGGAAGACGAGCAGAAACGGTATTCCAGTCATCGGGAGTCCTTTGTCCGGCGCGGGATTCCAGCCAGACTAGGTGTTGTGGGTCATGAGGTTCTTGACACGAGGCACGGGCTGAGATGAGACGAGCGGGCTCCGCCCCGCAGGATGGGAATTGCGACATCCACTCATCCGCGGAAGGAAGCCCGCTCGTGACTCACGCTAACGCACCTCTGACCCCCACCGGCCGGCTGCGCATGGTCCACCGCCACCTGAACGACGGGATCCCGCAGTCCCACGTGGCCGCGGAGTTCCGCGTCAGTCGGCCCACGGTGGCCACCTGGGTCGCCCGCTACCGTGCCGAAGGCGAGGCAGGACTGCAAGACCGGTCGAGCCGGCCCCATCGCTCACCTGCCCGGCTCGACCCCGCGATCGTGGCCGAGCTGGAGGCCCTGCGCCGGGCCGAGAAGTGGTCCGCCCGGCGCATCCATCACCATCTGGTCGGCGAGGGCCACCAGGTGTGTCTTCGCACCGTGGGGCGGTGGCTGCACCGGGCCGGGATCTCCCGCCTACGGGACCTGACCCCAGCCGGAGAAGACCTCCGCCGGCAGCCGGCCCGGAGGATCACCGCGAGGGGGCCAGGGCACATGGTGCACCTGGACGTGAAGAAGATCGGACGCATCCCTGAAGGGGGAGGCTGGCGCGCCCACGGAAGAGACAGTGAGGCAGGGCGTGCTTCCAAGCGGGGGTCTGGCCAGCGGGTCGGCTACACCTACCTGCACTCGGCGATCGACGGGTTCACCCGCCTGGCGTACACGGAGGCGCTGGAGGATGAGCGGGCGGTGACCACGATCGGGTTCTACTGCCGGGCCCGCGCGTTCTTCGCCGCTCACGGCATCACCGCGGACCGGGTGGTCACGGACAACGGGAACAACTACCGGGCCGTGGACTTCACCGCGAAGGTGGTCTCTCTCGGGGGCCGGCATCACCGGATCCGGCCCTACACCCCGCGCCATAACGGGAAGGTGGAGAGGTACAACCGGCTGATGGTCGATGAGGTCATCTACGCCCGCCCCTACACCTCAGAGCGGGCTCGGCGTGAGGCCCTTCAGGTGTGGGTGAATCACTACAACTACCATCGGCCTCATACCTCCTGCGGAGATGCTCCACCGGCCTCGTTGGCCCCGGTGCGTGTCAACAACGTCATGCCCTCCTACAACTAGGGCGTGTCTCCCTTATGCGCGTAGCCAGGTGAAGATGGCGCAGAGGGTGACGGCGGCGCGGTAGGTGATCGCTAGCTTGTCGTAACGAGTGGCCAAGCCGCGCCATTGCTTGGCTAGGGCATGTCCCGAGCCACCCTCTACCGACGCATCCGCGCCATACCTGCTGCAAATTAGCGCTCTTGGCGCTGCCCCATCACCGGGAGGACCACGGGACGGGGCCGACGGGACGCGGCCCAAGGCATGTCGACGTTCGTCCACGTGAGCTGCTGGCGTGTCCGGTGGGGTTCGGTCGGCGGGACAGCGGGGTGGGCACGGTGGCTGAGGTCTCCTGAGATCGAACGGCCCCGAGGCTTTCGTCTTGCGGGGCCGTCCCGGGGTGGTGGCGTGCCGTTCAGTAGCGGGCGGCGGTGCCCATCATGTTCCAGGGGCTGTAGTCGACAGCGGTCACGGCCACGCCCATTTGCGGGTTGCGGGCGTGGGCGATCTGGCCGTCGCCGATGTACATGGCCACGTGGTAGATCCCGGAGGCCGAGCCGTTGTTGGACCAGAAGACCAGGTCACCGACCTGGAGGTCGTCCAGGGAGACGTATTGGCTAGCGGCCGCATACTGGGCCTTGGAGTTCAGAGGCAGCTCAATGTCGGCCTGCGCGAACGCGTTCTGAATGAAGCCGGAGCAGTCGTAGCCGGTCGGGCCATTTCCACCCCAGACGTAACCGACGCCCGGATCGGCAGCCTTGGCCGTAGCCCACTGCACGGCCGCCCCCCAACCAGTACTACTGGAGGAAGCGGTGGAGTAAGAGGCCCGCTGGATATCCTGGGCCGGCTCACTGCTGGTCGCGGACGAGTGCGTGTGAACCCTGGAAGAGCGGGACGTCTCGGCGGCGGTACCGCCCTCCCACGTCCAGGAATCAGCAGTGGAGCCGCTGAGCGCGGAGTAGGCGCCCTCGTTGGCTGCGGCCGGGCCCATGCCGGCCACCGTGGCTCCCACCACGGTGGTCAGGCCTATCGCACCCATGGTGAGGGAACGGCGGTACTGGGAACGGCGGGCCTGTGCTTCAGCCTCGATGCGGGCACGGCGGGTGGGGCAGGACATGGGTTACCTCGGTAGACATTGGCGTACATTTTCTGGACTTTTCCGCGGCCTCATAATTCGGCGTCGATCAAGTTATAACTTAGTCGAAATGGTCCGTGACCAGAACGTTATGCAACAATGCGGATTCGTGATCTGGTCGCAACTTGCCGGAGTGCCAAGTTCCGAGCCGATTCAGGGTTGAGCCGGGCCCGGAAAGGCCGTCATTTCGGGCCTAGCCGCCCGCTCGAACGGCTCGGGCGGAGCCCGTGGCCGGCTGGGATCTTCACGGAATCTTCAAAGTTGAGCCCTTTTCCGGGCCGGGCGGGGGGTCTATGGTCGGTTGCATGGCGGGCCGGTTCCGGCCGGTTCGTTTTCCGAACCGCACCGATGAAGGAGTAAGCCATGACCCATCACGTGAGCTCGATGCTGGAGACCTACCCGAAAGACTTGGGGGACATCGACCGGCAGAAGCTGGCCGAGTGCATCGAGGCCTGTTTCGAGTGCGCTCAGACCTGTACGGCCTGCGCGGACGCGTGCCTGGCCGAGGACATGGTCGCAGAACTGAGGCAGTGCATCCGGTTCAATTTGGATTGCGCCGACATCTGCGCCACCACCGGGGCGGTGCTGTCCAGGCAGACCGGCAACAACGTCGAGACCACTCGTGCCCTGCTGGAGGCCTGCCGGACCGCCTGCAAGACGTGCGGGGACGAGTGCGCCTCCCACGCTGAAATGCACGAGCACTGCAAGATCTGCGCTGAGGCTTGCCGGCGCTGCGAGCGGGCCTGCGCCGAGTTGCTCGCCTCCCTGGGCTGAGCGCAGTCCAGGCCCATGCCGTAATGCCGGTCAGGGCCAGCAGGCGTGGAACATGTGCTGCTGTCCCTGACTGGCCCGGCGGTACAAGAACATCCCCGCAGGAGGAGAATTCGACGTGTCAAAGACAGGGCGCTTCACTTGTGCATGGCTGCATCCAGTTCCGTCCCGCTGTGGTCAGCGCAGCAGGACGGGTCGGGCGTCGATGCGGGTGCGGAAGAGGGTGTAGGGCTTGACCCGTTCATCCTGCCCCTGCCGGTAGTCGGCCTGGCGGTGGAGCTGGTTCGCGGTGATGTAGAGGTAGCCGTCGGCCGCGACCGAGAGCGTGTCCGGCCACAGCAACCGAGGGTCGCTGACCACGGTCTCCCACGCCCCGACGGTGTCGACCCGACGCCGCAGCACCGCGTTGTGCTCGTAGTTCGTCGCATACACGTTGCCCTGTGCGTCGGACTCCAGGCCGTCGCCGGCCCCGCCCTTGTCGCCTTCATCACGCACGGTCGCGGCCACCGCCGCCTCATCCAGGGCTCGGTCCACCAGCGCGTCGGTAGCCACACTGTAGAGCCGCCGGGATGCCAGCGGGCAGTAGTAGAGGCGGGCGCCGTCGGCGCCGATGGCGATTCCGTCCGCGCCCATCGCGATCGCCGGCGCCACGGTCCCGTCCTCCTGGCGGGCGACCATCGGGCGGCCCTCGACAACCGGCACGAAGTCTGTGAGCGGCTCGGCCTTCGTGGAGGGGTGCTCGTGCAGCCGCCGCCAGCTCTGACCGGTGGCCAGGTCCACCACCACCAGCGCGTTGGGTCCCTGGTCGGAGGAGTCGGTGAGGTAGGCGACGCCCTCGGCTCCGCGGCGCAGGTCGAAGCGCACGTCGTTGAGGTAGCTGGTGGGCAACGCGACATCCTGGGGGAACAGGATGGTCTTGACCACTGTGTCGCTGGTCAGGTCGACGCAGACGAGCTTGGGCCCGCCGTAGGTCGTGGGCTTGAATAGCGGGCTTCCGGTGTCCAGGATCCACAGCCGGTCGGCAGGGTCCACCACCACGCTCTGCACCGAGACCAGGGTGTTCGCCAGGTCGTCGGAATCGGTGCGATTGATGGCCTCGTTCGGGTAGGCCACCGCCTCGCCGTCGCGAATTTCGGCCACCGTGAAGGCGACGTCATCGCCCCACTTCGGGTAATTGACGAAGATCCGCCCCCGGTGCGAGACCGTGACGCCGGTGAGCATGGGGCCGTGGAAATGGGCCACCTCCTCCAGCTCGCCCACCGGCTGCTCCGCGGGCAGGCTTTCCGATCGATTCTCCATCACATCGCTCCTGTCGGTCGGGCTCGTGCTCGAAACGGTACACCGGGTTCCCGGCCGCCGGGGCGGGAGCCTTCGGGCAGGACCAGTTCTGCCCGGCAGTCCCAGTGGGTTGCGGTGTGCGGTGCCCAGGGCCCCGGTGCATGGAGAGCCCCCGTCCAAGTCACGTAAGGGGAGTGGTGCGCCGGTCAGCTGGTCCGGGCCACGGCGCTGAGCAGGGTGACCGCGACCGCGTCGATCTCGTGCGCTTCCACGCCGCCGACCTGGTTGAGCACCCGCAGCCGCGCCAGGACGCTGTCTCCGATCGCCAGGACACCGTCTGATGAGACCAGCTCGACGTCGAAGTGTTCGGCCCACTCATCCCAGACGCCGCGGCTTTCGCGCGCGAAAGCAACGAGTCGCGGGTCGTCGTGGGCATGTCGGAAGATCCGCGACTCGCCTCCGGACTGACCCGTCCCGGGCAGACCAGCCTCGTACAAGCGCACCGGCACGCACTGCTCCCGCAGCGCGTACGCCGTCGACAGACCAACGATCCCACCCCCGATCACTGCTACCTCGGGTGAACGCGTCGTGGCAACGCCGTCGTCAGTTCCTGTCATCGTGGTTCCTCGATCTGTTGGTGATGAGCGATACGCCGCAGGAGAAGGGCCGCTGCCACGACGCCAGCGGGCTGTGTAAGCCCGCAGTCGCCGCGCCATTGCTTGGCTAGGGCGAAGTGGCGTTCCACGACGTTGCGCCCGCGGTAGGCCTGGGCGTCGAAGGCCGGCGGCCGCCCGCCGCGGCTGCCGCGACGGGCTCGGGCCGCGATCTGGTCCCGTTTCTCCGGAATTACCGCGGTGATTCGGCGGCGGCGCAGCTCGTTGCGAATCACTCCGGTGGCATAGGCCCGGTCGGCGATCACCGCCTCCGGGCGGGCTCGGGCGGCGCCGGCGCCGAGTCGGGGAATCTGGATTTCGGCCAGCACCTGCGCCAGCACGGCCCCGTCGTTGCGCTGCCCGCCGGTGACGATCGCGGCCAGCGGCCGGCCGCGGCCATCGACGGCGTGGCGAATCTTGGTCGTCAGCCCGCCGCGGGAACGCCCGATGCCGTGCCCGGGCGGCTCAACCTCATCCAGCGGCAGTTTCTTGTGATTCGCCCCGGCCCCCTGTGTCCTGGTCCGGACGAGTGGTGTTCGTGGCGTGCTGATGGGCCCGGGCGATGGTCGCATCGACCGAGACGGCCCAGTCAATCATCCCGGCCGCATCGGCCTCGGCCAGCACCTGGGTCAGCACCCGATCCCAGGTCCCATCCGCGGCGTAGCGACGGTGGCGCTTCCGCACCGTCTGCCAGGGCCCGAACTGCTCCCGGGGCAGATCCCGCCACGGGACCCCGGTCCGATACCGGTAGGCGATGCCCTCCACCACCCTGCGGTGCTCCCCGAAGGGATGCCCACGCCGGCCCTGATTCGAGGGCAGCAACGGCTCGATCCGCTCCCACTGCGCGTCCGTGAATACCTGATACCGCGACCCTGTCGACCTCACCCGACCAGCCTGCCGCGAGCCTCACCACCGATAAGGGAGACACGCCCTAGGGCAGATGGGACTTCAACGGCCATGTTGTGGCGAACAGGGTTCGGCCGTCTCGATGGTCCTCAGGACAATAGAACGGCCCGCGGGGGCCTGCGTCAGGAGAGCGGGTGTGGACATCTTCGGGAAGCCCAAGGCGCTGCTGAGAGAACAGGGGACGCCGTCGCCGCGCCCACGGACCACGAGGGCAAGGAGATCTGCATCCCGCACGGCACCCCCGAGTTCGACAGCTCCAACTGGTACCATAAGCAGGTACCACATCGCGCCGGAGGAGGCCCGCATGTCCATCAGTGCCAGTGAAGCCCGCAAGACCCTGTTCCCGCTCATCGAGCGAGTGAATGCGGACCGCGACGCCGTCGAGATCGTCTCCCGCAAGGGCAACGCCGTTCTCATGCCCGCGGACGAGTACGCCGCCTGGCAGGAGACCGCCTACCTGTTCCGCTCCCCGGCCAACGCCCGACGGCTGCTGGACGCCTACGAGCGAGCCCGCGCAGGGAGCGTTGAGGAGCACGCTCTGGACCGCCTGGACGGGGACGCCTGAGTGCGCCTCGTGTGGGACCGCTCCGCATGGGAGGACTACACGCACTGGCAGACCACGGACCGCAAGGTCCTCAAACGGATCAACACCCTCATCGACGCGGCCCTGCGTGATCCCTTCGAGGGGATCGGCAAGCCCGAGCAGCTGAAGTACGGCGCGGCCGGGGCATGGTCCCGGCGCATCACGGAGGAGCACAGGCTCGTCTACCTCGTCGACGGCGAGGACCTGATCATCCTCCAGGCGAGGTATCACTACTGACATGCGCTTCACCCAGGCCGAGCTCCAACAGTTCCGCGACCGCACCGTCCCCGACCTGCTGCCGGACCCGCTGCGGCTGCTGTTCATCGGCATCAACCCCGGCCTGTGGACCGCCGCCACCGGTGCGCACTTCGCCCGCCGCGGCAACCGCTTCTACCCGGCCCTGTACCGCGCCGGGCTCATCCGACACCTGATCGACGCCTCCGACGGCTACAAGGCCGAGGACCTCGCCGCCGCCCCCGCCCGCCTGGACGCGCTCGTGGCGGCGCACGCGCCGGCCGTCGTCGCCGTGTTGGGGGTGACGGCCTACCGGCAGGCGTTCGGACGCCCGAAGGCGGCGCTGGGGGAGCAGGAGACGCCGTGGCCGGGCACGCGGCTGTTCGTGGCGCCGAACCCCAGCGGGCTCAACGCCCACGCCACCGTGGACTCGCTCGCCGCGGACTACCGTGCGGCCGGTGCCGCGGCGGGGCTCGTGGACTGAGTGCACCCGCTGTCCCTGCGGCCGCGCTGCACGGTCGACAAGGCTCGCCGCCGGGCGCTGCCCTTGGGCCCCGATATCCTTCCCGCATGACGAGCGGGCAGATGGAACGGCGCATGAGTTGGCGAGCGATTCGCACGGAGGCGGGTTCGGCTGTGCTCCTGGTCGTCGTCACAGCGGTCGCCCTGCTCTGGGCGAACTCGCCACTCTCCGAGGCCTATTTCGGGCTGTGGGATGTCGAGATCGGGTTCGATGTCGGCGGGTTCGGACTGCACATGAACCTGCACCACTGGATCAACGACGGCCTCATGGTGGTCTTCTTCCTCGTCGTTGGCCTCGAGGTGCGACAGGAGTTCGCACACGGGACGCTCCGCGACGCCAGCCGCGCGCGTCTCGCGTTGATCGCTGGCGTCGCCGGCGTGGCACTGCCCGCAGTTCTCTACATCCTGATCGTGGCCGCCGCGGGCGGCGACGGGCTCGGTGGATGGGGCGCGGTGGTCGGTACCGACACCGCATTCCTGTTGGGTGCCCTCGCGCTCGTCGGCCCGAAGCTCTCCGGCCAGTTGCGGGTGTTCCTCCTCACCCTCACCGTCGTCGATGACTTCCTCGCCGTCTCCATCATCGGCATCGTCTACAGCGACGAGATCCGGCTCGTTCCGCTGCTGATCGCAGTCGCCTGCCTCGCCGGGTTGTGGCTTCTGAGCCGTTCGCGCCAAGGGAGTGCCACACCGTACGTGCTGATTGTCATGGTGCTCTGGTTCGCGACCGTCGACTCCGGAGTCCACGCCTCCCTCGCGGGCATGGTCGCAGGACTCCTCATCCCCGCCTACCCGACGCGTCGGCAACAGGTGGTCGAGGCTCGTCAGCTGTTCCGCGACTTCTGGCAGTCGCCGAGCGCGGCATCGGCCCGCGCAGTCGATCGAGGCTTGGCACAAGGTATCTCGGTCAATGAACGCATGCACGAGGTCTTGCGCATGCCCACCGCGCTCGTCATCGTCCCGATCTTCGCGCTCGCGAACGCCGGCGTCGACCTGCGCGGCGGCGTGCTCGTCGATTCCTTCCAGTCCTCCGTGACGTGGGGAGTCATCGTGGGTCTCGTGCTCGGCAAACTTCTCGGCATCGGTCTCGCCACCTTCGTCGCTGTGAAGCTTGGAGCCGGTCGGCTGCCCGAGGGTGTCGGGATGGGCAGCGTGTTCGGCGGCGCGGCGCTTTCGGGGATCGGGTTCACCGTGTCGCTCCTGGTGATCGGCCTCGCGTTCGGCTCGACGTCCGACCTGGGTCGGCAGGCGACCGTCGGCGTGTTGGTCGCGATGGTGCTCGCCACCGCGCTGGGTTGGCTGATCTTCCGGGTTGCTGCGAAACGCTGGGGAGAGGAGACGGCAGATCTGCCGATGGTGCTCACACCACCCGTTGATCCTGAAGTCGACCACATCCGCGGACCCGAGGACGCCCAGCTCACGCTCGTCGAGTACATCGACTTCGAATGCCCCTATTGCGCGCACGCAACGGGTTCCTGGGAGGACCTTCGCAGCCGGTTCGGGGACGATCTCCGGTATGTCGTTCGCCAGCTGCCACATCACCCTCACGGCCCCCTCGCCGCACGAGCGTCGGAGGCGGCATCGAATCAGGGGATGTTCTGGCCGTGGCTGGACTTCGTCTTCACGCGGCAAGATGCGCTCGAGCGCGAAGATCTGATCCGCTACGCCGAAGAGCTGGGCCTGGATGTCGCCCAGTTCACGGCTGACCTCGACAGTGCCGCCGTACGTTCCCGTGTGGAGCGGGATCTCGAAAGCGCCGATGCAAGCGGGGCGCACGCCACCCCGACGTTCTTCGTGGACGGCCGACGGTTGCTGGGCAGCTACGACGCTCGAACGCTCACGTCAGCCCTCGAAGCCAGCCGCCGAGGCACACGAACCCAGGAAGTGCGCTCCTGAGTCGTCGGGCGTCGCGGGGCCCGTCAGAAGAGCGGCCAGGGCACGGCCGGCGTCCGGCCGCTCGGGGCAGGGAAGATGCCGTCGTCGAGCAACTGGGCACAGCGTCCGGCCAAGGCTTCGACTTCCTCGGCACTGAGCAGCTCCGCCAGCCCCCGCCCCAGCTCACCGTCGAGCCCCTCGAGAACCCGGCCGACGCCGTCGCGCTCCTCCTCGCTCAGCGCCTCGCCCAGCCATCCCCACAGGACCGTGCGCAGCTTGTCGTCCACATGGAAGGTGAGCCCGTGGTCCACGCCGTGGCGGTGCCCGCCGGGCATGGCGAGGATGTGGGCGCCCTTGCGGTCGGCGTTGTTGACGATCACGTCGAAGACCGCCATGCGGCGCAGCGCCGCCGAGTCCTCGTGGGCCAGGATCAGCCGATTCCCGTCCTCGTCCTCGCCCTCCAGGATCGTGAGCCATCCCGAGGCCGGCACTTCGTCCGCCGGGAACAGGTCCACGGCGTCCTGCTCAGGGTCCTGCTCCTGCCAGAGCTGCACCATGCCCTCGCCGAAGGGGCCGTCGCGCAGCCATGTGCGCGGCACGATGTCCCACCCCAGCGCTTCGGACACCAGGTGCGCGGCCACTTCGCGGCGGGCCAGGCTTCCGGCGGGGAAGTCCCAGAGTGGGGCCTCGCCGGCCACCGGCTTGTAGACCACCGGGGTGTCACCGATCGCGCCGAGGAACGTGGCGTTGGACGCCGTCGTGATGCGGCCGGTGAGCGTCAGCTCCCCGGACAACGGCTCGTCGGCGGGCACGTCCGCGGCGCTCATCAGGAGTCGGGGAGAGTGCAGTCGTGGCCGTCGGGGTCGATGGGCTGGCCGCAGTCCGAGCAGAACGGACGCCCGGCGTCCACGACCTCCCGGGTGCGCCGGGCGAACGCCCGGGCGGCGCCGACGGGCATGCGCACACGCACGGCCTCGGCGTCCGTCTCGAACGCCGGGTCGGCGTCGTCGTCGGTCAGCGGGTGCGCGTCGATGAGCACCTGCGCGGTGGTGGGGTCCCAGCCCAGGCCGATGGCCCCCACCCGGAACCACTCCTGCACCGGGTCCAGCGGATCGTTGTCCACGAGTTCCACGGGCGTGCTGGCCGGGACGCTGTGCGGGTTGCCCTCCAGCGCCATCAGATCGTCGAGGATCTCGTCGAGCATCTCCGCCATCAGGGCCGACTGCTGCTTCTCCAGGGCCAGGCTCACCAGCCGGGGCCCCGTGCGCACCTGCAGGTAGAACGTGCGGGCGCCGGGGCGCCCGAGCGTCCCGATCACGACCCGATCCGGCCAGTCGAACTCATGGGCGGGGGCAGGTGCATCAGTCATGTCACGATCCTAGGCGTCCGCTGGTCCACCGCGCCGGGGCCCGTGCCCGCGCCGCCGCCCACCGGGGCGTCGTCGGACGGGCCGAGGGTCGCCAGCCAGGACAGGTCCCCGGCGTCGGTGTTGGTGGCCCAGACCCGCGGGCGGCTCGGACCGTAGCTCACGATGGACACGGAGGCGGGCCCCACCTCGATCCGCTGGAACAGATCCAGGTGCGTGCCGAGCGCGTCGGCCAGGATCGACTTGATGACGTCCCCGTGGCTCACCGCCACCCACACCGCCCCGGGCCCGTGCTCGGCCTCGACGGCGGCGTCGTGCCGGCGGATCGCCGCCACCGCGCGGGCCTGCATGCCCGCCATGGACTCCCCGCCGGGGAAGACGACGGCGGACGGCTGGGTCTGCACCGTCGCCCACAGGGGCTCGGTGGCCAGGTCGCTGAGCGCGCGTCCCTGCCACTGGCCGTAGTCGCACTCGGTGAGGTCGTCGTCGACCAGCGAGGGCACCGTCCCCGGCTGGCGATCGAGGAGGGCGCGGGCCGTCTGCGCGCACCGCTCCAGGGGACTGGCCACCACCGCGGCCACGGGCACGGCCGCGATCCGATCCGCGGTGCGGGCCGCCTGCTCCCGTCCGTGGTCGTCCAGGCTGACCCCGGGGGTGCGGCCCGCCAGCAGTCCGGTCGCGTTGGCCGTGGTGCGGCCGTGCCGCACGAGAAGTACCGTCGCCATCACTCCAGCCTACTCACGGGGCGCGAGCGCCTCAGCGGGACGGGTCACGGGGCAGGGGAGTCCACCGCAGGGTGAGGCCCTCGACGGCGGCCAGCGCCGCGTGGGCGTCGTCGGCGGCGTCCTCCAGCCCGTCCGCCACGTCTTCACCGGCCGAGGTGAGCAGCAGGACGGCGTGGTCGTCCGCGCCGGGCTGCTCGCCCGGGTCGGCACGCCAGCCGCCCCTGCCCCGGACGCCGTCCTCGTCCCCGGGCAGGGAGCTCAGCCACGCGGCGGCGGCCCGGGCCGCCCCGGAGCCGACGACGTCCAGCCGCAGGGTCGCGGGGGAGCCGTCGTTGCCCGGCGGGGTGCCCCACAGCCAGTCGAGGTCCACCTGCCACGGCAGGGCGCCTGCGGGGCCGCCCGGGGACGGAGGCTGCATCATGCCTCGGCGTCCGACTGCTCGGAGGTCCAGCCCGCCTCACCGATCCACCGCAGGGCGTTGAGCGAGGGCATGAAGAGGTACTCGCCTCCGGCCATCCGGTTGAAGGTGGTGATGCCGTCGATGCGCTTGCGGGCCGGCTCGGCGGGGATGGTGAACCGTCCCTGCGTCGGGTCGTCCTCGTGCAGACCGACGATCGGATCCCGCTCGGAGCCGAGGTCGACGAAGTTGCCTCCGTTGATCCACTCCTGCTGCATGAACTCGATCGTGTCGAAGGCCCGGGCGCTGATGAAGATGAAGTAGATCCCGCGGTCCTCCTTCGCGTCATCGGCCGAGCTCACCTCCGGCGACCAGCCGGGACCGTAGGTCGAGGAGCGCCGGATGATCCGCTTGATGTTCACGTCCGTCATGATCGACAGATCGCTGTCCCGCGGGTTGAGGCGACGCATGTGGCTGGAGTGCGGGCACATCAAGCCCTTCGGGTCGTCCTCGAAGGTGAAGTCGTTGCGCCGCTCCGGGTCGTTGCCCAGCTCCTCGTCGTCGTGGTCCGGGGAGAGCACGAGCGGGGCGCCGCTGCGCCACCGACCGAACATCTTCGCGGCGATCCGGTGCTGCTCCTCCGGGTCCGGGCTCTGCGAGGCCAGGTACTCGTTGAAGGCGCCCACCCGACTGGCGAACTTGCGCAGCACCACGTAGGTCCCGTTGCGGCCCAGCACATCCGGCTGCGGCACGGCCAGCGGGGAGCCGGTCTCGCTGTTCTCGCCCAGGATGAACTCGCCGGCGGAGATGGAGCGCTCCTGGCCCGGCTGGGGCCGCACCCCGCTGCCGGCCACCGTCGGCTGCGAGATGGAGTCCCGGAAGCCGAAGGGGTTCTTGTTCAGCTCGTCGACCCCGAACCGGTGGGTGGCCACCAGGGTCACTCCGGTGGAGTGCTCCAGCACCTCCCGCGCCTGGTCCAGGGCGGCGTCCAGGGCGTCGGCGTCGGCCGCATAGATCGTCAGCGCGATGTGGCAGGCGTCCTGGGTGAACGCCTCGTCCCAGTGCTCCGGGGCGTTCGGCCCGGTGTCCACGAGCTGCTGGGCGCGGGCGGCCATCCCCTGCTGGTAGGGCAGCGGGAAGCTGGCCAGGGAGTCCTCGGGCAGCCCGAGGGCACGCAGGCCGGCGTAGCTGATCGCCACGCCGGTCCAGGACTGCAGGTCATCGGCCCAGTCCTGCGCGGAGGTGACGTGCTCGGCCAGGCGGCGGACGAAGTCCCGGCCGCCTTCGGCCTCCTCCACGGTCAACATGGCGTGGGCGCCGACGTAGGGCTCGGGCCGCGACCGCAGCACCAGGCCCTGGATGTCGTCCAGGTCCAGCTCGACCCGCTCCCGATCGAAACGTTCCTTCAGGTTCTTGAGCACGCCCATCTCAGTAGTCCACCGCCTCGGGGGTGGAGATCGTGTCGGTGAGCTGCTTCAGGGCGGCCGCGGTGTCCTCGTCCAGGTCGGTGCGCCCGGCCATCTGGTCCAGGAAGGTGTTCACCGCGTCCTCGGTGCGCTGCAGTCGGCGCGTGTCCACCACGGTGACCTGCGGGTTCGCCACGAACCACCCGGAGGCGGTGATCTGGTGGTCGGCGATGAAGTCCTTCACGGTCGGGCTGTCGATGCCCGGCCACCCCTCCACGTTCTGGAAGAGGAGGTCCATCAGCTCGGGGATCTTGGTGGCGAAGTCGTTGATGTACGCGTCCCAGTCGCCGTCGTAGGCCGTGGCGAAGAGGATGCGGGTGTTGTCGTCGAAGAAGACGAAGCGCATGTCGTGGAGCGTGGACACGCGCTGGGCGCCGTCCATGTTGCCGCGGGTCAGGTCGAAGATGCGCTGCAGCCGTTCGGCACCGCCCGGCTTGAGGCGGGCGATCGCGGTCAGCTCCGAGACCTTGCCCGAGCGCATCCCCACGCGGCCGGCGGAGTCGGCGGTGCCGGACAGGTCCGGGTTGTGCTCGCGGATCATCGCCTCGAGGGCGATCTTGGCCAGCGTGGGGGCGTCCTGGGCGACGTCCTCGACGGCGCGCTTGACGGCGTCGAGGCGGCTCTCGTTCTGCAGTCGGGGGTCGGGGCGGTCGTTCATGAGGTCCTCCTTCGAGAATCCTTCGGGATGAATGGTGAGGGGCGAGGCCGGGATCAGTCCGGGATCTCGTCCAGCGTGGCCGGCTCGGGGGCCGGGCGGTCGTTGAACTCGTGGCGGTAGCGGGTGGACTGCTCGTAGGCGTGCCGGCGGACGCGCATGATCGAGCCCAGCGGCTGGTGCTCGACCACGCCGTTCCACGGGTTGAAGGTCAGGACGTCGTCGCCGTAGACGCGGCGGCGAGGGCTGTAGGTGTCCTGCGGGGCGATCCGCAGGGTCGCGACGGGCTGGTGGGGGGCCTGCTCCTCGTCCCAGAGCACGGAGGCGTCCTCCACGGGCATCTGCTCCAGGTCCGTCGCCAGCTGGGCGCGCAGCGTGTACTCCGCGCCCTCGTGGGAGAAGAAGTCCGCGACCACGTCCCGGATCGAGGAGAAGTCCTCCACGTCCATGTCCTGACCGGTCAGGGCGCGCACGTTCGCGGACTCCGGCGCCAGCGAGACCTTGGCGATGTGGTCGCCGTAGCGCAGGGCGCCCTGGGTGAAGTACGTCTCGCCGAGGACGTGGGCGTTGTCCCGCCCCAGGCCCTGCAGGGTGGCGCCGGGGGTCCCGCCCACGGCCTCCACGGCCCCGCGCACCACTCGGGCGGCGCCGGTGGCGAGCCGCTGCAGCAGCTCCGGGTTCTGGGAGTTCTTCTCCAGCAGCCCCAGCATCTCCTGATAGCGACCCACGGTGCCGAAGGCCAGCGTGGGGAAGTTGACCATCAGGAAGTCCTGGTTGTGGCCGCCCGGCTCGGACAGCAGGCGCTCGCCCTCCACGCCGAGCACCTTCAGGGCCCAGCCCCGCGGGGCGGGGGTGCGGTCGGTGTGGATGTCTCCGGGGGCGGAGGACAGCCGCGCGACCGCCTCGTAGCGTCCCGGGCGGGCGAAGATGCCCTGTGCCAGCTCGGGAGCCAGGCCCTCGTGCACCTCCAGGGTGGCCTTGAGGATGGCGTGGCTCTTGGCATGGGCGTCGCGGTGGGCGTGCCGATGCCGGCCGGCGGCCTGGCGCTGGGCCTCGCCCATCTGCTCGAGGATCTCCCGGGTGATGGTCTCTTCGCGTTCGGCGGGGTGCTCGACGTCCGGTGTGAATCGCACGGGTTCGGTCATGAGTGCTGCGCCTCCCTCTCTACGGGTGCATTTACGCTACGATCAGTCGCGCAACCGTCATCAGTGATGCTAGGGCGGTCACAGGATCCGGGGCAAGGGCAGGAGGACGGTGCAGACGAAGACCGCGAACCGAAGCGCGGGCAGGCCCCGCCGTCACGGCGTGGAGGAGACGGTGCTGGCGGCCGCCGTCGCGTTGGCCGGCGACGAGGGGTACGCCGGCGCCACCGTGGACGCCGTCGCCGCCCGGGCGGGGGTGGCCAAGACGACGGTGTACCGGCGGTGGCCGTCCAAGGAGGCGCTCGCCGTGGACGCCCTCGCCGCAGCGCTGGACCTGCCGCCCGCCGATCCGGACGGGCCCGTGCCGGACGCGACGCTGTGCCGCGCCGTCCGCCGTCTGGCCGCGCAGATCCAGACCACCCCGGTCCGGGCACTCCTCGGCGGCCTGCTGACCCAGGCGATGCGCGACCCCGAGACGCGGGCGCGGCTGCGCTCGCGGTTCCGCGAGCCCTTCCTCCGGGAGGCCCTGGCAGATCCCGCCGGGGACGTCGACCTGGACCCCGCCGCGGTGGACCTCGCCTTCGACCTGGTCGTCGGCACGCTGCTGCACCGGCTGGCGACGGTGGGCGACGTCAGCCAGGCCGAGCTGGAGGCCATCCTGGGGGCCGCCGTCGGTCTGCTCTCGGGCCGGCCTGCGTCCGGGTGAGGCCCGAGGCGGGCTCCCGGGCGCGGCGCCGCAGCGTGAGGCTGGTGGGCACCGTCACCCTTGCCCGAGATTCGGTTGCGTACGACCATGAGAGTGCAGTCCCCACCAACGAAAGGGCCCCAGACATGTCCCGCATCCTGATGATCCTCACCTCGCACGACCAGCTGGGCAACACCGCCCGCAAGACCGGGTTCTGGCTCGAGGAGTTCGCCTCGCCCTACTACGTCTTCACGGACGCCGGCCACGAGGTCACCCTCGCCTCGCCCCGCGGCGGCCAGCCGCCCATCGACCCGACGAGCTCCAAGCCGGAGATGCAGACCGAGGCCACCCGCCGGTTCGACCAGGACGAGGAGGCCAAGGCCGCCCTGGCCCACACCACGCCCCTGGCGCAGGTGGACGTGGACGGGTTCGACGCCGTCTTCTACCCGGGCGGTCACGGCCCGCTGTGGGACCTGGTGGCCGACGCCGACTCCACGCGGATCATCCTCGACAGCGACGCGGCCGGGCGCCCGCTCGGCCTCGTCTGCCACGCGCCCGGGATCCTGCACCCGATCACCGCCGCCGACGGCACCCCGTTCGTGCGAGGCCGTCAGGTCGCCGGGTTCACCAACGGCGAGGAGGAGGCCGCCCAGCTGACGGACGTCGTCCCGTTCCTCGTCGAGGACTCGCTGATCGCCGCCGGCGCGGACTACCGCAAGGGCCCGGATCAGGAGAGCTTCGTGGTCACGGACGGCACCCTGGTGACCGGTCAGAACCCGGCCTCCTCCGCCGACGCCGCCCGCCGCGTCCTCGACCTGCTCGCGCGCTGACCCCCCCCGCCGAGCCCACCACTTCGACCCCGAGGAGACCACTCGATGAGCACCCCCACCCGCACGCGCGAGATCCACCTCGCCTCCCGCCCCCACGGCGCCCCGACGCCGGAGAACTTCCGCCTCACGGAGGTCGAGCTCCCCGAGCTCGCCGAGGGCCAGGTCCTCGTTTGCAACACCGTGATGTCCGTGGACCCGTACATGCGCGGCCGCATGAACGACGTCGAGTCCTACGTGCCCCCGTTCCAGCTCGACGCCCCCCTCGACGGCGGCGCGGTGGGCACCGTGATCGCCTCGCGCCACGCGGACGTGCCGGAGGGCACGTCCGTGCTCCACGGCCTCGGCTGGCGCGAGCACGCCGTCCTCGACGGCGACACCGTCCAGGCCGTGGACACCTCCCAGTTCTCGGACAGCACCTACCTGGGCGTGCTGGGCATGACGGGTCTGACCGCCTACACCGGCCTCGTGCACGTGGCCGAGATGCAGGAGGGTGACGCCGTCTTCATCTCGGGCGCCGCGGGGGCCGTCGGCTCGGTCGCCGGCCAGATCGCCCGCCTGCTGGGCGCCTCGCGCGTGGTCGGCTCGGCCGGCACGCCCGAGAAGGTGGCGTGGGTGAAGGAGCTGGGCTTCGACGCCGCGTTCGACTACCACGACGGCTCGCCCACGGACCTGCTGGCCGAGGTCGCGCCGGAGGGGATCGACGTCTACTTCGACAACGTGGGCGGCGACCACCTCGAGGCCGCCATCGCCGCGATGCGGGTCGACGGCCGCGTGGCGATGTGCGGTGCGATCGCCCAGTACAACTCGACGGAGCCGCCGGCCGCCCCGCGCAACCTCGCGCTGGCAATCGGCAAGCGGCTGACCCTGCGCGGCTTCGTCCTGCAGAAGTACGCGGCGCGGGTCCGTCCCGAGTTCCTCGAGCGCGTGGGCCCGTGGGTCGCCGACGGGAAGATCCAGTGGGACGAGACCGTCCGGGAGGGTCTGGAGAACGCGCCCCAGGCGTTCATCGACCTGCTCGAGGGCGCCAACACGGGGAAGATGGTCGTGCGGCTGTGACGAGCGACGGCGCACTCGGGGGCGGCATGGTCACCTTCCGGCATCAGGGCCTGACCTTCGACGTCCGCGACGGCGGACCGGCCGAGGGGGAGGTGGTCCTGTTGCTGCACGGCTTCCCGCAGGACGCCACGTCCTGGAAGCACGTCGAGCCGCTGCTGCACGCCGCGGGTCTGCGCACCCTCGCGCCGGACCAGCGCGGCTACTCCCCGAGGGCCGCTCCGCGGGCGACGGCGGCCTACCGCCTCCCGGCGCTCGTGGGGGACGCCGTCGCGCTGGCGGACGCGGCGGGGGCGCGGCGCGTCCACGTCGTCGGCCATGACTGGGGCGGCGCCGTCGCCTGGGCGCTGGCCACCGCCCACCCCGAGCGCGTCGCGTCCCTGACCGTCCTGTCCACGCCGCACCCGGCCGCCCTGGCCCGCGCCCTGCGCGGCCCTGACCAGCTGCGCCGCAGCTGGTACATCGCCGCCTTCCAGGCACCGTCCCTCCCCGAACGGATCCTCGCGCGACGGCTGGGCTCCCTGCTGCAGCGGGGGCAGGTCCCCGGGGCGGAGCACTACGCCCGCCGGTTCTCCACCCCGCAGAGCCTGCGCGGTCCGGTGAACTGGTATCGGGCGAACCCGGATCTGGTGACCACCACGCGCAGCGCGCCCGTGTCGGTCCCCACCACGTACGTGTGGGGCGCCCGGGACGCGGCCCTGGGGCCGCGGGCCGCCGAGCTCACGGCCGGGCAGGTGGCGGGGGAGTACCGGTTCGTGAAGCTCGACGCGGACCACTGGCTGCCCGAGCATGAGGCGGACGCCGTCGCCCGGGCGATCCTGGGCCGGGTGCGCTGACCCCCGCTCCGCGCGCGGGGTGCTCCCGCCGGCTCAGCGCGGCCCGACGGCCTCGGTGATCCGGTTCAGCAGGCCCATGAGGACCTGGCGCTCGGTGGCGTCGAGGGGGATCCGGGTGAGGGCGTCCGCCGGGACCGTCCGGGCGGACGCCCGCAGCGCCCGTCCCTCGTCCGTCAGCCGCACCAGCACGCGTCGCTCGTCGTGGACGTCGCGCTCCCGCGTGACGAGCCCCATGCCGGCCAGGCGCCGCACCAGGGGTGTGATCGTCCCGTTGTCCATGCCGAGCCGGTCCCGCAGCGCGCCGACCCCCAGCGCGCCAGCGGCGTCCGGCATCGACGCATCCGTCTCGGCCGAGGCGTCACTCTCCACCTGCCACAGGGTGAGCATCACGAGGTACTGCGGGTAGGTGAGGCCGAGGCGGGAGAGCAGGGGGCCGTAGCCGCGCGTGACGGCGCGCGCCGCCCGGTGCAGGGCGAAGCAGAGCTGGTCCTCGAGGGCGAGGCTGGGGGTCGGCGCGGCATCCATGGGAGCGATTCTAGTGGTCGCTGGGGAGCGACTTGGTTGCGCGCGACCTAACAGGGTGGCAGGCTGGAGCCGACTCGTCCCGCACGGGGCGGGCGGATGAAAGGACCTCCCATGGAGACCATCTACACCGCCGAGGCGCTCAGCACCGGCGCCGGCCGCGACGGCCATGTCCGCACCACCGACGGGCGGGTCGACCTCGACCTCGCCGTGCCCACCGAGATGGGCGGCTCCGGCCAGGGCACCAACCCCGAGCAGCTGTTCGCCGCCGGCTACGCCGCGTGTTTCCACTCGGCCCTGCAGATGGTCGCCCGCGCCTCCCGTGCCGACATCACCGACTCCTCCGTCGGCGCGCGCGTGGGCATCGGCCGCCAGGGTGAGGGCTTCGGCCTGGAGGTCACCCTCGAGGTCGTGCTCCCCAATGTCCCCGCGGACCAGGCCCGCGCCCTCATGGAGCAGGCGCATCAGGTGTGCCCCTATTCGAACGCCACCCGGGGCAACATCGACGTCGTCCTCGAGCTCGGGGAGGCGTGATGACGAAGCGCCGGCAGTCCGCCCCCCTCTCCCAGACCGCCGCCCGCCTCGGCCTCGGCGGGTTCATGACCGCCGCGGGGCTGTCCCACCTCACCGTGGCGCGCCGTGAGTTCCGCGCCCAGGTGCCCTCGTGGGTCCCGCTCCCGGCGGACCTCGTGGTGCTCGGATCCGGCGTGGCCGAGATCGGCCTCGGGGCCGCTCTGCTGGCGCTCCCCGGGCAGCGCCGCCTGACCGGCACCGCCCTGGCGGCCTTCTACACCGCGATCTACCCCGGGAACATCGGGCAGTACGCCGAGCGCAAGGACGGCTTCGGGCTGGACACCGACGGCCGCCGCCTGGCGCGGCTGTTCGGCCAGCCCGCCCTCATCGCGGCCGCCCTGTGGGCTGCCGGAATCCCCGAGCGGGAGCAGGGCGGGCGCCGCTGACGCCGTCGCCGGTCCTGCGGTCCCGGGCCGGCTCCGGGCGCGTGCCCGGAGTCGGCGTGATCTCACCCCGCCGCGAGGCGCGGCCCGTTCCGCAGGACCTCCACGACCAGCTGCAGGGCGATCGGGAAGGCGTCCTCATCCAGCCCGAACCGCGGGTTGTGGTGACCCGCATCGAAGCCCTTGGCGGCGTTGCCGGCCCCCACGAACACGTATGTGGCGGGCGCGGTCCGGGAGAAGGCCGCGAAGTCCTCGCCGCCGAGCATCGGCGGGTCGGTGATCACCGAGCCCGGGAACAGGTCCTCGCACAGTTCCTGGACCACCGCAGTGCGGGCCGGGTCGTTCCACACCATGTCGTAGCCGCGCAGGTAGTCCAGCTCGCAGCTCAGACCGGGGTTCGCCGTCTCGAGGCCGCGGACCATGTCCCGCATCGCCGCCTCGACGGTGTCCCGCACGTCGTCGTCGTGTGTGCGGACCACGCCGCCGATGTGCGCCTCCGGTGGGTACACGTTCAGCGCCGACTGACGCCCGGCGTCCATCCAGGTCGTGGACACCACGCACGGGTCCAGGCCGGCCACCCGGCGGGACGGGATGAGCAGGAACTGCTGGATCAGGGAGCTGGCCGCGGTGACCACGTCCACGGCGTCCTCCGGGGTGGACGCGTGGGCGCCCTCGCCCCGCAGGTGCACCTCGAACAGGTCCGAGTTCGCCGAGGCCGGGCCGGGCTTGATGTCCACCGTGCCCGTGGGGAGGGTGCTCCAGTAGTGGAAGCCGAAGAAGTAGTCGACGTCGGCGAACCGGCCCGTCTCCACCATCTCCTTGGCGCCGCCGGGCGGGGTCTCCTCCGCATGCTGGAAGATGCCGAGCACGGTGCCGGTCAGCTCGTCCAGGTGATCGTGCGCCCAGACCAGGGCGGACATGATGGTGGCCGTGTGCCCGTCGTGACCGCAGCCGTGCATGCGACCCGGCGTCGTCGAGGCGAAGTCCAGGTCGGGGCGGTCCTCGGTCATGGCCAGCCCGTCGATGTCCGCGCGCAGCCCCAGGGTGGGGCCGGGGCGGCCGGTGTCCAGGGTCACCACGAGGCTCGTCGGCGTGAGGTTCTCGAACGTGGCCCCCGGCAGGCGCGGCTCGAGCTCGGCACGGATGTAGCGGACGGTCTCGTGCTCCTCGAACGAGGCCTCGGGGTGCTGATGCAGGTGACGGCGCCAGGCGACGAGCTGGTCCTGGTAGGCGTCGATGTCGGCGGACATGGGGGTCTCCTCTCGATCGGGGCGGGGCGTCACGGGGTGGGCAGGTGGATGGGACCGTCCGGCCCCATCGGCCAGCCCAGCAGGTACCAGACGACCATCATGGCGGTCCACACCAGGCCCATCGCGAGCGAGTAGGGCACCAGCGTGGAGATGAACGTGCCGATGCCGAGCTTCTTGTCGTAGCGCTGGGCGTAGGTCAGCACCAGGGCGAAGTACGGGAACATGGGCGTGATCGGGTTCGTGACGGCGTCACCGATGCGGTAGACCATCTGCGTGAACGCCGGGTGGTAGCCCAGCAGCATCATCATCGGGATGAAGATCGGCGCCAGGATCGCCCACTTGGCGGAGGCCGACCCGACGAAGAGGTTCACGACGGCGGAGATCGCGATGATCCCGAGGATCAGCACGATGCCGTCCTGGCCCTCGAGCAGTTCGGCGCCGCGGATGGCCAGGATGGCGCCCATGTTGGACGCGCTCACGTACGACAGCAGCTGCGAGGCGAAGAACACGACGACGATGAAGCTGGCCATCGTGGCCATGGACTCCACCATCATGCGGGCGACGTCCGAGGAGCCCGTGATCGTCTTGGCCCGGACCCCGTAGACCAGCCCCGGGATGAAGAACGCCAGGGCCAGGATCAGCCCGATGCCGTTCATCAGGGGCGCGTCGGTGGTCAGGGAGCCGGTCTCCGCGTTGCGCAGGAACGAGCCCTGGGGGATGCAGGCGGCCACCACGAGCGCGGCGAACAGCGCCAGCGCCACCAGGGCCCACCGGTTGGCCCGGCGCTGGACGTCGGTGACCTCCATGTCCCCGGCCTCGACGTCGTCCGTCGCCTGGTAGGCGCCCAGGCGGGGGATCGCGATCTTGGTGGTGACGAGCCACAGCACCGGCAGGAGGACGACGACGGAGGCGGCGATGAACCACCAGTTCATCGGGACGGTCGTCTCGATGTCGGGGTCGATGATGACCGCGGCCTCCTGCGTGAAGCCCTGGACGAGCGCGTCGGACATGCCGATCATCAGGTTCGCCGCGAAGCCCCCGGTCGCGGCCGCGTAGGCCAGGGCGATGCCGGCGATCGGGTGCCAGCCCAGCTTGAGGAAGATCAGGGCGGCCAGCGGGGGCAGCACGATCGGGGCGGCGTCGCCGGCGATGTTGCCCAGCAGGCCGATGAGCGCGATCGCGGGGATGATCAGGCCCTTGGGGGCGCTGGTCATGGACTGCGTCAGGCCGACCTCGAACCAGCCCGACCGCTCGGCCACGCCGATGCCGAGCATGATGATGAGCACCTGTCCCAGCGGGGCGAAGGCGCCGAAGGTCTTGGCGGCGTCGCCGATGACGACGCGCATGCCCTCCGCGCTGAGCAGATTGGTCGCCACGAGGGTCTCACCCGTGCCCGGATGAACCGCGCTCCACCCGCTCAGCCCGGCCACGGCGGACGCCGTCAGGGTCAGGGCGCAGAGGGCCGCGAAGATGATGATCGGGTCCGGGAGCTTGTTGCCGCTCCATTCGATCACGTTGAGGAACCTGTTGAGCAGGCCCCCCGGAGCGCGATTCCGGGGTGAGGCGTCGGCGGCGGTGGACCCACCGGTGGGCGAGGACATGGGGACTCCTCCGAGGTGCGAGAGACGGTGAGACCTCGGCCACAGGGGCGAGGTACGGCCCACTGTAGGGTGCCCCGTCGCAGGTGACCCGCAGGTGTCCCGCAGGTGTCCGGCCCGGCGGGCCGTCAGCCGTGACGCATCGTCCCGGTCTCGAGGAAGCGCTGGTGCCAGGACAGGGCCTCGCCCAACAGGTGCGGGGTGTGCAGGCCGTCCGACTCGCGCATCGCCCGGTCGAAGTAGTCCCGCAGCTGCTCCCTGTAGTCCGGGTGCGCGCACGTGTCGATGATCGTGCGGGCGCGCTGTTTGGGGGAGAGGCCGCGCAGGTCGGCCAGCCCCTGCTCGGTCACCACCACGTGCACGTCGTGCTCGGTGTGGTCCACGTGCGAGACCATCGGCACGATGCAGGAGATGTCCCCGCCCTTGGCCGTGGAGGGGGTGAGGAAGAACGAGGTGAACGCGTTGCGGGCGAAGTCGCCGGAGCCGCCGAGGCCGTTCATCATCTTCGTGCCCATCAGGTGCGTGGAGTTCACGTTGCCGTACAGGTCGGCCTCGAGCATGCCGTTCATGGCGAGGATGCCGAGGCGGCGCACGAGCTCGGGGTGGTTGGAGATCTCCTGGGTGCGCAGGATCAGCTTGTCCCGATACTTCGCGGCGTTGTCGTTGAACCGTTCGGCGGCCTCGGTGGACAGGGAGAACGCGGTCGCGGACGCGGTCGCCAGCGTGCCGGAGTCCAGGGCGTCGAGCATGCCGTCCTGCACCACCTCGGTGAACGCGGACAGGCCCGTGAACCGGGACTTCACCAGCTCGGACATCACCGCGTTCGCGATGTTGCCCACGCCCGACTGCAGCGGCAGCAGCCGCTCGTCGTACCGGCCCTGGGCCACCTCGTGCTCGAAGAACTCCACGAGGTGCTGGGCGATCGCGATCGAGTCCGCGTCGGCGGGCTTGAAGGCGGAGTTGCGGTCCGGGGCGTGGGTCTCGACGACGGCCACCACCTTGGCCGGATCGCACCGCAGGTACGTCTCACCGATGCGGTCTGCCGGGTGGGTGAGCATGATCGGCGAGCGGTGCGGGGGCAGCGCGGTGCCGTAGTAGACGTCATGCAGACCCTCGAGGTCCTCGCTCTGCCACGAGTTGACCTCGAGGATCACCTGATCCGCCAGGTCGATCCAGGACTTGTTGTTGCCCACGGAGGAGCTGGGGACGAGACGGCCGTCCTCGCGGATCCCGGACACCTCGATCACCGCGGTGGTCATGGGCCCGTAGAAGCCGTTCCACACGGCCTGCGCCAGGTGGGACAGGTGCGTGTCGATGTACTCGATGGCGCCCGCGTTGATCTTGGCGCGCATCGTCGGGTCCGACTGGAACGGGGTGCGCAGCGCGACGGCGTCCGCCTCGGCCAGCGCACCGTCCATCTCCGCGGAGGTGGACGCCCCCGTGTGGAGGTTGATGCGGAACTCCTCGCCGCGCGCGTGCAGCTCCTTGGCCCGCTCGGCCAGCGCCGTCGGCACGGCCTTCGGGTAGCCGGACCCCGTGAACCCGCTCATGCCCACGGTGGTGCCGTGCTGGATGAACGCCGCCGCCTCCGCGGCGGACATCACCTTCGACCGGAGGCCGGGGTGGTGGATGCGGGACGACATGGGTGAGGCCTCCGTGCGGGTGAGACGAGTCGAGCGAGAGCGCTGTGACGTGGAACAGCGATCAGCGTACCCGCGTCACGGGTGGCCGTGGGGATGATCACGCCGGAGGTCGCCGAGCCCGACCTGCGGGATCGACGACGGCGAACAGGGCTCGGCACTCCGGCTCGGCGCGCCTAGGCTCGGCGTCATGCGAGCACTCGTCCTCCAGTCCTACGGCGGCCGTGAGGCCATGGCCCTCACCGACGTCCCCGCCCCCACGGCCGGCGCCGGCGAGGTGCTGATCCGCACCCGCGCGGTCGGCCTCAACCCCGTCGACGCGATGCACCGCGAAGGCGACTTCAAGGCCATCGCCCCCGACGACTTCCCCACGGTCGCCGGCAACGAGCTCAGCGGCATCGTCGAGACCGTGGGCGCCGGGGTGACCGCGTTCGCCCCGGGTGACGCGGTGATCACCCGCGTGGACCCCTCCGGCCACGGGGCGTTCGCCGAGCTGGCCGCGGTGCGCGCGGACTGGGTGGCCGCCGCGCCCGCCCGCGTGCCCCTGACGGACGCGGCCGGCCTGCCGCTCGCCGGCCTGACCGCCCAGCAGGCACTCGGCCCGGAGCACCTGGACCTGCAGCCCGGGGAGCGGTTGCTGATCACCGGGGCCGCCGGCGGCGTCGGGCTGATCGCCACACGCTTGGCACACCTGCGCGGCGCGCACGTGACCGTGACCGCCTCCGCGGCGGGTGAGCCGTACGTCCGCGAGGCCGGCGCCGACGCGGTGATCGACTATCGCGCCCGCACCGTCGCAGAGGGGGGCGAGCGCTTCGACAAGGTGTTCGACCTCATCGGCGGTGATCAGATGGCCGAGCTGCTCGGCTCGATCGAGCCCGGCGGCCGGCTGGTGACCATCGCGGGCCCGCCGAGCCCCGGCAGCCTTCGCGAGACCGCGCGCCCGTCGCGTCGACCCCTGGCCGCCGTCGTCTCCCGGGTGGCCAGTGCGAAGGTGCGCCGGGCCGCGAAGAAGGCCGGGGTGGCCTACGAGTTCTTCCTCATGCATCCGGACGGGGTGGGCCTGGCCGAGCTCGTCCGGCTCGTGGACGCCGGCGAGCTGGCCGTGACCGTGGACAGCCGCTACCCCCTGGCCGACTGGGAGCAGGCGTTCGAGCGTCTCGAGTCCCACCACGCCAAGGGCAAAGTGCTGCTCGAGTTCTGACCGGCGGGCGCGTCGGTGCCGGCCTGCCCGGGCCGGCACCGCCTCGTATCCTGGCCTCGTGCACCCGTCTGTGAGCGAGCCCCTCACCCGACTGCCGGACGGCACCGTCAAGCAGCGCAACCCCTTCACCGGCACCGAGGTCTGGACCGTGCCCGGCCGCGGCCACCGCCCGCTCGGCCTCGTCCGGCCCGCCCCGCAGCCGCTCGACCCCGCCCAGCACGGCCGGCACTGCGCCTTCTGCGAGCACCGCCTGCTGGAGACGCCGCCGGAGAAGTCACGCATCGTCTCCACGAGGGCCGACGACGGCGCCCCGGCCTGGCAGATCCTGCGGCACCCGGCCGCGGAGCGGCTCGGGGAGACGACCCCGGCCTTCCGCCGGGTCCCCAACCTCTTCGAGATCCTCAGCTACGACTACTGGCGTCTCAACCACGGCTACGAACTCCCCCCGGACGCGCGCCGCCGCCGTGACGAATACCTGGCCACCGAGGCCGGCCGCGCCCACGTACGCGCCGTCGTCGCCGCGAAGCTGCGCGCCTCCGGCCGCTCCGCCGAG
Source organism: Micrococcus sp. 63XJN7_8_ISO-PGPR-S23-253 (assembly GCF_056173425.1). NCBI lineage: Bacteria > Bacillati > Actinomycetota > Actinomycetes > Micrococcales > Micrococcaceae > Micrococcus > Micrococcus sp. 63XJN7_8_ISO-PGPR-S23-253. The sequence goes on from NZ_CM149673.1 coordinate 678,392, forward strand.
GAGGCGGCGGCGATGTCCGAGGCGGAGCTGATCGCGGCGTCGGCCGCATTCTTCGGCGGCACGCACGACGTCGTGATCGCCCGGCGGCACTTCGTCGACGACGCCGTGGACGACCACCAGCTGGCCTCCTCGGGCACCCTCACCCCGGACGAGCACCACGCGTTCCTGGCCCTGACCGCCGACGCGATGCGGGACCTCTACGCGACCACGCCCGCCGTGCGGTACGTCTCCGTGTTCCAGAACTGGCTCAAACCCGCCGGCGCCTCCTTCGACCACCTGCACAAGCAGCTCGTGGCCATCGACGAGGTCGGCGCGCAGAACGCCGCCGCCCTGGACCGGCTGCGCGAGGACCCGCAGGTGTTCAACCACGCCGCGCTGGACGTGGCCGTGGCGCACGACCTCGTGATCGCCGCGAACGAGCACGCCGTGATGTTCGCCGGCTTCGGCCACCGGTACCCGACGGTCGAGGTCTACTCCACGAGCCCGGTGGGGCAGCCGTGGCGGCAGTCCGCGGCCGAGCTGCGCGCCGTGTCCGACCTGCTGCACGCCGCCCACGCGGCCACCGGGCCCGACGTCCCCTCCAACGAGGAATGGCACACCCGCCCGCCCGGCGTCGCGTCCCCGATGCCCTGGCGCGTGATGCTCAAGTGGCGCGTCTCCACCCTCGCCGGCTTCGAGGGCGCCACCAAGATCAACGTCAACACGCTCAGCCCGTGGGACGTGCGGGACCGGGTGCTGGCGCGGCTGCGGGAGCTGCGGGCGGCGGGCGCGCTCGCGGACGGGGTGCGGATCGGGGCCGACGCGCGGATCCGGCCGGGCGCCCTGCGGTACGCCGACGGAGCGGCGAGGCTCACCCCTCCGCGCGGTCGGTAGCGTGGGCGTCATGGCCCTCCACCTGCAGCGCTACCGCGAGATCGCCCACGTCATGGCCCGCAACGGCCTCAGGGCCACGGCCGTGCAGGCCGGGCTCTCCCGGTGGCTGCCCCTCGAGGAGGGGGAGCCGCACCTGGGCATCGACGCCGAGGCCCGCCCCGAGCTGTTCGTGCGCACGTTCGAGGAGCTGGGCGTCACCTTCGTGAAGCTCGGGCAGCTGATCTCGGCGCGCCCGGACCTGTTCCCCGAGGCCTACTGCGCGGCGTTCGCCCGCCTCACGGACAGCACGACGGCGGTGCCCTTCGAGGCCGTCGCCCGGACGGTCGAGGAGGACCTCGGCGCCGACGTCGACACCCTGTTCGCCTGGTTCGACCGGGCGCCCCTGGCCACCGCCTCCATCGGTCAGGCCCACCGCGCGCGCCTGCACGACGGGCGCGCCGTCGTCGTGAAGGTCCGCAAGCCCGGTGTGGTGGAGCAGGTCCAGGCGGACCTGGAGATCCTGCGGACGCTGGCGGCCACGTGGTCGCGGGCCTCACGGACCTTCGCCGACCTGGACGTGCCGACCATGGTGGACGAGTTCGACCGCTCCCTGCGCGCCGAGCTCGACTACGTGGTGGAGGCGCGGGCCTGCGAGGAGATCGCCGCCGGCTTCCGGGACACCCCGGGCGTGCGGTTCCCGTGGATCGAGTGGGACCTGACCACCTCGCGCGTGCTGACCATGCAGGAGCTCTCCGGGCTACGCGTGGACGATCTGGCCGGACTCGACGCCGCCGGCATCGACCGGGAGGAGCTGGCGTACCGGGCCGCCGACGTGCTGCTGGCCATGGTGTTCGAGCACGGCGTGTTCCACGCGGACCCGCACGCGGGCAACCTGTTCATCGAGCCGGACGGGACCGTCGGGTTCATCGACTTCGGCTCCGTCGGGCGCATCTCCCCGTCCCTCCGGCGCCGGTTCGCGGGCCTGGCCATGGCGCTGGCCCGGCAGGACACCGACGGGCTGGTGCGGGCCCTGCTGGACATCGCCCCGCCGCGCGGCCCGGTGGACCGCCGTCGGCTCCGGCTGGAGGTGGCCCGGATCATCGGCCGCCTCGAGGGGCGCGAGCTCGAGGACATCCGCGTGGCGCAGCTGGTCTCGGAGATCTTCGCCCTCGTGCGGCGTCACCGGCTGTCCCTGCCGCCCGAGCTCGTGCAGCTGCTGCGGATGCTGATCATCGTGGACGGCATCGGCCGCCGTCTGCACCCCGGCTTCGACTACACCCGCGTGCTCGACCCCTTCGCCCTGCGCCTCGTGGGGGAGCACCTCGACCCCCGGCGGGTGGCGGGCCGGATCGGCCGGGCCACGATCGCGGCGGCCGAGCTCGGCATCGACCTGCCGGAGTACGCCCGCAAGGTGATGGAACGCATCGACGACGGCGGGATCGACGTCACCGTCCGCGCGAGCGAGCTCGAGCCGCTCGTGACGCGCCTCGAGCGGACGGGCGACCGGGTGGTGGCCGCCATGGTGGTGGCCGCGATGATCACCGGCGGCACGAACGTGCTCGTGGCGTACAAGGACCGGCTCGGCCGCTTCGCCGGGCCGGTGGTGGCCGCCGGCGGCGCCGCCCTGACCGGCGGCAGCGCCTATCTGGCCTGGATCAGCCGCCCCCGGCGTCGCCCCCGCTGAGGGCCGTGGGCGGGGTCAGTCGTCGGGATCATGCCCGCACCAGACCGGCCGCGGTGCAGGCCGTCTCGAAGTCGTCGAGGCCGAACGCCTGGATCGGGCTGACGACGCCGGCCTCGCGGGCCCGGCCTGCGGCGAGCTGCCGGGCGCCCCAGGCCATGAGGTCCCCGGTCAACGTGTAGGCGTTGGGGCCGCGCAGGTGCACGTCCGCCACGATGCGGCCGGCCGCGTCGCGCGCGATCGCCCCGACCCGGGAGCCCGTGCGGGCCCGGTCTGCGGCGTCGGGGCCACCCGGGTCGCCGGCCAGGGGCCGCAGCAGGGCCTGCACGCCGCGGGCGACGCCGGGGAGCCACCCCACCGCGCCGAGGGCGGCGGCGCCGATCTGCGTGGGCCGCGCCGGGAACCAGCCGTTGAAGACCTCGACCTCGTCCAGGCCGGGCTGCATCCGCGGCAGGAACAGGGACTCCGTGCCGCCGAACAGCACGCCGCGGCGGTCCTGCCCGTCGACCCGGAAGACGGCCGACCGGCTGGCCGGGCCCGTGGTCGCCAGCCGCCCGCCGCGCCACGTGATCGTCCGCTCGGTGAGGGCGCCCACCATCGTCTGGCGCGTCCCGTGGCTGAGGTCGACGCGCGGGTCCAGCTCGCCGTCGGCGAAGTAGCCGATCTGCAGGGACCGTGCGCGTCCACCGGCCTCCGCCAGCGCGAGCCCGCCCGCGAGCATGCCCGGCGCGTAGTCGAAGCCGAGGGCGGGCAGCAGGGTGGCGCCCGTGCGTCGGGCGGTGGCGTCCAGGTCCGCCTTGAGGTCCTTCACGAAGCCGACCTCACCGGTGGAGTCCACGTAGTGCGCGCCCCGCTCCGCGGCGGCGCGGGCGACCGGTCGGCCGTAGCGTTCGAAGGGGCCGACCGTGGAGACCAGCACATCGCCCTCCGTGACCAGGGCCCTCAGCGAGGCGGGGTCACCGGCGTCGGCGACGGCGACCTTCAGCCCGTCGTGCCGCCTCGCCGCGTGCTGGAGCGAGTCCCGGTTCCGGCCCGCCAGCACGGGCCGTGCGCCCTGGGCCACGAGGGCGTCCACGACGAGGGATCCGGCGTAGCCCGTCGCGCCGAGCACGATGATGCGGGGGGCGTCGGGGTGGTCGAGGTGCAGGGGAGAATCCGTCATGGCCCCACGCTAGGCCGCGCATGCGGAGACCTCACGGGCTCGGCGACGCCGATCCGCGTGGACCCCGTCTCGCGCTCCTGGACCGGCGGACCCGGACACGGCGAGCCTGGTCCGGCATGCGCCTGCAGGGGCAGACTCGGAGGATGACCCGCACCCCGCCCGCCGTCGCCCCGCCCGCCGCCGAGTCCGGCGGCGAGAGCCTGCTGACCGTCCTGATCGCCCTCGGCGTGAACACGGTGATCGCCGTCGTCAAGTCGATCGTGGGCGCGGTCACCGGCTCAGCCGCGATGGTGGCGGAGGCCGCGCACTCCTGGGCCGACGCCGGCAATGAGGTCTTCCTGCTGCTGGCGGAGCGTCGGGCCGGCCGAGCCCCCGACGCGCGGCACCCGCTGGGCTACGGGCGCGCGGCCTACGTGTGGTCGATGGTCGCGGCCTTCGGCCTGTTCGCGGTGGGCTCGGCGGTCTCGGTCTGGCACGGGATCACGGCCTGGTCCGCCCCCGAGGAGGAGGCGGAGTACACGATCGCGTACATCGTGCTCGCCGTCGCGTTCGTGCTCGAGGGCATCTCGTTCCTGAACGCGCACCGGCGCGTCCGCCGCGACGCGGAGCGGCGGCACATCAGCGATGCCACGTTCCTGCGCCAGACCTCGGACCCCACCCTGCGCGCCGTGTGGGTGGAGGACGCCTCGGCCCTGATCGGCCTGGCCATCGCGGCCGCCGCCCTCGCCCTGCACCAGCTCACCGGGGACCCCCGGTGGGACGCCGCCGGCTCGATCCTCGTGGGCGTGCTGCTCGGGGTCGTCGCGATCTTCCTGCTCTCGCGGAACATGGCGTTCCTCGTCGGCGAGGTCGCCGACCCGGTGATCCGGACCCGGGTGCTGCGCTGGCTGCTGGAGCGGCCCGAGGTGCTCTCCGTGAGCTACCTGCACCTCGAGTACGTCGGCCCGGAGAAGCTCTTCGTCGTCGGGGCCGTGGACCTGGCCGGGGACGAGCGGGAGAGCGAGGCCGCGGTCCTGCTCCAGCGCGTGGAGGACGCCCTCCTCGAACACCCGCGCGTGGCCGCCGTCGTGCTCTCCCTGTCCAACCCCGCCCACGCGCCCCTGGCCCCGGAATCGCAGAACACCCGCGTCTGAGCCCGCGCGGCCGGCGGGCGAGCGGCCTCAGTCGAGGCCGGGGCGGCGGCGCGTGCGCTTCACCTCGGAGCGACGGCGTTTGGCCTCCAGGCGGCGCCGCCGGGAGCCGCGCGTCGGCGTCGTGGCCCGCCGCGGCGTCGGCGGGGCCAGGGCCTCGCGCAGCAGCGCCGCGAGCCGCTCGCGGGCGGCCACCCGGTTGCGCCACTGGGCCCGGTGCTCCGCCACGCTGACGGTGAGGACCGTCCCGGCCAGCCGGGGCGCCAGCCGCGCGAGGACGCGGGCGCGCTGGACGTCGTCGAGGGCGGAGGTGGCCGCCAGGTCCAGGCTGAGCTGGACCCGCGAGTCCGCCGTGTTCACGCCCTGACCGCCCGGGCCGGAGGCGTGGGAGAAGCGTTCGACGAGTTCGCCCGCGGGGATGATCAGCCCGCGGGGTGCGCCGGGGCCGGGGGTGACGCGCACGTCGCCGGGGCGGGGCTCAGCCACGGGGGGCCGCCGTCCGTGGTCCGCGCAGGTCCGCGAGTGCGACGAGGAGCGCGAGGGCCATGCACCCGGCCACCAGCGCGAAGGCGGCCATGAACGCCCCGTCCCAGTCGGCACCGGAGGCGACGCCCAGGAACACCCCCACGATCACGGCGGTGCCGACGGCCGTGCCGACGCGCTGGCCGGTCTGCAGGACGCCGCCGGCCGTGCCGGAGTGCCGCGGTGGGACCTCGGCCAGGCTGAGGGTCTGGTTGGGGGAGACCACCATCCCCTGCCCGGCGCCCAGGATGCCCAGGGTGAGCAGCAGCCACCACGGGCTCAGGCCGAACTCCCGGTTGGCCCACGCCACCCCGATGGAGCCCACGACGGCGAGCAGCGCCAGCGCGATGCCGAGGACGACGATCTTCCGGCCCGTGCGCAGCACCACGCGACCGGCCACGGTGGACATCACGCTCGACATGACCGCCGAGGGAAGGCCGATGAGTGCGGCGTGCAGCGCCGGGTAGCCCAGCCCGTTCTGCATGAACATGGCGATCACCACGAACATGCTGGTCGAGCCGGTGAAGTAGATGGCGATCAGCAGGGCGCCGCACGCGAAGCTGCGGGTCTGGAACAGGCGCAGGTCCACCATCGGGGCGCGGCCCCGTCGTGCGTAGCGGGCCTCCCACCGCGTCCAGAGGGCGGCCAGGCCGATGCCGACGGGCACGAGCACGAACCGCCACGGCCCGAGCCCCCGGTCCAGGAACGGGAGCATGACGGCCACGAGGGCGCCGGCCAGCAGGACGACGCCGACCGGGTCCAGGTCCGGACGCCGCGCCCGCTCGGGGACGGTGCGCGGCAGCCACTGGCGGGCCACGATCAGGGCGCCGAGGGCGATGGGCACGTTCACCAGAAAGGTCGCGCGCCAGCCGAGGTCGCCGCCGAGCCACGCGATGAGCCCGCCGCTGAGCAGCGGCCCCACCGCCACGGACACCCCGACGACGGCGCCGAGCGCCCCGAACGCCCGGGCGCGGGAGGCGCCGGAGAACTCGCCCTGGATGAAGCCGGTGACCTGCGGGTTGAGCAGGCCCGCGCCCACGCCCATGACCAAGCGCGCGAGCACGAGCAGGACGCCCGTGGGCGCCAGGCCGGACAGGAGCGCACCGAGCGCGAACACGCCGAGGCCCACCAGGAACAGCCGGCGGCGGCCGAAGAGGTCACCCGCCCGGCCCGCCGGCACGAGCACCATGCCGAACACGAGGGTGTAGCCGGAGATGGCCCACTGCAGCTCCGCGTCGCTGGCGTCCAGGCCCCGCTGCAGGGCGGGCAGGGCCACGTTGATGCTGGACACGGCCAGCAGGGACATGAAGATCGGGATGAGGAGCACCGCGAGGATGCGCTGCTGGTGCGGGGTGAAGACCGAGGACGCGGCGCCGTCGGACGGACGCGGGGCGACGGGCATGCGGTCTCCTTCACAAGGGTGTCTCGGGCGCTCTCCAGGATCGGCCCTCGTCACGCATCGTGCCAGGTCCGAGGGTCCTCGGCCCGGTGCGGCGCACGGAGGCCATGACCGCGACCGTCGCCCTGCCGCCCCGTCGCTCACTTCGCGTCCGCGTACGACCCCACGCTGGAGACGGTGAGCGGGAAGTCCACGGGGGCGGGACCGAACAGCAGGCGGCCGGCGGCGCTCGCGGACTCCGCCACGACCGTCCGCACGGCCTCGGCCTCCGTGGCCGGGCCGTGCAGGACGACCTCGTCGTGGACGAAGAACACGAGTTCCGTGCGCATGCCGGCCGAGCGCAGTCGACGGCGGATCTCGCCCATCCAGCACAGCGCCCACTCGGCTGCGGTGCCCTGCACCACGAAGTTCCGGGTGAAGCGGCCCTGGGAGCGCCGCCGTCGCCGGGCCGCGGACTCGGCGGCCTGGGTGCCGACGTCGGACACGGACTCCTGCCACTTCCGCCCCGGCGCGGGGGACCAGCGGCCCAGCCACGTGGACACCTGGCCGCCGCCCTCGCCGACGGAGGCCGCCCGCTCGAGCAGGCCGATCGCTCGGGGGTAGAGCCGGCGCAGGTGTGGCATGAGGGCCGCGGAGTCGCCCGTCGTCGAGCCGTACATCGCACCCAGCAGGGCGATCTTCGCGCGCCCGCGGTCGGCCAGCGCGGTGCCGGCCGCCCGGCCCTGCTCCGCCACCTCCCGGTACAGGTCGGGCGTGGTCCCGGCACGGGCCAGCGCCTCGTCGGCGGCCATCGCGGCGAGGATGCGCGGCTCCACCTGGGAGGCGTCGGCGACGGTCAGCGTCCACCCGGGGTCTGCGCGGACGGCGTCGCGCACCCCGGCCGGGACCTGCATGGCCCCGCCGCCGTGGGCGGCCCACCGCCCGGTCACCACGCCGCCGACCAGGTAGGCGGCGTGGAACCGGCCGTCGTCGCCGATCCACTGGTCCAGCCAGTGCCAGCCGTTGGCCGTCCACAGCCGGGCCAGGGCCTTGTACTCCAGCAGCGGCGCGAGCAGCGCGGCCCGCGCCTCGCGCTCCGCGCCGCCGGCGTCGATCCAGTGCTTCAGGTCCCACTGCCGCGTGGACTCCACGGCCACGCCCGCCGTCTGCAGCGCCCGCAGCAGGCTCGGCTGCGAGTCGGGGCTCAGCCCGGGGGAGCCCAGGACGTCGGCGATGCGTTCGGCCAGGGCCTGCAGGCGGGCGGGACGCTCGCCCGGTGCAGGCCGGGGGCCGAGCTGCTCGGCGAGGAGCGCCTCGTGCACGCCCCGGTCCCACGGCAGACCCGCCGCCCGGATCTCCGCGGCCACGAGTGCGCCCTGCGACTCCGCCGCCGCGAGCAGCCGCAGCCGGTGGGGGTGGGCCGAGCCCTCGACGGCCGCCCGCTGCGCGGCCAGCTCCGCCGCGAGCACGGTGACGTCCGGAGCGGGGCCGGCCTCGTCCGGCAGGTCGAAGAAGGACTCCTGACCGGCGGGCACCCGCGCCGGGCGCTCGGGTTCCGTCGGGTCGGCGACCTCGAGCTGCGCCACGGGCGTGTAACGCACCCCGCTGCCCGGCGCCGTTGCCGCGTGCCGCAGGATCCGCTGGACGAGGGCCAGGTCCCAGCACCGATCCACCCGCACCCCCGCCACCAGCCAGGCGGCGTACTCCGTCCCGACGTCGGCGAGCACCCAGCGGACCGTGCTCGGGTCCACGCCCAGGCGGGCGGGCAGACCGGCCACGAGCCCGGCCACGGACCCGGCGGCGCAGGATCCCAGGGGAGAGGCGCCGTCGCCTTCCCCGTCCAGGGCCCACCAGGCGCCGGGGCTGCCGACGGAGGCGGGGGCGGGGCCCAGGACGACGAACATGGCCCTCATTCTGCCCCGTGACCCGAGGCGCCGTCTGCCGCAGCCCTGTGCGGCAGACCTCCCGGCACGGCGGCGACCACGGCGGGCGCAGCGGGCACGGTTCCCCCTGATGTCCCGCCGCCTCCTCGGGGGGCGGGGAGAAGGGCTGTGCGACTTGCACGCTCGCTGAGCGGAGAACACACTGTGCGGACGCACCGGCGCGCAGCGGGCCGTCGGGCGCCACCCAGAGAGGACCCACCATGACAGCGACCCGGTCCGGCGGCGCCGCGACGTCTCGCCTCAACGCCAAGGTGGTCGGCATCTCGGTCGCCGCCGCGCTCGGCGGCTTCCTGTTCGGCTTCGACACCTCGGTCATCAACGGTGCCGTGGACGCCCTCGCCGGGGAGTTCGGCCTCGGCGCCGGTCTCACGGGCTTCGCCGTCTCCTCGGCGCTGATCGGCTGCGCACTCGGCGCCTGGTTCGCCGGGCCGATCGCCAACCGCCGCGGCCGCGTGCCCGTGATGGTGATCGCCGCGATCCTGTTCCTGGTCTCCGCCATCGGCTCGGGCCTGGCGTTCGGCGTGGTCGACCTGATCGTCTGGCGCATGGTCGGCGGCCTGGGCGTGGGCGCCGCGTCCGTGATCGCTCCGGCGTACATCGCGGAGGTCAGCCCGGCCCATGTGCGCGGTCGCCTCGGCTCGCTCCAGCAGCTGGCGATCGTCCTCGGCATCTTCGCCGCGCTGCTCACGGACGCGCTCTTCGCGACGATGGCCGGGGGAGCGGCGCAGCCGTTCTGGCTCGGCGTCGACGCCTGGCGCTGGATGTTCCTGGCCGAGGCCGTCCCGGCGGTGCTGTACGGCCTGTTCGCCCTGAAGCTGCCGGAGTCCCCGCGCTACCTGGTCGCCCGCGGTCGTACGGACGAGGCGGCCGAGGTCCTGCACGAGTTCACCGGCGTGGACCGGGTGAACCTGATGATCGAGGACATCCGGCGCTCGCTGGACTCGGAGCGCCGCGAGTCGCTGGCGGACCTGCGCGGACCGTCGGCGGGCCTGCAGCCGATCGTGTGGATCGGCATCCTGCTCTCCGTCTTCCAGCAGGCCGTGGGCATCAACGTGATCTTCTACTACTCCACCACCCTGTGGCGTTCGGTGGGCTTCGGGGAGTCGGACGCCCTCACGGTCACCGTGATCACCTCGGTCACGAACATCGCCGTCACCTTCATCGCGATCGCCCTGGTGGACCGCGTCGGCCGTCGCCCCATGCTGATCGCCGGCTCCGCGGGCATGACGGTCAGCCTCGGCCTGATGGCACTGGCCTTCTCCTTCGCGCAGACCGGCGGCGCCGAGTCCGTGTCTCTGCCTCAGCCGTGGTCCACGGTGGCGCTGGTGGCCGCGAACGCCTTCGTGGTGTTCTTCGGCGCCACCTGGGGTCCGCTGGTCTGGGTGCTGCTGGGCGAGATGTTCCCGAACCGCATCCGCGCCGGCGCGCTCGCCGTGGCCGCCGCCGCGCAGTGGGCGGCGAACTTCACCGTCTCCACCACGTTCCCGTGGTTGGCGGACATCGGCCTGACCCTCGCCTACGGTCTGTACGCGGTCATGGCGGCGCTGTCCCTGGCCTTCGTGGCGGCCTTCGTCCCCGAGACCAAGGGCAAGACGCTCGAGGAGATGAGCGACGTCGTCGTGCGCTCCCCGGGGCAGCGGCGCGCGGTGCGCGCCGAGGCGGAGCGGGGCCTGCGCGGCTGACACCGCCCGTCCCGACGACGGCCCCCTCCCGGAGCTGCAGACAGGGAGGGGGCCGTGGTGTGTGCGGGGCGGGTCAGCCGGCGTCGGCGCCGGTGGCGGCCTCCTCGTCGTCGCGGCGTTCCAGGCCCTCGTCCGCGGAGTCCTCGATGAGACGGTCTCCGGCGATCTTGTCGACGATCATCGCGATGGCGGCGTCGCCGGTCACGTTGGTGGCGGTGCCGAAGGAGTCGATGGCGATGTACGTGGCGACCATGAGCGCGACCTGCGGCTCGGTGAAGCCGAGCATCGAGGACAGCAGGCCCGAGGCCGCCACGATCGCGCCGCCGGGCACGCCGGGCGCCGCGACCATGGTGACGCCCAGCATGAAGATGAAGCCCACGAACACCGGGATGTCGATCGACTGGCCCGAGAGGAACAGCACGGCGATGGAGAACGAGACGATCTTCACCGTGGAGCCGGCCAGGTGGATCGTCGCGCACAGCGGCACGACGAACGAGGCGATCGGCCGGCGCACGCCGAGCAGCAGGGTCTGGCGCAGGGTCACCGGGATGGTCGCCGCCGAGGACGAGGTGCCCAGGGCCGTCGCGTAGGCCGGCAGCATCGTCTTCAGGGCCGTGAACGGGTTGCGGCCCGCGATCGCGCCGGCGACGACGTACTGGACGAGCAGCAGCACCACGGTGAGGCCGAAGACCAGCAGGATCACGCCGAGGAACGTGGTGATGACCTTGAAGACCTCGCCGGCGGCGGTCATGTTCAGGAACACGCCGAAGATGTAGACGGGCAGCAGCGGCACGATCAGGCCCATGACGACCCGCTCGATGATCGATCGCAGCTGGTCGAAGCCTTCGTGCAGGGCACCGCGCGGCAGCGTCGTCAGGCCGATGCCGAGCACGAACGCGAGCAGCAGGGCCGTCATCACGCCGAAGGGCGGGTCCATCTGCACCTCGAACAGCGGGCCGAGCAGCGCGTCCTCGGGGTTGGCCATCGCCTCGAAGGACCCGGGCGTGAGGATCAGCGGGAAGACGAGCAGGCAGACCAGCAGGGCGCCGAAGCCGCCGAACAGGGTGGAGCCGTAGGCGATGCCGCCGGTCAGGGCCAGCAGCTTCCCCGCGCCCCGGCCGATGTCGCCGATCGCGGGGGCGACGAGCGCCAGGATCAGCACCGGGACGATGAAGCCCAGGAAGTTCGAGAACAGCCCGTTGAAGGTGGCGAAGGCCTGCACGAGCCAGGTCGGCGCTACCAGGCCGACGAGGACGCCGGCCACGATCGCGACGAGGATGCGGGGCAGCAGGCCGAAGCGGCGGCGGGGCGCGGCGACGGCGCCCCCGGAGTCGGGGCCGGACGCGTCGAGGGCGTCGGAGTGGGAGCGAGACATGGCCGACACGCTAGCGCAGGCCGTCCTGCCCGTCGCCCGGTCGGCAGGCCATCCGTGGCGGTGCCGGTGACCCCCGTCGTGATGCAGAACACAGGGAGCGCCACCCTCTCGGGTAACGTGCAAGAGCACGCCCGCCCCACCCGGACCGAAGGAGACGACGATGACGGTCCTGCCCCGCCCCGCAGACGCCCGGGCCGCCCAGGGGCGCGCTGCCGGCGTGGAGGCCGCATGAGCGAGTTCCTCGCCTCACGCTGGCCGGACATCCTCTTCCGGGCGTGGCAGCACGGGTGGCTCGTGCTGCAGGCGCTGGCCATCGCCACCGTGCTCGCCATCGCGCTGGCCGTGATCGCCACGCGGATCAAGGCCCTGACCCCGATCGCGAACGCCTTCACGGCCGTCGGGCTGACCCTGCCCTCCTTCGCGCTCATCGGCGTCCTGATCCCCCTGGTGGGCATCGGGACCGTCCCCGCCGTCGTGGTGGTGGTCTTCTATGCCCTGCTGCCCATCCTCCGCAACGCGCTCGTGGGTCTGCGCGGCGTGGACCCGGAGGTGCTGGAGGCCGCCCGGGGGATGGGCATGGGGCCGGTGGCGCTGTTCACCCGGGTGCGTCTCCCGCTGGCCTGGCCCGTGATCCTCACCGGCATCCGGGTCGCGGGTCAGCTCGGCATGGGCGTGGCCGCGGTCGCGGCCTACGTTCTGGGGCCCGGACTGGGCTCGTACATCTTCACGGGGCTGGTCTCCCTGGGCGGCGCCAACGCGTTGAACTACGCCCTCGTGGGCACCCTCGGCATCGTCGTCGTCGCCCTCGTCCTGGACGGGCTGCTCGTGCTGCTCGGCCGGCTCACCGTCTCGAAGGGACTGCGCGCATGAGCACCGACCGTGACGCCGGGGCCGAGATCCGTCTCGAGTCCCTGACGAAGCTCTATCCGGGGCAGGACCGTCCCGCCGTGGACGCCCTGGATCTCATCATCCCCGCGGGGGAGACCGTGGTGTTCGTCGGCCCGTCCGGCTGCGGCAAGACCACCTCGCTGAAGATGATCAACCGCCTCATCGAGCCCACCTCCGGGCGGATCCTGATCGGTGGGGAGGACATCACACGCCGCGACCCCACCCGGCTGCGCCGTCAGATCGGCTACGTCGTGCAGGGTGGCGGGATGATGCCCCACCTGTCCGTCGCCGAGAACGTCGGCCTGGTGCCGCGCCTGCTCAAGTGGGACCGCCGACGCATCGCCGACCGCGTGGACGAGCTGCTCGACCTCGTCGGCCTGGACCCGGCGATCTATCGAGACCGTTTCCCGCGCGAGCTGTCCGGTGGACAGCAGCAGCGCGTCGGCGTGGCCCGGGGCCTCGCGGCGGATCCACCCGTGCTGCTCATGGACGAGCCCTTCGGCGCCGTGGACCCCCTCACCCGCCAGCGCCTGCAGCAGGAGATGCTCGACATCCAGGCCAGGGTGGGCAAGACCATCGTGATGGTCACCCACGACGTGGACGAGGCCGTGCTCCTGGGCGACCGGATCCTGGTGCTCGAACCCGGCGCGCACGTGGCCCAGTACGCCACCCCCGAAGAGGTCCTGGCGCGGCCGGCCACCGAGTTCGTGGCCGACTTCGTGGGGTCGGGGGCGGGGCTCAAGCGGCTGGGGCTGCGGTCGGTCGACTCGCTGCCGCTGCGCCCGATCGCACAGCACCCGACGGGCACGCCGCCGGGCGGGCCCGTGCTCGACGCGGCCACCCCGATCAGCGAGGCCCTCGCCGCGCTGGTCACGGCCCCGACGGAGGAGATCGCCGTGGTCCGTGATGGCACGGTCATCGGTCTGCTCGACTATCCGACACTGCGCGCGCACGCCCGCGCCGGCGACGAGCAGGCTCGGCCATGATCGCCCGGCTGCGTGCGGCCTCCGCCGAGGACCGCCTGCTCCTGATCGGCCTGCCGCTGCTGGTGGCCGCCCTGCTGATCGGGTGGACCGTGTGGGTGCGCGGGGCCGCCCTCGACGACGTCGAGGCCCGGCTGCTGACCTGGCCCACCGTCCTGCGCCTCACCGGCGAGCACCTGGCCCTCGTCGGCGTGTCCACCGTTCTGGTCGTGGCGACGGCCGTCCCGCTCGGCGTGCTGCTGAGCCGCCCCGCCGCCCGGCGGTTCACCCCCGTCGCCATGGGGCTGGCCAACGCCGGCCAGGCCGCTCCCGTGATCGGTGTGATCGTCCTGCTCGCCATGGCGTGGGGGTTCGGCTTCCGGGTCGCCGTCCTGGCCCTGTCCCTCTACGCGTTCCTGCCCGTGCTGGCCAACACCCTGGCCGGGCTGCGGGGCGTCGACCCCACCGTCGTCGAGGCGGCCCGCGGCATGGGCATGTCCCCGCTGCAGACCCTGCTCCGGGTGGAGCTCCCCCTGGCCCTGCCCGTGATCATGGCAGGTCTGCGGACCGCCCTGGTGCTGCTGGTGGGCACCGGGGCGTTCGCGACGTTCATCGACGCCGGCGGCCTCGGCCTGCTCATCCAGACCGGGATCGTCCTGTTCCGTTTCCCGCTGCTCGTCTCGGGGGCGATCCTCGTGGCCGCCCTCGCCCTCATGATCGAGTGGATCGGCCGCCTCGTCGAGACGCTGGCCACCCCGAGGGGGCTCGCATGACCACCCCGCGCGCGACCCTCCCGTCCCGCCGTCGCGGCCGGACCCCCGCGCGTGCCGCGCTCGCCACGCTCGGCCTGGCGGCCTCCCTGGTCCTGTCCGGGTGCGGGCTGAGCACCGCCGGCGGCTACCTGCCCTCGGGCACGCCGGCCGGCGACGTCGCCGGGATCGACCTCGAGGGCGCCCACGTGGCGGTGGGGTCCAAGAACTTCAACGAGGGCGTCGTGCTCGGCAAGATCACCGCGATCCTGCTGCGCTCCGCGGGGGCCGACGTCGAGGATCTGACCAACATGCCGGGTTCGCTCAGTGCGCGCCAGGCCCAGGTGGCCGGCGTCGTGGACGTCGAGTGGGACTACACGGGGACGGCCTGGATCACGTACCTGGGCCACACCGATCCGATCCCGGACGCCCAGGCGCAGTGGGCCGCGGTCCGGGACGAGGACGCGCAGCAGGGCCTGGTGTGGCTGCCGCCGGCCGAACTCGACAACACCTACACCTTCTCCGTGCGCCAGGACCGGGCGGAGGCGCTCGGCGTGGAGACGCTCGCGGACATCAAGGACCTCCCCACCCAGGACCAGTCCTTCTGCGTGAGCGCCGAGTTCGCCGCCCGCAACGACGGGTTCCTGCCCATGCTCGAGGCCTACGGGATCGAACGGCCCACCGGATCCCGGCTGCGCCAGATGGACATCGGGGCGGTGTTCGCCGCGGTGGCGGACGGGTCGTGCACCTTCGGGGAGGCGTACTCCACGGACGGGCGGATCGCCGCACTGGACCTGACGACCCTGCAGGACCCGCTGGGCTTCTTCCCGAAGTACAACGCGGCCCCCATCGTGCGCGAGGAGGTCCTGGCCCAGCACCCCGAGATCGCCGACCTGCTGGCGCCCGTGACCGCACGCCTGGACAACGCGACGGCCGCGCGCCTGAACGCCCGGGTGGACGTCGACGGCGAGGAGCCCACCCAGGTCGCGTGGGACTGGCTCCGCGAGGAGGGCCTGATCACCGACTGACGGTCCGCAGGCGCCGCCGACGCCGCGGGGGAGGCCCCGTTGGGGGGGCGTCACCCGCCGCGCGGCGCGGCGGATCAGGCCGCCGTCAGCGTGCGCGAGTACACCGTCCGGCCGACGGCGTTGATCAGACGCACCCGGAACTCGCGGCCGTCCTCGGGGATCTCGACGTGGCCGAAGTACTGGTGCTCGCCGGAGCGCGGCGAGCCCATGACCGGCCCGTGCGCCTCGAAGTCCAGGCGCGGGCCGAAGGTGCCGTCCAGCGTGTTCGGGCCGAACGATCCGGCGTTGATGGGGCCGGCCACGAACTCCCAGAACGGCTCGAAGTCGGTGAACGCCGCGCGGTCGGGGGAGTAGTGGTGCGCCGCGCAGTAGTGGACGTCGCCGGTGAGGAACACGACGTTCTTCACGCCGTGGTCCTTGATCGCCTTCAGGAGGCGGGCGATCTCCAGCTCGCGGCCCAGCGGGGCGCCGTCGTCGCCGTTGGACAGGGACTCCTGCCCCGTGCCGTCGGGGACGATCAGGCCCAGCGGCAGGTCGTTGGCGATGACCTTCCACGTGGCGGTCGACGCGCGCAGCCCGCGGATGAGCCACTGCAGCTGCTCCTCGCCCAGGATCGGGGTCTCGTGGGTCTCGAGCCCCGGGGTGTTCTCGCCCTTGTGGGTGCGCATGTCCAGGGCGAACACGTCGAGCGTCGCGCCGCGGGGGATCCTGCGGTAGATGCGGGCCGGCTCGAAGCCCGAGCCGCGGCGCAGGGCCGTGGAGTCGGCGATCGGCATGTACTCCTGCCACGCGCGGCGGGCGCGGGCGGCCAGCGTGTCCACGTCACGGACCTGGGTGTAGCGCGGGTCTTCGAGGACCTCGCCCGGCCACCAGTTGTTGGTCGTCTCGTGGTCGTCCCACTGGGCGATGACGGGGACGTCCGCGTACAGGGCGCGGAGGTTGTCGTCCATCATGTTGTAGCGGTGGCGGCCGCGGAACTCGTTCAGCGTCTCGGCGACCTTGGACGTCTCCTCCGTGACGAGGTTGCGCCAGGTGGGCTCGCCGGCCACCTCGAGGGTCTCCGGGATGGGGTTGTCCGCGTAGATCGTGTCGCCGGAGTGCAGGAAGAAGTCGGGCTTCGTGGCATGCATCGCCGCGTAGCCGCGCATGCCGCCGATCTCCGGGTTGATGCCGTAGCCCTGCCCCGCGGTGTCCGCGGTCCACACGAAGGACTGGGCGGCGGAGGTCTTCCGGCCGAACCGCGCGCCGGGCGCCGTCGTGAAGCGGGCCACGGCCGACTCGCCCAGGCGGCCGGCCTCGTCCTCGAACGCGTACGTCACCTCGAAGCGGGTGTCGGAGGGCAGCGTGTCGGCGAGGATCTTCGCGGTGTGGTCGGTGGCCCCGTCGACCCAGCCGGAGCGCAGGGTCAGCCCGCGAGCGAAGCGGCCGCGCAGCACCTTCCCGTCCTCGTCGACCGCGCGCAGCGTGGCGTGCAGACGCGAACGGCCGGACGAGCGCGCCCACAGCACGGCCGAGTTCGAGGTGACATCGCCGGTGGCGACGCCGGACGGCAGCGTCAGGCGGGACGCGACCAGGCCACCGGGGGTGTGGCGGGCCGGACGGGCGGCGGCGGGGCCGGCGAGGGCGGCGGGGGCGAGCACGGCGGCGGACGCCGCGGCGAGCACCGAACGGCGGGAGGTGGGGTGGGTCAGGGGTGCGGTGGTCTGCTTCACGGGGCCAGGGTGGGGCACGCAGGCGAGGCACATGTGGCGTCGGGCTGACCCTCGGGTGAACTTTCGACGCCGGCCCCCGGCGGCATCGGGGTCGACCGGCCCGGGGCCGCTCAGCGCAGGGCGGTGACCGTCCGGACGGCGGCGACGATCGCGTCCGCGGCGGCGTCGAGCAGCGGGGCGTCGGCGTCCGGGCCGAACGTGCAGCGCAGGGCCGTGCGGGCCTCGTCGTCGCTGAGGCCCAGCGCGAGCAGGGCCGGGGACGGCTCGGCGTCGTGGGCCGAGCACGCGGACCCCGCTGAGGCCAGCACGCCCCGGCGGGCCGCCTCCTCCAGCACCGACTCGCCGTTCACGCCGGGCAGCACGAACGAGGCGTGACGCGGCAGTCGCCGCGCGGGATGGCCGGTCAGCCGCGCGTCGGGCACGAGCTCCCGGACGCCGTCGAGCACGCGCGCCGCGAACCGGTCCCGCAGCTCGGCCCACGCGTCCGCGGCCGCGGCGCGCTCCGCCTCGGCCTCCTCGAAGGCGGCCGCGAACCCGGCCGCGCCGGCCACGTTCTGCGTCCCGGACCGCCGGCCCCGCTCCTGGCCGCCACCGGGCACGAGCGGTTCCAGGGCGTGACCCGGGCGCACCCACAGCGCGCCGACCCCCTTGGGCCCGCCGACCTTGTGCCCGGACAGCGCCACGAGATCCGCCCCGAGGGCGCGCACGTCCACCGGGATCTGCCCCGCGGCCTGCACCGCGTCCACGTGCAGCGGCACGCCCGCCTCCCGGGCGACGGCGGCCAGCTCGGCCACCGGCTGCACCGTGCCCACCTCGTTGTGGGCCAGGTGCACGCTGACCAGCGCGGTGTCCGGGCGCAGGCGGGCGGCGAGGTCGTCCGCACAGGTCAGGCCGTCACGGTCCAGCGCGAGGTGCTCGACCTCGACGCCGTGCAGCCGGGCCAGCTGGTCACAGGACTGCCGCACCGCGCTGTGCTCGATCCACGTGGTCAGCACGTGGCCCGCCGGGCGGCCGGCGAGGATCCGGGCGCGCACCGTGCCGAGCACGGCGAGCGCGTCGGCCTCCGTGCCGCCCGAGGTGAACACGACCTGCCCGGCCCGGGCGCCGATCGCGCGGGCCACCCGCGCGCGGGCGTCCTCGAGCAGGGCCGCCGCCGCCCGGCCGGCCTCGTGCGCCGAGGACGGGTTGCCGTAGACGCCCGTGAGCGCGGGCCACATCGCCTCCAGCGCGCTGCGCCGGACGGGCGCGGTGGCCGCGTGGTCCAGGTCGAGGGTGGTGCTCATCGGCGCGGCGAGACCTCCTCGACCACGGCGTCCAGGCCCAGGTCCAGGGACCGGACGGTATGGGTCAGTGCCCCCACCGAGATCACGTCCACGCCCGTGGCTGCGATCGCCCCGATCGTCTCGAGGCTCACCCCGCCGGAGGCCTCGACGACGGCCCGGCCCGCCACGAGCTCGACGCCGGCCCGCAGCTCGGCCGGCGAGAAGTTGTCCAGCATGATCGTGTCGACCCCGGCGGCGAGCACCGCCGGGATCTGCTCGAGCCGGTCGACCTCCACCTCCACGTGGGTGGTGTGCGGCAGGCGTGCCATCCCGGTGCGCAGGGCCACGGTGAGGTCCTCGCCCGGGTCGCCGGGGCCGCCGAACCCCAGCGCGGCCAGGTGGTTGTCCTTCAGCATCACGGCATCCGAGAGGCTGGAGCGGTGGTTGTGCCCGCCGCCGTCCCGCACCGCCTGCCGCTCGAGCACGCGCAGACCCGGGGTGGTCTTGCGGGTGTCCACCACCCGCGCGTGCCCGCCGCCGGCGCGCACGGCGGCCACGTGGGCGGCCGTCGTCGTGGCGATCCCGGACAGGCGCTGGACGAGGTTCAGCGCCACGCGTTCGGCCCGCAGCACCGAGCGGGCGGGACCCGCGACCTCGGCGACGACGGCGCCGGGGGACAGGTCGGCGCCGTCGGCCAGGTGCAGGGTGACGGACACGGCCGGGTCGACGAGCCGGAAGGCGGCCTCGAGGGCGTTCGTGCCGGAGAGCACCCCGGCCTCGCGGGCCACCACACGCGCGGTGATCCGGGCCTGCTCCGGGACGAAGGCCTCCGAGGAGACGTCACCCCAGGGCGCGTCCTCGGCGAGCGCTGCGGCCACGATCCGCTCCACGTCCGGCTGCGGGGCCGGCGTCGCCGGCGCGCGGTCGGCCGGGCTCACGCCCCGGCCCCGGCGGACTGCGCGGCCGACTGCTTCGGCGCGACGGCCAGCATCCGCTCGAGAGCGGTGCGGGCCGGCTCGGCCACGGACGCCGGCACGGTGATCCGGTTGACCACGCGGCCGGCCACGAGCTCCTCGAGGACCCACGCGAGGTAGCCGGGGTGGATGCGGTACATCGTGGAGCACGGGCAGATCACGGGATCGAGGCAGAAGATCGTGTGCTCGGGGTGCTGGGCGGCCAGGCGCTGCACGAGGTTGATCTCGGTGCCGATCGCGAAGGCCGAGCCGGCCGGCGCCGCCTGGATGGCCTTGACGATGAAGTCCGTGGACCCGGAGGAGTCCGCGGCCTCCACCACGGGCAGGGGGCACTCGGGATGCACGATCACCTGGACGTCCGGGTGCTCGGCGCGGGCCTGCTCGATCTGCGCCACGGTGAAGCGGCGGTGCACCGAGCAGAAGCCGTGCCACAGCAGCACCTTCGCGTCCCGCAGGGCGTCCTCGGAGTTCCCGCCCAGGGGCAGGCGGGGGTTCCACGTCGGCATCTGCTCGAGCGGGATCCCCCTGGCGTGGCCCGTGTTCCGACCCAGGTGCTGGTCCGGGAAGAACAGGACGCGCTGGGCACGCTCGAACGCCCAGTCCAGCACGGCCGAGGCGTTGGAGGACGTGCACACGATGCCGCCGCGCTCGCCGACGAATCCCTTGAGGGCCGCGGAGGAGTTCATGTAGGTCACGGGCAGCAGGGGCACGCGCCCGTCGTCGTCCGGCTCGGTGCCGTAGACCGCCTCGAGCTGCTCCCACGCGTCCTCGACCGAGTCCAGGTCGGCCATGTCCGCCATGGAGCAGCCGGCGGCGAGGTTGGGCAGGATGACGGCCTGGTCCGGGGTGGAGAGCAGATCTGCGGTCTCCGCCATGAAGTGCACGCCGCAGAACACGATCGCCTCCGCCTCGGGCCGGCCCTGGGAGGCCCGCGCGAGCTGGAAGGAGTCGCCCACGAAGTCGGCGTGCTGGACGACCTCGTCGCGCTGGTAGAAGTGGCCCAGCACGACGACGCGTTCGCCGAGCGTCTGCCGCGCCGCGCTGATCCGGGCGTGGAGCTCCTCGTCCGAGGCCCGCTGGTACTCCTCGGGGATGCGGCCCTGCACGGGGGCGTCGGCCGGGACGGCGTCGTCCTGCGATGCGCCGGGGCCGTACGCGGGCAGGCCGGCGTCGAACGCCCAGGGGCCGCGGGTCAGGTCGGGGGAGCACGAGGAGCCGCGCGCGGCGTCCTTGTCGATCAGGGTCAGGGTGCGGGCCACCGAGGCGGTGGTCCCGGTCGGGGTGGTCATGGGTGACTCCTGGGTCGGGGCTGATGGTCAGCGGCGGGCGTCCGGCCCGGCGGGATCGGGGTCGGTCCCGGGCCCGGCGGGCCGGTAGCGGTAGAGCTTGGGCGGGCGGTGCGGAGTGCCGCCGCGGACCTCACCGGTCTCCTCGAGGGTCCCGGCGGCGAGGGTGGCGCGGCGGAAGTTGGCGGCGTCGAGGCCGCGGCCGAGGACAGCCTCGTGCACGGCGCGCAGCTCGGCGAGGGTGAAGGAGGGCCCCAGCAGCGCGTGCCCGACGCCGGCTCGCGGCAGGTCCGCGCGCAGGCGCGCCACGGCCGCCGCCAGGATCTGGGCGTGGTCGAACGCCAGCGCGGGCGGGGCGTCGGCCCGGTGCCAGCGCACATGGACCCCGATGGGCAGCCCGGTCACGTCCGGGTCCGGGCGGGACGCCGGGGTGGCGCCGTCGTCGTCCAGGGCGGGGCTGAGCGCCCAGTGGGCCACCGTGAGGACGCGTCCGGTGGGGGAGCGGTCCACGGCGCCGAACGCCGCCAGCTGCTCGAGGCGACGGACGGGTCCGGGCACGCACTCGGCGGCCACGCGTGCGGCGACGTCGGCCAACTCCTCGTCTGCGCCGAGCCACGCGCCCGGCAGCGCCCACCGGTCCAGGAACGGCTCGCGCATCCGCGGGACGAGGGCGACGCAGAGGCGGGACACGCCGTGCGCATCCGGGCGCACGCCGAAGACGGCCGTGGACACGGCGACGCTGACGCGGGCCTCAGCGACCGGCATGGGACCTCCCGGGCGGACGGGCGGGGCTGTTCTGGTCAGTATGACACTGTTCCCGCCCATCTCAGAAGGTCAATATGACTGTAAGCGGGGGAGGCACCGGCGCGGTCCCGCGCTAGCCTGAGTCGGGTGAACACGACCGCCGCCTCCGCCCCGTCCGACGCCCCCCTGGCCTCCACCCGCATCGGGGAGGGCTCGCGCCGCGTCGCGTTCCTGCACGGCCTCATGGGCCGCGGCCGGAACTTCACCGGCCCAGCCAAGGAGCTGGGCGACGACTTCACGGTGGAGCTGATCGATCTGCCGGACCACGGCGCCTCGCCCTGGACGGACCGGGTGGACTACCGCGAGATCGCGGACCGGGTGGCCGCCCACCTGCGGGGCGGTCTCGCCGCCGACGGGCCGGTCCATCTGCTGGGCCACTCGATGGGCGGCAAGGTCGCCATGGTGCTCGCCCTGCGGCACCCGGACCTCGTGGACCGGCTGATCGTGGAGGACATCGCCCCGCGGGTCTCGCCGCAGGCCACGGACGAGTTCGTCCACCTGCTGGGCACCATGCTGCGCATGGACCTGGACGCGTACGACACGCGGGCCGAGGCCGACGCCGCCATGGCCGAGCACGTCCATGACGCGCGGGTGCGCGGCTTCCTGCTGCAGAACCTGCGGCGCACGGGCGGCCACTTCGCGTGGCAGCCCAATGTGGCCATGCTCTTCGAGCACCTGCGGGAGATCGGCTCGTTCCCGGACCCGGTGGTCCCCGAAGACCCGGAGCGCGTGTTCGACAATCCTGTGCTGTGGCTGACCGGCGCCGAGTCGGACTACGTCCAGGACGAGGACGTGCCGCGGATGAAGGAGCTGTTCCCGCGCGTCGTGCGCGTGACCGTCCGCGACGCCGGCCACTGGCTGCACGCCGACCAGCCCGAGGCCTTCGTCTCGGCGGTGCGCACCTTCCTCACCGCCGACTGACGAGGCCCGCCGGGAGACGGATCCAGCGCCGAGGCCCGCAGACGCGCCGCTACCTTCCGTGCGTAGCGGCGCGTCTGCGGGCCTCGGCGTCGGGCGCGGGTGGGAGTGGACCCGTCGGCCACCGCATCAGTGGGCGGGCGCGGCCTTCTTTCCGCGCAGCCGTCCCACGAGCAGGACCACCCCGAGCGCGACCGAGCCCCAGAGCAGGCCCCACACGGCCGACGTCGCGGTCTCCGTGAGCCAGCCGAGGAACGCGCCGGCAGCGTGCGTGACGGGCTCGACGATCCCGTGCTGCACGGCGTAGGGCCACGGCACGCCCAGCGCGTCCAGCTCCACGAGGACGATGTGGCCGCCCACCCAGAGCATCGCCACGGTGCCGATGACGGTCACCACGCGCAGCACGTGCGGCATGGCCTTGACCAGCCCGGCGCCGAACGAGCGGCCGCCGGAGGTCGACGCGTTCTGGTGCAGGTGCAGGCCGACGTCGTCCATCTTCACGATCAGCCCCACCACCCCGTACACGCCCGCGGTGATGACGACGGCCACCACCGCCAGGATCGCCGCCTTCATCCAGAAGCCCAGGTCGGCCACCTCGTTCATGGAGATGACCATGATCTCCAGGGACAGGATGAAGTCCGTGGTGATGGCCCCGCGCACCACGGTGTCCTCGGCCTCCGGGCCTCGCTCGACGGCGGGCTCCTCGCCGTCGGCATCGGCATGCCCGTGGCCGGTGAGCTTGCCCCACACCTTGTGCGCGCCCTCGTAGGACAGATAGGTGCCGCCGGCCAGCAGCAGCCACGGCAGGATCCAGGGTGCGAGCCAGTCGAGCAGCAGCAGGGCGGGCAGGATGATCACGAGCTTGTTGCGCAGGGAGCCCTTGGTGATCCGCCAGATCATCGGCAGCTCCCGGGCGGCGGCCGCCCCGGCCATGTACTGCGGGGTCACCGCGGCGTCGTCGACCACCACGCCCGCCGCCTTGGCCGCGGCGCGTCCCGCTCCGGCGGCCACGTCGTCCACGCTCGCAGCGGCGAGGCGGGCGAGGGCGGCGACGTCGTCGAGCAGGGCTACGAGTCCGACCATGGTTCCTCCTGGGGTGGGGCCGACGGGCGCGTCGGGGCGCGGGCAGGGCGCAGGTTGAGCATAGCGGCGAGGACGGACACGGCACCGGCCCGGTCCCGTGGGGGACCGGGCCGGTGCGTGCGCGGCCGACGAGGCCGCCGGTGGGCTCAGGCGTCGTTCTCGGTGGTCTCCACGGGGCGGGAGCCCAGGCGGCCGTCGATGCGGAGCAGGCCCGAGCCGTCGTCGCCCACGAGCTCGAGCTGGCCCACGATCTCGGAGACGGTGGACTCCTCCTCGATCTGCTCGTCCAGGAACCAGTTCAGCAGCGGGCGCGAGTTGAGGTCGCCCGCGGACTCGGTGGCCCGGTACAGCTCGCGGATCGCCTCGGAGACCTTCTGCTCGTGCGCGAGCGCGGCCCGGAAGATCTCCAGGGCCGACAGGCCGGCCTGCACGGGCGGGGCCGGGATGGCGCCGATCGTCGGGACGCTGTCCCGGTCGGCGACGTGGTCGATGAACTTGTTCGCGTGGACGATCTCCTCGTCCGCCTGGTGCCGCAGCCACGCGGCCATCCCGGACAGGTCCAGGTAGTCGGCGGCGATCGCGAGCTGGCGGTAGACCATGGACGCCTCGAACTCGAGGGTGATCTGGTCGTTGAACTTCTGCAGCAGGTCATCGGTGAGCTTCATGCCTCGAACTCTAGGCAGGCGGCCGGGGCGTGGTGAAGGCGCGCCCGCCCCGTCATCGAGGCGCGACGACGGCGGGCGGCCGGTTCCGCCGGATTCGGCGCCCCGCGGCCCCGGCCCTAGGCTGGGCGCCGTGTCCGAGACCCACCACGCCCGCCCGGGCGTCGACCCCGTGTCGACGCCGCCCTCCGACGTGCCGCGTGGTCCGGGAGGTCGGGACGCGCTCGTGCGCCGCCGCGTGTTCCGGACGCCCCTGCTGCGCCGCGTGGTCTACGCGGTGGTCTTCGAGCTGCTCGCCATCCTCTTCACCACCGTGATCCTGGCGGCGCTCGGCAACGGCGGCGGGCCCTCGCTCGCCGTGGCGGTGGTGTCCTCGACCGTGGCCCTGCTGTGGAACATCGTGTTCAACTCGGTGTTCGAGACCCTCGAACGCCGCCTCGGGATCACGGGCCGGCCCTGGTGGGTCCGCGTGGCCCACGCCGTCGGCTTCGAGGGCGGGCTGATCGTGTTCCTCGTGCCCGCGGTGGCGCTGATCCTCGGCGTCGGGCTGGGGGAGGCGTTCCTCATCGAGGCCGGCCTGCTCGTGTTCTTCCTCGTCTACGCCGCGGTGTACGCCTATGCGTTCGACTCGGTGTTCGGCCTGCCGGACTCGGCCGCCCGCGCCGAGGCCTGACCCGCCGATCGGAGCAGGCGCGGCTCAGCGGGAGGCCGGCAGCCCCAGGAACGCGCGGATCGCGGGCATCTCGCGGCGCACCTGGTCCAGGCCGAGCTCGTGGGCGGCGGCCAGCTTGGCCACGGACCGCTCGCCGTTGGAGATGGGCATGCTCTCGGGCACGAACAGATAGGCCCGGCCCTGCCGCTCCATCTCGAACAGGCGCTCGCGGGTCGCGTTGTACCGGCGCCAGCGCGTGAGCAGGGCGTCCGCGACGGCGGGGTAGCGCCGGAAGGTGCGCTGGTAGAACGAGGGGAACCGCTCGGGCCGCTTCACGTACCCGCGCTCCCGGGTCAGGACCACGAGGACCTTCTCGAACCCCGCGTCCTCCGCCGCGGTCAGCGGGATCCCGCCGTCCACGCCGAGGGCACCGTCCACGAACACGGTGCCCTCGGCGTGCACCGGGGGCATGAGGACCGGCATCGTGGACGACGCGCGGACGCGGACCATCAGATCGGTCAGGGTGGTCATGTCGGAGCGGTCCCACCAGCGGGTCTCGCCGCTCGCGGCGTCGAAACCGCCCAGCACGAGCCGGGCGGGGTTCGCGCGGAACGCGGCGAAGTCGTAGGGCAGGTCCGCCTCGGGCAGGCCGGCATGCTCGTAGATGTACTCGGCGTTGAACAGGCCCTTGCCGCGCAGGAAGCTCAGCCAGTTGCCGAACCGAGGATCGTCGGCGAAGTCCACGAACGAGCGCCGCGCACGGGCCGGGTCGCGGGACAGGTAGTTCACGGCGTTGGACGAGCCCGCCGAGATGCCGGCCACGAAGTCCACGTGGATCCGCTCGCGCAGCAGCTCCGCCACCACGGCCGAGGTGAGCGCGGCGCGCATGCCCCCGCCCTCGAAAAGCAGGGCCGTGTCGGTGACGTTGGACGTCATGGGCTCGGTCATGGTCGGTCCCTCCGTGTTCGCCGTCCGCCGAGCCGGGCGCGGAGTGCTCCCGTCCGGCCGCGCCCATCCTAGGCTGTCCCCATGGCGACGACCCACATGAAGAGCACCCCCGTCCACACCGTCGGCGAGCTGCCCCCGGTGGGTGCCCCCGCCCCCGACTTCACCCTCACCGGGGCGGACCTGTCCCCGGTGACCCTGCAGGAGCTGCGCGGCCGCCGCGTGATCCTGAACATCTTCCCGTCCCTGGACACCGGCGTGTGCGCCGCCTCCGTCCGCGAGTTCAACTCCCGCGTCGCGGACCTCGAGGACACCACCGTCGTGGCCGTGTCCGCGGACCTGCCGTTCGCCGCCGCGCGCTTCTGCTCGGTCGAGGGCATCGACCACGTCCGCAGCGGCTCCGTGTTCCGCTCCTCCTTCGGGGACGACTACGGCGTGCGCATGACCGACGGTCCGCTCGAGGGCCTGCTGGCCCGCGCCGTCGTCGTGGTCGATGCCGACGGCGTGGTCCGTCATGCCCAGCTCGTCCCCGAGATCTCCGAGGAGCCGGACTACGAGGCCGCCCTGGCGGCCGCCCGGGGCTGAGCGTGACGCCGCCGGGCTGGCCGCCGCGCGCACGACGCTCGCCCCTGGCGTTCGTCATCGCGCTGTTCGGCGTGCTCGGGGCGCTGGTCCTGGCCGGGGGCCTCACCGCGCTCCTCGCCGGCCGGATGGTCGACGTCGCCGCGGACTCCGCCCCGACCGTGTCCGCCGCCGAGGCCCCGGCCCGGGAGGCGGGCGAGCTCGCGGCAGGCCTGACCCATGTCCACGACGGCGTGGCGGTGGACTGGTCCGCATCGGCCCACGACGGATCGTCCCTGGACCCCGGCCAGCCGGTCGCGGACGCCCCGGGCATCCTCCTCGTGGAGACCGCCCTCGGCGCCCGCACCGGCACGGGGACGGGCATGGTGCTCTCCCCGGACGGGCTGGCGGTGACCAACTACCACGTGGTCGAGGACTCCTCGGAGTTGCACGTGGTGGTCGCGGACACCGGCGCGCGGCACACGGCCACGGTGCTCGGGCGCGATGCCGAGCACGACATCGCGGTGCTCGACGTCGAGGGCGTCTCAGACCTGCCGGTGGCCAGCGTCTCGCTGGACCCGGTGCGGCGCGGGGACCAGGTGGCCGCCGTCGGCAACGGCGGGGGCCAGGGCTATCTGACGGCCGTGCGCGGCACCGTGCTCGGCACGGACCGCTCGATCATGGCCGCGGCCGAGGGCACCGATCAGTACGCGCGCCTGTCCGGCCTGATCCAGACGGACGCGGACGTCGTGCCCGGCTACTCCGGCGGCCCGGTGGTGGACGACGCCGGCCAGGTGGTCGGCGTGACCGTGGCGGCCAGCGACGGGACCACCGCAGACGAGGTGGACGGCTTCGCGATCCCGCTGGAGGTGGCCTTCGACGTGGTGGACCAGGTCCTCTCGGGCGAGGAGACGGACACCGTGAGCATCGGCGCGGACGGCGCCCTGGGCATCATGGTCGGCGCGGATCCCGACGTCGGCGTCGTGGTCATGCAGGTGGACGCGGGCTCGGCGGCCGAGCAGATCGGCCTGGTCGAGGGCGATGTGATCCTCGAGATCGAGGGGCGGGCCGTCGGCGACGACGCCTCCCGGATGTCCCGCCTGGTCAACGACCACAACGTGGGGGACCGGATCACCGTCCAGTGGCGCACCGCCGACGGCGAGGTGCGCGAGGCGGAGGCGGTCCTGCAGCCGGCCCTCGTGAACTGACCGGCCCCCCGGCGTTCAGGAGAGCAGGTCCAGCGAGAGGGCCATCGCGGCCACGCCCAGCAGCACGCCGCCCAGCGCCGCGGCGCGGCCCCCGGCCGCCCGGGCGGCGGGCAGCAGCGCGTCGAGGCTCACGGTCACCATCACGCCCGCCACGGCCGCGAAGACGGCGGCCACGAGCGCGGGTGTGAGGAACGGGGCCAGCAGCAGCCAGCCGATCAGCGCGCCCAGCGGCTCCGCGATCCCCGTGAACGCGGCCCACGCGAAGGCCTTGCGCCGCGATCCGGTGGCCTGCCGCACGGGCACGGCCACGGCCACGCCCTCGGGAACGTTGTGCACGGCCATCGCGACGGCCAGCGCGAGGCCCACCGACGGATCCTGCAGGGTGCCGGCGAAGGTGACGAAGCCCTCCGGCAGATTGTGCAGGCCGATCGCCAGGGCCGTCACCGTGCCCAGGCGCAGCATCCGCCGCCGGTCCAGGCCGGCCGGGTCGTCGACGTCGCCCGGCATCTCCGAGACGGGGTCGGGGACGGCGCGCTCGAGCAGCACGTAGGCGCCTGCGCCGAGGGCCAGGGCGGCCACCGCGACGGCGGTCGCCGCGGGGCCGACCGCCCCGCCCAGCCCCTCGACGGAGGCCGGCAGCATCTCCAGGAAGGAGACCGCGAGCATGACGCCCGCGGCGAGGCCGAGGGCGGCCCCCAGCCCGCGGCCCGAGGGCTCGCGTCCGACGATCGCCAGGACGCCGCCCAGCACCGTGGCCAGCCCGGCGAACGTCGTGAGAGCGAGCGCGGTCCAGAACGGGTCCACGGGGGAGTGCCTCCTGACGGGCGGCGGGCGGGGTGCGACCATCCTAGGGACCACAGGAGGAGACCATGACCGAAATCGCCGCCGGCCCCGGATTCGCCCTGCCCCGGGGCGTCGAGCCGGGCCGCGCCGTCGTCGTGGGCGCCGGACCCAACGGCCTGACCGCCGCCGCCCTGCTGGCCCGCGAGGGCTGGGAGGTGGACGTGTTCGAGCGGGCCCCGGTGCCCGGCGGCGCGTGCGCGTCCGCGCCGGTGCTGGGGGAGGGGACCGTGGTGGACCTCGGGGCGGCGGGCCATCCGTTCGGCGTCGCCAGCCCCGTGTTCCGGGAGCTGGGGCTGACGGACCACGGGCTCGCCTGGCTGCACCCGGCCGTGCCGATGGGACATCCGCTGCCGGACGGGCCGGCCGCCCTCCTGCACCGGGACCTCGAGGCCACCGCCGCGGGCCTCGGCGTCGACGCGCGGGCCTGGCGGGCCGTGCACGGGGCCCTGGTCGAACACGTCGAGGAGATCCTGGCGGGCGCGCTCGGCCCGGTGCTGCGCCCCCCGCCCCATCCGGTGGCGATGGCCCGCTTCGGCCTGCGCGCCCCGTGGCCGGCCGATCTGCTGGGCCGGGCGATGTTCCGCACGGAGGCCGCCCGCGCCCTGTTCACGGGCTCTGCGGCCCACGCGATCCTGCCCTCGAGCCGGCCCCTGACGGCGGCGTTCGGTGCGCTTTTCGGCGCGCTCGGGATGAGCTCGGGCTGGCCGGTGGCGCGCGGCGGGTCGGGGGCGATCGTCGACGCGCTCGTGGCGGTGCTGCGGGCGCACGGCGGGCGGCTGCACCTGGGCCACGAGGTCACGGACCTGCGCGCGCTGCCCGCCGCGGACGCCGTCGTGCTGGACCTGACCCCGCGCCAGGTGCTGCGCGTCGCCGGCACGGGCCTGCCGCCGCGCTACGCCGCGGCCCTGCACCGGTGGCGCCCCGGGCCGTCCGTGTCCAAGGTCGACTTCCTGCTCGACGGGCCGATCCCGTGGCGCGACGCCCGGCTCGCGGGCACGGGGACGGTGCACCTGGGCGGGACCGCCGCCGAGATCCGGCGGGCCGAGGACGACGTCGCGGCCGGCCGGATGCCGGCGCGGCCCTTCGTCATGCTCTGTCAGCAGCAGGCGGCGGACCCCTTACGGGCCACCGGGCCCGCCCGGGGGCACACGGTCGTCTGGTCCTACGCCCATGTGCCCCACGGTCACCCCGGCGACGTCCGTCCGTTGATCGAGGCGGAGGTGGAGCGGCACGCACCCGGCTTCCGGGACCGGATCGAGGCCGCGATCGCGATGCGCCCGGCCGATCTGGAGGCGTGGAACCCGAACCTCGTGGGCGGCGACATCGCGGGAGGATCGCTCGCGGGAGCGCGCGCGCTCCTGCGCCCCACTGCGTCGCCCCGGCCGCATCGGGCGGGTCGGACCGGGCTGTATCTGGCCTCCGCCTCCACCCCGCCGGGCGCCGGCGTCCATGGCATGGGCGGGGCGTGGGCCGTGCGGACGCTGCTGGCGGACCGTCGTCGCTGACCGTGCCGGCGCCGGGCCGAGGTATGCCGGGGTGTCGGCGACCGCTGTGCGACACGGCTGCGACTGATCCGGATTCGGACTTTCGCGAATCGGAATGTGCCCGCTACAGTGTGCTCCATCTCACGGAACGTCCCGTCTCGACGGAACGGCCCGGGGTAGTCTCACATCAACGGATCCCCACAGGGATGCGGATGAGGGACGTCCTTGCACCTCTCATGAACGGAAGCACCTTCCATGAAGTACACGAAGCTCTCCGCTGCCGCGGCCCTGGCCGCCGGCTCGGCCCTCATCCTCTCCGCCTGCGCCCCCGGCGGCGGCAACGCGGGCGACTCCAGCAACAGCGGCTCGGCCGCCAGCCAGGGCGGCGACTCGGGCGCCGGCAATGTCATCGAAGGGGACAAGGGCCAGAAGCTCACCGCCGAGGCCTCCGGGCCGGGGCTGGCCGACCTGGGCGACGTCGAGACCCAGGACGGCTCCATCGCCTACTCGGTGGGCGCCGACGACTTCCTGTCCTACAACGGCCTGCAGTCGAACACGTACACCACGTACAACTCGGCCGTCGTGGACCGCATGTTCTCGTCCTTCTGGTACTTCGGCACCGACGGCTCGATCATCCCGAACGAGGACTTCGGCACGTACGAGAAGACCTCGGACGACCCGCTGACCGTGAAGTACACCATCAGCGACGACGCCAAGTGGTCCGACGGCACCCCCGTCACCGCGGGCGACTTCATCTTCCACTGGGCCGCGAACAACGACACGGTCAAGGCGGAGGGTTCCGAGACCCCGCTGTTCGACTCGATCTCCTTCGAGCAGGGCAAGTACATCCCGGAGGCGCCCGAGGGCGAGGCCGACGGCAAGGAGTTCACCGTCACCTACCCGGAGCCCTACGCGGACTGGGAGATCCTCATCAGCACCGCGCTGCCGGCGCACATCGTCGCCAAGGAGGCGGGCATGAGCTTCGAGGAGCTCGTCACCGCCGCGAAGGAGAAGGACGTCGAGGCGCTCACCCCGGCGGCCGAGTTCTGGAACGACGGCTGGGACTTCAGCCCCGGCGAGCTGCCGGACGCCTCGCTGGTGCCCTCCATGGGCCCCTACAAGTTCAAGGACGGCGGCTGGCAGGCCGGCCAGTCCATCACCCTCGAGGCCAACCCCGAGTACTGGGGCACCCCGCCGGCCACCAAGGAGCTCGTCCTCCGCTTCGCCGACCCCAAGACCCACGTGCAGGCCCTGCAGAACGGCGACCTCGACGTCATCGAGCCGCAGGCCACCGTGGACACCCTTCAGCAGCTCGAGGGCCTCGGCGAGGACGTCAACGTCCAGACCGGTGACCAGCTGACCTGGGAGCACGTGGACTACAACCGCGGCGAGGGCTCGGTCTTCGCGGACTCCCCGGAGCTGCGCGAGGCCTTCGCCCTCTGCCTGCCCCGCCAGCAGATCGTGGACAACCTGATCAAGCCGATCTACGCGGACGCCCAGGTCATGAACCTGCGCGAGGTCTTCCCCTTCCAGGACAAGTACCAGGAGGTCGTGGACGCGGCCTACCCGAAGGAGATGGACCAGCCGAACATCGACAAGGCCAAGGAGCTCGTCGAGCAGTCGGGCGTCTCCAAGCCCACGGTCCGCCTCGGCTACCAGGCCGGCAACCAGCGTCGCACCGAGACCGTCGCACTCATCAAGAGCTCCTGCGACCAGGCCGGCTTCGACGTGCAGGACGCCAACTCGCCGGTGTTCTTCAAGGAGGTCATGCCGG
This sequence comes from Micrococcus sp. 63XJN7_8_ISO-PGPR-S23-253, assembly GCF_056173425.1. NCBI lineage: Bacteria > Bacillati > Actinomycetota > Actinomycetes > Micrococcales > Micrococcaceae > Micrococcus > Micrococcus sp. 63XJN7_8_ISO-PGPR-S23-253. The sequence continues at coordinate 709,912 of NZ_CM149673.1, forward strand.
CCGGTGACTACGACGCCGCCCTCTACGCCTGGGCCGGCTCGGGCCAGAAGGCCTCCGGCGCGAACATCTACCAGTCGGACGGCGCCCAGAACCAGCAGAGCTACAACAACCCCGAGGTGGACGCTGCCTGGGACAAGCTCGCCACCTCGCTGGACGAGAACGAGCAGCTGGAGCAGACCAAGACCATCGAGAAGCTGCTGTGGGAGGACTTCCAGGCCATCCCGCTGTACGCTCACCCGGGTCTGGTCGGCCACAAGGCCGACGTCGCCAACGTGCGCGACACCGCCGCCCAGTCGGGTGCGCTGTGGAACGTGGAGCAGTGGGTCCGCGTCCAGGAGTGACACCCCGCTGACCTCTGACCCGGCGGTCCGCCTCCCGCGGACCGCCGGTGTCGGGATCGAGGACAGAGCCCGGCCGGGCACCGGCCGGGCTCTGGCCGTGAACCGCGGCGAACCCGCACCCCTCCCTTTCCCTTGCACTCGCACGGAAGGTCACCCCCTGTTGTGCTGAAATTCATCCTCAAGCGCCTCGGCAGCTCCCTCCTGGTGCTGTTCGGCGCGTCGATCCTGCTCTTCTTCCTCGTGGCCCACTCGGGTGACCCCCTCCAGGACCTGCGAGAGTCACAGAACCCCAACCGCGAGACCCTCATCGCCGCCCGCACCGCGTTCATGGGGCTGGACCAGCCCTGGTACGCCCGGTACTGGGATTGGCTCCAGGGCATCGGCGGCTGCGTCACCGGTCAGTGCGACCTCGGCCTCAGCCGGAACGGTCAGTCCGTCGCAGACCTGCTGAGCAACGCCGCGGCCTCCACGCTGCGCCTCGTGGTGCTCGCGACCGTCCTGGCGATCATCATCGGCATCGCGATCGGCATCGTCACCGCGATCCGCCAGTACTCCGGCCTCGACTACGTGGTCACGTTCCTGATCTTCCTCTTCTTCTCGCTGCCCGTGTTCTGGGCGGCTGTGCTCCTGAAGGAGTACATGGGAATCCGGTTCAACGACTGGATCCGCAGCCCCGAGCTGAATTGGCCCCTCCTCATCGGGTTCGCGGTGATCGCCGGCCTCGTCCTCCAGGCCGTGATGGCCGGGGACCTCAGGCGGCGAGCGTTCACGTTCGGCGCCACCGCCGCGTTCATCCTGCTCGCCGGCTGGGTGCTGTTCGCGGTCGACTTCTGGCGGAACCCGCAGATGGGCCCGGTCGTACAGCTGGTCATCGGCCTGGCCGCCGCCGTCGGCGCCACCGCGGTGATCTCCGGTCTGCGCAACCGATCGGTCCTCAAGGCCGCCCTGGTCACGGCCGCGATCGGCCTCGTCGCCTACTACGCCACCTACGGCCTGCTGTGGCGGACGCCGTCCGCGCTGCTGCTGGCCGGCCTCGGCGTCATCCTCGTGCTGGTGGCCATCCTGGTGGGCCGCCTGCTCGGCGGCTTCTCCAAGGGCTCGGCCGTGTCCGCCTCGCTGGTGACCGCCCTGATCATGGGCGTGGCGATCGTGGCGGAACACCTGATGAACTACTGGCCGACCTTCCTGAAGGTCAAGCCGCGCCCGATCTCCACGATCGGCTCGGGCACCCCGAACCTGGACGCCCACTTCTGGGTGGTGTTCCTGGACCGCGGTGCGCAGCTGCTGCTGCCCACCATCCTGCTGACCATCATCTCGGTGGCCACGTATTCGCGGTACACGCGCTCCTCCATGCTCGAGGTCTCGCGCCAGGACTACATCCGCACCGCGCGCGCCAAGGGCCTGCCGGAGCGCCAGGTGATCCTGAAGCACGCGTTCCGCAACTCCCTGATCCCCATCACCACGATCATGGCCTTCGACTTCGCCGGCCTGATCGGCGGTGCCGTGATCACGGAGCAGGTGTTCGGCTGGAAGGGGATGGGCGAGCTGTTCGCCACCGGCCTGCGCGACGTGGACCCCATGCCCGTGATGGCGTTCTTCCTCGTGACGGGCACCGCCGCCGTGCTGATGAACCTCGTGGCGGACGTGCTCTACGCCGTCCTCGACCCCCGGATTCGAGTGTGAGCCAGATGACCACCAACAACTCCTCGACGACGGGCGCACAGCTCGACGAGAAGCAGATCTTCGACCTCGCGGAGGCGGAGGACGCCAAGCTCCGCGCCAAGGCCGGGAAGTCCTACTCCCAGGGCGCCCTGGTCCGCAAGCGGTTCTTCCGCCACAAGGCGGCGATGATCTCCCTGATCGTGCTGGTCTTCATCACGCTGATGGCGTTCTCCTCCATCGGCTTCGCCGGCATCCCCGGCTGGTGGGACAAGTCCTACACGGCCGCGGCCTCCGTGGTGAACGGTGGCCGCCCGACGCTGTCGGTCGTGCCCCAGTTCCTCGGCGGCGACGGCATCCGCTGGGGCGAGCACCCCTTCGGCCAGGACACCACGGGCAAGGACTACTTCGCCCTCGTGATGCGCGGGACCCAGCAGTCCATGATCATCGCGGCCATCGTGGGCCTGCTCTCCACCGTGATCGGCGCGGTCGTCGGCGCCGTGTCCGGCTACTTCGGCGGCTGGGTCGACTCCGTGCTGATGCGCCTGACCGACCTGATCATCGTCATCCCCCTGCTCGTGCTCGCCGCGGTGCTTGGCCAGATGGCCAGCGGCATGAAGATGGGCATCCTCCCGCTCGCGGTGGTGCTCGGCCTCGTGTCCTGGACGTCCCTGGCCCGCCTCGTGCGCGGCGAGGTCCTGTCCCTGCGCGAGAAGGAGTTCGTGGCGGCCGCCGTCGCCATGGGCGCCAAGCCGGGCCGCCTGATCTTCAAGCACCTGCTGCCCAACACGATCGGCGTGATCGTCGTGAACGCGACGTTCGCCATCGCGGGCGCGGTGCTGCTGGAGACCTCGCTGTCCTTCCTCGGCTTCGGCGTGAAGGCACCGGACTCGTCTCTGGGCCTGCTCATCTCCGACTACCAGAACGCGTTCACCACCCGTCCGTGGCTGTTCTGGTGGCCCGGCATGATCATCCTGGCGATCGCCCTGTCCGTGAACTTCCTCGGCGACGGTCTGCGCGACGCCTTCGACCCGCGCCAGGGTGCGGGCGCCCGTCGCAGGCCCCGCTTCTTCGGCCGACGTGCCGCCGTCACCGAGGCCGGCGCGACGACGGCGGGCGGCCTGGAGGCCGCCCCGACGGCAGGCCGGATCATCGACGCGGACGAGGACGGTCAGTGATGAGCGCGAACGACAAGAAAGGCCGATCCATGTTCGGCAAGAAGAACGAGAACGACGTGACCGCCGGCGGGCAGGGCTCGCACGCGGCGTCGTCGGCGGACCTCGAGGCGCGCGGCGCCGCCGTGCCCGGCTCCTCCGGCGCCGGCAGCGTGCCTCCGGGCCCCGCGACGAGCGCGATGGGCGTCGTGGCCCGCCACGACGACCTGGGCGGCGAGCCAGTGCTCGCCTTCCGCGACGTGGACGTGAAGTTCGCGACCGAGTTCGGCGAGGTGCACGCGGTCAAGGGCGTGACGTTCGACGTCAAGCCCGGCGAGGTCGTCGCCCTCGTGGGCGAGTCCGGCTCCGGCAAGTCCGTCACGAGCGCCACCGCCATGGGCCTGCTCCCGGGCAACGCGGACATCACCGGCTCGGTGCAGCTGGCCGGCCGCGACGTGCTCACGATGACCCCGGGGCAGCTGCGCGACATCCGCGGCGACGAGGTGGCGATGGTGTTCCAGGAGCCCATGACGGCCCTGAACCCCGTCCTCACCGTGGGCGACCAGCTCACGGAGGCCCTCGAGCTGCACGGCATCGCCTACGGCACCGAGGCGGACAAGCGCGCCGTCGAGCTGCTCACCATGGTGGGCATCCCCGACGCCGCCACCCGCCTCAAGCAGTACCCCCACCAGTTCTCGGGCGGCCAGCGCCAGCGCATCGTCATCGCGATGGCGATCAGCTGCTCGCCGAAGGTGATCATCGCGGACGAGCCCACCACGGCGCTCGACGTGACGGTCCAGGCCGAGATCCTGGAGCTGCTGCGCTCCCTGAAGAACAAGATGAACACCGGCATCCTGCTCATCACGCACAACATGGGCGTGGTCGCGGACATGGCGGACCGCGTGTGCGTGATGCTCCACGGGGAGCTCGTGGAGCAGGGCTCGGTGCACCAGGTGCTCCAGCACGCCCGGCACCCCTACACCCAGAAGCTGCTCTCGGCGGTGCCGCGCCTCGGCGAGCCCCTCGAGGTGGCGGAGCCGGAGCCGGTCACGGCCACGCAGACGCAGGCCCGGTACGCGATCGAGGCGGAGAACCTCCACCTCGAGTACGACCACCGCGGCAAGAAGAACCGCGTGGTCCACGACGTCAGCTTCCAGGTGGCCCCGGGCGAGATCCTGGGCCTGGTGGGCGAGTCCGGCTCGGGCAAGTCCACCATCGCCAAGTCGGTGCTCGGTCTGCTCACCATCGCGGAGGGCTCTCTGCGCATCCAGGGCCACGACCTGGCGACGATGCCCAAGGCTGAACAGCGCGCCCTGCGCAAGAACATCGGCGTGGTCTTCCAGGACCCGGCGGCCTCGCTGGACCCGCGGTTCCCGATCGGCGACATCATCACCGAGCCGATGGTCGTGCACAAGGTGGGGGACCGGCGCTCGCGCCTGGCCCGCGCCGAGGAGCTGCTGGACGCGGTGCGTCTGCCGCGCTCCGTGGTGAACCGGTACCCGCACGAGCTCTCTGGCGGTCAGCGCCAGCGCATCTCGATCGCCCGCGCCCTGACCCTGGACCCCCAGGTGCTCATCGCGGACGAGCCGACCTCGGCCCTGGACGTGTCCGTCCAGGCCGCCGTGCTGGACATGTTCGCGGAGCTGCAGCAGCGCTACGAGTTCGCGTGCCTGTTCGTGTCCCACGACCTCGCGGTGGTGGACATGCTGGCCCACAAGGTGCTCGTCCTCAAGGACGGCCGCCAGGTGGAGCAGGGCCCCACGGAGGAGGTGCTCCACCGTCCGAAGGAGGAGTACACCCGTCGCCTCCTGGCGGCGGCGCCCGTGCCGGATCCGGACCAGCAGGCGGAGCGTCGCCAGGAACGCCGCGAATTCCTCGCCTCCCTCGGCGAGGGCGTCTACTGACCGTTCGGGCCTACCGGCCCGCCCGTCCACGGCGGCCCCTGCGCGTACAATCGCACGGGGGCCGCCGTCGTCGTGTGCCTCCACCCCTTTGATGTCGAACCGGACAGGACGCCCATGACCTCGACCGAAACCCGCCGCTCCGATCTGCGCAACGTGGCCATCGTGGCCCACGTGGACCATGGCAAGACCACGATGGTGGATGCCATGCTGCGCCAGACCGGTGCCTTCAACACGCACGGCGACGTCGCCGAGCGGGTCATGGACTCCGGGGACCTGGAGAAGGAGAAGGGGATCACGATCCTCGCGAAGAACACCACGGTGTTCTACTCCGGCCCGTCCGCCCCCGAGGGTGAGACCGTCACCATCAACGTGATCGACACCCCCGGCCACGCCGACTTCGGCGGCGAGGTGGAGCGCGGCCTGTCCATGGTGGACGGCGTCGTGCTGCTCGTGGACTCCTCCGAGGGCCCGCTGCCCCAGACCCGCTTCGTGCTCCGCAAGGCCCTCGCCGCCAAGCTGCCCGTGATCCTCGTGGTCAACAAGACGGACCGCCCGGACGCGCGCATCGACGGGGTCGTCTCCGACTCCATGGACCTGCTGCTCGGCCTGGCCTCGGACCTGGCCGAGGAGGATCCGGACCTGGACCTCGACTCGGTGCTGGACGTCCCGGTCGTCTACGCCTCAGGCAAGGCCGGCCGCGCCTCCCTGACCCAGCCCGCCGACGGCGCCCTGCCGGAGGCCGAGGACCTCGAGGCCCTCTTCAACGTGATCATGGAGCACATCCCGGCCCCGTCCTACACCGAGGGCGAGGTCCTCCAGGCGCACGTCACCAACCTGGACGCCTCCCCGTTCCTCGGCCGCCTCGCGCTGCTGCGCATCTTCAACGGCACCCTCCGCAAGGGCCAGCAGGTCGCGTGGGCCCGCCAGGACGGCGCCCTGAAGACCGTGAAGATCACCGAGCTGCTGGCCACCAAGGGCCTCGAGCGCGTGCCCGCGGAGGAGGCCGGCCCGGGCGAGATCGTCGCCGTCGCCGGCATCGAGGACATCATGATCGGCGAGACCCTCACCGACGCGGAGAACCCGAAGCCGCTGCCGCTGATCACGGTGGACGACCCGGCCATCTCCATGACCGTGGGCATTAACACCTCCCCGCTGGCCGGCCGCGTCAAGGGCGCCAAGGTCACGGCCCGCCAGGTGAAGGACCGCCTGGACAAGGAGCTGATCGGCAACGTCTCGCTCAAGGTGCTCCCCACCGAGCGCCCGGATGCGTGGGAGGTGCAGGGCCGCGGCGAGCTCGCCCTGGCCATCCTCGTGGAGCAGATGCGCCGCGAGGGCTTCGAGCTCACCGTGGGCAAGCCGCAGGTGGTCACCCGGACCGTGGACGGCAAGGTCCACGAGCCGATGGAGCGCATGACCATCGACATCCCCGAGGAGTTCATGGGCGCGGTCACGCAGCTCATGGCCGCCCGCAAGGGCCGCATGCAGGAGATGTCCAACCACGGCACGGGCTGGATCCGCATGGAGTTCCTGGTCCCGGCCCGCGGCCTGATCGGCTTCCGCACCCGCTTCCTCACCGAGACCCGCGGCGCAGGCATCGCCTCCTCCTACGCGGCCGGCTACGAGCCGTGGACCGGTGAGATCGAGTACCGCACCAACGGCTCCCTCGTGGCCGACCGGGCGGGCTCCGCCACGCCGTTCGCCATGATCAACCTGCAGGAGCGCGGCACCTTCTTCGTGCAGCCGGGCGCCGAGGTGTACGAGGGCATGATCGTGGGCGAGAACTCGCGCGCCGACGACATGGACGTGAACATCACCAAGGAGAAGAAGCTCACCAACATGCGTGCGGCCTCCTCCGAGTCGTTCGAGGGCCTGACGCCCCCGCGCCGGCTCACCCTCGAGGAGTCCCTCGAGTTCGCCCGCGAGGACGAGTGCGTGGAGATCACCCCCGAGGACATCCGCATCCGCAAGGTCGTCCTGGACGCCAACGAGCGCCTGAAGGCCGCGCGCGCCCGCGCCCGTGCCTGACCGTCCCCGCCGCCGCGCCCGGCCCGCCGACGTGGTGGGCGGGGCGCTGCTCGGCGTCGGCGCCGGCGCGCTCGGCACCGCCGTCCATCTGAACCTGGCCTCCCTGCCGGGCGGCTGGACCCTGCCCTGGGGTGCGGTGCTGGCGCTCGTGCTCGTCGGCTCGACACAGCGCTGGTGGATGGTCCGACGCGCGGTCCGCGGCGGGCGCGCCCTGCCGGCGGGGGCCGCGGTCGTCGCCGGTGCGTTCACCGCCGTCCTGGCCCTGCAGCGCCTGCCGCTGGACGACGCCCTGGGGGTGTCCTGGACGGCCGGCCTGTGGGCGGCGGCGCCGGGCGCCGTCGTCGCTTCCGTGGCCTGGAACGTCGGCCAGCCGGTGCTCGGCCTGGTCCTGTTGGCCGCGGGCCGGCGGCTGGACCGCCGACCCGCGGAGGCCGCCGACGGCGCCACGCGCCCCCGCCGGGCTTCTGTGACCGCCCGCGAAACGCGTCCGGGGGAGCGAGTACCCTGGACCGCAGCCCCGCAACCCCGTGCCCAGAGAGAGGTGGACGGTCAGCCATGACCTACGTGATCGCGTTGCCGTGTGTGGACGTCAAGGACAAGGCGTGCATCGACGAATGCCCCGTGGACTGCATCTATGAGGGTGAGCGCATGCTCTACATCCACCCGGACGAATGCGTCGACTGCGGTGCGTGCGAGCCGGTGTGCCCCGTCGAGGCCATCTACTACGAGGACGACACCCCCGACGAGTGGGCCGAGTACTACAAGGCCAACGTCGAGTTCTTCGACGACCTGGGCTCCCCGGGCGGCGCCGCCAAGCTGGGCATGATCGCCAAGGACCACCCGATCATCTCCGCCCTGCCCCTGCAGAACGCGGACGCCTGAGCCCCCATGCTGACGCTGCCGGACTACCCGTGGGACACGCTCACCCCCTACCGTGAGCGTGCCGCCGCCCACCCGGACGGCGTCGCGGACCTGTCCATCGGCACGCCCGTGGATCCAACGCCGGCGCTGATCCGCCGGGCCCTGACCGAGGCCGCCGACGCGCACGGCTACCCGACGACGCACGGCACGGACGCCCTGCGCCGCGCCGTCGTCGACTGGTACGCCCGGCGCCGCGGGGTGTCCGGGCTGGACCCGGCGGCCGTGGTGCCCACGGTCGGGTCCAAGGAGTTCATCGCGTGGCTGCCCACGCTGCTCGGGCTGGGCGCAGGCGACGTCGTCGTCCACCCTGAGGCCGCCTACCCCACCTATGCGGTGGGCGCGCTGCTGGCCGGGGCGGAGGCCGTGGCCGCGGACGACCTCGACGCGCTGGCGCCCGAGGTGCGGGAGCGGGTGCGCCTCGTGTGGACCAACTCGCCGGCCAACCCCACCGGTGCCGTGCTGGACGCGGCGGCGCTGCGCCGCACGGTCGACGCCGCCCGTGCCGTGGGCGCCGTGGTGTGCGGGGACGAGTGCTACGCCGAGCTCGGCTGGGACGCGTGGGACGGGGCCGTCGTGCCCTGCATCCTGTCCGACGAGGTCTCCGGCGGCGACCTGACGGGACTGCTGAGCGTCTACTCGCTGTCCAAGCAGTCCAACCTCGCCGGCTACCGCGCCGCGTTCGCCGCGGGGGATCCGCAGCTCGTGGCGACCCTGGTCAACACCCGCAAGCACGCGGGCATGATCGTGCCCGCCCCGGTGCAGCACGCGATGGCCGTGGCCCTGGCCGACGACGCGCACGTCGCGGAGCAGAAGGACCGCTACCGCCGCCGTCGGGACGCTCTGCGCACCGCGCTGGAGGCCTCCGGCCACACGGTGGACCACTCCGAGGCGGGGCTGTACCTGTGGACCCGGCGGGCGGACCTGGACCCGGCCCACGCCACGGCGCAGGACTCCTGGGACCTGCTGGGCGACCTGGCGGACCTGGGCATCATCGCCGGGCCCGGCGTGTTCTACGGTGCCGGCGGCGACGGCTACGTCCGCGTCGCGGTCACCGCCACGGACGAGGCGGTCGCCCGGGCCGCGGCGAGACTCACCGCCCGCGGGCCGCGGACCGGCTGAGCCGGGGCCGAGGGCCGTCGTCGGGGGAAGCGACCGCGCGCCCCGGGCCGGTCCTTGATAGTTTGGAGCAGAGTCGTCCCCGTGTGGGCGCGCCCACGCCGGCGCGCGAACCCGGGCCATCGAGAAGAGAAGACGAGGGAGCACACCCGTGACCCATCACGAGTCCGTCCGGCTGACCGTCGGCGAGCAGAGCCTGGACCTGGGCGTCGAGCACGCCACAGAGGGCAACAACGGCATCAACATCGCCCCGCTCCTGAAGGAGACCGGCGACGTCACCTACGACCCGGGCTTCATGAACACGGCGAACGCCAAGTCGGCCGTCACGTTCATCGACGGCGACCAGGGCATCCTGCGCTACCGCGGCTACGCCATCGAGGACCTCGCCGAGCACTCCTCCTTCATGGAGGTGGCCTACCTGCTGATCTACGGCGAGCTGCCCGAGTCCAAGGAGACCCTGGAGGCCTGGGAGACCAACATCCTGCGCCACAACATGGTGCACGAGGACCTCAAGCTGTTCTTCAACGGCTTCCCGCGGGACGCGCACCCCATGCCGGTGCTGTCCTCCTCCGTGTCCGGGCTGTCCACGTTCTACCCGGACTCCCTGGACCCGCACGATCCGGAGCAGGTCCACATCTCCACCGTGCGTCTGCTGGGCAAGCTGCCGGTGCTGGCCTCCTACGCGTTCAAGAAGTCGCTGGGCCAGCCGTTCATGTACCCGCACAACTCGCTGAACTACGTGGAGAACTTCCTCCGCCTGTGCTTCGGCGTGCCGGCCGAGGAATACGACATCGACCCGGACGTGGTCAAGGCACTCGACCTGCTGCTCATGCTGCATGCCGACCACGAGCAGAACGCCTCCACCTCCACGGTGCGCCTGGTCGGCTCCACCCAGGCCAACCTGTTCGCCTCGGTGTCCGCCGGCATCAACGCCCTCTACGGCCCGCTGCACGGCGGCGCCAACGAGGCCGTGCTGAACATGCTCCGGAGGATCAAGTCGGAGGGCATCACGCCCGAGGACTTCATGGAGAAGGTGAAGAACAAGGAGGACGGCGTCCGCCTGATGGGCTTCGGCCACCGCGTGTACAAGAACTACGACCCGCGGGCCAAGATCATCAAGAAGACCGCCGAGGACATCCTGGGCAAGATGGGCGGCAACGACGAGCTGCTCGAGATCGCCCAGCGCCTCGAGGAGAAGGCCCTCGCCGACGACTACTTCGTGGAGCGCAAGCTCTACCCGAACGTCGACTTCTACACCGGCGTGATCTACAAGGCCATGGGCTTCCCGGAGAAGATGTTCACCGTCCTCTTCGCCCTGGGCCGCCTGCCCGGCTGGATCGCCCAGTGGCGCGAGCTCATGGAGGACCCGGCCACCAAGATCGGCCGCCCGCGCCAGATCTACGTGGGCGAGACGTTGCGCCAGTACCCGCAGCGCTGACCCGGGGGCGCCGACCCTGAGTTCGGGGGCGGTTTCGGGTGGTATTCCGACGGAATACCACCCGAAACCGCCCCCCATGCGTTCGCCGGAGCGTGGTCATGTGGAGGCGGAGGGGCCGAGGCGGCATCGGACCACCGCGACGACGCCACGGAAGTCCTCGCGCCCATCCGCCCAGGTGACGCGGAGCGTCGTCCAGCCGCGCGCCTGGCCGTAGCGGTCCCGGCGGGCGTCGCGCGCCTGCTGCTCCCGCGTGCGGTGCCCCGCACCGTCGTACTGCAGGGCCAGGCGCACGTGACGGTAGGCCAGGTCGGCCACGGGGGAGAAGGGGTCCCCGGGCTCGAGCGCGGCCTGCAGCTCCGGCTCCGGCAGCCCGCTGGCCACGAGGGCGAGGCGCAGGCGGGTCTCGGGCGGTGAGTCCGCCCCGACGCGCACGGAATCCAGCGCCTCCCGGGCGGCCGGGCGGCCATGGAAGCGCCCGGACGCGCGCAGGCCGTGCACGTGCGTGACGAACTCGGGCGCCAGCGGCCGGCGGTGGTCCAACAGTCCGGCCCGCCGGACGCGCCGCGTCCCCCGGGCCACGGTGAGGTGCACCGGCGGGTCGGCCTCGAGTTCGCCCGTCGCCGGGTCGCGCCGCCGCCAGGCTCGCGCGGGCATCGGCAGGCCGTGCAGGTGGGCCGCGGTCTCGTGGGAGAGGACGGCATCCGGGCGTCGGCGCAGGAGCGCGGCGAGGTGATCGAGGGAGAAGCGGTGGCCGGGCAGGCCCAGGTCGGCCCAGACCGTGCCAGGGTGCGCCCGCTGCCGGTGGATGCACTGCCCGACCCGCTCCAGGTCCGACCGGCGGGCGCGGTCGGGTGGCAGCCCCAGCCGGGCTAGGTCCGGGGCGCGCTGGCCGCGGCCGGGGGACGACGTGCGGGGCGGACGCTGCTGTGCAGGAGCCGACGGCCCGCGCCGCGTGCCGTCGTCGTCGCCCCGCCCCGGGCTGCCGGGGAGTTCTGGGGGCGATAGTGGGCGTTATCCCGGCGGGATACCACCGGAAATCGCCCCCAAGACGCGGCGGGGAGCGGGGAGGGACGGGGCGCGGGCCGGGTGCGCCGGGTCAGTTCGCGTGCAGCGCCGCGTTCAGTTCGACGGTCCGGCCGGCGCGGGGGAGGGCCTCGACCCCGCCCGTGGTGGAGTTGCGGCGGAACAGCAGGTTCGGCACGCCGGAGAGGTCCACGGCCTTCACGGTCCGCGCCGCCTCGCCGTCCTGCAGCACGCTCACGCGCGTGCCCGCGGTGACGTACAGACCGGCCTCGACCACGCAGTCGTCGCCGACGGAGATGCCCACGCCGGAGTTCGCACCGAGCAGCACGTGCTCGCCGATCACGATCCGCTGGGTGCCGCCGCCGGAGAGCGTGCCCATGATGGACGCGCCGCCTCCAACGTCGGACCCGTTGCCCACCACGACGCCGGCCGAGATCCGGCCCTCCACCATCGAGTGCCCCAGGGTGCCCGCGTTGAAGTTCACGAAGCCCTCGTGCATCACGGTCGTCCCCTCGGCCAGGTGGGCGCCCAGGCGCACCCGGTCCGCGTCGCCGATGCGCACCCCGGAGGGCACGACGTAGTCCGTCATGCGCGGGAACTTGTCCACGCCGTACACCTGCACGGCGCCGCGGGCACGCAGCCTCGCCCGCGTCAGCTCGAAGTCCGCGACCGCGCAGGGTCCGTGGTTCGTCCACACCACGTTGGTGAGCAGCCCGAAGACGCCGTCGAGGTTGAGCTCGTTCGGCCGCGCCAGGCGGTGCGAGAGGGCGTGCAGGCGCAGCCACGCGTCCGCGGTGGAGGCCGGGGCGGCGTCCAGGTCGACCTCCAGCTCGACGACGGCCTGCGTGGTCCCGCGGTCCGCGTCGTCCGCGGCGAGGGCGCGCAGGGTGTCGCGCAGCGAGGTGTCCGCGGCGGAGAGCGGGCCGGCCACGGGGGCGGGGAACCACACGTCCAGGATGGCGCCGTCGGCGGCCGTGGTGGCCAGGCCGTGGCCGGAGACGAGACGGGAGGAGGGCTGCTGTGCGGCGGTCTGGGTCATGTGCCTCAGCCTACTGAGCGGCCGGGGCACGCTGCAGGGCGGCGAGAGGCGCGTCCGTAGACTGGACACATGAGTCTCACCCCCGTGCCCCTGCCCGACCTCGCCGATCCGGACCTCGACGTCGCGGCGCTCACCGCCACCCTGCTGGACGTGCGCTCCGTCTCGGGGGAGGAGGGGCCGCTGGCCGACGCCGTCGAGCAGGCCCTGCTCGCCCTCGGCGGCCTCGAGGTGCGGAGGTTCGGGGACGCCGTCGTCGCCCGCACCGCTCTGGGGCGGCCGACCCGCGTGATCCTGGCCGGGCACCTGGACACGGTGCCCCTGCCCACCGTGCCGGGCTCGCGCGGGACCGTGCCCTCGGCGTGGGACGGGGACGTGCTGTACGGCCGCGGGGCCGTGGACATGAAGTCCGGCGTCGCCGTGCAGCTGGCCCTGGCCGGCCGCTTCGGCCGCGCGGACGGCCCCACGCCCGTGCACGACGTCACGTGGGTGTTCTACGACCACGAAGAGGTCTCCTCGGACCTCTCGGGCCTCGCCCGCGTGGCCCGCCAGGCCCCCGAGCTGCTGGAGGGCGACTTCGCGGTGCTGCTCGAGCCGACCGACGGCGTCGTGGAGGGCGGCTGCAACGGCACGTGCCGGTATCGCGTCACCTTTCCCGGTGTCGCGGCGCACTCGGGCCGCGCCTGGCGCGGTGACAACGCGATCCACAAGCTGGCCCCCGTGCTCACCGCCCTGGCGGCGTACGAACCGGCCACGGTCACGGTGGAGGGCCTGGAGTACCGCGAGGGGCTGCACGCGATCCGCGTGGCCGGCGGCGTCGCGGGCAACGTCATCCCGGACGAGGCGTCCGTGGACCTGAACTACCGGTTCGCTCCGGACAAGACCCTCGAGCAGGCCCACGCGCACGTGCGCGCGGTGCTGGAGGGGGCCGGCGTGGACTGGGACGCCCAGGTGCGGATCGACGACGCCTCGCCCGCCGCCCGCCCCGGTCTGGACCGGCCGGCCGCCGCCGCGTTCGTCGCCGCCGTCGGGGGCGAGCCCCAGCCCAAGTACGGGTGGACGGACGTGGCGCGGTTCTCCCAGCTGGGCGTGCCCGCGGTCAACTTCGGCCCCGGCGACGCCCTCCTGGCCCACACGGACGACGAGCACGTGTCCCGCGAGGCGGTCCACGCGTGCCTCGCGGCGCTCGCGGCCTGGCTGGCCGGCTGACCCACGACGTCGGCCGACCCCGTCGGCCACCGCCGCCCGGTCAGGCCGCCTTGTCCGTGGGCGCCCCGACGAGCGGGGTCGCGGGGGTGCTGGCGTCGCCGGCCGTCCGCGATGACAGCCGCCTCGAGAGCCGGGTGGCCGCCCAGGTGAGGAGGAAGTTGATCACGATGAAGATCACCGCGGCCACCACGAGGGACTGCAGGATGTTGCCGTTGCCGGAGCCGAGCTGGCGGGCGTACTGCAGGAGTTCGAAGAAGCCGATGAGGTAGCCCAGCGCCGAGTCCTTGAGGATCACCACGAACTGGCTCAGCAGCGAGGGCAGCATGGCGATGAGGGCCTGGGGCACCTCCACGAGCCGCAGGGACTGGGTGCTCGTCATGCCCACCGCCGCGGCCGCCTCGCGCTGGCCGCGCGGCAGCGAGCGCACCCCGGAGCGCACCAGCTCCGCGATCACGGACCCGTTGTACAGGGTCAGCGCCGCGATCACCGCGTAGTACGGGCCGTCCTGGGGCTGGATCGCCCCGGTGCGCGCGACCTGCGCGAACAGCTGGTAGAAGAACACCATCATCACGAGCACCGGCACGGCCCGGAAGAACTCCACGACGACGGCGGCCAGCCAGCGCACCGGGCCGAACGGGGCCAGCCGCAGGAAGCCGAACACCAGGCCGAACACCACGGAGGTGACCACGGCGATGCCGGCGGACTGCAGGGTGAACTGCAGGCCCGGCAGGTAGTAGTTCCGCCACGCGTCGCCGTCGACGGCGGCCAGCCAGCGGCGGCCGGAGAGCTGGCCGGTGGCGTTCATCTGGATCAGGACGATGACCGCCACGGCCAGGACCGCGGCGAGGGCGACGAGGTTGGCGAGGAGGATCCGGCGGCGGGCGATCGGGCCCGGGGCGTCGAAGAGGACGGAGGCCTGGGCGCTCATCGGGCCACCGCCCATTTCTCCGAGGCCCACGTGGTCAGCAGGCCGATGGGGATGACGATCAGGCAGAAGCCGATCGCGAAGGTCAGGAAGATCGCCACCATCACGTCCGGGCTGAACTCGATCATGCGCTTCATCAGGCCGGAGGCCTCCGCCACCGACGCCGCGGCGGCGACGGTGGTGTTCTTGGTCAGCGCGATCACGGTGTTGCCGAGCGGGGTGATGGCCCCGCGCAGCGCCTGGGGCAGGATCACGTGGCGGGCCGCGGGCAGGAAGCCCAGGCCGATGGAGCGGGCGGCCTCGGCCTGCCCGAGCGGGACGGTGTTGACGCCGGAGCGGATCGCCTCGCACATGAACGCCGCGTGGTAGAGCGAGAGCGCGATCACGGCGTAGATGAAGAAGTTCAGCGTGAAGTCGGACGAGAAGCTGATCTTCAGCTGCCCCCAGACGGCGAGCACGCCGAGCAGCATGATGATCGTCAGCGGGGTGTTGCGGACCACGTTGACGTAGCCGGTGCCGAGGGCGCGCAGCGAGGGGACGGGCGAGATGCGGAACAGGGCGAGCACCACGCCGAGGGCGAACGAGCCGAGGGTCGCGAGGAACGCGAGCCTGATGTTCGTCCAGAACGCGAGCGGGATGTCCGCGCCGTAGTCCGCGAGGAGCGAGGAGATCGATTCCATGTCTTCTCCGAGGGTCGGGACGGGGCTGACGGGCAGGGGAGCCGCCGGGCGGGCCGAGGGTGACTGTTCAGGTCACGTCCTCGGCCCGCCCGGCGCAGGAGGCCGTCAGGCGCAGGGCTCGAACTCGGCGTCCTCGCCGGAGTTCAGCGTCTCGTCGTAGGTGTAGCCCGTGCCCTCGGTGTTGGACTCGAGGGCCTTCTTCCACTCGCCGGAGTCCTCCATCTCCTTGATGGCCTCGTTGATGTCCTCGCAGCGCTCCGAGTCCTTCGGCAGGCCGACGCCGTAGCGCTCCGTGGTGAAGGTGTTGCCGACGACCTTGAACTTGCCCTTGTTGGCGTCGGCGGCGGCCAGGCCCGCGAGGATGATGTCGTCCGTGGTCACGGCGTCCACCTGGCCGGACTCGAGGTAGGTCACGCATTCGGCGTAGCCGCCCTGCTCCACCAGGTTCACGCCGGAGGCGAACTGGTCCTTGATCTTCTGGGCCGAGGTGGAGCCGGTGACGGAGCAGAGGTTCTTCCCGTCGAGGGACTCGGGGCCGGTGATCGCGGTGTCGTCCGCGCGGACCAGCAGGTCCTGGCCGGCCACGAAGTACGGGCCCGCGAAGTCGACGCGCTCCTTGCGGGCGTCCGTGATGGAGTACGTCGCGAAGATCATGTCGACCTCGCCGTTCTCCAGGGCGTTCTCCCGGTTCGCGGACGGGGTCTGGACCCACTCGATGTCCTTCTCGGCCACGCCGAGCTTGTCCGCCACGTAGCGGGCCACGTCCGTGTCGAAGCCGGTGGGCTGGGCCGAGCCCTCGCGGTAGCCCAGGCCCGGCTGGTCGAACTTGATGCCGATGCGCAGGCTCTCGCCGGAGCCGGACGACGTCGCCTCGCCGGCCGAGGACGAGCCGGCGGCGTCGCCACCACCGCCCTGCGACGAGGAGGGGGCGCAGGCGGTGAGGGACAGGGCGGCCGCGGCGGTGACGGCGGACAGGGTCAGGAGCTTCGTGCGGAGCATGGTGCTCTCCTCTGGTTCGGTGCGGTGGGGTGCGACGGGGGACGGGGTCAGTGCGCGAGGATCTTGCCCAGGAAGTCCTGGGCGCGCTCGTGTCGGGGGTTCGTGAAGAAGGTGTCGGGGTCGGTGTCCTCGAGGATGGCGCCGTCGGCCATGAAGACCACGCGGTCCCCGGCCTTGCGGGCGAAGCCCATCTCGTGGGTGACCACGACCATGGTCATGCCGCCCTCGGCGAGCTGGACCATGACGTCGAGGACCTCCTGCACCATCTCGGGATCGAGGGCGGAGGTCGGCTCGTCGAAGAGCAGGGCCTTCGGCTCCATCGCCAGGGCGCGGGCGATGGCCACGCGCTGCTGCTGCCCGCCGGAGAGCTGGGCCGGCATCTTCTTGGCCTGCTGGGCCACGCCCACGCGCTCGAGCAGCTCCATGGCGTGCCGCTCGGCGTCCGCTCGGCGCTTGCCCTTCACCTTGATGGGCCCGAGGGTCACGTTCTCCAGGATCGACTTGTGCGCGAAGAGGTTGAACGACTGGAAGACCATGCCGATCTCGGCGCGCAGCTGGGCGAGCTGCCTGCCCTCGGTGGGGAGCGGCCGCCCGTCGATCAGGATGCGGCCGCCGTCGTCGTCGATGGTCTCGAGCCGGTTGATCGTGCGGCACAGCGTCGACTTGCCGGAGCCCGACGGGCCGAGGACGATCGCCACCTGGCCGCGCGGGATCCGCAGGTCGATCTGGCGGAGGGCGTGGAAGTCGCCGAAGTGCTTGTTGACGCCCTCGAGGACGATCAGGTCATCGCCCGCGGCACCGCGACGGCGCCGCGTGCCGGCCTCGTCGGGGAGGTGGGCGCCGTGGGGCTGCTCAGGCGTGATCTGCGTCATGCCAGTGGAATATAGCGCACGCCACACCCGGCGCGGTGCGCCGTGCGACGCCGGCCCTTGCGGCCCGCCGGCTCGTTAGGCTGACGCCATGGCCTCACATGAGCACCCCTCGGGCGGCGACGTCGCCGCCAAGCCCCCGCGCGTCCGCCGCGGCGGGCAGGTCCTGCGCGGGGAGGCGGCGCGCACCCCCACGTTCGACCAGCTCCTCCTCGACGGCCGGCGGCCCGGCGATGCCGCACGCCCCGCCGCCGACGTCGCCTCGACGACGTCCGAGGCCTGGCGTGTCCTGCGCATCCAGGCGGAGTTCGTCGAGGGCTTCGGCACCCTGGCGGGGCTGGGTCCCGCGGTCTCCGTGTTCGGCTCGGCGCGCACGCCCGAGGGCAGCGCCGAGTACGTCCTGGCCCACGAGGTCGGGACCCGCTTGGCCCGGGCCGGGTACACGGTCATCACCGGCGGGGGGCCCGGCGCCATGGCGGCCGCCAACCGGGGCGCCCACGAGGCCGGTGGAGAGTCCGTGGGCCTGGGCATCGAGCTGCCGTTCGAGACCGGTCTGAACCCCTGGGTGCACGTGGGCGTGGACTTCCGCTACTTCTTCGTCCGCAAGGTCATGTTCCTCAAGTACGCGCAGGGCTTCGTCGTGCTGCCCGGCGGCCTCGGCACCCTGGACGAGCTCTTCGAGGCCCTCACCCTCGTGCAGACCGGCACCGTCACCCGCTTCCCCGTGGTCCTCGTGGACCGCGGCTTCTGGGGCCCGCTCGTGGACTGGATCCGCGGCACGCTCGTGGAGCGCGGCATGATCTCGCCCGAGGACCCGGACCTGTTCCACCTCGTGGACACGGCGGAGGAGGCCGTCGCGTGCGTGCTCCGCTCGGCGGGGAGGGCCGACGCGTGAGCGGGCCGCAGTGGATCGTCCTGGTGGCCGTGCTCGTCGTCGTGCTGGCGGCGCTGGCCGCCGCCCTCGCGGGCCGGCTCACGCTCCGGGCCGACGACCCGGCCGGACAGACGTCCGGGCACCCCGTGCTGCTGCCGGAGTGGCCGCGCGCGGCGGACGTCGGCCTGCTGCGGCTGGCCGTCGCGGTGCCCGGCTACCAGCGGGACCAGGTGGACGCCGTCCTGCTGCGGCTGCGGGACGCTCTGGCACAGCGCGAGGACGAGGTGACCGCACTGCGGGCCCGGGTGGCTGAGCTCGAGGCCGCCGACCCCTCCCGGAGCGATCCGGCGGGGCGTACCTGAGTCGCGGGCCGGGCACGGTGCAGGCCATCGTTTGGCGCGAGCACGCGGAATCCGCGATAATGGTGATGTGACCGGCCTCGCGCACGCTGGCGTGCGGGGGCGCCGGAGGCGTCCGGACAGTGCCCGCTCCCGCGGTCGCCGGACGCCGTGACGGGAACATCATCCAGAAGGGAAGTCGCAATGGCCGCCATGAAGCCCCGCACCGGGGACGGTCCCATGGAAGTGACCAAGGAGGGGCGCAGCCTGATCATGCGCGTGCCGATCGACGGCGGCGGCCGTCTCGTGCTGGAGATCAACGCGGACGAGGCCCGCGAGCTCAAGGAGTGCCTCGAGGGCGTCATCCAGGCCTGAGGCCGGACCCCTTCGACGCGGACGCCCCGCGCACCGTCACGGTGCGCGGGGCGTCCGCGTCCCCGGCGACGCCGCGGATCAGCGGCGCACCGCGATCAGCACGCCCGTGCCGGAGGGGACGACGGCGGACAGCCAGTGCTCGTCCTCCCGGATGAGGCGGTCCACCGCCCGGGCGGACACGGTGGACTCGTCGCGCACAGCGGGCCGGGGAACGCGGTCGCCGTCGAGGGCGTCCACCACGACGAGCACGCCGCCGGGGGCGAGCATGCGCGCGGCCTGCTCGACGTCGAACTGACGCGCGGCCGGGTCCCCGTCCACCAGGACCATTTCATAGGCGCCGCTCGTGAGCCGGGGCAGGACGAGCCGGGAGCGCCCCGTGATCATGCGGGTGCGGCTCGTGGGCAGGCGGGCCTCCGAGAACGCCTCGCGGGCCGCACGCTGTGCCTCCGCGTCCGGGTCGACGGTGGTGAGGACCGTGCGCTCGGGCAGACCGCGCATCAGGGCGAGACCCGAGACGCCGGCGCCCGTGCCCACCTCCACGACCGCCGCGGGGGCACGCGTGGCCGCCAGCACCGTCAACAGGGCCGCCGTCCCCTCGCTTAC
Organism: Micrococcus sp. 63XJN7_8_ISO-PGPR-S23-253; assembly: GCF_056173425.1. NCBI lineage: Bacteria > Bacillati > Actinomycetota > Actinomycetes > Micrococcales > Micrococcaceae > Micrococcus > Micrococcus sp. 63XJN7_8_ISO-PGPR-S23-253. The sequence goes on from NZ_CM149673.1 coordinate 729,401, forward strand.
CGGCGGCACGTCCAGCTCGGCGGCGCGCTCGCGGGCGCGCAGGACGACGTCGTCCTCGGTGGCTCGGCTCTCCGACCAGGCCCAGGACGCGTGCTTGTCGGTGGGCTGGGGCTGCAGGGCGCTCATGGCTGACTCCGGGACGACGACGGCGGGACCTCGCCCGCGGCACGGGCGACGCGGGCCAGTGTACGGGCCGGCACGCGACCGCGACCCAGAGTTCTCCCAGGAGGCGGGCCGATGATGGGAGCTGGCACGAACCGGCTCCCGCCGTGCGGGAGGCCGTTCGCCGGGCCGAGGACGCGAGGACCGAGGAGGTGGCCGCATGGGACGTCGACACACCCAGCGCCACATGGACGCCTACCTCGAGGGCGCCCTCCCCGCCGCGTCCCGGGCGCGCATCGCCCGCCATCTGGACCGTTGCCCCGAGTGCCGCGCCACGGTTCAGGCCCGGGCCCGCGTGCTCGACGCCGCCCGCACGGTGCACCAGCGTCCGGCCGGCGCCGTCGTCGCCCCGGTGCTGCGCGCCCGCGGCGTCTCCGGCCGCCTCGTGGTGGGACTGCTCACCTTCGCCGTCCTGCTCGGCGGGCTGTTCACCGCGGTCTGGGTGGCCGGCGCGCCCCGCACCACGGCCGTGCGCACGACCCCGACCCCGACGGACGCCGTCGCCCTGCCGGCCGCCGGGACCGCGTCGACGGACCGGCGCGGAACCGTCGCGGAGCTGCGGGGTCAGGGCTGGACGGTGCCCTCCCTCGTGGGGGCCGGCCTGGAGCCGCTCACCGTGGACACCGCCCAGACGGCCGAGGACGTGGAGGTCGTCGTCGGCTGGGGTCGGGACGAGCCGACCGTGACCGTCCGCGAGTGCCGACCCCGGATCGTGGGAGCCGCCCCGGAGGGCTGTGCCTCGACCGCGCCCCTGAGCACGGGAGCGCAGGAGCGTCGGCTGGCCGGCGGCGGCGTCTACCGGATCGTCCCGGCGGGGGAGCAGGACGGCTGGACGGCCGAGCTGACCACGCCGCAGGCCGCCTACCGCGTGGAGGCCACCCTGCCGGACGAACGCGCCGACGCGGTCCTCACCCACCTGCTGGTCTCCGAGCGGGCACGCGTGCTCGAGCTGGGCGGCGGAGACGCCGTCGAGGAGCGCCTGGAGCGAGGCCTCGAACGCATCGCGGACGCCGTGCCGCGCCTCCGCGGCTGAGCCGCCCCGCCCCCGCGGCTCCGGGCTGGGCGGCGGTGCCCCTCTAGTAGAGTTCGGAGGGTGATTGGTATCAACGGCAGCGAGTTCATCATCTTGGTGGTGCTCGCGATCGTCATCCTCGGGCCGGAGAAGCTCCCCGAGTACACGCGTGCCTTCACCGACTGGCTCCGCGTCATGCGCGACAAGGCCGAGGGTGCCAAGGCGCAGTTCAAGGAGGAGACCGGCACGGACTTCGACGAGGTGGACTGGCGCAAGTACGACCCCCGCCAGTACGACCCGCGCCGCATCATCCGCGATGCGCTCCGCGAGCCCGCCGGCGGCTCGTCCACGCCCGCGTCCCGGGCGGCGCAGGCGACGGGCATCAGCGCCGAGGACGTGCACGGCGGCCTCACCCGCCAGGACCTGACGGACATGGATCCGCGCACGCTCTTCCGCCGCCCCGCCGGGGCCGGCAGCACCGCCTCCGCGGACTCCGGCGCCGCCGCCGCACAGACCCGGTCGACCACACCCGGCGCGGGGGCGGCCGCCGTGGGCGGCGCCGCCGCAGCCCTGATGGCCTCCGGCCGGGCCGATGCCCTCGTCGAGGAGCGTCCTGCCGCCGTCGAGACCGAACCGGACCCGCTCGAGCTGCTCGGGCTGGCGCCCGCCCCCTTCGACGTCGACGCGACCTGACGCCGTCGCGCGCGTCGGGTGCCCCGACCGGGGCGCCGGCACCCGAGGTCAGCGAGGGGTGACCGGCAGGCGCCGCCCGGCCAGCCCGCGCGGCCGCACGGCCACCCGCTGCGCGATCTGCGTCAGCGCCCGGCCCGCGGGGCTCTCCGGCGCAGACACCACCACGGGTTCGCCGGCGTCGCCGCCCGCGCGCAGCGCCGGGTCCAGGGGAACCGTGCCCAGCAGCGGCACCTGAGTGTCCAGCACCCCGGACAGCCGCTCCGCCACCTCGGCGCCGCCGCCGGTCCCGAACACATCCAGGACGGTGCCGTCCGGCAGGGTCATCGGCCCCATGTTCTCCACGACGCCGGCCACGGTCTGCCCCGTCTGCTCCGCCAGCTGACCGGCGCGCGCGGCCACCTGCGCGGCGGCGTGCTGCGGCGTGGTCACCACGAGCAGCTCCGAGGCGGGCAGCAGCTGCGCCGTCGAGATCGCGATGTCACCGGTGCCCGGGGGCAGGTCCACGAGCAGGACGTCCAGGTCGCCCCAGTGCACATCCGTGACGAACTGTTCGAGCGCGCGGTGCAGCATCGGCCCGCGCCAGGCCACCGGCCGGTCCGCGTCGAGGAACATGCCGATCGAGATGACCTTCACGTCCCGCACCACGGGGGGCAGGATCATCCGGTCCAGCTTCGTCGGGGTGGCGCTCACGCCCAGGAGCCCGGGGATGGAGTAGCCGTGCACGTCCGCGTCGATCAGGCCGACGGCGAGCCCGCGCGCGGCGAGCGCGACCGCGAGGTTGGCCGTGACCGAGGACTTGCCCACGCCGCCCTTGCCCGAGGCCACCGCGAGGACGCGCGTGAGCGTGTCCTTCCCGAACGGGTTCGTCGGCCGAGTCGCGCGCAGGGCGTCCTGCAGCGCCAGGCGGCGCTCGGGCTCCATCACCCCGACGCGGACGTCCACGGACCCGCAGCCGGGCACGTCGGCGACGGCGGCGGCCACGTCCGTCTGGATCGTCCCGCGCAGGGGGCACGCGGCGATCGTGAGCAGCACCGCGACCTCGACGACGCCCGGGGCGGTCTCCACGACCGACTCCACCATGCCGAGGTCGGTGATCGGGCGGCGGATCTCGGGGTCCTGGACCGTGGCGAGCCGTTCCAGCACCCGGCGCTCGAGGTCGGTGCGGACCTCGGGCACGGGCAGGCCCAGGGCGCTCATCGGCCGCCCCCGTCCACCGGGCCCGCACCGTCGGCGGGACCGGCCGCCGGGCCGGACCCCCCGGCCTCGCGGGCCTCGCGGGCCTCCTGGGCCTCCCGGGCCTCCTGCGCCGCGAGGGTGGCGAGCGTGGTGGTCGTGGGCTCGGCGCCGGCGTCACCGCGACGCGCGTCCCGGCCCCGGCCCTTGGTCTTCTTGTTCTTGCGGGGCTGGGCCTCGGCGCCCGGGAGGCCGGCGCGCAGCTCGGCGCGGATCTCCTCCCGGATCTCCTCCCGCAGCTCGGCGCGCAGCGCCTCGCGGAGGTCGTCCTTGAGGTCGTCCTGGACGCCGCGCAGCTCGCCGCGCACGAAGTCGCGCGTGGCGACCTCCTGGACGGCCAGCCGCAGACCGGCGATCTCGCGGGTGAGGAACTCGGTGTCGGCGAGGTTGCGCTCGGCGCGGTCGCGGTCCTCGCGCAGCGCGACCTTGTCCCGGTCGTCCTGGCGGTTCTGCGCGAGCAGGAGCAGGGGTGCGGCGTAGGAGGCCTGGAGGGAGAGCATGAGCGTGAGCGCGGTGAAGCCGAGCTCGGCGGAGTCGAACCGCCACTCCATCGGACCGAACGTGTTCCAGCCCAGCCAGGCGGCGCAGAACAGCGTCATCCAGACGAGGAACTGCGGGGTGCCCATGAAGCGGGCGATGCCCTCGGTGGCCTCGCCGAAGGCGTCCGGGTTCGGGGCCAGCCGGGGCACGCGGCGCCCGCTGGCGCTCAGCGGGGTGTCCAGGCCGGTGCCGCGGCCCGGGCGCAGGTCTCGCGCGGTCTGGGTCATGCTCACACCTCCGGTGTCGTGCGGCGGCGGGCCGCGGGGGTCAGGTTGCGGGGCGGGTCTCGGCGTCGTCGAGGTCCATGGCCCGCCAGTCGTCGGGCAGGATGTGGTCGAGCAGGTCGTCCACGCTCACGGCCCCGACGACGCGGTCCTGCTCGTTCACCACGGGGATGCACGTGAGGTTGTAGGTCGCGAGCTCGCGGGTCACATGGGCGATGGGGGCGAGGTCCGAGACGGGCTCGAGATCCTTGTCCATGATGTTGCCGATCGCCTCCGGCGGCGGGTACCGCAGCAGGCGCTGGAAGTGGACGACGCCGAGGAACCGGCCCGTCGGCGTCTCCAGCGGCGGCCGGGCCACGATCACGAGCGAGGCCAACGCGGGGGAGATCTCCTGCTGTCGGATGGTCGCCATGGCCTCGGCCACGGTCGCCTCCGGGGGGAGGATGACCGGCACGGGGGTCATGAGCGAGCCTGCCGTGCCCTCCTCGTACTCGAGCAGGCGCCGGACGTCCTCGGCGTCCTCCGGCTCCATGCGTTCGAGCAGCAGCTCCTGCTGGGAGTCGGGCAGCTCGTGGAGCAGGTCCGCCGCGTCGTCCGGGTCCATCTCCTCCAGGACGTCGGCGGCGCGGTCGATGTCCAGCTGGGACAGGATCTGCACCTGGTCGTCGTCGGGCAGCTCCTGGAGCACGTCCGCGAGGCGTTCGTCCTGCAGCTCGCGGGCGACCTCGACGCGGCGCTTCTCCGACATGTCGTGGAGCATGTCCGCCAGGTCTGCGGGCTTGAGGTCCTCGTGCGCGGCGAGAAAGCTCGTGGCCCCCTGCGGGTCGGCCTGCGCCGTCCACCGAGCCTCGTCCCAGTTCAGCAGGAGGTGCTCTCCCCGCTGGGCGCGGCCGAAGGGGCCGCGGCCGACGATGCGGCGCACGTACAGGTCCGAGACCAGCCAGTCGCCGTTGCGCTGCTGCTCCAGCCCGATGTCCTCCAGGAAGGCCTCGCCCGACCCGTCGGAGAGGCGCACCTTCCGGTCGAAGAGGTCGGCGGCCACCGTCTGCTCGGCGCCACGGCGGGAGAACCGGCGCAGGTTGATCAGCCCGGTCGTGATGATCTGGCCCGAGTCCATGGACGTCACTCGCGTCATCGGGACGAAGACGCGCTTCTTGCCGGGGACCTCGATCACGAGGCCGGTGGCGAACGGGGCCGCGGCGGGGCCGCGGTCCAGCACGACGACGTCGCGCAGGCGTCCCAGGCGGTCGCCGAGGGGGTCGAAGACGTCCAGGCCCAGCAGGCGGGCCACGAAGATCTTGGGGGAGCTCACCGACCCAGCCTACGGCGTACCCGGGAGCGGCTCCGTGTCCGCGCACGGCGGACCCCCGCCCGCCCGGGCGCCGGGCCGGGCACAATGGGTCCATGTCGTTCATGATGTCCAGCCCTCAGCCCGGCGCCGAGCAGGGCCTGCCCCGCGGCGAACTCCTGGCCACCTACGCCACCTACGCGCAGGCGCGCGAGCAGGTGGACCGCCTCGCCGCCACGGACTTCCCCGTGAGCGCCGTGTCGATCGTGGGCAAGGACCTGCGGGTCGTGGAGCGGGTGCGCGGCCGGCTGAACTACGCCCAGGTGGCGTTGTCCGCGGGTGTGCGCGGCGTGTTCTTCGGCGGACTGATCGGCGTGTTCCTCTACCTGCTGGCCCCCGAGGCTGGCCCGGGTCAGATCCTCACCTCCATGCTCCTGGGCCTGGCGGTGTGGCTGATCTTCGGCGTGATCGGCTTCGCGATGCGTCGGGGCCAGCACGGCTTCGCGTCCTCGCAGGCCGTCGTGCCCACGGCCTTCGACCTCGTGGTCGCGTTCGACCACGCCGCCCGCGCCCGCCAGGAGCTGGGCCTGGGCGGTGCCGCGGCCCCGATGCCGCCCGCGGCCCCGCAGCCGGCGCCCGCGCCCGCCGCGGAGGAGGCCGGGGACGGGTCCGTGCAGGCCACCCCGGCCGCCGCGCCGTCGTCGGGCGGGTCCCACGCGGCGCCCGCCCCCGGCGGAGCCGAGGCGCCGGCCCGGCCCGGCCCGGAGGCGGACCCCGCGCCCACCGGCCTGGACCGCTCCTACGGCGTGACCCTGCCCCCGGAGGAGGTCGCCAAGCTCATCGAGGCGCGCGGCGGCCACCCGCCCCGGCCCCAGGACGAGCCGCGCGGCTGAGCCCCGTCACAGGGACCAGGACTCGAGTCGCCGGAGCATGTCGCGCTTCTTGCTCGCATGACCGTGCATCCGGCCCAGGATGTCGCCGAGGACGGTGACGGCGCGGTCGATGTACGGGCCCTTGTTCAGCATCGCGGCCTCGGCCCGCTGCGCCATCGCGGCGTCCGTGATCTCCGCCCGTGAGGGCAGGCCGGTCTTGGCGAGGGACTCGAGGACCTGGGTGGCCCAGATCGCGGGCACGTGCGCGGCCTCGCACAGCCACAGGATCTCCTCCTGCAGCTCGGCCATCCGTGCGAAGCCGGCCTCCACCGCCAGGTCGCCACGGGCGATCATCACCCCGACCTCCCGCCAGCGCATCGCCTCGAGCAGCATCCTCGGCAGCTGCCGGAAGGCCCCCACCGTCTCGATCTTCAGCGTGATGTCCACGTCCGGCGCGGCCTCGGCCTCGAGCGCGTCGATCAGCTGGGCCACGTCCTCGGCCGAGCGGACGAAGGACATGTTCACCATGTCCGCGTGGCGGGCCGCGAACGGGATGTGGGCGAGGTCCTCGTCCGTGAGGGCCGGGATGTCCAGGTGCGTGTCCGGGAAGTTCACGCCCTTTTCCGCCTTGAGCTTCGCTCCGCGCGGACCGGCCTGGGTCACCTCGAGGGTGATCTCGTCGTCGGACACCGCCGTGATCCGCGCGCCGATCCGTCCGTCGTCGAGGGAGACCCGGTCGCCGACCTCCGCGTCGGCGAACGCCTGCGCCAGGGTGAGGCCGATCCGGTAGGGCGGCGTGTCGACCGCGGGGACCGGCTCGAGCGAGCGGGTCAGCACGATCTGCTCGCCCTCGTGCACGCGCATGGACTGCTCGAGCGGGGGCAGCGGCCCGACCTCGAGCGGACCGTGCGGCGTCGTCAGTGCCGTGCCCGTCGCCCAGTAGACCGTCTTGTCCGCCCGCACGAGCACGCCCTCGCCGTCCACCCGCTCGACCTCCAGCCTGCGGTGTGCACCCCGCGCGTCGGTCAGCTCGATCTCGTCGCCGCGCTGCAGGGCCGCCAGGGTCTTCCCCTCCGGGGCCGCCAGCGGCACGACGACGGCGCCGTCCGGCCCGTCCGCCGCGGCCACGGCGTCGTGGGTCCCGGCGGTGAGCCACACACGGGAGGGCTCGGTGACGGTCCCGGAGGGGTCCCGGGCGGGCTTCACCTTCACGACGCGCGGGCCCGGCTCGATGGGGCCCGTGCGCACCTTCGGCCCGGCCAGGTCCATCGCGACCAGGGGCGCGGGCCGGCCCGCACCGGCACACCGACGGACCGCCGCGATCATGGCGGCCCACGCCTGCTCGTCGTCGTGGGCGCAGTTCACGCGCGCCAGGTCCATGCCGGCCTCGGCGATCCGGGCCACGAGCTCCGGGTCCGTGGCGGCCTCGGAGGGCATCGTCACCATGATGCGCGCGTCCCGGTCGCCGCGGGCCGGACCGAGCAGGCTCGCCGCGTTGCGGGCGAGGATGGCGCGGCCCTCGGCGGAGGTCAGGGCGTCGTCCTCGGGCGCGGGGGCGGGGTCGCCGTCGAGCGCGCGGGCGGCGGCCAGCACCGCGTCCACGTGCCCCAGCACGCCGGCCTCCATGCGGCCCAGAGAGGACAGGCCGGCGTCGCTCAGCGCCTCCTGCAGGGGCCGCAGATCGGTGCCGCGCAGGGCGACGTAGTGCACGAGGTTCCGGGCCGAGGCCCGGTGGCGGTCTCGGACGCGGGAGATGAGGTCGGCGTGCTCCGCCTCGGCGGAGAGGAGGCGGTCGCGGAGGGCGGTGAGCTCGGTGGTCAGGTCGATACCCATGGTCCGAACCCTAGGAGCGCCCTCCGCGCCGGATCACGCCTGGAGCCGCGCCATCCAGGCCTCGATCTCGTCCGGGGTGCGGGGGAGGGCCGCGGAGAGGTTCTCGGCCCCGTCCTCGGTCACGAGGATGTCGTCCTCGAGGCGCACGCCGATGCCGCGGTACTCCTCCGGCACGGCCAGGTCCTCCTCCTTGAAGTACAGACCCGGCTCGATCGTGAAGACCATGCCCGGCTCGAGCACTCCGTCCAGGTAGAGCTCGCGCTTGGCCTGCGCGCAGTCGTGCACGTCGAGGCCGAGGTGGTGCGAGGTGCCGTGGGGCATCCAGCGCCGGTGGTGCTGGCCCTCGTCCGAGAGCGCGACCTCGGCCGAGACCGGCAGCAGGCCCCAGCCGTCGAGGCGGTCGACGAGCACCCGCATGGCCTCGGCGTGGAGCTCACGGAACCGGATGCCGGGGCGCACGATCGCGAAGGCGGCGTCCGCGGCGTCGAGGACCGCCTGGTAGATGCGGCGCTGCACGTCCGTGAACGTGCCGGACACGGGCAGGGTGCGGGTGATGTCCGCGGTGTAGAGGGAGTCGTCCTCGACGCCGGCGTCGAGCAGCAGCAGCTCACCCGGGCGCACGGCGCCCGTGTTGCGGATCCAGTGCAGGATCGTGGCGTTGTTGCCGGAGGCCGCGATGGTGTCGTAGCCCAGGTCGTTGCCCTCGAGGCGGGCGCGGGCGAAGAAGGCGCCCTCGACCACGCGCTCGCCGCGGTCGTGGCCCACGGCGCGCGGCAGGGCCCGCACGACGTCCTCGAAGCCCGCGATCGTGGCGGCCACCGAGGCGCGCATCCGCTCGACCTCCCACGCGTCCTTGACCAGGCGCAGCTCGGAGAGGAACTCGGCGGTCTGGGCGTCGGCCTCGGCCGCGGCGGCCAGGTCCACGCCGGCCTCGGTCCGGACGGCGGCCAGCAGGGCGTCCACGTCCTGGTCGGTCTCGGCCAGCAGCCGGACCGTGGTGCCGTCGGCGGCCACGTTCTTGGTGACGGCGGACTCGAGCTCCTCGAGCCCCGCCGTGCGCAGGCCGGTGCGGGCGGCCAGGCCGGCCAGGGTCGGACGGGGGCCGATCCAGAACTCACCCGAGCGCGAGTCCGCGTAGAACTGCTCGGTGTCTCGGCCGGCCAGGGGACGGAAGTACAGGGTGGCGGTGTGGTCCGTGCCGTCGTCGCCGGCGCCCGGGTCCGTGGGCTCGAGCACGAGCACGGCGTCCGGCTCGTGGTCCACGCCGAGGCCCGTCAGGTGGGCGAACGCGGAGTGCGCGCGGAAGCGGTAGTCGGTGTCGTTCGAACGGACCTTGAGGCGGCCGGCCGGCACCACGATCCGCTCGCCCGGGAAGCGCGCGGAGACGGCGGCCCGTCGCCGGGCGGCGTACGGGGCCGAGGCGTCGGGGTCGGGCAGGGCCTGCGACGACGGCGCCCAGTCGGAGGCCATGAAGTCGCGGAAGGCGTTCGAGGCGGGGCGCTGCGAGCGGTTGTCGACGCGCTCGGCCAGCGGCTGGGGGTTCACCGCGCCGGTGCCGTCGGCGCCCGCCTCGGTGGTGGCGGCGGGCTGGTCGGGGGTGGTCTGGGCGGGGTGCTGTGCGGCATCGGTCATGCCCTCCATCATGGCACCGGTGGGCGCGGGCAGGTCGGGGGCCGCCGCGCGCGGGTCTCGGTACCATGGCCGCCATGGCCCGCTACGACCTGCACACGCACTCGACCGAGTCCGACGGCACCGAGCCGCCGGCCGACGTGGTGCGTGCGGCGGCGCGGGCCGGGCTGGACGGCCTCGCGCTCACCGACCACGACACGACCGCCGGCTGGGCCGAGGCCGCCCAGGCCGCGCGGGAGACCGGACTGACGCTCGTGCCCGGCATGGAGATGTCCTGCACCTCCGCCGACGGCGTGAGCGTGCACGTGCTCAGCTACCTGCACGACCCCGAGGACCCCGCCCTGCTGCGGGAGGTCGGCCTGGCCCGCGACGCGCGGCTGATCCGGGCGCAGGAGATGGTGCGGCGCCTGGGAGCGGACTTCCCGATCACGTGGGAGCTGGTCCAGGAGCACGCGGCGGAGAACGCGACGATCGGCCGGCCCCACCTGGCCGACGCCCTCGTGACGATCGGAGCCGTCCCGGACCGCTCCGCGGCGTTCACGGAGATCCTCGCCGGCCGGTCCAAGTACTACGTGCCGCACTTCGCCCCGGACCCGGCCGAGGCGGTCGCGCTCATCCGGGCCGCCGGCGGGGTGCCGGTGTTCGCGCATCCCCGGGCGCGCATGCGCGGCCGCGTGGTGGGCGACGAGGTGTTCGAGCAGATGGCCGAGGCCGGACTGGCGGGGGTCGAGGTCGAGCACCGGGACAATCCGGCGGAGGAGCGCACCTGGCTGCGCGCGTTCGCGGACCGGCACGGGCTGTTCGTCACCGGCTCGTCCGACTACCACGGCACCGGCAAGCCCAATCCGATCGGCGAGCACACCACGGGCGCGGAGGTGCTCGCCGAGATCGAGCGGCAGGGCACCGGCACGGCGATCATCCGCGGCTGAGCCCGGACGGCCCGGGCGACGGCGGAGAATCCGTTGCGCGAATGACCCTTCCAGCCACCGTGCAGGCGGTCAGAAGGGTCATTCGCGCAGAAGACTCCCGGGGGCCCGGGAGGGACGGTCAGCCGTCCACGACCTCGCCGTTGCGGCGGCGCGTGCGGGTGCGGCCGCCCCGGCGACGACGGGCCTCGGCCCGGGCCTCGGCGCGCTCGGCCCGGCGGGCCTCGGTGAGCTCGACGCCGGCCACCGGCGCCGGCGTGCGGGCCGCGGGGGCCTCGGAGCGCGAGGCGGTGCGCTCGCGGCCCTCGCCGCGACCACGGCCCCGGCCCTCGGCGCGCTGCTCGGCGGGTGTCTCACCACGGCCGCGGCCCGACCGCTCGGAGCGCTCGCCGCGGCCCCCGCCGCGCGCCGCGTCACGGCCCTCGCCGGAGCGGCCACCCTGGCCCCGGCCGCCGCGCTCGCCGTCGCGAGACCGGCCGCCCTCACGGCCGCCCCGGCCCCGGCCGCCCTCACGGCCGCCGCGCTCGCCGTCGCGGGACCGGCCGCCCGCGCGACCCCGTCCGCGACCGCCGTCGCGCTGCTTCGCCTCGGGGCCGCCGAGGTCCTCGAGCACCTCGCCCTCGAGGCCCTCGAGCACGCGCTTGGCCTGGGGCAGGCGGCCCTTCGTGCCCTTCGGGATGCCGAGGTCGGAGAACAGGTGCGGGGAGGAGGAGTAGGTCTCCACCGGCTCGGGCTGGCCGAGGCCGAGCGCCTTGTCGATCAGGGACCAGCGCGGCATGTCCTCCCAGTCCACGAGGGTCACCGCCACGCCCTTGTTGCCGGCGCGGCCCGTGCGACCCACGCGGTGCACGTAGGTCTTCTCGTCCTCCGGCGCCTGGAAGTTGAACACGTGGGTGACGTCGTCGACGTCGATGCCGCGCGCCGCGACGTCGGTGGCCACGAGGATGTCCACCTTGCCGTTGCGGAACGCGCGCAGCGCCTGCTCGCGGGCGCCCTGGCCGAGGTCGCCGTGCAGCGCGCCGGCCGCGAAGCCGCGCGCCGTCAGCTCGTCCGCCACGCGGGCGGCCGTGCGCTTGGTGCGCGTGAAGATGATGGTCCGGCCGCGGCCCTCGGCCTGCAGGGCGCGGGCCACGAGCTCGTCCTTGTCCATGTGGTGGGCGCGGTAGACGAGCTGACGGATGTCCTTCTTCGTCAGGCCCTCGTCCTCCGGGTCCGCCGCGCGGATGTGGGTGGGCTGCGTCATGTAGCGGCGCGCCATCGCGACCACGGGACCTGGCATGGTGGCCGAGAACAGCATGGTCTGGCGCACGGCCGGGACGGCGGCGAGCAGGGTCTCGACGTCGGGGAGGAAGCCGAGGTCCAGCATCTCGTCGGCCTCGTCCAGCACCACGGTGTTCACCAGGTCCAGGCGCAGGTGGCGCTGGCGCATCAGGTCGATGAGGCGGCCGGGGGTGCCGACGACGATCTCGATGCCGCGCTGCAGCTCCTCGATCTGCGGCTCGTAGGCGCGGCCGCCGTAGATGGTGGCGATGCGCAGGGGGCGCCGGGCCGCGGCGGCCGTGAGGTCGCCGGCCACCTGGACGGCGAGCTCGCGCGTCGGGGCGACGATCAGGGCCTGCGGGGCGCCCGCGGTGCCCTTGGCCTCGAGGGCGTCCCAACCGGGCTCACCCGGGCCGATGGCGCGCTGCAGCGCGGGGATGCCGAAGCCGAGGGTCTTGCCGGTGCCGGTCTTGGCCTGGCCGATGATGTCGTGGCCGCCGAGGGCGACCGGCAGGGTCATGGCCTGGATGGGGAAGGGGTGGACGATGCCCTTGGCCTCCAGGGCCTCGACGATCTTGGGGTGCACCCCGAAGTCGGCGAAGGTCTGCTCGGGGGCCACGGGCGCGGCGTCCTCGGTGACGATGTCCTCCGCGATCTCCGCGACCGTCGGGTCGACGTCGGCGGGGGCGGGGGTGTGCTCGGAGTTCTGGGTCATGGCGACTCGCGTTCCTGGTCGGGCGTCGTCACGGCGGGCGGAAGGCCCGGCTCCGCCGTGCGCGCGGTTCAAGCGGAAGCCGATCGCGAGGCAAGCACGCGGAGCGGCCGACGGGCGGCGCCCCGTGGAACCGGGCCGGGCGCGCCGTGCGAGGCGGGCCGTGCCGGATCCGGCAGGTCATGGTGCCGTCCCGGGCGTCAGGGGCGCGGGCGGCGGGTCAGGGTGATCAGAGAGCGACCGGTCATCCTGGGTCAGCGTGAGCTGTGCGGCCAGTCTACCCCCGCGGCCGTGATCGCACCCGAGGCGCGGTCCACGCCCTCGATCCGCACGCGCACCCGGGTGCCCGCCGGAACGCTGCCCGGCACCCGCAGACTCACGGCCGGGTCGAGCAGCCACACCTCCGTGCCGTCCTTCGCCTCGCGCACCGCGATCCCCTCGAGTTCCGCGCCGACGCGGGACTCGAGCGCCGCCGCCTCCACGAGGTCCGCCGCTGTCCGGCTCGCGGCCGAGGCCCGGCGCGACGAGTCCGCCATGAGGGCGGGCAGCTCGGGCAGGGCGCTGCGGACCCACGCGGGGGCGGGGGCGCCGGTGACGTGGGCGTGGCACAGCGCCAGGACGAAGCGGTCCACGAGCCGGCGCAGGGGAGCGGTGGCGTGGGCGTAGGGGGCGGCGAGCGCGGCCTGGGCCGGTTCGGCGGGCGGCGTGCGCAGGGCCGGGTCCTCGGCCTGCGCGTCGAAGACCGTGTACCCGGCGCCGCGGAACAGCCCGGTCGCCGCATGCAGCACCGCCAGGTGCCGCGCGTCGGCCGGGTCGAGGGAACGCAGGTAGGCGCCGTAGTCCTGGCCCTCGTCCCACGGGACGCCCAGGGCGCGCGTGCGCTCTCGGAAGGCGGCGACGGCGTCGGCGTCCGGCGCCGGCATCGTGCGCAGGATCCCGACCCCGGCGGCCAGCATCAGCTCGGCCGCGGCCATGCCGGTCAGCAGGGAGAGCTGGGCGTTGTGCTCCTCCGCCGGCAGCGGCGCCCGGTGCACGAGCTCGTGCGCCCCGTCCTCGGTGACACGGACCTCCTGGTCCGGCATGTTCAGGGAGGCGCCGCCGCGGGCGGCCTCCTGCGCGGCTCGCCGTCGGCCCACCTTTGGCAGCAGCGCCAGCGAGTCGCGCACCTCGGCCGGCCACCCCTCGGCGGCGGCCCGGTCCGCGTCGGTGACCCCAGGACGCGGCGTCGCCGGCGCCTGCGCCCCCGGCTGTGCGTCGAGGAAGGCCTGCACCTGCCCGTACGTCAGCTGCGCCCGGGAGCGGACGCGGGCGCGTTCGAGGCCGGTCTCGACGACGGCGCCCGCGGCGTCCAGCAGGAACGTCCACACGAACGCCGGGCGCTCGCGGCTCGGCAGCAGGGAGGCGGCGTCCTCGCTCAGCACCTCCGGGTGCAGGGGGACCCGGCCGTCGGGCAGGTAGACGGTCTGGCCGCGGCGGCGGGCCTCGGCGTCCACGGCGCCGCCCGGGGCCACGAAGGCGGGCACGTCCGCGATCGCGTAGCGGACCAGGATGCCGTCGTCGTCGACGGGGGTCAGGAGCAGGGCCTGGTCCAGGTCCGTGGCGCCGGCGGGGTCCACGGTGACGAACGGCAGGGCCGTGCGGTCCGCGTGGTCCGGGCTCCCGGTCAGGCCCGCCTGCACCTCGCGCGCGGCCGCCTCCGCCTCGGCCAGGACGGGGGCGGGGAAGGCCGGCGGCAGCTCGAGCTCCGTCCGCAGGGCGGCGAGGCGCTCGAGCAGGGCCGGGTCGGCGGGGCCGCGGAGGCCGAGGGCGTGAGGGGACATGGCGATGCTCCTGGGCAAGGGGGCCGAGACGACGCACGCCCCGGCGGATCACCGGGGCGTGCGGGCGGGTCAGGAGGCGGCGAACCCGAGCGGGCCCGACTTCTTCGCGCCGATCTCCACGAAGCCGATGCGGTCGCCGGGGACGACCACCTGGCGGCCCTTGGCGTCCGCCAGGACCAGCGGGGTGCCGTCGGCGACGGCGGCGTCCACGAGGGAGCGGACCTCGTCCGCCGACTGCTCGCTGTCGATGACGACCTCGCGGCCGACGTGCTGCACACCGATGCGGATCTCCATGGGGAACCTCTTCTCTTCGTCGCGTCCTGTGCGGTCCGCCGTCAGCCTACGGGACCGCTCGGCGGGGTGGACGGGCGCCCCCGAGGTTCACCCGCGGGCGAAACGGGCCGGACGGCCGGGTCAGCGTGGGGCGTCGTCCGCGGAGGGCAGCGAGGCGAGGCCGCGCCAGACGAGCGCGTCCACCGTGCGGGCCATCTCGGCCACGGCGGGGCGGGCGTCGACGTCGAGCCGGTCCGCCCAGTGGCGGGCGGCGCCCAGGAGGTAGCCGACGAGTCCGCGGGAGAGCACCTCGGCCTCGGCCTCAGCCACGGTGGTGTCCGCGCGGATGGTGCGCGCGACCTCGGAGGAGAGCAGCCGGTGGACGGCCTCGCTGCGCATGCGCACCTCCGGGTCCCCGTCGATGCCGGAGTCGAAGATGAGGCGGTGGGTCCGCTCGGGGGAGGCCATGTACTCGAACACGGCGGCGACGGTGGCCCGCACCCGTTCGCGGTTGTCCCGGCGGGTGTCCATCGCCGCCTCGAGGAGCGCGCGCAGGCTCGCGACCTCGGCGTCCAGCAGCTCGAGGAAGAGCTCGTGCTTGCTGGGGAAGTGCTGGTAGAGGACCGGCTTGGAGACCTCGGCCCGCTCGGCGATCTGCTCCATGGAGGCCCTCGCGTACCGCTCGGCGGCGAAGACGGCGCGGGCGCAGTCCAGCAGCTGACGACGGCGCTCGTGCCGGGGCAGACGACGGCCTCGCCCGGGCTCCTCGGGCGCGGTGGCGGCGGGGTGGTCGGTCACGGGGTCCTCCTGGCGCGGGGCGGTCTCACGCGACGCGCGCGGCGCCGCCCTCGTCCTCATGCGCGGGGCAGACCGCCTCGACCGTGCCCACGGCGGGGGCGGGGCGGCCGGGGGCCTCGATCCCGAAGACCGCCTCGAGGGCGTCCTCATAGCGGTCGAGCCGGCCCTCGGCGGCGAGCCGCTTGGCGCGCACGCTGGGCTCGTGCAGGAGCTGGTTCACCATGCGGCGCAGGGCGAACTCCACCTCCTCGGCGGCCGCCGTGCAGCCGTGGCGGGCGCGCACCCGCTCGAGCTCCCGGTCGAGCACGCCGAGGGTGTGGCGGCGCAGGGCCTTGATCGCCGCGTCGGCACTGCGGCCGCGCTGCGCGGCGCGGTACTCCTCGACGGCGTCGTCCACGAGCGCGCGGGCCTCGGCGACGGCGACCTCGGCCTGCTCGGGGGCGGCCAGCCGCACCGACTCGAGGGTGATGAGGTCGACGTCCGGCAGGTCCGCGACTGCGGGGTCGAAGTCGCGCGAGAGGGCCAGGTCGACCACCGTGAGCGGGCGCCGTGCGCCCTCGCGCAGTTCCTGCAGGCGCTCGGGGCTGATCTGGCGCTCGCCACCGGAGGAGCCGATGATCACGTCCGCCTCGGCGACGGCGCCGGCCACGGCCTCGCCGCCGAGCGCGAGGGCCCAGCCGCCGCGGTCTGCGACGAACTGCTCCGCGCGGCCCGAGGCCGAGTGCACGCCGACGGTGGTCGCACCCCGGTCTGCCAGCTGCGCGAGCGTGGTGCCGGCGTAGGCGCCCGTGCCGATCAGCAGGATGGTGGCCCCGGCCCAGAAGTCGCGCTGGGCCGCGGCGTCGGTGAGACCGCGCAGCTCCTCCGCGAGGTCCAGGGCGACGGAGACGACCGAGCGGCCGGCCGCGCCGAGCGCCGTGCGGGAGCCGACGTCTTTGGCCGTGCGCGTGGCGGACTCGAAGAGGCGGACGAGCGGGCCCGAGGCGGTGCCCGCCTCCTGGGCCGCCGTCAGGGCGCGCCGGACCTGACCGGCGATCTCGCGCTCGCCCACCACGGCGGAGTCCAGCCCGGCGCCGACCTCGAAGAGGTGACGGGCCGTGGCGTCGGCGTCGAGCGTGCGGAACGCGGTGTGCACGTCCTCGTCCGGCAGGGAGGTGGAGGCGGCGACGGCGGACAGCAGCCCCGCGCGGGCGACCTCGACGCCGACCCCGTCGGCCTCGGCGTAGATCTCCACGCGGTTGCACGTGGCCAGCACGACGGCGCCCGCCGCACCGCTGCCGGGCAGGGCGGGCCCGACCCCGGTCGCGCCGGCGCTGAGGCGGGCGACCGTGTCCAGGTCCAGATCATGGTGGGAGGCGACGAGAGAGAAGACAGTCACAGCGGGCCAAGTCTAGCCCCGACCGCCCCGCCCGTCCGGGAAGGCGGACCTGACCCGGGCGCCGCCGGCCAGTGTGACGACGCTCACGGAGGACGCGGATGTGCCACCGCGACACGACCGGTGGGACACTGGGGGGCATGTCCGCCCTGTCCCAGACCCCCGAGACCCCCGCGGCCGTCCCGGCGCTGCCCGCCGAGCACCCGCTGCGCACCGAGGATCCGTCACGCTCGACCGCGGCCAGCCCGCTCCTTCGCGCGCTGCGCGGCCAGCGCCCCGACCGCCACCCCGTGTGGTTCATGCGACAGGCCGGCCGTTCGCTGCCCGAGTACCGCCAGGTGCGCGAGGGGATCGGGATGCTCGACTCCTGCCTCATGCCGGACCTGGTCCGGGAGATCACGATGCAGCCGGTGCGCCGCCATGACGTCGACGCGGCGATCTTCTTCTCGGACATCGTGGTCCCCCTGCGCCTGGCGGGCGTGGACGTGGAGATCCAGCCCGGCGTGGGCCCCGTGCTCGGCCGGGCCGTCCGCACCGCCGACGACGTCGCCGCGCTGCCCGTCCTCGAGGACGCCGCCCTGGACGTCATCCGCGAGGCCGTCGCGGCCACCGTCGCCGAGCTGGGCCCGCGCCCCCTGATCGGCTTCGCCGGCGCTCCCTTCACGCTGGCGGCGTACATGGTGGAGGGCCGTCCCTCCCGCGACCACTTCGGCCCGCGACGCATGATGCACGCCGACCCCGAGACCTGGGCCGCCCTGGCCGACTGGGCCGCCACCGTGTCCGGCCAGTTCCTGCGCGCCCAGCTCGAGTCCGGCGCCTCCGCCGCGCAGCTGTTCGACTCGTGGGCCGGTTCGCTCTCGGCGGACGACTACCTCGAGCACGTGCAGCCGCACTCGAGGGCGGCCCTCGCCCATGTCGCCGACCTCGCCGGGCCCGGCGTCCCCGACGGCGCCCCGCTCCTGCACTTCGGCACGGGCACGGGAGAGTTCCTGCACCACATGCGTGACGCGGGCGCGACCGCCGTCGGCGTGGACCACCGCCTCACGCTCGCCGAGGCGCACCGTCGTCTCAGCGCGAACCCCGGCCCCGACGGACGCGGCGCCGTGCCCCTGCAGGGCAACATCGATCCGGCCCTGCTCGCCGCCCCGTGGGAGGTCCTCGAGGCCCACGTGCGCGACGTCGTCGCCTCCGGCGCCGTCGCGCCCGGCCACGTCGTCAACCTCGCCCACGGCGTGCCGCCGGAGACGGACGCGGCCGTGCTGACCCGCGTGGTCGAGCTGATCCACTCCCTGCCCGTGGCGGAGCGGGAGGGCCAGGACCCGGCACCGGGGGTCGAGACCGCCGAGCGGGAGGAGCGCGCATGAGCGGCACGGCGCTCGTGGTCGGCGGCGGCATCGCCGGCCTCGTCGCGGCCCACCGACTGTCCACGGCGGGCTGGGACGTGACCCTCGCCGAGGCCACCTCCGTGCTCGGGGGCGCGGTCTCCCCGCGCTTCCTCGACGTCCCCTCGCACGGCGAGACCGGGGCCCCCGAGACCCAGACCCTCGAACTCGACGGTGGGGCCGAGTCGTTCGCCGTCCGCGGCGCCGCCGTGCGCGCGCTCGTGGAGGAGCTCGGGCTGGGCGAGAAGATCGTCGCGCCCGAGCCCCTCGGCTCGTGGCTGCACGGTCCCGCCGGCCCCGTGCCCGCCCCGCGTCTCGGCATCGTCGGCATCCCCGGCGACCTCGACGCCGAGGGCCTCGCCGCCGCCCTCACGCCGGCCGGCCTGGAGCGCGCCCGGCAGGACGCCGAGGCCCCCATGGATCGCTGGGCCGCTGCGCTCGCGGCCGGCGAGCCGGTGACCGTCGCGCAGGTCGTGGCCGACCGCCTCGGCGACGAGGTGCTCGAACGCCTCGTGGCCCCCGTCGTCGCCGGAGTCCACTCGGCCGACCCCGCGGTCGTCGAGCTGGAGCGCGTGGCCCCCGGCCTGCTCGCCGCCGCCGTGGAGCACGGCGGGCTGGCCGCGGGCGTCGCCGCGCTGCGGTCCGCCGGGACCCCCGGCTCGCTCGTGGCCGGTCTGGACGGCGGCATGGTCCGCCTCACCGGCCGGCTCGTCGAGGCGCTGCGCGAGGACGGGGCCACCGTCCTGCGCGGCGTCCGAGTGGCCGCCCTGTCCCGCGTGCCCGCCACCGGCGGCTGGTGGGCCCAGATCTCGGACCGGGACGACGAGGTCGTCCGCGGGCTCGACGTGGACCGGGTCGTGCTGGCCGTGGACGGCGTCACCGCCTGGGACCTGCTGGCCCCGCTCTCGGCCGACGCCCTGGACCCTGACGCCGGCCCCGCCCTCGGCGAGGGCATCGCGCTGGCCACGCTCGTCGTCGAGGCCGCGGGCCTGGACGACGCGCCACGCGGCACCGGAGTGCTGGTCGGCGCCGGGACGGACGTGGCCGCCAAGGCCCTGACCCACGCCACCGCCAAGTGGGCGTGGCTGCGCGAGGTCGTCGCGCGGCCGCAGGAGGACGGCGTCGCCCGTCACCCCCACCGCCATGTGCTGCGCCTGTCCTACGGCCGCCAGGGCGGTGGGCCCGAGGCCCTGGGCCACCGCAGCGCGGACGAGGAGCTGCTCGCGCAGGCGCTCGTGGACACGGCGACCCTCACCGGGGTGCCGCTGGCGGAGGAGGACGTCGTCGCCCGCACCGTCACCCGCTGGCGCCGCTCCATCCCGCCGCAGGCCGGCCCCGACCGCGCGAAGGCGGACACGCTGATCGACTGGGCACGGGACGTGCCCG
This sequence comes from Micrococcus sp. 63XJN7_8_ISO-PGPR-S23-253, assembly GCF_056173425.1. Taxonomy (NCBI): domain Bacteria; kingdom Bacillati; phylum Actinomycetota; class Actinomycetes; order Micrococcales; family Micrococcaceae; genus Micrococcus; species Micrococcus sp. 63XJN7_8_ISO-PGPR-S23-253. The sequence continues at coordinate 748,819 of NZ_CM149673.1, forward strand.
GCCTCGACCTCGTGGGCAGCTGGGTGCACGGCACCGGGCTGGCCGCCGTCGTCGCCGGCGTGGACCGCACCCTCGGCGCCGACGCACCGCCCGCCGGCTGACCTCGCCCCCAGACCACCCCTGACGCAATCGGATCCCAAGGAAGAGGACCATGACCAAGGACAGCACCACCACCCCTGCCGAGGCAGGCAAGGACTGGTTCACCACCTACACCGCGTTCGCCCGCCCGCAGGGCGAGCCCGGCTGGCTGGGACTGGAGGGCCGCGACGCGAAGAAGGCCGCCAAGGAGTTCGACGAGGCCGTCGCGCGGGTGGCCCAGACCGGCGTGACCGTGCGCGGCGTCTACGACGTCTCGGGCATGCGCGAGGCCGGCGACGTCATGGTGTGGATGTACGGCCAGGTGCCCGAGGACCTGCAGGCCGCCATCCGCGAGCTGCGCCGCACCCGTCTGCTCGAGGGCACCACGATGGTGCTCTCGGCCATGGGCGCAGATCGCATGGCCGAGTTCAACAAGGACCACGTCCCCGCCTTCGCCATGGGCCGCAAGGCCCTGAAGTGGCTGTGCTTCTACCCGTTCGTGCGCTCGTACGACTGGTACCTGCTGGACCCGAAGGAGCGGGCCCGCATGCTCCGCGAGCACGGCCAGCTCGGCCAGGACTTCCCGCAGGTGTGGGCGAACACCACCAGCGCGTTCGGCCTGAACGACTGGGAGTGGCTGCTGGGCCTCGAGGCGGACGAGCTGACGGACCTGGTGGACATGATGCGCCACCTGCGCAACAACGAGACCCGCCTGCACGTGCGCAGCGAGGTGCCGTTCTACACCGGACGCCGTCTGGAGACCGCCGAGATCGCGGAGGTGCTGGCCTGATGACTGCCGCCCCCGAGCCCCGCGCCGACGCGCCCGACCACACCGGCCCGGACGCCGGCGTCGCCCCGGCCCTCCGGACGCCCGAGAAGGCCGCCGCCGGCGTCGACTACGACGCGTGCGGCGTGATGGCCCCCAAGGACTACGACGCCCTGCTGCTCGCCTCCTTCGGCGGGCCCGAGGGCCAGGACGACGTGATCCCGTTCCTGCGCAACGTCACGCGCGGGCGCGGCATCCCGGACGAGCGCCTCGAGGAGGTCGCCACCCACTACCGCGCCAACGGCGGCGTCAGCCCCATCAACGCGCAGAACCGCGCGCTGAAGGCGGCCATCGAGGCCGAGCTGGCCGCCCGCGGTCTGGACCTGCCCGTGTACTGGGGCAACCGCAACTGGGAGCCCTACTTCCCGGACACCCTCGAGCGGATGCACGCCGACGGGCACCGCCGCATCCTGACGGTCACCACCTCCGCGTACTCCTGCTACTCCTCGTGCCGCCAGTACCGGGAGGACATGGGCATGGCCATGGAGCAGACCGGCCTGACCGGGAAGGTGGACCTGGACAAGACGCGCCAGTACTTCAACCATCCCGGCTTCATCGAGCCGTTCCGGGACGGCCTGCGCGCGGACCTGGCCTCGCTGCGCGCGGAGCTGGGGGACGACGCGCGGATCCACGTGCTCTTCGCGACCCACTCCATCCCCACCTCCGACGCCGCCGCCGCCGGCCCGCGCGGCCTCGCCGCAGACCTGCGCGCGCAGGCGGGGGCGGAGCCGGGCGACGAGGGTGCGGACGTGTACTCGGCGCAGCACCTCGACGTGGCCCGCGAGATCCTCGCCGGCGTGCCCGAGGCCGCGGACGTGCCGTGGTCGCTCGTGTACCAGTCGCGCTCCGGCCCGCCCTCGGTGCCGTGGCTCGAGCCGGACATCAACGACGCGATGGAGCACCTCGCGGGCGAGGGTGCCGAGACGGACGCGCAGGGTCGTGCCGTGGCGGGCTTCGTCGTCGTGCCGCTGGGCTTCGTCTCGGACCACATGGAGGTGGTCTGGGACCTCGACACCGAGGCCAAGGAGACCGCCGAGGGGCTGGGTGTGGGGTTCCGTCGCAGCCCCACCCCGGGCACCGACCCGCGGTTCGTGGCCGGGCTCGTGGACATCGTGGAGGAGCGGCTGGGCCGGCGCGAGGGCCGCGCCGCGGCCGGCTGCTTCCCGGCCTGGTACGACGTGTGCCGGCCGGACTGCTGCGCCAAGGTGATGCGGGACGGCTCGACGCGGCCGACGACGTCCGCGGTCGACGCCGCCGTGCGCGGGCTGGCCGAGCACGAGGCGGGCGCCGCGGCCCCCGCCGAGGAGGCCTGAGACCGTGACCCCCCTGCGCATCGGCACCCGGGGCTCCGCCCTGGCGACCACGCAGACCACCCACGTGGCCGAGGCGCTCACGGAGCGATCCGGCCTGGCCCACGAGCTGGTGGTGATCCGCACCGAGGGCGACGTCACCACCGGCTCGCTGGCCTCGCTGGGCGGCACCGGCGTGTTCGCCTCGGCGCTGCGGGCCGCCGTGCTCGACGGCGCCGTGGACGCGGCCGTGCACTCGCTCAAGGACCTGCCGGCCGCCCAGCCGGAGACCCTCGAGATCGCCGCGGTGCCGGCCCGTGCCGACCTGCGGGACGCCCTGTGCGCCCGCGACGGCCTCACCCTGGCGACCCTGCCCGAGGGCGCCCGGGTGGGCACGGGCTCGCCGCGCCGCGTGGCCCAGCTCAAGGCCCTGCGCCCGGATCTGGAGCTCGTGGACATCCGCGGCAACGTGCAGACCCGCCTGGCCCGGGTGCCCGGGCTGGAGCAGCACGACGACCACGCCCCGGCCGCCGCGGGCTCGCCCCGCGGTGACCTCGACGCCGTGATCCTGGCCTGTGCCGGGCTCGACCGGCTCGGCCTGGACCACGTGATCACCGAGCGGATCGACCCGGAGGTCATGGTGCCCGCCCCCGGGCAGGGCGCCCTGGCCGTGGAGATCCGGGCCGAGGACGAGTCCTTCCTCGGCCGCGCGCTCCTGGACCCCCAGGCGCCGGTCGGGAGGCTGCACGCCGCCCTCGAGCTGGTCGACGATCGGGACACCCACGTGGCGGTCACCGCCGAGCGGGCCCTGCTGCGTCGCCTCGAGGCCGGCTGCGCCGCGCCGATCGGGGCCGTGGCCCGCGTGAGCGACGGCGAGGCCGGCGCGCCGCGCATCGAGATGACCGCGATGGTGGCCGCCCTCGACGGCTCGCGCGTGCTGCGCCGGACCTCGTCCGTGCAGCTCGACCCGGTGCCGGCCGACGTGGCCGGTGACCCGGCGGCCGCCGACGAGTGGCTCGAGGACACCCTGTTCGTGGCCGCGGAGGCACTCGGCGTGCACGTGGCCGAGCAGTTCGTGGCCGAGGGCGCCGACCTGCTGCCCGGCACGGTGCGCGGGGTGGACCGGGGCGACGGCGCCCCGCGGCCCGACGACCCGGCCTGAGATGCGCGTCCTGCTCACCCGCCAGCCGGCCCAGGCCGGCGACCTCGAGGCCGGTCTCGCCGGCGCCGAGGTGGCGGGGCGGCGGCTGCGGGTCGGCTTCCTGCCGCTGACCGACTTCGCGCTGCCCGACGACGACGGCCCCCTGCGCGCGCTGCTGGCGGACTGGGCGGGGACCGACGGTGATGCGGCCGGGCCGGTGCGCTCGGACGGGTCCCGCTGGCTCGTGCTGACGAGCCCCAACACCGTGCGCGCGCTCAGGGCCGTCGGCTGGGACGGCCATGTCCCGGCGAGCGCGCGGATCGCGGCCACCGGACCGGGAACGGCACGGGTGCTGACCGAGGCGGGCTGCGACGCGGCGCCGTGGCTGCCGCCGGAGGACCGCTCCGCCGAGGGCCTGATCGCCGGACTCGCCGCCCTGCATCCCCGCGGCGCCCGCGCGTGGCTGCCCCAGTCCGACCGGGCCCGGCCCCGCCTCGCCGACGGCCTGCGCGCGGCGGGCTGGGACGTGCGGACCGGGCTCGCCTACCGGACGGTGCCGTATCCGGCGCAGGCTGGCAGGCGGCTGCTCGACGGGGCGGCGGACGAGGACCGGGGGGACGTCGTGACGCCCGCGCGGCTGGCCGTGGTCGCGGCGGGGACCGCCGTGGTGCTCACCAGCTCCTCCGCGGCGGAGGAGTTCGTGGCCGCGGGTCTGAGGCCGCTGGTGGGGGAGCGGGTGCGGCTCGTGGCGATCGGCGCGCCGACCCGAGACACGTGCGCGCGGCGGGGTCTGCCCCTGCTCGGGACGGCCCCCACGCCGGATGCGGCCGGAGTGCTGGCCGTGCTGCGCGCTGCGGCCTGAGCCGCCCGTCCGCACTCGGGGCGAGGCTCAGTCGGGGCGGTCGCCGTCCGGGTCGGTCGCGTCGTCCTCCGTCGGCGCCGGGCCGGCGTCGTGCTTCTCGTCCTGCGGCACGCCGGTGGCGGCGGCCATGATGTCCACCCGCGGGCCGCGCAGGATGGCGACCGAGACGTTGGTGAAGCCCGTGTTGGCGAGCAGCTCCGAGGCCTCCTCGTCCGTCAGGTCGTACGCGTGCGCGAGCATGCGCACGTTCTCCGTGTAGAAGGCGTGCAGGCGGTCGACGCCGCGCAGGAAGCCCAGAGTGTTCCCCATGGCGGGGAGCCTACCGGGCGGGCGTGGTGGGCGGGTGGCCGGCGGGTGAACGGCCGGTGGACCGGCCCGCCGGCCGCGGGGGACGACCGGCCGTGCCGCTCAGCCCTCGGCGCGGCGGCTGCGGCGGCGGACCAGCGAGACCTCCATGGTCCGGCCCTCGGTGCGGGTGCGCAGGTACGGCTGGTCCTCCACGAGGGTGGAGAGCTTGGAGTGCCCGAAGTCGCGCGGGTCGAAGTCCACGTGGGTGCGGCTCAGGTGCTGGCCGATCAGGGACAGCGTGGCCCAGCCGTCGTCGGTGCTCGTGGCGTTGACGGCCTTGGTGAGCGCGGCCTGCAGGTCGATGCGCGGGGCGGCGTCGGCCTCGTCGTGCTCGGGCTCGGCCTCGACCGGCACCTCGGGCGGGGTCGGGTCCTCGGTGACGTCCGACGACGACGCACGGCGGCCCCGCCGACCGGCTCCGGACTTCGCCTGCGGGCCCTTCCCGTCCTTGCCGGCGGCGGCGTCCCCGGCGGGCGCCTCGTCCCTGGCAGGCGCCTCCTCGGCGGCGGGGGCCTCGGCGTCCGCGTCCGTGGCCTCGGGGGTGTCGGCGGCGTCGGTGGTCTTGGACCCGCGGCCGCGGCCTCGACCGCCGCGGCGGGATCCCGAGCGGCCGGAGCCCTCGGACGCCTTGGCGTTCTCCTCCTTGGCGGGGGCGTCCTCGCCGGTCTCGTCGTCGTCGACGTCGTGGTCCGTGGCCGTGCCGAGCAGCTCGAGGTAGATGAACTGGTCCACGGCGTTGCGCAGCGAGGCGGGGGTCTTGCGGGCGCCCAGGCCGATCACCCGCTTGCCGCCCTCGCGCAGGCGGGTGGCCAGGCGCGTGAAGTCGGAGTCGGAGGAGACGAGGGCGAACGCGTCCACGTTGCCCATCCAGAGCAGGTCCATCGCGTCGATGATGAGCGCGGAGTCCGAGGAGTTCTTGCCCACGGTGTAGGCGAACTGCTGGACCGGCTGGATCGCGTGGTGGTTCAGCGCCTTCTTCCAGCCGTTCAGGTTGGTCGTGGTCCAGTCGCCGTACGCGCGCTTGATCGTGGGGGTGCCGTAGGTGGCGAGCTCCTCGAGGATCAGGGGGGCGAACTTGGGGGAGACGTTGTCGCTGTCCATCAGGACGGCGATGCGCAGGGATGCGGGGGTGGGATCGGGCATGGGACCCACACTAGTCGGGAACGCCCCGGGGAGGGGCCGCGGCGGTGCGCGGCCCCTCCCCGGGGCGAAGGCCCTCCGACGAGGGCGGGTGTCAGGCGGAGGCGCTGGTGACGGGGTCCGCGACGCGGACCAGGCGCTTGTTCACGAACTCGTCCACGCCGTAGGGGCCCAGCTCGCGGCCGAAGCCCGAGCGGCCGACACCGCCGAAGGGCAGCCCGGCCTGGGTGGTGCCGTGCTCGTTCACGAAGGCCATGCCCACGTCGAGGCGGCGGGCCGTGGCCTCGGCGAGCTCGAGGTCGTCGGACCACACCGAGCCGCTGAGGCCGAAGTCGGACTCGTTGGCCAGGGCGACGGCCTCGTCGACGTCCGCGGCCCGGTGCACGACGGCGACCGGGCCGAAGAGCTCCTCGGACCAGGCGCGCATCTCGCGGGTCACCCCGGTGAGCACGGTCGGCTCCATGAAGGCGCCGGCGCCGGCACGGGCGTGACCGCCGGTGCGCACCTGCGCCCCGTGGGAGACGGCGTCGTCCACCAGCTCCATCAGGTCCTCCCGAGCGGAGGTGCTGGACATGGGGCCGACCTGGGTGCCCTCCTCGCGGGGGTCGCCGACGGTCGCGTCCTTGAACGCGGCGGTGAGCTTCTCCACGAACTCGTCGTAGTGCTCGTCGAGGACGATCATCCGCTTGGGCGAGTTGCAGGCCTGCCCGGCGTTGCTCAGCCGCGCCTTTGCCGCCGTCGCGGCCACGGCGTCGAGGTCGCCGCCGAGGACGATGAACGGATCGGAGCCGCCCAGCTCCAGCACGGCCTTCTTCAGGTGCTGACCGGCCGCGGCGGCCACGGAGGCGCCCGCGCCCTCGCTGCCGGTGAGGGAGACGCCCTGGACCCGCGGGTCGGCGATGATGCCGTCGATCCGGTCCGAGCCCACGAGCAGCGTCTGGTAGACGCCCTCCGGGAGGCCGGCCTCGGTGAGCAGCTCCTCGAGCCGCAGGGCGGAGGCCGCGCAGATGGAGGCGGGCTTGAGCAGCAGGGTGTTGCCCAGCAGCAGGTTGGGGGCGATGAACCGGGCCAGCTGGTAGTAGGGGTAGTTCCACGGCATCACGCCGAGGAGGACGCCGAGCGGCTCCTTCTCCACGCGCGTCGAGTTGGCGCCGTGGGCGGGGAGGGCGTCGTCCGCCAGCAGCTGCTGGGCGTTGTCCGCGTAGTAGCGGAAGATCTGGGAGCACAGCTGCGCCTCCCCGACGCCCTGGGCGAGCGGCTTGCCCATCTCCTCGGCGGCGATGTCGGCGAGCTCGTCGGCGTGCTGCGCGAGCAGGTCCGCCGTGCGCCGCAGGACCTCGGCGCGCCGGACGGGGTCGGTGCTCCGCCAGGTGGTGAAGGCGTCCTGGGCGGCGGCGAGGGCGTCCTCCACCTGCTCCTCGCTCATCGCGTCCCAGGTGCGGACGATCTCTCCGGTGGTGGGATCTTCGGTGCGGAAACCGGCCATGGGTGGTTCTCCTTCGATACTGGGTGGCCCGGCCCCGGTCGGGGCCGGGGTGGGGGGTCAGTCGTCGACGACCTGCACGTCCACGCGGATGTTGCCGCGCGTGGCGTTGGAGTAGGGGCAGACCCGGTGAGCCGCGTCGGCGAGCTGCTGGGCCTCGTCATGGGGCAGGTCGGGGATCACGACCTCGAGCACGACGGCCAGGCCGAAGCCCTCGCCGGCCCTGCCGATGGCGACGCGTGCGCCCACGGAGGAGTCGCCGAGCTTCTTCTTGGCCTGACGGGCCACGTTCTGCAGCGCGGAGTGGAAGCACGCGGCGTAGCCGGCCGCGAACAGCTGCTCGGGGTTCGCGCCGTCGCCGCTGCCGCCCATCTCCGCGGGGACCGCGAGGTCCAGTGCGATGCGGCCGTCCGCGGTCTGGACGTGGCCGTCGCGGCCGGCGCCGGTGGCGACGGCCTCGGCGGTGTAGAGGGGGCCGATCTCGATCATGCGGTGCCTTCCTTGCCGGTGACGGGTCCGGGTGGCGGGCCCGAGGCGCGGGTGGCGCGTCTCCGCGCTCACGAGCGAGCGTAGTCCGCGGTCAGGTTGTGCGCAACCGAATTGCCGCGGGGAGTCGGACGGCCGTGCCCCGATCCCCCCGCCGCCCCGCGCCGACCGGCGCGTCCCGCCGCACCGCGCCTAGACTCGAGGCCATGTCCTTCCCCCATCAGCGTCCCCGTCGGCTCCGCCAGTCCGCCGCCCTGCGCCGGCTGGTCGCCGAGACCCGCATCCACCCGAACCAGCTGATCCTGCCGGCCTTCATCAAGGAGGGCGCCGCCGAGCCCGTGCCGATCGCCTCGATGCCGGGCGTCGTGCAGCACACCACGGACTCGCTCAAGGCCGCCGCGGCCGAGGCCGCCGAGCTGGGTCTAGGCGGCATCATGCTGTTCGGCGTGCCGGCCACGCGCGACGCCGTCGGCAGCGCCGCCCTGGACCCGGACGGCGTCCTGAACCGGGCCATCCGGGACGTGAAGGCGGAGGTGGGGGACGGGCTCGTCGTGATGTCCGACCTGTGCCTGGACGAGTTCACCGACCACGGCCACTGCGGCGTGCTCACCGCCGAGGGCGCCGTGGACAACGACGCGACGCTGGAGATCTACGCCCGGATGGGCGTCGCGCAGGCCGAGGCCGGTGCGGACGTGCTCGGCCCCTCCGGGATGATGGACGGCCAGGTCCGCGTGATCCGGGAGGCCCTGGAGGGCGCCGGCCATCACGAGACCGCGATCCTCGCCTACGCCGCGAAGTACTCCTCGGCGTTCTACGGGCCGTTCCGCGACGCCGTCGACTCCCAGCTCACGGGCGACCGCAAGACCTACCAGATGGACGCCGCCAACCGGAGCGAGGCCCTGCTCGAGGTCGCCCTCGACCTCGAGGAGGGCGCAGACATGGTGATGGTCAAGCCCGCGATGAGCTACCTGGACATCGTGCGCGACGTGGCGGACATGGCGGACGTGCCCGTCTCCGCGTACCAGATCTCGGGGGAGTACGCGATGATCGAGGCCGCCGCCGCACGCGGCTGGATCGACCGGAAGGCCTCGATCGTCGAGTCCGTGCTCTCCATCCGGCGCGCCGGCGCCGACTCCGTGCTCACCTACTGGGCGGCCGAGCTCGGCCGCTGGATGAAGGAGGGGTCCCTGTGACCGCGTCCCAGCCGACCACCAACGCCGCCGCCTTCGCCGCGGCCCAGGCCGTCATCCCCGGCGGCGTCGACTCGCCCGTGCGCGCCTTCGGCTCGGTCGGCGGCACGCCCCGGTTCATGGCCGGCGCACGCGGCCCGTACCTGACCGACGTCGAGGGCAACGAGTACGTGGACCTCGTCTGCTCGTGGGGCCCCATGCTGCTGGGCCACCAGCACCCCGAGGTCGTCGAGGCCGTCCACGCCGCCGTGGACCGCGGCCTCGGCTTCGGCACCTCCACGCTGGAGGAGACCGCGCTGGCCGAGCTGATCGCCTCCAAGGTCCCGGTCGAGCGCGTGCGCTTCGTGTCCACCGGCACCGAGGCCACCATGACGGCCCTGCGCCTGGCCCGCGGCGTGACCGGCCGCAACCTGATCGTGAAGTTCGCCGGCTGCTACCACGGCCACTCGGACGGCCTGCTGGCCGCGGCCGGCTCGGGCGTGGCGACCGCCGCCCTGCCCGGCTCCGCGGGCGTCACCGAGGCCGCCGCCTCCGAGACCCTCGTGGTGGACTACAACGACCGCGCCGCCGTCGAGGCCGTGTTCGCCGAGCACGGCGAGCGCATCGCCGCGCTCATCACGGAGGCCGTGCCCTGCAACATGGGCGTCGTGGAGCCCGCCGAGGGCTTCAACGCGTTCCTGCGCGAGATCACCCGCCGCCACGGCGCGCTGCTGATCTGGGACGAGGTGCTCACCGGCTTCCGCGCCACCGCCACGGGCGGCTGGGGCCTGTCCGGACAGTCCGAGGGCTGGACCCCGGACATCTGGTGCTTCGGCAAGGTGATCGGCGGCGGCATGCCCGCGGCCGCCCTGGGCGGCTCCGCCGAGATCATGGACCACCTGGCCCCGCTCGGTCCGGTGTACCAGGCCGGCACCCTCTCCGGGAATCCGGTGGCCATGGCCGCCGGCCACGCCACGCTCTCCCGCGCCGACGAGGCCGTCTACGCCGCCGTGACGCGCGCCTCGGACGCCGTGCGCGAGGGCCTCGTGGCCGCCCTGGACGCCGAGGGCGTGGACCACTCGATCCAGCGGGCCGGCACCCTGTTCTCCCTGGCGTTCGGCACCTCCGGCACCGGCGTGCGGGACTACCGGGACGCCCAGGGCCAGGAGGTCTTCCGCTACGCCCCGTTCTTCCAGTCGATGCTGGCCTCCGGCGTGTACCTGCCGCCGTCCGTGTTCGAGGCCTGGTTCGTCTCCGCCGCCCACGACGACGCGGCGGTCACCCGGGTGCTCGACGCGCTGCCGGCCGCGGCGAAGGCGGCCGCGGCGGCGACGCCCCAGGGCTGAGACCCGGGTGCGGGTCGGGGCCGGGTGCTCAGCGCTCGGCCTCGACCGGCCAGTGGCGCGAGACGGTGGCCTGCGGGTCCTTGCGTCGCAGGTACTGCTCGAAGCTCTCCGCCTGCTCGGCCTTCCAGCGCACCTGCCGCTCGTGCAGGTCCGCCGGCGCCATGCGCAGCTGCTCGTACTGGGCGGCCAGGGCGTCGGCCACCTGGACGGCGGCGAGGGCGTCCGCCGCGGAGGTGTGCGCGTTCTCCAGGGTCACCCCGTAGTGCTCGGACACCGCGGAGAGCGTGCGCTTGCCCTTGCGGAACCGGTCCACCTGCTTGTCCAGCACGAACGGGTCGATCACGGGGCGGGCCTCGAGCGGCGTCAGCCCGTGGCGGCGCGCCTCCCGGTCCATCACCGTGAAGTCGTACACGCCGTTGAACGCCACCACGGGGATGCCCGCGGCGAACAGGTCCCGCAGGGTCTCGGTGATCTCCGCGACGCCCTGCGCGGCGGGCATGCCCTCCGCCTGCGCCCGCTCCGTGGTGACGCCGTGGACCTCGGCCGCCTCGGCGGGGATGGGCACGCCCGGGTCCACGAGCCACTCGGCCGACGACGCGGCGCGGCCGTGCTCGTCCACCATCACCAGGGTGGCGGTCACGATCAGCGCGGTGCGCGGATCACGTCCGGTGGTCTCGAGGTCGAAGCCGGCGCGGATGCTCTCATGCCAAGTCACGCGCCTCACGCTACCCGGAGCGGCGGACACGACAGGATGGGGTCGTGACCGATCACCCTGTGCTCCCCGCCGCTCGCCACCGCGACGACGGACCGCTCACCCTCGGCGAGGGGCTCGAGGCGCTCGCCCGTCTGGTCCCGCCCGGACGCGCCGTCAGCTACGGGGGGCTGGCCGGCCTGCTGGGGGTCGGCGGTCCGCGGCAGGCCGGCCGGGCGATGGCCGAGTCGAGCCCCGGCACGCCGTGGTGGCGCGTGGTCCGGGCCGACGGCTCGCTGCCCCTGGAGCTGGCCGCGCGGGCCGCCGTCGAGCACGAGCGGGAGGCCACGCCCCGCACCCCGGCCGGGCGCGTGGACCTGCACCGGGCCCGCTGGGAGCCCGACGACGGCGCCGCGCGGGCGATCCGTGCGATCGCCGACCGTATCGTGTCCGGGCCCGGTGCGAGGATGAGGCCATGACCAGGGAACACGGGGTGGACCCCGTCGACGACGACGCGGCGGCGCCGGAACGGGCCGCTCGGCTGGTGCGCACGGCCGCCGCACCCGAGGACCGGATCACGCTGACGGACGAGCAGGAGGCGATCGCCTCGCTCGCCCCCGGGCACGGCGCCGTGCTCGTGCTGGGCGCCCCCGGCACGGGGCGCACCACCGTGGCGGTCGAGTACGCGGCCCGCCGGATCGAGGCGGGGCTGGACCCCGAGTCCCTCCTGCTGCTGGCCCCGAGCCGGGACGCGGCGGCGCGGCTGCGCGACGCCCTGACCCGCCGGCTCGCCGCCGCCGGGCGGGGCACCCGCGCCGTCACCCCCGTGCGGACCTGGTCCTCCTACGCGTTCGACCTGCTGCGCCGCGCCCGCGTCACGGGACCGCTGAGGCATCTGGAGGTCGCCCCCCGGCTGCTCACCGGCGCCGAGCAGGACACGGTCATCGCCGAGCTGCTCGAGGGCTACGCCGCCGGCCTCGCCGCCGCGCCGGACTGGCCGGCCGACGTCGCCCCCGCCGTGGAGGCGAGGGGATTCCGCCGTGAGGTCCGCGAGCTCGTGGACCGCATGAGCGAGCTCGGCCTCGAGCCGGGCCGCCTGCAGGAGCTCGGCACCGCCCACGGGCGCCCCGAGTGGGAGGCCGCGGCCGTGCTGCTGCAGGACTACCGGGACCGGATCGACCTGGGCATGGCCGAGGCGTTCGACGCCGCCGGGCTGCTGTCCGCCGCCGTCCGCGTGCTCACCGAGCGGCATCCGGAGGACCCGGAGCGCGACGCCGCGGCGCAGGCGTTCGTGGCGGAGGAGCGGGACCGCCTGGCCGTGCTCGTGGTCGAGGACCTCCACGAGGCCACCCCCGCCGTGCACGACCTGCTCAGCGTGCTCGGCCGCGGGCGGGACGTGCTGCTCACCGCGTCGCCGGACACCACCGTGGAGGGCTTCCGCGGCGCCCGGCCCGACCTCCTCGCCCGGTACCCCGGGGTCCTCGACCCCGATCCCGTGCCGGGGGCCGCCCCGCTCGCGTCCCCGGACGGACGCGTCCGGGTGCTGACGCGCGGGCACCGCATGCGCGCCGAGGTCCAGGACGCCTACCTGCGCGTGGCCCGCCGGGTCCGCCAGCGCACCGCCGGCGTCGAACGGACCCGCACCGAGACCGTCCCGGCGGACGGCGACGGCGCCGTCCGGGCGCACGTCGTGCCCACCCGCGCCCACGAGGACCAGCTCGTCCTCGAACGGGTGCTGCGGGTCCACCACGAGGACGGGGTGCCCCTGGACCGGATCCTCGTGGTCGCCCGCTCGGGCTCCCGGGTGGCCGCGCTCGCCCGTCACCTGGAGGCCGAGGGCGTCCCCGTGCTGCGGGACGCCGCCGGGCTCGTGCTGAAGGAGGAGCCCGCCGTCGCGCCCCTGCTCACCCTGCTGGACGCGGCGGGGGCGCTCGCGGAGGATCCGGAGGCCGGGGTCGAGGACGTGCTCGATCCGGACGAGGTCGTGGGACTGCTCACCGGCCGGTACGGGATGGCCAGCGCGCTGCACGTGCGGCGGCTGCGCCAGGACCTGCTGGCCGCCGAGCGGGGCCGGGGCGGCCGGCGCACCTCGGACGCGCTGCTCGCCGCGGCCCTGCTGGACCCGAGCCTGGCCGGCCCCGAGCACGAGCGGCACCGCGCCCTGCGCCGGGTCCACTGGATGCTCCGGGACGGCCTGGAGGCCGCCCGCGCCCCCTCGGCCTCGCCCGAGACCGTGCTGTGGGCGCTGTGGTCCGCCTCCGGTCGGGCCGAGCGATGGCGTTCGCTCGCGCTGCGGCCCGCCGAGCACGCGAACGAGCGCCGCGAGTCCCGCCGGGCGGACGCGGACCTCGACGCCGTCGTCGCCCTGTTCAAGGTGGCCGAGCGCTTCGTGGACCAGTTCCCGGGCGCGTCGCCCGAGTCGTTCGCCGTCTACATGGAGTCCCAGGACCTGCCCGTGGACACCCTGGCCCGCCGGGCCGAGTCCGGTGACGCCGTGCACGTGCGCACCCCCGCCGCGGCGGCCGGCCAGGAGTGGGACACGGTGATCGTCGTGGGCCTGCAGGAGGGCGTGTGGCCGAACACCCGGCTGCGCGGCCAGCTGCTCGGCGCCACCGACCTCGTGGACCTCGTGACGCTGCCCGCGGACGCCCCGTGGCCCACGGACCACCGCACCCGGCTGCGCGAGGTCCGCCAGGACGAGCTGCGCATGCTCGCGGCCGCGGTCTCCCGGGCACGGCGTCAGGTGGTCGTCACGGCCGTGCGCGCGCCGGATGAGGGCCCCTCCGACTTCCTCGACCTGGTGGACCCGCCCGAACGGCTGCCCGCCGAGGCGCGCGACGCCGCCGGCGCCCGGCGGCTCACCGCGGTCCCCGACCCGATCACGGCGCCCGCGCTCGTCGGCCGGCTGCGCCGCGTCCTGGAGGCCGGGGACGAGGCGGACGCGGCCGACGGGGTGACACCCCGGGCGGCGGCGGCCGCCGGCCTGGCGGTCCTCGCCGAGGACGGCGTGACCGTCGCGGACCCCCGACGCTGGTGGGGCCTGCTGCCGCTGTCCACCGAGGCCGCGCTCGTCGACCCGGAGCGCGAGGTCGTCGCGCTCTCGCCCTCCCGCGTGGAGACGGCCCTGCGCAATCCGCTGGACTGGGTGCTGTACCACGTCGGCGCGAACGCGGGCGGGACCCTCGCCCAGTCCGTGGGCACGCTCGTGCACTCGGTGGCCGAACACCATCCCGAGGGCGTGCCCGAGGACGTGCGTGCCGAACTGGAACGCCGCCTGCCCGAACTCGGTCTGCCGGAGGGCTGGATCACGGAGATCGAGCACGACCGGGCCCGCGGCCTGGTGGACGCCTACATCGGCTACTGGAGCATCGCCCGGGCGGCCGGGCGTCGGCCCGTGGCTCAGGAGGTGCGGCTCCTCGCGGACCTGACCTGGGGCGGGACCACCGTCCGGATCACCGGCGTCGTGGACCGGCTCGAGGCGGACGCGCAGGGCCGACCCTTCATCGCCGACCTCAAGACCGGCCGCAGCGCGCCCACCGGTGCGGAGATGGCGCGCCAGCCACAGCTGGCCGCCTATCAGGTGGCCGTCCGCGCCGGCGGTCTGGAGCAGGTCCGGGACGACCCCGCCACGGACCCCGCCCGGCGCGCCGCGCTCGCCGGCCTGGAGCGGCCCGCGACGCCGGCCGGCGCGGCCCTCGTCCAGCTCGGCGCGGGCACCCTGAAGACCAAGGTGCAGGACCAGCCGGCCCTCGAGGACGGGGACACCTGGGCGCTCGAGCAGGTGTTCACGGCGGCCCGTCGCACCACGGGGCCGCGCTTCCTCGCCCTCCACGAGGCCGGCGCCCGTCGGTGCGCGCTGCCCTCCGTCTGTCCGCTCTGCTCCGAAGGAAGGCAGGTCACCGAATGGCCCCGCTGACCGGCGATCCCGCCGCCCCGACCGATCGTCCGCGCGTCGAGGACGCGGTCCACTCCCCGGAGGACATCGCGGCGCGGCTGCGGCTGCCCCCGCCCACGCAGGAGCAGGCCGAGGTGGTCACCGCCCCGCTCACTCCGCGCCTGGTGCTGGCCGGCGCCGGCTCCGGCAAGACCGCCACCATGGCCGACCGCGTGGTCTGGCTCGTGGCCAACGGTCTCGTGCGCCCGGACGAGGTCCTCGGCGTCACGTTCACCCGGAAGGCGGCCGGTGAGCTCGCCGAGCGGATCAACGGGCGCGTGGACGCCCTGCTGCGCTCCGGCCTCGAGATCCCCGGCTTCGACGGGGAGCCCGAGGACCTGGGCCGCGCCTCGGTGTCCACGTACCACTCCTACGCGGGCGCGCTCGTGCGGGACCACGGCCTGCGGATCGGCGTGGAACCGGAGGCGCGGCTGCTGGGGGACGCGGACGCCCACCGGCTCATGGGCGCCGTCGTGCGTTCGCATCCGGTGGTCGCGGACGCCCTCGGCGTGGCCCCGTCCCGGCTCATCACGCAGGCGCTACGGCTGGCCGGGGACATGGCCGAGCACCTGGTGACCGCGGACGAGGTGCGCGGGTTCCTCGCCCGGCTGGCCGAGCAGGGGAGCGCCCTGCCGCTGCCCCCGCGCGCCAAGACCCCCTCGAAGGAGATCCAGGAGTTCCTGACCGGCCTGGCGGACCGCGCCCTCATGGCGGACCTCGTGGCCCGCTACGACGAGGTCAAGCGCGAGCAGGACGTCATGGACTTCGGCGACCTGCTGCGCCACGCGGCGCGCATCGCCGTCGAGGTGCCGGCGGCCGGCGAGCAGGAGCGCGCACGGTTCCCCGTGGTGCTGCTGGACGAGTTCCAGGACACCTCCCACGCCCAGATGCGGATCTTCGCCGGGCTGTTCGGCCCGCGCGGCCCCGAGGACGACGCGCCCGGGCTGGGGCACTGCGTCACCGCGGTGGGCGACCCCCACCAGTCGATCTACGGCTTCCGCGGCGCCTCCGCCGGACAGCTCTTCGCCTTCCCGCACGCCTTCCCCCGGCTGGAGACCGGCCCCGGCGGCGCCCCGCGGCGCGTGAACGCGGACGTCTCGCACCTGACGATCGCGTGGCGCAACGAGGAGGCGATCCTGGCGGTCGCCAACGCCGTCGCCGCGCCGCTGAACGCCCACGCCGCCGCGGCGGGCGGCGCGCCGGTGGAGGTGCGCACCCTGCGGCCCCGGCCGGGCGCGGGGGAGGGCGTCGTCCGGGTGGACCGGTTCGTCACCGCGGAGGAGGAGGCCGCCGACGTCGTCGCCCGCCTCGGCGCCCTCACCGGGGCCGGGCCCGGGGGGACCACCCCGAGCCGCGCCGTCCTGTGCCGCACCCGCGCCCAGTTCGGCCCCGTGCTGGACGCGCTCGACGCCGCCGGCCTGCCCTACGAGGTGCTCGGGCTCTCCGGGCTGCTGGCGCTGCCGGAGGTCGCCGAGGTGCTGGCCGTCCTCCACGTGCTGGCCGACCCCACTCGCAGCGACCAGCTCGTCCGCCTGCTCACCGGCCCGCGCTGGCGCATCGGCGTGGCCGACCTCGAGGTGCTCCAGGAGCGCGCCCGGTTCGTCTCGCGGCTGCGGGCCAGGCGGGCCGCCGGTGGGCGGGAGGACCCCGCCGGGGACGCCCCGGACGTGGCCCCGGTCCGGGACGTGAGCCCCGAGGAGGACGCCGACGCCGCCGCCCTGCTGGAGGCCCTCGACTCCCTGCCCGGGGAGGGGACGGACTGGGTCGGCTCCCGCGGCCGCGGCTTCTCACCCGAGGGCCTGGCCCGACTGAGGGCCGTCAACGCCGAGCTGCGCCGGCTCTCCACGCGCACCGGGGAGGACCCGGCCGACCTCATCGCGGAGGTGATCCGTGAGACGGGGCTGGACGTGGAGGTGGCCCTGCGGCCCGGCGTCTCCGCGGCCGCGGCCCGGCGGCACCTGAACGCGTTCCAGGACGCGGCCCGCGACTTCGTCGCCGGCACCACGGCGACGGACCTGACGGCGTTCCTGGCCTGGACGGAGTCCGTCCTCGAACACGAGGACGGCCTCGGCGTCGAGAACGCCGAACCCACCCCCGGCCTGGTCCAGGTGCTCACCGCGCACGCCTCGAAGGGGCTCGAGTGGGACGTCGTCGCGGTCCCCGGCCTGCAGGAGGGCACGTTCCCGTCCACGCGGGCGGACCGCTGGACCAGCCCCCGGGCCGGCGCGCTGCCATGGCCCCTGCGCGGGGACCGCGCGTCGCTGCCGCAGTGGGACGGCTCGTGGGCACAGGACCAGCGGGACTGGGTCCAGTCGGCCGGCACCGGATACAGCTCCAAGGCGGCCCAGGAGGGCAACCCGGACCCCTATGCCGTGGCAGTGGCCGCCCACGCCGAGCGCGAGGAGCGGCGCCTGGCCTACGTCGCGTACACGCGCGCGCGATCCGCCCTGTGGCTGAGCACCTCCCTGTTCAAGGGCGTCAACAAGGAGCCCCTGCCGGCCTCGGCCTTCCTCGAGGAGGTGGCCGGTCTGGCGGGGGAGGTGCCCGGCGTCGCGCTCGGCCCCGTCCCGGCCGAGGACGACCTGCCCGAGGCCAACCCCGTCGCGGGCCGGACGCTGGTCGCCCGCTGGCCCTTCGACCCCCTCGACGGCCCGGAGGCCTTCGTCGCCGACCCGGAGGATCCCGAGGACGAGGAACGCTGGCAGCCGCTGCCGCGCCGCTCCCGGGCCCGCCGGCACGGGGTGGAGGCGGCCGCCGCGGCCGTGCACGCCGCGGACCCGGCGGCGCTCGGAGACGACCCGGAGCTGGCCCGCCAGGTGGACTGGGTGCTGCTGCGCCGTCGGGACGTCGCCGGGACGGGCGGGGAGACCGCCCTGCCCGAGCACGTCTCCGTGTCCCTCTACGGCGAGCTCGCCGCCGACCCGCAGGCCGTGGCCGAGCAGCTGCGCCGGCCCCTGCCCCGGCCGCCCGCGCACGCGGCGCGGCGCGGCACGGCGTTCCACGCGTGGCTCGAGGAGCGCTTCGGGGCCACCGGCATGCTGGACATCGACTCGGCCGAGGACGCCGCGGACCTGTGGGTCGACGAGGCCCTCGACCTCGGCCCCATGCAGGAGTGGTTCCGCTCCTCGCACTGGGCGGAGCGCACCCCGGCCTTCGTCGAGGCCCCGGTCGAGACGACGGTCGGCGGGATCACGCTGCGCGGCCGGGTCGACGCGATCTACCGCTCCGGCGGCGACCCCCGCCTGCCCTTCGACCCCGAGGCCGACTGGGAGCTCGTCGACTGGAAGACCGGCGCCGTGCCGCGGGGCCGCGACCTCGAGCTCAAGTCGCTGCAGCTGGCCGTCTACCGGCTCGCCTGGTCACGGCTGCACGGGATCCCGCTGGAACGGATCGGGGCCAGCTTCGTGTACGTGGCCCACGGGCAGGAGCGCTCCTTCCCGGACCTGCCGGGGGAGGAGGAGCTCGAGCGTCACATCACGGACGCCCTGGCCCGTCGTTGATCGGCCGCACCACCTCGACGGCGGGCACCGGCCCCGTCTCCGGGTCCGCGGTTCTCGCGTCCGCGGCCTCACGGGCGTCCTCCGCCGCATCCCGGGCGTCCTCGGCGGCGTCGGCGGCCGCGTCGGCCTCCGCCTGGCGCGCGGCCGCCTCCTGCGCGGCGCGCACGTCGCTCGCGAGCTCGGCCAGCATGGCCTCCGCCTCGGCGACCATCGCCGCGTCGTGCCGGTCCAGGCCCCGCGTGAGCCACTGGGCGAGGGCGAACTCGGCGAGCAGCGCCGCACGGCGCATCAGGTGCGCGTCGCCGTCGTCGGCGGCCCCCGCGTCGGCCCGCCGGGCCGCGTAGGCGTCGAGGACGCGGTCGGCCAGGTCCGGGTCCGTGGCGGCGGCCAGCCAGGCGACGTCGTCGGCCGGGTCGCCCACGTGCAGGTCCGTCCAGCCCGTCACGCCCACCACGCGGCCGCGCTCGAGGAGCAGGTTGTCCTCGTGCAGGTCACCGTGCACCGGCACCGGGGTGAACCGCCACAGGGCCTCCTCCTCCATGGCCTCCTCCCAGCGGCGCAGCAGCAGGGGCGGCACGCGGCCGGAGGTGGCCGCCTGGTCGAGGGCGTGGAGGTGACGCTGCCGGATCTGCTCCGCCGTGTAGGAGGGCAGGTCCGCGTGGTCCACGACGTCCGAGGGCAGCGTGTGGATCGCGGCCAGCACGCGGCCCACGTCCTGCACCGCGGGCTCGCCGAGCCGGGCCAGCTCGTCCAGGGTGACGGGACGCCCGGGCATGTCCTGGTAGACGAAGGTGCGCAGCCCCTCGAGCCGCACCGCGCCCGCCACGGAGGGCGTGCGGAACGGCAGGCCGGCGCGCACCGCCGGGGTCAGGCCCGCCAGCACCTGCAGCTCCGTCTCGAGACGGATGCCCGCCTCCGGGGTGCGGGGCGAGCGGACACGCCACCGCTGGCCCTCACCGTCCACGACGACGGCGGTCGAGAAGTCCGCGGGGTCGTCCGGGCTCGCCTCCACGGAGACGGGGGCGAGGCCGGGGACGGCCGCGGCGGCCAGGGCTGCGAGACGAAGGGGCTGACGATCCACCCCTCCAGCCTAGGCGCGGAACGCCCTCCCCCGTCGTCGGGCGCACCGGAGACGGGTCGCTAGCCTGGACGCATGGCTTCCTGCCCCCCGTCGTCGTCCGACCGCACCGCCGCACCGCCGCTGGCCCTGCCGCTGGCCCGCGAGGAGCTGGACCGCGGTGCCGTGGCCCGCCTCGACCCGGGCCACCTGGCGGCCGTCTGGGCGCGCGAGGGGACGGAGGTCCTGTGGCTGCAGGGCGGCCGCGCGCCGGTCGCGGACGGCCGGCTCGTCTTCACCGCGCCCTCCGGCCCCGTGCCGGCCGAGGCCGCGTATCTGGGCCGCGGCACCGCGGCGGACCGGGGCCCGCACGGGCGGGAGCGCGAGGTGGTCTCCGTCGCCGTCGAGCCGCCGGCGGCCCTGCCCGAGGACGCGGCCACCGCGCTCGCGGACGCCGTGTGGGTCGGCCTCCGCGACGCGGCCGCCGCCCTCAGCGACGCGGACACCGGGCTGTTCGTGGCCGCCGTCGCGAACGCCAACTGGCACGCCACCCACCGCTTCTGCGCGTTCTGCGGCGGCGTCACGGACGTCGAGGCGGCCGGCTGGGTGCGTCGTTGCCGCGACTGCTCCCGGGAGCAGTTCCCGCGCACGGACCCGGCGGTGATCGTGGCCGTCATCGACCCGGCCGGGCGGATCCTGCTGGGCCGCAACGCGGCATGGCCCGAGGGGCTGTACTCCTGCCTGGCCGGGTTCGTGGAGCCGGGGGAGTCCCTGGAGCACGCGGTGGTCCGGGAGATCGCGGAGGAGTCCGGGATCACGGTGACGCAGCCGCGCTACCGCGGCTCCCAGCCGTGGCCCTTCCCACGCTCGCTCATGCTCGGCTTCACCGCGCTGGCCCCGGCCGGCGCCGAGCCGGTTCCGGACGGCGAGGAGATCCTCTCCGTGCGCTGGTTCGAGCGGGAGGAGCTCGCGCGTCTGGCCCGCGAGGGCGACGTCACCCTGCCCGGGGCCGTGTCCATCGCGCGGGCGCTCATCGAGGATTGGTACGGTGGGACGCTGCCCGATGCGCAGACCCTGATCACCTAGGAGGACTCGTCCCGCATGAGCACTCCCGACGAGATCCTCCGCGGCCTCGACCCGGAGCAGCGCCGGGCCGCCACGGCCCTGCACGGGCCCGTCTGCATCCTGGCCGGCGCCGGCACCGGCAAGACCCGCGCCATCACGCACCGCATCGCCTACGGCGTTGCCTCCGGCGTCTTCGACCCGCACCGCACCCTCGCCCTGACCTTCACGGCGCGCGCGGCCGCGGAGATGCGCACCCGCCTGCGCGATCTCGGCGTGGCCGGCGTCCAGGCCCGCACCTTCCACTCCGCTGCCCTGCGCCAGCTGCAGTACTTCTGGCCCCAGGCCGTGGGCGGCCCCATGCCCTCGCTGATCGAGAACAAGGTGCGCCTGCTCACCGAGGTCGCCCAGCGCATGCGGATGACCGTGGACCGGGCCGGACTGCGCGACCTCGCCGGCGAGATCGAGTGGGCCAAGGTCTCCCTGCACGCCCCCGAGGGCTACGCGGAGGCCGCCAAGGAGCGGGAGATGCCCGCCGGCTGGACCGCCACCACCGTCGCCCGTCTCTACACGGGCTACGAGGAGGCCAAGACGGCCCGGAACATGATCGACTTCGAGGACGTGCTGCTGATCCTCGTGGGGATCCTGTCCACCGAGCCGCAGATCGCGGCCACGATCCGGGACCAGTACCGGGTGTTCGTGGTGGACGAGTACCAGGACGTCTCGCCGCTGCAGCACCGCCTGCTCGACCTCTGGCTCGGCGACCGCGGCGACCTGTGCGTCGTCGGCGACGCCTCCCAGACGATCTACTCGTTCACGGGCGCGACCTCCCGCTTCCTCACCGACTTCCGTGAGCGGTACCCCGCGGCCACGGTGGTCCGGCTCGTGCGCGACTACCGGTCCAGCCCGCAGATCGTGGAGGCGGCCAACCGCCTGCTGGCTGACCGCACCAAGGCGGGGGAGCGGGACCGCACGATGCCGCGCTGGCCCGACCCTCTCGAGCTCGTCTCCCAGCGGCCGGCCGGCCCCGACCTCGTGTTCGCGGAGTGCACCGACGACGAGGCCGAAGCCGGCTGGGTCGCGGACCGGATCGCGGCGCTGATCGACGACGGCGTGCCCGCCTCCGAGATCGCTGTCCTGTTCCGCACCAACGGCCAGTCCCAGGCCTTCGAGACGGCGCTGTCCTCGGCGGGCATCGGCTACCAGCTGCGCGGCGGCGAGCGGTTCTTCTCCCGGCGCGAGGTGCGCGACGGCATCCTGCAGCTGCGGGCCGCCGCCCGCGCCGCCCAGGACCTGACGGGCGACGACGTCACGGACCGGGTGCGGGACGTGCTCTCCTCGCTCGGCTACTCCGCCGAACCGCCGTCGGCCTCCGGCGCGGCCCGTGAACGGTGGGAGTCCCTGCACGCCCTCGTCAACCTCGCCGACCAGCTCGCCACGACGCGCGGGGCCGAGTTCACGCTGACCGAGCTCGTGGCCGAGCTCGACGAGCGCGCCCAGCACCAGCACGCGCCGACGGTGCAGGGCATCACCTTGGCCTCGCTGCACTCCGCCAAGGGGCTCGAGTGGGACGCGGTGTTCCTCGTGGGCCTGTCCGAGGGGCTCATGCCGATCTCCTTCGCGGAGACCCAGGCCGAGGTGGACGAGGAACGGCGCCTGCTCTACGTGGGGATCACGCGTGCCCGCCAGCACCTGTCGCTGACGTGGACGCTCTCGCGGGGCACGGGCGGGCGCTCCACCCGGCGGCCCTCCCGGTTCCTGTGGGCCATCGACCCGACCCTCGGCGGCACCCGCGAGCACGCCCCGGCCCGTGGTTCCGCGGCCGGCCCGACGGCGCCGCGGCGCCGGGGTGCGAAGGTCGCCGTGTGTCGCACGTGTGGCAAGCCCCTCGAGACGGGAGCCGAGCGCAAGGTCGGCCGCTGCCTGGACTGCCCCGCCACCTACGACGAGGCGGTGCTCGAGGAGCTGCGCGACTGGCGCACCCGCACGGCCGCCGAGATGCGGATGCCTGCGTTCGTGGTGTTCACGGACGCCACCCTCGTGGCCATCGCCGAGGCCATGCCGAAGACCCCGGCAGAGCTCCTGAAGGTGCCCGGCCTCGGCAAGGCCAAGCTGGAGAAGCACGGACCGGAGCTGCTCGAGCTGCTGCACGGCACCCCGACGGCCTGAGCCGCGGGCCCGCACCCCGTTCCGCCGGCGGCGCCGCTCCCGTCAGAACGCCCAGCCGAGCGCGTCCGGGTCGCAGGCGCAGCCGGGCCGGGGGCGGACCTTCACCCGGCGCGTGCGTCCCGTCACGCGATCGGCCCGCAGCACGCCGGGGGCCGGTCCGGTCCGCAGGGCGTCCACCGTCAGCACGGCGGCCCGCAGCGCCGCGAGCCCGTCCACCTGTCCCCGGTGCGCCGACGGGCCGGGCGCCGTCGGGGCACCGGGGACGCCCGCCGGGTCCGCAGGCCATCGGCACAGCGGGCACCCGCGCACCCCGGGGGCGCACCACGGTCCGACCGTGACCGCTCTCGGCCCCACCGTGACCGGCAGCAGCGGGTGGTCGGCGGCGAGGGCCTGCGCGGCCAGGTCCGCGTCGAGCACGGACCCCACCGCCACCGTCGCCTGCCCCACGAGCACCGGCACCGGGCCGTGGTGCGCGAAGACGCGCAGCCCGGGGGCCACATCGCCCAGCCGGCGCTCGAGCGCACCCGCCCGGGGCCGACCGAGGTCCCCGGGCAGCAGGCCGGTCCCCAGGTCCGCGGCGTCGACGGGCCGCGGATCCCACAGGGCCAGGCGCAGCGCCCCGGCCCCCGCCAGCGCGTGGGCGATCGCCGCGCCCACCGCGTCGAGGCCCGCCACATGGACGTCGGTCGGCGGGGCCCACGCCCCCGGCTCCAGCGCTGACGCGGCGGCGTCATGAGGGACGGTGGTGACGGTCTCGGCGACGGTGCGCACGGCTCTCCTCTCAGCTCGGTGCCTCCCACCCTGCCAGGGCACTCCCGGACCGCGCCGGATTGTCCACAGCCTGCGGCCCATGCCGGACAATGGCCGGATGCGCCCTGTCCCGCCCACCCCC
Organism: Micrococcus sp. 63XJN7_8_ISO-PGPR-S23-253; assembly: GCF_056173425.1. Lineage (NCBI taxonomy): Bacteria > Bacillati > Actinomycetota > Actinomycetes > Micrococcales > Micrococcaceae > Micrococcus > Micrococcus sp. 63XJN7_8_ISO-PGPR-S23-253. The sequence continues at coordinate 772,292 of NZ_CM149673.1, forward strand.
GGCCGCCCTCCCCGTGCCGTCCCGGCCGCCCACCGCGGTCCCGCCCGCGAGAGCATCGATCTGGACTGGGAGGGCACGCCCGTGCGGCTCGTGCGCTCCACGGCCCGCACCCGCACCGTCTCGGCGGCGTGGCGCGACGGCCGCCTGCAGGTCAATGTCCCGGCCCGGCTCTCGGCCGCGCAGGAGCGCGAGTGGATCGGCCGGATGGTCGCGAAGGTGGGCGCACGCGGCGGGACGGGGCAGCCCGCGGCCGACCCGGACGGCCGCCCCGCCGACACCCGCTCCGACGACGCGCTCCTGGCCTGGGCGGGACGTCTCTCGGCGGCGCACCTGGGCGGGCGGGCCCGTCCGGTCTCGGTCACGTGGTCGGCCCGGCAGCGCCGCCGCTGGGGCTCGTGCACGCCGGCCCGCGGCACCATCCGGCTCTCGACGCAGCTGCGCGGCATGCCGGACTGGGTGGTGGCGGCGGTGCTCGTCCACGAGCTGGCCCACCTGCTGGAGTCCGGTCACGGCCCGGCCTTCCGGCGCCTCGTGGACCGGTACCCGCGCTATGCCGAGGCGATGGCCTTCCTCGACGGGGTCACCTTCGCCGAGGGCCGCGGTCGCACGGCGCCGGACCGGTGGGCGGAGGACGAGGACGCGGGCTGACACGACGGCGGGCGGCCCGCACCCGAGGTGCCGGACCGCCCGCCGCCGTCGTGCCGAAAGGGGCTCAGCCCTCGCGCGGCGCGTCGCCGAAGCCGCCCTCGAGGAGCTTGCGCAGCTCGTCGTCGAGGGACTCGGTGCTGGCGTCCGCGGCGGAGCGGCGCCCGGCGTACCCGGCGGGGTCCTCGAGGTCCTCCGCCGTGGGCTGACGCTCGGGATGCCGCCAGATCTCCTCGCGGTACTCCGTGCCGTGTTCGGCCGTGACGTGCTCCCAGAACGCGGCGGCCTCGCGCAGGCGGCGCGGGCGCAGCTCGAGGCCCACGAGGGCGGCGAAGGCCTGTTCGGCCGGGCCACCCGAGGCGCGGCGGCGGTTCATGGTCTCGCGCAGGGCGGCCGCCGACTCGAGCGGGCGCGCGGCCTCGGCGACCACCACGTCCACCCAGCCCTCCACGAGGGCGACGAGCAGCTCCAGCTGGTCCAGCGCGGCCTGCTGGGTGGCGTCCGGGGCGGCGATGAAGGACGCCCCGTCGAACACGGCCTGCAGGGAGCCGGGGTCCATCGGGTCCACCGACTGCGCGGCCCGCTCGATGCCCTCGGTGTCCAGGCGGATGCCCGCGGCGTACTGCTCGACGGCGGCGTACAGGTCCCGCTCGAGCCACGGCGAGTGCAGGAACAGGCGCATGCGTGCGGTCTCGCGCAGGGCCAGGTAGATGCGGATCTGGTCGTCCGGCACCGAGAGCCCGTCGCCGAACTCCTCGATGTTCACGGGGACGAGGGCGAGGCGGTGGCCGGCGACGGGCAGGCCGATGTCCGTGCCCGAGAGCACCTCCTTGCCCAGGGCGCCCACGGCGCCGCCGAGCTGCAGGCCGAACATCGTGCCGCCCATGTTCTTCAGCATGGGCTGCAGCCCGCCGAGCAGGGAGGCGTCCATGCCCTCGGGGAGCTGGCCCGGCAGCTGCTGTTCGATGGCCGCGGACATCGCGCGGGACATCGAGACGGCCACGGGCTCGGTGAGCCGGCGCCACTGGTCCATGGTCGCCTCGACCCACTCGGCACGGGACCAGGCCACGCCGACGCTGCCGACGGGCTCGGTCTGCGTGACGCCGTCGAGCCACAGCTCGGCCAGCCGCAGCGCCTCGTCCACCTCGCGTCGCGCGAACGAGCCGACGGCCGGGTCCTCGCCGGCCACGGCCTGGCGGGCGGCCTGCTTCGCCAGAGTCCAGTTCACGGGGCCGTCCGAGCCGGAGCCGGAGCTCATCATCGCCTGGAACTGGGCCATGGCCTGCTGCATCATGGCCGGATTCAGCTGGGACGGGTCGAAGGGCACCCCGCCGGGGCCGCCCAGGCCCTCCATGGCGCGTCGGACTTCGTCCGGGTCGGGGCCCTGGCCGCCGAAGAGCTGCCGCAGCATCTCCTCCAGGGGGTCGCGGCCGTCGTCGGATCCGGGCGTGCGCGCGTCGTTGCTCATGTCTCCAGCGTATCCGCGTCGGCGCGGCGCGCCCGCCCTCCCGACGTCGCGGCGGCGCGGTTCGCCCATGGCGCACGGCATCGCGCGGGGCAGGCGGGGGTCGCGGCCCCGCGTAGACTGGTGTGACCGTCGCCGCGCGGCACGTGCCCGGCGGCGAGGACGGCCCGATCAGGACCCCCAGGAAAGACGGTGTCGCGTGCGCGCAGTGCCCCCGAGGACCACCCGCGTCGCCCGCGTGCCCTTCTCCGGGTGGCTCGCCCTGGGCAGCGCCGGGCTGGCACTGCTGGCCCCCACCCCCTACATCCTCGAGGGCCCCGGCCCCGCCGTGGACCTGCTGGGCGAACGCGAGGGTCGACCCGTGCTGCGCGTCGAGGGCGGCGAGGCGGACCCGGGTGAGGGGACCCTGGACATGACCACCGTGATGGTCGGGGGCCCGCCCATCAGCACCACCTCCCTGCTCGACCTCGGCCGCGGCCTGACGGACCCCGCCGTGGACGTGGTCCCGCGCGAGCTGATGTACCCCACCGGCGTCACCTCCGACGAGGTCGGCGAGGCCAATTCGGCGGCCATGTCGGACTCCCAGCAGACCGCGACCGCCGCGGCCCTGCACGAGCTCGGCCGCGAGGTGCCCCAGCGGCTCGTCGTGCAGCAGCTCGTGCCCGGCGGGCCCGCCGAGGGCGTCCTGCGGGCCGGGGACGAGGTGATCGCCGCCGAGGGACGGCCCGTGGCCGACCTGGAGGCCGTGCGCGCCGCCGTCGGGGCCGCGGGGCCCGACCCGATCACGCTGACGGTCCGCCGCGACGGCGTGGAGCAGGACCTCGAGGTGCCGGTGGCGGCCGCCCCCGAGGGCGCACCCCAGCCGTGGCAGATGGGGGCCCTGATCGAGACCGCCTACGACGTCCCGGTGGACGTCGAGCTGACCGTGCCGGACATCGGCGGACCCTCGGCGGGTCTGATGTTCGCGCTCACCGTGATCGAGCGGCTGACCCCGGGGGCGATGACGGGGGGCGCCCCGATCGCCGGAACGGGCACGATCACGGGGGACGGCGTCGTGGGTCCCATCGGCGGGATCCCGCAGAAGGTGCGCGGCGCCGCGGAGGCGGGGGCCACGACGTTCCTCGCCCCCACGGCGAACTGCGAGGAGCTGGCCGGCCGTGTTCCCGAGGGTCTCACGGTGTACCCCGTGGACACGCTGGGCCAGGCCCGCGACATCGTCGAGGCGGTGGCCCGGGGGGAGACCCCGGCCGCCGCCCGGACGTGCGGCTGAGCCGACGCACACCAGGACCACCAGACCACCAGACCGGACGACATGGCCGGGGCGCAGCGCCCCGGACCGGAGCAGAGCCCCGCGGACGCGGGAGGGAAGAGGACAGAGCAGTGAGCTTCGGACAGGGAGGCGGCGGACCGTTCGGCGGCCCGCCCCGTGACGGCGGCGGGACCGCCGGGGGTCCGTTCGGCGGGGGCGGGTCCTCCGCCGCGCGGGGCAGGGGCCGGCCGGGCCGGCCGAGCGCGCTCGTGCTGACCATCATCGCGGTGGCCGTGCTCGTGGGGCTGTTCGTGGTGTTCACGAACGTCTACACGGACGTGCTGTGGTTCTCGCAGCTGGGCTTCACCGAGGTCTTCTGGACCGAGGTCGTCACCAAGGCCGCGCTGTTCCTGATCGCCGGGCTCGGGATGGCCCTCGCCGTGTGGCTGGCGATCCGCACGGCCTGGCGCCACCGCCCCGCGGACGCGTCCGCGGCCGCGCGGGACTCGCTCAGCCAGGCCCAGCGCCAGCTGGAGCCCATCCGGCGCCTGGTGTTCCTGGGTGTCCCGCTCGTGCTCGGCGTGTTCGCCGGCTCCACCGCGATGAACGGGTGGAACACAGTCCTGCTGTTCCTGAACCAGGTGCCCTACGGCCAGGCGGACCCGGAGTTCGGCCTGGACCTCATGTTCTTCATGGCCACCCTGCCGTTCCTGACGCTCGTGGTCGGGTACCTGATCTCGGTGGTCCTGGTCTCCGGCATCACCGGTCTGCTCGTGCACTACCTGTACGGCGCGGTGCGCGTGGAGGAGGGCGGCGGCGTGCGGATCACCCCGGCGGCGCGCGCCCACATCGGCATCACCCTGGCCGTGTTCCTGCTGCTGCAGGGCGTCAACTTCTGGCTCAACCGCTACCGCACCACGCAGTCGCAGACCGGCAACTGGGCCGGCGCGCTCTACACCGACGTGAACGCGGTCATCCCGACGTCGGCGATCCTGGCGGTCACCGCCGCGATCGTGGCCGGCCTGTTCGTGTGGACGGTGGTCTCGGGCCGGTGGCGGCTGTCGCTGATCGGCACCGCGGTCCTGGTCATCACGGCGCTCGTGGTGGGCACGGCGTACCCCTTCATCGTGCAGGAGTACCAGGTGAAGCCGTCCGAGCGCACGCTCGAATCCCAGTACATCGAGCGGAACATCGCCATGACGCGCGAGGCGTACGGCCTGGACGACGTCGAGGTGACGAACTACGAGGGCGCCACGGACACCGAGGCCGGGGCCCTGGCGGGCGAGGAGGCCAACACGGCCAACGTCCGTCTCATGGACCCGAACCTGATCTCCCAGACCTTCGGGCAGCTCCAGCAGTTCCGTCCGTACTACTCGTTCCCCACCACCCTGCACGTGGACCGCTACGAGGTGGACGGCCAGACGCGGGACACCATCCTGGCGGCCCGTGACGTCAACGTGGACGACTCCCAGTCGTGGGTGAACCGCCACACCATCTACACGCACGGCTACGGCATGGTCGTGGCCGACGCCTCCGAGGTCGCGGCCGGCGGCCGGCCCCAGTGGCTGCTCTCCGAGATCCCGACGCGCGGGCCGCTGGCCTCCGACCAGGACTACGAGCCGCGCATCTACTTCGGGCACAACTCGCCCTCGTACTCGGTGGTGGGTGCGCCCGAGGGCGCGCCGGCCGTCGAACGCGACCGGCCGCAGACGGCCGACTCCCAGGAGGACACGGCGTACACCTTCTCCGGCGACGGCGGCCCCTCGGTGGGCAACCTGTTCAACCGGCTCGCATACGCGGTGAAGTTCGGCTCGCCCGAGCTGGTGCTGTCCTCGGACGTGAACGAGGCCTCGCAGATCCTCTACGACCGCGACCCGGCCGAGCGCGTCCGCAAGGTCGCGCCCTACCTGACGGTGGACACCGCCCCCTACCCGGCGATCGTCGATGGCCGCGTGCAGTGGATCGTGGACGCCTACACGACCTCGGACCAGTTCCCGTACTCCACCGCCCAGCAGCTGGGCGAGGTCACGGTGGACTCCCTGAGCCAGGGCCAGAACCCGGCGCTGCAGGGCCGGGTGAACTACATCCGCAACTCGGTGAAGGCGACGGTGGACGCGTACGACGGCTCGGTGTCCCTCTACGCGTGGGACGACCAGGATCCGCTGCTGCGGGCCTGGCAGAACGTGTACCCGTCCTCGCTGCGCCCGTACTCGGAGATGAGCGCCGGACTCATGGACCACGTCCGCTACCCGGAGGACATGTTCAAGGTCCAGCGCGAGCTGCTCGGCCGCTACCACGTGACCGATGCGGACGACTTCTACGAGAACAACGACGCGTGGTCCGTGCCCTCGGACCCCACGCGCGAGGAGGACGTCAAGCAGCCGCCGTACTACATGACGCTGCAGATGCCCGGCCAGGACGAGCCGGCGTTCTCCCTCACCAGCAGCTACATCCCGCAGATCACGGACGGTGCCCAGCAGCGCAACGTGCTCTACGGCTTCCTCTCCGCCACCGGCGACGCCGGCTCGGGGGAGGACGGCGTGAAGGCCGAGGGCTACGGGAAGCTCCGACTGCTCGAGCTGCCGCGGTCCACCACGGTGCCCGGCCCTGGCCAGGCGCAGGCGAACTTCGACTCGAACGCGGACGTCTCGCGGGAGCTGAACCTGCTGCGCCAGGGCGCGTCCGAGGTGCTCAACGGCAACATGATCACCCTGCCGGTGGCCGGCGGCATCCTCTACGTCCAGCCGGTGTACGTCCGCTCCTCGGGCGGCACCACCTACCCGACGCTGCGCAAGGTGCTCGTCTCCTTCGGCGACAAGGTCGGCTTCGCGGACACCCTCCAGGAGGCCCTGGACCAGGTGTTCGACGGCGACTCGGGCGCGGTCACCCCGGAGGAGAACCAGGCGGAGGCGCCCTCACCGGGCGAGAAGCCGACGGCTCCGGGCACGGTCGAGGAGGAGCTCTCGGCGGCCCTCGAGGAGGCTCAGGACGCCCTGGTCCAGGGCCAGGAGCGTCTGGCCGAGGGCGACTGGGCCGGCTACGGCGAGCAGCAGAAGCGTCTCAACGAGGCCCTGAAGCGTGCCACCGCCGCCGACGACGCCCTGGGCGGCGACGCGCCCGCCCAGGAGCAGGCCCCGGCCGAGGCGAGCCCCGCGCCGTCGTCGAGCCCCAGCCCGACGCCGAGCGGCTGAGCCGGCGCCGGCGGGCCGGGCCCGCCGGACCGTCGACGGCAGCCCCGGCCACGCACCGCGCGTGGTCGGGGCCGCTGTCGTCTCGGGGCAGGTGGCCGCCGCATGGCCGCCGGATGGCGGGGTGCTGACGCCGATTTGAACTCATCGGAACAGGTATGTATAGTTCTAGGAGTCGCCGCGGGGTGGAGCAGTTCGGTAGCTCGCCGGGCTCATAACCCGGAGGTCGCAGGTTCAAATCCTGCCCCCGCAACGAGAAGGAGAAGGCCCCCAGCATCTGCTGGGGGCCTTCTCGCATGTCCGGGCCCGGTCGCCCCGGCCCGCCGGCACGGTGCCGGCGGGCGAGCCGACCGCCCTCGGACGATCGGCGGGGGAGCGTCAGCGGCTCGAGGCCCGGACCGCCTGCTGGGCCGGCGTGCGGCGGCCCGGATCGGTGCGGCGCAGCCAGACGGCCGCGATGATCGCGGCGACCGCGATGGCGCCCCAGATGCCGACGACGGCCCAGGACAGGCCCGCGATGAGCAGCAGCGGCACGAAGGACACCGCCGCGATCTCCACGGGCACCACCGGGATGTACGCCACCCCGAACTGCTCCATGGTCCCGGACTTCAGCTTCGGGTCCACGATGCGCAGCATGGCCACGCCCGTGGCGACGGCGCCGGTGGCCCAGCCCCACGTGAACAGCTGCTTCTCGAACCACGCGTCGGTCATGACGCGCGGCGCCACGGCGATCCCCAGGAACAGGGCCAGCGCGAGGCCGATCACGAACAGGAGCAGCAGCGGCTGCCAGTAGTCCACGACCACGGTCGGGGCGATCGCGGCGATGCCGCAGACGATGAGGATGTCCGTGGCGGTGCCGGACACCGAGTTCAGCGAGCCCGGGTCGAGGAACTTCGCCGTCTTCGTGGCCTGGAACAGGACGCGGGCGATCAGGCCGAGGAGGAACGCGATCGCGAACGCGGGGATGATCAGCTGGGGTCCGTCCTCACCCACGACGCTCGGCCACGCGGCCGTGATCCAGGAGACGACGCCGTGCGCGGCCGCCGCGATCATCGCGACGACGCCGATCTGGAAGGCCAGGGACTCCACCGAGGCCGCCGAGAAGGTGTGCCGGCCGATGACCGGGCGTTCCTCCACCTGGTTCAGCACCCCGGTGCGCAGCTCTTCCGGGATGGAGGTCAGGCCCGCGAACTCCTGCGCGTGGCCGCGCTGCGCGCCGATCTTGGCCTGGATGATGCCGCCCACCACGCCGACGATCATGCCGACCGTGGCCGAGGTGTAGGCCAGCGAGGTGACGGTCGCATCGCCGTTGGCCGCGTACGCCTGGCCCACGGCGGCCGCGGAGCCGAAGCCGCCCGCCCAGCCGGCGAACAGCAGGGCGGCGAACGAGTCGGGCGCGTCGAACAGCGGCTGCAGGAGGACCAACGTGACGAGGGCGCCGATAGCCACCTGGGAGGCGTAGATCAGCACGCCGTAGGACGCGAACGCACCCACGGGGCGGCCGATCTTGCGGACGTCGAAGTCGTCGGTGAGCGCGATGCACACGAACACGATGACGATCAGGATCGAGCCGTACGTGCCCAGCTGGGAGCTGAACGGCAGCCATCCCAGGCCGTTCGGGCCGAGGGCCAGGCCCAGGATGCCGGCGATGACGGAGGCCGGGATCATGAGGGTCTGGAGGGGCGTGATGACGGCACGGGCCAGCGTGCCCACGGCCAGGAGCGCGCCGATGAGGCCGGCGTCGACCAGCACGGACCAGGCCGTGAACTGCTCTTGCATGGGGATCTTCCTCTGTGCGGGGACGGGGGAGCCCCACGGAGCGTGCCGAGGGACCCCGGGACACTACCAAAGGCGCGCGGGGGCCGGGGCGCAACCGGGAGGAGCACCGGGCCGGGGCACATGAGGACGGCCCGCCGCACCGGCGTGGGCCGGGCGACGGGCCGTGGGGCGGGGCGGGGTCAGCCGCGGGCGGTGCCGGTCTCCTCGGCGGTCCCCTCGGCCGCGTAGTCGAGGGTGAGGGTCTCATCGGCGTCGCCGTCGCCCGAGGTCAGGGCGGCCTGGCCGGCGCCGCCGGCCTTGAGGGCGGCGAGGCGGGCCTCCACCTCGGTCTTCTCGCCGAGGTCCTCGAGGGACTCGAACTGGGCGTCGAGGGAGGAGGCGGCGATCTCCTGCTGGCCGCGCACGCGGGCCTCCTCGCGACGGACCTTCTCCTCGAAGCGGGAGACCTCGGAGGTCGGGTCCAGCAGGTCGATCGACTTCACGGCGTCGGCCACCGCGGACTGGGCGTGGGCGGACTTGGCGCGGGCGGTCAGCTCGTCGCGCTTGGCGACCAGCTGCTGTCGCTTGACCTTCATCTGGTCCAGACCGGTCTTCAGGCGCTCCACGATCTCGCGCTGCGAGGCGATGGTCGGCTCCGCGGACTTCGCCTGGCGCTCGAAGTCCATCTGGCGCTCGATGGCCACCTTGGCGAGGTTGTCGAACTTGTCCGCCGAGGCGGTGTCGCCCTTGGTGCGGAAGTCGTCGGCCTTCTGGGAGGCGGCCAGCGCCTTCTGGCCCCAGCTGCGGGACGCGTCCTGGTCCTCGCGGTAGTCGTCCTCGATCATCCGCAGGTTGCCGATGGTCTGGGCGACGGCGGCCTCGGCCTCCGCGATGTTGTTCGTGTAGTCGCGGACCATCTGGTCCAGCATCTTCTGGGGGTCCTCGGCCTTGTCCAGCATCGCGTTGATGTTGGCCTTCGCCAGCGTGCTGATGCGGCCGAAGATGGACTGCTTGACCATGGTGTCTGCCTTTCGTCGGTCTTTCACGTCAGCGCAGACCGTCGGCCTGCGTCCACCCCGTCCCGCGCGTGCGGGCCGGGCCGGCGCCCGGGGCGCCGGAGTTCATGGGGCGGCGGTCAGAAGCCGCCGCCGGAGATGTCGCCGAAGTCGCCGCCGCCGAGGCCGCCGCCGTCGAACCCGCCGAAGCCGCCGCCGCCCCAGCTGTCGCCGTGGCCGCTGTTCAGGATCGAGTTCATCAGGATGCCGCCGAGCAGTGCCCCGCCGAGGCCGCCGCCGAAGCTGCCGCCCACTCCGGCGCGCGGGCGTGCGCCGTACATGCCGCCCATGCCGGGGCCGTAGCCGAAGCCCTCGACGTCCGCGCGGGCCAGCTCGCTCGCGCGCTCGGCCAGCTGGGAGGCGCGCTGCGCCTGCTGGAGGGCGGCCACGGGGTCGGTGCGGCCGAGGCTGATCGCCGAACGCAGCGTGTGGTCGGCCTCCGCGAGACGGGTCCGGGCCTCCGAGCCCACCGCACCGCGCCGGGCGCCGATGAAGTCGGCCGTGCCGTCGATCTGCGCCTGTGCCTGGGCGGTCGTGGAGGTGAGCACCTGGGAGGCCTGGCGGGCCTGCTCGCGAGCGTCGCGGACGCCGGCCAGCGGGGTGTTGAGCTGGCGGTGCGCGGCCTCGAGCTGGTGGAGCAGCTCCAGGGGGTCCGGGCGGCCGGCCGCGAGGGCCTGGCGCACCGCGTTCACGGCGGTCTTCATCCCCGCCACCGGGCCGGCCAGCTCGGGGTGCGACCCGTTGGCCACCAGCGCCTCGGCCTCGGCCACGTCCTGCTCGGACTGGGCGAGGCCCGTCTGCAGGTTGCTCAACATGGCCCGCAGGGATCCCTCGGCCTTGCCCACCGCCTCCGTGAGCGTGTCCACCTGGCTGAGCGCCTCCTCGGCGGCACGCACGGCCAGCGCCGCCGTGGAGCGGTCCTGGGCGTCCCACGCGCTCCGCGCCTTCGCGACGGCGGTCTCCACGAACTCGAGCCGCTCTCGGGCCTGCGCCGCGTTGTCCGCGACCTCGGCGAGGGCGGACTCCGCGTACTGGCTCTGCAGCGCGGCGATCGCCGACTCGGCGTCCTGCACCCGGGACCGGGCTTCGGGCAGGCGGGCGTCGACGCGCTCGACGGCCTCGGGCACCTGGTTCTCGAGGTCGCGCAGGGAGTCGAACTCCTTCTTGTGCGCCGCCAGGGACGCACCCACGGCCTCGCTGCGCTGGATGATCTCCTTGAGCCAGGCACGCTGCTCGGCCTCGGTGTCCGGGATCTCGTCGTCGAGCTGGTGCTGGAGCTGGAACGAGGCCCGCATGTGCTCCTTGGCCTGGTCGATGTCCTCGCGGAACGTCGCCACGGACTTCTCCCCGTAGGACGCCTCGGCGAAGCCCAGCTCCTGCTCCGAGGAGCGGATGGCGTCGTCCGCGGCCACGAGCTTCGAGCCGGCCTGGGTGCGCAGCTGCTCCACGCTGAGCTCGTCGAGGGGATCGCGGCGGGCCTCCTCGGTGCGGCTCCGTTCGACCCCGCCGCCCTGTGTGCGCCTCCGACTGCGGGCCACGAGCACGCCGCCGCCCACGGCCGCGGCCACCGCGCCCGCGCCGAGGACCGCCGTCAGGGCCCCACCGCCGTCGGAGTCGGTCTGGGCCGTGCTCCCGCCGCCCGTGGTGCCGGCCGGCAGGGCGCCGGCCGGGTCGTACTCGGCCCCGCTGGCCCCCGTGCCGTCGAGCGTGCCGTCGGCGGCGTCGTCGAGCCCCTGCACCGCGGCGGTGCCCGCCGCGAGCCAGTCGGCCGAGCCGGGGTCCGTGCCGATCTTGGACAGCTCCGGACCCACGTAGGTCCGCGTCACCTGGTTCTGCAGGTCCGCGTCCCCGCCGCTGTCCAGCCCATAGGCACGCTCCTCGACCGCGATCGCCAGGACCGAGTCGTTCGTCCCGAGCCCGCGCTGGCGCGCCACGTCCTGGGCCAGCGTCTGGGCGTCCGTGCTGAACTCATCCACGTAGACGACGTACAGTCCCTGCCCGGTGTCCCGACGCAGGTCCTGGATCTCCTGGGTCAGCCGCTGCTCATCCGAGGTCGAGAGCACGCCGGCCTCGTCCACCACGTACACGCCCGGCGGCACCGCCACGGCGTGCGCGGCGGGCGCCGCCACCAGGAGGCCCACGCCTCCCAGGCCCGCGGCGGTCACGGCACGCGCCAGACGGCCGACATCGGCGGGGCGGGCGGACACGGTCATGCGGGGTCTCCTTCGACGGCTGAGGCGAGCCGCCGCACCGGGCGGACCCGCCGGATCCTGGGGTTGAGTGTAGGGCGGCGTGGGAATCGGGCACCAGGGATCCCGAGCGGCCGGGACCGTCGGAGGAGAGGATGTTCGGCCGACGTCCAGGCGGCGTTCAGCCATGCACGTCAGCATGGACGCGCCCCGGGGCGCGCGTCCGCAAGACGACGGGCGGCCGTGTCGACCGCCCGGGGCCCGACCCGAAGCGAGGACCCCGTGGACCAGACCGCAGCCCCCACCCAGCCCCCCGTGCCGACGGCCCGCCCCGTCGCGCGTCCCCGCCCCCAGGCCCGCGCCCGTGCCGGGGCGGGCCTGCTCGCCGCGGCCGTGCTCGTGGTGGGGCTCTCCGGCTGCGCGGTCGCCGAGGACGGCGGCGCGGCCGCGTCCGAGGCCGCGAGCTCCGCGTCCTCGTCGGCGACGGGCACCTCGGCCGAGGCCGGGGGACAGCCCGTGGCGGACACCGCCGTCGGGAACGCCGCGAAGACGGCGCTGCCCTCCGTGGTGACCATCTCCGCGACGTCGGCCTCCGCCTCCGGCTCCGGCTCCGGGTCGATCCTGGACACGGAGGGGCACATCCTCACGAACACCCACGTGGTCACCCTCGGCGGCCAGGCCAACGACGCCGAGCTGACGGTGCGCACCTCGGACGGGGAGGTCTACGCGGCCACCGTCGTGGGCACCGACCCGCTGTCCGACCTGGCCGTCATCAAGATCGACGCCCCGGACCTCACCCCCATCCAGATCGGCCGGTCCGGGGACTTGAAGGTCGGGGACGAGGCCGTGGCCCTCGGCGCCCCCCTGGGCCTGCCGAACACCGTGACCGACGGGATCATCTCCACCCTGGACCGGACCATCGCGGTGGCGTCCTCCGAGGCGCCCCCGTCGCAGGGCGAGAGCTCCGGCTCGTCCTCCGGCACCGATCAGTACCGTTTCCAGCTGCCCGGCACCCCGCAGGGCACCCAGGGCGAGGTGTACATCAACGTGCTGCAGACCGACGCCGCCATCAACCCCGGCAACTCCGGGGGAGCGCTCGTCGATGCCGAGGGCCGCCTCGTGGGCGTGAACGTCGCGATCGCCTCGGCCGGCCAGGACCAGAGCGAGGCGGGCAACATCGGGGTCGGCTTCGCCATCCCCGTGGACTACGCCCAGCGGATCGCGCAGGACCTGATCGACCACGGCGAGGCCACGCACGCCATGCTCGGCGTCAGCGTCACCCCGGAGCCCGCCGAGGTGCAGGGCGGCGGCGAGAACGCTCAGACCGTGTTCAGCGACGGCGCCCGCGTCCAGCAGGTCGTGGGAGGGTCGGCGGCCGACGCGGCCGGGCTGAAGGAGGGCGACGTGATCACCGCCGTCGGCGACCGCGCGGTGATCGACTCCGAGTCCCTCACCGCCGTCGTCCGCGAGCACCGCGTGGGAGACTCGGTGGACGTCACCTACCTCCGCGACGGCGCGGAGCAGAAGACCGAGGTGACGTTCACGGAGGACACCCGCTCGTGACCACCACGCTCACCACCCCCGCCGCGCTCGCCGCCCACCACGGCTGGCGCCGGGTGCTGGCCGTCGGCGCCCACCCGGACGACCTCGACTTCGGGGCCGCCGCCACCCTGGCCGGCTTCCGCGCGGCCGGGCTGCACATCGAGCTGTGCATCGTGACGGACGGGGACGCCGGCGGCTTCGACTCGGAGGGCCCCGAGGCGATGACCGCCCGCCGGCACGCCGAACAGCGCGCGGCCGCCGCCGTCGTCGGGGCCGCCGAGGTCCACTTCCTCGGCGAGCGTGACGGACACCTCGAGCCGGACCACGGCGTGCGCCGCAAGCTCGTGGCGCTGATGCGCCGCGTCCGCCCGGACGTCGTCCTCAGCACCCACCCGGAGCGGGACTGGGAGCGGATGCAGGCCGCCCACCCGGACCACCTCGCCTGCGGCGAGGCCGTGGTGCGCGCCGCGTACCCGGCGGTCGAGAACCCGTACGCGTACCCGGAGCTCGCGGCGGAGGGGCTGGAGGCGTTCAAGATCCGGAACCTGCTGCTGTACGCCGCCCCCGCCGCACGCCGGAACACGGTCGTGGACGTCACGGGGCTGGCGGAGCAGAAGCTGCGCGCCCTCGACGCCCACCTCTCCCAGCACCCGGACGTCGACGCGATGCGGCGGCACGTGCTCGCCCAGATGGCCGAACATCACCGGCACGCCGCCGGCCCGGCCGCCGGGCCGGGCCACGCCGAGGCGTTCCACCTGGTCACGGTCAACGGTCCGAGCACCATCGCCGGGTTCTGAACCGCCCCCACAGGGGAAGGGCCGACGACGCGATGCGTCGTCGGCCCCTCCGCTCCGGGGACTCAGTTGTTGCTCGGCCGCCCGCCGTAGCGCGGGCCGGTCTGCGCGGTGGGGTCGAGGTCCACGCCGACGACGGGCTCCGACGTCGGCACCTCGGAGCCCGAGCTGGGCTCCACGGAGATGCCCATCGCCGCGAAGCGGTCCAGCCCCCGGAAGGTCACGGGCTCGCCGAAGCCGTTGGCGTCGAACGTGCCGAGCGAGGCCGGGGCCGTGCCGTCCGAGGGGTAGAGCCACAGCTGGTAGGACTGACCCTCCGACAGCTGCGGCATCCCGCTGATCATCAGGTAGCCGCTGTTCTGCTCCCGGGACAGGAACGCCTGGACGGTCCCGCCGTCCTGGGCCGGGTACTCCGAGGTCGTGAACAGGTCCTTCGACTGGTCGATGCGGTGCACGATGCCCGGCCGCGTGAACTGACTCCACACCGTCCACCCGCCGACGCCGAGCACGAGGGCCGCGAGCAGCACGAGCGCCGTCACCTTGAGCCAGCGCAGGCGGTCCCGCGGCGGGCCGGCGGGGGCCGACTCGTCGCCGATCAGGTCCATGCCCACGTCCTGGGCGGGCAGGCGGCGAAGGACCTCCTCCAGCAGGGCCGACGGCGGCTCGGCCGTCACGGAGCGGAACGCCCAGGCCACCGCCCGGCGCGCCCCGTCCACCCGGGAGCGCCACCGGGCCAGCTCGCCGCCCCGCCGCTGCACGGCGGAGAACGCCGCGGTGTGCCCGGCCGTGTCGAGGGCGTGCACGGCCGCGAGGTCGGCCAGCTCGAGTGTGCGGCCGGCGTCCACGTCCTCGCGCACGCCCGCGCCGAGTGCCGGGTCGGTCGTCGGGGCCGGCGCGGACGGCCGGGCGGCGTCCTGCGTGAGGTCGCGGCGGGCCGCGACGACCTGCCGCACGCCGTCACGCAGGAGGGTGCGGGCCCGGTCGGCCGGCAGACCCAGCCGATCGGCGACCTCCCGGTCGGTGCAGCCGCCCAGCCACGCCAGTCGCACGGCCTCGAACGCGTCCGGGTCCACCCGGTCCACGAGGTCCTCCGGCAGCGCGGCGGGGCCGGCCGGGCCAGACCGGTCCACACCCGGGGCGGTCGCGGAGCCGCCCGCGCGCCGCAGCGAGGTCATCACGCGGTGGGCGAGGACCTCGAGCCACGTGAACACCTGGCGTTCGCGGTGGGTCGCGTCGTCCTGCTCGCTCAGGTCGAGGCCGGCCTCAGACGCCTCCTCCCACGCGGTCAGGTAGGTGCGGACGGTGGCCGCGGCGGCGTCGTCGCCGGGGCCGAACATCGCCTCGGCCAGGCCGTGCACCCACGGGACCGTGGCGTCGTAGAACGCGGAGAAGGCCGCCCGGTCGCCCTCGGCGCTGCGGCGCAGGAGGGTGTCCAGGGCGGGCTGGCCGGCGTCGTCGGGGCGGTCGGCGTGGGGCTCGGACGCGTCAGGAGTCTGCATGGTGGCCTCAGTCTAGGGAATCGGGGTGGGCAGCGGACCCGGCGAAGTCGTGCTGGCGCCAGGCCTCGTACACGGCGATGGAGATGGCGTTCGCCAGGTTCAGGGACCGACGGGCCGGCTGCATGGGCAGGCAGACGGTCTCGGTGACCCGCGGGTCGGCCAGCACCTCCTCCGGCAGGCCGGTGGACTCGCGGCCGAAGAGCAGCACGTCTCCGGACCGGTAGGCGACCCGGTCGTGCCGCACGGACCCCCGCGCGGTGAAGGCCAGCACGCGGGCGGGGGCGAGGGCTGCGAGCGCCGCGTCGAGGTCCGGGTGCACCGTCACCACCGCGAGGTCGTGGTAGTCCAGGCCGGCGCGGCGCAGGTGGGCGTCCTCGAACCCGAAGCCCAGCGGCTCCACGAGGTGCAGCTCGGCCCCCGTGAGGGCGGCGAGCCGGATCGCGTTGCCGGTGTTGCCGGGGATCTCGGGGGTGAGCAGCAGGATCCGGAAGCCGGGGGTGCCGGGCGCCGGGGCGCGGTCGGCGCCCTCGTGCGGGTTCGGGCGGGGTGGGGTGGGGGAGTCGGGCACCCGCTCAGCCTAGTGGGGCGCCGCTGGGCGGGGGGTGCCTCAGTGGAGCCGGTCGACCAGCGCGCCGAGCGCGCGTCGGTCCACGAGGTCCGGGTCCGTGCCGGTGCCCAGGAAGAGCGCGACCTCGCGCGCGAACGCGATCCCGGGCGCGGGCGGGGCGGTGAGCAGGTCGGCCTGCGCCTCCGGCGCCTCGGCGCCGCGGGTGCGGCGGATCACGGGTGCGTGCCGCGCGTCGCGGTCCGTCATCACGTGCACGAAGCCGCCGACGGTGACCTGGGGCAGGGCCTGCTGCCACGCCATCATCGCGGGGCCGAGCAGCGGCGGGGCCACGGGACGGCCCCGGGAGCGCAGGTCCGACCCGTCCCAGGTGTAGGTCCCCTCCGGGACCATGACGGAGCCGATCAGCGCCAGGCGGTGGCCGCACAGCACCGCGTGGTCCACGTCGAGGTGCCGTCCCCAGCGCCCGTCCAGCCGCAGCCCGGTCAGGACCCGGGCGGCCGGGAGCGCGTCCGCCACGTGGCGCAGCAGCACGTCGAGGGTGCGGGCCTGCCGTAGGACCCGGTGCTCGTCCGGCAGGATCCCGCGCGGCCGCGGTGCCCCGTGGACGCGTTGGCTCGATCGCGGCAGGTCCAGCACGGTCGGGTCGGCCTCCGCCTCGCCGGGCGGGGGCTCGTAGCGCACGGGGCGGGCGGCACGTTCGCCGCGTCCGGACGGTCCCGACGGTCTCGGCCGCCCTGATCCGGCCCGCGCGCGGGGGTCGCGGGCTCGGGCGACGTCGGGTCCGGGCAGCGAGAGGTCGTACCGGCGCCGGGCCTCGGCGTCGCCGAGCAGGTCCCACGCCCGCGTCACGGCCCGGAAGGCGGCGGGGTCGCCGCCGACGTCGGGGTGCGCGGCCCGGGCCGCGCGGCGGTAGGCCCGCCGGACCTCCTCGGCCGTCGCGTCGCGGGGCACGCCCAGGACCTCGTAGGCGGTGCGGTGCTCCTCGGCCGCGCTCACGGCGTGGGGTCCGGGCCGGGGGAGGCGTGCCGCTCGTGGTGCAGGCGCAGGAACAGCATGCCGTCGTCGTGGAGCACCTGGACCAGCTGCAGCCGGGCCGGGAGGCCGGGGCCGTCCTCCCCGGTCAGGACGCGGCTGGGGGCGGGTCCGGCCAGCAGCGGCGCCACGGTGAGGTGCAGCTCGTCCACGAGGCCGGCCGCCGCGAGGCTGCCGAACAGGCGCGGTCCGCCCTCGCAGTGGACGACGCGGGCGCCGCGCGCGTGCAGGGTCCCCACCACGGTCTGGGGGTCCACGTGCTCCTGGCCGACCGCCAGCACGTCCGCGCGCGCGGCCAGCGCCGTCGCCCGCTCCGGCTCGGCCGCGAGGGCGGCCCGGGACGTGAGGATCCAGGGGCGCACCGGGGCGGCCGTGAAGAACGCGGACTCCGGGTCCAGGTCCAGGCTGCCGCTGACCACGGCCACGGGCGGGTCCGCGGGCCCGCCGGCCTGCGCGCGTCGACGCCGGTCCTCCTCGGACAGCAGCGCTCCCTCGTAGCCCTCGGCCCGGATGGTCCCGGCCCCCACGAGCACGACGTCGGCGTCGTGCCGGGACAGCGAGAGCAGCCGTTGGTCCGCGGGGGAGCCGAGCCCGCCGGCACGGCCGTCCAGGGTGGCCGCGCCGTCGGCGGAGGCGATGAACACGACGCGGACCCAGGCTCCGGGGCCGGTGTCTTCGGCCGTCGGGGCCGCGAGGGCGGCGCGGAGGGCGTCGTCGTCCAGGCCGGGGCCGGTCTCGGTCAGCCGTCTCATGCCCGCACCCCGCGGCGGGCGCGGTGTTCGGTCAGGGTGCTGCGGTCCGGCGGCGGGTTCTCCTGACCCATGTTGTGGACCAGGCGCGCCGGCTGACGCCACCCGAACACGCACTCGAGCATGCGGGCCGCCGAGACGGAGGCGTCGGCGTCGTGCATGCGCAGGATCCGGGCGCCGCCGTACACGCAGGCCGCGGCCGCGGCCAGCGAGCCGGGCAGGCGCTCGTGCCGGTGCCGGTCCAGGCTCTCGCCGACGAAGTCCTTGTTGGAGACCGCAGCCAGCACGGGCAGCCCCAGGGCGGCGATCTCGTCCAGCCGCCGCGTGATCTCGAGGGTGTGCCGGGTGTTCTTGTTCAGATCGTGGCCGGGGTCCACGATGATCCTCTCCTCCGGGACGCCGAGCGCCACGGCCCGGTCGACGGTGCGCCGCAGGTGGTCGCGGACCTCCGTGACGACGTCGCCGTAGGTCGGCCGGGGGACCACGGCCCGGGGTCCGCGCACGTGGGCGAGGGAGTGGGTGACCACGAGGTGCGCGCCCGCGGCGGCCACCACCCGGCCCAGGTCCGCGTGGAACAGTCCCGTGGTGTCGTTGACGACGTCCGCCCCCGCGGCCAGGGCCGCCTCGGCCACGGCCGGCTGGAACGTGTCCGCCGAGAGGATCAGCCGGCGCGACGCCTCGGAGGACCCGGCTCCGTCCCCGCTCCGCAGGGCCGCGATCAGGGGGACCACCCGCGCCGCCTCCTCGGCCGGGTCGAGCTCCGCCCCGGGCGCGAACGGCACGCCGCCGACGTCGACCCACTCAGCTCCGGCGTCCGCCGCGGCGTGGGCCTGGGCGAGGGCGTCCTCCAGGACGGCGCCGGCGCCGTCGTCGTAGAAGGAGTCCGGGGTGCGGTTGACCACGGCCATCGTGACGATCCGGCGGCGGAAGTCGATCTCGTGGTGGGCGAACCGGTGCACCGGGTGGACGAGGGGGACGGAGGGGGTCGGCACCCGCCCATTCAACCACCGGCGCCGCACGGTGACAGTGCGCCCCGGGAGGACTATGTTTCCCTCCCGTGGCATCCACCTCGTCGCCGCGGGTCGGCCCGCGCCGGCCCCGCATCCGTCCGACCCAGCTCGTGGTCGGGTCCTTCCTCGTCGTCATCGTGACGGGCACCGGCGCACTGCTGCTGCCCGCCTCGTATCAGGGCCGCGCGCCCACCCCGCTGGAGGCCGCGTTCACGGCGACCAGCGCCACCACGGTGACGGGCCTCGGCGTCGTGGACACCCAGACGTTCTGGACACCCCTGGGCCAGGTCGTGATCCTCGCGCTCATCAAGCTCGGGGGCCTGGGCGTCATGACGTTCACGTCGCTGCTGGGGCTGGTGATCCTCCGGCGGCTCGGCCTCACCCAGCGCCTCGACGCCGCGGCCTCCACCCGGGCCGAGGGGATCGGGGACGTGCCGCGGGTGCTGCGGGCCCTGGTCCTGTACTCCACGGCCGTCGAGGCCTCGGTGGCGCTGCTGCTGAGCCTGCGCTTCTGGCTGGGCGTGGGGATGTCCCCGGGCCAGGCGCTGTGGCAGGGGGTCTTCCACGCGGTCTCCGCGTTCAACAACGCCGGGTTCGCGCTGTTCAGCGACAACCTCATGGGCTTCGTCTCGGACCCGTTCATCTGCCTGCCGATCGCGGCGGCGATCATCTTGGGCGGCCTGGGCCTGCCGGTCGTGCTGACCCTGCGGCGAGACCTGCGCCGACCCGAGCGGTGGAACCTCACGGTCCGGCTCGTGCTCGCGGGCACCGCGGTGCTGCTGGTGGGCGGCACGCTCCTGTACCTCGTCCTCGAGTGGTCCAACCCGCGGACCCTGGGCGGTCTGGACCCGGCCTCGCGCGTGCTCGCGGCGTTCTTCCAGTCCGTCACGACCCGCACCGCCGGCTTCAACACCCTGGACTACGGGCAGATGCATCCCGTGACGCTCTTCGGCACCGACGTGCTCATGTTCATCGGCGGCGGCCCCGCCGGCACCGCCTCTGGCGTGAAGATCACGACGGCCAGCGTCCTGCTGTTCATCGTGCTCGCGGAGATCCGGGGGGAGGGCGCCGTCCATGCGTTCGGCCGCCGACTCTCCCGGACCACGCACCGCGAGGCGATCACCGTGATCATGCTCTCCGCGACCGCGATCGCCGTCGCCACGATGGCGATCATGGGCCTGTCCTCGTTCACGACCGACCAGATCCTGTTCGAGTGCGTGTCCGCGTTCGGCACGGTGGGGCTGTCCACCGGCATCACCGCCCAGCTGCCGCCGGCCGCGCAGGGCATCCTCATGCTCCTCATGTTCGTCGGCCGCATCGGCCCCGCCACCGTCGCCGGCAGCCTGGCCCTGACCGACCGCACCCGCCACTTCGAGTACCCGAAGGAGAGGCCCCTCATTGGCTGATCTCACCCGTTCCCTGTTCGCCCCCCGCCGGGGCGACCGCCCCACCGTGGCCGTCCTCGGGCTCGGCCGGTTCGGCTCCGGGGTCGCCCTCGAGCTCATGGAGTCCGACTGCCACGTGCTGGGGGTCGACGCCGATCCCGGGGCCGTCCAGGCGCTCAACGGCCGGCTGACCCACGTCGTCCGCGCGGACAGCACGGACGAGGAGGCGATGCGCCAGCTCTCGGTCCACGAGATGGACCACGTCGTCGTCGCCATCGGCGGCGACCTCGCCGACTCGATCCTCACCGCCTCCCTGATGCGGCGGTTCGGGACGCACCAGCTCTGGGCCAAGGCCAACGACGACCGCCACGGCGAGATCCTGCGTCAGCTCGGCGTGGAGCACGTGGTCCACCCGGAGCGGGACATGGGCCGCCGCGTGGCGCACCTGGTCAGCACGTCCTTCCAGGACTTCGTCGAGGTCGAGCCGGGCCTGGCCATGGTCCGGGCCACGCCGCCGTCGCGCCTGCTGGGCAGGGACCTGCGAGCCACCGGGCTCGCGGGGGAGCAGGGCATGCGCGTGGTCGCCGTCCGCAGCCGCGGCACGTGGCTCTACCCGCCGAGTCACTACGTCCTCGAGCCCGAGGACACGATCCTCCTGGTGGGCCCGACCCGCGACGTCGAGCGGTTCCTCGCCCGGGACTGAGCCGGGGCACATCCGGCGCGGCTCCTAGACTGGCCGGGTGACCACCCCGGACCGCGTGCACCTGGACCACGCCGCCACCACGACCGTGCGCCCCACCGCACTCGCGGCCCTGGCCGAGGCGGCCGCGCTGCCGGGCAACCCGGCCTCCCTCCACGCCTCGGGCCGCCGGGCCAAGCTGCGCCTCGAGGAGGCGCGGGAGCGCATCGCCGCGGCGCTCGGGGCGCACCCCACCGAGGTGATCCTCACGTCCGGGGGCACCGAGGCGGACAACCTCGCCGTCCAGGGGCTGTACCGGGCCCGCCGCGCGGCCGCGCCGGAGCGCACCCGGATCGTGCTGACCGGCATCGAGCACCACGCGGTCCTCGACGTGGTGGACTGGCTCGCCGCGCACGAGGGCGCCGAGCCGGTGCTCGTCCCGGTCGACGACGACGGGCGGGTCGACCTCGCCGCATGGGGGGCCGCGCTGGCGACCGCGCCCGAGCGGACCGCCCTGGCCACGCTGATGTGGGCCAACAACGAGATCGGCACGGTCCAGCCCGTGGCCGAGGCCGCCCGGCTCGCGGCCGACCACGGGGTCCCGATGCACACCGACGCCGTCCAGGCCCTCGGGGCGGTTCCCGTGGACTTCGCCGCGTCCGGGGCCGCGACCCTGGCCGTCTCGGGGCACAAGGTCGGCGCCCCCGTGGGTGTCGGCGCCCTGCTCGTACGCCGGGACGTCACGCTGGAGGCCGTGGTGCACGGCGGCGGCCAGGAACGCCGCCTGCGCTCGGGCACGGTCTCGGTGGCCCTGGCCGCCGCGCTCGCGGCCGCCGTGGCGGAGGCCGTCGCGGAGCAGCCCGCCGAGGCCGCCCGCCTGGGCGGGCTGCGGGACGAGGTGATCGCCGCCGTCGACGCCCTGGACGGGGTGCGCCTGACCGGGCCGCGGGACCTCGACCCGGCGACGGGGCAGCCGCTGCCGCCGGGGACGCGCCGACTGCCCGGCAACGTCCACATCACCGTGCCGGGCCGGACGGCGGACGCGCTGCTGTTCTCCTTCGACATGGCCGGGCTGGACACCTCGTCCGGGTCGGCGTGCACCGCCGGGGTGGCCGAGCCGTCGCACGTGGTCGCGGCCCTGCCGGGGCGGACGGAGGCCGACGCGCGGGCCACCCAGCGGTTCACCCTCGGCCGGACGACGACGCAGGCCGAGGCGGCCGCGCTCATCGACGCGCTGCGGACGCTGCTGGGGCCGGGCGTCTAGACTGGACCGCCCGTCCGCCGTCGAGAGAGGAGTCCGCCCGTGAAGGTCCTGGCCGCCATGTCCGGGGGAGTCGACTCCGCCGTCGCCGCGGCGCGTGCCGTGGACGCCGGGCACGACGTCGTCGGCGTCCACCTGGCCCTGTCTCGCATGCCCGGCACCCTGCGCACCGGCTCGCGCGGCTGCTGCACCATCGAGGACGCCTCGGACGCGTGGCGCGCGTGTGAGCGGCTCGGCATCCCCTTCTACACGTGGGACTTCTCCGAGCGGTTCGCGGAGGACGTCGTGGACGACTTCGTGGCCGAGTACGAGGCCGGCCGCACGCCCAACCCGTGCATGCGCTGCAACGAGCGCATCAAGTTCGCGGCGCTGCTCGAGCGTGCCCTCGAGCTGGGCTTCGACGCCGTCTGCACCGGCCACTACGCCGCCGTGCGGCCCGGTCCGGACGGCTCGCTGGAGCTGCACCGCGCCGCGGACGACGCGAAGGACCAGTCCTACGTGCTCGGCGTGCTGACCGCGGATCAGCTCGCCCACTGCCTCTTCCCGCTCGCGGACACGCCGTCCAAGGAGCTCGTGCGCGCCGAGGCGGCCGAGCGCGGCCTGTCCGTGGCGGCGAAGCCGGACTCCCACGACATCTGCTTCATCCCCGACGGCGACACCCGCGGCTGGCTGGCCGAGCGCATCGACCTGGCCCCCGGCCCCATCGTGGACGCGGAGGGACAGGAGCTCGGCACCCACGCGGGCGCCCAGGCGTTCACGGTCGGCCAGCGCAAGGGCCTGGCCATCGGCCGTCCCGCGCCCGACGGCAAGCCCCGGTTCGTGCTCGAGGTGCGGCCCAAGGAGAACACCGTGGTCGTCGGCGGGCGTGAGCTGCTCGACGTCGACCGCATCACCGGCATCCGACCGTCGTGGGCCGGCGCCCCGGTGCCCGAAGCCCGCACGGGTGCCTGGTTCGACTGTGCGCTGCAGTTCCGGGCCCACGGCGAGATCGTCGAGGCCCGCGCCCGCCAGCGCGCGGACGCGGCGGGGCATCCGGGGTGGGAGATCGAGCCTGTGCGCCCCCTGCGCGGCGTGGCTCCCGGTCAGACGGCCGTCCTGTACCGGGGCACCCGCGTGCTCGGCCAGGCCACCATCGACACCGCCCGCAATGCCCGGCTGTCCGCCCCCGCGGATGCGTAGGCTTCGGCCATGAGCCCGGACTACGACCCCCACGCCAGCTCACTGCCCGGCACCGCGGACCCGGCGGTCCTCGACGAGCTCTTCGCGATCCGCGGCAGCATCGACAACATCGACGCCTCGCTCGTCTACCTGCTGGCCGAGCGGTTCAAGTTCACGCAGCGGGTCGGTGCGCTGAAGGCCCGGCACGACCTGCCGCCCTCGGACCCCGGGCGTGAGGCCGCCCAGATCGCGCGGCTGCGCCGGCTCGCGCTCGAGGCCGACCTCGAGCCCGCGTTCGCCGAGAAGTTCCTGAACTTCATCATCGCCGAGGTCATCCGCCACCACCGCGCGCTGGCGGCCGAGGGCCGGCCGGACGCCGAGGCGGAGCCGGGGGCGCGCTCCGGGGACGCGGATGACTGAGGCCGCCCACGACGACGGCGCCACCGGCCCCGTCGCCCTCGGCGGCACGCCGTGGCGCGGCACCGACGTCGCCGAGGCGCAGCGCGTCACGCTCGGCGAGCTCGGCGCGGACCACTGGCCGGTGCTCCCCGAGCTGCCCGATCGCGGACCCGGCGCCGACGCCACCGGCCGCTCGGCCGCCCTTCTGCAGGAGCTGGCCGTCGACCTGCAGCCGCACGGCTGGCGGGTCAGCCCGCCCGGGGCCGCCGGCTCCGGCCGTGACCGACGCCGCGCCGTCTCCCTCTGGCGCGAGGACGCACACCGCTGGGCGGACACCGCGGGGGCCGAGGGTGCCGTCGTCGAACGTCTGGCCGTGCGGGTGCGCGGCCCGCTCAGCCTGCTCGCCGGCCTCTGGCTGCCCGGGGGAGAGCGCGTCCTCGGCGACCACGGCGCCCGTCGCGACGTCGCCGTGTCCTATCTCGAGGGACTGCAGGACGCCCTGCCCCGCCTCCGAAGGGCCACCGGGGCGGCCCGCCTCGGTGTCGTCGTCGACGAGCCGTGGGCGGCGGCCGTCCTCGCCGGGACCCTGCCCACCGCGAGCGGGTACCGCACCGTCCGGTCGCTGCCGCGCGAGGAGGCCAGCGGGCTGTGGCGCGCCGCCCTCGACGGGCTCACCGCCCTGCCCGACGTCGCCCGGGTGTGGCTCGCGCCGGGCCGCCGCGCCGGCTCCCCGGGGGCCGAGCTGCCCGGGCCCGCCGCGCTGGCGGCGTTGACGGGCGAGTCCCTGCCCAGGCCCGACGCAGCTGCGTACGCGCCCGCCCCGGCCCCGGTCTCGCTCGTGGTGGGCGTGGGCGCCCTCGACGACGGCGCGGACGGTTCGCCCGGCACCCGCGAGGCGTGGGAGACGGCGGCCGGCTGGGCCGACGTCGGGCGCGGGCTGACCCTGGCCCCCGAACCGGGCGTCGGCCCGGTCGAGGTCGTCCGCACGTGGGAACGGCTGGGGGTGGACCCCGGACGGGTGGGCGACGTCGGCCTCACGGCGGCGGGGCCGCACGACCCCACCGTGCTCCGCACTCTGCGGCGGGACGCGGAGGAGCTGGCCGCACGGCTCGCCGAGCTGCGCGGCTGAGCCGGCGCCCCGACGGACGCCGGCGACCTCCGGCGTCGTCGGCCGTGGACGGGCCCGTCCGGCGGGTATCATCGGGCTGATCCTGAAAATTTCCTGTGCCCGGGCCGGTCCCGCTCGCGGCGCCGGGGGGAGCGCTGACGAGGAGGTCAGGATGGGCAAGGCCAAGATCCTGGTGGTGGACGACGACGAGGCGCTGGCCGAGATGATCGGCATCGTCCTGCGCAATGACGGCTTCGAGCCGGCGTTCGCCGCGGACGGCACCTCCGCACTGCCCGCGTTCCACCGCGAGCGCCCCGATCTCGTGCTGCTGGACCTCATGCTCCCCGGCATCGACGGCATCGAGGTCTGCAGGCTCATCCGAGCCGAGTCGGACGTGCCGATCGTGATGCTCACGGCCAAGTCGGACACGGCGGACGTGGTGCGCGGCCTCGAGTCGGGTGCCGACGACTACGTGCCCAAGCCGTTCAAGCCGGCCGAGCTCGTGGCCCGCGTCCGGGCCCGCCTGCGTGAGGGGGAGGCCAAGCCGGCGGAGGTGCTGCACATCGGGGACCTCGAGATCGACGTGGCGGGTCACCAGGTCACCCGCGCCGGCGTCGGCATCGCCCTCACCCCGCTGGAGTTCGACCTCCTCGTGGCCCTCGCCCGTCGGCCGCGCCACGTCTTCACCCGCGAGATGCTGCTGGAGGAGGTCTGGGGCTACCGGCACCAGGCCGACACCCGGCTCGTGAACGTCCACGTCCAGCGCCTGCGCTCCAAGGTCGAGCCGGATCCCGAGAACCCGTGCGTCGTGCTGACCGTCCGCGGTGTCGGGTACAAGGCCGGCCAGGGCTGACCGCATGACCGTGTCCGGCCCGGGTGTGAGCGCGGCCCCGGCGGCCGAGGCCGGCGCCGAGCCGGTCGAGCCCGCCGCCGGCCGCCCACGGTCGTGGGTCCCCGGCCCCGCGTGGCGTGCGCTGCGCCGCCGGTGGCGCCGGTCCCTGCGGCTGCGCACGGCGGTGCTCGCGGCCCTGCTCTCGATCCTCGCGGGCCTCGTGGTCGCCGCGTTCCTGACGCAGCAGATCACCCAGGCCCTCTTCGAGGCCCGCTACGAGCAGGTCCAGGCCGAGGCCCGCCGTGGCCTGAGCCAGGTGCGCGAGACGTTCGCGCAGACCACCGCCACGGACGCGCAGAGCACGGACGTGCTGGTGACCCAGACCCTGCGTGCCCTCGAGGGGGACTCGGGCACCACGATCCGTCGCCGCTACCACCTCGCCCCGCTGCCGGACTCCGAGTCCGCGTACGTGGGGACGATCTCCTCCGCCGGGCTCGATCCCGCGGTGATCCCCCAGGAGCTGCAGGACGCGGTCGCCTCCGGGCCGGGCGTGTATGACGCGAGCGTGGCGCTGCCGGACCCCGGCGGTGGCACCCGACCCGGCCTCGTGTTCGGCGCCCAGGTGGTGCTGCCCCCGGGTGCCACCTACGGGCTCTACCTCGTCTACGACCTCTCGGACGTCCAGAGCTCGCTCGACTCGGTGCTGGGGGTGCTGCTGGTGTTCGGCGTCGGCTTCCTGGTGATCAACGTGCTGGTCTCGTGGTGGGTCTCGCGGCGGGTGACCCGGCCCGTGCAGCAGGCGGCCCGGGCGGCCGAGTCCCTCTCGAGCGGTAACCTGGCCGTGCGGATGCCGGTCGACGGTGAGGACGAGATGGCCCGCCTGAGCATGTCCTTCAACCGGATGGCGGACAGCATCCAGGACCAGATCGGCCAGCTCGCCCAGCTGTCCCAGATGCAGCAGCGGTTCGTCTCGGACGTCTCCCATGAGCTGCGCACGCCGCTGACGACCGTGCGGATGGCGGCCGACGTGCTGTACGGCTCGCGCGAGGACTTCGACCCGGTCAACCGACGCTCGACCGAGCTGCTCTACCACCAGGTGGACCGCTTCCAGGCCATGCTCGCGGACCTGCTGGAGATCACCCGGTTCGACGCCGGCGCCGCCACCCCGGCCCTCGAGGCCACGGACATGCTCGAGCTGGCCCGCGACGTCGTGCTCACCTCTCAGCCGCTGGCCGACCAGATCGGCGTGCCCGTGTACGTGGTGCCCATGGACCGGGACCGCGCCGACGGCCACGTCGCCTGGGTCGACCCGCGGCGGATCGAACGGATCCTGCGCAACCTGGTGAACAACGCGATCGAGCACGCCGAGGGCCGGCCGGTGGACGTGCTCGTGGCGGCCGACGAGGAGGCCGTCACGTTCGCCGTCGTGGATCACGGCATCGGCATGAGCCCCGAGCAGGTGCAGCGCGTGTTCGACCGGTTCTGGCGCGCCGACCCCGCACGCAAGCGCACCACCGGCGGGTCCGGACTGGGTCTGGCGATCGCCACCGAGGACACCCGGCTGCACGGCGGCCGGCTCGAGGCGTGGGGCGAGCTGGGGGAGGGATCCACCTTCATGGTGACCCTGCCGCGGGCGCCGCGCCCGGCCGTGCAGGGCGCGGAGGCCCCGGAACCGATCGGCCGCTCCGTGCTGCCCATTCCGCCCCGCTACAGCACGGCGGACCGCCGGTACGCCGATGACCTGTCCCGGCCCGTCCCGCAGGAGGCGGACGCCGACGCCGCCGGCGCGATCACGGACGTCGCCGCGGCGGCCGCGGCCGCCCCGCCGTCCGCGCGCCAGGCCGAGCAGGCCCTGACCGCGCCGACCCGGCCGGTGCGCGTGGTCCCTCCCGCCGACGGGTCGGCTGCCGGGGACCGGACCGGCGATAACGGGGCAGAGGAGGCCCGATGACCACCGTGGATCCGCAGCCGCCCCGCCCGCCGCGGGTCGCCGTCGTCGGCGTGATCGTCGCCCTGGTGCTCGCCCTCAGCGGCTGCACCCAGATCCCCCAGAGCTCCGAGGTGCGCAGCGCCGACCCGGTCGACGGGGCCACCGCGGCCGCCGACGCGCCGCAGTTCCATCCGCCGGGACCGGCCGAGTCGGACACAGCGGAGGAGGCCATCCGGGGCTTCCTGCTCGCGGGCACGAGCCCGCAGGACGACTACGCGGTGGCGCGCGAGTTCCTCGACGGGCCAGCGGCCACCCAGTGGACGCCCGGACAGCGCACTCTCGTGTACTCGGCGGAGCCGCGCATCACCCGGGGCGACGGCGCCGGGGACTACCAGATCCAGGTCGAGGTCGACTCGGAGATCGACGAGTACGGCCTGCGGACCATCGCGCCGCCGGGGACCACGCGGGCTTGGGCGGTCACGGTGCAGGAACGGCCGCAGGGCATGCGGATCACGTCCACGGAGAACGGCACGCTGCTCTCCCAGGCGCAGTTCGGACAGCTGTTCGCCCCGCACGAGCTCGCCTTCTACGACACCGCGAAGCGCTACGTCGTGCCGGACGTGCGGTGGTTCGTCAATCGGGGCACCACCGTGACCGCGGTGACGCGAGCGCTGCTGCGCGGGCCGGCACCGTATCTGGCCGGGGCGGTGGACACGGCCTTCCCGCTGCGCACCGGCACCGACCTGGCCGCGCCCACGGTGCCCGTCGACGACGACGGGGTGGCCCACGTCGACCTCACCCAGGCGGCTGCCGAGGGGGCCGACGCCGACCGGCGGCACCGCATGCGGGAGCAGCTGGAGCTGACCCTGACGGGCCTCCAGTCGGTCAAGGAGGTCGAGGTGACCGTCGCCGGCGCCCAGCTGTCCACGTCGGGAGACGACGGCCCCGCCCCGGTCCAGACCGACGCCGCCGTCGGCTCGGTCCAGGTGGGCATCGACACGGCGACGGGCGGACTCGTCTACGTGCAGGGGACCAGCGTCACGCCGGTGGGCGGCGCCCCGGACGTCACCGCGCTCGATCCGGTCCGCCCGACGATGTCCGGCGACCGCAGCCGCTTCGCGTTCGTCACCCGTGACCGGACGGCGGTCCACGTCGCCGGCACGGACGGCTCCCTGCGGGAGGTGCTGCGCGGCACCGGGCTCACCGTCCCGTCGCTGGACCTCCTGGGCTGGGTGTGGGCGGCCGACCGGGGGACGACCTCGCGGATCCGCGCCGTCTCGGCCCAGCCCGGCGGGCAGGAGCGCATCGTGACGGCCACGTGGCTGCGGCCCGGCGAGCGGATCGTCGACCTGCGGTTGTCCCGGAGCGGGGCCCGGGCCGCGATGCTCGTCGACGACGGCCAGCGGACCACTCTGCGCGTGTCCGGCGTCGTGCGCGGTTCGGACGGGGTGCCGAACGCCCTGACCGAGCCGATCCTGCTGCCCTCCTCCGGGTCGGAGGACTCGGTGGAGTGGGCCGGCGACACGAACCTGCTCGTCTCGGCGTACGCCGAGAAGCCGGACGAGCGCGTGGTGCCGCGGATCGTCTCGATCGACGGCACCGTCCGGGAGCTCAACCCGCTGGGCGGTCTGCGGGGGATCTCCGCCGGCGACGACGGCGCCTATTACGCGGAGACGGAGGAGTTCGTGTTCCTGCTGGTGGGCTCCTCGTGGCGGGCGCAGGAGCTCGACCGCGGGGTGCGCAACCTCTCGTTCCCGGACTGAGCCGGGCCCGCGCCGGGCGCCCGTCGTCCATTCCTGCACAGCCGCCCCGTCCCGCACAGCGGCCCGCCCCGGCGCCCGGACGGCGGTGGCGTGCGGTGGACTCATCGCATGCCTTCCCCGCCGTCCTCCCCGTCCCCGGCGTCGGCGTTCAGCGCCCTCGGTCGGGCCCTGGCCGACCTGGTCCTGCCCGCCGAGTGCGCGGTGTGCGCGGCGCCGGGCCACCGGCTCTGCCCGGCCTGCGCGGAGGGACTGACCGCCGCCCTGTCCCTGCCCTTCCGGGCGGAGCAGGACGCCCCGGCCCTGCCCTTGGGCCCCGGCGGCGCTCCCCTGCCGGTGATGGCGGCCGGTCGCTACGCAGAACCGCTGGCGGCCGCCGTGCTCGCGTTCAAGGACCATCACGCGCTGCACCTGCGCGGCGTGCTGGGCGAGGCCCTCTGCCGGACCGTCGCCGCGGCGCGCCTCGAGCCGGACCTGCCCGGGGCACCGCACGCCCTGCTCGTCCCGGTCCCGGGCGGCGCGGTCGGATTCCGACGGCGCGGCTACGACCCGCTCGTCGAGCTCACCCGGGCGCTGCCGGCGCCGTGGCTGGTCTCCGACGCCGTCCGCGCTCGGCTGCTGCCCCGCGCGAGCACGCTCCGGGGTGGCGGCCCGTCCCATGCGGGCGCCGGGGCGGGCCAGCGCCGCCGGCGGGCCCGGGACTGGCGCGTCGTCGCCGGACGGCTGCCGGCCGGCGCGCCCGTCCTGCTCGTGGACGACGTCCTCACCACCGGCGCCACCCTCGCCGCGCTCGCGGAGGCGGTGCGCCGCGCCGGCGGGCACCCTGTCGGGGCCGTCGTGCTCGCGGCCGTGGCCCCGCCGCGGGATCCCGCCGAGCCTGGCCCCCGGCCAGGCCCCCGGGTAGGGTGAACGGCACGGAATCGCCCCTACGGTTCCCGTTCTGCCGACGGCTGGAAGGAGGTCGCCCCCTCGGACCCGCCGCCGCCCTGCGGACGCGACACCGAGGCGCACCTCCCCTCCCGAGGCCGGACCCGTGAGAGTCGGACCAGGAGGACGCCATGACCATGGATGTCAGCTACATCGCCCGCAACCTCAGGCTCCCGGAGAGCTTCCGCGACCACGTCGTCGAGCGCACCGAGCGCCTCCAGCCGCTCGCCGAGGGCGCCGACACGCTCGAGGTCCGCGTGACGAAGGCCTCCCACCACAAGCACTCGGACGAGACGGTCCGCGTGGAACTGACGGTCCGCGGCCCGCGGGACGTCGTGCGGGCTGAGGCCGACGCGGACGACAAGCTGGCAGCCTTCGACCAGGCCGCCACCCGACTGACCGAGCGCTTGCGGCGCATGCGCGACCGCCGCAAGGACCGCCGCCACGGCAAGCTCGGCGCCTCCCGCGGTGCGGGCGAGGTCGGATTCGTGCCGCCGCTGCCGCCGTCGGGTGCCGCGCTGGCCGCGGAGGAGGCCGCCGAGCAGGACGCCCCCGAGGTGGGCACCCCGGTGCG
Organism: Micrococcus sp. 63XJN7_8_ISO-PGPR-S23-253; assembly: GCF_056173425.1. Classification (NCBI taxonomy): domain Bacteria; kingdom Bacillati; phylum Actinomycetota; class Actinomycetes; order Micrococcales; family Micrococcaceae; genus Micrococcus; species Micrococcus sp. 63XJN7_8_ISO-PGPR-S23-253. Next base: position 803,048 of record NZ_CM149673.1, read on the forward strand.
CATCCGCCAGAAGGCGTTCCCCGCGACCCCCATGAGCGTGGACGAGGCCGTGGACGCGATGGAGCTGGTGGGTCATGACTTCTTCCTCTTCCAGAACGCCGAGACCGGCGTGCCCTCCGTGGTCTACCGCCGCCGGGGCTGGAGCTACGGAGTGATCCGCCTGGACGAGTCCCTCCCGCAGGATCACGTCTCCGCCTCCGAGGGGGAGCGGGCCTACCAGGCGCGGGAGGACTGACCGCCCCGCCGACGTCGACCACGACCTGCTGACGCCGCGGCGCCCTTCCCCTCCGGGACGGGCGCCGCGGCCCGTCCGGACTCGGCCCGTACACTGTCCCGGAGACCGCGCCACGGCCGAGCGCGAGGGGCACCCCGTCCCGCCCCGGCCACACCGCAAGGGAGCAGAGAACCAGTGCCTTCGATCATCGACCGCGTCCTGAAGATCTCGGACAATCGCGTCCTCAAGCGCATGCAGGCCACGGTGGACGCCGTGAACCTCCTCGAGGACGACTTCCGGGCGCTCAGCGACGCGGAGCTGCGCGCCGAGACGGACGCGCTCCGAGCCCGGCATGCGGACGGCGAGTCGTTGGACCTGCTCCTGCCGGAGGCGTTCGCCGCGGTCCGGGAGGCCGCGGGACGCACGCTCGGCCAGCGGCACTACGACGTCCAGCTGCTCGGCGGCATCGCGCTGCACCAGGGCAACATCGCGGAGATGAAGACCGGCGAGGGCAAGACCCTCGTGGCCACCGCTCCGGCCTACCTCAACGCGCTGTCCGGCAGGGGCGTGCACGTGGTGACGGTCAACGACTTCCTCGCCTCGTACCAGGCCGACCTCATGGGCCGCGTGTTCCGCTTCCTCGGCATGCAGACGGGCGTCATCGTGGCGGGCCAGACCCCGGCCGTACGGCGCGAGCAGTACGCCGCGGACATCACCTACGGCACGAACAACGAGTTCGGCTTCGACTTCCTCCGGGACAACATGGCCTGGTCCCTCGACGAGCTCGTGCAGCGTGAACACCACTACGCGATCGTCGACGAGGTGGACTCGATCCTCATCGACGAGGCCCGCACCCCGCTGATCATCTCCGGCCCCGCCCAGGGCGAGGCCAACCGGTGGTACGGCGAGTTCGCCCGGCTGGTGCGCCGACTCGAGGCGGACACGGACTACGAGGTGGACCACAAGAAGCGCACCGTCGGCATCCTCGGTCCCGGCATCGAGAAGGTCGAGGACCACCTCGGCATCACGAACCTGTACGAGACGCAGAACACCACGCTCATCCAGTTCCTGAACAACGCGGTCAAGGCCAAGGAGCTGTTCAAGCGGGACAAGGACTACGTGGTCCTCGACGGCGAGGTGCAGATCGTCGACGAGCACACGGGCCGCGTGCTCAAGGGACGCCGCTACAACGAGGGGCTCCACCAGGCCATCGAGGCCAAGGAGGGCGTCGAGGTCAAGCCCGAGAACCAGACGCTGGCCACGGTGACCCTGCAGAACTACTTCCGCGGCTACGAGAAGCTCGCCGGCATGACGGGCACCGCCGAGACGGAGGCCGCCGAGTTCACGTCCACCTACGGCCTCGGCGTCGTCGTGATCCCGCCGAACCGGGAGCGGCAGCGCGTGGACCGCAACGACGTGGTGTACAAGAACGAGAAGGTCAAGTTCGACGCCGTCGTCGACGACATCGCCGAGCGGCACGCGAAGGGCCAGCCGGTCCTGGTGGGCACCACCTCGGTGGAGAAGTCCGAGTACCTCTCCACGCTGCTGGCCAAGCGCGGCGTCCGCCATGAGGTCCTGAACGCGAAGAACCACGCGCGCGAGGCCGCCATCGTGGCGCAGGCCGGCCGCCCGGGCGCCGTCACCGTGGCCACCAACATGGCCGGCCGCGGCACCGACATCATGCTCGGCGGCAACGCCGAGTTCACGGCGGTGGCCCGCATGCAGGAGCTGGGCCTCGACGCCGCCGAGGACCCGGAGGCGTACGAGGCCCGCTGGCCCGAGGTGCTGGCGCAGGCCGAGGCCGCCGTGGAGGACGCGCACCGCGCGGTCATCGAGGCCGGCGGCCTGTACGTGGTGGGCACCGAGCGCCACGACTCGCGCCGTATCGACAACCAGCTGCGCGGTCGTTCCGGCCGTCAGGGCGACCCGGGCGAGTCCCGGTTCTACCTCTCCCTCACGGACGAGCTCATGCGCAACTTCAACCCGGGTGTGGCCCAGCGGATCATGAACAGCCCGTCGATCCCGGACGACATGGCGCTCGAGTTCGGCTTCGTCTCGAAGGCGATCCAGAACGCGCAGGCGCAGGTCGAGGGGCGCAACGCCGAGCAGCGCAAGAACGTGCTCAAGTACGACGACGTGATGAACCGCCAGCGCGAGGCCATCTACACGGACCGCCGTTCGATCCTCGAGGGGGAGGACCTGCAGGACCGGGTGCGCCGCTTCGTGGAGGACGCCGTCGGGAACATCGTGGACGCGGCCACCGAGGAGGGCCAGGCCACCGACTGGGACCTCGACCAGCTGTGGCGGGACCTGGCAGAGCTCTACCCCGTGGGCATCTCGCAAGAGGACGTCCTCGACGAGGTCGGCGGCCGGGGCCGGCTCAAGGCCGAGGTCCTCAAGCGCGAACTCGTTTCCGATGCGCTCCTGGCGTACGAGGACCGGGAGGCGCAGGTGGGATCTGAGGCGCTGCGGGAGGCGGAGCGTCGCGTGGTGCTCGCCACCATCGGGCGCCGCTGGCAGGAGCATCTCTACGAGATGGACTACCTCAAGGAGGGCATCGGGCTGCGCGCGATGGCCCAGCGCGAGCCCCTCGTGGAGTACCAGCGCGAGGGCTACACGATGTTCCAGAACATGCTCGCCGCCATCCGCGAGGACGCCGTGCGCACGCTGTTCCAGGCGCAGATCAGTGCGGCCCCCGCGCCGACGTCGCTGCCCGGCGTCCAGGACGCCCGCGCCGTGACGATGGCCCCGCAGATCTCGGTGGAGGGCATCGACGCCCCGCAGCGCCCGGCGCAGCTGCGTTTCACCGGTCCGTCCGAGGACGGGCAGAGTGCGGTCACCCGCAGTGGCACGGACTCCGGCGCCACGGTCGCGGCGGGCACGAACCGCCGCTCCCGCCGTCAGGCGGAGCGCCGCGGCCGCCGCGGCTGACCGGCATCCCGCGACGACGCAGGACGAGGGCCCGCAGACCTCCTGGTCTCCGGGCCCTCGATCGTCAGTCCGACGGGACGATCCGGCTCAGCCGATCTCGACCGACGTCACCTTCCACCGGCTGAGCCGCCGCTCGAGTCGGAGTGCGAAGGCCCGGGCCCGGCCCTCCCACAGCACCGTCGCACTGGCCTCCACCCGGCCGGGTGCGACCTCGCACACGCGGGCGCCCACCGGGCGGGGTGCGGACGCGGACGCCCGGGGCGGGACGGCCGCGGCGGGTCGTCGACCGGGCCCGGTCGGCGCGACGGCGCCCAGCAGCTCCATGCGACGGGTCAACTTGTCCAGGACCTCGGGCGAGAGCCAGGCGGAGAGGTCCCGCAGGGCACGGCGGCCCGTCTCGACCTCGACGCAGGCGACGGCGATCACGGCGGCGAGCGAGCGGACGCGGCGCAGCTCCTCGCGCCCCTGTTCGGTGCGGGCGCGCCGGGCGATCTCCTCCCCGCGGGGCAGGACCGCGGGGCTGTGGGCGGGCCCGTGGAGGAGGGTGTCGGCGGTGCGCCGGGCGGAAGCGGTGCGGGGGCGGGTGGCGAGGGCGGTCATGGCGGTCTCCTGAGGACGAGGCGAAGCGGGGGAGTGCAGGGTCGTGGATGTCATGGCCGTGGTCCGTCCACGCCGGCGTGCGGGGCGAACACGGGAGAGGTCAGCACGGTGCCGGGCAGCAGCAGGTGCGGGTCGTCGCCGATCACTCGCCGGTTGGCCTCGTACCAGCGGCGCCACCGGGCGTCGATCTCTCGGGGGGTCGCGTCCGGGCCGAGCTCGGCGGCGGCGAGGTGCCACAGGCAGTCGCCGCGCCGGACGGTGACGGTGGGGTGGTCCGGATCTGCGCGGCCGGTGCCGGCACCCGGCGGGGCCGGCGCCGGGGGCCGGGGCGTCCACGCGGCGTCCGGCGCCGGGGCCTCGACGCCGGTGGCGTGCGCGGGGGACGCGGCCACGGTCCAGGAGGCGTCCGGCACGGGACGAGCCGTGTCCGCCCACGCGGCCGGCGCCGCGAGCAGCTGGGCACCGACGACGGCGCCGGCCACGCGTCCGAGCAGGGCGGGAGTGAGGCTCCGGCCCAGGCGGGCCCAGGCCGGCCGACCCGCACGGCGCCCCAGCGCGAGAAGCGCCAGCCCGAGCAGGCCCACCGCCCACCACGCGAGCAGTCCGAGCCCCGCGAGACCGGCACCGAGGCCCAGCACGCGGGTCAGTTCCGCCGCCGGCGCGCTGGGGTCCGTCTGCAGCAGCGCCGCGGCACAGGCGAGCAGGCCGGGTCCGGCCAGAAGCAGGACGGTGAGGCCGACGGCGTCCGCCGCGTCGACCGGCCGGGTCGGGGCCGGGCCGGCCGGTGATGTCGTGCGCTCCATGGATTCCCCTCCTGTGCGTTCGTCCGGCCGGGATCCCGCGATCAGGCCGGTGATGATGACCACAGTGAACTGCACGGCCCGATGGGTGTCAAGAGTGATGTTTGATGATGTTTGACGATGCCCGGCACGGCTGCTGAGCCTCCTATGCTGAGCGCATGCGGTGGAACGGACTCTTCGACGACCTGGAGGCGCACTGGGTCGACCTCGGATGGCAGGAGACGGTGGCCGAGGCCGCGGAGCTGACCCGAGCGGAGTGGATGGCGCTGTCCCTGGCGGACCGCCTGCGCGGAGCCCGCGGGCGGCAGGTCCGGCTCCACCTGGCCTGGGGCGAGGCCGTGGACGGAGTGGTGCACACGGTGGGCCAGGGCTGGGTCGGCGTGCACGTCGACGGCTCGGGATCGGCGATCGTCGCGGTGGACTGCGTGGCGGCCGTGGAGGCCGACCTGACCCGGGCCGCTCTCGCGCCCGAGCTCGCTGCGGCCGGCTGGGGGACGGTGCTGCGCGGCATCGCGCGGACGCGCCAGCCGGTGGCAGTGACGGGGCGCCTCGGCGCGGCACTGGCGGAGGGCACCGTGGACCGGGTCGGCGGCGATCACCTCGACATCGCCCGCCACCCGCGGGATGAGGCCCGGCGGGCCGCGGCCGTCCGCGGGCGGCTCGTCATCCCGTTCGGGGCGCTGGGGACGGTCCGGACCGCGCTGCGTCCTGCCTGAGCAGATCGTGTGGGCTCAGCGGGCCTTCGCGTCCGCCTCGGTCCATTCCCGGACGCGGGCGCGAGTCACTTCCTTCTGACGCTCCACGTAGTCCTCGAGCCAGGACACCTCGATGCGCCACTGGCCGCGGCCCCCGACCTGGATGGCCTGCAGCTCACCCGAGCGGACCAGGGCGCGGGCGGCCTGACCGGAGATGTTCAGGGTCTCCGCGACATCGGTCAGGGTGAGAAAGCGCTGCACGGTGCTCCTTCGGTCGAGGCGTCCAGGACGGTCGCGGTCGGCCCACGACGTCGACCCATTCAACCCCGGGATCACCCCGAGGCGACACTTTTCCACAGCGTACGCGGCGGATCCGGCGATCCACGGCAGCGGCGGTTACCCTGGGCGCAGCGCGGAGGGGCCGACACCGACGGGGTGCCGGGGCCGCGGCGGCCCGAGAGGCCGGTCCGAAGGGAAGAACATCCGGTGTCCACGACCATGTCCGCGTCCGCCGAGGGCGGCCGTCTGCGCCGGCCCCGCTGGCGGGATCCCCGGCTCCTCGTCGGTCTCGTGCTCGTCCTCGCCTCGATCGCCGGCGTCGTGGCGCTGGTCGCCTCCTCGCAGCGGACCGCCGCGTACTGGACGGCCGCGGAGGACCTGCCCCCGGGAACGCCCATCGCGGCCGGGGACCTGCGGCCCGTGGAGGTGAACCTCAGCGAGGCCGGCGAGCGGTACCTCAGCGCCGATGCTCCGGCGCCCGAGGGGCGGATGGTCTCCGGGACGGTCCGGGCCGGCGAGCTGCTGCCGGCGGCGGCACTGGTGGACGCGGACCCGGACGGCCGTCGTCCCGTCGGGGTGGCCCTGGACGAGCCGCTGCCGTCCGGCGTGGGCGTGGGGGACCGCGTGGACGTCTGGGTGGCCATGCCCGCCGAGGGAGGCCGCGGCCATGCGGACCCGGCCCGGCTGGCCGAGGCGCTCGAGATCTCCGAGGTCACGGCGGAGCAGAGTGGCTTCGGCGGCTCGGGCACCACCCGGGTGCAGCTGCTGGCACCGGAGGAGACCCTGCCGCGCATCGTGGACGCGAAGGTCAAGGACGCGCGGGTCACCCTCGTGCCGGCCCACGGGGTGCGCTGACCGTGCGCATCGCCCTGGCCACCACCGTCCAGCCGGGCCTGGACCACATCGGCCCGCTCGAGCGGCACCAGACGGACATCACGGTCCTCCGCCGGGCCGAGGACCTCGCCGAGCTGCTCGCGATCGCCCGCTCCGGTCTCGTGGACGCGGTCCTCGTGGCCGGGGACACCGAGTCCCTCACCGCCGCCTTCCTCGAGGAGACGGCCCGGCTGCCCCGACCCGTGGGCGTGGCGGCCCTCAGCGAGGTCCGTGCCGAGCGGCGTCGCCTCCGCGGCATGGGGGTGCCCTGCGTGCGCGCCGACGCCGACGCCGAGCAGATCGCGGCCGTCGTCGTGGAGTCCGCGAGCGCGGCCGCGGAGGGCCGCCGGCCCGCGACCTCGCACGGGGAGGACGCCGACCACGCCCTGGATCAGGCCGAGGACCTCGACGACCTGCCGATCACCCTGGAGACGCTCGGCGCGGACGAGGTGCCCGGCCTCACGGACCCCTGGCGCGACGCCGACGAGCCCGACGACGCCGGGCCGGGTGCCGCCCCCGCCGCGGCCACGCCCGGCGGCGGCCCCGCCACCGCGGACGAGGGAGCCGACCCCGCACCCTCTCCGGAGGAGGGCGAACCGGCCGGACCCGCGCGGGAGTCCCTGGTGACCGTGGTGTGGGGCCCCACCGGCGCTCCGGGACGCACCACCGTCGCCGTGAACCTCGCCGCCGAGCACGCCGTGGCCGGCCGGAACACGCTGCTGATCGACCTGGACACGTACGGCCCCGCCGTCGGTGTGCACCTGGGGCTGACGGAGGAGTCGGCCGGCGTGGCGCGGGCCGTGCGGCGGGCCGACCACGGCCGGCTGGGCGCCGCCGACCTGGCGGCCGCGGGCGTCCGCGTCCGCGTCGCCGGCGCGGACCTGACGGTTCTGACGGGACTCACCCGTGTGGACCGGTGGCCGGAGCTGCGCCCCGCCGCCGTCACCGCGCTGATCGCGGCCGCCAGGGAACGGTGGGACCGCGTGGTCGTCGACGTCGGGTTCGGTCTCGAACAGGACGAGGAACTGTCCTTCGACGTGCCCGCCCCACAGCGCAACGGTGCGACCCGGGCGGCGCTCGCCGCGGCCGACGAGGTCATCGCGGTCGGAGGGCCGGACGCCGTCGCGCTGCCCCGCCTGGTCCGCGGGGTCGAGGAACTGGCGGAGGTGGCCCCGGCGGCACGGCTGCGCGTCGTTGTCAACCGGCTCCGGCCCGCGGCCGCCGGCGTCGCCCCGCGCGCGCAGGTCGAGGCCGTCTGGAACCGCTACGCCTCGCCCGCCACGCCGCTGGAGGCGTTCCTGCCGTGGGACCCGGCCGCCGCGGACCCCGCGCTGCTCGCCGGCCAGGTGCTCGCCGAGGCCGCTCCGAACAGCCCGCTGCGTCGCGCCCTCGCCACGCTGGCCGGTGTCCCCGCCCGCCCCGCCCGCCGCGGACGGCACCGCGCCCGGCCCCCGCAGGCCATCGCCGCCGCGTCCTCCGACACCGTCCGCGACGCCACGGACACGAGCCGCCCGGCACGTCGCCGTACCCTGATCCCATGGTCAGTTCGCTCGCGCAGGACCCCCTGACGTCGCACCCGGACATCCGGGACGAGGACCGCGCCTGGCTGCAGCGGCTCGTGGGGGACTGGCAGCTTGTGGCAGACCTGGCGCTCGCGGACCTCGTGCTCTGGTGCCCCGTGCCCCGCCGCGACGAGGCCGGAGGATTCGTCGCGCTCGCCCAGGTCCGGCCCTTCACCGCTCCCACCCTCTTCCACCGCGACATCGTGGGCTCGCGCGCCCGCGCGGACCTGCGGGCCGTCGTCGGACAGACGTGGCACGGCGGGGAGCGGGCCGAGGGGGCCGGCCCCGTCGAGGCCCCGGGAGGCACGCTGCAGGTGCGTCTGTGGCCGGTGGTCCGCGCCGGGAGGGTCATCGCGGTCGTCTCCGCGCACGCGGACCCGAACGGCCGGCCGGCGCGCTCGGTGATCGAGGAGAACTACAGCCGGACGGCCGGCACCCTGCTGGACATGATGCAGCACGGCCGCTGGCCGGCGCCCGAGGAGCCCCCCGGCCTCTGGGCAGGCGGCACGCCGCGGGTGGGGGACGGCCTCGTCGTGCTCGGGCCGGACTCGGTCGCCGAGTTCACCAGTCCCAACGCGGTCTCCGCCCTGCGCCGGCTGGGCATCGCCTCAACCCTCGAGGGGCACCGGCTCACCGACGTCCTGGCCAGCACCGACGCCGCTCGCGTGCCCACCGACGAGGGGACGTGGGCCGTGCTCACCGGGCTGCGTGCCGGACGTCGGGAGGTGCAGTCCGGCGGGGTGTCGCTGACGGTGCGCTCCGTCCCCCTCCTCGGTCCGGACGGCTGGCAGGGGGCGCTGCTGCTGCTGCGCGACGTGACCGAGCTGCGCCGCCAGGAGCAGCGTCTGCTCACCAAGGACGCGACCATCCGCGAGATCCACCACCGCGTCAAGAACAACCTGCAGACCGTGGGATCGCTGCTGCGCATGCAGGCGCGGCGCACATCCTCGCCCGAGGCGGAGCGTGCGCTGCGTCAGGCGATGCAGCGCGTGGACACGATCGCCCTCGTCCACCAGACGCTGAGCGAGGAGATCGAGGACCAGGTCCCCGTGGACGGTCTGCTGCAGCGGCAGTTCCGCCTGGCCGTCGAGGTGGCCGGGGACGGGAGGCCGCTGCAGGTCGCGGTCACGGGTGAGTTCGGTGAACTGCCCTCCCACGTGACCACGCCGCTGGCGCTGGTGCTCAATGAGCTGGCGGCCAACGCCGTCGAGCACGGCACGGCGCCGGGCGGTGGCTGCGTGGGCCTGCACGCCGACCGCGAGTCGACCCCCGCAGGAACGGTGCTGGTCGTGTCCGTGACGGACAGCGGCCCTGCCGCCCCCGACGGATGGGTGCCGGGGGAGTCCCCCCGCGCGGGCGAGGGATCGGGGCTCGGTCTGCGCATCGTGCACTCGCTCGTGGAGGGGGACCTGCGCGGCACCCTGCGCTGGGAGCGGTCCGACGACGGCGGCACGCGCGTCGTGCTGCGACTGCCCCTGACGTGAACCCGGCCGGGCTTGAGGACGGCCCCGTCGACGAGGTCGACGGGGCCGGTGGTCCGGGTGGGTCAGGAGGCGCGGCGGGCGCGCGCGGCGCGGCGCTTCATGGCGCGCCGCTCGTCCTCGCTCATGCCGCCCCAGACGCCCGAGTCCTGGCCGGACTCCATGGCCCACTTCAGGCACGTGTCCACGACCTCACACGAGCGGCACACCGCCTTCGCCTCCTCGATCTGCAGGAGGGCGGGGCCGGTGTTGCCCACGGGGAAGAACAGCTCCGGGTCCTTGTCCAGGCACGCTGCTTTACTGCGCCAATCCATCGGTCCGCTCACTTTCTGTCGGAAGAGCCGGAGCCCGCGGGCGCCGGTGGTCACGGCCTCCGCCGGCGGCGGGCGCGGGGGCCTGCGCGGACGACGCGCGGCACGACCGATACGGAGGGCGACCCTGGTCATTGCAACGGGGACCGCCTTCGTACGAACGCGGCCCCCGGAAATCTTTCGCGTGCCATCCTCGCACGGCCCTCACGAGTGAACAAGAGGTGAATGAGGTGCATCACCGCGCTGCACTGCGAGTCCTTCGTCACACCATGCCCTGACCGAGGCGCCGTCGCGGACGTGGTCCGCGCGCCGCCCGGCGTACCGTGGGGGACACGTCCGTCCCCGCAGCCGTCCCGCAGGAGAGGCCCCATGGCACAGTCCCGCCGCCCCGACCCCGTCGCCCCGTCCGAGTCGGCGGGCGCCGACGCGACGACGCTCCCGCCCCGCCGCGGACGGGGCCTGCCGGTGGCCGTCCTCGTGGTCGCCGCGGCGCTCGTGCTCGAGGGGGGCGCGCTCCTCTGGCTCGCCGTGGACGCGGTGGTGCATGCGGCGGACGGGGTGCTCCCGGCCGGGGCCCGCGTGATGCTGATCGTCATCTACGCGCTGCTCGCCCTGTGGATCCTCGCGACCGCCGTCGCCCTGCTGCGCGGTCGGGCGTGGAGCCGCGGCGCCGCCGTCGCGATCCAGCTCTTCGGTGTGCTCCTGTCCTCGTGGCTCTTCAGCGTGGACGCCGCTGCTCTGGGTGGGCCGCTGCTCGCGGTCTCCGGTGTCGCGCTGCTCACCCTCTTCACGACGCCGGTCACCCGGCATCTCGCCCCCGCCCCGGAGACGTCGACGGACGCCTGAGCCCGGCTCCGACGACGACGGCGCGTCCCCGGTCGGGGGCGCGCCGTCGTCGTCGGGGGCGTGGTTCAGTTCACCGGGCCGGTGAACTTCTCGCCGGGGCCCTTGCCCGGGGCGTCCGGGAACGGGGAGGCCTCGCGGAACGCCAGCTGCAGCGAGCGCAGGCCGTCGCGCAGCGGGCCGGCGTGCTGGCTGCCGATCTCGGGCGCCGCGGCCGTGACCAGCCCGGCGAGGGCGGTGATGAGCTTGCGGGCCTCGTCGAGATCCATGAGCTCGCGGGCGTCGGGGGAGTCGGCCAGGCCGCATTTGACGGCGGCGGCGGTCATCACATGCACGGCGGTGGTCGTGATGACCTCGACGGCGGGGACCTCGTGGATGTCGCGGATCTCGGCGGGGGCGTCCATGGGGGTGGCGTCCTGGGCCTGACGTTCGTCTGTCATGGTGGTAAGCTTCCCACAGACCACTCGTGGTCCGCGCACGTCCTCGTCATCCGGTGACCCCGGGGCGGGCATGCACGGGCCAGGAGCAGCAAAGTGGAGGCCTCTCTCCCACCCGCGTCAGCAGGATGTCCGGTTCGCCCCGGACCGAGTTGCCGGGTCGCCGGTCGGGACCGCCGCTTCGTGGCGCGCAGCCCGCACCGCGGGTCCCGTCTGCGGGACCGTGTCGAGGCCTCCGTCTGCGTCCGCGCAGGGGAGGCCTTCCTCGTTTCCGAGGGCCCCTCCGGTGGGCGCGGGATCACCCGTCGTCTCGCACAGAGGAGCAGCACCATCAGCGATCCCCGCATCAACGAGCGTATCCGCGTTCCGGAAGTCCGCCTGGTCGGCCCGAACGGCGAACAGGTCGGCATCGTCCGCGTCGAGGACGCCCTCCGGCTCGCCGCCGAGGCGGACCTGGATCTCGTGGAGGTGGCCCCCACGGCCAAGCCTCCGGTGTGCAAGCTGATGGATTTCGGCAAGTACAAGTACGAGGCTGCGGTGAAGGCCCGTGAGTCGCGCAAGAACCAGGTGAACACGGTCCTCAAGGAGGTCCGCTTCCGCCTGAAGATCGACAAGCACGACTATGAGACCAAGACCGGCCACGCCAAGAAGTTCCTGAGCCAGGGCGACAAGGTCAAGGCCATCATCCAGTTCCGCGGCCGTGAGCAGCAGCGTCCCGAACTCGGCATCAAGCTGCTGCAGCAGTTCGCCGAGGACGTCGCCGAGCTGGGCACCGTCGAGTCGCAGCCGCGCCAGGACGGCCGCAACATGGTGATGGTGGTCGCCCCGCTGCGCACCAAGGCCGATGCGCGCGCGGACCAGCGCAAGAACTCGACCGAGAGCCATCGCGAGCGTCAGGGCGGCGGTTCGCGTCGCGACCAGGCCGCCCGAGAGGCCAAGGAGCGCGCCGCGCAGAAGGCGGCGTCCGATTCCGCCCCGGTGCGGAATTCGATCGGGGACGCGTTCCCCGAGCAGCTGAAGGCCATGGCCGCCCGGACGCAGGAGAACGCCTCCGCGGCCCCGGCCGAGACGAAGCAGGCGCCGAAGACCCCGGCCCCGGCTGCGAAGCCGGCCACCAGGGCCACGCCCGCATCGGCCCCGAAGCCGGCCGCGACGCCGAAGCCGCGGTCCTCGGCTGCGCCGGCCGCGACACCGAAGCCGCGGTCCGCCGCCACGCCGGCCGCGCCGTCGTCGGCTCCGAAGCCGGCGGCCAAGCCGATGCCGGCCCCGCCCAAGCCCGCCGCCCCCCGCGGCGGTGCCCCCAAGCCCGGTCCTCGGGCCTGACCCCCCGGGGTCGCCACAGACCAGCCCGGTCCGCACGGACCGGGGTGACCAGCACTGCCGTGCGCGCCGCGCACGGCAGCGATGAGTGAAGGAGAACGGCAGCCATGCCGAAGATGAAGACCCACAGCGGTGCCAAGAAGCGCTTCCGCGTGACCGGCTCCGGCAAGATCATGCGCCAGCAGGCGAACCGCCGCCACTACCTGGAGCACAAGTCCTCGCGCCTGACCCGCCGTCTCAAGGGCGACCAGCTCGTCTCCAAGGGCAGCATCAAGCAGATCAAGCGGATGCTCGGCATCTGACACCCCCTCCGGCCTCGCCGGAACCCCTTCCTCCTCGGCCGTGACGCGCCAGTGCGCGCCCCGGGGACCACACAGATTGGAGTACGCACGTGGCACGTGTGAAGCGGGCAGTGAACGCCCACAAGAAGCGTCGGACCATGCTGGAGCGCGCCTCCGGCTACCGCGGCCAGCGGTCTCGCCTGTACCGCAAGGCGAAGGAGCAGATGCTCCACTCGTTCACCTACAACTACCAGCACCGCCACAAGCGCAAGGGTGACTTCCGTCGCCTGTGGATCACCCGCATCAACGCGGCCGCCCGCGCCAACGGCATGACCTACAACCGCTTCATGCAGGGTCTCAAGCTGGCCGGTGTCGAGGTGGACCGCCGCATGCTGGCCGAGATCGCCGTCTCCGACGCCGCGACCTTCGCCGTGCTGGTGAAGACCGCCCGCGAGGCGCTGCCCGCGGACGTGAACGCCCCCGCCGCCTCCCGCTGAGCCGGCTCCGGGGCCCTGAGGGCCCCACCACCACGCCCCAGGCGTGAGCACCACCGCCGACGGGGCGGGTCCTCCACCGAGGCCCGCCCCGTCGGCGTCTGCGCACCCGCAGCCGAGCCCCGACCAGAAAGACCCCATGACCCCGCACGCCGAGCCGATGACCCATCCCCGCGCCGAGCGCGTGCGCGCGGTGGCAGCCCTGGCGGGCCGTTCCGCCCGACGCCGGACGGGCACGTTCCTCGTCGAGGGGCCGCAGGCCTGCCGCGAGGCGTTGCGCGCCCACCTGGGGGAGGGGCCGGCGGCCGCCGCGGGGCAGTGGCGTGCGGGGCAGGTGCTGGCCCAGGTGTACGTGTCCGTCGGTCTCGTGGACCGGGACCCCGCGCTGGCCGAGCTCGTGGCGCGCGTCCGAGACCGCCCGACGCCGGGTGGTGAGCGGGTCCTGGTGCGCGAGGCCAGCGACGAGGTGCTCACCGCCATGGCCGACGCCGTGACGGGGCAGGACATCGTCGCCGTGGCGCGGATGCCGCAGCCGCAGACCGTCGAAGCGGTCCTCGAGGAGGCGCGCCTGGCCGCCGTGCTGTGCCGCGTGCAGGACCCGGGGAACGCCGGCACGGTCATCCGGGCCGCGGACGCGGCCGGGGCGGACGCGGTGGTCCTCACGCCGGGCTCCGTCGACCCGTTCAACCCCAAGGTGGTCCGGTCTACCGCAGGGTCGCTGTTCCACCTGCCCGTGGTCACCGCGGTCCCCGCAGAGGCGGCCGCGGCCGCAGCCCGGGCCGCAGGCCTGCAGGTGTGGGCCGCCGACGGCTACGGCGCGGACCGGCTCGACGCCCTCGCCCCCGGCCTGGTCGCCGCGCCGACCGCGTGGCTGTTCGGCAACGAGGCCCAGGGCCTGGACGACGGCGAGCTCGCGTTGGCGGACCGCCGGGTGGCGGTGCCGCTGTACGGGGCCGCGGAGTCCCTGAATGTGGGGACCGCCGCCACGGTGTGCCTGTACTCGTCCGCGATGGCGGGGGCACGGCGCGCCGGCTGATGGGGCGTGCGAGGCGTCGCCAGCCGTCCGGACACGCAGAAGGGGCGGGGATCCGAGTGGATCCCCGCCCCTTCTGCGTGTTCCCGGGTGGAACCCGGGCCGCTCAGCTCACTCAGGCGCGGGTGCCGGTGCGGCGAGTGATGGCCTGCCACACGGCGGCGACGATAACGCCGCCGATGATCGCGAAGATCCAGGTGCCCAGATCGAAGAACTTCTCGTTCACGTCGAAGTTGAACAGCAGGGAGGCGATCCAGCCGCCGAGGAGAGCACCGACGATGCCGGTGAGGAGGGCGCCGAGCCACCCGCCGCCCTGACGTCCGGGGAGGATGGCGCGAGCGATGGCGCCGGCGATGAGACCAAGCACGATCCAGCCAATGATGCCCATGATGATGGTTCCTTTCGGGTTGCGAATCTGACGTACGAGAAGGAACGTAGCAAGGGATTTTCGCCGGGGGCCACCTCTGGCGCCCCGGCTTTTTCGGGATTCTCCGACGTCACGAGGTTCGCCCCGGCCTGGTGCGGGATGTTCAGCGGGGCGAGCCGCCGTCGTCAGCCCGGACGCTGGGCGGGGCCGCGACGTCGCGGCGCACGAGGAGGAACGCCAGCACCAGGCCCGCCAGGGCGATGCCCGCACCGACCAGCGGCGGGGTCCGCAGCGACGCACCGGCCCCGATCGCGGCCGCCCCGACCCAGGCGCCCATCGCGTTGGCCATGTTCAGCGCGGAGTGGTTGAGCGAACCGGCCAGCTGGGGTGCGGTGGGCGCGGAGTCCACGAGCAGCACCTGCAGGGACGGGGCGATGCCGGAGCCGCTGACGGCCACGCAGAAGAGGAACACGATCATCACCGGCGCCCACGTGGCCGTCAGCCCGACGCCGACCAGCGAGACCGCGCTGAGCCCGAAGCTCAGGCGCAGGGTGCCCACCGGGTCGCGGTCCGTGAGGGCACCGCTGACGAGCGTGCCGATCACCATGCCGACGCCGTAGAGGGCCAGCACGGCGGGGACCCACCGTTCCTCGAGGCCCGCGACCTCCGTGAGCAGCGGCGCGATGTAGGTGTAGAGCGCGAACATGCCGGCGAAGCCGATCACGCCCACGGCCACCGTCGCCCACAGGCGGCCGGAGGCCAGACCGCGCAGCTCGCGGCCGACCGAGGCGCCCGCGGGGGCCGGCACGGACGGGACGAGCCACGCGGTCGCCCCGACGCACAGGGCCGCGCAGACCGCCACGATGACGAACATCCAGCGCCAGCCGACGGCCTGCCCGAGCGCCGTCGCGCCCGGCACGCCCAGCACGTTGGCCACGGACAGCCCAGCCATCACCCACGCCACGGCCTGGCCGCGGCGGGCGGGCCCGGCGAGGTCCGCCGCGGCCAGGGCGGCCGCGGAGAAGTAGGCGCCGTGGGGCAGGCCCGACACGAACCGGGCCGCCATCATGCTCCCCATGTCCGGGGCGAGGAACGCGGCCACGTGCCCCACGACGAACAGCAGCATCAGCACGATGCTCGTGACCCGCCGGTCGACGCGGGCGAAGGACGCGGCCAGCAGGGGAGCGCCGATCACGACGCCCAGCGCGTACATGGAGATGAGCACGCCGCCGGCCTCGAGACCGATGCCGAGGTCGGCCACCGCCTGCGGCAGCAGGCCCATCATCGCGAACTCCGTGGTGCCGATCGCGAAGCTGCCCAGGGCCAGCGCGAGGATGGCCGGCAGCAGACGCACGCGCCGGCCGCCCAGCAGCGCGCCGGGGCCCGTCGGCACGGTCGGCGGGATGGACGGGTCCGGGCGCGTCGGACGCGGGGCACGGGGGGAACGGTCGTGGGCGCCGTCGGCGGCGGGAGTGGGGGTGGGCACCGACCCAGCCTACGGACTCCGGTCTGCGGGGGCGGGGGCCTCGCTAGCCTGGGCTCATGACCTCCGCCACACCTGTGCGCCCCGCGCCCGCCGCCAGCCCGACGACGTCGCCCCGGGACGGTGCGCGACCGCGGCTGGTCGTGGGGCTCGCGCTGCTCGACGATGCGGCCGCGCCGACCCGCCTGCTGGCGGCCCGCCGCAGCGCGCCCGCCGCGCTGCGGGGACTCTGGGAGTTCCCCGGGGGCAAGGTCGAACCGGGGGAGGGTGCCCAGGAGGCGCTGCTGCGGGAGTGTCGGGAGGAGCTCGGGGTCGCCGTGCGGCTCGGCCCCGAGGTGGCGGCGCCGGAGCCGGACGGGTGGGAGCTGGCCAACGGCGCCCGGATGCGGGTGTTCTGGGGCGTCCTGGCGGAGGAGGGGGCGACGCCCCGAGCCCTCCAGGACCACGACCTGCTGGTGTGGCTGCCACTCGCCGGGCCGGGCGTGCAGCACCTGGACTGGATCCCGGCGGACCGGCCGATCGTGGCCGAGGTGCTCCGCGGCGCCGCCACGGCGTTCTCGGCGGGGCGGTGAGCCGACGTGGGGCCGGCCGTGCCCGCGGACGGGTCAGAACAGCGCGGGCTGCGCCGCCGGAGCGGAGGGCGGGGACGTCGGCCGGTGCCGGGCCTGGGGACCGTCCTCGCGCCGGATGCCGTGCGCGCCGCCGCGTGCCAGGCCGTGTCGCGCGGCGGCCTCCCCGGCCACCCGGGTGAGCATGCGGCGGTACGACTCGGGCGCGTAGGCGGACCGGGCGTACATCTGCTCGTAGCCGGCCAGCAGATCCGGGTGCTCGCGGCGGATCCAGTCCAGGTACCACTCCTTCGCGCCCGGCCGCAGGTGCAGGGCGCCCGGCATGACACGCGCCGCCCCGGCGTCCGCCAGCGCGCGCATGAGGGCGTCGATCTCGCGGTCCCCGTCCGTGAGCCACGGCAGCAGAGGCATGGCCATGACGGTGACGTCCGCACCCGCGGCAGCGAGCCGCTCGATCAGGCGCAGGCGTGCGGTCGGCGAGGGCGTGCCCGGCTCGACCGCGGAGGCGATGGCGGGATCGAGCATCGCCAGGGACAGTGAGACCTGCACGGGCACCTGGCGCGAGGCCGCCTGCAGCAGGGGCACATCCCGCGCGAGCAGGGTCCCCTTGGTCAGCACGGAGAACGGGGTGCCGGAATCCGCCAGGGCCCGGATGATCCCGGGCATCAGCGCGTAGCGGCCCTCGGCCCGCTGGTACGGGTCCGTGTTGGTCCCCAATGCCACCGCCTCGCGGCCCCATGTGGGGCGGGCGAGCTCGGCCCGCAGCACCTCGGCGACGTTGACCTTCACGACGATCTGCCGGTCGAAGTCGGCCCCGGCATCGAGCTCGAGGAAGGTGTGGGTGCTGCGGGCGTAGCAGTACCGGCAGGCGTGGGTGCAGCCGCGGTACGGGTTCACGGTCCAGCGGAACGGCATGGCCGAGGCGGACGGCACCGAGTTCAGTGCGGTCTTGGCGAGCACCTCGTGGAAGGTGACGCCCGCGAACTCCGGGGTGGTGACACTCCGCTGCAGGTCCGAGAGCGGCAGCAGGGCGGCGGAGCCGGCCGGTGTGCCGGCCGTCGCCCGCTGGGCTCCGCCCTCGGACCGCAGGGTCTGCGCTTCCCATCGCATGGCCAGAAGTAGAACACATGTTCGAACGGACCCGCAAGCGTGTTCGAGTCCGGGCGTGGCGTGGGCGTTGAGACGCGCCTACCGTGGTCGCCATGAGCTCCCGTGCACCCGCCCCGGCCGCCCGCGTCCTGCTCACGGGCTTCGAGCCCTTCGGCGGCGACGTCCACAACCCGTCGATCGCCGCCGCACGGGACGCCGTGGGCGTCCTGGCGGACCGGGGTGTGACGGCCGAGGCGGTCGAGCTGCCGTGCGCGTTCGGCGCGGCCGGGCCGGCCCTGACCGCGGCCCTCGATCGGGTCCGGCCGGAGGTGGCGATCGCCGTCGGGCTGGCCGGCGGGACGGTGGCCGTCCGGGTCGAGCGGGTGGCCGTGAACCTGCAGGACGCCCGGATCCCGGACAACGCGGGGGAGCAGCCCGTGGACCGGCCCGTGCGCGCCGACGGGCCCGCGGCCCTGTTCGCCACCCTGCCCGCCAAGCGTGCCGTCGCCGCGATCCGGGCGGCCGGCGTCGCCGCGGAGCCGTCCCTGTCCGCGGGCGCGTTCGTGTGCAACCACGTCATGTACTCGCTCCTCGACGCCCCCGGCACCGCCCGGGCCGCCGGCTTCATCCACGTGCCCTGGGACGCCGAGCACCGCCCGACGCCGGACACCCCGGCCCTGCCCGCGGCCGACCTGGCGCGCGCGGTGGCCGAGGCCGCCCTGACGGCGCTGGCCGGCGGCCCCGACCTCGACGTCCCCGGCGGCACCCTGCACTGACCCCGGACCCCGGGTCCGCGTCGGCGCGACCACCCGTGCCCGTCAGCGGAGGCGCCGCAGGCCGCGGACCACGGGCCGCTCGATGTAGCCGCCCAGGGCCAGGCCCGCGCGTCGTTCGAAGACGTTGCGCGACGCCGGATCCCCGGTCCGCCACGTCGACCACGCCGCCGCCAGCGCGTACGCCGGCAGGAAGGGCAGGCCCAGCAGGAGGGCGTACTGGTCCGCATGGCCGGCCTCGTGCCGCCACAGCGCGGGCGTCATGCGCAGGCCGGGGCGGGTGAACACGACGTCGCCGACCGTGAACGCGGCCCCGCCCGGGAACCGGTGCGTCCAGCCGCGGGCCTCGATCAGCCCGTGCGGTCCGGGCCGCAGCGCGCAGCCGGCGACGACGGCGCCCACCAGCCCCAGCGGCGTCGCCAGGTTCAGCAGGTTCCACAGCCCGCGCGCCCGCACGTGCACCGGAGGCGTCGGCCGGGAGGGGGCCGCGGTCATGGCTGTGCCGCGGGAGCGGCGTCACCGGCGGGGGACCCGGACGCGGAGACGTCGAAGTAGAGCGGGGCATGGGCGGCGCAGCCCGGGTTGAACGGCGCCCCGCAGGCCGGGCACGCGGGATCGGCGGTGGCCTCGAGGGCGAGGTAGGCGGTCACGCTCAGCTCGGTGCGGCACACCCCGCACAGCACGTGCGGCCGGTCGAAGTCGCCGGCCGGCACCGGCACGGCCGGGTGGTCGGCGAGCTCCGCGTGGCAGCGGTGGCAGGACCAGTACGCGGGGCAGCAGGCGAAGCGCAGGGCGACGACGTCCCGCGCCGTGGCGTAATGGGCGCAGCGGGTCTGCGCGTCCAGGCCCACGCCCCGCAGCAGCGGGTCGGTGCCGTCGAGGGAGTCCGGGGCGGTCATGCGCCTCAGCCTAGGCCGACCAGACCCGGGGCGGACACTAGACTGACGGGCGTCCCACCGTCCCCCATGCGAAGGTCGTTGCCCTGATGACACCCAGCCCCGAGACCGGCGCGGAGCCCACCGCGCCCGTGGCGGAGATCTCCCCCGTGGACGCGGAGGCGGTGGAGGCCGCCGTGCAGGCCGCACTCGCCGCGTACGAGGCCGCGGCCGACCTCGATGAGCTCAAGGCCGCCCGCCTGGCCCACACCGGCGACCGGGCCCCCCTGACTCTCGCGAACAAGGCGATCGGCGCTCTGCCCAAGGAGCGCAAGGCGGAGGCCGGCAAGCTCATGGGCGCCGCTCGCGGCCGCCTGGGCAAGGCCCTGGCCGCCCGCACCGAGGTGCTCGAGGCGGAGCAGGCCGCGCGGATCCTGCGCGAGGAGACGGTGGACGTGACCACCGCGGTCCGTCGCCGCCGCGTCGGCGCCCGTCACCCGCTCTCGCTGACGATGGACCGCGTCTCGGAGATCTTCGTCGGCATGGGCTGGGAGATCGCGGAGGGCCCCGAACTCGAGTCCGAGTGGTTCAACTTCGACTCCCTCAACTTCGCGCCGGACCATCCGGCCCGCGAGATGCAGGACACCTTCTTCGTGGCCCCGGCCGAGGCCCACCTGCTGCTGCGCACCCACACCTCCCCGGTGCAGATGCGCTCCCTGCTCGAGCGGGGCGCCCCCACCTACGTGCTGTGCCCGGGCCGCACGTTCCGCACGGACGAGCTGGACGCCACGCACACCCCGGTGTTCCACCAGTTCGAGGGCCTGGCCGTGGACAAGGGCCTGACCATGGCCCACCTGCGCGGCACCCTCGAGTACTTCGCCCGCCAGATGTTCGGGGCCGAGGCGGCCATCCGCCTGCGCCCGAACTTCTTCCCGTTCACCGAGCCCAGCGCCGAGCTGGACATCTGGCACCCCGGCGCCAAGGGCGGGCCCCGCTGGATCGAGTGGGGCGGCTGCGGCATGGTGCACCCGAACGTGCTGCGCGCCGCGGGCCTGGACCCGGAGGAGTACTCCGGGTTCGCGTTCGGCATGGGCGTGGAGCGCACGCTCATGTTCCGCAACGAGGTCCCGGACATGCACGACATGATCGAGGGCGACGTCCGCTTCTCCCAGCACTTCGGAATGGAGGTCTGATCCATGCGCATCCCCCTAGACTGGCTGCGGGAGTTCGTCCCCGTGCCCGCGGAGCACCGTGCCGAGGACGTGATGGCCGACCTCGTCCGCGTCGGCCTCGAGGAGGAGGACGTCCACCGTCCGGCCGCCGAGCTGCAGGGCCCGATCGTCGTCGGGCAGGTGCTCTCCAAGGAGCCCGAGCCGCAGAAGAACGGCAAGACCATCAACTGGTGCTCCGTGCGCGTGGTGCCCGAGGGCGCCGCCCAGCCGCTCACCGGCGAGGGGATCGAGCCCTCCGGCGTGCAGGGCATCGTGTGCGGCGCCCACAACTTCGAGGTCGGGGACAAGGTCGTCGTGGCCCTGCCCGGCGCGGTGCTGCCCGGCGACTTCCGCATCAGCCCCCGCAAGACCTACGGGCACGTCTCGGCCGGCATGATCGCCTCCAGCACGGAGCTGGGCATGGGCGACGACGGCACGGACGGGATCATCGTGCTCGGCGACCTCGGGCTCGACCCCGAGCCGGGCACCGACGCCCGGGACGTCCTGGACCTGCACGGCGAGGCCGCCGAGATCAACGTGACGCCCGACCGCGGCTACGCGTTCTCGATGCGCGGCGTCGCGCGCGAGTACGCGCACGCCACCGGCGTGCCCTTCACGGACCCGGCCGCGGCCATCCACCCGCCCGCGGCCGACGACGCCGGCCCGGCCGTCCGCATCGACGACGACGCGCCGATTCACGGCGAGCCCGGCGCCACCCGCTTCGTGGCCCGCACGGTCTCCGGCGTGGACGCGACCCGTCCGACCCCACCGTGGCTCGCCGCGCGCCTGCGCCTGGCCGGCATCCGCACCATCTCCCTGCCGGTGGACATCTCCAACTACGTGATGTGGGAGCTGGGCCAGCCCCTGCACTTCTACGACGCGGACACGCTCTCCGGCGAGATCGTGGTGCGCCGCGCGCGGGCCGGAGAGACCCTGACCACCCTCGACGGCAAGGAGCGCGAGCTCGACGCGGAGGACCTGCTCATCACGGACGACTCCGGCCCCATCGGCCTGGCGGGCGTCATGGGCGGGGCCGCCACCGAGGTCACCGACGCCACCACCACGATCGTGGTCGAGTCCGCGAACTTCGACCCGGTGTCGATCGCGCGGACGCGGCGCCGGCACCGCCTGCCCTCGGAGGCGTCGAAGCGCAACGAGCGCGGCGTCGACTGGGAGATCGCCGACGAGGCGGCCGAGCGGGCCGTCCAGCTGCTCGTCGAGCTCGCCGGCGGCACCGCCGAGCCCGGGGTCACCGACGTCGGGACGCGGCCGCAGCCGGCCGTCGTCGAGATGGCCGCCGACTTCCCCTCCGCCCTGGTGGGCGTGGCGTACACGACCGACGAGGTCGTGGAGACGCTGCGCGCCCTGGGTGCCGAGGTGACCGTCGCCGAGGCCGCCGACGACGCCGCCCCGCGGCTGACCGTGACCGCCCCGTCGTGGCGCACGGACCTGCGCATCCCCGAGGACCTCGCCGAGGAGGTCGCGCGCCTGCGCGGCTACGACGAGATCCCCTCCGTGGTGCCCGTGGCCCCGCCGGGCCGCGGCTTCACCCGCCGCCAGGCCCAGCGTCGCCGCGTGTCGGCCGCGCTCGCGGCCGCGGGTCTCACCGAGGTGCTGGCCTACCCGTTCGTCTCCGAGGAGCAGAACCGGCGTTTCGGGGCGGACTCGGACGCGCAGGGCCAGGCCCTGGCGATGGTGGCCCTGGCCAATCCGATCGCCTCCCAGTACCGGCACCTGCGCCTGTCGCTGCTGCCGGGCCTCGTCGAGACCGCGCGCCGCAACCTCAGCCGCGGCTTCCGCGATCTGGCGCTGTACGAGATGGGGCTGGTCTTCCTGCCCGGCGCGCAGCTGGGCTCGGCGACGATCCCCCCGCGCGCGGTCCACCCCTCCGCCGAGGTCCTCGCCGACCTCGAGGCCGGCATCCCCGCCCAGCCGTGGCATGTGGCCGGTCTGTACGCCGGGCACGACTCGGCGCCCGGACCGGACCACGACCCCCGCCCGGTGGACTGGCAGGACGCGGTCGCCGGGGCCCTCGACGTGGCCGACGTCCTCGGCGTCGAGCTGGCCGTCCGGCAGGGCCGGCACCACGCGTTCCACCCGGGCCGGGTGGCCGAGCTCGTCGTCGTGACCGAGCACGGGGACCGGGTGGTGGGCGTCGCCGGCGAGTTGCACCCGCAGTGGCTCGAGGCCGAGGACCTGCCCGCCCGCACGAGCGTGTGGGAGCTGGACCTGGACGCGCTGTGCGCCGCGGCCCCCGAGATCGTGGTGGCCGCACCGCTGTCCACGTTCCCCGTGAGCACGCAGGATGTGGCGCTCGTGGTGGACGAGGCCGTCGTGGCCGGGGACGTGCGCGCGACCCTCGCCGAGGGCGCCGGGGAGCTGCTCGAGGCCGTCGAGCTGTTCGACGTCTACCGGGGCGCGGGCGTGCCGGAGGGGCGGAAGTCCCTCGCGTTCTCCCTGCGCTTCCGCGCCCCTGACCGCACGCTCACCGCGGAGGAGGTCTCCGAGGCCCGCGCCGCGGCCACCGCGCTCGCGGCGCAGCGGCACGGGGCGGTCCAGCGCTGACCGTGTCCGTCGCGACCGGCCCGTGGGGCCTGACATCGGCCGTCCCCGCCTCGGCGGGGGCGGCCGACGCCGTCTCCGCGCTGCTCGGTCAGGTGCGCACCGCCCTGACGGCGGCTTGGGGCGTGCCGGTGGGGCCGCTCGGGCTCCGGCACGCCTGCCCGCGCTGCGGCTCGGCCGCGCACGGCGTCCCCGCGCTGACCGGCCTGCCCCCCGGCCGGGTCGCCCTCGTCTCGTTCACGCGCGTCCGGATGCCCGGCACTGAGGACCGGGCTCGGATCGGGGCGTGGTGGGCGCCGGCACGGCCCGCCGACGGGCTCGGCCTCGGGGTGGACGTCGAGCGGGCGGACGCCGCGGCCTTCGCGGACGAGGACGGCCTGGGCGGGGTGGGCTTCTCGACGGCGGAGCGCGCCCGGGTGCGGGAGCTTCCCGCCCCCGAGAGGCCCGCCGCGCGGGCCCGGCTGTGGACGCGCAAGGAGGCGCTCGTGAAGGCCGCCGGCACCGGCTTCACGGGCGACCCCGCCGCCGTCCACGCGCTGACCGTGCCGGCCGACGTCGTGCTGGTGGACCTCACCGACCGGCTGCCGGGCGGTCTCGTCGGGACGCTGGCGCTGCGGGGCCGCTGAGTCGACCGCGCGGCCGCCTCAGCCCGGGAACGGCGGCAGCTCGGGCCGCAGCGTCCACGCGTCGAAGAGCTCGTCCACCTGCGCTCGGCTCACCCCGGCGTGCGGGGCCCACGCGTGCACGTGCGTGCGCAGCCCCAGGGAGTCGACGGTGCCGAACCGGTGCTCCCGCACCCAGGCGCGCAGCATGGAGCCGAAGAGGTCCGTGCCCAGCAGGTGCCGCAGCGCCTCCACGGTGAGCGCGCCGCGCTTGTACACCCAGTCCTCGAACATCTCCTCCGGCCCGGGCTCGGCCAGCGCCTGCTCCACCGGGTGCGCGGCCAGCTTCTGCCAGGCCCGCCGCGCCATCGAGGTGATGCTCGACCGCCCCGAGGCCTCGGCCCACAGCCACTCGGACCAGCAGGCGAAGCCCTCGTGCAGCCACAGGTCGGACCAGCGGCCCAGGGTCACGGCGTTGCCGAACCACTGGTGGGACATCTCGTGGGCGATCAGCCGCTCGGACTCCCACGAGCCGTCCAGGTGGTTGGTGCCGAACAGCGACATGCCCGCGGCCTCGAGGGGGATCTCGAGCTCCTCGTCGGCCACGACCGCGGTGTAGTCCTCGAACGGGTACGGCCCGTAGGCGTCGATGAACGTGGCCATCATGGCCGGCTGGGGGGCGAGGGCCCGGCGGGCCCGCTGCTCGGTCCGCGGGGAGACCACGAGGCGCAGCGGCGGCAGCCCCTCGGCGGGAGGGGCGGCGTCCACGAGCCGGTAGCGGCCGATCTGCACGCTGAGCAGGTAGGCGGGCACGGGCTGGTCGAGCCGCCACCGCCACGTGACCCGCGAGCCGCGTGTGCGCACGGGTGCGCCCACGCCGTTGGCGACGGGCAGGTAGCCCGCGTCGCAGGTGAGGGTGATCTCCGCCGTCGAGCGTGAGGTGGGCGAGTCCACGCACGGCAGCCACGTGGAGGCGCCGTGGGGCTGCCCGGCCACGAGCACGCCGTCCGTGAGCTCCTCCCAGCCGATGGTGCCCCACGGGCTGCGCCGCAGCGTGGGCGTGCCCGCGTAGACCACCGTCAGCTCCACGAGCGTGCCCTCCGGCCGGCTCTCGCCCAGGTCGACGACGAGGCGGCTCGGGGCGCGGCCCGGCTGGGTGAACGAGGAGGCGATGGCGCGGCCGTCGACGACGGCGTCCACCCGGGACACGCGCAGCCGGTGCAGGTCCAGCTCGATGCGGCGGCTCTGCTTCGTCAGGCGCACGCGCAGGACGGCGGTGCCGGAGACCCGGTTCGCGGCCAGGCGCACGTCGAGGTCCAGCGCGATGTGCTCGACGGTGGCGGCGTCGGTGCCGACGCCCGGGACGTAGGGATCGGTGCTCATGCTTCCTCTCGGGAGGGGGTGGCTGCGGCGGGGTCGCCGTCGGGACGACGCCACGGGGAGACCGGGTTGCCGAGCCACCACGTGCCGGCGGGCAGCTCCTCGCCGCGCATCACGAGGGACCCGGCGCCGACGGTGGTGCCGCGGCCCAGGCGAGCGGCGGGCAGCACCACGGAGTGGGGGCCGAGGGTGGCGCCGTCCTCCAGCACGACGGCGTCCAGGGACATCACGCGGTCGTGGAACAGGTGGGTCTGGACGACGCAGCCGCGGTTCACGGTGGCGCCGTCGCCGAGCTCCACGAGGTCGGCCTCGGGCAGCCAGTAGGACTCGACCCAGGCGCCGTGGCCGATGCGGGCGCCCATCGCGCGCAGGAACCAGACCAGGGCGGGGGTGCCGGCCGCGGCCCGGCTGAACCACGGGGCGGCGAGGAACTCGGTGAAGGTGTCCGCGACCTCGTTGCGCCAGATGAACGAGGACCACAGCGGGTGCTCGCCCGCGCGGATCCGGCCGACGAAGACCCGCTTGGCGAGCACGGTCAGGCCCGCCGCGACCGCGCCGGCCGCGAGCAGGACGACGCCGCCCAGGATGAAGGCCAGCGCCCACGTGCCGACCGCGATGAGGGCGGCCAGCGTCGCGCCGACGGCGATGGACAGGGCCACGTGCAGCCACACCGGGATCGCGCGCAGCAGCTCCCAGGCGGTGCGGGCGGCCTTGAGCCGGGCCGGCGGGTCGTAGGTGAGGGAGGCGTCCGCGGTGACCTCGTTGCGGCGCAGGCGCACGGGCGGGGAGCCCATCCAGGACGTGCCCGCCTTGGTCTTGGCCGGGGTGGTGGACAGCACCGCCACGAGCGAGTCGCGGCGCAGGGTGCGGCCGCCGGGCACCATGCCGGAGTTGCCCACGAACGAGCGCTTGCCGACCTTCGCGGGGGCCACGTGCATCCACCCGCCGTCGAGGGAGTAGGAGGAGACCATCGTGTCGTCGGCGAGGAACGCGCCGTCGCCCACGCGGGTCATGCACGGCACGAGCACCACGGTGGAGGCCTCGACGCCGCGGCCCACCTCGGCGCCCAGCAGGCGCAGCCACGTCGGCGTGAAGCGGGAGGCGTAGATCGGGAAGAGCTGGTCGCGGGCGGCATCGAGGACGCGCTCGGTGGCCCACACCTGCCAGCCGACCCGGGAGCGCACGGGGTGGTGCCCCTCCGTGATGCCGAGCGCGAGCAGGCGCACCGTGACGAGCACGAGCAGCATCTGGGTCAGGAACCACACGCCGGCCACCAGGGGGCTCGCGGCCAGCAGCCGCGCCGCGGTGGTCCCGACGGCGGCCAGCGGCCCCGCCTCCGGGGCCGGCGGCCACCAGGTCAGCGACCACGCGGCCACCGCGGCCGCCGCGGCGGCGGAGACGAGCGGGAGGAGGGAGATGAGGGTCGAGAGGACGGTCGCCATCAGGCGCCAGCCCCGGGTCTCCCGCGGCGCCTCGGCGGGGCCGCGGGACTTCACCTTGCCCACCTTGACGGCGGGGGAGCCGGCGTGGCGCTGGCCGCCGCGCACCCGCCCGGCGACGGTGGACCCGGCCTCGACGTGCGCCCCGGAGCCGACCTGGGCGCCCGGCAGGAGCGTGGAGCGGGCGCCCACGACGGCGTCCGCGCCGATGCGCACCTCGCCGAGCCGGACGACGTCGCCGTCGACCCAGTAGCCGGACAGGTCCACCTCGGGCTCGATCGCGGCGCCCTCCTCGACCGTGAGCATGCCGGTGACCGGTGGCACGGTGTGCATGTCCACGTCCTTGCCGATCCGGTTGCCCAGCAGTCGCGCGTAGGCGGGCACCCACGTGGCGCCGGCCAGCGAGTAGGGGTCCACGAGGTCGCTGATCTGCTGGGCGAGCCACAGGCGCAGGTGGACGCGGCCGCCGCGCGGGTAGGACCCGGGGCTCACGCCGCGCAGCAGCAGCCGGGCGATCGCGGCGGTGAGCAGCATGCGGCCGGGCACGGTGACCACCAGCAGACCGGCCGCGATCAGCACCCACCACGGCACGGTGGGCAGCCCGGGCGCCAGCCCGGAGAGCGTCAGCAGGTTCAGGGCCAGGCCGGTCCACACGCCCAGGCGCAGGGCGGGCAGGACGAACACCGGCAGCCCCACGAGGGTCTGGACCCACTGGGTGCGGTGGCGGGTGCGGTCGACGTGCCGGTCGTGCACCTCGATGCCGCGGGGGCCGTCCTCGCCCACGACGGCGGCCACGAGGGCCCCGGCGGTGGGGTTGCGGTAGACGTCCTGGACGGTCACGGCCGGGTGGCGCAGGCGCAGGCGGGCCACGAGCTGGGCCGCGGCGAGCGAGCCGCCGCCGGCCTCGAAGAAGTCGGTGTCGGCGTCCTGGGGGGGTGCGCCGAGCACGTCCGCCCACTGGCGCAGCACCCAGCCGTCGGCGGTGTCCTCGTCCGGCTGGGGCGCGTCCTCGTCCACCTCGGCGCCGGGCAGAGGCCACGGCAGCGCATGGCGGTCCACCTTGCCGGAGGTCTTCGTGGGCAGGGAGTCCACGACGGCCAGTCGGGGCACGAGGGCGGCCGGCAGCTCCGCCGCGAGGTGCTCGCGGGCCATGTGCAGGTCGAGCTCGGCCTCGGGGTCCGCGGGCACGAGGTAGCCGACGAGGATCTGGTGGCCCGCCGGGGTGGTCTGCACGGCCGCGGCGCCGCCGTGGACGCCGGGCAGGGCCTGGAGGGCCGCGTCCACCTCGCCGAGCTCGATGCGGCGGCCGCCGAGCTTGACCTGGTCGTCGGCGCGGCCGACGAACAGCAGGCCCTCCGGCTCGAAGACCACGAGGTCGCCGGAGCGGTAGGCGCGCTCCCAGCCGAGGGAGGGCATGGGGGCGTACTTCTCGGCGTCCTTGGCCGGGTCGAGGTAGCGGGCCAGGCCGACGCCGCCGATGATCAGCTCGCCCGTCTCGCCCTCGGCCACGGGCAGCGTGGTCTGCGGGTCGACGACGGCCAGGTCCCAGCCGTCCAGGGGCAGGCCGATGCGGACCGGGCCGAGACCGGTGAGCGGGGCCGCGCACGCGACGACGGTGGCCTCCGTGGGGCCGTAGGTGTTCCAGACCTCGCGGCCGTCCTCCGCCAGGCGCGCGGCGAGCTCGGGCGGGCAGGCCTCGCCGCCGAAGATCAGCAGCCGGACGTTGTCCATGGCCTCGGTGGGCCACATCGCGGCGAGGGTCGGCACGGTGGACACGGCGGTGATGCGCCGCTCGGCGAGCCACGGGCCGAGGTCCATGCCGGAGCGCACGAGCGAGCGGGGGGCCGGGACCAGGCACGCGCCGTGACGCCAGGCGAGCCACATCTCCTCGCACGAGGCGTCGAACGCGACGGACAGTCCCGCCAGCACGCGGTCCCCCGGGGCGAGCGGATCGTCCGCCAGGAAGATCCGTGCCTCGGCGTCCACGAAGGCCGCGGCCGAGCGGTGGCTCACCGCCACGCCCTTGGGGGTGCCCGTCGAGCCCGAGGTGAAGATGATCCACGCGTCGTCCTCGAGCCCGGGGGTGCGGGCCTCGGCGGCCGGGTCCACAGTGTGCTCGGGGTGCGGGGCGTAGACCCGCTCGTCGGTGAGGACGCCGGCCACCTTCGCCTCGCCGAACACGAGACGGGCGCGCTCCTCTGGATCGTCCGCATCCACGGGGACGTAGGCCGCGCCGGCGGCGAGCACGCCGAGGATCGAGACGTACAGCGCGGCCGTGCCCGAGGCGATCCGGACGCCGACCCGGTCTCCCGCCCGCACGCCGGCGGTCCACAGGTGGCGGGCGGTCTCGTCGACGCGCTCCCGCAGCTCCGCGTACGTCAGCGGCTCGACGCCGTCGTCCAGGGCGGTCGCGTCCGGGTGCTCGCGCGCCGTGGCGTCGAAGATCTCGACGAGCGTCCGGGCGGGCGGGGTGCGCTCGGAGCCGGGCAGCTGCGCCCGATGCGGCGCGGCCGTGGGGTCGAGGGGGACGGGGGGCGGGGTGGGCGCGGCGGACGAAAGGGACACGGGGCCTCCGGAGGATCTGAGCGGCGAACCGAGGGTCGGACGCGGACCAGGCCGCAGCGGGACATTCTATGCCTCACCCGTGGTCGCGTGGGGCGCCTGGACGGCACCGGGCGGGTCCGGCTCAGGACAGGGTGAGCACCACCTTGCCCGTCGTCGACCGGGACTCGAGGGCGGCGTGCGCGGCGGCCGCGTCCGCCAGGGGGAAGCGCTCGCCGATCCGGACGTCGAGCTCGCCGGAGGCCCACGCCCCGAACACCTCTCCACCACGCCAGCGGGTCTCCTCGCCCGTGCGCGTGTAGTGCACCAGCGAGGGCCGGGTGACGTACAGCGCGCCGGCCGCGTTGAGCCGCTGCAGGTCGAAGGGGGGCACCTGCCCGGAGGCCCCGCCGAAGAGCACGAGCGTGCCGCGCACGCGCAGCACCTCGAGCGAGGTGTCGAAGGTGTCCTTCCCCACGCCGTCGTACACGGCGTGCGCGCCCTCGCCGTCGGTCAGCTCCGCCACCGTGGCGGCGAGGTCCGGATAGTCCACCGCGGCGACGGCGCCCGCGCCCCGGGACAGCTCCCGCTTCTCCTCCGTGGACGCCGTGGTGACCACGCGGGCGCCGCGGGCCGTCGCGAGCTGGGTGAGCAGGAGCCCCACTCCGCCGGCACCGGCCGTCACGACCACCGTGTGGCCCTCCTCCACCGGGAAGGTGGACCGGCAGAGGTAGTGGGCCGTCATGCCCTGCAGCGGAAGGGCGGCGGCCTCGGCCAGGTCGATGCCCTCCGGGACGGTGAGGAGACGATCCGCGGGGGCGGTGAAGTGCTCGGCGTACGCACCGGTGGCCGTCGCGGTGGCGACACGGGCCCCCAGGAGCGCGGCGTCCACGCCCTCGCCGAGCGCGACGACCTCGCCGGAGCCCTCGGTGCCGGGGGTGAAGGGCAGGTCCATCGTGTAGACCCCGGAGCGCTGGTACGTCTCGATGAAGTTCAGGCCCGCCGCAGCGGTGCGCACCAGCACGTGTCCCGGCGCGGGGGAGGGCACCTCCGTCTCGGTCCACTGCAGGACCTCGGGGCCGCCCGTGGCGGACACGACGACGGCGTGGTGGGTGCGGGGGACGGCGGGGGTGTTCGCAGTGGTCATGGCCCCACTCTAGGAGCGGGCCGGACCATCCGGCCCGGCCCGGGGGACCCGAGGTTCCGCATAGATATTCGGTGCAGCGCATATCTGCGCTAGCATGAAGCCATGACCCACACCGTCGCCGTCTCCGGAGCCAGCGGCTACGCCGGGGGAGAGGCCCTGCGCCTGCTCGCCGGCCACCCGTCCGTCACCGTCGGAGCCATCACGGCCCACTCGAACGCGGGGGAGCGCCTCGGCGCTCTCCAGCCGCACCTGCACGCCCTGGCGGACCGCGTCCTCGCCGAGACCACCGCGGAGGTCCTCGCCGGCCACGACGTCGTGATCCTCGCGCTGCCCCACGGGGCCTCCGGGGCGCTCGCGGCCGAGATCGCCGAGCGATCCCCGGACACCCTGGTGATCGACGCGGGCGCCGACCACCGCCTCGAGTCCGCCGCAGACTGGGAGGCCTTCTACGGCACCGCGCACGCCGGGACCTGGCCCTACGGCCTGCCCGAGCTGCCCGGTCAGCGCGAGCGACTCGCCGGCACCCGCCGCATCGCCGTCCCCGGGTGCTACCCGACCACCTCGATCCTCGCCCTCGCGCCCGGCTTCGCCGCGGGGCTGCTCGAGCCGCAGGACGTGGTGATCGTCGCCGCCTCGGGCACCTCCGGGGCGGGCAAGGCGCTCAAGCCGCACCTGCTCGGCGCCGAGGTCCTGGGCGGGATGAGCCCGTACGGCGTCGGTGGCGGGCACCGGCACACCCCGGAGATCGAGCAGGGCCTGGCCCAGGCGGCCGGCGAGCCGGTCCGCGTCTCCTTCACGCCCACGCTCGCGCCGATGTCGCGCGGCATCCTCGCGACGGCCACGGCGCGGCTGCGCCCCGGCGTCGCCGCCGCGGACGTGCGCGCCGCATGGGACGCGGCCTACGGCGGCGAACGCTTCGTGCACCTGCTGCCCGAGGGGCAGTGGCCCACGACGAAGGCGGTCCTCGGCTCCAACCATGTGCAGCTGCAGCTCGCCGTGGATGAGCGGGCCGGCCGCGTGATCGTCTGCGCGGTGCTCGACAACCTCACCAAGGGCACGGCCGGCGGCGCCGTGCAGTCCATGAACATCGCCCTGGGCCTGCCGGAGCAGGCGGGGCTCGAGCAGCAGGGGGTCGCGCCGTGAGCGTCACCGCAGCACAGGGGTTCCGGGCGGCCGGTGTCACCGCGGGGCTGAAGGCCTCGGGCACGCCCGACGTCGCCGTCGTCGTCAACCAGGGCCCGCGTGACGCGGCGGCCGCCGTCCTCACCGAGAACCGGGTGGCGGCCGCCCCTGTGGTCTGGACCCGCCGCGCCGTGCGGGACGGCCGCGCGACCGCGGTCGTCCTGAACTCCGGCGGGGCCAACGCGGCCACCGGCGCCGAGGGCCTCGAGGACGCCCGTCGCACCGCCGAGCACGCGGCCGCCGCCCTCGGGACCGCCGCCGACGACGTGCTCGTCTGCTCGACCGGCCTCATCGGCGAGCGCCTGCCGATGGACACGCTCACCGCGGGCGTGTCCGAGGCGGTCGCCGCCCTCAGTGCGGACGGCGGTGAGGACGCCGCCGTCGCGATCAAGACCACGGACACCGTGGCCAAGACCGCCGTCGCCCGCGGCGAGGGCTTCACCGTGGGCGGCATGGCCAAGGGGGCGGGCATGCTGGCACCCGGCATGGCCACCATGCTCAGCGTCATCACCACGGACGCCGACGTCCCCGCCCCCGCCCTCGACGCGGCCCTGCGCGAGGCCGTGCGCGCCACCTTCAACCGGGTCGACTCGGACGGGTGCATGTCCACCAATGACACCGTGATCCTGCTGGCCTCGGGCGCGTCCGGGACGGCGCCCGAGCCCGCGGCGTTCGCCGCGGCCCTCCACGAGGTCTGCGCGGACCTGTCCCGCCAGCTCGTCGCCGACGCCGAGGGCGCCCGGCACGACATCGCCGTGCGCGTGGTCCACGCCGAGACCGAGGAGGCGGCCGAGGCCGTCGCGCGCGCCGTCGGCCGCTCCAACCTGTTCAAGACCGCGATCTTCGGCCAGGACCCGAACTGGGGACGCGTGATCGCCGCCGTCGGCACGGTCCCGGAGTCGGTCGCCGCCTTCGACCCGTACGCCCTCGACGTGCGCTTCAACGGCGTCCAGGTGTGCCGCGCCTCCGGTGTGGGGGAGGACCGCTCCCGCGTGGACCTCTCGGCCCGCGAGGTGCTCGTCGAGGTCGACCTGCACGCCGGCGACGCCGAGGCCACGGTCTGGACCAACGACCTGACGCACGACTACGTCCACGAGAACTCCGCCTATTCCACGTGAGGACCCCCAGCATGAGCCCGCACACCGACCCGGCCACGGCGGCCGCACCCGTCCTGTCCACCGCGGACCGGCTCGACCGCGCCGAGTCCAAGGCGGAGGTCCTCGTCGAGGCCCTGCCCTGGATCCGGCGGTTCGCCGGAACCGTCATGGTCGTCAAGTACGGCGGCAACGCCATGGTGTCGGAGGAGCTGCGCCGGGCGTTCGCCGAGGACATCGTGTTCCTGCACCACGTGGGGGTCCACCCCGTGGTGGTGCACGGCGGCGGCCCGCAGATCAACGCGATGCTCGACCGCCTCGGCATCGCGTCCGAGTTCCGCGGCGGCCTGCGCGTGACCACCGAGGAGGCCATGGACGTGGTCCGCATGGTGCTCACAGGACAGGTGGGCCGCGAGCTGGTCGGCCTCGTGAACTCCCACGGCCCGTACGCCGTCGGCTTCTCCGGCGAGGACGCGGGGCTGCTGCGCGCCCGCCGCACGGGCGCCGTCGTCGACGGGCAGGAGGTGGACCTCGGCCTCGTGGGCGAGGTCACCGGCGTCGACCCGACCGCGATCCTCGACGTGATCGAGGCCGGGCGGATCCCCGTGGTCTCGTCGGTCGCCCCCGAGATCGACGACGCCGGCGAGCCCACCGGGCAGGTCCTCAACGTCAATGCGGACACCGCCGCCGCGGCCCTGGCCGCCGCCCTCGGCGCCGCGAAGCTCGTGCTGCTCACCGACGTCGAGGGCCTCTACGCCGACTGGCCGGACCGGGACTCCCTCATCAGCTCGCTCACCGCCGCCCAGCTGCGTGCGCTGCTGCCCTCCCTGGCCTCCGGGATGATCCCGAAGATGGCCGCGTGCCTGGCGGCCGTGGACGCCGGCGTGCAGCGCGCCCACGTCGTGGACGGCCGTCGCCCCCACTCGATGCTGCTGGAGGTCTTCACCTCCGCGGGCGTCGGCACCCAGGTGGTGCCCGACGCCGAGCCCACCGCCCCGACCACCCCCGAGGAGGACGCATGAGCACCGACCAGTCCGCGCTGCTGGAGCGCTACCACGCCGCCCTGACCGGAGTCTTCGGCCGCCCCACCCGCGTCCTCGTGCGCGGCGAGGGGGTCCACGTGTGGGACGCCGACGGCCGGCGCTACACGGACCTGCTGGCCGGCATCGCCGTCAACGCGCTCGGCCACGGCCACCCGGCGCTGGTGCGGGCCGTGTCCGAGCAGATCGCCACACTCGGCCACGTGTCCAACCTCTTCACCTCCGAGCCGCAGATCCGCCTGGCCGAGCGCCTGCTGGAGCTGGCCGGCGCGCCCGCGGGCTCCACCGTGTTCTTCGCGAACTCCGGCACGGAGGCCAACGAGGCCGCGTTCAAGCTCGCCCGCCGCCACGGTGCGGAGGACCCGTCCGGCCGCCGGACGCGGGTGATCGCTCTCGAGCGGGCCTTCCACGGCCGCACGATGGGCGCCCTCGCGCTCACGCACAAGGAGGCCTACCGGGCGCCCTTCGAGCCGCTGCCCGGCGGCGCGGAGCACGTGCCGGGCGGGGACGCCGCGGCCCTGCGGGCGGTCCTGGCCCCGGACGACGACGGCGCCACCGTCGCCGCCGTCATCCTCGAGCCGGTCCAGGGCGAGGCCGGCGTGCACGGCTGGCCGGCCGGCTACCTGGCCGAGGTGCGGGCCGCGACCCGCGAGGCCGGCGCTCTGATGATCCTCGACGAGGTGCAGTCCGGCGTGGGCCGCACCGGCACGTGGTTCGGCTTCCAGAATCCGGCGGTCACCGGTGCGGCCGAGCCGGTGGTGCCCGACGCCTTCACCCTGGCGAAGGGACTGGGAGGCGGCGTGCCGATCGGGGCGCTCGTGTGCGTCGGCCCCGCCGTCTCGGGGCTGCTCACCGCCGGCCAGCACGGCACCACGTTCGGCGGCAACCCCCTGGCCACCGCCGCGGGCCTGGCCGTGCTCCGGACCGTCGAGGACGAGGGCCTGCTCGGCCACGTCCGCGCCGCGGGTGAGGCCGTGGTCGCCCTGCTGGAGGACCTGCCCGAGGTGGCCGCGGTGCGCGGCCACGGCCTGTGGATCGGCGTCGATCTGGCCGACCCCGCGGGACCGGCCCCGGCCGGCGGGCTGGCCCCCGCCGTCGTCGCCGCCGGCCTCGAGGCGGGCTGGATCCTCAATGCCACCGGCCCCTCCACCCTGCGCCTGGCCCCGCCGCTGACCGTGCCCGTGGCCGAGCTCGAGCGCTTCGCCGCGGCCCTGCCCGGGCTCGTGGCCGCCGCCCTGACCCCCGCCGAAGGAGACCGCCCATGACCCCCACTGCCGCCGTCCGCCACTTCCTGGTGGACACGGACCTCACCCCGGCCGAGCAGGCCGAGGTGCTCGACCTCGCCGCCCAGATGAAGGCCGACCGGTTCCGGCACCGCCCGCTGGCCGGGCCCCGGACCGGCATCGTGTTCTTCGACAAGACCTCCACGCGCACCCGCGTCTCGTTCGCCGCGGGCATCGCCGAGCTCGGCGGGACGCCGTTGATCGTGAACCCGGGGGAGTCGCAGCTGGGCCACAAGGAGTCCGTGGCCGACACGGCCCGCGTGCTGGAGCGGATGGTCGGCGTCATCGTCTGGCGCACGTTCGCCCAGGCCGGCCTCGAGGAGATGGCCGCCCATTCCTCGGTGCCCGTGGTCAATGCGCTCAGCGACGACTACCACCCCTGTCAGATCCTCGCCGACCTGCTGACGGTGCGCGAGCACCTCGGCGGCACGGCGGGCCGCACTCTGGCGTATCTGGGGGACGCGGCGAACAACATGGCCCACTCGTACCTGCTCGGCTGCGCGACGGCTGGCATGCACGTGCGGGTCGCCGGACCCGAGGGGCATCTGCCTGCCGAGGACGTCGTGGCCGCCGCCCGACAGCGGGCGGCGGAGACGGGCGCTTCCATCCTCGTCACGACGGACGCGGCCGAGGCCCTGGCGGACGCGGACGTCGTCGTGACCGACACGTGGGTGTCCATGGGCCAGGAGGAGGAGAAGGAGGCACGCCTGGCGCTGTTCCGCGACTACCAGGTGAACGCCGCCGCGATGGCGCGGGCGGCCGACGAAGCGATCTTCCTGCACTGCCTGCCCGCGTACCGGGGCTACGAGGTCACGGCCGAGGTGATCGACGGGCCGCGTTCCGTGGTGTTCGACGAGGCCGAGAACCGCCTGCACGCGCAGAAGGCGCTCATCGCCTGGCTGCTGTACCGCTCCGGTCTGGCCGAGGAGCCGCGCTGATGGCCGCCCCCACGACGAAGATCGCCCGTCAGGCCGCGATCCGGGAGATCCTGGCCACCCGGGGCATCCGCTCCCAGGCCGAACTCTCGGACGCCCTGGGCGATCGCGGGCTGTCCGTCACCCAGGGGACGCTCTCGCGGGACCTCGTGGACCTCGGCGCGGTGCGGACGCGCGGGCCGGCCGGCATGGTCTACGCCCTGCCGGCGGAGGGTGACGACGGCGCCGCGCCGGGCCGCGGCTCGGACGCGCAGCTGAACCGGCTGGCGAGCATGGCCCGCGAGCTGCTCATCTCCGCCGAGCCCACCGCCAATCTCGTGGTCCTGCGCACGCCCCCGGGCGCGGCGCAGTTCCTGGCCAGCGTGATCGACCAGGCGCGCGTGGAGCACGTGATGGGCACGATCGCCGGCGACGACACCATCCTCGTCATCACCCCGGGGAGCACGTCCGCCCCGGCCGTCGCGGCCCACCTGCTGGGTCTGGCGGGCTAGCCGGACCCATCCGGCCCCGCCCGCGCGGGTGACGGGCACCAGACACGAGGAAGGCCCCCGCCGATGGCGGGGGCCTTCCTCGTGTCGTACCGGTCCGGGGGACCGGTCAGGCGTCTCAGGCCTGCGGCAGGACGAGCTCCTGGCCGACGTAGATCACGGCGGCGTCGGAGACGATGCCCTTGTTGGCCTCGTAGAGGGCGGTCCAGCCACCCTCGACCTCGTACTCGTTGGCGAGCTTCCAGAGGGAGTCACCGGACTTGACGACGATGGTCTCGGCCTCGGCGACGACGGCCTGCTCAGCGGCAGCGGCCTGCTCAGCGGCAGCGGCCTTCTGAGCGGCAGCCTTCTCCGCGGCGGCGGCGCGCTGGGCGGCAGCCTTGTCGGCGGCGGCCTGCTCGGCAGCAGCCTGCTTGGCGGCCCAGCGCTCGGCGGCGGCCTGGTCGGCCGCGGCCTGCTCGGCAGCAACCTGCTCAGCCGCGGCCTGCTCGGCAGCAGCCTGCTCAGCCGCGGCCTGCTCGGCAGCAGCCTGCTCAGCCGCGGCCTGCTCGGCAGCAGCCTGCTCAGCCGCGGCCTGCTCGGCAGCAGCCTCGTCTGCGGCGGACTGACGCTGCACGGTGGCGGTGCGCTCCACGGCGACCGGGGCGGCCTCGGTGGCGTCCACGTCACCGGCCTCCGCGTCAGCCTGGGTCAGGCCCAGCTTCTGCGAGCACAGCGGCCAGGCGCCCCAGCCCTGCAGGTCCTGGAGGATCTCGGCACGCTTGATCTGCTCGGCCTTCGAGGCCTGGTGCGGGTAGCCCTCGCCGCCGACGGCCTGCCAGGAGGACAGGGTGAACTGCACGCCGCCGTAGAAGCCGTTGCCGGTGTTGATGTCCCAGGTGCCGTTGGACTCGCACTCGGCGAGGCGATCCCAGGTGTCCACGGTGGCAGCCTGGGCCGGGGCGGAGAAGCCCACGGCGGCGGCGCCGGCGAGGGTCATGCCCGCGACGATCGAGGCAGTGGCACGGCGGGAGCGGGTGGCGGAAGTGGTGAAGAGAGTCATGGTGTCCATGGCGAGTCCTCGCTGATCGGCGGCCGAGGCGCACCGGGGTCGTCCTTCTCCTTGGTCGGGTCATGCCCTCCGTCGGTTCGAGACGACCCAGCAGCGGGCGACCGTCGGAGGGGGTTCGATATCGTGGCCTCCCCGTGCCCGACCTCTCGGTCAGATCACGGTTCGATCACGAATCGGCTACGGAAGAGTCAACGACGGGAGCCCCCCTCGCGTCAAATCATGGGTCGACGAATTCTTGCCCGTCTGTCTCAAATTTGAGATCGGGTGACGAATCGATCCCTAGAGTCGTGGGCGCGTGGATGAAATGCACGCTACTGGCCGGAGTTGCTGTCATGGTGTCTGATCCACCGGTGTGGACAACCTCCGTCACAGGAGCATGGGCAAAGGTCACGATCGACGGCCGAGGCCGTGACCTGAGTCGCGTTCGACCCGGGATTCGAGGGCGGGGCGATGGTTGCCCGTGGCCGTCGCTGTCGGCGCAGAGGGGCTGCACAGGGGCCATTGAGAGCTGATATTCCGTTAGTTGCATATTTATTCAAGACCCGGGTAGGATCGCCACCGAGCACGCCTCCGACGGCCACGCGCCGCGCTCGGAGACCCCCCTATATAAAGAGGAGAAAACGTGAAGGAACGCATCATCCTTGCCTACTCGGGCGGCCTGGACACCTCGGTGGCCATCGGCTGGATCGCCGAGGCCACGGGCGCCGAGGTCGTCGCCGTCGCGGTCGACGTGGGCCAGGGGGGCGAGTCCCTCGAGACGATCCGCCAGCGCGCCCTGGACTGCGGCGCCGTCGAGGCCTACGTCGCCGACGCGCGTGACGAGTTCGCCGAGCAGTACTGCATGCCCACGCTCAAGGCCAACGCCCTCTACATGGACGCCTACCCGCTGGTCTCCGCGATCTCGCGCCCCGTGATCTCCCGCCACCTGGTCGCGGCGGCCCGCCAGTTCGGCGCCTCGACGGTGGCGCACGGCTGCACCGGCAAGGGCAACGACCAGGTCCGCTTCGAGGTCTCCATCCAGACCCTCGGGCCCGACCTGAAGTGCATCGCCCCGGTGCGCGACCTCGCCCTGACCCGTGAGAAGGCCATCGAGTACGCCGAGCGCAACGACCTGCCGATCGTCACCACCAAGAAGAACCCGTTCTCGATCGACCAGAACGTGTGGGGCCGCGCCGTCGAGACCGGCTTCCTCGAGGACATCTGGAACGGCCCCACGAAGGACGTCTACGACTACACGGACGACCCCGCCTTCCCGCCGGCGCCGGACGTGGTCACGATCGCCTTCGAGCGCGGCGTCCCCACGGCCCTCGACGGCCGCGCGCTGAGCCCGCTGGAGATCATCGAGGAGCTCAACCGCCGGGCCGGTGCCCAGGGCGTGGGCCGGATCGACATCGTCGAGGACCGCCTCGTGGGCATCAAGTCCCGCGAGATCTACGAGGCACCGGGCGCCATGGCGCTGATCGCGGCCCACCGTGAGCTCGAGAACGTCACCCTGGAGCGTGAACAGGCGCGCTTCAAGAAGCATGTGGACCAGCGGTGGACCGAGCTGGTCTACGACGGCCAGTGGTACTCCCCGCTGAAGCGGAACCTGGACACGTTCATCGACGCGACCCAGGAACACGTCAACGGTGAGATCCGCCTGGAGCTCCACGGTGGCCGCGCCACGGTGCAGGGTCGCCGGTCCGAGACCGGCCTGTACGACTTCAACCTCGCCACATACGACGAGGGCGACTCGTTCGACCAGTCCTCGGCCCGCGGGTTCATCGACATCTTCGGCCTGTCCGCGAAGACGGCCTCCGAGCGCGAGCAGCGCCTGCGCGGCAGCGACGACCTCCAGGACGTCGCCCGCCTGTCCAACGACTGACCCCGCACGCCCCGTGCACGACGGCGGCCCGCCCGCGACCGGGCCGGTCGCCGTCGGCCTGTCACCGACCTCGAGGAGACCTTCGATGACCGAGAACACCGACGCCCGCCACGGGACCAACGAGGGCGCCCTGTGGGGCGGCCGCTTCGCCGGCGGCCCTTCCGAGGCGCTCGCCGCGCTCAGCAAGTCCACGCACTTCGACTGGCGCCTGGCGCCCTATGACATCGCGGGTTCCCGTGCCCACGCCCGGGTGCTGCACACCGCCGGTCTGCTCAGTGCGGACGACCTGGACGGGATGATCGCGGCCCTCGACCGTCTCGAGGCGGACGTGCGTTCCGGTGCCTACGCCCCGGCGGCGTCCGATGAGGACGTGCACGGCTCGCTCGAGCGCGGCCTCATCGAGCGGGCCGGTCCCGAGCTCGGCGGCCGCCTGCGGGCCGGCCGATCCCGCAACGACCAGGTCGCCACCCTCGGCCGGATGTTCCTGCGCGACCACGCCCGCATCATCGCGCGGGGCGTGATCGCCACCGTGGACGCGCTGCTCGATCAGGCGCGGGCGCACCCGTACGCGCCGATGCCGGGCCGCACCCACCTGCAGCACGCGCAGCCCGTCCTGCTCTCGCATCACCTGCTCGCGCACGCCTGGGCATTCGCGCGGGACCTGCAGCGGCTCGTGGACTGGGACGCACGCGCGGCCGTCTCGCCGTACGGCTCCGGGGCCCTGGCCGGCTCCTCCCTGGGTCTGGACCCGAACGCCGTGGCCGCCGAGCTCGGCTTCGAGTCGGCCGTGTGGAACTCGATCGACGGCACCGCCGCACGCGACGTGTACGCGGAGTTCGCGTGGGTCGCCGCGATGGTCGGCGTCGACCTGTCCCGCATCTCGGAGGAGGTCATCTTCTGGGCCACCAAGGAGGCGGGCTTCGTGAGGCTCCACGACGCGTACTCCACGGGGTCCTCGATCATGCCGCAGAAGAAGAACCCGGACGTCGCCGAGTTGGCCCGCGGCAAGTCCGGCCGCCTCATCGGCGACCTCACGGGGCTGCTGGCCACGCTCAAGGGCATGCCGCTGGCCTACAACCGCGACCTGCAGGAGGACAAGGAGCCCGTCTTCGACGCCGCGGACACCCTCGAGCTGCTGCTGCCCGCCGTCTCCGGGATGATCGCCACCCTCGAGTTCCAGACGGGGCGCATGGCGGAGCTGGCCCCCCAGGGCTTCGCGCTGGCCACCGACGTCGCCGAGTGGCTCGTCCGCCAGGGGGTCCCGTTCCGCGAGGCCCACGAGCTGTCGGGCGAGGCCGTGAAGGCGGCCGAGGCCCGGGGCGTGGAGCTGTGGGACCTCACGGACGAGGAGTACGCCGCCATCTCGCCGGCGCTGACCCCGCAGGTCCGCGAGGTGCTCAGCACGGAGGGCTCGCTCGCCTCTCGCGACGCCCAGGGCGGGACCGCACCGACGGCCGTCGCGGCGCAGATCGGGGCGCTCGAGGACGCCCTGGAACCGCTGCGCCGCTGGGCCGACACGCCGGGCTCCGTCGTCGACGCTCGCTGACGCGGTCGCCCGGCCGAGACGGCGTCGGCCGGGCCGGACGCGGCGGTGCCCCCAGGGCGCCGCCGCGTCACCCGCCGTTCACCGTGGTCGGCGTAGCATGGGTGGTCACTTTTCCGCCGGGCGGGCCGCAGCATGGTCCGCCCCTCACCGCACCGCGAGGGCCCCCGATGACCGATACCGTGTCCGTCCGCCAGTCCGAGCTCGACCTCGAGCGGGGTCGGGTCGCCGAGCGGTACGCCCGCCTCGACGCCCTGCGTGAGGAGAAGGAGCGCCAGCTCGCGGCCGTGCGCCGGACCGGCCCGCAGGGGTCGCTGCAGAACCACTCCGAGCGCGACGCCTTCGCCAGCCTCTACGAGGACCGGCTCGCCCAGCTCTACGCCGTGGACGACCGCCTCGTCTTCGGCCGGCTCGACCTCGACGCCGAGCAGGAGGGTGGGGCCGACGAGCAGCGGTACATCGGGCGCATCGGCCTCACCACCGAGGACCACGAGCGCCTCCTCGTCGACTGGCGCGCGGCCGAGGCCGGCGCCTTCTACCAGGCGACGGCGGCCCACCGGGGCCGTGTGCGCCGTCGTCGTCACCTGATGCTGCGGGGGCGCGAGGTGCGCGACCTCGAGGACGACATCCTGGACCCGACGCTGCTGGGCGAGGACGGGGTGCGCGCCGATGGCCAGGGTGCGCTGCTGGCCGCCGTCACCGCCCGACGCACGGGACAGATGGGGGACATCGTCGCCACGATCCAGTCGGAGCAGGACGAGGTGATCCGCGCGCCCCTGCCCGGGGCGGTCGTGGTCCAGGGCGGGCCCGGCACGGGGAAGACCGCCGTCGCCCTGCACCGCGCCGCCTACCTGCTGTACACCCACCGGGAGCGCCTCGCGCGCTCGGGCGTGCTGATCGTCGGTCCGTCGACCGCGTTCATGCGGTACATCGAGCGGGTGCTGCCCTCGCTGGGTGAGACCGGTGTCGTGATGTCCTCGCTGGGGACGCTGATGCCGGGCGTGCGGGCCGTCCCGGAGCGGGACCTCGACGCGGCGGCGGTGAAGGGCCGGCTGGACATGGTGGACGCCGTCGCCCGCGCGGTCGCGCAGCGCCAGCGCCTGCTCGTCGAGCCGCGTCGCCTGCTGATCGACGGCACGACCGTCAAGCTCAAGCCGGCCATGGTCCGGCGCGCCCGGGACAAGGCGCGGGCCACCCGCAAGCCCCACAACGAGGCCCGGGTGACGTTCGTGAAGATCCTCGTCCGCGAGCTCGCGGAGAAGCTGCGCAAGAAGCTGGAGAAGTCCTCGGGCACCCCGGTGCAGCGTGACCTCCTGCTGGAGGACGTGCGCACCTCGCGCGACGTGCGCATCGCGCTCAACCTCTGCTGGATGCCGTTGACGCCGGAGAGGCTGATCGGCGACCTCCTCACCCGGGAGGACCTGCTCCGGGCGGCCGCCCCGTGGCTGTCCGACGCCGAGGTCGGCGCGCTCCTGCGGCCGGCCGACGCCCCCTGGACCGAGGCCGACGTGCCCCTGCTGGACGAGGCGGCCGAGCTGCTCGGACGGCTCGAGACCCCGGGCCGGGGCGGTGAGTCCACGGCTCAGCACGAGCGCAACCTCGAGAACGCCCGGGCGTCCCTGGAGAACATGCACCAGACGCTCGCGGACCTGGGCGTCGACGGCGTCGTGGACGCCGAGCAGCTGGCCGCGGCCAATGAGGCACGCGGGGTGCGACGGACCACCGCCGAGACCGCGGCCCACGACCGCACCTGGACGTACGGGCACGTGGTGGTCGACGAGGCCCAGGAGCTCTCTCCGATGCAGTGGCGCCTGCTGGCGCGCCGCTGCCCGATGAAGTCGTTCACCATCGTGGGCGACATCGCGCAGTCCTCCCGTCGCGACGCGGCCGGCTCGTGGGCGTCCGTCCTCGCCCCGGAGTTCGGGGACCGCTGGCGCCTGGAAGAGCTGACCGTGAACTACCGTTCGCCGGCACGCGTGATGCGCTGGGCCGCGCAGGTCGCGCGGGCGGCCGGGCTCGAGGTCTCCCATCCGCGCGCCGTGCGTGAGGGCGATCACCGCCCGCGCCTGGTGACGGAGCCGGGCGGTGACGTCGCAGCCCTGGCCCTCGAGGCGGTCGAGGTCGAGCGGAACCGCGTGCCCGAGGCCCTGACCGCCGTGATCGCCCCCGCCGGGCAGACGGGGGAGCTGCTCACGGCCCTCCGCGAGCGGTGGGGGGAGGCGGCCGTGGACACCGCGCCGCTGCCCGGCGTCGCGATCGTCGTCGCCACCCCGTGGGAGACCAAGGGACTGGAGTTCGACACCGTCGTCCTCGTCTCGCCCGAGCGGATCGTGGACGACGCGCGCGGCGTGGTGGGCGATCTGTACGTGGCGATGACCCGCGCCACCCAGTCGCTGTCCGTCGTCGCCGGGACGGACGCGGCCGCGCTGCCGGCCGGGCTGGCGGACGTCCCGGAGTGAGCCCCGCGGGCGACGTCGCACGTGCGCGGCGTCGCGGAGGCGCGCGGGCGCGTCGCTAGGCTGGGGGCCATGGCACCCCAGAACGAGGAGCGCGCGGCCCGACTGCGCGCACAGGCGAACGACCCGAGCTTCGAGAACGTCTGGCAGGAGCTGCGCTGGCGCGGGCTCGTGCACGTCTCGACGGACGAGGCCGCGCTGGAGCATGCGCTGGCCGGGGAGCCCGTCTCGTATTACTGCGGCTTCGACCCGACCGCACCGTCCCTCCACCTGGGACACCTGGTCCAGCTGCTCACCCTGCGCCGCCTGCAGCTCGCCGGCCACCACCCGTACGCCCTCGTGGGCGGCGCCACCGGCCTCATCGGCGACCCGCGGCAGACCTCGGAGCGCGTCCTGAACTCGCAGGAGACCGTGGCGGCGTGGGTGGAGTCGCTGCGCGCGCAGATCGAGCCGTACCTCTCCTTCGAGGGGGAGAACGCGGCGACCATGGTCAACAACCTGGACTGGACCGCGGGCATGAGCGCGCTGGACTTCCTGCGGGACGTCGGCAAGAACTTCCGCGTCGGCACGATGGTGAAGAAGGAGATCGTGGCCAAGCGCCTGAACTCTGATGAGGGCATCTCCTACACGGAGTTCTCCTACCAGGTGCTGCAGGGCAACGACTTCC
This sequence comes from Micrococcus sp. 63XJN7_8_ISO-PGPR-S23-253, assembly GCF_056173425.1. Classification (NCBI taxonomy): domain Bacteria; kingdom Bacillati; phylum Actinomycetota; class Actinomycetes; order Micrococcales; family Micrococcaceae; genus Micrococcus; species Micrococcus sp. 63XJN7_8_ISO-PGPR-S23-253. The sequence goes on from NZ_CM149673.1 coordinate 846,843, forward strand.
TCGAGCTGCACCGCCGGCACGGCGTGACCCTCCAGACCGGCGGCTCCGACCAGTGGGGCAACCTCACCGCCGGCACCGAGCTGATCCGCAAGGTGGAGGGGACCCACGCCCATGCGCTGGGCACGCCGCTGATCACGAACGCGGACGGCACCAAGTTCGGCAAGTCCGAGGGCAACGCCGTCTGGCTCGACGCGGAGATGTGCTCCCCGTACGCCTTCTACCAGTTCTGGCTCAACACGGCGGACGCCGACGTCGTGGACCGGCTCAAGGTCTTCACGTTCCTGACCCGCGCGGAGATCGAGGAGTACGCGCAGAAGGTGGCCGACGAGCCGTTCCGCCGAGAGGCCCAGAAGCGCTTGGCGTGGGAGGTCACGGCGCTGGCCCATGGCGAGGAGACGACGACGAAGGTCATCGAGGCCTCCCAGGCGGTGTTCGGAGGGGGCGACCTCACCACGGTGGACCCGGACACGCTGACCGCCGTGCTGGCCGAGCTGCCGCAGGCCGACCGGACCCAGTGGGAGGGGGAGCCGGGCACCGTGACCGCGGTCGAGCTGCTGGTCTCCACCGGGCTGGTGGCCTCGCGCTCCGAGGCGCGTCGGACGGTGCGCGACGGCGGCGCCTCGGTGAACAACGTGCGGGTGACGGATGCCGACCAGGTGTTCACCCGAGACGACGCCTTCGCCGGCCGACACCTGCTGGTGCGCCGGGGCAAGAAGAACATGGCGGGTGCGGACCTGGGGGAGGGCTGACCGCAGCTGCAGACCACCGGTGTCCACCGTGAGTCGCGAAAAGTGACCGAGGACACGACGGGCGGCGACGGCGAAGCAACCGCCCACGGGAGGAGCACAGGGCCCCGTTCCCCGCAGAATCCTGCGGAGAACGGGGCCCTCCTTCGTGCCGGGACGCCGGGTGTCACCCCTGATTTTGTGTTCGGTGGGGTTCGTGTGTAGAGTTCCATCTCGTGCTCAAGACGCCGACCGGGTGACCGGGAGGCGGGGTGAAGAACACAGAATCCGCGGATTCATGCCGAGAATGGCAGGTCCAGGGCGGGTGGTGCTCACCGGGTGCGCGGCTGGCAGTGATGCTGGTCGGGATTCCTGAAGAAGATGATCTGGTTTGACAGCCGGGAATCATGTGGTAAGCTTTTCGAGGCCTTCCACGTGGATGGTCCGGTGAGTGTCTGGCCCCGCAGAGAGCGGAGTTGACATGGTCGGATCGCGTGGTAAGGTTTTCTAGCCCGGCCATGTGAACAGACGGTGAATGCTTCGGACACGGAGTTGACACGTTCGAAACGGATGGTCTAGGATGGAGAAGTTGCTCCAGAGCGAAACGGCCCGCGGAGCGGGTCGCTGAAGCTGGAAGCGCCTGTTGTTTGAGAACTCAATAGTGTGCCAAGTTTGTTGATGCCAATTGTTTTAACACATATTGGTTGATCATCGCCTGCCACCCCCGTGGTGTGGTGATGGTCTGCTAGGTATTGAATGGATGTCGTGGTGGTTATTTCCGGCTGCCACGGTGTTGTTCTGTAATTTTTTTACGGAGAGTTTGATCCTGGCTCAGGATGAACGCTGGCGGCGTGCTTAACACATGCAAGTCGAACGATGAAGCCCAGCTTGCTGGGTGGATTAGTGGCGAACGGGTGAGTAACACGTGAGTAACCTGCCCTTAACTCTGGGATAAGCCTGGGAAACTGGGTCTAATACCGGATAGGAGCGCCTACCGCATGGTGGGTGTTGGAAAGATTTATCGGTTTTGGATGGACTCGCGGCCTATCAGCTTGTTGGTGAGGTAATGGCTCACCAAGGCGACGACGGGTAGCCGGCCTGAGAGGGTGACCGGCCACACTGGGACTGAGACACGGCCCAGACTCCTACGGGAGGCAGCAGTGGGGAATATTGCACAATGGGCGCAAGCCTGATGCAGCGACGCCGCGTGAGGGATGACGGCCTTCGGGTTGTAAACCTCTTTCAGTAGGGAAGAAGCGAAAGTGACGGTACCTGCAGAAGAAGCACCGGCTAACTACGTGCCAGCAGCCGCGGTAATACGTAGGGTGCGAGCGTTATCCGGAATTATTGGGCGTAAAGAGCTCGTAGGCGGTTTGTCGCGTCTGTCGTGAAAGTCCGGGGCTTAACCCCGGATCTGCGGTGGGTACGGGCAGACTAGAGTGCAGTAGGGGAGACTGGAATTCCTGGTGTAGCGGTGGAATGCGCAGATATCAGGAGGAACACCGATGGCGAAGGCAGGTCTCTGGGCTGTAACTGACGCTGAGGAGCGAAAGCATGGGGAGCGAACAGGATTAGATACCCTGGTAGTCCATGCCGTAAACGTTGGGCACTAGGTGTGGGGACCATTCCACGGTTTCCGCGCCGCAGCTAACGCATTAAGTGCCCCGCCTGGGGAGTACGGCCGCAAGGCTAAAACTCAAAGGAATTGACGGGGGCCCGCACAAGCGGCGGAGCATGCGGATTAATTCGATGCAACGCGAAGAACCTTACCAAGGCTTGACATGTTCTCGATCGCCGTAGAGATACGGTTTCCCCTTTGGGGCGGGTTCACAGGTGGTGCATGGTTGTCGTCAGCTCGTGTCGTGAGATGTTGGGTTAAGTCCCGCAACGAGCGCAACCCTCGTTCCATGTTGCCAGCACGTAGTGGTGGGGACTCATGGGAGACTGCCGGGGTCAACTCGGAGGAAGGTGAGGACGACGTCAAATCATCATGCCCCTTATGTCTTGGGCTTCACGCATGCTACAATGGCCGGTACAATGGGTTGCGATACTGTGAGGTGGAGCTAATCCCAAAAAGCCGGTCTCAGTTCGGATTGGGGTCTGCAACTCGACCCCATGAAGTCGGAGTCGCTAGTAATCGCAGATCAGCAACGCTGCGGTGAATACGTTCCCGGGCCTTGTACACACCGCCCGTCAAGTCACGAAAGTCGGTAACACCCGAAGCCGGTGGCCTAACCCTTGTGGGGGGAGCCGTCGAAGGTGGGACCAGCGATTGGGACTAAGTCGTAACAAGGTAGCCGTACCGGAAGGTGCGGCTGGATCACCTCCTTTCTAAGGAGCATCAGTGCCCGTTGCATCACCGCGTGTGTGATGGCGGGTTGCTCATGGGTGGAACATCAATGAATGGTGCCAGTGGTGGTGCCGGCAGTGCTCGAGTACGTCATGCCTTTGCGGGTGTGGTTGGAATGGGTGGTGTTGGTGGCTGCGAGCTGGTGTTGGCACACTGTTGGGTCCTGGAACAGCAGGCACCCTGACCTTGGGGTTGGGGTTGTTGTTTCTGGTCTCCGTGCCTTGTGAAGCTGGCCTGGTGGGTTGGTGGATGGGGTGTGGGTTGTTGTTTGAGAACTGCATAGTGGACGCGAGCATCTTATTTTTTGTTGCTGCATCGTTGATCGCACTGTTCCCCCCTGGGGTGGTGTGTGAGGTGTGGTGATGCCGAGAATGACATCTTAGTTAGATATTGCTCATTTGAGGACTTTCATTGTGTGTGAAAGTTTCCAAGGGCGCATGGTGGATGCCTTGGCAACAGGAGCCGAAGAAGGACGTGGGAATCTGCGATAAGCCTGGTGGAGTCGATAACCGGACGTTGAGACCAGGATTTCCGAATGGGGAAACCCCGCACGACGTGTCGTGTGACCCCCGGTTGAACACATAGACCGGGTGGAGGGAACGTGGGGAAGTGAAACATCTCAGTACCCACAGGAAGAGAAAACAAAAGTGATTCCGTTAGTAGTGGCGAGCGAACGCGGATGGGGCTAAACCGTATGTGTGTGATACCCGGCAGGGGTTGCATGTGCGGTGTTGTGGGCCCCTCCTTGTCATGTCTGCCGGCATGGCGCAGTGAGGTGCGGGCATATAGACGAACCAGTGTGGATGCTGGACCGTAGAGGGTGAGAGTCCCGTAGTCGAAATGTGTTCCGCCGCTGTTGGAGGGTCGCCCGAGTAGCACGGGGCCCGAGGAATCCCGTGTGAATCTGCCAGGACCACCTGGTAAGCCTGAATACTACCTGTTGACCGATAGCGGATCAGTACCGTGAGGGAATGGTGAAAAGTACCCCGGGAGGGGAGTGAAATAGTACCTGAAACCATGTGCCTACAAACCGTTGGAGCCTCCTTGTGGGGTGACAGCGTGCCTTTTGAAGAATGAGCCTGCGAGTTAGTGATACGTGGCGAGGTTAACCCGTGTGGGGAAGCCGTAGCGAAAGCGAGTCTGAATAGGGCGTTTGAGTCGCGTGTCCTAGACCCGAAGCGGAGTGATCTACCCATGGCCAGGTTGAAGCGCGTGTAAGAGCGCGTGGAGGACCGAACCCACTTCAGTTGAAAATGGAGGGGATGAGCTGTGGGTAGGGGTGAAAGGCCAATCAAACTCCGTGATAGCTGGTTCTCCCCGAAATGCATTTAGGTGCAGCGTCACGTGTTTCTTCCCGGAGGTAGAGCTACTGGATGGACGATGGGCCCTACAAGGTTACTGACTTCAGCCAAACTCCGAATGCCGGGAAGTGAGAGCGTGGCAGTGAGACTGTGGGGGATAAGCTTCATAGTCGAGAGGGAAACAGCCCAGACCACCGGTTAAGGCCCCTAAGCGTGTGCTAAGTGGGAAAGGATGTGGAGTTGCTGAGACAACCAGGAGGTTGGCTTAGAAGCAGCCACCCTTGAAAGAGTGCGTAATAGCTCACTGGTCAAGTGATTCCGCGCCGACAATGTAGCGGGGCTCAAGTACACCGCCGAAACCGTGGCATTCAGTTTTGCTGGATGGGTAGGGGAGCGTCGTTCACGAGGTGAAGCCAGCGGGTAACTTCTGGTGGATTGTGGACGAGTGAGAATGCAGGCATGAGTAGCGAAAGACGGGTGAGAAACCCGTCCGCCGGATGACTAAGGGTTCCAGGGTCAAGCTAATCTGCCCTGGGTAAGTCGGGACCTAAGGCGAGGCCGACAGGCGTAGTCGATGGACAACGGGTTGATATTCCCGTACCAGTGAAGAACCGCCCATGCTGAGCCGGTGATACTAACCGCCCGAACCATCCCGATCCTCGTCTTTGACGGGGACGGTGATGGGGAGCGCGGGACCTGAACCGGGGAGGCAAGCGCATTAACAGGTGTGACGCAGGAAGGTAGCCGGGCCGGGCAATGGAAATGACCTGGTCTAAGGGTGTAGGGCTGCCGGTAGGTAAATCCGCCGGCTGTATGCCTGAGACCTGATGGGCGCCCACGTGGTGGGTGATCCGGTGATCCTATGCTGCCAAGAAAAGCATCGGCGCGAGGTTCAAACTGCCCGTACCCTAAACCGACACAGGTGGTCAGGTAGAGAATACTAAGGCGATCGAGAGAATCATGGTTAAGGAACTCGGCAAAATGCCCCCGTAACTTCGGGAGAAGGGGGGCCCCAACCTTGAGCACCACGTGCTGGTGTGAGGGGATCGGGGCCGCAGAGACCAGGGGGAAGCGACTGTTTATCAAAAACACAGGTCCATGCGAAGTCGTAAGACGATGTATATGGACTGACTCCTGCCCGGTGCTGGAAGGTTAAGGGGACCTGTTAGCTTCGGCGAAGCGGAGAACTTAAGCCCCAGTAAACGGCGGTGGTAACTATAACCATCCTAAGGTAGCGAAATTCCTTGTCGGGTAAGTTCCGACCTGCACGAATGGAGTAACGACTTCCCCGCTGTCTCAACCATGAACTCGGCGAAATTGCATTACGAGTAAAGATGCTCGTTACGCGCAGAAGGACGGAAAGACCCCGTGACCTTTACTATAGTTTGGTATTGGTGTTCGGTGTGGCTTGTGTAGGATAGGTGGGAGACTGTGAAGCGGGCACGCCAGTGTTCGTGGAGTCATCGTTGAAATACCACTCTGGTCACTCTGGATATCTAACTTCGGCCCGTGATCCGGGTCAGGGACAGTGCCTGATGGGTAGTTTAACTGGGGCGGTTGCCTCCCAAAATGTAACGGAGGCGCCCAAAGGTTCCCTCAGCCTGGTTGGCAATCAGGTGTCGAGTGCAAGTGCACAAGGGAGCTTGACTGTGAGAGTGGCAGCTCGAGCAGGGACGAAAGTCGGGACTAGTGATCCGGCGGCTCGTTGTGGAACGGCCGTCGCTCAACGGATAAAAGGTACCTCGGGGATAACAGGCTGATCTTGCCCAAGAGTCCATATCGACGGCATGGTTTGGCACCTCGATGTCGGCTCGTCGCATCCTGGGGCTGGAGTAGGTCCCAAGGGTTGGGCTGTTCGCCCATTAAAGCGGTACGCGAGCTGGGTTCAGAACGTCGTGAGACAGTTCGGTCCCTATCCTCTGCGCGCGTTGGAAATTTGAGAAGGTCTGTCCTTAGTACGAGAGGACCGGGACGGACGAACCTCTGGTATGTCAGTTGTACCGCCAGGTGCATGGCTGATTAGCTACGTTCGGGATGGATAACCGCTGAAAGCATCTAAGCGGGAAGCCGGCTTCGAGATGAGATTTCCTTGCCCCTTTGAGGGTGTGAGGCCCCCAGCTAGAACACTGGGTTGATAGGCTGGATGTGGAAGCGAGGACTGAAGACTCGTGAAGCTGACCAGTACTAATAGGCCGATGACTTACACACACTCTTATCCCATTGCTTGCTTCAAGGTGATGGGTTGGTGTTCGCGTCCACTGTGCGGTTGTCTGATTGCAACCGGCTGTCCACTGTTGGTGGGTGGTTGGGGTGTTTCAGTTGAATAGTGTCACTGTTGTGTGACCCGTAGGTTTCCCTGCTGTTGCCCGTGTTGAGGGTGGTGGTGTGGGGTTAGGGTTACGGCGGTCATAGCGTGGGGGAAACGCCCGGTTCCATTCCGAACCCGGAAGCTAAGGCCCACAGCGCCGATGGTACTGCAGCCGGGAGGTTGTGGGAGAGTAGGTCGCCGCCGGACATTCTTTGAGGGAGGGCCTCGCACTGTTGGTGCGAGGCCCTTCCCGCATTTCTGGACTGTTTCCCCGAGAGGACGGTCCGCCACAGGCTCCGGGCACTAGCCTGGTCCCCTGAGGACCCGGCCTCGAGGCCGGCGCATGAGGAACAGAGACTGCGTTCCCGCGGATCATCGCGGCGTGACGCCCAGGAAGGACACCATGGCTGAGGACACCCCCCGAGAGCGCCGCGAGGACCGTGGATCCGAGGGCCGCGGGCCCCGTGGTGGCGGTGACGGCCGGCGTCGTGGTGCTGACCGCGACGGACGTCCTCGCAGCGGTGCCGGTGACCGGCGCCGCTCCGGCGGGCCTCACGAGGACCGTCGTCGTGGCTCCGCAGACGGCCCGCGTCGTCAGGACGGGGCCGGTGACCGTGGCCCGCGTCGCGAGGAGTTCGGCCGCGACGGCGCGCGGCGTCGCTTCCGCCCGACCTCCGAGCGCCGCGGTGCGCCGACGGGCCCTCGTCGCGAGGACCGCGCCGAACGACCCGCCCACAATCCCGGTGATCTCCGAGCGGCGAATCGTGCGGACCAGGAGCGCTCTCCGGACATCGACCCGGACGTGACGGGCCAGGAGCTCGACCGGGGCACGCTCAAGGAGATCAACGGCCTCGACGAGCGTCCTGCCAGCTGGGTCGCCAAGCACCTCGTGATGGCCGGTCGCTACCTGGACGTCGACCCGGCGCTGGCGTTCCAGCACGCCCTCGCCGCGTCCCGCAAGGGCGGCCGCCTGTCACGCGTGCGCGAGGCCGTCGCGCTCACCGCCTACGCGGCGGGGGAGTACGCCGACGCGCTGCGCGAGTTCCGCACCTACCGGCGCATGACGGGCGACGACACCCACATCGCCGCGCAGGTGGACAGCGAGCGTGCCCTCGGCCGCACGGAGAAGGCCCTGCAGCTGGCCGCCGAGGTGGATGCCACGCGTCTGGACCGGGCGGCGCGCGCCGAGCTGGCCATGGTCGTCTCCGGCATCCGCGAGGACGCCGGCGACCTCCAGGGCGCCCATGAGGCCCTGCAGATCCCGGAACTGGACCGGCGGCGCGGCTACCCCTTCTCTCCCCGGCTGTTCCAGCGCCAGGCCGACGTGCTGCTCGCCCTGGGGCGCCGCGAGGAGGCTCGGCTCTGGGCGCGTGCCGTGCGCGTCGCGGAGAAGGCCCTCGGCGTGGGCGGGTTCGCGGACCCGGAGATCATCGACGTGGACACCGAGCCGGTTGAGGACCCCCGGGACCGCCGCCCGTCCCCCCGCGAACGGCGCCACGAGCGGTATGCGGCCGAGGCCGGTGCGGAGCCGACGGCGGACGGCTCCCCGGCCGAGGAGCCGGAGACCGCCACGAAGCCGACCGAGGCGCCCCGGCCGGAGACCGCGACGGAGCCGCCGGCCGCCGTCGACGCGCCGGACGAGGTCGACCCGAACCAGCTGTCGCTGTTCGACGCCCTCGAGGCCCCGGAGGCAGACGAGCGGTGAGCACCACGTTCTTCGACGGCCATGACGGGCTGCTCTGCGACCTGGACGGCGTCGTCTACGCCGGAGGCGGCGCGATCGCCGGGGCGGTCCAGACGCTGTCGACGTTGCAGGAACGGGGCGTGCCGGTCGGGTTCGTGACGAACAACGCCTCCCGCGCGCCAGAGTCCGTGGCCGAGCATCTCCGCACGCTCGGGGTGCCCGCGCAGGCGGGGCAGGTCTTCGGCTCCGCACCGGCGGGCGTCGATCTGCTCGAGGAGACGCTCGGCCGCCGCACCGGTCGGGTGCTCGTGGTCGGCTCGGCGTATCTGCGCGCCGTGGTCGAGGAGCGGGGCTACGAGGTGGTCGCGTCCGCGGCGCAACGTCCCGACGCGGTGATCCAGGGCTTCGACCCCGGTCTCGGCTGGGCCGATCTGGCGGAGGCGGCGTACGCCGTGCGCGCCGGGGCCACCTGGGTCGCCACCAACCTGGACGCCTCGATCCCGCGCGCGGAGGGGATCGCCCCCGGCAACGGGGCCCTCGTCGAGGCGGTGGGCCGGGCTACCGGCACCGCGCCCGTCGCGGCGGGCAAGCCCGAGCCACGACTGTTCCGGACGGCGGCCGAGGCCCTCGGCCTGGCCCGTCCCCTCGTGGTCGGCGACCGCCTGGACACGGACATCCGCGGCGGCAACGCGGCGGGGTTCGACACGGTGCTCGTCCTGACCGGCATCGACACGCGCGAGACCGCGGCCGCCGCCCCCGGGCCGGACCGGCCCACGTGGGTCCGTGCGCACCTGCCCGCTCTGCTCGCCGGCGGGGCCGAGGCCTCTGCGGACCCACGGCGTGGCTGAGACCGCACGCGCCGACGTCGCCCTGGCCGCCCGGGGCCTGGCCCGCTCCCGCACGGAGGGCGCGGCGCTCATCCGCGCGGGACAGGTCCTCCTCGACGGCCGCCCGGTGCGCCGGCCCTCCGACCGCGTGGCCGCCGACGCCACGCTGCGCCTGCGCGACCCGGGCCCGCGGTACGTCTCCCGTGCGGCCCACAAGCTCGTCAGCGCGCTGGAGGCGTTCCCGGACGTGGGCGTGGCCGGCCGCCGGGCGCTCGACGCCGGGGCCTCCACCGGCGGCTTCACCCAGGTCCTCCTCGAGCGGGGCGCCGAACGGGTGGCCGCCGTCGACGTGGGCCACGACCAGCTGGCCCCGGCCGTCCGGGCCGACCCCCGCGTCCTCGTGCGCGAGGGGCTCAACGTCCGCGACCTCACGGCCGAGGACATCGACGGTCCGGTGGACCTGGTGGTCTCCGACCTGTCCTTCATCTCGCTGCGCCTCGTCCTCGCCCCGCTCGCGGGCGTGTGCCGACCCGGCGCCGAGCTGCTGCTCATGGTCAAGCCCCAGTTCGAAGTCGGGCGGCGCGCCCTGCCGCGCTCCGGCGTCGTCACCGATCCCGACGCTCGCCGCGACGCCGTCGTGGGGGTGGCCGCGGCCGCGCTGGGGGCCGGCCTCGCCCCGCGCGGCCTCGCCCGATCCGGCCTGGCCGGGCAGGACGGGAACGCCGAGTTCTTCCTGCGGCTCCGCCGTCCCGACGCCACCACGGCCGACGATCCGGCCGGCGGGACGAGCCCGGCCCCGGACGCCGGCGAGCGCGCCGCCGGGTGGGTCCGGGGCGCCCACATCGACTGGTCCTGACCCGCGTCCGGGGGGCGCCGCCCGTCCACGGGCGCGGGGCCACCGGTTCGCGCGTCCGGTCTCGTGGCTATCCTGGATCGCAGTGCCCGGCACCCCGGCTCGCGGAAGGAACCATGCCCTACACCCCCGGACGTCGCGTCCTCGTCCTGACCCACACGGGCCGCGAGGACGCCATCAGCGCGGCGCTGCAGGCCACCCGCATGTTCGCGGAGGAGGGCCTGGTCAGCGTCATGCTCGAACAGGACGTGGCCGCCATCCGCGCGGCCGCGGGGGACCCCCCGGAGTTCGCGCCGGAGGCCCTCGGGGTCGACTGCGAGCTCGAGGACATCACCCTCGGCCTCGTCCTCGGCGGCGACGGCTCGGTGCTGCGGGCGGCCGACTTCGTCCGCGGCCACAACGTGCCGCTGCTGGCGGTGAACCTGGGCCACGTCGGCTTCCTCGCCGAGTCCGAGCGCACCGACCTGCACCGCACCGTCCAGGCGATCGCCTCGGAGTCCTACGTGGTGATCGAGCGCATGGCCCTGGACGTCGTCGTGCACGTGGAGGGCCGCGAGGTGGCCCGCACGTGGGCCCTCAACGAGGCCTCCGTGGAGAAGTCCCACCGGGAGCGGATGCTCGAGGTGGTCGTCTCCGTGGACAACTCGCCGCTGACGGCCTTCGGCTGCGACGGCGTCGTCCTGGCCACCCCCACCGGCTCCACGGCCTACGCCTTCTCCGGCGGGGGCCCCGTGGTGTGGCCCTCGGTGGAGGCCCTGCTGTGCGTGCCCATCAGCGCCCACGCCTTGTTCACCCGCCCCTTCGTGGTGGGTCCGCGCTCCACGATCGGCGTGGACGTGCTCACCCGGACCCGCGAGACCGGTGTGCTGTGGTGTGACGGCCGGCGGACCGTGGAACTGCCGCCGCAGGCCCGGATCGAGGTGTCCCGTTCGGCGGAGCCGGTGCGTCTGGCCCGTCTCAACCCGACGCCCTTCGCGGAGCGGCTCGTGCGCAAGTTCCGGCTGCCCACGGACGGCTGGCGCGGCCCCGTCACCGCCCAGGAGCGGGCGGGCGTGCTCCGTGCGGTGGAGACCGTCGAGCCGCGGCACGCGGGGCCGCGTCCCGACGTCGTCGAACCGGCCACCATGCCGCTGTCGGTGCTCTCGCCCGCGGACATCCAGCGCCACCGCGACCGCGGGTCGCGTCACCCCGGGGAGGACGCATGATCGACCATCTGAGGATCTCGGGGCTCGGGGTGATCGGCGAGGCCACCGTGGACCTGGACCCCGGCTTCACCGTCGTCACCGGTGAGACCGGCGCCGGCAAGACCATGGTGGTCACCGCCCTGGGCCTGCTGCTCGGTGCTCGCGCCGACGCGGGCGCGGTCCGCCGGGGCTCGTCCCGTGCGGTCGTGGACGCCGGCGTGCGCGTGGCCGCGGACCACGCGGCGCTCCGCCTGGCTCAGGATGCCGGCGCGGTCGTGGACGAGGGCGACGACGGCACCCGCGACCTGGTCCTCAGCCGCAGCGTCACGGCATCGGGGGAGGGCACACGCTCCCGCGCCGCGGCCGGCGGCCGTTCCGTGCCCGTGGGCCTGCTCGCCGAGATCGGGGCCACGCTCGTGGCCGTGCACGGGCAGAACGACCAGGTCCGCCTCCAGGGCGCCGACGCCCAGCGGCACGCCCTCGATGCGTTCGGCGGCGCCGAGCTCGCCGCGGCCCTGCGGGCCTACCGCGCCGACCACGCCGCCTGGGCCGCCGCGCGTCGGGAGCGCGAGGAGCTCACCACCCACCGCCAGGAGCGGGCCCGCGAGGCCGAGGCGCTCCAGCGCTCGCTCGAGGAGATCGACCTCGCCGACCCGCAGGAGGGGGAGGACGAGGAGCTGCGGGCTCTCATCCGCCGGCTCGAGGACGTCGAGGAGCTGCGTGCCGCCTCGGGGGAGGCGCACGCCCGGCTGGCCGGCCCCGACGTGGACGCGATGGACGAGACCCCCGGCGCCGTCAGCCTCGTGGAGGGGGCGCGGCAGGCCGTGCTCGCCGCCCCCGGCGACGACCCCGAGCTCGCCGCCGCGGCCGCGCGCCTGGCCGAGGCCGCCGTCGTGCTCACGGACATCGCCGGCGACCTGGCCCGCTACACCGCTGACCTGGACGCCGACGCGGCCTCCGACCTCGACGCGGCCCAGTCGCGGCTGGCCGAGCTCACACGACTGCAGCGGCTCTACGGGCCGGAGCTCGCCGACGTGATCGACTGGGCCCGGACCCAGCGTCCGCGCCTGGACGAGCTGCAGGGCGACTCCGGCCGCCTCGAGGAGCTCGAAGCGGAGGTCGACCGGCTGGACGCCGCGCTGCGCGAGCGTGCCGCGGCCCTGACCGCCCTGCGCACCGCGGCCGCCGAGCGGCTCGAGACCGCGGTGACCGAGGAGCTGCACGCCCTGTTCATGCCGGACGCCTCGTTCCACGTGGGGCTGACGCCGGTCGCCGGGGACGGTCTCGGCCCGTACGGCGCTGAGGACGTCACGCTCGCCCTGCGCCCCCACGCGGGCGTCGAGCCCCGGCCCCTGGGCCGCGGCGCCTCCGGCGGCGAGCTCTCCCGCGTGATGCTCGCCCTCGAGGTGGTCCTGGCGGCCACGGACCCGGTGCCCACCTTCGTGTTCGACGAGGTCGACGCCGGCGTGGGCGGTGAGGCCGCCGTGCGGATCGGGGCACGCCTGGCCCGGCTCGCCCGCCACGTGCAGGTCATCGCCGTGACGCACCTGCCCCAGGTCGCCGCCTACGCGGACCGGCACGTGCGGGTGGAGAAGAACTCGGACCCGACCGCGGGTGTGACCACCTCCGACGTCGTGACCCTGACGGCTGACGAACGGGTCGAGGAGCTCGCCCGCATGCTCGCCGGGCACGGGGACTCCGCGGCGGCCCGCGAGCACGCCCGGGAGCTGCTCGAGTCCTCCGCCCGCGAACGCGGCTGACCCGGTCCGCGGACGCCGCCCCGACATGAAAGGATCGCCCCATGCCTGAGATCCCCGCGTCCGCGGGACGCTCGCCCCTGCGCGACCTGCACGTCCCCCGCCCGGTGAAGAAGTCGAAGACCGTCTACGAGGGCCGAGTGTGGGACATCGCCCGGGAGTCGTTCCGCCTGGACCCGGCGGACAAGTCCCGGGATCCGCTGACCCGGGAGCTGATGGTGCACCCGGGCGCCGTGGCGATCCTCGCGGTCCGCACCAAGCTCACCACCACCGGCCCCCGCGAGCAGGTGGCCCTCGTCCGCCAGTACCGCCACCCCGTGGGCATGGAGCTGTGGGAGATCCCGGCGGGCCTGCGGGACGTGGACGGGGAGGACCTCCACCAGGTCGCCGTCCGTGAGCTGGCCGAGGAGGCCGACCTGCGCGCCCGCGAGTGGCACACCCTCGTCGACTACTACACGACCCCGGGCGGCTCCAGCGAGGCGATCCGCGTGTTCCTGGCCCGTCAGATCGAAGAGATCCCCGACGGCGAGCGGCACACCCGGCAGGACGAGGAGGCGGCCATGCCGCTCGTGTGGGTCGGCCTCGACGAGGTGACCGACGCCGTCCTGGACGGCCGGGTGCACAACCCGTCCACCGTCGTCGCCGTGCTGGCCCTGGGCGCCCACCGGGCCCAGGGCTGGCGACGCCTGCGTCCCGTGGACGCGCCGTTCGTCCCCGACCGCCACGGCCCCGGGGCGGACTGGCCCGCGTGAGCACCGACCCGGCCGCCCGGGGGAGCGGCGAGGCCGAGGCCCGTGGGAGCCGTGGGGGCCGGGGCGCGGAGTCCGCGCTCGCGGCCCCGTTCCGCCGCCACCTGGAGCACCTGGCCGTCGAGCGGGGCCTCGCCGCGAACACGCTGGCCGCCTACCGCCGCGACCTCGAGCGCTACCGCCGCTGGCTCGAAGCCCACGGGGTGCGCGCCCCCGCCGACGTCGACCCCGGCCACGTCTCCGGCTTCCTGCGGGCGCTGGGCACCGGCGAGGACGGCGGGCGGCCCCTCGCGGTCCGCTCGGCGGCCCGCGTGCTCGCGGCCGTGCGCGGCCTGCACCGGTTCTGGGCCCTCGAGGGACTCACGCCCGCCGACCCCGCCCGCGACGTCCACCCGCCGAAGCCGGGCGACCGCCTGCCGAAGGCGCTCCCCGTGGAGCAGGTGGCGGCGCTGCTGGAGGCCGTGCCCGTCGACACCCCCGCCGGACTGCGGGACCGCGCGCTGCTCGAGTTCCTCTACGGCACCGGCGCCCGCATCTCCGAGGTGGTCGGCCTCGACGTCGACGACGTGGTGGGGCTCGCGCAGACCGGGGACGACGGCGGCCAGCCCGTGGTCCGCCTGTTCGGCAAGGGGTCCAAGGAGCGCGTGGTGCCGATCGGCTCCTACGCGGCCGCCGCGCTCGACGCATGGCTGGTGCGGGGACGGCCCACGATCATGACGGGAGTCACACGCTCCACGCCCGCCCTGTTCGTCAACGCCCGCGGGGGCCGGCTCTCCCGGCAGTCCGCATGGGCCGTGCTGAAGCGGGCGGCCGAGCGCGCCGGCCTCGAGGCGGACGTCTCGCCCCACACCCTGCGCCACTGCTTCGCCACGCACCTGCTGGCCGGCGGCGCGGACGTCCGCGTGGTCCAGGAGCTGCTCGGGCACGCGTCCGTGACCACCACGCAGGTGTACACCCTCGTCACCGTGGACTCCCTGCGCGAGGTCTACGCCGCCGCGCATCCGCGCGCGCGCTGAGCCCCGCACCTGATACGCTCGAGATCCGTGGTGAAACGAACTTCTCGTACTCAGACGTCCACGCGCGTCACCCGTCACGTGTTCGTGACCGGCGGTGTCGCCTCCTCCCTCGGCAAGGGGCTCACGGCCTCCTCGCTCGGCCACCTGCTCAAGGCGCGCGGGCTCAGGGTGGTGATGCAGAAGCTCGACCCCTACCTCAACGTGGACCCGGGCACCATGAACCCGTTCCAGCACGGCGAGGTGTTCGTTACCGAGGACGGCGCCGAGACGGACCTGGACATCGGCCACTACGAGCGCTTCCTCGACGAGGACCTCGACGGCCTGGACAACGTGACCACCGGCCAGGTGTACTCCACCGTGATCGCCCGCGAGCGCCGCGGCGAGTACCTCGGGGACACCGTCCAGGTCATCCCTCACATCACCGACGAGATCTGCCGCCGGATGCGCCTGCCCGCGGAGCCCCGCGGCGACCGCCCCGCCCCGGACGTGATCATCACGGAGATCGGCGGCACCGTCGGCGACATCGAGTCGCAGCCCTTCCTCGAGGCCGCCCGCCAGGTCCGCCAGGACGTCGGCCGCGACGACGTCTTCTTCCTGCACGTCTCCCTCGTGCCGTACATCGGCCCCTCGCAGGAGCTCAAGACCAAGCCCACCCAGCACTCCGTGGCCGCCCTGCGCTCGATCGGCATCCAGCCGGACGCGATCGTGCTGCGCTCGGACCGGGCCGTCCCCGACGACGTCCGCGGCAAGATTGCCCGCATGTGCGACGTCCCGCAGGACGCCGTCGTCAACTGCGCCGACGCTCCCTCCATCTACGACATCCCCCGCGTCATCCACGACCAGGGCCTCGACGCCCATGTGGTGCAGTCCCTGGACCTGAAGTTCAAGGACGTGGACTGGACCGCCTGGGACGCGCTCATGGACGCCGTGCACCACCCGGAGCATGAGCTCACCGTGGGGCTCGTGGGCAAGTACGTGGACCTGCCGGACGCCTACCTGTCCGTCACCGAGGCGCTGCGCGCCGGTGGCTTCGCCCACCGGGCCAAGGTGGGCATCCGCTGGGTGGCCGCGGACGAGTGCGCCACCCCTGAGGGCGCGGCGGCGGCGCTCGCGGACGTCGACGCCGTGTGTGTGCCCGGCGGCTTCGGCGTGCGCGGGCTCGAGGGCAAGCTCGGCGCGCTGCGGCACGCCCGCGAGCAGCGGATCCCGACGCTGGGTCTGTGCCTGGGCCTGCAGTCCATGGTCATCGAGTACGCCCGCAACGTCCTCGGCCTGGAGGACGCGGACTCCACCGAGTTCGACCCGGAGACCGCCTCGCCCGTGATCGCCACCATGGCCGAGCAGGAGCAGATCGTGGCCGGCGAGGGGGACCTCGGCGGCACCATGCGCCTGGGCGCCTTCCCCGCGACCCTGCGCCCGGGCTCCGTGGTGGCCGAGGCGTACGGCACCACCGAGGTGACCGAGCGCCACCGCCACCGCTACGAGGTGAACAACGCCTACCGCGACCGCCTCGAGGAGGCCGGCCTCGCGATCTGCGGCACCTCCCCGGACGGCGCCCTTGTGGAGTTCGTGGAGCTGCCCCGGGACGTGCACCCGTACTACGTGTCCACGCAGGCCCACCCGGAGTTCTCCTCCCGGCCGACCCGCCCGCACCCGCTGTTCGCCGGCCTCGTCGCCGCCGGCCTGGCCCGCCGCGCCGACGCGGCGGCCCGACGCTGAGGGGCTGCCGACCGGCCCGACACAGAGTGGTCACGACACGCCGTCGCCGCACCCGGCACGCGGCGTGTCGTGACCACTCTGCGAGGGCATCGCACGGATGACGACACGACGACGGCGGGCCGCCCCACCCGGGGCGACCCGCCGTCGTCGTGCGCGCGGGGTGCGGGCACCGCACCGCGAGCGAATGGGGCGACTTGCCGGAGGTGATCTGCGTCTACACCTCCGACAAGTCGCCCCGACCGCCGCTCACGAGGCTCAGCCCGCCGGCAGCTCCCGCTGCTCCGGGCCGTCGTAGGCCGAGAGCGGGCGGATCAGCGCGTTCGCGGCGCGCTGCTCCATGATGTGGGCGGTCCAGCCGGTGATGCGCGAGGCGATGAAGATCGGCGTGAACAGCTCGGTGTCGAAGCCCATGAGGTGATACGTCGGGCCGGCGGGGTAGTCGAGGTTCGGCTTGATCTGCTTGGCCTCGTCCATGGCCTGCTGCAGACCGTC
The DNA here is from genome assembly GCF_056173425.1 of Micrococcus sp. 63XJN7_8_ISO-PGPR-S23-253. Taxonomy (NCBI): domain Bacteria; kingdom Bacillati; phylum Actinomycetota; class Actinomycetes; order Micrococcales; family Micrococcaceae; genus Micrococcus; species Micrococcus sp. 63XJN7_8_ISO-PGPR-S23-253. Next base: position 863,808 of record NZ_CM149673.1, read on the forward strand.
GTACAGGCCGAGCAACTCCTCGCGGCCGTAGTGCTCGATCATCCGGTCCAGCGCGGCCTTCATGGTGGGCACGCGGGAGTCGCCGTTCTTGTAGACGCGGTGGCCGAAGCCCATGACCTTCTTCTTCTGGGCCAGGGCGTCCTCCATCCACGCCTTCGCTCGGGCGGCGGCGTCCTCACGGGACTCCTCCTTCCGGATGCCGATCTCGTCGAAGGTGTGCATCACGGCCTCGTTGGCGCCGCCGTGCAGGGGGCCCTTGAGCGCGCCGATCGCACCGGTCACGGCCGAGTGCAGGTCGGAGAGCGTCGAGGTGATCACGCGCGCGGTGAAGGTCGAGGCGTTGAACGAGTGCTCGGCGTACAGCACCATCGAGACGCGGAACGCGTCCACGACCTCCGGGGCGGCCTCCTCGCCGAACGTCATCCAGAGGAAGTTCTGCGAGTAGTCCAGGTTCTCGCGCGGCTCCACCACGTCCTGGCCGCGGCGACGGCGCTGGTCGTAGGCGACGACGGCCGGGAACGCCGCGAACAGCGCCTGGGCCTTCTCCAGCTCGGCCTCGGGGGAGGAGTCCTCCGCCTTCGGGTGGTTCGCGCCGAGCACGGACACGGCGGTGCGGCCGACGTCCATGGGGTGGCAGTCGGTGGGCAGCAGGTCGATGGCCTGCTTCACCTTCGGGTCGAGGGCACGGTGGGCGCGCTCGAAGCGCTCGAACGCGGCCAGCTCCTCGTCCGTGGGCAGCTCGCCCGTCCAGAGCAGCAGCGCGACGGCCTCGAACGGCAGCTGCGCGGCCAGGTCCTGCACGGGATAGCCGCGATACAGCAGGGAGTTCGTCTCCGGGTTGACCTTGGAGATCGCCGTGGTGTCCACGACGACGCCGGCCAGGCCCTTCTTGATCTCGGTCTCGGTCATGGTGTCCCTCCTCGGGGAGTGGGGCCCGCCCGCGCACGAGCGGGCCCGGTGACGGGTCAGAGGTCGGCGTGGTTGGCGCCGATGTCGAGCGTGGGCACGTCGAAGTTGAAGATGCCCGTGTCGAAGGCGTTGTAGCCCTCGTAGTCCACCAGCTCGTAGAGGCGGGCGCGAGTGAGCATCTGCTCCACCTGCGACTGCTGGGTGCCCTCCTCCTTGATGGCGTCGAGCACGCGCTCGGCGGCGCCCATCGCGGAGCGCAGCAGGGTGACCGGGTAGATCACCATCGCGACGCCGGCGTCGGCCAGCTGCCGGCGGGTGAACAGCTCGGACTTGCCGAACTCGGTCATGTTCGCCAGGACCGGGACCCCGAGGGGCTCCAGCTCGCGACACACGGTCTCGAACTCGCCGATGTCCTTCAGGGCCTCCGGGAAGATCGCGTCCGCCCCGGCCTCCACGAGCGCCTTCATGCGGGCGATCGCGGCGTCCAGGCCCTCCACGGCGCGCAGGTCGGTGCGCGCCATGATGAGGAAGTTCGGGTCCCGGCGGGCGTCGACGGCGGCGGCGATGCGCTTGACCGCGGTGTCGAGGTCCACCATGTTCTTGCCGTCGAGGTGGCCACACCGCTTGGGGTTGAACTGGTCCTCGATGTGGCAGCCGGCCAGGCCGGCGTTCTCGAACTCCTGCACCGTGCGGGCCACGTTCATCGGCTCGCCGAAGCCCGTGTCCGCGTCGATGAGGCACGGCAGGTCCGTGAGGCGGGCGATCTGCCCGCCGCGCACGGCCACCTCGGTGAGCGTGGTCAGCCCGACGTCGGGCAGGCCCAGCTCGTTCGCGAGCACGCCGCCGGAGATGTACACACCGGGGAAGCCCTTCTCCTGGATCAGCTTCGCTGACAGCGGTGTGAACGCGCCCGGGAACTGCTGGGCGCCGCCCTGCTTCAGGGTCTGCCGCAGGTCGATCCGCTTCTGTTCGGCCGTCTTCGTCGAGTACAGCATCAGAACAGGCCCTTCGGGGCGGCGACGAGGTCGGCCTCGGACAGGAACGCCGGGTCCGCCAGGATGTTCAGCTGGTCCAGCTCGCCGGGCTGCAGCTCGGCCACGCGCTCGGCGGCGGCCAGGAAGCGGTCCTGCTCCTCCTTCGAGACGATGCCCTCGGCCAGGGTGCGGAACTTCTGGATGTACTGCTCGCGGGCGAACGGCCGGGCGCCGAGCGGGTGGGCGTCGGCCACGGCGATCTCGTCGGTGATGACGGTGCCGTCCTTGAGGGTGATCTCCACCGCTCCGCCGAACGCCTTCTCCGCGAGGTCCAGCGAGTGGTAGCGGCGGGTCCACTCCGGGTCCTCCACGGTGGTCACCCTGTGCCAGAGGGCCACGGTGTCCTCGCGCTGGGCGCGCTCGGGGGCGTAGGAGTCCACGTGGTGCCAGGAGCCGTCCTGCAGGGCCACGGTGAAGATGTAGGGGATCGAGTGGTCGAGGGTCTCGCGTGAGGCCGTCGGATCGTACTTCTGCGGGTCGTTGGCGCCCGAGCCGATCACGTAGTGGGTGTGGTGCGAGGTCTTGATCAGCACCGACTCGACGTTCGCCGGGTCGGTGGCTTCCGGGTGCTCCTTGTGGAGCTTGCGGGCCAGGTCGATCCAGGCCTGGGCCTGGTACTCGGCCGAGTGCTCCTTGGTGTAGGTGTCCAGGATGCCGCGCTTGGGCTCGCCCTGCTCGGGCAGCGGCACCTCGTAGGAGGCGTCCGGGCCGTCCAGCAGCCAGGCGATCACGCCGTCCTCGCCTTCGTAGATCGGGACGGGCGAGGTCTGGCCGCGCATGGCGCGGTCCACGGCCTCGACGGCCATCTTGCCTGCGAACGCCGGGGCGTGGGCCTTCCACGTGGAGATCTCGCCCTTGCGGGACTGGCGGGTGGCGGTGGTGGTGTGCAGGCCCTGGCCGATGGCCTGGAAGATGGTCTCGGTGTCCAGGCCGAGCAGGGTGCCGATGCCGGCGGAGGCGGAGGGGCCGATGTGGGCCACGTGGTCGATCTTGTGGCCGTACAGGTTGATGGACTTCACGAGGTCCACCTGGATCTCGTAGCCGGTGGCGATGCCGCGGATCAGGTCCTTGCCGGAGCGGCCGGCGTGCTGGGCGACGGCGAGGATCGGCGGGATGTTGTCGCCCGGGTGGGAGTACTCGGCGGCCAGGAACGTGTCGTGGTAGTCCAGCTCGCGGACGGCCACGCCGTTGGCCCACGCGGCCCACTCGGGGGAGACCTTCTGCTCCACACCGAACACGGAGGCGCCCGCACCGCCGGTGGAGACCGGGTGGGAGAGGGCCTGGGCGCGGGCGGCGACGATCGGGCCGCGCCGGAGCGAGGCGACGGCCACGGAGGCGTTGTCGATGATCCGGTTGATGATCATCTCCTCGACCTCGGGCAGCACCTCGACGTCGTCGACGGCCACCTCGGCCAGCTTCCAGGCCAGCTGGTCCTTGCGCTCGAGGTTCTCCTCGGAGCGGTGGACGCGTACGTGATGGTTCTTCATGGTCGGTCTCCTTCGGTGGGGGTCAGCAGGGTCGGGGTCTCCTCGGCGCGGCCGCGCCGGGTCAGATGGTGGAAGGCGTGGTGAAGGTGGACCCGCGTGGTCGCCTCCGCGAGGTCCGCGGCGCCCGAGCCGACGGCGTCGGCGATGTCCGCGTGCTCCGCGGCGGAGGCCGCGAGGCGGGCCGGGTCGTCGGCGGCCAGTCGGCGCAGGCGCGCCAGGTGCAGGCGCAGGGTGCGCAGGGTGGAGACGAGGTAGGGGTTCGCGGCGGCCTCGTCCAGCCGGCTGTCCAGCTCGGCCGTCATCGCGTAGTAGTCCGCGGGGTCGGTCCCGCCGCGCAGGGCCGTCTCGGCTTCCTGGAAACGGCCCGCGAGGACCGAGAACCGCTCGGCCGCCTCCGGGGTGGCCCGCTGCGCGGCCCGGCGCGCCAGGAGGGACTCGAGGGCGATGCGCAGGTCGAACAGCTGGTCCGCCTGCTCGAGGGACAGGTCGGCGACGATGATGCCCCGGCCCGGTGCCTGCTCGGCCAGGCCGTCGGCCACCAGGCGGGAGAGCGCCTCGCGCAGAGGGGTGCGCGAGATGCCGAGGCGTTCGGCCTGCTCCACCTCGCCCAGGCCCGCGCCCGGAGGGAGGGACCAGTCGAGGATCTCCGCCCTCAGGGCCTGGTACGCCCGCTCACTCGCTCGCATGCGTCCAGTGTATACACAACAGTCCCGCCGAGGGCAGGGGGCGTGTCCGGTGCGCGCGTCGGACGACGCCGTCGGAGGGGAGTGTCGTCCGGCGTGAGGGGGCCGGGTGCCGCGCCCCTGGCGGGGGACGCCCGTGCGCCGCCATGCCCCACGCGCAGCGCGAGAAATGTATACAGATCTCTTGCCCCGTGTGATCCACAGCACTACCCTGGGCGCATGGCGACCCACGATGCCCCCACCGAAGACCGCCCCTCCGGCGCGTACGCCGACGCCCACGCCCGCTCCCTCCGCGACCCCGAGGGGTTCTGGCTCGACGCGGCGCGCGCCATCGACTGGACCGTCGCGCCCACGCGCGCCCTCGACGACTCCGCCGCGCCCCTGTACCGCTGGTTCCCGGACGGCGAGCTGAACACCGCCTTCAACTGCCTGGACCGGCACGTCGAGGCGGGCCGCGGGGACGCCGTCGCGCTGATCCATGACTCCGCGATGACCGGCGAGGTCACCCGCTACACGTACGCCGAGCTCACGGACGCGGTGGCCCGCCTGGCCGGCGCCCTGGCCGCGCGCGGCGTCGGCAGGGGCGACCGCGTCCTCGTGTACCTGCCGATGATCCCGCAGGCCCACATCGCGATGCTGGCGTGCGCGCGGCTCGGCGCGGTGCACTCCGTGGTCTTCGGCGGCTTCGCCCCGCGCGAGCTCGCCTCCCGCATCGACGACGCCGCCCCCGACGTCGTGCTCACCTGCTCCGGCGGCATCGAGCCCAAGCGCCGGGTCGAATACCTGCCCGCCGTGGCCGAGGCGCTCGAGACCGCCGCGCACCCCGTGCGCACGGTGCTGGTCCACCACCGCGAGGGCTTCGAGACCGCGCTCGCGGACGCCGACGGGCGCGGGGGCGCGAGCTGGGAGGACTGGGGCGAGGCCGTCGCGGCCGCAGAGCCGGCCGACTGCGTCTCGGTGCGGGCCACCGACCCGCTGTACGTGCTGTACACCTCGGGCACCACGGGCAAGCCGAAGGGCGTCGTCCGGGACAACGGGGGCCACGCCGTCGCCCTGCGCTGGACCATGGAGCACATCTACGACGTCGGCCCGGGGCAGGTGATGTGCACGGCCTCGGACGTGGGCTGGGTCGTGGGGCACTCCTACATCGTCTACGGCCCGCTGCTGGCCGGGGCCACCACGGTCATGTACGAGGGCAAGCCCGTGGGCACCCCCGACGCCGGCGCGTTCTGGCGGCTCATCGAGGACCACGGCGTGCGCTCCTTCTTCACGGCCCCCACGGCGCTGCGCGCGATCCGCCGCGCCGACCCCGAGGGCGAGCTGCTCCAGGCCCACGACCTGTCCTCCCTGCGGCACTTCTTCGCCGCGGGCGAGCGCCTGGACCCGGAGACGCAGCGGTGGATCGAGGGCCTGCTGGGCATGCCGGTGATCGACCACTGGTGGCAGACCGAGACCGGCTGGGCCATCGCGGCGAACCCGGTGGGCCTGGAGCAGCTGCCGGTGAAGATCGGGTCGTCCTCGGTGCCCTCGCCGGGCGCCGATCTCGTGGTCCTGGACGGCCTGGGCGAGCCCGTGCCGGCCGGGACCGAGGGCAACATCGCCCTGCGGCTGCCACTGCCCCCGGGCACCCTGCCCACCCTGTGGCGCGACGACCAGCGCTACATCGACTCCTACCTCAGCGCGTTCCCCGGCCATTACGCGACCGGTGACTCCGGCGTCGTGGACGAGGACGGCTACGTGTTCGTGCTCGGCCGCACCGACGACGTCATCAACGTCTCCGGGCACCGGCTGTCCACGGGCGTCCTCGAGGCCGCCCTGGCCTCCCACCCGGCGGTGGCCGAGTGCGCCGTGATCGGCGTCGCGGACCCGCTCAAGGGTCAGCGGCCCTCGGGCTACGTGGTCCTCAAGTCCGGTGTCGAGACGCCCGAGCTCGGCTCCGAGGCCGAGGCCACGCTCCTGGACGAGCTGCGTCAGGCGGTGCGCCGCGAGGTGGGCCCGGTGGCGGACTTCCGCGACGTCGTCGTGGTGGACGCGCTGCCCAAGACCCGCTCGGGCAAGATCCTGCGCAAGACCATGCGGCAGATGGCCGACGGCGAGGAGTACGCGGTGCCCTCGACCATCGAGGACCCCGCCGTGCTCGAGGCCCTGGCCGGGGTGCTGCGCCCGGCCCGCTGAGCCCCGCTCACGTGCGGCCGGCCCAGCGGTACTCCTGTTCGGGCCGGCCGCGGCCGCCGTGCCGGGCCGAACGCCGCACCCGCCGGATCCGCTCGAGGTGTTCGAGGTAGCGCCGGGCCGTCACGCGGGAGATGCCCAGGCGCTCGCCCACCTCGGCCGCGCTCAGGGCGGTCTCCGGGTCTGCCCCCAGCAGGTCCATCACCTCGCGCAGGGTGCCCTCGGTCAGCCCCTTGGGCAGGGCCTCGGCGCGCCGCTCGCGGGAGACGCGGAAGACGGCGTCCACCTGCTCCTGGCCGTCGAGGGCGCCGTCGCCGGCCAGCATGGCCGAGGCGGCACGGAACCCGCCCAGCCGGTCCGCGAACTCGTCGAACCCGAACGGCTTCACGAGGTACTGCGTCACGCCGTACGCGACGGCGCGGCGCACCACCGGCAGGTCGGTGGCCGCGGTGAGCGCCAGCACCCCGCCGTGGAAGCCGGCCGCGCGCAGTTGGTGCAGGAAGTCCAGCCCGTGCCCGTCGGGCAGGTTCATGTCCAGCAGCACGACGTCGAACGGGAAGCGCCCGTCCGCGTGCAGGCCCGCCGCGGCGACCTGCCGCGCGGCCAGCAGGGAACCGGCCACCGCGGCCACCTCGAAGCCCGGCAGCCGGTCCAGGTGCGCCACGTAGGTCTCGGCCGTCAGCTGCTCGTCCTCGACGACGAGCACCCGGTACGGGCGGGCGGTCATGTCTCCTCCTGGAGTCGGGGGTCGCGGGGCACCTCGACGGTGAACACGGTGCCCGAGTCGGTCGCGACGTCCGCGACCCCGCCGGCCTCCTCCGCGATCCGCCGCGTCAGCCACAGCCCCATGCCGCGTCCGGCGGCGCCGACGGGCTTCGTCGACCAGCCCCGGTCGAAGAGTCGGCCGCGGTACGCCTCGGAGGGCCCGGGGCCGCCGTCGGCCACCTGCACGAGCAGGCCCGCGGCGTCCGAGACCACCTCGACGTCGACCCACCGGTCTGCCGCGGACAGGGCCGGTGCGGCGGCGGCGTCGAGGGCGTTGTCCACCAGGTTGCCCAGCACGGTCAGCAGGTCGAGCGGGCGCAGCGGGGCGGGCGCGGTCAGCTCGGCCGACCACGTCAGCGCCACGCCCCGCTCGCGCGCCTGGGCGGCCTTCGCGTCGAGCAGGGCGGCGAGGACGTCGTCGGAGGCCTCCTCGTCCGCGGCGCGGCGGGACAGCACGGCGCGGGCCGCTTCCAGCCGGCCCGACTCGACGAGGGCGAGGGCGGTGTGCAGCTGGTTGGCCTGCTCATGCGTCTGCGCGCGCAGCGCCGTGGTCAGGGTGTGGGCCACGGTGAGCTCGTCGCCGAGCCGCTGCAGGTCGGTGCGGTCGTGCAGGACGAGCACGCGCGATCCTGAAGGGGCGGTGGTCACGCCCTCGCGGGCGGCCGCGGCGAGGGCCGTCGGCGGGACCGACCCGCCGGGGTCGGAACGGCCGGGCGCCCTCACGACCCGCTGCTGCACCACGAGGACCCGCCCGCCGACGGCGAGGCTCACCTCGCCGCTGACCGCGCCCGGCAGGGCTGCGGAGAGCTCGGTGGGCGGCCGAGGCTCGCCCGCGCCCTCCCAGCCGAGCAGGCGCGCGGCCGCGTCGTTGTGCAGGCGGACCCGGCCGTCCGGGGCGAGGACGACGACGCCGGCCTCGAGCGAGGCCATGGCCGTCTCCGCCAGCAGGAACTGCTCGGCGATCTGCTCGGGGCCGCGCCCGAGCGTCACGCGGTTCAGATACCGGCCCACGAGCCAGGCGACGAGCAGGCCGACGGCGGCCACGGCGGCCGAGCCCAGCAGGATGCCGGGGATCTGCGCTTCGGCCATGATGGTGACGTCGGAGATCTGCACGCCCATCGTGACCACGCCCAGGACGGTGCCGTCCTCCGGGTCCACGACCGGCGCGAGCGCGCGCACCGAACGGCCCGCGGCACCGGTGCTCGAGAGCTCCACGACGGCGTCCCCGGCGACGACGGCGTCCACCGGCCTCGGGTAGCGGACGCCGACCTGCTCGGGGCGCCAGCTCGCCAACCGCATCCCGTCCGGATCCATCACGGTCAGCCACGAGACCTGCGCCTCGGCGATCCAGCCGTCGATCCCGGCCTGCAGGGCGGGGGCGTCGCCGACCCGCAGGGCCGAGACGAGCGCGGGGTCGCGCGCCACCAGGGTGGTGACGCCCTGGACGTGGCGCTCCTCGACGCGCAGGGCCACCTCGCGGGCCTGGAGGTAGGCGCTCCACACGCTGAACAGGGCGATGGCCGCCACGAGCGCCACGTGGACCACGGCGATCCGCCGGGCGATCGACCACGGGTGGCGCATGCCTCTCCTCCCTCGGGCCGGCGACGCGCCGGTCCACCCCCACGATCCTGCAGCCCGAGGGCCGCCGTGACCACTATGACCGCAATCGTGACCGACACCACCCCGGCCCGCGAGAGTGGACACAACCCTCCCGCGCCGCTGCGGACCGTTCTGCGGCGCGCCACCACCGCACAGAACGGAACGCCCGATGGCGCACACCCCACCGGCCGAGACCTCGGCCCCGCCGGCCCCGGCGACGAAGAAGGACCGCACCCACTGGCTGTACATCGCCGTGATCGCCTCGGTGGTGCTGGGCGCCGCCGTCGGCCTGCTCTTCCCCGAGTTCGGCAAGTCCCTCAAGCCCCTGGGCGACGGCTTCGTCTCCCTCATCAAGATGATGATCGGCCCGGTCATCTTCTGCACGATCGCCCTCGGCGTCGGCTCGATCGCCAAGGCCGCGACCGTCGGCCGCGTGGGTGGCATCGCCCTGGTCTACTTCATGGCGATGTCCACGTTCGCGCTGGCCGTCGGCCTCGTCGTCGGCAACCTCATCCATCCCGGTGAGGGCCTCAAGCTGACGCCCTACGACCCGAACAAGCCCCAGGCCGCGGTGGACGGCACCGTCCAGTTCCTGCTGGACATCATCCCCGGCTCCCTGCCGGTGCTGCCCACCCTGTTCATCGCCCTGCTCGTGGGCTTCGCCCTGCAGCAGATGGGCCCGGCCGGCGCCCCGCTGCTGCGTGGTCTCACGCTGATCCAGGGCGTCGTGTTCCGCATCCTCATGATGGTGATGTGGGTCGCCCCGATCGGCGCCTTCGGTGCGATCGCCGCCGTCGTCGGCTCCACGGGCTGGTCCGCGATCGGCGCCATGGCGCTGCTCATGGGCGCCTTCTACCTGACCTGCATCGCCTTCATCGTGGTGGTGCTCGGCACCATCCTGAAGGTCGTGACCGGCCTGAGCATCCTGTCCCTCATGAAGTACCTGGGCCGGGAGTACCTGCTCATCTTCGCCACCAGCTCCTCCGAGACCGCCCTGCCCCGTCTGATCGCCAAGATGGAGCACGCCGGCGTGGACAAGTCCGTCGTGGGCGTGACCGTGCCCACCGGCTACTCCTTCAACCTGGACGGCACCGCCATCTACCTGACCATGGCCGCGCTCTTCGTCTCCAACGCGATGGGCGCGGAGATGAACCTCGGCGAGCAGATCGGCCTGCTGGTCTTCATGATCATCGCCTCGAAGGGCGCGGCCGGCGTCACCGGCGCGGGCATGGCCACGCTCGCCGCCGGCCTGCAGGCGCACCGACCCGAGCTGCTCGGAGGCATGGGCGTGATCGTGGGCATCGACAAGTTCATGTCCGAGGCCCGCGCCCTGACCAACTTCACCGGCAACGCCGTGGCCACGCTCCTCGTCGGCCGCTGGGTGGGCGAACTCGACGGCGAGCGCGCCCGGCGCGTCCTGAGCGGCGAGCTGAAGTTCGACGAGGCGACCGTGGTCGGCCACGACGGCGCCACGCATGACCCGCAGCAGTCCCCGACGGTCGCCGAGCAGGCCTACGAGGGTCACCCCGACTCCAGCCTGAACTTCACCATGGCGGCCGACGGCGACCGGAACCCCGCCCGCTGACGGAGACGGCGGGCCCGCGCGGCACGCCGCATCGTCGACCACCGGCGACGCCGGGGAGGAGCCTGGACACCGGCCCATCCCCGGCGTCGCCGTCGTCCCGGGAACGCCAGGCACTAGGGTGGGGGAAGATCCGGACACGCCGACGACGGCGGCCGCGGCGCGCCGCGGCCCGCGGCCGGGCGTGCAGACCACCGTGGAAGGAGCCGGCGCCGCCGTGACCTCGAGAGAACCGATCCCCGTGATGACCATCCACGGCGAGCCCGTGCTCGGGCCCACCGGCCGGCCCAAGCACGACTTCCCCGAGCCCGCGCCCCTGACCTCGCACGGCCCGGCGCGGATCATCTCGATGGTGAACCAGAAGGGCGGCGTCGGGAAGACGACCTCCACCATCAACCTGGGCGCCGCGCTCGCGGGCTACGGCCGCAGGGTGCTCATGGTGGACTTCGACCCGCAGGGCGCCCTCTCGGCCGGCCTGGGCGCGAACCCGCACGAGCTCGACACCACGGTGTACAACGTGCTCATGGAGCGCTCGGTGACCGCGAAGGACGCGATCCTGTCCACGGACTTCGAGAACATGGACCTGCTGCCGGCCAACATCGACCTGTCCGCGGCCGAGGTGCAGCTCGTCAACGAGGTGGCCCGCGAGCAGGTCCTCGAGCGCGCGCTGCGCCAGGTCCGCGACGACTACGACGTGGTCCTCATCGACTGCCAGCCCTCGCTGGGCCTGCTGACCGTCAACGCGCTGACCGCCTCGCACGGCGTGATCATCCCGCTGACCGCCGAGTTCTTCGCGCTGCGCGCGGTCGCCCTGCTCGTCGAGACGATCGAGAAGGTGCAGGACCGGCTCAACCCGGACCTGGAGATCGACGGCGTGCTGGCCACGATGTTCGACCAGCGGACCCTGCACTCCAAGGAGGTCGTGGGCTCGCTGGTGGCCGGCTTCGGGGACCGCGTGTTCGAGACCGTCATCAAGCGGTCCATCAAGTTCGCCGACGCCACGGTGGCAGCCACGCCCATCACCCTGTTCGCCGAGAACCACGACGGCGCCAAGGCCTACCGGCAGCTCGCCCGCGAGCTGATCTGCCGCGGCGGCGCGCCGTGACCGTCCGCTGAGTGCCGACGACGCCGGCCCGGTCCCGTCGCGGGACCGGGCCGGTTCTCTGCGCGCTCGCGGCCGGGGGAGCGGTGGTCGGGAGACGCGACGCCGCCGATCTGCGAGAATGGAGCCGGGCGTGTCCGTCTCCGGGCCGTCCCTCACCCCCTGACCCGTCCGCCGCCGGCCCGACCGGCGCCGTTGACGCGCACCCGAAAGGACGCCCTCCGCATGAACTCCCGCAAGCCGCGAGGCTCCGGACGCACCCCCGCCGTCGGTCGACGGGGCGGCCCGTTCCAGGAGCGCGACTACCAGCGACAGATCGGTGCCCGCCGAGGCGCCGCCGGCCCCCGCGAGGAGGCCCCCTTCGACGAGGACGCCGTGCCGCGCACCCGCGGTCGCCGCGGCCGCGGCGCCGGCGCCGCCCGGGCCAAGGCCGCCCACCTCGACCGCATCCACGACGAGTCGGGCGAGCGCCTGCAGAAGGTGCTGGCCGCGGCGGGTGTGGCGTCCCGGCGCGTGAGCGAGGACCTCATCGCCGAGGGCCGCGTGGAGGTGGACGGCGTCGTCGTCACCGAGCCCGGCGTGCGCGTGGACCCGGCCACGGCCGTGATCCGGGTGGACGGCATCTCCGTGCAGACGGACGTGACCAAGCAGTACTTCGTCTTCAACAAGCCCCGCGGCGTGATCTCCACGATGGTGGACCCGGAGGGCCGGCCCTCGATCGCCACCTACCTCAAGCCCGGGCAGGAGCACCTGTTCCACGTGGGCCGTCTGGACAACGAGACCGAGGGCCTGCTCATCCTCACCAACGACGGCGAGCTGGCCAACCGCCTCACCCACCCCAGCTACGAGGTCCCCAAGACCTACGTGGTGCAGACCCGCGGCCCGCTGGCCAAGGGCGTCTCGAACCGGCTGCGCGAGGGCGTGGAACTGGAGGACGGCGTGGCGCAGGTCGACTCGTTCAAGCTCGTCGACTCGACGCCGGGCCACGTGCTCGTCGAGGTCGTGCTGCACTCGGGCAAGAACCGCATCGTGCGTCGCATGTTCCAGGAGATCGGCCACCCGGTCGAGCGGCTCGTCCGCGTCAAGGTGGGCCCCATCCTGCTGGGCGACCAGAAGCAGGGCACCGTCCGCGCACTCAACGCGCAGGAGCTGGGCCACCTCAAGGCCCTGGTCGGCCTGTGAGCGCGCCCGCCGAGTCCGCCGCCAAGCTCGGTGACGGCCCGGCCGGGATCCCGCAGCCCGTGCTCGTCCGGGGGACCGGTCTGCTGGGCGCCTCGATCGGCATCGGGCTGAGCGCGGCCGGTGTGGACGTGCGCCTGCACGACCCCTCGCCCGCCGCCCTGGCCGTGGCCGCGGACATCCGCGCCGGACGCCCCGCCCGCCTGGACGCCGAGGGCGACGACCTCGACGTCGCCCCGGGACTCGTCGTCGTGGCCGCGCCGCCGGACGTGACCGCCGACGTCGTGGTCGACTCGCTGCGCCGCTGGCCCGCGGCCGTGGTGGTGGACATCGCCTCGGTGAAGGAGGCGGTCGCCGCGGGCGTGCGCGCTGCCGTCGACGACGGCCGCCTGGCCCCGCAGGACGCCGACCGGTACCTCGGGACGCACCCGATGGCCGGCTCCGAGCGGTCCGGTCCCGTGGCGGCCCGCGGCACCCTGTTCACGCAGGCGCCGTGGGTGCTGTGCCCGACGGACACGACGCACCCGGGCGCCCTCGCGGCCGGTCGGGCGCTCGCGCGGACGCTGCAGGCCACCCCGTACCGGATGGCGGCCCGCGCCCACGACGAATCGGTCGCGCTGATCTCGCACCTGCCGCAGATCGCCGCCTCGCTCGTGGCCTCCCGCCTGCAGGACACCCCGGACCAGGCGCTCGCCCTGGCCGGCAACGGGCTGCGGGACACCACCCGGATCGCAGCGTCGGACCCGCAGCTGTGGGTGCAGATCCTCTCCGGCAACGCCGGGCGGATCGTGCCGGCGCTGCACGGGCTGCGGGCGGACCTGGACCGGCTGATCCGCACCCTGGAGGACCCCTCCGCCCCCGGGGCGCGGCTGGACATGGCGCAGCTGATCGCCGAGGGCAACGCCGGTCGGGCACGGGTGCCCGGCAAGCACGGGGCGCCGCCGCAGGCGTTCGCGGTGGTCACGGTGATCGTGGACGACGCCCCCGGGCAGATCGCGGCCCTCCTCGACGAGGTCGGCCGCACGGACGTGAACGTGGAGGACCTGCGGCTCGAGCACGCCTCGGGCCACCGGGTCGGCATGGTGGAGATCTCCGTGCTGCCCGGCCGCAGGGACGAACTCGTGGCGGCGCTGACCGCCGCCGGATGGAAGGTGGTCTGAGATGACCGAGCACACCCGCGACGACGTCGCACCCGCGCCGCTCGTGGTGGCGGTGGACGGCCCCTCGGGCTCGGGCAAGTCGTCCGTGTCCAAGGCCGTGGCCCGGCGTCTCGGCGCCGCGTACCTGGACACCGGCGCCATGTACCGCGCCGTGGCGTGGCACTGCCTGCACGAGGGCGTCGACCTGGCCGATGCGGAGGCGGTGGCGGCGGCCGCCGTCGCCATGGACCTGGACCAGTCCACCGACCCGGACGTCGAGGCCGTGCGGGTCGGCGGCACGGACGTCACCGAGGCGATCCGCGGCCCCGAGGTCACGGACACGGTCTCCACCGTCGCCGTGGTCATCCCGGTGCGTGAGGAGCTGCACCGTCGCCAGCGGGCGGCGATCGCCGCTGCGGGCCGGATGGTCGCCGAGGGCCGTGACATCACCACGGTGGTGGCCCCGGATGCCCACGCGCGCGTGCTGCTCACAGCCTCCGAGGCCGTGCGCACCGCCCGCCGCTCGGGCCAGCTGGCCGCGGCGGGGGAGACCGGCGTCGACGCCGGCACGCTGCACCGCCAGGTGGCCGGGCGCGACGCCCGCGACGCCACCGTGTCCACGTTCGACCGCCCCGCCGACGGGGTGGCGCTCGTGGACTCCACCGAGCTCGACTTCGAGCAGACCGTGGCGGCCGTCCTGGCCGCCGTCGAGGACCAGGCCGGCATCCCGGCCGTGAAGGGAGGCCGACGATGACCGAGAACCCCCAGCACCGCTCCGGTGAGGACGAGTTCGTCCCCGCCGGCGACGACCAGGTGGCCGAGCGGCTCGCCGCCATGACCGAGGAGGAGGCCGAGGCGCGTGCCGCATCGTTGCGCGCCGGCCTGGCCGACTACGAGCTCGAGGAGGACGACGCCGCCCTCCTCGACGCGTGGCAGCTCGGGCCCGACGAGGACGTCGACGCGCCCGTGCCGCCCGTGCTGGCCATCGTGGGCCGGCCGAACGTCGGCAAGTCCACGCTCGTCAACCGCATCATCGGCCGCCGTGAGGCCGTCGTGGAGGACGTGCCCGGCGTGACGCGCGACCGCGTCTCCTACGACGCCGAGTGGAACGGCCGCGAGTTCACCGTGGTGGACACCGGCGGCTGGGAGCACGACGCTAAGGGCATCCACCGCCGCGTGGCCGAGCAGGCCGAGCTGGCCGTGGACGTGGCGGACGCCGTCGTGTTCGTGGTGGACGCCACCGTCGGCATGACGGCCACGGACGAGGCCGTGGTCTCGATGCTGCGCCGCAAGGACCGCCCGGTGATCGTGGCCGCCAACAAGGTGGACGACATGGTCCAGGAGGCCGACGCCGCCACCCTGTGGTCGCTCGGCTTCGGCTACCCGTACCCGGTGTCCGCGGTGCACGGCCGCGGCGTCGCGGACCTGTTGGACGCCGCCCTCGAGGCGCTGCCGGAGGAGTCCGCCCACGGCGGTCTCGTGCCGCGCGGCGGCCCGCGCCGGATCGCCCTCGTGGGCCGGCCGAACGTGGGCAAGTCCTCGCTGCTGAACAAGCTGGCCGGCTCGGACCGCGTGGTGGTGGACGACCTGGCCGGCACCACGCGCGACCCCGTGGACGAGCTCGTGGAGCTCGGCGGACGCCTGTGGCGCTTCGTGGACACCGCCGGCATCCGTCGACGGCAGCACATGGCCCACGGCGCCGACTACTACGCGTCGCTGCGCACGGCCTCCGCCCTGGACCGCGCCGAGGTGGCCGTGGTGCTGCTCGAGGCGCCGCAGGTGATCTCGGAGCAGGACGTGCGCATCCTCCAGATGGTGCTGGACTCCGGGCGTGCGCTCGTGATCGCGTTCAACAAGTGGGACCAGGTGGATGAGGACCGCCGGCTCCAGCTGGCCAAGGAGATCGAGCGGGACCTGGCGCACGTCGCCTGGGCGCCGCGCGTGAACATCTCCGCGAAGACCGGCTGGCACAAGGACCGTCTCGTCCCCGCGCTGGACCTCGCCCTGGACTCGTGGGACACCCGTATCCCCACGGGCAAGCTCAACGCGTTCCTCGGCGAGCTCGTGGCGGCCCACCCGCACCCGCTGCGTGGCGGCAAGCAGCCCCGCATCCTGTTCGCGACCCAGGTCTCGAGCCGGCCGCCCAAGTTCGTGCTGTTCACCACCGGGTTCCTGGACCCCGGGTACCGCCGGTTCATCGTGCGCCGCCTGCGCGAGACCTTCGGGTTCGAGGGCACGCCCCTCGAGATCGGGATGCGCGTGCGCGAGAAGCGCGGTCGCCGCCGCTGATCCGGCCCCGCCCCGACGACGTCCCTCGGCCTCCCGCGCCGGGGGACGTCGTCGTCCCGGCACGCTCCCACCGTTCGTCCACCTTCGTCTCGTAGCCTGAGGGCATGAGCCTCATCCGACGTCGCCCCGCCGCCCTGTCTCTTGCCACCCTGGCCGCGCTCGCGCTGGCCGCATCCGGCTGCGCGGTCGACGACGGCGAGACCCGGGCCGCGCTGCAGAGCGCGGAGGACCGGCTCGCCCAGGCCGAGGACCGGATCAGCGAGCTGGAGGCGGACGCCTCGGACCGCGTGGACCTGGGGCAGCTGCGCCAGGAGGCCGAGGGCGCCCTCGAGGAGGCGGACCAGCGCGCCGCCGAGGTCGTCGAGGACCTGACGCGATCCCTGCCCTCCGGTTCGGACATCGTCGACATCGAGGCCCTCCGGGAGGACGGGAAGGTGGTCATCGAGTACGGCCAGTCCCTGCTCGAGGCCGATCCCCAGGTTCTCGAGGACACGATGCGGGAGGCGGCGGACCGGGCGCGCGACGCCATCCCGGACCTGGAAGACGTCGAATTCCGCGTGGGAGACCGGACCTTCACGTACTGATCCTGCGACGGGGCTCCGTGCGGCCCCCGACACGCCCCTGCGACGCGCCCGGAACGGCGGATCGGAGCGGCTCAAGGTGTTACACTTCTCACGTGCGCGACTGCACCCTCAGTCATGAGAGGGTTCGTGCAGACCGCCAGGCCCACCGGTACGCCGGGGCCGCGGTCGCTGGGGGACTCTCGGTCGGGTGGCCCTCGGTCAAGGGATGAGGGGTTCACGTCTGTGAAGAGGACGTGGGCCCCTTGTTCACGTTTCGGGGGTGTCGCGCGGTTTGCCCCTGACGACGACGACCTAGTTGTAGGAGGGCATGACGTTGTTGACACGCACCGGGGCCAACGAGGCCGGTGGAGCATCTCCGCAGGAGGTATGAGGCCGATGGTAGTTGTAGTGATTCACCCACACCTGAAGGGCCTCACGCCGAGCCCGCTCTGAGGTGTAGGGGCGGGCGTAGATGACCTCATCGACCATCAGCCGGTTGTACCTCTCCACCTTCCCGTTATGGCGCGGGGTGTAGGGCCGGATCCGGTGATGCCGGCCCCCGAGAGAGACCACCTTCGCGGTGAAGTCCACGGCCCGGTAGTTGTTCCCGTTGTCCGTGACCACCCGGTCCGCGGTGATGCCGTGAGCGGCGAAGAACGCGCGGGCCCGGCAGTAGAACCCGATCGTGGTCACCGCCCGCTCATCCTCCAGCGCCTCCGTGTACGCCAGGCGGGTGAACCCGTCGATCGCCGAGTGCAGGTAGGTGTAGCCGACCCGCTGGCCAGACCCCCGCTTGGAAGCACGCCCTGCCTCACTGTCTCTTCCGTGGGCGCGCCAGCCTCCCCCTTCAGGGATGCGTCCGATCTTCTTCACGTCCAGGTGCACCATGTGCCCTGGCCCCCTCGCGGTGATCCTCCGGGCCGGCTGCCGGCGGAGGTCTTCTCCGGCTGGGGTCAGGTCCCGTAGGCGGGAGATCCCGGCCCGGTGCAGCCACCGCCCCACGGTGCGAAGACACACCTGGTGGCCCTCGCCGACCAGATGGTGATGGATGCGCCGGGCGGACCACTTCTCGGCCCGGCGCAGGGCCTCCAGCTCGGCCACGATCGCGGGGTCGAGCCGGGCAGGTGAGCGATGGGGCCGGCTCGACCGGTCTTGCAGTCCTGCCTCGCCTTCGGCACGGTAGCGGGCGACCCAGGTGGCCACCGTGGGCCGACTGACGCGGAACTCCGCGGCCACGTGGGACTGCGGGATCCCGTCGTTCAGGTGGCGGTGGACCATGCGCAGCCGGCCGGTGGGGGTCAGAGGTGCGTTAGCGTGAGTCACGAGCGGGCTTCCTTCCGCGGATGAGTGGATGTCGCAATTCCCATCCTGCGGGGCGGAGCCCGCTCGTCTCATCTCAGCCCGTGCCTCGTGTCAAGAACCTCATGACCCACAACACCTAGCAGGCCCGCTCCCGATTCGCGTCCGGCGGTGCGGGTGGGGTATGCTCGTCGGGTGCTGAAGCGCGAATGACCGCGATTCGCCACGGGCTATGGCGCAGCTTGGTAGCGCGCTTGACTGGGGGTCAAGAGGTCGTGGGTTCAAATCCCGCTAGCCCGACCACATCGACGAAGCCGGAGTCCTGCAGTGCGGGGCTCCGGCTTCGTCGTACCCGGGCCGTGGCGCAGCTTGGTAGCGCGTCTGGCCGGAGGTCAGGGGGTCGCAGATTCAAATCCTGTCAGCCCGACAGAAAAGCCCTGATGAGACGCAAGTTTCATCAGGGCTTCATCGTTTCTGCTGGCGGGTTTTTTGTTGGTCCTTCTCTGGTCCCCCTGGCCGATCTCGAGCTGGCGCTTGGGCGCCGGGGATCGGGTCGAAATGGGCTGGCCTGTGAATAAGGGGACCGAAAGGGGACCAGAATCGTTCCGAGGATCGTTTCCGCCTCTCACAGCCGTCGCGTCGACGACCCTGTGCGGCCGTTCTGGCGCCTCCGCCCCGACGGTGAGAGGAACGCATTCGCCTGCTCCGCAGCGGACGCAAGATGTCGGTCGTCGGGGTGGAAATACCCGCGGGTGGTCTCCATCGAGGCGTGCCCGAGAATCTCTTGGAGCACGTGCAGTGGGACGCCGGCGTCGGCCATCCACGTTGCACCCGTGTGGCGGAGCCCGTGACGGGCGAGATCGGGCAGGCCGAGGTTCGCGACGATCTTGTCCCAGTTCGTCGCATCCCGCACCGTCGCTGTCGTCAGCACCCCGCCGCGTGGGCCACGCAGGAGCGGATCGTCGGGCTTCTGGCCGGTGGTGAGGCGTTCGAGGATGGGTTCGAGAGCGTCGAGGATCGGCACGAAGCGCGCGGCGTCCCTTGGTCTGCTTGATGACCCGGCCACCCTTGTCGGGATAGTGCTGGCGTTCGATCTTCACGACCCGGTTGCGCCAGTCGACGTCCCCGACGCGCAGGTCGGCGACCTCGGAGCCTCGGGCCGCCAGGAGCGCGGAGAGCATGACGTGGTCGGAGTAGGACTGGTGCACCTGCCCGCAGGCGTCGGCGAGCGTCCGCAGGGTGGCGAGGTCGGGGATCGCGTGGGCGCGCAGCGCGCCGGCGGTCTGAGTGACGTGTTTTCCGAGGTTGCGGCGGGCACGGTGCTTGGCGGTGTTGGCGGTGATGATGTCGTCGCGGACCGCCTCGTCCAGGACACGCACGAGCGGGGCGATGGAGTTCTTGATCGTGGAGGCCGAGTGCTCGGTCTCCCACTGGTCGTTGGTGCGGTCGATCATCCCGGCGGTGATCTTGACGACCTGGATGTGCCCGAGTGCGGGCAGCACCCGCAGCCGCAGACCGATGTCGTAGTTCTCGGCCGTGGAGGTCGGGTCCAGGCCACGCTTCCACCGGTCGCCGATCGAGGCAGCGTAGGCGGCGAGGGTGACGGCGGTGTTGGTGCCGGTCTCGGTGGCCTTGCGCATCTGGTCGAAGAACTCCTCGACCTCCTCAGCGGTGCGTACGTGGCTGACCCGTCCGACGCGCTTCTTGGTCAACGGGTCGGTCCACCGCACGCGTGCGCGGAACCCGTCGACGCGGCGTTCGACATCGGTGGTCAGCCGCACCCCGACCGGTGGGCCACTCTTGTCCGCGCCGCCGGCCTCACGTCGGAGAAGGCCGAAGCAGTCGTGGAGTCGGAGACCTTCGGTGCGCTCACCGCCGAGTTGCGCAGGGCGGAGGCCAACCTCCACGACCTGGACCGGTTGTTCCCGCGCCTGGTCGCCGCGCGCGACCTCGCAGACGCTGACGACCTCGCCTCGGTCCTGCACCACCGGCTCGCCCGCGCCACCGCCCGCCCGGTCGGGTCCGGGCGCACCCGCAAGAGCCCCAGCCTGATCGCGGGGCTCATCCCGCCTGCCCAGGGCGAGATGGGCGACAACATGCGCCACGCCCTCGATGAGCAGCGTGAGCTGATCGAGCAGCGAGCCGATGCCGTACTCGACACCGCTCTCGACCAGGGCGCCGCCTGGACCATACCCCTTGGGACACCGCCGCGGACGGCGGCACAGCGGCGGGCATGGCGCCAGCAGGCCAGGACGGTCGCAGCCTACCGCGACCGATACGGCATCACCGACGACACACCCCTGGGTGCCCTGCCCGCATCGACCGCGCAGAAGATCGATGCCGCCCGCGCGAAGACCGCCCTCGACCAGGCCAGCCGAATCATCAACAGCGCGGAGGAGCCCACGACGCGTCGCACGCAGGAGCGGGACCCGCTCAGTCTGTAATCACATGAACCTGAAGCAGGCTTGGCCGATCCACAAGACCCGCACCACGCAGGTCCAGCCTCTGAGCGACCGTCTCGATCACAGGCCCGTCACGGCGCCGTCGATCGAGACGGGGGCTGGGTCGGGTTCGTTCACATAGACCTGCGGCGGGGTCCAGGTGGCCCGTAGCCGTCGCGCGCCCTGATGGGAGGGGCCGAGCGCGAACGAGTCGATCCTGGACGCGGCCTGGTCAGTGATCAGCTTCTCGGCGAACAGCAGTCGCGCCACCGGCCGTAGGACGCTGTCGTCCAGGCCCAGTCCCCGCAGCGGTGCCAGTGGATCGATCGGCCGCGCCATCCACCCCATCTGCTGACCCAGCAGCGAGGCGCCGAACAGTCCGTCGGACAATGCCTGCTGCCCGACCTCGTCGGCCGAAACTCCGTTGATGGATGCGCGCATGTTCGAGCCCCGCTGCTCCTGGGTGACCAACGTCAGCCGCTCCTCATGACCGATCGTCGAGACGGTCCTGGTCGACAGCTCCACGATCTGCACCGGCAGCGCCGTGTGAGGGGAGGCGAACGGGACACCGCCGGCCCGGTTGTCCCGCAGCCGCACCAGCTCGGCATGGACTGCGTCGCTGCGCACTGCCGCGGTGAGCGAGATCGTCTTGCCGTCGTTGGTGATCTCGCGCGCACGAAACAGCGTCCGGCCCACCCGCACCCACGGGGCCAGCTCCTCGGCCGCCAACTCCTCCAGACGACGCCGCACCCGCCGACCGAGGTCTTCCGGGGCACTCCACGGGCTCGTCGTGTACAGGTTGCGGGCACCCTGGATCAAATCGCGCTGCGCACCGTCCATCTCCCCGCCGGTTTCGCCGTGCACGAACAGGCACAGCCGCAGACCGTTACGCTCGGCCTCCAAGAACTCCGCATGCGTGGCCGAGTACCCGTCGGGCATTCGCACGCCGTAACGCGAACCCCACATGCCCACGTAGACCTCGGAGCTGCGAACCCCGGAGAGGTAGGCCTGCTCGGCCGAGATGTCCTGCGCTCCGAGATCCTCGAACATCACCGCCGTCGCCCCGACCGACTCGATCGCTGCCCGCACCGCGGCCCGTTCGTCGGGCATGTCGGTGATCAGGCTGGACACGAACACTCGCCGCCCGCTCGCCCACGCCCGCACATCCTCGCCGGTGGCAGCCAGGGAGGCCGAGCGCTGGTCGATCAGCAATGACGCATCATCCATGCCTCAAGTCCACCACGGACACGCCCAGACGCGAAGCGCACACGCGAGCCGCACTCCCAGCGAGGGCGGGCGCCAGGTCACCTTCGACTCTTCCCGGTGTCTGCGCGGCGTCGTAAAGTAGTTTCTGAGGCGGCCTCTTATGCGGCGCTGTTGCTCCTTGCGACGGTATGACCTTCCCGGGAATGGGCGGTCCTTTCAGGTTCTTGTCGCCGAACCCTTGAAGAGGTCTGTCCATGTTCCGACGTATCTGGGCTCTCAGCGTCCACGCCCGCTACTTCCTGCGCCGCTTCATGCCCACCAACATCCTGCTCGACGCCATCCGCACCCGCCGCGGACTGCACTGGGGCCTGCCGGCGATGCTGCTGGCCATCCCGTACCTGTACGCCGCGAACCTCTGCGTGCAGCTCATCGAGGGCGGCGGTCCTGGTTGGCTGCACCTGCTCGTGCTGCTGTTCATCTACAGCGCGATGAAGTTTGCCATCATGGGGCCGGTCAGCCTCGTCCTCCTGCTCCGTGCCCGCCTTCGCGAGCACGCCGCATGCCGCCGCGAGCAGCGTGCCGACCACCGGCCCATGGTCGCCGCGTAGAAGGGTGAGGTGCGTGATGGGCGCGTACGTGAAGAAGACCGCCCGGCGCCGCTACGACGAACGACAGTTCACCGTCCGCGCGGTGCACCGTGACCCGCCCGACCTGCACAAGCTTTGCGAAGCCCTGATCCGCCTCACCCTGCAAGAGGTCAGCCAGGCACGGGGACACCGCGGCGACCAGGAGGCTCTCGATGCCTATCGGGCTTCCTCGCTCCCTGACGCGAGGAGCAGTGAGCCGCCCCCTTCATTCGGTCCGGACGTTCTGTGAGTCGTCGGTTTCCATTTGATGGGTGCACTGCCGAGCGTACTCGGCTGGGGTTAGGTAGCCGAGCGAGGAGTGCCGGCGGTGGTGGTTGTACTCGTCCTTCCAGTCGCCGATGATGACCTGTGCGTGCAGCAGCGAGTAGAAGCTGTTGATGTTGAGGCACTCGTCGCGGATCCGGCTGTTGAACGACTCGACGTACCCGTTGCGCCACGGCGAGCCCGGAGGGATGTAGGACAGGCCGGTGCGGGTGCCGGCCCAGTCGGCCATCGCCTCGCTGATGAACTCCGGCCCGTTGTCCGACCTGAGCACCGCCGGGGCGCCCCGGGAGGCGACGAGGTCCTCGAGGTGGGCGGTGAGTCGGTCGGCGGCAATCGAGCGCTCCACGAGCCCGCCGATGCACTCCCGGGTGTGTTCGTCGACGATCGAGCAGATCTTGATCGGTCGTCCGTGCTCGTCGGCGTCGAACTGGAAGTCCACCGCCCACACCACGTTCGGCGCGTCCGCCGTCGGCGCGTCGACGGTCGAGGACCCGACGCGCGTGCGTCGACGCCGCTGCGGGACCCGGAGCCCTTCGTCACGCCACAGGCGTTGGATCTTCTTGTGGTTCACCACCCACCCCTCGGCGCGGGCGTCGTGATACGCCCGCCGATACCCGTAGCGGGGATGGTCCTTCGCCCAGGCGCGCAGCCACTCCCTGAGCGCCCGATCCGGGTCCGCGACCGTGTCGCCCTTGAGCGGTCGCCGGTACGCGGAGCGGCTCAGCCCGACCAGACGGCACGCCATCCGTTCGCTCACCCGCAACTTGCCCTTGAGGTGATCGACGGCGGCGCGGCGCCTGTCCGGGCTTAGAAGTTTCCCTCAGCCAGCTCCTTGAGCGCGGCCTTCTCCAGCTCCGCTTCCGCGAGCAGACGCTTCAGGGTCGCGTTCTGCTTCTCCAGCTCCTTCAGGCGCTTTGCGTCGTCGGCCTTGAGGCCGCCGTACTGGTTCCGCCACCGGTAGTACGTCTGCTCGGACACCCCGAGCTCCCGGCACACCGCCGCGACGTCCTGACCATCGGCGAGCATCCTGTCGGCCTGCCCGAGCTTACGGACGACCTGCTCGGGGGTGTGACGCTTCCTGCTGTTCGTCATGATCTGACCAGTCTCCCTGCCCGCGACCGCGGGCAACAGGACGACTCTCATAACGACTGGACCTACGAAACGGGGTCAGCCCACTACCGCCCCTGACCTGGGTTTTTCTGTTTCAGCCGCTTGCTATGGGCATCACGTTTTGCAGCGTTTGCAGGCTGTTGGTCACTTGATTGGTCCACTTCGGTTGTCCGCGTCACGGCGACGTCGGCGCACTCTCAACCTGCGGCCTTTCGGATGTTGCAGATCAGGTGCGCGAGGACCGAGTTGCTGCGCGTGTGGTCCCCACCCTTCGACAGAGGAACGACGTGGTCCAGGCTCGCGCTCATGGCATCGGGGTATAGCACTTGTGGATCGACCTTCCCTCCACAGATGCCGCAAGTCCAAGCGTCTCGTTCGTACACCTCCGCTGGATCAAACCGCTCGATGGTAGCTTCTGAACGGGCTCGGCGCTCGTGCTTTGCCGCATTGCTGCTTATTCGGCGGCGACGATCCATCTCCGCTCGGTAGCGCGGAGAGTGCATCGGCTTGGGGTAGGCCGGTGCGTCGACGGGGACGGCGGCGTAGCACTCCCAGAAGAAGTAGTCCACGCCGTCGGGTTGTAGATCCGTGATCCGCTCGCGGCGCCATTGGCACAGGACGCCTTTGATGTCGAAGGAGTGGCCGAATAGCTGACCCTCAAGGCGTTCGCCTCCTGGACCGTGCGGTCCGATCACGAGGGAGGAGTAGTAGCCATCATCAGTCGCCCCTGCTACGAACATGTCACCGCTCTCGGCAACGGCTACGACGATGCGCGAGGTGAAGTAGCCGTCGGGCATGTCCTGGACGAGGTACTGGGTCAAGATGCCGTAGCGCTCGACCACATCGCCTGGATGCGGCCCGTACCCCTCCCACTCGATAGGCAGTTCGGGCGAGTTCGCATCCGGGAGGGTGCGGAAGAGACGAGGGCCGCTGGTTCGTGGATTCGGTCGCGGCCCGGTGGTTTCGACCGCCGCCGCCGCTCGTTCGGCGTTGATGCTCGCGCTTCCGCGACCGTAGCGGCGACGCAGGAGGTTGTTGCATCGTCCGGAGCACACGTGTCGGTCTCGTTGCACCCAGTGGGCGCTCGCCAGCACTGGCTTGCCACAAATCACGCAGGGCTCTCCGCCCTTGGCTCGGCCATCTGGATGTTTCAGTGCCTCATCCATGACGCGGAAGTGAGCGTCTCGATCTGCCATGAGAGTCTGTCTCTGCGTCGGTGATGACGGTCGAGTCGCGTCTACTGCGCGAATCTGAAGTCTCGATAGGTACTTCTCACGTT
The DNA here is from genome assembly GCF_056173425.1 of Micrococcus sp. 63XJN7_8_ISO-PGPR-S23-253. Taxonomy (NCBI): domain Bacteria; kingdom Bacillati; phylum Actinomycetota; class Actinomycetes; order Micrococcales; family Micrococcaceae; genus Micrococcus; species Micrococcus sp. 63XJN7_8_ISO-PGPR-S23-253. Next base: position 888,557 of record NZ_CM149673.1, read on the forward strand.
GAAGCGGCGTCCTTGCTTCCGGCGTTCCAGGAAGCCCGTGATCGTCTCGATGTCGTTGGGCCGCATCTTCAGCTCACGGCACCTGGCTCGAACTTGCTCAACGGTGATGGGGGCCCATCGTTCCGGGCAGTTCATCATGTCCGCCTTGAGCTTGTCTTGTTCGTTCCACTTTAGACCCGAGTCGTATCCAGCTGCCCAAGCGGCAATGTGCTCCAGGATCTCCCCGACGCCGTTCGGCAACGGCTCGGCCGATTCCACGAGTGCCGGCTGAGGTGCGGGCTGCACAGTCTCACCGGGCAGAAGTCGCACTGGGTTCGCATCCTCGATCCACGTCGCAGTCTCGGCCCGCCCCCACTCGATGACGACAAGCGCATCTGCGTCGGCGCCCCAAAGATCGTTGAGGTGCTTCCGATTCGGCCAGGCATAGAGCACACGGTGATTCGCGAGCGAGCCCGTGAACAAACCGCGCCAGGTGAGTTGTATGACTCCTGGACGGGCAGCAAGGCGCCTGAGGATGTCGCTGTCGAACTGCTTCTGCGGCGTTACGACAACGATAGAACCGCCACGCTGTTCCAGAAGCCACTGGACGGCGCGGGCGTTCTGAGACTCACGCGAGTCTTGCTCGCCCAGTTGCGACACTGCAACCGGAAAGAGGTACTCCGTCGATGACATGCCGCCACTCCTTGCTTTAGAGCCTTGTCACTCACCATGGCGTGATATGAGGACCCGCTGGTCAGGCTGCCGCGTCCGTCCCCTCGGCGTAGGACAGTGCTCCTGCCGCCCAGGTACGAATGTAGTCTTCGTGCAGCTCGTACTCCTGCTTGTCGTACCTTCCGCTGACCTTCGAGAGTGCCATCAGCTCGGTCAGTCGAAGTCGGTCGATCACGACTCCGTAGTCGTTCTCACGAAGTCGGGCCTTTTCCGAAGCGACGGTACGAAAGTCCAGCTTCTTCTCCTCGGACTGCTCATGGTGCTGCGGGAACGGTACGAAGAGCATCTCGATGTGCTTGTGCGACGGCGCCTTGTCGAACCAGGGAAGAAAATGGCCATCGATAAAGGACTTGATGGGCTTAGCGGTCCAGTTCCGGCCGGAAGCCACTTGCCCGTACGCGACGATCGAGGCTGCCTGTCCATCGAGGAATGCACGCCACGCGACGATGTCTACGGTGCCGTCGGCAGCATTGGCAGAGAGACCCAAGGGCCGCTCTTCCGGCGCCACTGCGGTGCCCATTGAGGACGCGAGGTCCTGGATCGCTTTGAGCATCCCCGAGCCATCGGGCCGTGGGGAACCGAACCAGTACGCGCGGCCGCCCAGCACCTCGGCTGCTGTCAGATACGACTCGACCTGTAGCGCTCTCGCGCTTGACTTGAACACCTCGTGGTCGCTCTTCGTCGGCAGCAGCTCGGAGTGGATCGCAGAGATTAGGAGGCAGCAGATGTAACAGTCGTGTGCTGCGACCTCGGCGTCGCTCTCCGCTGCCCGACGCCGGAGGGCCCACTTGCCGTACTCCGACACAAGCTCGAATGGATACCGAGCGCCGAGGACTCGCTCGCGGTAGGCGAGTTCCTCATAGACACGCTCGGAAAGCTCGTCGTTCTCTGGCTCCAGAATCTCCTCGTCGACCAGCTCAGCGTCGATGTCAGTCAGGAGGCTGCCATGGTCGGGTTCCCGTTGAACGGTCTGGCTTCGGATCAGGCTCTGTTCATTCGCGACGGATGCATCCAGCAGGGCATGCAGTTCCACCCAGTCGGCCGCGACGCTCCTCGTTGAGCGTTCCAAAGGCGCATTAACTCTCATCGGAAGAGCGGCCTCCGTGGTGTGCCTCTTTCATCGCGTTGACCACGATGGTCACCACGCGAAGGGTTGCTTCCGCGTCGTCTACCAGATCGGACTTCGGGTCGTAGCGAGCGATGATCCGGGAGACGTCTTCGGCGGAGGTGGCGAGCTGGTAGAACGCCTTCTCGAACGCCTTTGCCTTGTCTTCTACGACGTCGAAGGCGCGGTCGAGGTCACGGTTGGATTCGAGCACTCGGATTGCCCGCTCGCTGCCGAGTACGTTGATGAGTCTTCCGAGATCGGGGTTCTGGCTCCTGATCAGCGATGGTTCGTCTTCCTGACCATAGAGCCACGACAGGAGGTCACGTAGACGCGCTCGGTGCGATGCTGGCACTGGTGTGGGTGGAAGCACTGAGTTATCGCTCTCAGGTAGTCCTAGGAACTGGCGGACGTTAGCTGTCGAGAGCGCGGTGTAGAGGTGGGAGAAGTAGAACGACTTCTTAGAACGGAGTTCGCGGTCAAAGAGCTTGGTGTTCTCCGCTTGCTCTAGCACGACGACGCCGTTGACGAGTCTGCTGACGGTGTTGTGTCCGTCGCCCAGCCTGCGGCTGACTTCGTCGATGTCGTCTCCGTCTTGGAGCCATGAATGCGCGAATCGCGCCTTCGCGTAGGAGTCCCATTTGAAGGCGCCGTTGACGTGCTTGAAGCCGATGAAGTCGCGTGCTTCTTTGCGGCTATCGACGTAATTGACCTGGATCTCGGTCGGTACGGCGTTGGCGTGTAGGGGCTGCGGCAGCGTTACTTTGAACTGCTGCTGGAGGCGGGGGCTCGCGATGATGCGCAAGGCCGCGAGGCGCCGGTTGCCCTCGACGACGGTCCGTGTTGATTCCTCGACGATGAGAGGCTCGAAGTCGAGCCACCCTGAGTTGCCGATGGACTGGATCAGCTCGCCCAGGTCGGCCTGTGCGTAGAGGTAGGCGATTGCCGCTTCCTCGTTGGTGAACCTCGCGTCAGGGATGCGCGGGTTCGCGAGGTCGAGAGAGAGCGTGTCGGGTGATGCCTTGTCCAGCCGCGCCATCAGCGTGCTCCTTCTGTAGCGGCGTCTGCCAGCTGGACGAGGCCGACATGGGCAGACTCGATCTCCTCGGGAATAGAGAGTTCCGCCGAGAACACCATGATTTCGCTGGCTTTCATCACGCGGTGAGCCGAGTAGTTCAGCGCGAAGAGTCTCCTGCGCAGATCTGAGTAGAGTTCTGCGACCTGCGGCACGTTATCGTAGGTGAGAATCCATTTTGCCCGCTGAACACCTTTGAGGCAGTTGGCGAGAGCGCGGTGGTCGGAGTCTTGGAAGGCGTTTAGATAGAGCGATCCTGCCTTCTCGAAGTAGGGCGGATCGGCGTAGATGAAGGCGTCATCGCGGTCCGAGTACCGCTCGATGACACGCAGACCATCCTCGTTGGTCACGGCTATGCGGTCCGCGTGCAGCGCGATCAGGCGGATGCGCTCGGCCAGGCCTTCGCGGTTGAAGCGAGCGTCGATCTTGTAGTTGCCCGTCTGGTCCTTCCCGCCGATGGGTCCGCCGTTGAGGACGCCTGAGCGGTTGGTTCGATTGAGATAGAACGTTGCGAACCCGAGCGGGAGGTGGTTGTCGCGGGCGGAGGTCAGATAGACCTCGCGCTGTCTTTCCCACTCATCGACGGAGAGTTCGACGCTATTGACTAGCGCGGTGAACTCGTCGGGCTGGGTGACGACTGCGTTCCAGAACGCGAACACGGCAGGATCAAGGTCGTTGATCGCAATCCGCTCGACCTGACCGGAGACGAGCAGGGCGAGGGCCGCGCCTGCACCCCCTGCGTAGGGTTCGACGTACACGCTTGAGGTGAGGTTGTTCTCTCGGATGATGGTCCGCAGGCGTGAGTAGAGCAGGCCTTTGCCGCCGGGGTAACGCAGCGGTGAGATGGTCACTCGTTTACGTGCAGATGTTGCTGTTTGGGTCATGGTTTGAGGACCGCCTTCATGACTCCTTCGATGGTCGCCCAGCATTCACGAACGTCGTCGGGTGTAGCAAAACTATGATGGTTGTGGTTGGTGGCATCGAGCTGTGCTTTGGAGCCCACGAATCCGTAACGTCCACCTCTGATCTTCTGAACGGGCTGGATGAATGCGGTCTGTCCGGTGGACTTGAAGTACTGTTCGAGCCAGACGAGGCAGTTCGAGAGGTACACGAAGCCTTGTTCGTTAGAGCTCGTCTTGATCTCCTCGCCGAGCACCTCGGCGTGGGCCTTGATCGTCTTTTCCAAGAAGGTCCGGAGCAAGTCAAGTGTCGCGTTTGGGAAGCGCTGGATGTTGATCGCCGACAGTTCCTTCACGATCTCGTGTATCGAAGCGGGGAACGACGTCGGGACGGTCAGGTTGTCGGTGTTGAGGTAGTTCCTCTTACGCGGAAGCGGCTTCGGCTTGTACCGTCCAGCGTCATTTGATCCGGGAGAGTCGCCATCTGCGCCGTCACGAGCCTGCGATCGCTGGCCTCGACCGTCGGAGGCCGAGTGCTGGCTGCCGTTCACCGGGGGGTTCGACGCGTCGGAGTGTGTGCTGGCCGCCTCGCCGTTGGCTGGCTCGTCGTCTCTATGCTCGTCGAGCAGATCGCGCAGGTCGTCCATGTACTCGACGTATCGGCCGCTTGAGGTCTTGTTGAGGGTACGCGTGTTGATCACGCCGTCGCGGATGTCGCTCACGATCTTTGTCGCGACTCGCTTGAACAGGCCGGCGCTTGAGACGAGGGTGACCTCTCCTGTGCCGTTCTGGATGTGGATTCCGACGAGGTCGAGGAACCTCTCGTTTTCGTAGAGGCGCGCGAGGGTCGACACCGGGAAGCGGCGTTTGCGTGCGTAGTCGCCCAATGACGGGTCGTCGTAGGTGACGTTGCGGAACAGTTCGAGAATCTTGCTCCGCGTGATGAACTTGCGGACGTCGATCGTTGGGAACTGGGCGATCAGTTCCTCCGGCGATTTGCCGGCGTCGAGCTGCGCCTGGAAGAACGCGGCCTGCCTGGCGGGACCCCACGCCACGCGTTGATTGCCGGTGTGAAGTGCTGCGACGAGTTGGTCGGCATCGTCCTGCGAAGGCGCTTTCTTGACGGTGATACGGCGGATCGCGGCGCGATCGGGCACCGACTGCGCGAGCTTTCCGATGCGTGCTTGGTGATCGGGCGCGAGATACGGGTTCTGGATAGCCTTCAGCGCGGCCACACGTCGATTTCCCTCGACCACGATCAGTTGACCGTCACGCTCCAGGACGATGGGAACTTCGTGTGTCAGCAGACCGACCTTGGCGATACCTTCGACGAGGCTCAGTGCCTTCTCGTTGGTGAACAAGTCCTGGACGATGTCGGATTCCGGGACCCCTTCGGGGATGTCGAGTCGGACGTTGCGGGGATCGAGTCGGACGTCGTTGACAACGTCGACGACCAACTCCTCCCACGTAGACATGTCGATCATGACGCCCTCCGCTCAGCGAGAGCGTCTCGATTGGTAAGGGACGTGCGGACGGTCTCGCGTGCTGTCACTCAGTTCCCCACACTCTTCGCGGTGTCCTTGCTGCCTCGGACCACTGCGAGAACGTCGCTGCGGAGGAAGCGCCAGGCCCGTCCGACTTTCTCGCCGGGCAGGGAGCCTTCGCGGGCGAGCGCGAGCACGGTCTTGGTGCTCACGCGCAACAGCGCGGCAGCCTCCTCCGTCGTGAGAACTTCGTGTTCTTCCGCCATCGTCTCGCACACTCCTCTTGCGGGCTCTAACGTCAGGCTATCAGCGACAGCCGTCAGTGACGTCGGTCCACGCGGAGTGGCGGTGCCGCCCGCGCTGCCCGTGACGGAAGGCCTGCTGGGCTGACCCCGTTTCGTAGGTCCAGTCGTTATGAGAGTCGTCCTGTTGCCCGCGGTCGCGGGCAGGGAGACTGGTCAGATCATGACGAACAGCAGGAAGCGTCACACCCCCGAGCAGGTCGTCCGTAAGCTCGGGCAGGCCGACAGGATGCTCGCCGATGGTCAGGACGTCGCGGCGGTGTGCCGGGAGCTCGGGGTGTCCGAGCAGACGTACTACCGGTGGCGGAACCAGTACGGCGGCCTCAAGGCCGACGACGCAAAGCGCCTGAAGGAGCTGGAGAAGCAGAACGCGACCCTGAAGCGTCTGCTCGCGGAAGCGGAGCTGGAGAAGGCCGCGCTCAAGGAGCTGGCTGAGGGAAACTTCTAAGCCCGGACAGGCGCCGCGCCGCCGTCGATCACCTCAAGGGCAAGTTGCGGGTGAGCGAACGGATGGCGTGCCGTCTGGTCGGGCTGAGCCGCTCCGCGTACCGGCGACCGCTCAAGGGCGACACGGTCGCGGACCCGGATCGGGCGCTCAGGGAGTGGCTGCGCGCCTGGGCGAAGGACCATCCCCGCTACGGGTATCGGCGGGCGTATCACGACGCCCGCGCCGAGGGGTGGGTGGTGAACCACAAGAAGATCCAACGCCTGTGGCGTGACGAAGGGCTCCGGGTCCCGCAGCGGCGTCGACGCAAGCGCGTCGGGTCCTCGACCGTCGACGCGCCGACGGCGGACGCGCCGAACGTGGTGTGGGCGGTGGACTTCCAGTTCGACGCCGACGAGCACGGGCGACCGATCAAGATCTACTCGATCGTCGACGAACACACCCGGGAGTGCATCGGCGGCCTCGTGGAGCGCTCGATTACCGCCGACCGACTCACCGCCCACCTCGAGGACCTCGTCGCCGCCCGGGGCGCCCCGGCGGTGCTCAGGTCGGACAACGGGCCGGAGTTCATCAGCGAGGCGATGGCCGACTGGGCCGGCACCCGCACCGGCCTGTCCTACATCCCTCCGGGCTCGCCGTGGCGCAACGGGTACGTCGAGTCGTTCAACAGCCGGATCCGCGACGAGTGCCTCAACATCAACAGCTTCTACTCGCTGCTGCACGCACAGGTCATCATCGGCGACTGGAAGGACGAGTACAACCACCACCGCCGGCACTCCTCGCTCGGCTACCTAACCCCAGCCGAGTACGCTCGGCAGTGCACCCATCAAATGGAAACCGACGACTCACAGAACGTCCGGACCGAATGAAGGGGGCGGCTCAGTAGAGCCGTCGATTCCGGCACCTGGGGGTCAAGAGGCCGTGGGTTCAAATCCCGCTAGCCCGACCACGTCGACCAAGCCGGAGTCCTGCAGTGCAAGGCTCTGCTTTCGTCGTACCCGGGGCCGCCTCTGACGCCGCTCCCCACGGGTGAGACGGGGCGGTTCAGGCCGCGAACAGCACGTGCGTGTCCGGCACGACGGCCCGGCCGCCGAGGGCCGTGAGCTCCAGCAGGCAGGCCGCGCCCACCACCTCCGCACTCCGCGCCTCGATGAGCCGCCGGCCGGCGGCGAGGGTGCCGCCCGTGGCGAGGACGTCGTCGAGCAGGAGCACCCGTGACCCGGCCCGCAGGTCCTCGGAGACCTCGATGCTCGCGGTCCCGTACTCCAGCGTGTAGTCCGCACGGGCCGCGGGAGCCGGGAGGCGCCCGGCCTTGCGCAGCGGCACGAGGCCGGTGCCGGTCAGGACGGCGGCCGCCCCGGCGAGCAGGAACCCGCGGGCCTCGAGGCCGGCCACGAGGTCGAAGCGCCCCTCGAACGGCGCCACCAGGGCCTCGACGCACGCCCTCAGGGCGCGGGCGTCGGCGAGCAGGGGCGTGATGTCCTGGAAGGCCACGCCCGGGCTGGGATGGTCGGGGACCACGCGGATGAGGGAGCGGGCACGGGCGATCTCGGAGGTGACGGACACGGCCTCCACTCTAGGACGGACGCCGCCTGGGCCGCGGATGTGATCGGCGTCATCGGGCGGGGAGTTTGCTCTGACTCCCTTGGAGGAGGACAGTGGATCGGTGGAAAATCCCCAGAATCCTCTCGCGGGCCGCGTGCCCGACGTCGAGCCGCCCGCCCGCGTGGCGGCGTCGACGGCCACCCGTCCCGACGACGCCACCCCCGACTGGCGCGGCCGCCCGTTCCTCGGCCAGCCCGGCCCGCTGGCGAACCTGTTCTCCGTGGAGCTGTGGGAGCGCTTCTCCTTCTACGGCATGCAGGCCATGCTCGTGTACTACATGTCCTGGACCGCCGCGGAGGGCGGCCTCGGGATCGACCCGGCCGTGGCCACGGGCATCGTCGGCGCCTACGGCGGCATGGTCTACGTGTTCTGCATCCTCGGCGGCTGGGTCGCCGACCGCCTGCTGGGCTCCGAGCGCACCATGTTCTTCAGCGCCGTCGGGATCATGTTGGGCCACATCGCGCTGGCCCTCGTCCCGGGGGTCCCGGGCCTGACCCTCGGCCTCGTGCTCGTCGCCGTCGGCTCGGGCGGCCTCAAGGCCAACGCCACGAACCTCGTCGGCTCCCTGTACTCCCGCGAGGACCCCAAGCGCGACGCCGGCTTCTCCATCTTCTACATGGGCGTGAACATCGGCGCCCTCTTCGGCCCGCTGCTCACCGGCCTGGCGCGCGACACGATGGGCTTCCACGTCGGCTTCGGCCTCGCCGCCGCCGGCATGGCCATCGGCCTGGCGCAGTACGCCCTGACCCGCAAGAACCTGCCCACGGACGTGCACCGGGTCCCGGATCCACTGCCGCGGTCGCAGTACGGCCGCTGGGGCCTGATCGGCCTGGGGATGGTCGCCGTCGTCGTGGTCCTGTTCCTCACGGGCGTCATCACCCTGGACAACCTCTCCGACGCCGTCGTCGTGCTCGCCGCCGTCGCGGCCATCGCGATCTTCGCCGTCCTGCTGACCTCGACGAAGGTCTCGGAGGAGGAGCGCTCGCGCGTGAAGGCGTTCATCCCGCTGTTCATCGGCACGTCCGTGTTCTTCGCCCTCTTCCAGCAGCAGTTCACCGTGATCGCGCTGTACTCCGAGCACCGCCTCGACCGGAACCTGTTCGGCTGGCTCATGCCCATGGAGTGGGTCAACTCCATCAACCCGATCTTCATCATCGTGTTCGCCCCGGTGTTCGCCGCGCTGTGGACCAAGCTGGGCACCCGCCAGCCCGCCACCCCGGTGAAGTTCGGCATCGGCATCGTCCTGATCGGCATCGCCTTCCTGCTGTTCATCCCGGTGGCCGACGTCGTCGCCGTGCCGCTGCTGTGGCTGACGCTGATCCTCTTCGTCTGCACCATGGGAGAGCTGCTCGTCTCCCCGGTGGGCCTCTCCCTGGCCACCAAGGTCGCCCCGCGCAGCTTCCCGGTGATGATGGTGTCGCTGTACAACCTGTCCGTCGCCCTGGGCACGGCCCTGGCAGGCTCCCTGGCCGGCTCCTACTCGGAGCAGAACGAGGTGGGCTACTTCGGCACGATCGGTGCGGTCACCCTCGGCGTGGGCCTGCTCGTGCTGGCCATCGCCAAGCCGGTGCGTCGCGGCATGCGCGGCGTGCTCTGAGCGCGCCAGTGGCGCGAATCACGCGCCGCTCGGTAGTCTGCGAGACGACGTCATCACTCCCGACCACGCAAAGGACGCGCACTCCATGAGCTCCATCCCCGAAGGCCTGAAGTACTCCGCCGAGCACGAGTGGATCGCCGAGGCCGGTGCCGCCGGCACGGTCCGCGTGGGCATCACCGACTTCGCCCAGGATGCGCTGGGTGACGTCGTGTACGTGGACCTGCCGGAGGTCGGCACCGAGGTCACCGCGGGCACCGCGGTGGGCGAGGTCGAGTCCACGAAGTCCGTCTCGGACATCTACGCCCCGGTCTCCGGCACCGTGGCCGCCGTCAACGACGAGCTCGACGGCGAGCCCGGCCTGGTCAACTCCGCCCCCTACGAGGGCGGTTGGCTGTTCGAGATCACCCTCGCGGACGAGGCCCAGCTCGAGGGCCTCATGGACGCCGAGGGCTACGCCTCGCACACCAGCTGAGCCCCGTCCGCCGTCGCCCCGCCGCTGGCCGGCGGGGCGACGGCGTCCCCTTCGTCTCTCCCTCCGGCGCCACGGCGCCGGCCCCCGCACAGGAGCACCCCATGAACCAGCCCGGACATGAACCGGACCTGTCCACCTCCGCCATCAACCTCACCGAGCTGGCGCCGCTGGTCTCGGCGGACCTCACCCGTGAGGAGTCGGACGCGATCCGCGCCCTCCCGGCCGGTTCCGCGCTGCTGCTCGCCCACGACGGCCCGGACCAGTCCGCCCGCTTCCTGCTGGACGAGGACGTGGTCTCCGTGGGGCGCCACCCGGACGCGGACATCTTCCTCGACGACGTCACCGTCTCCCGTCGTCACGCGGAGTTCCGGGCCGAGGACGGCGGCCATCGGCTCGTGGACCTGAACTCCCTCAACGGCACCTTCGTGAACCACGACCGGGTGGACGAGATCCTGCTGCGCTCCGGGATGCACGTGCAGATCGGCAAGTACCGGCTCACGTACTACGCCGCACCGGCGCGGGGCTGAGCCGTCATCCTCGTGACCGATCCGCGCCCGCGCCCCGACGCCGTCCCCACCGCCCGCCCTACGGGCCGGCTGGGCATCGGCGAGGTCGTGGCCGCCCTCGAAGCCGAATTCCCCGGCGTCACCGCGTCCAAGGTGCGCTTCCTGGAGGACCGCGGCCTCGTGCTGCCCGAGCGGACCCCCGCCGGCTACCGGCGCTTCCGGCCCGAGGACGTGGACCGGCTCCGGTTCATCCTCGCCCTGCAGCGCGACCACTTCCTGCCGCTCAAGGTGATCGCCGACCACCTGGCCGCGCTGGACCGCGGCGAACGCCCCATCGGCCTGCCCGGAACCGCAGCGGTCCCGGCGTCCTCGGACGCGGAGCGGCTCGGCCGCGAGGTCGCCGGGGACCGCCGGTCGTGGACCCGCGCCGAGCTCGCCGCCGAATCCGGTGCGGGCGAGGAGCTGCTGGCCGAGCTGGACCAGTACTCGCTCCTGCCCGTCGATCCCGACGGCGGCTACCCGAGCCACGCGATGGACGTGGCCCGGGCCGCCGTCGTGCTCGCGGGCCACGGCCTGGAGCCCCGGCACCTGCGCCCGCTGCGGGCCGCCGCCGACCGCGAGCTGGGCCTGGTGGAGCGCGCCGTCGCCCCGCTGCAGGCCCGCCGCGACGCCGGCACCCGCCCCCGCGTGGCCCGCTCGGCACGCGAGATCGCGCAGGCCAGCCTGCGGCTGCATGCGGCCCTCGTGGCCGTGGGGCTGGAGCAGTGGGATGACTGAGCCGCGCCCCGTGCCCGCCGACGACGTGCCGCTCTCCGTGCTCGGCGTGCGCGTCGAACTGCCCGAACAGCACCACGTGATCCTGCTGGTGGATCCGCCCGGCCGCACGATGGTCCCGCTGTGGGTGGGCGCGCCCGAGGCCGTCGCCGCCGCGCTCGCGCTCGAGGGCGTCCGCGCGCCCCGGCCCCTCACCCATGAGCTGCTCCTGGCCGCCGTCGACGCCCTGGGCGCCGAGGTCGTGCGGGTGCGGCTCACCGAGGTCCGGGACGAGGTCGTGCACGCCGAGCTCGTGCTCTCCACGGGCGCCCGGGTCGACGCCCGCGCGTCGGACGCCGTCGTGGTCGCCCTGCGCGCCGACGCCCCCGTGCTCGGCAGCCCCGCCGTGCTCGCGGACGCCGGCATGCCGGCGCGGACGGGGGAGGAGGACGCCGGCCAGGAGCGCGCCGTCGAGGACTTCCGCGACTTCCTGGACACGGTGCGCCCCGAGGACTTCGCCTGAGCGGAGCCGGCGCGACACGGCGCGGTCTCGCCGCCGGCGTCGTTGACCACCCTCGGACCCGCGCGTACCTTCGAGGGGAAGAGGGCCCCGCCACCCGGGGCGCCTCCGTCGTCCTCCCCACGGTCACCGGGGAGCGCCGCCACGGTCACCGGCGGCACATGACGGTCGCGTCCCCTTCCCGCACCGGGGGCCCCGCACCAGGAGGTTCCCCGTGACACCCACTGCAGGTCCTGGCCGGCCCCCCGCGCTCGGCACCCAGGGCACGCTCTTCGACGAGGGCGCGACCCGGGGCGACGACGTCGGCTTCCGCGGACCCACCGCGTGCAAGGCCGCCGGCATCACGTATCGCCAGCTCGACTACTGGGCCCGCACGGACCTCGTGGTCCCCACGGTCCGCAGCGCCTCCGGCTCCGGCTCCCAGCGGCTCTACTCGTTCCGCGACATCCTCGTCCTCAAGGTGGTCAAGCGCCTCCTGGACACTGGCGTCTCGCTCCAGCAGATCCGCACCGCCGTGGGCCACCTGCGCGAGCGGGGCGTCGAGGACCTGGCGCAGATCACCCTGATGAGCGACGGCGCCTCGGTGTACGAGTGCACCTCGGCGGACGAGGTCGTGGACCTCGTCCAGGGCGGCCAGGGCGTCTTCGGGATCGCCGTCGGCCGCGTGTGGCGCGAGGTCGAGGGCAGCCTCGCCGAGCTGCCGCGCGAGAGCGTGGTGGGCGCCCCCGAGCCGGGAGACGAGCTGGCCGGGCGGCGTCGGGCCCGCCGCTCCGCCTGACCCTCCACCGCGGGGCGCCCGCGGCCGACGCCGGCCCCGGCACGAGGCCGGGCCGGCGTCGGCGCCCCACAGCGCCGAACCAGTCATCTTTCGTCTCGCAACGGTGACTGTGCGCGACATGAGGCGGAACTCCGGCGCGGTGTGACACACTCCCAACCATGACCGCACCTGTCGAGAACTTCACCCCTCCAGAGGACGCGGCCGGGTCGACCGGAGCCGGCGCCGTCTTCTCCAAGGTCTTGGTGGCCAACCGCGGCGAGATCGCCGTCCGCGCCTTCCGCGCCTGCTACGAGCTGGGCGCCCGCACCGTCGCCGTCTTCCCCTATGAGGACCGCAATTCGATCCACCGCCAGAAGGCGGACGAGGCCTACCGCATCGGTGACGAGGGCCACCCCGTGCGTGCCTACCTCGACGTGGACGAGATCATCCGCGTGGCCAAGGACGCCGGGGCCGATGCGATCTACCCGGGCTACGGCTTCCTGTCGGAGAACGCCGGCCTGGCCCGCGCCGCGGCCGAGAACGGGATCACCTTCGTCGGCCCGCCCGCCGACGTCCTCGAGCTGACCGGCAACAAGGTCGAAGCCCTGCGCGCGGCCAAGCGCGCGGGCATCCCCACCCTGGCCTCCTCGGACCCGAGCGCCGACGTCGAGTGGCTCCTGGAGCAGGCCGAGGAGATCGGCTTCCCCATCTTCGTCAAGGCCGTCGCCGGCGGCGGCGGCCGCGGCATGCGCCGCGTCGAGCGCCGCGAGGACCTGCGCGGCTCCCTCGAGGCCGCGATGCGCGAGGCGGACACCGCCTTCGGCGACCCCACCGTGTTCCTCGAGCAGGCCGTCCTGCGGCCGCGGCACATCGAGGTGCAGATCCTCGCCGACGGCGAGGGCAACGTCGTGCACCTCTTCGAGCGGGACTGCTCGCTCCAGCGCCGCCACCAGAAGGTCATCGAGATGGCCCCGGCCCCGAACCTGGACGAGGAGATCCGGCAGGCCCTGCACCGGGACGCCGTCGCCTTCGCCAAGGAGATGGGCTACGTCAACGCGGGCACCGTCGAGTTCCTCGTGGACACGGCGGGCGAGCGCGCGGGCCAGCACGTGTTCATCGAGATGAACCCCCGCATCCAGGTGGAGCACACCGTGACGGAGGAGGTCACGGACGTGGACCTGGTGGGCGCGCAGCTGCGCATCGCCGCCGGCGCCACCCTGCCCGAGCTGGGCATCACCCAGGACGCCCTCCAGGTCCGCGGCTTCGCCATCCAGTGCCGCATCACCACCGAGGACCCGGCCAACGGCTTCCGCCCGGACACCGGCACCATCACCGCCTACCGCTCGGCCGGCGGCTCCGGTGTGCGCCTCGACGGCGGCACCATCTACGCCGGTGCGGAGATCAGCCCCCACTTCGACTCCATGCTGGTCAAGCTCACCTGCCGCGGACGTGACTACGCCACGGCCGTGCGCCGCGTGCGCCGCGCCCTGGCCGAGTTCCGCGTGCGCGGCGTGGCCACCAACATCCCGTTCCTGATGAACGTGATGGACGACCCGCAGTTCGTCAGCGGCGACGTCGCCACGGACTTCATCGACAAGCACCCCGAGCTGGCCACGGTGAACCGCTCCCAGGACCGCGGCTCCAAGGCCCTGCAGTACCTCGTGGACGTCACGGTCAACCAGCCGCACGGCCCGCGCATCGAGGGCATCGACCCCCGCGACCGCCTCCCGGAGCACCCGGGCGACAAGCACCAGGAGCCGGACCGCTCGCCCTTCGACGGCCCGAGCCGGAACGAGGACGCGGCGCCCCCGCACGGCTGGCGTCAGGTGCTGCTGGAGCAGGGCCCCGAGGGCTTCGCCCGCACCCTGCGCGAGCAGACCGCGCTGGCCGTCACGGACACCACGTTCCGCGACGCCCACCAGTCCCTGCTGGCCACCCGCGTCCGCACGCGCGACCTGCTGGCCGCCGCGCCCGCCGTCGCGCACACCCTGCCGGGGCTGCTGTCGGTGGAGGCCTGGGGCGGGGCGACGTACGACGTCGCGCTGCGCTTCCTCCACGAGGACCCGTGGCAGCGCCTCGAGCTGCTGCGCGCGGAGCTGCCGAACATCCCGATCCAGATGCTGCTGCGTGGCCGCAACACGGTGGGCTACACGCCGTACCCCACCGAGGTGACGGACGCGTTCGTGACCGAGGCCGCGGCGTCCGGCGTCGACGTGTTCCGCATCTTCGACGCCCTCAACGACGTCGAGCAGATCACCCCGGCCATCGAGGCGGTGCGTGCCACGGGCACCGCCGTGGCCGAGGCGGCCCTGTGCTACACGGGCAACATGACGGATCCGAAGGAGACGCTCTACACGCTCGACTACTACCTGGGCCTCGCCCGCCGGATGGTCGACGCCGGCGCCCACGTCCTGGCGATCAAGGACATGGCCGGCCTGCTGCGGCCCGCCGCCGCGCGCGAGCTCGTCACGGCCCTGCGCGCCGAGTTCGACCTGCCCGTGCACCTGCACACGCACGACACCGCCGGCGGGCAGCTGGCCACCCTGCTCGCGGCGGCGGAGGCCGGCGTGGACGCCGTCGACGCGGCCACCGCGTCCATGGCGGGCACCACGAGCCAGGTGCCGCTGTCCGCCCTGGTCGCGGCGCTCGAGCACACGGAGCGGGACACCGGTCTCGGCCTCGAGGCCGCCACCGCGATGGAGCCCTACTGGGAGTCCGTCCGCTCGGCGTACGCGCCCTTCGAGGCGGGGCTGCCCGCCCCGACCGGCCGTGTGTACCACCACGAGATCCCGGGCGGCCAGCTGTCCAACCTGCGCACGCAGGCGATCGCGCTCGGCCTGGGGGAGCGGTTCGAGGCCATCGAGTCGATGTACGCCGCGGCCGACGACCTGCTCGGCCACCTCGTCAAGGTCACCCCGTCCTCCAAGGTGGTGGGCGACCTGGCGCTCCAGCTGGTCGGTTCCGGCGTGGACCCGAAGGAGTTCGCGGAGCGTCCGCAGGAGTTCGACATCCCGGACTCCGTGATCGGCTTCCTGCGCGGCGAGCTCGGCGACCCGCCCGGCGGCTGGCCGGAGCCCTTCCGGACCAAGGCCCTCCAGGGTCGCCGCGAGGGCGCGGGCATGGTGGAGATCTCCGCGGAGGACTCGACGGCCCTCGCCGAGGCCGGACAGACCCGCCGCGCGGTGCTGAACCGCCTGCTCTTCCCCGGCCCCACGAAGGAGTTCGAGGCGCACCGCGAGGAGTTCGGGGACACCGTCACCCTGCACACCCGCGACTTCCTCTACGGCCTCGTCCCCGGGCGTGAGCACGTCATCTCGCTTGGACGCGGTGTCCGGCTGCTCGCCACCCTCATGTCCGTCTCCGAGCCGGACGAGAAGGGCATGCGCACGGTGATGGTCACCCTGAACGGCCAGCTGCGCCAGATGACCGTCCGGGACCGCTCGATCGAGTCCACCGTGCGGACCGCGGAGAAGGCGGACCCCGGCACCCCCGGCCACGTCGCCGCCCCGTTCGCGGGCTCGGTCACCGTCCAGGTGGCCGAGGGCGACGCCGTCGAGGTCGGCCAGGCGGTGGCCACGATCGAGGCGATGAAGATGGAGGCCACGATCACGGCCCAGGCCGCGGGCACCGTGCGCCGCGTGGTCACGGAGGGCGTCACGCCCGTCAACGGCGGAGACCTGCTGCTCGTGATCGAGTGAGCCCCGCGTGAGCCCGCCGCCGGCGGGCCGCCCCACGGGCCCGGACGCCACCGCGTCCGGGCCCGTGCCTATCCTGGGAGGCATGGCCACCTCTGCGGAACACCACGACCTGCTCATCATCGGCTCCGGATCGGGGAACTCCCTGATCAGCGAACACTGGAAGGGCCGGAGCGTCGTGATCGCCGACTCCGGCACGTTCGGCGGCACCTGCCTGAACGTCGGCTGCATCCCCACCAAGATGTACGCCTACCCGGCCGGCCTGGCCGCGCTGCCCCCCGAGGCTCGGAGCCTCGGGGTGGGGCTGGAGTTCACGGGCGCCGACTTCCCGGCCATCCGGGACCGCATCTTCACGCGCATCGACGGCATCAGCCGCGACGGGCTCCGCTACCGCCGGGACGATCTGGACTACACGAGCGTGATCCAGGAGGAGGTCCGCTTCGTCGGCCCCCGCCGCGTGCGCACCGCCTCGGGCCGGGAGATCACGGCGGACCAGGTGGTGGTCGCCGCGGGGTCGCGGCCCACCCTCCCGGCGATCCCAGGCCTGGACCTGCCGTCGGTGCACACCTCGGACACCGTGATGCGGATGGATCGGCTGCCGCGGCGGCTGCTCGTGGTGGGCGGCGGGTTCATCGCCTGCGAGTTCGCCTCCGTCTTCGCCGGGCTGGGGACCGAGGTCGTCCAGGTCAACCGCGGCCACCGGCTGCTCAAGCAGCACGACATGTCCGTGTCCACGACGTTCACGAAGATCGCTGCCCGACGGTGGGACCTGCGCACGGGGTGGACCCCGGCCGGGATCGAACCGGTCGAGGACGCCGAGCGGGCCGCGGACGGCTGGGTCCGGGTGCGCCTGGATCGCGCTGAGGGCCAGGAGCAGACCGGCATCGTGGAGGAGGCCATCGAGGCGGACGCGGTGCTGATCGCGGTCGGCCGGACGCCGAACACGGACCGCCTCGACCCCGCCGCCGCGGGACTGGACGTCACCGACGACGGCGTCCTGGCCAGCGACCAGCACCAGCGCGCGCTCTCCGACGGTGCGCCGGTGGAGGGGGTCTACGTGCTCGGGGACGTCGCCAACACGTGGCAGCTCAAGCACGTGGCCAACCACGAGGCCCGCGTCGTCGCGCACAACCTGGAGCATCCGGACGACCTGCGCGCCAACACGCTCGGTCCCGTGCCGGCGGCCGTGTTCACCCACCCGCAGGCGGCCTCCGTCGGGCTCACGGTGGAGCAGGCGCTCGCCGACTACGGCGCGGACGCGATCACGGTGAAGACCCAGTCCTTCGGGGACGTCGCCTACGGTTGGGCCATGGAGGACACCGAGGGCGTGTGCACGGTCGTCGCGGAGAAGGCCACGGGACGGATCCTGGGTGGGCACATCCTGGGGCACGAAGCCGCGAACCTCATCCAGCCGCTCGTGACCGGCATGGCGTTCGGCATCGACGCCCACCGGCTCGCGCGGGGCCAGTACTGGCCCCACCCGGCCCTCACCGAGGTCGTCGAGAACGCGCTGCTGGGCCTGGACGTGCCGGACTCCGGTCTGCTCTGACCGGACCCGCGGGGACGACGACGCCCGGCCGCGGGGGCCGGGCGCCGTCGTCGAAGGGGGCGTTCAGTTCTGCGGGGCGGGCTCCCCGTAGATGTCCGCGATCTGCGCGGCGAAGTCCTTCATGATCGCCGACCGGCGCATCTTCAGGGACGGGGTCACATGGCCCTCCTCCAGGGAGAAGTCGCGGTCGAGGATGCGGAACTCCCGGATCCCCTCGGCGCGCGAGACCAGGCTGTTGGCCTTGTCCACGGCCTCCTGGATGTGGCGGCGCACCGCGTCCTCGCGTGCGGCCGCAGCGACGTCGAGGTCCTTCGGCAGCCCGTTCGCGGCGAGCCACGCGGGCAGGGTGTCGGTGTCGAGGGTGACGATCGCCGCGATGAAGGGCTTGCCGTCGCCGACCACCATCACCTGGGAGACGAGCGCGTCGCTGCGGATCGCGTCCTCGAGCATCGCCGGTGCCACGTTCTTGCCGCCGGCCGTCACCAGCAGCTCCTTCTTGCGGCCGGTGATCGTGAGGAAGCCGTCGTCGTCCAGGGCCCCGAGGTCGCCGGTGCGGAACCAGCCGTCCTCGAAGGCCTCCTCGTTCGCCTCCGGCCGGTTGTGGTAGCCGCGCATCAGCGACGTGCCGCGCGTGAGGATCTCGCCGTCCTCGGCGATCCGCACCTGGTTGCCGCCGAGGGGGTGTCCGACCGTGCCGATCTTCAGCCGGTCCGGCCGGCCCACGGTGATGGGGGCCGTCGTCTCGGTGAGGCCGTAGCCCTCGAGGATGGTCACGCCCACGCCGCGGAAGAAGTGCGCCAGGTCGGTGGAGAGGGGGCCGCCGCCGGAGACCGCGTACGCGAGCCGGCCGCCCATGGCCGTCCGGATCCGGCGGTAGACCAGCGCGGAGTAGAACGCGCGCTGCAGCCGCAGGGGCGCCGTCATCCGGCCCGAGTCCAGCGCCCGGGACCAGCGGATCGCCACGTCCGCGCCACGGCGGAAGATCTTCTCCTTGCCGCCGCTCTGCGCGTTGAGCAGCGCCGCGTTGTAGATCTTCTCGAACACGCGCGGCACGGCCAGCACGAAGCTCGGCTGGAAGGTCTGCAACGAGACCGAGAGCCGCTTGATGTCCGAGACGTGCCCGCAGCGTGCGCCCGCGGCGACGGTGAGCACCGAGACGAAGCGCGCGAACACGTGCGCCAGGGGGATGAACAGCACGGTGGAGGTGTCCTGGCGGACGACGTCGCCGAGCGAGGAGGACAGGGTCTGGTTGACGAGCTCCGCGAAGTTCTCGTGCGTGAGCTCGCAGCCCTTGGGCCGGCCCGTGGTGCCGGAGGTGTAGATGATGGTCGCCAGGTCGGCCAGGCCGGCGGAGGACCGGCGCGTCTCGAGCTCCTCATCGGTGACGTCCGCGCCCAGGGCGACGAGCGCCTCAAGGCCGGAGCCGGGGGCGCCGTCGGCCGGGTCCATCGTCCACAGGCCGATCAGCTCCGGCAGGCCCTCGCGCTGCACCGCGTCCCGCACCGTCTTGGCGAGGTCCTCGTTCCCGGTCACGACGGCGCGCACGTTCGCGTCCTCGATGATCCAGGACACCTGGCTGACGGAGGAGGTCTCGTACACGGGCACGGTGACCGCGCCGGCATACCAGATGGCGAAGTCGACCAGGGTCCACTCCAGGCGGGTGGAGGCCAGGAGCCCGACCGTCTCCCCGGGCTGGATCCCGGCGGCGATGAGCCCCTTGGCCAGGGCCCGCACGCGCTCGCGGGCGTCCCGGGCGGAGACGTCCGTCCACTGATCCTGCGCGTCCGCCACCGCGAAGAGGCCGTGGTTGGGACGCTCCGTGGCCTGGCGTTCCAGGAAGTCCGTGATGTTCGCCTTCGGGGACAGGCGGGGCTGGTACGGCTCGCTGATCTCGTGCATGGGACTCCTCGGGCGTTGGGTCGGTTCCGCCGACCGGTGGGCGGCACAACGGAAGTAAGTGTGAGTCGTGTCACGCACACTGTACAACCGGGAGCGGTGGGGTCCGGGGCGCGACTCAGTGCGTCGTCATGGCGGCGACCGCGCTCCGGCCGTGGTCGATCAGCAGCGGCAGGTCGTAGTCGAGCGTGGCGACGTGGCGGCTGCGGGGCAGTCCCACCACCTCCACGGGGGCGTGGCGCAGGCCCCGCACCAGGGCCCGGTGGCTCGAGACGGGCACGACGGCGTCGCGGGCGGACCGGTAGACCGTCACGGGAGCGGTGATCCGCGGCAGGGCGCGGCGGGCGGCCCGCTGGATGCGGCCGAGGGCGGCGACGCCGGCCATCGGCGTGCGGGGGTAGGCGCGCTCGCGCGCCGTCGGGTCCGCGATGTCGTCCGCGATCGGGGCGACCGTGGGGACGAACGGGGCCAGCAGCGGGGCGAAGGGGGCGAGGGGGCTGGCGAAGCGCAGCGCGGGGTTCACCACGAGCACGCCGGCCACGGGTCGGTGGGCCGCGGCGTCGAGCGCGAGGGCGCCGCCCATCGAGATGCCCGCCATGACCACGCGGCCGTGTCGGGCGAGCTCGAGGTCCACGACGGCCCGGACGGCGGCGCGGATCTCGTCCGCACCCGTGGCGGCGAGGTCCTCCCACCGCGTGCCGTGCCCCGGCAGCAGGGGCACGCTCACGGGGGAGCCGCCTGCCGCGAGCCCCTCGGCCCAGGCGCGGACGGAGGCCGGAGTCGAGGTGAACCCGTGCAGGAGCACGACGCAGTGGTCGCGCCGGGCGGGAGCGGCGGGCATGAGACGCAGGGGCAGGTCTTCGGGGGCGACGGCGACGGGGCGGGGCATGGTGCCAGGGTAAGGCAGGCGGACCGTACGATGGGCAGGCACCCGACCGCCCCGACCGGAAGGCCCTCGTGTCCACGTTCTACTGGTCCGCCAAGACGTTCGCCGTGGCTCCGGCCACCCGCCTGCTGTTCCGCCCCTGGGTGAAGGGCCTCGGGAACGTGCCGGCCGAGGGCCCGGCGATCCTGGCCAGCAACCACCTGTCCGTCTCGGACTCGGTGTTCATGCCGGCCATGCTCGACCGCCAGGTGCACTTCCTGGCCAAGCACGAGTACTTCACCGGCCCGGGCGTGAAGGGGTGGGTCACCCGCCGGTTCTTCGAGGCGGCGAACCAGCTGCCCATGGACCGCTCCGGCGGAGAGGCGTCCCTGCGCTCGCTGGACGCGGGCCTCGAGGCGCTGCGGGAGGGCCGGCTGCTCGGGATCTACCCGGAGGGCACCCGCAGCCCGGATGGTCGGCTGCACCGCGGCAAGATCGGCGTGGCCAAGCTCGCGCTGGCCTCGGGCGCGCCCGTGGTGCCCATCGCGATGATCGGCACGGACCGGGTCCAGCCGATCGGCCACGTGCTGCCGCGGATCCGGCGCCTGGGCATGATCTTCGGTGAGCCGCTGGACTTCTCCGACCGTGCCGAGGCCGCCGGCGACCCCCGGGTGCTGCGGGAAGTGACGGACGAGATCATGGAGGCCATCCGGCGTCTGTCGGGCCAGGAGTACGTGGACACCTACGCGGCGGACGTGAAGGCGGGCCGCGTGGCCGCTCCGCCGCGCGCCCGCGACTGAGCGGGGTCCGCGCGTCGTCATCCGGGGACGCTCAGACCGGGGCGCGGCACGCGGCCCCCTAGCCTGGTGTGCATGACTGAAGACCCCCGCGAGAAGATCCTGGCCTTCGGCACCGCCATCTCGGAGGGCGCCGCCGACATCCCCGGCCTGGACCACTGGCGCTCGCTGCCGATCGCCCAGGCGCCGTCCTGGGCGGACGAGGCCGATCACCGCGCCGCCGTCGCCGAGCTGAGCGCCCTGCCCCCGCTCGTCTTCGCGGGCGAGGTCGACCTGCTGCGCGCCCGTCTGGCCGATGTCGCCCAGGGTCGCGCGTTCCTCCTGCAGGGCGGCGACTGCGCCGAGACGTTCGCCGGGTCCACCGCCAACCGGATCAGCGCCCGGGTGAAGACCATCCTGCAGATGGCCGCGGTGCTGACCTACGGCGCCTCCATGCCGGTCGTGAAGATGGGCCGGATCGCCGGCCAGTTCGCCAAGCCGCGGTCCTCGGACACGGAGACCCGCGACGGCGTCACGCTGCCCAGCTTCCGCGGCGAGATCGTGAACGGCTATGAGTTCACCGAGCAGGCACGCCGGCACGACGCCCGACGGATGGTGCAGGCGTACCACACCTCCGCCTCCACCCTGAACCTGGTCCGCGCCTTCACCCAGGGCGGCTTCGCCGATCTGCGCAGCGTGCACCAGTGGAACCAGGGCTTCATGGCCAACCCCGCCTACGCCCAGTACGAGGAGATGGCCGCCGAGATCGACCGCGCGGTCCGCTTCATGAACGCCGCGGGCGTGGACTTCGAGGCCATGCGCCGCACCGAGTTCTATTCAGCCCACGAGGCGCTCCTGCTCGACTACGAGCGCGCCCTGACCCGCGTGGACTCACGCAGCGGCGACCCCTACGCCACGAGCGCCCACTTCCTGTGGATCGGCGAGCGCACCCGCCAGGTGGATGGCGCCCACGTCGACTTCCTCTCCCGGGTCCGCAACCCGATCGGCGTGAAGCTCGGCCCGACCACCACGACCGCGGATGCCCTCGAGCTCGCGGAGCGGCTGGACCCGGAGCGCGAGCCGGGCCGCCTGACCTTCATCACCCGCATGGGCGCGGAGCGGATCCGGGACGTGCTGCCCGGCATCGTCGAGGGCGTCCGTGACGCGGGGCTGGAGCCGGTGTGGGTCACCGACCCCATGCACGGCAACACCGTGACCGCGGCCAACGGCTACAAGACCCGCCGGTTCGAGGACGTGATGGACGAGGTCAGCGGCTTCTTCGAGGTGCACCGCGAGCTCGGCACGCACCCGGGCGGCATGCACGTCGAGCTGACCGGCGACGACGTCGCCGAGTGCCTGGGCGGCTCCGACCCGATCAACGAGGCCGACTTCGACGCCCGCTACGAGACGCTGTGCGACCCGCGGCTGAACCACCAGCAGTCCCTGGAGATGGCGTTCAAGGTCACCGAGGCCCTCTCGCACCCCGAGCGTCGCGCGCCGCGGGCCTGACCGCGCGGCCGGGCACGCCCGGGCTCAGCCGACCCAGACGTGGACCGCGGTGCCCTCCGGCAGCGCGGTCCCGGCGGCGGGGGACTGGTGCAGGACCCGGGACTCGCCCCGGGCGGAGAGCGGCAGCGGCAGGCGATGCACGCGGGCGTCCCAGCCGTCGTCCGCCAGCGTCGTGCGCGCCGTCTCCGGATCCTGCCCGGTCACGTCCGGCACCGGGCGCACGGCGCGGCCCTCGGAGAGCACCACGCGGACCGCGGTGCCCGGCGTCGCCTGCTCGCCGGGGGCCGGGTGCTGCTCGATCACGGCCCCGGCCGGCACCGCGGGATCGGTGCGGCGCTCCGCGACCTCCACGGTGAATCGGGCGTCCCGGGCCACGCCGTGGGCCTGCCGGATCACGACGCCGGTCAGGTCCGGCACCGGCACCGGCGCGGGGCCGGCGGAGACGGTGAGCTCGACGGGGGTGCCGCGCCCCGCCGGCTCCCCGGCCGCGGGCGAGCTGGCGACGACCGTGCCCTCCGTGTGGAGTTCGTCGTGCCGGGCCGTGACCGCCGCGGTGAAGCCCGCGGCGGTCAGCCGTTCCTCCGCCGCCTCCCGGGCCAGCCCGTCGAGGTCGGGGACCACCGCCACGCCACCGACTCCGAGGCCGCCGGAGCCCAGCGTCCAGCCCAGCAGCAGGGCGACGCCGGTGAGCAGCAGGGTCACGGCCGCACCGATCGCGGCGGCCCGGCCGGTGCCCTGGCCGAGGTCGAGCGCGGGGCGGCGGGCCGCCCGACGCAGCCGCCGCCGGGAGCCGCGCCCCGGATGCCGGTCCGCCGGAGCGGGGTCGAGCCCGAGCGGGCCGATCGGCTCCGCCGGGCGCGCGGCGGGCCGCCGGTCGCCCCCGTGCGTCGCCGCACGGGTGTCGATGACGTCGGTCATGTCCTCGTCGAGGTCGGACTCGGTCAGGGCGGGGAGCACGCGCGTCGCGTGGTGGTCGCCGGCGTCGAGGGCCCGGGTCTGCAGGTTCCCGTCCGGGGCTGCGTCCTCGGGGCCATCGGCGGCGGGGGCGGCCACCGCCGGCTGCGCGCCCGGGCCCTCGGCGGGGTGGCGGTCCGGTTCGTCGGGGTCCAGGCCCGCCGCCACGGCGTCGATGCGGTGCAGGAGCTCGCCGGCACCGGCGGGCCGGTCGGCCGGGTCCGGCTCGGTGCACCACAGCACGAGGTCGTCGAGGTCCTCGGGGAGCCCGGGGTGCAGCGTGGACGGCACGGGGACCCGCTCGTGGACGTGCCGGTAGGCGACCTGCAACGCGGTCGCCGCGGTGTACGGCTGGCGGCCCGTGAGCAGCTCGAACAGGATGATGCCCACGGCGTACACGTCGGAGCGGGCGTCGGCGGGCGCCCCGGCGATGTGCTCGGGGGCGAGATAGGCGGGTGTGCCCACGACGGCCTGCCCGGCCATGGTGTGGGCCGTGGCGGCGCGGGACAGGCCGAAGTCCGCGACCGTCACCCGGCCGTCGTCGCGGACGAGCACGTTCTCGGGCTTCACGTCCCGGTGCACCAGTCCGGCGCGGTGCGCGGCGGCCAGGCCGTCGACGAGCGGACGCAGGAACCGCAGCGCCTCCCGGGGCGAGAGCGGTGCACGGTCCCGGATGACGGTGCGCAGCGTGCGGCCGGGCACGTGCTCCATCACGAGGTAGGCCAGCACGTCGCCGTCCTCGGCCTCGGTGTGGCCCTGGTCCAGGACCGCGACGACGTGCGGATGGGACAGCCGCGCCGCCGTCTTGGCCTCCTGCTCGAACCGTCCGACGAGGACGGGGTCCTCCGCCAGGTGCGGGTGCATGACCTTGAGCGCCACCTGGCGGTCGAGACGCTCGTCCACGGCCAGGTAGACGGTGGACATGCCGCCCCGGGCCAGCCGCTCGACGACCCGGTAGCGGCCGTCGACGATGCCCCCCACGAGGGGGTCCCGGCGTGCGCTGCTCATCGTCCCAGGGTAGGACAGGCGGCGGACCCCCTCGGGGCGGTCCGCCGCCGGCGGATCAGAACATCGCCATCGCGGCGCGCACCTTGGCCACGTAGTCCCGTGCCTCCGGGTTCAGGCCGCTGTCCAGCACTCCGCCGAGGCCCTGGTAGTAGGCCCCGATGCCCTCATCGAGGGTGGGGGTGCGGTCCTGCACGTACTTGATGAACGCGACGCCGGCCACCGCGTTGTCGTAGGGGTCCAGCAGGTTCAGTTCGCGGCCCACCAGCTCCGAGGCGAACTCGCCCGTGATCGGGATGACCTGCATCGCCCCCACGGCGTTGCCGGGGGAGACCGAGGCCATGCGGAAGCGGGACTCGGTGTACGCGTGGCCCAGGGCCAGGCGGGGGTCCACACCCATCCGCTCGGCGGTCTCGCGGATGATCTGCTGCATCTGCTCGGGGGTGGGCTGCGGGACGGAGCGCAGCAGGCGCAGGTTCTCGTTCGCCGAGGCCGTCACGTGCGGCGCGTAGGTGCGCCCGAGGAAGGTGTCGCCGACCGCCTGGACGGCGGAGACCGGCTCCACCTCGAGGGTGCCGTCGGAGATCACGAGCACGTCGCCGGGGTGCAGCGTCGAGGCCCGCGTCAGGTCGTTGAGCTCGCGCAGACGGGGGATGGAGACCTCGAACCGCTGGGAGATCCCCCAGAGGGAGTCGCCGGAGACCACGGTGTACCGGACCGTCTCGCCGGCGGCCGCCGGGGCCTTCGAGGCCGGCGCGGGGGCGGGGGTCGTGGTCGGGGCGGGCGACGCGGGGGTCTTCGGTGCGGCGGCCGTGCGCTGCGTGGTCAGGACCATGCCCGGGTGGAGCATGCTCGACGCGCTCATGCCGTTGAGGCGCTGCAGCTGCGCGGCGGAGACGCCGGTGCGGCGGGCGATGACCCACCACCCGTCGTTCGGCTGCACCGTGTAGGTCCCGGCGGCCGGGGCCGGGGCCGCCGCGCCGGTCAGGCGGAGCTCGTCACCCGGGTAGAGCACGGTCTCCAGGCCCAGGCCGTTGAACCGCAGCAGGTCGGCGACGGAGACGCCGCGGGCGGCCGAGATCCGGGTGAGGGTGTCGCCCGGGCGCACGGTGTGCACCGCCGCCTCCTGGGCGTGGGCCTGGGCGGGCAGAGCAGTGAGCAGCAGCAGGGGCACCGCGCCGCCGGTCAGGACGGAGCGCAGGCGGCGGGAGCGGACGGGGGTGTGGGACACGGCAGACCTCGGCATCGGATCGGACGGATGGAACACGACGGGGAAGTGACGGGTGGGACCCGTGGCCCCCCGCGGTCGACCGACGACGTCGGCACCCGACCGTGGAGCCTCGGCGATGTTATCGGAATGTGATCTTCGTGACCATACTGAGATCCATGCCGTCCGGGGCGCGGTGGGCCGGGCCCGTCGGCGGCCACGTAGGCTGGCGCCCGTGAGCACCACATCCTCCGACACCCCGGTCCCCGCTGACGCGATCCCCGCCGAGCTCGACGCCCTCGTGGGCGAGTGGCTCTCCGTGCCCGACGTGGCGGAGCGCCTCGACCAGCGCGTGACCCGCGTCCACAACCTCGTGCATGATCGCCGCCTGCTGGCCGTGCGACGCCCCGAGCCCGCGGTGCGGTCCGTGCCGGCCCTGTTCCTCACCGAGACCGGCGTGCTCGACTCCCTGCAGGGCACGCTCGTGCTGCTGGCCGATGCCGGCTTCTCCGACGAGGAGGCCCTCCGTTGGCTGTTCACCGAGGACGAGTCGTTGCCCGGCCGGCCCATCGACGCGCTCCGGGACGGTCGGAAGACCGAGATCCGGCGCCGCGCCCAGGCCCTGGCCTGGTGAGTCGGCCCCGCGGGCGACGATCCGCCCGCGGGGCCCGTCGCCGCTCAGTGGCGGCGCGACGTGTAGGCGTCGATCAGCCGCGTGAGCTCGGCGCTCACGTCCTCGGGGACGCCGTGCGCGAGCAGGCCCGCCACGGCCCCGGCCGCCTCGTGCGACAGCGCCGCGACCCGCTCTTCGACGGCCCGGCGCGCGCCGCACGCCTCGAGGACGCCCTGCCAGTGGGCCACCCGGTCCGCGCCGAGGTCCGGGTCGCCGAGGTCCGCGTCGAGCGCGGCGGCCTCGTCCGGGGCGAGCAGCTCGACGGCGCGGGCGATGAGCACCGTCTGCTTCCCCTCCCGCAGGTCGTCGCCCGCGGGCTTGCCCGTGGTCGCCGGATCGCCGAACACGCCGAGCAGGTCGTCCCGGTACTGGAAGGCCATGCCGAACGGCAGCGACACCCGGGCGAACGCGGTCACCAGCCCGTCGTCCGCCCCCGCCAGCAGCCCGCCGAGGGCCAGCGGGTGCACCGCCGAATAGCGCGCCGACTTGTGCTCCACCACCGCCTCGGCGGCCGCCTCGGCCTCGCGGGCATCGCGCGACGCCGGGGCCATCTCGGCCACCACGTCGAGGTACTGACCCGCCATCACGCCGAAGCGCATCCGCTCGAGCTCGGCCCGCGCCCGATCCTCCCGGGGCGTGCCGGCGAGGACGCGCGCGAAGGCCGTCTCGCTCATCCCCAGGGCGACGTCGCCGGCGAGGATCGCGGCGGAGACGCCGAAGTGCTCCGCGGCGTGGCGCCAGCCCGCCTCCCGGTGGAGGGACTCGAAGCGGCGGTGCACGCTGGGCATCCCGCGGCGGGTGTCGGAGCGGTCCAGGATGTCGTCGTGGATCAGCGCCGCGGCCTGGAACAGCTCGAACGCCGCGCCCGCCTCGGCGATGCGGGGGTCCTCCGCCTCGCCACCGGCCGCCCGCCAGCCGAGCCAGGCCAGGACGGCGCGCAGGCGCTTGCCGCCCGCGGTCAGGTCCGCGATCGCGTCCACGAGGGGCGCCGTCAGCGGGTGGACGTCCCGGGCGAGTTCGCGGTGCTCCGCCAGCAGGCGGTCGAGGGCGTCGGCGACGGCGGCGCGGAAGCGGTCCTGGTCGGCGGGACGGGGGCGGGGGACGGCGACGTCGGCGGGCATGGCCCCACCCTAGTCGCGCCGCGCGGCGCCTCGCCGGTCCCGGATAGGCTCGGTCCATGTCCGAGACCGCGCCCGCTGCACCCCGCGATGAGGCGACGATCCTCCACGTGGACATGGACGCGTTCTTCCTGTCCGTCGAGCTGCGCGAACGGCCCGACCTCGAGGGGCGTCCCGCCGCCGTCGCCGCCCCGAGCGGCCGGTCCGTGGTGCTCTCCGCCTCGTATGCGGCGCGGGCCTACGGGGTCCGCTCGGCGATGCCCCTGGCACACGCCCGCGCCCTGTGCCCGCCCCTCGTGGTCATCCCGCCGCGCCAGCAGCTCTACCGGGCCGTCTCCGCCGAGGTGATGGCCGTGCTCGCGGACGTGACCCCCGTGATGGAGCAGCTCAGCGTGGACGAGGCATTCCTCGACGTCGCCGGCGCCCGCCGCCGGCTCGGCCCGCCCGAGCACATCGGCCACCTGATCCGGGAGCGCGTCCGCTCCGCGCTGGGGCTGCCGTGCACCGTGGGCGGCTCGGCCGTGAAGTTCGTGGCCAAGACGGCGTCCACCGCGGCCAAGCCCGACGGCCTGCTGATCGTGCCGCCGGAGCGCACCCTGGACTTCCTCCATCCGCTGCCCGTGGGCCGGCTGTGGGGCGTGGGCCCCAAGGCGGCCGAGCGGCTCGCCCGGCGGGGGGTGGCGACCATCGGCGACCTCGCCCGGGTGGACCCCGCGCGGCTGGAGGCGTCGTTCGGGGCCGCCGGCCGGGAGTGGGCGTCGCTCGCCCGGGGCATCGACCCGCGCCCCGTCGCCCCGCGCCCGGCGGCCCGCAGCATCGGCGCGGACCACACCTTCGACGTCGACCCCGTCGACGTCGCGGGCGTCGACCCGGAGGTCCTGCGCCTGTGCCACCGGGTCGCGGCCCGGCTGCGCGCGGAGCAGGTCGCCGCCGGCGCGGTCACGGTCCGCCTCAAGGCGCCGGACGGGTCGGTCCGCAGCCGCACCGCCCGCCTCGCCCGGCCGACCGCCACGGGCCACGACCTCCTCGGCCCGGTGCGGCGGCTCGTCCGCGAGCTGCACGCCGAACGGCCGCATCCGATCCGGCTCGTGGGCGTGCGCGCCGAGCGCCTCGGGGACGAGGCCGATCAGCCCCCGGCCCAGGAGGCGCTCTTCGGCGGTCCCGCCTGGGGGGCGGAGGGCGAGGCGTCGCAGGCGGGCGACTGGGCCGGCGCCGAGGCCGCCCTGGACGCCGTCGCCCGGCGCTTCCCGACGGCGGCCGTGCGGCCGGCGTCCCTGCTGGGACGCCGCGAGGCCCGCGCCGACGCCCGCCGGGACGCGCCGCGGCCGGGCATCAAAGGCCCGGACCGGGAGTGAGGGGTTCCGGGGTCGGCGACGTCGCCACCTGGCTGGGGTGGGGCGGCAGGTCCTATCCTGGAGGGCAAGTCGGACGCGCGGGCGTCCCCTCCCGGTCCCGGAGGTGTCGGAGGCCGCGTTCGAAGGAGTCGCCATGCCCCTCTCAGAGCATGAGCAGCGGATGCTGGACCAGCTGGAGCAGCAACTGCGCACCGAGGACCCCCGGCTGGCCACCCAGATGGCGGACACGGGGCGGCATCGGCTGCCCGTGGGTCGCGTCGTGGCCGGGGCCGTCCTCGCGGTGGTCGGGCTGCTCGTCGTGGTCCTCGGGGTCGCCAACCACGCGATCCTCCTGGGTGTGCTCGGCGTCGTCGTCATCGGGGCCGGCATCTTCCTGCTGACCACGCGGCCGCGCGCCGTCGCCTCCGAGGCCTCGGGACCCGTGGCCCGACGGTCGGGCGCACCGCGACGGCAGGGGGGCGGCGACCTCATGGGCCGCCTCGAGCGGCGCTGGGACGAGCGGCGCGCCCGAGGCGACTGAGCGCCGGGCCCGCCGGGCCCCCACCCTCCTCCACTCCAGGCCCCGATCCGCTCCGGATCGGGGCCTTTCCGCTGCCCGGGGCTCCGTCGTCACCGCTGCCCTCCACCGGGGGCCCACCGGTCCTCCACTTCCCACCACGGCGACGCCGGCCCCGGGACCCGCGGGATGGTGCGCCGGACGCGGGGGGCCTCGACACGCCCGTGGCGCCGGGACCCGCGTTCCTGGGTTGATGGTGGAGGGAAGTGGGGTAATGTGGAGGGAAGGAGAGAGCATGGGTCCCGACCTTGGTCGGGAGGGACCGCTCGA
Source organism: Micrococcus sp. 63XJN7_8_ISO-PGPR-S23-253 (assembly GCF_056173425.1). Taxonomy (NCBI): domain Bacteria; kingdom Bacillati; phylum Actinomycetota; class Actinomycetes; order Micrococcales; family Micrococcaceae; genus Micrococcus; species Micrococcus sp. 63XJN7_8_ISO-PGPR-S23-253. The sequence goes on from NZ_CM149673.1 coordinate 918,216, forward strand.
CGAGTCAGGGGGTGTGCCGTGTTCTTGGGCACGTACACCCCCCGGCTCGACGAGAAGTCCCGGCTGATCCTCCCCGCCAAGTTCCGCGAGGAGCTGGCGGAGGGGCTGGTCCTGACCCGGGGTCAGGAGCGCTGCATCTACGTGTTCAGCGCTCGTGAGTTCGAGCGGGTCCACGAGCAGATGAGGTCGGCTCCACTGTCCTCCCGCCAGGCCCGTGACTACATCCGCGTCTTCCTCTCGGGGGCGTCGGACGAGGTCCCGGACAAGCAGGGTCGGGTGACCGTGCCGGCGCCGCTGCGGCAGTACGCGGGGCTGGACCGGGACGTGACCGTGATCGGCGCGGGGACGCGAGTGGAGATCTGGGACTCGGAGTCCTGGAACACCTACCTCGCCGAGCAGGAAGCCGCCTTCTCCGAGACCGACGAGGACGTCCTGCCCGGCGTCTTCTGACCGTGACCACCCGACCTCGAGCGAGACCTCCAGCCGACGCCGCCGCACCTGACCCGTCTTCCCCTGGGCCAGGCGCGGCGGCGGACGGATGGGGATCCCGCCCGAGGTCCGCCAGGACCGCGATGTGAGCAGGAGGTCGAGAGTGGACGCAGGCCAGCCGCGCCCCGAGGACCGCCACCTGCCCGTGATGCGGGACCGCGTCGTCGACCTCCTCGCCCCCGCCGTCCAGGCCGCGCTCGAGGCCGGCCGCAGGCCCGTCGCCGTCGACGGCACGCTGGGCATGGGCGGGCACACCGAGGCCCTGCTGACCCGGTTCCCCCACCTGCGCGTCATCGGCATCGACCGCGACGTCCACGCCCAGGCCATGGCCGCCGAGCGTCTCGGCCCCCTCGCCGACCGTCTGATCCCCTTCCACGGCACCTACGACCGGGTACCCGAGGCCATGGCCGCCGCGGGCGTCACGAAGGTCGACGCAGCGCTCTACGACCTCGGCGTGTCCTCCTATCAGCTGGACGACCGGGAACGCGGCTTCGCCTACTCCTACGACGCTCCGCTGGACATGCGCATGGACGACACCGCCGAGCGCTCCGCCGCGACGCTCGTGGCGGAGCTGGACGAGCAGGAGCTGCGCCGCATCATCCGTCGCGACGGCGAGGAGCGCTTCGCCGGCCCCATCGCACGGGCCATCGTCCGAGCCCGCGACGAGGCCCCCATCGAGACCACCGGCCGCCTCGTCGAGGTGATCCGCTCGGCCGTCCCCGTCGCCGCGGGGGCCACCGGCGGGCACCCGGCCAAGCGCACCTTCCAGGCGCTGCGCATCGCCGTGAACGAGGAGCTCGACATCCTCGACGCCGCCGTGCCCGCCATCCTCGACGCCCTCCACGTGGGCGGCCGCCTCGTGGTGATGAGCTACCACTCCCTCGAGGACCGCATCACGAAGCGGCACCTGAGCGCGTGGGCCACGTCCACGGCGCCCCCGGGGTTCCCGGTGGTGCTGGAGGAGCACGAACCCGTGGTGCGGGTGCTCACCCGCGGCACCGAGAAGCCCACCGAAGAAGAGATCTCTGAGAACCGTCGCGCCTCCTCCGCGAAAGTGCGTGCGGTTGAGAAGATCAGGACGTCCAGGACCACGGCATGACGCTGCACGAGGAGATGAGCATGGCCGCACACGCACGGATCGCAGAGTCGCTGCGCCCCGGGTCGACCCCCGTCGCCCCCGCGCGGCCGGCTCCGCAGGAGCGCACGCCGCTCTCGGTGGTGCCCGCCCCGCTGCCCCGATCCCGCTCCGGCGTGACCGTGCTGTGCGTCCTCGTGGTGCTCGCCGCGCTCGCGGCGGTCCTCGTCATGAACATCACCATGTCCAACCGGCAGTACGCCCTTCTGGACCTGCGCCAGGAGCAGCAGGCCGTCACCGAGACCAATGAGCGGCTGGCCGAGCAGGTGGGCCACCTCGAGGCGCCGCAGAACCTGGCCGCGCGCGCCGACGCCCTCGGGATGGTCGCCCCCGCCGGCACCGCCTCCGTGGACGCGGGCACGGGCCAGTTCGGCGGCGAGGCCCAGGCGGCCCAGGACGGCGACATCTCCGCCACCTACGTCGCGCCGCCGGCGGACGCGGACGCGGTCCGCCAGGGGGCGTCCGACGACGGCCAGGACGAGATCGAGGGACCGCGCACCTTCAGCGGCGCGGACGCCTCCGCCGCCGCCGACCAGGACGCCGCCGACCGTTGATCGACCGTCCCGCCTCGCACCTTCCCCGCGGCGGATCGACGGTCGGGCCCGCTCCCGGGCACCCTGCCGTGCGCACCCGCATCCTGCTGCTGCTCGTCTTCGTCCTGCTTGGCGGGCTGGCGCTGCGGCTCGTCTACGTGCAGGGCATCGACCCCACGGGGCAGGCCGCGGCGGCCATGGATCAGCGCCTGACCCACCAGGAGACCCTGCCGCAGCGCGGGTCCATCCTGGACCGTGACGGCGACGTGCTGGCCGCCAGCGTGCGCCGATACGACATCGTCGTGGACCAGCGCCTCGTCAAGGACTTCAACGAATGGGACCGCGAGGCCCGGGAGACCGTGCTCGTGGACGTGGACTCCCGCCTGGCCAGCCTGGCCGAGGTGCTCGGCATGTCGGAGGAGGAGGTGCGCGAGGCCACCATCGGCTCCCGCCCGTACGCCGTGGTGCGTCGATCCGTGACCCCGGAGGTGCGGGACAAGGCCATGGCGCTCAACGTGCCGGGCCTGCTCTCCGAGGCGGTGGACCGCCGCACCTACCCGAACGGGTCGGTCGCCGGCAGCATCATCGGCTTCATGGGCGGTGACGGCACCGCCCTCGAAGGCCTCGAGCTCAGCCAGGACGACGTCATGACCGGCACTCCGGGCACCCGCACGTTCGAGGTGGGCGCGGACGGCATCCGCATCCCCAACGCCCCGCTCGAGGAGGTTCCGGCCGTGGACGGCGCCGACCTGCGCCTGACCGTGGACAAGGACGCCCAGTGGTTCGCGCAGGAGACCCTCGGCGCCCTCGCCGCCGAGTACGACGCGGAGTGGGCGAACGCCGTCGTGATGGACGTGAAGACGGGCGACGTGATCGTCATGGCGGACTCCACCACGGTGGACCCCGCCGACCCCGACGCCACCGAGGGGAACTTCCGCACCTCCACCGTGATGAGCACCCCGTACGAGCCGGGCTCCACGGGCAAGGCGCTGCCGATCGCGGCCGCCGTCGACGCCGGGAAGGTCACCGCCACGGACGGCTTCACCGTCCCCAGCAGCCAGGACTTCGACGGGCAGACCATCCGGGACTTCTCCCCGCACCCGACGTTCGACATGACCGCCGCGGGCATCTACGCGCGCTCCTACAACACGGGCACGGTGCAGATCGCCGAGAAGATCACGGACGAGCAGCGCTACGAGTACATGCGCTCCTTCGGGGTCGGCCAGCCCATCGACCTCGGCCTGCCGCAGCAGGCGGGCAGCGTCCTCGTCCCGCCCGAGCAGTGGGACGGCCGCCAGCGCCTGACCACGGCCTTCGGCCAGGGCTACACCCAGACCACCCTGCACACCGCCCAGATGTACCAGGCCCTCGCCAACGGCGGCATGCTGATCCCGGCCCGGCTGATCGACGCCACGGTGGACGGCGACGGCGCGGAGAAGCGCTGGGAGTCGTCCGCCGAGCCCCACCGCGTGGTCTCCGAGGAGACGGCGGCGCAGATGCTCCGCATGATGGAGACCGTCGTGACGCAGGGCACCAGCAAGGCGGCCGCGATCCCCGGGTATCGCGTGGGCGGCAAGTCCTCCACCGCCGAGGCCGCGAGCGACACCGGCACGTACGACGGCTACAACTTCGGCTTCACCGCCGTCGCCCCGCTCGACGACCCCCGCTTCGTGGTGTCCGTGTCCATGCATCGGCCGCCGTCGAAGCAGGGCTCCCGGGACGTGTCCATCGCGGCCGCCACGATCATGGAGTACATGCTCCGCCAGGCGGACGTGCCCGCCACCGGAGCCGAGCCGAACGACTACCGCGTCTTCGTGGACGATCCGCAGGACCGGCCGTGGTGACCCACGCCTCCAGCCCCGAGCACCCCAGGAGCACCCCCATGACCACCCCGAGCGACCCCCCTGCTCCGCTGACCCCGGCCCAGCAGGACGCCGCCTTCCGGCCCTCCGACACCCCCGCCACGCCCTGGCCCGTCCTCGCGCAGGCGCTGGCCGAGGCGGGGATCGCGGCCCATGTCCACGGCGCGGCCCCGGCCGACGGCGTCACGGGGGTCAGCCTCGACTCGCGTGTCGTGAGACCGGGCGACCTCTACGTCGCCGTCCCGGGGGCACACGCCCACGGTGCCGCGTTCGCGGCCACGGCGCTGGAGGCCGGCGCCGTCGGCGTCCTGACGGACGCGGCGGGCCGCGCGCTCCTGGCGGGGCAGGGCCTGGCCGACGCCCCGGTGCTCGAGGTCGACGCCGTGCGCACCGCCGCCGGCACCGTGGCGGCCCGCGTCTACGGCGGCGGGCGCGACGCCGGCCCGCGCCTGGTCGGCGTGACCGGCACCAACGGCAAGACCACCACGAGCTTCCTCGCCGCCGCCCTGCTCGAGGCCCTGGGGCGCCGGTCGGGCATCGTGGGCACGATCCTGATCCGCGCGGGGGAGCGGGAGGTCCCCTCCACGCTCACCACGCCCGAGGCCACCCAGCTGCACGCCCTCATGGCGCTCATGCGCGAGGAGGAGGTGGACACCGCCGTCATGGAGGTCTCCTCCCACGCCGTGGCGTATCAGCGGATCGCCGGCCTGCGCTACGCGGTGGCCGGGTTCACCAACCTGACCCAGGACCACCTGGACATGCACGGCTCGATGCAGGAGTACTTCGCGGCCAAGGCCGGTCTGTTCGACCCCGCCCGCACCGACCACGCCGTCATCACGCTCGACGGCGGCGAGGGACCCCGCTGGGGCGTCGCCATGGCCCGGGCCGCCGGCGCTCCCGTCACCACGCTCGCCCTCGGGCCGGCCGCGCCGACGCCGGGCGCCCTGGCCGACCACGACCCCGGCCTCCGGGCGGACTGGGAGGTCGCCGAGCTCGCGCCGGACGGCCTCGGCCACCGCTTCACGCTGCGCCACGCGGCCACGGGCCGGGAGCTGCGGGCCTCCGTCGGTCTGCCGGGCCGCTTCAACGTGGCCAACGCGGCCCTCGCGGTCCTGCTCGTGCTGCACGCCGTGGGGGAGGAGCACCTGGACGCGCTCGCCGCCGTCCTGGACGTGCCCGCGGGCGAGGGCCCCCTGGCCGCCGCCGTCCCGGGGCGGATGGAGGTCGTGGGCCGCGAGCCGGACGCCGTCGTCGACTTCGCGCACAACCCGGACGGCATGGTCCAGGCGTTGCGCTCCCTCGCCGACGCCCGGGCGGCGGCCGGGACGCACGGCCGCACCCTGATCGTGTTCGGCTCCGCCGGGGACCGTGACCGTGACAAGCGGCCCGTGATGGGCGCGATCGCGGCCCGGGCGGCGGATGTGGTGATCGTCACCGACGACACCCCCCACTCGGAGGACCCGGCCCCGATCCGCGCCCACATCCTCGCCGGCGCCCGCGCCGAGGCCGACCGCATCGCGCGGGAGGAGGGCCGCACGGTCGTGATCGAGGAGGTGGCCGACCGTGCCGCGGCCATCCGCCGCGCCGTGGAGCTGGCGGGGCCGCAGGACGGCATCCTCCTGGCCGGCCGCGGGCACGAGACCACGATGGACTACGACGGCGAGCTCGTCCCGCTGGACGACCGGGTGGCCCTGCGCGAGGCCCTGGCCGCCGGTGCCGCTGTGGTCTCCGCCTCGGGCTCCGGCCCAGCCCGCGAGGGTAAGGTCATCGAGTCATGATCGCTCTCACCGCAGCCCAGATCGCCGAGGCCGTGTCCGGCACCCTCTCGGCCACCCTCGACCCCGCCACCGTGCTGGTGCATGCCACCCCCGACTCGCGGGAGGTCACCGCCGAGGGCACGCTCTACGTGGCGAAGCCGGGGGAGCGCGCCGACGGCCACGACTTCATCGACGCCGCGCTGGGCGCCGGCGCCGCCGCCGTGCTCGCCGAACGCCCCACGCACGCCCCCGACGGCGCCGCGCACCCGGCGATCATCGTGGAGGACGCCGTGCTCGCGATGGGCGCGCTCGCCCGCGAGATCGTGCGCCGCGTCCGGGAGCACTCCCCGACCACCGTCATCGGCATCACCGGCTCGGCCGGCAAGACCACCACGAAGGACCTGCTCGCCGCCCTGCTGGCCACCCAGGGCCCCACCGTCGCACCGGTCGGCTCGTACAACGGCGAGGTCGGCGTGCCGCTCACGGTGTTCCGGGCGGAGCTGGACACGCGCTTCCTCGTGGTCGAGATGGGCGCGGACCACGTCGGCAACATCGCGTACCTCTGCGACATCGTGCGCCCGGACATCGGCGTCGTGCTCATGGTGGGCACCGCCCACGCGGGCAGCTTCGGCGGCGTGGCGAACATCGCGCGCACCAAGGGCGAGCTCGTGGAGGCCCTCGGCCCCGACGGCGTCGCCGTCCTCAACCTCGACGACGAGCGTGTCGCCGGCATGGCGGCGCGGACCGCCGCCCCGATCACCTGGTTCACCGCGGACGAGCGGGGCGTCGCCCGCGCGGCCGAGGACGTGGCCGCCGGCCGTGCGTCGGGCCTCGTCGCCGCACGGGACGTGCGAGCTGACGACCAGGAGCGCCCCGTGTTCGACCTGCAGGTCGGGACGGATGAGGCCGCCGTGCGGCATCCGGTCGCCTCCGGACTGACCGGCCTGCACCACGTGCACAACGTGCTGGCCGCCGCGGCGGCCGCCCACGCCGCCGGCATGGACCCGGCCGAGATCGCCCGTGGTCTCGACGGGCTCGGGCCCGCCAGCCGCTTCCGGATGGAGCGCACCGACCGCGCGGACGGCGTCACGATCATCAACGACGCGTACAACGCCAACCCCGAGTCCATGCGCGCCGCGCTGCGGACGCTGGCCACCCTCGGCCGCTCCAGCGGCCGCCGCACCTGGGCCGTCCTGGGGGAGATGCTCGAACTCGGCGATGCCCGCGTCCGTGAGCACACCCTCGTGGGCGAGTCCGTGGTGCGCCTGAACATCGCCCAGCTGCTGGTGGTGGGCGCCGGGGCCCGGCCGCTCTACATCGGCGCCCTCAACGAGGGCAGCTGGGGCGAGGAGGCGCACTTCGTCGACGACGCCGCGCAGGCCGAGGCGTTCCTCACCGAGCACCTGCGCCCCGGCGACCTCGTCCTCGTCAAGTCCTCCAACGGCGTCGGGCTCGCGGCCCTCGGCGAGCGCCTCGCCACGGCCGACGCCGTCGCCGTCCCCTCCGCCTCCCCGAAGGAGTCCCGACCGTGATCGGACTGCTCATCGGCGGCGTGCTCGGCCTGGTCCTCTCGGCCGCCGGCACCCCGCTGTTCATCCGGTTCCTCGTCAAGCGCGGATACGGCCAGTTCGTCCGCGACGACGGCCCGACCACCCACAAGACCAAGCGCGGCACGCCCACGATGGGCGGCGCGGTCATCATCGGCTCCCTGGTGCTGGCGTACCTGATCACCCACGGGCTGCTCGCGGTGCTCGGCGTCGACTTCGGCGGGCCCACGGCCTCCGGCCTGATCCTCCTGCTGCTCACCGTGGGCATGGCCTTCGTCGGCTTCGTGGACGACTTCACGAAGATCACGAAGCAGCGCTCGCTCGGCCTGACGCCGCGCGGCAAGATCATCCTCCAGGCCCTGATCGGCACCGCCTTCGCCGTCCTCGCCCTGAACTTCCCGGACGAGCGGGGCCAGACCCCCGCCTCGACGGCGATCTCCTTCGCCCGGGACATCCCGTGGCTCGACCTGGCCTTCGCCGGACCCGCGATCGGCGTCATCCTGTTCGTGATCTGGTCGAACCTCATCACCACCGCCACCACGAACGCCGTGAACCTCACGGACGGCCTCGACGGGCTCGCCACGGGCGCCACCGCCATGATCACGGGCGCCTACGTCCTGATGTCGCTCTTCCAGTCGAGCCAGTCCTGCGCGCTCGAGGGCACCCGCGGCTGCTACGAGGTCCGCGACCCCATGGACCTCGCCCTGCTCGCGGCGATCCTCACGGGCAGCCTGCTGGGCTTCCTCTGGTGGAACACCTCTCCGGCCAAGATCTTCATGGGGGACACCGGCTCCCTGGGCCTGGGCGGCGCCCTGGCCGGCTTCGCGATCTTCACGCGCACCGAGATCCTGGTGGCCGTGCTGGCCGGCCTCATGGTCGCGATCACCCTCTCCGTCATCATCCAGGTGGGCTGGTTCAAGGTCTCCGGCGGCAAGCGCGTGTTCCTCATGGCGCCGCTGCAGCACCACTTCGAGCTCAAGGGCTGGGCCGAGGTGACCGTCGTGGTCCGCTTCTGGCTGCTGTCCCTGATGTGCGTCACCGTGGGGCTCGCGATCTTCTACGGCGACTGGCTCATCCGCCAGGGCGGCCTCGCGGGGGTGACCCCGTGACCGGCACCGCGCACGCACCGGTGCGCCGGCCCCGCGCCGACACCGCCCGCACCGCCGACCTCACGTCCTGGGACGCCCCGGGGTGGGCCGGCCTGCGCGTCGTCGTCACGGGTCTGGGCGTCACCGGCTTCTCCGTGGCCGACACCCTGGCCGAGCTGGGCGCCGCCGTCGTGGTGGTGGACGGCGACGACGGTCCCGAGAACCGGGCGCGCGCCGAGACCCTGCGGATCGTGGGGGTCCGCGAGGTCCTGCTCGACCGGGCGGCCACGCAGGTGCTGCCCGAGGTCGACGGCGCCGCCGCGGACCTCGTCGTGACCTCCCCGGGCTGGCGGCCGGACCAGCCGCTGCTGATGGCCGCCCACGCGGCGGGCCTGCCGATCTGGTCCGACGTCGAACTGGCCTGGCGGCTGCGCGAGCGCGCCGGCCGGAAGACCGCCGACTGGGTCTGCCTGACGGGCACGAACGGCAAGACGACGACCGTGACGATGGTCGAGGCCATCCTGCGGGCGGACGGCCGTCGGGCGGTGGCCTGCGGCAACGTCGGCACCCCCGTGCTGGACGCGATCCGCGACCCGCAGGGCTTCGACGTGCTGGCCCTCGAGCTCTCCAGCTTCCAGCTGCACTGGACGCACGGCCTGGCCCCGGCGTCGTCGGCGGTGCTGAACCTGGCCGAGGACCACGTGGACTGGCACGGCTCGATGGAGGAGTACGCCGCCGCCAAGGGCAAGGTGTACGCGAACACGCGGGTGGCCTGCGTGTTCAACGAGCAGGACCCGGTGACCCGCACCCTCGTGGAGCGCGCGGACGTCCAGGAGGGCTGCCGCGCGATCGGCTTCACCACGGACACCCCGGGCCTGTCCGACATCGGCGTCGTGGACGGGATCCTCGTGGACCGTGCGTTCCTGGACAACCGGCGCCACGAGGCGATCGCCCTGGCCGAGCGCGCCGACCTGGGCCCGGTGGCGCCGCGCCACACCGTGGCCAACGCGGCCGCCGCGGCGGCGCTGACCCGGGCCGTCGGGGTGAGCCCCGCGGCCGTGGCCGAGGGCCTGCGCTCCTATGACCGCGGGGAGCACCGCATCCAACTCGTGGCCACCTCCCGCGACATCATGTGGGTCAACGACTCCAAGGCGACGAACCCGCACGCCGCGGACGCGTCGCTGGCGGCGTTCAGCTCCGTGGTGTGGCTGGCCGGCGGCCTGCCCAAGGGCGTGACCTATCACGAGCTGGTGGCCGCGCACGCCCACCGGCTCCGCGCGGTGGTGCTCCTGGGCAGGGACACCTCCGCCCTGCGCGCTGCCCTGGCCGCGCACGCCCCCGAGGTCCCCGTCCACGCCCCCCTCGCCGCGGCCGACGGCACCGGCCCCGCCGACGGCGCGGCCGTGATGGCCGAGGCGGTGCGCGTGGCCGACGGCCTGGCCCGCCCCGGCGACACCGTGCTCATGGCGCCCGCCGCGGCGTCGATGGATCAGTTCCGCTCCTACGCGGCCCGCGGCGACGCGTTCATCGAGGCCGTCGCCGGGCTGATGCGCGAGCACGGCTGGGACGTGCCCGACGACGCCGCGCCCGACGCCGACTGACCCGCCGCCCACCCGACCGTCTCGCTTCCCCCGTGAGGAGGGCCATGTCCCCGATCGAGCTCCGCCCGGTCCGTCCCCGCGCGGACGACGACGCCCCCGAGCACCGGGAGCGGCTCCTGCGCCGGATGTGGCGGGTCCTCGAGGGCCGCCGCGCCCTCGACCTGTCGGTCCTGCTCATCAGCGGCTGCACCGCCCTGCTGACCGTGCTGGGCCTCGTCATGGTGCTCTCCTCGTCCTCCGTCGAGGCGATCGGCACCGGCGGCGGCTCGTACGCGCTGTTCCTGCGCCAGAGCGCCTGGGCGGTGGCGGGCGTGGCGGCCCTGCTCGTGTTCTCGCGCCTGCCGGTGCGCGTCCTCAAGGCGATGGCCTGGCCGGCGTTCGGCGTGGCCGTGATCCTGCTCGCGCTGGTCGCGTTCTCCCCGCTCGGCGTCACCGTGGGCGGCAATCGCAACTGGCTGGGCATCGGCGGGTTCCGGATGCAGCCCTCCGAGGCCGCCAAGCTCGCCCTGGCCCTGTGGGCGGCGGCGGTCCTGGAGCGCAAGCACCGCCTCGTCACCCAGGTGCGGCACGCACTGATCCCGGTGCTGCCCGGCGGCCTGCTCCTGCTGGGCCTGGTGATGGCGGGCAGCGACCTCGGGACCGCGATCATCCTCGCGATCGTGCTGGCCACGGTGCTGTACGTGGCCGGCACCCACTGGGGGGTCTTCCTCACCTTCCTGGCGCTGAGCGTGCTGGGCATCCTGGCCCTGACCCTCCTGGCCCCGCACCGCATGGTCCGGGTGCAGGCCTGGATGGGGGACTGCTCCGACGCCACCGACCCCTGCTTCCAGCCGGCGCACGGGATGTACGCCCTGGCCTCGGGCGGCTGGTGGGGCGCGGGCCTCGGCCAGTCCCGCCAGAAGTGGAGCTACATCCCGGAGGCCGAGAACGACTTCATCTTCACCATCCTCGGCGAGGAGCTCGGGCTCGTGGGCACGCTGGTGGTGCTGCTGGCCTACCTCGGCCTGGCGATCGGCATCTACCGCGTCGCCGCCGGGACCACGTCCACGTTCATCCGCCTCTCCACGTGGGGGATCCTGGCCTGGCTGGTGGGCCAGGCGGCCGTCAACATCGCGATGGTCTCCGGGATCATCCCCGTGGTGGGCGTCCCGCTGCCCTTCATCTCCTATGGTGGTTCCGCGCTCACCCTGTCCTTGAGCGCGGTCGGCATCGTGCTGGCCTTCGCCCGCCACGAGCGCCGCCGTGCCGTCCAGCCGGACGCCCGCCCGCAGGCGGACGAGCCGGACACCGACCCCCTCCCCGTGATCCCCACCCCCGCCCTCCAGGAGCCCCGATGACGCAGACCTCTCATCCCTCCGGACCCCTGCGGGTGGTGCTGGCCGGCGGCGGCACCGCCGGCCACATCTCCCCGATGCTCGCGATCGCCCGCGCCCTGGAGGACGACGGCGGCGGTCCCGTCGAGTGCACCATGGTCGGCACCGCCTCCGGCATGGAGACGCGTCTCGTCCCCGAGGCGGGCTACGAGCTCGACCTGATCGACCGGGTCCCGATGCCGCGCCGCCCGTCGATGGACGTCGTCCGCTTCCCGGCCCGCATGCGCGCCGCGGTCGCGACCGCGGCCCGGATCCTGCGGGACCGGCGCGCCGACGTCGTCGTGGGCGTGGGCGGCTACGTCGCCACCCCCGTGTACCTCGCCGCGTTCCGGGCCGGCGTGCCCGTGGTGGTCCACGAGGCCAACGCGCGCCCCGGCCTGGCCAACCGCATCGGGGCCCTGCGGGCCACGCACGTCGGCACCGCCCTGCCGGACACCCGCCTCCGCGGCGCCCGCTGGGTGGGCATGCCGATGCGCCCCGAGATCTCCGGCCTGGACCGGGCGGCCGCCGGCCGTGCCGCCCGCGAGGCCCTCGGCCTCGACCCGGACCGGACCACCGTCGTGGTGACCGGCGGCAGCTCGGGCGCGCTGGCCGTGAACCGCACCGTGCGCGCCGCGCTGGGCGACCTCCTCGAAGCCGGTCTGCAGGTGTTCCACCTGACCGGGCGGGACAAGGCCCTCACCGAGGACGACGGCAGCCTGCTGGTCCGGGACGGCTACGTCCAGCGGGAGTACCTGGTGGGCATGGAGCAGGCCTACGCCGCCGCCGACCTGATCGTCGCCCGCTCGGGCGCCGGCACGGTCTGCGAGGTGTCCGCGGTCGGCCTGCCCGCCGTCTACGTCCCCCTGCCCATCGGCAACGGCGAGCAGGCGCTCAACGCCCGCCCCGTGGTGGAGGCGGAGGGTGCGCTGCTCGTCCGCGACGACGCCTTCGGGCGCGCGTGGGTGCAGCGTCAGCTGATCCCGCTGGCGACCGACCCCGAGCGTCTCGCGCGCATGGGGGAGGCGGCCGCCCGCTTCGGCGTCCGGGACGCGGACGTCACCATGGCCGGCCTCGTGCGCTCGGCCGCCCAGGAAGGAGCCCGGCGATGAGCCGCGACGAGAGCAGCCGTCCCGCGGCCGAGGGCCGCTTCGCCGACCTGGGCCGCGTGCACCTGCTGGGGATCGGCGGTGTCGGCGTGTCGGGGGTCGCCCGCATCCTCCAGGAGCAGGGCGTCGCGGTGTCCGGCTCCGACGCGAAGGACCTGCCCGTGATGCGCGAGCTCGCCGCGGGCGGCGCCCGGATCACGGTCGGCTACGACGCCGCGCACCTGGGCGAGGACGTCACCACGGTGATCGCCTCCTCGATCGCCGGGCCGGGCAACCCGGAGCACGACGCCGCCGTGGCGCGCGGACTGCGCGTGCTGCACCGTTCCGAGGGCCTCGCCCTGGCCATGCGCGGCCACCGGGTGCTGGCCGTCGCCGGCACGCACGGGAAGACCACCACGTCCTCCATGGCCGCCATGGCCTTCTCCGACGCCGGCTGGGACCCCACGTTCGCCGTCGGCGCCGCCGTCGCCGGGCTCGGCACCAACGCCCGGGCGGGCCGGGGCGAGTGGTTCATCGCGGAGGCCGACGAGTCCGACGGCACCCTGGTGAACTACCCGAGCACGATCGGGATCGTCACGACCGTGGAGGCCGACCACCTGGACCACTACGGGACCGAGGAGGCGGTGCACCAGGTCTTCCGGGACTTCGCGGGCGGGCTGCCGGCCGCCGCCCAGGGCGGGGTCCTCGTGACCTGCCTCGACGACGCCGGCGCGGCGGACCTGGCCGCGTGGGCCCGGGACCACGCGGCCGCCGACGTCGTGACCTACGGCACGGCGCCCCGCGACGGCGTGACGCCGGACCTGCTGGTCACCGACCTCGCGGTGGAGCCGGGCGAGACCGGAGTGGGCCAGCGCGCCACGTTCCGGATGGCGGACGGACCGGAGCGCACCCTGCACCTGCAGGTGCCCGGCCGGCACAACGCGCTGAACGCCGCCGCCGTGGTCCTGGCCGCCGTCCGGGCGGGCATGGCCTTCGAGGCCGCCGTGCGGGGCGTCGAGGCCTTCCGGGGCACGGCCCGCCGCTTCGAGTTCCGCGGCGCCGCGCGCGGCGTGCGGGTCTTCGACGACTACGCGCACCATCCCACGGAGGTGACCGCCGCGGTCTCCGCCGGCCGTGCCGTGGCCGGCGACGCCCGCGTGCACGTCCTGTTCCAGCCCCACCTGTTCTCCCGCACCCGGGACTTCGCCGCCGAGTTCGCCGCCGCCCTCTCCGGGGCGGACGCGGTGCGCGTGCTGCCCGTGTACGCGGCTCGGGAGGAGCCGATGCCCGGCGTCGACTCGTCCCTCATCGCCTCCCGCCTCACCACGGGCGCCGCCGAGGACCGTGTCGTCGCCGAGGACCGCGCCGAGGCGGTGCGCTCGCTCGCGGCGGGCGCCACGGCCGGCGACGTCGTCCTGACGATGGGCGCGGGGGACGTGACCACCCTGGGCCCGGACCTGCTGGCCGAGCTCGGCCGGGACGCGGCGCCCGGCGTCGCCCACCCGTGAAGCTCGGCCGCGGGACGCCGCCGGTCGCTCCGGCCGGGGCCGACGCCTCCACCGTGGTCCGATTCCCGGGCCGCACCGCGCGCCGGCGCCGCGCCACGCGCTGGGGTGTGGCGGCCGGGGTGCTCGCGGTGCTGACCGTCCTGGGCTGGGTCGTGTTCTTCTCGCCCGTGCTCGCGGTGGACCGCGTCGAGGTCACCGGCACCCGCCATGTCTCCGCCACCGACGTCCAGGAGCGCCTGGAGCCCGTGTACGGCGTGCCGCTGTCCCGCGTCGGCGCCGGCCGTGTGGACGAGCTGGTCGGTGGTCTGCCCGGAGTGGCCGAGGTCCAGACCGTGCCCCGCCTGCCCACCGGCCTGGAGGTCGCGGTCCGGGAGCACGAGGCGCGGGCCCGGCGGGACGGCGACGACGGCGTGCAGCTGCTGCTCGCGGACGGCACCGTCCTGACGGGAGTGCCGGAGGAACGGCTCGAGGGCGAGGACCTCCCCGCGTTCTCGGAGGAGCTGCCGCAGCGGGCGCAGGAGGAGCGCGCCGAGGTGGCCGAGGTGCTGGCCGCCCTGCCGGAGTCCGTGGCGGATCGTGTCGAGACGGCCGACTCCCGGGGCCCGGGCCAGGTCCGTCTGGCGCTCGAGGGCGGGGTGACCCTGGTCTGGGGCGACGCGCAGGACGCCGGCCTCAAGGGGTCCGTGGCCGAGGCGTTCCTGGCGGACGAGCGGCACGGGTCCGCGGAGGGTGGCGTCGCCGAGATCGACGTCTCCGTGCCCACGCGGCCGATCACGCGCTGAACCGGGGCCACAGGAGTCTCCAGTAGAACGTGAAGGTGAAGGTCGGGGCGCGGGGCCTCGCGCGAGTCCGGGTGCCATCACCGCGGCGGCTGGTCCTTCGAGTCTCACGTGAAGGTTGATGCGGAGGCCGTCTTTTCCGCGTGGACACGCCGTTTTCTTTTGCACGTGACGCGGGCCTCCCAGTACGGTGGACCCGAACGCGCGCGAGGCTCGCTTCACGCTGTGCTTGAAGGTGTCCACCCCGGGTGGCCGCCGATCACCGGGGCGTTGTGCCTCGCGCTGACCTCTCGAGATCTCGAACAAAGGGAACCAACACCGTGGCTGCACCCCAGAACTACCTGGCCGTCATCAAGGTCGTCGGCATCGGCGGCGGCGGCGTGAACGCCGTGAACCGCATGATCGAGGTGGGGCTCCGCGGCGTGGAGTTCATCGCCATCAACACGGACGCCCAGGCGCTGCTGATGTCGGACGCGGACGTGAAGCTGGACGTGGGCCGCGAGCTCACCCGTGGACTCGGCGCGGGCGCGAACCCCGAGGTGGGCCGCCAGGCCGCCGAGGACCACGCGGAGGAGATCGAGGAGGTCCTGCGGGGCGCGGACATGGTGTTCGTGACCGCGGGCGAGGGCGGCGGCACCGGCACCGGCGGGGCGCCCGTCGTGGCCCGCATTGCGCGCTCGCTCGGCGCCCTGACCATCGGCGTCGTGACCCGCCCGTTCACGTTCGAGGGCCGCCGTCGCGCCGGCTCCGCCGAGGCGGGCATCGACGCCCTGCGGGACGAGGTCGACACCCTCATCGTGATCCCGAACGACCGCCTGCTGTCCATCTCGGACCGCAACGTCTCGGTCATGGACGCCTTCCGTCAGGCGGACCAGGTGCTCCTCTCCGGCGTGCAGGGCATCACCGACCTGATCACCACCCCGGGCCTGATCAACCTCGACTTCGCGGACGTGAAGTCCGTGATGCAGGGCGCGGGCTCCGCGCTCATGGGCATCGGCCACGCGCAGGGCGAGGACCGCGCCGTCAAGGCGGCCGAGCTGGCGATCGCCTCGCCGCTGCTCGAGGCCTCCATCGACGGCGCGTACGGCGTGCTGCTCTCCATCCAGGGCGGCTCCGACCTCGGCCTCTTCGAGATCAACGAGGCCGCGCGCCTGGTCCAGGAGGTCGCCCACCCGGAGGCCAACATCATCTTCGGCGCGGTCATCGACGACGCCCTCGGCGACGAGGTGCGCGTGACCGTGATCGCCGCGGGCTTCGACAAGGTGGACGTCACCTCCGCCCCGGCCGCCCCGCAGGCCGTGCAGCAGCAGGCGGCCCCGCAGCGGGCCGCGGCCCCCACGCAGCCGCAGCCCGTCCCCGCCCAGCCGCAGCCCGCCCCGGCCCAGCCGCAGCAGGCCGAGCGTCCCGCCGTGCGCGGCACCGTGCCGCTGGCCCCGCAGGAGCAGCAGCCGCGCCGCCAGCAGGACCTGCCCACCGTGGTGGAGCCGGACCTCGGCGCCGGGTCCTCGGACCTGGACGTCCCGGACTTCCTCAAGTGACGGCCGCGGAGGGGCCGGCCGGGACCGTACGGGTCCCCGCCGGCCCCTTCGTGCACCGCGAGACCGTCCGCACCGCGACGGGCGCCGTGCACGTGGCCTGGACGTCCGTGGCCGCCGGCAACCTCGCGCTGCACGTGGTCCCGCCGGACGAGGCCGAGGGGCTCGCTCGCGTCAGCGCCGCCCGTCGCGCCCTGGAGCGCGTGATGGGGGTTCCCGAGGACGCGACGCTCTATTTGGACCAGGTCCACTCGGCCGACGTCGTGTGGGCGGACGGACCCGGGCGCGGCGGTGCCCCGGCCCCCGTGGCCGACGCCGCCGTGAGCCGCGACGGGTCCCGGCCGCTGGCCGTCATGGTGGCCGACTGCCTCCCCGTGGTCTTCGTCGACGAGACGACCGGCGCGACCGCCGTGGCCCACGCCGGGCGGCGCGGGCTGCTGGACGGCGTCCTGGAGGCGACCGTCGATCGTCTGCTCTCCCTGCGCCCGGAGACCGACCGGACCGGTCCCGGCCTGCGCGCCTGGATCGGTCCCGGCGTGTGCGGCCGCTGCTACGAGGTGCCCGCCGCCATGCGTGCCGAGGCCGCCGCCCGCCTCCCGGCGACCGCGGCCACCACGTCCTGGGGCACCCCCGCCCTCGACCTGCCCGCCGGCGCCGCACAGGTCCTCCGCGCCCGCGGGGTGACCACCGCGACGATCGACGTGTGCACGCGCGAGGACGAACGCCTGTTCTCGCACCGCCGGGCGCCCGGTGAGGGCCGGTTCGCCGGCCTCGTCTGGCGCACCGACCCCGACGCCACCACCCCGAGAGGAGAGGCATGACCGCCCCCGCCACCGCCGGGCCGACCCCGACGGATCCCCGCGCCCGGGAGATCGCCGACGCGCTCGCCGCGGTGCGCGCCCGCATCGCCGACGCCGCGCGGGACGCCGGGCGCGAGGCGGAGCCCGCGCTCGTCGTCGTGACCAAGACCCACCCCGCCGAGGACGTCGTGCGCCTCGCCGCGCTCGGCGTGACCGACGTGGGGGAGAACCGCGACCAGGAGGCCCGGCCCAAGGCCGAGGCCGTCGCCGCGGCCCTGGGGGCGGACGCCCCGCGCTGGCACTTCGTGGGCCAGCTGCAGACCAACAAGGCCAAGTACGTGGTGCGCTACGCGTCCGTGGTGGAGTCGGTGGACCGACCCGAACTGGCCGAGGCGCTCTCGCGAGCGCTCCTGCTGCGGCGCGAGCGCGAGCCCGAGGCCGCGATCCCCGACCTGGAGTGCCTCGTGCAGGTGGACGTCGACGACCGCGCCGACGAGGACCGCCCCGAGGGGATCGGCCCGCGCGGCGGCGCCCGTCCCGAGGACGTCCCCGCCCTCGCGGACGTCATCGCAGGCCTGCCGGGCCTGCGGCTGGGCGGGCTGATGTGCGTGGCGCCGCGCGGCCTGGACCCGGAGGACGCGTTCCGCCGGCTCGCCGCGCTCGGCGCGGGCCTGCGGCAGACGCATCCGGAGGCCACCACGCTGTCCATGGGGATGAGCGCGGACCTCGAGGCGGCCGTGCGCGCCGGGGCGACACAGGTGCGCATCGGCTCCGACGTTCTGGGGGCCCGGGACGCGGTGGGCTAACGTTGACCCCGCGCGTCCCGGCGGGACGCGACAGGACCGCGCGGACGCACGCGCACCGACGACGAACGACGGCGGCCCCCGGGGCCGGAGGACGTGGTGAAGGAAGACTCATGGCTGGCGCCCTGAAGAAGACGATGATCTACCTCGGCCTGGCCGACGGCGACGAGTACGACGAGCAGCCGCGTGCCGCCGAGCGGGAGACCGCGCCCCGACACGAGGTCGTCGAGGCGCGCCGCCCCGCGGAGCCGGACACCGACCCCCACATGGAGGCCGTCCGCCCGGCTGCGGTCCGCGATCCCGAGCCGGCCGAGCGGCCGGAGCCCGTGACCCCGTCCGGCTCCACCGCGGCCGATCCCGTCGAACCCCGGCGTCCGGCGCGTCCCGAGCCGGTCGACCCGGGCTACCGGGCCCCGGTGACCCCCATCAAGCGAGCCGCAGCGTCGTCTGCCGAAGGAGCCTCCGTGCACACCCTGTCCACCGTCCATCCCCGCTCCTACAACGACGCGAAGGCGATCGGCGAGTCCTTCCGCTCCGGCGTCCCCGTGATCATGAACGTCACCGACCTCGGTGAGAACGAGGCCAAGCGCCTCGTGGACTTCGCGGCCGGCCTCGTCTTCGGCCTGCACGGCTCGATCTCCCGCATCACCAGCAAGGTGTTCCTGCTGACCCCGGCCACCGTGGACGTCGTCGGCGCCGAGCAGGGCGAGTCCGGCGAGGCCGACTCCCCGTTCGACGGCGACTGAGGCGCCCATGCAGCTGCTCCTCGCCCTCGCCTACATCGCCCTGACGGTGGTGCTCGCGGCGCTGACCGTGCGGATCGTCCTGGACGTCACCCAGTCGTTCGCCCGCCACTGGCGCCCCACCGGGGCGGCCCTCGTGCTGGCCAGCGGCGTGTACGGGGCCACCGATCCGTTGCTGCGCCCCGTGCGTCGTGCCGTGCCGCCGGTGAACCTGGGCGGCATCGGCCTGGACGTGGCCTTCCTCATCGTGTTCCTCGGCGTCGTCCTGCTGCGGGTCCTGGTGGTGAGCCTGGCCGGCGTGGCCTGACCCGCGGCCCGGGGCGGCTGTCGGCCCCGGTGGTAGTCTTCGCGGCAGGGTCGGCGCCGCCCCTCACCGGCGCGCCGACCGCCGACGCGCCGGGCCGCCCGGCCGTCCTAGAGCACCGAGCAGAGAGCGAGACGGTTCCATGGCGCTGTCCTGGGAAGACGTGGTCAACAAGCAGTTCCAGCCCACGAAGTTCCGCGAGGGCTACGACCAGACCGAGGTGGATGACTTCCTCGACGAGATCGTGGCGGAGTTCAAGCGCCTGATCGCCCTCAACGAGCAGCTCGAGTCCGAGAACGCGGAGCTGCGCGCCGGCGGCGCCGCCCCGGCCGCCGCCCCCGCTGCGGACACCCCGGAGGCCGCCGCGACGCCGTCCCCCGTCGAGGAGCCGGCCCCGGCCGCCGCCCCCGAGGCCGCCGACGCGGCCGCGACCTCCGCCGCCGGCGTCCTGGCCATGGCCCAGCGGCTGCACGACGAGCACGTCGCCGCAGGCGAGCAGCGCAGCACTGAGCTCGTCGCCGAGGCCGAGGCCACCGCGGCCCGGCTCGTCAGCGACGCCGAGGAGCAGAAGGCCCGCACCCTCGAGGCCCTGGCCGAGGAGAAGGCCGGCCTGGAGGGCGAGGTCGAACAGCTGCGCAGCTTCGAGACCGACTACCGCAGCCGCCTCACCTCCTACATCGAGGGCCAGCTGCGCGAGATCCGCGCCCAGAAGCGCGTCGAGCCCCCCATGCCCACGGCGTGAGCCGAGCCGTCGACGCCACGTCGGCCCCGCGATCCCCTCGCGCGGGCCGGCGAGCCGTGCTCACCGCCCTCCTCCTGGCGGTGCTGGCCTACGCCCTCGACCAGCTGACCAAGTACGCGGTCGAGAGCACGATGCAGCTGGGGGACTCCGTCGCGGTGATCCCCGGGGTGCTGCGCTGGCACTACATCCTGAACCCGGGCGCGGCGTTCTCCATCGGCGAGGACCACACCTGGGTGTTCACCGTCATCCAAGCCGTGGTGGCGGTGGCCGCCCTCGTCGGGATCGCCCGCGTGCGCTCGACGCCGTGGGCCCTGGCGCTGGGCGGGCTCGCCGGCGGCGTGCTCGGCAACCTCACGGACCGGCTGTTCCGGCCCCCGGCGTTCGGGCGCGGCCACGTGGTCGACATGATCTCCGTGCCGCACTTCGCGATCTTCAACGTGGCGGACTCGTTCATCGTCTGCTCCGTCATCGGCGTCGCCCTGCTCGTGATGACCGGCCGCCGCCTGGACGGCACACGGGAGGCGTGAGGACATGGGCATGAGACCGGGACTGACCGAACGGCTCGAGGTCACCGAGGCCGAGGCGGGCCGGCGGGTCGACGCGGTGCTCGCCGACGCGTTCGGCGTCTCCCGCTCGCTGCTGGCGGACTGGTTCTCCCGGGGCCTGGTGCGGGCCGAGTCGCGCTCCGGACGCCGGGACCGCGTCCTGGCCAAGTCCGCGAAGGCCGTGGCGGGGGAGACCCTCGCCGTCGACGTCCCCGACGACCCCGACCCCCTGGAAGTGAGGGCAGAGCGCGTGGACGCGCTGAGCATCCTGTACGAGGACGAGGACCTGGTGGCCGTGGACAAGCCCACCGGCGTGGCCGCGCACCCCTCGCCCGGCTGGGTCGGGCCCACCGTGGTGGGCGCCCTGGCCGCCCTCGGCTACGACATCACCACCTCGGGCGCCCCTGAGCGCCAGGGGATCGTGCACCGGCTCGACGTCGGCACCACCGGGGTCATGGTCGTGGCCAAGACCGAGCGCGCCTACACGGCCATGAAGGACCAGTTCCGCGAGCGCGTGCCGGAGAAGGTCTACCACGCCGTGGTCCAGGGCATCCCGGACCCGCTGAGCGGCACCGTGGACGCGCCCATCGGGCGGCATCCCGGCCACCACTGGAAGTTCGCGGTGCTCGACGACGGCCGGCCGTCCGTGACCCACTACGAGACGCTCGAGGTGTTCGGCCGGGCCACCCTGCTCGAGGTCCACCTGGAGACCGGGCGCACCCACCAGATCCGCGTGCACACCTCGGCGCTGCGCCACCCGTGCGTCGGCGACCTCACGTACGGGGCGGATCCGCGCCTGGCGGCCGAGCTCGGGCTCACGCGGCAGTGGCTGCACGCCCACCGGCTGGCGTTCCCACACCCGGTCACGGGGGAGCCGGTGACGATCACCTCCCCGTATCCGGACGACCTCGCCCACGCCCTGGCGGCGCTGCGCGGCGACGAGGACTGACCCGGCGCCGTCGACGTGACCCCCGTCCCGGTCCGGCCCCGCCGCCCGGGCACCACGAGTAGGCTGGTGCGGCCCCGCCGTCCTCCCCGTCGAAAGGCCCACCCCGCATGACCGTGTCCGCCGACGCCCGCCCCGACGCCGTGAAGGACGGCGGCTTCGTCCATCTGCACACGCACACCGAGTACTCCATGCTCGACGGCGCCGCGAAGCTGGACGACCTGTTCGCCGAGGCCCAGCGGCTGGGCATGGACTCGCTGGCCATCACGGACCACGGCTACCTCTTCGGCGCCTACGACTTCTGGTCCAAGGCGAAGGCGGCGGGCGTCAAGCCGATCATCGGGCTCGAGGCCTACGTGGCCCCCGGGCATCAGCACCGCACGGACAAGGAGAAGACCCGCTGGGGCGAGCCCCACCAGCGGGGGGACGACGTGTCCGGCGGCGGTGCCTACACGCACATGACGCTGCTGAGCGAGACCACCGAGGGGATGCACAACCTGTTCCGGATGGGCTCGATCGCCTCGCTGGACTCGGTGTACGCCAAGTGGCCGCGGCTGGACCGGGAGCTGCTGAGCCAGTACTCGAAGGGCCTGATCGCCACCACGGGCTGCCCCTCCGGCGAGGTGCAGACGCGCCTGCGCCTGGGCCAGTACCGGGAGGCGATGCAGGCGGCCTCGGACTTCCGGGACATCTTCGGCAAGGACAACTACTACTGCGAGATCATGCACCACGGCCTCGACATCGAGCGCCGGGTGATGACGGACCTGCGCCGGCTCGCCAAGGACCTGGGCCTGCCGTTCGTGGCCACGAACGACCTGCACTACACCCACGAGCACGACGCCAAGGCGCACGAGGCGCTGCTGGCCCTGCAGTCGGGCTCGAAGCTCAACGAGCCCAGCTACGACCAGGGCGGCTCCCGCTTCGCGTTCTCCGGCACCGAGTACTACCTGAAGTCCCCGCGGCAGATGCGCGAGCTGTTCGCTGAGCTGCCCGAGGCCTGCGACAACACGCTGCTCATCGCCGAGCGGTGCGAGGTCGAGTTCGACACGAAGGCCAACTACATGCCGGTCTTCCCCACGCCGGAGGGCGAGGACGAGACCAGCTGGCTCATCAAGGAGGTCGCCTCCGGCCTGGCGTACCGCTACCCGGACGGCGTGCCGGACCACGTGCGCAAGCAGGCGGACTACGAGCTGGACGTCATCATCTCGATGGGCTTCCCCGGGTACTTCCTCGTGGTGGCCGACTTCATCAACTGGGCCAAGGAGAACGGCATCCGGGTGGGCCCGGGCCGCGGCTCGGGCGCCGGATCGATGGTGGCGTACGCGCTGCGCATCACGGACCTGGACCCGCTCAAGCACGGGCTGATCTTCGAGCGGTTCCTCAACCCGGACCGCGTGTCCATGCCCGACTTCGACGTCGACTTCGACGACCGCCGTCGCTCCGAGGTGATCGACTACGTCACCCGCAAGTACGGCGACGAGCGCGTCACCATGATCGTCACGTACGGGACCATCAAGACCAAGCAGGCCCTGAAGGACTCGGCCCGCGTGATGGACCAGCCCTTCTCGATGGGCGAGTCCCTCACCAAGGCGTTGCCGCCGGCGGTGATGGCCAAGGACATCCCGCTCAAGGACATCGAGGACCCCGCGGCCCCGCGCTACGGGGAGGCCGCGCCCTTCCGCGAGCTGATCGCGACGGACCCGGTGGCGAAGGAGGTCTTCGAGACCGCCAAGGGCCTCGAGGGCCTGAAGCGGCAGTGGGGCGTGCACGCGGCCGGAGTGATCATGTCCTCGGCGCCGGTGATCGACGTCATCCCGATCATGCGCCGTCTCCAGGACGGCCAGGTCATCACCCAGTTCGACTACCCGATGGCGGAGTCCCTGGGTCTGATCAAGATGGACTTCCTGGGGCTGCGCAACCTCACGATCATCTCGGACGCGCTCGAGAACGTGAAGGCGAACCAGGGTGTGGACCTGGACCTGGAGACCCTCGACGTGGACGACCCGGCGGCCTACGAGCTGCTGGCCCGCGGCGACACCCTCGGCGTGTTCCAGCTCGACGGCGGTCCCATGCGCTCGCTGCTGAAGATGATGCGCCCGGACAACTTCGAGGACATCTCGGCGACCATCGCCCTGTACCGCCCCGGCCCCATGGGCGCGAACTCGCACACCAACTACGCGCTGCGCAAGAACGGGCAGCAGGAGATCACCCCGATCCACCCCGAGCTGGAGGAGCCGCTGCGGGAGATCCTGGACACCACCTACGGCCTGATCGTGTATCAGGAGCAGGTCATGGCGATCGCCCAGAAGGTGGCGGGCTACTCGCTCGGCCAGGCCGACATCCTGCGCCGCGCGATGGGCAAGAAGAAGAAGTCGGAGCTGGACAAGCAGTACGAGGCGTTCCACCAGGGCATGCTGGACCGCGGCTACTCGGAGGCCGCGGTGAAGGCCCTGTGGGACATCCTGCTGCCCTTCTCGGACTACGCGTTCAACAAGGCGCACTCGGCCGCCTACGGCCTGGTCTCCTACTGGACGGCCTACCTCAAGGCGCACTACCCGGCGGAGTACATGGCCGCGCTGCTCACCTCGGTGGGCGACGACAAGGACAAGCTGGCCATGTACCTCAACGAGTGCCGCCACATGGGCATCACCGTGCTGCCCCCGGACGTGAACGAGTCCCACCTGACCTTCACCCCCGTCGGCCGGGACATCCGCTTCGGCATGGGCGCCGTCCGCAACGTGGGCGCCAACGTGGTCAAGGGCATGGTCCAGGGGCGCGAGGACAAGGGCTCGTACACGGGCTTCGGCGACTTCCTGGCGAAGGTGCCGCTCGTGGTGTGCAACAAGCGCACCATCGAGTCCATGATCAAGGCCGGCGCCTTCGACTCCCTCGGCTACGCCCGCCGCGCCCTGCTGGCCGTGCACGAGGAGGCCGTGGACGCCACCGTGGCGCAGAAGCGCAAGGAGGACCACGGCGAGTTCACCTTCGACCTGTTCGCGCTCGGCGGCGGCGAGGCGGACGACTCCGACGCCGCGGACGGCGTCGCGGTCCCGGACCTGCCGGAGTGGGCCAAGAAGGAGAAGCTCGCGTTCGAGCGCGAGATGCTGGGCCTGTACGTGTCCGACCATCCGCTGCAGGGCCTCGACGGCGTCCTGGCCCAGCACGCCGACGTCCAGATCACCCGCGTCCTCGACGACGACGGGCCCGCCGACGGCGCGATCGTCACCATCGCGGGCCTGATCACCACGCTCGAGCGCCGCATCGCCAAGTCCTCGGGCAACGCGTACGCGCGCTGCGAGATCGAGGACCTCGGCGGCTCGATGGACGTCATGTTCTTCGGCCAGGTGTACGCGCCCATCGCGATGATGCTGGCCGAGGACCTCGTCGTCGCCGTCAAGGGCAGGGTCCAGCGCCGGGACGACGGGTCGGTGTCCCTGTCCGCGATGGAGCTGACCATCCCGGAGCTCTCGGACGGCCCCGGCGGCCCCGTGCGGATCACGCTGCCGGCGTTCAAGGCCACGGAGCAGGTCATGGGCCAGCTGGCGGACGTGCTGCGCACCCACGAGGGCTCCTCGGAGGTGCGGCTGTCCCTGGTGGGCCAGCGTGCCACGCAGGAATTCCAGCTGGGCCCGCAGTTCCGAGTGAGCCCGAACCCGGCGCTGTTCGGCGACCTCAAGATCCTGCTGGGTCCGGCCTGCCTCGGCTGAGCGGACGTAGCATGGGAGTGCCCCGCCCAGGAGGAGAGAGCTGATGCACTGCCCGTTCTGCCGCCATGAGGACTCGCGCGTGGTCGACTCGCGCTCCCTCGACGACGGCTCCGCCATCCGCCGGCGTCGGCAGTGTCAGGCCTGCGGCAAGCGGTTCACCACCATGGAGACCACCGCCCTGACCGTCGTCAAGCGCTCCGGGGTGGCGGAGCCGTTCGACCGCTCCAAGGTGATCAACGGCGTCCGGAAGGCGTGCCAGGGGCGGCCGGTGACGAGCGACGACCTGGCCATGCTCGCCCAGGAGGTCGAGGAGACGGTCCGCGCCACGGGCAATGCCGAGGTGGACGCCCACGACGTCGGCCTGGCCATCCTCGATCCGCTGCGCCGTCTCGACCAGGTGGCCTTCCTGCGCTTCGCCTCCGTCTACCGGGACTTCGAGTCCCTCAACGACTTCGAGGAGGCCATCGCGGAGCTCCGGGCCGGTGACGGGGACGACCGCGGCCGTCCCGCCGTGCAGCCGCGGCTGTTCACCCGCTGACCGGGCCGATGCGACGGCGCCGCCGGGATCGACGGGGCAGTGGTGCGCACGGCCTCCAGACGCTACAGTGATCCCCGGGCCGACTTCGGTCGGTCCGGCACGACTGCCGAGGGCGGTTCCGGAGGGGAAGCCGGAACCGCCCTCGGTGTCTGCGCCCTCAGTTGCCGTCGGCGAGCGAGCCGTGCGCGGCCAGGGCCGCGCCCACGATGCCGGCGTTGTTCTGCAGCTGGGCCGGGACGATCGGGGTGCGCAGGCGCAGCAGCGGCAGGTAGTCGTCCGGCCGCTTGGAGATGCCGCCGCCGACGATGAACAGGTCGGGCGAGAAGATCCGCTCCACGTGGGAGAAGAAGCGCTGCAGTCGCTCGGCGTACTCGGCCCAGCTGAGCTGATCGCGCTCCCGGGCCTTCGCGGAGGCCCGCGACTCGGCCATCACGCCGTCGAGCTCCAGGGAGCCGACCTCGAAGTTCGGGACGAGCACGCCGTCGTGGACCATCGCGCCGCCGATGCCGGTGCCGAGGGTGATCACGTGCACCAGGCCACGCACGCCCCGCCCGGCCCCGTAGCGGGCCTCCGCGAGGCCGGCGGCGTCGGCGTCGTTGACCACGGTCACGGGGCGGCGCAGGTGCTCCTCGAACGAGCCGCGCAGGTCCGTGCCGATCCACGTGTGGTCGATGTTGTTCGCGGACAGGCACACCCCGTCCTTGACGATCGAGGGGAAGCACACGCCCAGCGGGGCGGAGGGCTTCGGCGCCTTCTCGCGCCCGTCGAGCTCGGCGGTGATGGCCGCCAGGGTCGCCGCCACGGGCTCGGGCATGGCCGGCTGCGGGGTGGGGATGCGGAAGCGGTCCCCGCGCAGGGTGCCCGCCTTCGGCCCTGACCCGAGGCGGACCAGGCCGCCCTTCATGCCGGTCCCCCCGACGTCGATGCCGATCGTCGTGGGGTACTTGGAGGAGCGCTGGGCGGTGCTGGTGTGCGTCGTCACGGTCCCAGCTTAGTGCCGGGTCACGGCAGCGTGAGAATCTCAGCGCCGTCGTCCGTGACGACGATCGTGTGCTCGAACTGCGCGGTGCGGCGGCGGTCGCGGGTCACCACGGTCCAGCCGTCGTCCCACTGGTCCCACTCGATCGTGCCGAGGGTGAGCATCGGCTCGATGGTGAACACCATGCCGGGCACGAGCAGCCGGTCGTGGGCCGGGGCGGCGTCGTAGTGGGGGATCACGAGGCCGGAGTGGAAGTCCACGCCCACGCCGTGGCCGATGAAGTCGCGCACCACGCCGTAGCCGAAGCGCTTGGCGTAGGACTCGATGGCGCGGCCGATCACGTTGACCTGACGGCCGGGCTTCACGGCGCGGATGCCGCGGCGCAGGGCCTCCTCGGTGCGCTCGACGAGCAGCCGGGACTCCTCGTCGACGTCGCCGACCAGGTAGGTGCGGTTGTGGTCCCCGTGGACGCCGTCCAGGTACGCGGTGATGTCCAGGTTGACGATGTCCCCGTCCTCCAGGACGGTGCCGTCCGGGATGCCGTGGCAGATGACCTCGTTGATCGAGGTGCAGATGGACCGCGGGAAGCCGCGGTAGCCCAGGCAGGACGGGTAGGCGCCGCGCTCCACGAGGAAGGCGTGCGCGATCCGGTCCAGCTCGTCCGTGGTGACGCCCGGGCGGATGTGGGCGGCGGTGTGCTCCATGGCCTGCGCGGCCAGGCGGCCGGCGGCGCGGATCCGCTCGACGCCGGCGGCGTCGTAGACGTCCGAGGCGTTGCCCTCGTCCGGGGTGGCCTTGCCGACGTACTCGGGGCGCGGGATCGCGGCCGGCACGGGCGGGGCGGGGGACGGGGCCCCGGGCGTCAGGGTGCCGACGGGGGCGAGCGACCCGGGCTCCGGCACGGCGGGGC
Organism: Micrococcus sp. 63XJN7_8_ISO-PGPR-S23-253; assembly: GCF_056173425.1. Taxonomy (NCBI): domain Bacteria; kingdom Bacillati; phylum Actinomycetota; class Actinomycetes; order Micrococcales; family Micrococcaceae; genus Micrococcus; species Micrococcus sp. 63XJN7_8_ISO-PGPR-S23-253. The sequence goes on from NZ_CM149673.1 coordinate 945,507, forward strand.
CCGCGGGGCGGGGACCGTTGTGGCTGGACGGGGCGGCGGGGTTCTGACGCTGGGACATGTCCTCCAGCCTATCGGCCCGGCTACTGTGGCCCCCATGACCGAGACGAGCGAGTTCTGGTACAACGTCAACACGCATCAGGTGGAGGTGGGCGCCCAGTCGGACTGGTCCCAGCTGCTGGGCCCGTTCGGCACCCGTGAGGAGGCCCAGGCCGCGATGGACCGCGTGCGGGCGAACAACGAGGCCGCCGACGCCGAGGACGAGCGCGACGACGACTGGGACAGCCGCCCCGTCGACGACGCCTCCTGACCACGGCGTCGGACGACACCGGGCCCCCGTCCCTCAGGACGGGGGCCCGGTCGTCTCACGGGGCGGGTTCAGCCCTCGAAGCCGTGCTCCGGGGCCGGGAACGCGCCGTCGAGCACGTCCGCGCGATAGGCCCGGACCGCCTCGCCCACGACCTCGTGCAGGCGGGCGTACTGACGGACGAACCGGGGCACCCGTCCCGCGCGCAGGCCGAGCATGTCCTGCCACACGAGCACCTGGCCCGTGGTGCCCGGGCCCGCGCCGATGCCCACGGTGGGCACCCGCAGCGCGGCGTCGACGGCGGCGGCGACGTCCGAGGGGACCATCTCCATCAGCACGGCGAACGCCCCTGCGGCCTCGAGGGCCCGGGCCGACGCCGTCATCCGCTCGGCCGCCCCCGCGCCGCGGCCCTGCACCCGGTAGCCGCCGAGCACGTGCTCGGACTGGGGGGTGAAGCCGATGTGGGCCATGACCGCGACGCCGGCGGCCGTCATCGCGGCCACGTGCTCGGCGAAGCGCTCGTCGCCCTCCACCTTGACGGCGTGCGCGCCGGACTCCTTCACGAGGCGGACGGCCGACTCGACGGCCTGCCGCGGGGAGGCCTCGTAGGAGCCGAAGGGCAGGTCCGCGACCACGAGGGCACGCTGGGCACCGCGCACCACGGCCTGGGTGAACAGGATCATCTGGTCCAGGGTGACCGGCAGGGTGGTGGGGTGGCCCAGCACGGTGTTGCCCACCGAGTCGCCCACGAGCAGCACCTCGACGCCGGCCTCGTCGAACAGGGCCGCCGTCATCGCGTCGTAGGTGGTGAGCATCGCGAAGCGCCGGCCCTCGTCCTTGGCCCGCTGCAGGTGGACCGTCCGGTACCGGGACGGGGCGGGCGGACCGTAGGGGGCGGCGACGTCGTCGTTCTTCCGGGAGGAGTCGGGAGCGGACATGGCCCGGAGTCTACGCGGCGCGTCTAGAGTGGCCGCATGGATCGACAGCAGGACTACGTGCTCCGCACCATCGAGGACCGGGACGTGAGGTTCGTGCGCCTGTGGTTCACGGACGTCGTCGGGACGCTGAAGTCGGTGGCGCTGTCCCCGGCCGAGGTGGAGAACGCGTTCACCGAGGGGCTGGGCTTCGACGGCTCCTCGATCGACGGCTACACCCGCATCTCCGAGTCGGACATGCTGCTGCAGCCGGACCCGGCCACCTTCCAGATCCTGCCCTGGCGCGGAGACCGCGGGCAGAGCTCGCGCATGTTCTGCGACGTCCTCACCCCGGACGGGCGCCCCGCCCCGGCCGACCCGCGCCACGTGCTGCGCCGCGTGCTGGAGAAGGCCTCGGACATGGGCTTCTCCTGCTTCATGCACCCGGAGATCGAGTTCTACCTGCTCGAGAGCGACCAGCCCGGCCCCGACGGCCGGCCCGTGCCGGTGGACCGCGCCGGCTACTTCGACAACGTGCCCGGCTCCGACGCCGCCGACTTCCGCCGCGACGCCGTGACGCTGCTGGAGAGCATGGGCATCTCCGTGGAGTTCAGCCACCACGAGAACGGCCCGGGCCAGAACGAGATCGACCTGCGCGCCGCCGACGCGCTGACCACCGCGGACAACGTGATGACGTTCCGCACTGTGGTCAAGGAGGTGGCCGCAGCCCAGGGCACCTACGCCACCTTCATGCCCAAGCCGTTCTCCGAGCACCCCGGCTCGGGCATGCACACCCACATCTCCCTCTTCGAGGGCGACTCCAACGCCTTCTACGACCCCGCGGACGAGTTCCGGCTCTCCGTGACGGGCCGCCGGTTCATCGCGGGCCTGCTGCGCCACTCCGTGGAGATCAGCGCCGTCACCCACCAGTTCGTGAACTCCTACAAGCGCCTGTGGGGCGGCGGCGAGGCGCCCTCGTACGTCTCCTGGGGCCACAACAACCGTTCCGCGCTCGTGCGCGTGCCCCTGTACAAGCCGGACAAGGCCGGCTCCGCCCGCATCGAGTACCGCGGCATCGACGCCTCGGCCAACCCGTACCTGGCCTACGCGCTGCTGCTGGCCGCCGGCCTGAAGGGCATCGAGGAGGGCTACGAGCTGCCCGAGTCCGCCGCCGAGGACGTCAGCGCGCTCACCACCCACGAGCGCCGGGTCCTCGGCCACGACCCGCTGCCCGGCACCCTGCACGACGCCCTGCGCGCCGCCGAGGAGTCCGAGTTCGTCGCCTCCGTTCTGGGCGAGCACGTCTTCGACGCCCTGCTGCGCAACAAGCGCCAGGAGTGGGACGACTACCGGGTGGAGGTCACGCCGTACGAGCTGCGGCGCTACCTCTCCGGCCTCTGAGGCGCCGGCCGTGTCCGCCCTGCCCGACGCGGCGACCGCCGACGCCCCGGACCGCCGCGCCCTCGCGCAGGCGGGGGTCGCCGACGCCCGCCGCGTCAGGTCGCTGCTCGCCTCCCCGGAGTTCGAGGGGGCCGACGTCGCCCCCCTCGTGGAGCGGCTCGGCCACGCCGCCGACCCGGACCGCGCCCTGCTGCTCTGGGTGCGCCTCGCCGAGCGCGAGCCCCGCGTCCACCGCGCCCTGCGGGACGCGGAGACCACCGCGCGCCTGCTGCGCCTGCTCGGCGCCTCCGAGGCGCTCGGCGAGTTCCTCATCCGCCGTCCCGAGCACCTCGACCTCGTCCTCGAGCCCGAGTCCGCCGCCGCGACCGCCCCGGCGCTCGCCCAGCCGGACCCCGCGGACGGTGAGGAGTGGGCCGACGAGCCCGCGGCCCTGCGCCGCCTGCTCCTGGAGGCGGTGGAGGCCGACCCCGACGCCGACCGGCCCCGCGCCGGGCTGACCGGCACGGATGCCGCCGTCGCCCTGCGCCGCGCCTACCGACGCCAGCTCGCCGCGATCGCCCTGCGCGACCTCGACTCCGCGGACCCCGCCGCCGTCATGCCCTCCGTCGGCCGCTGGCTCGCCGACCTGGCCGGCGCCGCCGTGGACGCCGCGCTCGCGGTCTCACGGGCCACGCTCGCCGAGCGCGAGGGCCCCGCGGTGGACCGCGTGGATCTGGCCGTGATCGGCATGGGCAAGTGCGGCGCCCGGGAGCTGAACTACATCTCCGACGTGGACGTCGTGTTCGCCCACGCCGTCCGCGAGGCCCCGGACGGCGCGGACCCCGAGACCGAGGTCCCGGACGGGCCGCGCGCCGCCGCGCTCGCGGCCGAGCTGGCCGCGGGCATCGGCCGCGTGATCCAGGGCGCGGCCCCCGAGCCGGGACTGTGGGACGTGGACGCCAACCTGCGTCCCGAGGGCAAGGACGGCGCCCTGAGCCGCACCGTGGAGTCCCACGCCGAGTACTACCGCCGCTGGGCCCACGGCTGGGAGTTCCAGGCCCTGCTCAAGGCCCGCCCGATCGCGGGCTCGCCCCAGCTCGGCGAGCGCTACATCGCGGAGATCTGGCCCCGGGTGTGGGAGTCCTCCTCGCGCGACGGGTTCGTCGAGTCCGTCCGGGCCATGCGCGCCCGGGTCCTGGACACCCTCGCCCCCGCGGAGCGCGAGCGGGAGATCAAGCTCGGACCCGGCGGTCTGCGCGACGTCGAGTTCACGGCCCAGCTGCTCCAGCTCGTGCACGGCCGTGCGGACGAGTCGCTGCGGGTGCGCGGCACGCTCGACGCGGTGCGGGCGCTGCACGCCGCCTCCTACGTCACCACGCGCGACGCACGGGCGTTCGACGAGCACTACCGGTGGCTGCGCACCCTCGAGCACCGCATCCAGCTCGTGCACCTGCGGCGCACCCACCTGATGCCGGTCAAGGAGGAGGCCCGCCGCGTCGTCGCCCGGTCGATGCGCGGCGCCGCCGACCGGGGTCCCGCCACCGGCGAGGACCTCCAGGCCGCGTTCACGCGCGTGCGCCGCGCCGTGCGCGGTCTCCACGAGACCGTGTTCTACCGGCCGCTGCTGTCGACGACGGCCGCCCTGTCCGCCGAGGACGTGCGGCTGTCCGCGGAGGCTGTCCGCGACCGCCTGGCGGCGCTGGGCTACCGCGACCCGCAGGGCGCCCTGCGGCACATCGAGGCCCTCACCCAGGGCGTCTCGCGCCGGGCCGCGGTCCAGCGGCAGCTGCTGCCGGCCATGCTCGGCTGGTTCGCCCGGGGCGCCGACCCCGACGGCGGCCTGCTCGCCTTCCGCCGGCTCTCCGAGTCGCTGGGCGGCACGGCCTGGTATCTGCGGATGCTCCGCGACTCCTCGGACGCCGCCCGGCGGCTGTGCCTGGTCCTGTCCGGCTCCCGGTTCGTGGGGGGCCTGCTCGAGCACTCGCCCGAGGCCGTGGCCTGGGTGGGCGACGACCGGGAGCTCGACCCCCGGGGCGCCATCCAGCTGTGGCGCCAGGTCGACGCGCGGCTCGACCGCCGCGTGGCCGCGGAGGAGGCCCCCGCGGCCGTGCGCCACGTGCGGCAGGTGCGGCGCAGCGAGACGCTGCGTGTCGCCCTGGCCGACATGTCCGGCCTGCTGGACCTGGAAGCCGTCTGCGGCGCGCTCGCGGACATCGACCAGGTGACGGTGGTCGGCGCCCTGCGGGTCGCGTGGCGGGCTGTCGTCGCGGATGCCGAGCCCCTCACCGACGTGCTCGTGGTGGCCATGGGCCGCCAGGGCGGGCGGGAGATCACCTACGGCTCGGACCTGGACGCCCTGTTCGTGCATCGGCCCCGCCCCGGCGCGGACGAGGAGCGAGCGCACGAGCAGGCCGAGGAGGTCGTCCGCACGCTCATGGCCCTCCTGCAGAAGCCCGCCGCGCCGCCGCTGCCCGGGGAGCGGCGGCTCGAGGTGGACGCCGACCTGCGCCCCGAGGGACGCCAGGGGCCCCTGGTGCGCACCCTGGACTCGTACCGGGAGTACTACGGCCGCTGGGCCGAGGTGTGGGAGCGGCAGGCGCTGCTGCGCGCCCGCCCCCTGGCCGGCGACGACGACCTGGCCACCGACTTCCGCCGCTGGGCCGACGGCGTCCGCTATGCGCAGGACCTCTCGGCCGCCGACGCCCGGGAGATCCGCCGGATCAAGGCCCGCGTGGAGGCCGAGCGGCTGCCCCGGGGGGCGGACCCGGCGCGCCACGTCAAGCTCGGGCGCGGGGGGCTCTCGGACGTCGAGTGGCTCGTGCAGTCGCTGCAGCTCAAGCACGCCGGTCAGATCGAGGACCTGCGCGTGACCGGCACACTGCCGGCGCTGCGGGCGATCGCCCGGCACGACCTGCTGCCCGAGTCCGAGGTCGCCGTCCTCGAGGAGGCCTGGCTGCTGGCCACCCGGATCCGCGCCGCCCTGCTGCTGTGGACGGGCAAGGTCTCGGACGTGCTGCCCACGAACATGCGCGACCTCGAGGCCGTGGCTCGCCTCAGCGGGGTGGGCACGGCCGGCGGGGAGCTCGAGGAGCGCTACCTGCGGGTGACCCGCCTGGCCCGTCGGGTGTTCGAGACCCGGTTCTACGGGCTCTGAACGACGCCGGCCCGCCACCCCGACGGGGTGGCGGGCCGGCCGTGCTCCGGTGCCGCGAGCTCCGGCTCAGGCGCGCACGACGTGCTCCCCGAGCAGCTCGAGGGTGCGACGTCGCACGGCGGGGTCCTGCGCGGCCGTGGTCACGATCAGCTCGTCCGCCTGGACCCGCGCCGCGAAGTCGTGCAGCCAGGCCGCCGTCGTCGGGCCGGTGCCCACGGCCGTGCACTCGAGCATCCCGAGCACCTGCTGGCCGGCGGGGGAGTGCAGCAGCATCTCGACCTCGTCGTCGGTGAGGGTGCGGCCCCGGCCGAGCATCATCCGGATGCGCGCCCGCTGCGCGGCCTGCCACTCCCGTTCGGCCTCCTCCCGCGTGTCCGCGGCGATCACGTTGGCCGCCGCGATGAAGTGCGGCTCCGCGAGGGCCTCGGACGGCTCGAAGTGCTCCCGGTACAGGCGCGCCGCATGCTCGAGCATCTGGGGTGCGAAGTGGCTCGCGAACGCGTAGCCGAGGCCGAGCTGCGCGGCCAGCTGGGCGCCGAACGCCGAGGAGCCGAGGATGTACAGCGGCACGTCGGTGCCCTTGCCGGGGTAGGCGTCGATGCCGGGGATCCGGCTCTGGCCGGTGAGGTAGCCCTGCAGCTCGAGCACGTCCTGCGGGAAGCGCTCGGCGGCCGACGGCTCCCGGCGCAGCGCCTGCAGCGTCCGCTGGTCGGTGCCGGGGGCGCGGCCCAGGCCCAGGTCGATGCGGCCGGGGTGCAGCTCGGCCAGGGTGCCGAACTGCTCGGCGATCACCAGCGGCGAGTGGTTGGGCAGCATGACGCCGCCGGAGCCGAGGCGGATCGAGTCGGTGTGTGCGGCCACGTGCGCGATGAGCACGGCCGTGGCCGAGGAGGCGATGGAGGGCATGTTGTGGTGCTCCGCGTACCAGACGCGCCGGAAGCCGGCGGCCTCGGCGACGCGTGCCTGCTCCACGGATTCGGCGAAGGCCTCACCCATCGGGGCGCCGTCGCGGACGAGGGCGAGGTCCAGCAGGGACAACGGCAGGGGGGTGGGGGCGGTGTGCTCGGTCATGGTGCTCCTGGTCTGCGGGGCCGCCCGGCCGGCCGGGCGGAGGTCTCCACAGATCCAGCGCCGACCGGCCCCGGACTATTCCGCGGCCGGGCACGACGACGGCCGCCCGCCTCCGACGTGGGAGACGGGCGGCCGTCGTGGGGTCCGCGGCGGGGTCAGACCGAGTAGTAGAGCTCGAACTCGTAGGGGTTCGGGCGCAGGGCCAGCGGGGCGATCTCCACCTCGCGCTTGTACGCGATCCAGGTCTCGATCAGCTCCTCGGTGAACACGTCGCCGGCCAGGAGAAACTCGTGGTCCTCCTCGAGGGCGTTCAGGGCCTCGTCCAGGGTGGCGGGTGCCTTCTGGATGTCGGCGGCCTCCTCGGCCGGCAGCTCGTAGAGGTCCTTGTCGATCGGCTCGGCCGGCTCGATGCGGTTGCGGATGCCGTCCAGGCCGGCCATCAGCTGCGCGGCGAACGCGAGGTACGGGTTGCCCGAGGCGTCCGGGGCGCGGAACTCGATGCGCTTGGCCTTCGGGTTGGAGCCGGTGATCGGGATGCGGATGCCCGCCGAGCGGTTGCCCTGCGAGTAGACCATGTTCACGGGGGCCTCGAAGCCCGGCACCAGGCGGCGGTAGGAGTTCACCGTGGGGTTGGTGAAGGCCAGGACCGCGGAGGCGTGCTTCAGCAGGCCGCCGATGTACCAGCGGGCGGTGTCCGAGAGGTTCGCGTAGCCCTTCTCGTCGAAGAACAGCGGCTCGCCGCCGTTCCACAGGGACTGGTGGCAGTGCATGCCGGAGCCGTTGTCGCCGAAGACGGGCTTCGGCATGAAGGTGGCCGTCTTGCCGAACTGCTCGGCGACGTTCTTGACGACGTACTTGAACTTCTGCAGGTCGTCCGCCGAGTGGGTCAGCGTGTTGAAGCGGTAGTTGATCTCCGCCTGGCCCGCGGCGGCCACCTCGTGGTGGGAGCGCTCGACCTCGAGGCCGACCTCGGCCAGGACCGCGCAGATCTCGTCGCGCAGGTCGGCCTGCTTGTCCGTGGGGGTGACGGGGAAGTAGCCGCCCTTGAGGCCGGTCTTGTGGCTCAGGTTGCCGCCCTCGTCCTCGCGGGAGGCGTTCCACCAGGCCTCGTCCGAGTCCACGGCGTAGAACGAGCCGCGGGGGGAGGACTCGTAGCGGACGTCCTCGAAGATGAAGAACTCGGCCTCGGGGGCGAAGAACGCCGTGTCCGCGATGCCGGAGGAGCTCAGGTAGGCCTCCGCGCGCTGGGCCACGCCGCGCGGGTCGCGCAGGTAGGGCTCGCCGGTGCGGGGGTTCACGATGGAGAAGTTCATCGTGAGGGTCTTGCGGACCCGGAAGGGGTCCACGAAGGCCGTCGCGACGTCCGGGATGAGCTGCATGTCGGACTCGGCGATGCCGGCGAAGCCCCGGATGGAGGAGCCGTCGAACAGCTGACCCGTGGTGAAGAAGTCCTCGTCGACCGTGGACGCGGGCACGTTGAAGTGGTGCTGCATGCCGGGGAGGTCGGTGAAGCGGATGTCGACGAACTCGACCCCCTCTTCCTTGATGTACGCGAGGACGTCCGCGGGGGAGGTGAACATGGTGCGCTCCTGTGGTCGTGACGATGGTGGCATGTCCGGCACGGCGGCGCTGGCGTGGCGGGTGTCACCACCCTACTTGCCCGGCGGCCCCCGTGGGCGTCGGTGACGCCCCACGGCGAGCCTCGAGGTTCCGCGCCGGTAGGCTGGGCCGGTGGCACGCAGAGCACCCGACCCCGCACACGAGCCCGAACCGACCCGCCGTGACGAGCCGCTGATCACCCGGCGCGACCTCGCCGGCTGGGTGGACGGTCCGGGCGGCGGCCTGGCCGGCGGGCGCTGGCCGGGGGACCTCCTGGGCCTGCCGGAGCACGGCCCCACCTCGATGGCCACCGCGGCCCGCCGCGCCGTCGCCCTCGTGATCGACTGGTTCCTGGCCCTGGGCGTGTCCTGGCTGCTCTTCGACTCCGACGCGATCGCCACCCTCCTCGTGTTCGCGGCGATGCATGTCCTCGGGCTCACCCTGCTGGCCACCACGGTGGGCAAGGCCGTGTGCCGCATCCAGGTCGTCCGTGTCGGCGGCCGCCCGGCGGGCCTGCCCCGGATCCTGCTGCGCACGGCGCTGCTGTGCCTCGTGCTGCCGGCCGTCGTCGTCGGGCCGGACGGGCGCGGCATGCACGACAAGCTCGCAGACACCGTCGAGATCCGCATGTGACCGTCCCGCCCGCACACGACAGGGGCGCCCCGCCGTGCGTCGGCGGGGCGCCCCTGTCGTCTGCGGCCGGTTCAGCGGCCGCGCATCGCGCGGCGGCTCGGGCGCACCTTGTTCGGGTCGACGCCCTTGGGGATGGGCAGCCGGTTGGTGTTGAGCGCGGTCAGACGCTTGTCCACGGCCTGGACCTCTTGCGCCGTGAGGGCCTTCTTCATCCCCTTGAGCGTGCCGGGCAGCTCGTGCAGCGGGACCTGGCCCTGACCGTTGCCGGACTCCACCACGGTGACGGGCACGCCGGGCAGGAAGCGGCGCATGGCCTTCTCCTCCTTGCCCACCAGCGCGGCGACGCGGGGGGAGGGGCCCTCCGTCACCAGCACCACGCCCGGCCGGCCCACGGCGCGGTAGACGAGGTCCTGGGTCTTCGGATTCACGGCGGCCGGCTGCTCGGGCACGATCCAGCCGCGGCCCAGCGTGGAGAGCGCGGCGCCGGCGGCGCCGGGGCGGCCCTCGAGCTGGGCGAACCCGGCGCGGCGCGCCTTCCGGTTCAGGATGACGACGGCGGCGAGCACACCGAACGGGATCGCGATGAGCAGCCACGTGATCCAGTTGTCCAGCAGGAGGCCGATGACGAGGCCTACGACGAGGGCGCCCAGGAAGGCCAGCAGCATCCACAGGCCGACCTTGGGGTCGTGCGCCTTGGTCATGGCGTAGGCCTGCTTGAGCTGGGAGATCACGCCCGGGCCCTTCGCGGCGCGCTTGTCCCGGCGCTGGGCCTTCGTCTGCTCCTTCTCGTGGCGGCGACGCTCGCGCTGCATGGCCTTGACCTCCTTGAGCGTGGCGGAGGTGGAGCCGGAGGAGGACGCGGGGGGCTGGCTGTTCTTCGTCATGAGGGGGTCCAGTCTAGTCGGGCGGCTCAGGACATCTGGGCGACGACGGCGGAGGCCTCCTGGCGGGCGGTCTTCTCCCCGGCCAGGTGCGCCAGGTTCTCCGGCAGGGTCCGGCCGAGGCGCTGCATGGCCTGCGCGTAGAGCTTGCCCGCGCGGTACGACGAGCGCACCAGCGGGCCCGCCATGACGCCCTGGAAGCCGATCTCCTCGGCGCGCTGGGACCACTGGACGAACTCCTGCGGCTTCACCCAGCGGTCGATGGGGTGGTGCAGCTTCGAGGGCCGCACGTACTGCGTGATGGTGATGATGTCGCAGCCGGCCTCGTGCAGGTCCACCAGGGCCTGGTCGATCTCGTGGTCCTCCTCGCCCATGCCCAGGATGAGGTTGGACTTGGTGACGAGCCCGTCGGCCTTGGCCATCGTGAGCACCTTGAGGGACTTCTCGTACGTGAAGGCCGGGCGGATGCGCTTGAAGATGCGCGGCACCGTCTCCAGGTTGTGCGCGAACACCTCGGGCCGCGCGTCGAACACCTGCTGGACGAGCTCCGGCACCGCGCCGAAGTCCGGCGGCAGGATCTCGACGCCGGTCCCCGGGTTGAGCGCGTGGATGCGGCGGATGGTCTCCGCGTAGAGCCACGCCGCGCCGTCCTTCTGGTCGTCACGGGCCACGCCCGTGACGGTGGCGTACCGCAGGTCCATCTCACGGATGTTCTCGGCGACCTTCTGCGGCTCCTCCATGTCCAGGGGACGCGGCTTGCCGGAGGTGATGTCGCAGAAGTCACACCGGCGGGTGCAGATGTCGCCGCCGATGAGGAACGTGGCCTCGCGGTCCTCCCAGCACTCGAAGATGTTGGGGCAGCCGGCCTCCTCGCACACGGTGTGCAGGCCGGCGGACTTGACCTTGTTCTTCAGGCCGATGTACTCGGGGCCCATGTGGACCTTGGCCTTGATCCACTCGGGCTTGCGCTCGACGGGCACCTCGGCGTTGCGCGCCTCCACGCGCAGCAGGCGGCGGCCTTCGGGGGCGAGGCTCATGCGGGGATTCCTTCCGTGGGGGTGACGGCGATGTACGCCGGCCCGAGCTCGTCCAGATGACGGGTGAGCACCGGGACGACGTCGGCCGGCGTGATGGTCCGGCCCGTCTCGACCGACAGGGTGGTGGTGGCGGCGTCCGTGATGCCGCACGCGATGATCCCCTCGTAGGGGGCCAGGGAGTTGGAGCAGTTCAGCGCGAAGCCGTGCATCGAGACGCCGTCGTGGATGGACAGGCCGATGGCGCCGACCTTGCGGTCCGGGCGGGCCGCGCCGTCGTCGTCCCGGTCCGCGAGGACCCAGATGCCCGCCCGCCCGTCCACGCGGACGGCCGTGACGCCGAACTCGGCGGCGGTGCGGATCAGCAGCTCCTCGAGGAACCAGACGTAGTCCTTGACGTGGGCACGGTCGCGCAGCCGGACCACGGGGTAGCCGACCAGCTGGCCCGGCCCGTGCCATGTGATCTTGCCGCCGCGGTCCACGTCCACGACGGGGGCGCCGTCCGTGGGGCGCTCGGCGTCCTCGGTGCGGCGACCGGCCGTGTAGACGGCTTCGTGCTCCAGGAGGAGGAATTCGCCGTCGGAGCGGCCGGCGACGACGTCCGCGTGCAGGGCGCGCTGGGCGTCCCAGGCGGCGTGGTAGTCCACCAGGTCGGGCGCCAGGCCGAGCACGCGCAGGGGCGGCAGGGGTGTCTCGGGCATGACGTCCACTGTAGTCCTCGGGCCCGGACCTGTGGACAACCGCCGTGACGCTCGGGGACATGCGGCACCCTGGGCTGGAACGGACGGCGCGGCGGAGAGGGGAGACCGATGCGGGACTGGGACGAGGCGGACGGCGGCGCGGCCGGACGCGTCGGCGGCGGGCCGGAGACCGAACCGGAGAGGTCGTCGGAGCCGGGCACGGCTGCGCCGCGCGCCCCGGGCTGGGAACCCGTCCGGCTGCTCGGCGCGGGCGCCCAGGCGGAGGTCTGGCTCGTCGAGGACGGTCGGGGCGTCCGGGCCGCCCTGAAGGTGCCCCGTGCCGGCGCGGCGCCGGATGCGCTGGCGGCGGAGGCGCAGGCCGGACGGGTCGCGCATCCCCATCTGCTGCGCGTGCTCGGCGTGGTGGAGACGGACCGGGGCCTCGGGGTCCTCACCGAGCACCGCGCGGCCGGCACGCTGCAGGACATGGTGCAGCGGGTCGGACCCCTGAGCCCGGGGCAGGCCGTCACCGTGCTCGTCCCGATCGCCCAGGCTCTCGCGTGCCTGCACCGCGAGGGGGTGGTGCACGGCGACGTGTCCCCGGCGAACGTCCTGTTCGGCGTCGACGGCAGCCCGGCCCTCGCCGACCTCGGCGTCGCCCGGGTGGTCGGCGGGGCGTCGGGGGCCGGGGCGACGCCGGGCTTCGCGGCCCCCGAGGCGCTCGCCGCGGTGGAGGGGGCCGGGGCGGAACCGGGGGCGTCTCCGGCGGTGGGGGCGCCGAGTGACGTCCATGCGTGGGCCGCCCTGGGCTGGTACGCGCTCACCGGTCGGGCGCCGGGCGCCGCCGGGCATCGGGCGCCGCTGCCCGTCCTGGTCCCCGAAGCGTCCCCCGAGCTCGCGCTGCTGCTCGATGCGGCGCTCTCCCCGGACCCGGCGGCGCGGCCGAGCGCGGAAGAGGCCGCCGCAGCCGTATACGCGACGGCCCGGCCCGAGCCGGTCCCGCTGGGAGAGGCCGCCCCCGCCGAGGTGGCGCACCTGCTGCCCACGGTGCTGCCGGGCTCCGGGCCCACGCGGCGACGCCGGGGACGACGCGCGGCTCCGGGACGGCGCGCGCTCGCGCGCCGACGGGGGGCGGCGCCACGCCGGGGCGTCCTCGTGGCCGCCGGGCTGGCCACCGCGCTGGCCCTGGGCGGCGGCACCGTGGGGCTGTGGTGGCCGGCGTCCCTGGGCGACGCGACGGAGGGGGCGCCGGAGCCGGCGGGCGCGGTGCCGGCCGGCACCTCGGTGAACGCGGCGCGCCCGGAGGACGGGACGCCGGAGAGCGGGACGCCGGCGAGGGTGCCGGACGCGGGTGCCCCCGGGGAGGACGCCGCCGGGGAGGACGCCGTCGACGTGGGCGAGGCGCTGGCCGCGGTCGGCCACGCCCGGACGGCCGCGCTCATCGACCCGGAGCCTGCGCGACTGGACGCCTACGCCGTGCCCGGGGGACCGGCGTGGGAGAACGACCGGGATCTGCTGCGCCGGCTGACGGACGAGGGGTTCGCCTTCTCCGGCCTCGAGGTGACGGTGGAGCAGGCCGGACCCGCCCGGCGGGCCGGGGACGACGCGCTGCGTGTCGACGCCGTGCTCCGGACGTCGGCCCACACCGTGCTGGACCGCGCGGGACGCGTGGCGGCGCATCGGGAGGCGACGGCCGAGGAGGTCGTGCTGGTCCTGCGCAGCGGCCACGGAGAGGGCCCCGAGGGGCGGGACGGCGGCGCGGCGGGTCGGACGTGGCGGGTCGAGACCGTCGATCCGCGCTGACCCCGGGCCCGGATCCAGCGCCGGAGGCCGGCGGTCCAGACGGGGGGACGCCGCGGGCCCCGGGGAGAAGCTCCCCGGGGCCCGCGGCGTGGTGCGGCGTCAGCCGCCTGGGCTGCTCACTGCCAGAGGACGGCGACCAGGATGTTCACCAGGCCCAGACCGCCCACCGCGTGGGCCAGGCCCGTGGGCACGACCTCCCCGCGGTTGGACTTGCGGCGGCCGATCAGGGCGGCCACGAAGACGATGACGCCGATCAGGAACTTGACGCCCAGCTTCATGTGGTTCGGCTCCCCGCTCATGGCGAGGCCGAAAAGCACCACGCCGGAGACGATCATGCCCACGGAGCCCCACCACTGCGAGGTGGTGACGGTCGGGTTGCGGAAGTGCGCGAACCAACCGCCCACGATCGCTGCGGCGGACACGATGTGCACGGCCACCAGGATGCTGTGCAGGATATCCACAGTCCTTCTCCCTTTCCGTCAGAGACCCAGCTCGTTGGCGAACTCGCCGCCCTCGAGACGCTGACGCAGCGTCGTCAGGAAGCGGCCCGCGTCGGCCCCGTCCACCAGGCGGTGGTCGTAGGTCAGGGACAGGTACATCATGTGGCGGATGGCGATCGAGTCGTTGCCGTCCGCGTCGGTCACCACCATGGGGCGCTTCACGATCGCACCGGTGCCCAGGATCGCGACCTGCGGCTGGTTGATGATCGGCGTGTCGAACAGCGCGCCCACGGAGCCGATGTTCGTGATCGAGAACGTGCCGCCCGAGAGCTCGTCCGGCGAGATCTTGTTCGTGCGGGTGCGCTCGGCCACGTCGGCGATCTTCTGGGCGAGGCCCGTCAGGTTCAGGGAGCCGGCGTCCTTGATGACGGGCACCAGCAGCCCCTTCTCCGTGTCCACGGCGATCGCGATGTCCTCAGACGCGTGGTACGTGATCTCCTTGTTGTCCTCGGAGAACGACGCGTTCAGCTTGGGGTGCTGCTTGAGGGCCTCGGCGACCGCCTTGGTGATGAACGGCAGGTACGTCAGGTTCACGCCGGCCTGCTGCTGGAAGGAGGCCTTGGCCTTCTTGCGCAGCTGCACGATGCGGGTGACGTCCACCTCGTGCACCTGGGTCAGCTGGGTGGACAGGTCGAGGGACTCGCGCATGCGCTGGGCGATGACCTGGCGGATGCGCGGCGCCTTCTCCACCTCGCCGCGGACCGAGGGGTCCACGGAGGAGCTCGCGGCCGGGGCGGACGCAGCGGCCGGGGCCGACGACGGGGCGGCAGCCTCGGAGGCCTGCTCGGCCGGAGCCTCGGACCCGCCCGCGGCGGCCTGCGAGGCCAGCGCGGCGGCGAGCACGTCCTGCTTGCGGATGCGGCCGCCGACGCCCGTGCCGCGGACCGTGGACAGGTCCACGTTGTTCTGGTGGGCCAGGCGGCGCACCAGCGGGGTCACGTAGCCCTGGCCGGGCTCGGTGGCGGAGGGCGCCTCGGCGGACTCGGCCTGCGCGGAGTCGCGCTCAGCGGACTCGCGCCGGGAGGCCTCCTCGGACGGGGACGCCTCGGGCGTCTTCTCCGACTTCTCGGCGCCGGCGGCTTCGGCGGCCTCCTCGGTCTCCTCGGGGGCCTCGGCCTCGGTCGCCTTGTCCTCGATCTCCTCGGCGGACGCCTCGTCCTGACCGGAGGAGCCCTCCGACGGGGCGGAGCCGCCGCCGGCGGAGCCGGAGCCGACGAGCGCGAGGACGGCGCCCACCTCGACGGTGTCGTCCTCCTCCGCACGGATCTCCAGGAGGGTGCCCGCCACGGGGGAGGGGATCTCGGTGTCGACCTTGTCGGTGGAGACCTCGAGCAGCGGCTCGTCGACCTCGACCTCGTCGCCGACGGACTTCAGCCAGCGGGTCACGGTGCCCTCGGTCACGGACTCGCCCAGCGCGGGCAGGGTGACCTCGGAGGCCTCGCCGCCGGCCGACGGGGTCTCGTCCGAGCCCTGGTCGGTGGAGGCGCGCTCCTCCGGAGCCGGCTCGCCGGCGGGCTCCTGCTGGGCGTCGTCCTGCTGCGCCTCCTCGACGGCGGGCTCCTCGGCCGCGGCGTCGTCCTCCGACGCGTCGGCGGATCCGCCGCCGGAGCCGTCGCCGATCGTGGCCAGCGGGGCGCCGACCTCGACCGTGTCGTCCTCCTCGACCAGGATCTCCTCGAGCACGCCGGCCACGGGGGACGGGATCTCGGTGTCGACCTTGTCGGTGGAGACCTCCACCAGGGGCTCGTCGACGGCGACCTCGTCGCCGACGGCCTTGAGCCAGCGGGTCACGGTGCCCTCGGTGACGGATTCGCCCAGGGCGGGCAGGTTCACGGTTTCAGACATGGTTCCGATGCTCCTCATGAGGGGTGGGCGCCGGGGGCGCCCACCCGGGGTTGCGAGGTGGGCCCGACGCACGGACCCGGGATGGTCAGTGCGGTGGGTCAGCTGTGCAGCGGGTGGCCGAACAGGGCCATGGCGGCCTCGCCCAGGGCCTCGTTCTGCGTGGGGTGCGCGTGCACGAACTGGGCGACGTCCTCGGGGTAGGCCTCCCAGTTCACGATGAGCTGCGCCTCGCCGATCTGCTCGCCGATGCGCTTGCCGATGCCGTGCACGCCCACGATCGGGCCGTTCTTCTGGCGGATCATCTTGATGATGCCGCCGGTGCCGAGGATCGAGGACTTGCCGTTGCCGGCCAGGTTGTACTCGGCGACCTCGACGTTGTCCTTGCCGAACTTCTCCTCCGCCTTGGGCTGGGTGTAGCCCACGGACATGATCTCCGGCTCGGTGAAGGTGACCTTCGGGATGTTGATGTCCTCGACGACCATCGGCTTGTTGCCGGCGATCTCCTCGGCCACGAAGATGCCCTGCTGGAAGCCGCGGTGCGCCAGCTGCAGACCGGGGACGATGTCGCCCACGGCGTAGATGTTGCCGACGCCGGTGTGCAGGCGCTCGTCGGTGAGGACGAACCCGCGGTCCATCTTGACGCCCTGCTCCTCGTAGCCGAGGCCCTCGGTGTTCGGGCCGCGGCCGACGGCGACGAGGCACACCTCGGCCTCGAACTCCTTGCCGTCCGCGAGGGTCACCTTGACGCCCGAGTCGGTCTCCTCGACCTTGTCGAAGAACGTGCCCAGGTTGGTCTTGATGCCCTTCTTCTTGAACTCGCGCTCGAGGACCTTGATGATCGCCGGGTCCTCGTTGGGGACCAGGGTCTTCAGGCCCTCGATGATGGTGACGTCGACGCCGAAGGAGTTCCACAGGGACGCGAACTCGGAGCCGATGACACCGCCGCCGAGCACGATGGCCGACTTCGGGGTGTAGTCCAGCTCGAGGGCCTCCGTGGAGGTCATGATCTTCTTGGAGATGGGCAGGCCCATGGTCTTGGCCACGGAGCCGGAGGCCAGCACGATGTTCTCCGCCGTGTAACGGGTGCCGTCGACCTCGACCTCGTTCTTCGAGACGAGCTTGCCCTCGCCCTCGATGACCTGGACCTTGCGCATCTTCAGCAGGCCGGCCAGGCCCTTGTGCTTGCCGGCGACGATGCCGTCCTTGTAGTCGCGCACCTTCGCCATGTCCACGGACTCGAGGGTCGCGTTGACGCCGAACTTGGCGGCGTTGCGGGTCTCGTCGGCCACCTCGGCGGCGTGCAGGTAGGCCTTCGTGGGGATGCAGCCCCAGTGCAGGCAGGTGCCGCCGACCTTGGACTTCTCCACGAGGGCGACGGACTTGCCGTACTGCACAGAACGCAGGGCTGCGGCGTACCCGGCGGAGCCACCGCCGAGGACGAGGACGTCGAATTCCTGAGCGGTTGCCTTGTCGGCCACGGTGTTGCTCCTTGGTGCTGGGGTCGGTGGATCGTGGTGGTGGTGCGTCACCGCCACCCCCGGCCGTCGGCGGCGGGCCGCGCGGCCGGGGATGCGGTGGACATCGGGACCAACCTTACCGGGCACGCCCCTCGATGAGACCCACCAGGGTCCGCACCATCACGCCGGTGGCGTCCTGCGGGGTGTAGCCGTACGCGGCCGACTCGTTGAAGGAGGGACCGGCGATGTCGAGGTGGGCCCAGGGGGTCCGCGCGGCGGCGTCGCCCTCCGGCCGTCCGGCGTCGACGAATTCGCGCAGGAAGGTGGCGGCGGTCATCATGCCGCCGAAGCGGTCGCCCATGTTGGAGATGTCCGCGACGCGCGAATTGAGCGAGGCGCGCAGCTGCTCCGGCAGGGGCATGCCCCACGCGAGCTCCCCGGCGGCGTCGGCCGCGGCGACGACCTCGTCGCGCAGCGCGTCGTCACCCATGACGCCCGTGTGGCGCACGCCGAGGGCGACCAGCTGGGCGCCGGTGAGGGTGGCCACGTCGAGCACCGCGTCGGGGCGCTCGTCGGTGGCCGCCACGAGGGCGTCGGCCATGACGACGCGGCCCTCGGCGTCCGTGTTCATGACCTCCACGGTCTTGCCGCCGTACATCGTGATGACGTCGGACGGGCGGATGGCGGTGCCCGAGGGCATGTTCTCGGCCAGCGCCAGCCAGCCGGTCACCTTCACGGGGACGTCCAGGGCCGCGGCGGCGCGCACGACGGCGAAGACGGTGGCGGCGCCGGCCATGTCCGACTTCATCGTCATCATCGAGGCGGCGGGCTTCAGCGAGATGCCGCCCGTGTCGAAGGTGATGCCCTTGCCCACCAGCGCGATGTGCGCGGCGGCGTCGGCCGGCGCGTGCTCGATGCGCACGAGCCGCGGTGGGCGGGAGGAGCCCTGGCCGATCGCGAGGATGCCGCCGAAGCCCTCGGCGCGCAGGCGGTCCTCGTCCCACACGTCCACGCTCACGGGCGAGTCCGCGAGGTCCTCGGCGACGGCGTCCGCGAACGTGGCCGGGTAGAGGTGCGAGGGGGCGGTGTTCACCAGGTCGCGCACGGCGCAGACCGCGTCGCCCACGACGGCGGCTCGGCGCAGCACGGGGTCGGCGTCCGCGGCGGCGAGCGGGGTGACGACCTCGAGCTCGCGGACGGGCCGGGACGTGTCCGCCTCGGCGCGGGCGCGCTCGGACTTCTGGGCGGTGAAGGCGTACGCACCCAGGGCGGCGCCCTCGGCGACGGCGGCCAGCCGGGCCGCGGTGTCGGCCGGCAGGGCCAGAGCCACGGCGTCGGTGCCGGCCAGGGAGCGCACGGCAGCCCCGGCGGCGCGGCGCAGGGACTCGTCCGCGGCCTCGCCGTCGTCGTCCAGAGCGCCGACGCCGGCCAGGACCAGCAGCGGCACCGGCACGCCGCCCAGGCCCGGGAGGCGGTGGACCTCGTCCTCGGCGCCCCGCACGCCCAGCAGCTCGAACGAGGCCTCGAGGGCGGTGGCCGCCTCGGCCGGCAGCGCGTCCGTCAGGAGCACGGGGCCGTCCGGGCCGGTGCCCACCCCCACCACGAGGGCGGAGGCGGTCAGGTCCTCCAGGGCGCGGGCGGTCAGGGTCGGGCGGTCCAGGGTGATCACGGACGGGCCTCTCTTCCGGGGGTGGGGGGATGCGCCCGGCGGGGTGGGCCGGGCCGTCCCGCGTCATCCTAGCCAGAGGGCTCGCGCGCCCGTCCAGGGCGCGCGGGCGCGGAATAGGAGGGTGCCGTGCCGTGGTTGACTGACGCCAGAGGACAGGGAGGGATCCGCGTCCGTCGCCATCCGGGCGGCGGGGACGGCTCTCCCGCAGACGGACCACCGGAAGGGGAACGAGACGTGCAGGACGCCGCGCCGCTGTACACCCGTCATGAGGGGGCACCCGTGCCCCCCGGCCTGGGCATGCTCGTGGCCCTGACCGGGCACATGGACGCGGGCCGGGTCGCTCGGCAGGTGCGGGCCGCCCTGCACGAGCACCTGACCCATCGGACCGTCGTCTCCTTCGACGTCGACTCGATGTTCGACTACCGCGCCCGGCGTCCCCGGCTCCGGTTCGACCGGGACCGCTACCGCGATCTGCGTCTGCCCGCGCTCGAGGTGCAGCTGGTCGAGGACCTGCTCGGTCACCCCTTCCTGCTGCTGTCCGGTCCCGAGCCGGACTTCCGGTGGCATGCGGTGACGGAGGCTGTGCTGGGCCTCGCGCAGGAGTGGAAGGTGGACTCGCTCACGTTCCTCGACGCGGCCCCGCTGCCCGTGCCGCACACGCGACGGCTCGGGGTCACGACCCACGGGTCCCGCGCCGACGCCGTGGAGGGGCTGTCCACGTGGAGCCCGGAGGCGGACATCGTCGCGGGGCTGCTGCAGATGCTCGAGCTGCGCGCCGAGGAGGCGGACCTGCCGACGGCGGGCTACACCGTCCATGTGCCGCACTACGTGGCCGAGGCGTCCTTCCCCCAGGCGGCCGTGGCCGCGCTCGAGTACGCGGGGGCCGCCATGGGGCTCATGCTGCCCTCGGACGACCTGCGAGACGCCTCGCGGGACATCGAGGCCGAGCTGGAGCGTCAGGTCTCCGGGTCCGGAGAGATCCAGCAGATGATCGCCGGCCTGGAGCGCAACTACGACCAGAACGCCGAGGACCAGGAGCGGTCGCTGCTGGAGACCGAGCAGGGCCTGCCCGACGGCGACGAACTCGCCTCCGCCGTCGAGGCGTACCTCGCCGCGCGGGACGCCGGCGGCGGGTCCGCTCCTGCACAGGAGGACGGACCCGGTCGTCCGTCCACCGACGACGGGGACTGATCCCACCGCGGGTGCCCGGTCGGCGAGGGTGGCGGCATGGAAGCCCCCACCTCGCTCGACGCCCCCGTCCTGCCGGCCCGCGGCCCGGAGGACCTGCTCGCCTACGTCGGCCACGCCCTCGGGCGGTTGCCCGAGGACAGCCTCGTCCTCCTCACCCTGCGTGACGGGCGCCTGCGCGCCGTGGTGCGGGTCGATCTGCCTCCCGAGGAGGTCGACGTCGGCGCCTGGGCCTGTGCCGTGGCCGAGGTGTGCCGGCGGGACGCGGCAGCGGACGCGACGCTCTGCCTCGCGTTGCCGGACGGCGCCCGGGCCACGCTGACCCGTCCCGGTTGGGCCGCGGCGCTCGATGACGCCCTGGCGTCCGCGGGTCGCCCCCTGGCCGCGGCCTGGACGTGCGCGCACGGACGGGCGCGCCCCTGGTGGGGGAGCAGCGTCGCCGAGGAGGGCCCGCTCGACCCCCGAGCCGCGCCGCTGTCCCTGCACCTGATGACCCGCGGTTCGGTCTGGGCCCGCGCGGCGGTGCCCGACCCGGTCCCGCGCCGTGGTCCCGCCGCGGCCCGGCCCGACGACGCGCGGTGGCGGCCGCCCGAGCAGGACGTGCCCCGGGCACGCCGCGCGTGGCTGGCGCAGTGGGAGTCGGTGCTGACCGGCACGGCGCGTGGCCGCGGTGCGCCCGCACCCGCCGTGCTGGGCTCGCCTTTGACGCGTCCGGCCTGGCGCGACGGCCTGCTGCTCCATGCCGCCGCGCCGTCCGGCGTGGCCACGGGGGATCCGGGGGACGAGGAACGGATCCTCACCGCGGCTTCGAGCCGGGCGCCGGCCTGGGACCGGCTGGACGCGCTGCGGGCGGGGCTGCGCGCGCTCGTGCCCGTCGCGACGCCGGCCGTGGCGGCTCAGGCCCTGGCGCTGGCCGGGTGGGTCGGCTGGGCCCGCGGCCACGGCTCCGACGCGGACGCCCACCTGACGGCGGCGGCGGCGCTGAGTCCCGACGACCCGTTCGTCTCCGTCCTGCGACGCATCGTGGCCGCAGGGTGCGTCGCCGGCTGGGCGACCGACCCGGCCACCGCGTGGCGGTCCGACGGTGGCGGCCCATGAGAGAATGATGCGGCTTCACGACGGTACGGCCGACCGCAGCCCGTTTCCGGGGTTCGGAATAGATCGGTCTCAGCCGTCGTTGACACTCACGGACCCTGCAGTCGGCGGGCCCGGACGACGTCGGTCGTCCGGGCCGCGACTTGACAGGGTCACGTGTATATGGACTGCAAGGATCCGCGGGTGGCCGCGGACGAGACGGAAAGGCCTCGAGTGACCACTTCGACGACCAGCGGTGTGCAGGACGGCAAGGAGACCACTGCCTCCGAGGCCACGACCACGCGCACCCGCTCCACGGCAGCCAAGAAGTCGGCAGCCACGAAGAGCACCACGACCCGGACGACCGCGACGAAGTCGGCGGCGACCAAGACCGCTGCCACGCCGACGGCCAAGAAGAAGGCGACCCGGAAGCCCGCCGCGGCCAAGACCACCGCCACGGCCAAGACCACCGCCGCGAAGAAGACCGCCACGACCCGGGGCAAGAAGGCCACCGCCTCCGCCGCCTCCGCCGAGCAGGCCGAGGACGACGAGGAGCTCGTCGAGGCGCGCGAGCGCACCGAGGCCGCGGACGCCGTCGAGGAGGACGTGGTGGCGGACGAGACCGCCACCGAGGACTCGGACGATGAGGACGCGGACGGCTCGGACGCTCCGGAGCGCCCGGCGATGGACGCGGAGGCCGTGACCGGCACGACGGCCGCCACAGGCCAGAAGGTGGCCCAGTCCAAGGGCGCGTTCGTCATGGACGACTCCGAGGACGACGCCCCGGTGCAGCAGGTGGTCGTGGCGGGCGCCACGGCGGACCCGGTGAAGGACTACCTGAAGCAGATCGGCAAGGTCGCCCTGCTCAACGCCGAGCAGGAGGTGGACCTGGCCATGCGCATCGAGGCCGGCCTCTACGCCGAGCACGTCGTGCAGCACGAGGCCTCCGACGACTACCGCGAGCGCCGGGACATCCAGCTGATCATCGCGGACGGGCGCAAGGCCAAGAACCACCTGCTCGAGGCCAACCTGCGTCTGGTGGTCTCCCTGGCCAAGCGCTACACCGGTCGCGGCATGCTGTTCCTGGACCTCATCCAGGAGGGCAACCTCGGCCTGATCCGCGCCGTCGAGAAGTTCGACTACACCAAGGGCTTCAAGTTCTCCACGTATGCCACGTGGTGGATCCGTCAGGCCATCACCCGTGCCATGGCGGACCAGGCCCGCACCATCCGCATCCCGGTGCACATGGTGGAGGTCATCAACAAGCTGGCCCGCGTGCAGCGGCAGATGCTCCAGGACCTCGGCCGTGAGCCCACCCCGGAGGAGCTGGCCAAGGAGCTGGACATGACCCCGGAGAAGGTCGTGGAGGTGCAGAAGTACGGCCGCGAGCCCATCTCGCTGCACACCCCGCTCGGCGAGGACGGCGACTCGGAGTTCGGCGACCTGATCGAGGACTCCGAGGCCGTGGTGCCCGCAGACGCCGTCTCCTTCACGCTGCTCCAGGAGCAGCTGCACTCGGTGCTGGACACCCTCTCCGAGCGCGAGGCCGGCGTCGTCGCCATGCGCTTCGGCCTGACCGACGGCCAGCCCAAGACGCTGGATGAGATCGGCAAGGTCTACGGCGTGACGCGAGAGCGGATCCGCCAGATCGAGTCGAAGACCATGTCCAAGCTGCGTCACCCCTCCCGCTCGCAGGTGCTCCGGGACTACCTGGACTGAGTCGGAGCGGCATGACGAAGGGCCGGACCCCCGCGGGGGTCCGGCCCTTCGTCATGCCGGGCGCGTCAGGCGCCGGCGGTGAGGCGGTCCGTCTCGTCCTGCCACAGCGCGGCCTGGGGACGCAGCGCGTCCTCGACGGCGCGGGCGTGGTGGGCGCAGAACTGGAGGGCACCGCCCGAGTGCAGCACGGCGCGGACGTAGGCCTGCGCGCCGCAGCGGTCGCAGCGGTCGGAACGGGTGAGGGCGGCCGGCTCGGCCACGGCGGTGATGGACATGGTGTCCTCCTCGGGTCTCTCGGGGCTGGAGGGCGACGACGCCGGTGGGGCGGGCCGGTCCTCCTCTTGTCCCATGGAACAGCAAGGATGGCAGGGAACTTCCCCGCGCGCCCGCCCCGCACCCGCGTTTCGCCACCCGCGTACGCGAGCGCCCGGGCCGGGCGGCCCGGGACGACCGGCTCGGATCCTGGCGTGTCCGGCCCGCGGAGTAGGCTGGACCGGCCGCCGTCGTCCACCGAAAGGCCCGCCCCCGTGCCCGCGAACACCGAGTACAACGCCCGCCACCTCTCCGTGCTGGAGGGGCTCGAGGCTGTCCGCAAGCGGCCGGGCATGTACATCGGCTCCACCGATTCCCGCGGCCTCATGCACTGCCTCTGGGAGATCATCGACAACTCGGTGGACGAGGCCCTGGCCGGCTTCGGGCAGTCCATCGAGATCACCCTGCATCCGGACGGCTCCGTCGAGGTCGAGGACAACGGGCGCGGCATCCCCGTGGACGTGGAGCCGCGCACCGGCCTGTCCGGCGTCGAGGTGGTGTTCACCAAGCTCCACGCCGGCGGCAAGTTCGGCGGCGGTTCCTACGCCGCCTCGGGTGGCCTGCACGGCGTGGGCGCGTCGGTGGTCAATGCCCTGTCCTCGCGCCTGGACGTGCAGGTGCTGCGCGGCGGCAAGGTCCACCAGATGTCGTTCCGGCGCGGCGAGCCGGGCCGCTTCCAGGACGGGTCGCGCCCGTCGCCGGACGCCCCGTTCGAGCCGTCCACGGACGCCTCGCCGCTGGACGTCGTCGGGAAGGCCAAGCGCGGGCAGACCGGCACGCGCGTGCGCTACTGGGCGGACGAGCAGATCTTCGTGAAGGACGCGACGTTCTCCGCCGAGGAGCTCCAGGCGCGGGCGCGCCAGACCGCCTACCTGATCCCGGGCCTGCGGATCACGGTCAAGGACCTGCGCCGCCGACCCGGCACGCCCGGCGCCGACGGCCCGGTCGAGGAGGTCTTCCAGTACGACGGCGGCATCTCCGAGTTCGTGGAGCACCTCACGCCCGCCACCCCGGCGACGGACGTGTGGCGGATCCAGGGCTCCGGCACCTTCAAGGAGCGGGTCCCGGTGCTCGGCGAGGACGGGCGCACCTCCATGCAGGATGTGCAGCGCACGTGCGAGGTGGACGTCGCCCTGCGCTGGGACGTCGGCTACGACACCGTGTTCCGGTCCTTCGTGAACATCATCGCCACACCCAAGGGCGGCACCCACCAGTCCGGGTTCGAGGCGGCACTGCTGAAGGTGTTCCGCGCCCAGGTCGAGGCCAACGCGCGCCGGCTCAAGGCCGGGTCGGACAAGGTGGAGAAGGACGACGTGCTGGCCGGCATGACCGCCGTCCTGACGGTGCGCCTCGCCGAACCGCAGTTCGAGGGGCAGACCAAGGAGATCCTCGGCACCTCCGCGGTGCGGCGGATCGTCTCCCAGGTGGTGGAGAAGCAGCTGACCGCCCGCCTCACCTCCACGGCCCGCGCGCAGAAGCAGCAGGTGCACACGCTGCTGGAGAAGGTCGTCGCCGAGATGAAGTCGCGCATCTCCGCGCGCACCCACAAGGAGAACCAGCGACGCAAGAACGCCCTGGAGACCTCGACGATGCCGGCCAAGCTGGCGGACTGCCGCAGCAACGACGTCGCCTCCTCCGAGCTGTTCATCGTCGAGGGCGACTCGGCTCTCGGCACCGCCAAGCTGGCCCGGTCCTCCGACTTCCAGGCCCTGCTGCCGATCCGGGGCAAGATCCTGAACGTGCAGAAGGCCTCCGTCTCGGACATCCTGGCCAATGCCGAGTGCGCGGCGCTGATCCAGGTCGTCGGAGGTGGTGCGGGGCGCAGCTTCGACCTGGATGCGGCCCGCTACGGCAAGGTCGTGCTGATGACGGACGCGGACGTGGACGGTGCCCACATCCGCACCCTCCTGCTGACGCTCTTCTTCCGCTACATGCGACCCATGGTCGAGGCCGGGCGCGTGTACGCAGCAGTCCCGCCGCTGCACCGGATCGAGGCGGTGACCCGCGGCGTGAAGGAACGCGAGGTCATCTACACGTACTCCGAGCAGGAGCTGCACGCGACGCTCGCCCGCCTGGAGCGGGAGGGCCGCTCGTACCGCGAGCCGATCCAGCGCTACAAGGGCCTGGGCGAGATGGACGCCGACCAGCTGGCCGAGACCACCATGGACCCGCGCCACCGCATGCTCCGCCGCGTGAACATCGCCGAGGTGGAGGCCGCCGAGCGGGTCTTCGACCTGCTCATGGGTTCCGCGGTGGCCCCGCGCAAGGACTTCATCGTCTCCCACGCCGACGAGCTGGATCGCGAGCGTATCGACGCCTGACCCCCGCTTTCGTTCGGGAAACGGCGGCGCGGCCGCCGCCGTCTCCCGAACGAAAGCGGCGTGACCCGCGCCGTTTCCCGAACGAAAGCTCTGGGTGGGCGCCCGTTCCGGCCGCGGCGGACGTCAGCGGTCGCGGTAGTACGCCGCGACGCGGTGCAGGCCCTCGTCGATGCTCACGGTCGGCGTCCACGAGAGGACCTCGCGGGTGCGACGCTGGTCGAACCAGTGGGAGGTCGAGAGCTGTTCGGCGAGGAACTCGGTCAGCGGCGGCTCGCCGTCGTCGGAGCCCACGCCCCGGGACCGCAGCCCGAACAGGTCCCGCTCCCACGCCCGCTCGATCAGGGCGCCGGCGCGCCGGGCCAGGCCCGCCGGGACGCGGCGCTCGGGCTCCGCGGCGCCGCCCGCCAGCGCGATCTGGCGGATCAGCTCGCCGACCGGTCGCGGCTCGCCGTTGGTCACCACGAGGGCCTCGCCGTGGTGCACGTCCGCCGCGGACACGGCCGCCACCACGGCCTCGACGGCGTTGGCCGTGTACAGCGTGTCGACCAGGGGAGCGCCCGTGCCGAGCACGGGCATCCGCCCGGCCCGCGCGCGCTGCACGATCCGGTCGGTGAGCTGCAGGTCCCCGGGCCCCCACATCAGGTGGGGGCGCAGCACGAGGACGCGGAAGTCGTCGCGGTCGGCGGCCAGGGCCAGCCGCTCGCCGGCCGCCTTCGTGCGGGCGTAGGGTCCGCGCGCGTGCTCGGGGCTGGCGGCTCCGGCGCCCTCACCGACGATGGAGTCGCCGGCGTGCGCCACGGAGGGGGAGGAGACGTGGACGAAGCGTCGCACGCCGTGGCGCTGCGCGGCATGCAGGAGGATGCGCGTGCCCTCGACGTTCACGGCCTCATACTCGTGCTCGGGGCCGGACACGGACACCTTCGCGGCCACGTGCACCACGGTGTCCGCGCCGGTCAGGGCCTCCTCGACGGCGGCCGGGTCGGTCACGGACCCGCGCACGTCCCGCGCACCGGGCACGCCCGACGGACGCCGCTGCAGGGTGGTCACGTCGTTGCCGGCATCGGCGAGCACCCGGGCGACGCCCGCACCCAGCAGCCCCGAGGCGCCGGTCACCAGGACGCGGCGGGACTCGAGGCGCTCGACGAGGTCGGGCATGCCGGCGGCATCGAGGCCGACGTCGTAGCCGAAGCCGCTCACAGCGCACCCGCCTTCCCGCCGGCGAGCACGGACTCCGCCCAGTCGGCCACCCGGGCGCGGTCGATCTTCGAGTTGTGCCGGATGTCCGTGGGGATCTCATCGGCCACGAGCACCGCGGCCACCGGCAGCGGCTCGAGGGCCGCGCGCACGGCGGAGGCCAGCGCGGTCGGGGCGAGGCCCTGCTTGGGCCGGCCGTCCCGGTGGTGACCCGGGCGCCGCGCCGGGCGCGTGGCCGGCACTGCCGCCTCCACGACGACGACCACGGCCTGCGTGCCCCGGGGCCCGACGCCGACGACGGCGCTGCGCCGCACCGGCCCGAGGGCGTCGACGGTCTTCTCGGGCCCGCCCGGACCGACCGGGCCCTCGGGCGTGGTGATCACGTGCTGGAGCCGACCCTCGAGCCAGACGCGGCCCTCGGCGTCGAAGTGGCCGACGTCGGCGGTGCGGTGCCACACCCGGCCGTCCCGCCGCCACAGCCCGTCGCGCTTGCTCTGCTGGTCGGTGTGCCAGAGCGCGTCGTAGCGGTCCTTCAGGTGGGGGGCGCTGACCACGATCTCACCGAGCACGCCGTGGCCCCGCGCGGGGTCGAGGATGACGTCGTCGGCGCTGCCGTCCTCGAGCAGCGGCGCGATGGCCAGGGACACCGTGGGCAGCGCGGAGCCCACGCAGACGCCCTCGTCGTCGGCGGTGCGCAGGCGCTGCACCTCGGCGCCGTCGATGTCCGTGAGCAGCAGCCCCTCGGTCATGCCCCACGGCGTGTGGACCCGGGCGTTCGGCATCAGGTCCGAGACCTGACGCATCAGCTGCGGGTGCACGGGGGCGCCGGCCGAGAGCACGAGACGCACGGCGTCGAGCGCCTCGCGCCGGGGCGCGTCGAGGCCGTCGGCGGTCGCGACCACGTTCGCCAGGGCGGCGGGAGAGGCGAACAGCACGCTCGACTGCCCGGCGATCGCGGCGTCGGCCAGCTTCTGCGCGGTGAGGGTGGCCGGCTGGGTGACGTCCATGTCCGGGGAGACGGACGCGGCGCCGAGGGCGGGCCCGAGCAGCGCGAACGGGGCGAAGCCGGCCAGCAGGGAGCCGCCCGGACGGATGCCCAGGGTGCGGGAGATCAGCGCCACGAGGCGGCCCAGCCGCTCGTGCGTGTACACGACGCCCTTGGCCGGGCCCGTGGAGCCGGACGTGAACAGCACCGCGGCGTCCGCGTCCAGGGCGGGCTCGGGCAGCACGGTGCCGTGCTCGTCGACGGCGTCGCCCGCAGCCGGGTCGCGGTGGCGGTCGACCATCGCGTAGAGCGAGTCGGAGACGTCGAGCAGGCGGCGCTGGGCGGCGCCGGGCTCGGTCACGGAGATCCGGGTGCCCGGCCAGGACTGGGCGCGGGCGAGTGTCAGCCCGGGGTTGCGGCCGATGATCCAGCGGGGGCGGGCCGACTTCATCGCCCGGGTCATGCCCTTGACGCCGAGGCCCTGGTCCGCCACCACGGCGACGGCGCCCACGCGCAGCACGGCGTACAGGGCCGCCGACAGGTCGCGGCCCGGCGGCACGAGCATGGCGACCCGGTCGCCCGGCCGCATGCCGGCGGCCCACAGCCCGGTGGCGATGGCCGAGACCATCTCCTGCAGCTCGCCCCAGGTGACGGCCACGGGTCGGCGGGCGGTGCCCACGAGCGAGCGGCCGGCCTGGGCGCCGGCCATGTCCACCAGCGCGGTGTACTCGCGGTGGTCCGAGCCGGGGGCGCCCCAGTCTCGCAGGTGGTCCCAGAGTCGGACCGCGCCGGGCTCGCGGGCTCCGGGCTCCTGGCCGAGGTCCACCTCCAGGCCCGGGTCGGCGGCCGCGTCGGCGGTGGCGTGCGGGACGGGGCCCGGCAGCCCCGAGGCGGGGTCGGAGAGTTGGCCGCCGCGCAGCAGCTGGGCCCACTGCAGCAGGGGCGCGGTGATGTCGCGGTCGTCCACGAGCAGGTGCCCCGCCCGCTCGTAGCGGTGCACGCGCGCGTGGGGCAGGCGGTCGCGGAGGTCGTCGAGGTAGCGGTCCAGGAAGACCGGGTCGTCGGCGCCCCACAGGATGAGGGCGGGCACGTCGGTGCGGCCCAGGGCGGCGAGGTCCTCGCCCACCCGCTGCAGTTCGGGATGGCTGCCGTGGCCGGGGTCGGCCGGGATGTCCGCGACGAAGCCGCCGACGCCGCCGCGTCGGGCCGCCGTGTCGTAGGGCAGGTGGTAGGCGGCTCGGGTCTCGCGGTCGAGGGCCGGGGTGGCGAGGGAGGTCGTCACGGAGAGGAAGGCGTCCGTGGTGACGGTGGAGGCCGGCAGGACGGGCCCGGCGAGGGCGGCCTGCAGCGGGGCGGGGATCGGCGCCCCCTCGGGCTGGTGGACCGCGGTGTTCAGGGTCGCGACGCCGGCCACCAGCTCCGGATGACGCGCCGCCCAGCCGAGGGACACGACGCCGCCCCAGTCGTGGCCGAGCGTGATCAGCGGGTGGCCGGTGGCTGCCAGTTCGCGCAGCCCGAGGGCCGCCAGCAGGGCGTCCAGGTCGGCGATGCGGCCGCCCAGCGTGCGGTAGGTGTCGCCGGCGCGGCCCATCGACGCGGCGGACGGGGAGCCCGCGTGCGCGAGGCGCTCGGAGAAGCCCATGTCCAGCTGGTCCGGCGCCACGACGCGCCACGCGGCCATGCCCCGGCGTGCCCGGCGCACCGTCTCGGCGAGCAGGGACCGCCACAGCCAGGACCACGTCGGGTTGCCGTGCACCGCCACGATCGTGCCGACGATCTCCGCCCCGGCCGCCGCGAGCACGGGACCGGTGTCCGCCACGTGCAGCGTCCGCACAGTCCCCTCCGGGTCCGCGGCGGAGCGGATCTCCACGAGGCGGGACCACGCCGGGTCCCAGCCGGGCAGTCGGTCGGCCGGGGGCAGGGCGGCGGGGGCGGCGGGGATCTGGGGCATGGCTCTGTCTCCTTCAGCTCACCATTCGATCTCGAGCATCGCGGTGTTCAGGCCCGAGCCCACGCCCAGGCAGACCACCGTGTCCCCGTCCTCCAGGGCGTCCATCTCCCGCACGAGGGTGATGGGCAGCGACGCCGGGCCGACGTTGCCCAGCGTGGGGAACGTCGTCGGGATGCGCGCCGGGTCCAGGTGGGCGGACTCCGCGATCGCGTCGGTGTGCATCTGCGAGACCTGGTGGGTGATGAACCGGTCGGCCTCCGGCCACGCCCACTCCGCCGGGACGTCGTGCCACGCGTCCATCACGAGCTCGAGACCGTCCTTGAGCAGGGCGGTGGAGTCGGTGTACATGCCGTGGTGGTCGCCCACGCACAGGCCGTGGTGGTCGGTGCCGGCGCGGGTGATCCCGCGGACGATCCGGTGGGCGTCCGGATGGTCCTCGATGCGGCCGACGACGGCGGCGGCAGCCCCGGAGCCCAGCGTCAGGGACGCGAACTGCTCCATGAAGTTGCCGCGGTGCGTGGTCTCGGCGTGCAGGTTGGCCACGGTGGCGGCCTGCACCTTCGAGGCGTCCTCGGCGGCGACCACGACCGCGTAGTCGATCTGGCCGGCGTCCACGAGCGTGGAGGCGAGCATGAGGCCGTTGACGAACCCGAGGCACGCGTTCGTGATGTCGAAGTTGGTCGCGGAGGTCGGCAGCCCCATGAGGTGGTGGATCCGCACGGCCACGGAGGGCTCGAGCGTGGCCCGGGTGACCGAGGTGTTCACGAGCAGCCCCACCCGTTCCCGGGGGACGCCGGCCTGCTCCAGGGCCGCGACGCCGGCGCGGGCGGCGGCCTCCTGGAAGTCCTCGGTCTCGTCCCAGTTCCGTCGGCTGCGCACACCGGCCACCCGCTCCAGGAGGGAGCCGGGCAGGCGCAGGCGGGTGAGCACCTCCGCCAGCTGGTCGTCGAGGTCCTGCGAGGTGACTTCGACGGGGGCCTCCACCTCGGTGACCGCCAGGAGGGCGGCGCGGGAGTACTCGTAGCTGGCGTTGCCGGACACGTTCGTCACCAGGACCAATCTGCGGGGGGTCGGGGGAGGGGGTGCTCACCTGCGGTGAGACGACAGCCCACTGTATCGGAGGGGCCGGGTGGGGCGCCCATCGGGGGCGTCGATCGGCCCGGGGCGAACAGGGTCGCCCCGGGCCGGGATCAGTCCGCGGACACGGCCACGGCGTCGTCCTCGGCGGGCGGGGCCGGGACGAGTTCGGGGGAGGCGCCGGCGCCGACGGCCTCGATGCGCTGGTCCACGGGCACGCCCGAGCCGTCCCGGCGCCCGTACTCGATCGGCAGCGCGCGGGCCACGCCGGCCCGGGAGGCCGCGAGCGCGGGCGCGGCGCCGATCCAGCCGAGCTCGAGGCCGCTCTCGCCCTTGAGCAGCCGGTGGGCGCGCACGCCGCCGGTGCCGCGGCCCTTGGCCGGGTACTCCCCGAGCGGCGTGACCTTCACGGAGCCTGGGGCGGAGCCGAGCACGTCCGCCTCGCCGTCCGTCACGGTCACCACGACGGCGGGCCGCGGGTGGGCCGCGGCGTCCGCACCGGTCTCGGTGAGGGAGGCCGCGGGGGCCACCCCGAACGCGAGCACCGTGTCCCCGGCGGCCAGCCGGATGCCCGCGACACCGCCGCCGGCCGGGCCCTGGGGGCGCACGGCGGAGGCGGCGTAGCGCAGCAGCTGGCCGGTGCGGGTGAGGAAGACGAGCTGGTCGGCCTCGTCCGGGGCGGGGGCGGCCCCGACCACCGCGTCGCCGTCCTTCAGGGCGACGGCGTCGACGACCTGGCGGTTCAGGGGCCACTCGGGCCGGACGCGCTTGACGACCCCGTGGGCGGTGCCCAGTGCCATGACGGTGTCCAGGGGGACCAGGGCCACGAGCGTCTCGCCCTTGGCCAGGGGCACCAGCTCCGCGGCGGGGAGGGCCGTGGTCATCGCGGGGGCCGCGGACGGCTCGCCGGCCACCGGCAGGTCGACCGCCTGGAGGCGGTGCAGCGCGCCGGCGGAGGTGAGGGCCCCGATCTCGCCGCGGGCCGTCGTCGGGACCACGGAGGCGAAGGCGTCGTGCTTGCGGCGCCGGCCCTGCGGGGCGATCGGCGTGCGGTCCGCGGTGCGCAGCAGGCGTCCGGAGGTGGAGAGCAGGGCCCAGCACGCCGTGTCCGGGACCATCAGGTCCGCCCCGGCCTGACCGGCGCCGGCGGGGGTCGGCCCGGACGGCGCGGGCCCGGCGGCGGGGGCCGCGGCGGTCTCGGCCTCGAGCAGGACCGTGCGGCGGTCGTCGCCGTGCTCGTCGGCCACGGCCTGCAGCTCGGACGAGACCACCTCGCGCAGCCGCGCGTCGGAGGCGAGGATCGCCTCGAGCTCGGCGATCGCGGCCTGCAGCTCGTCGCGCTCGGCCTCCAGCTCGATGCGGGAGAACTTCGTCAGCTGGCGCAGCCGCAGCTCCAGGATGTGATCGGCCTGCACCTGGGTGAGGTCGAAGACGCCCATGAGGCGGGTGCGCGCGGCCGCGGTGTCGTCCGAGGAACGGATGATCTCGATGACCTCGTCGATGTCCACGAGCGCCAGCAGCAGGCCCTCCACGAGGTGGAGGCGGTCGCGGTGCTTGCCGAGGCGGTGCCCGGTGCGGCGCCGCACCACGTCCAGACGGTGGTCCACGTAGACGCGCAGCAGGGGCAGCAGGCCCAGGGTCTGCGGCTGCCCGTCGACGAGCGCCACGTTGTTGATCCCGAACGTCTCCTCGAGCGGGGTGTGCCGGTAGAGGGCGGCCAGCACGGCCTGGGGGTTGAACCCGGACTTGAGCTCGATCTGCAGGCGCAGCCCGTTCTTGCGGTCCGTCAGGTCCACGACGTCGGCGATGCCGCTGAGCTTCTTCGCGTCGACGCCGGCCTTGATCCGCTCGATGACCTTCTCGGGGCCCACGCCGTACGGCAGCTCGGTGACGACCAGGCCGGTGCGACGCGCGGTGACCTGCTCCACGGCGACGGCGGCCCGCATGCGGAACGTGCCGCGGCCGGTCGCGTAGGCGTCGCGGACGCCGTCGAGCCCCACGATCCGGCCGCCCGAGGGCAGGTCGGGGCCGGGGATGTGGGCCATGATCGCCTCGAGGTCCGCCGCGGGGTCCGCGAGCAGGTGGCGCGCGCCCGCCACGACCTCGCGCAGGTTGTGCGGGGCCATGTTCGTGGCCATGCCGACGGCGATGCCGGTGGTGCCGTTGACGAGCAGGTTGGGGTAGGCGGCGGGCAGCACGGCCGGCTGCTGGAGCTGGTTGTCGTAGTTGGGGATGAAGTCGACGGTGCCCTCGTCGAGGTCCGCGGTGAGCGCCAGGGCGGCCGGGGCCATGCGGGCCTCCGTGTAGCGCGGGGCCGCGGGGCCGTCGTCGAGCGAGCCGAAGTTGCCGTGCCCGTCCACCACGGGCAGGCGCAGGGAGAACGGCTGGGCGAGGCGGACCATCGCGTCGTAGATCGCGGCGTCGCCGTGGGGGTGGAGCTTGCCCATCACCTCGCCCACCACGCGGGCGGACTTCACGTGGCCGCGGTCCGGGCGCAGGCCCATGCGGGACATCATGTAGAGGATGCGCCGCTGCACCGGCTTGAGGCCGTCGCGGGCGTCCGGCAGGGCGCGCGAGTAGATCACCGAGTAGGCGTACTCGAGGAAGGACGCCTCCATCTCCTCGGAGACGTCGACGTCGACGATGTTCTCCTGCTCCAGCGGCAGCGGGCGCGGGGCGTCCTGCTCGGCGGGGCGGGAACGGGATGAACGGGCCATCATGGTGGTCGGGGAGTCCTCACGGCGTCGGGGATTGTCTACAGTGATCCTATGGGTGAGACCGAAGCCGACCGCGGATATCCCTCCCATTGGGAGGCCGATGTGGTGCTCCGTGACGGCGCCACGGCCCACCTGCGGCCCATCTCGCCCGAGGACGCCGCCGAGTTGCAGCGCATGCACGCCGGGCAGTCCGAGAACTCCATCTACCTGCGCTACTTCACGTACAAGTCCGAGCTAAGCGCCAAGGACCTGGACCGGTTCACCCACGTGGACCACCGGGACCGGGTGGCGTTCGTGATCACCCGCGGCGGCCGCCTGCTCGGCGTGGGCCGCTACGACCGCTACGGGGACTCCGACACCGCGGAGGTCGCCTTCAACATCTCCGACGCCGCGCAGGGCCGCGGACTGGGCTCCATCCTCATGGAGCACCTGGCCGCGGCCGCCCGCGAGAACGGCATCCGCCGCTTCACCGCCGAGGTCCTGCCCGAGAACCGCAAGATGCTCTCGGTGTTCCAGGAGTCCGGCTTCGAGGTGACCCGCCGGTTCGAGGACGGCGTCGTGGCCGTCGAGTTCCCCATCGACCCCACCGCCCGGTGGCGCGCCGTCGTCGAGTCCCGCGAGCACCGGGCCGAGTCCCGCAGCGTCGCCGAGCTGGTCGAGCCCGCCTCCGTGGCCGTCGTCGGCGCCTCCCGCGATCCGCAGGCCGTGGGCTCGCTCGTGCTGCGCCACGTCCTCGAGGCGGGCTTCACGGGTGCCGTCCACGCCGTGAACCGCGCCGCCGAGGACGTCCAGGGCCTCACCGCCCACCGCTCCCTGGCCGACATCGGCGAGCCGGTCGACCTCGTCGTCGTCGCCGTGCCCGCCGACGAGGTCGAGGCCCTCATCCCCGAGGCCGCCGCGGCCGGGGCCCAGGGGCTGGTCGTCCTCACCTCGGGCTACGCCGACGCCGGCGCCGAGGGACTCGAGGCCCAGCGCCGCCTGGTCTCCCTCGCCCGCGCCCACGGCATGCGCGTGATCGGCCCGGCCTCCACCGGTCTGGTCCGCACCGACCCCGCGATCCGCCTCAACGCCTCCCCGTCCCCGGGCCTGGCCCAGCGCGGCCCCGTCAGCCTGTTCAGCCAGTCCGGCGCCGTCGGCGCCATGGTCTCCGCCGGCGTCAAGCGCCGCGGGGTGGGGATCTCCACCTCGATCAGCGCCGGCAACCGTGCGGACGTCTCGGGCAACGACGCCATGCAGTTCTTCGAGGCGGACCCCCACACCGCCGCCGTCGGCGTGTACCTCGAGTCGTTCGGCAACCCGCGCAAGTTCTCCCGCATCGCCCGGCGGCTCTCCCGGACCAAGCCCGTCGTGGTGGTCCGCTCCGACGTCACCGGGCGCTTCCTGCCCCCGGGCCACGAGACCCGCACCACCCAGGCCCCCGAGGGCACCGTGGACTCGATGCTCGACCAGACCGGCGTGCTCGAGGCCCACACGCACGAGGCCATGCTCGACATCCTCATGGCCGTGGCCAGCCAGCCGCTGCCCACGGGCCACCGCGTCGTCCTCGTGGCCGACTCGCTCGCCCTGGACCGGCTGGGCCGCGACGCCGCGGCCGAGGCCGGGCTCGAGGTCACGGCCACCGTCGGCCTCGTCGGCAGCGAGCAGGGCATCGCCCCGCCCGCCGACACGCTGGTCTCCGCCGTCCGGGACGCCGTCCGCCACGAGCGGGCCGACGCCGTCGTGGTGCTGGCCCGCCTCGGCCTGCACCAGGCGGACGACGAGCCGGAGCGGCTGGCCCAGGCCCTCGCCGACGCGACCCGGGACGCCCGCATCCCCGTGCTCGGCTGCCTGACCGACGTCGTCTCCCCGCGCTACCGCGGCGCCACGCTCGGCGCCGCCGGGCCCGTGGACGACGACGCCGAGCCCGGCTCCCTGCAGCCCGGCCTGCCCTTCTACCCGTCGCCGCAGCAGGCCCTGTCCGTGCTCGGCGCGCTCGCGGACTACGTCCACTGGCGCTGCCAGGAGGTCGGCGAGCCGCTCGAGCCGACCGGCCTGCACCCGCATGAGGCCGAGGAGCTCGTGGAGGCGGCCGCCGCGCGCGCCGAGGGCACCGAACTCGTCCGGCTCCCCGACGAGGAGACCGAGACGCTGCTGGGCCACTACGGGATCACCGTGCTGCCCTCGGCCCGGTTCGAGACCGCCGACGAGGCCGTGGCGGCCGCCGAGCGGCTCGGCTTTCCCGTGGCCCTCAAGGCCGTGGACCCCCACCTGCGGCACCGTCTCGACCTGGGCGGCGTCCGCCTGAACGTGGTGGACGCCGACTCGCTGCGCCGCAACGTCGAACAGATGCTGCGTCTGCTCGCGCCGTTCGGCGTGCGCGAGCTCGAGGTCCAGGCCATGGCCCCCGCCGGGCAGGCCTGCATGCTCACGGCGCTCGAGGACCCGCTGCTGGGCCCCGTGGTCTCCTTCGGCATCGCCGGCGACGCCACGGACCTGCTCGGGGACTGGGTGCACCGCGTTCCCCCGCTCACGGACCGGGACGTGGCCCGCATGGTCCGCGCCCCCCGCGCCGCCGTGAAGCTGCGCGGCACCGGCGGGGTGCCCCCCGTCGACCTCGCCGCGCTCGAGGACCTCGTGGGCCGCGTCAGCGTCCTCAAGGACGACCTGCCGCAGGTCGCCCGCCTGCGCTTCGCGCCCGTGCTGGCCGCCCCCGAGGGCGTGACGGTGCTGCAGGCCGAGGTGCACGTCGCCAACGCGGCCCGTCGCACCGACTCGGCCCGGCGCGCGCTGCGCGGCCGCTGACCGGGCCGTCCACAGCGGGCCCGGGCGGCCCGGCGCCGGACCCGTAGCATGGGGGACATGAGCCCGTTCCGCAGGAGTCACGAGCCCGGCCGTCCCGACCACCGCCCCGGCACCCCCGAGGCCGAGGGCCGGCAGCGCGAGGCCCGCACCCTGGACGGCAGCGGCGGCCTCGACGCCTCGCTCGTCCGCGCCGGCTTCTACCCGGACCTCGTGGCGCACGCCATCGCCGTCGAGCTCGAGGGCCGCACCCCGGACGCGCACCTCGTCCACGTGGACACGCACTTCGACTACGAGGAGATCCACCGGCACATCACGGCCCTCGTGCTCGCCGGGGACACCCTGCTGGCCGTCCACCTCGACGATCACGCCGCCGACCCGGCCGGCCAGGCGGTCCTCGCCCAGGTCTCCACCGAGATGGTCCCGGTCCGCGCCCTCGGCTCCGTGGTCCTGACCACGGGCCACGCCGACCCCGCCCGCTTCCGGCCGTCCGACCCCGTGGCCGAGATGACCCTCGGGTTGATGTGGGCCGGCGGCCAGCGCCTGGACCTGCAGCCCGCCGGCTGCGCCGACCCCCAGTGCGACCTCGACCACGGCTACACCGGCACCGCCACCCGCGAGGACCTCGTGATCCGCGTCGCCGCCGACGCCGACGGGCAGGGGGCCGTCGACGGCGCCCTGGCCTTCGCCCGGGCCCTGCGCCGCGCCCACCTGGCGGCCACCACGTGACGGGGCCCGCCCTGCCCGCCGGCGTGGTCCCCCCCGACCGCGCCCTGCGCTCCGTCCTGACCTCCGCCGCGGCCGCCCTCGGCGTCCCGGGCTGTGAGAACGCGCTCGCGGTCCCGGAGGGGCGCCGCGTGGTCGTGGCCCTGGTGGACGGCCTCGGACGGTCCCTGCTGAAGCGCTTCGGCGGCCACGCCCCCACGCTGCGCGTCGCGATGGCCGACGGCGGCCGCGTCCTCGAGGTGGCCGTGCCCACCACGACGGCCGCCTCCCTCACGAGCCTGGGCACCGGGCTGGACGTGGGGGAGCACGGCGTGGCCGGCTACGACGTGCTCGACCCGGACCGGGGCGTGGTGATCAACCAGCTGGGCGGCTGGGACGAGGCCACCGACCCGGTGGGGTGGCAGCCGAAGCCCACCGTGTTCGAGCGCGCCGCCGCGGCCGGCGTGGACGCCGTCACGGTCTCGCTGCCCGCCTTCGAGCGTTCGGCCCTGACACGGGCGGGGCTGCGTGGCGGCCGGTTCGTGGCCGGCCGCACGCTGATCGCCCGCACCCAGGCCGCCGAGCGCGTGCTGAATGACGCCCGCGTGCCCACGCTCGTCTACTTCTACGTCAACGAGCTGGACAAGGCCGGTCACCGGGACGGCGTGGGTTCGGACCGGTGGCTGCACGCCCTCGAGGAGATCGACGCGGCGGTGCGGCGCCTGGTGGACCGCGTGCCCGCCGGCACGGTGGTGCTCGTCACCGGCGACCATGGCATGGTCGACGTGCCGCCGTCGCGCCGCGTGGACTACGCCGCCCTGGACGAGGCCGGGGAGCTCGCCGACCCCACGCTGCTCGAGGGGATCGCGCACACCGCGGGGGAGCCCCGTCTCGTGCAGCTGCACTTCCGGTCCGATGCGGGTCCGGACGTGCGCGCGAGGGTGCGGCGCGCCTGGGCCGAGCGCTGCGGGACGCACGCGTGGGTGCTCACGCGGGACGAGGCCGTCGACGCCGGCTGGTTCGGCACCGTCGTCGAGGACCGGGTCCGTGCCCGCATCGGGGATCTGCTCGTCGCCGTGCACGGGGATCTGGCCCTCTACGACGGCCGGCGGGTGCCCCCGCACGCCTTCGAGATGGTGGGCCAGCACGGCGCGCCCACGCGCGCTGAGCGGGAGGTCCCGCTGCTCACCTGGCACCGCTGAGCCCGCCCCGGGGCCGGGGTCAGTCGCCCTTGCGGCCGAAGACGATCTCGTCCCAGCTGGGCACGGACGCTCGGCGCGCGGCCGACCGGGCCCGGGGGCGCGGTGTGACGGTCGGCATGGCCGGGCGCGCCGCACGCTCGCGGGGCGCGGGCTCCGCCCCCTCGTCCTCGACACCCGGCTCCGCGACGTCTGCGGCAGTGTGCTCGGCGCGGTCGGTCTCGGTGGCCGGTTCCGGCTCGTCGATGCCCGGGGCGTCGTCGGCGGTCGTGAGGGCACCCTCGGCGTCGACCGGGGCGAGCCGCTCGGGCGCCGGGGCGGCCTCGCGCTGACTCCGGTCCTGGTGCTCGCGGGCGATCAGGTGGGCGAGCGCGTCGTCCGACTCCAGGTCCGCGCCCACGCGCTGACCCCGGCGCACCCGCAGGATCTCCAGCAGATCGGCGTCGCGGTCGGCGGCGGGCGAGTGCGCACCCGCGGGGGTCACGGCGTCCTCGGCGTCCACGTCGTCCGTCACCGGTTCAGCCGCGGGGGCGCGGGGGACCAGGTCCCAGGCCTCCGCCTCGGACAGGGCGCGGGCCCAGGCGTTCTCGGGTTCGAGGTGGCGTCCGGCCGGGCGGAACGTCCAGAGCGCCGGGGGCGCCTCGTGGGTGGGCAGACCCCTCGCACCGGCCACGGCGAACCGGGCGGCCACGGTCCAACCGGCCTGATCCTCGCGCCACGCGTCCCACTCGAGGCTCGCCTCGTCCACGCCCAGCTCGGCGAGCCGGTGCGCGGCGAGCTCGCCGAGCGTCGTGGGGCCGCCGTCCTGGACGAGGTCCGAGTAGAGGTCGGGCCCGCCGACCCAGACCTCGACGGCGCGGGCCTGCCGGGCGATCCAGTCGCGCTCGGCCAGGACGGGGTGACCGTAGGTGCGGATGCGCGAGAAGGCGTTCCCACTCTCCCGGGCCACCTGCTCCACGGAGGCGCCCGCACGGATGCGCTGCTGGATCTCCCGGGGGGTGAGGGGCACGGCCTCCTGGGTCGCGGCGGCCTTGACGGACTCCTGGTCGGTCAGCGGCGCCGGGGTCGGTCCGTCCGCGGTCTCGTCGTCGGCCACGGGCCGCGGGTCGATGCGCGGGGTGAGCGCGAGGTCCTCGTCCGGCCGGGCCGGGCCGGAGGGCGCCTCGGGAGTCCGCTCGCCCTCCTCCGCGGCATCGTCGGTGTGCGTCGTCGCGTCTACCGGTCCCTCGGCGTCCTCGTCGCCCGTCCCGGGGACGTCCGTCTCCGTCATGTCGTGCCAGGCCGCGGGGCCGTCCTCGGCCGGTCGCCCGTCCTCCGGCGCAGCGCCCTCGATGACCAGCCGGCGCAGATAGGGAGAGAGGGCGAGCGTGTGCTCCTCACCCTCCGGCCCGGACAGGCGCAGCGCGTCGCCGTCCTCGGTGGGTCCGGTCAGTCGCAGCTCTGCCATGGCGGTGGTCCCTCCCACGTCGTGTTCTGGTCACCGGGCATGCGGACGCCCGGCCGGGCATGCCCCGATCCTAGCCGCCGGGCCGCAGACCACGGCCCGGGCGAGGGACGAGTGCCCGCGCGAATCCGCCCTGGGCGAGCATGCCGGTCAACATTTGGCACGGGTTCGGCCATGGTGCACAATCTACGCGCAACGGCGCAGGCCGGTGATGCGTGGCCCGTCCACGACGCCGTCCGCGCAGTGCCGGCACCGGTCCCGGTGCCGTCCCCCACCAGCGGAGCGTGAAACCCCATGGCCACTGACTACGACGCCCCTCGCAAGAACGAGGAAGAGCTGAGCCAGAACTCCATTGAGGAGCTGAAGGCACGGCGCACGGACACCCAGTCCGCCGTCGTGGACGAGGACGAGGCGGAGGCCGCCGAGGGGTTCGAGCTGCCCGGCGCCGACCTCTCGGGTGAAGAGCTGATGGTGCGGGTGCTGCCCGCCCAGTCGGATGAGTTCACCTGCGCCTCCTGCTTCCTGGTCCGCCATCGCTCGCAGGCCGCGCGAGAGAAGAACGGCCTGATCTACTGCACCGACTGCGAGGGCTGAGCCCCCGCCGCCGGGGCGGTCAGCGGTCCTCGGCCGCCCCCTCCTGCCGGGCCATGGTCCCGCCGAGGGCCGCGACCAGCTCCTCCGGACGCCGGGTGCTGGTCAGCCAGTAGGGCGTGCGGTCGCGCTCGTCGGTCAGCTGGATCCGCACGACGGGCGCGATCCAGCCGCGCACGTTCACGAAGGCCAGCCCGTGCAGCAGCGGGCCGCGTTGGGCCCGGGCATCCTCGCCGCGATACCCCGTGACCTGACCGACGTGATGCCGTTCGATGCTGGCGCGGCCCACCTGGAGAGTGCGTTCGCGCACCACGATGCGCGGGGTGGTGGCCACCAGGATCAGGACCTCGACGGCCAAGAACACGACGGCGGCCGCGATGCCCAGCCCGAGGTCGATCGGCGCGAACACGAGGATCGTCAGCGCCGCCAGCATGAGCGCCACGGCCCAGACCCCCGCGGAGGGCGTCAACCGCTCCTCGAACAGGACCGGATCGGGTCCCGCCGCAGCACCCTCGGGGGCGCGGCGGGAGGCATCGGCGACGGGGTGCTGCTGGGGATCACGCATGGGTCCCAGCTTCCCACATCCGGACTCCGGTCCCGCCGCGCGGCACCGGCGAGGGCGCCCGCCCGGCCGCCTCGACACGGCCCCGGGCCGACGGGTGCTCGTGTAGGGTCGGGCCTCGTGACCGACTCCGCCGAGCTGCCCGTGCCCCTGCACGCCCTCGATCCGGGCCTGGCCCCGCCCGCCTACGCGCAGCGGGGCGACGCGGGCGCGGACCTGCGCACCGCCGTCGACGTGACCTTGGCCCCGGGCGAGCGCGCCCTCGTGCCGACCGGCGTGGCGCTGGCCATCCCGGAGGGCCACGCGGGGTTCGTGCACCCCCGCTCGGGCCTCGCGGTCCGCCACGGCCTGAGCGTCGTCAACGCCCCCGGCACCATCGACGCCGGCTACCGCGGCGAGATCAAGGTGCCCCTGATCAACCTGGACCCGACCGAGCCGATCGTGCTGCGCCGCGGCGACCGGATTGCCCAGCTCGTGTTGCAGCCGGTCGTGCGCGCCCGCTTCGAGCCTGTGGACGCGCTGCCCGACTCCGAGCGCGGGGTCGGCGGCTTCGGCTCGACCGGCGGCTTCACCGCCGACATCACCCCTGGGAGGACGTCGTGATCTTCGGACGTAACCGCACCGTGCGCCACGAGCAGGTCAGCCTGCCGGACGAGCTGCTGGAGGAGCGCGACCTCGAGATCGCCGCCGCGCCGGAAACTGTCGACGTCGGTCCGCACGACGTCGCCACCCGCCCGGACCCCGCGGGCATGATCGACCTGGGGTCGCTGCGCCTGCGGGCCGTCCAGGGCATGAAGCTGCGCCTCGACGTCGAGGACGCGACGAAGCGGATCGTCGCCGCCACCGTCAGCCTCGGACGCTCGGCCCTGCAGGTCCAGGCGTTCAGCGCCCCGCGCCGCACGGGTCTGTGGGACGACCTGCGCGCCGAGCTGCACGACTCCCTGTCGACCACCGCCCACGCGACCGTGCAGGAGCAGTCCGGCCGCTTCGGCATTGAGATCCTCACGCGCGTGCCGGCGGCGCTGCCGGACGGCTCGCCGGGGTGGAACGTCGCCCGGTTCGTGGGCGTGGACGGTCCGCGCTGGTTCGTCCGCGGTGTGTTCCACGGCGAGGCCGCCTTCCAGCCGGAGGCCGCTGAGGCGCTGGAACAGGTGTTCTCCGACCTGGTCGTGGTGCGGGGCGACGAGCCGCTTCCGCCGCGCGAGCTGCTGCCCCTGCGTCCGCCTCCCAACGCGCGCCCGCTGCAGCGTCGCCGCCCGGCCCCGGACGAGGGCCGGGACGTGCTCGCGGACACCGCTGCCGGCCCGGGGGACGGCGCGGCACCGGAGGCCACCGCGCTGCCCGAGCGCGGTCCGGAGATCACGGAGATCCGGTGAGTTCCGCCGTCGCGCCCCGCCCGGTCGGGGCCGCGGGCCGCATCGAGCGCCGCGGCGTCATCGCCTCCGTCACGCTGCCCGGCGCGGACGAGGCGACCGTCTTCCGCGCGTCCCTGGCCGACCGCCCGCCCGCACCCGGGAGCATGGCGCCCGCCGAGACGCTGCAGCTGGTCTGGCACGGGCGGCGCCGCGTGCCCGGCGTCATGCCGGGGGAGTGGCTGACGGTCCGCGGCCGCGTCACCCAGATGGACGGCGTGCCCACCCTGCACAACCCCGAGTTCGACCTGGTCGACGCGCCCGGCGCCACGCTCTGAGCACGGCCCCGAGAGGAGAGCCCATGACCGAGCCGCATGGCCCCGCCACCGCCGCCCCGGACGGCGCCGGCCCCCTGCCGTCTCGAGCCCGTCTGGATGAGCGCGGCCGCCTCGACGCGCTGGGCAGCGTCGGAGGCTGGCGCGGCATCGTCGAGGCCTCCCTGCCCACCCTCGTCTACATGGTCGGCTACGTCGCCACCCAGCAGGTGTGGCCCTCCGGCGTGGCGGCCGTCGTGGTCGCACTCGTGCTGGGCGTCGCGCGCCTCGTCCAGCGCCAGTCGCCGGTCCAGGTACTGGCCGGCCTCGCCGTCGTCGTCCTGTCCGTCGTGGTCTCCCTGACCACCGGCCAGGCCCGCGACTACTACCTGTGGGGCTTCGTCACCAACGCCGCCTATGGCCTCGCGTTCGCGGTGTCCGCCCTCGTGGGCTGGCCCGCGGCGGGCCTGGTGCTCGGCCTCGTGCGCGCCGAGGGGACCCGCTGGCGGGCCCAGCGGCGTCGGCGCCGCGCCTACGCCGCGGCCACCTGGATCCTGGTGGCCGTGTTCGCGCTGCGCCTGGCGGTGCAGGTGCCCCTCTACCTCGGGGACGCCGTCACCGCGCTCGGGGTGGCCCGCCTGGTGATGGGCCTGCCGCTCTATGCCCTGGGGCTCTGGCTCGCCTGGTCCGTCAGCTCGCCCGGTCAGGACGACGGCGTGCCGGCGGACTCCGCCGCCTCCGAGCGCCCCTGAACGCGGCCCTCGCCGACGAGGAGGCGACGCAGGGCCGGCTCGGCGGAGCCGGCGGCCAGGAAGAAGAGCTCGTCGCCCACCTCCAGGACCTCGTCCGCCGACGCCTGCCGGGGGGCACCGTCGCGCACGACCGCCACGAGCGGAGCCTCCTGCGGCCAGGACACGGTGCCGATGCGCCGGCCCTCGAGCCAGTGCCCCGCCGGGACCCGGAACTCGGACAGCGCC
Organism: Micrococcus sp. 63XJN7_8_ISO-PGPR-S23-253; assembly: GCF_056173425.1. Lineage (NCBI taxonomy): Bacteria > Bacillati > Actinomycetota > Actinomycetes > Micrococcales > Micrococcaceae > Micrococcus > Micrococcus sp. 63XJN7_8_ISO-PGPR-S23-253. The sequence goes on from NZ_CM149673.1 coordinate 988,891, forward strand.
GCGCCGCCGGCCTCCAGTCTGAGCAGACGCACGAGGTCCCCGGTCTCGACGGCCTCCTCCACGAGCGCCGTCATGATCGAGGGGGTGGACACGGCCACGTCCACACCCCACGACTCGTCGAAGAGCCAGTCGTTGAGCGGGTTGTTGACGCGGGCCACGGTGCGGCCGACGCCGAACTCCGAGCGGCTCAGCAGGGAGCACACGAGGTTGACCCGGTCGTCGCCGGTCGCCGCGACGAGCACGTCCGCCTCCAGGGCGCCGCACTGCTCGAGCACGGTCAGGTCGCATGCATCCCCGAGGACGAGGCGCGCGCCGCCGACATCGGCCTTGCGGGCCGCGTCCGTGCGCGCCTCGACGACGACCACCTCGTGGCCGTGCGCGTGCAGCTCCCGCGCGATGGAGGCGCCCACGGCGCCCGCTCCGGCGATGACGGCCCTCATGCCCGTCCCTCCTCGTCCTCGTCCGTGCCGTCCGGCACGCGTGCCTCGCCCTGCAGGGCGGCCTCCACCCGGTCCCGGCGGTCCACCGGGTAGACGGCGTGGAGCACGTCGCCCTCCTGCAGGCGGTCGCCCGGCCGGGGCAGCTGACCGTCGCCGAGCCGGGTGAGGTAGGCGATGCGCATCCCCACCGTGGACTCGACGTCGCTCAGCCGACGGCCCCACCACGAGGAGTGGGGGACCAGCTCGGTCACGAGCAGTCGGCCGGAGCCGTCGCGGTGCTCCGCGTCGGCGGTGCCGGCCGGCAGCAGCCGGTGCAGCACCTGGTCGGCCGTCCACTGGATCGAGGCGACCGTGGGGATGCCCAGGCGCTGGTACAGCCGGGCCCGGTCGGTGTCGTAGATGCGCGCCACCACGTGGTCCACGTGGAAGGTCTCGCGGGCCACGCGGGCGGCGATGATGTTCGTGTTGTCGTCCGCGGTCACGGCCGCCAGGCCCTGCGCGCGGTCGATGCCCGCGGCGAGCAGCGCGGAGCGGTCGAAGCCCACACCGGCCACGAGCTCGCCGGAGAAGCCGGGGGCCAGCCCCTCCACGGTCCGCGGGTCGCGGTCCACGAGGGCGACGCCGTGACCGGCCGCGTCCAGCGCGGCCGCCAGCCGGGTGCCCACCCGTCCGCCGCCGACGATCACGTAGTGGGCCATGCCCGTCCCTGCCTCTCGTGCGGTGCTCCGTGCGCCGGGGAGCCGACGCGGGCTCCATCCTCGCATCCGGCGGGCACGTCCGGGAGCATCCGCGTCGCCGCGGTGCCCGGGCCCGGCGGGGGTACCGTGGTGCGGTGGCCTCGCTGTCCTCCCTCCTGCGCCGCGGCCTCCTCGGTCGCCCCGTGACGTCGCACGCCGCCGACGAGCCCCGCATGAACCGGTGGCGGGCGCTGCCCGTGACGTCGTCGAACGCCCTGTCCTCCCTCGCCTACGCCCCGGACGAGGTCATCCTCACCCTGGTCGCCGCCGGCACGTCCGCGCTCGCGCTCGGACCCGCCGTCGGCTGGGCCGTCGTCGCGGTGATGTTGCTCATCGTCGTGTCCTTCCGCGCCGCGGTCGCCGCCGTTCCGCACGGCGGCATCTACCACATGGCCGGCACGAAGTTCGGCCCGAGGGCCGGTGTCGTCGCCTCGGCCGCGCTCCTGCTGGACTTCGTGTTCACCGCCGCGGTCTCCGTGGCCGCCTTCGCCCACTTCGTGGCGGCGTTGGCCCCCGGGCTCACCGTCGGCAGCCGCGTGCTGGTGGCCTCGGCCGCGCTCGTGGGCGTGCTGCTGGCCGCACTCCGCGGGGTGCGGCTGTCCCGGTGGGTGCTGCCCGTGCTCGTGGGCGTGTTCGTCGCCCTGACCGGGCTGCTCGTCCTGGCGGGTCTGTGGCAGGAGGGTCGTGGGCTGCTCGGCGCGGCGCCGACGGCCGGGTGGACGCAGGAGGGCGCCGGGGTCGGCGAGACCGTCGGCACCGTGGCGACGGCGCTGCTCGCCCTGCGCGCGTTCAGCGCGGGATCGGTGCTGCTCACCGGCGTCGAGGTGCCGGTGTCGAGCACCCGCCTGATGGCCCGGCCGGCCGTGCCCATGGTGCGGTGGGTGCTCACCGTGATGGCCCTCACCCTCGGCGCGCTGACTGTGGGCGTCATGCATCTGGCCCAGCGCACCGGCGTCGTCGTCGGGCTGGAGCTGGAGAACCTCCGGGACGCCGCGGGCGCGGAGGTCACGCCCGACCGCGCCCCCGCCCCCGTGCTCGCCCAGCTCGCGGACACCGTGTACGGCCCGGGCAGCGTCCTGTCCGTCGCCACCATCGCGGCCACCGCCCTGCTCCTGCTGTTCGCGGCCAAGTCGGCGTTCCGCTCGTTCCCCGCCCTGGCCGCGCGCGTGGCCGAGGACGGCTACCTGCCCCGGCAGCTGAGGGTCCGCAGCGACCGGCTCGTGCACACGTGGAGCGTCCTCGGGATGGGGGCCGTGGCCCTCTCGCTCGTGTTGTTCTTCGAGGCCCGGACCGCCCTGCTGGTACAGCTCTACGTCATCGGCGTGCTCCTGGCCTTCACGCTCGCGCAGGCCGGCATGCTGCGGCTGTGGCGCCGTCGGCTCGTGCACACGCCGGGCGCCCGGGCCCGCGCGGCCGTCCGGCTGCGCCTGATCATCACGTCGGTGGCCTGGGTGGTCACGGCGCTGGCGGGCGTCGTCGTCCTGGTCACCCGCTTCACGCAGGGCGCGTGGGTGGCGCTGCTGGCGATCGTGCTCGGCTCGCTGGTGATGGGGCGGATCCGCCGCCACTACGCGGACGTGGACCGCGAGCTCGCACCGGACCCCCAGGACGACGCGCGGGCCCTGCCCTCGCGGGTCCACGTGGTGGTCGTCGTGACCACGCTGGACCGGCCGGCACTGCGGGCGCTGGCCTACGCCCGCGCGTCGCGGCCGTCCTCGCTCGAGGCCGTCGTCGTGGACGCCGAGCGCGCCGCCACCCTGGAGGTGATCGACGCCTGGGAGCGCGCCGGCCTGCCGATGTCGCTCACCGTGATCGCCTCGCCCTACCGCGACACGGTGGCCCCCCTGGTGCGGCATGTGCGCGAGCACCGACGCCGCTCCCCGCGGGACCTGACCATGGTGTTCATCCCGGAGTACGTGGTCCGGCCCGGCTGGCGCACGCTCCTGCACAACCGAACCGCCACCCGCCAGACGCGGCGGCTGCAGCGGGAGCCGGGCGTGATGGTGGGCTCGGTGCCGTGGCAGGTCCACGAGGGCCAGGGCTCCTGACCGCCCCGGCGCCCCCGGCGAGCGGCGGATGACGCCGTCCGACGGCGCGCCCAAGATCGAGGCGACACAGCCGCATCGGTCTGCAAGGATGGTGATGATCTGGCCAGTCGATGCTCAGGGCAAGACCTGAAGCGCGCTGCGATGCGAGAGGAGCCAGAGATGGCAGTCGTCGACACAACCACAGACGTCACCGGGATCGGAGGGACCATCGAGGTGGAGGTCGGGGCCATGGCCCACGGCGGCCATTGCGTGGCCCGGCACGAGGGGCGGGTCGTCTTCGTGCGCCACGCCGTGCCCGGCGAGAAGGTCCGGGTGGCCCTGACCGAGGCCGAGGAGGGCGCCCGCTTCTGGCGCGGCGACGTCGTGGAGGTGCTGCGGCCCTCCGAGTTCCGCCGCATCCACCAGTGGAAGCTGGCCGACATGCTGCGCGCCCACGCCTCGGGCCGCCCGCCCGTGGGCGGCGCCGAGTTCGGCCACATCGTGGTCCCGCACCAGCGCCGGCTCAAGGCCCAGGTCTTCCGGGACACGGTGCACCGCATCGCCGACCTCGCGGTGGAGCCGGAGGTGTGCTTCGCCGGCTCCGAGGACGAGCCCACCGGCCAGCGCTGGCGCACCCGCAACGCGTTCGCGGTGACCCCTCAGGGGCACATCGCGATGCACGCCTACCGTTCGGCGACCCTGCTGCCCGTGCGCAACATGCCGCTCGGCGTGCCCGCCCTCGACGCGCTCGCCCTGTGGGACTGGGACTTCACCGGGGCGGCCCGCGTGGACGTCGCGACGCCGGCCTCCGGCTCCCGCCCCCTCGTGCTGGTGACGCCCACCCCGCAGACGCGGGCGGACGAGGTCAAGCTCGGCCGGCTGCGCACCCGGATCCGCCAGGCCGCCAATGCGTGCGGCGTGGACGTCTCCACCGGCCTGGCCCTGCCCGGCCCGAAGCGGTTCCTGCCGGTCAAGGTCGAGCGCATCACCGGGAAGACCTGGGTCGAGGAGACCGTGGAGTCCGAGCGCGGCGGCACCAAGCGCTTCCGTGTCACGGGTGACGGCTTCTGGCAGGTCCACCAGCACGCCCCGGCCACCCTCGTGGACGCGGTGCTCGAGGACGCGCGCGTCGAGCCGGGCCAGGTCGTGGCCGACCTCTACGGCGGCGCCGGCCTGTTCAGCGCGTACCTGGCGGACGCCGTGGGACCCGAGGGCCGCGTGTACTCGGTGGAGGCCTCCCGCCAGGCCTCGAAGGACGCCCGCCGCAACCTGCACGACCAGCCGCAGGCCTCGGTGCTCAACGGCCCCACGGACAAGGTGCTCGGCAGCTGGCTGAAGTACCCCGAGCGCCCCGTGGCCGACGGCGGCCTCGGCGGTGCCGCGCTGGACACCGTCGTCCTGGACCCGCCGCGGGCCGGCGCGGGGCGGCGGGCGATCGAGCGCATCCTCGCGCTCGAGCCGGGCCGCATCGTGTACGTCTCGTGCGATCCCGCCTCGTTCGCCCGTGACCTGGCGTGGCTGCGCGACGGCGGCTACGAGGTGGAGCGCGCCCGCGTGTTCGACCTCTACCCGGACACGCACCACCTCGAGTCGGTGACCGTGCTGGTGCCGGCCGCCCAGAGCACCCCGGCCGCGGCCGTCGTCGAGATCTGATCCGGCATCCGCGCGGCGGCCTGCGGGCCGCCGCGCGCCATGCCCGCGTCACACGGGACCGGCGCGGTACCCTGGGACGCAGTGCGGCACCTGTGACGCAGACGACGCCCGTCCCGGACGGCGCGCGGTCCGCGACCGCGGGTGACCACCCCCCACTGGACGAGCGCCCGGAGGAAACCGGGCGGGAAGAGGAGTCCTCTTGTGACCACCGTCGACAGCTTCGGCTCCAAGGGCGTCCTGGACGTCAAGGGCGCCGAGTATGAGATTTTCCGTCTGAACAAGGTCGAGGGGGCGCAGAAGCTGCCCTACTCCCTGAAGGTGCTGCTGGAGAACCTGCTGCGCACCGAGGACGGCGCCAACGTGACCGCCGACCAGATCAAGGCCCTGGCCGCCTGGGACCCGAACGCCCAGCCGGACACCGAGATCCAGTTCACGCCGGCGCGCGTGATCATGCAGGACTTCACCGGCGTGCCCTGCGTCGTGGACCTGGCCACCATGCGTGAGGCCATCCAGGACCTGGGCGGCGACCCGGAGCGCGTGAACCCGCTCTCCCCGGCCGAGCTCGTGATCGACCACTCCGTGCAGATCGACTCCTTCGGCAACGACGCCGCCATCGAGCGGAACATGGAGATCGAGTACGAGCGCAACGGGGAGCGCTACAAGTTCCTGCGCTGGGGCCAGACCGCCTTCGACGACTTCAAGGTCGTCCCCCCGGGCATGGGCATCGTCCACCAGGTCAACATCGAGAACCTGGCCCGCACCGTGATGACCCGCGAGGTCGACGGCGTGCTGCGCGCCTACCCGGACTCCTGCGTCGGCACCGACTCGCACACCACCATGGTCAACGGCCTGGGCGTGCTCGGCTGGGGCGTCGGCGGCATCGAGGCCGAGGCCGCGATGCTCGGCCAGCCCGTGTCCATGCTGATCCCGCGGGTCGTGGGCTTCAAGCTGACCGGCAGCATCCCGTCCGGCGCCACCGCGACCGACGTCGTGCTGACCATCACCGAGATGCTCCGCCAGCACGGCGTGGTCGGCAAGTTCGTCGAGTTCTACGGCGAGGGCGTCGGCTCCGTGCCCCTGGCCAACCGCGCCACCATCGGCAACATGTCGCCCGAGTTCGGCTCCACCGCCGCGATCTTCCCGATCGACGAGGTCACCCTCGACTACCTGCGCCTGACCGGTCGCTCCGAGGAGCAGGTCGCCCTCGTGGAGGCGTACACCAAGGAGCAGGGGATGTGGCACGACCCGTCCTCCGAGGTCGCGTACTCCGAGTACCTCGAGCTGGACCTGTCCACCGTGGTGCCCTCCATCTCCGGCCCGAAGCGCCCCCAGGACCGCATCGAGCTCACCGACTCCAAGGACCAGTTCCGCAAGGACCTGCACAACTACGCCACGCAGGACGAGGCCGGCGAGGGCCGCCCGTCCAAGCTCGTGGACGTGGCCATGGCGGACGGCCGTCAGTTCCAGCTGGACCACGGCGCCGTGTCCATCGCCTCGATCACCTCGTGCACCAACACGTCCAACCCGTCCGTGATGATGGCGGCCGGCGTGCTGGCCCGCAACGCGGTCGCCAAGGGCCTGAAGTCCAAGCCGTGGGTGAAGACCTCCGTGGCCCCGGGCTCCCGCGTGGTCACCGACTACTACGAGAAGTCCGGGCTGCGCGAGTCCCTCAACGACCTCGGCTTCAACGTGGTCGGCTACGGCTGCACCACCTGCATCGGCAACTCCGGCCCGCTGGAGTCCGAGATCTCCGAGGCCATCCAGGAGAACGACCTGTCCGTGACCGCGGTGCTCTCCGGCAACCGCAACTTCGAGGGCCGCATCAACCCGGACGTGAAGATGAACTACCTGGCCTCCCCGCCGCTGGTGGTCGCCTACGCCCTGGCCGGCACCATGGACTTCGACTTCGAGAACGAGGCCCTGGGCCAGGACACCGAGGGCAACGACGTCTTCCTCCAGGACATCTGGCCGGACCCGACCGAGGTCCAGAAGATCATCGACGCGTCGATCGACACCGAGATGTTCACCTCGCAGTACGCCACGATCTTCGACGGCGACGAGCGCTGGCAGTCCCTGGAGACCCCCTCGGGCTCCACCTTCGAGTGGGACGAGAAGTCCACCTACGTGCGCAAGCCCCCGTACTTCGAGGGCATGACCATGCAGCCGGACCCGGTGTCGGACATCTCCGGCGCCCGCGTCCTGCTCAAGCTGGGCGACTCCGTGACCACGGACCACATCTCCCCGGCCGGCTCCTTCAAGTCGGACACCCCGGCGGGCCGCTACCTGCTGGAGAACGGCGTGCAGCGCAAGGACTTCAACTCCTACGGCTCCCGTCGTGGCAACCATGAGGTGATGATCCGCGGCACGTTCGCGAACATCCGCATCAAGAACCAGCTGCTCGACGGCGTGGAGGGCGGCTTCACCCGCGACTTCACCCAGGAGGGCGCCCCGCAGGCCTACGTGTACGACGCGGCGCAGAACTACGCCGAGCAGGGCACCCCGCTGGTGGTCCTGGGCGGCAAGGAGTACGGTTCCGGCTCCTCCCGTGACTGGGCGGCCAAGGGCACCGCGCTCCTGGGCGTCAAGGCCGTGATCACCGAGTCCTTCGAGCGCATCCACCGCTCGAACCTCATCGGCATGGGTGTGCTGCCGCTGCAGTTCCCCGAGGGTGAGAACGCCGACTCGCTGGGCCTGACCGGCACCGAGACCTTCGACATCTCCGGCATCATCGCCCTCAACGAGGGCACCACGCCGAAGACCGTGAAGGTCACGGCCACCGGTGAGGACGGCAAGGTCACCGAGTTCGACGCGGTCGTCCGCATCGACACCCCCGGTGAGGCCGAGTACTACCGCAACGGCGGCATCCTGCAGTACGTGCTCCGTCAGATCGCCTCGAAGGCCTGATCCACGGGACACCGCGCGCGGGCACCACGACGGCGGCCCGCCGCCCTCCGCACGGGGGGCGGCGGGCCGCCGTCGTCGTGGGCGCCGGGGGCGACTCCGGTGCACGACCGCTCTTCATCCCCCAGTGCAGGGACCGGCTAACCCTTGGGCCAGACGGGCCTCGGGCGTGTCTGACAATGAAGCCGGGGGGCGGCCGGCACCCTCGACGACACGTCCCGGTTCCAGATGCTCTCCCACGCCCCCACAGGCCGGCAGGGCCGGCCGTTCGCCGATACCCGCACGATGCTCGACGCCATCATCCACCGGTACAGGTGCATCGATCCCCTGGCAGGACCTGCCCGAGGTCTACGGGCCCTGACAGTGACGTGTGGACCTGGCACCGGCGCATGGCCGAACAGGGCACCTGGGACACGGTGCCGGCAACACTGACCCCCTGCAGCGGAGGCCGAAGGCCTGATCGATGGGTCGGCCTCGGTAGACTCCACGATCGCCCACGCACATCAGCGCGCCACGAACACCACCCGGCTCACAGGGGGCTGGATCGAACGACAGGAATCCGCGTGAAGGACCCCGCCGATCACGGCATCGGGCGCCCCTGGGGCGGGCTGAGCACGAAGACCCATCAGCTGATCGACGGGGCAGGGCTGCCGTGGTCCTGAATGCTGTGCTCGCGTGGTCGACGGCATTCTCAGACACGCCCTCGTAGCGTGTTCGAACTGATCAACGATCCAGGTCAAGTGCTCAAGAGGCTCGGCGAGGCTCAGCACCGGCAGGCATGAGCGTGAGGACCCGGACAGAGAGGATCCCCCACAGTGCACATCGTGAAGGGGCGTGAGTGATGTAGTGCTCTTCAGTTGGCACTGATTGATACTGGTCGACGAGGCTTCAGCCCGGTCTGCTTATGCCCTCCGATGACTCTGAAGCCGGCTCTCGGGCGAATCCTCACATCGGGACGCCGAGACCCTTGGGGCATCCAAGGACGGGACGTCTCGACGCCTGATCTGTCGGGGCTGCAGAGGAGCATGAGGCCTGGGCCTCAAGCCAGCTGAAGACCGGTCAAGCAGGTGGGGTCGTCGGGGCGGGTCGAGATGGCCTTTTCCGCGGTGCGGCCTTCAGCTGAGACCGTGAGAGTGGCGTCAATTCCACGCGGCAGCCAGACCCCGACGAATCCGTTGTCGTGAGTCGTCAGCGTTTCATCGAGGATGGTCTCCCCGGACGTCGCCTCGACCACGGTGACGTGGACGTCCGTATTGGCGAGTTCGCCGCTGCACGTAGTGAGGCTGTGGAAGTAGCATTCGTGAGTCTGGCTGCGATACGGGGCGATAGAGACGTAGAATTCGTCTTCTGGCATCCGCAGGGTGGTCTGATTGTTCTGATCGTCGGTCAGTACAAGCTGGTCCGGTTCAATCGAAGCGATGAATTCGGACGAGCGATCTGTCATCTTCGTTGAGTCGAGGCGCTCGATGATCTCGCGAGCATTCAATCCGTCTAGATCGTGCTCGACCACCAGTGAGCGATCGGATCCTGGATCAGCGGACGGTCCCGCATCAGCACAGCCGCTGAGCAGGAGGACGGCGCTGGTCGCCAGACCGGTGAAGGCCGCGCAGATTCTCAGGCGGATCCTGGAGGACTGGATCGGAGCAACAATGGCAAGTGGCATGCCCAACTCTTTTCTCAGGTGAACGTGTTCATGTCGTCAGGTTGGACCGAAGGCATCCGAGTTCGCCGGTGTCAAGGGTTCGACGAGGTGCGACGCACGCCTGCCCGGAGACATCGAGAGCCTTGTCCTGATCTGGGGCCAACCGGTCCGAGGCACCCTGTGTTGACGACATCGGATGGTGTCAGGAGCGCACGAGGCGATTGATGGCGTCGCTGGCCTCCTGGATCGTGGCGATGGCCGCGTCTTCATCGCCTTTCCTGACGGCGTCGGGCACGCACTGCTTGGGGTGGTCATCGAGCAGACCGGTCGCCACTCCTTGCAGGGCGCGGGTGAGGGCCGAGACCTGGGTGAGGATGTCGATGCAGTACTTTTCGTCGTCGATCATCGCGTGATGCCGCGGGCTTGGCCTTCGACACGCTTCATGCGGTTGCGGTAGCGGTCCTTGTCACTGATGTAGCCGTGCCGATGGGCTCCGGTGTCGGTGCCGGTCTCATCGGCTGCAGTGTCAGTGGTCACGGGTGTGTCCTTCACTTCTGGTGCTCCAGGACGGAGCGGGTGCTGGCAGCTGGGGCGAGGTCGATGCGACGCAGCAGCTGGGCGTTGAGCGCGACGACGACGGTGGAGATCGACATCAGGATCGCACCTACTGACATCGGCATGACGAAGCCGACGGGTGCGAGCACGCCAGCCGCGAGCGGCACAGAGAGCACGTTGTACCCTGCAGCCCACCACAGGTTCTGCTTCATTTTGCGGTATGCGGCGCGGGAGAGCTGGATCACCGAGAGCACGCTGCGCGGGTCGGAGCTGGCGAGGATGACACCTGCAGAAGCGATGGCGACGTCGGTGCCGGCCCCGATGGCGATGCCGACGTCGGCCTGGGCCAGGGCAGGGGCGTCGTTGACGCCGTCGCCGACCATGGCGACCTTCTTGCCCTCCTTCTGCAGCTGGTCGACCTTGGCGGATTTGTCCTCGGGGCGGACGCCGGCGAAGACCCGGTCGATGCCGAGCTCTCTTCCCACCTCGTTCGCCACGGCTTCCGCGTCGCCGGTGATCATGACGACCTCGACGCCGAGCTGATGGAGCGCATCGACGGCATCGCGGGACTCTGGGCGAATCTCGTCGGCGAGCTTGAGACCGCCGATGACCTTGCCGTCGCGGAGGACGTGCAGGATGATCGCACCCTCTGCCCGCCATTCGTCGGCGACACCGATCTCGTCCTGGCCGGTCTCCTCGAGCAGACGGGGTCCGCCGACGCGGATCTCGTGATCGGCCACCGTCGCGGTGACGCCGACCGCCGGGGAGGAGGTGAACCCGCTGGCCGGTTCGACGGCGAGGCTCTTCTCCTTGGCGGCGGTGACGATGGACCGGGCGAGGGGGTGCTCACTGTCGGCCTCGGCGGAGGCGGCCAGGGCGAGGACCTGTTCGGCATTCACGCCGCCGGTCGGCTCCACGCCGATGACGGTGGGCTCGCCCTTGGTCAGGGTGCCGGTCTTGTCGAAGAGCACCGCGTCGACCTGGCGCATGGACTCCAGGGCGAGGCGGTCCTTGATCAGGACCCCGCCGCGGGCGGCGCGCTCGGTGGCGATGGACACGACCAGAGGGATCGCCAGACCCAGCGCATGGGGGCAGGCGATGACGAGGACCGTGATGGTGCGAACGACCGCGTCGTCGGGGAGCCCGAAGAGCGTCCAGACGACGGCGGTGATCAGCGCAGCTCCGAGGGCGAACCAGAACAGCAGGGCGGCAGCCCGGTCGGCGATGCGCTGGGCGCGGGAGGATGAGCCCTGCGCCTCGGCGACGAGCCTGTTGATGCCCGCCAGAGCCGTGTCGTCGCCGGTGGCGGTGATCTCTACGCGCAGGCCGGAGTCGGTGGCCACGGTGCCGGCGGTGACGTTCTCGCCCTCGCCGCGGGCGACGGGGCGTGATTCTCCGGTGATCATGGACTCGTCCATGTCGGCGCGGCCGTCGACGATGGTGCCGTCGGCGGGGACGCTGCCGCCAGGCCGGACGATGACGACGTCGCCGACGCGCAGCTCTGCCGGGTCGACCTTGACGACGTCGTCTCCCTCTACGCGCTCAGCCTCGTCAGGGAGCAGCGCGGCGAGGGAGTCCAACGCTGAGGTGGTCTGGGCCAGTGAGCGCATCTCGATCCAGTGGCCCAGCAGCATGATGACGATCAGCAGCGCCAGCTCCCACCAGAACTCGAGCTCGGGGTGGACGAGACCGACAGTGGCGGCCCAGGAGGCGAGGAACGCGACGGTGATGCCGAGCGCGATGAGCAGCATCATCCCCGGCTGGCGTCTTTTCAGCTCGCTGACAGCACCGGTGAGGAACGGGGTGCCGCCCCAGGCGTACATGACGGAGCCGAGGACTGCGGCGACCCAGCCCGCCCAGCTGGGGACCGAGTAGCCCAGGAGCATGGCGAACATGGGGGAGAACGCGACCACCGGGATGGCGATGATCAGGTTGATCCAGAACAGCCGCCGGAACTGGCCGACGTGGTCGCCGTGGCCCGCGTGACCACTGCCGTGATGACCGTGCCCGGCGTGGTCACCGTGTTCCGTGGTGTGGTCTTTGTTCTCGGCGCGCGAGTCGTCACGGTGGCCGGACTCGATGGTCGCGACGCCGTCGTGGTCATGGTGATGCGTGGTCGGGTCCGTCATGCTCTTCGCTTCCCCTCGTCATTCCCCGATCTTTCCTTCGATCGGGTCGTATGTCGCCGCGGACCTTCAGCGCGCCCGCGGCGATCGGCTCAGGAGGCCGGCTTGATCTCGCTCTCGACGACCCACTTGTGGTTGGTCATCGTCATGCCGTCGGACTCGTAGTCGACCATGTAGACGGTCTCCTCGGTGGAGGAGGCGATGGTCGCCTCCGCGCCCTCCATGCCTTCCATGTGTTCGGCCTCGAGAGTGACCTCGGTGCCGTCGGCCAGACGTTCATCTCCGGCGTCCTTGATCTCCTGCTGGACGACCCACTTGTGATCCTTGACCGGCTCCCCGCCTGTGGACGGCGTGAAGTCCACCGCATAGGTGTACGTGTCGTACGCGCCGGCGATCGTCGCGTTCGCACCGTCCATGCCCTCCATGTGGTCGGCGGTGAGCGTGACCTCGGTGCCGACCGGGTATGTGGGCGACGCAGCCGTCTCGATGCCCTCGGGTGCGGGGCCGCCGTCCATCGGATGCTCCATCCCGCCACTGTCAGAGCTGCTGCCGTGGCCCTCGTGGTGGCTGGTCGTCGAGGGGGTCGCTTGGTCCTGGTCACCGCCGGTGCTGCAGCCGGTGAATACGAGCGCTCCTCCGAGCACTCCTGCGGCGACGGTGGTCCTGAGGCGCTTGCGCATGAAGTCTCCTGTTCGTTCTGGTCCAGTCGACATTATACCCCCCTGGGGTATCGATCGCATGCCGATCGGCGGGCGTGGACTCGCCCGGCCATGATCCAATCGACCCGGGGTGGTGGCACTGATGCTGCGATGGAGGACAACGGCTCGGCGGCTCTGGTGGCAGATGGAATCGCGGCCCGAACGGACGGGTTCACCTCGCTCGCCGTCGTGACGGGATCGGCTGCGTCCCGCCCGGGTGCGGGCCCGCGGAGTACGCTGGTCGGACCATGGAACATCTGCCCCCCACGAGCCCCGGCGCCCCGCTGCTGCCGCAGATCGCCCGCCCGGCGGACCTGTCGGCCCTCACGGAGGACCAGTTGACCGCGCTGGCGGCGGAGATCCGCGCCTACCTGATCGCCCACGTCTCCAAGACGGGCGGCCACCTCGGACCGAACCTGGGCGTCGTCGAGCTGACGCTGGCCGTGCACCGCGTGTTCGAGTCGCCGAAGGACGCGGTCATCTTCGACACGGGCCACCAATCGTACGTGCACAAGCTGCTCACCGGACGCCAGGACTTCACGACGCTCCGCCAGGAGGGGGGCCTGTCCGGCTACGGGGACCGCACCGAGTCCGAGCACGACGTGGTGGAGTCCTCGCACGCCTCCAGCTCGCTCTCCTGGGCGGACGGCATCGCGCGGGCCTGGGCGCAGACCGGGCAGGGGGACCGCACCGTGGTGGCCGTCATCGGCGACGGCGCGCTCACGGGGGGCATGGCCTGGGAGGCGGTCAACAACATCGCCGCCGGCCGGGATCGGCGCGTGGTGATCGTGGTCAACGACAACGGCCGCTCGTACGCGCCCACGGTGGGCGGCGTCGCCGAGCACCTGGGCGGACTGCGCCGCGGGGTGCTGGACAAGGTGCGCACCCACCACCGCTACGAGCAGACCCTCGACTACCTCAAGCACCGCCTCCAGGAGGCCGGCCTCGCGGGCGAGCTGGTGTACCGGCCGCTGCACGCGGCGAAGAAGGGCCTCAAGGACCTCTGGGCGCCGCAGGGCCTGTTCGAGGACCTGGGCATGAAGTACATCGGCCCGGTGGACGGTCACGACCTCACGGCCATGGAGGAGGCCCTCGAGGACGCGCGGGCGTACGGCGGGCCCGTGATCGTCCACGCGATGACCGAGAAGGGGCACGGCTATCCGCCGGCGGTCGCGCACGAGGCGGACCAGTTCCACGCGATCGGCGTGATCGACCCCTCCACGGGCGAGCCCATCACCTCGTCGACGGCCCAGTCGTGGACCTCCGTGTTCGGCGAGGAGATGGTCGCGATCGCGGACGAGCGGCCGGACGTCGTGGCCATCACCGCCGCCATGCAGAATCCCGTGGGCCTGGCCCCGATGGCGCTGGCCCATCCGGACCGGGTGTTCGACGTCGGCATCGCCGAGCAGCACGCGGTCACCTCGGCCGCCGGCATGGCCTTCGGCGGGCTGCACCCCGTGGTGGCCGTCTACGCGACCTTCCTCAACCGCGCCTACGACCAGGTGCTCATGGACGTGGGCCTGCACCGTGCGGGCGTGACGTTCGTGCTGGACCGCGCGGGCGTCACCGGGCCGGACGGCCCGAGCCACCACGGCATGTGGGACCTGGCCCTGCTGCAGTCGGTGCCGGGGCTGCGGATCTCCGCGCCCCGTGACGCGGACACGCTCCGGGAGGAGCTGCGCGAGGCCGTCGCCGTCGAGGACGCGCCCACCGTGGTGCGGTTCGCGAAGGGCTCGGTCGGCGAGCCGGTGCGCGCCCTGGAGCGGCTGTCGGACGGCACGGACGTGCTCGCCCGGCGCGGCGAGGCCGGCGGACGCGACGGCGCCGAGCGGGACGTGCTGATCGTGGCGGTGGGCGCGATGGCCGAGCTCGGCCTCGACGTCGCCGAACGGCTCGAGCGGCACGGCATCAGCGCCACGGTGATCGACCCGCGGTGGGTCCTGCCCGTGGCCCGATCCGTGATCGACACGGCCGCCCGCCACCGGATCGTCGTGTGCCTCGAGGACGGGGTGCGGGCCGGCGGCGTCGGCTCGCGGATCCGCCAGGAGATGCGCGCGGCCGGCGTGGACACCGCCCTGAACGAGGTCGGTCTGCCCGTCGAGTTCCTCGCCCACGGCAGCCGCGAGCAGGTGCTGGCCCGCGTGGGCCTCACCGCGCAGCGCATCACCCAGGACACCGTCGCCCAGGTCCTGGGCGCCAAGGTCCCGTACGCCCGGCCCGTCCCCGAGGACGCGGCCGCCCCCCACCACCAGGAGCAGGCATGAGCATCGTCCGGCTGTACCGTGAGACCGTCGGCGACGACGGCGCCCGGCTCTTCGAATACCGCGAGGCATGGGCCGACGCGGAGGCCGGGGAGTTCGTGGTCCACCACGGTCGGGTCGGCCAGCCCGGCACCGTCGGGGAGCAGCCCCTGGCCGACCGGGCCGAGGGCGATCAGCTGCTGGCCGCGTTCGTGGCGCAGGGCGCGGAGGAGGGCTTCGCCGAGGCGGACCCCGCGACCTTCGCCGTGCTGCCGGTGGCCTACCGGCTCCGCGGCCGGGAGGCCACGGCGATCGAGCGGCGCACCGTCGAGCGGCTGCGCGTCGAGGTGACCCACCAGCTGGCCTGGCGCGGTCTCGGCGAGGTCGAGGACGTCGTCGACGAGGCCGGTGCCCTCGTGCTGCGCGTCCGCACCCCCCACGCGCGCAAGGCCGCCGCC
Organism: Micrococcus sp. 63XJN7_8_ISO-PGPR-S23-253; assembly: GCF_056173425.1. Classification (NCBI taxonomy): domain Bacteria; kingdom Bacillati; phylum Actinomycetota; class Actinomycetes; order Micrococcales; family Micrococcaceae; genus Micrococcus; species Micrococcus sp. 63XJN7_8_ISO-PGPR-S23-253. Next base: position 1,004,368 of record NZ_CM149673.1, read on the forward strand.
GAGATCCCGGCGGCCGCCAAGCGCGCCGACGGCGTGCAGTCGAACAAGGTCGACGTCCGCACCGCAGAGCAGGAGGGCTGACCCGTGCGCCACACCCGTCTCGGCCGCTCCGGGCTGACCGTCTCCGTCATCGGCCTGGGCTGCAACAACCTCGGCCGCCCCGGCACCGCCACGCTGGAGCAGGCCGGCACCGACGCCGTCGTCCACGCCGCGCTCGACGCCGGCATCACCTTCTTCGACGTCGCCGACATCTACGGCGCCGAGCCCGGCCTGTCCGAGGAGCGGCTCGGCCGCGCCCTGGGCGCCCGTCGCGACGAGGTGGTGATCGGCACCAAGTTCGGCATGGACATGGGCGGTCTCGCCGGCGACGACGGCGGCGCGCGGGGCTCGCGCCGGTACATCGTGCGCGCCGTCGAGGACTCCCTGCGCCGTCTCGGCACCGACTGGATCGACCTCTACCAGTTCCACACCCCGGACCCGGCCACGCCCATCGAGGAGACCCTCCGTGCGCTCGACGACCTCGTGCGCGCCGGCAAGGTCCGCTACGTGGGCCACTCGAACCGGGCCGGGTGGCAGATCGCCCAGGCCGAGTACGTGGCCCGCGAGCTGGGCGTGGAGCGCTTCGTGTCCGCGCAGAACCACTACAACCTGCTCGACCGCCGGGCCGAGCTCGAGGTGGTCCCGGCGGCGGCGGAGTTCGGGCTCGGCGTCCTGCCGTACTTCCCGCTGGCCAACGGGCTGCTCACGGGCAAGTATTCGCAGGGCGACGCCCCCGAGGGCTCTCGCCTGTCCCACGTGCGCCAGCACATGGTGGCCGACGCCGACCTGGAGCAGCTGGCCGCGTTCGGCCGGTTCGCCCGAGAGCGGGGGATCACCGAGGTCCAGGCCGCGATCGGGTGGCTGGCGGCGCAGGGACCGGTGTCGTCCGTGATCGCCGGCGCCACCCATGCCGCGCAGGTCGTGGAGAACGCGGCGGCGGCCGACTGGCTCGCCACCGCGGAGGACCTGGCCGAGCTGGACGCCCTGTTCCCGGGCCCGGAGAAGGTCGCGCTCTTCTGATGGTCGCCGCCCTGAGCGGCGCGGCCGCCGCGGCGGCCGCCAACCCGCTCGTGCCGACGCCGGGGGAGGCCGCCCTGGGATGGACCGTGTCCGTCGTGGCCGGCGCGCTGTGGGTGGCCGGCTTCGTCTCGCTGGGCCGCAGCCCCCTGGACGCGCGGGCGCGCCTGCCGTGGGTGGGCGTCATGCTGCTGCTGCCGGTGCTGGGGGCGCTCATCTGGTTCTGGTGGCGGCACCGCTACTACCCGGCCCGGCGGCGCGAGCAGCCGGGATGGGACCCCAACGACCGCGTCGCCGTCGTGGTGCCCCCGCGGCGGCGCTACGGCGCGCCGGAGGACTGAGCCGGGCTCAGAGCTTGACGACGATGCGGTCGTCGACGACGGCCGCGTCGTAGTCCATGAGGGCCTTGCGGGCCGGGCCGCCGAACGGCTTCCCCGAGGTGACGTCGAAGTGCGAGCCGTGGCAGGGGCACGCGTAGGCCGGGCCCTCCTGCCGGTCCACGACCTGGAGCAGGCAGCCCTGGTGCGTGCACACGTTGGTGAAGGCGGTCACCGTGGTCTCGTCCACGCGATGCATCATCAGGGTCCGGCCCTGCACCTGGACCTCGCGCGACGCGCCCACGGGCAGCTCGGCGGCGGGCAGCGCGTCGACGGCGTCGGAGCCGGTGTAGTGGTCCTGCGCGGTGTCCTCCTCGCGCAGCCGGTCTGTGCAGCCGGCCAGCGCGAGTGCGCCGGCACCCGCGGCGGCGACGGCGGCGCCGCGGCCCAGGACGGTGCGGCGGGAGGTGTCCGGGCGGGCGTGGCCGCCGCAGCAGCCGGGCCGGGAGGAGTTCGGGGTGAGGGGGGAGTCCTGCGTGGTCATCGACCCATTATCGCCCGTGGCGAGGGCGGATGCGACCGGGCCCGACGGGTGCGAGGATCGGGGGGACGGACCCCCGAGCCCCAGGAGCACCGCCGTGACCGACCCCGCCCCGCGCCCCACCGGCGCCGCCCGCTTCGACCTCACCCCCTTCGAGCGGTGGGAGGCCGTGACCCTCGACGACGTGCACGTCGGCTTCCTGCACCGGGTGCTGGAGGACGGCGTGCTGACCACCCGCATGGGCTTCGCCCCCACGCCCGCCCAGCGCGCCGCCCGCGGTGGACTGCCCGAGCGCTACCTCGCCCAGACGCAGGTCGGCTTCACGCCCGACGGCGACGGCTGGGCCTGGACGACCCACGAGGACTCCGCCGGCGCCCAGCGGGTGCGCATCGACCGCGAGCGGGCCGGCATCGACGCCGCGGTGCTGCCCTCGTACGCGGAGTACCTCCTCCTCGCCCGGGTGGCCGCCGAGGGCCCGCTCGCCGTGGACCGGCTCGAGGAGGCCTCGCCCCTGCAGGGCGGGCTGCGCGTGCCCCGCGCCGAGCTGCGCCCGGCGGACGCGGGCGGGTCGGACGTGCGGGTGGCCGTCGTCGCGGACGGCGTGGAGCTGGGGGCGCACCTCGTGCGCGAGGGCGCCGTGGTCGCCTCCGACTGGGGCGGGGGCACCGCCTCGACCCCCGTGGCCGACCGGGCCGCGGCGACCGCCGGGCTCGACGCGCACGTGGCGACGTTCGCCGGGCTGCCGATCGCCTGAGCCGTGGGCCGGGCCGTCGCGGACGGCCCGGCCCGGGCCGGTCAGGCCTGCGCGGCCGGGTGGAAGCGCCGCCCGTTCACCCGCTCGGCGGCCCCGCAGTCGTCCAGGTACGGCGTGATGCCGCCCAGGTGAAGAGGCCAGCCGGCACCGAGGATCATGCACAGGTCCACGTCCTCGGGGGCCGCGACGACGCCCTCGTCCAGGAGCAGGCCGATCTCCTCGGCCAGCGCGTCCTCGACCCGACGCAGCAGCTCCTCGGGGGCCTGCGGGGTCGAGCCCTGCTCCAGCAGGGCTGCGGTCGCCTCCGGGATCTGCTCGCCGGTCGCGCCGGCGGCCTCCTCGTCGCGCCGGTCCGGGCGGACGTCCTTGGCCCAGATCGCGGTCTTGCCGGCGTCGATCAGGCGCTGCAGGTTCGCCGAGACCGGGAAGCGCTCCGCGCCGAAGGACGCGGAGAGGGACTCGGACACGTGCTGGGCCACGGGGAGGCCGACCATGGCCAGCAGGGTGAACGGCGTCATCGGCAGGGCCAGCGGGTCCAGCGCGTGGTCGGCCTCGTGCGCGTCGGTGCCCTCGTCGAAGGAGTTCTGCACCTCGCCCATCATGCGCAGCAGGACACGGTTGACCACGAACGCGGTCGCGTCGTGGACGAGGACGCCGGTCTTGCGCAGCCGGCGGGTCAGCTCGAACGCGGTGGCCACGACCTCGTCCGTCGTCGCCTCGGTCCGCACGATCTCCACGAGCGGCATGACCGCCACCGGGTTGAAGAAGTGGAAGCCCACGAGGCGCTCGGGACGCTCGAGGACCTCGGCCATGGCGGCCACGGACAGGCTCGAGGTGTTGGTCATCAGGATGGCGTCCTCACGCACGATGCCCTCGAGCTCGCGGAAGACGGTGCGCTTCACCTCGAGCTCCTCGAAGACGGCCTCGATGACGACGTCGGCGTCCGCGTACACGGCCTTGTCCGTGTCGGCGGTGATCAACCCGGCCAGGGCCTGGCCGTCCTCGGCGGAGAGCCGTCCACGGGAGACCATCTTCTCGACCTGCGCGCGCACGCCCGCCAGGCCGCGCTCGACACGCTCGGCGTCGACGTCCGTCATCACGACGGGCACCCGCAGGTGCCGGGCGAAGACGAGGGCGAGCTGGCCGGCCATCAGGCCCGCACCGACGATGCCGACCTTCCGGACCTCGCGGGCGAGCTCGCGGCCCGGGTCGCCGGCGGGGCGCTTGGCGCGGCCCTGGACGAGGCCGAGGAACGCGTACACGGTGCGGCGGAACTCGGGGGAGTGCAGCAGCGTCCCGAGGGCGTCCGCCTCGGCCTGGGCGGACTCGGCGCGGGTGCGCGTGCGGGCCCCGGTGAACAGGTCCTCCAGGTGACGGCGTGCCGGCAGGTGGCGACCGGGACGGGCGGCCTGCAGCCGCTCCAGCGCCGCCAGGGCGCGGTCCCAGGCGGCGTCGGACACGTCGCGGTCGCGGTGGGCGGCCAGTTCGGCCGCCACGGACTCATCCCCGGTGACCAGGGCGGCGGCGAGCTCCAGGCCCGCGTCGAGGAGGTCCCCCTCGACGATCCGGTCCATCAGGCCGAGCCCGTGCGCGGTGCGGGCGTCGAGCATGCGGTTGTCGTCGAGGGGGTTCTTCAGCACGACGTCGACGGCGGCCTCCGGGCCGATCAGGTGGGGCACGCGCCACACGCCGGACCAGCCGGGGATCAGGCCCAGCCGGACCTCGGGCAGGCCGAAGCCCTTCGCGTCGGCGGCCACCACGCGGTGTCCGGCGGCCAGGGCCAGCTCGAGGCCGCCGCCGAGGGCGAGGCCGTTCACGAGCGCGACCGTGGGGATCTCGAGGGCCGCGAGCCGGTCGTAGACGGCGTGGCCGAGCAGGGCCAGGTCGCGGCCGACGTCGCCGGTGATGCCCGCGATCAGGGACAGGTCCGCCCCGGCCGCGAAGGTCCCCTCCACACCGGTCACGGCCAGGGCCTGGATCTCGCCCGCCGCGGCCCGGGCGGCCTGCTCGTCGAGGACCCGGCCGAGGCCGAGGAGCGTGGCCGGGCCCAGGGTCGCGGGCCGGCGGGGTCCCTGTCCGTTGTCCAGCGTGAGCAGCGCGAGCGTGCCTGCGCCCTCGGGCAGGGCGTGGTCGGTCACGGTGACGGCGGTGACGACCTCATCCGGGGCCAGGGCGGGCAGGTGGTCGAAGGAAGCAAGAGAAACGGATGTCATGCGGCTCACACTACCGGCGGGTAGCCTCCGCGTCGACGCGGCGCGACGGGCCGATCCGGCGGGCCGCGACGGGGGCTCAGGCGTCGGCGGGATCGGGGTCCAGCAGCGCGACCGTGACGATCGCGCCGACGTTCTCCACCTGCCACGGACGCGCGCCCCGCTCCGTCAGGAACGCGTCCACGGTCTCGGGGGTGATCGGGGCGGGCGGGGTCCAGCAGATCCGCCGGAGCGCGTCCGGGGTGAGGAGGTTCTCGGTGGGCATCCCCAGCTGTTCGGCCCGTCGGGCGACGCGGGCCTTGGCCGTGCGCAGGCGGCGGTCCGCCACCGGGTCCCGGTCCTTCCAGGCCCGGGGTGGGGGCGGGCCGTCCCCGGTGCGGATCTGCGCCGCGGGGGCGTCGCCCCGCTCGGCGTCCTCGACGCCGGCCCGGATCGCGGCGATCCAGCGCGGGGCCTCGCGGCTCGCGGCGCGGCCGTGGAAGCCGGAGGTCTGGCGCAGGGCGGGGACGGTGCGCGGCAGGGCGGCCGCGGCGGCGACGATCGACCGGTCCGGGATGAGCCGGCCGGGGGCGACGTCGCGGTGGCGGGCGAGGTCCTCGCGGGCCTCCCACAGGCGCTTGAGGACCGCGCGCTGCACGGGGCGGCGCAGCGTCTGGGAGCCCGAGGTGCCGCGCCAGGGGTCCTTCTTCGGCGCGGGCGGCGCGGCCGTGCGCACGTGCTCGAACTCCTGCTCGGCCCACGCGAGCTTGCCGTCGGCCTCGAGGCGCGCGATCAGGGCCTCACGCAGCGGGACGAGCAGCTCGACGTCGAGCGCCGCGTAGGCGAGCATCGCCTCGGGCAGCGGACGCACCGACCAGTCGGCGGCCGAGTGCTCCTTGGCGAGGGTGACCCCCAGCAGCTCCTCCAGGACCGCGGCCAGGCCGACGCGCGGCAGGCCTGCCACCCGGGCCGCGAGCTCGGTGTCGAACAGCCGATCGGGGCGCAGCCCCTGCTCGGCCAGGCAGGGCAGGTCCTGGCTGGCCGCGTGCAGGATCCACTCGACGCCCGCGAGGGCCTCCTGCAGCGGGGCCAGCCCGTCGAGGGCCTCGGGGTCGACGAGCCAGATGCCGGCGCCCTCGCGCTTGAGCTGGACGAGCATGGCCCGCTGGCCGTACCGGATCCCGGAGGCGCGCTCCGCGTCGACGGCGACGGGCCCGGTCCCCGCGGCCAGCGCCGCGGCGCAGGCCTCCAGGCCCGCGCGGGTGTCGGTGAGCCGGGGGACTCCACCGGCCGGTGTGGCGATCAGCCGCGGGGGCGCGTCCGGGACGGCCGTCTCGGGGGCGTCGGTCATGCTGCTCCTGTTCGGGGAGGTCGGGGCGGGGACGGGCCGGGGCCCGGTGCGCCGGAGGCGCGGGCGTGCGGTCAGGGGCCGGCGGTGGAGACGTCCGCGGCGTGCTCCGGCGGCAGGCCGGCGAACGCGCAGATCATGTCCGACCACGCCTCCAGATGCGAGCCGAGGTCCCGCGGGGCCGGGGTCCACGAGGCGCGCAGCTCGATGTCGGTGGTGTCCGGGGCCGCACTGAGCGTCCCGAAGCCCTCCGCGATGCTGCGCGTCGCGGTGCCGCCGGCGTGGGAGTGCTCGGCGTGGCGGCGCTCGAGCGCCTCCACGAGCCACGTCCACGCGACGGCGCCGGCCAGCTGGTCCAGCGCGACGTCCGGTTCCAGGCTCGCACGGATCCAGGTCACCGCCCGGAACCCGCCCGGCCACCGGGCGTCCGGGGCCGGGTCGTGCAGGAGGACGAACCGCCCCGTGGCCAGCACGCCGCCGGTCGCACCCGGCCCGCCGCACACGTCGGCGGCGAGGGCGACGGCGAAGGGCGCCTGCCCCTCGGGCGCCGGGATCTCCCGCAGCCGCACCTCGGTCCGCGGCCGCGCATCGCGCAGGTCCGCCAGGGCACGCCGGAACACCCCCGGCGGCACGGGCGCCTCGACCGCCCCGGGGGCGGCGGCGAGGCGACGGGGCCCGATCACGCTCATGCCCGTCAGCCTAGGCCGCGGGGCCCACCGGGCCACGGGGGCGCGCCGTGGACGCCACGGCGCTCCCGCACCGGCTCAGCGCGCCCCGTCCGGGGCCGCCGCGTCGTCGGCGGGGGCCAGGCGCAGCGAGACCGAGTTGATGCAGTAGCGCAGGTCCGTGGGGGTGTCATAGCCCTCGCCCGCGAAGACGTGACCCATGTGGGAGCCGCACGCCGCGCACCGCACCTCGATCCGCTCCATGCCCAGGGTGGTGTCCTTCAGGTACTCCACCCGGTCCTCCGCGAGCGGCGCGAAGAACGAGGGCCAGCCGCAGTGCGCGTCGAACTTCTCATCCGAGCGGAACAGCTCGGACCCGCACGCCCTGCACGCGTACACGCCCTCCACGTGCGAGTCCCAGTACTCGCCCGTGAAGGGCCGTTCCGTGCCGGCCCGGCGCAGCACCTGGAACTCCTCGGGCGTGAGCCGTCGGGCCCACTCCTCGTCCGTCAGGCGGGCGCCGCCCGGGGCGGCCAGGGTCTGCTCGGGAGCCGGGGCGTCCCGCGCGGGGTCGGGGGTGGGACCGTCATGGAGGGTGTGGTGAGTCTCGGTCATGCCCGGTGCAACGGTCCGCAGCGCCGTCGTGTTCCCGGCCCGCGCCGCATTGGCGGGCGCGCCCGCCCGTGGAGGACAATGGCGCGCATGGCCGCACCACCCCGCCGACCCCGTTCCCGTCCCCACCCCGCCGACCTGCCGCCCGCGCTGGCCGCCGCCGTCGTCATGGCATCCCGGCGGGGCGGGGGCCGCGACTCCCGCGTCCGCCGAGCGGGCCGCCTGGTCCGCCGCGGGGTCACCGGGTCGGTGCGCGGCGGCGTGGCCGTGGCCTCCCCCGCAGCCCGCTGGGCCCCGCCCGTGCTCAGCGTCGCCGCGGCCTCCGCCTTCGTGCTGGCCGGGGCGAGCTCGGCGCTCGCGGGCGTGTTCGCGCGGACCGTGGTGACCCCCGTGCGCCGGCACGCCGAGTCCACGCCGATCCTCGCCGTCGTCGACACGCCCGCCGGGCAGGACGTGATCCTGCGGGCCGACGAGTACACCACCGTGCCCGGCCAGTACTCCCTCACGTTCGACGACGGCGCCGGGTGCGCCCGGATCGGGGAGATCACCTCCTTCGACCCCCGGGACGGCACGGTGCAGCGCGGGGTCGAGGAGGTCTTCTCCGGAGATCTGACGACGGCGACCCGGGGCCGGTTCACCGGCTTCGTCTACCCGACCCCCGCCGACGCCGGGCTCGACGCCGAGGACGTGCAGGTGCCGGTGCCCGGCGGCCACGCCCGCGCATGGCGCATCGCGCCGGGCCCCAGCGAGGACGGCCAACCCCGTCCCGCGGAGGGGCTGTGGGCGGTGATGGTCCACGGCCGCGGCGCGCGCCGCAACGAGGGCATCCGCGCCGTCCCGACCGCCCGCCGCCTGGGCATGACGTCGCTGCTGATCTCCTACCGCAACGACGGCGACGCCCCGGACGCGGCCGACGCCCGCTACGGGCTCGGCACCACCGAGTGGGAGGACGTCGAGGCCGCGATCCGCTACGCCCTGGACCATGGCGCCCGGGACGTCGTCCTCTTCGGCTGGTCCATGGGCGGGGCCGTGGTGCTGCAGACCGTGGACCGCTCCACGCTGGCCCCGCGCGTGCGCGGCGTGGTCCTGACGGGCCCCGTCGTGGACTGGGTGGACGTGCTGCGCCACCAGGCCCGGCTCAACCGGATCCCCGAAGCCGTGGGCCTGCTCGGCCAGTGGCTGCTGGCCAACCGGGCCGGCCGGTTCATCACGGGCCTGGCCGCCCCCGTGGACCTCAAGGCCCTGGACTGGGTGACCCGCGCCGACCACGTGCGCGTGCCCACGCTGATCCTGCACTCCGAGGACGACGAGTACGTGCCCGTCGGCCCCTCGCAGGACCTGGCCGAGCGCAACCCGGACCTGGTGCGGTTCGTCCGCTTCCACCAGGCCCGCCACACCCGGGAGCAGAACGTGGACCCGCGCAAGTGGGACACCGCCGTGCGCGGCTGGCTGCGCGCCGTGCTCAGCGCCCCCCGCCCCGGCGACAGGAGGCGCTGACCGCGCTCAGGCCGCGGCGTCCGCCAGCCCCCGACGGCGCAGCAGCGGCTCGAGCTCGGCGTCCCGGCCGCGGAACGCGCGGTAGGACTCCAGCAGGTCACGCGTGTCGCCCCGCGAGAGCAGCTCGTCCGCGAACCGGCGGCCGTTCTCCCGCGTCATGCCGCCGTGCTCGCGGAACCACTCCACGGCGTCCGCGTCCAGCACCTCGGCCCACACGTAGGAGTAGTACCCGGCCGCATAGCCGCCGCCGAAGATGTGCTTGAAGTAGCCGGTGCCGTAGCGCGGGGGAACCAGGTCCGGGTCGATGCCCGCCTCGATCAGCACCCGGCGCTCGAACGCGGCCGGGTCGGCCGTGGCGGCGTCCACCGTCTCCTCCGTCAGCGAATGCCAGGCCCAGTCCACGAGGGCCGCGCCCAGGTACTCGACCGTGCGGTGCCCCTCGCCCCACAGGTCCGCCGCCTCGAGCCGCTCCAGCGTCCCGGCCGGCAGCGGCTCGCCCGTCTCCACGTGCCGCGCGTACGCGGCCAGCAGGGACGGCTCACGCAGCCACACCTCATTGACCTGCGACGGGAACTCCACGACGTCGCGCGGCACGTTCGTCCCGGTGAGCGAGGCGTACTCGCCCCGGGCCAGCAGTCCGTGCAGGGCGTGGCCGAACTCGTGGAACAGCGTGGTGGTCTCATCCAGCGTCAGCAGGGCCGGACGCCCCGCCGCCGGGGCCGGCACATTCATCGTGGTGAACACCACCGGGCGCTCGCCCAGGGCGTCCGCCCTGTCCCGCACCGTGTGCATCCAGGCACCGCCGGACTTGGTCGGCCGCGCGAACAGGTCCGCGACGAACAGACCCACCCCGGCACCGTCCTCACCCGTCACCTCGAACACCCGGATCCCGGGGCGGTACAGGTGCCGCGCCAGCTCCGGGCGCTCGGCGAACGTGAGGCCGTACAGCGCCGTCGCCGCCGCGAACACGCCCTCCGTCAGCACCCGGTCCAGCTCGAAGTACGGGCGCAGGGCGTCCGCGTCCACCGCGAACTCCTCCCGCGCGTACGCCGCGGACAGCGCCGGCCAGTCCCACGGGGCCACCTCGGCGTTCGCCCGGCCCGCGTGCGCCGCCGCCGTCGCCGCGTCCGCCCGCGCGTTGGCCATCGCCCGCGGCGCCATCGCGGCCAGCAGCTCCTCCACGGCCGCCGTCGACGGCGCCGCCCGGTCCTTCAGCGCCTGCTCGGCCCAGCTCTCCGCCCCCAGCAGCCGCGCCTTGCGCAGCCGCAGCCGCACCATCGCCATCGCCGTCGTCAGCGTCTCGTGCTCCCCGGACCCGCCCCGGCCCGTCGACGCCTCGAACACCTCACGCCGCATGCCCTCGTCCTGCAGGGACGCCAGCCACGGCTGCGACGTGAACAGGGACAGCGTCAGCAGCCACGGGCCCGCCGCCGCGTCCCCGTCCCCGTGCCCCGCCTCCGCGGCCGCCCCCGCCGCCGCGGCCAGGTCGTCCTCGCTCAGGCCGGCCAGGCGCTCGCGGTCCGTGACCAGCACGGCGCGGGCGGCGGTGTCCGCGACGAGGCGGCGCGTGTAGGCGGCCGAGAGGGACGCCAGCTCCGTGTTGATCCCGCGCAGCTCCTCGCGCGCGGCCTCGTCCAGGTCCGCCCCCGCCAGGGAGAGGCGCAGGCGCAGCGTCTCCAGCAGGCGGGCGTCCTCGCCGGTGAGGCCGCCGTCATCGATCGCCGCGACGCGCGCCGCCAGCCGCGGGTCCAGCAGGATCGCGTCCTCGTGGGCCGCGAGCTCGGGGGAGAGCTCCTCGGCCAGGGCCTGCCGCGCGTCCGTGCCGTCCGCGCCCACGAGCGTGAAGAACATCGCGGCGGAGCGGCGCAGCAGCTGGCCGGACAGCTCGAGCGCACGGACGGTGTTCTCGAAGGTCGGCGCCGTGGCCGCCCCGAGGATCTGGTCGACCTCGGCCCGCTGGGTCGCCATGCCCGCGCGCACGGCCTCGGCCAGCTGCGCGTCGGAGACGGCGGAGAAGTCGGGCAGCCCGTAGGGCAGGTCGGAGGGGGTCGCCAGCGGGTGGTCGGCGGGCAGGACGGAGGACGCGGAGGTGTGGGTCATGGGCGCGAGTGTAGTCAGCCGTGATCCGCACCACCCCACCGGGCGTCGCTAGACTGGGCGGTCGAGCCAGCAGACGAGATCCAGACCTGAGGAGGCGTGATGTCAGGACATTCCAAGTGGGCGACCACCAAGCACAAGAAGGCCGTCATCGACGCGCGACGCGCCAAGGCGTTCGCGAAGTACATCAAGAACATCGAGGTCGCGGCGCGGGCCGGCGGCCCCGACGTCGCCGGCAACCCCGCGCTCGACCTGGCCGTGTCCAAGGCCAAGAAGGCCTCGGTGCCCAACGACAACATCGACCGCGCCGTCAAGCGCGGCGCCGGCCTGACCGGCGAGGTCATCGACTACGCCGAGATCATGTACGAGGTCCGCGGCCCCCAGGGCTCGGCGCTGCTGGTCGAGTGCCTGACCGACAACAAGAACCGCGCCGCCGCGGAGGTGCGCGCGGCCGTCACCCGCAACGGCGGCACCATGGCGGACTCCGGCTCCGTCTCCTTCCTCTTCGAGCGCAAGGGCCTCGTGCGCCTGCCCGCCGAGGGCAACACCGAGGACGGCCTGCTCGAGGCCGTGCTCGAGGGCGGCGCCGACGCCGAGGAGGTCGTCCTCTCCGGCGAATCCTTCGAGATCCTCTCGGACCCCTCTGACCTGCAGTCCGTGGCCAAGGCCCTCGACGAGGCGGGCGTGGAGTACGAGTCCGACGAGCTCGAGTTCGTCCCCACCATGAAGGTGGAGCTGGACGCGTCGGGCGCCCGGACCTTCCTCCGGCTGACCGATGCCCTCGAGGACCTCGACGACGTCCAGAACGTCTTCTCGAACGTGGACATCGCCCCCGAGGTCCTCGCCGAGCTCGACGAGGACTGATCGCGCTGAGCGCGCGCCGGCCCGCCGACGTCGTCCGGATCCTCGGGGTGGACCCGGGGCTCACCCGCTGCGGGATCGCCGTGGTGGACGTGGACGCGCGACGTCGGGCCGCGCTCGTCCACGTCGAGGTCGCGGGCACCCCGCCCACCGCCTCCCTGGATCAGCGGCTCCTGCGCATCGACGAGGCCGTCTCCGCGGTCCTCGTCGCGCACCGGCCCGACCGCGCCGCCGTCGAGCGCATGTTCGCGAACACGAACACGCCGACCGTGCTGGGCACGGCCCAGGCCGCGGGCGTGGCGATCGCCGCGGCCGCACGCGCCGGCGTCCCCGTGGGCCTGCACACCCCCTCCGAGGTCAAGGCCGCCGTCACCGGACACGGCGACGCGGGCAAGGAGCAGGTCACCACGATGGTCACCCGGATCCTCCGCCTCGACGCCCCGCCGCGCCCGGCCGACGCCGCCGACGCCCTCGCCCTGGCCATCGCCCACGGCTGGCGCGGCACCGCCCTCGGCGCCGCCGCCGGCCAGACCGGCCTCGACACCGCGGACCTCGCCTCCCGTGCGGGGCGCTCGCAGTTCGCCGCCAAGGCGCCCGCGCGCGCCCGCCCGCGGGGCCAGCTCACCGCCGCGCAGCGGGCCTGGCTCGACGCCGAGCGCTCGGCGGGCGGCGGGCGACGCCGGTAGGCCGCTGCCACGTCGGCGTTCGATGATATGTTCGAATCCGCGCCGACCGGCGTCCGTCCGTCCCGACAGGAGGGCCCCTCATGATCGCCTCGCTCAGCGGCACCGTGGAGCACGTGGCCCTCGACCGGGCGGTCATCGCCGTCGGCGGCCTGGGCGTGCAGTTCTCCGCCACCCCGCAGACGCTGGCCACCCTGCACGAGGGCCGGCCGGGGGCCGTGCAGACCCACCTCGTGGTCAAGGAGGACGCCCTGACCCTCTACGGCTTCGCGGACCGTGACGAGCGCGAGGTGTTCGAGGTGCTCATCACGGCCAACGGCGTGGGTCCCCGCCTCGCCCTGGCGATCCTCTCCGTCCACCACCCCGAGGCCGTGCGCCGGGCGGTCACCGAGGAGGACGAGAAGACCCTCACCCGCGTGCCCGGCATCGGGCCGAAGATGGCGCGCAAGATCATCGTCGAGCTCTCCGGCCGCCTCGCGCCCACCGGGGAGCCGGTGCCCGAGGAGGAGGCCCAGGTGAGCGACGAGCCGGCCGTCGAGACGGTCTGGCACGCCGACGTCGTGCAGGCGATGGCCGGCCTGGGCTGGTCCGAGAAGGAGGCGCTCAAGGCCGTCGAGGCCACCGTGGCGGCCCGCCCGGAGCTGGACGAGGGCCGGGACGTCGCCGCGCTGCTGCGCGCCACCCTGCGCGACGTCGGCATGGCCGGCTCTGTGCGAGGCGGACGATGAGCGCGGAGTCCTCGCCGCTGTCCGCGGCGGCCGTCGACCCGGAGGAGCGTCGGCTCGAGGCCGCGCTGCGCCCCAAGCACCTGGACGAGTTCGTGGGCCAGATGCGCGTGCGCGAGCAGCTGGACCTCATGCTCGCCTCCGCCCGGCTGCGCGACCGCGCCGCGGACCACGTCCTGCTCTCCGGTCCGCCCGGGCTCGGCAAGACCACGCTGGCGATGATCGTGGCCGCGGAGATGAACGCCCCCCTGCGGCTGTCCTCCGGCCCCGCGATCCAGCACGCGGGCGACCTCGCGGCCATCCTGTCCTCGCTCACCGAGGGCGAGGTGCTCTTCCTCGACGAGATCCACCGGATGTCCCGCCCGGCGGAGGAGATGCTGTACATGGCCATGGAGGACTTCCGGGTGGACATCGTGGTGGGCAAGGGCGCCGGCGCCACCTCGATCCCGCTCGAGCTGCCGCCCTTCACGCTCGTCGGCGCCACCACGCGGGCCGGCCTCCTGCCGGGGCCGCTGCGCGACCGCTTCGGCTTCACGGGCCATCTGGACTTCTACACCGAGGAGGAGCTCGAGCGCGTCCTGCGCCGCTCCGCCCTGCTGCTGGACATGCGGCTGGCCACGGAGGGGTACCGGCAGATCGCCCGGCGCTCGCGCGGCACCCCGCGCATCGCCAACCGCTTGCTGCGTCGCGTGCGGGACTGGGCGCTCGTGAAGGGGCTGGCCGAGGTCGGCGCGCACGACGCCGCCGCCGCCCTGGACATGTACGACGTCGACGGGCGCGGCCTGGACCGGCTCGACCGGTCCGTGCTCACCGCCCTGTGCACCACGTTCGGCGGCGGGCCCGTGGGTCTCAGCACGCTGGCCACCGCCGTGGGGGAGGAGGCCGAGACCGTGGAGACCGTGGCTGAGCCCTTCCTCATCCGCGAGGGCATGGTGGCCCGCACCCCCCGTGGCCGCGTCGCACTGCCGGGGGCCTGGGAGCACCTGGGCATCGCCGCCCCGGAGGCCACGCCGGGACCGTGACGCCCAGGGCGGGCCCTACACTGGACAGGCCCGCCCACCCCGAGCATCAGGAGTCCCCCATGCCCGTCGCCACCGCCGCGACCCTGCCCGTGATCGCCCAGCAGGCCCAGGGGGGTGGCGGCAGCCTGCTCATGCTCATCGCCTTCGCCCTGCTCGCGGTGATGCTCTTCCTCTCCTTCCGCAAGGGCAAGAAGATGCAGCAGCAGCAGGCGCAGATGCGCAGCACCCTCGCCCCGGGCGTCGAGGTCATGACCGGCGCCGGCATCTTCGGCACCGTCGTGGCCGTGGACACCGAGGGCCAGCGGGTGACGCTGGAGACCGCCCCGGGCACCCGCATGGACGTGCACCTGCAGGGCATCACCACCGTCGTGGAGCCCGAGACGGCCGCCGCGTCCGAGGCCCCGGCCGGCGTCGACCCCGCCGCCGCGCCCACCGCGGACCCGTCGCGTCTGGATGACGCCCCCGGCACCGAGTACCGCGCCGACGACGCCGCCGACCCGCGTCCGCGCCGCGACGACCTGGCCTGAGGCCCACCCACCCCAGCACACGCGGCCCCGCCTGGCGGGGCCGCTCGGATGTGACGGAAGCACCTGAGCAATGGCGAAGAGAACACCCACCGGCTCCGCCGGGCGCACCCTGGCCTGGCTGGCCGCCCTCCTCGTGGTCCTGGCCGCGATCCTCGGCGGCGGCGTGGCCTCCGGCGCGGCCTCCTGGGCTCCCAAGCTCGCCCTCGACCTCGAGGGCGGCACGCAGATGGTGCTGGCCCCCGAGACCTCGACGGGCGAGTCCGTCACCCCCGAGCAGCTGGACCAGGCCGTGGAGATCATCCGCCAGCGTGTGGACGGCTCCGGCGTGGCCGAGGCGGAGGTCGCCACGCAGGGCTCCCAGAACGTGGTCGTCTCCCTGCCCGGGGTCCCGGACGAGGAGACCCGCCGCCTGATCCAGGCGTCCGCGGACATGCAGTTCCGCCCCGTGCTGCAGTCCGGCCCGGGGGAGGCCACCCCCGAGGACCAGCGCCTTCCCGAAGACCAGCTGCCGAAGCCCGACGGGGAGCCGGCGGACGCCTACGACCCGAACTGGGTCACCCCGGCCCTGCTGGCCGAGTTCCAGGCCAAGGACTGCACCGCCCCGCGGGACCCGGCCGCGCCCCCGCCGCCGTCCGACCGGGCGATCGTCGCCTGCCAGCCCTCCGAGGAGCTCGCCGACGGCGTCGTCACGCCGGCCCAGAAGTACATCCTGGGCCCCGTGGTCATCCCGGGCACCCAGATCAAGGGCGCGTCCAACGGCATGGCCCAGGCCCAGAGCGGCGTCTCCACCAACCAGTGGGTCGTCAACATCGACTTCGACGAGGAGGGCGCCAAGACCTTCACGGAGGTCACCCAGAAGCTCACCCCGTACCCCGAGGGCGACCCGCGCAAGCAGTTCGCGATCCTGCTGGACGGGGACGTGATCTCCGCGCCGCAGTCCAACGTGGTCATCACCAACGGCAGCGCGCAGATCAGCGGCCCCACCCTGAACGAGCAGACGACGGCGCAGCTGGCCGAGCAGCTCAACTACGGCTCCCTGCCGATCTCCTTCTCGATCGAGTCCGAGCAGCAGATCTCCGCCACGCTCGGCCGAGACCAGCTCTTCTGGGGCCTGATCGCCGGCCTGATCGGCCTCGGCCTCGTGGCCGTCTACCAGTTCTTCCAGTACCGGGCCCTGGGCCTGCTGACCTTCGCCTCGATCATCGTGGCGGGCGTGCTGACGTGGCTGGCCATCGCGATCCTGGGCTGGACGGACAACTACCGCCTGTCCCTCGCGGGCATCGCCGGGCTCATCGTGGCGATCGGTCTGACGGCGGACTCGTTCATCGTCTACTTCGAACGCATCAAGGACGAGCTGCGCGCGGGCCACACCGTGCCCGTCGCCGTGCACGAGGGCTGGAAGCGCGCCCAGCGGACGATCACCGCGTCCAAGGCCGTGAACCTGCTGGCCGCCGTCGTGCTGTACTTCGTGGCCGTCGGCAACGTGCGCGGCTTCGCGTTCACCCTCGGCCTCACCGCGATCGCCGACCTGATCGTGGTGTTCATGTTCACCCACCCGCTCATGGTGCTGCTGGCCCAGACCCGCTTCGTGGGCGAGGGACACCCGATGTCCGGGCTGGACCCGTCGCTGCTGGGCGGGCCGTCCCTGTATCAGGGCGCCGGCCGCGTCCGCGAGCCCGCCCCCGCCCCCCGCACCGGGGTTCCGGCGGAGGACTCCGACGAGCCGGCCGACGCCGACGACGCGGCGACCGCCGACGCCCCGCGGCCGCTCGCCGCGACGGGCGCCCCCCGCGCGGGCTCGTCCGCCCGGGGCGGCCGCCGCTCACGCACCGCGCCGCCCATGACGATCGCCGAGCGACGCCGCGCCGAGCGCCGCCGCCAGGAGGAGGACCAGTGAACCGCTTCGCCGACTGGGGCAACGCCCTCTACTCGGGCCGCATCTCCTACCCGTTCATCCAGCGCTGGCGGCGGTGGTTCGCCCTCGCCGCCCTGCTGCTCGTCCTCGCCGGCGGCCTGACCGCCCTGCGCGGCGGCTTCAACCTCGGCATCGAGTTCCGGGGCGGCTCCGAGTTCACCGTCTCGCAGACGGCCTCCACCGACGTGGCCGCGGGCGAGCGCGCCGTGACCGACGTGCTGGCCGACGGCCACGCCACCGTCACGAACGTCGCCCCGGGCACCGTGCGCGTCCAGACCGAGCAGCTCGACGACGCCCAGACCCGAGCCGTGGCCGCGAACCTGCAGGAGGCCTACGGCGTGGGCCAGGACCAGGTGACCTCGACCTTCGTGGGACCGACCTGGGGCGACGCCGTGTCGCAGCAGGCCCTGATCGGCCTGGTGATCTTCGTGGTGCTCGTGACCCTGTTCATGGCCGTGTACTTCCGCACCTGGAAGATGTCCCTGGCCGCCGTGCTCGGCATGCTCTACGTGGTCGCGCTGACCGCCGGCATCTACGGCGCCACCGGCTTCGAGATCACGCCGTCGGCCATCATCGGCTTCCTCACGATCCTGTCCTACGCGCTCTACGACACCGTGGTGGTCTTCGACAAGATCCGCGAGAACACGATCGGGGCCGAGGAGGACCCGGAGCGCTCCTTCGTCGAGAACGTGAACCTCGCGGTGAACCAGACGCTCGTCCGGTCCATCACCACCTCCGTCGTCGGCATCCTGCCGGTCGGCTCGATCCTGTTCATCGGCGCGGGGCTGCTCGGTGCCGGAACGCTGCGGGACATCGCGCTCGCGCTGTTCGTGGGCATCATCGTGGGCACCCTGTCCACCCTGTTCCTCCAGGCGCCGCTGTACGCCCTGCTGCGCCGCAACGACGCGGACGTGCGCGACCACGACGCCCGCGCCGCGGCCCGCGCCGCCCGGGAGCGTGGCTCCGACACGGTCACCGATCCCGACGTCGCCCCCTGGGACGACGGCGCGCGACTCTGACGGAGCCGCTGCGGCTCCGGTGCACCTGCCACCGGGCCCGGCGGTCTTTCTGGGGCGGGGCGGGACGGGCGCGGGTAGACTCGCCGATCATCCCGGCCGGAGCGGTCGGGGCCGCACGAGTCAGGAGGCGTGGCCCATGAGCGAACAGGACCCCACTCCCGTCCCGGTCCGGCCCCGCAGCCGGATCGCACGCCTGACCGGCCGGCACGCCACCGAGTACTCGCCCCTGCTCGAGCCGCTGATGCGCACGGTGCGGCAGCGAGCCACCAAGACCGAGCTGGCCGACATCGTCCGCGCCTTCGAGGTCGCCCGCGCGGCACACGAGGGGCAGATGCGGCGCTCCGGGGACCCGTACATCACCCACCCCGTCGCGGTCGCCACGATCCTCGCCGAGATCGGCGTGACCGGCCCGACTCTCCTGGCGGCCCTGCTGCACGACACCGTCGAGGACACGGACTACTCCCTGGAGCGCCTGCGCGCCGACTTCGGCTCCGACGTCGCCCTCCTCGTGGACGGCGTGACCAAGCTGGACAAGGTGACCTACGGCGCCGCGGCGCAGGCCGAGACCGTGCGCAAGATGGTCATCGCAATGGCCCAGGACGTGAACGTCCTGCTCATCAAGCTCGCCGACCGGCTGCACAACGCGCGGACGTGGCGGTACGTCTCCCCGGAGTCCAGCGCGCGCAAGGCCCAGGAGACCCTGGACATCTACGCCCCGCTGGCCCACCGGCTCGGCATGAACACCGTCAAGTGGGAGCTCGAGGACCTCTCCTTCGCCGCCCTCAAGCCCAAGATGTACGCGGAGATCGTGCGCCTCGTGGGGGAGCGGAACCCGGAGCGGGAGAAGCACATCGCGGCGCTGCGCACCGTGATCGAGGAGCATCTGCGCGAGCACCGGATCCGGGCGACCGTCACCGGACGGCCGAAGCACTACTACTCGATCTACCAGAAGATGGTGACGCGCGGGAAGGACTTCGACGACATCCACGACCTGACGGGCATCCGGGTGCTCGTGGACTCCGTGCGTGACTGCTACGCCGTGCTCGGCGTGATCCACGCCCGCTGGAACCCGGTCCCGGGCCGGTTCAAGGACTACATCGCGGTCCCGAAGCTGAACATGTACCGCTCCCTGCACACCACGGTGATGGTGCCGGGCGGCAAGCCGGTGGAGATCCAGATCCGCACGCAGGAGATGCACCGCCAGGCCGAGTACGGCGTCGCCGCGCACTGGCGGTACAAGGCCCAGGCCGCCGGCCAGGCACCGGTGCAGGCCACACCGGCCTGGCTGCGCTCGGTGATGGACTGGCAGGCGGACACCCGGGACCCGGACGAGTTCCTCGCCTCGCTGCGCACCCAGATCGGGGCGGACGAGGTGTACGTCTTCACGCCGAAGGGGGAGATCCGCACCCTGCCGGCCGGCTCCACGCCCGTGGACTTCGCCTACGCCATCCACACCGACGTCGGCCACCGCACCATCGGTGCCCGGGTCAACGGCAAGCTCGTCCCGCTGTCCACGCCGCTGAGCCACGGCGACACCGTGGAGGTCTTCACCTCGCGCGCCGAGGACGCGGGCCCGAGCCGGGACTGGCTGGGCTTCGTGGTCTCGCCACGGGCCCGGTCCAAGATCCGTCACCACTTCGCCACGCAGCGTCGCGGCGAGCAGGCCGACCGGGGACGCGAGTCGCTGACCCGTCAGCTGCGCAAGGCCGGCATGGCCGTGCAGCACGTGCTCGGCGGCGAGGAGCTGGTGCAGGTGGCCACGGATCTCGGCTACGCGGACCTCGATGGGCTGTTCGTGGCCCTCGGCGATGGTCACGTGTCCGCGCAGTCCGTGCAGGAACGCGTCGCGGAGCGCCTCGCCCCGCCGACGCCGACGCAGGCCGAGCCGGAGGGCGAGCTGACCGTCGGCGAGGTGGACCTGCAGGAGCTGGTCCCGGCACAGGCGCGGCGCGCCCCCGCGCGGGCCACCAACGACGCCGGCGTGCTCGTGGACGGCGACGGCGGTGTCATGGCCAAGCTGGCCCGGTGCTGCAACCCTGTGCCGCCGGACGCCATCGACGGGTTCGTCACCCGCGGCTCCGGGGTCTCCGTGCACCGGGTCGACTGTCCGAACCTGGCGACCCTGCTCGAGCAGGAGCCGGAGCGGCGCACCCCGGTCAGCTGGGCGCCGTCGCGGGACACCGTCTACCTGGTCGAGATCCAGATCGAGGCGCTGGACCGCAAGTCGCTGCTCTCCGACGTCACACGGGTCCTCTCCGAGAACCACGTGAACATCCTCTCGGCCTCCGTGAACACCACCCGCGACCGCGTGGCGATGAGCCGGTTCGTCTTCGAGATGGGCGACCCCCGGTTCCTCGGCCACGTGATCGACGCGGTGCGCCGCATCGACGGCGTCTTCGACGTGCACCGCACCTGAGCCTGACGGCCTCAGTCGGGGACGTCCAGCGCCGCCAGCAGGGCGCCCAGCCGGCGCCTGGCCGCCACGACGCCGGCACGGCGGGTCCGGCGGGCCAGCCGCTCCCGCAGCCCGGCGGCGCCGTGGGCGCCGATCACGGCGGCGGCGCGCCGCGCCGCATCCGGGTCCGCGCTGAGCAGCAGGTCTTCGACCGTCCGGGCGGGCGTGGTGACCCGCACGGGGCCGAACCGGAGCACGTCCTGCTCGGCGGGGGCGACGCCCGTGGCATCGGCGGCGACGTCCGACTCGGTGAGCGTCCAGGGCAGCAGGCCCCCGCCGGCGGGGCGCCGGTGGAAGTGCGGCACGGCGGCGTGCAGCCGCCCGGGCGCCGCGCCGCCGGCCAGGATCCAGGCCGCCGACGGGCCGATCGCGGTCCAACCGGCGGCCAGGAGCGGGCCGCCGAGGGTCCACAGGGCAGCGGCCCGGACCGCGGGGTCGTCCGCCGCGTCCGGCCGCGCCCACACTCCGGGCAGCAGCGGCCGCACGGCGCCCCGCGCGCCGAGCGCCTGCAGCTCCGGCTCCGTGAAGGGGTCGCCCGCCAACACGAGCGCCCCGGTCGGGGCGGTCTCCTCGATCGTCACGGTCGTCATGCCCGGAGCCTGCCAGAGACGAGGACGCCCCCGCGGCCGCCTGTGGACAGGCGGGCCGCGGGGGCGTGCTCGAGACGCGTGGGGCTCAGCGGAGCTCGGAGGCCGAGGCCTCGAGGGCCTGCTTCCACTGCAGGCGCGCGTCGAGCGCCTCCTGGGCCTTCGTGACGGCGCGCTGGTCGCCCTGGGCCTGGGCCCGGGCGAGATCCGCCTCGAGCCCGGCGATGGTCTCCTCGAGCTGCGTGAGGGCGGAGTTCGTGCGGGCCTTGGTCTCCGGGTCGGTGCGGCGCCAGTGCTCGTTCTCCGCCTGCTTGAGGGCGTCCTCGAGCTTGCGGAAGCCCTCCTCCATGCGACGGACGTCCCCGCGGGGCACGCGGCCGGCATCCTCCCACCGCCCGCGCAGCTCGTTGAGCGCGCGCCGCCCGGCCTTGACGTCCGTGAAGGGGAGCAGCTTCTGGCCGTCGGCGAGGATCTGCTCCTTCACCTTCAGGTTGGCCCCGTACTCGCGGTCGATCTCCTGGTTCGCGGCCTTGCGGGCGGCGAAGAAGACATCCTGGGCGGCGCGGAAGCGGGCCCAGAGGGCGTCGTCCTCCTTGCGGGAGGCCCGGGGGGCGCGCTTCCACTCGTCCATCAGGTCGCGGTACTTGCCGGCGGTCACGCCCCAGTCGGTGGAGGTGGACAGCTCCTCGGCGCGGGCGATGAGGCGCTCCTTGACCTGCTTGGCCTCGGCCGAGGCGGCGTCCAGCCGGGAGAAGTGGGCGCGGCGGGTCTTGTCGAACGTGGTGCGGGCGCCGCGGAAGCGCTTCCACAGGTCGTCCTCGACCGACTTGGCCAGACGCGGGCCGGCCTTCTGGGCGGCCTTCCACTCCTCGAACAGCTCCGTCATGCGCTGGGACGCGGTCTTCCAGGGCATCCGCTCGGCCGGGGTCTGGGCGAAGGTCTCGGCCTCGGCGACGATGGCCTCGCGGGTGGCCAGCTGCTCGGCCTGGGCGGCCTGCCGGGCCTCCTGTTCCGCGGCGCGGTAGTCGCCCAGGAGGGTCTCCAGGGCCGCCAGGCGGGTGCGGAGGGCGTCCATGTCGCCGACCATGTGGCGCTCGTTCACCGCGGTCGTCATCTGGCCCAGCGCCCGGCCCAGCTCACTCGAGGGGGCGCCGGCGGCGATGCGCTGCTCGAACAGGGCCATCTGGGCGCGCACGTCGTCGTACTTGCGCACGAAGTACGCCAGCGCGTCCTCGGTGCTCGCGTCCGGCACCTGGCCGACCGCGTGCTCCTCCTGCCCGTCCAGCAGCGTGACGTGGCCGTCCTCGCTCACCCGGGCGAACGCGGCGGCCTCCTCCACCGGGGTGGGGGGCACGGTCGGGGCCACGACGGGGGCCGGGGCGGCGGGCGTCGCGGGGCGCACGGCGGCCGGGCTGGCCTTCTTCATGGCGGCCGGGGAGGGCGCGGCGGGCGCCTCGGCGGGCTGGGCGGAATCACCGTGCGCCGGCGCGTCGGGGACGGGCCGCGCCTCGGCGGCCTCGGCCGGCGCGGGGGTGGCCTCGGTGGTGGGGGACTGCTGGTCGTCGGGCTGCATGTGATTGGTCACCGCTGGAACTCTCCCTGACTGCGCCGGCGCGCAGTCGTCGAGGGATGCGGCCGGTCGGGATGGACACGAACAGGGCCAGCGTACCGGGCCGGACAGCGCCCGCGCCTAGACTGGGCCGGTGCGCCGGCGGGGGACCGTCGTGCGTCCCCGCCGTCGTCGTCTCGAAGGATCGCCATGTCCCGCAAGGCCTCCCTGTCCGGTTTCCACGAGTGGCTGCCCGCCGAGCGGCTCGTGGAGCAGCACGTGCTCGACACGCTGCGACGGACCTTCGAGCTGCACGGGTTCGCCGGCATCGAGACCCGTGCCGTGGAGACCCTGGGCCAGCTGCTGCGCAAGGGCGAGGTGGACAAGGAGGTCTACGCGGTCTCGCGCCTGGCCGAGGACGAGGAGGTCGCCGCGGGCCGGCGCGATCCCAGGGACCCGGCCGACCCCAAGCGCCTGGCCCTGCACTTCGACCTCACCGTGCCGTTCGCCCGCTACGTCGTGGAGAACGCCGGCCACCTCGCCTTCCCCTTCCGTCGCTACCAGATGCAGAAGGTCTGGCGCGGGGAGCGCCCCCAGGAGGGCCGCGCCCGCGAGTTCACCCAGGCGGACATCGACGTCGTCGGCGACGGCGCCCTCTCGCCCCGGTACGACGCCGACGTCGCACTGGTGATGGCCGAGGCGCTCGGCGCCCTGCCGATCGGCGACTTCCTCATCCGCGTGAACAACCGCAAGCTCGCCGAGGGCTTCTACCGGGGCATCGGCCTGGAGGACACCGCCGGCGTGCTGCGCAGCATCGACAAGCTGGAGAAGGTCGGCCCGGAGGAGGTCGCGCGGCTGCTCCAGGAGGAGGTCGGCGCGAGCCCCGAACAGGCTGCGCAGGCGCTGGCCCTGGCGGACATCCGTACGCCGGACGCCTCGTTCGTCGAGCGGGTCCGCGCCCTGGGGGTGACCCACGAGCTGCTCGAGGAGGGGCTGACCGAGCTGGCCGACGTCGTCGCCACCCTGCACCGCCGCGCCCCCGGGCGCGCCGTGGCGGACCTGTCCATCGCGCGCGGCCTGGACTACTACACGGGCACCGTCTACGAGACCGTCCTGGTGGGCCACGAGCAGCTCGGCTCGATCTGCTCGGGCGGCCGCTACGATGCGCTCGCGTCCAAGGGGAACCGCGTGTTCCCCGGTGTCGGACTGTCCATCGGCGTGACGCGGCTGGTGATGCGCATGCTGTCCCAGCAGATGGCCGTGGCCTCCCGCTCCGTGCCGACCGCGGTGTACGTGGCGCTGACGGCGGACGAGGACTGGTCCGAGGCCCAGGACGTCGCGGCCCTGCTGCGGGAGCGCGGCATCCCCGCGGAGGTCGCGGTGTCCGCGGAGAAGTTCGGCAAGCAGATCAAGTACGCGGACCGCCGCGGCATCCCGTTCGTGTGGTTCATGGGCCGGAACGACGCCGGCGCGCGGGTCCACGAGGTGAAGGACATCCGCTCCGGCGAGCAGCACGCCGCGGACCCGGCCGACTGGACCCCGCCGGCCGAGGACCTGCTGCCGCAGGTCGCCCGCGCGCAGGACTGAGCGGGCGGGCCGGTGCGTCGGCCCCGGCGCGCGACGCCGACACCCGTCCGCGCGTCGGGTCACCGGCGGCGGCGCCCAGCCCGCACGAACGCGCGCCCGCCCACCCCGATCAGGAACACGCCCGCCATCGCGGCCACGGACATCGGCGGCAGGCTGAAGGCGAGCAGCAGGCACAGGGCCAGGCCGAGCACGTTGACGGCGCGCGGGACGCGCAGCGGGCGCGGCCGGGCCGGGCGGCGGCCGTCGTCCCCGCGCAGGGTCAGGGCGGACAGGTTCGCCACCGCGTAGTAGACGAGCACGCCGAACGAGCTGAAGCCCACCACGGTGAGGATGTCCGTGGTGAGCAGGAGCAGGATCACGGCCACGGCCACCGTCAGCTGAGCCGTCCACGGCGTGCCGGTCCCCGCATGGACCCGTGCCAGGGGGCGGGGCAGGTCGGACTCGCGGGCCATGGCCAGGGCGGTGCGGGAGATGCCCGTCAGCAGGTTGAGCATGGCCCCGGCCGCGGCGAGGGCGGCGCCGGCCACGGCCACCCAGCCCCAGCCGGAGCCCAGGGCGGTCTCGAGCAGGTCGCGCACGGGCGCCGGGGACCGGGCCAGCCCGGAGGTCCCGAGGCCCGAGATCAGCGCCGTGGCGAGCAGCAGGTACAGCGCCACGGTCACGGCGAGGGCGATCAGGATGGCGCGCGGGATCGTGCGTGCGGGGTCGATGACCTCCTCGCCCATGGTGGCCACGCGCGCGTAGCCGGCGAACGCGAAGAACAGGACGCCCGCGCCCATGAGCACGCCCTGCACGGGGGAGCCGTCGCCGAGTGCCGCGGCCGAGCCCCCGGGGGCCTCGCGCGCCAGGCCCGCGCCGATGGCCAGGACGAGCACGGCGAGCACGGGCATGAGGATCGCCGTCGTCGCCTGCGCGGTCCGCGTCACGCCCGCCATCGCCACGCCGGTGAGCACGACGACGGCGGCCACGCCCGTCCACCGGGCCGCGGCGGCGTCGTCGGGGAAGAGGTACAGGCCGAGGGTGGCCGCCATCGCGGCCACCGACGCGGTCTTGCCCGTGACGAAGCCCCAGCCGGCGACGAAGCCGGCCCACGGGTGCAGCTGCCGCCGGCCGTAGACGTAGGCGCCGCCGGACTCGGGGTGGACGGTGGCCAGCTGCGCCGTGGACAGGGCGTTGCACAGGGCCGCGACGGCCGCGACCGCCAGGGCCGCGTACAGCAGGCCCGGGTGGCCGCCGGTGAGCGCGGCCGCCAGGCCGATCGCGGTGAACACGCCCGCGCCGATCATCGAGCCGAGGCCGATCGCGACGGCGTGGAGCAGGGTCAGGCGGCGCTGCAGGGCGGCGGTCATGACGGGGTCCTCCTGGGCTGGGGCAATGCGGGCGGGGCACTAGACTGACGGGAACGGCGCGCGCCCGCCCCGCAGGCGTATCACACGGCGTCGACCATCACATGAACCCCGCACATCGTCCGGCGAACGGACGGAGAGGATCCTCGTGCTGCGCACCCACTCCCTCGGCGAGCTCAACGCCTCGCTCATCGGCCAGACCGTCACCGTCACCGGCTGGGTGGCGCGGCGGCGCGACCACGGCGGCGTGGCCTTCGTGGACCTGCGCGACGCCTCGGGCTTCGCCCAGGTCGTGGTGCGGGACGAGGCGGACTTCGACCCGCTGCGCAACGAGTGGGTCCTGCAGGTCACCGGCACGGTCGAGCGCCGCCCCGAGGGCAATGAGAACCCGAACCTGCCCTCCGGTGAGATCGAGCTGATCGCGGAGACCGTGACGGTGCTCAACACCGCCGCCGCCCTGCCGTTCCAGGTGGACGAGCACGTGGAGGTCGGCGAGGAGGCCCGGCTGCGCCACCGCTACCTGGACCTGCGCCGCCCGCAGCCCTCGCGCATCATGCGCCTGCGCTCCGAGGTCAACCGGACGGCACGCGAGCTGCTGCACGGCGAGGGCTTCGTGGAGGTCGAGACCCCGACCCTCACGCGCTCGACGCCGGAGGGCGCCCGCGACTTCCTCGTCCCGGCCCGCCTGGCTCCCGGCTCCTGGTACGCCCTGCCGCAGTCGCCGCAGCTGTTCAAGCAGCTGCTGCAGGTGGGCGGGATCGAGAAGTACTACCAGATCGCCCGCTGCTACCGCGACGAGGACTTCCGCGCCGACCGTCAGCCCGAGTTCACCCAGCTGGACATCGAGGCCTCCTTCGTGGAGCAGGACGACGTGATCGCCCTCGGCGAGAAGATCGTCAAGGCCCTGTGGGCCCTCGTGGGCGTGGACGTGCCGACACCGATCCGCCGCATGACCTACGCCGAGGCGATGGAGAAGTACGGCTCGGACAAGCCGGACCTGCGCTTCGGCCTCGAGCTGACGGACCTGACCGAGTACTTCAAGGACACCCCGTTCCGCGTGTTCCAGAACGAGTACGTGGGCGCCGTCGTGATGCCGGGCGGCGCCTCCCAGGCCCGCCGCACCCTCGACGCGTGGCAGGAGTGGGCCAAGCAGCGCGGCGCCAAGGGCCTGGCCTACGTGCTCATCCAGGAGGACGGCGAGCTGACCGGCCCGGTGTCCAAGAACATCTCCGAGGAGGAGAAGGCCGGCCTGGCCGCCGCCGTGGGTGCGAACCCGGGCGACTGCGTGTTCTTCGCCGCCGGCAAGCCGAAGGAGTCCCGCGCGCTGCTGGGTGCGGCCCGCGTGGAGATCGGCCGTCGCTGCGGGCTGTTCACCGACGCCGGTGACGGCGTGGCCGCGAAGGACGCCGACTGGGCGTTCGTGTGGGTCGTGGACGCGCCGATGTTCGAGCCGGCGGCCGACGCCGTGGCCTCGGGCGACGTCGCCGTGGGCGCGGGCGCCTGGACCGCCGTGCACCACGCGTTCACCTCGCCCAAGCCGGAGTTCGCGGACACCTTCGACACCGACCCGGGCTCAGCCCTGGCCTACGCGTACGACATCGTGTGCAACGGCAACGAGATCGGCGGCGGCTCCATCCGCATCCACCGTCAGGACGTGCAGGAGCGTGTGTTCGAGGTCATGGGCCTGTCCTCGGAGGAGGCGAACGAGAAGTTCGGCTTCCTGCTCGAGGGCTTCAAGTACGGCGCCCCGCCGCACGGCGGCATCGCGTTCGGCTGGGACCGCGTGGTCGCCCTGCTGGCCGGCACCGACTCGATCCGCGAGGTCATCGCGTTCCCGAAGACCGGCGGCGGCTTCGACCCGCTGACGGCCGCCCCGGCGCCCATCACCGCCCAGCAGCGCAAGGAAGCCGGCGTCGACGCGCAGCCGGAGCCGACGAAGGCCGAGGCCGAGCCGGAGGCCTGATCCGGGCCCGCGGCGGGCCCGCCGTCGGAGCGGGCACGGGGGATCATCTGCGCAGACGACCCTTCCGGGCCTCACCCAAGGCGCCGGAAGGGTCGTTTCCGCAACAGATCGGTGGCAGAGGTCGTGCTGCGGCCCGGCCTCAGCCGTGCCGCGGGCCGGCCAGCTCGTCCGAGTCCACGATCAGCGTGAACGGCCCGGAGTTGGTGAGGGAGACGTCCATCATCGCGCCGAACACCCCGCGCTCCACGCGCACGCCCGAGGACTCCAGCTCGGCCATGAACCGCTCGTACAGCGGCTGCGCCTGCTCGCCCTTGGCGGAGCGGGTCCACGACGGGCGACGTCCCTTGCGGACGTCCCCGTAGAGGGTGAACTGGCTGACCACGAGCGCCGGGGCGCCGGCGTCGGTGAGGGACCGCTCGCCGTCGAGCATGCGGAGCCCGGCCACCTTGCGGGCCACCTGCTCTGCTACAGCCGCCGTGTCCGTGACCGACACTCCGAGCAGGATCACCAGTCCTTCACCCGCGAAGGAGCCGACGACCTCTCCGTCGACGGTCACGGACGCGGACTGGGCTCTCTGGCAGACGGCACGCATGCAGCCATCCTCACATGACCGCCCTCGTCCAGGGCGGGGCCTCTGACACGGACCGGGGAGGCGAGCGGTCGGAATGAGGACCGTGCCGGCGCTCATTCCGACCCCTCGGCTGCCCGGTCGGCCCGGGACCTCAGCTCAGCGTTCTCGCCGCCCGACGCCTCACTTCCACTTCGTGGGCTCCACCTCGTACACGGTGGTCGAACCGGAGACCTCGTTGGCCACGATCAGCAGGGCCGAGCCGGAGGGGGACTCGTGGGCCGGCACGAAGGCCAGGCCCTCGGCGCCCATGTCACCCAGGCCGACTGTGGCGTCGTCGCCCGCGGCATCCCCGTCACGGTCGTTGACGTAGTCCACGTAGGTGGCGTTCCGCGGGTCACTGATGTCAAAGACCATGACACCCCCCACGCGCTCCAGGCCCACGAACGCGTAGGTGCGGCCCTGGATCGTGCCCACCACCACGGACTCGGGCTCGGGGCCCTTGTCGTCCGAACGGGAGTCCCCGGACGGGGTCGCGTCGTTGTCCGCGTTGAACGCCCACTGCGGCAGCGCACCGGCGCCGACCATCCGGGCGATCTGCTCCTCGATCATGCCGGCGGAGTCGAACAGGCGGGTGCCGTCCGCGGTGTAGATGGAGAAGGATCGGCCGCCCAGCGTGGTCAGGGAGGAGTGGCAGCCGCGCACGGAGGCGTCGCCGAGGTCGGTGAGCACCTTCAGACGGCCCAGGGCGCCCTTCTTCTGCAGGGCCTGGGCGTCCGGGAACTCGGCGGCGCACAGGTCCAGGTCGCTGACGCGTTCGGAGTCGCTGTAGTCGCCCCACTCCCGCCCGTCACCCTCGTTGGCGGTGACGATCAGGTCCTGGCCGTGCCAGCGGTAGGTGTCGATGCCGTCGGGCATGGGCAGGCCGTAGACCGGCCAGTGGTGCAGCTCGATGCCGCCGTCCTTGTCCGAGACGTCCAGCACGCCCTCGGTGGACCAGTCGGTGGGCGTGAGCGCCCAGAGGTCCGTCAGGGTCGCGGACTTCAGGTCCACGACGGCGACGGCGTTGGCCTCCTGCACGGACACGTAGGCGGTGCGTCCAGTCGGGTCGATGCTGACGTACTCCGGCTCGAGGTTGCGAGCCACCCGGCCGGCCGGTTCGTGACCGGCGGGCACGGCCACATCGGGGCCGGAGACGCGCACGCCGGCGGGCAGGGCGGTGCCGGCGTCGTAGGCGCGGAAGTCCACGGTGCGCACCGCGTCCTGGGTCAGGCGGGAGAACTGCTGGGCGTTCTTCGGCACGGAGACCACGGAGATCGTGCCCTCCGGGTCCACCGAGAAGTCATCGGCCGGCTCGCCCTCGTTGGCGACCACCACGTGGGCACCGTTCGGGGAGAAGGCCAACGAGTCCGGCAGGGCGCCCACCCGCACGCCGCCGAGGTAGCGCAGGGTGGTGGTGTCGAAGAACACGACCCAGCCGTGGTCGGTCTTCTCGGCGGCCTCGACGGCGACGGCCATCACCCCGCCGGAGACGGCCACGGAGTTCACCGTGACGCCCTCGTCCGTGACGGATCCGTCCGCGGTGCGCAAGCCCTCGGTGGAGAGGGTCCGCTGGGCCACGGGGGCGGCGTCGGCGCCCAGGCGCATGATGTCGACGGCGCCGCGCTGCGCGTTCACCACGAACAGGCGGCCGGAGACCGCGTCGAAGGCCGGGATCTCGGCGGCGGACTCGCCGAACACGCCGGTCTCATGGGTGCCGGCGCGGGTGAGCTCGACGCCCTTGCCGGACGAGGCGTCGGCGACGGCGGCGCGCTGGGCCGCGGCCGAGTGCGGGGCGGGCGCGCTGAGGGAGGCCGGGGCCAGGAAGGCCGTGGACAGGGCCGCGGCCGTGACGGCCGTGGCGAGGCGTGCGAAGCGACGCATGGATGCTCCAGTCAGGGCAGGGAGGCGGAGGACGGGGTCACCCCATCGCACCGATGTGAACGGACCGTGACGTCCCGGCCAGCGCGCGGTGTCCCGCGGGTGTCGACGTCGCCGGACGCCCCGCGTGCTGTCCGCCGCGGTCAGGCCCCGGCCGGCAGCCCCGCGAGCACCCGCACCGTCGTGAGGTTCCGGGCCGTGCCGCGCACCCCGAGCGCCCGGTCGAGGCGGGCCGGGGTGAGCGGGGAGTCGGCGACCCCCGTGGCGCAGCGCGTCCACAGCAGCCGTCCCTCCAGCGCCGTGCGATCCGGCCCCGCGGGTCGGTCGTCCCCGTGGTCGAGCGCTGCCAGGGCGGCGGCCGCCTCGGGTGCGGGGTCGTCCTCGAGCACGGTGAGCTGGGTGCGCTTCGGCTCGCCGCCGGCCCAGGGGAGCGCGTCGTGCAGCTCCAGGGCGCGGCGGAGCGTGCCCACGTCCACGAGGACCACGGGGACGTCGAGGCCGCCCTCCTCACGCGCCCGTCGCGCGAACCCCTGCCGCACGCCCTCCGCGGCCGCGTCGGAGGACGCCCGGAACAGGACGTTGCCGCTGGCCAAGTGGGTGGTGACCGCCTCCCCGCCGGCGGCCTGGGCCCAGCGGATCAGCGTGTCCCTGCCGACACGGTTGCTCCGGCCCACGTTGATCCCGCGAAGCAGCAGGACGTGGGTGTGGTCGGTGCGCGGGGCGGCGGGGCTCATGCGGCCAGGATGCCACCCACGCCCCCGCGGGCCGAGGACTACCCTGGACCCGATGGACGACCTCTTCAGCGCCGCGCACACCGGGGCCGACGACGACGGCCCGGCCGGCACCGTGGCCGCCCCGCACCCCGGCGCACCGCTGGCCGTGCGCATGCGCCCGCGCACGCTGGATGACGTGCTGGGCCAGCGGCACCTGATGCGGCCGGGCTCCCCGCTGCGCAAGCTCGCCGAGCCCGATCCGGACTCCGCCGCGGGACCGAGCTCGGTTATCCTGTACGGGCCGCCGGGCATCGGGAAGACGACGCTCGCCCACGTGATCGCCCGCGCCCCCGGGCGCACGTTCACGGAACTGTCCGCCATCACGGCCGGCGTGAAGGACGTGCGGCAGGTGATGGAGCAGGCCCAGCGCGAACGCGACCTCTACGGCCGCACCACCGTCCTGTTCCTCGACGAGATCCACCGCTTCTCCAAGGCGCAGCAGGACGCGCTGCTGCCGGGCGTCGAGAACCGCTGGGTCGTGCTCGTGGCGGCGACCACGGAGAACCCGTCCTTCTCGGTGATCGCACCCCTGCTCTCCCGGTCGCTGCTGCTCACGCTGCGTCCGCTCACGGACGACGACATCGTCGGGCTGCTGGACCGTGCCGTGACCCAGGAGCGCGGGCTCAACGGGGCCGTGGTGCTCGAGGACGACGCGCGGGACTACCTGGTGCGGATGGCCGGCGGTGACGCGCGGCGGGCGCTCACGGTGCTGGAGGCCGCGGCCGGCGTCGCCCTGGACAAGGCGCGCGAGGCCGGCCGGGCGGGGAAGGGCGCCGTCGCGGTCACGGAGGAGGACGCCGCGCAGGCGATGGACCACCACGTCCAGCGCTACGACAAGGACGGCGACCAGCACTACGACGTGATCAGCGCCTTCATCAAGTCCATCCGCGGCTCGGACGTGGACGCGTCGATGCACTACCTCGCCCGGATGCTGGAGGCGGGGGAGGACCCCCGGTTCATCGCCCGGCGGCTGATCATCTCCGCGTCCGAGGACGTGGGCATGGCCGACCCGACCGCGCTGCAGACGGCCGTGGCCGCCGCCCAGGCCGTGCAGCTGATCGGCATGCCGGAGGGACGCATCATCCTGGCGCAGGCCGTGACGCATCTGGCCACCGCGCCGAAGTCCAATGCGAGCTACACCGCCGTGAACGAGGCGATCGCGGACGTGCGGGCCGGCCACACGGGCGCGGTGCCCGCGCACCTGCGGGACGCGCACTACCCCGGCGCGGCGGCCCTCGGCCACGGCCAGGGCTACGTCTACAGCCATGACGAGCCGCACGCCGTGGCGCGCCAGCAGTACGCCCCGGACCCGCTGGTGGGGAAGGACTACTACCGGCCCAAGGCCATCGGCCACGAGAAGCGGCTCGCCGAGCAGGTGGCCGCGCTGCGCCGGATCATCCGCGGTGAATGACGGCGGGCGCCCTCCCGCCCGCCAGAGTGTGGGCGCCGACCCGGCTCTGGTAGAGTGGTCCGCTGTCTGGCAGGCGCTGCGCCCCGGACGCATCCCCCTCGAACGGTTCACGGGACACCCGCGTGCCCGGGCGAGGGACGCGCAGCGCATCAGTGGATGACGGGCGGCGGCACGCCCCTCAGCTCTCCTCAGGATCGCGGGGAGGCCAGGTTCGAGTCCCCTTGACCCGTGCGCCCCGGCGCCCGGACGAGACCTCGAGACAAACCCGAACCGTGCCGCACGTCAAGGAAAGGCAGGTCCACCATGAGTGGCAACCTTCGCACCCGCCGCACCGTGCGGCACTCCCGCGCCCTGGGCATCGCGCTGACCCCCAAGGCCGAGAAGTACATGGAGCGTCGTCCGTACGGCCCCGGCCAGCACGGCCGCGCCCGCCGCAAGCAGGACTCGGACTACGCGGTGCGCCTCAAGGAGAAGCAGCGTCTGCGCGCCCAGTACAACATCCGCGAGGCCCAGATGCGCCGCTACTTCGAGGAGGCCAAGCGCACCGCCGGCCTGACCGGTGAGAACCTGGTCGAGCTCCTCGAGCAGCGCCTCGACGCCCTCGTGCTGCGCGCCGGCTTCGCCCGCACCATCCAGCAGGCCCGCCAGCTCGTCGTGCACCGCCACATCCTGGTGGACGGCAAGCGCGTGGACATCCCCTCGTTCCGCGTGAAGGAGGGCCAGATGATCCACGTGCACGAGCGCTCGGAGAAGATGGTCCCCTTCCAGCTGGCCGCCGCCGGCGCCCACCAGCAGGTCCTGCCCGCCACCCCGGGCTACCTGACCGTGGAGATCGACAAGCTGCGCGCCACCCTCACCCGTCGCCCGAAGCGCTCCGAGGTCCCCGTGACCTGCGAGGAGCAGCTCGTGGTCGAGTACTACGCGCGCTGATCCGCCCCGTCCGGGTCCCTCCCGGACGACGGCGCCCCGCGCGTCCCGCAGGCCCGGTCACCTCTCGGAGGTGACCGGGCCTGCGGCGTCCCCCGGGCCCGCCGCCGGGGATCGGCGCCGGGGATCGGCGCCGCGCCCGGTAAGGTGGGGCCGGAATCCCTGCCGTCCGAAGGAGGCCCCCGCCATGCTCCGCTCGCTGCTGCTCGTCGGCGCCGGCGCCGCATCCGGCTGGTTCGCACACCGCGCCCTCGGAGACCGTGCCCACCCGGCCACCGACGGGACCGACGCGCCGACGTCGGATCCCGGCTCCGCTGGGGGGCGCGCGGGGTTCTCCGCCCGCCTGGACCCGGAGCGTCTGGCCCGCCAGGCCGGTGAGGCCGCCGCCGACGCCGCCACGGCCGCCCTGCAGGACGGTGCGCGGCGCCTGGCCGACCGCGTGCGCGCCCAGGCCCCCTGGGCCGCCCCCTACCTGCCCCACACGGGGCCGATCATCGCCGGGGAGACCGTGGAGCCGCCGTCGCACGGCGCCGCCCGCCCCCAGACCACCACCACGCAGAAGGACACCCCCGCATGAAGTCCCAGGAGATCGCCCGCCGCTGGACCGCCTTCTTCGAGTCCAGGGGGCACCGCGTGGTGCCGTCGGCGTCGCTTATCTCGCCGGATCCGTCGCTGCTGTTCACGGTGGCCGGCATGGTCCCGTTCATCCCGTACTTCCTGGGGGAGCAGACCCCGCCGAGCCCGCGCGTCGTCTCGGTGCAGAAGTGCATCCGCACCGCGGACATCGAGGAGGTCGGCAAGACCGTCCGCCACGGCACCTTCTTCCAGATGTGCGGCAACTTCTCCTTCGGCGACTACTTCAAGGAGACGGCCATCCCGATGGCCTGGGAGCTGCTGACGTCCTCGGTCGAGGACGGTGGCTTCGGCCTGGACCCCGAGCGCCTCTGGGTCACCGTGTACCGCGAGGACGACGAGGCCGAGCGCATCTGGCGCGAGGACGTGGGCGTCCGTCCCGAGCGCATCCAGCGCATGGGCAAGGACGACAACTACTGGAACACCGGCCAGCCCGGCCCGGGCGGCCCCTGCTCGGAGATCTTCTACGACCGCGGCCCCGCGTACGGCGTCGACGGCGGCCCGGCCGCGGACGACACCCGCTACATCGAGATCTGGAACCTCGTGTTCATGCAGTACCGCCTCTCCGCGGTGCGCTCGAAGGACGACTTCGACGTCGCCGGCGAGCTCGAGCACAAGAACATCGACACCGGTCTCGGCCTCGAGCGGCTCGCCATGATCCTCCAGGGTGTGGAGAACATGTACGAGACGGACCAGGTCCGCCCGGTGCTCGACCGCGCGGCGCAGCTGGCCGGCCGGGCCTACACCTCCACCGAGGACCCGGCCGACCCGCACTACGACGACGACGTCCGCCTGCGCATGGTGGCCGACCACGTGCGCTCGGCCCTGATGCTGATCAGCGACGGCGTGCGCCCCGGCAACGAGGGCCGCGGCTACGTGCTGCGCCGCCTCATCCGCCGCGTCGTCCGCGCCCTGCGCCTGATGGGCGTCACCGAGCCGGTGTTCCCCGAACTGCTGCCGGTCTCCCGGGACGCGATGAAGGGCACCTACCCGGTCGTGGCGGACGAGTTCGAGCGCATCTCCCGGATCGCCTACGCCGAGGAGAAGGCGTTCCTGCGGACCATCGCCGCGGGCACGGCCCGCCTCGACGCCGCGGTCGGCCAGGCTCGCTCGGCGGGCGGCGGCATCGCGGGCCCGGACGCGTTCGAGCTGCACGACACCTACGGCTTCCCGATCGAGCTGACGCTGGAGATCGCGGAGGAGGCCGGCGTCGCCGTGGACGAGGCCGGGTTCCGTGCCCTCATGGCCGAGCAGCGCGACCGCGCCCGCGCGGACGCCAAGGCCAAGAAGTCCGGCCACACGGACACGGCCGTGTACCAGCGCCTGCGCGCCGAGGGCCAGACCCATTTCACCGGCTACACCGAGCACACCACCGAGTCCGTGGTGCGCGGCCTGCTGCAGAACGGCGAGGAGGTCCCGTCCGCGGGCGCCGGCACGGAGCTCGAGCTCGTCCTGGACGCCACGCCGTTCTACGCGGAGTCCGGCGGCCAGGCCGCGGACACCGGCCTGATCACCGGCGACGGCTTCCGCCTCGAGGTGCTCGACGTGCAGGCCCCCGTGAAGGGGCTGTCCGTGCACAGGGTCAAGGTCCTCGACGGTGAGGTCGCCGCCGGCGCGCAGGCCCTCGGCGCGATCGACCTGCAGCGCCGCCTCGACGGCGAGAAGGCCCACTCCGGCACCCACCTGGTGCACGCCGCGCTGCACCAGATCCTCGGCCCCGAGGCCACCCAGTCCGGCTCCTTCAACAAGGAGGGCTACCTGCGCTTCGACTTCCGCTGGGCCGAGTCGCTGTCGGCCGGGGCCCGCTCCGAGGTCGAGGACGTGGTGAACATCGCCATCCGCGACGACCACACCGTGCTCACCCAGGAGATGAGCCTCGAGGAGGCGCGCGCACTCGGCGCGATGAGCCTGTTCGGCGAGAAGTACGGCGACCGGGTGCGCGTCGTGGAGATCGACGGCGCCTGGTCCCGCGAGCTGTGCGGCGGCACCCACGTGGGCCGCACCGCGCAGATCGGCTCGCTGACCCTGCTCGGCGAGCAGTCCGTGGGCTCGGGCAACCGCCGCGTCGAGGCGCTCGTCGGCCTGGACTCGTTCCGCCACCTCGCCGCGGAGCGCACCCTCGTCTCCGAGCTCTCGGAGATGTTCAAGGCCCCGGCCGAGGAGCTCAAGGACCGCATCGGCGCCACCCTGGACCGGCTCAAGGCGGCCGAGAAGCAGGTCGCGGAGCTGCGGGCCCAGGCGCTGCAGGCCCAGGCCGGCCAGCTCGCCGGGCAGGCCCAGGACGTCACGACCTCCGCCGGGACGGCGGTGCGGGTGCTGGCGCACCACGCCGGCGACGTGGCCGGGGACCAGCTGCGTTCCCTCGCGCTGGACCTGCGCGCCCGGATCGAGTCGGCCGGCGGCAACGCGGCGGGCACCCCCGTGCTCGTGGCCCTCACGGCCGAGGCCAAGGGCCGGCCCCTCGTGATCGTGGCGACCAACGAGGCCGCCCGCGCGGCCGGCCTCAAGGCGGGCGCCATGGTCAAGATCGCCACCGGCGTGCTCGGCGGCGGGGGCGGAGGCAAGGACGACGTCGCCCAGGGCGGCGGCCAGGACGTCACGCGCGTCGGGGATGCGCTCGACGCCGTCGTCGCCGCGGTGCGCGCGGCCTGAGGCGGACGTGAGCGCAGGTCAGGACGGGGCCGCCGTGGCGAGCGACGCCGTGCGCCGGGGGCGCACCCTCGGCGTCGACGTCGGCCGTGCCCGCGTGGGCGTCGCGTCGGCCGACCCCGACGGCCTGATCGCCACCCCCGTGGCCACCCTGCGGCGGGATGCGCGTCGACGTCGCGACGTGGACGAGCTCGTCGCCCACGCACGCGAGCTCGACGTCGTCGCCGTGTACGTCGGCCTGCCGGTGAATCTGCGGGGCGAGCACACGCCGTCCACGCAGGACGCCCTCGACTACGCGGACGCCGTCGCCGCCGCCCTGGTCGAGACGGGCCACCCCGTGCCGGTCCGGCTCGTCGACGAGCGGCTCAGCACGGTCTCCGCGCAGGCCGGACTGCGGGCCGCGGGCCGGTCCGTCAAGGACAGCCGCGGCGTGATCGACCAGGCGGCCGCCGTCGCGATCCTGCAGGCCGCCGTGGACGAGCAGCGCCGCACCGGACGCTGGGCCGGCCAGGACCGGGAGCAGATCCGGTGACCGGCGAGCACCAGCACGCTCGTGGTGAGGACCACTGGGACGATCTGCTCGGCGACGAGGCCGACGTCCACGACGACCTCGACGTGTTCGGCTTCGTCCACGACGAGGCGGACGAGGCCGATCTCGGCGCCCCGTCCCAGCCGGTCGACGCGGCCGGCCCACGCCGGCCTCGCAGGCTCCTGCGTCGCCGGGGCTCCGGGTCCCACCCGGCCCCGCGGGTCGACCGCGGCGCCGGTCGGCGGCGGACCGCGCTGGTGCTGGGCACCGTCCTCGTGGCGTTCGCCGTCGTGGTCGGGCTGATCGTGCGCGGCTTCCTGAGCGGCTCCGACCACACGGCCGTCGAGGGTGACGAGGTGACGTTCTCAGTGGAGCCGGGCGAGGACCTGGGCTCCGTGGCGGCCCGCCTGGACCGGGCCGGCATCGTCGGCTCCGCCCGTGCGTTCGAGCGCGCGGCCCGGGACACGCACAGCGGTCTCGTGCGTTCGGGGGACTTCGTGCTGCGCGAGCGGATGCCCGCGGCCGACGCCCTCGCGGTGCTCCAGGGCGCCACGGACGGCGCCGTCCACTACGTGCTCGTGGAGCGCGGCCGGCGACTCACCGAGGTGCTGGACGCGGTCGCCGAGGCCACGGGGCTGCCCCGCGAGGAGCTCGAGGCCGCCGCCCAGGACCCGACCCGCTACGGCGTCCCCGCGGAGGCGGGCACGCTCGAGGGCTGGCTCGACGCGGGGGAGTACCGCATCCCCGTCGACGCCACCGCCGAACAGGTGCTCGACGCCCTGATCCGGCCCACCCTCGCCGAGCTCGAGTCTCTCGACGTCCGCGACCCGGCCGAGCAGCGGCGCGTGCTCACGATCGCCTCCATCCTCGAGGCGGAGGCCCTGCCCCAGGACTACCGGCAGGTGGCCGGCGCCATCGAGAACCGCCTCGCCCCGGACAACACCGAGACGCACGGGCTCCTACAGATCGACGCGACCGTCACGTACGGCCTCGGCGTGCGCAGCCTCAGCTTCACCTCGGGCCAGCGCCAGGACGCCTCGAACCCCTACAACACGTACGTGCACCCGGGCCTGCCGCCGGGTCCGATCGGCATGCCCTCCGACGCGGCCGTCGAGGCCGCCCTCGACCCGGCCGAGACGGACGCCTACTACTGGGTGACCACGGACATCGGCACCGGCCACACCGAGTTCTCCCGCACCTATGAGGAGCACCAGCAGCACGTGCGCACCCTGCAGCGCTACTGCGCGTCCAATCCGGGGGTGTGCTGATGCGCCCCGTGCTGCACGCGGCGGTCCTGGGCCGGCCGATCGCCCACTCGCTCTCCCCGGTGCTGCACGCGGCCGCCTACCGGGTCCTGGGCCTCGACGTCGACTACGGCCGCCGGGACCTGGGCGAGGGCGAGGTGCTCGCCTTCGCGGCCGAGCACCTCGGCGCCCCGGGCGCGGCCGACGGCGGCGCGGCCGCGGCCCGCGGGCAGGACTGGCTCGGCTGCTCCGTCACCATGCCGCTGAAGCGGGCGGCCGTCGCCGCCGCCGGGCACGTCAGCGACCGCGTCCGGCTCCTGGGCACCGCGAACACCCTCGTGCGCGACCACCCCGCCGCCCCCGGGGTCGTCCACGCCGAGAACACGGACGTGGACGGCATCCTCGGCGCCCTCGCCGCGGCCGGCCTCGACCGTGCCGCCCGGGGCGGGACCGTCGGCGTCCTCGGGAACGGGGGGACCGCGACGGCGGCCGTCCTCGCCGCCGCCACGCTCGGCGCGGACTCGGTGTTCTTCGGCGTCCGCGCCGCCGCCCGCGCCGCCGAGGTGACGGCCCTGGCCGACGCGCTCGGGCTGCGCTGGGCGACCCTGACCCAGGCGGATCTGCTCCGGCGGGCGCCGGGGCTGCGTGCCGTCGTCGCCACCCTGCCGCCGCGCGCCGCGGACGCCCTGGCCGCACACGTGCCGGCCGAGGCCGCCCTGCCGCCCCTGCTGGACGCGGCCTACGACCCGTGGCCCTCCGTGCTGGCGGCGGCCTGGTCCCGGAAGGGCGGTCCGGTGGCGTCGGGGCTGTCCATGCTGCTGCATCAGGGCGTCGAGCAGGTCCGGCTGTTCACGGCCCGGCCCCGCGCCGCGGCCGGGATGCCCGAGCCGGACTGGGCGGCGGTGACGCGCGCCGCGGCGGACGCCCTGGGGCCGGCCGCCGGCTGAGCGCCGGACGGCGGATCCGGCGCGTCCCGTCCGGTCACACGTGGCGGCGCGGTGCCCCGTGCGTGAGAGACTGCACGCCATGGTGCGCTGGTTGACAGCGGGGGAGTCTCACGGCCCCGCGCTCACAGGAATCGTTGAGGGACTGCCGGCCGGGATCCCGGTCACGACGCAGGACGTGCAGGACGCGCTCGCGCGCCGCCGCCTGGGGTACGGCCGCGGCGCGCGCATGAAGTTCGAGCAGGACGCGGTGACGATCCTCGGCGGTGTCCGCCATGGCCGCACCCTCGGCTCGCCCGTGGCGATCCAGGTGGGCAACACGGAATGGCCCAAGTGGGAGAAGGTGATGGCCGCCGATCCCGTCCCCGCGGAGGAGCTCGACGGTCTGGCCCGCAACGCGGCGCTCACCCGCCCGCGGCCCGGCCACGCCGACCTGACCGGCATGCAGAAGTACGGCTTCGACGAGGCCCGCCCCCTCCTCGAGCGCGCCTCCGCCCGCGAGACCGCCGCACGCGTGGCCATGGGCACCGTCGCCCGCGCCTTCCTCGGTGAGCTCGGCGTGCGGATCGTCTCCCACACCGTGGCCTTCGGGGAGGCGGCCCTGCCGGCGGGCCACCCGTTCCCCGTCCCCGAGGACGAGGCCCGCCTCGACGCCGACCCGGTCCGCTGCATCGACCCGCAGACCTCGGCGGCGATGGTCGCCGAGGTCGACGACGCCCACCGCGCCGGGGAGACCCTCGGCGGCGTCGTGGAGGTGCTGGCGTACGGCGTGCCGATCGGCCTGGGCTCCCACGTGCACTGGGACCGCCGCCTCGACGCTCGGCTGGCCGGGGCGCTGATGGGCATCCAGGCGATCAAGGGCGTGCAGGTCGGCGACGGGTTCGCCACGGCCGCGCGACGCGGCTCCGCCGCCCACGACGGGATCGCCCGCGGCGCGGACGGTCGCCCCCGGCGCACGAGCGACCGGGCCGGCGGCATCGAGGCGGGCATGTCGACGGGCGAGCTGCTGCGCGTGAGCGCCGCGATGAAGCCGATCGCCACGGTGCCGCGCGCGCTGCCCACGGTCGACGTCGCCACGGGCGCGGAGGCCACGGCCCACCATCAGCGCTCCGACGTGGCGGCCGTGCCCGCCGCGGGCATCGTCGCCGAGGCCATGGTCGCCCTCGTCCTGGCCGACGCGATGCTCGAGAAGTTCGGCGGCGACTCCGTGGCCGAGACGCGCCGCAACCTCGAGGCGTTCCAGGCCGCGGTCCCCGCCCTGCCGGAGCCGGGCGCCGACGTCGTGACGGACGGCCCGATGGGCGACCCCCTGCCGTGACCGACACCCCCGGGACCGCGCCGGCCCCGGGACCGGACCCGAGCACGCGTCCCGTCCCCGGGCCCGTCACCGTGTGCCCGTGGGAGGGCATGACCGGCGCCCTCGAGGCGCGCCTGACGGCCGCGGTCACGGTGGCCGCCGCGGCCGACGAGGACCCGGATGCGCGCCCGGCCCGCCGGGTCGTCCTCGTCGGCCCGATGGGTGCCGGGAAGACGACGGTCGGCCGGGCCCTGGCCGCCGTGACCGGGCTGCCCTTCGTGGACTCCGACGAGCTGTTCACCCAGGTCCACGGCCCGATCCCCGAGTTCTTCGCCGAGCACGGCGAGGCCGCGTTCCGGGCGGAGGAGGCCCGCGTCATCGGCCACGTGCTCGGCCGTCCCGCCCCGTGCGTCCTCTCGTGCGGCGGCGGCGCCGTCCTGCATCCGGGCACCCGACGGGCGCTGGCCGAGTCGGATTCCGACGTCGTCTACCTCGCGGTCGGGGAGGCCGAGGCGCTGCGCCGCGTGGGCGGCGGCGCGGGCCGCCCCGTCCTGGCCGGCGACCCCGTGGGGACCTGGCGGCGCATCCTCGCCGAACGGGAGGGGCTGTACCGCGAGGTCGCCGACCTCGTGCTCGACACCACAGGCCTGACGGCCGCCGAGGCGGCCTGGCGTATCGTGGGGGACGCCCACCGCCCCCGAAGGAGTGAGTCACACCCATGACCGACAGTCAGCCGGACAGCACCGAGCAGGAGACCCCGGGGGCGGCGCCCGCGGCCGCTCCGGCCGCACCCGAGGACGTCACGGTCATCCCCGTGGCCGGCGGCCACGAGGCGGCCGTGCACGGCGGCTACGACGTGGTGGTGGGCCGGGGCCTGCTCGCGCGCCTGCCGGACATGCTCGGCCCGACCGTCCGACGCGTGCTGGTCATCCACCCGCGCGCCCTCCGGGCGACCGGCGACGTCGTCAAGAACGACCTCGAGGCCGTGGGCCTGACCGCCCTGACCGCCGAGATCCCGGACGCCGAGGAGGGCAAGCACCTGCAGGTGGCCGGGTTCTGCTGGCAGGTCCTCGGCCAGAACGACTTCACCCGGTCGGACGCGATCGTCTCCGTGGGCGGCGGCGCCGTGTCCGACCTGGCCGGCTTCGTGGCGGCCACGTGGCTGCGCGGCATCCGCGTCGTGCACATGCCCACCACCCTGCTGGGCATGGTGGACGCGGCGGTGGGCGGCAAGACCGGCATCAACACCGCCGAGGGCAAGAACCTGGTGGGGGCGTTCCACAATCCGGTCGGCGTGCTGGCCGACCTGGACACGCTGCTCACCCTGCCGGCCAACGAGCTGATCTCGGGCCTGGCCGAGGTCGTGAAGTGCGGCTTCATCGCCGACCCCGTGATCCTCGACCTCATCGAGGAGGACCCGGCCCAGGCCCAGAACCCGCACTCCGCGCGGCTGCGCGAGCTGATCGAGCGCTCGATCCGGGTGAAGGCGGACATCGTCTCCCGCGACCCCCGCGAGTCGGGCGCCCGCGAGGCGCTGAACTACGGCCACACGATGGGGCACGCGATCGAGCTCGCCGAGCGCTACCAGTGGCGCCACGGCGCCGCGGTGTCCGTGGGCCTGGTCTTCGCGGCCGAGCTGGCCCGGTCACTCGGCCGGCTCGACGACGCCACCGCGGACCGGCACTGGTCGGTGCTGACCGCCCTGGGCCTGCCCGTCTCCTACCGCGGGGACCGGTGGCAGACCCTGCTCGAGGGCATCCGCCGGGACAAGAAGAACCGCGGCGACCAGCTGCGCTTCGTCCTGCTGGACGGGCTCGCGCAGCCCACCACCGTGGACATCCCGGACGCGTCCCTGCTCTTCGCGGCGTACCAGGAGATCGCGGAGTGAGCCGCCGCTGACCCCGGCCCCGCGCGGGGCCTCCCGTAGACTGGCCCGCGCACATCCAAGACCCCACCCACTGCAGGCGGACCCGTGACGGTCCGCGAGACCGATCGGGAGCACACACGTGGCAACGAGCAACGACATCAAGAACGGCGCCGTCCTGAAGCTGGAGGGCCAGCTCTGGAACGTCACCGAGTTCCAGCACGTCAAGCCGGGCAAGGGCGGCGCGTTCGTCCGCACCAAGATGAAGAACATCACCACGGGCAAGGTCGTGGACAAGACCTTCAACGCCGGCGCCAAGGTCGAGTTCGCCACCGTGGACCGCTCCGACTACCAGTACCTCTACCAGGACGGCGCGGACTACGTGTTCATGGACGTCAAGGACTACGACCAGATCACCGTGCCCGGGGCCGTGGTCGGCGACGCCGCGAAGTACATGCTCGAGAACACCCAGGTGGTCATCGCCCTGCACGAGGGCACGCCCCTGTACCTGGAGATGCCGGCGTCCGTGGTCCTGGAGATCACCTACACCGAGCCGGGTCTGCAGGGGGACCGCTCGTCCGCCGGCACCAAGCCCGCCACCGTGGAGACCGGCGCCGAGATCCAGGTGCCGCTCTTCGTGGAGCAGGGCACCCGCGTCAAGGTCGACACCCGCACCGGCGACTACCTCGGCCGCGTCAATGACTGAGCGGGCCTCCGCCGGCTCCGCTGCCAAGCGGGGGACCACGGCGCGCAGCCGCTCCCGGCAGCGTGCGGTGGAGATCCTGTTCGAGGCCGAGCAGCGCGGCTCCACCGCGCTGGAGGGCATCCGCACCCGCCGCGAGAGCACCGATCTGCAGGTGAACGCCTACACCCAGCGGCTCGTGGAGGGCGTCATCGCGGACCAGGAGCGGCTCGACGAGGCCCTGAGCTCCTACTCCCGCGGCTGGTCCCTGGACCGCATGCCCGCCGTCGACCGGGCGATCCTGCGCGTGGGGGCCTGGGAGCTGCTGTTCCAGGACGATGTGCCGGACGCCGTCGCCATCTCGGAGGCCGTCGCCCTCGCCGCCCAGCTGTCCACGGACGACTCGCCCGAGTTCGTCAACGGTCTGCTCGGCCGCCTGCAGCAGGTCAAGCCGACACTGCTCGCCTGAGCCCCCGAGGGCTCCGTCACGAGGCCCGTCCCGCACCGCGTCATCCGCGCCGCGGGGCGGGCCTCGCTGGTAGAGTCGACGACGTCCCGCGCGGGGCCACAGCGGCGCCCGGGGACGAACCACGCATCCTTTAAGAGCCGTCCTGTGAGGCGGGGAAGGAGGCGCCGGCATGGGAACTGATCCCGCCGCACCTCGTGCTGCCCGGACCGTGCTGTCCGCGTCCGAGATCGACCGGGCGCTGACCCGGATCGCCCACGAGATCCTCGAGTCCAACAAGGGCGCCGAGGGTCTCGTCCTGATGGGGATCCCGCGCCGCGGGGCCCCCCTGGCCCGGCGACTCGGCGACCTGCTGGCCCGCATCGAACCGGCCTTCGACCCCACCGCCGCCGTCGGCGAGGTGGACGTCACCCTCTACCGGGACGACCTCCGCCGCGGCACGGCCCGCACCCCGATGCCCACCCGCCTGCCCGAGGTTCCCCTCGACGGCGCCGTCGTCGTGCTCGTGGACGACGTCCTCTTCTCCGGCCGCACCGTCCGGGCCGCCCTCGACGCGATCGCCGACCTGGGCCGCCCCGCCGCCGTGCGCCTGGCCGTCCTCGTGGACCGCGGGCACCGGGAGCTCCCCGTCCGCGCCGACTTCGTGGGCAAGAACCTGCCGACCTCCACCGCCGAGCGCGTCCAGGTCCGGCTCATGGAGGTCGACGGCCCCGAGGGCACCGGCGAGGTCACCGAGGACGCCGTGAGCATCGTCGACCGTGTCGCGACCCGGGAGGGCTGAGCCGTGCGCCACCTGCTGTCCACCGCCGACCTCTCCCGCGCCGACGCCCTCGCCGTCCTCGACACCGCCGAGGAGATGGCCGCCGTCAACCAGCGCGAGGTCAAGAAGCTGCCCGCCCTGCGCGGCCGCACCGTGGTGAACCTCTTCCTCGAGGACTCCACCCGCACCCGCATCTCCTTCGAGGCG
Source organism: Micrococcus sp. 63XJN7_8_ISO-PGPR-S23-253 (assembly GCF_056173425.1). Taxonomy (NCBI): domain Bacteria; kingdom Bacillati; phylum Actinomycetota; class Actinomycetes; order Micrococcales; family Micrococcaceae; genus Micrococcus; species Micrococcus sp. 63XJN7_8_ISO-PGPR-S23-253. The sequence goes on from NZ_CM149673.1 coordinate 1,048,557, forward strand.
GCCGCCAAGCGGCTCTCCGCGGACGTGATCAACTTCTCCGCGAAGGGATCGTCCGTCTCCAAGGGGGAGTCGCTCAAGGACACCGTCCAGACGCTCGAGGCCATCGGCGCGGACGCCATCGTGATGCGCCACTGGTCCTCCGGCGCGGCCCGCCAGCTGGCCGACTCCGGCTGGGTGCGCTCCGCCGTCGTGAACGCCGGCGACGGCACCCACGAGCACCCCACCCAGGCCCTCCTGGACGCCTTCACCCTGCGCCGGCGCCTCGCCGCGGCGACGGGAGAGGACCTGGTCGGCCGGGACCTGACCGGCATGCGCGTGGTGATCGTGGGCGACATCCTGCACTCGCGCGTGGCCCGGTCCAATGTGTGGCTGCTCAGCACGCTGGGCGCACAGGTCACCCTGGCCGCCCCGCCCACCCTGCTGCCCGTGGGCGTGGCCGCGTGGCCGTGCCAGGTCACCTACTCGCTCGACGAGGCCCTCGACGCCGGCCCCGACGCCGTCATGATGCTCCGCGTCCAGGCCGAGCGGATGGGCGGCGCCTTCTTCCCGTCCGCGGGGGAGTACACCCGGACCTGGGGGCTGACCGATGACCGCTTCGCCCGCCTCACCGCCGGCCGCGGTGCCCTGCTCGACGAGCCCGTGGTCATGCACCCCGGCCCGATGAACCGCGGCCTGGAGATCAGCCCGGCGGCGGCGGACTCGCCCCGCAACACCGCCCTCGAGCAGGTCGCCAACGGCGTGTCCGTCCGCATGGCGGTCCTGCACCTCGTCCTCAACCACGACCAGGAGGTCCGCCTGTGAGCGCCCCCAGCCCCGCCCCCCTGCTGCTGCGCAGCGCGCGCCTGACCACGGGCGAGACCGCCGACGTGCTCGTCGCCGAGGGCCGGATCGCCGCCCTCGGCCCGGACGCCGCGGCCCACGCCGCCGGCCTCGAGCCGAGCCCCGAGGAGGTCGACTGCGCCGGCCTGGTGCTGCTGCCCGGGCTCATCGACCTGCACACCCATCTGCGTCAGCCCGGCAAGGAGGATGCGGAGACGGTCGAGACCGGCACCCGCGCCGCCGCGATGGGCGGCTTCACCTCCGTCCACGCGATGGCCAACTCGACGCCGACGGCGGACACCGCGGGCGTGGTGGAGCAGGTGTGGCGGCTGGGCCGGGACGCGGGCTGGTGCGATGTGCACCCCGTGGGGGCGGTGACCGTGGGCCTGGCCGGCGAGGCCCTGGCCGACCTCGGCGCGATGGCCGACTCGCAGGCCCGCGTGCGCATGTTCTCGGACGACGGCATGTGCGTCCACGACGCCGTGCTGATGCGCCGGGCGCTCGAGTACGTGAAGTCCTTCGGCGGCTTCGTGGCCCAGCACGCGCAGGAGCCGAACCTCACCGCCGGCGCCCAGATGAACGAGTCCGAGCTCTCCGGCGTCCTCGGCCTGGCCGGCTGGCCCGCCGTGGCGGAGGAGGCCGTCATCGCCCGTGACGTGCTGCTGGCCCAGCATGTGGACTCCCGCCTGCACGTGTGCCACGTCTCCACGGCCGGCTCCGTCGAGCTGATCCGCTGGGCCAAGGCCCAGGGCGTGGCCGTGACCGCCGAGGTCACCCCGCACCACCTGCTGCTCACCGAGGAGCTCGTCCGCTCCTACGACCCCGTGTTCAAGGTCAACCCGCCGCTGCGCCGCGAGTCCGACGTCCTGGCCCTGCGCGCCGGCCTGGCCGACGGCACCATCGACACCGTGGGCACCGACCACGCCCCGCACACCGCCGAGACCAAGCAGTGCGAGTGGACGGTCGCGGCGATGGGCATGACGGGCCTCGAGACCGCCCTGTCCGTGGTGCAGCAGGCGATGGTGGACACCGGCCTGATGGACTGGGCCGGCGTCGCCCGCGTGATGTCCACGGCGCCGGCCCGGATCGCCGGCCTGACCGATCAGGGCCAGGCCGACGAGCGCGGTGTCCCACGCGTCGGTGCCGTGGCCAACCTCGTGCTCGTGGACCCGCAGGCCCGCCGCACGGTGGACCCCGAGCAGCACGTGACCAAGTCCCGCAACAGCCCGTACCGGGGCATGGAGCTGCCGGGCGCGGTGCGCCACACGGTCTATCGCGGTGCCCGCGTCGTCGCCGACGGCGCCCCCGCCCGGCCGTACCGCCACCCGGCCCTGACGGAGACGGGGGAGCGCGCGTGAGCATCACCCCTCTGGCCGCCGCCCTGGCGGCCCGACCCGTCCCGCCGCGGACCCCGACGAAGGACTACGCGGACGTGTGGCTGCCGGTGACCCTGGGCACCCTGGCCGTCGTCCTCGTGCTGCTCGGCCTGCTGGCCCTCGGGTGGCGGGCACGCCGCCGGGCGCAGGCCGGGATCCCGGCCCCGGCCCCCGTGCCGACGGCCCTCTACGACGCCGAGCCGACGCTGTCCGCGGAGGGCATGCACGTGGGCACGGTGCGCGGCGAGGACCGGCTGGATCGCGTGGCGGTGCACGGCCTGGGCCTGCGCTCGCGCGCGGTCCTCGAGGTCCACGACGCCGGCGCCCACCGCGGCCTGCTCGTGCTCCGCCCGCGGGCCGCCAACCTGTTCATCCCCGCGGACGACCTCGTCGAGGCCGGCCTGTCCGCCGGGATTGCCGGCAAGTTCGTCGAGCCGGGCGGGCTCGTCGCCTGGGGCTGGCGCCTCGGCGACGTCGAACTCACCTCCGCCTTCCGCCCCGACCGTCCCGAGGACCGCGACCGGCTCCTCGCCGCCCTGCAGACCATCATCGACCCCGCCCCGGCCGACCCGGCCGGCCGCGCAGGAGAAGGAGACCCCCGATGATCACCCCCACCGACGACCTGGCCCTGCTCGTCCTCGAGGACGGCACCGTCCACCGTGGCCGGGCCTACGGCGCCCGCGGCCGCACCCTGGGCGAGGCCGTGTTCACCACGGGCATGACCGGCTACCAGGAGACCCTCACCGACCCGTCCTACGCGGGGCAGATCATCGTGCAGACCTCCCCGCACATCGGCAACACCGGGGTCAACGACGCCGACCGCGAGTCGCGGGCGATCTTCGCCGCCGGCTACGTGGTCCGCGACGCGGCCCGGCGTCCGTCCAACTGGCGCGCCGAGCGCAGCCTCGACGAGGAGCTCGAGGCGTTCGGCGTCGTCGGGATCCGGGAGGTCGACACCCGGGCCATCACCCGTCGCCTGCGCACCGAGGGCTCGATGCGCGCCGGCGTGTTCTCCGGCGGGCACGCCGCCCGCCCGGAGGCCGAGCTGCTGGCGGAGGTGCGCGCCCAGGCGTCGATGGCCGGCGCCCGCCTCGCCGAGTCCGTCACCACGGAGGAGCCGTACGTCATCGAGCCGGCCGCGCACGGCTGGGAGGGCGAGCCGATCGCCGAGATCGCCGCCCTCGACCTCGGCATCAAGGCCGCCACGCCGCGGCACCTGGCCTCCCGCGGCATCCGCGTGCACGTGCTGCCCGCCGCCACGGACCTGGCCGGCATCCGCGCCGTGGACCCGGACGGCGTCTTCCTGTCCAACGGACCCGGCGACCCGGCCACCGCGGACGCCCAGGTGGAGCTGCTGCGCGAGGTCCTCGACGCCGGCCTGCCGTTCTTCGGCATCTGCTTCGGCAACCAGATCTTCGGCCGCGCGCTCGGCTTCGACACCTACAAGCTGAAGTTCGGCCACCGCGGCCCGAACCAGCCGGTGCTGGACAAGGCCACGGGCCGCGTGGCCATCACCTCCCAGAACCACGGCTTCGCCGTGGACGCCCCCCTCGGCGAGCCGATCGAGGCGCCGGAGTCGCGCTTCGGCCGCGTCGAGGTCTCCCACTGGTCCCTGAACGACCAGGTGGTCGAGGGCCTGCGCCTGCTCGACCGGCCCGCCTTCTCCGTGCAGTTCCACCCGGAGTCCGCGGCCGGCCCCAACGACACCCTCGACCTGTTCGACCGCTTCGTGCAGCTCCTCACCGAGCACCGCACCGCCACCACCCCCGCCACCGAAGGAGCCTGATCCATGCCCAAGCGCACCGACCTGAAGTCCGTCCTGGTCATCGGCTCCGGCCCCATCGTGATCGGTCAGGCGGCCGAGTTCGACTACTCCGGCACCCAGGCCATCCGCGTCCTCAAGGAGGAGGGCGTCCGCGTCGTCCTCGTCAACTCCAACCCGGCCACGATCATGACCGACCCGGAGCTGGCCGACGCCACCTACGTCGAGCCCATCACCCCGGCCGTGGTCGCCAAGATCATCGAGAAGGAGCGCCCGGACGCCCTGCTGCCCACCCTGGGCGGCCAGACGGCGCTGAACACCGCCATCGCCCTCGACAAGGACGGGGTGCTCGAGCGCTTCGGCGTCGAGCTGATCGGCGCGAACATCGAGGCCATCGAGCTCGGCGAGAACCGCGAGCTGTTCAAGGGCGTCGTGGAGCGCGCCGGCGGCGAGTCCGCCCGGTCCCACATCGTGCACACGATGGAGGAGGCCCTGGCCGCCGTCGAGGACCTGAAGTACCCCGTGGTGGTGCGCCCCTCGTTCACGATGGGCGGCCTCGGCTCCGGCATGGCCTACGACGAGGCCGACCTGTACCGCATCTGCGGCGCCGGCCTGCAGTACAGCCCGACCTCCGAGGTCCTGCTCGAGGAGTCCATCCTCGGCTGGAAGGAGTACGAGCTGGAGATGATGCGGGACAAGAACGACAACGTCGTCGTCGTCTGCTCCATCGAGAACGTGGACCCCGTGGGCGTGCACACCGGAGACTCCATCACCGTGGCCCCGGCCATGACGCTGACGGACCGCGAGTACCAGAAGCTGCGGGACATCTCGATCAACGTCATCCGCGAGGTCGGCGTGGACACCGGCGGCTGCAACATCCAGTTCGCGGTGAACCCCGTGGACGGCCGGGTCGTCGTGATCGAGATGAACCCGCGGGTGTCCCGCTCCTCGGCGCTGGCCTCGAAGGCCACCGGCTTCGCGATCGCCAAGATCGCCACCAAGCTGGCCCTGGGCTACACGATGGACGAGATCCCCAACGACATCACCCAGAAGACCCCGGCGTCCTTCGAGCCGGTCCTGGACTACGTGGTCGTGAAGGTCCCGCGCTTCGCGTTCGAGAAGTTCCCGGCGGCGGACCCCACGCTGACCACCACCATGAAGTCGGTCGGCGAGGCCATGGCCATCGGCCGCAACTTCACGGAGGCCCTGCAGAAGGCGCTGCGCTCGCTCGAGCAGAAGGGCTCGGAGCTCGCGTTCCCGCAGGACGCCGACTCGCAGGCCCTGCTCGCGGCGGCGCGCACGGCCACCACGGACCGGCTCTCCCAGACCCAGCAGGCGCTCTACGCCGGCGCCACGATCGAGGAGGCCTTCGACGCCACCGCGATCGACCCGTGGTTCCTGGACCAGTTCGTGCTCATCAACGAGGTCGCGGACGAGATCCGCGACGCCGAGGTCCTCGACGAGGCCCTGCTGCGCCGCGCCAAGCGGCACGGGTTCTCCGACGCCCAGATCGGCTCGCTGCGGCACATGGACGCGGCGGTGGTGCGCGGCGTGCGTCACGCCCTGGGTGTGCGCCCCGTCTACAAGACCGTGGACACCTGTGCCGCCGAGTTCGAGGCCTTCACCCCGTACCGGTACTCCAGCTACGACCTCGAGACCGAGGTAGCCCCGCACGAGGGCGAGTCGGTGATCATCCTCGGCTCGGGCCCGAACCGGATCGGCCAGGGCATCGAGTTCGACTACTCGTGCGTGCACGCCACCATGGCGCTGCGCGAGGCCGGCTACGAGACCGTGATGGTCAACTGCAACCCGGAGACCGTGTCCACGGACTACGACATCTCCGACCGCCTCTACTTCGAGCCGCTCACGCTCGAGGACGTCCTGGAGGTCATCGCGGCCGAGGAGGCCTCCGGCGGCGTGCGCGGCGTCTTCGTGCAGCTCGGCGGCCAGACCCCGCTCAAGCTGGCCCAGCAGCTCGCCGACGCCGGCGTGCCGATCCTGGGCACCTCGCCCGCGGCCATCGACCTGGCCGAGCACCGCGGCGAGTTCGCGCGCGTGCTCGAGCGCGCGGGCCTGGTGGCGCCGAAGAACGGCACGGCGGTCTCCTTCGACGACGCCAAGCGCGTGGCGGACGAGATCGGCTACCCCGTGCTCGTGCGCCCCTCCTACGTGCTCGGCGGCCGCGGCATGGAGATCGTGTACTCCGAGGAGGCGCTGGCCCACTACGTGGAGCACGCCACGGAGATCACCCCCGACCAGCCGATGCTCGTGGACCGCTTCCTCGAAGACGCGATCGAGATCGACGTCGACGCCCTCTACGACGGCACCGAGCTGTACCTCGGCGGTGTCATGGAGCACATCGAGGAGGCGGGCATCCACTCGGGTGACTCCGCGTGCGTGCTGCCCCCCGTCACCCTGGGCCCGGACGTGCTCGAGCGCGTGCACCGCGCCACCGAGCGCATCGCGGCCGGCGTCGGGGTGCGCGGCCTGATCAACATCCAGTTCGCGCTCGCCTCGGACGTGCTGTACGTGATCGAGGCGAACCCGCGCGCCTCGCGGACCGTGCCGTTCGTCTCGAAGGCCACGGGCGTCCAGCTGGCCAAGGCGGCCGCGCGGATCGGCGTCGGCGAGAGCATCGCCGACCTGCGCGCGGCGGGCATGCTGCCCACGGCGTACGACGGCGGCACCCTGCCGATCGGCGCGCCCGTGGCGGTGAAGGAGGCGGTGCTGCCGTTCACCCGCTTCCGCACCGCGGAGGGCCGCGTCGTGGACTCGCTGCTGGGCCCGGAGATGCGCTCGACGGGCGAGGTCATGGGCATCGACAAGCACTTCGACACCGCGTTCGCCAAGTCCCAATCCGCCGCCGGCGGCCCGCTGCCCACCTCGGGGCGCGTGTTCGTGTCGGTCGCGAACCGGGACAAGCGCACCCTCGTGGGCCAGGCCAAGCGCCTCGTCGACCTCGGCTTCCAGGTGGTCTCCACCGGCGGCACCGCCGAGGTGCTGCGGCGCAACGGCATCCCCGCGGAGGTCGTGGCGAAGATCGCCGACGCCGGGCACGAGGACGGCGCGGGCACCGTGCTGGAGCAGCTGCACGCCGGCACCGTCGATCTCGTGCTGAACACGCCCTCCGGCGGCGACGCACGCACGGACGGCTACGAGATCCGCGCGGCCGCGACCTCGCTCGGCGTGCCGGTGATCACGACCACGGCCGAGTTCGGGGCGTGCCTGCAGGCCATCGAGGCCATGCGGTCCTACGAGTGGTCCGTCACCTCACTGCAGGAGCACGACGCGCGCCTGCAGCAGGCCGTCGCCGGGCCGGAGGCCGCGGCGTGACCACGACGGCGACGGGCGGCGCGGGGCCCCGCGCCCCCTTCGGGCGGCGGCTGGCCCACGCTATGGAGACGGCCGGTCCGCTGTGCCTCGGCGTGGACCCCCATCCGACCCTGCTGCGGCAGTGGGGCCTGAGCGACACCCCGGCGGGCCTCGAGGCGTTCTCGCTGACCGCCCTCGAGGCGGCGGTGGGTCCCGAGGGGCCCCGCGTGGCGGCGATCAAGCCCCAGGTGGCGCTGTACGAGCGCCACGGCTCGGCCGGCCTGGCGGCCCTGGAGCGGCTGCTCGCGGCCGCCCGGGACGCCGGGGTGCTCACGATCGCGGACGCCAAGCGCGGTGACATCGGCTCCACCATGGACGGCTACGCCGCCGCGTGGACCTCCGACGCCTCGCCCCTGGCCGCGGATGCAGTGACGCTCAGCCCGTACCTGGGTTTCGGCACCCTCGTGCCGACCATCCGCGCCGCCCACGAGGCCGGCCGCGGCGTGTTCGTCCTCGCGCTGACCTCCAATCCGGAGGGCCGCGAGGTCCAGCACGTGGGCGAGGGGTCGGCCGAGGGATCGGTGGCCCGGCGCATCGCCGCGGCCGCGGCCGCTGAGAACGCGGCCCTGCGCGGCGACGACGCGTGGGGGCCGGTGGGACTCGTCCTGGGCGCCACGGTGGCCGCCGAGGCGGACCGCCTCGGCCTGGACCTGCCGGCCCTCGGCGGGTCCCTGCTGGCCCCCGGGTTCGGTGCCCAGGGCGCCACGGCCCCGGGCATGCGGGCCGACTTCGGCACGGCCTGGGCGCAGGTCTTGGCAACCTCGTCCCGCGGCATCCTGAGCGCGGGTCCCTCGGTGACCTCGCTGGTGGACACGATCGAGGAGAATCGCGCCGCTCTGCGGTGACGCCCGCGTCCTCCCGGCGCGCTGCGTGCCTTCTGCACGGGATGGTATCTTCCCTGTCGATCGGCTGTGCTCGTTGTCCTTGACCGTGGACGGGTCTCGACGGGGCCGGTGAGGAACACGAGGCATCGAGGTCAGACCATGGCGTTGCGGCAGCTCAGTGAGCAGGAGCGGGCGGAGGCCCGGAGGAAGGCCCTCCAGGCCCGCCAGGCGAGGGCGGAGCTCAAGGCGGCCTTCGCCGCCGGTGAGGTCGGCCTGGCCGACGTGTTCGCGCGCGCGGACGCCGAGGACGCCGTTGCCCGCCTGCGGGCCGTGGACCTGCTGTTGGCCCTGCCGGGCGTGGGCGAGGTCCGGGCCCGGGAGACGATGGCGGGGTGCGGCATCTCGCCGCGGCGTCGGCTGGGTGGCCTGGGGCGTCGTCAGCGCGAGGCGTTGATCGCCTATATTGGCCGGTGACCCCCACACCCCGGCGGGTCGGCGCCGGCCCGGGTGAAGGGCCTGCGAGGCCCGTCCCACCAGGAGGATGCGTGACCGACACGTTCGACCCCGGACCCGCCCCCGCCGTCCCGGTGGCCCGCACCGCCGTCCAGGAACGCCCCCCGGGCCCGGGCGTCACCGTCCTGGCCGGCCCCACCGCCGTCGGCAAGGGCACCGTCTCGGCCTATGTCCGCGAGCACTACCCCGAGGCCTGGCTGTCCGTCTCCGCCACCACCCGCCCGGCGCGCCCGGGCGAGGAGGACGGAGTGCACTACTACTTCACCGCGCCGGAGGAGTTCGACTCCCTCGTCGAGGCGGACGAGATGCTGGAATGGGCCGTCGTCCACGGCGTCCACCGCTACGGCACGCGGCGCGACCGTGTGATGGAGGCCGTGGCGCAGGGGCGCCACGTCCTGCTGGAGATCGACCTGCAGGGCGCGCGCCAGGTCCGCCGTGCGCTGCCGGAGGCCACCTTCGTGTTCCTGGCGCCCCCGAGCTGGGAGGAACTCGTGTCCCGACTGCTCGGCCGCGGCACCGAGAGCCCGGAGGAACAGCGCCGCCGGCTCGAAACGGCTAGACTGGAACTCGCCGCGGAACCCGAGTTCGACGCTGTCGTCGTGAACGACCGCGTGGAGCGGGCCGCCGAGGAACTGGTGAGACTCATGGGGCTGGACCCCGAGCGCCGTCCGACCGAGGCCTGAGGACCGGCCGCACCGACGCCGCACCCGGCGCCGACGTGACAGTGAGATGAAGACTTTGGAGACCCCGTGACCGAACAGTACGAAGGCATCGTCAACCCGCCCATCGACTCCCTGCTGGAGCGGGTCGACTCGAAGTACGCCCTGGTGCTCTTCGCCGCCAAGCGGGCCCGGCAGATCAACGCCTACTACTCGCAGCTGCACGAGGGGCTGTTCGAGTACGTCGGCCCGCTCGTGGACACCCAGCTGAACGAGAAGCCGCTGTCCATCGCCCTGCGCGAGATCGAGACCGACCTGCTCGAGTCCCACGAGGCCGTCGAGGCCACCCCGGAGGCCGAGCTGGCCGCCGAGGACTTCGGCGACTTCTCCCTGCCGGGCGAGGACGACCCGTTCGCCACCCTCGAGTCGTCCGACGCCCACCAGCCGATGGGCGATCCCGCCGCCATCGAGGAGGCCGCCGAGACGGTGCGCGCCGAGGAGGGCACCTCCGAGGACGCCCCGGAGGCCTGAGCCCGCCATGGAGATCGTCCTCGGGGTCGGCGGCGGCATCGCGGCCTACAAGGCGGCGCTGCTGCTGCGCCTGATGACCGAGGCCGGCCACGGCGTGACCGTGGTGCCCACCGCCAACGCCCTCGAGTTCGTGGGCGCGGCGACGTGGGAGGCCCTCTCGGGTCGCCCGGTCCGCACGGACACGTTCGAGGCGGTCGACGAGGTGAACCACGTCCGGCTCGGCCGGCGTGCGGACCTCGTGGTGGTCGCGCCGGCCACGGCCGACCTGCTCGCGCGCACCGCCGCGGGGATGGCGCCCGACCTGCTGGGCAACGTGCTGCTCACCGCCACGTGCCCCGTCGTCCTGGCCCCCGCCATGCACACCGAGATGTGGCACCACCCCGCCACGGTCGCCAACGTCGCCCTCCTGCGCGAGCGCGGGGTCACGGTCGTGGATCCCGCCGTGGGCCGCCTCACCGGGACCGACTCCGGCGCCGGACGTCTGCCCGAGCCCGCCGAGATCTGGGAGCGTGCGCAGGCCGCCGCGGCCGCGGGCGCCCCGCGCCGTCCCCGGGCCTCCGGTACCGGGCCCGACGCCGAGCCGACGCCCGGCCCCCTGGCCGGTCGCACCGTGGTGGTCACGGCCGGGGGCACCCGCGAGGCCCTGGACCCGGTCCGCTACCTGGGCAACCGCTCCTCCGGCAAGCAGGGGGCCGCCCTGGCGCGCGCCGCCCTCGACGCCGGCGCCACCGTGCGGTTCGTCGCCGGGTCCATGTCCGTCCCGGCGCCCGAGGGCGTCGAGCGCGTCGTGCAGGTGGAGTCCACGCAGGACCTGCTCGAGGCCGTGCTGGCGGAGGCCGCCGACGCCGACGCCCTCGTGATGGCGGCGGCCGTCGCGGACTTCCGGCCGGCCGAGGTCTCCGACGCCAAGATGAAGAAGGGCGACGACGACGGCGCGCCCGTCATCGTGCTCGAACGCACCCCGGACGTGCTCGCCACGGCCGTGCGGACCCGCTCCGAGGGCGGGCCCATGGCCCCGCTCATCGTCGGCTTCGCCGCGGAGACCGGCGACGCGACGTCCTCCGTGCTCGAGTACGGCCGGGCCAAACTGGCACGCAAGGGCTGCGAGATGCTCGTGGTCAACGAGGTCGGCACGGACAAGGTGTTCGGCCGGGACGAGACCGCCGTGACCATCCTGTTCGCCGACGGCCGCCCCGCCGTGGAGGCGGCGGGCTCCAAGGACCAGGCGGCGGCCGCCGTCGTGCGGGCGATCGTGGATGACCTCGTCGGTCGTGACCCCGCCGGCGCGTCGGGCCGCTGACCTAGACTGTGCGGCATGACCGATGCCGCCTCGCTGAGCCCCGCCCGCCACGCCGACCCGTATTCGGGGGTGGGCGGCGGAGAGCTCCGTCTCTTCACATCCGAGTCCGTCACGGCGGGCCACCCCGACAAGATCTGCGACCAGATCTCCGACGCCATCCTGGACGCGATCCTCGCCGCCGACCCGTCGGCGAAGGTGGCCGTGGAGACCCTGACCACCACGGGCCTGGTGCAGGTGGCCGGCGAGGTGAACACCTCGGCGTACGTGGAGATCCCCAAGATCGTGCGCGAGACCATCCTGGACATCGGCTACGACTCCTCGGCCAACGGCTTCGACGGCGCCCAGTGCGGCGTGAACATCTCCATCGGCCAGCAGTCCTCGGACATCTTCGCCGGCGTCTCCCGGTCCCTCGAGGCCCGCGAGTACGGCTCGGCGGACGAGGTGGACGAGCAGGGCGCGGGGGACCAGGGCATCATGTTCGGCTACGCCACGGACGAGACCCCGGCGTACATGCCCATGCCCATCTACCTCGCGCACCGGCTCTCCGAGCGGCTCACCGCGGTGCGCCGGGCGGAGAACACGCCCATGCCGTACCTGCTGCCGGACGGCAAGACGCAGGTCACCATCGGCTATGCGCCCGGCCACGTGCCCACCACGGTCGAGGCCGTGGTGGTCTCCACGCAGCACCACGAGTGGGTCACGCAGGAGCAGCTGCGGGCGGATGTGGAGAAGCACGTGATCCGGCCCGTCATCGAGCGCTCCGGCCTCGACACCTCCGGCATGCGGATCATCATCAACCCGGGCGGCAAGTTCGTCATCGGCGGGCCCGTGGGCGACGCCGGCCTCACCGGTCGCAAGATCATCGTGGACACCTACGGCGGCATGGCCCGGCACGGCGGCGGCGCCTTCTCCGGCAAGGACCCGTCCAAGGTGGACCGCTCCGCCGCCTACATGCTCCGCTGGGTCGCGAAGAACGTGGTGGCCGCCGGCCTCGCCTCGCGCGCCGAGTTCCAGGTGGCCTACGCGATCGGCTCGGCCCGGCCCGTGGGCCTGTACGTGGACACCTTCGGGACGGCCACAGTGCCGGAGGAGAAGATCATCGAGGCCGTGAACGCGGTGTTCGACCTGCGTCCGGCCGCCATCGTGAAGGAGCTGAACCTCCTGCGGCCCATCTACCGACGGACCGCAGCGAACGGCCACTTCGGCCGGGACGACGCCGACTTCACGTGGGAGCGCACGGACCGCGTCGAGCAGCTGCGCGCCGCGGCCGGCCTCTGACCCGGAGGCGGGCATCACGGACGCGCTGTTCGCCCTCCCGGAGCCGGAGGACGCACCCCGGTTGCCGGAGCGTGCCGAGGGGTGGCCGGAGCGGCCGATCGCACGCGTCCTGCTGGACTCGCCCGTGCCGCACCTGGACCGCGAGTTCGACTATCTCGTGCCCGTGGCCCTGGACGCCCGGGCGGTCCCCGGCTCCCGCGTGTCCGTCCGCTTCGGCGGACGGGCCATGACGGGCTGGCTCGTCTCGCGGGAGCAGGAGCCGGCCACCGGCGCCCAGCTCACCGAGCTCACCGGCGTGCTCACCGCCATCCCGCCGCTGACGGAGGAGGTCCTGGCGACCGCTCGCGCGGTGGCCCGCCGCCAGGCCGGTGTCGTCACGGACGTGCTGCGGGCCGCGGTGCCCCCGCGCGTGGCGCAGGTCGAGAAGGCCGCCCTGGCGGAGGACGCGGAGGCCGCGGCGGACCACCCCGTGACGCTGACCGGAACGGACGCCGAGCGTCCGGAGCCTCCCGCGGCGGAGGAGGGCCTCGTGCCCACGGTGTGGGAGTCCCTCGAGGGGGGCACCGCGTTCGTGTCCGCCGTGCTGGCCGGGGACGCCGCGCGGGCGGCCGCCGTCGTGCCCTCGCGCCTGTTCGAATGGGATGAGGCGGGCGCGCTGGCCGCCCTGGCGCGCACGGTGGCCGCCTCGGGCGGCGGCGTCCTGCTGCTGGTGCCCGACCACCGCGACCTCGACCGGCTCTGCGCCGCCCTCGACGAGCACGTGGGCGAGGACGCCTACGCGCGGATCGGCTCCGAGGACGGCAACACGCCCCGGTACCGCGCCCACCTGGCCGCGCTGCGCGGCACCCGGCGCATCGTGGCCGGCACCCGGGCCGCCGTGTGGTCGCCCGTGCGCGACCTGCGGCTGGTGGTGCTCTGGGACGACGGCGACGACGCGTGGGCCGAACCCCGCGCGCCCTACTTCCATGCCCGAGAGGTCGTGCTGGAGCGGGCCCGCGCGACCGGCGCGGCGCTGCTCTTCGCCGGGCCCTCCCGATCGGTCCCGGTGCAACGGCTCGTCGAGTCGGGCTGGCTGCTGCACCTGGGCCCCTCCCGCGCGGCCCAGCGCGAGCTCGGGCCACGGGTCGTCTCCACCGCCGACGCCTGGGAGACGGCGCGCGACCCGTTCGCGCAGCGGGCGCGGCTGCCGCAGGCGGCCTGGGCCGCCGCCCGCGCCGCGCTGCTCGGGCCACGGCCGGGCCCGGTGCTCGTGCAGGTGGCCCGGGCCGGCTTCATCCCCGCCCTGGTGTGCGAGCGGTGCCGCACGCCCGCCCGCTGCCGCGTCTGCGCGGGGCCGCTGGGCTTCCGCGACGTGCGGGCCGCCCGGCACGGGGAGGTGGCGTGCCGGTGGTGCGGCACCCGGGAGCGCGGCTTCCGGTGCACCGAGTGCGGCGGCACGACGCTGTGGGCCGGCGCCCGCGGCGTGGACCGCACGGCCGAGGAGCTGGGCCGGGCGTTCCCGCGCGTGCCCGTGCACGCCTCCTCGGCGCAGCACATGCTCGGCTCGGTGCCGCCCGGGCCCTCCCTGGTGGTGGCGACCGTGGGGGCCGAGCCGATGACGCCCGACGGCTACGCGGCCGCCCTGCTGCTCGACGGGGACAGCCAGCTCCAGCGCGAGGGCCTCGACGTGCCGGGCCGCGTGCTCGCCCGCTGGCTCGCGGCCGCCTGCCTGGTCCGCCCCGCCTCCGACGGGGGCGTCGTGGTGGTCACCGCGGACGCGGGGGAGGCGGTGAACGCGCTCGTCCGACGGGACCCCGACGGCTTCGCCGCGCGCCAGGTCACCGAGCGGCGCGAGCTGCACCTGCCTCCCGCCGGCCGCCTCGCAGAGGTCACGGGGGAGGCCGCCGCCGTCGCGGAGTACCTCGAGCTTGTGGAGGCCGCCCGCCGGGAACGGCCGGACGAGGACGTCCACGAGGATCCGCACTCGGCCCCGCTCGACGGCGGCCCGGCGCGGCTGCCCTGGATCGGGCCGGTGCCGGACCCCGCCGACGAGACCCGCTCCCGCGCCCTGCTGATCTTCCCGTACGCGGCGGCCGAGGCCACCGTCGGCGCCCTGCGCGCCGCCCGGTCCGCGGCGAGCGCCCGGCGCGAGACCGCCCCGGTGCGGGTGCGGCTCGACCCGGCCGGGGTGCTCTGAGGAGCCCGTCAACGGCCGGCGCGGCGGAGCCAGTCGCGGATCAGCGCCGCGCAGGCGGCCGGTCGCTCGTAGTGCAGCAGATGCCCGACGCCGTCGAGGACGTGCAGCTCCGCTGTGCCACCCGCGGCGTCGATCGCCGCGGCGAGCGCCTCCTGTGCCGGCACTGAGCCCAGCGGATCCTCCCGCCCCGCGACCAGCAGCACCGGCAGGCTGAGGCGGGCGGCGACGTCGGCCACGGAGCCCGTGCTCGAGGCGCGGTACGCCTCGGAGAGCATGCGCGCGGAGGCGAAGCCTGAGAAGTGGCACCGGTGCTGGTCATGGGTGTATGCAAGGACATCCCTGTCCCTGGTGCGGGTCATGGCGAGCGTGGTCACCCACACGACCGGCGGCGCGCCCAGCAGCAGCCGCGCCGAGCGCTCGGGCAGGCGGGCGGCGACCTCGTAGTACCCCTCGGCGACGGCCGCCAGCACCCGGCTCGTCACGGACGCGGACGCCTGCAGCGCGGGTTCGGCGATGGGGTTGAGCAGGACCAGCCGTCCCCACCGGGACGGCTCCCGGGCGACCAGCTCGGCCGCCACCGTCGTCCCGTAGGAGTGTGCGACCAGCACGGGGGCGGCCGGCAGCCCCAGGGCGGCGATGACGGCGGCCACCGCGTCCGCGTGATGGGCCACGGTGTGCTCGGCGTGGGGGAAGGGCTCCGAGGCCCCGAAGCCGGGCAGCTCGATCGAGTGGATCGGATGCTCCGGGAGCGCGTCGGCCAGCAGGGCAAGGCCGTGGTGGTCCCCGCGGAAGCCGTGCACGAACACGAGCGGCGCAGTGGCCGCGTCCCTCTTCAGCCCGGAGGGCGATCCCGGGGCGGCCTCCGGAACGGGGGCATACTCCCACACGGCCACGGACGACCGGGTCCCGCTGACGGGATCCGGGACGGTCAGGGTGCGCCGGCGGGGCGTCCGGGCCGGGTGGCCCGTGAGCACGCGGGGATCGGCGGGCGCCGCGGGCGGGCGCAGCAGATCGCGCAGGCGGACGGGCGGGCCCGGGGAGGCGGGCGGCGTCGGGACAGGCACGTCCCCACCCTAGCCAGGCCGGCCTGGAACCTCACCGACGTCACCCACGCCTCCCGCACACTGCTGCTGCACCTGAGGCCACGCCGCCCGGAGCCCGGCGACGCCTGGTCCTGGCCACGATGGCGCGCGGATGCCTACGGTGTTGCGGCCCGTCCTCGGCCCCGGGGCCCGGACGGGCGCGCCCCGCCCCCCACGAAAGGCCCCTGCGTGCAGCACCCCGTCGCCCTCAGATCCCTGAAGATCGCCCTCGCCTTCGTCGGTTTGCTCGTGGGCGCCGGCTTCGCCACCGGCGCCGAAGTCATCCAGTACTTCGTCGGCTTCGGCTGGATCGGCATCGTGGGCGCGGGACTGGCAGGCCTGCTCGTCACCGCCGGCGGCGCCGTCATCCTCCAGCTGGGCAGCGTGTTCCTCGCGGCCGACCACAAGGTCGTCTTCCGCAGCGTCTCGCACCCCGTGATGGCCCGGATCCTGGACGTCGTGGTGACGGTGACGCTTTTCGCGATCGGCGTCGTCATGCTCGCCGGGGCGGGCTCGACGCTCGCCCAGCAGTTCGGCTGGCCGACGTGGGCGGGCTCCACCCTGATGACCCTGCTCGTGCTCGTGACGGGCATGCTGGACGTGGAGAAGGTCTCCGCGATCATCTCCCTGATCACGCCCCTGGTGGTCGTCGCGGTCGTGGCCGGGTTCGTCCACGTCCTGGTCACCCGCGACGGCGGCTTCACCGCCCACGAGTCCCTCGCCGTCCAGGCCACCACGCCGGTGGACCCGTGGTGGCTGTCCTCGGTCAACTACTTCGGCCTCGTCGTCGTGATGGCCGTGTCCATGTGCCTCGTGATCGGCGGGTCCATCACCCACCCCCGGGAGGCGTTCCTCGGCGGCCTCACCGGTGGCCTGATGTACACCGCCCTGCTCCTGATGGCCTCCACGCTGCTCTACCTCGGCTACGCCGAGATCGGCCGCGCCGACGTCCCCATGCTGCGGCTGTTCGCCTCGATCGCGCCCTGGCTGGGCTGGGCGATGGTCGTGGTGATCTACCTGATGATCTTCAACACCGCGATCGGCATGTTCTACGCGCTGGGACGCCGCCTCACGGCCGACCGCCCGGGCCGCTACCGGCCCGTGTTCGCCGGCGTCACGCTGCTGGCCTTCGCGGTGAGCTTCGTCGGCTTCGGCGACCTGATGAACGTCGTCTACCCGGCGCTGGGCCACCTGGGGATCGTGCTCGCGCTCGTGCTCCTCGTCTGGTGGCTCACCCACCGCCGGCAGATCTCCGCCGAGTCGGGGCTGCGTCTGCGCCTGCTCGCGCTGCTCCGCCTGCGTGAGCATCCGGAGAAGACCTTCACGGCCCAGCACGCCGTGCAGCTGCAGGAAGCGGTCGGGGACTCCGTGGCGGCCCCGGACGCGGTGACGGAGGCCCTCGAGGACGAGGTCGCCCAGGTGCTCGAGGAGGACGACGCGCTCACCTCCGAAGGGGCGCGCCCCGGTCCCGACGCCGGGCCCGAGCGTCCGGCAGGCGGCAGCCACTCCGCCTGAACGCGCCTGCCCGGCCGGGCACGGCGTCTCGGAGCGGCCCTGCGGCCGGGCCGGGGCGCCGTCGCCGTAGGATGGGGTGGCCGGCCGTGCCGCCGGCCCCGTCCGCGCCGCCCGAGGGCCGGCGCCCCATCCCGACTGCGTGAGGACTCGAACCGCCGTGAGCCAGACCCCCGACAGCGCCGTGCCGGCCACCCCCAGCATCCCCGCCGACGCGGAGTACTCGTTCCGTGACGTGGAGGCCCGCTGGGCCGGGTACTGGGAGCAGGCCGGGACGTTCGCCCCGCGCGAGGACGGCTCCGAGACCCGCACCGTGGTCGACATGTTCCCGTACCCGTCGGGCGACCTGCACATGGGGCACGCCGAGGCGTTCGCGATGGGCGACGTCGTCGCGCGCCACTGGATGCAGCGCGGCTTCGACGTGCTGCATCCCATCGGCTGGGACTCCTTCGGCCTGCCGGCCGAGAACGCCGCCATCAAGCGCGACGCCCACCCGGCCGAGTGGACCTACGCGAACATCGAGACGCAGAAGCGCTCCTTCCAGCGGTACGGCATCGCCGTGGACTGGTCCCGTGAGCTGCACACCTCGGACCCCGAGTACTACCGGTGGACCCAGTGGCTGTTCCAGCAGCTGTACCGCAGGGGCCTGGCGTACCGGAAGGACTCCCCGGTCAACTGGTGCCCCCAGGACCAGACGGTGCTCGCCAACGAGCAGGTCGTGGACGGCCGCTGCGAGCGCTGCGGCACCGAGGTCACCAAGCGGACCCTGAACCAGTGGTACTTCCGCATCACCGAGTACGCGGACGCGCTGCTGGACGACATGGACCAGCTCACCGGCCACTGGCCCGAGCGCGTGCTCGCCATGCAGCGCAACTGGATCGGCCGCTCCGAGGGCGCCCACGTCGACTTCCAGGTCGAGGACGGCCCCGTCGTCACGGTCTTCACCACCCGGCCGGACACGCTGTACGGCGCGACCTTCATGGTGGTCGCCGCCGACGCCCCGCTGGCCGCCGAGCTCGCCGGCGACGACGTGCGGGCCGAACTCGAGGCGTACCGCGAGGACCTGAAGAAGGTCTCGGACATCGACCGCCAGGCCACGGACCGCCCGAAGAGCGGCGTGTTCCTGGGCCGCCACGCCCTGAACCCGCTGACCGGTGAGCGCCTGCCGATCTGGGCCTCGGACTACGTGCTGGCCGACTACGGCACGGGCGCCATCATGGCCGTGCCGGCCCACGACCAGCGGGACCTCGACTTCGCCCGCGCCATGGGCCTGCCCGTGCGCACCGTGCTGGACACCGGCGAGGAGGACCCGGCCGTCTCCGGCGTCGCGACGACCGGTGAGGGCATCCTGGTGAACTCCGGGGAGCTCGACGGCCTGGACAAGACCGCCGCCATCGCGCGGGCCATCGAGATCGTGCAGGAGCGCGGCACCGGCCGAGGCACCACCACGTACCGCCTGCGCGACTGGCTGCTCTCCCGTCAGCGCTTCTGGGGCACCCCGATCCCCGTGGTCCACTGCCCGGACTGCGGCGAGGTCCTCGTGCCGGAGGACCAGCTGCCGGTCACCCTGCCGACCGACCTCAAGGGCGAGCAGCTCGCCCCCAAGGGCCAGTCGCCCCTGGCCGCGGCGACGTCGTGGGTCGAGGTGGACTGCCCGCAGTGCGGCGGCCCCGCGCGACGGGACACCGACACCATGGACACGTTCGTGGACTCGTCCTGGTACATGCTCCGCTACGCGTCCCCGGACGACGACGCCCGCGTCTTCGACCCCGAGGCCCTGCGCCGCTGGCTGCCCGTGGACCAGTACGTGGGCGGCGTGGAGCACGCGATCCTGCACCTGCTGTACGCCCGCTTCTTCACCAAGGCCCTGCACGACCTCGGCCTGGTGCCCTTCACCGAGCCGTTCCGCGCCCTGCTCAACCAGGGCCAGGTGCTCAACGACGGCAAGGCCATGTCCAAGTCGCTGGGCAACGGCGTGGACCTGGGCGACCAGCTGGACCAGTTCGGCGTCGACGCCGTGCGCCTGACCATGGTGTTCGCCTCGCCGCCCGAGGACGACGTGGACTGGGCCGACGTCGCCCCGGGGGCGGCCGGCAAGTTCCTGGCCCGCGCGTGGCGCCTGGCCCGCGACGTCCGCGCGACGGGCACCCCGGCCGGCACGGACCCGGCGGGCGGGGCCGTGGCCCTGCGCCGGGTGACGCACCGGACCGTGCACGAGGCCCAGCAGCTGCTGGACGACGGCAAGTTCAACGTGGTCGTCGCCAAGACGATGGAGCTGGTCAACGCGGCCCGCAAGGAGATCGACGCCGGCGCCGGCGCGGCCGACCCCGCCGTCCGCGAGGCCGCCGAGGCCGTGGCCGTGCTGCTCTCCCTCGTGGCGCCGTACACGGCCGAGGACATGTGGGTCCTCCTGGGCCACGAGCCCTCCGTGGTCCGCGCCGGCTGGCCCGCGGTGGACGAGGCGCTGCTGGTCGAGGACACCGTCACGGCCGTCGTCCAGGTCAAGGGCAAGGTCCGCGACACCCTCGAGGTGCCCGCGGACATCACCGCCGAGGACCTCGAGGCGCGCGCCCGCGCGTCGCAGAAGGTGCGGAACTTCATCGGGGACGCCGAGATCGTCAAGGTGATCGTGCGCGAGCCCAAGCTCGTGAACCTGGTGATCCGCTGACCGCGTGAGACCGGCCCCGACCAGGCCGGGGGAGAGGAGGCAGGCCGTGGCGAGCATCGAGCAGTGGCGCGACGACGCGCTCGTCCGCCTGCGCTCCCGCCGCTCCCAGCTGGCCGGGCGGGCACGCTACGGGCTGCGCCCGCCCCGCCGGGACCGCACGGCCGTCGTCACGGACTCGGCCGCGGCCCTGCCCGGCGCCGTCCTCGGACACGGTCTGGCCGCGGGGATCCGCCAGGTGGCGCTGCCCGTCATGGTGGGCGAGCAGATCCACACGGAGGGCACGGACGAGCTCGCGCTGGAGCTGCCGCTGGCCCTGGCCGCCGGCACCCCGGTGCGCACCTCACGGCCCTCGCCGGGCGCGTTCCGGACGGCCTACGCCGAGCTGGCCCGCGCCGGCTACGCACGCATCCTCTCCGTCCACCTGTCCGGCGAGCTCTCCGGCACCGTGGAGGCCGCGCGCCTGGCCGCCGCGGACGCCGAGCGCCCGGTGACCGTGGTGGACTCGCGCACCGTGGGCTTCGCGCTGGGCATGGCCGTGGTGGACGCCGCCGTGGACGCGGGGGTGGGCATGCCCGTGGCCCGCATCCGCGAGCGGCTCGAGGCCACCGTGGACTCCAGCCATGTGCTGTTCACGGTGCCCAGCCTCGAGCAGCTGCGCCGGGGCGGGCGGATCAGCGGGCTGGCCTCGCTGCTGGGCACGCTGCTGCAGGTGCGCCCCGTCATGGCCGTCGACGACGGCGCGATCGGCCTGGTCGACCGCCCGCGGTCCGCGGCCCGGGCCGTCGACCGGCTCGTGGAGCTCGCGACCGAGCGGGCCGGCGGGGACCCGGTGCGGATCGCCGTGCACGAGTACGGCGACCCCGAGACGGCCGTGCAGCTCGCGGAGCGGCTCCAGCCGGTCTCCACCACCCCCGTGCCCGTCGTCGAGCTGCCCGCCGTGCTCGCCGCGCACCTGGGCCTGGGCGCCCTGGGTGTGGTGATCTGCCCGCTGGAATCG
Organism: Micrococcus sp. 63XJN7_8_ISO-PGPR-S23-253; assembly: GCF_056173425.1. Classification (NCBI taxonomy): domain Bacteria; kingdom Bacillati; phylum Actinomycetota; class Actinomycetes; order Micrococcales; family Micrococcaceae; genus Micrococcus; species Micrococcus sp. 63XJN7_8_ISO-PGPR-S23-253. The sequence continues at coordinate 1,069,426 of NZ_CM149673.1, forward strand.
CCCACGGGGGGCTCGGGGGACTGAGGCCGCCCGTGCGGGAGCGCCGAGGAGACGGGCGCGTCCGTTCCTGCACACCGCCCCGGACCGCGGTGGTGATCCCCAGGCCGGGTGCGGGACGCGCCCGACTCGGCGACGGGGACGCAGACTGCCCGCATGAGCCCCAGCCACCGCCTCTGCGACGATCCGCCCGCCTTCGCCCCGGACCCCGCGCCCGCGGCCGTCCCCGACGTCGACACGGCCAGCCCGCACGCCGCGTCCCGGTGGGAGCGCACCCCGCCCCGGGGCCCGGTGCTGCGGTGGCGGCCGGCCCTGCTGGCCGTCACCGTGCTGCTCGTCGCCGCCACGGCCTGGTGGGCGGTGGCCTGGCTGACCACCCCGGCGCCGCCCGCGGCGATCCCGGCGGCCGCGGCCGGTGCGGGCATCCCGCAGACCGACGCGCCCTCCGCCGCCCCGTCGGCGGCGGGCACCGACGCGCGGACGCCGGAGGCGGGGCCGTCGGGGGAGACGTCCGGGTCCGCCGGGCCCACCCCGCTGCGGGTGCACGTGGTGGGCGAGGTCGCCCGGCCGGGTGTGGTCAGCCTCGCGCCGGGCTCCCGGGTGGCCGACGCCGTGCGCGCCGCCGGCGGCCCGACCCGGCACGCCCGGGCGGAGCGCATCAACCTCGCGGCCCCGTTGGACGACGGCCAACAGGTCCTCGTCCCCTCCGCCCACACACCGCAGGACGCCCTGGACCGGGTGGCCGGGGCCGCGCAGGCGCAGCCCACGCCGACCACGGGCAGGGCCGGTGCCACAGGCGAGCCGGGCGGCGCCGAGTCCGGCGACACCGTGGACCTGAACACCGCCGACGCCACGGAGCTGCAGACCCTGCCCGGCGTCGGCCCCGCCACGGCGGAGAAGATCATCGGCCACCGCGAGACGGTCGGCCCGTTCACCGGCCTGCAGGACCTGGACGCGGTGCCCGGCATCGGCCCGGCCACGCTCGACCGGCTGCGTGACCACGTCTCGTGGTGAGCCCGGCCCCGGGTCCGTCCAGCGATCCCGTGGACCGCCGCGCCCGCCGCCGCGAGGTGCCCGGCCCGCTCGACGCCCGGTGGGTGCCCGCCCTGCTCGCCTGCCTGACCCTCGGGATCCTCGGCGTCGGCTGGGACGCCCCGGCCCGCTCGGCGGCGGCCCTCACCGGGTTGGCCGTCGCCGCGGCCGCCGTCCTGGGCGCCGCCCGCTCGACCGGTCGGATACGGGGCGTGGCCACCGCGACGGCGCTGGCCGGCGTGGCCGCGGCCCTGATGCTGCAGCACTCGGCCGGGCCAGCCGCCGCGGCCGAGGGCAGCGGCTGGACCGGCGCGGTGCACGCCGGCTCACCGCTGCGGCTCGAGCTGACCCTGGACGGGCCCGCCACCCGGAGCGAGGCGGCCTTCGGCCCGCGCTGGAGCGTGCCCGTGCGGGTCGAGACGTTCGGAAACCCGCCGCGGGCCACCGAGGCGCCCGTGACCGCTCGGCTCACGGGCGCGGGCCCACCGCCCGAGACGATCGCCGCGCCGTCGGACGGGACGACGGCCCCCGACGGCGGGCCGGGATCGCGGGTGTGCGTCGTGGCCCGGCCGTCGAGGTCCGGTTCCACCGTGTTCCTGGCCGCCGCGTCCGCCCCGCAGCCGGGACCCTGCCCCAGCGGGACGCAGACGGCAGGCGGGGCCACCGGCGGTGACCCGGGCCCCCCGCGGCGGGAGGCGCTGCGCGCCGCGTTCCGTCAGTCCGCGGAGGGCACGGTCGGCGCTGCGCCGGAACTCATCCCGGGGCTGGTGCTGGGCGACCGCTCCGCCCAGGGGGCCGCCCTCGACGACGCCATGAAGGCCTCGGGCCTGTCGCACCTGTCTGCCGTGTCCGGGGCCAACGTGGCCATGATCCTCGGCGCGGTCGCGATCACCCTGCGCTGCGCGCGGGTGCACCGGGCGGTGGTCCTCAGCGCCGGGCTGGCGGTCCTCGGGGTGTTCGTGGTCGTGGTGGGGCCGGAGCCGTCCGTGCTCCGGGCGGCCGTGATGGGCGCTCTCGGCGCCCTCGCGGTGTTCTTCGGCCGCGCGAGGGAGGCGTTCGGACTCCTGACGGTGGGCGGCACGGCCCTGCTCGTCGCGGTGCCGGCCCTCGCCGTGGAACCGGCCTTCCACCTCTCCCTGGCGGCGACCGCGGGCATCGTCCTGGGCGGCGCGCCCCTCGACCGTGCGCTGCACGCCGGGCTCGGCCGGGTGCTGCCCGACGTCGTGGCGCGGTGGCTCTCGGCGTCGCTCGCGGTGACCGTGGCCGCCCACCTGGCCTGCCAGCCGATCATCCTGGCCATGACGGGCGAGGTGTCGGCCTACGCGGTGCCGGCCAATCTGCTGGCCGCCCCGGCCGTGCCGCCCGTGACCGTCCTGGGCACCCTCGCCGCGGCCCTCGCCCTGCCCGCGCCGGGGATCGCCGCCGCCCTCGTGGCCGTGATCCAGTGGCCCGCGGCCTGGATCGGGTGGGTCGCCCACACCAGCGCCTCGCTGCCCGGGGCGCTGCGTCCGTGGCCGGCCGGGGCCCTCGGCGCCGGGCTGGGCGTCCTGCTGGTGGCCGCGACGCTCCTCGGATTCGCCGCCGTGCTCCTGCTCGAACGACGCCGGGCCGCCCCGGTGCGGCGTGTCGGCCGCAGCGCGCCGCGGACCCGCGAGCGCCTCCCCGCCCTGGTCGTGCTCGCCGCCGCGCTGGCCGCGGCCACCACGGGGGCGGTCGGGGCGGTCCTCGTGCCGCGGGCCTCGGGCGCGGCCCCGCCGGACTGGGCCGTGGCGTTCTGCGACGTCGGCCAGGGGGACATGGCCGTGTTCCGGTCCGGCCCGCGCGCGGGGGTCGTCGTCGACGTCGGGCCCGAGCCGGGGCTCGCTCGTCGCTGCCTCGACGACCTCGAGGTCGACCGGGTGGACGCCGTGCTGCTCACCCACCTGCACGCCGACCACGCCGGGGGGCTGGCCGGCGTGGTGGACCGCGCCGCCCCCGGGGCGGTGCACTACGCGACCCGGGATGCACCGGCCCAGGGCAGGGGAGACCGCGGCGGGGAGGCGGAGGGCGTCGACCCGCCCGCCGACGCGGCACGGCTCCGCACCGGCGCGATGGGCACGGCCGGTCCGGTGCGGTGGCACGTGCTGCTCGCCGACGCGCGGGCCCCCGAGGAGAACGACGCCTCCGCCCAGGTGCTGGTCACCGTCGAGAGCGAGGCCGGTCCGGTCACGACGCTGATCACCGGCGACATGGAGGAGGACGCCTCCGCGGCATGGGTCGCGGGGCGCCGGTCCGATGCCGCCGCACCGCCGCGCGTGGACGTGCTCAAGGTCGCCCACCACGGCGCGCGCAACGGTGGAACGGCCGTGCCGCGCGCCGTCGGCGCCCGCCTGCACGTGGTCTCCGTGGGCGCCGACAACCCGTACGGACACCCCCACCGGGCCACGGTGGACGCGCTCGGCCGCCTCGGGCCGGTGGCCCGCACGGACCTGCACGGCACGCTGGCCCTCACGGCCGCGGACGGCCCCGACCCCGACGGCGCGCCCGAGATCACGGCCCACACCGTCCGCCCGCCCTCGAGCGTCCGCACCGGACCCTAGGATGGGACGCATGTCCGCCGCCCGCAGCCCCCGTTCCGGCCGAGCCGGCCGCACCGACCCGCTGGCCTGGCGGCGAGCCGAGCCCGCCCCGCTCATGCTCCTCAAGGGACCCGAGGACCATGCCGCCCGCTGGGTGACGGACCGCGTGACCCAGGCTCTGCGCGAGCGACACGGCCAGCTGGAGATCCACCGGCTCCGCGCGGGGGAGTACCAGCCCGGCCAGCTGGCCACCGCGGCCAGCCCGTCCCTCTTCGCCGAGCCCACCCTCATCACGGTCGAGGGCCTCGAGGCCATGAACGACGCGTTCCTCGAGGACGCCCTGCGTCTCGTCCAGCAGGGCCCGGGCGCGGAGGACGTCACGCTCGTGCTGCGCCACACCGGCGGCACCCGCGGCAAGAAGCTGCTGGACGCCGTCGCCCAGGCCGGCACGGTGGTCGAGTGCGTGCCGCTGAAGAAGGACGAGGAGCGGCTGGCCTTCGTGCAGGCCGAGTTCCGCGACCGGCGTCGGCGCATCGACGAGGAGGCGGCCCGCGCGCTCATCCGCGCCACCGGCGCCTCGCTCACGGAGCTCGCGGCCGCGTGCGCCCAGCTCGTCGACGACACCGAGGGCGTCGTCACCGTCGAGACCGTGGACACGTACTACAGCGGCCGCGTGGAGGCCACGAGCTTCGCGGTGGCCGACGCGGCGCTCGAGGGGCAGGCGGCGAGGGCCGTCTCCCTCGTGCGGCACGCGATGGCCACCGGCGTCCACCCGGTGATGATCACCGCGGCGCTCGCCCTCAAGGCGCGGCAGGTGGCGCGGATGATCGACGCCCGCCGGCCCGCCGCCGAGCTGCCGTCCCTGCTCGGGGTGGCCCCGTTCCAGGTGCGCTACATCCAGCAGGCGGCGCGGCACTGGACGGCGGCCGGCATCGCGCAGGCCGTGGAGTGGATCGCCCAGGCCGACGCCGAGGCCAAGGGCGCCTCCCGCAACCCGGAGTTCGCCGTCGAGCGCGCGGTCATCCGCGTGGCCACCGCCGTCAGCCGCTGACGGCGCCGCCGGACGGCACGCGACGGGGGCAGCCCGGACACGACGCGGCCCCCGCACCGATCGCTCGGGGCGGGGGCCGCGGTCACAGCCGGGGCGCGTGGATCAGCCGAGGAGGGCCTTCACGCGGGCGGCGATGCCGGACTTGCGGTTCGCGGCCTGGTTCTTGTGGATGACGCCCTTCGAAGCGGCCTTGTCCAGCTTGCGGGAGGCGGTGCGCAGCGCGGCGGCGGCGGCCTCGGCCTCGCCGGCGGCGACGGCCTTGTCCACGGCGCGGATGGCGGTCTTCAGCTCGGACTTCACCGCGACGTTGCGCTGGCGCGCCTTCTCGTTGGTGAGGATGCGCTTCTTCTGGGACTTGATGTTAGCCAAATCGGGTCCTTCGTCGTCGGCGGCGCGGACGAGGGTCCGGGCGCCGCATGAACAGGGGGTCGTGGAGGGTGCCCGGATCCGTGGACTGAGCGGCGTGGGGAACACCGATGATGACCCGTTCCGGGGGTGCCCGTCGACCGGCGGACACAATGCGGACGATCCTACCACCCAGACCCTGCGATCCGCGCGGCGGACTCAGCGCCCCCGCCGCCGGGCGCGGGCCAGCGCGGCCGTGACCCCGTCGAACGCCGCCCGGTCCAGGACGCCGCCCTCCCGGCGCACCGCGGCCGGATCCACGCGGACCACCCGGTCCAGCTTCGCCTCCGAGGCGCGGCCGGACCGGTCCCAGGCGCCCGAGCCCACGTCGACGTAGTCCTCGTCCCGGGCCAGCGCGTTGTTCCGGTCCCGGCTGGTCAGCATGAGTCCGAGCAGGTGCGCCCCGTCCCGGCCGATCAGGAGCACGGGGCGGTCCTTGCCCCGGCCGTCCATCTCCTCGTACGGCACCCAGGTCCACACGACCTCGCCCGGCCCGGCCGTCGGCCCGGGCACGGGCGCGTACTCGACGCGGACGGGCCCGGTGAAGTCCGGCAGGGACACGTGGCGGCCGGCGTCCTGTCGCCGGGGCCGGCGCTCCTGCCCGGGCCCGGGCATCGGCCACGAGTCGGTGGGCTCCGTGGGGTCCCACGCGGGCCCGGCAGGCCCGGGCGGGCCCGGGAAGGGCGACGGGCCGCTCCGGTCGCCGGCCCGTCGACCTTCCTCGGAGGCGGCCCGACGCGGCCGGGCGTCGCCGCGGAGGGCGCCGATCAGGCGTGCCGTCCGGCGGCCGAGGGACAGGGCGCGATGCAGGTCGAAGGCCATGGGCGTGAATCTAGTGGACGCGCGGGCCCGGCGTCCGGGTCGGGTCGGCGGCGGGACATGAGAGACTAGGCGGTCAGAGTCCCGTCCCCGTCACCCGTAGAGGAAGTGCCCGTGTCGCCCCTGGCGTCGAACCCCCCGGTGCCCGCTGCCACCGACCCCTCGGTGATCCGCAACTTCTGCATCATCGCCCACATCGACCACGGCAAGTCCACGCTGGCGGACCGCATGCTGCAGTCCACCGGCGTCGTGCAGCCCCGCGACATGAAGGCCCAGTACCTGGACCGCATGGACATCGAGCGTGAGCGCGGCATCACCATCAAGTCCCAGGCCGTGCGCATGCCCTGGTCCGTGGACGGGGTGGACCACGCCCTGAACATGATCGACACCCCCGGGCACGTGGACTTCACCTACGAGGTCTCCCGCTCGCTGGCCGCGTGCGAGGGGGCGATCCTGCTGGTGGACGCCGCCCAGGGAATCGAGGCCCAGACCCTGGCGAACCTCTACCTCGCCATGGAGCACGAGCTGGAGATCATCCCCGTGCTCAACAAGATCGACCTGCCCGCCGCGGATCCGGACCGCTACGCGGCCGAGCTGGCCTCCCTGATCGGCTGCGAGCCCGAAAACGTGCTGCGCGTGTCCGGCAAGACGGGCGTCGGCGTCGAGGAGCTGCTGGACCGCGTGGTCCGCGCCGTCCCCAGCCCGGAGGGCGACGCGGACGCCCCGGCCCGCGCGATGATCTTCGACTCCGTGTACGACACCTACCGGGGCGTCGTCACGTACGTGCGCGTCGTGGACGGCCGGCTCTCCCCGCGGGAGAAGGTCCGCATGATGTCCACGGGCACCACCTACGAGCTCCTCGAGATCGGCGTCTCCTCCCCGGAGCCCGTGCCCACGAAGGGCCTGGCCGCGGGCGAGGTGGGCTACCTCATCACCGGCGTGAAGGACGTGCGGCAGTCCAAGGTGGGCGACACGGTCACCAACCACGCCCACCCGGCCGAGCAGTCCCTGGGTGGCTACGAGGACCCCAAGCCCATGGTGTTCTCAGGCCTCTACCCCATCGACGGCTCGGACTATCCCGTGCTGCGTGACGCCCTGGACAAGCTCAAGCTCAACGACGCCGCGCTCGTCTACGAGCCCGAGACCTCGGTCGCGCTGGGCTTCGGCTTCCGCGTCGGCTTCCTCGGTCTGCTGCATCTGGAGATCGTGCGCGAGCGCCTCGAGCGCGAGTTCGACCTCGACCTCATCTCCACCGCGCCCAACGTGGTCTACGAGGTCACCCGGGAGGACCGTGAGGTCGTCACCGTGACCAACCCCTCCGAGTTCCCCGAGGGCAAGATCCTCGAGGTGCGCGAGCCCATGGCCTCGGCCACGATCATCGTGCCGGCCGAGTTCATCGGCGCCGTCATGGAGCTGTGCCAGGCCAAGCGCGGCAACCTCAAGGGCATGGACTACCTCTCCGAGGAACGGGTGGAGATCCGCTACTGGATCCCGCTGGCCGAGATCGTGTTCGACTTCTTCGACCAGCTCAAGTCCCGCACCAAGGGGTACGCCTCGCTGGACTGGAAGGCCGACGGCGACCAGGCGGCCGACCTCGTCAAGGTGGACATCCTGCTCCAGGGCGAACAGGTGGACGCGTTCTCCTCCATCACCCACAAGGACAACGCCTATGCGTACGGCGTGATGATGACGGGCAAGCTCAAGGAGCTGATCCCGCGCCAGCAGTACGAGGTGCCGATCCAGGCCGCCATCGGCTCGCGCATCATCGCCCGCGAGAACATCCGCGCGATCCGCAAGGACGTGCTCTCCAAGTGCTACGGCGGCGACATCTCCCGCAAGCGCAAGCTGCTCGAGAAGCAGAAGGAGGGCAAGAAGCGCATGAAGATGGTCGGCCGGGTCGAGGTCCCGCAGGAGGCCTTCATCGCCGCCCTGTCCTCGGACGGCGCCGGCGCCGACCAGGCGGCGAAGAAGTAAGTGCCCGCCCTGCCCCTCGGCGAGCCCGTCCCCGACGACGGCCGGCTGCCGGCCGACGTCGGGCAGCGGGTGCGCGCGGCCGCCGGCGACGGCGCGGCGCGCACCTTCAGCCTGTACGTCCACGTGCCGTTCTGCACCGTGCGCTGCGGCTACTGCGACTTCAACACGTACACGGCCGTCGACCTCGGCCCCGGCGCGGGTCGTGGCGACTACTGGGAGTCGGCGGTCACGGAGCTGGACTTCGCCGCGGACGTGCTCGCGTCCTCGGACGTGCCCGCCCGCCCGCTGCACACGGTGTTCTTCGGCGGCGGCACGCCCACGCTCCTGCCGGCCGCGGACCTCGTGCGCATCCTCCAGGCGGCGGTGGACCGGTTCGGGATCGCGCCCGGCGCGGAGGTCACCACCGAGGCCAACCCGGACACCATCACCCCGGAGTACGCCCGTGAGCTCGCGGCCGGCGGCTTCACCCGCCTCTCCCTGGGCATGCAGTCCGCGGTGCCGCACGTGCTCGCCACGCTCGAGCGCACCCATCGGCCCGAGTCCGTCCCCGCCGCCGTCGCCGCGGCCCGGGAGGCCGGCCTGGAGGTGTCCCTGGACCTGATCTACGGGACCGCGGGAGAGTCCCTCGCCGACTGGCGGGCCACGCTCGAGGCCGCCGTCGCCCTGGCCCCGGACCACGTGAGCGCGTACTCGCTGATCGTGGAGGAGGGCACCAAGCTCGGGGCCCAGGTGGCCCGCGGCGAGGTGGCGGACGTGGACCCCGACGACCAGGCGGACAAGTACCTGCTCGCCGAGGAGCTGCTCAGCGCCGCCGGCTACCGCTGGTACGAGGTGTCCAACTGGGCGCGGGACCCGCAGGGGTCCGGGGTCCACCGCGCGCGGCACAACGTGGCGTACTGGGAGGACCAGGACTGGTGGGGGATCGGCCCGGGCGCGCACTCGCACCTCGCCGGCGTCCGGTTCTGGAACGCCAAGCACCCCGCCGCCTACGCGCAGCGGCTGGCCACGGGGGTCACCCCCGCCGTGGGCCGCGAGCGGCCCGACGCCGACGCGCGGCGACTCGAGCGCATCATGCTCGCGGTGCGCACGGTGGACGGGCTCCCGACCGCGGAGCTCGTCTCGGAGACGCCGGGGGAGGCCGCACGGATCCGCGGGGCGATCGCCGAACTCATCGCCGCGGGCCTGCTGGACGGGCGTGCCGCCGTCAACGGCAGCATCGTCCCGACGCTCGAGGGGCGGCTGCGCAACGACGCGATCGTCCGGGCTCTGGCCGGCTTCTGACCGACCGGCCCCGGGTCAGCGCAGGATGCGCAGGTTGAACGGGTACCGGAACGGACGGCCCTTGGACACGTGCGAGGCGCCCATCACGCCGTAGACCGCCATGGCGGCCCACGTGAGCGCGCCGAGGATCGCGAAGATCGGGCCGACCACCGGCAGCAGGGACAGGAAGAAGAACAGGAGCGTGATGAGCGTGGGCGGCCCGGAGAAGTTCAGGGCCTCCCGCGACTCCTGCGAGGTGAACGGGCCGCGGTCGCGGTAGAGCAGCCACACGACCAGGGGGCCGAGCACGCCGAACGCCAAACTGAGGTGGGCCAGCGCCGCGCGGTCACGGTCCTGCTTCGCCGTGAGCGGGGCGCCGCGGCCGCCGGCCGAGACGAGCCAGGCGGGCGGGCCGTGGCCGGTGCGGCCGGCGTCGGGCTGCGCGCGGGTGTTCACGAGGGGCTCCTCCTGGATCGCGGGACCCGCGCGCCGGGGACCGGGCGCAGGGCATGGGCCAGCATAGCGCGGGCGGGCGGTGGCCGCGCCGAGATCAGTGCTCGGGTGCGGCGGTGAGGAAGTCGATGAGCTCCTCCACGCGGCCCAGCAGGGACGGCTCGAGGTCCGCGTACGTGGTGACGTGGGAGAGCAGCCGCTTCCACCCCAGCCCCGTGGCCTCCTTGCTCCCGTGCGGCCAGCCCAGTCCCCGCAGGATCCCCGTCTTCCAGTCCTGCCCCTTCGGCACGACGGGCCACGCGGGGATGCCGAGGACGGAGGGCTTGATGACCTGCCAGACGTCCACGTAGGGGTGGCCGAGGATGAGCACGTTGCCCGCGGCCCCTGGCACGCGCATGGCCTCGGCCGCGAGGCGCTCCTCCTTGGACCCGGTGACGAGGTGGTCCACGAGGATCCCGAGCCGGCGCCGCGGGCCGGGGGCGAACGTGCGGATCGCCCCGGCGAGGTCGTCCACCCCGTGCAGGGGCTCCACGACGATGCCCTCGAGACGCAGATCCTCGCCCCACACCTTCTCCACCAGCTCGGCGTCGTGCACGCCCTCCACCCAGATGCGTGAGGCGCGGGCGGTGCGGGCGCGCGCCCCCTCGACCCGTCGCGAGCCGGAGGCGGTGCGGGCCGGCGCCGCCGGGGCCGCGGCGGCCGGGGGGACCAGGGTCACGGGCTCGCCGTCGATCCAGAAGCCGCCGCCGAGGGGGAAGCCGCGGCGCACGCCGCGGCGGTCCTCCAGGACCACCACGTGCACGCCGCCGGAGCGCTCGATGCCGATCACGGCCCCGGTGAACCCGGAGGCCACGTCCTCGACCACCGTGCCGGGGGCGGCGGGCACATCGGGGACGGTCCGGGTGGGGCGGCGCGTCAGGTCGTCGTGGCCCGCGGGGCCCCAGCTGCTCCAGTCCATGGGAGATCACGGTAGCAACGGGGCGGGCGATCACCGTGAGCGAAGCCGTGCGGACCGGTCGGGCCGTCCCCCGGGTCGGACGGTAGCATTGGCACTTGACCCGCCGGAGTGCCAGTCAGGGGCACCTCCGGGGTCGCCCCGGATCCCGACGGACCAGAGGAGGACCGAGATGTCGGAGCAGCCCCGCCGCCTGCAGGTGCTCCAGGCGATCGTGGAGGACTACGTGGCGCTGCGCGAGCCCGTGGGCTCCAAGGCGCTCGTGGAACGGCACGCCCTGGGCGTGTCCTCCGCGACCGTGCGCAACGACATGGCTGCGCTCGAGGAGGAGGGCCTCATCGTGGCCCCGCACACCTCCGCCGGGCGCGTCCCCACGGACAAGGGCTACCGCGTGTTCGTCGACCGCCTCTCCGAGGTGAAGCCGCTGTCCCCGGCGGAGCGCCGGGCCGTGCGGACCCTGCTGGACCCGGAGACGGACACCGAGCACATGATGGAGTCCACGGTGCGCCTCCTGGCCCAGCTGACCCAGCAGGTCGCCGTCGCGCAGTTCCCCCACGAGGACGGCTCCACGATCCGCCACCTCGAACTGGTCTCCCTCACGCCCACGCGGGTGCTCGTGGTCCTCATCCTGTCCACGGGACGGGTGGACCAGCGGCACGCCGTGCTGGACCGGCCGGTCGACGAGGCGGAGCTGTCCATGCTCCGCGGCCTCCTGCTGGACGCCCTGCTGGGGCTCGGTCCGGTGTCGGCGGCCACCGTGGTGGACGACGTCGTCACCCGGGTCCGCCCGGAGCACCGGCAGTCCGCCGCCCTCGTGGCCGCGGCCGTCCACGACCTGCTCGAGGCCGGCCGGCAGGACCGCATCGTCCTGGCCGGCACCGCCAACCTGGCCCGCTCCCCGGGGGACTTCGGCGCGTCCATCGGGCCGATCCTGGAGGCGCTCGAGGAGCAGGTGGTGCTGCTGCGCCTGCTCACGGAGATGGAGCAGGACGCCCACGGGGTGTCCGTGCGGATCGGGTCCGAGAACGCCGGATCGCTCGCGGACACCTCGGTGGTCGCGGCCGCCTACGGCCCCGGCGCCGTGGCGAAGGTCGGCGTCATCGGCCCGACCCGGATGGACTATCCGGGCACCATGGCCGCCGTCCGGGCGATCGCCCGCTATCTCTCCCGCATCCTGACCACCTGACGCGCCTCCGCGTGTCCCGGCGGGCCCCGTCCCGCATCGCCCCACGTCCCGCTCTCCCCGAGAGGAATCCCCACCGTGACCGACCACTACGAGACGCTCGGCGTCAGCCGTGACGCCAGCACTGAGGAGATCCGCCGCGCCTACCGCAAGCTCGCGCGCACCCACCACCCGGACGTCAACCCCGACCCGGAGGCGGCCGAGCAGTTCAAGCGCATCTCCCACGCCTACGAGGTGCTCTCGGACGAGGGCCGGCGCCGGGCCTACGACACGACGGGCAATGAGAACGGCCAGGCCGGCTTCCCGGGCGGCTTCGGCGGGGCGGGCGGCTTCGGGGGCTTCGCCGACATCTTCGAGACCTTCATGAACGCCGCCGGCCAGGGCGGCCGCGGCGGCCCCGCCAGCCGCGCCCGCCGCGGCCAGGACGCCCTGGTGACCGCGCGGATCGACCTGCGCGACGCCGTCTTCGGCGGCGAGCAGACGATCGAGCTGGACACGGCCGTGCGCTGCGAGCGGTGCGAGGGCTCATGCTGCGAGCCCGGCACCCAGCCGGAGACCTGCCAGACCTGCCACGGCCACGGCATGATCCAGCGCCCCGTGCGGTCGCTGCTGGGCACCGTCATGGCCACCGAGGCCTGCCCCGCCTGCCAGGGGTTCGGCACCGTCATCCCGACGCCCTGCCACGAGTGCGACGGGCAGGGCCGCGTCCGCACCCGGACGCCGCTGACCCTGCGCATCCCCGCGGGCGTGGACGACGGCACCCGCATCCACCTCGCCGGCCGCGGCGAGGCCGGCCCGGGCGGCGGCCCGAACGGCGACCTCTACGTGGAGATCGCGGTCCGCCCGGACGAGACCTTCCGCCGCGAGGGCGACCACCTGGCCACCACCGTGACCGTCCCCATGGCCGCCGCGGCCCTGGGGACCACCGTCACGCTGGACACCCTGGACGGCAAGCAGTCCGTCAGCCTGGACCCGGGCGTGCAGTCCGGTCACGTCGAGGTCCTCCACGGCCTGGGCGTCGGCCGCCTGCGCGGGCAGGGCCGTGGTGACCTCAAGGTGGACGTGGTGGTCACCACGCCCACCGACCTGGACGACGAGCAGCGCCAGCTCCTGGAGCGCCTGGCCGAGGTGCGCGGCGAGGAGGTCGTGCACGGCGCACCCCAGGCCAGGGGCATGTTCGCCCGGCTGCGGGAGAACCTGAGGAACCTGTGACCGCCCCCCTGTTCCACCTCGAGCCGGGGGCCCTGGCCGGCGCGAGCGCCGGCGTGGAGGTCGTCTTCGGTGGCCCCGAGGCCCGCCACGCCGCCGCGGCCATGCGCCTGGCCCCCGGGGAGGCCGTGATCCTGGCCGACGGGTCGGGCACGCTCGGCCACGGCACCGTGCTCGCGGCCGCCCCGGACGGGGTGTCCGTGCGGCTGGACGCGGTGGCGGAGGAGCCGGCACCCACCCCGGCGCTCGTGCTCGTCCAGGCCCTCGCCAAGGGCGATCGGGACCTCATGGCGGTCCAGGCCGCCGTCGAGCTCGGCGTGGACGCCGTGGTGCCCTGGGAGGCCGAGCGCTCGATCGTCCGCTGGAAGGGCCCCAAGGCCGCCAAGGCCCGCCAGAAGTGGGCGGACACGGCCCGCGCGGCCGCCAAGCAGGCGCGTCGCGCCCGGGTGCCCGCGGTCCGGGACCACGTCTCCGGGACGGCGGTCGCCGGGCTGGTCCGGGACGACGACGGCGGCCGGCTCGTCCTCGTGCTGCACGAGGACGCGGAGCGCGGGGTGTCCGCGGTGCCGACGGAACGACTCTCCGCGGCCGCCGAGATCGCCGTCGTCGTGGGCCCCGAGGGCGGGATCGGCCCGGCCGAGCTCGAGGCCTGCGTGGCCGCGGGGGCCGTGCCGGTGCGGCTCGGCCCGCACGTGCTGCGCGCCTCCACGGCCGGCCCCGCCGCCCTCGCCGTGCTCCAGCACCGGCTCGGCCGCTGGTGAGCCCCGGCAGGACCGCGCACCGACGCCTAGACTGGATTCGATGTCCCGCCCCCGCGACCCCGAGGTGATCCGCCCCATCGTGACCGTGCCCCCCACGACCCCGACCCCGCCCGCCACTGCGCACGAGGGCGTCGCGTTCGAATCCGCCGACCTCATGGTCCGCACCCTCGGACCGCAGGACGCCCTGCTGCGGATCCTCGGCGGCGTGTTCCCCACCGTGGACGTCACGGTCCGCGACCAGCGGCTGGACCTGGCCGGGCCGGTGGCCGACGTGGCCACGGTGCGGCGCGTCGTCGAGGACCTGCGCTCGATCGCCCGCCGCGACCAGGCGGTCACCCCCGAGGTGATGGGCCAGGTCGTCCATCACGTTCGCGGAGCCGCCACCGGGCGCGGCGCGGGTCAGCTGCACCTGGACTCGATCCTCTCGGGCCGGGGTCGCCGCATCCGCGCGAAGACCCTGCACCAGCAGGACTACGTGGAGGCGATCGACCGCTCCACCGTCGTCTTCGGCGTCGGCCCGGCCGGCACCGGCAAGACCTACCTGGCCATGGCCAAGGCCGTGCAGGCGCTGCAGGCCAAGGAGGTCAACCGGATCATCCTCACCCGCCCGGCCGTCGAGGCCGGCGAGCGGCTCGGCTTCCTGCCCGGTGGGCTCTCCGAGAAGATCGACCCGTACCTGCGTCCCCTGTACGACGCGCTGCACGACATGATCGAGCCCGAGTCGATCCCGCGGCTGATGGAGGCCGGGACCATCGAGGTCGCCCCGCTGGCGTACATGCGCGGCCGCACCCTGAACGACGCGTTCGTGATCCTCGACGAGGCCCAGAACACCACCGGCGAGCAGATGAAGATGTTCCTGACCCGACTCGGCTTCGGTGCGCGCATGGTCGTCACGGGTGACACCTCGCAGGTGGACCTGCCGCGCGGCACCCAGTCCGGCCTGGCCCAGGCCGTCGAGGTGCTCGAGGGGATCGAGGGCCTGGAGGTGGTCCGCTTTGACTCCTCGGACGTGGTCCGGCACTCGCTGGTGAGCGCCATCGTGGACGCCTACGACGCCGCCCGCGGACCCGCGGAGCGGTCCCAGAAGCGAGGAGGGGCCCGCCGTGGCCGTTGAGATCCTGAACGAGTCGGGGATCGAGGTCCCCGAGGACGCGCTGCTGCGCATGGCCCGGCACGTCTACACGCGCCTGCACGTCCACGAGCGCGCCGAGACGGCCGTGACCGTCGTGGACGCCGCACGCATGGCCGAGCTGCACGAGGAGTGGATGGACCTGCCCGGGCCCACCGACGTGATGAGCCTGCCCATGGACGAGCTGACCCCCGGCTCGCCCGAGGCGCCGGCCGAGGGCGTGCTCGGGGACGTCGTGCTCTGCCCCGAGGTCGCCGCCGAGCAGGCCGCGCGCGGCGGGCACTCCCGTGACGACGAGCTGCTTCTGCTGCTCACCCACGGCATGCTCCACCTGCTGGGGTACGACCATCTCGAGGACGCCGACCGCGAGGAGATGTTCGGCCTCCAGGATCGGCTCGTGTCCGAGGTCCTCGGCCGGCCCGCCCCGGCCCCCACCGTCGAGGACTGAGGGCACCGCCCATGCTGACGCCCGCCCTCCTCTTCGCCCTCTTCCTGGTCTTCCTCGGCCTGACCTGGACGCTGTCCCTGGCCGAGTCCGCGTTCTCCTACCTCTCCCGGCGGGACGCGGAGGACATCGTCCGCGAGCAGCCCGGCTCCAAGGCACTGGAGATCGCCCGCGAGCGGGAGAGCCACCTCGGGGCCCTGCGGGTCTGGCGGTTCGTGGCCGAGGCCCTGTCGGCCGTCTGCCTGACCGCGGCCGCCGACGCGGTGGTGGACGACACGTGGCTCGCCGTGGCGATCGCCGCGGTCGTGCTCGTGGGCGTGGCCGCCCTGCTGGGCGTCTGGAGCCCGCGGCCGATCGGCTCCCGCAACGAGGCCGCCGTCGCCCGCCGCCTCGGCGGTCTGGTGTGGGTGCTCCGCCGAGCCCTGGGCCCGCTCGCCGCCCGCCTGGACCGGGACCGGCGCCGTCGCGAGGTCGAGCCGGAGGACGAGGACGACTTCCAGGAGCGCCACCTGCGCGAGTTCGTCGCCCGCGCCCACGACGCGGACGTGCTCGCCGACTCCGAGGCGGAGCTGATCCAGTCGGTGTTCTCCATGAACGACACCATCGTCCGCTCCGTCATGGTGCCGCGCACCGACGTCGTCACGATCGACGCCGACCACACGCTCGGCCAGGCCATGGCCCTGTTCCTGCGCTCCGGCAACTCCCGCATCCCGGTGATCGGCGAGGACGCCGACGACATCCGGGGCATGCTGCACCTCAAGGACGTCACCCGCGCCCTGCACCACGACGGCGCCGCGACCGACACCCCCGTCACCGAGGTCATGCGCGACGTCCGCTTCGTCCCCGAGTCGAAGTCCGTGGCGACCCTCCTGCAGGAGCTGCAGCGCGAGTCCACCCACGTGGCCGTGGTGGTGGACGAGTACGGCGGCACGGCGGGGCTCGTGACGCTCGAGGACCTCATCGAGGAGATCGTCGGCGAGATCTACGACGAGGACGACCACCCGGACCGCCCCGAGGTGGAGTTCGTCGCGCCCGGCGTCTACTCCGTCGACGCGCGCATGGGCATCCACGACTTCCGGGAGGAGTTCGAGCTGCCGGAGGAGGACGAGGACGACGACGTTGACACGGTCGGCGGCCTCCTCGCCAAGGAGCTCGGCCGCGTCCCGATCCAGGGTTCGCGCGTCGTGGTCCAGGGGATCGAGCTCGTCGCGGACACCCTCGAGCCCCGCCGCAACCGGGTCGCGCGCCTGCGCGTCTCCGAGACCCCCGACCGCCCGGTGCGGCTGCGCCGGCGCGAGGAGCAGGCCTACGGCGCCGAGCCCGCCGACCCCGTGGCCTGAGCCGGCCGCCCCACCCCACGCCCCGCCTGACAAGGATGACCCCATGACCGATCTCGTCGATCCGGCCCGCGCCGCGGACGGCTTCCGTTCCGGCTTCGTCTCGCTCGTGGGCCGGCCGAACGCCGGCAAGTCCACGCTCACCAACGCGCTGGTGGGGGAGAAGGTGGCGATCACCTCCTCCAAACCCCAGACCACGCGCCACACCATCCGCGGGATCGTCCACCGCGAGGACTTCCAGCTCGTGCTCGTGGACACCCCGGGCCTGCACCGGCCCCGCACCCTGCTCGGCGAGCGCCTCAACGACCTCGTGGCGGAGACGCTCAACGAGGTCGACGCCGTGGGCATGTGCCTGCCGGCCGACGAGGCGATCGGCCCCGGCGACCGGTTCATCGCCCAGCAGCTCTCGTACCTGCACCGCACCCCGGTGGTCGCCGTGGTCACCAAGACGGACAAGGTGGGTCCGGAGCAGCTCATGGCGCAGCTCGTGGCCGTGACCGCGCTGGGCGACGAGGTCCTCGGGCCGGAGAACGGCGGGGAGGGCTTCGCGGCCGTCGTGCCGGTCTCGGCGGTGGCCGGCCGCCAGGTCGACGACGTCCTGGGCGTCTTCGCGGGCCTGCTGCCGGCCGGGCCGCCCCTGTACCCCGACGGCGAGCTCACGGACGAGCCGGAGGCGATCATGGTCGCCGAGCTCATCCGGGAGGCGGCCCTGGAGGGCGTGCGCGACGAGCTGCCGCACTCGGTGGCCGTGGTGGTCGAGGAGATGTCCCTGCGCGAGGACCGCCCCGCGGACCGGCCCCTGATGGACGTGTGGGCGAACGTCTTCGTCGAGCGGGACAGCCAGAAGGGCATCATCATCGGCAAGGGCGGCTCCCGGCTGCGCGAGATCGGCGCGCAGGCGCGGGCGGGCATCGAGCGCATGCTCGGCACCAAGGTGCACCTGGACCTGCGGGTCAAGGTCGCCAAGGAGTGGCAGCGCGACCCCAAGCAGCTCGGCCGACTCGGCTTCTGAGCCCGAGGCCCCGGCCCGGCGCGCGCGCCGGAGCGGGCCGCCGTCGTCGTGCGTCACACGGGGACGGCCTCCTGTGGCCCGGCCCACCTCGGTGCTAGGGTCGGGGGCATGTCCCCCCGCCTCGCGACGACAGCGCCGGCCACGGCCCGCCTGCTACTTCCCGGCCGCACGGGGTCCCCGTGCCAGGCCGCGATCCACGCCGCCTGAGCGCATGCGGAGGCAGGACGCCTCCCACCGGACCGGACACCCCGTGCGGAGCCTCTGACCTCCCGGCCCGGCCACCGACCATCCACCTTTCGCGCGCCCGCCGCGCGCACGTCGAGGGAGAACACGCATGAGCGCCCACCTGCAGAAGTCGTCGGGGATGAAGTTCCACAAGTACGTCCCGTTCCAGGACCAGATCGAGGTCGCCCTGCCGGACCGCACCTGGCCGGACAAGGTCATCGAGAAGGCGCCGCTGTGGTGCGCCGTGGACCTGCGCGACGGCAACCAGGCCCTGATCGACCCCATGGGCCCCGAGCGCAAGCTGCGCATGTTCCAGCTGCTCGTCGGCATGGGCTTCAAGGAGATCGAGGTCGGCTTCCCGTCCGCCTCGCAGACCGACTACGACTTCGTCCGCCAGCTCATCGAGGGCGACCACATCCCGGACGACGTCACCATCCAGGTCCTCACCCAGTCCCGTGAGCACCTGATCGAGCGCACCTTCGAGGCGCTCGAGGGCGCCGACCGGGCCATCGTGCACCTGTACAACTCGACGTCGGTGCTGCAGCGCCGCGTGGTGTTCCGGCAGGACGAGGACGGGATCGTGGACATCGCGACCTCCGGCGCGCGCCTGGTGAAGAAGTTCGAGGAGCAGCTCAAGGGCACGCAGATCACCTACGAGTACTCGCCCGAGTCCTACACGGGCACCGAGCTCGAGTTCGCCCGGCGCATCTCGGACGAGGTGGCCACGGTCCTGGAGGCCTCCACCGACCGCAAGATGATCCTGAACCTGCCGGCGACGGTGGAGATGTCCACCCCGAACGTGTACGCCGACTCGATCGAGTGGATGCACCGCAACCTGGAGCACCGCGACTCGCTCATCCTCTCCCTGCACCCGCACAACGACCGCGGCACGGGCGTGGCCGCCGCCGAGCTGGGCTACCTGGCCGGGGCGGACCGCACCGAGGGATGCCTGTTCGGCAACGGCGAGCGCACCGGCAACGTCGACCTGGTGACGCTGGGCATGAACCTGTACTCGCAGGGCGTCGACCCCATGATCGACTTCTCCGACATGGACCACATCAAGCGCACGGTCGAGTACTGCAACCAGCTGGCCGTGCCCGAGCGCTCGCCGTGGGGCGGCGACCTCGTCTTCACGGCCTTCTCCGGCTCCCACCAGGACGCCATCAAGAAGGGCTTCGAGGCCATGGAGGTCGACGCGAAGGCGGCCGGCACGGACGTGGACGGCATCCCGTGGGCCGTGCCGTACCTGCCCATCGACCCGAAGGACATCGGCCGCTCGTACGAAGCCGTCATCCGCGTGAACTCGCAGTCCGGCAAGGGCGGCGTCGCCTACCTGCTCAAGTCCGAGCACAACCTGGACCTGCCGCGCCGCGCGCAGATCGAGTTCTCCCACGTCATCCAGGATCTGGCCGACGCCCAGGGCGGCGAGGTCTCCGGCGCCGACCTGTGGCGCGTGTTCCAGGACGAGTACCTGCCCGCCGACGCGGCGGAGGCGCAGTGGGGCCACTACCGGCTCCGCTCGGTCTCCTCGGCCTCCGGCGAGGACGGCGCGTTCCGGATGGAGGCCGAGCTCGAGGTCGACGGCGTCACGCAGACCCGCACGGCGCAGGGCAACGGCCCGATCGACGCGTTCCTGCGCATCCTCGGTGAGGAGGGCATGGACGTCCGCGTGCTCGACTACTCGGAGCACGCACTGTCCGAGGGCGGCGCGGCCATGGCCGCCGCCTACGTGGAGGCGGCCGTGGGCGACCGCGTCCTCTGGGGCGTCGGCCTGGACCACAACACCACCACCGCCTCGCTGAAGGCCGTGGTGTCCGCGGTGAACCGCGCCCTGCGCGCGTGAGCGGCTCCGGCTCCTCCCGGCGGGGTGCGCGGCACGGCGGCTACGCGGCGAACTCATTCCGCACCGAGGCCATCGTGCTGCGCACCCACCGTCTGGGGGAGGCCGATCGCATCGTCGAGGCGCTCACCCCCGAGCACGGCCTGGTCCGGGCCGTGGCCAAGGGGGTGCGCAAGACATCCTCCCGGCTGGGCTCGGTGGTGGAGCCGTTCATGCACTCCACGCTCCAGCTCGCACGCGGCCGGGGCGAGCTGCACACCGTGAGCCAGGCGCAGCTGCTGCACCCGTACGCGACGATGCTGGCCGCCGACTACGACGCCTACACCGTCGCCGGCGCCCTCGCCGAGGCCGTCGAGCGGGTCCCCGCGGTCGACGACGACGGCCGGCGCGCCCAGTACCGCCTGTTCCACGGCGCGCTGGCCGCGCTGGCCCGTGGCGCGCACGACCCGCGGCTGATCCTGCACTCGTTCCTGCTGCGCGCGCTCGCCCAGGCCGGCTGGGCCCCCACCTTCGACCGGTGCGCCCGCTGCGGCGCCCCCGGCCCGCACACGGCGCTGCACGTGGGCCTCGGCGGGGCCGTCTGCCCGGAGTGCAGGCCACCCGGTGCCGCGCACCCGGCCCCGGAGACCTTCGATCTGCTCTCGGCCCTTGCAGCGGGGGACTGGGCCACCGCGGACGCCTCCGGGGGCCCCGCCCGCCGAGAGGCGGCCGGTATCGTGGCGGCGTACCTGCAGTTCCACGCCGAGCGGCGCCTGGTGTCCCTGTCCGTCCTGGACCAGGACCTCGGCCTCCCCGCCCCGCGCGTCGAGAGGAGACCATGAGCGCCGACCGTGCCCCGCAGCCCCCGCCGCCGCACCCCTCGGGTGCGGTCGCCCCGCGGATCGATCCGCGTTTCGTGCCCCGGCACGTGGCGATCGTGATGGACGGCAACGGTCGGTGGGCCAACCAGCGCGGCCTGCCCCGCACCGAGGGCCACCGGGCCGGCGAGGCGGCCCTGCTGGACGTCGTCGCCGGGGCGGTGGAGCTGGGGATCGGCCACGTGTCCGCGTATGCGTTCTCCACGGAGAACTGGCGGCGCTCGGCGGAGGAGGTGCGCTTCCTCATGGGCTTCTCCCGGGACGTGCTGCGCCGGCAGCGGGACACCCTGCACTCGTGGAACGTGCGGATCCGGTGGAACGGGCGGGCCCCGCGCCTCTGGACCCCCGTGATCCGGGAGCTGCAGGAGGCCGAGGAGCTCACGCGCCACAACACCGGGACCACGCTGCACATGTGCGTGAACTACGGCAGCCGGGCCGAGATCCTGGACGGCGTCCAGGCGATCGCCGAAGAGGTCCGGGCCGGCCGGATGCGGCCGGGCGAGATCAGCGAGGACGTCATCACCCGCTACCTCGACCGCGGTTTCCGCACGGGTCAGGACGTCGACGTCGTCCCGGACGTGGACCTGTTCCTGCGGACCTCGGGGGAGCAGCGCCTGTCCAACTATCTGCTGTGGCAGTCCGCCTACGCGGAGCTGCTGTTCCTGGACGTGCTGTGGCCGGACGTCGACCGGCGGACCCTGTGGGCCGCCGTCGAGACCTACGCCCGACGGGACCGCCGCTACGGCGGCGCCGTGGACACCCCTCAGCCGGCGCCGTCGTCCGGCGCGCCGGACTCGGCCTCGGACGCCGACGGCGGCGCGTAGGCTCCCAGCCACGTGAGCGTCGCGGCACCGGCCGCCTCGCGCACCGACGCGGGGGAGGCGAACACGTCGTGCAGCGCGTCGGGGAGCCGGTGGACGGTCACCCGGTCGCCGAGCCGCAGGGAGCGGCGGGCCATGGCGTCGGGGTCCAGGACGATGTCCGAGGTCAGCATCGCCTCGCCGTAGGACGTGCCCCGATGCCCACGCGCGGAGACGAGCACGAGGATCGGGACGGAGACGTCGAGCCGCCCGGCCACGGCCCGGTGCCCCGAGAGGACCGCGCTCAGCCAGGCGGCCGGCACCTCGAACGCGTGCGGGGGGCGCCAGAGCGGGTGCAGGTCCCATTCGCCCTCGGCCTGGTCCGAGAGGGTGCGCCAGTAGTGGTCGATGCGCGGCAGCGTGAGCATGGCGTAGGGCTTCATGGCGGAGACGGGCCCCACGATGGACTTCGCCAGCAGGCGCACCCCCGCGCTGCCCTGCATCTCCAGCCACGGGCTGTTGAGCACGAGCGCGGCGAGGCGGCCGGGATTCCGGTCCGCCCACAGCGCGGCGATCAGCCCGCCGGTGGAGTGCCCCATGAGGATGGGCGGCAGCGGGTGGTCCCGGGCGATGGTCTCGAACGCGGCCTCGAGGTCCGCGTCGTAGCGGGCCAGGTCGTCCGTCCAGCCGGGCGTCTGCCCCGCGCGCAGCGAGCGGCCGTAGTGGCGCAGGTCGACGGCGTGGAACGCGTAGCCGGCGGTCTCGAACGCGTGGGCCAGCGGGGCGTTGTAGAAGTAGTCGCTCCAGCCGTGCACTGAGAGGATGGGCCGCCGGGCCGGGTCACGGGCGGCGTCGATGCGCGGACGCACCACTGTGACAAGGTTCTGTCCTTGTTCATCGGTGTCGAGGCCGAGCGTGCATCGTTCGAAGCCCGGCAGCCCGTCCGGGACCCAGCCCAGGCCCGGCGGATCGTCGAGGAACGGGCGGGTGCCCTCCTCCGTCGGTCCGCCGGCGGGTGCGCCGTGCGGGGCGGGTCGGTCCGGGGGTGGCGGCTGGATCGGGTCACGGGCCATCCGACCACTCTAGGAGGACCCCGGGCGGGCGGGAGGCCCGTGCGAGGATGGGGGCATGCAGCTGCCTGATCCCAAGTCCGCCGTCGACGGCCTCCTGACCTCCCGTGCGCCTCGCCTGTACCCGCCCTTCTTCCGTGCCGTGTTCGGTGGCATGGACGCGGAGCAGGCGCACCATCGGGGCTTCGACGCGATTCGGCTGGCCGAGCGGACCGGGGCGTCCGCCGCCCTGCGCGCCGCCTTCCGTCCGGACCCGATGCTCGCGCGCACGGTCATGGGCCTGCGGTTCCCGACGCCCTTCGGCCTGGCCGCGGGGTTCGACAAGGACGGCCGGGGGACCGCCGCCCTGGCCGACCTCGGGTTCGGCCACATCGAGGTCGGCACGATCACGGCGCAGCCGCAGCCCGGCAACCCGCAGCCCCGACTGTTCCGTCTCGTGGACGACCGGGCGCTGGTCAACCGCATGGGCTTCAACAACGACGGCGCGGCGGCCGTCGCCCCCCGCCTGGCGCGGACCCGGCAGACCCTGGAGCGCCGCTTCGGTCCGGCCCGGCCGGTTTTGGGCGTCAACATCGGCAAGACCAAGGTGGTCCCGCTCGAGGACGCGGCGGACGACTACCGGGCCTCGACCCGCCTGCTCGCGCCCCACGCCGACTACCTGACGGTCAACGTGTCCTCCCCGAACACCCCGGGGCTGCGCCAGCTGCAGGAGATCGACGCGCTGGAGCCGATCCTCACGGCCGTGCGCGAGGAGGCCGACCGTGCAGTCCCGGGCCGGCGGGTGCCACTGACCGTGAAGATCGCCCCGGACCTGTCGGACGACGACGTGCGCGCCGTCGGGGCGCTCGCCGAGCGCCTCGGGCTCGACGGCGTCATCGCGACCAACACGACCGTCTCCCGCGAGGGTCTGCGCACCCCGCGTGCCGACGTGGACGCCCTGGGCGCGGGCGGCCTGTCCGGCGCCCCGCTGCAGGAGCGGTCGAGGCGGGTGCTGGACGTCCTGCGGGCGGCGCTGCCCGCGGGCGCCGCCGTCGTCAGCGTGGGCGGGGTGACGGACGCCGACGACGTCCAGGCCCGGCTCGACGCGGGCGCGGACCTCGTCCAGGGCTACACCGCGTTCCTCTACGAGGGGCCGTTCTGGGCCGGCCGGATCACCGCCGGACTGGCCCGACCCCTGCGGGGCTGACGGTCCGCTCGCCGGTGACGCGACGGCCCGGACCCACCGGGGTCCGGGCCGTCGCGCGGTGTCGTGTCAGGCGGGGTACTCGCCCCGCTTGACCTGGGGCTTGGGCAGACGCAGGCGGCGGAACTGCAGCGCGCGCATGATGCCGTAGAAGCCGGTCCCGGGCTCCGGCGTGCCGAAGCGCTCCGTGAGGCCCTTCTTGATGTGCCGGCTGACCAGGAAGCTCTCGATGAGCACGAGGGCCACGAGCACGTACAGGCTGATCATCAGGATCAGCTGCGCCTCGCGGCCGGGGATGAACATGAGCAGGACGTAGGCGAAGACGACGGGCATGAGCCACTCGCCGATGCCGGTGCGTGCGTCCACGTAGTCACGGACCCAGCGCTTCTGCGGTCCCTTGTCGCGCGCCGGGAGACCGCGCTCGTCCCCGGTCTCCAGCGCGGCGCGCTGGCGCATCCGCTCCTGGGCCATCGCCTGACGCTCGGCCTTGCGGGCCGCCTTGCGATCGTCGGGGACCAGGGTGCGCCGGCGCGCGGCCTCCTGGTCGCGGCGCCGCGGAGTCGGGCCCTTCTTGCCCTGCGAGCGGTCGCGCGGCCCGGCCTCGGCCACGGCGGCGTCCTCGGCGGGCGCGGCGGAGGAGCCGTGAGTCGAAGGGGTGGGCGCGGTCTCGGGGGTCTTGTCTCGCTTGAACACCCGTCCAGTCTAGTGGTGGGGCGCATCCGGCCCGCCCGGAGGCGCGGCTTTCGGCCCGGCGGCCGTCTACGCTGGCCGTCATGACTGACATCACCTCCCGTGCGCCGCAGGACGCGGCCCTCGTCTCGGCCGTCCGTGAGGCCGTCGAGGCCCGCTTCCCGACGACCCTCCAGACCCTCACCGACCTCGTGGCGATCCCGGGCATCGCCTGGGACTCCGCGGACCGCACCCAGCTCGAGCGGTCCGCCGAGGCCGTCGCGGGCCTGCTGCGCGAGGCGGGCCTGCAGCATGTGGAGATCGTGACCGAGACCCGCGACGACGGCCGGCCCGGCGGGCCGGCGGTGATCGGCGAGAAGCCCGGCGCCTCAGACAAGCCCACTGTCTTGTTGTATGCCCATCATGACGTGCAGCCGATCGGGGACGAGGACCTCTGGGACACCCCGCCGCTCGTGGCCACCGAGCGCGGCGGGCGGCTGTATGGCCGCGGCGCCGCCGACGACAAGGCCGGCATCATGGTCCACCTCGCCGCCCTCGCCGCCCTGCGGGACGTCCTGCCCGACGCCGGCGTCGGCGTCCGCGTCTTCATCGAGGGCGAGGAGGAGGCCGGCTCGCCCACCTTCCGCACCTTCCTGGAGAAGCACCGGGCGCGCCTCGACGCCGACGCGATCGTCGTCGCGGACTCGTCCAACTGGGCCGTGGGGGAGCCCGCGCTGACCACGTCCCTGCGCGGGCTGGTGGACGGCACGGTGACCGTCCGGGTGCTCGACCACGCCGTGCACTCCGGCATGTTCGGCGGGCCGGTCCTGGACGCCGTCGTCCTGCTCTCGCGGCTGATCGCCACGCTCCACGACGCGGACGGTGCGGTCGCCGTGCCCGGCCTCGAGCCGCGTCAGACCGCGGGGCTGGACTACCCCAAGGACGTCTTCCGTGCGGACGCGGGCGTGCTGGACGGGGTGACCCTGGCCGGCCGCGGTTCGGTCGCAGACCGGCTGTGGAACGCGCCCGCGCTGAGCATCATCGGGATCGACGCGCCCTCCGTCGCGGAGTCCTCGAACACGATCCAGCCCGCGGCGCGCGCCAAGTTCTCGCTGCGCCTGGGCCCCGGCATGGACCCCGCGGAGGCCTTCGAGGCGCTGCGCACCCACCTGGAGGCGCAGTCTGCGGCGGTGCTCGGCGCGGAGATCACGGTCACCGCGGGGGAGTTCGGTCAGCCGTTCACGACGGACACCGCGGCCCCCGCCGCGGCCGCGATGATGGCCGCCCTGGAGGACGCCTGGGGCGTCGAGCCCCGGGCGATCGGCATGGGCGGCTCCATCCCGTTCACCGCGGACCTCGCCGAGGTCTTCCCGGAGGCCACCCTCCTCATCACGGGCGTGGAGGACCCGGACACGCGGGCGCACTCGGCCAACGAGTCGCTGCACATCGACGACTTCAAGCGGGCCGTCGTGGCCGAGGCGCTCTGGCTCGCGCGGCTCTCCAAGTGAGTGCCGCCCGGCCCGCCGCCGATGCGGCGGGCCGGGAATGCCCCGTGGGCGGCTAGTGTTGCCCTGAAGACCACACGCGCGTGACGGCCCCGTCCGCGCCCCATGATCTGAGGAGGTCACGATGGCTCTGTCCGCAGAGGAGACCGGTGTCGAGATCGGCGCGACCCAGGACGCCGAGGGCCTGCCCCCGCACGAGGTCGAGCTGACCGACGTGGCGGCCGGCAAGGTGCGCTCGCTGCTCGAGCAGGAGGGCCGCACGGACCTGCGACTGCGCGTCGCCGTGCAGCCGGGCGGCTGCTCCGGCCTGATCTACCAGCTCTACTTCGACGAGCGCGTCCTCGACGGCGACACCGTCCGTGACTACGACGGGGTCGAGGTGATCGTCGACAAGATGAGCGTGCCCTACCTCATGGGCGCGACCATCGACTTCGAGGACACCATCTCGAAGCAGGGCTTCACGATCGACAACCCCAACGCGGGCGGCTCGTGCGCCTGCGGCGACTCCTTCCACTGATCTGCGGGCGCCCGGCGCGCCTCGGACCGCGAACCGGCGGGTCGGCCTCGGCCGGCCCGCCGTCGTCGTGCTCGGGCACCGCGCCCAGGATGCTCGGACCCGGCTCCCAGACACGATCCGCCCGTGTCACGGTGCGGAGAATCCGCTCGTTTCGGCTTAGACTGGCTCTGAATCATCAGGGCATACCCGTGCTCCCTGCGAGGACGCTGCGAGAAGTCGCCGAATCGCCGGGGGAGCGGGCACGCCCCTCGCACACGAGATGAAGAGGAAGGCCGTCTGTGAGAGCACAGAATGACGCCGGACGTCGGACTCGCCGCCGCTGGACCGCCGGTGCCGTGGGCACCACGGCGCTCCTGGTGCTGACCGGGTGTTCGGCAGAGGTCCAGCGCGGCTGGTACCCCGGCACCCGGGACACCACCAACTACAACGCCCAGCTCACCGACCTGTGGGTGAACTCCTGGATCGCGGCCATGGTCGTCGGCCTGCTGGCCTGGGGCGCCATGATCTGGTGCATGGTGGCGTACCGCCGCCGCAAGAACGACCAGGGCTTCCCGAAGCAGACGGCCTACAACGTGCCGCTCGAGACCATGTTCACGGCCATCCCGATCCTGATGGTCTTCACCCTCTGGGGCTTCACCGACCGCGTCCAGACCGAGGTCGACCGCCCCGTGGACGACTCGCCGCTGACCGTCACCGTGTACGGCAAGCAGTGGTCCTGGGACTTCAACTACTCCTACGAGCAGGAGAACGGCGAGGTCATCGAGGCCCACTACTCCGGCATCCAGGCCCAGCTGGACGGCACCGAGGGCGTGCGTGACACCCTTCCGGTCCTGTACCTGCCGAATGACGTGCCGGTGCACTTCGAGCTGAAGTCCCGTGACGTGGCCCACTCCTTCTGGATCCCGCAGTTCCTCCAGAAGCGTGACATGGTGCCCGGCAAGACCAACCACCTGTACCTGACCCCCCAGGAGCTGGGCAGCTACGACGGCAAGTGCGCCGAGCTGTGCGGCGAGTTCCACTCCGAGATGCTCTTCAACGTGGAGGTCGTCGACGAGACGGAGTTCGTCCAGCGCCTCGAGGAGATGGAGCCGGGTCAGGTGGGCGAAGAGTACAGCCGCAATCCCAACAACAACCCTGACGGCGCCGGGACGATGGAGCGCGATCTCCAGACCCCCCGCGGTGGAGGTAGCCACTGATGACCACTTACGAGTACGCAACGGATGAGGTGCGCTCACAGGCGCAGCCTCGTGTGGTGCCCCGTTCGCTGGGCAAGATCGTCGTCAGCTGGCTGACGACGACCGACCACAAGGTGCTCGGGTACATGTACCTGATCACGTCCTTCGTCTTCTTCTGCATCGGCGGCGTCATGGCCCTCATGATCCGCGCGGAGCTCTTCGAGCCCGGCATGCAGATCCTGCAGACGAAGGAGCAGTACAACCAGCTGTTCACCATGCACGGCACGCTCATGCTGCTCATGTTCGCGACCCCGCTCTTCACGGGCTTCGCCAACGTGCTGGTGCCGCTGCAGATCGGTGCTCCGGACGTGTCCTTCCCGCGTCTGAACGCCTTGGCGTTCTGGTTCTTCCTGTTCGGCTCGCTCATCGCGACCGCCGGCTTCCTCACCCCGCAGGGTGCGGCCTCGTTCGGCTGGTTCGCCTACGCCCCGCTCTCCAACACCACGTACTCGCCGGGCGTCGGCGGTGACCTCTGGGTGTTCGGTCTGGTCCTCCAGGGCTTCGGCACGATCATGGGCGGCGTCAACTTCATCACCACGATCCTGACGATGCGTGCCCCGGGCATGACGATGTGGCGCATGCCGATCTTCACCTGGAACACGCTCATCACCGGCATCTTGATCATGGTGGCGTTCCCGCCGTTCGCCTCCGCGCTCTTCGCGCTGGGCCTGGACCGTCGCTTCGGCGGCCACATCTTCAACCCGGAGAACGGCGGCGCCATCCTGTGGCAGCACCTCTTCTGGTTCTTCGGCCACCCCGAGGTGTACATCATCGCCCTGCCGTTCTTCGGCGTCGTGTCGGAGATCATCCCGGTGTTCTCCCGCAAGCCGATCTTCGGCTACAAGTCCATCGTGTTCGCGACGACGGCGATCGCCGCGCTCTCCGTGACGGTGTGGGCGCACCACATGTACGTGACCGGCGCCGTGCTCCTGCCGTTCTTCTCCGTGATGACCATGCTCATCGCGGTCCCGACCGGCGTGAAGTTCGTGAACTGGATCGGCACCATGTGGCGCGGTTCGATCACCTTCGAGACCCCGATGCTGTGGACGCTCGGCTTCATGGTCACCTTCCTGTTCGGTGGCCTGACCGGCGTCATCCTGGCGTCGCCGCCCCTGGACTTCCAGGTGTCCGACACGTACTTCGTCGTGGCGCACTTCCACTACGTCGTCTTCGGCACCGTGGTGTTCGCGATGTTCGCCGGCTTCTTCTTCTGGTGGCCGAAGTTCACCGGCAAGATGCTGAACGAGCGTCTCGGCAAGATCCAGTTCTGGATGCTGTTCGTGGGCTTCCACGGCACGTTCCTGATCCAGCACTGGCTCGGTGTCATCGGCATGCCCCGTCGCTACGCGGACTACATGGTGGAGGACAGCTTCCAGGCGATGAACGCGTTCTCCTCGGTGTTCTCCTTCGTTCTCGGCGCGTCGCTGATCCCGTTCTTCTGGAACGTCTACATCACCTCGCGCTATGGCAAGAAGGTCACCGTGGACGACCCGTGGGGCTTCGGCGGCTCGCTCGAGTGGACCACCTCGTGCCCGCCGCCGCGGCACAACTTCCACTCCCTGCCGCGCATCCGCTCCGAGCGTCCGGCGCTGGATCTGCACCACCCGGAGCTCTTCCCGCACTCGCCTCAGAACACGTCTGAGGCCTTCGGAGAGAAGGTCGCCCAGTGAAGGTCGCAGCCAACATCTTCTGGATCATCGGCCTGTTCTTCATCGCAGCCGCCACCCTCTACGGGTTCTGGGTCGAGTGGACCGAGTGGGCAGGCATCCCGGCCATCTACGCCGTGGGCGGGATGTCCTGGATGATCGCCTGGTACCTGCGGGCCGCCGAGCACAAATACGGCGTCGGCCCTGCAGATGACGAGGACGGTCAGATCGTCGAGTACGCCGGCACCTACGGCACCTTCGCTCCCTGGAGCTGGTGGCCCCTGGGCCTCGGCCTGGGCTGCGCGATCATCGTGACCGGCCTGGCCGTCGGCTGGTGGGTCTTCATCATCGGCATCGTCGCCGCCGCCTACTTCACCTTCGGGTGGGTCTACGAGTTCTCTCGGGGCAAGTACGCCCACTGACCCGTCCGTCGTTCCACCACCGCAGGCCGGATCCCCTCGGGGTCCGGCCTGCGGCGTTTCCCTGTGCGCTGAGTACGGCCGGCCCGCCGTCGTGGCAGCCGGCCAGCCGCTCGACGTACACCGCGGCGGCGGATCTCCACGACCTGTCTCGCCGCGTCTGGGGAAGCGGGAGCCGTGCACCAGGAGCGCGCGTGCCGCGCAGCGGCGCTGGGCAGGCCACCCGACGTCGGCGCGTGCGTTGGCAGCCGCCCTGAGGGGTCGGGCGGCGATGCCCTGATGAGCCCTGCACGGCCGGGGAGTGGGCCGCACGACCGCGTGTGACCGTGTCGGCGGCCGCGCGGCTTTCACCCCGCTCCGGGCGACCGGAGACCGCCGCGTCGTGTGGCAGGAGGGTATGAGGCCGCTGCCAGCCGTGGGGCCGGCCGAGCCCGGGGGAGCGTCGCCACCGGGGTAGGGGCCGACGGTGAACGTCGTGTCCCGCCTCCATCGCCGACGCCTCGCGTCGCTGGGCCTCGCAGGTGCACGCCCGAGCGAGACCACGGTCGCGGTGACAGGCCGGTACGTCCTCTCTCGCCCCGGTCCGGGACAGGGGGGTGTGCCGGCCGGTCGCTGAGTTGCAGGTCCGCCCACCCCACCCTGCACCGCTGTCACACGCGACGACCGGTCCGGCGTCACCGTGAGGCCGTCAGAGCTCCCCGTGCCACCGTCAGGGGCACGGCGGCCTGTGTCCTCCAGCTACGGGTGCACCGTGCGTCTCGGCCTGCGGCGGTGAATCACAGAGGCGTCTGGCGGCGGTCTTCTCCCGCCGTTCTGAGTTCGCAGACGGAGGATTCCGGCCCGGTGTCGCCACGTCCGACCATGCCCGGGCGCAGCCGGTGGTGGTCGGGCGCGGCGGACAGCACAGGGGGCGGTGGTGTGCGGGGGCGAGGCCCATGCGCGGACTCCTCTCCGAGGATGAGCGGATGTCGCAGCGCCCATTCGTGGCGGGGCGCCGGCTCATCCCCTCTGAGCGCGCGTGGGAGGACAGCCACTTGAGGACCCCGAGCATCGACGGTGTCCGTCTCCTGCCGTCTCCTGGGACACCCCCGAGGGAGGCCACCTGCGTCCGCCCAGCATCCGTTGTCACGGACCGGACGCACGCCTGACCATGCCCGAGTCGGTGTGCCGCGACGGGCGAGGAGCGTCACAACTCATGCCCACCCGGGGCGGCCGCCGAAGGTGCCCCCCGCAGCGTAGGTCGCCGATCCGGCGGCCGGGGGCGGGGCGCTGGACCACCTCATGGCGCCCGCTACGGCCTTGGGCGGGCCCTCCCGCGGCGGCCGCGGCGGCCCGCCCAGGGACGCCGAAGGGCCCCGCGCACCGTGGTGCGCGGGGCCCTTCGTCAGGGGATCAGCCGACCGGGGTCAGCGCTCCAGGTGAGGAGCGTCCGAGCCGTGTCCGAGCTCGACGGGGTGCTCCTCGTGGCCGTGCTGGCCGTGGGTGCGGGCCTCCACCAGCTCCTCCCGGGAGACCGGGGCGACGCGGTTCTGGTAGAACATGCGGTTCAGGGCGGCACGGGCCTTCTCCAGCGTGCCCACCTTGCCGTTGCGGCCGGGGATGGCCGGCACCGGGCGACGGTCCTCGAAGGACACCAGGCGGTACAGCTCGTAGTCGGTGAGCTGGCGGTGGCGCTCATGGAAGCCGCCCTCGGGGGACATCTCGATGACGCCGGCCTCGTGGCCGTGGAGCACCAGCTCACGGTCCTTGCGCTGCAGGGACAGGCAGATGCGGCGGGTCACGATGAAGGCGATCACCGGGCCGAGGAAGAACAGCGCGCGCAGCACGTACAGCACGTCGTTCAGGGAGAGGTGGAAGTGGGTGGCGATGAGGTCCGAGGACGCGGCCGCCCACATGACGCAGTACCAGACGACGGCGGCCACGCCGATGCCCGTGCGGGCCGGGGCGTTGCGGGGACGGTCGAGCAGGTGGTGCTCGGTGTCGTCCTTGGTGATCCACCGCTCGATCCAGGGCCAGGCGCACATGCCGACGATCAGGGCGCCGACCGGGATCAGCGGCACGAGCACGCCCATGGGCAGGGACACCGAGGAGCCCCACGGCATCGGGATGTTCCAGAGGAAGGAGTAGTCGCCGATCATGCCCGGCATGAGGCGCAGGGCACCGTCGAACACGCCGATGTACCAGTCGGGCTGGGTGCCGGCCTGCACCGGGGACGGATCATACGGGCCGTAGTTCCAGTTGGCGTTGATCGTCACCGTGGAGGCGATGAGCGCGAGCACACCGAACACGATGAAGAAGAAGCCGCCGGCCTTGGCCGCGTACACGGGGCCCACCGGATAGCCGACCACGTTGTCCTCGGTGCGGCCCGGGCCCGGGTACTGGGTGTGCTTGTGCACGACGACCATGAACAGGTGGATGCCGATCAGCAGCAGGATGGCGGCCGGCACGATCATGATGTGCAGGGCATACAGGCGACCGATGACCGAGTGGCCGGGGAACTCGCCGCCGAAGAAGAAGGCGGAGAGGTACGAGCCGACCAGCGGCAGCGACTTCAGGATGCCGTCGATGATGCGCAGGCCGTTGCCGGAGAGCACCTCGTCGGGCAGGGAGTAGCCGGTGAAGCCGGCAGCCCAGCCGGCCATCAGCAGGAAGCAGCCGACCAGCCAGTTCAGCTCACGCGGGCGACGGAACGCGCCGGTGAAGAACACGCGCAGCATGTGCACGGACATGGCCGCCACGAACAGCAGCGCGGCCCAGTGGTGCAGCTGGCGCATGAACAGACCGCCGCGCACGTCGAACGAGATGTCGAGGGTCGATGCGTAGGCCGCGGACATCTCGATGCCGCGCAGCGGGGCGTAGGCCCCGTCGTAGACGACCTCTGACATGGAGGGATCGAAGAAGAGGGTGAGGAATGCGCCGGACAGCAGCAGGATGACGAAGCTGTACAGGGCGACCTCGCCGAACATGAACGTCCAGTGGTCCGGGAAGATCTTGCGGCCGAAGAACTTCACGATCGGCGACATGCCCATCCGGGTGTCGACGAAGTTGGCGATGCGGCCGGTCGTGGTCGCCGGCTGGAACTCATTCACGGTGGTGCTCATAGGTGTCAGCCACGCTCCCAGTAGACAGGCCCGACGGGCTCATGGAAATCGCTCTGGGCCACGAGGAAGCCCTCGTCGTCCACGGTGATCGGCAGCTGCGGCAGCGCGTGGCTGGCCGGGCCGAAGATGACCTTGCACTCCTGCGTCAGGTCGAAGGTCGACTGGTGGCAGGGGCAGAGCAGGTGGTGGGTGTGCTGCTCGTACAGGGCGATCGGGCAACCCACGTGCGTGCAGACCTTGGAGTAGGCGAAGATCCCGTCCACGTTCCAGTCCTCGCGGCCCGGGGTGATCTTCACCTTGGCGGGATCGAGACGCATGAGCAGGACGACGGCCTTGGCCTTCTGGTTGAGCTTGTCGTGGCCCAGGTCGTTCAGGCCGTCGGGGATGACGTGCACGGCGGAGCCGAGCGTGACGTCCGAGGCCTTGATGGGGGAGCCGGTGGGGTCGCGCACGAGGCGCACGCCCTCGGCCCACATGGAGTGGCGCAGACGCTCCGGACCGAAGTTCTGGGCTTCCTGGTCCGAGAAGTTGTCCGTGTCGTCCAGGTCGCGGAACACGGCGATGAACGGCAGGGGGGCCAGCAGGGCGGCGCCGATCAGGGTGTTGCGCAGCAGGGGGCGGCGCTTGATCTGCGACTCGTCCAGGATCTCGGAGATCATCCCGGTGGCGGCCACGCGGTCGGCCTCCGAGCGGATCTCATGACGGTCCTCGACGGTCTCGTGGTCCGGCATCAGGGTCTTGGCCCAGTGCACCACGCCGATGCCGATGCCGAACATGGCCAGGGCGGTGCCCAGGCCGAGCAGGAGGTTCTGCAGATAGATCTTGCTGAACGCCTCACCGTTGCCGATCTGCCCCACGCCGAAGTAGCCGATGAAGAAGAGCACCGTGCCCACGATGGAGATGAGGAACATGACCGAGACCTGACGCTCGGCGCGCTTCGCAGCCTTCGGATCCTCATCGGCCAGACGCGGACGGTGCGGAGGCAGGCCCGGGTTGTCGATCGCGTACCGGGGCGCGTCCTCGCCGGCGTGCTCGAGGGAACCCGAGCGGTGCTCGGTCCCTTCAAGGCCTTTCTCGCCCATATGTCCTGTTTCCTTTACTCGAGTGATGAATGTCGATGACGGGTGGTCGGCGCGCCTGCGCCGACGGGATCAGGAGGACCGGCTGGTGAGCCAGACCATGAAGCCGATGATCAGCGCCAGGCCCGCGGTCCAGATGAACAGGCCCTCGGAGACGGGGCCGAGCGAGCCGAGGGCGAGGCCGCCGGGGGAGCCCTGGTTCTCGATGGTCTTGAGGTACGCGATGATGTCGCGCTTGTCCTCGGGCTTGATGTTCGAGTCGGAGAACACCGGCATGTTCTGCGGGCCGGTCTCCATGGCCTCGTAGATGTGCTTCTCCTCCACGCCCTGCAGAGACGGGGCGTACTTGCCGCGGGTCAGCGCACCGCCGGCCGCAGCCGCGTTGTGGCACATGGCGCAGTTGATGCGGAACAGGTCGCCGCCGCGGGTGATGTCCACGTCCTCGTGGTTCACATCCAGGTACTCGTCCTCGGGGACGGCGGGGCCGGCACCCAGCGAGGCGACGTACGCGGCGAGCTGCGCCGTCTGCTCGTCGTTGAACTGGTTCGGCTTGACCTGGGCCTGCGGGCCGTTCATCTGCATCGGCATGCGGCCGGTGCCCACCTGGAAGTCGACGGAGGCGGCGCCGACACCGATCAGAGACGGGCCGGAGGGACCCCCCGCGGCACCCGTGCCGTGGCACGAGGCGCAGTTCGCGTTGAAGAGCTTCTCGCCCTCGGAGATGTCATCAGCCGAGGCGGCCGCGGTGACCTGCGTGGCCGCCTGCGCCTGGTTCACGGTGCTCGCGACGGAGTACAGTCCGCCGGTCACCAGGAGTCCCAGCAGGAGGAGCGCCAGCCCCATCAGGGGATGGCGTCGGTTCTGCGAAAGTGCCTTCACGGGGGTTTCCTATCGTTCTCTTCCGGGGCGGGCCGCTCATGCTGCCGGCCCGGGCCTGAAGTCGGTGCGGTGAGTGGGGGTCGTCTTACTTCAGGAAGTAGACGATGAAGAACAGGGCGATCCAGACGACGTCCACGAAGTGCCAGTAGTAGGACACGACGATCGCCGACGTCGCCTCGTGGTGGCCGAAGCGGCGGGCCATGTAGGCGCGGCCGATGATGAAGAGGAACGCGATCAGGCCGCCGGTCACGTGGATGGCGTGGAAGCCGGTGGTGATGTAGAACGCCGAGCCGTACGCGTTCGCCGCGACGGTCACACCCTCGGAGACGAGAACCGCGTACTCGTAGGACTGCACCGCCACGAAGATCGAGCCCATGATGAAGGTCAGGATGAACCACTCGACCATGCCCCACTTCCCGAACTGCAGGAGGCCGCCGGTGCGGCGGGGCTGAAGGCGCTCGGCGGCGAGGACGCCGAACTGGGCGGTGACGGAGGAGAGCACCAGGATCGTCGTGTTCACCGCGGCGAGCGGAACGTTGAGGATCGCGGTGTGCTCGGCCCAGAGCTCCGGAGACGTGGAGCGAAGGGTGAAGTACATGGCGAAGAGCCCACCGAAAAACATGAGCTCGCTGGCAAGCCACACCATGGTCCCGACCTGCACCATGTTGGGCCGGCTCGGGAGCCCCGTGGTGGGCTGATGGAGAGTGGGGTTAGCTGTGGTCACCCAGCCATTATGGCCCCAAACACCGCCCGGGCGGTAAATCGAACCTACCGTGTCGCAGGACGGGTCGTCAGCACCGTCGGGGGGTTTCAGTGACAGTCGGGGGCTGGTGTCCAGGTGGTGTCCAGGTTCGAAGCGAGCCGTGCATGACATGGCGCGGCCCCGGGTGCAGCCGGGCCGCTAGGCTCAGTGCGTGAGCACCCCCGAGAACACCGCAGCAGTCCTGGGGACCTCCTGGCCGGAGGTCTTCCGCGCCCTCACCGTCGGCGAGGACCTCAGCGACCACGTCGCCGCATGGGCCATGGGGGAGATGATGGCCGGCGATGCCACCGAGGGGCAGGTGGGCGGATTCCTCCTCGCCCTGGCCGCCAAGGGGGTGACGGTGCCGGAGCTGCGCGGCCTGACCGAGGCGATGGTGCAGGCGGCGAACCCGGTGCACGTGCCGGGGGAGACCCTCGACGTCGTGGGCACGGGCGGCGACCGCCTGGGCACCGTGAACCTCTCGACGATGTCCTCGCTCGTGGCCGCCGGTGCGGGCGCGCGGATCGTCAAGCACGGGAACCGAGGCGCCTCGTCCACCGCCGGCGCGGCCGACGTGATCGAGGCCCTCGGCGTGGACCTGTCCATGCCGGCCCGGAAGGCCGAGGAGTGCGCCGAGGCCGTGGGCATCACGTTCCTCTTCGCCCAGAACTACCACCCGTCCATGAAGTACGTGGCACCGGTGCGCAAGCAGCTCGGCGTGCCCACCGTGTTCAACTTCCTCGGCCCCCTGAGCAATCCGGCCCAGGTCACCGCCCAGGCCCTGGGCTGCTCGAGCGAGGCCATGGTCCCGTTGCTCGCCCAGGTGCTCGCGGACCGGGGGGTGCGCGGCTTCGTCTTCCGCGGGGCGGACGGCCGGGACAAGATCACGACGTCGGGGCCGTCGACCGTCATGGAGGTCCGGGACGGTGTGCGCACCCACGAGCTCGATCCCCGGGAGCTGGGCATCGACCTGGCCCCCGTCCAGGCTCTGGCCGGGCGGGACGGCGCCTACAACGC
Organism: Micrococcus sp. 63XJN7_8_ISO-PGPR-S23-253; assembly: GCF_056173425.1. Classification (NCBI taxonomy): domain Bacteria; kingdom Bacillati; phylum Actinomycetota; class Actinomycetes; order Micrococcales; family Micrococcaceae; genus Micrococcus; species Micrococcus sp. 63XJN7_8_ISO-PGPR-S23-253. The sequence continues at coordinate 1,105,790 of NZ_CM149673.1, forward strand.
GACCCTCGTCCGCGCTCTGCTGGCGGGGGAGAAGGGCCCGATCCGCGACGCCGTCCTCCTCAACGCGGCCGCGGGCCTGACGGCCTGGGACCGCGACGCGGACGCTCCGCTGATGGAGCGACTGGCGGCCAACATGACGCGGGCCGCCGAGTCGATCGACTCCGGCGCCGCGCGTGACGTCCTGGACCGCTGGGTCGCCTTCTCCCGGTCCTGATGGTGCGACGACGGGCCCTCACCGGCGAGGTGGGGCCCGTCGTCGAGAGGACGCTCAGGAGTCAAAGCCGAGCGCCCATCCCTCGCCGAGGTCCTCGGACGAGTAGGTCCGGAAGGCCAGCATGGTCTCGGTGTCCTGGATCCCGTCGACCTTGGAGAGATGGTCGGCGATCACGTCGGCGAGGTCCTCGTAGCGGCGCACCTTGACCATCGCCACCAGGTCCCACGCGCCGGTCACGGAGTAGACCGACCCGACCCCCTCGAGCGCGGCGAGGGTCTCGGCGGTCTCCGGGATGCTGGATTTGTCGGTCTTGATCAAGACGATGGCGGTGACCACGGGCGGTCCTCATTTCCTCGATGCTGCGGGTCCGGTGTCCGCGATGATCCTAGCCGCGCGCCGACCCCTCACCTCCGGGTGCGGCGCACCAGCCAGGCGGTCACGGCCCGGCGACCCAAAAGCAGGACGCCCAGCACCCCGAGCGCCACGAGCACGAAGGACACGGGGGCGCCACCGAGGCCGAAGGCCACGCGCAGCATCATGCCGACGGCGACGGTCCCCATCCAGACGATGACTCCGTGGGGCCACACGCGAGCCCAGGTCCGGTGTCCGGAGGTCAGTCCGGTCATGAGCAGGAGACCCGCGAGGAACGGCGCCGCCGTGACCAGCAGCCCCAGCGGCCCGCGCTCCGTCGCGTGCTGTCCCTGGCCCAGAGCCACGAAGAGGAGGGTGAGCAGGAGGTCGACGGCCAGCGCCGGCAGGGCGCCGCGCGGGTCACGGTGCTCGGCGGGCACGGCACGACGGGCGGTGGGGGAGTACGTCATGCATCCAGTCTGGCCCACCGAGACGACCGGACGGAGCGCCCGGCCAGGCGCGGCACGGCGGACACGCCCTACGACAAGCCAGCACCGTTGTCAGAGGTAGACTCTCTGTATGGTGTCCGTGCATTTGGTGCCCATCCGGCCGACCGCCGCCACGGCCGACGACGCCCGACGTGTGGCAGCGGCGCTGCTCGACGATCCCCGCCCCGACGCGGCTGTGATCTCGGCGGCGTGGCGTGGCGACGAATCCGATCCGACGGCGCACGACGGCGAGCTGGCCGTCACCCTCGATGGCATGGCGGCTGCCGTGGGCCTGGCGCTGTGGGCCGTGCGGACCGGGTCCTGGGCGGTGCTGCTGGATCCGGAGGGCACCCCAGACAAAGACCCATCATTGTCGCATCTGACTCCAGCCGAGCGGCGGCGCGCCCGGCGGGCACCGGGACGGCTGGTGCTGCCGCACGGACGTCGCCCTGGCGGCGCCACAGAGGCCGGCCGAGAGGCTGACCTGCGTTGTGCAGAGGCCACCCTGCAGCTGGTCGCCACGGTGGAACGGCGCCGGTCCGGTGACCAGCATGCGGCGGGGCGGCTGGTCGAAGCCGGCGCCAGTCAGCGAGAGGCGGCGGCGGAGCTCGGGATCAGTCAGCAGGCCGTCCATTCCCGGTTGCGGCACGGGCTCTGGCACGAGAGCCGGACGGCGGTGGCGGCCGTCCTGCCGTTGCTGGAGCGGCTGTCCGCAGACCCGGGGGAGTGAACCCCGGTACGCGGCGTCGGTGCCGCCCGGCGCGACCTCCTGGGCCAGGTCCCGATGTGGCGCGTGCCGTGCAGGCGGCCGTCCGAAGGGGAGGCCAAGAACGGGCTAGTTGACATAATGTACATTATCGGCGCACGGCAGAACGGCGGACAGGGACGCCCCGCACGGCGGGTCTCGCGCGTAGCCTGGACCCATGACGATCATGACCGACCAGCGCGACCGCCCCCTGCACGCGACGGTCGCCGTCGTCCTGGCCATCGCCACGGCGGGCTACCTCGCTCCGTGGGCCGTCGCCGCCGTCCGTGGCCGTTCCAACGTGTGGGCGGTGTTCTGGGTGAACCTGCTCACCGGGTGGACCGTCCTCGGCTGGTGCATCGCGCTGTACATGTCGCTCACCAGCCATCGCCGGCTGCGCTCCTGGGGTCCGCGCGGCCTCTGACCGCGCGGACCGCCCCTCAGGAAAGGCGCGCGACGACGGCCCGCACACCGTCTCCCTCGGCGACCAGGCACCGTGGACCGTCGACGTCCGTCTCGCCCGTCTCCAGCAGCTCGACCGGCACCTCGAGCTCCCCCGTCGCATCTGCGCCGACCACGCGGAGGGTGAGATCCGGGGCGCGCGTCTCGAGGTAGGTCCCGGACTCGTCGTGCATCTCGAGTCGGGCCTGCGGGATCTCGCCGCGCACGGCGGCCGCGACGATGCGGCGCGCGTCCGGGTCGGTGGCGGCGTCCACGATCCAGCGGTGTCCCAGGACGGAGTGCTCCGCCTCGGCCACGACGTCCCCCTCGGCGGGTGCCTCGCCTCGGTAGGCGAACGCGGTCTGATAGAGCCGGTCCCCCACGCGCACGACCATCGACTCGACGCCGATCTCACCGGCGGGATCGTCGAACCGGTACGAGCCGACCTTCTCGGCGGTCACGTCCGCCGGCAGTCCGTGCGCCACGAGGCGGCGGCGGATCCATTCGGGCTTGTCCGGGTCCAGGCGTGCGGTGTAGATGAGAGCCATGCCTCGACCGTAGCCCCGACGTCGCCCGCCCGCGAGGGCCCGCCGGCCGGCGGCGCGGCTCAGCCCTGCACGGCCCGCACGGCGTGGTCCATGGCCCGGTAGGCGTCGAGCTCGCGGGCTTCGGCCGCGCCGCCGATCAGGCGCACCGCCTCCGGCGAGTAGCCCGCGGCCACGAGGTCCTCGACGAGATCCGTCTCGGACACCTGCCCGGCGCACACGACGACGTCCGTCACGTCCAGGGTCAGGGCCACGCGGGCCTCGGGGTCCTCCGGGGACGGCGCGGTCACGCGCAGGCCGTCGGGGCCGACGCCCTCGTAGGTCACACCGGAGTGCAGGTGGACCCCGTGCTGCCGCAGCTCGGCGCGGTGCACCCAGCCGGTGGTGGGGCGCAGTCGGGCGCCGATCGGTCCGGGGCTGCGCTGGAGCAGGTGGACCTCCCGCCCGGGGCGTGCCGCGGCCGGCTTCGCCAGCTGGCCCGGCGTCTCCGAGGTCAGGGCCACGCCCCAGCGGGCCCGCCAGTGCTCCTGCGTCTCGGGTGTCCCGTCCGGCCGTTCCGTGCCGGCCGCCAGGGCCTCGGCGACATCCACGCCCACGCCGCCGGCGCCGATCACCGCGACGCGCGGGCCGACGTCGACGTGCCCCAGGACCACGTCGTCGTACGCGTGGACGGCGGGCGCACCCGGCTCCCCCGTCCCGGGCAGAGCGATCGGCCGGGGCCGCACGCCGGTGGTGAGGAGCACCTCGTCGTAACCCGGCTGCCCATCGTCCGTCAGGAGTGCCTGTGCAGAGACCTCCTCCCCGGTCACGAGCGTCACCCCGGCTGCCGCCGCGCGGGCCGCCAGGTGCTCCAGCGCGGGACCGAACTCCTCCTTGCCGGGAATGCGGCGGGCGAGCCGGAACTGCCCACCGGGCTCGGCGTGCCGGTCGAACAGGGTGACCTCGTGCCCGAACCGGGCCGCACGCTCCGCGGCCGTCAGGCCCGCCGGCCCGGCACCGACCACGGCGATCCGGCGCCGGCGGCCGAGGGCCACCGGGACGGGCGCGGCGTACTCCGGCTCCGTCTCCCGCCCGGCGCGGGGGTTCATCAGGCACGAGACCTTAGCCCCGGTGAACACGTGGTCGAGGCACGCCTGGTTGCAGGCGATGCACGGGGTGAGGGTCCGAGCGCGCGGGTCGCTGATCGCGGCCATCCAGTCGGGGTCCGCCAGCAGGGGCCGGGCCAGCCCGACGAGAGCGGCGGCCCCGGACGTCAGCGCCTCCTCCGCCTCGGCGGGGGTGGTCAGCCGGTTGGAGGCGATCACGGGGATGTCGACGGCGGCGGTCAGGTCAGCCGAGGCGGCGAGGAACGCGGCGCGCGGCACGGAGGTCACGATGGTCGGCACACGCGACTCGTGCCACCCGATGCCGGTCATCAGGACGTCCGCTCCGGCGGCCTCGAAGGCTCGGGCGGTGTCCGCGATCTCCGCGCGCGTCTGCCCGTCGGGGACGAGGTCCGCCGCCGAGGTGCGCACCGAGAGCACGCCGCGCTCCCCCAGTGCCTCGCGCACCGCTGCGACCACCGCGGCCGGGAACCGGCGCCGGCGCTCGGCGTCACCCCCGTACTCGTCCGCGCGTCGGTTCGTCGCCGGGGCGAGGAACTGGTTGAGGAGGTAGCCCTCCGAGGCCATGATCTCCACGCCGTCGTATCCGGCCTCCAGGGCCAACGTGGCCGCGCGTGCGAACGCGCTCACGGTCCGCTCGATGTCCGCGGTCGTCATCTCCCGGGGCGTGTGCCGCGAGATCGGGGCTCGCACCGCGGAGGCCGAGACCAGGTCGGGGCTCGGGGCGTAGCGTCCGGCGTGCAGCAGCTGGGCGAGGATCCTGCCCCCGGCTGCGTGGACGGCGTCCGTGACGACACGATGGGCGCGCGCGTCCTCCGCGCTGGCGAGCATCCCCCCGCCCAGCGTCACCGCGCCCTCCGGGACGACGCCCAGGCCGCCGGTGACGATGAGTCCGACGCCGCCGCGTGCCCGCTCCGCGTAGAACGCCGCCAGCTGCGGCAGGTCGTCGTGGCGATCCTCCAGTCCCACGTGCATCGAGGCCATGACCACCCGGTTGGGCAGCGTGAGGGGGCCCAGAGTGATCGGCTGGAGCAGGGGCGAGACCGCGACGGGTGCAGATGTCATGCAGCTCACATTACCGGGCGGTAGCCCCCTCCTTCCAGGACCGCCTGGGGACACGCTGTGTCCGGCGCCACTGTGTAGGGCAGGATGGGGATCACACGTCGACGCGCGGCAGACCCGTCCGCGCACCCGACACGGAGGGGAGCGCACGCATGGAGTGGATCGAGGCGAACGCGGGTTGGCTGTGGCTGGTGCTGGCCGCCGGCCTGGCCGGCGTCGAGCTGCTGACCCTCGACCTCGTCTTCCTGATGATCGCCGCCGGGGCCGGCGCGGCGGGGGTGGTCGCGCTCGTTGGCGGCCCGCCCGCGCTCCAGCTCGCGGCGTTCGCCGCCGTCGCCCTGCTGATGCTCGCCGCCGTGCGCCCCGTCGCGCTGCGCCACCTGCGCAAGGACACCGGCGCCGGCGCCTCCTACCTGGACACGCTCCCGGGGCGCCGCGTCGCGGCCCAGGGAGCGATCACCGGCGACGCCGGCACGCTCGCCGTCGACGGCGACACCTGGTCCGCCCGCGTCGAGCCTGGGGCGCCCGAGGTCGCCCCCGGCGACGAGGTGACCGTCCTGCGCATCGATGGGGCCACCCTGGTGGTCCGCCCGCTCCCCCGCATCGACTGGGAGGCGGACGGCGCCTGAGCCGCCCCACGTCCTCGTTCCAACCGCACCGACCGCACCGACCCCAGAAGAAGGGACCCCGATGGAAACCCTCATCGTCCTCGTCGTCCTCGCCGTCCTCGCGGCGGTGATCGTGGCCTCCTCGGTCAAGATCATCCCGCAGGCGCGGACGGCCAACATCGAACGCCTCGGCAAGTACAACCGCACGGCCGGCGCCGGGCTGACCCTGATCATCCCGTTCGTGGACCGCATGCTCCCGATGGTGGACATGCGCGAGCAGGTCGTCTCCTTCCCGCCCCAGCCGGTGATCACCGAGGACAACCTCGTCGTCTCCATCGACACGGTCGTCTACTTCCAGGTCACGGACGCCAAGGCCGCGACCTATGAGATCGCCAACTACATCCACGCGGTGGAGCAGCTCACCACCACCACCCTGCGCAACGTCGTGGGCGGCATGAACCTCGAGGAGGCGCTGACCTCCCGCGACTCCATCAACTCCCAGCTACGCGGCGTGCTGGACGACGCCACCACGCGCTGGGGCCTGCGGGTCTCGCGGGTGGAGCTCAAGGCCATCGACCCGCCCATGTCCATCCAGGACTCGATGGAGAAGCAGATGCGCGCCGAGCGCGACCGCCGCGCCGCCATCCTCACCGCCGAGGGCACGAAGCAGGCCGCCATCCTCACGGCCGAGGGCGAGCGTCAGTCCCAGATCCTCTCCGCCGAGGGCGAGGCTCAGGCCCGCGTGCTGCGCGCCAACGCCGAGGCCGAGGCGATCGAGGTGGTCTTCGACGCCATCCACTCCGGCGGTGCCGACTCCGAGGTCCTGGCCTACCAGTACCTGCAGTCCCTGCCCAAGATCGCCGACGGCCAGGCCAACACCATGTTCGTGGTCCCCGCCGAGCTCACCCGCGCCCTGCAGGGCCTCGGTGAGGCGTTCGCCCCCGGCGACGGCGGCCGCCCCACCCCGGAGCACGCACCCCGGCGTCGGGACTCCGGGGACCGCGCGGGCGAGCCGGGAGCCGAGCACGTCGGCGTCACCCCGGAGCGCGCGCGTCGGCCGCGTGGGTCCCGTCCCACCACCGCGGACGCCCTGCGCGCCAGCGGCGTCATGGACGCGATGACCGCCGGCGCGGTGACGGCGGAGGACATGCCGCAGACCTCGCTCGACGAGGCCCTGGCCACGCCGCAGGAGATCGAGCCCGACCCGTCGGCCGGCCGCACCCCCGGCACCCGCCCGGCGGGCGAGGCCGACGGGAATGCTGTGGGACACTGAATGGTTCCATCAGTGAGGACGACCCGCCGCGCCTCGATCGGCCCGCGCCCCCGCGCGGGCCTCGGCGCGGCCTGACGAGGAGGAAACGTGAGCGATCGCAGCCTGCGGGGCATGCGCCTGGGCGCGCAGTCCCTGGAGTCCGAGGCCGGCGTCGAGCCCGCCGCCCGGCAGCGGGTGGAGTACCGCACGGAGGACGGCGAGCAGGTGTTCGTGACCTTCTCCGTGGAGGCGGACGTGCCGGCCACCTGGACCTCGAAGACCGGCAAGGAGGCGTTCCTCGTCAGCGGCGAGAAGCCGGCTGAGACCGAGGGCAAGCCCGTGCGCACCCACTGGGACATGCTGCGCGAGCGCCGCAGCCTCGAGGAGCTGGAGGAGACCTACAAGATCCAGCTCAACAAGCTGCGCGCCAGCCGCGGCGAGGAGGTCGACGCCTGAACCGCCGCTCCCCCATGCACGACGGGGCCGGATCCGCCATGGATCCGGCCCCGTCGTCGTTCGGGGGCTGTGCGCCTCAGAGGCCGAGGCGGGCGCGCAGGCCCTCCCAGCGCGCGGCCAGGCCCCACCGGGTCACGTTGACCACGGCCTCGCCGATGATGCCGCCGCTCATCTTGGACTCGCCGAGCTCACGCTCCACGAACGTGATCGGGACCTCGACGATCCGCTTGCCGAGGCGCGCCGTGCGGAAGGTCATGTCCACCTGGAACCCGTAGCCCTTGGACTCGATCGCGTCGAGGTCGATCGCACGGAGCGTGTCGGCCCGGTAGGCGCGGTAGCCCGCCGTGATGTCCGTCAGGTTGAGGCCGAGCATGATCCGCGGGTACAGGGAGCCGGCCCACGAGATCATCTTGCGGGAGGTCGGCCAGTTCACCATCTTGCCGCCCGGCACGCGGCGCGAGCCGATCACCAGGTCCGCGGTGCGGACGGCCTCCAGCAGGCGCGGCAGCTGCTCCGGCTGGTGCGAGCCGTCCGCGTCCATCTCGACCAGGACGTCGTAGCCGCGCTCCAGGCCCCAGCGGAACCCGGCGATGTAGGCGCCGCCCAGGCCGTCCTTGGTGGTGCGGTGCAGCACGTGCACCGAGGGGTCCTCGGCGGCGCGGGCGTCGGCCCAGTCGCCGGTGCCGTCCGGGGAGGCGTCGTCCACCACGAGAACGTCGGACTCCGGGACGGCGTCACGGAGTCGGCCGAGGGTCAGCGGCAGCGACTCGATCTCGTTGTACGTGGGGATGATGGTCAGCACGCGCATGTGCGGTTCTCGCCTTCCGGCCGGGGTCGTGGGGGCGGCCCGCCGGTCGGACGGGCCATCGCATCCGTTCGAGTATAGGAAGCAGAGGCCTCAGGCCGGCGTCGCGGCGTCGCGCGCGTCGCGGGCCACGTCCTCCGCGGCGATCCGGCCGTCCACCCAGGTGGCCCGCCAGCGGGGCAGGGCGGTCTCGGCGTCGAGGGCCGGCAGCAGCGGCGTGCCGGCCCGGGTGTCCGTGCTCCACGCCGCCACCCGGCCGTCCGGCGACTGCACGGCCACCGCGTCCGCGTCCCAGACGCCGAACACGGCCGGGGCCGACACGGTCAGGCGCGGGGCGACGGACAGGCCTGCCGCCGGAGCGTCGGGCAGCGCGCGCAGCGGGGTGCGGGTCGCGGCGGCGAAGGCGGAGCGGGCGGAGATGCGCTCGTCCGGGTCGGGGTGGGACAGCGCCGACCGGACGGCGGCCCACGGGTCCCCGGCCGGGCCGGCGCCCAGGCACACGGAGACGGCGTCGGCCAGCAGGCTCGCCACGGGCGCGTGCAGCACGCCGTCCGCGTCGGGGACGACGGTGGCGCTGACCCCGGCGGCGGCCAGGAAGGCGCGGTCCTCGGCGGTGACCGGGTGGGTGACCACGAGCCGATGGCGCACGCGGCCCAGGGCGGCGGTGCCGACTTCCTCCGCGACCGAGCGCAGGGCGGCCAGGGCCACGTCCTGGGCGGCGGGTCCGGCGTCCGCACCGCCGTCGGGGACGAGGTAGGCCTGCTCCCCCGCCTGGGTCGAGGCCGTCAGGAGGCCGGTGAGCGTGGCGGGGTCGGTGTCGGTCCCGACGGGCAGCCACACCCCGGCCGCCTCGGCGTCCACGCGGTCGGCGTGCCGGTAGACGACCGTCTGGACGTCCTCGTCGGCGGGCGCGGCGCCCGTGTCCTCGGGCCCGGCCAGGACCGTCACGACGGCGGTGCCGCGACTCAGCGCGTCACGCGCGTCCGCGGGCCGGGCCAGGGGCTCGACGAACACGGGCACGACGACGGCGCCGTCGAGGTCCCGCCGTTCGTCACCCGGGTCGGCCACGCGGTCCGCGGAGTCGTCCGCGCCGAGCCAGGCGATCATCCCGTCCCGGACCAGCAGCGCCTGTGCGTACGGGTCCGTCGTCGAGTGGATGATGCCGCGGGTCAACAGGTGTGCGCTCACCCGCCCACCCTAGCCCGTGTCAGTCCTCGTCTGCGCGCGGCGCCGAGGCCGCCGGCAGCGAGGTGGCCACGACGCCGCGGGAGACGAGGTCCGCGGCCCGGCGGCAGGCACGGCTGCGACGGGTGTCCCCGGGGACGTTGGCCAGCTGGTCCAGCACGTCGATGACCTGCCGCGCCCAGCGGACGAAGTCCCCCGCGGCGAGGTCCGCGCCCTCGAGGGTGCGGCGCAGGGTGGCCCCCCGCACCCAGCGGTGCATGGGCGCCACCAGCCCGGGGTCCGTCCGGGGCGTCGGCTCGAGCCGTGCCTGGGCCTCGTCCGTGCGCAGGCGCTCCTCGATGCGCTCGGCGGCCTCCGCGACGCGCGCGAGCCGAGGGGTCGGCATCGGGACCAGTCCGGGCTCGGTCTCCCCCTTGCCCTGGTAGACGAGCAGCGCGGCGACGGCGGCCCACTCCTCCGGCGTCAGGCCGTCCGTGGCCGGATCCTGCAGCACCAGCGAGGTGAACAGGTCCCGCTCGCCGTAGATCCGGCGCAGGGCCTCGCCGCGCTCCGTCAGCGCCGCACGGGGCGAGGACGCGTCCTCCTGGACGTAGCCGTAGGCGCGCAGCAGACCGACCACGCGGTCGAACGTGCGGGCGATGGTGTTGGTGCGGCCCGCGATGCGCTCCCGCAGGACGGAGACCTCCCGCCGCATGGCCCACCAGCGGTCGCCCCAACGGGCGTGGTCCTCGCGGTCCTGGCAGCCGTGGCACGGGTGGCGGCGCAGTGCCCGGCGCAGCTCCTCGACCCGGGGCGCGGCCGGGTCCTCCCGCAGACGGAAGCCCGCCGTGCGGCGGCCTCCGGCGGGCGGGCGGCCCGTGCGCACGGCCTCGCGCATGAGCGCGGCGACGTCCTTGCGCTGCGCGGGCGTCTTCACCTGCACCACCTGGGGCAGGGCGGCGCCCGCCACCGGCTCGACCGGCCCGGCGACGTCGTCCACCGTGATGCGGCGCAGCTGCGCCTTGTCCGTGACGACGCCGACGCGCGGATTCTGGGGGTTGCCGGCGGGGAACACGACGACGGCCCGGCCGAGCGAGCGGCCGGCGTCGAGCTCGACGACGTCCCCGACCGCGAGGTTCGCGAGCGAGTCCTTCACGGCGGCCAGGTGGGCTCGACGGCGTCCCTGCGAGCCGGACTTCTCCGCGGCCGCGAGCTCCTTGCGCAGGGTGAGGTACTCGGCGAAGTCGCCGAGGTGACACTGCATGGCCTCCTCGTACTTCTCGAGGCTCGCCTGCTTCGAACGGACCTCGCGGGCCAGGCCCACCACGGAGCGGTCCGCCTGGAACTGGGCGAACGAGGACTCGAGGATGCCCCGCGCCCGCTCCGCGCCGACCTGCGCCAGCAGATTCGCGGACATGTTGTAGGTGGGTCGGAACGAGGAGCGCAGCGGGTACGTGCGGCGTGAGGCCAGGCCCGCGACGGCGGCCGGGTCCAGCCCGGGACGCCACATCACCACGGCGTGGCCCTCGACGTCGATGCCGCGGCGGCCCGCCCGGCCCGTCAGCTGGGTGTACTCCCCCGGCGTGATGTCGACGTGGTTCTCGCCGTTGAACTTGACCAGCTTCTCGATCACCACGGAGCGGGCCGGCATGTTGATGCCGAGGGCGAGGGTCTCCGTGGCGAACACGGCCTTGAGCGCGCCGGCGGCGAACAGATCCTCGACGGCCTCCTTGAACGGGGGCAGCATGCCGGCGTGGTGGGCCGCGAAGCCCCGGGACAGACCGTCCCGCCACGCCCAGAACCCGAGGATCTCCAGGTCCTCGACGGGCAGCAGGCGCGCCGCCTCCTCGACCCGCTCGGCCACGAGCGCCTTCTCCCGCGCCGTGGTGAGGTCGAGCCCGGCCCGCAGGCACTGCTCCACGGCGGCGTCGCAGCCGGTCCGCGAGAAGATGAAGGTGATGCACGGCAGCAGCCCGTCGCGGTCCAGGGCCCGGATCATCTCCGGACGCGACGTGGACAGCCGCGGTCCGCGCCGTGGGCCGCCGTCGTGACCGCCCGGCCGACCGGAGACCGGCCGCTCCCGGTCCAGTGCGGACGAGCCGGTCCGGCCCCGACCGCCGTCGCGACCCGTGTGCCGGCCGCCCCTGGCCCGCCCCTTCGTGCCGCCCCCGCGCCCGTCGCGGTGCTGCTGCCGCCCGGGGCGCCCCCAGTCGGCGCGCTGGAACCGGCGCTCGGCCTCCTCCCCCAGGCGCTTGAGCTCGGGGTTGAGCAGGGCCTCCCCGTCCCGGTCCGCAGTGTCCTCGAAGGCGATGTCCTCGGCGAACAGGTCGTAGAGCCGGCCCCCGGCCATGACGTGCTGCCACAGCGGCACCGGCCGGTGTTCGGAGACGATCACGGTGGTGGCGCCCCGGACCGTGTCGAGCCAGGCGCCGAACTCCTCGGCGTTGGACACCGTGGCGGACAGGGAGATCAGCTGCACGTGCTCGGGCAGGTGGATGATGACCTCCTCCCACACCGGGCCCCGGAACCGGTCGGCGAGGTAGTGGACCTCGTCCATGACGACGAAGCCGAGGTCGATGAGGGTGTCCGACTGCGCGTACAGCATGTTGCGCAGCACCTCGGTGGTCATCACGACGACGGGCGCGTCCGGATTGACCGAGGTGTCCCCCGTGAGCAGGCCGACGTTCTCCGCGCCGTGCACGCGGGCGAGGTCCGCGTGCTTCTGGTTGCTGAGGGCCTTGATGGGGGTGGTGTAGAACGCCTTCGTGCCGCGGGCCAGGGCCAGGTGGACGGCGAACTCGCCGACCACCGTCTTGCCGGCGCCGGTGGGCGCCGCGACGAGGACGCCGTGGCCGTCCTCGACCTCGGCGCACGCGCGGCGTTGGAAGTCGTCGAGGGGGAAGCCCACGCGGGCGGCGAACCGGCCGAGCTCGGAGCCGGCATGGTGCCGGGCCGCCCGGGCACGGGCGTAGCGCTCCGCCGGGCTCAGCTCGGGCTCGTCGTGCGGGGTCGCGGACGCGGGGTGGTGGGCCATGGCCCCACCCTACTGGCGGGTCCGGACACCGTCGTGGTCGTGCATCCGGGCGGGCGGGCCGCGGCGGACGCCGCTCAGATCTGATCGAGCGGCTTCGGGCCTGCGGCGAGCTCCGCCTCGACGTCCACCTCGCGCTGCCCCGAGCGGCGGGCGCGACGACGGTCCCCCCACAGGCACAGGGCGATGGCCACGCCGAAGAGGACGACGAGCGGGATGGCCATGTAGAACATGGAGATGGCGTCCGCACCGGGGGCGGCGATCGCGGCGATCAGCATGATCACGAAGACGGTGATGCGCCAGTGGTGGACGATCGTGCGGCCCGGCAGGATGCCGAGCATGTTCAGTCCCACCAGCAGCACCGGCAGGACCATGGCCACGCCGAACGCGAGGTAGAGACGCGTGACGAAGCTGATGTACACCGACGCCGTCGGGAGGATGCCGCCGCCCTCGGGGGTGAATCCGCCGAAGAACTGGACGGCCTGCGGCATCACGAGCCAGCCGAGCGCGAGGCCGAACACGAACAGCGGCACGGCCGCCGCGATGAAGCCGAGGGCGTACTTCTTCTCGGACTTCTTCAGTCCGGGCACGATGAACGCCCAGATCTGGTAGAGCCACACCGGGCTGGACAGGATGAGGCCGACGAACATGCTGATCTTCAGCATGATGTCGAACGGCGAGGCGACGGTGTCGTACGCGATCGCCGCCGTGTAGCCCTGCTCGGACAGCTCCTTGATCGGCCGGTACAGCTCGGCCATGACCGGCTGGTAGACGAGGAACCCGATCACCATGCCGACGGCGACGGCGAGCGCCGACTTCAGCAGTCGGTTGCGCAGCTCCGTGAGGTGCTCGCGCAGCGGCATCTCGCCGGTGGGGTTGTCCCGCCGCTTCCGGCGGCGCCGGGTGCGGCGGGCGACCTCGTCGACCTCGGTCATCGGGTGGGAGTCCTTCCGGCTCAGCGCGGGTCGCGCGGGTCGGTCTCGTCACGCTCGACGACGCGGCCCTCGACCGGCTCGTCCGCGGCGGTGGAGCCGGCGCCGGAGCGCTCGTCCGTCGTGCCCTTGCCCTCGGTGCGCATCTGCTTCACCTCGGAGGAGAAGATGCGCATCGACTGGCCGAGGTTGCGGGCCATCGCGGGCAGCTTCGGCGCCGCGAAGAGCAGGATCGCGAGCAGGATGATGATGACGAGCTGCCAGCCCTGGAGTCCAGCCATGATGAGGGGTCCTTTCGATGGGGTTCCGGGGTCCAGGCTACCGCGCCGGCAGTGCCGCGAGGGCATCGTCCAGCGCGTCCGCCACGGACGCCCGGAGGTCGGCGGGGGCCAGCACCTCGACGGCGCCGCCGTGGCGTCCGACCAGCGCGGCGGCCACGCCGGCGTCGGTCAGATGCACCCGGGTGAGCCGGTCGCCGTCGGGCAGGTCGGCCTGGGCGTCCGGGCGGTAGCCGGCGGCCGCGTCGCGGACGGGGTGGGCCCAGCGCAGCAGCACGGGCACCCCCGCGGCGTCGTCGGGATGGACCCGCCAGCGCGCGGGCCGGGCCCGGGGCGCGAACGTCTCCCCCGTGGGTGCGGGCGCGCTGATCCGGTCCACCCGGAACACCCGGTGGTCCTCGGCGCGGCGGCACCACGCCTGCAGGTAGAGGCGCGCCCCGTCCTGCACCAGGGCCAGCGGCTCCACGTCCCGCTCGGTGAGGGCATCGGCATGCACGGAGCGGTAGGTCAGGTGGACGACGGCCCGCTCCGCCACGGCGGCCAGAAGGGTGCGCACCGTCGCGGGGTCCACGGCCACGTCCCAGTGGGCGGCGACGGCGACCGGGGGCTCGCCGGCGGTGTGCGCCTCGGCCTCCTGGAGGGCGGCGTCGTCCGCGTCGTCCGCGTCCGGGGCCCCCGCGTCCAGGACCGCGGCGCGGATCCGGCGCTGAGCGGACCGGGCGGCCTCGCGGTCGGCCTCGTCCAGCACCGGCAGGTCCGCGACCGTCTGCAGGGCGGCGACGAGGCTGTGCGCCTCGGGGCGCGTCAGCCGCACGGGGCCGGCCAGGTCGGCGGCGCGCTCCACATGGACGCGGCCGCCCACCTCCGCCACCTCGAACTGGAAGCCGGGGAAGTCGCGCTCGGGCATGCCGCAGTAGCGCAGCGTCTCGAGGTCGGCGTCGAGGCGCTCGTCGGTGATGCCGAGGCGGGCGCGCAGCTCCGCCCGGTCCACCCCACCGGCCCGGTTGGCCAGCCCCACGATGTCCAGCAGGCGGCCCACGAGGTCCTCGCTCGAGTCGCGGGCGCGGCGCCGGACGGGCGCGGCGAGCGCCACCTCGAGCAGGGCCGGGTCGGCGGGGCCGGCGTGGGCCTCCGCCGCGGCGGCCAGGCCCGCGCGGACGCGGTCGGTCAGGTCCAGGTGCGCGGCCGAGGGCACGGCGCAGCCCAGCAGGCCGCCGATCTCCGCGGCGAGGCCGTTCTCGCGAGGCCCGGCGGGGGCCTCCCAGAGTTCCCAGTCGGGTCCCGGTGCGGCACCGTCCTCGACGCGGGGCTCGGCGGGCTCACCGACCGCGCGGACGCCCTGGCCCCGGCCGGGCGCGAGCCACACGCGGACCCGCTCGGCGTCGGCCTGTCCGGCCAGGCGCGCCACGAGGTCGGCATGGTCGTGGTCCTCGGGACGGCCGGGGGCGTCCGTCGCGCGCTCGAGGCGGCGCGGCTCCCCCTCCATCCGGGTGAGCCGGAAGCTGCGCTCGGCGGCGCGGTCGAGGTCCCAGCCGGTGAGGTACCAGCGGCCGCGCACGAGGGTGAGGAACCAGGCCCGCACGGTGCGCCGGGTGGCCCGCCCCCGCGCGTCGCGGTAGGGGAAGCGCAGCACGGCCTCGTCGGCCACAGCCTGGGTGAGGGCCTCGAGCCGGGGGTCGGCCCGGGGCATGAGGGTGTGGTACCCGGCCAGCTCGTCGTCGCCCGTGAGGTCGGTGGCGGGCTGGAACAGCAGGCCCACGGCGCGGACGACGTCGGCGCGCAGCGGCGAGTCCCCCCACAGGCGCCGCGCCCGCACGAGGGCGCGGCGCTCGTCCACGGTGAGGTCGAGGTCGCGCAGCAGCAGTGCATCGCGGACGACGCGGTGCCGCACCCCCGCCTCGCCCTCGTCGAAGCCCGCGGGTTCGAGCGTCTCCAGCGTGACCCCCACGGCGCGCAGCACGCGGCGGTCCCGCTGGAAGAGCTTCTCGAAGGCGGCGTCCGTGAGCCCCTCATAGCCGACGACCTGCCGTCGGATCCGATCGCGCTCCAGGCCCTGCGGCGCCGAGAGCAGCAGCCACAGCAGCGAGATGATGCGTTCGGCGGCCTCGTCGCCGGCGCGCCGCGGGGCGGGTGGGGTCACGGGCGGGCGTCCGGGGTCAGTCGACCGAGACGAGGTCGCAGACGAAGATGAGCGTCTCGTTCGGCCCGATCGCGGAGCCGGCACCGCGGGCGCCGTAGCCCAGGTGCGGCGGGATCTCGAGGCGGCGGCGGCCGCCGACCTTCATGCCGAGCAGGCCCTGGTCCCAGCCGGCGATGACCTGGCCGACGCCGACGGTCAGGGGCAGCGGGGTGCCGCGGTTCCACGAGGCGTCGAACTCCTCGCCGGTGGACCAGGCCACGCCCACGTAGTGGACCTGCACGCGGGAGCCGGCCTCGACGGCCGGGCCGGAGCCCTCGATCAGGTCCTCCACCACGAGCTCGGTGGGCGGGGTCTCGCCCGGGAAGTCGATCTCGGGCTTGGTGCGGTCGTAGTCGCGCTGTCCGAAGGACACGGTGCTCTCCTCTGGGGTTCTCGTGGACGGGGTCAGTTCGCCGACTCGGTGGCGGGCGCCTGGGCGTCCAGGATGTCCACCACGAACAGCAGGGGCTCGTTCTCGCCGATGTCCGGCGGGCTGCCCTGCTCACCGTAGGCCTTCTCGGCCGGGATCGACAGGAGGACGCGCGAGCCCACCTTCTGGCCGGCCAGACCCTCCTTCCAGCCCTCGATGACCTGGTTGAGGGAGAACGTGATCGCCTGGCCCGTCTCCCAGGACGAGTCGAAGACCTCGCCGTCGGACCACTTCGCGCCCTCGTACTGCACGGTCACGGTGTCGTCCGCACCGACCTCGCGGCCCTCGCCCTGGATCAGAGGCTGGACCACCAGCTCCTGGGGCGCCTCGCCGTCGGGCTTCGCGATGCTCGGCCGGCCGCTCTGCTCGTCCACGGTGACGTCGGGCAGGCGCTCGTCCCGCTCGGTCACCTCCTCGCCCTCGGCCTGCTTCGGCAGGATGGCGTCGATCTTGTAGACGAACAGCTGGGCGGGCTGCGTCTGGGTGGAGGGGGAGGCGCTCGGCGACGCGCTCTCGGTCTGCGGGACGGAGACGTCGTACTCGGGGCTGTACGCGGCGACGATCGTGCCGGCGCCGTTGCCGACCAGCATGTCGTGGATCTCCGGGTTCATGGACTTGAGCTGGTCGTCCACAGGCACGGCTTCCGGTTCGCCGCTGAAGTTCTCGGCGACCACCTCGCCGCTGGCCGGGTCGACGACGGCGATCGACATCTTCAGGACGTCGCCCTCCTGCACCTGTTCCCCCTCGCCGGCGGTCAGCACGCGCGTGGTGGGCTGGTCGGTGTCGATCTCCCCGTCGATCTCGACCGTCGGCGCCCCGCCGTCGCCCTCCGTGAAGGTGACCCCCGTCAGGGCGTCCGGCTCCCCCTGGCCCTCGCCGACGGCCGCCCGCTCGGGGGCGGCCGACGTGGAGGCCGACGCGGTGTCGCTGTGGGGCTGGTCCGCCCCGTCGTCGCCGGTGGCGCAGGCGGTGGCCAGCATCAGGCCCGCGGCACCGAGGGACAGCAGCGGCAGCAGGCGGCGACGGCGGCGGGCCGTCGGGGGCTGGGGGGTCTCGAACGAACTCATGCGTGTCACCCTAACGGCGTGTCCTGGGCGCGCGCTGTCAGGGGATCCGCTCGAACAGCCGGTCGACGGCGGCCGACGACGTGTCGAACGGGTCCTTCGTCACGATCGCGTGCAGCGGATGGTCCGTGAGCTTCAGGGTCGTCCAGTCGACGGCGTAGTCCAGGCCGCGCTCCCGGGCGCGGGCCACGAAGTCCGCCCTCACGCGGGCCCGGGTGGTGGGCGGGGCGGTCTCGAGGGCGGACCGGGCGGCGTCCTCGGGCAGCAGGCGGGCGACGGCGCCGCGCCGGAGCAGCAGGCGGAACAGCCCCCGGTCGGGGTCGATGTCGTGGAAGGCCAGGTCCAGCTGGGCGAGGCGGGGCGCCTCCCAGCCCAGGTCGTGGCGGGCCCGGTAGTCCTCCAGCAGGCGCAGCTTGATCGCCCAGTCGATGCGATCCTCGATGCGGGACCGGTCACCGGTGCGGACGGCGTCGAGCACCTCGCCCCACAGGGTGATGATCTCCCCCACCCGGTCGTGGTGGGCGCCCTCCGCGGCGACGAAGGTGCGGGCCCGTTCGAGGTAGTGCTCCTGCAGCTCGAGCGCGGAGGCCTCCCCTTCCCGGAGCGCGATGCGGGCCGTGCCGGTGAGGTCGTGGGAGATCTGCCGGACCGCGCGGGTGGGGCTGGCGACGACCCGGTCCCCGAGCGGGAAGCCCGCCTCGATCATCCGCAGCAGCAGGTCGGTGGCGCCGAAGCGCAGCAGGTGGGTGTGCTCGGAGAGGTTCGTGTCCCCCACGATCACGTGGAGGCGCCGGTACTCGGAGGCGTCCGCGTGCGGTTCGTCCCGCGTGTTGATGATCGGCCGGGACCGCGTGGTGGAGGAGGACACGCCGTCCTGCACGAAGTCGGCGCGCTGGGAGAACGCGAAGTGGGCCGGGCCCTCGCCCTCGGGCCACGTGCCGGCGGGGACGACGCGGCCCGCGCCCACGAGGATCTGCCGGGAGACGAGGAACGGGACGAGCGCCTCGGTGAGCCGCCGGTACTCGGTGCGCCGGCGCAGCAGGTAGTTCTCGTGGGAGCCGTAGGAACTGCCCGAGGAGTCGGCGTTGTTGCGGTAGAGGTGGATCCGGCCGCCGACCCCGTCCATGGCCATGCGCTCCTCGGCCTGGACCACGAGGTCGTGCAGCAGCAGGTCCCCCGCCCCGTCCGAGGCGATGAGCTCGTCGAGTGTCGAGCACTCGGCGGTCGCGTACTCGGGGTGGGAGCCGACGTCGAGATAGAGCCGCGAGCCGTTGGTCACGAACACGTTCGAGGACCGCCCCCACTCGACGACGGGCCGGAAGAGGTAGCGGACGACCTCTTCGGGACTGAGCGGGCGCCCCTCCGGGTTCCAGTGCTGGACGCCGTACTCCGTCTCCAGCCCGAAGATCCGGCGGGCGCGGTCCGCGTCGGTCACTGGCCGCCCTTCTGGACGAAGCCCTTGACGAACTCCTCGGCATTGGACTCGAGCACCGAGTCGATCTCGTCCAGCAGGCTGTCCAGGCCCTGGTCCTGGGCCGCGGGCTTCACGTGCGCCTGGCCCGCCGCGGCGCCGGTCTCGTCGTCGCCGCCGGACGGGCGTGGGCGGATCTGCTCCTGGGACATGGTGGCCTCCTCGTACGTCGACGCGGGTCGGTGTGCTCCGTCCGCGTCCACCCATCCTGCCCCACGCGCGGGCCACGTTTCAGCCCCACGTCCCCGGGTTGCCCCACGCTGGCAGGATGGGGGCATGCGCCTGTGGACCCTTCATCCCCGCCACCTCGACCGTCAGGGCCTGACGGGCGCCTGGCGCGAAGCCCTGCTCGCCCAGGCCGTCCTGGCGGGCCGCACGCGGGGGTATCGGGACCACCCGCAGCTGCTGAGGTTCCGGGAGCACCCGGACCCGTCCGGTGCCGTCGGCGCGTTCCTCTCCGGCATCGAGGCCGAGGCCACGGCGCGCGGCTATCGCTTCGACCACTCCCGGATCGACCGGCCGTGCCCCGTCCTCGACGGCGCGGTGCGCATCCCGCCCGCCGGTCTCGCACCGATCCCGGCCACCACGGGCCAGCGCGACCTGGAGTGGCGTCACCTGTGCGCCAAGCTGGCCGCGCGCAGCCCCGCCTGGCTCGAACGGTGGTCGGACACGCCCGTCCCCGACGTGCACCCGCTGTTCACGATCGTCCCGGGGCCGGTCGCCTCCTGGGAGCGCGCCTGAGGGCGGGCCGCGGTCGGGCCCGGTCTGGCACCGTGGGGGCATGATCCGCGACGAGAGCATCGAGAGCTATCTGGGGCGCCTCGCCTCCGGCGAGCCCACCCCCGGCGGCGGCGCGACTGGCGCGCTGGCGGTGGCCGAGGGCGCCGGACTGCTGGCCATGGCGGCCCGGTTCAGCGCGGCCGAGGAGGACGCCCGGGCATCGGAGGGCCTGATCGCGGCGTGCCTCGGCCTCGCCGACGG
The DNA here is from genome assembly GCF_056173425.1 of Micrococcus sp. 63XJN7_8_ISO-PGPR-S23-253. Lineage (NCBI taxonomy): Bacteria > Bacillati > Actinomycetota > Actinomycetes > Micrococcales > Micrococcaceae > Micrococcus > Micrococcus sp. 63XJN7_8_ISO-PGPR-S23-253. Next base: position 1,125,390 of record NZ_CM149673.1, read on the forward strand.
CGACGAGCGGGGCTTCGGCGCCGTGGCCGAGGCGTTCGGGCTGCCCCGCGACACCCCGGAGGCCCGGTCCCGGCGCTCGGCCGCGATCCAGGCCGCCCTGGCCGAGGCCGTCCGGCCACCCCGCGGGATCGTCGACGCCGCCGAGCGTGCACTGGACGTGGCCGAGCGTGTGCTGGATGCGGCGAACCCGAACGTGCTCTCCGACGTCGGTGCGGCGCTCGGCTGCATCCGGGGCGGCCTCACCGCCGCCGCGGTCACCCTCGAGACCAACCTGGGCCCCCTCCGCGACGAGGGCCTGGAGGGCATCCTGCGCACCGACGTCGACCGGGCGGACCGTCTCGTCGCGCGGGCGGACGCCCTGCTGGGCCGCGTGCGCGCGGCAGTCACGGGCTGAGCGCCCGCCCGCACCTCAGGCCCGCGCGCCGAACAGCGGCGGCAGCGTGGCCACGAGCGCCTCGTCGTCGGGCCGGGGCGTGGCGGCGTCCTCCCACCAGCCGGGCAGGTCCACGGCGGCGCCGACCAGCGGCTCGGCCAGGTGCAGCCGGTGCACCCGCTCCCCCGCCCCGCGCAGCAGCAGCGTCTCCCACGCGGCGCCGGCCACGCGGTCACCGTGGCGGCCCACGAGGTTGCCGCGGGTCCACGCACGGGTGGCCCGCGGCGGCGTGGCGACGGCGGCACGGATCTCCGCCTCGTCGGCGAGCGTCCGGAGCGCGTCGGCGGCCACGAGCCGGCGGTGCAGGGAGCGGGCCGGGCGCAGGTCGGCGTACTGCAGGTCCACCATCGCGAGGCGGGGGTCGGTCCAGTCCGCACCCGCGCGGGCTCGCAGGCCCTCGAGGACGCGCAGCTTGGCCGCCCAGTCGGCGCGGTCGCTCAGGGACAGGGGATCCGCGGTGGCGTCGTCGAGGTCGATGGCCCAGGCCTCCAGCACCTCGTGCGTCTGCGGATCCGTCACCCCGAAGGCGGCGCAGTGGGCGCGGGCCGCGTCCAGGTAGGAGCGCAGGATCTGCAACCCGGTCCAGTGCCGGCGCACGGGGCCGTCCGCGGTGTGTTCGAGCAGCGGCACCGTGGCCCGCAGGCCCGGGTCGTGGCTGATCGTCTGCAGCGCGGCCACCGGGTCGTCCAGGGTGAGCCGGGGCGCCGTCCCAGCCTCGGCCATCGCGAGGACGAGCGCGGTCATGCCCATCCGCAGCCACGTGGCGTGCTGGCTCAGCGTCGCGTCACCGATGATCACGTGGAGTCGGCGGTAGGCCTCGGGACGGGCGTGCGGCTCGTCCCGCGTGTTGACGATCGGCCGGTGGATCGTGGTCTCCAGCCCCACGGGCTCCTCGAAGTAGTCGGCCCGCTGGGACAGCTGGAAGCCCGGCCGCTCCCCCGCCGGGCCGAGTCCCACGCGGCCCGCGCCCACGAGCACCTGCCGTGCCGCGAAGAACGGCAGCAGGACGGCGGTGAGCTCCTCGAAGTCGAGGGACCGGGCCACGAGGTAGTTCTCGTGCGCGCCGTAGGACCGGCCCTTGCCGTCCACGTTGTTCTTGTAGACCAGCACCTCCGGGGCGCCCTCGGCCTGGCCGATGTGCTCGGCCGCCGCCTGCGCGACCAGGTCCCCGGCGGCGTCCCAGACCATGGCGTCCCGCGGGGTGGTCGTCTCCGGCGACGAGTACTCCGGGTGGGCGTGGTCCACGTACCAGCGCGCGCCGTTGGCCAGCACGGTGGACAGCAGCAGGTGCACGGGCTCCCCGTCCGGGCCCACGAGCGCCTCGTCGGTCAGCTGCGAGGGGTGCGCCGCCGAACGCGGCAGCCGCCAGCCCCGCGCGTCCACGAGCGGCGACTCCCCCGTGTAGTCCCACTCCGTGCCGGCCACCGCCGAGCCGGAGCGGGTGACCAGGTCCGCGTACGCGTTCACGAGCTCGACCGAGAGCACGCTGTGGTGCGCCCCCGGGTTGGCCGGCGCGTGGATGCCGAACTCGGTCTCCGTGCCCATCACCCGGTGCACGCCCCAGCCGGCGGCGTCCCGCCCGTTCGGGGGCACGGCCGCGCCGTGGAACAGCCGACGCTGGCCCTCGAAGGCGGGGGTCGGGCCGACGTCGACGGCGGCGGCCCGGGCGAAGCCGTCCGCGGTCCCGCGGCCGAACGCGCTCATGCCTCGACCCCCCGGACCATGCGCAGCGAGCGCAGCCGAGGACCGCGCCAGCCGGAGGTGCGCGCCCACTCGGCGGGCGCGACCGTGGCCAGCAGGTCCGTCTGGTCCTCCAGCACCGCGGCCACGGCCTCGCGCAGGTGGCCCTCGCGGACGCCGAGCGCGGCCGGGGCCTGGCCGGCGGCGAGGTAGTCGCGGACCGCGTGCCGCTTGGCCCGGTCCACGACGTCGGCCACCACGGCGCCCGAGACGAGGTCGGCCAGGTGCAGGGCGTGGGTCGTGCCGGACACGTCCGTCAGCTCCGCCAGCGCGGTGTCCGCGCCGCGGTCGTAGAGGGCGGCCACCGTTCGGGCGATGAGCGTCGCGCGGGCCGCGTCCGCGGAGCCGGCCGCCGCGACGTCGTCGGCGTGCAGGGGCACGTCCGCGGTGAGGTGCTTGGCCATGATCTCGGCGGCGCCGGCGGCGTCGGGACGGTCCACGCGGATCTTCACGTCGAGCCGGCCGGGGCGGAGCACGGCGGGGTCGATCATGTCCTCGCGGTTGGAGGCGCCGATGACGATCACGTTCTCGAGGGCCTCGACGCCGTCGATCTCGGTGAGCAGCTGCGGGACGATCGTGGTCTCCACGTCCGAGGAGACGCCGGAGCCGCGCGTGCGGAACAGCGACTCCATCTCGTCGAAGAAGATGACCACGGGGAAGCCGGCGTCGGCCTTCTCGCGGGCCCGGTCGAAGATGACGCGGATCTGCCGCTCGGTCTCGCCCACGTACTTGTTCAGCAGCTCGGGTCCCTTGACGTTGAGGAAGAACGAGCGCTCGCCGTCCGCGCTGCGGGCCGAGAGGGCGTTGGCCACGGCCTTGGCGAGCATGGTCTTGCCGGTGCCGGGCGGGCCGTACAGCATGATCCCCTTGGGGGCGCGCAGGCCGTGCTCGCGGTAGACCTCGGGGTGCAGGAACGGGATCTCGACGGCCTCGCGGATCCGGTCGATCTGCGGGCCGAGGCCGCCGATGTCCTCGAATGTGACGTCCGGGACCTCTTCCAGCAGCACCTCGTCCACCTCGGACAGCTCGACCCGCCGCAGCGCCCATTCGACGCGGGCGTCCACGGTGACGGCGTCCCCGTGGCGCAGGTCGACGCCCTCCAGCGCGGGCGCGCGCCGCACCATGCGCTCCTCGTCCGCCGTGCCGGCCAGGACGAGGCCGCCGTCGGGCAGCGCCTCCTTGACGCGCAGCAGCTGACCCGACCCCGTGCCCGGGGCGACGCCGACGATCGAGCTGGACTCGTCCAGCAACACCTGGGCGCCGGGGGTGAGGCGGCCGGCGTCGAGCAGCGGGGAGACCGTCACGCGCAGCCGCCGGCCGTTCTGCACGACGTCCGCTCCCCCGCGCACCACGGCGCCGGTCTCCACGCCCTCCTCGGGCTCGCGCGGGGCGTGGACGGCCTCGAGGGTGGCGAAGGTGAACGGCGGATGCGTGACGGCGTCCAGGTTCTCCTTGAGCGTGGTGATCTCGGCGCGCGTGGCCTCGAGCAGCTCGACCATGCGCCGGTTGTTGCGGGCGGCCGTCTGCGTCTGGGCCTCGGCGGCCCGACGGCGTTCGCTCAGACCGGCGGCGTGCCGCTGGGCGGACTGCAGCTGGTGCCGCAGCCGTTCGGCCTCGGCCTGGGATTGCCGCAGCAGCTCCCGCGCCTCGGCGAGGCGCTGCTCGGCGTGCTCCGTGCCTGATTGCGCGTGGTGGTCCACCGGTGCTCCGTCCACTCAGTCCTGCTCCCCGGTCGGGGTCCTCCCACCGTACGCGTCCACGCCCTGCTCGGCGGCGCGTGACCGCGCGGCCATGAGGCGGGCCTCCTTCGCCGCCTTGCGCGCCTTCTTGTCCGTGATCGGCCGTTCGCCGAGGGCCTCGGGCGTCCACCGGGCCTCGTCGGCCGGCTGCCAGGCCTCGACGTCCTCGGCCTTGAACTCGGAGACCTTGGAGCGCTTCTTCAGACGCAGCGCCTCCTCGCCCGAGGCGAGGCGGCGGGCCGTGAGGAGGAAGCCGGTGTGCGCGACCATGCGGTGGTCGGGGCGCACGGCGAGCCCGTCCAGGTGCCAGCCGCGCACGAGGGTCTCGTTGGCCTCGACCTGCGTGAAGCGGCCCGAGTCCCGGATGGCCTCGGCCACGCGGGAGAGCTGGGTGGCGGTGGCCACGTAGTTCAGCCACACACCGCCGGGGGCCAGGACCTCGGCGACGGCATCGAGGCACTCCCACGGGGCCAGCATGTCCAGGACCACCCGGTCCACGGAGCCCGGCTCGTGGACCGTGAGCATCTCCTCCTGCGCGTCGCCGAGGTGCACCGACCAGGCGGGGTGCTCGGCGCCGAAGAAGGCCTCCACGTTGGCCCGGGCGACGTCCGCGAACTCCGGGCGACGCTCGTAGGAGTGCAGGCGACCGTGGTCGCCCACGGCGCGCAGCAGGGACATGGACAGGGCACCGGAGCCCACGCCGGCCTCGACCACGACGGCGCCCGGGAAGATGTCCGCCTGCTGCACGATCTGCGCCGCGTCCTTCGGGTAGACCACCGTGGCGCCGCGGGGCATGGACAGGACGAAGTCGTTCAGCAGGGGGCGCAGCACCTGGTACGGCTGGCCGGCCGAGTTCTCGACCACGACGCCCTCGAAGCCGCCGATCAGGTCGTCGTGCCGCAGCACGCCCTGGTAGCTGTGGAACTCCCCGCCGGGCAGCAGGGTGATCGTGTTGAGACGGCCCTTCGCGTCCTTGATCTGCACGCGCTGGCCGGCCCGCAGGGGGCCGCGGCGCGCGCTCACGCCGGTGGGTTCGGTCATGGGGGGCTCCTTCGGTTCAGGGACGCCGCGTCGCGTCGACGGCGGCGAGGATCGTCTCGCGGGGCACCACGGAGCGCACGAGGCCGTGCGCGTCGGTCAGTACCCACACGGGGGTCTGGGGGTCGGCCAGGCGGGCGGCCAGGTCGGGACCGGAGGCGGGGACGTCATCGCGGACGAGGACGGCCTCCGGGGCCAGCGCGACCGCGACCGCGGCCAGGGGGGTGGTCGTGCGGCGCGCCGGGGTGAGGGCCACCGCGGCCGTTAGGTCCAGCACGCCGCGGGGCCGACCGGCCCCGTCCACGGCCACGACGGCGCGGCGGCCGTCGTCCGCCTGGGCCAGGGCCTCCGCGACGCCGAGGTGCTCAGGCAGGGCGACGGCGGGCGTCTCGACCTGCTCGAGCCGCAGGGTCTCCAGCCGGCGGCTCCAGCGCCCGTGGCGCACGGCGTCGTCCGCGCCCCGCCACAGGGTGAGGGCGACCCAGGCCGCCAGGACGACGACGAACAGGTCCGGCGCGCGGCCCGCGAGGATCGGGGGGCCGAGCACCGCCGCGAGGACGCCCACCGCGACGACGCGACCGGCCCAGCCGGCCGCCTCGACGCCGCGGGCCCGGGAGCCGGTGGCGGCCCAGACGGCGGACTCGACCATGCGGCCGCCGTCGAGCGGGGTGCCCGGCAGCGCGTTGAACGCGGCCAGGAGGAGATTGGCCCACACCGTGACCTCGAGCAGCAGGGCGGGGACGGACGGGCCGGCCACGGCGCGGGCCGCCAGGTGGGCGAGGCCCGCGAGCACGAGGTTCGCGGTGGGGCCGGCCATCGCGGTGAGCACCGTGTCCAGCGGTCGGGCGGACGGGCTGCGGAACTGGGTGTGCCCGCCCCACAGGGTGAGCGCGATCTCCTCGGTGCGCTGGCCGAAGGCGCAGCCGGTGAGGGCGTGGGCGGCCTCGTGGGCCAGGACGGACAGGGCCAGGAGCACGGCGTACCCCAGGGCCACGGCGTAGGCGCCGCCGCCGAGTGAGGGCAGCGCGCGCTGGATCTGCGGGCCGAACGCGAGGGTGATGACCGCGGCGATCAGGAGCCAGGACCAGGACAGGCGCACCGGTGCGCCGGCGATCGTGCCCAGCCGGACGGAGGCGGGCCCGCTCATCCGGCCCCGTCCGCCCCGGGCCCACGCGCGGCGGCGATCCGACGGACCGCGGCGAGGTCGGCCGGTGTGCGGCCGGCGAGCGTCGTCCACTCGACGGTCGCGAGCCCCGCCGGCAGCGGCAGCACGCTGGGCACGCCGACCGTGGGCAGGCCCGCGGCCACGGCCGCGCCGACGCCCACCGGGGAGTCCTCGACCGCCACGCAGTCGACGGCCGTCAGCCCCGGTGTCCGCTCGGCCAGCAGCCGCAGGCCCAGCCGGTACGCCTCCGGGTCGGGCTTGCCTCGGGAGACCATGTCCCCCGAGACGACGACGTCCAGCGTGCCCGCCGGCGCCCGCTCGGCCAGCGCGCGGGCCAGCGGGGCGTGGGACATCGTCACGAGGGCGCCCGGCACGCCGGCCTCGGCGAGCGCGACGAGCAGCTCTCGGGCGCCCGGCCGCCACGGCACCCCGTTGACGACCCCCTGGACGACCTCGTCCATCGTCAGGTCGATGATCCGCTGCACGGGCAGGTCCAGCCCGGCCTCCTGCAGGCGGCGCGCTCCCTCGTCCAGGGGGCGTCCCACGAGGGAGGCGGCCAGGTCGTCCGACCAGGTGCCGCCGTGCTCGATCACCAGCCGGCGCTGGACGGCGTTCCACAGGGGCTCGGTGTCCACGAGGGTGCCGTCCATGTCCCACAGGACGGCGCGCGGCAGGCGGCGGGCACGGTCGTCCGGGGCGGGCGCGGGGTGGCGGGACATGGAGTGCATCCTATCGAGCGCCGCCGCCGGGGTGTGCCGGGCGGGTCGCGGGCCGTGACCCCGTCGTCGGGCCGTGTCTAGGCTGGCCGCCATGACCGACGCTACCTCCGAGGACCAGCCGGACGACGCCCTGGGCCCGCTGCGGACCCACCTGACGGCGACCGTGGACGCGCTCGAGGCCGGGCGGCGGGCCCCCACGGTCCTGCTGCTGGCCTTCGAGGGCTGGAACGACGCCGGGGAGGCCGCGACCGGGGCCCTGGGCGCGCTGCGGGAGCAGTGGGACGCCGCGGACGCGGGACGGGTGTGCGACGGCGAGTTCTACGACTACCAGGTCACCCGGCCGCTGGTCCGGCGCGACGCCGACGGGCTGGGGACGCTGGACTGGCCTGCGGTCGCCCTGCACGAGGCGTTCCTGGATCGGGAGGGCCGGCCCGTCGCGGGCGAGGCCGCCCCGCCGGACGGGGTGCGCGTGCTCATCGCCGTCGGCGTGGAGCCGAACGTGCGGTGGCGCGCGTTCCTCGAGGAGCTGTTCACGGCGGCCGACGCGCGCGACGTGGACGCCGTCGTGACGCTGGGCGCGCTGCTGGCGGACGTGCCCCACACCCGGCCCCTGCGCGCCCGCCCGACCTCGCCGCTCGTGGACGTCCGGGTGGCCGTCGGTGCGGACCGTCCGGTCTACGAGGGGCCCACCGGGATCATCGGCGTCATTGCGGACGAGGCCGCGCGCCGCGGCCTGCCGAGCCTCTCGCTGTGGGGGACGGTGCCCCACTACGTGGCGCAGGCGCCCTCCCCCAAGACGCTGCTCGGGCTGGTCGAGGCGGTCGAGGACCTGCTGCACGTGAGCGTGTCCACGCGCGGGCTCGAGGACGACGCGAGGGCCTGGCAGCGCGGCGTGGACGAGCTGGCCGCCGAGGACCCCGACGTCGCCGCCTACGTCCGGCAGCTCGAGGAGGCCCAGGACACCCAGCAGCTGCCGGAGGCTTCGGGCGAGTCGATCGCGCGGGAGTTCGAGCGCTACCTGCGCGGGCGCGGCGGACGCTGACGCCCGGCCGCGCCCTGCGGGGTCAGCGCAGGCGCAGACCCAGCAGCGCCGCCACGACGTCGATCACCGGCACCGGGTCGGCGGCGGCCTCGACCAGGCCCGGCAGGGTGCCGGCCGCCCATGCGTCGAGGGCCTCCAGCGCGCGGGGGGCGTCGAGGTCGTCGGAGAGCGCCGCGTGCACGGCGTCCAGCACGGCAACGCCGGCGGCGGCATGCGGTCCGTCCAGGGCGGCGCGCCAGCGGGCCACCCGCGCCTGGGCGTCGGCCAGCACCTGCTCGGACCACTCCCAGTCCGACCGGTAGTGGTGCGCGAGGATCGCCGCGCGGACGGCCACCGGCTCGACGCCCCGCGCCCGCAGGCGGGAGACGAGTTCGAGGTTGCCGAGGGACTTGGACATCTTCTCGCCGTCCAGGGCCACCATGCCGGTGTGCGCGTAGGTGTGCGCGAGCGGCAGGCCGTCGACGGCGGTGGCGTGCGCGGCGGAGAACTCGTGGTGCGGGAACCGCAGGTCGGAGCCGCCGCCCTGCACCGTGAACGGCGCAGGCAGGTGGGCCCGGGAGATCACGGAGCACTCGATGTGCCAGCCGGGCCGGCCGGAGCCGAGCGACCGGCCGTCCCAGGCAGGCTCCCCCTCGCGGTGCACGCGCCACAGCAGCGGGTCCAGCGGGTCGCGCTTGCCGGGGCGGTCGGGATCGCCTCCCCGCTCCGGGAACACCGCGGCCATCTCGCCCAGGCCCATCGCGGAGACCTGCCCGAGGCGCCAGTCGGTCGCGGACTGGGCCGCGCGGACGTCGAAGTAGACGTCCCCGTCGGGCTCGCCGTCGCCGCCCGGCACGCGGTAGGCCCGGCCCGCCGCCAGCATCGTCTCGACGGCGTCCACCACCAGGCCCACCGCCTCGGTCGCGCCGACGTAGTGGCCCGGGGCGAGCACCTCGAGGGCGGCCATGTCCGCTCGGAACAGGTCGGTCTGCTCCTCGGCGAGCGCGCGCCAGTCGACGCCGGTCGCCTCGGCCCGCTCGAGCAGGGGGTCGTCCACGTCGGTCACGTTCTGGACGTAGGCGACCTCGAGACCGGCCGCGCGCCAGTAGCGGTGCAGCAGGTCGAAGGCCACGTAGGTGCTCGCGTGGCCGAGGTGCGTCGCGTCGTACGGGGTGATCCCGCAGACGTACAGCGAGGCGCGCTGGGCGTCGTTGCCCGGATGCCGGGTCCGTCCCGTGGCGGTGTCATGCAGCCGCAGCCGGTCGGGGCGGCTCGGCACGGTGGGCGGGGCGGGGGTACTCCAGGACTTCACGGGACTCCTCACATCGGGGTGGTTCGGCGGGGCCGGGCCGTCCTGCCCGGCGGCGGGAGCGGGCTCAGGCGCTGATGACGCCCGCGCCCAGCAGGGCGAACAGCACGCCGCCCAGGAGGATGCGGTACCAGACGAACGGCAGGAACGAGTGGGTGCTGATGAAGCGCATGAGCCAGGCGATGACCGCGTAGCCCACCACGAAGGCGATCCCGGTCGCGACCAGCGTCTCCCCCATGCCATACGGGCCCTGCGTGCCGGGATCGGTGAGCGAGGTGTACAGCTTGTACAGGCCGGAGGCGAACACGGCGGGCACCGCCAGCAGGAACGCGTAGCGGGCGGCGGCGGGCCGGGTGTATCCCATGGCCAGGCCGGCCGCGATGGTGCCGCCGGAGCGCGAGACGCCCGGGACCAGCGCGAGGGCCTGGGCCAGCCCGTAGAGCACGCCGTCCCGCACGGTGAGCTTCTCGAGCGGCGTGGTCTGACGGCCGAGCCGGTCCGCCAGGGCGAGCAGAACGCCGAACACGATGAGCATGGTCGCCGTGATCCACAGCGACCGGAACTCCGTGTCGATCCAGTCCTGCAGCAGCAGACCCAGGACCGCGATCGGGATCGAGCCCACGATGATCAGCCAGCCCATGCGCGCATCGGGATCCGAGTGCGGGATCCGCCCCGTCACCGCGGCGCACCACCGCCCGATGATGCGGGTGATGTCCCGCCAGAAGTAGATGAGGACCGCCAGCTCCGTGCCGAGCTGCGTGATGGCCGTGAAGGCCGCCCCCGGGTCGGCCCCGGAGGGCAGGAACTCGCCCACGATGCGGATGTGGGCGGAGGAGGAGATGGGCAGGAACTCCGTGAGGCCCTGCACCAGGCCCAGGATGATGGCTTCGATCCACGTCACGGAGGGTCACTGTACGCCACGGCCCCGGGTGGGAACCCGGGGCCGTGCGGTCCGTCACGAGCGGGACGGTCAGTCGTCGTCGTCCTCGTCGTCGAAGAGGTCGAGCGGGGTGACCTCCTCGGTGTCCGCGTAGAGGGCGTCCTCGTAGGCCTCGAAGGCGTCGGCCACGGCGAAGAACGCGGCTTCGACGGCGGGGTCGTCCTCGCCCCGCTTGTTCTGCGCGGCCACGAGGTGTTCGTTCAGGGCGGTGGTGAGGGCCTCGAGGGCCATGCGGGCGTCAGAGCTCATGGGTGAACGGTAACCCGGTGGCCGGTGGCGCGGCCAGGGGTGGGCCGTGCGGGACCGGCCGCCGGACCCGACGCCGTCTGCCAGGATGGGCGGGTGCGTGAACAGCTGATGTCCTCGACCCTCGACGCGATCTCCCGCGGACAGAAGTGGGAGTACCTGGTGATGACGGTCGCCCCCCACGAGTCCCTCGCCGACGCCCGTCGGCGCCTCCTGGAGCACGCGGAGTACGGCCAATGGGAGCTGCAGCGCTCCGTGCACTACCGCGACGGGGCGCGCCGCTACTGGATGCGCCGCCGCGTGATGCGCGTGGCCTCGACCCTGCAGACCCTCTGAGGCGCGGGCGCGACGACGCCGCCCCGGCCGTCGTCGCCGCCCGCGGCCCGGATCAGCGCGGCTCCAGCATCCGCTCGAGCACCCGGCAGCCGAACTCGAGCGCGTCCACGGGCACCCGCTCGTCGATGCCGTGGAACAGGGACGTGAAGGCCAGGTCGGCGGGCAGGCGCATGGGCGCGAACCCGTAGCCGGTGATGCCCAGCCGGGAGAGGGACTTGTTGTCCGTGCCCCCGCCGAGCATGAACGGCAGCACCTGGGCCTCGGGGTCCTCCGCCTGCAGCGAGGCGATCATCAGCTCCACCAGGTCCCCGGAGAAGGGGGTCTCCAGGGCGACGTCCCGGTGCTCGGGCTCGATGGTCACGTCCGGACCGGCGAGCTCGGCGATCGTGGCGAGGGCGGACTCCTCCTCCCCGGGGATCAGGCGGACGTCTACGGTGCCGGTGGCCGAGGACGGGATGACGTTGTGCTTGTAGCCGGCGGTCAGCCCCGTCGGGTTGGACGAGGTGCGCAGGGTGCCGGCCACCCAGGACCGGGCCTGCCCGAGGGCGTCGAGCTGCGGCGTCGGGTCCGTCTCGTCGAAGTCGACGCCCATGATCTCCGCCACCTGTTCGAGCAGCGCGCGCGTGGTCTTGGTGTACACGAGCGGCCACTCGTGCCCGCCGATGCGGGTCATGGCGCCGGCCAGCCGGGTGACCGCGTTGTCCGGGTGCGGGGCCGAGCCGTGCCCGGGGGCGCCCTCCGCGGTGAGGTTCAGCCAGGCGAGCCCCTTCTCCGCGGTCTGCACGAGGTAGGCGCGCGAGCCGTGCACCTCGGTGGAGAAGCCGCCCACCTCGGAGATCGCCTCGGTGCACCCGTCGAACACCTCGGGGTGGTGGTCCACGACCCAGCGTGCGCCGTAGACGCCGCCGGCCTCCTCGTCGGCGAAGAACGCGACCGTCAGGGGGCGCCGCGGCCGGCGGCCCGTGCGGGCCAGGTGCAGCAGCACCGCGAGCACCATGGCGTCCATGCCCTTCATGTCCACGGCGCCGCGCCCCCAGATCATGCCGTCCTTGAGCTCGGCGCCGAACGGGTCCACGCTCCACTCGTCCGCCTCGGCGGGGACCACGTCCGTGTGCCCATGGATGACGAGCCCCGGCGCCTTCGGATCCCAGCCCGGCAGGTGCCCGACGACGGAGACCCGGCCCGGCGCCGACTCGAAGAAGCGGGGGGTCATCCCCGCCTCGGCCATGAGCCGGGCGCAGTACTCCGCGGCCTCGGGCTCGCCGACGGAGACGTTGCCCCCGCGGTTGGTGGTGTCGATCCGGATGAGGTCGCGGCAGATCTCCACGACGCGGTTCTCGGGGCGCGAGCGGGCGGGGTTCACGATGTTCTCGACCATGGTTTTGAGCCTAGCCCGAACCCGTGCTATCTTTCTCGAGTTGCCCGGAGCGGGACGGACCGGACAGGACCGGAACGCGGCGGGCGACGGAGCCTCTCCCAGGGCTCCACCGATGAGCGCGAGTGGCGGAATTGGTAGACGCGCAGCGTTGAGGTCGCTGTGTCCGCAAGGACGTGGGGGTTCAAGTCCCCCCTCGCGCACCGCTCGTCGAGCAGCAGGGCCCCGGTCGTCACGACCGGGGCCCTGCGTGTTTCCCGTCCGGCGTCCCCTCTAGAGTGGTGTCCGTGCGACGGCAGGCGCCGTCGGTGGAACCGCACGACGGCATGGAGGACCCGATGGCCCTGGAAGCCCCCGCACTGCTGCATCGGCTCGCGCGAGCCCACGGGGTGCAGCCCGAGTACGTCGGGCAGGACGGCTCGGCCCAGACCGTGCCAGACGAGGCCCTCGTGAAGGTGCTCGCCGCCCTCGGGGTGTCGGTCCGACCGGACGGGGTCGCCGCTCTGGCCGAGGCGGTGGAGGAGGCGGAGACGGCCCCCTGGCGGGACGTGCTCCCGCCCACCGTGGCCGCCCGGTCCGGTCACCGCCTGTCCGTGCCGTGCCACGTGGCCGCGGGCGAGCCGGTCGTGGCCCGCGTGCGCACGGAGGACGGGCGGACCCTCGAGGTGAGCGTGAGCGAGCCGGTGTCCGAGGTCCGCCTGGTCGACGGCGTCGAGCGCGAGCGCGTCCACGTGCAGATCCCCGCCGACCTCGCCCCGGGCTGGCACCGGCTGGAGGTGACCAGCGGCTCCGGCTCCACCGCCTCCGCGGTCCTGGTCTGCGCCCCGACCCGGCTGAGCACGCCGCGTCCCTTCCTCGAGCGCCGCGGCTGGGGCGCGGCCGCGCAGGGCTACTCGGTGACCTCGGCGGACTCGTGGGGCATCGGCGACGCGGCGGACATGGCGTCCCTGGCCGAGATCGTCGCCCGGCACGGTGCCGACTTCCTGCTGCTGCACCCCCTGCACGCGGTCGAGCCAGGCCCCCACCCGGCGGACTCCCCCTATTCCCCCGTCTCCCGTCGGTTCCTCTCGGCGCTGGTCGTGCACGTGCCCTCGATCCCCGAGTTCGCCGACCTGCCCGCCACGGAGCAGGCGGAGCTGCGGTCGGCGGGCGCCCGCGTCCAGGCCGAGCTGGAGCGCACCGGCCGGATCGACCGGGCCGCCGTCGCCGCCGTCCTGTGGCCTGCGCTGCGCCGCGTGCACGAGGTGCCCCGCTCCCCCGAACGCGAGGCCGCCTACGCGCGGTTCCGCGCCGAGGCCGGACCGGGCCTGGACGACTTCGCCCTCTGGTCCGTCCTGCGGCTGGACGGCGAGGGCACCGGCCCCGATCTCGCCGACCCGGCCTGGGCGCCGGGCGGGGTCGAGGCCGAACGGGTCCGCGCCGAACGCGCGACCGACGTCGACCTGCACCGCTGGGTGCAGTGGATCGCCGCCGAGCAGCTCGCCGGCGTGCAGGAGCGGGCCCGGGCGGCCGGCATGCGCATGGGCGTCATGGTGGACCTGGCGGTGGGGGCCACCCGCGAGACCGCGGACGCGTGGATGCTCGGGGACGTGCTGGTGCCGACCATGTCCGTCGGCGCGCCGCCCGAGCTGTTCAACCAGCTGGGCCAGGACTGGTCGCAGCACCCCTGGCATCCGCGCCGCCTGGCCGAGACCGGCTACGCCGCGTTCCGGGACATGCTGCGCACCGTGCTGCGCGGCGCGGGCGGCATCCGGATGGACCACGTCCTCGGGCTGTTCCGCCTGTGGTGGATCCCGGAGGGCGCCGGCGCCACCCAGGGCGCGTACGTCGAGTACGACCACGAGGCGATGCTCGCCGTGCTCACGCTCGAGGCCGAGCGGGCCGGCGTCGTCGTGGTGGGCGAGGACCTCGGCACGTTCGAGCCGTGGGTGCAGCGCCGCCTGGCCGAGGCCGGCGTGCTCGGCACGTCGATCCTCTGGTTCGAGCAGGAGGACGGCGAGCCCACCCCGCCGGAGCGCTACCGGCGGCTGGCCATGGCGGCGGTGAACACGCACGACCTGCCGCCCACGGCCGGCTACCTCGAGGGCGTCCAGGTGGACCTGCGCGAACGGCTGGGCCTCTACACCGTGGACGTCGCCCAGGAACGCCGCCGGTCGGCGGAGGAGGTGCGCGCGTTCCTCGCCGCCGCGGCCCGACGCGGGCTGCTCGCCGAGGCGGAGGTGGACGTCCCCGACGCCGGCCCCGAGGTGCGCGAACGCCAGATCGTGGCCCTGCACCGCCTGCTCGCGCAAGCGCCCTCGGCCCTGCACAGCGTGGCGCTCGTGGACGCTGTGGGCGAGCGGCGCATCCAGAACCAGCCCGGCACTCTCCAGGACCAGTACCCGAACTGGACCGTGCCGCTCGGCGACGGCGCCGGACGGATGGTCTCCGTCGAGGACCTGGCGGACTCGGCGTCGGCGGCCCGGCTGTTCGACGCCGTGGACGCCGAACTGCGGGCGTCCGTGCCGGTGGGGATCGGGGTCAGCCTGCACACCTCCCCCCTGGCCCAGCCCGGCCGCGGCGACGCCGGCGGCATGAACGTCTACGTGCGGCAGGCCGCCGTCGCCCTGGCCCGCCGGGGCGTGCGGATGATCCTGCTGACCCGGGCGGAGGAGCCGGTGGGACCGGACGGCGCACGGGTCCGGACGCTGGACGCCGGCGGGCAGGCCCCGCCGGTCACGGTCGTGGACCTCGCCGCCGGGCCGTCCGCTCCCGTGCCCAAGGAGGAGCTGGCGGGACTCGGCGCCGAGTTCACCCGCGCGGCCCTGGACTGGCTCGCCTCGGACGCCGTGCCGGGCGGCCCCGTCCTCGGTGGCGCGGACGCCCCGCCCGTCGCGTTCGTGCACGGCCACTACTGGCTCTCCGGGTCCACCGCCGCGGCGCTGGCGCGGGCGGCGCACGCCCCGTACCTGCAGACCATGCACACCACCGCGGCGGCGAAGATGCTCGAGGACCCCGCGCTGCGCGAGCCGACCGCGCGGATCGAGGCCGAGCGCGAGGTCGTCGAGCGGGCCGACCTGCTCGTGGTCAACTCCGCCGCCGAGGTCGCCGACCTGCGCGAGCTGCTGGACGTGCCCCGCGCCCGCACCCGGGTGCTGCCCCCCGGGGCCGACCTCGAGACGTTCACGCCGGACGGCGCCGCGCAGTGGCCGGGCACACCGGAGGACGACGGGGCCCTGCGCGTCCTGTTCGCCGGTCGTGTGCAGCGGCACAAGGGCCCGCACCTGCTCGTGGCCGCCCTCGGGGTGCTGCGCGAGCGGGCCGGTGGCGCGGGCGCCGACCCGGGGGTGCGCCTGCACGTGAACGGGGCCGCCTCGGGGGACGACGAGCTGGACCTGGCGGGCCTGGCCGCGCAGGAGGGGGTCGCCGACCTGGTGACGTTCTCCGCGCCGGTGCCCGCGCCCGCCCTCGCCGCCCAGTTCCGGGCGGCGGACGTCGTGGCGATGCCGAGCGCGTCCGAGACCTACGGCCTGGTCGCCCTCGAGGCACAGGCCTGCGGCACGCCCGTGCTGGCGCACCGGGTCGGCGGACTGGTCTACGCGGTCCTCGACGGCGTGTCCGGCCGCCACGTGACGGCGGGCACCCCCGAGGCGTGGGCCGATGCCCTGGCCGAGATCCTGGCGGATCGTGACGCCTGGGCCGCCCTGGGGACCGGCGCCGTGCGCCACGCCGCCGGTCACTCGTGGGAGGCCTACGCGGACGGGCTGCTCGAGGCCGTCGCGGCCGTGCCGCGGCGGTCGCCCGGGCTGGACGCCTGACCGCCCGAACGCACCGGCCCGCCGAGACAGCGAGTCTCGGCGGGCCGGAGCGCGGGCCCGGTGGCCGTCAGGACTCGAGCGGAGTGATCTCCCCGGAGAAGTGCGGGCGCCGGCGCCGCGCATCCCAGCCGCACACGCGCGTGCCGCCGTCGGGCCCGGGCTCGTAGCGGACGGCCACGGTGGTCGGGAGCACGACGGGCGCCTCGAAGTCGATGTGCCAGCGGAACCCGGCGCCGGCCGGCTCCCGGCCCTCGAGCATCCGGGCGGCCAGGAACATCCCGTGGGCGATCGCGCCCTTCATGCCGAACAGTCGGGCCGAGACGCCCGTCAGGTGGATCGGGTTCCAGTCCCCGGAGACGCCCGCGTACCGGCGCCCGGCCCCCGTCCCGAAGCGCCACTGGGCGGTCGGCGTCGGCGGCACGAAGTCCAGGCGGGCGGGCCGCTCGGGACGCAGGCCGGAGAGGTGGACGCCCTTGGCGAGGTACCGGGAGACGCCCTCCCACAGCAGTGCCTCCCCGCCGTCGTCGCCGGGCCCCTCGACGGTCACGACGACGTCCACGGCCGTGCCCGCGTGGTGCGGGACGAGACCCACCGCGCGCGCGGTGACGCGCAGGGCGGTCTCCGCCGGGACGGGCCGGTGGTGCAGGACCGTGTTGCTCAGGTGCACCAGCCCGGGCAGGGGCAGCGGGAACTCGGGGTCGGCCATCAGCTCCATGGCCGCGCCGAACACCTGGGTGTGCACCAGGACCGAGGGCAGGTCCGCCGGATCCGCAGACCCGACGGCCCCGCGCCACGCGGTCACGGCCTCGGCCGGGATGCGGTGGCCGGTCACGACCACCTGACGGTCCGGCAGATCGCGGGGACGGCGCCGACGGACGACGGCGTCCGTGGCGGCGCGCCCAGCGGCCCGGACGTAGAGCCGGCCGAGGGAGGGCGGGGCGGAGAGCTGCGTGGTCTGCATCCTCACGCCCCCAGCTTCGACTGGCCGCAGACCCGCAGCGTGGCCCCGTTGGTGCCGCCCGCGGCGTCCGAGGCGAGCCAGGCCACCGTCTCGGCCACGTCCTGCGGCAGGCCGCCCTGCTGCAGCGCGTTGAGCCGTCGGCCCACCTCGCGCGTGGCGAGCGGGATCTTCGCGGTCATCTCGGTCTCGATGAAGCCCGGGGCCACCGCGTTGATCGTGCCCCCGCGGGCCGCGAGGACCGGGGCGGACGCCGCGGTCAGGCCGATGACCCCGGCCTTCGAGGCCGCATAGTTCGTCTGGCCGCGGTTGCCCGCGATGCCGGAGATGGAGGCCAGGCCCACGATGCGCAGCCCCTGACCCACCACGTCCCGGGCGTCCTCGGAGAGGAACGCCTCGTTCATGGCCAGCTGGGCCGTGGTGTTCACGGCGAGGACGGAGTCCCAGCGCGCGGCGTCCATGTTGGCCAGCATCCGGTCCCGGGTGATCCCGGCGTTGTGCACCACCACGTCCATCCGGCCGTGCCGGGTGCGGCAGTGCTCGAGGATGCGAGCGCCCGCGTCCGGCGCCGTGATGTCCAGGGCGAGCGCGGTGCCGCCCACCTCGTTCACGACCTCGGCCAGCGCCTCGCCCGCCGCCGGGACGTCCACGCCGACGACGGCGGCCCCGTCGCGGGCGAGCGTCCGCACGATGGCGGCGCCGATGCCGCGGGCGGCGCCCGTGACCACGGCGACCTTGCCGGCCAGCGGGCGCGCGGCGTCGGCGGGGACCGCGCCGTCGGCGGTGGCGACGGGCACGAACTGGCCGGAGACGTACGCCGCGCGGCCGGAGAGCAGGAACGCCAGCGCGCCGGCCGCACCGGGGGCGGTGAGCGGCACGCCCTCGCCCAGGACCAGGCCGTTGGCCGTGCCGCCGCGGCGCATCTCGTGCGCGATGGA
This sequence comes from Micrococcus sp. 63XJN7_8_ISO-PGPR-S23-253, assembly GCF_056173425.1. Lineage (NCBI taxonomy): Bacteria > Bacillati > Actinomycetota > Actinomycetes > Micrococcales > Micrococcaceae > Micrococcus > Micrococcus sp. 63XJN7_8_ISO-PGPR-S23-253. The sequence continues at coordinate 1,143,144 of NZ_CM149673.1, forward strand.
GCGGGTCAGGCCCGTGACGCCCTGGCGGGCGGCGCGCAGGGTCGGGTCCGTGGCGGCCTCGGGGTCCTCGAACACCGTCACCACGCGCGAGGAGGAGCCCAGCGAGCGCAGCGCGCCGCCGATCTCCAGCGCCACCGCGCCGAGGTCCGCGGGCGTGGCGACCCCGTCGAAGCACGCGACGATCGCCGCGTGGCGGGCGCCCTCACGGGGGGCGTCGGCGACCTCGAGGCCCCACGAGGCCAAGAGGGTGCGGGCGTCCTCGGCTGCGGGGGTCGCGCCCAGGACGAGCACGGAGCCGGGCAGCACGGGGTCGCCGGGGGTGTGCCGGCGCAGCTCGACGGGCTGAGGCAGGCCCAGGGCGCCGGTGAGGCGGCGGCCCAGGGGCGAGGCGACGAAGGTGCCGTAACGGTCGGTCATGGTCGGTCCTCTCGGGTCGGGTCGGTCAGGGCTCAGCGGCCGCGGAGCAGGGCGACGATGCCCTGGCCGCCGGCAGCACAGACGGAGATGAGGCCGAGGGAGCCCTCCCCCTTCTCATGCAGCATCTTGGCCAGCAGGGCGACGATGCGGCCGCCGGTGGCGGCGAAGGGGTGACCGGCCGCCAACGAGGAGCCGTGCACGTTGAGCCGGGCGCGGTCCACCGAGCCCAGCGCACCCGGCAGCCCGAGGCGCTCGCGGCAGTACTCCTCGTCCTCCCAGGCGGCGAGCGTGGACAGGACGGTGCCGGCGAACGCCTCGTGGATCTCCACGAAGTCGAGGTCGTCGAGGGTGAGCCCGTGCCGGGCCAGCAGGCGCGGGACGGCGTAGGCGGGGGCCATGAGCAGGCCCTCGTGCCCGTCGACGAAGTCCACGGCGGCGTTCTCCATGTCCACGAACTCGGCGAGCACGGGCAGCCCGCGCTCGGCGGCCCACTCCTCGGAGGAGAGCAGCACCGCGGAGGCGCCGTCGGTGAGCGGGGTGGAGTTGCCGGCCGTCATGGTCGCCTCGTCCCCCAGCTGGCGGCCGAACGCGGGCTTCAGGCCGGCCAGCTTCTCCGGCGTGGAGTCGGGGCGGAGGTTGTTGTCGCGGGCCAGGCCGTGGAACGGGGTCACCAGATCGTCCATGTACCCGGCGGCGTAGGCGGCGCCGAGGTTCCGGTGGGAGGCCGCGGCGAGCTCGTCCTGGGCCTGACGGGTGATGCCCCACTTGTGGGTGGTCAGGGCCTGGTGCTCGCCCATGGACATGCCGGTGCGCGGCTCGCCCGCGCCGGCCGGCTCGGGCACGAGCTGCCCGGGGCGCAGCTGGGCGAGGGCGCGCAGGCGGTCCTTCGTGGTCTTGGCGGTGTTGAGCTGCAGCAGCACGCGGCGCGCGCCGTCGGAGAGCGAGACGGGTGCGTCCGAGATCGAGTCCACGCCGCCGCCGATGGCGGAGTCGAGCTGGCCGAGCCGGATCTTGTTGGCGAGGGTGCCCAGGGCCTCCATGCCGGTGGCGCAGGCCACCTGGACGTCGGCGGCGGGGGTCGCGGCGGAGAGCGCGGAGCCCAGGACGGCCTCGCGGGTGAGGTTGAAGTTGCGCGGGTGCTTGAGGACGGCGCCGGCGGTGACCTGGCCGAGGCGCTCGCCCTGGAGCCCGAACCGCGCGACGAGGCCGTCGAGCGTGGCCGTGAGCATCTCCTGGTTCCCGACCTCGGCGTAGGCGGTGTTGGCGCGGGCGAAGGGGATGCGGTTGCCGCCCAGGATGACGGCGGGGCGCAGCGCTCCGCCGGCGACGGCGGGGCGGGAGGCGGTCTCGGACGCGGGGGTCTCGTGGTGGGTCATGACGGTCCTCTCGACGGCGGGCCCACCGCCGACGCGGCGGGGGGCGTTTTCACCCCGGACGATACGGACGTCGGCGGGGTGGGTGACTGTGACCCACAGTACCTGATACGCTCGGTTTCGTGAACCCCGTCACGTCCACCGCCCGGGACGGTCGCAGCGTCCGCTGGGACCGGCACCGCGCCGAGCGCCGTCTGGAACTGGTCCGGGCCGCCCGGTCGGCCGTGCACGCCCTGGGCGCACACGCCTCGATGGAGGAGATCGCGTCCCACGCAGGCACCTCCAAGACCGTCTACTACCGCTACTTCGGCGACCGCGAGGGCCTGCGCCTGGCGGTGTCCGAGCGGGTCACCGCCCACATGGAGCGCCGCCTGCTCGAGGTCGCGGACGAACCGGTCTCCGAGCCCGAGGCGCTGCGTCGCATGGTCGAGGTGTACCTCACGGTCGCGGCGACGTCGCCCGAGGTGTACGCGTTCGCCGTCGCCCCGTCCCCCGCCACGGCCGAGGCCCCTGTGCTGGGCCCGTTCCTCGAGCGCGTCTACGCGGTGCTCGAGTCGGGCCTGGTACGCGGGATGGCCGCGCGGGGCCACGCCCCGGCGCCGGCGGACCCGCTCGCCCTGTGGCCGCGCGCCGCCGTCGGCCTCGTCCGGGCCGCCGCCGAGACCTGGCTGCGGACCCCGGCCGCCGGGCGCATTCCGGTCGAGGCGATGGCCCGCGCCATCGCCGACTGGCTGCTCACCGGCCTCCTCGGCGCCGCGCCCGGCGCCTCCCTCGAACCCGCGGCGGCGGACGCCGACCGCGCCCGCCCCCACTCACGAACAGGAGCATCGTCATGACCGTCCACGAGAAGCTCGCCCCCCAGTCCCCGACGCACAGCACCGAGGTTCCCTCCGACGTCGCCGAGATCGCGCCCGAGCGGCCGACGCCCGGCTCCCTCGACGCCGCGGCCCTCGAGGAGGCCCTCCTCGGCCGCTGGGCCGCGGAGCGCCGCGAATCCCGCGAACTCGCCAAGGACCCCGCCCTGTGGCGCGACCCGCTGCTCGGCATGGACGAGCACCGCGCCCGCGTCCTGCGGCAGCTGGGCGTCCTCGTGGAGCGCAACGCGGTCCATCGCGCCTTCCCGCGCGAGTTCGGCGGCGAGGACAACCACGGCGGCAACCTCGCCGCCTTCGGTGACCTCGTGCTCGCTGACCCCTCCCTGCAGATCAAGGCCGGTGTGCAGTGGGGCCTGTTCAGCTCGGCGATCCTGCACCTGGGCACCGCGGAGCACCACCGCCGGTGGCTGCCGGGCGCGATGGACCTGAGCGTCCCGGGCGCCTTCGCCATGACCGAGATCGGGCACGGCTCGGACGTCGCCTCGATCGCCACGACCGCCACGTACGACGAGGCGACCCAGGAGTTCGTCATCCACACCCCGTTCAAGGGCGCCTGGAAGGACTACCTCGGCAACGCCGCGCTGCACGGCAGGGCGGCCACGGTCTTCGCGCAGCTGATCACCCGGGGCGTCAACCACGGCGTGCACTGCTTCTACGTCCCCATCCGGGACGAGAAGGGTGCCTTCCTGCCCGGCGTGGGCGGCGAGGACGACGGCCTCAAGGGCGGACTGAACGGCATCGACAACGGCCGTCTGCACTTCACCCAGGTCCGCATCCCGCGCACCAACCTGCTCAACCGCTACGGCGACGTGGCCGAGGACGGGACCTACTCCTCGCCCATCGCCTCCCCCGGGCGTCGTTTCTTCACGATGCTCGGCACGCTCGTCCAGGGCCGCGTCTCCCTGTCCCTCGCCGCCACCACGGCCTCCTTCCTCGGCCTGCACGGTGCGCTGGCCTACGCGGAGCAGCGCCGCCAGTTCAACGCCTCCGACCCGCAGCGGGAGGAGGTGCTGCTGGACTACCAGAACCACCAGCGCCGCCTCATCGACCGCCTGGCCCGCGCCTACGCGGACGCCTTCGCCTCCAACGAGCTCGTCGAGAAGTTCGACGACGTCTTCTCCGGCCGCTCCGACACGGACGTGGACCGGCAGGAGCTCGAGACGCTCGCCGCGGCCGTGAAGCCCCTGACCACGTGGCACGCCCTGGACACCCTGCAGGAGGCCCGCGAGGCGTGCGGCGGCGCCGGGTTCCTCGCCGAGAACCGGGTGGCCCAGATGCGCGCCGACCTGGACGTGTACGTCACATTCGAGGGCGACAACACGGTGCTCCTGCAGCTGGTGGGCAAGCGTCTGCTGACCGACTACTCGAAGGAGTTCGGACGTCTCAACGTGGGCGCCGTCTCCCGCTACGTGGTCCATCAGGCCTCGGACGCCATCCACCGTGCGGGCCTGCACAAGGTCGTCCAGTCCGTGGCCGACGGCGGGTCCGAGCGCCGCTCCGCGAACTGGTTCAAGGACCCCGCCGTGCAGCATGAGCTGCTCACCGAGCGCGTCCGCGCCAAGACCGCCGACGTCGCCGGCACCCTCTCGGGGGCCCGGGGCAAGGGCCAGGCGGCCCAGGCGGAGGCGTTCAACACGCGCCAGCACGAGCTCATCGAGGCCGCCCGCAACCACGGCGAGCTGCTGCAGTGGGAGGCCTTCACCCGCGCCCTGGAGGGCATCACGGATGAGACCACGAAGACTGTCTTGACGTGGCTGCGCGACCTCTTCGCGCTGCGCCTCATCGAGGACGACCTCGGCTGGTTCGTGGCCCACGGCCGCGTCTCGAGCCAGCGCGCCCGGGCCCTGCGCGGCTACGTCAACCGGCTCGCCGAGCGGCTGCGCCCCTTCGCCCTCGAGCTCGTCGAGGCGTTCGGCCTCGAGCCCGAGCACCTGCGCATGGCGGTGGCCACGGACGCCGAGACCCAGCGCCAGGAGGAGGCCCACGCCTGGTTCACGGCCCGCCGGGCCGCCGGCGAGGAGCCGGAGGACGAGAAGGCCGTGCGCGCCCGCGAGAAGGCGGCGCGGGGTCGCCGCGGCTGACCGCGGCCGTCCCCGGACGCACCGGGCCCCCGTCACCTCGCGGTGGCGGGGGCCCGTGTGTGTGATCGGGCGGGCTCAGCGCAGCACGGCCTCGTAGACCTCGATCGTGCGCTCCGCGATGGTCTCCCACGAGAAGTGCTCAATCGCGCGTGCCCGGCCGGCCTCACCCATCGCGCGGGCGCGCTCCGGGTCCTCCACGACGCGGGTGAGCGCGGCCGCGAAGTCGGCGGCGAACCCCTCCTCGTCCACGGGCGCCCCCGTGCCGTCGTCGACCTGCTCGAAGGGCACGAGCAGGCCGGTCTCGCCGTCCTGCACGACCTCCGGGATGCCGCCCACGGCGGAGGCGACGACGGCGGTGCCGCACGCCATCGCCTCGAGGTTGACGATGCCCAGCGGCTCGTAGACCGAGGGGCAGGCGAACACGGTGGCGGCCGTGAGGATCTCCATCACCTCGTGGCGCGGGATCATCCCCTCGATCACGACGACGCCCTGGCGGGTGCGCCGCAGCTCGGCGATCAGTCCGTTGACCTCGTGCGCCAGCTCCGCGGTGTCCGGGGCGCCCACGCACAGCACGAGCTGGACGTCCTCCGGCAGCCGCAGGGCCGCACGGAGCAGGTGGGGCACGCCCTTCTGGCGCGTGATGCGGCCGACGAATGCGACGGAGGGCTTGTCCGGGTCGATTCCGTACTTCTCCAGTGCGGCGGTGCCGGTCTGCGGGGTCCAGACCTGCGTGTCGATGCCGTTGTGGACCGTGTGCACCTTCGCCGGGTCCACGTCCGGGTAGCAGGCCAGGATGTCCCGACGCATGCCGTCCGAGACCGCGATGACCGCGTCCGCCCCGAGGTACGCCGTGCGCTCGGCCCAGCTGGACAGGGCGTAGCCGCCGCCGAGCTGCTCCGCCTTCCAGGGGCGCAGCGGCTCGAGGGAGTGCGCGGAGAGGACGTGGGGGGCCTCGTGCAGGAGCTTGCCGAGGTGGCCGGCCAGGTTGGCGTACCAGGTGTGGGAGTGGATGACGTCGGCGCCCTCGAGGTCGCCGAGGATCGTGAGGTCGGTGGCCAGGGTCTGCACGGCCCCGTTGGCGGCGTCGAACCCGGGCGGGTTCGGGTACGTCAGGACGCGGGCCCCGTGGTAGTCCGGGTCACGCGGCTCGCCGAAGGCGTGCACGCGGACGTCGACGCGGGAGGCGAGGACGCGGGTCAGCTCGGCGACGTGGACGCCGGCACCGCCGTAGATGGACGGGGGGAACTCTTTGCTCACGATGTCGATGCGCACGCCCCCAACCTAGTTCAGCCCGGCGGGGGTCGATAGTCTGGCGGCACGGATGCCCCGCACGCCCCGAGCACGCGTGCGGGTCGCGACGACCCGGCTCACGAGGAGTGACGCAGATGGTGCAGAAGAAGGTCCTCTCGGTCGTGCTGGCGGGCGGTGAGGGCAAGCGCCTGATGCCGCTGACGGCCGACCGTGCCAAGCCGGCCGTCCCGTTCGGCGGCACGTACCGCCTCATCGACTTCGCGCTGTCCAACCTGGTCAACAGCCGGTACCGCGAGATCGTCGTGCTGACGCAGTACAAGTCGCACTCGCTGGACCGCCACATCTCCGAGACGTGGCGGATGTCCACGCTGCTGAACAACTACGTGGCCTCCGTGCCGGCGCAGCAGCGCCGAGGCAAGGACTGGTTCACGGGCAGCGCGAACGCGATCTACCAGTCCATGAACCTGATCCACGATGCACGGCCGGACATCGTCGTCGTCATCGGCGCGGACCACGTCTACCACATGGACTTCCAACAGATGGTGGACCAGCACATCGCCTCGGGCGCCAAGGCGACCGTGGCCGCGGTGCGCCAGCCGCTCGAGCTGGCCTCCTCGTTCGGGGTGATCGAGACGGACCCGCAGGACAGGACGCGGATCTCGGCGTTCGTGGAGAAGCCGGAGACGACCCCCGGCCTGCCGGACGACCCCACGCAGTTCCTGGCCTCGATGGGCAACTACGTGTTCGACACGGACGCCCTCGTGGCGGCGCTGAACCAGGACGAGGAGAACCCGGAGTCGAACAACGACATGGGTGGGGACATCATCCCGCTGTTCGTGGAGCGCGGCGAGGCCGGGGTGTACGACTTCACCGCCAACGAGGTGCCCGGGGGCACGGCCGGCAAGCACTACTGGCGGGACGTCGGCACCCTGGACTCCTACTACGACGCGCACATGGACCTGGTGCAGCCGTGGCCGGAGTTCAACCTCTACAACCGGGAGTGGCCGCTCTACACCCGCCAGTCCGTCTCCCCGCCGGCCAAGCTGGTGCGCTCGTCCACCCGCCGCCCCGGCTCGGCGAACGACTCGATCCTCTCCCAGGGCGTGGTCATCTCCGGCGGCACCGTGGCCCAGTCCGTGCTCTCCACGGACGTGCGCGTGCAGAACGAGGCGTGGGTGGAGCAGTCGGTGCTGCTGGACTCCGTGGTGATCGGCGAGGGGGCCCACGTGCGCAACGCGATCCTGGACAAGAACGTGGTCGTGCCCCCGGGCGCGCGCATCGGCTTCGACCGGGCGGAGGACGAGGCGAACGGCTACACCGTGACAGAATCCGGCCTGACGGTGCTCTCCAAGGGCCAGCCCGTCCCGAAGCCGCACTGACGCGGCCCCGGGCCGCCGGTCCCGGACCACCGCCGACGCGCGGGCACGCCCCGGTGTGTCCGCGCGTCGCCGTCCCCGCTGGATCCCCGACCGGAGGCTCGCCTTGACCGACACCACCCCCGACCTCGACGCCACCAACGTCACCCGCGCTGAGGCCGCAGACCGCTCCCGCCTGCTCACGGTGCAGGACTACGTCGTGGACGTGGACCTCTCCGACGCCCGGGACGCCGCGACCGACACCTATCCGGTCCGCACCGTGATCCGCTTCGCGTGCGCCGAGCCGGGCGCGCAGACCCACCTGGACTGGATCCACGGGGGTGTGGAGTCGGTGACCCTCAACGGCACGGCGCTGGACGTGGCCGAGGTCGTGGGCGAGGCCCGGGTGCTGCTGCCCGACCTGGCGGCGCAGAACGTGGTCGAGCTGGTCGGCCGGTCCGTGTACTCCCGGTCGGGCGAGGGCCTGCACCGCTTCACGGACCCCGCCGACGGCGAGGTCTACCTCTACACCCAGTACGAGCCCGCCGACGCGCGCCGCGTGTTCCCGGACTTCGAGCAGCCGGACCTCAAGGCCGCCTTCACCTTCTCCCTCACCGGGCCTGAGGACTGGGTGCTGGCCTCGAACCGACCGGAGGTGTCCCGGACGCCGGCCGGGGACGGTGTCGTCCGGGTGGAGTTCGCCCCGACGCTCCCCCAGTCCACCTACATCACGGCGCTGCTCGCCGGCCCCTATGCGCAGTGGGAGGACGCCTGGGACGGTCACCCGGCCGGCGGTGCGCAGGCCGTGCCGCTGCGGCTGTTCACCCGGCGCACGATGGCCGACGCGTTCGACCCCGAGGCCGTGTTCGACGTGACGAAGCGGGGGCTGACGTTCTTCCACGACCTCTTCGGCGTCGCCTATCCGTGGGGCAAGTACGACCAGGCGTTCGTGCCCGAGTACAACCTCGGCGCCATGGAGAACCCGGGCCTCGTGACCTTCACCGAGGACTTCGTGTTCACCTCGCGGGCCACCGCGGTCCAGTACGAGGGCCGGGCCAACGTGATCCTGCACGAGATGGCGCACATGTGGTTCGGCGACCTCGTGACGATGCACTGGTGGGACGACCTGTGGCTCAAGGAGTCGTTCGCGGACTACATGGGCGCCCTCGGCGTGGACGAGGCCACCGACTTCCGGACCGCGTGGGTGACCTTCGCGTCCCGCCGCAAGGCCTGGGCGTACGTGCAGGACCAGATGCCGACGACGCACCCCATCGTCGCGGACATCGTCGACCTCGAGGCCGCCCGTCAGAACTTCGACGGCATCACCTACGCCAAGGGCGCCTCCGTGCTCAAGCAGCTGGCCGCCTACGTGGGCCGTGACGCGTTCCTCGACGCCGCGCACCGCTACTTCGCCGCCCACGCGTGGGGCAACGCCTCCCTCGCCGACTTCATGGCCGCGCTCGAGGCCGCCTCCGGGCGGGACATGCGCGCGTGGGCGGACGCGTGGCTGCACACCTCCGGCGTGCCCCGGCTGCGGGTCGACGTCGACGGCGACGCCCCGGTGCTGCGCCAGGAGGGCACGGACCCGGTCACGGGCGGGCCGATCCTCCGCCCGCACGTGCTGAAGGTCGGCGTGTTCACGCCCGGGCAGGACGGCGTCCTGCGCCGCACCGCCCAGGTCACCGCCGACGTGCCGGGCGGGGCGGAGGGCGCGGCCGTGCCCCTGCCGGACCTCGAGGTCCCCGGGGGCGTCCGCCTCGTGCTGCCCAACGACGAGGACCTCACCTACGCCGCCGCCGCGCTCGACGCGGACTCGCTGCGCGCGGCCCTGACGCACCCCATCGCGGACCCGCTCGCGGAGGCCACCGTGTGGGCCGCCCTGTGGTCGATGACCCGCGACGGCGAGCTGCCGGTCGCCCGGTTCCTCGACGCGGTCGCGACGCTGTCCGCGCGGATCGCGACCGTGGGCGTGCACGCGCAGGTGCTGGCGCAGGCCGCCGCGGCCGTGGGCCAGTACTCCCGCGCCGAGGACCGGGACGCTCTGCGCGCTCGACTGGGCGAGGTGCTGGCCGAACAGACCCGGACGCTCGAGGCCGGCTCCGACCGCCAGCGCACCGCGGCCCGCACGTGGGCGACGCTGGCGCGGGCCGACGTCGGGATGGCCGCGGCCCTCGAAGCCGCCCTGCTCGGCGAGGACGCGGCGACGTCGGCGCCGGGCCTGGCGATCGACGCGGAGCTGCGCTGGCTCGTGCTCCAGGCCCTCGCCGCGACCGGCCGAGCCGACCAGGACCGCCTGGACGCGGAGCTCGAGGCCGGCCGCACCGCCCAGACGGTCACGTGGCATCGCCTCGCCACGGCCGCCCGCCCCGAGGCCGAGGTCAAGGCCGCGGCGTGGGAGGCGGTCATGTCCGGTCGCACGGCCACCGGCACGGAGCTGTCCAACGACCTGCTCTCGGCCACGGCGGCCGGCTTCGCCGCGGGCGAGGTCGAGCTCCTCGCCCCCTACGAGTCCGGCTTCTGGCCGCGCCTGACCTCGGTGTGGTCCTCGCGGTCCAACGGGCTGGCCTCGCGCGCGATCGGCGGGCTGTTCCCGGGCCGCCAGGACGCGGTGGCCGGCGGCGCCGGCGCGCAGGAGTCGCACCCGACGCTGGCCGCGGCCCAGCGCTGGCTGGACGAGCACCCGGACGCCCCAGGTGCCCTGCGGCGCCTGGTCGTGGAGCACACGGACGCCCTGCGGCGGTCCCTGCGCGTGCAGGCGGTGCAGCCGGCGGGCTGAGCCGCCGGCCCGGTCCAGCCCACCGTGGTCACGACACGCCGCGTCCCTGCGGGAGAGACGGCGTGTCGTGACCACGGTGGCTCAGGGCACCCGCGCCGTCCACTCCGGGGTCGTGAACTTGGTGCGGGCCAGCTGCTCGGCCTCCTCGCGGGTGGCCTCGTCCAGCTCGACGCGGCGGGCGCCGTAGCGCTCCTCGAAGGTGGTCATCATGGTCTCCCAGATCTCCGCGCGGGAGACGCCGGTCTGGCGGCGGAGCGGGTCCACCCGCTTCTTCGCCGAGGCCACCCCCTTGCCGCGCAGCTTCTCCCGGCCGATGCGCAGCACCTCGAGCATCTTGTCCGCGTCGATGTCATAGCTCATCGTCACGTGGTGCAGGAGCCCGGCCGTGCCCACCCGCTTCTGCGCGGCGCCGCCGATCTTCCCCTGGTCCGTGGCGATGTCGTTGAGCGGCTGGTAGAACGCGTGCACGCCGAGCCGGGAGAGCGCGTCCATGGTCCACTCGTCCAGGAACGGGTAGGTCTCCGCCGTCTCCAGCCCGTCGACCAGCGACGACGGCACGTGCATCGAGTACGTGACGCAGTTGTCCGCCTCCATGAACATCGCGCCGCCGCCGGAGATCCGCCGCACCACGTTGATGCCGTGCCGCCGCGCTCCCTCGGGGTCCACCTCGTTGGCCAGGGACTGGAAGGCGCCGATCACCACGGCCGGCTCGTTCCACTGCCACAGGCGCATGGTCGGCTTGCGTCGCCCCTCGGCCACCTGTCGGGTGAGCACCTCGTCCAGGGCCACGGTCAGCGCGATCGGCATCGGCTCGGGCCCGATGACCTCCCACTCGTGGTCCTCCCACGTGGTCGCCTTGCCGAGGGCGCGGCGCACGGCCGAGGCGACCGCGAAGGCGTCCACGCCGAACAGCTCGGCCTCGGGTCGCAGACCCCGCTCGACGGCCTCCCGGATGACGCGGTGCTCGGCGTCCGTGGACAGCCCGGCCACCGCCGCGTTGAGGTCCTCGAGCGCCTCGTCCGGCTCGAGGAAGAAGTCGCCGTTGATGCTCGCCGTCGCGATCCGGCCGTCCGCGAGGCTCAGGTCCGCCGCGACCAGCTTGCCGCCGATCACCTTGTATTCACCGTGGAGAGTCGTCATGCCCGTCAGCCTACGGGCGACGCGACGGGCCCCGCACCGCCCGGATCGCTCCGGGGGCGCGGGGCCCGTCGTCGTGCTGTGCGTGCGGCTCAGGCCGCCGCGGTCACTTCTTGCCGCCGAAGCCCTTGAAGCGGGCGTTGAAGCGCTCGACGCGGCCGGCGGTGTCCATGATGCGCTGCTTGCCCGTGTAGAACGGGTGCGAGGCGGCCGAGATCTCGACGTCGATCACCGGGTAGGTGTTGCCATCGGTCCACTCCGCGGTCTTGTCGGAGTTCGCGGTGGTGCGGGTGAGGATCTTCTCACCGGAGGCGAGGTCGTTGAAGATGACGTAGCGGTAATCCGGGTGGATCTCAGACTTCATGGTGCATCCTTCGTTTCAGCCGCCTGATTGGGACCAGGGGCGCGAGAGGTGTGGTCAGGGGGCCTGCCGGAGGGCGGGCCAGCCGCCCACTCTACCGCACCCGGGCCGGTCAGCGCGCGCGCAGCTCCCACAGCGCGACCGCCGCGGCCGCGGCCACGTTCAGCGAGTCGACGCCGTCGGGCATGGGGATGACGACGTCGGCGTCGGTCTGGGCGAGGGTCTCGGGACGGACCCCCGGCCCCTCCTGGCCGAGGACGAGGGCCAGGCGCTCGGCGGTGCGCAGCGGCTCGATCCGAGCGGAGTCCAGGCCCACGGCGCGCTCCGTCACCTCGAGGGCGGCCACCGCGAACCCGGCCGCCCGCAGCGCGGGCAGCGACGCGGCGACCGGACCGGGCAGGCGCGCCCACGGCAGGCGGAACACCGTGCCCATCGAGACGCGGATGGCGCGCCGGTACAGCGGGTCGGCGGCCTGCGGGGTGAGCAGCAGCGCGTCCCAGCCGAGGGCGACGGCGGAGCGCACCACGGCGCCCAGGTTCGTGTGGTCCACGAGGTCCTCGGCGATGAGCACGCGCCGGGCGCCCGCGAGGACGTCGGCGAGCGGCCGGGGTGCGGGGCGGTCCATCGCGGCCAGGGCGCCGCGGTGCAGGTGGAACCCCGTGAGGGCCTCGAGCACGTCGTCGGGTCCGGTGAAGACCGGGACGTCCGGATGGGCGGCGAGCACGTCCGCGAAGGACTCGCGGTAGCGGTCCCCCAGCAGGAAGGAGCGCGGGGTGTGTCCGGCGTCCAGCGCGCGGCGGACCACCTGGGAGGACTCGGCGAGGAAGACGCCGTGCTCCGCGTCGACGCGACGGCGCAGGGCCGCGTCCGTCATGGTCGTGTAGGGGGCCAGGCGGGGGTCGGCGAGGTCCTCGATCCGCTCCAGGCGCACCTCGCGGGTCCCGCCCTCACCCACCCGCGACCTGCCGCATCACCATGACCACCAGCCCGGCCAGGCCCACGATCACGATGGTGACGCGCAGCGCCGTGGGCGAGATGCGCCGCCCGATCCGCGCGCCCACGAGCCCGCCCACAAGTGAGGAGAGCGCGATCAACAGGACGGCCCGCCAGTCGATGCGGTCGAAGGCGAAGAGCAGGTAGAACGCGGCGGCGGTGAGGTTGACCACCAGCGACAGCCACGTCTTCACCGCGTTGGCGTGCACGAGGGTGCCGCCCACCAGCAGCACGCCGAAGATCGCCATGAGCATGACACCCTGGGCGGCCACGAAGTAGCCGCCGTAGATGCCGGTCAGGAACACGAGCGTCCACAGCGTCGGGGTCACGGGGCCCACCGGCACGGGAGAGTCCGCGCCGGGGGTCGGTCCCTGGTCCTCCGCCCGACGCCGGACCCACCCCTGGATGCGCGGCTGCAGCACGACGACCGTCAGGGCCACCACGAGCAGCACCGGCGCGACGTAGCCGAACACGGCCGGGGGCAGCGTGGTGAGCAGCGCGGCGCCGATGACCCCGCCGAGCAGGGACGCGACGGTCAGCTTCGGCAGGAGCGCCCGGGACTGGGCCAGCTCGCGGCGGTACCCGTACGTGCCGGAGAAGCCCGAGGCCACCAGGCCCATCGCGTTGGAGACCTGGGCCGTCACGGGCGGGAACCCGACCGCCACGAGCGTCGGGAAGGTGACGAGCGTGCCCGAGCCGATCACCGAGTTGATCGTGCCGGCCCAGAACCCCGCGAGCAGCACGAGCAGGACCTGCCACAGGTCCATGCCCAGCAGCTGCGCGGTCAGCAGCCCCGTCACCGGGCGACGGCGGTGTACCGACCGCCGGTGCGGGTCACCTTCAGGTCCGTGCCGAACGCCGCGGAGAGGTGCTCCTCGGTGAGCGTCGACTCGATGGGCCCGGCCGCCACGACGCCGCCGTCCCGCAGCAGCAGGGCATGCGTGAAGCCCGGGGGCACCTCCTCGAGGTGGTGCGTGACGAGGACCAGGGCGGGCGCGTCCTCGTCCGTGGCGAGCGCCGTCAGCTGGCGCACGAGGTCCTCCCGCCCGGCGAGGTCCAGGCCCGCGGCGGGCTCGTCCAGCAGGAGCAGCTCGGGATCGGTCATCAGGGCACGGGCGATGAGCACGCGCTTGCGCTCACCGTCGGAGAGGGTGCCGAACGCGCGGTGCGCGAGGCGGGAGAGCCCCCAGGTCGCCACGAGGCCGAGCGCGCGGGCGCGATCCTCCGTCTCGTACCGCTCGCGCCACGTGCCGGTGATCCCGTAGGCGGCGGTGACGACGGCGTCCTGCACGGTCTCGTTCGCGGGCACCTGGGCGGCGAGCTGGGCGGAAGACAGGCCGATGCGCGGGCGCAGCTCGAACACGTCGACGGCGCCGAGCACCTCGTCCAGCACGCCGACGTCGCCGGCGGTCGGGTGCAGGCGGGCCGCGGCCAGCTGGAGCAGCGTGGACTTGCCGGCGCCGTTCGGGCCCATCACGATCCACCGCTGCCCCGCGCGGACCGTCCAGTCCAGGGGGCCGAGGATGTCGGTGGTGCCGCGGCGCACGCGCACGCGGCGCATCTGCAGCACGGCGTCCTCATCCGGGAGGAACCAGTCGTCGAGAGGCGCGGGGGTGGTCATGGGGGCCAGCCTAGTCCGGCTGGCCTGCGCGTCGCCGATGCGACGCACGCCCGGCCGCGCCCGCACCCCCGCCTAGGATGCCGCGCATGAGCACCCTGCGCCGCCTCGTCGTCACCGCCGACCCCGCCCTCCTCGTCACGGACGCGCCCCCGGCCGGCGTGCCCGACGACGCCGAGCGGCTCACCGACGACGGCCTGCTGGGCTGGCGCTTCGCCGCGGACGAGTGGGCCGCGGCCCCGGAGCCGGGCTCCGGGTGGGACGTGCTCACGCTGCCGGCGGCGGTCGCCGCCGCACCGGCGCCCCTCGTGGTGACGGACGTGGACTCCACGCTGATCCGGCAGGAGGTCATCGAGCTGCTCGCCGCCCACGCCGGCCGCGAGGCCGAGGTCGCCGAGGTGACGGAGCGGGCGATGCGCGGCGAGCTCGACTTCGCCGCCTCGCTGCACGCGCGCGTCGAGGCGCTCGCGGGGCTGCCCGTGGGCGTCGTGGCGGACGTGGTGCGGGCCATCCGGCCCACCGACGGAGCCCTCGCGCTGATCGAGGCCGTCACCGCGGCCGGCGGCCGGGTGTGCGCGGTCTCCGGCGGCTTCACCCAGGTGCTCGCCCCGCTGGCCGAGGCGTGGGGCGTGCACGCCTACTGCGCCAACGAGCTCGAGGTCCGGGACGGGCACCTCACCGGGAAGGTGCTCGGCGACGTGGTGGACCGCGCGGCGAAGGCCGCCATGCTGCGCGCCTGGGCCGAGGACGCGGGGCTCACCCCCGAGCAGGCCGTGGGTGTGGGCGACGGCGCCAACGACATCGACCTGCTCGAGGCGGCCGGCTGCGGCGTGGCCCTGTGCGCGAAGCCGATCCTCCGGGAGCACGCGGACGTCGTCGTCGACGTGCCCTCCTTCACCCCTCTGCGGTGGCTCCTCGGTCTCTGAGGCGCCCGCGCCCGGAGGTCACGAGGGCCGGATCCCACGGATCCGGCCCTCGTCGTCAGGGGTGTGGTGCGGTTCAGCTCTGCTGGAGGAAGTCCTCGGCGCCGCCCACGAGCTCGGTGTGGCCGACCTCGAGGTCGTCGCGGCCCACGAGGGAGGCGATCTCGGCGGCGAACTCCTCCACGGAGTAGAGCCTGCCGGCGGCCTCGCGGCGGGCCTCGATGGCACCGGGCTCGGCGCGGTTGAGCAGGGTGGCGGTGATGGTGCCCTCGATCATGTCGCCGGAGACCACCACGAAGCCCACGCCCTTCTCCGTGAACGCGGGGATGCGCTCGCGCAGGGCGTCCTCGCCGGCGCGCTTGGAGCGGGCCACGGGCTCGTAGGAGTCCATCGTGGCGACCTCGTCGATGAAGTGCGCCTGGTGGGAGGTCACGAACACGATCTGCCCGCCCCCGTCCATGCGCTCGAGCGCGGCGTCGGCCAGCGCGGCCTGGGCGTCACGGTTGAGCTTCAGGGCGTAGTCCTCGCCGAACTGGGACTCCATGCCGCCCGAGGCGTTGAGCACCAGCACGTCCAGCGAGCCGAAGTGCTCCACGGCGGCGTCCAGCAGCGCGGCCCGGTCCTCGGCGACGGTCACGTCGCCGCCCACGGCCACGGCGCGGCCGCCGGCCTCCTCGATCTTCTGCACCACCTTGTTCGCGCGCGGCGCCTTCTGGCGGTAGTTCACCACGACGCCCGCGCCGCGGGCGGCCAGCAGCTCGGCGGTGGCGGCTCCGATGCCGCGGGAGGAGCCGGTGACGACGACGCCGCGTCCGGCCAGGTCCTGCTCGGTCATGTTCTGTGCTTCCTGTCTGCTCAGCGGTCGGTGGTCGTCAGTGGCCCATGCCCAGGCCGCCGTCCACGGGGATCACGGCCCCGGAGATGTACGCGGCCTCGTCCGAGGCCAGCCAGCGCACGACGCCGGCCACCTCCTCCGGGGCGGCGAAGCGGCCGGCCGGGATGGACGTCTTGTACTGGGCCTTGAGCTCGTCGTCGAGGGACTGCGTCATCTCGGTGTCGATGTAGCCGGGGGCCACGACGTTCGCGGTCACGCCGCGCGCGCCGAGCTCGCGCGTGATCGAGCGGGCCATCCCGACGAGGCCGGACTTGGAGGCGGCGTAGTTGACCTGGCCGGGCGAGCCGAGCAGGCCCACCACGGAGGAGACCAGGACGATGCGACCCCGCTTCAGGCGCATCATGCCCTTGGTGGCACGCTGCACCACGCGGAAGGCGCCGGTGAGGTTCGTGTCGATCACCGAGGTGAAGTCGGCCTCGGACATGCGCAGCAGCAACTGATCGTGGGTGATGCCCGCGTTGGCCACGAGCACCTCGACCGGGCCGTGGGCCTGCTCGACCTCGCGGAAGGCCGCGTCCACGGAGGCCGCGTCCGTCACGTCGGCCCGGACCGCGAGGACCCCCTCCGGCCCCTCCCCCGAACGGGAGGTGATGGCCACGCGGTCGCCGTTCGCGGCGAACGCCCGGGCGATGGCCAGGCCGATGCCGCGGTTGCCCCCCGTGACGAGGACGCTGCGGCCGGCGGCTTGCGCGTCCGCTGCGGGCGTGGTGGTCTGATCGGCCATGGGAACACCTTCCGGACGGGACGGGACTAGACTGGAGCACCGGCGCGGCGTCGTCGACGCCGTCCTGCGGGACGCCGCCGACGGCGGGCGCGCCGGCATGTGAACCACCACTCTACGTCCGCGGCCGCGCGGGGGCCCTCCGCAGGGCGCGACGTGCCAGGAGGATGCGCCATGACCAGCTCCGCCGCCGGCTCCCGAGCCGGCCGTCCCGCCCACGCCGGGCGCGGGGCGACACCGGAGGTCCAGGGGGTCACCACCGCCGCCGCCGGCCGCAGCGCGGACCGGGAGGCGCGCATGAGGGTCTACCTGGTCCAGATGATGGTCCGCACCGCCTGCTTCGTCGCCGCGCTCTTCACCCACGGCTGGTGGCAGCTCGGGTTCATCCTCGGCGCGGTCGTGCTGCCCTACGTCGCCGTCGTGCGCGTGAACAACACCGGCCCGCAGCAGGCCGGCACCCTGCGTGCCGTGCCCGCCCAGGGACCGGCCCTGACCCCCCGCCCCGACGACGCGGCGGCGCCCGAGCCGATCGTGCTCACCGGCGACCTCGTGGACGACCCGCGCGACCGTGCGCCCCGGGCGCTGGGCCGAGGGTCCTCGTCCGCCGGCGGTCCCGGCCTGCCCGGACGGGGCGCCGCGTGATCGGGGCGGGCCCGGGCGAGCCGGGCATGGACCTGCTGGGCGCCCTGGCGGCCGGCCGCCTCGACCCCGCCGCCGGTGCCTCCGCCGCCCGATCCCCGCACGCCGCCGCGGACGGGCCCGAGCGGCCGGTCTGCTCGCGTCGCGGCTGCACCGCGGAGGCCGCCTGGGCCCTGGAGTGGAACAACCCGCGCGTCCACGCCCCGGACCGCGTGAAGACCTGGCTGGCCTGCGCGGACCATCGGCCCTTCCTGGACGACTTCCTGAGCGCCCGCGGCTTCCTGCGGCGCTCCCGCCCGCTCGACCCGGCCGCCACGCAGACGCCCGAGGTCGACACGCCCGAGACCCCGCAGGAGCCCCCGCGCCCATGAGCACCCCCGCCCCCATGACGGCCCCGAACGCCCGCGACGCCGAACGCCTGCCGCCCCTGCGCTTCGGCTTCCTCGCCACCGGCCCGTGGATCCTCGGCTTCGTGGTGTGCGTCCTCTTCGCGTTCCTGTGCCACGCGCTCGCCCAGTGGCAGTGGGACCGCCGCGTGGAGGTCCAGCACCGCGTCAACCGCGTCCTGGAGAACTACGACGACGACCCGGTCCCGTTCGCCGAGGCCTCCCGGCTGTTCACCGCGTTCCAGACCGAGGACGAGTGGACGCCCGTGACACTGACCGGCGAGTACCTCGTCGACGAGACGCTCATCGTCCGCAACCGCCCCCGGGCCGGCCAGCCCGGCTACGAGGTACTCGTGCCGTTCCGGACGGACGAGGGCCCCGTCGTCGTGGTGGACCGCGGCTGGCTCCCGGTGGGCAACAGCCCGGGGCGTCCGGACGCCGTGCCGACCCCGCCCACCGGCCACACCGAGGTCGTGGTGCGGGTCAAGCCCGGGGAGCCGGCCCTGGACCGCGACGCCCCGGACGGTCAGGTGCCCTCGATCGACCTCGCCGAGATCGCCGACACCGTGGGCGGACCCGTGGCCGGGACTGCCTACGGGATCATGGTCACGGAGGACCCGGCGGTGGAGCCGATGCCGCAGAAGCTCGTCGAGCCCACCCTCGACGAGGGCCCGCACCTGTCCTACGCGATCCAGTGGTACCTGTTCGCGGCCATGGGCTTCGGGGTGTGGGGGTACTCCGCGTGGATGCGCGCCCGCAACGACCGGGCCGACGCCCTCGACGACGCCGCGGACGACGGGCTGCTCTCCGCGCACCGGGTCCCCCGCGCCAAGCCGGTCCGGCGACGCGACGGGCGGCTCACGGACGAGGAGGCCGAGGACGCGCTCTTCGACTGAGCCCGCCCTCCGCCTCGGCGGCCCGCGCACTCAGGCGAGGGTGATGAGGTCCCTGTAGTCGTCGTTCCAGAGGTCCTCGACCCCGTCCGGCAGCAGCACCACGCGCTCGGGGTCGAGCGCCTCGACGGCGCCCTCGTCGTGGGTCACGAGCACCACGGCGCCCTCGTACTGATGCAGCGCGTTCAGGATCTCCTCGCGGCTGGCGGGGTCGAGGTTGTTCGTGGGCTCGTCCAGCAGCAGCACGTTCGCACTCGAGGCCACGAGCGTGGCCAGCGCCAGGCGGGTCTTCTCGCCACCGGAGAGGACGCGGGCGGGCTTGTCGACGTCGTCGCCCTGGAAGAGGAACGATCCGAGCAGCGTGCGCGCCTGGGTGTCGCCGAGCTGCGGGGCGGCGTGGCGCATGTTGTCCAGGACCGACGCGTCCTGGTCCAGGGTGTCGTGCTCCTGGGCGAAGTAGCCCAGCTTGAGCCCGTGGCCCGCCTGCACCTCCCCGGTGTCCGGGGTCTCCTCCCCGGCGAGCATGCGCAGCAGCGTCGTCTTGCCGGCGCCGTTGTAGCCCAGGATCACCACGCGCGAGCCGCGGTCGATCGCCAGGTCCACTCCCGTGAAGATCTCGAGCGAGCCGTAGGACTTGGAGAGGTTCTCGGCGCGCAGCGGCGTCTTGCCGGAGGCCTGCGGGGTGGGGAAGCGGATCGCGGCCACGCGGTCGACCGCGCGCTCGCCCTCGACGCCGCGCATGAGCCGCTCCGCGCGCTTGATCATGTTCTGCGCGGCGGTGGCCTTGGTCGCCTTGGCGCGCATCTTCTCGGCCTGGGCCATGAGGGCCGAGGCCTTCTTCTCCGCGTTGGCGAACTCCCGGCGGCGGCGCGCCTCGTCCTGCTGGCGCTGGGCGAGGTAGTTCTTCCACGTCATGTTGTAGACGTCCATGGTCTGCCGGTTCGCGTCCAGGTAGAGGACCTTGTTCACGGTCATCTCCATGAGCTCCACGTCGTGCGAGATCATCAGGAGGCCGCCGGAGTAGGTCTTCAGGTAGTCGCGCAGCCACACGATCGAGTCGTGGTCGAGGTGGTTGGTGGGCTCGTCCAGCAGCATGATGTCCGCGTCGGAGAAGAGGATGCGGGCGAGCTCCACGCGGCGGCGCTGGCCGCCGGAGAGGGTGTGCAGCGGCTGGTCCAGGACGCGGTCCGGCAGGCCGAGGTTGGACGTGATCCGGGCGGCCTCGGACTCGGCCGCGTAGCCGCCGCGGGCCTCGAACTCCGCCTCCAGGCGGGAGTAGCGGTTCATCGCCCGCTCCCGCTCGGCGTCGTCGACGGCGGCCATCCCGGCCTCGGCCTCGCGCATGCGGCGGATGGTCTGGTCCAGGTCGCGGGCGGAGAGGATGCGGTCACGGCCGGACTGGTCCATGTCCTCGACCTTGGGGTCCTGGGGCAGGTAGCCGATGCGACCGGTCCGGGTCACGGTGCCCGCCGTGGGCTGCCCGCCGCCGGCCAGGACCTTGGTCAGCGTCGTCTTGCCGGCGCCGTTGCGCCCCACGAGGCCGACCTTGTCCCCCTTGTCCACGCGGAAGTTCACCTCGTCCATGAGGAGACGGGCGCCCACGCGCAGTTCGACATCGGTGACGGTCAGCATGGGGGTGTCAGGCTCCAGGGGTCGAGGGAAGAACAGGGGTGCACCGGCGGGGCCCGGCCGATCTCGACGGGCGGGGGCCAGTGCGGTGCCGGGCCAGTCTAGTCCGTCTACACTCTGGCCCCATGAGCTTCAACGAGAACGTGCAGATCGACGCCGGCCGGGCCCGATCGGGCGGTGGCGGCGGGCTGGGGGGCCGGGGCATCGCCATCGGCGGTGGCGGCGGCCTGCTCGCGTTGCTGCTCGCGATCTTCGCCCCCGGGCTGGCCGAGCAGCTCGGGATCGACACGGGCGGCGGGTCCGTCGGCCAGAGCCAGTACCAGCAGCAGACGGGCTCGGGCGGCCAGGGCCAGCCCCTCTCGGACGAGGAGTGCGCCAGCGGTGCGGACGCCAACCAGAACACGGACTGCCGCGTCATCGCGACCACCGAGGCTGCGGACGAGTTCTGGGGCGAGTACCTGGCGCAGTTCTCGGACATCCAGTGGCGCCAGCCGCAGCTGACCCTGTTCCAGGGCGGCGTGAGCACCGGCTGCGGCAGCGCCTCCTCGGCCACGGGCCCGTTCTACTGCCCGGCGGACGAGTCCATGTACTTCGACACCGCGTTCTTCGAGACGCTGCAGACCGACTTCGGCGCCGAGGGCGGGCCGCTGGCGGAGGAGTACATCGTGGCGCACGAGTACGGCCACCACGTCCAGCAGGTCACCGGCTACCTGCAGCACTCCAAGGACGGGACCACCGGCCCCACCTCCGGCGCCGTGCGCGCGGAGCTGCAGGCCGACTGCTTCGCCGGCATGTGGGCCGGGCACGCGGCCTCCACCGTGGACCCCGAGTCCGGTGAGTCGTTCCTGAAGCCGATCTCGCAGGACCAGCTGCGCCAGGCCATCGACGCGGCCTCCGCCGTGGGCGATGACCGCATCCAGTCCACCCACACCGGTCGGGTGGACCCCGAGGCGTTCACGCACGGCACCTCCGAGCAGCGCATGGCCTGGTTCATGCGCGGCTACCAGAGCTCCCAGCAGGAGCCGGACATCCGTCAGTGCGACACGTTCCGGGCCTCCTCCCTGGACATCTGAGCCGGGAGCCCCGGGGCGCCTGCGGGCCCGTCCGCACTCCCCCACCACGACGGCGGCCCGTCACCTTCGCGCAGAAGGTGACGGGCCGCCGTCGTGGTCCGGGCCGGATCAGATGTTGAAGCCGAGGGCGCGCATCTGGTCGCGGCCGTCCTCGGTGATCCGCTCGGGGCCCCACGGGGGCATCCAGACCCAGTTCAGCCGCCACTCGTCCACCATGGTGCCGATCGCGCGGGAGACCTGGTCCTCGATCTCGTCCGTGAGCGGGCAGGCCGCGGTGGTCAGGGTCATGTCCACGAGCAGCGCGCCGTCGTCGGCGTAGTGCAGCCCGTAGAGCAGGCCCAGGTCCACGACGTTGACGCCCAGCTCCGGGTCGATGACGTCCTTGAGGGCCTCACGGATGTCCTCCGTGGGCGCCTGGTTCGTGGTCTCCGTCATCTCAGGCCCCCGCCGCGGCCTTCTCGAAGCGGGCGTAGCCCTCGGCCTCGAGCTGCTCGGCGAGCTCCGGGCCGCCGGACTCGGCGACGCGGCCGTCCACCAGCACGTGCACGTGGTCCGGCTTGATGTAGTTGAGGATCCGCGTGTAGTGGGTGATCAGCAGGGTGCCCATCTCGTTCTGCGCCTGGGCGCGGTTGACGCCCTCGGAGACGATGCGCAGCGCGTCGACGTCGAGGCCGGAGTCGGTCTCGTCGAGGATCGCGAACTTGGGCTTGAACAGCTCGAGCTGGAGGATCTCGGCGCGCTTCTTCTCGCCGCCGGAGAAGCCCTCGTTGACGTTGCGGTTCATGAACGCCGGGTCGATCTGCAGGGCCTCGAAGGCGCCCTTGACGTCCTTGGTCCAGGTGCGCAGCGAGGGGGCCTGGCCGTCGAGCGCGGTCTTGGCGGTGCGCAGGAAGTTGGTCATGGTGACGCCCGGGATCTCCACGGGGTACTGCATGGCCAGGAAGAGGCCGGCCTGCGCGCGCTCGTCGACGCTCATCTCCAGCACGTCCTCGCCGTCGAGGGTGATGGAGCCGGAGGTGACCTCGTAGCGCGGGTGGCCGGCGATGGTCGAGGCCAGGGTGGACTTGCCGGAGCCGTTCGGGCCCATGATCGCGTGGGTCTCGCCCGTCTCGATGGTCAGGGAGAGGCCCTTCAGGATCTCCTTGGGGCCGTTCTCGGTCGCGATCTGCACGTGCAGGTCGGTGATCTGCAGGGTTGCCATGGTGGTTCTCCTCGGGTGGAAGGCGGTGGGGTCTGCGGGGCGTCGGTCAGAGCTGCGCGATGCGGAGCTCGTCCTCCATGACGGCGGTCAGCTCGTCCTCGACGTCGCCGATGCCGATCTTCTGGATGATCTCGTTGAGGAAGCCGCGCACGATCAGGCGGCGGGCCTCGGTCTCGGAGATGCCGCGGGCCATCAGGTAGAACAGCTGGGTCTCGTCGAAGCGGCCGGTCGCGGACGCGTGGCCCGCACCCTCGATCACGCCGGTCTCGATCTCCAGGTTCGGCACCGAGTCCGCGCGCGCCCCGTCGGAGAGCAGCAGGTTCTGGTTCTTCTCGTACGTGTCCGTGCCCTCGGCCTCCTTGCGGATCAGCACGTCGCCCACCCATACGGTGCGCGCGTCCGTGCCCTGCAGGGCGCCCTTGTAGAGCACGTTCGAGACGCAGTCCGGCTGGTTGTGGTCCACGAACAGGCGGTTCTCGAGGTGCTGACCGGCGTCGGCGAAGTACAGGCCGTACATCTCGGCCTCGCCGCGCTCCGCGGCGAACCGCGCGGTCGGGGTCAGCCGCACCACGCCGCCGCCGTAGGACACGGCCACGTGCTTGAAGTGCGCGTTCGTGGCGACCGAGGCCTGCTGGGCCGAGACGTGCACGGCATCGCCCTCCCAGGCCTGCAGCGCGACGACGTTCAGGCGGGCGTCGCGGCGCACGTCGAACTCGACGTTCTGGGCCAGCACGGCGGTGCCGCGGTGGGCGATCACGACGTCGGCCTGCGCGTTCTCCTCCACGAGCACGGTCAGGTGCATCGCGGCCGGGTCGGCGGAGGAGCCGACGACGTCGATGCGCACCGGCTCGGCGACCTCACCGGAGATCGTCACGACGGTGGCCTCGGAGACCGAGTTCCAGGCTGCGGCGGACACGCGGTCGTCCGGGGTCAGGACGGAGCCGACGCGGGCGTCGTCGCGGGCCACGGTCTCCACCGTGACGCCGGCCTGCTCGGCCACGGTCACGGCGGGGGCGGCGCCGGTCAGGCGCGCGTCATCGCCCTCGGGCAGGTGCAGCCCGCCCAGGCGCTTGAGCGGGGTGAAGCGCCAGTCCTCCTCGCGCCCCGTGAGCACGGGGAAGTCGGACAGCTCGAAGGAGCTGAGGCGATCGGCGCGCGAGCCCGCGGCGTTGCGCTCCCGGCCCCCGGCCCGGGCGGCCGGGTTCTGCGCGACGGTGAGCTTCTCGCCCTCCTCGCCCATGCCCGGGATCATGGTCCGCTGGGTGTTCTCCACGGTGTCGGTCATGTCAGCCCACCGATCCTTCCATCTGCAGTTCGATCAGCTTGTTGAGCTCGAGCGCGTACTCCATGGGCAGCTCGCGGGCGATCGGCTCGATGAAGCCGCGCACGATCATGGCCATGGCCTCGTCCTCGGACATGCCGCGGCTCATGAGGTAGAAGAGCTGCTCCTCGGACACCTTCGAGACGGTCGCCTCGTGGCCGAGGGTCACGTCGTCCTCGCGGATGTCGATGTACGGGTACGTGTCGGAGCGGGAGACCGTGTCCACGAGCAGGGCGTCGCACACCACCGAGTTGGCGGAGCCGTTCGCGCCCTCGGCGATCTGCACCAGGCCGCGGTAGGCGGCGCGGCCGCCGCTGCGGGCCACGGACTTGGACACGATCGAGGAGTTCGTGTGCGGGGCCATGTGCACCATCTTGGAGCCGGTGTCCTGGTGCTGGTCCTTGCCCGCGAACGCGACGGAGAGGGTCTCGCCGGTGGCGTGCTCGCCGGTCAGGTACACGGCCGGGTACTTCATGGTCACCTTGGAGCCGATGTTGCCGTCGATCCACTCCATGGTGCCGCCGGCCTCGACCACGGCGCGCTTGGTCACGAGGTTGTACACGTTCGTGGACCAGTTCTGGATGGTGGTGTAGCGCACGCGGGCGTTCTTCTTCACCACGATCTCGACGACCGCCGAGTGCAGCGAGTCGGACTGGTAGATCGGGGCGGTGCAGCCCTCGATGTAGTGCACGTACGAGTCCTCGTCCGCGATGATCAGCGTCCGCTCGAACTGGCCCATGTTCTCCGTGTTGATGCGGAAGTAGGCCTGCAGCGGGATCTCCACGTGCACGCCCTTGGGCACGTACACGAAGGAGCCGCCGGACCACACGGCCGTGTTCAGGGAGGCGAACTTGTTGTCGCCGACCGGGATCACGGTGCCGAAGTACTCCTCGAAGATCTCCGGGTGCTCCTTGAGCGCGGTGTCGGTGTCGAGGAACACGACGCCCTGCTCCTCCAGGTCCTCACGGATCTGGTGGTAGACGACCTCGGACTCGTACTGGGCGGCGACGCCGGCCACGAGACGCTCGCGCTCGGCCTCCGGGATGCCCAGGCGCTCGTAGGTGTTGCGGATGTCCTCGGGCAGGTCCTCCCAGGTCTTGGCCTGGCCCTCGGTGGAGCGCACGAAGTACTTGATGTTGTCGAAGTCGATGCCGGACAGGTCCGGGCCCCATGCCGGCATCGGCTTGCGCTCGAAGTACTTGAGGGCCTTGAGGCGCAGGTCGCGCATCCACTCCGGCTCGTCCTTCTTGCCGGAGATGTCGCGCACGACGTCCTCGTTCAGGCCGCGGACGGCCTTCTCGCCGGCCGCGTCGGAGTCGGCCCAGCCGTACTGGTAGGCGCCGATGGCGTTGAGCTCGGGGTTCTTGTCGAGGATCTCCTGGATCACGCCGGGGTCGGCGGTCTCCGTGGAGTCCCGCTGGACGATCTGGTCGGTCATCTCAGCCTCTCTCACTAGTCACTGCGGTCGGGGTCGGTCGGGTGGTCGGCGGGAGCCGGGGCGAGGCCCGCGCGGCTCAGTCGCGGCCCAGCGGCACATGTGTGGTGCACACGTGGGCGCCGGCGGCGAGGGTCGAGAGCCGGCGCACGTCCACCTCGAGTAGGCGGGCGAACAGCGCGGTCTCCTCTTCACAGAACTCCGGATGGCGGGCGGGAATTCCCTGGAACGGGCAGTGCCCCTGGCAGATCTGGTCCGCGCGGAGGGTGGGCGCCAGGCCCGCGCCGAAGTGGCGCAGCGTGCCGGCGTAGCCGGCCTCGTCGAGGACCCGCGCGAGGATCCGGGTGCGCTCCTGGAGCGCGGTCTCCCGGCCGCCGACGGCGGCCGTGAAGCGCTCCTCGATCTCACGGAAGGCGTGGCGCGCGGCGCGGCGCACCTCCTCCTCCCCGCCGAGCTCCTCAAGGCGGGCCAGGGTGTCCAGGGCCACGGCGAGGTGGTCCTTGGGTAGGTGCTCCTGCGCGTGCGAGGTGACCACGTAGCGGCGGGAGGGCCGTCCCGCGCCGCGGGCCGCGGTGACCCGCTTGACCTCGACGAGCGAGTCCTCCTCGAGCGCGTCCAGGTGGCGGCGCACGGCGGCGGCGGTCAGCTCCAGCTCGCGACCGATCTCGGCCGCGCTCACGGGTCCACGCGTCAGGACCAGCTGCAGCACACGCTCGCGCGTGCCCTCGGCCGGGGCCGGAGCGGGGGGCGACGCAGACTGATCCGAATACACCACGCCATCATGACCTATTGATCTGGAACGGTTCAAGTGAGGATCGCCTGGCTTGATGACGCCCGCGGCGGAACCCGCGTCAGACCGGGCGCCCCCGGCCCCACGAGCCGGGGGCGCCGGTCCCGAGGACTAGACTGACACAGTGCCCCGACCTCCCCTGACCCCGGATCCCGTGCCGCGCGACGAGCCCGTCCTGCGCCTGAGCGACGTCCACCGGAGCCTCGGCCGCGGCCGGTCCCGCACCCCCGTCCTGCGGGGCGTCGACCTCACCGCCCGCGCCGGCGCCGTCACGGTGCTGCTCGGCCCCAACGGGGCCGGCAAGTCCACCACCCTCGGCCTCTGCCACGGCATGGACCGGCCCGACGCCGGCACCGTGCGCGTGTTCGGCGCAGACCCGTGGCGGGCCTCCGCCGACCTGCGCGCCCGCATCGGCGTGATGTGGCAGGAGGGCGGCCTGCCGCCCGCGATCCCCGCCCGCCGCTTCATCGGCCACGTGGCGTCCCTGTACCGCGACCCGCTGCCCGTCGAGCCCCTGCTGGAGCGCCTGCTGATCGCCGACGTCGCCGGCCGCCCCCTGCGCCGCCTCTCCGGCGGCCAGCGCCAGCGCGTCGCGCTCGCGGCCGCCCTGGTCGGCCGGCCGGACATGCTGTTCCTCGACGAGCCCACCGCGGGCCTCGACCCGGAGACCCGACCCGTCGTGCACGACGTCGTGCGGGAACAGACCGACCGCGGCGCCGCCGTGCTGCTGACCACGCACCTGCTCGACGACGCCGAGCGGCTCGCGGACGACGTCGCCATCCTGCGCGCCGGTCGCGTGGTCCGCTCCGGCCCGCTGGCCGAGCTCACACGCGTGGCCGAGGGCGACGTCGTCGACGTGGACTTCGGCGACGCCTCCCCCGACGCCGTCCGCGCCTGGGCCGACACCCTGCCCGCGCCGCTGCGTGCGGCCGGCCTCGACGAGTCCGCCCGCCTGCGCGTGGCCGGCGTCCGCGGCCCGGACGACTTGGCCGTCCTCGCGGCGAGCTGGCGGGAGCACGCCCTGATGCCCACCCGATTCGAGCGCGCCGGACTGCGCCTCGAGCAGATCCTCCGGGAGACCGCCGCATGAGCACGCCCGTCGTCGACCACCGCGCCCCGGCCGGCACCGGAGCCCACGCGGGCGCCGCCCCGCTGGCCGCCCGCGTCCTGCGTCAGGCCGGCTATGAGACCGGCACCGCGCTGCGCAACGGCGAGCAGCTCCTCGTCACCGTGGTGTTGCCCCTGCTCGCGCTCGTGGGCGTGCACGTCACCGGCCTGCTGGACGCCCCCGGCCGCTCGGGCCTGGACGTGGCCGTGCCCGGCGTGCTCGCCCTGGCCGTGATCAGCTCCGCGTTCACGGCCACCGCGATCGCCACGGGCTTCGAGCGTCGCTACGACGTGCTCGCCGCCCTGGCCACCACCCCGCTGGGCACGCTCGGCCTCGTCGCCGGCAAGGCCCTGGCGGTGGTGGCCCTCCTGCTGGTGCAGGTGAGCGTGATCGGCGGCGTCGGCCTGGCGCTCGGCTGGCGCCCGGACCCCGAGGGGATCCTGCCGGCCCTCGTCGCCCTCGCACTGGGGGCCGCCGCCTTCACGGCCCTCGGGCTGCTGCTCGCCGGCACGGCCCGGCCGGAGGCGACCCTCGCCGTCGCCAACCTGCTGTGGGTGCTGTTCGGCGCCGTCGGCGGCACGGTGTTCCCCGCCCGGGTGCCCGGCGTGGACCTGCTCCCTTCCGGCGCGCTGGGCACGGCCCTGCGGGCCGCCCTCCTGGACGGGGACTGGTCGCCCGTCCCCCTGCTCGTGCTCACCCTGTGGGGCGCCATGGCCGTCGCGGCCGCGCTCCGCTGGTTCCGCTGGCGGCCCTGAGCCGTCCCCCGTCCCCCTGCATCGAACGATCGGAAGGACACCGTGTCCACCACCACCCCCGCGGCCCGGACCGCCCCGGCCGGGCTCGCCGCCCGCCTGCCGCAGCGCCTCACGAAGGCCACCATGGCCCTCGCCGTGGCGTCCCTGGCGTCCGAGATCGGCATCATCGTCACCGGCGGCGCCGTGCGCCTCACCGGCTCCGGCCTGGGCTGCCCCACGTGGCCCAAGTGCTCACCCGAATCCCTCACCAACACCCCGGAGATGGGCATCCACGGCTACATCGAATTCGGCAACCGGACGCTGACGTTCGTCCTGGTGGTCATCGCCGCCGCCATGTTCCTCTCCCTGTGGAACCTGCGCGGCACCCACCGGAGCCCCTTCTGGCTCTCCGTGGGCCTGCTGGCCGGCATCCCCGCCCAGGCCCTCGTGGGCGGCGTCGTGGTCCTGACGCATCTGAACCCGTGGTGGGTGGCCGGTCACTTCATCGTGTCCTCGATCATGGTGGCCGTGGCGACCCTGCTCGTCGTGCGCATCGCCGCCGAGCGCCGCGCCGGCCGGGCGGGCGTGCCCCTCGTCGACGGCGCCACCACAGGCCGGTCCCGCGCCGCCGCGTGGGCGGCGTTCGCGCTGACGTGGGCCGCCGTGTACCTGGGCACCGTGGTGACCGGCACGGGCCCGCACTCCGGCGACCCCGGCTCGCCGCGCCACGAGTTCGACCCGCTGCTGGTCACGCGGGTCCACGTGGTCCCGGTGTACCTGCTCCTGGCGGCCGCCCTCGTCCTGTTCTTCACGGTGCGCCGCGCGGCCGGCGCCTCTCGCCTGCAGCGCGCCGCCGTGCTGCGGCTCCTGCTCGCCCTCGTGTTCCAGGCCGCCGTGGGCTACACCCAGCACTTCACGGGCCTGCCGATCGGCGTGGTCCTGCTGCACATGCTCGGCTCGGCACTGCTCGTGGCGTCCGCGACGGAGGCCTGGGACCGGCAGGTCGCCCGCTACGTCACGGCCGGACCCGGCGCCGCGGTCGAGGCCGCCGCCCCCACGCGCACCGTCGCCGCGGGCTGACGCCCCGGGTACGCGAACGGCCCCGCACCGGCAGGTGCGGGGCCGTCGTCGTCTGCGTCCCGGGGAGCGCCCGGGGCGGACCGGCGCTCAGGCGCCGAAGTGCATCAGCGGCGCACCCACGAACGGGTCCACGGCCAGGGCGATGAACAGCAGCGTCAGGTAGGTGATGGAGAGGTGGAAGACCTTCATGGCCTTGCGGTCCTCGAAGTCCTCGCGCTGGGCCTGCACCTGCAGCACGTGGGACTCCCAGATGAACCAGCCGCCGACGACGAGCGCGACCGCGGTGTAGACGATGCCGGCCCAGCCCATCGGCACGAGCAGGAGGGAGCACGCCACGGTGGCCCACGCGTACAGCACGACCTGGTTGGAGACGTGGCGCGCGGAGGCGATGGCGCCGAGCATCGGCACGTCGGCCTGCTGGTAGTCGCGCTTGTACTTCATGGACAGCGGCCAGTAGTGCGGGGGCGTCCACAGGAAGACCACGAGGAACAGCACGATGGCCGGCCACTCGACGGTCCCGCGCACGGCCGCCCAGCCGATCAGCACGGGGAAGCAGCCGGCGATGCCGCCCCACACGATGTTCTGCTCCGTGCGGCGCTTGAGCACGAGCGAGTACACGACCACGTAGAAGAAGATGGCGGCCACGCCCAGGCCGGCCGCCAGCCAGTTGGCGCCGAACCCGAGGATGAGGATGGACACGACCGTCTGCACCCACGCGAACACGAGGGCCCCGCGCGGGGTGACCTCGCCGGTGACGAGCGGCCGGTTCTCGGTGCGCTTCATGACCCGGTCGATGTCCCGGTCGATGTAGCAGTTGAAGGTGCCGGAGGCGCCGGCGGCGAGCGCACCGCCGACGAGCGTGGCGATCATGGTGAGCACGTCCGGGAAGCCGCGCTGCGCGAAGATCATGGTCGGCAGCGTGGTCACCAGCAGCAGCTCGATCACCCGGGGCTTCGTCAGCTCGACGTACGCCCGGACCTTGCGGCGCAGGGGCAGCGGGGACCGGTCGACGACGCCGGGCTCGGCGGCGGCGACGCGGGCGGCGGACGGCGACTCCAGGGAGGATGACATCTGCTTCTCACGGTGAGGGGACGGTGGGCGTGCCCGTCCCGGGGTTCGGATCGGCCACTCGGGCGGTCCGCCTGCGGGCAGGCCTTGACCCAGTCTACCCGTGTCAACGGCCGTTCGCCCGGGGGGTGAACCATGTCATGGGACGCCCGGTCGGGCCCGCCCCGCCGTCGCGCGGCTAGGCTGGGACGACGGCCCCGCGCCGCGACGCCCCGGCGTCGGCCGGGGTCGCGCCCCGACGCTCCCGATCCGCCAGGAGAGAACCCGTGACCGACGCCGCGCAGCCGTCCACCCCCCCGACCCTGAACCGGGTGGCCCCGGCCCGCGGGTTCGTCTACTCGGAGCAGGACCGCCGGATGGTGGACACGCTCAAGGCGCTCTCGGCGGACGCCGTGGAGAAGGCCGGGCACGGCCACCCCGGCACCGCGATCTCGCTGGCCCCCGTGGCGTGGCAGCTGTACCAGAACGTCATGCACCTGGACCCCACGGACGACCGCTGGGAGGGCCGGGACCGCTTCATCCTCTCCGCGGGCCACGCCTCGCTCATCCAGTACCTGCAGCTGTTCGCCGCGGGCGCCGGGCTCGAGATCGAGGACATCCAGGCGCTGCGCACCGAGGGCTCCAGGACCCCGGGCCACCCGGAGTACGGCCACACCCACGGCGTCGAGGTGACCACGGGTCCGCTGGGCCAGGGCCTGGCGATGGGCGTCGGCTTCGCGTACGAGCAGCGTCGCGTGCGCGGGCTGATGGACCCCGACGCCGCCCCCGGCACCTCCCCGTTCGACCACCACGTGTTCGTGCTCGCCTCCGACGGGGACATCCAGGAGGGCGTCGCCGCCGAGGCCTCCTCGCTGGCCGGGCACCAGGAGCTCGGGAACCTGGTGGTCGTCTACGACGCGAACCGCATCTCGATCGAGGACGACACGGACGTCGCGTTCACCGAGGACGTGGCGCGCCGCTACGAGGCCTACGGCTGGCACGTGCAGGAGGTCGACTGGACCAACGGCGCCCAGGGCCACGCCGTGACCGAGTACACGGAGGACGTGGAGGCCCTGTACGACGCCCTCGTGGCGGCCAAGGCCGAGACCGGCCGGCCCTCGCTGATCAAGCTGCGCACCGTGATCGGCTGGCCCTCCCCCACGAAGCAGAACACCGGCGGCATCCACGGCTCCAAGCTCGGCACGGACGAGGTCGCCGGCCTCAAGGAGGGCCTCGGGCTGGACCCGACCAGGTCCTTCGACGTCGACCCCGAGCTCCTGGCCGGCGCCCGGTCCATCGCCGAGCGCTCGGCCGAGTACCGCCGCGGCTGGGAGGCGGCGTTCCAGGCCTGGCGCGAGGCGCACCCGAAGAACGCGCGCCTGTACGACCGACTGGCCGGACGAGAGCTGCCCGCCGGCTTCGCGGACGCGTTCCCGTCCTGGGACGCGGACGAGAAGGGCCTGGCCACGCGCGCGGCCTCGGGTGAGGTGCTCACGGCCCTCGCGCCGGTCATGCCCGAGCTCTGGGGCGGCTCGGCCGACCTCGCCGGGTCGAACAACACGACCATGAAGGGCGAGCCCTCCTTCATCCCGGCCCGCCGCTCCACCGCCACGTGGCAGGGCGACGAACACGGCCGCACCCTGCACTTCGGCATCCGCGAGTTCGCGGCCGGGGCGATCGTCAACGGCATCACGATCGGCGGCCTGACCCGCGCGTACATGGGCACGTTCCTGACGTTCTCCGACTACATGCGCCCCGCCGTCCGCCTGGCCGCCCTCATGGGCACCCCGAGCACGTACGTGTGGACGCACGACTCCATCGGCCTCGGCGAGGACGGTCCCACGCACCAGCCGGTGGAGCACCTGGCCGCGCTGCGGGCCATCCCCGGGCTCGACGTCGTCCGCCCGGCCGACGCGAACGAGACCGCGTGGGCGTGGCGGACGGTGCTCGAGCACCGAGACCGCCCGGCCGGACTCATCCTGTCCCGGCAGAGCCTGCCCGTGCTCCCCCGGGACACGGACGGCTTCGCCCCCGCCTCGGGCGTGGCCCGCGGCGCCTACGTCCTCGTCGACGCCACGGATGCCGACGGCGCGCCGACGCCGGCCCGCGCGCTGCTGATCGCGACCGGCTCCGAGGTCTCCGTGGCCGTGCGGGCCCGCGCGCTGCTGCAGGCCGACGGCATCCCGACCCGCGTCGTCTCCGCCCCGTGCCTCGAGTGGTTCGCCGAGCAGGAGGAGGCCTACCGGGCCGAGGTCCTGCCCGACGGCCCCGACGCCCCGGTCCGCGTCTCCGTCGAGGCCGGCGTCGCGATGCCGTGGTTCGAGCACACGGTGACGGCCTCCTCCCCGGGCGCCCGCGTGAGCCTCGAGCACTACGGCGAGTCGGCCGACGGCGCCCGCCTGATGGAGAAGTACGGATTCACCGGCGAGCACGTCGCCGAGGTGACCCGCGGCCTCCTCTGAGGCCCGGCGCCCACGGCGCCCCGAGCACGTCCACCCCCGAAGGGAAGGCACCCGCAGACCATGAGCACCCCGCAGAACCCGAACACCGCCGCGCTGGCCGAGGCCGGTGTGTCGATCTGGCTCGACGACCTCTCCCGCACGCGGCTGGACGAGGGCACGCTCGAAGAGCTGATCGCCACCCGCTCGGTCACCGGCGTCACCACGAACCCGTCCATCTTCGCCGTCGCCCTCGCGGACGCGGGCGCCTACCAGGGACAGCTGCGCGACCTCGCCGCGGCCGGCGCCTCGGTGGACGAGGCCGTCGTCGCCCTGACGACCGAGGACGTGCGCCGCGCCGCCGACGTGCTCGCGCCCGTCCACGAGCGCACCGGCGGGGCGGACGGGTTCGTCTCCCTCGAGGTCGATCCGCGCCTGGCCCGCGACGCCGCCGGCACCGTGGCCCAGGCCCGCGAGCTGGCGGCGGCCGTCGACCGGCCCAACCTCATGGTGAAGATCCCCGCGACCGTGGAGGGCCTGTCCGCCATCGCGGACGTGCTCGGCGAGGGCATCAGCGTGAACGTGACCCTGATCTTCTCGCTGCCCCGCTACCGCCGGGTGCTCAACGCCTGGCTCACCGGCCTGGAGAAGGCCCGGGCGAACGGGCACGACGTCCGCCGCCTCCACTCGGTGGCCTCCTTCTTCGTCTCCCGTGTGGACACGGAGGTCGACGCGCGGCTGCGCGCGATCGGCACCCCCGAGGCCGAGGCGCTGACCGGCCGGGCCGCCGTCGCCAACGCGCGCCTGGCCTACCGCGCCTTCGAGCAGGCCCTGGACTCGGAGCGCTGGCGCCTGCTCGCGGCGGCCGGCGCCCCCGTGCAGCGGCCCCTGTGGGCTTCCACCGGCGTCAAGGACCCCGCCCTGCCGGACACGCTGTACGTCACCGAGCTCGTGGCACCGCACACCGTGACCACCCTGCCGGAGAAGACCCTCGAGGCGGTCGCCGACCACGGGGTGATCGCGGCGGACACCGTCACGGGCGCCTACGCCGACGCCGACGCCCTGCTCGACGCGGTCGGTGCGGCAGGCGTGTCCTACCAGGACGTCGTGGACGTGCTGGAGACTGAGGGCCTGGAGAAGTTCGAGGCCGCGTGGGACGAGCTGCTCGGCTCGGTCCGCTCCGGGCTCGACGCCCACCGCTGACCGCACCCGCTCGCCACGCGCACGGAAGGACCCCCCATGAGCACCCTCGGCCTCACCGCCACCGGAGCCGCCCTCGAGGCGATCGACCGCCATCTGCCCGCCCTCCTCCAGGACCGCGTCGCCTCCCGCCTCGGGGCGCAGGACGCCGACCTGTGGGGGGCGCTTGCCCGCGACGAGGCCGCCAAGCGGCTCGGGTGGATCGACCTGTTCGAGGACTCCCGCGCCCTCGTCCCGCACATCGCCCAGCTGACCCGGGAGCTGCGCGTCGAGGGCGTGGACCGCGTGGTCCTGGCGGGCATGGGCGGCTCGTCCCTGGCCCCCGAGGTGATCGCGGCGACGGCCGGCGTCGAGCTCGAGGTCCTGGACTCCACGGACCCGCTGCAGGTCTCCCGTGCCCTCGAGCGCGACCTCGAGCGGACCGTGCTGGTGGTCTCCTCCAAGTCCGGCTCCACCGTGGAGACCGGCTCGCAGCGCCGCGTCGTCGAGGCCGCGTTCCGCGACGCGGGGATCGACCCCCGCACCCGCCTGGTCGCCGTCACGGACCCGGGCTCACCGCTGCACGCCGCGTGCGAGTCCGCCGGCTGGCGCGCCGTCTTCACCGCGGACCCGACCGTGGGCGGGCGCTTCTCGGCCCTCACCGCGTTCGGCCTGGTCCCCACCGGCCTGGCCGGCGTGGACGTCGCGGCCCTGCTGGACGACGCGGAGGCCGTGCTCGACCTGCTGACGGCCGACGACGAGGACAACCCGGGCCTGCAGCTCGGCGCGGCCCTGGGCGGCACGCAGCCGCTGCGCGACAAGCTCGTCTTCGCCGACCACGGGTCCGGCATCGCCGGACTGCCGGCCTGGATCGAGCAGCTGATCGCCGAGTCCACGGGCAAGGACGGCACCGGGCTGCTGCCCGTCGTCGTCGCCCCCGGCGACCCCGAGACCGCGTGGGACGCCCCCGACCTGCTGCAGGTGCAGCTCGTCGGCGAGGACGACGTCGCGGCCCCGGGCCACGGCGTGCAGGTCGCCGGCTCGCTCGGCGCCCAGCTGCTGCTGTGGGAGGTGGCCACCGCGGTGGCCGGCCGCCTGCTCGGGATCAACCCCTTCGACCAGCCGGACGTGGAGGCCGCCAAGGCCGCCGCACGCACCCTGCTGGACAGCCCCGCCGCCGAGCGGACGGCCGACGGTGAGGTGGAGGGCGTCGAGGTCTCCGGCCCGGCGTCCGTGACCTCTGCCCCGGACCTGGCCGGCGTGCTGCGCGCCACGGCGGCGCTGGTGCCCGAGGACGGCTACCTGGCGGTCCACGCCTACCTCTCCCGTCATGACGACGCCGAGGTCGAGGTGCTGCGCGCGGACCTGGCGGACCTGGTCGGCCGCCCGGTCACGTTCGGCTGGGGGCCGCGGTTCCTGCACTCCACCGGACAGTTCCACAAGGGCGGCCCGGCCGTCGGCGTGTTCCTGCAGATCACCGGCGACGCCGGCCTGGACCTCGAGGTGCCCGGCCGCCCGTTCTCCCTGGGCAGGCTCATCGCCGCGCAGGCCGCGGGCGACGCCCGGGTGCTGGGCGATCTCGACCGCCCCGTGGTCACCCTGCACCTGCGCCGCCGCGACGCGGGCATCGAGGCCCTGAGGAGCGCCGTCCGTGGCCGGTGAGTCCCGGACCGTCCCCCGCAACCCGCTGCGTGACCCCCGTGACCGGCGCCTGACCCGCATTGCGGGTCCGTCGGCTCTCGTGCTGTTCGGCGTGACGGGCGACCTGGCGAAGAAGAAGCTCCTGCCTGCCATGTACGACCTCGCCCAGCGCGGCCTGCTGCCACCGGCGTTCTCCCTCGTCGGGTTCGGCCGCCGCGACTGGTCCGACGAGGAGTTCGCCGACTACGTGCGCGCCGCCGTGGAGGCCTCCTCCCGGACCACGTTCGACGAGACCGTGTGGGACCAGTTCCGGGGCGGCCTGCGCTTCGTCTCCGGCGCGTTCGACGACGAGGCGGCCTACGTCCGTCTCGACGAGGTGCTCGCCGAGCTCGAGACCTCACGCGGCACGCGCGGGAACACCGCGTTCTACCTCTCCATCCCGCCGGACTGGTTCGAGGCCGTCTCCCGCCACCTGGCCGACCAGGGCCTGGCCGACCGGTCCCAGCCGGCCGAGGGCCCGTGGCGCCGCGTGGTCATCGAGAAGCCCTTCGGCCACGACCTGGCCAGCGCGCAGGAGCTCAACGCCGTGATCGAGCGCGTCTTCCCCTCGGACGCGGTGTTCCGCATCGACCACTACCTCGGCAAGGAGACGGTGCAGAACATCCTCGCGTTCCGGTTCGCCAACCGGATGTTCGAGCCGCTCTGGAACGCGGAGCACGTGGACCACGTCCAGATCACGATGGCCGAGGACATCGGCATCGGCGGACGGGCGAGCTACTACGACGGCGTGGGCGCGGCCCGCGACGTCATCCAGAACCACCTCCTGCAGCTGCTCGCGTTCACCGCGATGGAGGAGCCGATCTCGTTCGACGCGGACCACCTGCGCGCGGAGAAGGAGAAGGTCCTCGAGGCCGTGACCGTCCCGGACACGCCCGAGGGACTCGCGGCGGCCTCCGCCCGCGGCCAGTACACCTCCGGCTGGCAGGGCGGCGAGCGGGTCACAGGCTTCCTCGACGAGGAGGGCTTCAACCCGGCGTCCGTCACGGAGACGTACGCCGCGCTCAAGGTGGGCATCCGCACGCGCCGCTGGCAGGGCGTCCCGTTCTACCTGCGGGCCGGCAAGCGCCTCGGTCGGCGGGTGACCGAGATCGCCGTCGTCTTCAAGAAGCCCCCGCACCTGCTGTTCCCCGTCCACGACGGGGACGAGTTCGGGCAGAACGTCATCGTCATCCGGGTGCAGCCGGACGAGGGCGTCACCATCCGCTTCGCGTCCAAGGTGCCCGGCACGCAGGCCGAGATCCGCGACGTCACGATGGACTTCGGCTACGGTCACGCCTTCACCGAGGACTCCCCCGAGGCGTACGAACGGCTCATCCTCGACGTGCTCCTCGGGGAACCGCCGCTGTTCCCGCGTCAGGCCGAGGTGGAGCTGTCCTGGCGGATCGTGGACCCGTTCGAGGAGCACTGGGCGAGCCTGGGCACCCAGCCCGAGCCCTACGCCCCGGGCACGTGGGGCCCGCCCTCGGCCGACGCCCTCATGGCCCGCGACGGACGAAGCTGGAGGCGCCCGTGAAGATCCGCATGCAGGACACCACCACCTCCCAGGTGGCCAAGCGCATCACGCAGCTGCGCGAGAAGAGCGGGGTCGTGACCCTCGGCCGCGTCCTCACCCTCGTGATCAGCACGGACGACGCCGGCATCGAGTCCGCCGTCCAGGCCGCCAACGCGGCCTCCCTGGAGCATCCGTGCCGCATCATCGTCCTGGCCCTGGGCGACCCCGCGGCCCCCACCCGCCTGGACGCCGAGATCCGGGTCGGCGGCGACGCCGGCGCCTCCGACGTCGTGGTGCTGTGGTGCGCCGGGGAGAACGCCCACGCCGACGAGTCGCTCGTCTCCGGTCTGCTCCTGCCCGATGCGCCCATCGTCGCGTGGTGGCCCGGGGTGCCGCCCGAGGTCCCCTCGGCGACGCCGCTCGGTCGCCTGGCCCACCGCCGGATCACGGACACGGCCTCGGCGGCCACGGCCGAGCCCGCCCTGTGGGCTCTGCGCGCGGGCCACCATGAGGGCGACACCGACCTGGCCTGGACGCGCCTGACGCTGTGGCGGATCCAGGTGGCCGGCATCTTCGACACGCTCGACGTGGCCACCCTGCGCTCGGTGACGGTGGACGGGGCGCCGGACTCCCCCAGCACCATGCTGCTGGCGGCGTGGCTCACCCTGGCCCTGAAGGTGCCCGTGACGATCGCGCACTCGAAGGCCGGCCACGGGATCCGTGCGGTGCGCCTGCGGTGCACGGACGGGGACGTGGTGCTCTCCCGCTCGCACTCGCAGGTGGCCCGGCTCTATCAGCAGGGCCGGCCGGTGCAGCGCATCTCCCTGCCGCGCCGGACGAACCAGGACTGCCTGGCGGAGGAGCTGCGCCGCCTGGACCCGGACGAGGTCTTCGGCGCCGTGCTCCACCGCGGCCTGCCGCGCACGGACCTCTCCCCCGTGCAGGCCTCCGAGCGCTGAGGAGCACCCGGCGCCGCACCGGCCCGGGACGCGCGAACGCCCCGCACGGATCATCCGTACGGGGCGTTCGCGTCGGGGCCCGGCGGGGCGGCCTCAGGACTCCAGGGTCAGACGCGGCAGGACGCCAAGCAGCGCGATGACGACACCCCAGGCGACCACGGAGCCGACGGTCAGGCGGGTGAGCAGGCGCTGGGCGGAGCCCGAGGAGCTCATCGAGGTGGTCACGCCACCGCCGAACATGTCCGAGACGCCGCCGCCGCGGCCCTTGTGCAGCAGGATGAGCAGCACGATGACCACGCTGAGCACGGCCACGAGGATCTGCAGGGCCAGGGTCAGGACGTCCACGGGAGGGCTCCTCGGGTCGAGGTGCGGCCCCGGCGCGTGCCGGGGCCGTCACGGAGAATGCGGTCGGTCGGGCCGGACGGATCAGGCCTGGTCGAACCGGACGATCTTAGCAAACTCGTCCGCGTCGAGGCTGGCGCCGCCCACGAGGGCGCCGTCCACGTCCGGCTGCGCCAGCAGGGCCGGCGCGCTGGAGGACTTCACGGAGCCGCCGTAGAGGATCCGCAGCCCGGCGGCGACGTCGTCGCCGTGCAGTGCGGCCACGCGGGCGCGCAGGGCCGCGCCCATCTGCTGCGCGTCCTCAGGGCCGGCGACCTCGCCCGTGCCGATCGCCCACACGGGCTCGTAGGCGACGACGACGCCGGCCACGTCCTGCGCCGACAGGCCCGCGATGGAGCCCTCCAGCTGGGCGAGCGTGTGCTCGACGTGCCGGCCGGCCTGGCGCACCTCCAGGCCCTCGCCCACGCAGATCACCGGGGTGAGGCCGTGGCGCAGGGCCGCGGCGGCCTTGCGCGCGACGAGGGCGTCGTCCTCCCCGTGGAGGGTGCGGCGCTCGGAGTGGCCCACGATCGCGTAACGGCACCCCAGCGCCGCCAGGAACGCGCCGGAGACGTCGCCCGTGTAGGCGCCGGCGTCCTCAGGCGAGAGGTCCTGCGCGCCATAGGCGAGGTCCAGGCGGTCGCCGGTGACGAGCGTCTGCACGGACCGCAGGTCCGTGAAGGGCGGGAACACCGCGACCTCCACGGCCTCCTGGTCATGGTCTGCGTCCGTGAGGAGCCACGTGAGGCGCTGCACCAGGGTGACGGCCTCGAGGTGGTCCAGGTTCATCTTCCAGTTGCCCGCGATCAGCGGCACGCGCGTGGTCTGCTCCGCCATGCTCACGCCCGCCCCTCGCCGGCCAGGGCGGTGACGCCCGGGAGCTCCTTGCCCTCGAGGTATTCGAGGGAGGCGCCGCCACCGGTGGAGATGTGGCCGAACGCGTCGTCGGCGAAGCCGAGCGTGCGCACGGCCGCCGCGGAGTCGCCGCCGCCGACCACCGACAGGCCGCCGGCCGCGGAGGCCTCGGTGAGGGCCTGGGCCACCGCCCGGGTGCCCTCCGCGAAGGCCGGGAACTCGAACACGCCCATGGGGCCGTTCCAGAACACGGTCTGGGCGCCGCGGATCTGCTCCGCGAACGCCCGGGCCGTCTCGGGGCCGATGTCCAAGCCCATGGCCGACGCGCCGTGCGCGCCTGAGGTGAGGGCGTCCACAGCCAGGACCTCGTGCTCGGCGTCGGCCGCGAAGCCGGAGGCCATCACGATGTCCGTGGGGAGCACGATGCGGGCGGCCCCGGCCTCGGAGCGGCGCAGGTACTCGCGGACGGTGTCGAGCTG
Source organism: Micrococcus sp. 63XJN7_8_ISO-PGPR-S23-253 (assembly GCF_056173425.1). NCBI lineage: Bacteria > Bacillati > Actinomycetota > Actinomycetes > Micrococcales > Micrococcaceae > Micrococcus > Micrococcus sp. 63XJN7_8_ISO-PGPR-S23-253. The sequence continues at coordinate 1,182,740 of NZ_CM149673.1, forward strand.
GTCCTCCTCGAGCAGGGAGGCGCCCACCTCGTGGCCCTGCGCCTTGAGGAAGGTGAAGAGCATGCCGCCGCCGATCAGCAGCGTGTCGGCCTTGTCCAGCAGGTTGTCGATCACGGCCAGCTTGTCCGAGACCTTCGACCCGCCCAGCACGACGACGTAGGGCCGCTCCGGGGACTCGGTCAGGCGGGTGAGCACCTCGAGCTCGGCGGCGACCAGCGGACCCTGGTAGGCCGGCAGCTGCGCCGCGACGTCGAACACGGAGGCGTGCTTGCGGTGGACCGCGCCGAAGGCGTCGCCCACGTAGGCGCCGTCCTCGCCGGCCAGGGCCGCCATCTCGCCGGCGAGTGCGGCGCGCTCGGCATCGTCCTTGGAGGTCTCGCGAGCGTCGAAGCGCACGTTCTCCAGCAGCAGCACCTGGCCGTCCTGCAGGGCGGCGGCCTGGGCGCGTGCGTCGTCCCCGGTCACGTCCGCGGCCAGGGCGACGTCGGTGCCCAGCAGCTCGGCCATGCGCGCGGCGACGGGGCGGAGGGAGTACGCGGGGTCCGGCTCACCCTTGGGGCGGCCCAGGTGGGCCATGACGATCACGCGCGCGCCGGCCTCGGCCAGGTCCCGGATCGCGGGCAGCGAGGCGCGGATGCGGCCGTCGTCGGTGACGGTGTCCCCGTCCAGCGGGACGTTCAGGTCGGACCGGATGAGCACGGTGCGGCCGGCGACGCCGGCCTCGAGCAGATCGTTGAGGGTCGATGCGGGCATGATGCCTCCTGGGGTGCCGGAGCGGGGTCGGTTCACGGTGCAGTCTAGGGGCGGACGGCCCGGGCCGACGGGGGAACCATCGGCCCGGGCCGTCGGGCGCCGTGGGGCTCAGAGCTTCGAGCCGATGAGGTCCGCGAAGTCCATGAGCTGGGAGGTGTAGCCGTACTCGTTGTCGTACCAGCCGATGATCTTCACGGTCTGGCCGATGGACTTGGTCAGCGGGGCGTCGAAGGTGCACGCCGCCGGGGAGGTGATGATGTCCGAGGACACGATCGGGTCCTCCGAGTAGACCAGGCGGCCCTGCAGCGGACCGGACTCCGCGGCCTTCTTGAACGCCGCGTTGATCTCCTCGACCTCCACGTGGCGGGTCAGCTCCACGGTCAGGTCGGTGGCCGAGCCGGTGATGGTCGGCACCCGCATGGCGAAGCCGTCGAGCTTGCCCTTCAGCTCCGGGATGACCTCGCCGATGGCCTTCGCCGCGCCCGTGGAGGTGGGCACCATGTTCTGGGCGGCGGCGCGCGCCCGACGGCGATCCTTCTTGTGCACGTTGTCGTGCAGGTTCTGGTCGCTGGTGTACGCGTGGATCGTGGTCATGATGCCGTCCACGATGCCGAACTCGTCGTTGAGGACCTTCGCCATCGGGGCCAGGCAGTTGGTGGTGCACGAGGCGTTCGAGACGATGTGCATCGTCTCCGCGTCGTAGGTGTGCTCGTTCACGCCCATCACGAAGGTGCCGTCGACCTCCTTGGCGGGAGCGGAGATGAGGACCTTCTTGGCCCCGGCGTCGAGGTGGGCCCGCGCCTTCGGGCCGGTCGTGAAGATGCCGGTGCACTCGATGACCAGGTCCACGCCGAGCTCGCCCCACGGCAGCTTCGTCGGGTCGGCCTCCTGGAAGAACGCGACGTCGCGGCCGTCGATGCGGAACCCCTTCTCGGTCCGCTCCAGCTCGCCCGGGTAGCGGCCCAGGATGGTGTCGTACTTGGTCAGCCAGAACAGGTCCTCGGGGTCGGCGAGGTCGTTCACCGCGACCAGCTCGAGGTTCTCGTGGCCGCGGTCCTTGAGCACGCGCACGATGTTGCGTCCGATGCGGCCGTAGCCGTTGATGGCGATCTTGGTCATGGTGGTCCCTCTCGTCGGTTCTCGTTGCGTGGTGCCCGTGGCGGTGGGTGTGGGGCGGTGCGGTCGAGCGGTCGCGCCCGGTCCGGGCGCGCGGTGGGGACAGGGCCGGAGAGCCGAGCCCCTCCCCGCACCGGGGCGCTGACGTCGTGGGGCCACGACGTCAGCGCCCCGGTGCGGGGTGTGGATCAGGCCGGGAGGATCAGGCCGGAGGCGCCGGTGCGGGCGGCCTCGAAGCGGGCCTGCACGTCGGCCCAGTTCACGATGTTCCAGATCGCCTTGACGTAGTCCGCCTTGACGTTCTGGTAGTCGAGGTAGAAGGCGTGCTCCCACATGTCCAGCTGGAACAGCGGGATGGTGGCGACCGGCACGCCGTTCTGCTGGTCGTAGAACTGCTCGATCACCAGGTTGCCGCCGATGGGCTCGTAGGCCAGCACGGCCCAGCCGGAGCCCTGGATGCCGAGGGCGGCGGCGGTGAAGTGGGCCTGGAACTTGTCGAACGAGCCGAAGTACTCGTCGATGGCGGCGGCCAGCTCGCCGGTCGGCTTGTCGCCGCCCTCCGGCGAGAGGTTCTTCCAGAAGATCGAGTGGTTCGTGTGGCCGCCCAGGTTGAAGGCGAGGTCCTTCGACAGCTGGTTCACGGAGCCGAAGTCCCCGGCCTCACGCGCGGCGGCCAGCTTCTCCAGGGCGGTGTTCGCGCCCTTGACGTACGTGGCGTGGTGCTTGGAGTGGTGCAGCTCCATGATGCGCGCCGAGATGTGCGGCTCCAGCGCGGCGTAGTCGTAGTCCAGCTCCGGAAGGGTGTATTCGGTCATGCTTCCTCCTTGATCAGGCGAGGCTGCGGGCGGGACACCCGCGGCCTCCACCTCGGGCAACCCCGCGTCTCGGCGGCGTATTCCGTACGTCCCCATTGTGATCGGGGGCGGAGCGACGGGGCCAGATCCCGTCGACCGTGATCCCGCGCTCAGCCCTCGGAGGCCGCGTCCGTCCCGGGGATGCCCCGCTCGGCGGCCCGCTTGTCCGCCATGGCCAGCAGCCGGCGGATGCGCCCGGCGACGGCGTCCTTGGTCATCGGCGGGTCCGCGAGGCGGCCGAGCTCGTCGAGGGAGGCCTGCTTGTGCTCGAGGCGCAGCCGACCCGCGTAGCGGAGGTGGTCGGGCACCTCGTCGCCGAGGATCTCGAGGGCCCGCTCCACCTTCGCCCCGGCCATGACGGCGGCCTGGGCGGAGCGGCGCAGGTTGGCGTCGTCGAAGTTCGCCAGGCGGTTGGCGGTGGCCCGGACCTCCTTGCGCTCGCGCCGCTCGCGCCAGAGGGTCGCGGTCTGCACCGCGCCGACGGCGGCCAGCAGCGTGGCGATCGCCTCGCCGTCGCGGACCACGACGCGGTCCGACTGACGCACCTCGCGGGCCTTCGCCGCCACGTGGAGCCGACGCGCGGCCCCCACCAGGGCGAGGGCGGCCTCCGGGCCCGGCGTGGTCACCTCGAGGGCCGCCGAACGGCCGGGTTCGGTGAGGGAGCCATGGGCCAGCAGGGCCCCGCGCCACACGGCGGCGGTGGCCGCCGTCGTCCCGCTGACGAGGACCGGCGCGAGGCCGCGCACGGGCCGTCCCCGCTGGTCGATGAGCCCGGTCTGCCGGGCGAGGTCCTCTCCCCCGCGCACGACCCGGAGCACGTACCGCTGACCACGGCGAAGGTTGCCGCCGGAGACCACCACGATCTCCGGGGCCAGGCCGTACAGCTCGGTGATGGCGGCGCGCAGGCGGCGCGCGCTGGCGCCGTGGTCCAGCTCGGCCTCGACGACGACGCGGCCGGCCACGAGGTGCAGTCCCCCGGCGAACCGCAGCATCGCCGCCGTCTCCGCCCGCCGCTCCGGGGTCGCGGCGACCGGCACACGGGCCAGCTCCTCCTTGAGGGTCATGGTCAGCGCCATGCTCGTGCTCCTTCTCGGCGAGGTGCGCGCGTCAGTGGGTCATCGCCTCGTCGATCGCGACGGCCAGGCGCAACGGGTCGTGGACCTGGGGATCCTGGGCACTGCTCACTCTACTGAACGCCACGCGCGCGCCCATGCGGGCCGCCTCGGCCTCCACCGCCGCCCGGTCGGTGACCGCGTCCACGTCGGCGATCACCACGTCCAGCCGGAGGTCCGGCGCATACGAGCGCAGCACCTTGAGGTGGTCGGCGTGGGCGAGGCCGGTGGTCTCCTGGTCGCCCGTGCGCAGGTTCAGCACCATGAGGCGCCGGGCGGTGGTGGCGGCGAGCGCCGAGCGCACCTCCGGCATCAACAGGTGCGGCAGCACCGACGTGTACAGCGAGCCGGGTCCGAGCACCACCCAGTCGGCCAGCTCGATCGCCGAGAGCGCCTCCGGGGTGGCGGGGGCGTCGGACGGGCTCAGGCGGACGTCGGTGACGCGCCCCTCGAACGCGGCGACCGCGAGGGCCACCTGGCCCTCCACGCATCGGGTGCGCAGCCGGCCGTCCGGACCGGCGCTGAGCACGTCCCCGCCGATGGTCAGCGGCACCCGCGAGACCGGCAGGACCTCGCCGTGCGCCCGCAGCAGGGCGCCGGCCCAGCGCAGCCCGTCCACCGGGTCGCCCAGCAGCTCCCAGAGGGCGACGATCAGGAGGTTCCCGAGCGCGTGGTTGTCCAGGGTGGCCTGGTCGGCGGGCACCTCGGTGGAGCGGAAGCGGTGCTGCATGACGTGGGCCCAGGTCCGACCCCAGTCGGTGTCGTCGCACAGGGCGGCCAGCGCCATGCGGAGGTCGCCGGGCGGCAGCACGGCCATCTCCCGGCGGATGGTGCCGGAGGAGCCGCCGTCGTCCGCGACCGTGACGACGGCCGTGAGGTGCCCGGCCACGTGCCGCAGGGCCGCGAGGGACGCGGAGAGGCCGTGGCCGCCGCCGAGGGCGGTGACCCGGGCCGTGGGGCGGGACATGCCGGCGCCCACCCCGCGCCCTTCCGAACCCATCCCGGGCGGCAGGGGCAGCTGGCCGGTGAGCGGGGACGTCATTCGCGCCCCATGTCCCGGTGCTGGACGTGCACCGTCACGTGGGGCACCTGGGCCAGGCGCCGGGCCAGCTCCTCGGCGACGGCCACGGAGCGGTGCTTGCCGCCCGTGCAGCCGATGGCGAGCGTGGCGTAGTGCTTGTTCTCCCGCCGGTAGCCCTCGAACACCGGCCCCAGCATGGCGACGTACCTGCGCAGGAAGTCCTCCACACCGGGGCGGGAGAGCACGTAGTCCGCGACCGCGGCCTCCGTGCCCGTGTGCGGGCGCAGCGCCGGCACCCAGTGGGGGTTGGGGATGAAGCGCATGTCCGCCACGAAGTTCGCGTCCGCCGGGACGCCGTACTTGAACCCGAAGCTCATGATGGTCAGGCGCAGCGTGACGGGGCCGGACTCCGTGAACAGCTCGGTGATCTCCGTGGCCAGGCCGTGCACGTTCAGCTCGGTGGTGTCCACCACGACGTCGGCACGCGCCTTGAGCGGCTCGACGACGTCCCGCTCCGCGCGGATGCCGTCCAGCAGCCGGGCGTTGCCCTGCATCGGGTGGGGGCGGCGGCCGGCCTCGAAGCGCCGGAGGAGCACGTGATCGTCCGCATCGAGGAACACCGTGCGGTACTCCACCCCGCTGTTGGCCAGGTGCTGCAGGGCGGCGTGCAGCTCCTCGAAGTAGGAGCGCGAGCGCACGTCCACCACGATCGCCAGGCGCGGGAACGCCTCCGGCGAGCGGGCGATGAGCTCGGCCAGCGTGCCGAACAGGGCCGGCGGCATGTTCTCCACCACGTCCCAGCCGTGGTCCTCGAGCGCGTGCGCGGCGGTGGTCCGTCCGGCGCCGGACATGCCGGCGATCACGAGCACCTCCGACGTCGGCGGCTTCTCCGGCTGGAGGGTCTCCTCGGTCATGGCTCCACTGTATCCGCGGGCGTGTCGGCCGTGAGCGCCGTGTGGACGGCCTCGGCCAGCCGCGGCCCGATGCCGGCGACCTCGGTCAGCCGGTCCACGCCGGCGGCCCGGATCTCGGCGACGGAGCCGAAGTGGTTCAGCAGCGCGGTGCGCTTGGCCGGGCCCAGACCCGGGATCCCGTCCAGGGCGGAGACGGTCATCGCCTTGGACCGCCGGCTGCGGTGGCCGGCGATCGCGAACCGGTGCGACTCGTCGCGGATGCGCTGGAGCAGGTACAGGCCCTCCGAGGTGCGCGGCAGGACCACCGGGAACTCGTCGCCCGGCAGCCACACCTCCTCGAGCCGCTTGGCCAGCCCGACCACGGGCAGGTCGTCCAGGCCGAGCTCCTCGAGGACCGCCGCGGCCGCGGCCACCTGGGGCGGGCCGCCGTCGACCACCACGAGCGAGGGCGGGTATGCGAAGCGGCGCCCCGACTCCTGATCGTCCCCCTCGACCTGGCCGGAGAGCGGGGCTCCCTCGGCGCGCTCCTTGGCCAGGCGGGCGAAGCGGCGCCGCAGGACGTCGCGCAGGGACGCGGTGTCGTCCCGGGCGGCCTCCCCCGTGACGTTGAAGCGGCGGTAGTCCTTCTTCTTCGGCAGGCCGTCCTCCATGACGACCATCGAGCCGACCACGTTGGTGCCCTGGGAGTGGGAGATGTCGTAGCACTCGATGCGCAGCAGGGGCTCGGTGATCTCCAGGGCCTCCTGCAGCTCCCGCAGGGCGGCGGAGCGGGTGGTGAGGTCCCCGGACCGCCGCGACTTGTGCAGCTTCAGGGCCATCTCCGCGTTCTCCCGGACGGTCTCCATGAGGTCCGCCTTCGAGCCCCGCCGGGGCACGCGCACGGCGACGCGGGACCCCCGCAGGCCCGAGAGCCACTCGGTGAGCTGTGCGGCATCGTCGGGCTCGACCGGGACGAGGATCTCGTGCGGGATGCGCTCCGACCCCTCGAGGTCGCCGTAGACCTGCTGGAGCAGGTGCGCGACCATCTCCGGCTCGGCGACGTCCTCCACGCGCTCCATCACCCAGCCGCGCTGGCCGCGAATGCGTCCCTGCCGGACGTGGAACACCTGCACCGCGACCTCCAGCTCGTCCGCGTGCAGGGCGAAGATGTCCGCCTCCGTGTTCTCCGGCAGCACCACGGCGTTGCGCTCGAACACGCGGCGCAGCGCGGCGATGTCGTCCCGCAGCCGTGCCGCGTCCTCGTAGCGCAGCTCCTCGACGGCGCGGGCCATGGCCTTCTCCAGCTCGCCGATGAACCGGTTCGCGTCCCCGGCCATGAAGTCGCAGAAGTCCTGGGCCAGCGCGCGATGGTCCGCCGGGCTGATCCGGCCCACGCAGGGCGCCGAGCACTTGCCGATGTAGCCGAGCAGGCACGGCCGGTCCTGGGCGCGGGCCCGCTTGAACACGCCCGCCGAGCACGTGCGGACCGGGAAGACGCGCAGCATCAGGTCCACGGTCTCGCGGATCGCCTTGGCCGGGTGGAACGGGCCGAAGTACTTCACGCCGGGCTTCCGGTCGCCGCGCATCACCTGGACCCGCGGGAACTGCTCGTTCATGGTCACGGCCAGGTACGGGTACGACTTGTCGTCCCGGTACATGATGTTGAACCGGGGGCGATACTCCTTGATCCACGTGTACTCGAGCTGGAGGGCCTCCAGCTCGGAGCCGACGACGGTCCACTCGACCGCGGCCGCCGTGAACACCATGGTCCGGGTCTTGGTGGCCAGCCGAGCAGGGTCCTGGAAGTAGGAGTTCAGGCGCGCGCGCAGGTTCTTCGCCTTGCCGACGTAGACGACGCGTCCGTCCGCGTCGCGGAAGCGGTAGACGCCGGGGGACGTGGAGATCTCGCCCGGAGCCGGGCGGTAGGAGGCCGGATCAGCCACGGGCACCCGGGGCGGCGTTGTACGCGTCCACGCGCTCCTGCCCCGAGAGCGCGCCGATGGCGTCCATGATCGCCGCCGTCGCGTCGCGGCGCTGCGGCAGGGTGTGACGACGCCCGGGGTGGCCGAAGTCCAGGGGGGCGCCCACGCGCACGGAGAACCGGTGGGGACAGAAGCCGTTGGTGTCCGGCGGCTGGAGGTGCTGCGTGCCCACGAGGCCCACGGGCACCACGGGGGCGCCGGTGGCCAGGGCCAGCCAGGCCGCACCGGTGCGGCCGCGGTAGAGGCGGCCGTCACGGCTGCGGGTGCCCTCCGGGTAGATGCCGACGCCCTGGCCGGACTCGAGCAGGCCCACGAGGGACTCGAGCGCGGCCACGGAGGCGGCCTGCTCGCCCCGGCGGACGGGCACGGAGCCCACGGACTCGAAGAACCGCCGCCGGGCCCGGCCCCGCAGGCCCGTGCCCGTGAAGTACTCCTCCTTGGCGAAGAAGTGGACCGGGCGGGGGGCGAGGGCCTGGAGGATCACCGAGTCGAAGAAGGACAGGTGGTTGGAGGCCATGACGAAGGGGCCCCGCGCGGGGACATGCTCCATGCCGACGACCTCGGGGCGGCAGGTGAGCCGCAGCAGCGCGGCGGCGCTCCTGCGCACGGGCTCCGACGTCGCCATGGCACTCCTTCGTCCTCGTCCTGCGTGGGCGGGGTCCATGCTACGCGAGCAGTTCCGCGAGGAACCGGCCCGTGTGGCTCTCCGCGACGCGTGCGACCTCCTCGGGCGTGCCCGTGGCCACGATCGTGCCGCCCCCGGAGCCGCCCTCGGGACCGAGGTCGATCACGTGGTCCGCGCTCTTGATCACGTCGAGGTTGTGCTCGATGGTGAGCACCGTGTTGCCCTTGTCCACGAGGGACTGGAGCACGTGCAGGAGCTTGCGGATGTCGTCGAAGTGCAGCCCCGTGGTCGGCTCGTCCAGCACATAGATGGTGCGGCCGTTGGAGCGCTTCTGGAGCTCGGCCGCCAGCTTCACGCGCTGGGCCTCGCCGCCCGAGAGCGTGGTGGCGGGCTGGCCCAGGCGGACGTAGCCCAGGCCGACGTCGACGAGCGTGTCCAGGTATCGCGAGATGCGGGTGTACGCGCTGAAGAAGTCCGCGGCCTCCTCGATCGGCATGTCGAGGACCTCGGCGATGTTCTTGCCCTTGTAGGTAACCTCGAGCGTCTCCCGGTTGTACCGGGCCCCGTGGCACACCTCGCACGGCACGTAGACGTCCGGCAGGAAGTTCATCTCGATCTTCAGCGTGCCGTCGCCCGCGCACGCCTCGCAGCGCCCGCCCTTGATGTTGAAGGAGAACCGGCCCTGCTGGTAGCCCCGGACCTTCGCCTCGGGGGTCTCCGCGAAGAGCTTGCGGATCGCGTCGAACACGCCCGTGTAGGTGGCGGGGTTGGAGCGCGGCGTGCGCCCGATGGGGCTCTGGTCCACGTGCACCACCTTGTCCAGGTGCTCGAGCCCCTCCACGGACCGGTGCCGGCCGGGCACGAGCTTGGCGCCGTTGAGCCGGTTGGCCAAGACCTTGTAGAGGATCTCGTTGATCAGCGTGGACTTGCCGGAGCCGGACACGCCCGTCACGGCCGTGAGGACCCCGAGCGGGACCTCCACCGAGACGTCCTTCAGGTTGTTCTCCTGAGCGCCGCGGACCGTCAGCACGCGCCCCTTCTCCGGGACGCGACGCCGCTCCGGCACCGCGATGGAGCGGCGGCCGGAGAGGTAGTCGCCGGTGACGGACCGCGTGTTCGCCTTGAGATCCGCCAGGGAGCCCGAGTGCACGACCTCGCCGCCGTGCTCGCCCGCGCGAGGACCGATGTCCACGATCCAGTCCGCCTCGGCGATCGTGTCCTCGTCGTGCTCGACGACGATGAGGGTGTTGCCGAGGTCCCGCAGGCGCAGGAGGGTCTCGATGAGGCGGCGGTTGTCCCGCTGGTGCAGGCCGATGGACGGCTCGTCGAGCACGTAGAGGACGCCGACCAGCCCGGAGCCGATCTGCGTGGCCAGGCGGATGCGCTGGGCCTCGCCTCCGGAGAGGGTGCCGGCCGGCCGCTCCAGGTTGAGGTACTCGAGGCCGACGTCCAGCAGGAACGCCAGCCGGGCCAGGATCTCCTTGAGCACCTGGTCCGCGATCTGCCGCTCCCGGTCCGTCAGCCGCAGCCCCGAGAAGAACTCCATGGCCTCGCGCATGGGCAGGCGGGTGGCGTCCGCGATGGACAGGCCGCCCACGAGCACGTTCAGGACCGTGGGGTTGAGGCGGGCCCCGTGGCACGCCGGGCACGGGATCTCCCGCATGAACGACTCGTAGCGCTCGCGGGCGCCGTCCGACTCGGTCTCCCCGTGCTTGCGCATCACGTAGGGGATGACGCCCTCGAAGCCCGTGGTGTAGCGGCGCTCGCGGCCGAACCGGTTGCGGAACGTCACCTCCACCTTGAAGTCCTTGCCGTGCAGGACGGCGTCGCGCTCCGCCTCCGTCAGCTCCTTCCACGGGGTGTCCAGGGAGAAGCCCATCTCCTTGCCGAGCCCGCCGAGCACGCGCAGCCAGTAGTCCGAGGTGGACTTGCCCAGCGACCACGGCACGACGGCGCCCTCGCGCAGGGACAGCTCGTCGTTGGCGACGACGAGGTCCGGGTCCACCTGCAGGCGGGAGCCGATGCCGGTGCACTCGGGGCACGCGCCGAACGGGTTGTTGAAGGAGAACGAGCGCGGCTCGATCTCGTCCACGGTCTGTTCGTGCCCGTTGGGGCAGGAGAGCTTCTCGGAGAACGAGCGGTACCGGGGGTTGCCCTCGGCGTCCCGCCCGCCGAACTCCGCGGTGTTCTTCTTGCCCTTCTCGGCGACCGGCTCCACGTCCACGAACTCGGCCACGACGAGGCCGTCCGCCAGCTTCAGGGCGGTCTCCACCGAGTCGGTGAGGCGCTGGCGGATGCCCTCCTTCATGGCGAGGCGGTCCACGACGACGGCGATGGTGTGCTTGACCTGCTTCTTCAGCACGGGCGGGTCCGAGAGCTGGACGGCCTCCCCGTCCACGACGGCGCGGGCGAAGCCCTGCGTGGACAGGTCCTTGAACAGGTCCACGAACTCGCCCTTGCGGCCGCGGACCACGGGCGCGAGCACCTGGAAGCGGGTGCGCTCGGGCAACTCCTCGAGCTGGTCCACGATCTGCTGCGGGGTCTGCCGGCTCACCGGCTCTCCGCACTGCGGGCAGTGCGGCACCCCGACGCGCGCCCAGAGCAGGCGCATGTAGTCGTAGATCTCGGTGATGGTCCCCACCGTGGAGCGCGGGTTGCGGTTGGTGGACTTCTGGTCGATGGACACGGCCGGGGACAGGCCCTCGATGAAGTCCACGTCCGGCTTGTCCACCCGGCCCAGGAACATGCGGGCGTAGGAGGAGAGCGACTCGACGTAGCGTCGCTGGCCCTCGGCGAAGATCGTGTCGAAGGCCAGGGAGGACTTGCCCGAGCCGGACAGACCCGTGAACACGACCATGGCGTCCCGCGGGAAGCTGACGTCCACGTCCTTCAGGTTGTGCTCGCGGGCGCCCTGGACGACGATGCGGTCCCGCTCGCCCGAGCGCGCGCCGCCGGGGCCGGAGGCGAGGCCGCCGGCATGGGTCTCGACGGCGGAGGAGACGGTGGTGGAGGAGTTCTTGGGCACGCGGCCAGCATAGGGGCGGGCGCGGACACGACACCGGGGTCTCGCCTGTGGGCGAACCGACCGCCGGCCCGGCCCGCCCTGGCGCGTCGCCGACCCGTCCGTACACTGTTGCGCATGCCCGAGACCGCCCGGAACCGCCTCCTGCACGATCTGCCCGCCGTCACGGTGCGCACCTGCTCCGTGTCGGAGATGGACAACAACGTGTACCTGCTCACCTCCAAGACCACGGGGGCGCAGGTGCTGATCGACGCCGCCGCCGAGGCCGAGGCCATCCGCGACCTCATCGCCTCGGCCGCGGGCGACACCCCGTGCGAGCCGCGCCTCGAGATGATCGTCACCACGCACCGACACTGGGACCACGTGCGGGCGCTGCCGGCGCTGGCGTCCCTGACCGGGGCCCGCACCGCGGCCGGCGAGGACGACGCCGACGCGATCGCCGAGGACACGGGGGTCGCCCCCGACGTGCGCCTGCGCCACGGGGACATCGTGGGGGCGGACGGGCTCCGGCTCGAGGTGGTGGCCCTGCGCGGCCACACGCCGGGGTCGATCGCGCTGGTGTGCCGCCCCGAGGCGGACGAGCCGGCCGTGCTCTTCACCGGCGACTCCCTCTTCCCGGGCGGGGTGGGCAACACCGAGGGCGACGACGGCCGGTTCCGTCAGCTGTTCACGGACGTCACGGAACGGATCTTCGACGCGTTCGACGACGACGTGGTGGTCCACCCCGGCCACGGCGCCTCCACGACCCTGGGCGCCGAGCGCCCCCACCTGCCGGAGTGGGCCGAGCGCGGCTGGTGATGGCCCGCCCGGGCGGCCCCGGGCCCGGCGTCAGGCCGGCTTCTGCCCCACCATGAACAGGCGCCGGGCCGGGAAGATCGTGACCGGGCCGCCGTCGTCGGCTGTGACGCCGGGCACAGGCGGATACGCCTCGCGCATGGCGGCGCGGTACCTGTCCACGAACGCCTCGAGCAGCCCGGCGCCCTCGGCGGAGCCCTCCTCGGCGTCCCAGCGGGCCAGGGCCTGCAGGCTCGGTCGCAGGGCCGCGCCGGAGGTCCACCGGAACACCGGGTCCTCGCCCGTCAGGACCTGCTGGTACTCCGTCTCCCAGACGACCGGGGACCACCCCGCCTCGAGGAACAGCCGCGTGTACTCCTCGGGCGGCGCCACGGTGCGGGTCGTCGCCACGCCGTGCAGCGGCTCGGAGAAGGCCGGGTCCTCGGCCAGCGCCACGATCGCCGCGTGGGAGGGCTGCTCGTAGGGCCGCGGGATCTGCGCCGCGAACCAGGCCCCCGGCGTGAGGTCCCCGAGCCAGCGCCGGATCAGGCGACGGTGCGTCGGGATCCACTGGAGCATCGCGTTGGACACCACGACGTCCGTCGCCCTCGACGGGCGCCACTGCGAGGCGTCGACCGCCTCGAAGCGCAGGTTGGCGGGGGCGCCCGTGCGGGCCGCCTGCTCCCGGGCCCGCTCGAGCATCGCGGGCGAGTCGTCCAGACCGATCACCTCGGCGTCCGGCCAGCGCTCGGCCAGCGTCCGGGTCAGGGTCCCCGGGCCGCAGCCCAGATCCACCACGACGCGCGGCGCCTCGGCGCGCACGCGCCCCACCAGGTCGTGGAAGGGGCGGGCGCGATGCTCGGCGAAGCCCTCGTACTGCGCGGGATCCCAGGTGAACCCCCCGCCCTGTCGGCCGGTCACGTCCCCGACGACGGCGTCGGTGTCCGGGTGCGGGCTCTCAGGCGCGATCTGACTCATGGCGGCACCGTATCGCGCGGAGCGGCCGATACGCTGGGAGCGATGACTTCTCCCGCCACGAACCCGCCCTCGCTGACCGACCGCATCAACGCGCTCCCGCCGACCCCGGACGCCGACGACGTCTTCGGGGCCTTCGCGGCCTGGACCGAGGACCGCGGCATCTCGCTCTACCCCGCCCAGGAGGAGGCCGCCCTCGAGCTCGTCCAGGGCCGGCACGTGATCCTGGCGACGCCCACCGGCTCCGGCAAGTCCCTGGTGGCGCTGGCCGCACACGCCGACGCGCTCGCCCACGACGCCGTCTCCTACTACACGGCGCCGATCAAGGCGCTCGTCTCGGAGAAGTTCTTCGCGCTGGTGGACGTGTTCGGCGCGGAGAATGTGGGCATGGTCACGGGTGACTCCACCGTCAACGGTGACGCGCCGATCATCTGCTGCACCGCCGAGATCCTCGCCAACCGCGCGCTGCGGGAGGGCTCGGGCATGGAGATCGGCACCGTGGTGATGGACGAGTTCCACTACTACGCGGACCCCTCCCGTGGCTGGGCTTGGCAGGTCCCCCTCCTCGAGCTGCCGCAGGCCCGGTTCCTGCTGATGTCGGCCACCCTCGGCGACACGACCCGCCTCGAGGCGGACCTGATCGAGCGCACCGGGCGCGAGGTCGCCGTCGTCGCCCACGCGGAGCGGCCGATCCCGCTGACGTTCGAGTGGTCCGAGGTGCCGCTGCAGGAGAAGGTCGAGGAGCTCGTGAGCACCCACCAGGCACCGGTGTACATCGTGCACTTCTCGCAGCTGGACGCCGTGGAGACGGCCCAGGGGCTGTCCTCGATCTCGGTGACGTCCAAGGAGGAGAAGGAGGCGATCGCCGCGCGGATCGCCGGCTTCCGCTTCTCCGCGGGCTTCGGGCACACCCTGAACCGCCTCGTCCGGGCGGGCATCGGCGTGCACCACGCGGGCATGCTGCCCAAGTACCGCCGCCTCGTGGAGAAGCTGGCCCAGGACGGGCTCCTCAAGGTCATCTGCGGGACGGACACGCTCGGCGTCGGGATCAACGTGCCGATCCGCACCGTGCTGCTCACCGCGCTGTCCAAGTTCGACGGCGAGAAGACCCGCCTGCTCCAGGCCCGCGAGTTCCACCAGATCGCCGGCCGGGCGGGCCGGGCCGGCTTCGACACCTCCGGCACCGTGGTGGTCCAGGCCCCCGAGCACGTGATCGAGAACAAGGCGGCCGAGCGCAAGGCCGCCGCGAAGTTCGCGAACGTCAAGGACGAGGCCGAGCGGGCCAAGCGCATGAAGCAGTCCGTGAAGTCCGGCAAGCGCAAGACCCCGCCCGCCGGCTTCGTCTCGTGGGGGCCGGCGACGTTCGAGCGCCTCGTCTCCGCCGAGCCGGAGCCGCTGGTCTCCCGCATGCGGATCACGCACTCCATGCTGCTGAACATCCTCGACCGGCCCGGCGACCCGGTGATCGCCGTCCGGCGCCTGCTGCGCGGCACCCACGAGACCCCGGCCCGCCAGGCGGTGCTCATGCGCCGCGCGCTCGGGATCTTCCGGGAGCTGTTGGCCACGGGCGTCGTCGAGCGTCTGCCCGAGCCGGACGCCGAGGGCCGCACCGTGGACCTCACAGTGGACCTGCAGCCGGACTTCGCCCTCAACCAGCCGCTCTCCCCCTTCGCCCTCGCCGCGCTCGACCTGCTGGACCCGGCCGAGCCCGACCACGCCCTCGACGTCGTCTCCGTGATCGAGGCGACCCTCGACCCGCCGCGCCAGGTGCTCTCGGCCCAGGTCAAGCACGCCAAGGGCGAGGCCGTGGCCGCCATGAAGGCCGAGGGCATGGACTACAACGACCGCATGCGGGCCCTCGACGAGGTCACCCACCCGCGCCCGCTGGCCGAGCTGCTCGAGCAGCAGTTCGAGCTCTACCGGCAGGACGCCCCGTGGCTCGCGGAGTTCGAGCTGACCCCCAAGTCCGTGGTGCGCGACATGTTCGAGCGGGCCATGGGCTTCGGCGACTACGTCCGGTTCTACGGGATCGCCCGGTCCGAGGGCGTGCTGCTGCGCTACCTCACGGACGCGGTCAAGGCGCTGCGCCACACGGTGCCCGAGGCGGCCCGCACCGAGGAGCTCCAGGTGCTGTTGGACTGGCTCGACGAGATGGTGAAGCAGACCGACTCGTCCCTCCTGGAGGAGTGGGAAGACCTGGTGGCCGGGGACATCGACGAACTGCGCCGGGACATGGAGGCGCTCGAGCCGCCGGCGCCGCCTCGCCTGACGGACAACGAGCCCGTGTTCCGGGTGATGGTCCGCAACGCGATGTTCCAGCGGGTGCGCCTGTTCGGCGACGAGCGGGACGCGGCGCTCGCGGCCCTGTCCGGCGACCTGTCCGCCGACGACTGGGCCGACGCCCTCGACGCCTACTTCGACGACCACGAGGACATCGACGACGGCCCCGCCGCGCGTGGCCCCGAGCTGTTCCGCGTGGCCGCGGCCCCCGACGTCGCCGCTCCGGTCGAGCTGGTCGGCCCGCGCTGGTGGGCGGTGCGGCAGGTCCTGAAGGACGCGGACGGGGACCTGGACCACGGGATCAACGCCGTGGTCGACCTGGACGCCTCCGATGAGGCGGGCCACCCCGTGATCCGGGTGGTCTCCGTGGGCGCGCCCGAGTCCGGGTGGGGCCTGTGAGCGCCGGGGACGCCCGGGCGGCAGGACGGCCCGTGGCGGGCGACCCGCGCGGCTTCGCCCCCCTCGAGCCGGCCCGCCACCGCGTGGGCGAGCGCACCGAGCTCTACGACGGCACCGTCACGGTGGACCACTGGTTCACGGTGCCGATCGACCACGCACTGGGTCTCGCCGAGGCCGAGGCGCAGGACGCGGAGGGCACCGGCGTCGGGCCGCACCGGCGCGGCACGCTGACCGTCTTCGCCCGCGAGATCCGGGCGAAGGACGACCCCGAGGGCGAGCGTCCCTGGGCCCTGTACCTCCAGGGCGGCCCCGGCAGTGCCGGGCCCCGCCCGGCGCGCCTGAACGGCTGGCTCGGCGCGCTGGCCGAGAGCCACCGCGTGCTGCTGCTGGACCAGCGCGGCACGGGTCGCTCGACCCCGGCCACCGTGGCGACCCTCACCGCCCCGGGCGCCTTCGCCACGGACGAGGCCCGCGCCGAGCACCTGGTGCACCTGCGGGCACCCTCGATCGTGCGGGACGCCGAGATGCTGCGCCTCGCCCTCGGCGCCGGACCGTGGACCACGCTGGGCCAGAGCTTCGGCGGGTTCTGCACGCTGAGCTACCTCTCCTTCCACCCGGAGGGCCTGCAGCGCAGCCTGGTGACCGGCGGCCTCGCTCCGCTCACCGGCCACGCCGACCGGGTCTACCGGGCCACCTACGCCCGGATGCGCGCCCGCGCCGAGGAGTTCTTCGACCGGCACCCGGCCGACCGCGACGCGTGGTCGGAGGCCGTGGGACTGATCCGCGCCGCCGAGGCCGCGGGCGACCCGCTCCCCCTGCCCGGCGGCGGGCCGCTCACCGTGGGACGGGCCCAGGCCCTGGGCATGCTGCTGGGCGGCAACACCCGCGTGGACCGCCTGCACTGGGTCCTCGCCGAGGCCGTGGACCGCACCGGCCCCGCGCCGCGCCTGTCCGAGACGTTCCTGGCCGCCGTCGCCGAGCAGGACGACCGCCTCGTCAACCCGCTCTACACGGTGCTGCACGAGGCGATCTACGCGCAGTCGGCGGACCTGGCCGACGGCCGGTCGGACACCGGCTGGTCGGCGTCCCGGATGCTCGCCGAGCACCCGGACTTCGACCCCGAGGCGACCGCGGTCCCGCTGCCCACGGGCGAGCACGTCATGCCCTGGTCCGTCGAGGTCGACCCCCGGCTGCGGCCCCTGGCCGGCACGGCGCGGCTGCTCGCCGAGCGCACGCAGTGGGGCCCGCTCTACGACGTGGCCGCCCTGGCGCAGAACACCGTTCCCGTGGCCGCCGCCGTCTACGCCGACGACGTGTACGTGGACCGGGACCTCTCGCTCGAGACGGCGGGGCGCGTCCGTGGCCTGCGGGTGTGGGAGACCGACGCCTTCCACCACGACGGCATCGCCGACGACGGGCCGGCGATCCTCGACCGGCTCCTGGCGATGACCGCGGCGGACGGCGCCGGGACGACGACGGCCCCCGACCCGGTCGACTGACCGGCTCGGGGGCCCGGGCGCCAGCGGAGTGCTCCCCCGGCGCCGTGATCGGCTCAGACGGTGGGCCCGTCCTGCCGCACGATCTGCTCGGAGACCCCGCGCGCGTCGTCGTCACGGGGATCCGCGAACCGGGTCTCGTGGGCCGTGCGGATGATCGCCGACCACGCGTCCTTGTGCTCGAGCAGCTGGTCGCGCCAGCGCTGGTCCAGGGCCTCGGCCCGGGCCGTCCAGCGGTCCATCAGGGCGGCGGCGCGCTCGCGCTCGGCCGGGTCGGCGTCCTCGGCCAGCTTCGAGTACCGGTACGAGTACTTCTCGGCGTTCTGCAGCGCCCGCAGGGCCTGGCCCTTGGGCGAGTACAGGGACACGAGCACGGTGATGGCCAGGATGACCACCACGACGACGAGCGAGAGGTTCGTGGGGATCTCCGCCACCGGCACGTTCTCGCCGCCGTTGATGAACGGCAGGTTGTTCTCGTGCAGCGCGTGCAGGATGAGCTTGACGCCGATGAACGCCAGCAGCGCGGAGAGCCCGTAGGCCAGGTAGACGAGGCGGTCGAGCAGGCCGTCGATCAGGAAGTACAGCTGGCGCAGGCCCATCAGGGAGAAGGCCGTGGCGGTGAAGACGATGTACGCCTCCTGGGTCACGCCGAAGATCGCGGGGATGGAGTCGAAGGCGAAGAGGATGTCCGTGGCGCCGATCGCGATCATCACGAGCAGCATCGGCGTCATGAGGCGCTTGCCGTCCACCGTCGTGAAGAGGCGTTCGCCGTCGAACTGGTCGGAGGCGGGCAGGAACCGCTTGACGAGGCGGACCATCACGTTGTCCGCCTCGTCCTGGGCGCCCTCGGCGTCGCCGGACATCTCGCCCTTGAGCTGGCCGCCGGCGATGATCAGCAGGAACAGGCCGAAGAGGTAGAACACGTCCGACCACGCGGCGATGACGGCGGCGCCGAGCAGGATGAACAGGGTGCGCGAGATCAGCGCGAAGGTGATGCCGAACAGGAGCACCTTCTGCTGGTACTCGCGCGGCACCCGGAAGCTGGCCATGATCACGAGGAACACGAACAGGTTGTCGACGCTGAGCGCCTTCTCCAGCAGGTAGCCGGTGTAGTACTCCACGGCGTGCTGCGTGTCGCCGAAGGCGAAGAACACGAGGCCGAAGACGAGCGCGAGGCCGACGTAGACGCCCGACCAGACCGCGGCCTCCTTGATGGTCGGCGTGTGCGCCTTGCGCACGTGGGCGAAGTAGTCGAATGCGAGGAGTCCGACGATCAGGGCGATCGTCAAGCCCCACGTGAGTCCATTGATTTCCACAGGGTCACCTTTCGGCGTCAGGGGTCAGTTCTGCGCCGCAAGTCTCTCCGCCCCACCGTGGGTTCTCCGGTGCAGGCCCCTGTGTCCGGCCGGCGGCGCGCTCTCGGCGGCCGCGGCGTGCTGACGTCCACAGTGTTCGGGATACTCCCCTACGTCGCCGGTCAGTCTACCCCGTCACACGACGACGCCCCGCTCCGCGGCGGGCAGAACGGGGCATCGACGGGCCGGCTGGCGCGGGCGGCGGGTCAGCGGTCGTCGCGGCGGGCCCGGTCGGCGTAGTCCTCCATGCGCTGGACCTGGCCGGTGAGCGGGGAGGCGGACTCCCGGTCCGTGCGGCCCCAGATCAGCGACGCCACGGTGGCCAGCACCAGGGTGCCGAGGATGACGCCGAGGGAGACGAACGTGGAGATCTCCGGGACGGCCGTCACGGGGTGACCGCCGTTGATGAAGGGCAGCTCGTTCTCGTGCAGGGCGTGGAACACGAGCTTGACGCCGATGAAGGCGAGGATGAACGCGAGCCCGTGCTTGAGGAACACGAGACGGTCCATGAGCCCGCCCAGCAGGAAGTAGAGCTGGCGCAGGCCCATGAGGGCGAAGATGTTGGCGGTCAGGACGATGAACCAGTTCTGGGTGAGGCCGAAGATCGCCGGGATGGAGTCCACCGCGAACATCACGTCCGTCAGGCCGATCGTGATGAACACGACCACCATGGGGGTGAACATGCGCCGGCCGTCCACGGTGGTGCGCAGTCGGTTGCCGTCGTAGTCGGGCGCCACGTTGAGGCGGCGGGTCAGGCGGGCCACGACGCCCGGCTCGGACTCCTCGTCCTCGCCGTCGTCCTTGAGCTGCTGCCAGGCGGTCCAGAGCAGGAAGGCGCCGAAGATGTAGAACACCCACGTCAGGTGCTCGATGGCGACGGCACCGACCGCGATGAACACCGCGCGGGCGATCAGCGCGATGATGATGCCCACCATCAGCACCTCCTGCTGGTAGCGGCGGGGCACCTGGAACTTGGCCATGATGATGAGGAACACGAACAGGTTGTCCACGCTGAGGCTGTACTCGGTGACCCAGCCGGCGAGGAACTCGGTGCCGTGCTGCGCATCGCCCAGGGCGAAGAGCAGCCCCGCGAAGACCAGCGCCAGCGCCACGTAGAACCCGATCCACAGGCCGGCCTCCTTCATGGAGGGCTCGTGGGGGCGGCGCGCGACGTACAGCAGGTCGAGCAGGAGGATGACGCCGAGGACCACAAGGGTCGTGGTCTCGAAGACGGGACTGAGCACGTCCATGGAGGGGTTCCTTTCGTGGGGGCCGCGCCAGTCTAGACGGGTGCGGCCCCGCGCTCGGCCGCGGGTGGGCCCGGTCTCAGGCTGCGCCGGGGGCGGTCAGTCCCAGGGCGAGCCAGACGACGACGGCACCGGCGGCGGCCAGGCCCCAACTGGCGAGGGAGCCGATGAGGAACTCCTCCGCGCGTGAGCCGGCACCTCGGTCCGCCGAGATCTCCGGGAAGCGGACGATGCCCTTGGCCGCCATCAGGGCCGCGATCACCGGATAGGCCTGCGCGAGCCCCAGCACGACCATGAGCAGCCGCTCCATGGGTCCGATGTAGCGGCCGCCGCGCAGGCCGTCGGCCGCGGCGTCCGTGGGCGCGGCGGACGGCACGGTCGCGGGCTCCGCCGCGGGCTCCTCCGCCTCCTCGTCGCCCCCGTCGGCGGGCCGGCCCGCCAGGGCGAGGACCGCGCGGGTGACCCGGTTGCCGGTCTCGGTCAGGGCCAGCGCCACCGCCAGCAGCGTGAGGGCAGGGGGCGCGGAGCGCAGGCCCGCGGGCGCCAGGGTCGACTCGAGCACGGCCACGAGGCCGACCGTGGCCACCACTGCGACCACCCCGAGCGGCCGGTCCGGGTGCAGCCATGTCCAGCCCATCAGCAGGCCGAGGGCCACCAGGCCGCCGCCCACCGCGACGGAGAGGGCGGTCGGCGCCAGGACGGCCACGAGCACCGCGGCGAGGACGGCGGCCACGGCCGCACCGGCCCGGGCGAGCCACCGCCGCCGGGGGGCGGGCCAGGCGCCGGGCAGGACGGCGTCGAGCAGGTCGTGCAGCCCCAGGGCGAGCAGTGCGAGGGCGGTCACGGCGCGACCTCCGTCGCCGCGGCGGCGAGCTCGGCGTCCAGCTCGAGCAGCCGGTCGATCCCGGACCGCGCGACGGCCTGCGACACCGCGGACTGCGTGATCCGCTCCGCCCGGGCGGTCTGCGCCTGGGTCGCCCCGCCCAGCAGGGCTGCGGCGATCCGGCGCTCGCGGGCCTTGAGCCGGCCGAGGACGTGGTCGCGCAGCAGGACGAGCCCGTCCACGGCGGCGGTGAGGGACGGGTCCGCGGCGCGGAAGGCGGTCCCGGCACCGGCCGCCCGCTCGTGTGCACGCTCGACGGCCTCGCGGGCCCGATACCAGGCCGTGCCGTCCTCGATGCCGTCTCCGCCGGCGTCCAGGGCCCGCCGCTGCCCCAGGCCGATCCCGAACCGCAGGTCGAGGCCCGGGGGCAGGGCGAGCGTGACGCGGACGGTCAGCCGGAGCGCGTCCGGCCAGGCGCGGTGCAGCGCCTGGAACTCGTCGCCGACGCTGGCCCAGGCGGGCCGCAGCGGCGGGACATCCCGTTCCGCGGCCGCGAAGGCGGCCAGGATCTGCTCCTGCGCCCGCTCCCGGTCCGGGAGCGCGCGGGAGCCGACGATGTCCGCGATCACGGCCGCGACCGGGGGTGCTGCGCTCATGGCGTCACACTATCACTGATATGACGACATTCATCAGTGTTTTCATAACACCCTGGGCGCGGAACGCGCCGGGCGGTCACTGCTCCCGCTTCATCTGCCGCAGCTCCTTCTTGAGCTCGCCCACCTCATCGCGCAGGCGGGCCGCAAGCTCGAACTGCAGGTCCGCCGCCGCCTGGTGCATCTGCTGCGACATCTGCTCGATCAGATCGGCCAGGTCCTTGGCGGGCAGCGACGCCGGGTCCACCGCCGGGGCCTCGGCGCCCTCCCCCGTGGCCGGGGCCCGGTCCAGCGAGCTGAGGCCGCGGTGGCCCATGCCGAAGTCGAACCCGGACTTCACGCCGCCCATGCCCTTGAGGAAGTCGGCGGTGTCCGCGTCCTCCCGGGCCAGCTGGTCCGTGATGTCCGCGATGCGCTTGCGCAGGGGCTGGGGGTCGATCCCGTGCTCCTCGTTGTACGCGATCTGCACGGCCCGGCGCCGCTCGGTCTCCTCGATCGCCCGGCGCATGGAGTCGGTGACGTTGTCCGCGTACATGTGGACCTCCCCGGACACGTTGCGGGCGGCGCGGCCGATGGTCTGGATGAGGGAGGTGGTGGAGCGCAGGAAGCCCTCCTTGTCCGCGTCCAGGATCGCCACGAGCGAGACCTCGGGCAGGTCCAGGCCCTCGCGCAGCAGGTTGATGCCCACCAGCACGTCGAAGGTGCCCTTGCGCAGCTCCCGCAGCAGCTCCACGCGGCGCAGCGTGTCCACATCCGAGTGGAGGTACTCGACCTTCACCCCCGCCTCGAGCAGGTAGTCCGTGAGGTCCTCGGCCATGCGCTTGGTCAGCGTGGTCACCAGGACGCGCTCGTCCTTGGCCGTGCGCACGCGGATCTGCTCGAGCAGGTCGTCGATCTGGCCCTCGGTCGGCTTGACCACCACCTGCGGGTCCACGAGCCCGGTGGGCCGGATGATCTGCTCGACATAGCCGTCCGCCTGGCCGAGCTCGTAGGCGCCCGGCGTGGCGGAGAGGTACACGGTCTGCCCGATCCGCTCGAGGAACTCGTCCCACTTCAGCGGGCGGTTGTCCATGGCCGAGGGCAGGCGGAAGCCGTGCTCCACGAGGGTGCGCTTGCGGGACATGTCCCCCTCGTACATCGCGCCGATCTGCGGGATGGTCACGTGGGACTCGTCCACCACGAGCAGGAAGTCGTCCGGGAAGTAGTCCAGCAGGCAGTGCGGGGCGGAGCCGGCGGGACGGCCGTCGATGTGACGCGAGTAGTTCTCGATGCCGTTGCAGTAGCCCATCTGCTGCATCATCTCGAGGTCGTACGTGGTGCGCATGCGCAGCCGCTGCGCCTCGAGGAGCTTGTCCTGGGACTCCAGCTCCTGCAGCCGCTCGCGGAGCTCGTCCTCGATGGTGGTGATCGCCCGGCCCATGCGCTCGTCGCCGGCCACGTAGTGCGAGGCAGGGAAGATGTACATCTCCTCCTCCTCGCGCACCACCTGGCCGGTGAGCGGGTGCAGGGTCTGGATGGACTCGATCTCGTCCCCGAAGAACTCGATGCGCACCGCGAGCTCCTCGTACATGGGGATGATCTCCACGGTGTCCCCCCGCACACGGAAGGTGCCGCGGTGGAAGTCGACGTCGTTGCGCACGTACTGCATCTGCACGAACCGCCGCAGGAGCACGTCCCGGTCCATCTCCGCACCGCGGCGCAGGGTGACCATCTGCTCGATGTACTCCTCGGGCGTGCCGAGGCCGTAGATGCAGGAGACGGTGGCCACCACGATCACGTCCCGCCGGGTCAGCAGCGCGTTCGTGGCCGAGTGGCGCAGCCGCTCGACCTCCTCGTTGATGGAGGAGTCCTTCTCGATGAAGGTGTCCGTCTGCGGGACGTACGCCTCAGGCTGGTAGTAGTCGTAGTAGGAGACGAAGTACTCGACCGCGTTGTTGGGCAGCAGCTCGCGGAACTCGTTGGCCAGCTGCGCCGCGAGCGTCTTGTTCTGCACCATCACCAGCGTGGGCCGCTGGAGGCGCTCGACGAGCCACGCCGTCGTCGCCGACTTGCCCGTGCCGGTGGCCCCCATCAGGACGACGTCCTTCTCCCCCGCCTCCACGCGCTCGGCGAGCTCGGCGATGGCCTTCGGCTGGTCACCGGAGGGCTGGTACGGGGAGATGACCTCGAACGGGGCGACGACGCGGTTGATCTTCTGGGCCAGGCTCATGGCAGAACCCTACGCCGCGCCCCGGACACCCCGGCGGTCAGTCCGCCGAGGGCTCAGCCGCGTCGGGGGCGAGGAACCGGTCCCACACCTGGTTCGCCACGGACGCGAGCCGCTCGAGGTCGGCGTCGTTGACGATGACCACGTCCGCGACGGCGCGCCGCTGCTCGTCCGTGGCCTGGGCCGCGATCCGCGCCTCGGCGTCCGCGCGGCTCATGCCGCGGTCCTCCACCATCCGGCGCAGGCGCTCCTCGAGCGGGGCCTCCACCACGATCACGAGGTCGAACGCGTCCGCCTGCCCGGTCTCCACCAGCAGCGGCACGTCCTGCACCACGACGGCGTCCGGCCCGGCCTCGGCGACGATGCGCCGGGCCGCGGCCCGGATCCGGGGGTGCACGATGCGGTTCAGGCGCTGCCGGGCGCCCTCGTCCCCGAAGACGATGCGGGCCATCTCGACGCGGTCGAGCTCACCGTCCGCAGTGATGACGCGGTCCCCGAACTCGTCCCGGACGGCGGCCAGCCCGTCGGTGCCCTTCTCGAGGACCAGCCGGGCGAGGGCGTCCGAGTCCACCAGGAGCGCGCCACGCTCCTGCAGGACGCGGGCCACCGCGGACTTGCCGGCGGCGATCCCGCCGGTCAGGCCCACATGGACGCGCGGCCGTTCGGCCACCGGGTCGGTCTCGGTCATACGCGCTCCCCTCGGGCGGCCTCGAGCTGAGGCTGGATCTTGGCCTCCCAGTATGCCCGGACGGCCTCCTGCAGGTCCTCGAGCGAGCCGTCGTTCTCGATCACGGTGTCCGCGATCTCGGCCCGCTCCTCGTCCGCCGCCTCCTCGTCGATGAAGGCCCAGGCCCGCTCGCGGGTCATGTCGTGGGACTCCATGAGCCGGGCGACGCGCACCTCGGCGGGAGCAGAGACGGCCAGCACCTGGTCGAAGTCGCGCTCGGAGCCGGTCTCGGCCAGCAGGGCCAGGTCGACCACCAGCACGGAGTCCTCGCCGATCTCGCGGGCCCGGCGGTTCGCCTCGTCGCGCACCGCCGGGGAGACGATCTCGTACATTCGCGTCCGGGCGGTCGAGCTCTCGGTGGTGAGCCGGTTGAGGGCGCGCGCGTCCAGGGTGCCGTCCGCGCGGACGATGTCCTCGCCGAAGACCGACCGGAGCTCCTCGAGCACGGGGTTGCCGGGCACGAGGATCTCCCCCATCAGGTCGTCGAACTCCACGACGACGGCGCCCCGCCGCTCGAGCTCCGCGCCGACCTCGGTGCGGCCCGCGGCGATGCCGCCGGTCAGGCCGACGGTGACGAGGGCCTTGGCCGCGTCGATGCGCTGCTGGTGCCACGTCTTCGGGGTGTGCGTGTCGTTCTCCGGCTCGGTACCGACCTCGAACTCGGGGCGGATCACGAAGTCCGAGACGTCGACGCCGTCCTCGGTGGCGCGGCGGCGGTACTCCTCGGCCGGCAGCACCTGCTTCCACTGGCGGGTCCGCATGGGCCGCGCGGCACCCGCGTCCTCGCGCAGGGCCTGCAGCAGCAGTGCGGCCTGCGTGACGGTGATGAGCAGGATGGGCAGGCCGATCACGATGATCACCTCCTGCAGCGCAGCCAGGCCGTTCTCGCCCGCGGTGAGGATGATGGCCGCGCAGACCGCACCGATGGACACGGCCCAGAACACGGACTGGCGGCGGGGCGCCGCATCCTCGTGGCCGTTGGCCATCGCGTCCATCACGAGCGCGCCCGAGTCGATCGAGGTGATGAAGAACAGCGTGATGACCACGAGCGCCACGACCGCGGCCACCGTGTAGAGCGGGGTGCCCTGCAGGTGCTGGAACAGGGCGGCCTGGACGTTGCCGTCGGTGACGATCGTCTGCGTGAGGTCGCCGCCCTGGCCCGGCGCCGGCGCGGTGGCGCGGTCCGACTGGAACGCGGAGTAGCCGTAGATGCCCATCCAGATGATGACGAACGCCGTGGGCAGGCCGAGGCCGGCCATGATGAAGGAGCGGATGGTGCGGCCGCGTGAGATGCGGGCGAAGAACATCCCCACGAAGGGCGCCCACGTCACGGTCCAGGCCCAGTAGAAGACGGTCCAGTCACCGGACCACTGGCCCGAGTTGTACGTGTCGTTGTAGGTGGAGAGCAGGGGCAGCATCGAGGCGTACTCGCCGATCGCCTGCACGGTGCCGCGGATGACGTCCATGCTGGAGACGGCCCACATCAGGACGTACACGAGCAGGGCGATGGCCAGCAGGATGTTGGCGTAGGACAGCCGCTTGACGCCCTTGTCCATGCCGGCCAGCACGGAGGCCGTGCCCACGGCGGTGATGACGGCCAGGATGAGCGCCTGGACCCAGCCGGCCACGGGGGTGCCCAACACGTAGTTCATGCCCGCGTTGATCTGCAGGGCGCCCAGGCCCACGGACACGCCGAGGCCGAACACGGTGGAGACCACGGCGATGATGTCGATCGTCTTGCCGATGGGGCCGTGGATGCGATCGCCCAGGAGGGGCTGGAAGGCGGAGGACACGCGCGGGGGCAGCTTGCGCTTGTACGTGAAGTAGCCGAAGCACAGGCCCGGGACGAGCAGGATCGCCCACATGTGGATGCCGAAGTGGAAGTTCGCGATCGACATGGCCTCCGAGGCCGCGCGGTCGGAGAATGGCTCCGTCCCCGCCATGGGCGGGTTGGCGTAGTGGTTCATCGGCTCGGCGATGCCCCAGAACATCAGCACCGCGCCGACGCCGGCGGCGAACATCATGCCGAACCAGGTCAGGCCGGAGTACTCCGGCACCGCGTCGTCGTCGCCGAGCTTGACCCGGCCGTACCGGGTCACGGCGAGGATGAACAGGAACGCCACCAGCAGGGTCAGGCTGAGCGTGTAGATCCAGCCGACGTCGTAGCGCAGCCAGCTCGAGACCGCGCCGAAGGCCGCCTGGACCGGACCCGGGAACAGGCCCATCGCGGCGGTGAAGAGGACGACCACGGCGGCCGAGCCGAAAAAGATCGCCGGACTCGTGCGGAGCCCCAACGTGTCGTGCAGGCGAGTGAGCGGGGAAGTCATGAGTCTCCCGGGACAGGGTCGTGGGAGGCCCGCGGCGGCACGCGTGCACGCTCACCGGTGGGCCGGTGCCGGGTGGCACGGTCCCCCACTGTACCGAAGCTCACGTCCGGGCTCGACGGCGTGCCCGTCCTCGGCCAGCCCCTAGGGTGGGGTCATGCCCGATCCCGCCCCCGCCCCGACCGCGCGCTGCACGGTCCTGCCGGCGTCCGCCCGCGACCCCGACGGCTGGCTGGAACGGGAGGTGGAGATCCGCCGCAGCCGCTTCCTCACCTACCTCGGGCGCGTCGAGGACGAGGCGCAGGCGCGCGAGATGGTCGCCGTCCTGCGGCGCCGGCACCACGACGCGCGGCACGTGTGCAGCGCGTTCGTCCTCGGCTCCGCCCGGGACCGGATGCGTTCCAGCGACGACGGCGAGCCCGCCGGCACCGCCGGCGTCCCCATGCTCGAGGCCCTCGTCCAGCGCGAGACCGCGCCGGGCCGGACCGACCTGACGGACGTGTGCGCCGTCGTCGTGCGCTGGTTCGGGGGGATCAAGCTGGGCGCCGGGGGCCTGGTGCGCGCCTACTCGGACTCGGTGTCCGGGGCGCTCGACGCCGCCCCGCTGCGCACCCGCTCCCGGCTGGCCCTGCTCGCGGTGGAGGCGCCCCACACCGACGCCGGCCGGTGGGAGAACGAGCTGCGCGCGGCGGGCGTGTCGGTGCTGGAGGCGAGCTACGGCGCCGCGGCGGTCCGCCTGACGGTCGGTGTGCCGGACACCGAGGAGGCCCGCGCGGCGTTCGCGGCGCGGCTCGCGGACGTCACGGCCGGCGCCGGGCATGCGGAGCGGATCGGGGAGGACTGGGTGGACCATGAGTGAGCCGTTGCCCCGGGGGGTCACCCCCGATGTCGCCCGCGGCGGGCTGCCGGACGACCTCACCGCGGGCGTGGACTTCGCGGCGCTGGACCGGTGGCCGCTGCCGCCCGAGCCCGACCGTCAGGCCCACGACGCGGCGGACCTGCTCCTGCTCGACACCCTGGCCGGGTGGATCGCGAGCGGGCACGTCCCCGGCCCGGTGGCCGTGCTGGAGGACCGGCACGGCGCGCTGACCCTGCCCCTGCTCACGGCCGGCCACGACGTGCGGGTCCACCAGGACGACGCCTCCGCCGAGCGCTCGCTGGACGCGAACCTCGCCGCGTGGCGCGCCGCCGGTCGCCTCGGCGGGGAGACGGGCGAGCTCGAGCGGTCGGCCACGCCCGAGGAGGCGGCCCGGGGCGCCCGGACGGTCCTGCTGCCGCTGCCCCGCTCGCTCGACGAGCTCGACCGGCTGTCCCGGATCGTGGCGGGCGCGGCCGACCCCGGCGTGGTCCTGCTGGCCGGCGGCCGCGACAAGCACATGAGTCCGCGCATGAACGCGGTGCTCGGCGCGGCGTTCGAGGACGTCGTCGCCGGGCGGGGCCGCCGCAAGGCGCGGGTGCTCACGGCCCGGGGCCCGCGTCCCGGCGTGACCGCCCGGCCGCCGGAGGAGGCCGACCGCGACGTCCCCGGCGTGGGGCGCCTGCGCCTGGTGGCCCACGCCGGCACCTTCGGCGGAGCCGCCGCCGACCCGGGCTCCCGTCTGCTGCTCGCCTCGCTCGCCGACGACCCGCGCCCGCCCGGGCGCGTCGTGGACCTGGGCTGCGGCAACGGGCTGCTCTCGGTCGGGGCGGCGCGGCTGTGGCCGCACGTCACCGTGGTGGCCACCGACCAGTCCGCCGTGGCGGTGGCCTCGACGCTCGCCACGGCTCGCGCGAACCGCGTGGCGGACCGCGTCCGGGCCGTGCGCGACGACGCCCTGGCCACGTGGCCGGACGGGACGGAGGAGTGCGTGCTCCTGAATCCCCCGTTCCACGACGGCAACGCCGTGGACCCCTCCGTGGCCCACCGGCTGGTGGCGGCCGCGGCGCGGGTGCTGGAGCCGGGCGGCCGGCTGTGGTGCGTCTGGAACTCGCACCTGCGGTACCGGCCGGTGCTGGAGGACCTCGTCGGGCCGACCCGGCAGACGGCGCGCGACCGCACGTTCACCGTGACGGTCTCCGAGCGCCGCTGAGCGCGGCTGCCGGGTCCCGTCCGCTCCCCCGCGGCCGACTCCCCCGGGACGCGACGACGCCCCGCCCCTCCGGAGGGAGGGACGGGGCGTCGGGTGCTCGGCGCGGGCCGTCAGGGACGGTCACGCACGGCGTCGATCAGTTGCCGGTGAGCTTCTCGCGCAGGGCGGCGAGGGCCTCGTCCGAGGCCAGGGTGCCGCCGTCCGAGGACGGGGCCTCGGAGGAGTAGGACGAGCCGCCCACGCCCGCGCCGGCGTCGGCGCCGGCGGTGGCCTCCTCCTCGAGGGAGCGGCGCACCTGCTCCTTGTGGGCCTCCCAGCGGGCCTGGGCGTCGGCGTACTGCTGCTCCCAGGCGGCGCGCTCGGCCTCGAAGCCCTCCATCCACTCGTTGGTCTCGACGTCGAAGCCCTCGGGGTACTTGTAGTTGCCCTCCTCGTCGTACTCCGCGGCCATGCCGTAGAGCGCCGGGTCGAACTCGGTGCCCTCGGGGTCCACGCCCTCGTTGGCCTGCTTGAGGGACAGGGAGATGCGGCGACGCTCGAGGTCGATGTCGATGACCTTGACGAACAGCTCGTCGTTGACCGACACGACCTGCTCGGCGGTGTCGATGTGGCGCGAGGCCAGCTCCGAGATGTGCACGAGGCCCTCGATGCCGTCCTCGACGCGGACGAACGCACCGAACGGCACGAGCTTGGTGACCTTGCCCGGCACGACCTGGCCGAGGGCGTGGGTGCGGGCGAAGAGCTGCCACGGGTCCTCCTGGGTCGCCTTCAGCGACAGGGAGACACGCTCGCGGTCCATGTCCACCTCGAGGACCTCGACGGTGACCTCCTGGCCCACCTCGACGACCTCGGACGGGTGGTCGATGTGCTTCCAGGACAGCTCGGAGACGTGCACGAGGCCGTCCACGCCGCCCAGGTCCACGAAGGCGCCGAAGTTGACGATCGAGGACACGGTGCCGTTGCGGACCTGGCCCTTCTCCAGCTTGTGGAGGAAGTTGGAGCGGACCTCGGACTGGGTCTGCTCGAGCCAGGCGCGGCGGGACAGGACCACGTTGTTGCGGTTCTTGTCCAGCTCGATGATCTTCGCCTCGAGCTTCTGGCCGATGTAGGGGGCCAGGTCGCGCACGCGGCGCATCTCCACGAGGGAGGCCGGGAGGAAGCCGCGCAGGCCGATGTCGAGGATGAGGCCGCCCTTGACCACCTCGATGACGGTGCCCTCGACGACGCCGTCCTCCTCCTTGATCTTCTCGATGTCGCCCCAGGCGCGCTCGTACTGGGCGCGCTTCTTCGAGAGGATCAGGCGACCCTCCTTGTCCTCCTTGGTGAGGACCAGGGCCTCGACGGTGTCGCCCACGGCCACGACCTCGTCCGGGTCCACGTCGTGCTTGATGGACAGCTCGCGGGACGGGATGACGCCCTCGGTCTTGTAGCCGATGTCGAGCAGGACCTCGTCGCGGTCCACCTTGACGACGGTGCCCTCGACGAGGTCGCCATCGTTGAAGTACTTGATGGTCGCGTCGATGGCGGCGAGCAGGTCCTCGGCGGAGCCGATGTCGTTGATGGCGACCTGCGGGGCGTTGGAAGTGGTGGTCATGTAGGAGGGACTCCGTTGGGATCGGGGGTCACGTCGGGATCGATGCCGCTGGTGAGCGGCATCCGGGCACCAGAGGGGCCCCACCCGGCGTGGGTCGTGATGGACATGTAACAAATGCGCACGAATGTGCCCGTCCAGCGTATCAGAAGCCGACGAGGGTGTGCAGAGGTCGTCCGGGTCGCACGAGCGCGTCGAAGGCGTCCGCCGCGCCGGCCTGCAGCTCCGCCAGGACACCGGCCTCCGCCAGCACCGCGGCGCCGGCCCCGCGGGAGTGCCCGCCGAGCCAGAGCGCGGAGAACCGGGCCGCGTCGAACCGGAGCCCCGCGCCCAGGCCCACGGCGTCGGCCGCGGGGCCCAGCCGCTCGGCGGCGCCCCGTCCCTGGCGGACGGTGAGCCGCCACGTCCCGTCGATTGCGCCGAGCGCGTCCTCGACGGCGACGACGACCTCCCCGTCGCCCGCCCAGCCACGGGCCGCCATGGCGGCGGGAAGGTTCAGGACCCGCAGGTACAGGTCGTCGGAGCCGCGGTGCCGGCTCACCCGCCGCTCGTCGACGAAGAGCGCCTCGAGCCAGCCGGGCTCGGGCGCGCGGCCCCACTCGATCCGCTCGACCAGGTCCAGCCGGGCCAGGTGGTGGACGAGCCCGCGCCGCGCGTCGGCGGTCGCCGCGAGGAACGCGGTGACGGTGATCGTGGGCGGCTCCTTCTCCCAGCCCTCGAAACGGTACAGCGCGACGCCCTGGACCCGCCCGGCGTCATCGCGGTGGACCGCCGCGTACAGCCCCGAGCCGCGTCCCTCGTTCCGGCTCGCCTCGCGGTCCTCCCAGCGAGGCACGCTGAACGCGGTCCGCTGGACCGAGCCGGGGGTGGCCGGCAGCACCCGTCCGTACAGCTCGTCCACGAGGCCGGGGATCTCCCGCGGCTCCTCGACCGTGATCCGCCCGCCGGCCGGGGCGCCCGTGAGCGCGGGGGCGCCCGAGACGTCGATCCGCACGGCGTGCCACCGGGTGGCGGCCCCGAAGCCGAAGCGGCCGTAGATGGCGGCCTCGGTCGCGGTCAGGGCGGCCGCGCACAGGCCGGCGTCGCGCGCGTCCGCGAGGGACCTGAGCATCATGGCCCGCAGCACGCCGCGCCGGCGGGCGTCCGGAGAGACGGTCACGTCGGTGATCAGCCACGCGTCGACGGTGCGGCCGGGCCACGTGGTCAGCGGCTGCACGAAGTCCTCGAAGGTGGCGGCGGGGCGGCGGGCCGCCGGGTCGTCCCCCGGCGCGTAGACGCCGAGCCGGCGCCGTCCGTCGGCCGCGTGGGCCTCGAGCTGCTGGCGGAGCGCGGCGCCCGTGGGCACCGTCTCGTAGAAGCCCCGTTCGACCGCGGCCGCGAAGTGCGCTGCGGCGGGGTCCTCGGGGCCGAGGACCCCGAGGTCGCGCAGCGCGAGGCCGTGCTCTCCGAGTCGGGCCTCGGCGGCGTCGGCCAGCCGCCGCAGCGACGGACCCTCCGGCGCGTCAGTGTGCGGCGTCATGCCAGCTCCTTCCCCGGCCGACGTGCACGTCGAGCGGCACGGAGAGCTCGGCGGCCCGGCCCATCCGCTCCTTCAGGAGCGCCGTGGCCTGCTCGAGCTCGGCGGCCGGGACCTCGAGGATGAGCTCGTCGTGGACCTGCAGCAGCAGGCGCGAGGCCAGCTTGTGCTCCTCGAGGCCGGCCTGCACGTCGAGCATCGCGCGCTTGATGATGTCCGCGGCCGAGCCCTGGATGGGGGCGTTGAGCGCGGCACGCTCGGCCATGTCCCGCAGCTGACGGTTGTCCGAGCTGAGGTCCGGCAGGTAGCGACGGCGCCCCTCGATCGTCGAGGTGTACCCGTCCTGCCGCGCCTGAGCGACGACGTCGCGCAGGTAGTCGCGCACGCCGCCGAAGCGGTCGAAGTAGCCCTTCATGAGGCCGCGCGCCTCGTCCACCGAGATCTTCAGCTGCTTGGACAGCCCGAAGGAGGACAGCCCGTAGGCCAGGCCGTAGCTCATCGCCTTCACCTTGGCGCGCTGCTCGGCCGTGACCTCGTCCGGGTCCACGCCGAACACCTGCGAGCCGACGAACGAGTGCAGGTCCTCGCCCTCGCGGAAGGCCTGGATCAGCCCCTCGTCCTCGGACAGGTGCGCCATGATGCGCATCTCGATCTGGGAGTAGTCGGCCGAGAGCAGCACGGCCTGCTCGCCGGCCACCTCGTCCGCCACGAACACCCCGCGGATGCGGCGGCCCGCCTCGGTGCGCACCGGGATGTTCTGGAGGTTCGGGTGCAGCGAGGACAGTCGGCCCGTGGCGGCGGCGGTCTGCGAGTAGGTGGTGTGGATGCGGCCGTCCGGGGCGACGGTCTCGAGCAGCCCCTCCACGGTCTGCCGGAGCTTCGTGGCGTCGCGGTGGGCCATCAGGTTCTCGAGGAACGGGTGCTGGGTCTGCTCGAGCAGGTCCTGCAGCGAGTCCACGTCCGTGGAGTAGCCGGTCTTCGTCTTGCGCGTGCGCGGCATGTTGAGCCGCTCGAACAGCACCTCCTGCAGCTGCTTGGGCGAGCCGAGGTTGACCTGCATCCCGCCGGTCTCCTCTGCGACGGACGCCCACGCGGACTCCTTGGCGGCGTCGGCGGCGGCGGTGAAGTCCTCGCGCAGGCCGGTCAGGGCGTCGACGTCGACGGCGATCCCGGTCAACTCCATCCGGGCGAGCAGCCGCGAGAGCGGGATCTCGAGCTCCTGCAGCAGCCGCTGCGCCCCGCGGTCGAGCACCTGGGGCGTGAACTGGGTCGAGAGACGGCGCACCACCCAGGCGGCCCGCACGGCGTCCGCGGCGCGGGCCGCGCGTTCGGCGGCGGCCTGACCCCCGTCGAGGTCGAACGTCCCCTGCGCCCGCTGCTGAGCGGGCTCGCGCGGGGCGGTGAGGGGGGTGTGCAGATGCGCCTCCGCCAGCGCCTCGAGCGAGGTGTCCCGCCGGTCCGGCTGGATCAGGTAGGCCGAGAGCAGCACGTCGTCCACCACGCCGTCCAGGGCCGCGTCCGGGCCGAGCCCGTCGCCCTCGGTGGGCGCGGTCAGCGCCTTGAGCGTGCGCTTGAGGTCGTGCACGGCCTTGGCCAGTCCGCCCTCGCCGAGGGCGTCGCGCACGGCGGCCACCAGCGCCGGGTCCGGGGTGTCGCCGTCGAGGCTCACGTGC
The DNA here is from genome assembly GCF_056173425.1 of Micrococcus sp. 63XJN7_8_ISO-PGPR-S23-253. Lineage (NCBI taxonomy): Bacteria > Bacillati > Actinomycetota > Actinomycetes > Micrococcales > Micrococcaceae > Micrococcus > Micrococcus sp. 63XJN7_8_ISO-PGPR-S23-253. Next base: position 1,216,226 of record NZ_CM149673.1, read on the forward strand.
AGGCCCGCGTGCTCGCCCACCAGCGCGACGCCGACGGGCGTGCCGAACGTGCCGGGCACGGGCACCTTGCGGCGGGGCAGCAGGGCCGGGCCCTCGACGTCCACGTGGACGCCGAGCAGGGTGCCGGCCTCGGCGGCGAGGAAGGCGCGCACGTCCTCGGCCGTCGTCGCCTCGGTGAACTCCGGGGCGGCCTCGACCTCGGGGGGCGGCGCGTCCTCGCCCACCCGCTCGCCGAACACCTCGAACACGCGCTCCCGGATGCGGTTGAACTGCAGCGCGTCGAACAGCTCCTCCACGGGCTCGCGCTCGGGCATCTCGAGCCGCATCGCCTCGAGCCCGATCGGCAGGTCGAGGTCGCGCACGAGGGCGTTGAGGCGGCGGTTGCGGCGCACGTCCTCGAGATGCTCGCGCAGCGCCTCCCCCTTCTTGCCCGTGATCTCGTGCGCGTGCGCCAGCACGCCGTCGAGGTCCCCGTACTGCTTCAGCCACTTCGCAGCGAACCCGGGGCCGACGCCGGGCACGCCGGGCAGGTTGTCCGCGGCCTCGCCGACGAGGGCCGCGAGCTCGGGGTACTGGGCGGGGGCGACCCCGTACTTGGCCAGGACGGCGTCCGCGTCCATCGGCGGGATGTCGGAGACGCCCTTCTTGGGGTAGAGCACGGTGGTGCGCTCGGAGATGAGCTGGAACGCATCCCGGTCACCGGAGACGACGACGGCCTCCCACCCCGCCTCCTCGGCGCGCGCGGACAGCGTGGCCACGATGTCGTCGGCCTCGTAGCCCTCGAAGGTGAGCGTGGGGATGCCCAGGGCCTCCATGACCTTCACGGTCAGCTCGATCTGGCCCGCGAACTCCGCGGGCGTCTCGGAGCGGCCGGCCTTGTACTCCCCGTACTCCTCGGAGCGGAACGTGGGCCCGGAGAGGTCGAACGCCACGGCCACGTGCGTGGGCCGCTGCTGCCGGATCATGGTCAGGAGCATGGCGGTGAAGCCGTACACGGCGTTCGTGTGCTGGCCCGTGTCCGTGGCGAAGTTCTCGGCGGGCAGCGCGTAGAACGCGCGGAACGCCATCGAGTGCCCGTCCAGGACCAGCAGCCGCTGCGGGGCCTCTGGGGTCGGATCTGCCGCCATGGGTGCTCACGTCTCCTCTCGGCGCGTGGCGCGGGGCGCGCCGGTCGCGTGTGCCAGCCTAGTGCTCATGAGTGAGCACACCGCGACCACCCCCGCCGCCTCCGAGCGAGTCTACCGCCCCGGCGTCACCCCCGAGCTGAGCCCCGCCGAGCTGGCGGCGGCCTGCGCCGAGGCCGGTCTGACGCCCGAGCTTGTCACCGCCCTCGGCGGCGCGGCGATCAGCCCCCTGGCCCAGAAGATGGGTCTGCGCTTCGTCGAGCTCACGGCCGAGCGCGCCGTCGCCACCCTGCCCGTGGCGGGCAACGAGCAGCCCGTCGGGCTGCTGCACGGCGGCGCCCACCTCGTGCTCGCCGAGTCCCTGGGCTCGATGGCCGCGAAGATCCACGCCGGGCCGGACCGCAACGTCGTCGGGGTCGAGATCAGCGCCACGCACCACCGGGCCGTCCGCTCGGGCCTCGTGACCGGCACCGCGACCGCCGTCCACCTGGGCGGCACCCTCGTCACCCATGAGGTGGTGATGACGGACGAGCAGGGCCGACGGCTCTCGACCGCCCGCATCACCAACCTGGTCCTGGCGCCGCGCCCCTGAGGCGGCACGGCCCGCCCCGGGGGACGGGACGGGCCGTGCCGACGGCATGTGCGGGCGGTCTCAGACCTCGTCCGGCGCGCGTGGAGCGGGCTCGCTGTGCTCGCGCCCCGGGGTGTCCTCGGCGAGCTCGTCGTAGTGCCCGGGGTTCATGGGCACCCCGGTGAGGTAGGTGGAACGGGCCAGGGCCATCGTGGCCACCGACGCCGTCCCGAGCTGCAGGACCACGATCAGCACGACCTTGACCACGTTGGCCACCGAGGGCATGTGGAGCAGGGCCCCGACCACGAGCAGGATCATGCCGACGCCGCCGGCCGTGCCGGTGGCGGAGATCCGCGTGTAGGGGTCCGGGAAGCGCACGAGGCCCAGGGCGGCGCCGAGGAAGACGAGCGCGCCCAGCACGATCATGAGCGAGCCGATGATGTTCATCGCCGTGTCCATGGGGATGGCCTCCTCAGCGTCGCCCGCGCGTCAGCGCGCGGGCCAGGGACATGCCGGTCAGGAACCCGGTGATCGCGGCGATGAGCACCAGGTCGAACGTGAAGGCGTTGGCCGCCCGGACGCCGAACAGCGTGACCATGCCGGTGACGCTGAACGTGAGCAGGTCGCCGGAGACGGCCCGGTCGGCGTCCAGGGGCCCCATGAGGATCCGGTAGGCGGAGACGACGGCGGCGACGAGCAGCAGGGCGATGCCCACGTCGATCCCGATCAGGGACCAGTCGTAGTGCAGGTCGGTCAGGCTCACGCGGCCACCCCCGTCCGACGCAGCGCATGGAGCATGCGCCGCTCCATGTCGTGGATGTCCGCGCGCAGGCCGTCCGCGTCGTCGAAGTACAGGCCGTGCACGTAGAGCAGGCGGCGCGCATCCGGATCGCCCGGCTCGTCGTCGACGGCGCCCGCCCGGCGGGTGCCGAGGGTGAGGGTGCCCGGGGTGAGGGTGATGAGCGAGGACAGGACGGTGACCTCCAGGTCCGTGCGGCAGCTGGTGCGCACCCGGGCGATGCCCGAGCGGGCGTCGTCGCCGGGGGTGATGAGGTCGTGCAGGACCGCGCCCGAGGACGTGACGAGGGCCCACAGGTACCAGAGCACGAAGCCGGCCAGGCGCAGGGGCCACGACCACACGCTGGCCGTGCCGTCGTGGAAGTCCTGCGTGCCGTCGTCGTACTGGTGTGCCTGGCTCATCGGCCGATCACCGCCTCCACATACGCGTGCGTGTCCGTCAGCCCCTGGGCGGCCGTGTCCGAGACCAGCCACAGGCCCTGCGCGCCCAGGCCGAGCGCGAGGGACAGGGCCGCGGTGAGGACCGTCGGCAGGGCCAGCGAGAAGGGGATCCGGGAACGGGTGAGGTCCTCGTCCCGGTTGAAGACAACGGGCAGCACGCCCGTGGGGGTGTGGACGGCCGCGGGGGCGCCGGCCGAGGCGGCCGGGCCGTCCGCGCGGGCCTCCACGATGGGCAGGGCGGCCGTCTCGAGGCGCTCCCGGTGGTGGCGGGGCATCTCGGGTTCACCCCAGAACCAGCCGTTCCAGATGCGCAGCAACCCCCACAGGCTCAGCAGCGACGCGATGAGCACGACGGCCACGACGACGGTCCGACCCGCCTCCACGCCGGCGACCACGAGCATGAGCTTGCCCGCGAACCCGGAGAACGGCGGGATCCCCACCAGGGAGAGCAGGCCCGCGAAGTACGCGGCGGCGATCAGCGGCTCACGCCGGGCCAGGCCCTGCAGGTCCGCCAGCCGGCCGGAGCCGTACCGGACCTCGACGGCGCCCGTCGCGGTGAACAGGGAGGTCATGACGACCATGTGGTGGATCATGTAGAAGATGCCGGCGGCCAGGCCGAGCTGCGTGGACAGGCCGACGCCGACCAGGATGCCGCCGATGCCGCTGACCATCTGCCACGAGAGGATCGCACGGGTGCTCTGCTCCCCGAGGGAGGCGACCGCGCCGATCATGAGCGTGAGCGAGCACAGGACCAGGATGGCCCACAGGTACCGAGGCTCGCCGTCGTAGAGCACGGAGTAGATGCGGTAGATCGCGTAGACGCCCACCTTCGTGTGCAGGGCGGAGAAGATCGCGGTGACCGCCGGCGACGTCGAGGGGTACGCCTTGGACAGCCAGCCGTGCAGGGGCACCACGGACGCCTTGATGGACAGGGCGAACAGCACCATGAACCCGGCGACGGCGACCCGCTCGTCCCGTGCCGCCGCGCCGGCCAGCACGGCGAGGTTGACGCTGCCCGTGATGCCGTAGATGAAGCCGACGCCGACCACGAGGATCGTGGAGGTGAACAGGTTCAGCGTGACGTAGAGGCGGGCTCCGTCCACGCGGCGCAGGGGCTCACGCCGGTTGGCGGAGAGGACGAACAGGCCGTAGGACGGCAGCAGCATGACCTCGATGAACACGAAGAGGTTGAACAGGTCCGCCGTCAGCAGGGCGCCGTTCACCCCGGCCGTGAGGACGAGCAGCAGCGGCGCGAAGTATACGGAGTTCGTCACGCGGGAGCCGTAGGCGAACAGGGCGCCCACCCACGAGAGCCCGGCGGTGAGGGTGAGCATCAGGCTGGTGAACGTGTCGGCGGCGAACGCGATGGCGATGCCGTCCGGCCAGCCGCCCACGCCCCCGGCCACCACGGTGCCGTCCAGGGTCAGCAGGATGAGCCCGGCGCCGCCGAGCGAGCTCAGCCCGAGCAGCGAGAGCAGGACCCGGCGGTGCAGCCCCGGACGCTCCCCCGCGATCACGAGCAGGCCGCCGGCCAGCAGGGGGACGGCCACGAACAGCGGCAGGGCCAGGCCCAGGGCGTCGAGGCTCACCGGCGCTCCTCCCGGTCGTCATGGCGGTGGCTGCCGTGCAGCACGGGCTGGGGCTGCGTGGCGAGGTGGCGCACGGCGGCGCCCAGCTCGGCGCGCGGGAAGCGGGCGTCCGCGGCGGCGAGCTCGTGCGGGTCGGCGTCCTCGGAGGGGTCGGCCACCTGGTCGTCGGACCGGCCCGTCACGGCGAGCACGAGCAGCAGCACGGTGACGGCGAAGGAGATGACGATCGCGGTCAGCACGAACGCCTGGGGCAGCGGGTCGGCCTGCGCGGCCACGTCCCCGTTCCCGATGAACGGCAGGGCGCGCCGGTCGGTGCCGCCCGCGGCGAGGATGGCGAGGTTGCCGGCGTGGCCCAGCAGCACCATGCCGAGGATCACGCGCAGCAGCTCGCGCTTGGAGAACAGGTAGACCGCGCCGAACATCAGCAGGCCCACGGTGATCGCGACGGTCATCGGGTCGCCTCCTCTCGCGTCGTGGCCGCGCCGGGGGCGGCCTTCTCGGGTGCGTCGCCGTCGCCGGGCGCCTGGTCGACCGTGTCCGGGCCCAGCAGGGTGAACGCGGCGACCACGAGGCCGAGCACGCACAGGTACACGCCCATGTCGAAGACCAGGGTGGTGGACAGTCCGTAGCCGAGGATCTTGACCCCGGAGGCGGCCAGGAAGCCCTCACCCGTGAGGTAGCCGGTCAGACCGGCGGCGGTGCCCAGGGCCACCCCGCTGCCGATGAGCGTGAGGTAGGGCCACCGCAGGCGCCGGTCGCGGTCGGTGTCGGCCGACAGGTACATGAGGGCGTAGCCCGCACCGGCCACGAGGGCCGCGATGAAGCCGCCGCCCGGCTCGTAGTGCCCGCGCAGCAGCAGCAGGGCGGACATCGCGATGATCACGGGCCCGAGACCGCGGCCGAAGGTGCGCGCGTAGACGAGGTTCTCGTGCACGTGCGCGAGCGGGGAGCGCTCGTCGACGATGCTGCGCAGCGCGCGGACGGGGGCGCGGTTCATCAGCAGCGCCGCGACGGTCAGTCCCGTCACGCCGAGCACCGTCATCTCCCCCAGGGTGTCGAGCGCGCGGAAGTCCACGAGGATCACGTTGACCACGTTCACGCCGCCGGCCTGCTCGTAGGTCTCGGTGAGGTAGTAGCGCGCGATCTCGGACATCTCGCGCCGACCGGTGAAGGCCAGGACGCCGACGGTGGAGGCGACGCCGGCGATCGTCGCGGCCACGAGGGCGCCGGCGCGGCGCGGGGCGGGGTCGCGCCGGAAGCGGCGCGGCAGGCGGCGCAGCAGCAGCACCATCACGCACACGGTGAGGACCTCGACGAGCATCTGGGTCAGGGCCACGTCCACGGCGCCGAGGGTGAAGAACCACAGCGTCACGCCGAAGCCGACGGTGCCCACGACCACCATCGCGGCGATGCGGGTGCGGGCGCGCAGGGTCGCGGCGACGCCCACGGCCACGAGGACGACGAGCGCCCAGTCGTGCCAGCGCGCGGTCTGACCGACCACGTCCGGCAGCTCGTCCACGAGCAGGACCCCGACGACCGCGAGGACGCCGAGCATGACGGACGGGATGAGCAGGTGTGCCCGGGGCGCCATGCCGCCGGAGTGACGCCCGACGACCTCGCCCAGCCGCACCAGGCCGAAGCGGATGTCGTCCACGATGTCCAGGGCTGAGAAGGGCAGGCCCGCGCGGGCGGCGACCCGCTCCACGGGGCGGCGCAGCAGCACCAGGACGAGGCCCGCGGCGATCACGGCGGCGGAGAGGAGCAGCGCCGGGGTGACGCCGTGCCACAGGGCCAGGTGCGCGTGCGCCTGCGCGCCCGCCACGGTCTGGGCGGCGGCGGAGACGGGGGCGTCCAGCGCCTGCGGGGCGAGGCCGAGCACGACGCCGGCCACGGCCGCCAGCACGGGCATGGTCCAGAAGGCCGGGCTCGCCTCGTGGACCTCCTCGCCGCGGGTGGACTCCCACGGCTGGGCAGTGCCGGCCGGGCTCGCGCCCCACCTGCCGAGCGCGCCGAGCACCAGCCGGCCGGAGTAGGCGACGGTGAAGACGGAGGCCAGCGCGATCGCGCCCGTGACCACCGGGGCGGCCCAGGCCGGGCCCGGGGTGCCGAGGGCGGCGTCGAGCAGCCCCTCCTTCGAGACGAAGCCGAGCAGGGGCGGCACCCCGGCCATGGACACGGCGGCGAGTGTCAGGGCCGTGCCTGTGATCGGCATGCGCACGTGCCTGCCGGCGAGGACGCGCAGGTCCCGGGTGCCGGCCTCGTGGTCCACGATGCCGATCAGCATGAACAGGGCGCTCTTGAACAGCGCGTGCGCGACGGTGTGGACGACCGCGGCCGTCAACGCCGCGGGCGTGCCGATGCCGATGACGGCGGTCAGCAGGCCGAGCTGGCTCATGGTCGAGTAGGCGAGCAGGCCCTTCAGGTCGTGCTGACGCAGGGCCGTGATCGCGCCGAACAGCGCCGTGATGAGCCCGCATGCGATCAGCAGTGTGGACCACACGGCGTGGCCGGCCAGCACGGGGCTGAACACGAGCAGCAGGAACACGCCGGCCTTCACCATCGCCGCGGCGTGCAGGTACGCGGAGACCGGGGAGATGGCGACCATGGAGTCCGGCAGCCAGGCCTGGAACGGGAACTGTGCGGACTTCGTGAAGGCGGCCAGGGCCAGCAGGACGGCCAGCACGGTGCTGGTGGCGGGGTCCTGCCAGATGTCCGAGGCCAGGACGCCGCTGAGCGAGGCCGTCCCGGCGGTGACCATCATGATGGCGACGGCGGCCAGCAGTGCGAGGCCGCCGCCCACGGTCACGAGCAGGGTCCGGATCGCGGGGTCGCGGGCATGGTCCCCCGAGCGCCCGATGAGGAAGAAGGAGGTGAAGGAGGTGAACTCCCACGCGACGAAGAGGACCACGATGTTGTCGGCGAGCACCAGCAGCAGCATCGACGCCGCGAACGCGGTCATCAGCAGGTAGAAGGAGCCGGGGCGGCTCTCCGTGCGGTCCCGGCTGAGGTACCGGCTGGAGTAGGCGAGGATCGCGGCGCCGATGACGAGGACGATCATGGCGAACACCAGGGCCAGGCCGTTCAGCCGGAGGTCGAGGTCCACCCCGACCGCAGGGATCCACGGATGGTGCTCCGTCCGGACGTCGCCCGTCCACGCCGCGATCAGCACGCCGGCCGCGGCGAGCAGGGGTGCGGCCAGGACCCAGCCCGCGTCCCTGCCCAGCGCGCGGGAGGCCGGGACGGCCGCCACCACCGAGAGGAGGGTCAGCAGGAGGCTGGTCAGGAGCACAGGACACCACTCAGCTCGGGTCGATCGGTCACGGACACGGCGCACACGGCGGGTGGCCGCGCGCCGACGGTGCCCGAAGTGGGACTCGAACCCACACGCCTCTCGGCACCGCATTTTGAGTGCGGCGTGTCTACCGATTCCACCATTCGGGCAGTGCCGCCCGGAGGCGGGACTCGATCACCCTATCAGCGCCCCGAGCCGGCGCCCCGGCCTTCCGGCGCGGTCTCCGCCGACGCGCCCGCGCCGCGCCCATCCCGCACGGTAGCCTGGTGGACCACCAGCGGCGCCGCACCGACGCCGTCCCGGCCCGCACGAAGGAGCTGCCGTGTCCACGCTGACGCCTCCCGAGGAGACCGGCCTGCGGGCCGTCGTCGCCGAGGACGAGACCCTCATCCGCCTCGACCTGGTGGAGGTGCTCACCGGGGCGGGCTACCGGGTGGTCGCCGAGGCCGGCGACGGCCGCGCCGCCGTCGAGGCCGTGCGCGAGCACCGGCCGGACATCGTGGTGCTGGACGTGAAGATGCCCGTGATGGACGGCATCGCGGCCGCGGGCGAGATCGCCGGGGAACGGCTCGCCCCCGTGGTCATGCTGACCGCCTTCAGCCAGCGCGAGCTGGTGGAGCGCGCCCGGACCGCCGGGGCCATGGCCTACGTGGTCAAGCCCTTCACCGAGGCCGACCTGGTCCCCGCCATCGAACTGGCCGTGGCCCGCTTCGACGAGCTGCGCAGCCTCGAGGCCGAGGTGCGGGACCTCGGGGACCGCCTGGAGACCCGCAAGATCGTGGACCGGGCCAAGGCGCTGCTCCAGGAGCGGATGCGCCTGACCGAGGCCGAGTCCTTCCGCTGGATCCAGAAGACCTCCATGGACCGGCGCCTGACCATGCGGGAGGTCGCGCAGGCCGTCATCGACCAGGTCGGCTGAGCTGCGCCCGCGCGCTCGTCAGAGCGGGGAGCGGGCCGGCCAGAAGCCGAGCGGCTCGCGCGTCTGCGGCGAGGCCGCGGACGAGCCGCCCGCGGCGTCGTCCCCCACGCGGTGCACGCGCAGCGTGTTCGTGGAGCCCACGGTCCCGGGAGGGGACCCGGCGGCGATGACCACGAGGTCGCCGTGCTGGGCGATGCCCTCCGACGTGAGCGACTGCTCCACCTGGAGGGTCATCTTGTCCGTGGAGTCCTGGAACGGGACCATCTTCGGGTAGACGCCCCACGTCAGGCACAGGATGTTGTGCGTGTGCTCGTGGTGGGTGAACGCGTAGATCGGCTGACGCGGCCGCAGGCGGCTGAGCCGACGGGCCGAGTCGCCGGACTCGGTGAACGCGGCGAGGAACGGGATGTCGAGCTGGTTCGCGACCTCGACGGCGGCCCGGGTGATCGCGCCGCCGCGCGTGCGGGGACGCGAGCCGAGCGGGTGGATGAGCTCGAGGCCGTGGGTCTCGGTGGACTCGATGATCCGGGCCATCGTCTGGACCGTCTCGACCGGATACGCGCCCACCGAGGTCTCGCCCGAGAGCATGACGGCGTCCGCGCCGTCGAGCACGGCGTTGGCGCAGTCCGAGGCCTCGGCGCGCGTCGGGCGCGGGCTGTCGATCATCGACTCGAGCACCTGCGTGGCCACGATGACCGGCTTCGCCCAGCGGCGGGCGAGGTCCACCGCGCGCTTCTGCACCACGGGCACGTCCTCGAGCGGCAGCTCCACGCCGAGGTCGCCGCGGGCCACCATGACGGCGTCGAACGCGTCCACGATGGCCTCGAGGTTCTCCACCGCCTGGGGCTTCTCGATCTTGGCGATGACCGGGACCCGGCGCTCCTCCTCGTCCATGATCTCGTGCACCCGGTCCACGTCCGCGGCGTCCCGCACGAAGGACAGCGCCACCATGTCCACGCCGGTGCGCAGCGCCCAGCGCAGGTCCCGCTCGTCCTTCTCGGACAGGGCGGGCACGTTCACCGCCACGCCCGGCAGGTTGATCCCCTTGTTGTCCGAGACCATGCCCGGCACCTCGACCTCGGCCAGCACGTCCGTGTCCGTGACCTCGACGGCGCGCAGGCGCACCTTGCCGTCGTCCACCAGGAGCACGTCGCCGGGGGCGACGTCCCCGGGCAGCCCCTTGTGGGTGGTGCCCACCAGCTCGCGGGTCCCGGGCACGTCCCGGGTGGTGATGGTGATCCGATCGCCCCTCTCGAGCAGATGCGGGCCGTCGGTGAAGCGCCCGAGGCGGATCTTGGGGCCCTGGAGGTCGGCGAAGATCGCGACGGGGCGGCCCTCCTCCACGCTCAGCCGACGCACCCGCTCGTAGGACGTCTCATGCACCGCGTGGTCGCCGTGGCTCATGTTGAGGCGGACGACGTCCGCCCCCGCGCGGATGATGGCGCGGGTGGTCTCGTCGGAGTCGGTGGCGGGCCCAAAGGTGGCGATGATCTTCGCGTGTCGCATGCGACCCACGATAGGGGGCGGGCCCGCCCTCGGTGGAGGGCGGGCCCGCGTGGCGTCGGAAGATGAGACGGAGGACTCAGCCGAGGACGAGGCCGCGGTCGTCCGGGTCCACGGGGTGCGGCAGTCGGGACCAGCGCTCGAGCGAGTCGTCGACCTGCTGCGCGCACGCACGCCCCTCGGCGATGGCCCAGACCACCAGGGAGGCGCCGCGCCCGGCGTCGCCGCATGCGAACACGCCCGGCTCGTCGGTCTCGTACCCGTCCTTCCGGGCCACGAGCCCGCGCGTCACGTACACGCCGAGCTGCTGCGTGAGCAGCTCCTCCTCGATGCCGGTGAAGCCCAGCGCCAGCAGCACCAGGTCCGCCTGGACCTCGCGCTCGGTGCGCGCCTTGGGCCCGCGCGTGCCGTCCTCGCGGTACTCGGTCTCCGCCACGCGCAGGGCGCGCACGCGGCCGTGCTCGTCGCCGAGGAACTCGACCGTGGAGGCGAGGTGCTCGCGGGCGCCGCCCTCGGCGTCGGCCGTGGTCTGCTGGTGGACCTTGGGGATCGTGGGCCACGGCTGGTGGACGGGGCGCTCGACCGGCAGCTGCTGGCCGATCGCCAGCGTCGTCACGGACGCCGCCCCCTGGCGGTGCGCGGTGCCGATGCAGTCCGCGCCAGTGTCGCCGCCGCCGAGGATCACCACGTGGCGCCCCTCGGCGGAGATCTGGTCCGGGACCTCGTCGCCGGCGACCGCGCGGTTGGACTGCACGAGGTAGTCCATGGCGAGGTGGATCCCGTCGAGGCCGCGGCCGGGGACGGGCAGCTCGCGGGCCACGGGGGCGCCGGTCGCCACGATCACGGCGTCGAAGCGGGCCTTGAGCTGGTCCCAGGGCAGGTCGACGCCGATCTGCACGCCGGTGCGGAACCGGGTGCCCTCGGCCTCCATCTGCGCCAGGCGCCGGTCCAGGACGTCCTTCTCCAGCTTGAAGTCCGGGATGCCCAGCCGCAGCAGGCCGCCGAGGCGCTCGTCGCGCTCGTAGACCACCACGGTGAAGCCGGCGCGGGTGAGCTGCTGCGCCGCGGCCAGTCCCGCCGGGCCCGAGCCGACGACGGCCACGGTGTGGCCGTTCAGGCGGGCCGGCACGACCGGCTCGAGCCAGTCGTTGTCGAAGATCTGCTCCGCGATCGCCACCTCGGTCTGCTTGATGGTGACCGCGGGCTGGTTGATGCCCAGGGTGCAGGAGTCCTCGCACGGGGCGGGGCAGATCCGCCCGGTGACCTCGGGGAAGTTGTTGGTCGAGTGCAGTCGCGCGGCGGCCTCGTCCCAGCGTCCCCGCCGGACCAGGTCGTTCCACTCCGGGATGAGGTTGCCCAGCGGGCACCCGGAGTGGCAGAACGGGATGCCGCAGTCCATGCACCGGCCGGCCTGGGTGCGCACGATCGCCTCGTCCTGGCGGACGTACACGTCCTTGAAGTCCATGATGCGCACCGGCACCGGACGCGTGGGGCGCTCGACGCGCTCCCGGTTCTTCAGGAATCCGCGCGGATCAGCCACGGGTCACCTCCAGCAGTCGGTCCCAGACGGCCTCCCCGTCCGGGTCGAGTCCCTCGGCCGTCGCGGCCTGACGGGTGCGCAGCACGAGGTCGTACTGCCGGGGCAGGACGGTCGTGAAGCGGTCCCACGCGGCGTCGGCGGCGTCCCCGCCGGCCCGCAGGTCGGCGAGCAGCGCGGCGGCGACGGCGGAGCCCGTCTCCGCGCGGTGCAGCTCCAGCAGCTCGGCGATCCGCAGCCGGTCCTGCGCGGACGGCGCCTCGAGGATCAGGGCGTCCTCGCGGACGGCGAGTGGGTTCAGGTCCTCCCGGTCCAGGTCCAGCACCCAGGCCCGCCCGCCGGACATGCCGGCGGCGAGGTTGCGGCCGGTCTCGCCGAGGATCAGCGCCTCGCCGCCGGTCATGTACTCCAGGCCGTGGTCGCCGATGCCCTCGGCCACCGCGGTGGCGCCGGAGTTGCGCACGAGGAACCGCTCCCCCACGCGGCCGCGCAGGAACAGCTGGCCCGAGGTGGCGCCGTAGCCGATCACGTTGCCGGCCACGGTGTTCTCCTCGGCCACGAACGGGGCCTCGGCGTCGGGGCGGACGATCACGCGTCCCCCCGACAGGCCCTTGCCGACGTAGTCGTTGGCGTCGCCCGAGAGCCGCAGGGTGACGCCGGCGGGCAGGAAGGCGCCGAGGGACTGGCCGGCCTCGCCCGTCAGGCGCACGGTGATCGTGTCGTCGTCCAGCTCGTCGGCGAGCCGCGTGCTCGTGACGTGGTAGCCCAGCATCGTGCCCACGGACCGGTCCGTGTTCACGACGGCCTCGTCCATCACGACGGGCGTGCCCGTCGTGAGCGTGTCCCCCAGCCGGGCGATGAACCGGTGGTCGATGTGGGAGGCGAGGTCGTGGTCCTGCTCGGTGGTGCGGCGCATGGGCGCGTCCTCGTGGCCCGGACGCCGGCCGACGGAGGGGTCCGCGAGGATGCCCGAGAGGTCCAGGCCCTCGGACTTCCAGTGATGCAGGGCCGCGTCCACGTCGAGCAGCTCGCGGTGGCCGATCGCCTCGTCGAGCGTGCGGAAGCCCAGCTGCGAGAGCAGCTCGCGGACCTCCTGCGCGATGAACTCGAAGAAGTTGACGACGAACTCGGGCTTGCCCGTGAAGCGCGCGCGCAGCTCGGGGTTCTGGGTGGCCACGCCTACGGGGCACGTGTCCAGGTGGCACACGCGCATCATGATGCAGCCGGAGACCACGAGCGGGGCGGTCGCGAAGCCGAACTCCTCGGCCCCGAGCAGTGCGGCGATCACGACGTCCCGGCCGGTCTTGAGCTGCCCGTCCACCTGGACGGTGACGCGCTCGCGCAGGCCGTTGAGCATGAGCGTCTGCTGCGCCTCGGCCAGGCCGATCTCCCACGGGGTGCCCGCGTGCTTGAGGGAGTTCAGCGGGGAGGCGCCCGTTCCGCCGTCGTGGCCGGAGATGAGCACGACGTCGGCGCGCGCCTTGGCGACGCCCGCGGCCACCGTGCCCACGCCGGACTCGGAGACGAGCTTGACGTGGACCCGCGCGGTCGGGTTGGCCCGCTTGAGGTCGTGGATCAGCTGCGCCAGGTCCTCGATCGAGTAGATGTCGTGGTGCGGCGGCGGCGACACCAGGGAGACGCCCGGGGTCGAGTGCCGCGTGCGGGCGACCCACGGGTACACCTTGGTCCCCATCAGCTGGCCGCCCTCGCCGGGTTTGGCGCCCTGGGCCATCTTAATCTGCAGGTCGGTCGCGGTGGCCAGGTACAGGCTGGTGACGCCGAACCGGCCCGAGGCGATCTGCTTGATCTTCGAGCGGCGCTCCGGGTCCAGCAGGCGCTCGGGGTCCTCGCCGCCCTCGCCCGAGTTCGAGCGGGCGCCGAGGCGGTTCATGGCGATCGCGAGGGTCTCGTGCGCCTCCTGCGAGATGGAGCCGTAGGACATCGCGCCGGTGGAGAAGCGGCGCACGATCGACTCGACGGGCTCCACCTCGGAGACGGGCACCGGCGGCCGCTCGCCCGTGCGCAGGCGCATGAGCCCGCGCAGGGTCATGAGCTCCTCCGCCTGGTCGTCCACGCGACGCGTGTAGTCCTTGAAGACGTCGTAGCGCCGCTCCCGCGTGGAGTGCTGGAGGCGGAACACGGTCTCGGGGTTGAACAGGTGCGGCGCGCCCTCGCGCCGCCACTGGTACTCGCCGCCCACCTCGAGCTCGCGGTACGGGTTGATGTCGTTGCCGTCCGGCGGATACGCGAACTCGTGGCGCGCCTGGATCTCGGCGGCGACGACGTCGATGCCCACGCCGTCGAGCGGGCTCGTGGTGCCCACGAAGTAGCGGTCCACGAAGCGCCGGGACAGGCCGAGCGCCTCGAACGTCTGGGCGCCGGTGTAGGAGGCGACCGTGGAGATGCCCATTTTGGACATGATCTTCTGGACGCCCTTGCCGAGCGCCTTGATCAGGTTCGCCACGGCCTGCTCGGCGGTGACGCCCGAGACCTCCCCCGTGCGCACGAGCTCCTCGGCGGACTCCATGGCCAGGTACGGGTTGACCGCGGAGGCCCCGTAGCCGAGCAGGACGGCCACATGGTGGACCTCGCGCACGTCGCCCGCCTCGACGATCAGCGAGCTCTTGGTGCGGTTGGCCGAGGCCAGCAGGTGGTGGTGCACGGCGGAGGTCAGCAGCAGGGACGGGATCGGCGCCCACTGGGCGGTGGCGCCGCGGTCGGACAGCACCACGTACTCCACGCCGCGGTTGACGGCGGCCGAGACCTGCTCGCAGATCGCCTTCAGCTGGGCGCGGAGCTCCTCGACGCCTCCGGCCACCCGGTACACGCCGTTCACCTTGAGGGTCAGGCGGGTGCCGTCGGCGTCGCGCAGGTGCTGGATGCGGGCCAGCTGGTCGTTGTCGATCACGGGGAACGGGACGTCGACCTGGCGGGTCCGCACCTGCTCGAGGGAGAGCACGTTGCCCTGCGGGCCGATCGCGGTGCGCATCGAGGTCACCTGCTCCTCGCGGATCGCGTCGAGCGGCGGGTTCGTCACCTGGGCGAAGGACTGCACGAAGTAGTCGAAGAGCAGCCGGGGCCGCTTGGCGAGGACGGCGATGGGCGTGTCCGTGCCCATCGCACCGAGCGGCTCGGCGCCCGTCTGGGCCATCGGCCCGACGAGGATGCGCAGCTCCTCCGAGGTGTACCCGAAGATGCGCTGACGCTGCAGGATCGACTCGGAGGTGTGGCGGACGTGCTCGCGCTCGGGGAGCGACTCCAGGTCCAGGAGGTTCTGGCGCACCCAGTCCTCCCACGGCTGGGCGGAGGCGACCTCGGCCTTGATCTCGTCGTCGCCGATGATCCGGCCCTGCTCGGTGTCCACGAGAAACATGCGCCCCGGGGCCACGCGCCCCTTGCGCACCACCGCCGAGGGCTCGATCGGCACGACGCCGACCTCGGAGGCCAGGACGACGAGGCCGTCGTCGGTGACCCACCAGCGGGCGGGGCGCAGGCCGTTGCGGTCCAGCACGGCGCCCACCTGGGTGCCGTCGGAGAAGGCGACGGCGGCCGGTCCGTCCCAGGGCTCCATGAGCATGGAGTGGTACTGGTAGAAGGCGCGGCGGGCCGGGTCCATGGTCGCGTGGTTCTCCCACGCCTCCGGGATAATCATCATGATCGCCTGGGTGAGCGGGCGCCCGGAGAGCATGAGCAGCTCCGCGACCTCGTCGAAGGAGGCCGAGTCCGAGCCGAGGGGGCTGATCAGCGGGAACAGGTCCTCTGGGACCTCGCCGAGCATCGGGTGCTTGAGCTGGCCCTGACGGGCGCGCATCCAGTTGCGGTTGCCCTTGACCGTGTTGATCTCGCCGTTGTGCGCGATGGTGCGGAACGGCTGGGCCAGCGGCCACGAGGGGAACGTGTTGGTGGAGAACCGCGAGTGGACCACGCCCAGCCGGGTGGTGAACCGCTCGTCGGAGAGGTCCGGGTAGAACGGCTCCAGCTGGGCGGTCGTCAGCATGCCCTTGTAGACGATCGTCTGGGACGAGAGCGAGGGGAAGTAGACGCCGGCGCGGGACTGGGCGCGGCGGCGCACCCGCCACGCCCGCACGTCCAGCGACTGCCCCGGCTCGGTGCCGTCCTGACCGTCCGCCAGGGACAGGAACAGCTGCTCGAACGCGGGCATGGCCGCCCGGGAGCCGACGCCCAGGGCCGAGGGGTCGGTGGGCACCTCGCGCCACGCCAGGACCTGCAGCCCCTCCTCCTCGGCCAGCCGCTCGACGGCCTCCTTCGCCTCGGCGCGCTCGCCGTCGACGGGCGGCAGGAAGGCGGTGCCGGCGACGTACTCGCCCACGGGGGGCAGCTCGGCGTCGACGACGGCACGGAACAGCTCGTCGGGGATCTGGGTCAGCAGGCCGGCGCCGTCGCCGGTGCCCTCGTCGGCGCCCACCGCCCCGCGGTGCTCGAGCGCGCGCAGGGCGGTCAGCGCGTGCTGGACGATGTCGTGGTTCGGGGTGCCCCGCAGGGTGGCGATGACGGCGAGGCCGCAGTTCTCGGTCTCCCGGGACGGGTCGTAGAGGCCCTGGGCGGCGGGGACGTCCGCATAGCGGACGAAGGGATCCACCGGTCCCCCCGCGCGGGGGGCCGAGGCGGGCGAGGATGCCACAGGCATGGTGCCGTCCTTTCCGGAGAGCAGGGGCTCGGACGGGGACGGCGCTGGCCCCGACGCTCGGGGCCGACGGCCCCGAGGTGGAAGAGACGCTACCGGGCGCGACGTCCCACTGTGCGGAACCGGACGTTCTGTGACACGCCGAATGTCCACCATGTGGGACACCGGGGCCCCGGGCGCCCCTCGCGGGCGCGCCGGGGAGCGGGTCAGCGCCGGACGGCGTCGTCCTCCGCCGCGCCCACGGCGTGGGACCCGGAGCGGCCCGCGGCGACGGCGGCGCCGTCGTCGCCCTCGGGGGCGTGCCCGGCGCGCCACACGCTCTGGTGGGCGTGGGGGCCGGCGGCCGCGCCGCGATGGCGCAGCAGGATCCCGACGATGAACGCGAGGGCGATGACGAACACCAGCAGGGACGTCCACACGTTGAGCCGCTGGGTGACGCCGAAGAGCGTGACCATCTCGGCGTCGTCGATGCGCAGCATCTCGATCCACGTGCGGCCCGCGGTGTACCAGGCGACGTAGGACCACAGCATGAGGCCGTGGCGCATGTGCAGCGCGCGGTCCACGAGGAGCAGCAGCGCGACCCCGGCCAGGTTCCACAGGCACTCGTAGAGGAACGTGGGGTGGAACAGCGTGTCCGGGGCGTAGCCGGCCGGGAAGTTCGGGCTGGCCGGGTCGACCTCGAGCCCCCAGGGCAGGGTCGTCGGGCCGCCGAAGAGCTCCTGGTTGAACCAGTTGCCCCACCGGCCGATGGCCTGGGCCAGCAGGATGCCCGGCGCGACGACGTCGCCGAAGGCCGTCAGCCGCAGCCCGTAGCGGCGGCACGCGATCCACGCGCCCACGGCGCCGAGGGCGATCGCGCCCCAGATGCCCAGTCCACCGTTCCACACGTACAGGATCTGGATCGGGTCGCCCGTGCCGTCGAAGCCGGGCCCGAAGTACCGGTCCGGTGAGGAGAACACGTGGTAGAGCCGACCGCCCACGAAGCCGAACGGGATGGCCCACAGGGCGATGTCGAGCACACGGTCCTCGGGGCCGCCGCGGGCGCGCCACCGACGCTCGGCGAGCCACAGCGCCAGGACGATGCCCAGGATGATGCACAGCGCGTACGCGTGGATCTTCACCGGACCCAGCTGGAACCCGTCCCACCCGGGGGCGGGGAAGGCGGCGAGCGGGGCCAGGGCGGCGGTCACCCTCAGCCCTCTCGGACCGTGCCGGCGGCGAGCTCGCGGGTCAGCGTGCCTACGGCCTGCGGCCCGCCGTCCGTCAGCGCTCGCACCAGGGCCGTGCCGACGATCGCGCCGTCGGCGTAGGCGCCGATCTCGCGGACGTGCGCGGCCTGGGAGACGCCGAGGCCGACGCACACATGCTCCGCCCCGGCATCCTGGGCCCGGCGGACCACGGTCTCGGCGACGGTGGACACCGCGTCGCGAGCGCCGGTGACGCCCATGACCGACACGGCGTACACGAATCCGCGGGAGGAGTCGACGGTGAGGCGCACACGCTCGTCCGTGGACGAGGGCGCGGTGAGGAACACGCGGTCCAGGCCGTGGCGGTCCGAGGCCTCCATCCAGGCGCCGGCCTCCTCGGGCACGAGGTCAGGGGTGACGAGACCGGCGCCACCGGCCTCGGCGAGGCGGCGCGCGAACTCGTCGACGCCCATGCGGTCCACGAGGTTCCAGTACGTCATCACCAGCACCGCGGCGTGGGTGCGCTCCGTCACCCGTCGGATGACGTCGAAGACGTCGGCCACGCGGAAACCGGCCTGCAGCGCCGCCTGGGTCGCGCCCTGGATCACGGGGCCGTCCATCACGGGGTCCGTGTAGGGCAGGCCCAGCTCGATGACGTCGGCGCCGTTCTCCGCGGCGGCGACGACGGCCTCGACGCATTCGTCCACGGACGGGTAGCCGGCCGGCAGGAAGGCGACGAGGCCGGTGCGGCCGGCCGCCTTCGCGGCGTCCAGGGCCGCGGCGGTCTTGGAGTGCACGGTCATGCCGGTCACTGCTCCTCTCCGGGGGTCATCTCCTCGAGCGGGTCCTTCTCCTGCGCGGCCGTGCCGAGGCCGAACCAGGCCGCCGCGGTGGCGACGTCCTTGTCCCCGCGGCCGGAGAGGTTCACGATGATGATCCGCTCCTGACCCTCCGGGGCGTCCGGACCCACGAGGCCCTCGTCCGACCAACGCCGGGCCAGGCGCAGCGCGCCGGCCAGGGCGTGGGCCGACTCGATGGCGGGTGTGATGCCCTCGGTGCGCGTGAGCCGGAGGAAGGCGTCCATGCACTCGGTGTCCGAGACCGGCTCGTAGACGGCGCGGCCCGTGTCGTGCAGGAAGGCGTGCTCCGGGCCGACGGCCGGGTAGTCCAGGCCGGCGGAGATCGAGTGGGAGTCGATCGTCTGCCCGTCCTCGTCCTGCATCAGGTACGTGCGGGCGCCGTGCAGCACGCCGGTGCGTCCGAGCGTGATGGACGCGGCGTGGCGCCCGGTCTCGAGGCCCTCGCCCCCGGCCTCGAAGCCGTAGAGCTCCACCTCGGGGTCGTCGAGGAAGCCGTGGAACAGGCCCATCGCGTTGGACCCGCCGCCCACGCACGCCGCGACGGCGTCCGGCAGGCGGCCGGCCTGGGCCAGGATCTGCTCGCGGGCCTCTTCGCCGATCACGGAGTGGAAGTAGCGCACCATGGCGGGGAACGGGTGCGGGCCCGTGACCGTGCCCATCAGGTAATGCGTGGTGTCCACGGAGGCGACCCAGTCCCGCAGGGCCTCGTTGATCGCGTCCTTGAGGGTGCGGGCACCGATCGCCACGGGGACCACCTCGGCGCCGAGCATCTGCATGCGGGCCACGTTCAGGGCTTGGCGGCGGGTGTCCTCCTCCCCCATGTACACGGTGCACTCCATGCCGAACAGCGCGGCCGCCGTCGCCGTGGCCACGCCGTGCTGGCCGGCGCCGGTCTCCGCGATCAGGCGCGTCTTGCCCATGCGGCGGGCGAGCAGCGCCTGGCCGATCACGTTGTTGATCTTGTGCGAGCCGGTGTGGTTGAGGTCCTCGCGCTTGAGGAAGATGCGCACGCCGGGGGTGTCCGCGGCGAACCGCGGCACCTCGCTCAGCAGGGAGGGCCGGTTCACGTAGTCCCGGAACAGGGTCCGCAGCTCGGCCTCGAAGGCGGGGTCCTGCCGCGCCTCCTCGTAGGTGCGGGTGAGCTCCTGCAGCGCGGCCATGAGGGACTCGGGCATCCACTGCCCGCCGTAGTCGCCGAAGTAGGGCCCGGCCTGACCCTGATAGGGCCCCTCGAACTCGATCGCGGGCTCGGTGCTCGGACGGTCGGCGCTCATGGCGACCACGCTCCTCGGGTCTGGTTCGGTCAGCGGACGGTGAGGGACGCGGCGCGGAACGCGCGCAGCGCCTCCTCGGGGGCGCCGTGGCGCACGAGGGCCTCGCCCACGAGCACGACGTCGGCGCCCGCGGCGGCGTAGGCCTTGATCTGCTCCTCGGACTCGACGCCCGACTCGGCGACCTGGACGACGTCCTCGGGCAGCCCGTCGGCCAGCGCTGCGTAGCGGGCCGGGTCCACGTCCAGGGTCTTGAGGTTGCGCACGTTGACGCCGAGGATGCGGGCGCCGGCGGCGACGCCGCGCTCGATCTCCTCGGGCGTGTGGGCCTCCACGAGGGCGTGCATGCCCAGGGACTCGGTGAGCTGCAGGAAGCCGACCAGCTCGGCGTCGTCGAGGGCGGCCACGATCAGCAGCACGAGGTCGGCCCCGTGGGCGCGGGCCTCGTGGATCTGGTACTCGGTGACGGTGAAGTCCTTGCGCAGGACCGGCAGATCGACGGCGGCGCGCACGGCGTCCAGGTCGGCCAGGCTGCCGCCGAAGCGGCGGGCCTCGGTGAGCACGGAGACGGCGCTGGCGCCACCGCGCTCGTACGCGCGGGCCAGGGTGGCCGGCTCGGGGATCTCGGCGAGCGCGCCCTTGGAGGGGCTCGCCCGCTTCACCTCGGAGATCACCCGGATCCCCGCCGGGTCGGTGCGTCCGCCGTGCAGGGCCGCGTGGGCGTCACGCGGCGCGGGGGCGGCGGCCACCAGCTCGGCCAGGCGCGCCTCGGGCACGGCACGGCGACGAGGCTCGAGGTCCTCGCGGACGCCGTCGATGATCTCCTGGAGGACGGACACGCGGATCAGTGACCGTGCTGGCCGCGACCCGCGCCGGCCTTGCCGGCGATGAGGCCCACGACGACGCCCACGGCCATCAGGGCCACGCCGATCCACACGACGACGCTCCAGTCGGCGAGCAGGCCGACGCAGCCGGCCACGAAGCCGACGAGCACGAGCGCCACCATGGCCCACGCGCCGGGCGTGCTGCCGTGGCCGGGCAGCTCGAGGTGGGTCGGGTCGTTGAGCACCCGGCCGTCCTCGGTGACGACGACGTCCTCGACGGCGCCGCTGCGGGCGGCGCGACGGGTGGTGGGCTCGGTGTTCGCGGTGTGGCTCATGGCTGTCCCTCACTGGTGCGTGGTGTACATGACGACTGTCCCTCATTGTGCCATGCGGGCACGGGGCCGGGCCCGCGTGACCCGGGACGACCCGGGCGGTGTGGGACGCGCCGAGAGACGGGCGCTCAGGTGGGGTCGTTGCCGCGGGACAGCTCGTCCCACGCGTCCATCTGGTCCACGCGTCGGCGCTGTGCCGCCTCGCGGGCGGACTGCGCGGGCTGCTCCCCGGCCGCGGCCGGGCCGGGCTCGGAGGCCGCCGGCGTCTTCTCGTAGCGCCGGGACGAACGCCAGCCGCGGCCCGCCACGGCCGCCGCGACGCCGCACAGTGCCGCGAGGACGCCGCCGGCCGCCGCGACCCACGGCCACGCGGTCACGGCGTAGTCCTGCGCGAGCGCGGTGGTCCCCGTCGCGTCGGCGACCGCGGCGGCCGCCGTCGTCGCCGGATCCAGGGCGGCGGTGACCGAGGTCGAGGCGATCACGACCCCGGCCAGCGCCATGAGCACCCCGACGATCACGGCGCCGAGCCGCCGGGCGGTGGTCAGGGCGAGGGCACCGGCCATCACGACGAGCGCCATGGCTGTGGCGACGGGCGCGGCGGCCCCGCCCGACGTCGTCGCCTCAGAGGCGATCCCGCCGGACAGGCCCGTGGCGGTCACCCAGGTGCGGCCCGCCGTGAGCAGCACGAGCGCGCCGGCGGCCAGCGCGGCGAGGACGACGGTGCGGCGGCGCATCACGCCTGCCCCAGCTCGCCCGCGGTCAGCACGGACCGCAGCGGCGCCGTCGCCTTGGTGACGGTCTCGGCGGTCTCGGCGTCGGGATCGGAGTCGGCGACGATGCCGGCGCCGGCCTGCACGTGCGCCTGGCCGCGGTGCAGCGTGGCCGAGCGGATGTTGATCGCCATGTCCATGTTGCCTGCCAGGTCGAAGTAGCCGACCACGCCGCCGTAGGGCCCGCGCTCGGTCGGCTCCCACTCGTCCAGCAGCTGCAGGGCGCGGGGCTTCGGGGCGCCGGACAGCGTGCCGGCGGGGAAGGCGGCGCGGAGGACGTCGAGCGCGTCGACGTCGTCGCGCATGCGGCCCTCCACGTGCGAGACCAGGTGGAGGATGTGACTGAAGGCCTCGAGCTCCATGAACTGGGTGACCTCGACGGTGCCGGGGCGGCACACGCGCGAGAGGTCGTTGCGGGAGAGGTCCACGAGCATGAGGTGCTCGGCTCGCTCCTTCTCGTCCTCCACCAGGTCCTTGCCGAGGAGGCGGTCGTCCTCCTCGGTGGCCCCGCGCCGCCGTGAGCCGGCGATCGGATGGGTGACCACGCGGCGGTCCCGCACGGTGACGAGCGCCTCGGGTGAGGAGCCCACGATCTCGTACGGCTCCCCGTCCGGGGTCTCGAAGGAGAAGAGGTACATGTAGGGGCTCGGGTTCACCATGCGCAGGACGCGGTACACGTCCAGACCGGTGGCGTCCGTGGTGACCGAGAGGCGGCGGGAGACGACGGCCTGGAACACCTCGCCGTCGCGGATCGCCCGCTGGGCCTTCGCGACGGCCTCGCGGAAGCCTTCGGGGCCCCACCGGTCCTCGGCCTGGGCGGCGACCTCGTCCGCGTCCGCCTCGAGCCAGCGGCGCGGGACGTCGCTGACCGGGTCCGCGGCCGGGGCGGCCAGTCGCTCGACCATGGCGTCCAGGCGGGCGAGCGCGTCGTCGTAGGCGCGGTCCGCGCCGGTGGCCAGGCCGTTGCCGTTCACCGCGTTGGCGATCAGCGTCACGGTGCCGTCCATCGCATCGTGCACGGCCAGGTCGGTGACGAGGTTCATCGCGAGGTCGGGCAGGCCGAGGTGGTCCTCGGGCGGATGCGGCAGGCGCTCCCACGCGCGGACCGTGTTCCAGCCCAGGAAGCCGGCCATGCCGGAGACGAGGTGCGGCAGAACGCCTCCGACCTCGGCGCGCACGTCCGTGCGCAGCAGGCGCAGGCACGCCGCGAGCACGTCCAGGGCGCGGCCCTGCGTGGGCAGCCCCTCGGGCGGGGTGCCCCGCCAGTGCGCCTCACCGTCCCGCGAGGTCAGGGTGACGGCGGAGCCGGCCCCGATGAAGCTGTACCGGGACCACGCCGCGCCCGGGGCGGCGGACTCCATCAGGAAGGTGCCGGGGCGGGAGCCGGCCAGACGCCGATGGATCGCCAGCGGCGTGAGGCCGTCCGCCAGCACCGTGCGGACCACGGGGATCACGCGGGCGGTGTCCGCCAGACGCAGGAACTCCGCGCGGGAGGGAGTGGTGGCGGCGGTCATCGGGCGGCCTCCTCGGGGTCGACGGCGGCCGGCGCCATGACGAGCTCGCGGCCGGTGAAGCAGGTGCGGGTGCCCGTGTGGCAGGCGGGGCCGGTCTGGTCCACGGTGAGCAGCAGGGTGTCGCCGTCGCAGTCCGTGTGGACCGCGCGCACCCGCTGCAGATGGCCCGAGGTCTCCCCCTTACGCCACAGCTCGCCGCGCGAGCGGGACCAGTAGGTGGCCCAGCCGGTCTCGAGCGTCGCGCGCAGGGACTCCTCGTTCATCCACGCCATCATGAGCACCTCACCGGTGCCCTCCTGCTGGGCGATGGCGGGCACCAGGCCACGGTCGTCGAAGGTCACGGAGGCCACGAGGTCGTCGGGCGGGGAGATGCTCATGGAGGTCCAGTCTAGGGAGCCGGAGCGGGGCGTGGCCGCCGGGGTCAGCGGACGGTGTGCCCCGCCTGCCGCAGCGCGTCCTTGACGCGGGCGAGCATGTCGTCCGGGCCGAAGTGGAACAGGGAGGCGGCGAGCACCGCGTCCGCACCGGCCGCGACGGCGGGCGGGAAGTGCTCGGGCTCGCCGGCGCCGCCGGAGGCGATCAGCGGCACGCGTGTCACGGCGCGCACGTCCCGGATCATCTCCAGGTCGAAGCCCTCGCGGGTGCCGTCCGCGTCGATCGAGTTGAGCAGGATCTCCCCCACCCCGCGCGCGGAGGCCTCCCGGCACCAGGCGACGGCGTCGATGCCCGTGCCCTGGCGGCCGCCATGGGTGGTGACCTCGTAGCCGGAGGCGCAGCCCGGGTCCTCCGTGCGCCGGGCGTCGAGGGAGAGCACGAGGACCTGGGACCCGAAGCGTCGGGTGATCTCCGTGATCACCTCGGGCCGGGCCACGGCCGCCGTGTTGACGGAGACCTTGTCCGCCCCCGTGCGCAGCAGCCGGTCCACGTCCTCGACGGTGCGCACACCGCCGCCCACGGTCAGCGGGATGAAGACCTCCTCGGCCGTGCGCGTCACGACGTCATAGGTGGTCGCGCGGTCCGAAGTGGAGGCGGTGACGTCGAGGAACGTGATCTCGTCGGCGCCGGCGGCGTTGTAGCGACGGGCGAGCTCGACCGGGTCGCCCGCGTCGCGCAGGTTCTCGAAGTTCACGCCCTTGACCACGCGCCCGGCGTCCACGTCCAGGCAGGGGATGACACGCACGGCGAGGCTCACGTCGGCTCCTTCGTCTCGGGGGGCTCAGGCGGGACGGCGCGGGCCGTCAGAGGCGGATCGCGTGGATCGCGGAGATGAGGATGCCGCGGGCGCCCAGGGCGTACAGCTCGTCCATGACGCGGTTGGCGTCCGGCTTGCGGACCATGGAGCGCACGGCGACCATCGTCTCGTCCCGCAGCGGGGAGACCGTCGGTGACTCCAGCCCCGGGGTGACCGCGGTGGCCGCCTCCAGCAGGTCACGACGGATGTCGTAGTCGATCATGACCCAGCGGCGGGCCACGAGCACGCCCTTGAGGCGCCGCAGCAGCACGTCGAGACCCGCGGGGCGCTCCCCCGCACGGCCGATCAGCACGGCCTCCGAGTCGAGGATGGGCTCGCCGAAGACCTCCATGCCGGCGGCGCGGAGGGTGCTGCCGGTTTCCACGACGTCGGCGATCGCGTCTGCCACGCCGAGCTTGACGGAGGACTCCACGGCGCCGTCGAGGTGGACCACCTCCGCGTCGAGGCCGGTGCGCTCCAGGTAGGCGTGCAGCAGCCCGTCGTAGCTGGTGGCGATGCGCCTGCCGGCCAGCTCGGACTCGGAGGCGAACGTGCCCACGGGCGCGGCCAGTCGGAACACGGACCGGCCGAAGCCCAGCGCCATAATCTCCTCCGCTGTGCCCTCGACCTGGGCGTCGCGGAACAGGTCCCGCCCGGTGAGGCCGACGTCGAGGGTGCCCTTGCCCACGTACACCGCGATGTCCCGGGGACGCAGGTAGAAGAACTCCACCTGGTTCTCGGGGTCCACGAGCACCAGCTCGCGGGAGTCGCGGCGCTGGCGGTAGCCGGCCTCCTGCAGGATCTCACGGGCGGCCTCGGCGAGGGCGCCCTTGTTCGGAACGGCGATGCGCAGCACGCGTCGGTCTCCTCGGGGATGCGGTGGGGCGGGCGGGGAACGGGGCCGGCGGCCTCAGAGGTGGCGGTAGACGTCCTCGAGGTTGATGCCGCGGGCGATCATCATGGTCTGCACGTGGTACAGCAGCTGAGAGATCTCCTCGGCGGCGGCCTCATCCGACTCGTACTCGGCGGCCATCCAGACCTCGGCCGCCTCCTCGACGACCTTCTTGCCGATCGCATGGACGCCGGCGTCGATCTGGGCCACGGTGCCGGAGCCCTCGGGGCGCTCCTGCACCTTGCGCGTCAGTTCCGCGTACAGCTCGTCGAAGGTCTTCACGGGACCACCCTAGCGACCCGGCCCCTCCAGCCCGGACCGCAGTCGGTCATTGTGACGGACGGGACGGCGGGGTCTTCGCCCCGCGCTGCACCTGTGAGCCCACGCGGTACGTCCAGGCCGCCCAGCATCCTCCCCCTCCCCGGCCTGCATGCTCTTCCATCCCATCGGGACACGAGCGCGAGGCATCGCGGCTCCAGGACGAATCCACGAGACTCGGTCGTCCTTCGGGCGGCCATCCGATCCACCTCCCAGCGGGCCACGCGGCAGGGGGTGAGGGGGGACGGGCTGAACGCGCCCGTGCGGTCCGAACAGACGGCCCGGGCGAGCTCCGACAGGTGGGCACGACACGCTCATTTCTGACCCCAGCGACGACACCGCTCCTTGCACACCTGTGACACCGCCCGGTGGATCACTGCCCCGAACTCCGCCCGGGCCCACCGCACTGATCTGTTGGGCGGCGCGGCCGCGCCTACGTCGCCGACGGGGAACCGGCATGATGCGGCGAGCGGTCCTGCGGAGGAATCGCCGGCGTGGCCCTCCTCCCCCTCCTAGATGAAAGCAGAGCGCCGTGCTCGGACCCTCGGATTGGACCATGACCCACCACGATGAAGGCGACCCATTCCGTCCCGCGCGCCGGCGCACCACCGTGCGAGGCGTCGGCCGACTCCCACCGGGGCTGGCCTGCAGGTCCCCGACGGTCTGTCCCACCACGGCATGGACCCTCCTCCACTTCTGTCCAACAGCCCGGGCCGGGGCTGTGACTGACGTGATGGCCTTGTGGGTGGGCGGGGTGGGTGAAGGGGTATACCCGCCTGGACGCCGCCCCCACGCCTCTATGCGTCGCTCCGACCCCGTCACCCGTACCAGGTGGCCTCGGGATACCGCTCCAGCGGCCATGCCAGCTCAGCCCCGGACGCCGCCCAGCCCGGCGCGCTCGGCTCGAACACCTGGAACTGCAATGCATCCAGGAGCACCGCGTCCAGATCCCCCTCGCACTCGGCCAGACGCACCCCCAGGTCCGTGCGGTGCCCGATCACCCCTCCCGGGTCCGCTGGGGACGGGCCGGCCTGCCAGGCCACCACCGTCAGCACACCCCCGCTCACGTCGGCGTCGAGGAGACGCGCGTGAGTCTCACGGCTGAAGTACCTCTGGACCAGCGCGGACATCACCCAGCGCACCTCAGCCGTGGACGGCAGCTCTAAGGGCGGCAGGGCATCCGGCGCAGTCATCTCCCCAGGGTAGGAACGAGTCCTCGTACCCGGATGGCCCCTCTGGGGACAGCTGCGCCCTGGCGCCGGCCCCTTGCGGTTGCAGGCTCACTCACACCAGAACGGGGCCGGGCGGACCTCACACGCCTCTCGCTCCACCAGGCCGATCCCTCCCACCAGGACAGGCCAGGCAGCCAGCACCAACAGAGCAAGCACCGCGGCCGTCCAGGCCCACCGAGAGCGAGGGGATCTGGATCGAGCGAACCGGACGCCGCAGACGGCCGAGCATGCGACGGCGAGGAGCTGCCCCACGCTGACGAGCAAGGAAGGCGCCCCCACGGGAGCGTGGCTGCCCTGGGCGAACTCCGCGACGGCGTAGGCGGCCATGAAGACGGCTATGGCCACGGGAACGATGAGCACCAGCAGCACGAGCGCCAGGACCACTTGCGGTGCGGACCGCCCCGAGGCCCGGCCAGCTGGGGTGGATTCGATCATCGGGTGATCTCCGAAGCTCAAGGGCGGATGGGTTGGGCCCGAGAGCCCAGCTACGAGGGCTCTACGAGTACGCCGAAAGAAACCTAGACCACGACCGATCCACCGGCGACCCCTGCCCATGAAGACTCAAGCAGCACCCACACCCAGCGCCCCGGCACAATCGGCCGTTTGTGGCCATCCTGGCTCGCGCCATATGCATGGACACAAGTTCGAGGCTGTCCGAGGTAGGGACCAGGTACTTCACTTCGACCGGCGCCGACGAACTGGTTGACATCTCCGGCCCGCCGGGCTCTGCTTGCCCTCATGACTGAACAGGTTCGCCTGCGGCCACTTTCCCCGGGGGATGCACCCGAGATGACCAGGGTTCTAGCCGACCCGGCCCTCTACCAGTACACCGGGGGTGAACCGCCGACCGTTGAGGGGCTCACCCGCCAGTACACCCTTCAGAGCCGGGGCCACTCGGCTGATGAGACCGAGACCTGGCTCAATCACGTGGTGGTATTCGAGACCTCCGGGGAAGCACTCGGCTACGTTCAAGCCACTATCCCGGTCTCTGGCCAGCCCGCCGAAATCGCCTGGGTCATCGGAGCACCGTGGCAACGCCAGGGCTACGCCTCAGCAGCAGCTGCTCTCCTGCTGGCCGAACTCGCGGACATGGGCGTGAAACAGGTCATCGCCCATATCCACCCCGATCATGAGGCGTCAGCCGCCGTGGCCCGTCGAATCGGAATGAGCCCGACCGGCGAGGTCGTGGACGGCGAAGTCCGATGGGAGGGCCCGGTGACCCCCAGGGGATGACCGGCCCCTCCCCCACGTCCCCCGCCTTGGGGCGTCGAGGCCACACCCCACCTTGCCCTGCGATCGGTTACCGGTGGTAATGTGCCGCCATTATTCATTCGACCCCTTATGGAGCCCCTGAATACATGAGCGACGGCCCAGCCGCCTGCCCTGGTGACAGTCCGAGCGTCACCCCCACCCCCACCCCGCAGCTGGCGGGGTCGCCTGCACCTCGTGGGGAGGTGACTCAGGCATGGATCCAGTCCTGACACTGATCCTCGGATCCCTCATCATCCTGGCGATCATCGCCGCCAACGGCTTCTTCGTGGCCCAGGAATTCGCGTACATGTCTGTAGACCGCGTCCGCCTGCAGACCGCCGCCAAGGCCGGCGACCGCGCCGCCGCCCGCGCACTGCAGGTCACTCGCCGCACCTCCTTCATGCTCTCCGGCGCGCAGCTGGGGATCACGGTCACAGGCCTCATGGTGGGCTACGTGGCAGAGCCGATGGTGGGTGCTGCCCTGACCGAGTTGCTCGGCGGCACCGCACTGCCTTCTGAAGTGGTCATCGCCATCTCCACGCTGGGCGTACTGGTGGTGGCCACCCTGGTGCAGATGATCATCGGCGAGCTGTACCCCAAGAATTTGGCCATCGCCAACCCCGAGCCCCTGGCCCGCGCTCTGGCCCGGCCCACGCAGATCTACCTCGGCCTGTTCGGCAGTCTCATCTGGGTCTTCGACAAGGCGGCCGAGGTGCTGCTCAAGTTCCTGCGCATCGAGCCAGTGCACGACGTCGACAGCACCGCCACCGCCGAGGACCTGGACCGCATTGCCCTGGACTCCAGAGCTTCCGGATCCTTGCCCGCGGAGGTCTCCGTCCTGATCGACCGGGTGCTGGACTTCCCAGACCAGGACGTGCAGCACGCGATGGTGCCCCGCTCGCGTGTGGACGAGGTTCAGCCCCAGACCTCCCTGGCTCAGGTGCGCGACCTGATGGCCACCGGCCACACTCGCTACCCGGTGATCTCGAACGAACACGAACCGCTCGGGGTAGTCCACCTCACCGACGTGCTCGGTGGGACCCGGATGGCCCCGGACACCCCCGTGTCCGCCCTGATGCGCCCTGCACTGGTGCTGCCCACGATGATGTCCCTGCCCGACGCAGCCCGGGAGCTCGACGGCTCAGGGCAGCAGATGGCGTGCATCGTGGACGAGTTCGGCGGCTTCGTCGGCGTGCTCACAGTGGAAGACCTCGCGGAGGAGCTCGTGGGCGAGCTCACGGACGAGCACGACCTGCACCCCCAGGAGGAGATCACCGCCACAGGCCTGCACTCCTGGGTCCTGAGCGCAGAGGCCCACCTGGACGAGCTCGAGCGCCTCGTCGGGCACCCCCTGCCCGTGACCGAGGCCGAGTCCGCCGCCGGTCTGACCATCGACGCTCTGGGCCGTCTGCCCCGGGAAGGCGAGGTCATCACGATCGACCTGCCCGAGGACCCACGAGACTTCGGGGCTGAGGAGGTCTACGACCGCCACCTGCAGGTCGAGGTGCTCTCCATCCGACGCAGGGTCCCGGCTCGACTGCGGATCCACCTCATCGAGGTGCCCCGCTCTGACACCGCCGGCAGCCATGCCGCCCACGAGGCCCAGCCCGACGCCACCACGGACGAGGAGCGATGATGCACGGTCCACTGATCGTCATGCTCGTGACCACAGGGCTGATCGTGCTCAGCGCGATCTTCGTCATCATGGAGTTCTCCCTGCTGGGCGCCCGCCGGCACCGACTGGAGGCCGAGGCAGGACGCAGCCGCGCCGCACGGGCCGCTCTCAAGGGAGTCGACGAGCTGACCCTCATGCTCGCCGCAGCCCAGTTGGGCATCACCTTGTGCACCTTCGCCCTGGGGGCGATCACCAAGCCGGCCGTCGACGCATGGCTCGGCCCCGTCCTGGAGGACTGGGGCATCCCCGCAGCGGCAGCCGGAACCGCCTCCTTCGTCCTGTCCTTGCTGGTCGTGACCTTCCTTCACCTGGTCATCGGGGAGATGGCCCCCAAGTCTTGGGCCATTGCCCACCCCGAGGCCGCAGCCAAAGCCGTGGCCGTGCCCGCACGCGCCTTCGTCTGGAGCGTTCGCCCCCTGCTGCTGGCCAACCGGCTGGCCAACCGCCTGGTGACCCTCAGCGGCGTCACCCCCGTGGACCAGGCCGCCGTGGGCGGCTACGACGCAGCGGCCATTCGTCAGCTGGTTGAGCACTCCGCCGCCGCCGGCACCCTGGACCGGCAGAAGCATGAAACCTTGGCCGGTGCCCTGGACCTTCAGACCCTCACTCTCGGGGACCTCCTCCCCCAGGGTCAGCACCCGGTCAAGGTCGCCCCCGACGCCGACGTCGAGGCGGTCCAGAATGCCGCTGCGCGCTCAGGGCACCTGCGTATCCTGGTCCAGCCGGACCATACCCCTGAGAGCGTTCCGGGCGTCGTCCACGTGCGGGACACCCTCACGATGGAGCCTTCTGCGCCAATCCAGCCGCTCATCCAGGAGGCTCTGACGCTGCCCTCCACCACACCGTTGCACGAAGCACTTGCCTCCATGCGCCGCAACAGCCGTCAGCTGGCCGCAGTGACCCAGGACGACCGGTTCACTGGGGTCGTCACCCTCACCGACGTCTTGCGCGGAGTGTTGCCCCGCGCGGCTTAGGGCGTGTTGCCAAAGGGTAGTAGTCAGCCAATGCAGTGTCGCGGCGAGGCAGGGCCCGGCGTGATAGCTCCGGGCGTACTTGTCCGAGCGCATCGCGATTCCTCGCCACTGTTTGAGCCGGTTGAAGCATCGCTCCACGACATTGCGGCCCCGATAGCGCTGGCGCTGGTCTCCACCGAAGTCGATCGGTCTTCCTGGGCGGCGGCGCCGGTGCGCGATCTGATCGGCCCGCTCGGGGATCGTGGCCGCGATGCTATGCCGGCGCAGCCAAGCCCGCTTCGCCTTCGAGGGGTAGCCCGTGTCCGCAATCAGGCGGTCAGGCCGCGCCCTGGGCCGCCCACGGGCGCCGGCCACGCTGATCAGCTCCAGCGGGTGGCCAACATCGAGGTGTCCGCCACCTGCCCGCCGGTCACCACGAACGCCAGCACCCTGCCCTTGCCATCACAGACCAGATGATTCTTCGTCGTCAGACCGCCACGGGAGCGTCCGATGGCATGATCAGCCGGCTCGTCCCCGGATTTCTTGTAGTTCGTCAGGGCCCCCTGTGGGGCGGGGCAGGGTCGCCCCGTGCGGATGGACGCGCACGATCGTGGAATCGATCGAGGCCACCCAATCCAGCTCGCCAGCCTGCTGTGCCATCGACTGAGTGCGCGCGAGCACGCGCTCCCACACACCCTGGGCGGCCCACCGGTTGAAGTTCTTGTAGATCGCGTTCCAGTTCCCGAACCGCTCGGGCAGATCCCGCCACGGCGCCCCCGTGCGGAAGCGCCACGCGGTGGCCTCGACCACCGCGCGCCGATCCACCGGGGGCCGACCCGTGGACTTCGGGGCAGGGAACAGCGGGCCGATCACGGCCCAGACCTCGTCCGAGATGACATCACGCGACACCCCTCAAGACTGGCGCACCCAAAGCTTGAAACCCTTTAGCAACACGCTCTAGGTGTGATGTCCAGGGACGTTGTTTCGGCGACACGGCCGTGAGGAGCTGAGAGGCGAGGGCCTCTGGTTGTGAAGTGGAGCTGTTGAGTTCAACCGCTTCACAAGACCTGGAGGCCCTCGTGTCCCACGCTAACGCTGCCCTGACCCCACGCGCACGACTCCGCCTGGCGCGCCTGATCGTCGAGGATCACTGGCCGCCATCAGTCGCGGCGAAGATGTTCATGGTCTCGCCTGTCACCGCCCGGAAATGGGCGGCGAGGTTCCGTGCCGAGGGCTCGGCAGGGATGGTCGATCGTTCGAGTCGGCCGCGGTCGATGCCGACGAAGACGCCGCTGCCGGTGGTCAAGCGGATCGTGAAGCGGCGGTGGCGGAGTCGCCTGGGACCGGTCCAGATCGCTGGCGAACTCGGCCTGCCCGCCTCGACCGTCCACGCGGTGCTGGTTCGATGCCGGATCAGCAGACTCAGCCATATCGACCGGGTCGACGGTGAGCCGATCCGCCGGTACGAACATAACTATCCCGGCTCGCTGATCCACGTCGATGTCACGAAGTTCGGCAACATCCCCGACGGCGGTGGTTGGCGCTTCGTCGGCCGCGTCCAGGGCGAACGTAACCGGGAGGCCACTGCCACCCGCCTGCGGAGCCGGAACAACCGCTACGAGCCTCGCCTGGGCACCGCGTTCGTCCACACCGTCATCGATGATCACTCCCGCGTCGCTTACGCCGAGATCTGCTCGGACGAGAAAGCCGCAACAGCGATCGAGGTCCTGCGCCGCGCCGTGACCTGGTTCGCAGCCCGCGGTGTCAGCGTCGAACGCGTCCTCTCAGACAACGGCTCGGCCTACAAGTCATACGCCTGGCGCGACGCCTGCGCAGAACTTGGGATCACGGCGAAGAAGACCCGCCCCTACCGACCACAAACGAACGGGAAGATTGAGCGCTTCCACCGCACGCTCGCCGACGGCTGGGCATACGCCCGCTTCTACGGATCCGAATCCGAACGCCGATCCGCGTTACCCGGCTGGCTCCACTTCTACAATCATCACAGGCACCACTCCGCGATCGGAGCCCCACCCATCAGCAGAATCGACAACAACCTGCCTGGACATCACATCTAGGGGCGGAGGCTGGCGATGAGCTCCTCGGCCCTGGCGCGGATCTCGTCGCGAACCGGGCGGACCTCGTCGATTCCCTTGCCGGCCGGATCGTCGAGCTGCCAATCCTCGTAAGGCTTTCCGGGGTAGAACGGGCAGGCGTCACCGCAGCCCATAGTGATCACGACGTCGGAGGCCTGGACGGATTCCGGGGTGAGAATCTTGGGCGTCTGGTGGGAGAGGTCGATCCCGACATCTCCATCGCGGCCACGGCTGCGGGGTTGATCGTGTCGGCGGGTGCGGAACCGGCGGAGCGGACCTTGATGCGGTTGCCGGCGAGTTCACGAAGCCAGCCGGCTGCCATCTGCGAACGACCGGCGTTGTGGACGCAGACGAACAGGACACTGGGCCGTGCGGTCGGGAGGATCTCCAAAGTCGGCGGCGGGGGTTCAGGCGATGTCGAGGAAGGAACGGAGCTCGGCGAAGGCCGACGGCACAACGGAGTAGTGCGCCCAGCGGCCCTTCTGCTCGCGCGTGAGCAGGCCAGCGTCGACGAGCTTCTTCATGTGGTGACTCACGGTCGGCTGGCTGATGCCCAGCGGCTCGGTGAGATCACAGGCGCAGACCGAATTGCAACCCTGAGCAGCGACATGGGATAGAAGCCGGAGACGGGTCGGATCGGAAAGCGCCTTGAGCAAGAACGCGATCCTCTCGGCCTCGACGCTGTCGACGGGCCCCGCTGAGAGCCTGCAGCACTCCTCAGGGCCGTTCATCGTCTCGAGCCCGGCAGCTGTGATCGCGGTCGTCGTGGACATGTCCCC
This sequence comes from Micrococcus sp. 63XJN7_8_ISO-PGPR-S23-253, assembly GCF_056173425.1. NCBI lineage: Bacteria > Bacillati > Actinomycetota > Actinomycetes > Micrococcales > Micrococcaceae > Micrococcus > Micrococcus sp. 63XJN7_8_ISO-PGPR-S23-253. The sequence goes on from NZ_CM149673.1 coordinate 1,249,830, forward strand.
ACCTTACATTGACAGTCATCGATGTGAAGCATAGCGTTCGCATTGATATCCGTCGATGGAAGGTTCGGCCCCCCTCATGAGTACGACCACCAAGGATGTGGAGCAGCCCCGCGTGATGAAGGAGATGTCCTTCCTCGATCGCTGGCTCCCGGTGTGGATCCTGGCCGCCATGGCAGTGGGTCTCCTGCTGGGACGGTTCATCCCCGGCCTGAACACCGCGCTGGAGGCGGTGAAGATCGGATCCGTGTCCCTGCCCATTGCGATCGGACTGTTGGTGATGATGTACCCGGTCCTGGCGAAGGTCCGCTACGACGAGACCCGGCGCATCGGCGCGGACCGACGCCTGCTGGTGACCTCGCTGGTGCTGAACTGGATCGTCGGCCCGGCACTCATGTTCGCCCTGGCCTGGATCTTCCTGGCCGACCTTCCGGAGTACCGCACCGGCCTGATCATCGTCGGGCTCGCACGCTGCATCGCGATGGTCCTCATCTGGAACGACCTCGCCTGCGGTGACCGAGAAGCAGCTGCGGTGCTGGTCGCGATCAACTCCGTCTTCCAGGTGATCGCCTTCGGTGCCCTGGGCTGGTTCTACCTCCAGGCGCTGCCGTCCTGGCTGGGGCTGCCGACCACGTCGGCCGAGTTCTCGATCGGCGCGATCGTCCTCAGCGTGCTGATCTTCCTCGGGATCCCGCTGGTCGCAGGGTTCCTGACCCGCATCCTCGGTGAGCGAGCCAAGGGTCGGACCTGGTACGAGGAGCGGTTTCTCCCGAAGATCAGTCCCTGGGCGCTGTACGGGCTGCTGTTCACCATCGTGCTGCTGTTCGCCCTCCAGGGCGACGCGATCATCTCCGCACCGGGAGACGTGGCCCGCATCGCCCTGCCGCTGCTGGTCTACTTCGTCGTCATGTTCCTGGGGTCCTTCCTGCTCGGCCGCGCGATCGGCCTCGACTACGCGAAGTCCACGACCGTCGCGTTCACGGCCTCGGGTAACAACTTCGAGCTCGCCATCGCCGTCGCCATCGGCACCTTCGGAGTCACCTCCGGCCAGGCCCTCGCCGGCGTCGTCGGCCCGCTGATCGAAGTCCCCGTCCTCGTCGCCCTCGTCTACGTCGCCCTCGCTATGGGGCGGCGCCTGTTCCCCGGCGACACCACCGCCCCCACCCGATGACCCCACAGAAGGATCCCCTCGCCATGACCACGAAGCGCCCTTCAGTCCTGTTCGTCTGCGTGAAGAACGGCGGCAAGTCCCAGATGGCCGCCGCCCTCATGCGCCATCACGCCGGGGATGAGGTCGACGTGCATTCCGCCGGCACCCGCCCGGGCACCGCCATCAACGCCCAGTCCGCGGAGGCGATCGCCGAGGTCGGCGCGGACATGTCCTCCGCCGTCCCGCAGCCGGTCACCCCCGAGCTGCTGCGAAGCGTCGACCACGTGATCGTCATCGGCGACGAAGCCGTCATCAAACCCGTCGAGGGCATGACCGCGCCGGTCACGACCTGGCACACCGATGAGCCCTCTCAGCGCGGCATCGAAGGGATGGAGCGGATGCGCTTGGTCCGCGACGACATCGACACCCACGTCCGCAAGCTCCTGACCGACCTCACCGGCACCGCGAACTGACCGCCCCGCAGCAAGGAGACTCATCATCTTGACCACCGCAACGAACTCACATCCCGTGGCCATCATCGGCGCCGGCCCCATCGGATTGGCCGCCGCCGCCCACCTCTCTGAGCGCGGCCTGCCGTTCCTGATCCTCGAGGCCGGGACCGCGGCAGGAGCCGCGATCGCCGAGTGGGGGCACACGCGGCTCTTCTCGCCGTGGCAGTACAACCTCGACGCCGCCGCACAGCGTCTCCTCGAAGCTGCCGGCTGGACCGCACCCGACGCCGACGTTCTCCCGACCGGTCACGAACTGCGCGAGCATTACCTCGAACCGCTCGCGCAGCTTCCCCAGCTCGCCGAGTCGATCCGCTACGGGGCGCGGGTCAGCGCCGTCTCCCGCGCCGGCATCGACAAGACCCGCACCGCACGCCGCGAGGAGACCCCCTTCCTCGTCCGAATCGAGACCGCTGACGGGCACATCGACGATGTCCTCGCCTCGGCCGTCATCGACGCCTCCGGCACCTGGTCCACGCCCAACCCGCTCGGACAGGCCGGGCTCCTTGCTCCCGGCGAGCAGCAGGCCCGCGCCGCGGGCCACATCACCGCGCCGCTGCCTGACGTGCAGGGCCGCGACCGTGACCGCTTCGCCGGCAAGCGAGTCATGGTGACCGGTGCCGGCCACTCAGCCGCCAACACCCTGCTGGACCTCGCGGACCTGGAGGCCGACACCACCATCATGTGGGCCGCTCGCACCGCAGACCTCACCCGCGTCTACGGGGGCGGCGACCAGGACGAACTCGCAGCCCGAGGAGCGCTCGGCTCGCGACTGCGCCAGCTGGTCGACTCCGGACGCATCGCGGTCCTCACCTCCTTCACCATCACTCGCTTCAGAGCCGACGACACGCTGACCGTCCACGCTGTGACCCCGGACGGGGAGCGAGAAGTGAGCGTCGATGTGCTGGTGCCCGCCACCGGGTTCCGCCCTGATCTCGGAATGCTCTCCGAACTCCGCCTGGCCCTGGACCCGGCCGTCGAAGCACCGTCCCAGCTGGGGCCGCTGATCGATCCCGAGTTCCACGCCTGCGGATCCGTCGAGCCTCACGGTGAGCGAGTCCTCGCCCACCCGGAGACGAACTTCTACATCGTGGGGATGAAGAGCTACGGCCGCGCCCCCACCTTCCTCATGGCCACCGGCTACGAACAGGTCCGCTCCATCGCGGCAGCCCTGGCCGGCGACCGCAAAGCAGCCGACGCAGTCCACCTCGAACTACCCGAGACCGGCGTATGCACCACCGACCTCGGCGGCAGCTGCGACGCCCCAGCCCCAGCCGGCGACGCCTGCTGCAGCAGCCCGCAACTGACCGAGCTGTCCGTCGGCCGATGAGCAAACAGCGGGACGGCACGACGTTCTGTGCCGCCCCGCTGGGGCATAGCTTTACGAGGCGACACTGTAAGTTCAGCTCATACTGTATAGTTCAGTGAATGCTGACTATTGCCTCTCGTGTTGACGTGATGAACCGGTTGGGCCGGGCGATGGCCGACCCCACCCGGTCGCGGATCCTGATGACCTTGCTGGAACGGCCGGCATACCCGGCCGAACTGGCGCGGGACTTGGGGCTGACCCGGTCGAACGTGTCGAACCACCTGGCGTGCTTGCGAGACTGCGGGATCGCGGTCGCCGTTGCCGAGGGCCGCCAGACCCGGTACGAGATCGCCAATGCACACCTGGCGCGGGCGCTGACTGCTCTGGTCGAGGTCACCCTCGCGGTGGATGAGAGTGCCCCGTGCCTGGACCCGGCCTGCTCCGTGCCCGGCTGCTGCGAGAAGGGGGTGGGCGCGTGATCCTGTCCTCAGCCCTCCAGGCGATCGGTCTGTTCCTGGTTACCAACATCGACGACCTCATCGTGCTATCCCTGTTCTTCGGCCGTGGTGCGGGCCAGCGTGGGACCACCGTCCGAATCCTGGTCGGCCAGTACCTCGGCTTCGCCGGCATCCTGGGTGCGGCAGTGCTCGTGTCCTTGGGCGCGGGCGCGTTCTTGCCTCCGGGGGTCATCCCCTACTTCGGGCTCATCCCGCTGGGCCTGGGAGTGTGGGCGGCCTGGCAGGGGTGGCGCAGAGGCGAAGACGATGATGACGCCAAGATCGAGGGCAAGAATGTCGCCGTCTGGACCGTGGCCGGGGTGACCTTCGCCAACGGCGGGGACAACATCGGCGTCTACGCCCCGGTCTTCCTCAGCGTCGGCCCGGGGGCTGTGGCTGCCTACTGCATCGTGTTCCTGGCCCTGGTCGCGGTGCTGGTGGGCCTGGCCAAGTTCGTCGCCACCCGCAGACCGATCGCTGAGGTCCTGGAGCGCTGGGAACACATCCTGTTCCCCATCGTGCTGATCGGCCTGGGTTTCTTCATCCTGGTCAGCGGCGGGGCCTTCGGTTTCTAACCACGCTTCCTGATCGGCGGCCACCACCACAAAGAGATCTCCGGGCATTGTCGATGCCGACGTCCTGGCGATCGTTGCTGGCCCCAGCTTGCGAACAGTGTCGTTCCTGGATGGACGGTCCTTGCCGCCACGTATCTCAGCAAGAATGCCGCCACATACCTGCAACAGTCACAGCCAGACGGCCGAAGACTGACGTCAATCAGTGCGCCACAACACCGGCCCCAGCAGGGTTTGTAGCAGACGCCTTTCAGCCTGCCCACGTTGCGCAGGGAACACGGGGCCAGCACCCAGGACGCACAGGGGTCCTCAGCCCTGGAAGGGATAGGCGTCGCCGATGGCCTGGAGGATCAGCTCAGACCCCTCGACCTGTCGCACCGGTCAGTGCATCAGGTGCGGGCGGACCAAGGCCTCGATGACTGCTGCTTGGCCGGGCGTTGCCGGGTTCGTTGCGGCCTTTCGACGCACCACGTCGCGGATCGCTTCGGGCACCCGCACGTTCAGCGCCACGGTCGGCGCCCCACGCCGGGCCAGGGGCGCGTACCCGCTGGTCGGGTCCGAGGCTGTTGCCGGTTCTGCGGGGATCACCGCTCCGGGGGCCGGGACTTGGGGGCTCGCCCTTCTCGTAGCGGCCTAGCCAGTCGCAGGCCAGACGCGCCTTGGGGACGATGGAGCGGGCCGGCACCAGGGGGGTGAGCAACAGCCCGGTCTCGCGCCGCTCCTCGACTGCGACGGTCTGATCCTTGGGAGCGATGTGATCTCGATAGTCCGAGCCGATGGGCGGGGGCTTCGCTCTCCGCCTCGACCGTCGGGTCCCCCGGCTGGGAGGCCCTGATGAGCCCATCCATGACGGCGAGCGGCTGCCGGCGTTCCGGACGGGCACGGCTGACCGGCCTGCGCTCACCCCCACCGGCCCCTGGGACAGGGTCCCCGTCAAGAGCAGCCGGCTCACCAGGCAGCCCCGCCCGGCCACCCTCAGTCCCGCGGCGTGACCGAGCGCAGGGCGAGCTCGGTGAGCACCGCCGCCTCGAGGGCCTCGCGGCCCTTGTCTTCGCGGGATCCGGGCAGGCCCGCCCGGTCGCGGGCCTGCTGCTCGGTGTCCACGGTGAGCACGCCGAAGCCCACGGGAACGCCTGTGCGCACCGAGACCTCCGTCACGCCCTGGGTCACGGACTGGCACACGTAGTCGAAGTGCGGGGTGTCCCCGCGCACCACGACGCCGAGGACCACGACGACGTCGAAGCGCTCCGCCAGCCGCGCCGCAGCGACGGTGAGCTCGACGGTGCCGGACACGCGCACGAGCGCGGGGTTCAGGCCCAGGTCGGCCGCGGCGGCCTGCGCCCCGGCGATCAGCCCGTCCATGATCTCCGTGTGCCACTGGGCGGCGACGATCGCCACGTCCAGGCCGCTCGCAGCGGCGGGGTCGGGGGTGAAGGTCGGGGCTCCGGCGCCGCTCATGGGGTGTCCTCCTGGTGGGTGGGGTGGGTCGGGTCGGTGGTCGGGTCATCGACCGGCGTGGCGGGGCCACCGGTGGCCGTCGGCGGTGCGAGCACGCGATCCGCCAGGGCGTGGGCCATCCGGTCCCGCTTGGTGCGCAGGTAGACGACGTTGTGCTCGGTGACGGGCGTGGGGGCCGGGACACGCTCGACGACGTCGATGCCGGCCGCCCGCAGCCCCGCGACCTTCGCGGGGTTGTTGGTGACGAGGCGGATGCGCCGATGGCCGGCGGCCGTGAGGACGGCGGCGGCCCCGGCCCAGTCGCGCGCCTCGGCGGGCAGACCGAGGGCGAGGTTGGCCTCGACGGTGTCCATCCCCTCCTCCTGGAGCCGGTAGGCACGGATCTTGTTGGCCAGGCCGATGCCGCGTCCTTCGTGGCCCCGAAGGTAGAGGACGGCGCCGCCCTCGGTCGCCGCGCGGGCCAGGGCGTCCTCGAGCTGGGGGCCGCAGTCACAGCGCAGGGAGCCGAGGACGTCGCCGGTGAGGCACTCCGAGTGCACGCGGACGGTGAGGGGACGCTCCGGGTCGGTCTCGCCCGCCACGAGCAGCAGGTGCTCGGCCCCGGTCTCGGCGTCCACGTGCACGCTCACGCGGAACAGGCCGTGCCGGGTCGGCAGGGTGGCCTCGGCGGGGACGGCGGTCAGGGCCGGCGTCGTCTCCTCCAGGTGGGCCACGAGGTCCTCGATGGAGATCAGCGCGAGGCCGTGCTCGTCGGAGAACTCCCGCAGGGCGGGCAGGCGCATCATGGTGCCGTCGTCGTGGACGAGCTCGGCGATGGCGGCCACGGGCGCGACGCCGGCCAGGCGGCACAGCTCGACGCCGGCCTCGGTGTGGCCGCGGCGGGCCCGGACGCCGCCGGGGACGGCGCGCAGGGGGAACACGTGACCGGGCCGGGTCAGGTCACCGGGGGTCGACTCCTCCCCCGCAAGCACGCGCAGGGTCTGCGTGCGGTCGGCGGCGGAGATGCCGGTGGTGACGCCGGCGGCGGCATCCACGGACACGGTGTAGGCGGTGCCCTTGGGGTCCTCGTTGACGGTGGTCATGGGCGGCAGCTCCAGCCGGTCCGCCCACGGCGCGGGCATGGGGGCGCAGATGACGCCGGAGGTGTGGCGCACCGTGAAGGCGGTGACCTCGTCGGCGGCCAGGGCGGCCGCGTAGATCAGGTCTCCCTCGTTCTCGCGGTCGGCGTCGTCCACGACGACGACGGGCCGGCCGGCGGCGATCGCGGCGATCGCCGCGGGGACGGGGTCCAGGCGGATGTGCTCACTCACGGGCGGGCCTCCTCGGTGGGTGCGGCGGGGGCGGAGGGGATGAGCGCGAGACGCTCGGCGTACCGGGCGAGCACGTCGGTCTCGAGGTTGACGCGGTCGCCCGGCCGCAGGACGCCCAAGGTGGTGGCCTCGAGCGTGGCCGGGATGATGCCGACCTCGAACCAGTGCGCGGCCGCGCCCGGGTCGGAGACGGCGGTGACGGTGAGGGAGACGCCCTGCAGGGCGATGGCCCCCTGCGCGGGGACGTAGCGGGCCAGGCGGGCGGGCAGGCCGATGCGCAGGGTGGTCCAGGCCCCGTGCGGGGTGACCGCGAGGACCTCGCCGGTACCGTCCACGTGGCCCTGGACCACGTGCCCGTCCAGGTGGTCGGTGGGGCGCAGGCAGCGCTCGAGGTTGACCCGGTCCCCCGGGGCGCGGTCGCCGAGGCTGGTCATCCGCAGCGTCTGGCCCATGAGGTCGGCGCGGAACACGCCGGGGCGCTCCGCAGGCCCGTCGAGGGCCGTGAGGCACACGCCGTCGACGGCGAGCGAGCCGCCGGCGGGCAGCCCGTCGAGGGCGCCGCCGGCGTCGAGGGTCAGCAGGGCGGTGTCGGCGGCCGCGTCGTGCTCGAGGGAGACGACGGTGCCGAGGTGGGTGACGATGCCGGTGAACACTCAGTCCTCCTGGAAACGGGTGGGGGCGGGGGCGGTGGGCAGGTGAGGGGCCGGCACCGGGCTCAGGTGGGTCCAGACGTCGTCCCCGAGGACACGGACGGGGCCGCCCTCCGCGGGGTCGGAGTGCCAGCGCAGTCCCTCGGACAGCGTGGCGACCCCCAGGCCGGCGACGGCGGCGCGGCCCGGGCCGAGCAGCAGGGGCGCGGTGTAGACCATGAGCTCGTCCACGAGGCCGGCGCGCAGCCACGCGCCGAGCACGCGGGGCCCGCCCTCGATGAGCACGTGCTCGGCGCGGCGGCCGTGGGGCCAGGGCCCGGGATGGGCGGCGAGCGCGGCGAGGACGGCGTGCGGATCGTGGTCGGGGACCTCCAGCACCACCGGGTGGCGGCGAAGCGCGACGCCGTCGGGCACGGGCCGGTGACCCTGGACGACGGGCACGGGCTGGTGTGCGAGTTCGGCGCCGGCGGCGTCACGGGCGGTGAGGCGGGGGTCGTCGGCCAGAACGGTCCCCGTGCCGACGACGATGGCGTCGACGCGGGAGCGCACCTCGTGGGCGTGGAGGCGGGAGTCCGGGCCGGTGATCCACCGGCTCGTGCCGTCGGCGGCCGCGGCGTGGCCGTCGAGGGACTGGGCGAGGTGCCCGGTCACCCACGGGCGGCCCGCGTCGCGGACCTCGCGCCAGCGGGCGGAGAGCGCGAGGGCGGCCGCCTCGCCGGTGGGGCCGGTCACGCGCACCCCGTGCGCGGCGAGGCGGGCCGCGCCGCCGCCGTCGTGACCGGTGGGGTCCGCGACGGCGTAGCGCAGTGCGCCGATCCCCGCGTCCAGGACGGCCTGCGAGCAGGGGCCGGTGCTGCCGGTGTGGTCGCAGGGCTCGAGGGTGACGTGCAGCGTCAGGCCGGCGGGGTCGAGGGCGGCCAGGGCCGGATCCGCGGCACGGGCGGCCCGCCAGCGGGTCAGGGCGTCGACCTCGGCGTGGGCGGTCCCCCGTCCGCGGTGGTGGCCGACGGCCAGGACGCGGCCGGCCTCGTCGGTCAGGACGGCCCCGACGAGGGGGTTGGCGCCGCGCACGCCGCGCAGCGCGGCGCGGACGGCGAGGTCCATGGGGTCGGCGGACGGGGTCTCGGCGGTGCTCATCGGGCGACGTCCCCCTCGGGGCCGTCGGGCAGCAGCGTCTCCACGGCGGGCTTGTCCCGGTCCGTGGCGCGCAGCCACACGAAGAAGCCGATCAGGGTGAAGGCGCCGTAGAAGGCGTACATCACGGCCGAGGCGTAGTAGCCGGTGCTCCACAGCAGGGGCACGCCGACGACGTCCACGGCCACCCAGATCAGCCAGAACTCCACCCAGCCGCGCGCCATGCCATAGGTCGCCAGCAGCGATCCCACGAACGTCCAGGCGTCCGCCCACACCGGCTCCCACGAACCCAGCGCGCGAAACACGGGGGTGAGGGCGACGGTGCCGACCGCCATGGCCGTCACGAGGAACACGCGCCCGCGCCAGCCGGCCCACTCCGGGGTGATGGCGGGGGCGTCCTCGGCGTGGCCCCGGCGGGCCTGACGCCAGCGCGCCCAGCCGTAGACGGAGACGGCGATGAACATGACCTGTCGGCCGGCCTGGCCGAGCAGGGTGGCGTGGTCGGCCCCCGTGAACAGGGAGGCGAGGAAGACCGTCAGCAGGATGAGGTTGCCGAGGATGCCCACGGGCCAGGCCCAGACCCTGCGCGCCATGCCGCCCAGGGCGGAGGCGAGGCCGAAGACGTTGCCCAGCACCTCGCGCATGAGCAGGCCGCCGCCGGCGACCGGGATGGTCCAGTTGAACGCGTCCACCAGCCAGTCCATGACCGTGACGCCACCTCCTCGGATCGGGACTCCGAGGGGTGCGCTCCGCAGCCCTCCCGCGCAGGGCGCGGAACGGCTCCGCCGCGTGCCTCTCCCATCCCGACTGTACGGTCGGCACCGGAATTCCACCGGTCAGGCCGCTCGGCACCGCCTCGGATGAGGACGGGCCGCGCGGTTAGCGGGCTGTCACCGCCGGTGCGGACTTCCACCGCATCTCGGAGCACGTTGCTGTCCAGCAGTATCGCACGCCCGGCCGGCCGGGGACGACGGACGACGCCGGGCGACGTCCGGCGCGGCGGCCGGGCGACCGCGTCTCCGGGCTCAGTGGCAGGCGCGGGCGGCGGCGGTGCGCAGGCCGACGAGGGCGGCGTCGGGGTCCTCGGCGCCGAACACCGCGGAGCCGGCCACGAACACGTCGGCCCCGGCCTCGGCCGCGCGTTCGATGGTCTCCCGGTTCACGCCGCCGTCGACCTGGAGGGCCAGCGGGACGGGCCCGCCGTCGAGGGCGCGGCGGGCCCGGCGGATCTTCGGCAGCACGACGTCGAGGAACGCCTGCCCCCCGAAGCCGGGCTCCACGGTCATCAGCAGGAGCATGTCCAGCTCCGGGAGCATGTCCAGGTAGGGCTCGACCGCGGTCGCCGGCCGCAGCGCCATGCCGGCCTTCGCTCCGGCCGCGCGCAGCTCGCGGGCCAGCCGGACGGGCGCCGCCGAGGCCTCGGCGTGGAAGGTGACGGACTCGGCCCCCGCCTCCGCGTAGCCCGGCGCCCAGCGGTCGGCATCCTCGATCATCAGGTGGAGGTCCAGCGGCAGGTCCGTGGCGCGTCGGATCGCCTCGACCACGGGCAGGCCGAGGGTGAGGTTCGGGACGAAGTGGTTGTCCATGACGTCCACGTGCACCGCGTCCGCGCTGGGGATGCGGGCCAGCTCGTCGGCGAGGCGGGCGAAGTCCGCGGACAGGATCGAGGGGTGCAGGCGCGGGGCGTGGGCGGTCATGGTCGGGTCCTCTCGGTCAGGCGCCGGGGGCGCGCAGCAGGGCCAGGAACATGGCGTCGGTGCCGTGCCGGTGCGGCCAGAGCTGGGCCGTGTGGGCGACCACGTCGCCCGGCTCCGGCCCGCCGGCGGGTTCGGCCTCGTCCAGGCGCAGATCGTCGAGCGCGACGGCGTCGAGGGCGGTGCCGGCGTCGAGCAGCTCCAGCTCGGGGTGGCGGCGCACGAGGTCCTGGACCTGGACGACGGTCTCCGCGACGTGCGGGGAGCAGGTCACGTAGGCGAGCACCCCGCCGGGGGCCAGGACGGTGACCGCCGCGTCGAGCAGCTCGGCCTGCAGGCCGGTGAGCTCGGCGAGGTCGGCCGGGGTGCGGCGCCAGCGCGACTCGGGGCGACGGCGCAGCGCACCGAGGCCGGTGCAGGGGGCGTCCACGAGGACGCGGTCGAACGCCGAGGCCGCCTCGGGGGCGTCGGCGATCGTGCGGCCGTCCCCGACCCGGACGGTCCAGGCGTCGGCGGGCACGGCGGCAAGTGCCTGCCGGACGAGGTCGGCGCGGTGCGGGGCGACCTCGTTGGCCACGAGCGTCGCACCCCGCTCGGCGGCGAGGGCGGCCAGCAGGGCCGCCTTGCCGCCGGGGCCGGCGCATAGGTCGAGCCAGCGCTCGGCCCGCCCCGCGGCCGCGGGGACGGGTGCCTGGGCCAGCGCCCGGGCGGTGAGCTGGGAGCCGGCGTCCTGGACGCGGAGCACGCCCTCGCGCACCCCAGCCAGGCGGCCGGCGTCGCCGCCGGAGTGCAGGGCGGAGTCCGGGGCCAGCCGCCCGGGTTCGGCACCGTCGTCGAGGGCCGCGGCGAGCGCCTCGGCCCCACCGGCCACGGGCAGGGCGACGAGGTTGACCACGGGCGGGGCGTTGTCCGCCTCGAGCAGGGCGGCCAGCTCGGCGTCGCGGTCGGCGATGTGGCGAGTGCCGCGGTGGGCAGCCAAGGCCTGGCGCAGCGCGCGGGCGATCCACACCGGGTGCGAGGCGCGGACGGCCAGGGCGGCGTCGCCGCCGTCGGCGGGGGCGACGTCGGCCAGCCACTCCTCGAGGGGCCGTTCGGCGACCCGACGCAGCACCGCGTTCACGAACCCGGAGGCGCCGGCCCCGATCTCGGCCCGCACGAGGGAGACGGTGGCGTCGAGGGCGGCGTGGGCGGGCACGCGCATGCCCAGCAGCTGGTGGGCGCCGAGCCGCAGGGCATCGAGCACGGGTGGGTCGATCTTCTCGAGCGGGCGGTCCACGCAGCGGGTCAGGATCGCGTCGTACAGGCCGAGGCCGCGCAGGGTGCCGTAGGCGAGTTCGGTGGCGAAGCCGGCGTCGCGCCGGTCGAGGCGGGCCTGGCGGATGCGCGCCGGGAGGACCAGGTTCGCGTACGCGTCCTCGGCGTGGACGGCGCGGACCACCCCGAACGCGACGCGGCGCGCCGGGTCGGAGGTGCGGGAGCGCTGCGACGGCGCCTGCGCCGAGTACTTCCGCCCGGCGCCGGAGCGACCCCGGTTGCGGGTGCGCCCCTGCGCGTCGCGGCGGTCCTGGGCGTCCGACCGGGGTGCGCGGCCGCGTTCCCCGCGGGCGCCTCGCTCGCCCCGGCCCCGTCCTGGCTGTCCTTCGCGGCTCATGCGCGTGCCTCCTCGTCCTGTGCCGCGGTGTTCCGCGCGGCCTCGCGTGCCGCCGCCCGGGCGGCGGCCTCCTGACGGACCTGCGCCTCGTGGTCGGCGAGCTCCTCCCCGGCCAGCAGCGCGGCCCCGGCGGCGGCGCCGCGCGCCCAGTCGGCGGCCGGCATCAGCTTCCTGCCCGCCGGCTGGACGCGGGAGAGCCGGACGGCCCCCCCGGCGGTGCGCAGCCAGGCGGCCTTCGCGGCCACCAGGATCTGCCCGGGAACCGCGGCGTCGAGGGCGGGGGGCCAGCCGTCGTCGCCGGCGCGGACCGGGGCGACGCCGTCGAGCTTGAAGCGGGCCGGGGCGGCGCCGTCGCCCGCGGTCAGCCAGCCCCAGGCGCCGGGCTCGGGGGTGACGCCGTTGATCCGGGCGGCCACCTCGGCCGCCGGGCGGGCGGGGTCCACCAGGCCGTCTGCGGCCGTGAGCTTCGGCGCGTGGGTGGGTGCGCCGCGCTGGGGCGTGGCCGTCGCGGTGCCGTCCGCCAGGCGGTCGAGCACGTCGATCACGAGCGGGCCGCCGCGCTCGGCGAGGTCGGTGAGCACGGCCCCGGCGGTCTCGTCGGCCGCGACGGGGCGGGTGAGGCGGGCGAAGACGGGTCCGGTGTCCAGGCCCTCTTCGAGCTGGAACACGTCGGCGGCGATCTCGGTCTCCCCGGCCATCACGGCGCGCTGGACGGGGGCGGCACCGCGGTAGGCCGGCAGCGCGGAGAAGTGCAGGTTGAGCCAGCCGTGGCGCGGGATCTGCAGGGCCTCGGCGGGCACGAGGGCCCCGTAGGCGACGACGACGGCCACGTCCGCCTCCAGCGCGCGCATCGCCTGGAGGGCATCGGCGCCCTCGGGTCCGCGGAGTCGGTCGGCCTTGAGCACGGGCAGGCCCGCCTCCTCGGCCACGACCGCGACCGGCGACGGGGTCAGCACCCGCCGGCGCCCGACCGGGGCGTCCGGCCGGGTGAGCACGCCGACGACCTCGTGGGGTGAGTCGAGCAGGGCGCGAAGCACGGGCACGGCGGTCTCGGGCGTGCCGGCGTAGAGCACGCGCAGGGGTGTCGGGGCGGTCATCGGGCGGCTCCTGTTCCGGCGGCGGGGGCGCCGAAGGCCGAGCTGACGGCGGCCGCGCGCGCGGCCCCGATGCGGCGAGCGGCGCGGTCCACCTCGCCGGCGCGCATGCGGCGGCGGGCCTCACGGCGTTCCTCGCCGTCGAGACGGTCGACGTAGAGGATCCCGTCGAGGTGGTCGGTCTCGTGCTGGAGGCAGCGGGCGAGCAGGCCGGTCCCCCGGTGCTCCACCGGGTTCCCGTCCACGTCGGTGCCGCGGACGACGGCCTCGGCGGCGCGCGCCGGGTGGTAGCGCAGCCCCGGCACGGACAGACACCCCTCGCCCGGCTCCCGCAGCGCCTGCCCGGCGGTCTCGAGCACGGGATTGACCACATGCCCGGCGACGCCGGCGACGTCGAACACGAAGACGCGCAGACCCACGCCCACCTGGGGCGCGGCCAGGCCCACGCCCCCGACGGCGTGCATCGTCGCGATCATGTCCGTCACGAGGGCGCGCACGTCCGCCCCCGCGGGGACGGGCGACGCGGCGGTGCGCAGGACGGGGTCGGGGACGGTGCGGACGGGCAGGACGGTCACGCCGTCACCCTATCGCCGCCCTCGGCGGCGGACGCCGGGCGCGACGACGACCCGTCGGGCGCCACGTCCGGGGCGGCGTGGGAGCCGCCGCCGAACGCCGCGGCGCGCACGGCCTGCAGGCCGGTGGCCGCCGACGCCGGGACCGACGGCGGAGGCGGGCCGATGACGCGGAGCGCAGGTCCGGCGTCGTCCACGGCCTGCGCGTGCCTCCAGACCTGGCGCAGGGCCCAGAACTTGTGCCAGTGGCGGGGCAGCACGCCCGGGTTCGCCTGATGCACGGCGACCTCGGTCTCCCCCAGGGCGACGCCGAGCAGCATCTCGGCCTGACCGTGCCGCCACTCCTCCCAGGTGCCGGCCTCGGGGTCCACCAGGGACTCCTCCGCCTTCAGGCCGGCAGTCAGCTGCATGACCACCTTGGGGTCGAGCGCCTTGACCCGTCCGTCCCGCCCCGTGCCCTTCGTCTTGTAGTCGATCAGGCACAGCCGGCCACCGATCCGGGCGACGAGGTCCAGCGTGCCCGCGTAGCCCACCGTGTGGTTCCAGACGGTGATCTCGGCCGCGATCGGCCGGACGTCGTAGAGGTCCCACCACTCGTCGAAGCGGTCCGCGTAGGCGCCCTCGCCATGCTCGATCAGTCGGGCCCGGGCCTCCGCCATGGTGTGGGGGCGGCCGAGGGCACGCTGGGCGACCTGCTCGGCGTAGTCGTGCACGCGGTCCCCGCGCTCGGCCGCGGCGTCCCGGTAGCGAGCGGCGGCGTCGGCGGACTGCCGGGCCACCTGCTTCAGGCGCGCCGCGGAGCCCACGGATTCCGCCAGGCGCGGATCCTGGGTCACGGACTGGGCCGCCATCCACCCGACCCAGCCGTCCAGGTCCGTCTTCTCCATGCCGATCACGGTGGTGATGGACGGGACCTCGGGCAGGCCCGAGAGGGAGCGCGCGTACATGCGTCCGTGGGGGGTCTGATGCGCGAGGCGTGGCTGGGTCATGGTCAGCCATTCTGGCAGGGTCCACGGACCCCCGACGGAGTGGCCCGACACGCCTGCCGACGCCGATTTTGCATCCGGGCGGAGATGGCCTAGAGTTCTTTCTCGTTGGAAAACGCAGGTGAGCGGCTCGGACGAGCCGATCCCGGCGGCACCGACACGCGGATGTAGCTCAGTTGGCTAGAGCGCCACCTTGCCAAGGTGGAGGTCGCGAGTTCGAATCTCGTCATCCGCTCGCTCAACCTTCACCCCTGGTCGGGTGGCCGAGAGGCGAGGCAGCGGCCTGCAAAGCCGTATACGCGGGTTCGAATCCCGTCCCGACCTCGCAGGCTTCTCCGACCGGGAGTGGCGGCATGTTCATCACCTCCTCGGAGGTGGACGAGCGCGATTGGCGCAGCGGTAGCGCGCTTCCCTGACACGGAAGAGGTCACTGGTTCGAACCCAGTATCGCGCACGGAGACGATCCGTGAGGATCGACTCAGGCGGATGTAGCTCAGTTGGCTAGAGCGCCACCTTGCCAAGGTGGAGGTCGCGAGTTCGAATCTCGTCATCCGCTCCACACACGAAGGGCCCCTCCTGACGGAGGGGCCCTTCGTCGTTCCGGGGCGTGCGGTCGGCCTCGTGCTCGGAGCACGGACGCCGACCGTCGGACGGGATCAGAGCCGCGGGCCGTCCACCCGCCAGTAGCCGCTGAACATGATCGCGCGCTTCGGTGCGATGCCGCGGCGGACGATCACCCGCCGCGCCGCCGTCGCGAGCGACTGCTCGCCGCACGCCCACACGTGGTCGCGGGGCGCGGCGGGGAGGTCCTCGAGGTGCGGCGTGAGCAGGGCGCCCGGCACGGCGTCTCCGCGGTGCAGGACCGTGAGCGTGGCGCCCTCCGGGACCTCGAGGGCGGGGACGTGGTCACGGCCGGGCACCTCCAGGACGACGTCCATCCGGCCCCCGCGCGGCGTGCGACGCTGCGCGGCGAGGGCGGCGGCGATGCTCGGGACTGCGGTCTCGTCCCCCACCACGAGGTGCGACTCCCCCGCCGCCGGCAGACGATAGGCGCCCGTCCCGGTGCGGAAGCCGGCGACGTCGCCCGGACGTGCGGTGCGCGCCCACGTGCCGGCGGGGCCCGCATGGTCGTGCACGACGACGTCGACGTCGATCTCACCGACGGAGGGCCGGTGCTCGGCGACCGTGTACCACCGCAGATCCGGCCGCACGTCCTCGGGGATCCGCCCGACCGCTCGCCGCGCATTGAGCGCCGCGGGATCGGGCATCACGAGCGCCCGCCCCGGGGGCGGGGTGAGCAGCCCGAAGTACTCGTCGCAGCCCTGCGGGGTGAACGTGCGGAACTCCTCCGCGGCGAACGTGAGACGACGCAGCCGGGGGGCGAGCAGCCACGTGGCGCGGACCGTCATGGTCCACTGCGGATACTCGTCGCGGTCAACGGGCATCGCCTGGCCGAGGGCCGCGAGCCCGCGGTAGGCCTTCATCTGCAGGGCCTCGACACGCGAGGGACGGGCGGCAGGCGGGGGGAGGACGGAGGAGCTCGTCATCCGGTCAGCATAGGTGAGCCTCACCTTTGCTGGAGTCCTCCCTTTGAATACGTCACGTCATTGTTGCGTATTTGCTTTCTTAGGTAAGGCTTCCCTACTGTGCGGGACGTCCGTGGCGCACGCCGCCCGGAGCCGACGACCCCCTCACGGAAGGCCCTCCCATGCTCCCTCGCCTGTTCGGACTCGGCGATCCCGCCGCCTACCTCGACGCCACCGGCAGGGCGGCCCGGGTGGCCGTCGACACCGCCTACGACCGCGCGGGGGTCCACCCGGACACCCCGTCGACGCACCTGGCCGACGCCGTCGGCGCCGTCAACTTCTCGCAGCCGACGGGCAGCCTCGACGACGCCCTCGCCGAGGTCGCGGAGCTCTACGCCCACCAGACCACCGCCTACCACCACCCGCGCTATGCCGCTCACCTCAACTGCCCGGTCCTGCTCTCCAGCACCGCAGCGGACACCGTGCTCGGGGCGCTCAACACGGCGGTCGAGTCCTGGGACCAGGCCCGCTCCGCGGCGCTCATGGAGCAGCGGCTCCTGGCCGAGGTCGGACGCTGGTGCGGGTTCGCCGCGGGCGACGGCGTCTTCACCTCCGGAGGGTCGGCCTCCAACCTGCAGGCCATGACGCTGGCCCGCGGCCGCGCCGTGCAGCGCCTCACCGGCCACGCCGGGCTCGCCGACCTGCCCGCCGAGGTGCTCGGCTCGCTGCGCGTCTTCGTCAGCGCCGCCACGCACTACAGCATCGCCAAGGCAGCCGGCCTGCTCGGGCTGGGTCGCCACGCCGTGGTCGTCGTCCCCACCGACGCCGCCGGGCGTCTGGACCCCGGGGCCCTGGCCGAGGCGGTCGAACGTGAGGTGGCCGCCGGTGCCGTGCCGATGGCCGTCGTCGCGACGCTGGGGACCACCGACCGCGGCGCCATCGACCCGCTGCCGGCCATCGCCGACGTCGCCGAACGCCACGGGATGTGGGTCCATGCGGACGCGGCCGTGGGCGGGATCCTCGCCGCGAGCGCGGCGACGCGCCACGAGCTGCCGGGGCTGCACCGTGCGGACTCGGTGACGATGGACTTCCACAAGACGTTCTACGTGGGGCTGGCCTGCAGCGCGCTGGTGGTGCGGGACGCCGAGAGCCTGCGCCATGTGACGGTGCATGCGGACTACCTGAACCCGGAGGACAGCGTCCATCCGAACCTGGCGGATCGGTCCTTGCAGACGAGCCGCCGGTTCGACTCGCTCAAGCTGTGGCTGACGCTGCGTGAGCATGGGGCCGAGGCGGTGGTGTCCCTGTTCGCGGGGGCGCGCGAACGCACGCGGCAGGCGTGCGGGATCCTGCGGGCCCGGCCGACGTTCGCGGTGCTGGAGGATCCGACGCTGGTGACAGTGCTGTTCCGGGTGCGGGCCGAGGGACTGTCGGAGGAGGAGTGCACGGCGGTGCAGGCGGCGACGCACCGGGAGCTCGTGGCCGGCGGGCGCGCGCTGATCGCGACGACGGTGGTGGACGGGGTGCCCCATCTGAAGTTCACGATCCTGAACCCCGCGGTCACCTCGGGCGAGCTGGAGGAGCTGGTCGACGTCGTGGAGGAGGCGGCGCTGCGGCACGTCGACGCGGTGCGGGCGAGCCGTCATCGGTGGCGCGGGGTGGCGCGGACCCGTCCGCATGGCCCGTCGGTCGCCGTGTCCTGCACGCTCCCCGCTTCGGCGGGGCCACGTCCGTCCGCGGCGCGCGTGGACGAGCACGGAGAGCGGGTGTGCGCATGAGCCCGGCGTCCACGTCCCCCCGCCGCGTGCTCGCGATCGGGCTGGGCCCGTTCAACCTGAGCCTGGCCGCGCTGGCCCACCCGCTGCCCGACGTCGAGGTGGAGGTGGTGGAGAGCCGCGACGCGTTCGTGTGGCACCCGGGCATGATGCTGCCGGGCGCGCAGATCCAGGTGCCGTTCCTCGCGGACCTGGTGACGTTCGCGGACCCGACCTCCCCGTACTCGTTCCTGGCGTATCTCAAGGCGATGGGCCGGCTGCACCGCTTCTACATCCGGGGTTCCTGGTACCCGCTGCGGCGGGAGTTCTCAGACTACTGCGCGTGGGTGGCAGCCCAGCTGCCCGGCATCGCCTACGCGACCACGGTGACGGCGGTGCGGTGGGACGATCAGGCGGACGAGTTCGTGGTGGAGGCGGCCTCCGCGGCCGGGACCAGCACGCACCGGGCCGACCACGTGGTGGTGGGCACGGGCACGGTGCCGTCCCTGCCCGCGCCGCTCGCGCGCGTCGCGGAGGAGTCGGCCCGGGTCGGCGCGTCCCCCGTGGTGCACACGGGTGAGTACATGGGCCGTCGCGAGGACATCGCCGGGGCCGGGTCGGTCCTGGTGGTGGGCAGCGGCCAGTCGGCGGCGGAGTGCGCCCTGGACCTGCTGAACGCGGGCCACCCGGACCTCACGTGGGTCACGCGCTCACCCCGGTTCTTCGGCATGGAGGTCGGCCAGCTCACGCTCGAGCTGACCTCGCTGGACTATGAGCGGCACTTCGCCACTCTGCCCCGGGCGCGGCGGGATGAGATCAACGCGTCCCACCGGTCCCTGTACAAGGGGATCAGCGAGTACACGATCGAGGACGTCTACCACGCGCTGTACGAGCGCCAGGTGGGTCCGCTGGACCCGGCCCGGCTGTGGCCGGGCACGTCGGTGACGGACGCCCGCCTGGTCGCGGGCCCGGGTGCGCCCCGGGTGGAGGTCACCCTGCGCGACGAGGAGACCGGGGTGACCGGGCGGCACGTGGTGGACCGTGTCGTCGCGGGCACGGGCTACCGCCACCCGGACCATCCGTTCCTGGAGCCGGTGCGGCACCTGCTGCGCGCGGAGGACGGTCGGACGACGGCGAACGCGGACCACGCGATCGACGTGAGCGGCCGCCGGATCTTCGTGCACAACACCGCCGAACAGCCCCTGGGGCTCACCGGCCCGGACCTGGGCATGGCGGCGGAGCACAGCGGCCGCATCCTCAGCACGATCGCCGGCCGCGAGGTCTACGCGCAGGCCGAGTCGATCGCGTTCCAGGACTTCGGCGCCGTCGCGGCGGGCGTCCGGTGAGCGCCGTGACGCCGCCGCAGACCACCGTGGACGGTGCGGCCGCGAGCGCGGCCCGTCGTGTGGAGCTCCGTCCCGTGGGCGCGCAGGACCATCCGCTGCTGCACCGGTGGGTGACGTCCCCGCACGCCGTGTACTGGGAGATGACGGAGGCGGGCCTGGCCGACGTCGTGGCCGAGTACGAGGCGATCGCCGCGCACCCGCACCACCACGCGCACGTGGGGCTCGTGGACGGGACCGCGACCTTCCTGGTGGAGGTCTACGACCCGGCCCACTCGGAGCTGGCCGGACGGTATGCGGGCGCGCCCGGCGACGTCGGCCTGCACGTGCTCGTCGCCCCGACGGACACCCCGGTGCCCGGGACCACGGACCTGGTGATGGCCGCGGTGGTGCGCTGGTGCCTGGCCCAGCCGGGGGCGCGGCGTGTCGTCGTCGAGCCGGACGAGCGCAACGCCGCCATCCGGGCGAAGAACCTGGCCGCCGGGTTCACCGAGCTCGGGCCCGTGGCGCTGGGATCCAAGACGGCGATGCTCTCGATCGCCACGCCCGAGTCCTTCGCCGTCAGCCGGATCGGCGTCCTCGCCGCCGGGCTGGACCTCACCCTCCCCGAGCCCCCGCTCCTCCTCACCCCCGACAGGCATGTGTCCGCATGACCACCGTCCCTCCGTCCTCCCCGTCCCGCCTGGACGCGCTGACGGCGCCGACCGCCCGGCGCGCCCACCGGCTGCTCGTCGCCAAGGCGATCCGCGAGTTCACCCATGAGCGGCTGTTCGCGCCGGTGCGCGGCGCGCGGGTCGACGACGCCGGCCGCCACGCCTACACGCTCACCCTGGGCGGGGTGCGGTGGACGTTCACCGCGCGTGCCCTCCCGCTCGAGCACCTCGGCGTGGATCCGGACTCGGTGTGCCGTGCCGGGGATCCGGACGCGGTGGCCGTCGACCGCTTCGTCCTCGACGCGGCCGAGGTGCTCGGGCTGGCCGGCGAGGCGCTGGACGTCTATCTCGAGGAGCTCGCCTCCACCTTCGCCGCCCGGTGCCACACCCTGGCCGGCGAGCGCCCGTCCGCCGCCGACCTGGTGGACGCGGACTACACGACGGTGGAGGCCGCCATGAGCGAGGGGCACCCGGGCTTCGTGGCCACCAACGGGCGCATCGGCTGGGGGGCCGCGGAATACGCGATGTTCGCTCCCGAGGGCGGGCAGGCGCTGCACCCGGTGTGGCTCGCGTTCCCCTCCGAGCTCGGGGGACGGTGGACCTGGCCCGAGACCGCGAGCGCGGGCGCCGCCGTGCCGGCGCTGCCCGCGCCGATCACCGAGGCGGTGGCGGGTCTGTGGGCGAAGCGGGCGGCGGCGCTCGACGTCGATCCGGAGGCGTACACGCTGATCCCGGTGCACCCGTGGCAGTGGGAGCACCGGATCCAGGTGGCGTTCGCCCCCGACCTCGCCGCGGGGCGGCTGGTGCATGTGGGCGAGGACCCGGACGCGTTCACGGCCATGCAGGCGGTGCGCACCCTGTTCAACGCGAGCGACCCGCACGCCCCGCAGCTGAAGACGGCGTTGTCCGTGCAGAACATGGGGTTCGTGCGCGGCCTCTCCCCCGCCTACATGTCCGTCACCCCGGCGATCAACGCGGTGGTGGCCGACCTCGTGGACTCCGACCCCCTGCTCGCGGGGTGGGGCTTCGGGGTGCTGCGGGAGTACGCCTCGGCCGGGTACACCGGGGATGCCTTCCATGCCGTGGGCTCGAAGGGTCCTCGCACGAAGATGCTCGCCGCCCTGTGGCGGGAGAGTCCGCTGCCGCGCCTGGCGGAGGGCGAGCGGGTCATGACCATGGCGGCGCTGCTGCACCGGGACGGCGAGGGCCGCTCCGTGGCGGGGGCGCTCGTCGAGCGCTCGGGGCTGACAGCGGCGCAGTGGCTGCACGGGGTGCTCACGGCCTACGTGACCCCGCTGGTGCATCTGGCCGCCGCCCACTCGACCGTGTTCATGCCCCACGGGGAGAACATCGTGCTCCGCCTGCGTGAGGGACGGGTCACCGGCGCCTTCCTCAAGGACATCGGGGAGGAGGTGGTGGTCGGCGCGGACGGCGTCCCGCTCACGGAGCAGACCCGGCGCATCCGCATCGACCTGACCGACGAGGACCTCTCCCTCTCCTTCTTCACGGACATGCTGGACGGCGTGCTGCGCCATCTGGCCGACGTGATGGACGCGGACGCCCTGCTGCCGGCGGAGGAGTTCTACGCCGTGGTGGGGCGGGTCCTCGCCGAGTACACGGCCCTGGGGGTCGCGGATGTGGGGCGCCTCGGCCTGGACGCGGAGGACTTCGCGCACTCGTGCCTGAACCGGCTGCAGCTGCGGAACGCCACGCAGATGGTGGACCTGACGGACCCGTCGGGCTCGCTGCTCTACGCCGGTCGCCTGGCCAACCCGGTGGCCGCACCGCTGCGCCGCGCGCTGGCGGAGCTTCGGCAGGACGCCGCGGCATGAGCGTAGGCCGGCGACGGCGCGCACCCGCCTCGGTGCGCGCCGTCGTCGTGCCGGTCAGGGGCGGTGGCTCACTTGTGCTCGGCCACGCCCGTCTGGCCCTCCCGGACCAGGGCGGTCATGCGGGAGACCGTGCGGAAGTACTTCTTCATGTACCCGCCGTGCATCATCTCCTGCGTGAACAGGGCGTCGAAGGGCACGCCGGAGGCGAGGACGGGCACGTCCTTGTCGTACAGGCGGTCCGCGAACACCACGAAGCGCAGGGCCGTGGCCTGCTCCGTGATGGTGTGCACGTCGTGGAGGGCGAGCACGTCCACGTCCTTGACGAGCTCGCGGTAGCGGGAGGGGTGCACGCGGGAGAGCATCGCGGTGAGGTCCGCGAAGTCGTCCACGGCGAGCACGCCCGCGTCGGGGAAGTTCTCCTGGGCGGTGGCCTCGACGGCGGCGTCGTCCAGCGGCGACGGAGCGGCAGAGAGGCCGCGGTGGCGATAGTCCTCGCCGTCCACGCGGATGACCTCGAACTGGTCGGCCAGGACCTGGATCTCGCGCTTGAAGTCCTGCGCCGCGAAGCGCCCCTCGCCGAGCGAGCCCGGCAGGGTGTTGGATGTCGCCACCAGGCGCACGCCGGCGTCGGCCAGCTCGCGCATGAGCCGGGACATCAGCACGGTGTCCCCCGGGTCGTCGAGCTCGAACTCGTCGATGCACACGAGGGTGTACTCCTTGAGCTGGTCCACCGCCTTGCGGAAGGACAGGGCGCCCACGAGGTTGGTGTACTCCACGAACGTGCCGAACGCCTTGGGCCCGGGGGCCGCGTGCCACGTCGAGGCCAGCAGGTGGGTCTTGCCGACGCCGAAGCCGCCGTCGAGGTAGATGCCGGCCGGCCCCGCCGCCCGCTTCTTCCCGCCGAACAGGCCGCCGAGGAACCCGCCGCCCGAGCCGCCCCGGCCGAGGTCTGCCGCGAACCGGCGCAGCCGCTCCACGGCCTGTGCCTGCGAGGGGTGCGCGGGGTCCGGGATGTAGGTGTCGAAGGACACCGTCCCGAAGCGGTACGACGGGTGGAAGCCGGCCAGCAGCTGGTCCGGGGTGACCTGCGGCGAACGGTCGGCGAGGTGGACGATCTGAGCCACGGGACACTCCCAGGGTCGACGACGGGGATTCCGGGCCATGCTATCGGGCCGTGGACCCGACCCATGTGACCTCGCGTGTCCCGGACTGAGGGGCCCCTACCCTCTTACGTGACACCGACGTGCCGTAATCTGGCGCGCAGGGCACGGACACGGAACCCGCCGTCGTCGTGCCGCCCGCCCCGGGCCCGTGCGGGCCCGCCCCGACGCGAAGGAAGGCAGTGCCATGACCGATACCGCCGCGAAGTTCTCCGAGTACGCCCACCCCGAGAAGCTGGTGTCCACGCAGTGGGTCGCCGACCATGTCGGCGACGAGGACGTCGTGGTCCTCGAGTCCAACGAGGACGCTCTCCTCTACTCCACCGGCCACATCCCCGGCGCCCAGCGCGTCGACTGGCACACCGAGCTCAACGACCCCGTCAGCCGCGACTTCGTCGGCCCCGAGGCCTTCGCCGAGCTCGCCGCCTCCAAGGGGATCTCCCGGGACACCACGGTGGTGTTCTACGGCGACAAGTCCAACTGGTGGGCCGCCTACGCCCTGTGGGTGTTCACCCTCTACGGCCATGAGGACCTGCGCCTGATGGACGGCGGCCGTGACAAGTGGATCGCGGAGGGACGCGAGACCACCCGCGAGGTCCCGACCGTGGCCCGGGCCGAGTACCCGGTGATCGAGCGTGACGACCACACCGAGCGCGCCGCCCGCGAGGACGTCCTCAAGGCCATCGGGACCACCCCGCTGATCGACGTCCGCTCCCGTCCCGAGTACACGGGCGAGACCACGCACATGGCCGGCTACCCGCAGGAGGGCACCCTGCGCGGCGGCCACATCCCCACGGCGGCGTCCGTGCCGTGGGCGTCCGCGGCCAACGAGGACGGCACCTTCAAGTCCCGCGCCGAGCTGGAGCAGGTCTACCGCACCGGTGCCGGGCTGCAGGAGGGCGACGACGTGATCGCCTACTGCCGCATCGGCGAGCGGTCCTCCCACACCTGGTTCGTGCTCAAGTACCTGCTCGGCCACGAGGACGTCCGCAACTACGACGGCTCCTGGACCGAGTGGGGCAACGCCGTGCGCCTGCCGATCGCCGTCGGCGAAGAGCCGGGCGAGGCCCCCGCGCGCTGAGCCCCGGCACGGCGTGGATCACTAGACTGGGACACCATGACCGAGAACCACGCCGTGCCCGCCGCCCTGGCCGAGATCATCGACGACTTCGCCGGGGTGCCCGATCCCGAGAAGCTCGAGCTGCTGCTGGAGTTCTCGGACGAGCTGCCGGCGCTGCCGGAGCGCTACGACGGCCACGAGGCCGAGATGGAGCAGGTCGTGGAGTGTCAGACCCCGCTGTTCCTGGCTGTCGAGCTCGAGGGGGAGCCCGGCCCGCAGGCCCCGGTCCGCCTCTTCATCACCGCTCCCCCGGAGGCGCCCACCACGCGCGGCTTCGCCTCCGTGCTCACCCAGGGCCTGGACGGGCTGAGCGCCCTCGAGGTCCTCGACGTGCCCGAGGACATCCCCACCCGCCTCGGTCTGGCCAAGGCCCTCACCCCCCTGCGGCTGCGCGGCATGTCCGCCATGCTCGGCCGCATCAAGCGCAACGTGCGCGAGCAGGCCGGGATCGCCTGAGTCCGCCGTGGGCCAGCGCAAGAAGGATCGCGGCGCCCGGCACGGGGCGGCCACGCCGGCCGTCGCCGCCCTCGAGGCCGCCGGGGTCCCGTACCGGCTGCACACCTTCGACGTGGCCCTCGACGCCGGCGGCGAGCGGTTCGGCGTCCAGGTCGCCCGGGCCTTGAGCGTGCCCGCCGAGCGCCTGTTCAAGACGCTGATGGTGGCGGACCCCGACGGCGCGCTCGCCGCATGCGTGGTGCCCGTGTCCGGCCAACTGGACCTGCGGGCCGCCGCCGCGGTGCTGGGCGTCAAGCGGCTCGCCCTGGCCGATCTGGCCGTCGTCGAACGCCGGACCGGCTACGTGCGGGGCGGCGTCTCGCCCCTGGGCCAGCGCCGGCCCCACCCCGTCGTCCTGGACTCCTCCGCTCTCGACGCGGAGCTCATGTACGTCTCCGGCGGGCAACGCGGCCTGGATGTGGAGATCGCGCCCGCCGACCTCGTGCAGGTGACGGGCGCCGTCGTCGCGGAGATCGCGGCGGGCTGACGGGCGGGTTCGGCGGCGGGCCGGTCAGGAGTCGTCGCGTGCCTGGCGGCGTACCACGGCCATGCGCTGGCCGACGGTGACCAAGGAGGCGGCGGCGAGCAGCCCCAAGGTGACGGCCAGGACGACCGGGGGCAGACCGAGGCCGGTGAGACCGGCGACCACGAGGGTGGCCACGAGCCGTTCGGCGCGCTCGGCGATGCCCACGTGCGCGTTCCAGCCGAGGGCCTCCGCCTTGGCACGCACGTAGGAGACGAGCATGCCCAGGGCGAGGCAGGCGCCGGAGAGCGCGCCGACCGCGGGTGCGGCGCCGACGCCGAAGCCCCACAGGCACAGCCCGAGGAACACGGCCGCGTCCTGCACGCGGTCCAGGGTGGAGTCGAGGAACGCGCCCCAGCGGCCGGTGGACCCGGCCTCACGCGCCATGATCCCGTCCACCAGGTCCGAGAACACGAACGCGGTGATGAAGAGCGTGCCCCAGAACAGGTGCCCCAGGGGGAAGAGCACGAGCGCGCCCAGGCTCACGCCGAGCGTGCCCACGACCGTCACGGTGTCCGGACTGACCCCGGCCCGCAGGAGCGTACGGGCCACCGGGGTGAACAGGCGGGTGGTGAGGTCGCGCGCGTGACGGTCCAGCATCAGGCGGGGTCTCCGGCCCCTGGGCGAGGATGCTCGGCCGCGGCACGGGCGTTGGCCGCCTGGCGCGCGGCGTGGTCCTGGGCGGCCCGGTCCCAGACGTCCGCGAGGATCTGCCGGGTCTCCCCCAGGGTCTGCGACATGTTCTTGGTCCGGGCGATGATCGGCAGGAAGTTGCCGTCGCCGGTCCACCGCGGCACCACGTGCTGGTGCAGATGGGCCGCGATCCCGGCGCCGGCCACCGCCCCCTGGTTCATGCCGAGGTTGTAGCCGGACGCGTCGGCGGCCTGGCCGAGGGCGAGCATCGCCGTCTGGGTCAGCTCCGCCATCTCGGCGGCCTCCTCCGTGGTGGTGTCCGTGTACAGGGGCACGTGGCGGTAGGGGCAGACGAGCAGGTGACCGGGGTTGTACGGGTACAGGTTCAGCACCACGTAGGCGGTGCGGCCGCGGTGGACGATGAGGGAGTCCTCATCGTCGCGCTGCGGGGCCGCGCAGAACGGGCAGGTGTGCTCGTCCTTGACCTGGCCCGTCCCCTTGGAGACGTACGCCATGCGGTGGGCGTTCCAGAACCGCTCGAAGGCGTCCGGGGCGCCGGGCAGCTCGAAGCCGTCCATGGCGGCGGCGTCCGCCGACGCGCGGGCCTGCGCCCGCGCGTCGGATCCGCCGGTGCCGGGGCTGGTCATGGGGTGACCTCGCGCTCGCGCACCGCCTTCACGATGCGTTCGATCGCCTCCTCCACCGGCACGCCGTTGTCCTGGGTGCCGTCGCGGAAGCGGAAGGACACGGCGTTCGCCTCCCTGTCCTCGCCGCCGGCGATCAGCACGAACGGCGCCTTCTCCTTGGCCGCCGTGCGGATCTTCTTCGGGAAGCGGTCCGAGGAGTCGTCCAGGCGCGCCCGGATCCCCTCGGCGCGCAGCTTCGCGACGACGTCGTCCAGGTAGTCGTTGAATGCCTCGGCCACGGGGATGGCCACGACCTGCTCCGGGGCGAGCCAGGCCGGGAACGCGCCGGCGTAGTGCTCGGTGAGGACGCCCAGGAAGCGCTCGATGGAGCCGAAGAGGGCGCGGTGGATCATCACGGGGCGCTGACGGGTCCCGTCGGCGGCCTGGTACTCGAGGTCGAAGCGCTCGGGCAGGTTGAAGTCCAGCTGGATGGTGGACATCTGCCACGTGCGGCCGATGGCGTCCCGGGCCTGGACCGAGATCTTCGGGCCGTAGAACGCGGCGCCGCCCGGGTCCGGGACGAGCTGCAGACCGGAGGCCTCCGCGACCTCGGCGAGGGTGCGGGTGGCCTCCTCCCAGATCTCGTCGGAGCCGACGAACTTCTCCGGGTCCTTGGTGGAGAGCTCGAGGTAGAAGTCGTTGAGGCCGTAGTCCTTGAGCAGGTCGAGGACGAAGTTGAGCGTGGTGGTCAGCTCCTCCTTCATCTGCTCGCGGGTGCAGTAGATGTGGGCATCGTCCTGGGTCATGCCGCGCACGCGCGTGAGCCCGTGGACCACGCCGGACTTCTCGTACCGGTACACGGAGCCGAACTCGAACAGCCGCAGCGGCAGCTCACGGTAGGACCGGCCCCGGGAGCGGTAGATCAGGTTGTGCATGGGGCAGTTCATCGGCTTGAGGTAGTAGTTCTGCCCCTGGCGCGTGATCTCGCCGGTCTCGGGATCACGGACCTCGTCGATGTGCATGGGCGGGAACATGCCGTCCGCGTACCAGTCGAGGTGGCCGGACACCTCGTAGAGGTGCTGCTTGGTGATGTGCGGGGTGTAGACGAACTCGTAGCCGGCCTCGGTGTGGCGCCGACGGGAGTAGTCCTCCATCTCCTTGCGGATGATGCCGCCGCGCGGGTGGAACACGGGCAGGCCGGAGCCGAGCTCGTCCGGGAAGGAGAAGAGATCCAGCTCGGCGCCGAGCTTGCGGTGGTCGCGGCGCTCGGCCTCGGCGAGGCGCTCCTGGTAGGCCTTGAGGTCGTCCTTGCTGGCCCAGGCGGTGCCGTAGATGCGCTGCAGCTGCTTGTTCTTCTCGTTGCCGAGCCAGTAGGCGGCGGCGGAGCGGGTGAGCGCGAAGCCGTTGCCGATGAGCTTGGTGGAGGGCAGGTGCGGGCCGCGGCAGAGGTCGCACCACACGGCGTCGCCGGTCTTGCGGTCCACGTTGTCGTAGACGGTGATCTCCCCGGCCCCGACCTCCACGGAGGCGCCCTCGCCGGCGGTGTCCGCGGCGTCCTTCTTGCCGAGCAGCTCGAGCTTGTAGGGCTCGTCCGCCATCTCGGCGCGGGCGGTCTCCTCGTCCACGACGCGGCGGCGGAAGGTCTGGCCGGACTTCACGATCTTCTGCATGAGCGAGGAGATCTGCTTGAGGTCCTCGGGGGTGAAGGGCTCGTCGACGTCGAAGTCAAAGTAGAAGCCGTCCGTGATGTACGGGCCGACGCCGAGCTTGGCGCCCGGGCGCAGCTGCTGCACGGCCTGGGCCATCACGTGGGCGGTGGAGTGCCGCAGCACCTCGAGGCCCTCGGGCTCCGTGATGTCCACCGACTCGACGGACGCGCCGGCGGGGATCTCGCGGGCCAGGTCCCAGAGCAGGCCGTCCACCCGCATGACGGCGGTGGTCGGCTTCTCGCGGAAGAGGTCGAGGCCGGTGGTGCCGTGCGTCACCTCCCGCAGCTCTCCGTCCACGGTCAGCAGGATGTTCTTCGGCTCCGACACGGTGCTCCTTCGAGGTCTGGCTTCGGGATCGGTGGCGTACGGGGGCCACCGTCGGCCGCGTCCCATTCTAGGGGCGCGGTCGGACGGCGGGGCACGGAGGCGGACGGTCTCATCTGTCCGGGGTGGGCAGCAGCTCCCACGTCTCCGGGTGGGGCACCGGGATCGGGGTGTGCTCCGGCGCGGGCCGATCGGGTGCCGTGCGGCCGGGGCGGGCCCCGCCGGCCGGCCCGACGTCGGTGCGCACCTTCACGGGCCAGCCGCCCGTGCCGTGGTGCGGGATGTCCGGCAGGGACTGCGCCCCGGTGCCCGCCCGGCCGCTGCGGCGCGCGGCGGCGGCACGGCGGTCTGCCGCGAGCCAGTCCCGCCACTGCTGCCGAGTGGCGTCCAGGTAGTCGGGGTCCGGGAGCGTCTCGGGTCGGTGCAGGTCCCAGGCGCGCACGGCCTGGACGGACACGGCCCGGTCGCCGGTGCGCCGGACGGTGCCCTCGATCAGCAGGAGGCGGGCGGAGAAGAGCATCTCCCCGGAGGCGTGCTGGGCCTCGGTGAAGAAGGAGGCGTCCACGCAGCCGGTGCCGTCGTCCACGGAGAGGAACACCACCCGCTTGCCGCTGCGCATGGGCGGGGTCTGGGTGGCCACGCGCACCCCGGCCACGAGCACCCGGGACTGCGTGCGCAGCCCGAGCAGGTCCTTCGCCCGGGTGACGCCGAGCGCGTCCAGGTACGGGGCGTGGGAGTCCATGAGGTGGGCGGTGACGTCCAGGGCGGTGAGCTCCAGCTCGGTGCGGACCCGGGCGGCCGGGCCCGGTTCCGGGAAGAGCGGGGCGAGGGCGGTGAGCTCGGTGTCCGGCAGGTCCAGGGCCAGCTGGCCCTCCACCTGCCGCGGACGGGCGGACCGCGAGCGCGGGGCGGTGCGGCCGGGGGCGGTGCCGCGGGTGGTGGAGTGCTGGAGTTCGAGGTGGTGGACGAGGTCGGTGCGGGAGGCGCCGCCGGGTGGGAGGAGGCAGTCGAGGGCGCCGAGCTGGGCGAGGCGTTCGAGGTTGCGGGCGGTGGGGCGGGCGCGGTCGCGGACGTCGGCGAGGGAGCGATAGGGGCGGCCGGCGTCGAGGCGGTCGGTCTCGGCTTCGCTGAGTCCGGAGAGGCTGGTGAGGGGCAGGCGGATGCCCCAGCGGCCGGGGGCGCCGTCGTCGACCTCGGGGTGGGCGGGGACCCATTCGACGTGGACGTGGCGGGAGGAGGCGTTGACGTCCACGGGGAGGACGGGGATGCCCATGCGGCGGGCCTCGGCGACCATGAGGCGGGCGGGGTACATGCCGGGGTCGTGTTCGAGGATGGCGGCCATGAAGGCGGCGGGGTGGTGGGTCTTGAGCCAGGCGGAGTGGTAGGTGGGGACGGCGAAGGCGGCGCCGTGGGCCTTGCAGAAGCCGAAGGAGCCGAAGGCGGAGAGGGTGGCCCAGACCTCGTCGATGACGTCGAGGGAGTAGCCGCGGGCGAGGGCGCCGGTGCGGAAGGCCTCTTCGACGAGGTGTTCCTGCGGGCCGCCGAGGAGGCGGCGGTGCTCGTCGGCGCGGGCCAGTCCGCAGCCGGTCATGACGTCCATGGTGCGCAGGACCTGTTCGTGGAAGACGGTGACCCCGTGGGTCTCGGCGAGGACGGGCCGCAGGTCGGGGTGCGGGTAGTGGGCGGGTGCCCAGCCGTGCCGCTGTTCGAGGAAGGGTCGGACCATGTCGGACTGCATGGGGCCGGGGCGGAAGAGGGAGATGTCCACGGTGAGGTCGTTGAACTCGCGGGGGGCGAGCTTGCCGACGAGTTCGCGCTGGCCCGGGGACTCGATCTGGAAGCAGCCGAGGGTGTGGGTGGTGCGGATCATCGCGTAGGTGGCGGGGTCGTCGAGGGGCACCTGTTCGAGGTCGATGCGCTCGCCCGTGGTGCGTTCGACCTCGGCGATCGTGTAGGCGATGGCGGACTGCATGCGCACGCCGAGGATGTCGAGTTTGAGGAAGCCCATGGGGTCCATGTCGTGCTTGTCGAACTGGCTCATGGGCAGGCCCATGCCGGAGGGCTGGACGGGGGTGCGGTGCAGCAAGGTGGCGTCGCCGAGGATGACGCCGCAGGGGTGCATGGAGATGTGGCGGGGCAGGCGGTCGAGGCGTTCGGTGAGGTCGACGAGCAGGTCCAGCTGGCGGTCGCCCTCGGCGCGGCCGGACTCGATGCGGCGGGAGAGGCCGCCGAGTTCGGGCATGCGCTGGAGGGCTTCGCGGAAGTTCGAGGCGGAGAAGCGCCAGAGCTGCTTGGCGATGGCGTCCACCTCGGGTTCGGGCATGCCGAGGGCGAGGCCGGCGTCGCGGACGGCGCCGCGGGCCCGGTAGGCGTTCTGCATGCTCATGAGGGTGGTGCGCTCGGCGCCGAAGCGTTCGACGACGGCGTGGTAGATCTCATGGCGGCGGGCGGACTCCACGTCGATGTCGATGTCCGGGAGGGTGGAGCGGTCGGTGGAGAGGAAGCGCTCCATGATCAGGCCGTTGGCCATGGGGTCGACATGGGAGATGCGCAGGGCGTGGTTGACGAGGGAGGAGGCGCCGGAGCCGCGGGCGGCCACGCGGATGCCCATGCCCTCGATGAGGTCGACGACGGCGGCCACGGTGAGGAAGTAGGAGGAGAAGCCGAGTCGGGTGATGATGCCGAGCTCGTGCTCGGCGCGGTCCTGCAGGTCCCGGGCCGCCTGGCTGGTGCCGGGGAGGCCTCCCCCGGTGTGGAGGTGGGGGTAGCGGGCGAGGAGGCCGGTGCGGGTGCGCTCGCGCAGCACGTGCTCCGGGGGGCCGTCGATGCCGATGACGGCGGCCTCCGGGACGCGGGGCACGCCCCAGCCGAGGTCGGTCTCGGGGTCGAGCGCGCAGGCCTCGGCGAGGCGGCGGGTGGCCTCGAGCAGGGGGGCGGGGCGGTCGTCGGCGGCGAAGGCGATCTCGTGGGCGATGCGGTGCATGGCGGCGGTGGACTTGAGCCAGCCCTGCCCGTTGGGCTGCAGGTCGTGGAGGGCGTCGAGGGAGCTGAGGGCACGGACGGCGTCGAGGACGTCCGCGGTGGCGGCACCGTCCGGGGCCGCGTAGCGCACGGCGTTGGTCAGGACGGCGGGGATGCGGGCCTGGCGGGCGGCGCGGAGGGTCTTCACGGCGTGCCCGGTGTCGAGGCGTCGGCCGGGGGCGGAGAGGTGGGTGACGACATCGGCGTGGGGGCTGCCTGCGGGCAGGGCCGCCTTCCAGCGGCGCAGGGCGGTGAGGCCGGCCGCGTACCGGCGGCGGGCCAGGTGGCGGCCGACGTCCGAATCCGGACCGAGGAGGACGAACAGCTCGGGGGTGGGCGGGTTGTCCCGGTTGGCGGCGGTGGGGACACGGCCGGCCGCCGCGGCGGCGAGCTCGGCGACGCTGGCCCAGGGGCTGCCGCCCGCCGCTCCCCCGGTGGTGCGGGCGTGGGCGGCGGAGACGAGCTCGCACAGGGAGCGGTAGCCCGAGCCATGACAGCCTCCTCGGGCGAGCACGACCACGCGGCCGGCCTCCTCGTCCTCGCTCCACCGGACGGCCAGGTCCACGCCCACGATCGGGGTGATGCCGTGGCGCAGGCAGGCGCCCACGTGCTTGGCCATGCCGTAGAGCCCGTCGCGGTCGGTGCAGGCCAGCAGGTCCATGTCCGCGGCCGCGGCGGCGGCCACGAGGTCCTCGGGCCAGCTGACTCCGTAGTGGGCGCTGAACGCGGAGGCGACGTGCAGGTGGGCGAAGGGGGCGGCGTCGCGTCCGGCCGCAGCGGCCCGGCTCATGCCGACCGCCTCAGGTCCTGGGCGTGCTCGTGGACGCGCACGAGCCGCCACCGGCCGGAGTCCAGGTGGTGGGCGACGTCGAGGGTCTGCAGGGGCGCGGCGCCGACCCGGGCCAGGCGGACCTGCAGCCGCCACATCTCGTGGTCCACGAGACCGGCGCCGCGGCCCTTCTCCGCGCGGACCTCCTCCGCCCACCAGCGGCGCCGCTCGAACCAGCGCACGGGGCGCTCTGCGAGGACGTAGTCCCGCCCGTTCCAGCGCAGCCCCTGCGGGGTGCCGTCTGCCCCGCACTCCACCGCCACCGACTGTGTGAGGACTCCCATTCTGCTTCTCTCCCTGTGCACTGCTGACCGGATCGACGACGGGGTGCCGTCGGGCGATGGGAGCGCGGCCCGTCCGGCGGACCGGACGCGGGGAAGAAGTGGGAAGGTGGGGCCGCACCCCCGATCGTACTCGAACATGTGTTCGAATGCGATGGGTGCGAACGTAGGGTAGCCGCCGGACACGTTAAGGACGCATGGCCCCGAGACGGGCGAGGCCGGGAACGCCCCTTTCGTGAGGCCGGCTGGCCGAGTCCTGGCCGTGGGCCTCGAACCCGACCCTGGGGCGCACATGCACGAGAAAATCGTCTCTTGGGCCGGAAGAAGTGCGCCGGCACGGTCCTGTGGACAATGCGAGCAGGACCACAATCCGTCTGCGTATACTCCGAACCAACCGGGCCTCGCATGCCACGAGCACCGCGCTGCGGGATCAGCGCGGGAGGCACGGACACACGACGGACGTCCAGTTGGAGGGGAAATGTCTCTCACCGCACCCGGGCGCGCCCTGCGCCGCCACCGATTCGCCCAGGCCGGCACGCTCAGCGTGGCCTTGGCGCTCGCACTGACCGCCTGCGGCGGGCAGTCCGAGCCCGCCGAGTCGTCGACGACGTCGCCCTCGTCCGCCAAGCCCGCCGTCGAGACGTCCGCGCCAGCGAGCACGAGCGAGACCGCGGGCGTCAGCTCATCCCCCACGGCCACGACGAGCGAGTCCGGCGAATACGTTCCCGCGTCTGCTGACGGTCCCGCGCGGAACGTGCCCAAGCCGGAGATGCCCGCCGCCATGAAGGAAGAGACCAAGGAGGGCGCCGAGGCGGCGATTCGCTATTTCTGGGACGCGCACTACTACGCCGAGCAGACCGGAGACACGGAACTCCTCGACTCTCTCTACAGCGAGTATTGCGAGTTCTGCCAGTTCAGCTCGCACGACCTGCAAATGATCTACAAAGACGGGGGGTGGTATACCGGTACTGAGGTACAGATCGATTCGATTCTGACTCATCGATCCGAAACCGGGTATGTTTCGACACTCCTTGTCACCACGGGCACAGGAACGGGGTACGCCAAGGGCGGGGTTGTTCCCGAGAACGGGGATGTGGAAGCGGCCTCCGAGCAGCCTTGGATCGCGGAGGTCTCGTTCAACCCCGAATCTTCACACTGGATTGTTGACGAGATGTCATATGAAGGTTCGATCGGATCTAACTGATGGGGCGCATCTGGATTGCATTAGTGGCATTATCAATCAGCCTCATGTTCGTGCCTGCCACTGCCGCCGCCACACCTTCACACGCACAAGACATCGAGTCGTGCACTTCTTCGAAGAGCCACTACTCAATAAATAAAAAGGGCATTGCGGCGAATAAGAGATGCTCAGATAGACACTCATCAATCTCGAGTTCAGTTGTTGCAACTGATGGCTCAGCGACCGCCGACCGCCCGGACCCACGCCTAGAGCACAAGACGGTCAGTGCATGCTTCTCAGGGCAGCTGGGCAATCCGGATTTCGAGAGCTGCCGAGAGCAAGAGGCGAACTTCTGCCCCGAAGGCTCATGGATCCGCGCACAGACGACAGACACTCGTCAACCTGATGCGAATCCCGTCTATGGCGCCCCCAAATGTTGGACGGCCAAGGCCTCCAGCAACGGCGCCCCGCCCGTCTCCATCGACGAGGTCCGCACGCTCCTCGTGCTGGAACCTGAGATCCGGTCGGACAACGGCGGACGCGGGATCCGCAATGCGGAGACGAACTTCTACGCAGATGCCGAGACGCGCACGCTCGTCACCACCCTCAACGGGGTCGAGGTCGAACTCCGCGCCACGCCGGTGAGCTTCCACTGGGATTACGGGGACGGCTCCCCCACCAAGACCACCTCAGTCGCAGGCCAGAGCCAGCCGGAGTTCAACGTCCCCACCCCCACGAGCCACGTGTACGAGGACACCGGGCAGTACACGGTCCGCCTCACCACCGTCTACATCGGCGAATACCGGGAGGCCGGGGGCGAGTGGGTGCTCATCCCGGGCACTATCAGCCTCGACTCGGCCCCCGTCACCGCGAACATCTGGCGCACCATCACCCGCAATGTCGCCGATGACTGCAGCGTCGACTCCTCAGCCTGGGGCTGCACCGGCCCCATCGAATCCGCTCCGGCCGGCTGAGCACAGACCGCGGGGCGGCCGACGGTCTCCCGTCCACCGCCCCGCGGCCCCCTCGTCGGGCGGGTGCGTCAGACCCGGCGCGCCCGCCCCCGGGTCAGGAGCACGAGTCCCGCGCCGAGGGCCGCGAGCGCTCCGAGCGCGCCCGCCGGAACGTCACGCCCGGTCTCGACCGTGTCCGGGGTCGTGTGGGTCTCCTCCCCGCCCGTTCCCTCACCCGGCTCCTCCCCGGCCACGGGGGCCGGAGTGTCGACGGGCTCCTGCTCGGCGGGCGGCACCGGGTCCGCCTCGCCGGGAGACGGGGCGTCCTCCCCCGCCGGCATGTTCAGGGCCCGGGGCTTCTGTCCGTCCGCGAGCGACTCAACGCGTGCATAGAGGTCGGACCGCTCCGCGTCCTGGGTGATGATGACGTCCTCACTCTTGGTCACACCGTCCAGCGACCAGTCGAGGACGAGGCGGTCGTCGGTCGGGTATGTCGCGTCGGCGAGGTAGTGAAACCCGGTGAAGAAGTCCAACGTGGTGTCGCGCCAGAGGGCACCCCAGCGCGGACCCCACGAGAGTTCCGCGACCGCCGCGTCGTCGCCCAGGCCTTCGGACCGGAACGGCAGCAGCACGCCCGGCTCGGCGTGCTCCAGCGTGGGGAACCGCTCGGGGTAGTCCCCGAACACGGGGTCGGCCAGGCTGTGCTCGCCCCACGCGTAGACGAGCCCGGCAGAGGGGCCTATGTCGCCCTCCGGAGTGCCGGCGGCCTCGTCGTAGAGGGCGGCGGCCACCGGGGTGCCGTCCACGGACAGGGTGAACAGGAGATGACCGTCTCCAGCCTCACCGCGGCACCGCGTTCCCGCGCGTCACGGGAAGGTCATCCTCGTCGCCCCGTCCCTCAGAGCAGCGTGCCCTGCTGCTCTCCCATCTCCTGGGTGAGCTCCGGCCCATTGTTCCGGACATTCCCCACGGCGCTCCCCACGGGCCGCAGCGACCAGCCCGCCGCGACGTCGTACGCGCCGGCGCACACCTGGCCCACGAGGGCGTCGGCTTCTTCGGCGGACCCGAGCGTGTCCGGGGTGAGCCACCGGTCCATCGTCTCGGCGTCCATGGGCACGGGCATCCGGTCGTGCAGCTGGCCGAGTGCGGCGAGCACCGGATCGTCGTCGTCCGCGTCGGGTGCGGCCATGGTGAGGATCGTCGTCGAGAGGACCCAGGCGTCCTCCCCCGCGGCCTGAGCCTCGGGGTCCTGCCACCACTCGTACAGGCCGGCGAACCAGATGACCGGCCCCTCGCCGTCCCCGGCCCCGGCCGGGTGCACGTAGTAGGGCTGCTTCTTCGCGGCCCGCCCGTCGGGACCCTTGGCGCCAGGCTCCGGCGTCTTCCACTCGTAGTAACCCTCCACCGGCACGGCGCAGCGGCGGGCGCGGACGGCGGCCCGGAACGTCGGCTTGGAGGCCACGGTCTCGGAGCGTGCGTTGAACGCACGGGACCCCACGGACAGCTCCTTCGCCCACGGCGGAACCAGGCCCCATCGGGCCACGTGGATCCGCCGGGTCACCCCGGCACCGGCACCGCGGTCGCCCCCACGGGAGCCTCCTGCGCCGACGTCGTCCACGTGCGCCACGAGGATCGGCACCTCGGCTGTCGGCGCCACGTTCCAGCTCTGGCGCAGCACCAGATCCTCATTCGTCTCGGCGTCACCCAGGGCCACCAGATCGCTCGTAGCGCGGGCCATCACGTAGCGGCCGCACATGTCAGCGGTCCCTCCCGTCCCGGCCGCGCTCGACATACATCCACGCGATGCCGAGGGCGAAGCCCATCGACGCCCAGCCGGTCACGCTGCCCCAGGGCCTCTCGGTGCCCAGTCCGAACACCACGCCCAGGCCGACGCCGATCAGCAGCCCCACCAGCGGGATGCGCCACTGCGTGAGCGTGTCGGCACCGGCCGGAGCCGCGTTCGCCTCGTCCTCGTCTATGCCATCTCGTGCCACGGTTCGCCCCTCCGTTCGCATCGGTGTTGCGGGTCAGGTTGCAGTCTCCCCTGGCCGCCGCGGTGACGCCACACATCAGGACCCCGGCTGCTCACCGATGCGTCGCACAGGGTCCTGTGATGGGATGGGCAGAACGAGCCCGCACGCCGCGCCGCCCCACGCATGCGCGGCATCGGGCAGACCCCACCACCAGGAGGAACAGCGTGTCCCAGAAGGTCCGCGGCGTCGTCGCCATGGCGAAGGACGCCCCCGTCACCATCGAGACCATCGTCATCCCCGATCCGGGACCCGGCGAGGCCGTCGTCGACATCAAGACCTGCGGCGTCTGCCACACGGATCTGCACTACCAGCAGGGCGGGATCGGGGACGAGTACCCGTATCTGCTCGGCCACGAGGCCGCGGGTGTGGTCTCCGCGATCGGCGAGGGCGTCGACCACGTCAAGGTCGGCGACACCGTGATCCTCAACTGGCGCGCCGTGTGCGGCGAGTGCCGCGCGTGCCGGAAGGGTGAGCCGAAGTACTGCTTCAACACCCACAACGCGACCCAGAAGATGACCCTCGAGGACGGCACGGAGCTGTCCCCGGCCCTGGGCATCGGGGCGTTCGCGGACAAGACGCTCGTCCACGCCAAGCAGTGCACCCAGGTCGACGGCGTCGACACGCCCGAGGAACAGGCCGCGGTCGGCCTGCTCGGCTGCGGGATCATGGCCGGCATCGGCGCGGCCATCAACACCGGCGAGGTCAAGCGCGGCGAGTCCGTGGCCGTGATCGGCTGCGGCGGCGTCGGCGTGGCCGCGATCGCCGGGGCGAAGCTCGCCGGCGCCACCACGATCATCGCGGTGGACATCGACGCCAAGAAGCTCGCCAAGGCTGAGGAACTCGGCGCCACCCACACCGTGAACTCGAAGGACGAGGACCCCGTGGAGGCCATCCGCGCGGCGACCGGCGGCTTCGGCGCCGACGTGGTCATCGAGGCGGTCGGCCGCCCGGAGACCTACGAGCAGGCGTTCTACGCCCGGGACCTGGCCGGCCGCGTCGTCCTGGTGGGCGTGCCCACCCCCGGCATGGAGCTGAAGCTGCCCCTGCCGGAGGTGTTCGGCCGCGGCGGCGCACTGAAGTCCTCGTGGTACGGCGACTGCCTGCCGGAGCGCGACTTCCCGATGCTCGTGGACCAGTACCGCCTGGGCCGCCTGCCGCTGGACGAGTTCGTCACGGAGACCATCGCCCTGGATGAGGTGAACGAGGCCTTCGAGACGATGAAGTCCGGCGACGTCCTGCGCTCGGTGGTGGTGCTCTGATGGCACGCATCGATCACCTGGTCACCTCCGGCACGTTCTCCCTGGACGGGGAGACGTTCGACGTGGACAACAACGTGTGGATCGTCGGCGGCGCGGAGCAGTGCGTCGTCATCGACCCGGCCCACGACGCCTCGGCCGTCTGGAAGAAGGTGAACGGCCGCCAGGTGCTGGCCATCGTCCTCACCCACGGCCACGATGACCACATCCGCCAGGTCCAGGAGTTCCGCCAGATGGTGGACGCCCCCGTGCTGCTCCACCCCGCGGACCGCATGCTCTGGGACGACGTCTTCCCCGACGAGGAGCCCGACGGCGCGCTCGCCGAGGGCGACGTCCTGCGCGTGGCCGGCGTCGAGCTGCGGGTGCTGCACACCCCCGGTCACTCCCCCGGCTCGGTCTGCCTGTACGCACCCGCCCTGGGCGAGGCCGGCGACGACGGCGCCCCGACCGGCGTCGTGTTCTCCGGCGACACCCTGTTCCAGGGCGGGCCCGGCGCCACCGGCCGCTCGTACTCGGACTTCGACACGATCATCGAGTCCATCCGCGAGCGTCTGTTCCCGCTGCCGGAGGCCACCGTGGTCCACACCGGCCACGGCGACTCCACCACGATCGGCACGGAGAAGCCGCACCTGCAGGAGTGGATCGACCGCGGCCACTGAGGACGCCCCGAGGTGGGGGAGAATGGTCCCCCGTGACCATCCTCCCCGCCTCGCCCCCTCCCTCTGTGATCCTGCTCGGCGGCGCGTCGGGCTCCGGCAAGTCCTACCTGGCCCGGCGGCACGGCCGGCCCCACCTCTCGCTCGATGCGTTCTACCGTCCGCAGTCGGACGACGGCGCCGCGGGCGGGCCCGGCCCCGTGTTCCCGCGCACCCCGTACGGCGAGATCGACTGGGACCACCCCGGAACGTGGGATGAGCAGGCGGCCGTGGACGCCGTCGTCGAGCTGCTCGAGGAGGGTGCCACGCGCGTGCCCGACTACGACATCTCCACGTCTTCCGTCCGCGGGCACAGCACCGTCGCGCTCGAGCCGGGCGGGGTGATCGTGGCGGAGGGCATCTTCGCCGAGCGCATGCCCGCCGCCCTGGACCGGGCCGGGGTCCACTACGCGGCCTGGTACATCGACCAGGCGCGGACCACGACGGCGGCCCGCCGGTTCGTGCGCGATGTCGCCGAACGCCGCAAGCCGGTGCCGTTCCTCGTGCAGCGGGGCTGGTCCCTGTATCGGACGGACGCGGCCCGCCGGGCGGCGGCCGTGGCGGCCCGCTTCACCCCGCGGCGCAAGCGGGAGATCATCGCGGATCTCACGGCCTGACGGCCCGCCCGCAGCCAGTCCGTGCCCTCAGCCGGAGGTGCCCGCGGCGAGGACGGCGAGCTGCTCGTCCACGACCTCGAGACCGGCGGCGGCTGCCCACGCCGTGTACTCCTCCCGCAGGGCGGCGGCGAACGCGGGAACGCTCACCCCGGGGCGCACGTCCTCGGCCGCGCCCGCCGTGCGCGGGTCCATGTCCAGGCCGAGCTCCCGGTAGACGTCGACGAGCACGGCCCGCAGCGGGGCGGGGTCGGACACCACCACGTGGGTGGAGAACAGGAACGCCCCCTTCACCACGCGCTGCGCGGAGCCGGCCAGCTTCACCGGGTATGTCGGCGCAGGCCCCTGCACGGAGAACTCGCCCGGGCAGTACTCCCCCGGGATCTCGCCCACGGAGGCGGGCACGTCCATGCGCGCGAACGCCCGCACGAACAGGTCGGCGAACTCGGCGAACCGAGCCTGCTGCGTGAGCGCCGCGTCCTCCTGCTGGCTCAGGTGGTCCACCACCAGGCAGCCGTGGTGGTAGGCCGCCGCCCGCCCGCCGGCCCGGCGCACCACCGGCTCGAAGCCGTGAGCGCGGGCCGCCGCGGCCGCGGCCGCGAAGCCGGGCAGCCGCGCGTCGCGCTGGCCGAACGCGACCGTCGGTTCGGGCACGTAGACGCGGATCAGGTCGTCGAGGGCCCTTCCCTCTGCCGCGGCGGCGCGGAAGACGGCCAGCTCGTCCATGGCCCAGTCGAGGTCTTCGACAGCCCCGAGGGTCCGCTCCTGCACGGCCCAGCGCAGCCGGGGGGCTGCGCTCACAGGCCGCCCTCGACCGGCCAGGAGCGCAGGGTGAGGGTCTGCTCGACGTGGGCGAAGGGGCCGTCGTCGTCGTGGAGGACGGTGCTGGTCAGGCCCACGCCGTCCGGGCCCACCGTGACCTGCCCCGCGAGGCCGAGCCAGGGGCCGGTGGGCTCGCGGTACAGGTGGATCTGCAGGTCCACGTTGGGGAAGAACCACCCGCCCGGCTTCGCCGGCAGGGCCGGGGCGATCCCGTTGGCCGCATCGGTGAGGCTGATCAGGCGCACCAGGTCGCTCGTGCTCTCCCCCGCCACCATCTCGCGGTCCGTGGTGAGCCACACCCGGCCGTGGCCCGGCCCGTGGCCGGGCAGGATGACGCCGTCGAGGGAGGCGATGTACCCGCCTCCCCATCCGTGGAGCGCGTTGTGCGCCTGCGCCTGCGAGCGCGGCGGGAGGGGCTCGTCCGGCAGCTGGGCGACGGCGGCGGTGTCCGAGGTGGACAGCAGCCAGGCGCGCAGGGTCAGCACGGTGCGGCCCCGGGCGTGGAGCACGGACTCCACGAGCTCGATGGTCCGGCCCGGACGCAGGGTGCGCGTGACCACCTCGAGCTCGCCCGACCAGAGCGTGCCCAGGATGTCGTAGGAGAGCCGTCCCACCCGCAGCCCGGGGGTGGTCTCGTGCGCCGCCACCTCGTGCAGCAGCAGGCCCGAGACGGCGGCCATGTGCATCTCCTCTTCCCGCCA
This sequence comes from Micrococcus sp. 63XJN7_8_ISO-PGPR-S23-253, assembly GCF_056173425.1. Classification (NCBI taxonomy): domain Bacteria; kingdom Bacillati; phylum Actinomycetota; class Actinomycetes; order Micrococcales; family Micrococcaceae; genus Micrococcus; species Micrococcus sp. 63XJN7_8_ISO-PGPR-S23-253. The sequence goes on from NZ_CM149673.1 coordinate 1,290,496, forward strand.
TGCGCCCTGGGCGTGCACGGTGGAGCGCACGCGGGAGGTGCGGACGCCGTCGGCGTCCACGGCGGGCTCGCCGAGACGGACGTAGAAGGCCAGGGGATCGTCGGCGACGGAGGTCGCGGAGGTGGAGGTGATGTCGGTCATGGGCCGAAGTCTGCCAGAACGACGACGACGGCCGGTGACGTCCCCGCGGGGATGTCACCGGCCGTCGTGGCGTGGGCCGCGCCGGGGTTCAGCGGCGCATGACCTTGCGGGCGACGCCGTTGCCGATCAGCTGCAGCGCCTGGACGAACACGATCACCACGATCACGGCCAGCCAGGTGACCTCCGGACGGAACCGGTTGTAGCCCTCCACGATGGCGAAGTTGCCGACGCCGCCGCCGCCGATGATGCCCGCCATCGCGGACATGTCCACGAGCGAGATGATCACGAACGTGAAGCCGAGGATCAGCGGGCCGAGGGCCTCGGGCAGCACCACGGTGCGCACGATCCGCATGCGGGAGGCGCCCATCGCGCGGGCGGCCTCGATCACGCCGGGGTCCAGCGAGACGAGGTTCTGCTCCACGATGCGGGCGATCCCGAACGTCGACGCCCAGATCATGCAGAACACCACGGCGGTGTTGCCGATGCCGATGCCGAGCACCGCGATGGTCAGCGGCTGCAGGGCGGCGATGAGGATGACGAACGGGATGGGCCGGATCAGGTTCACCACGAAGTTCGTGACCACGTAGACGGCACGGTTGGCGAAGATGCCGCCCGGGCGCGTGGTGTAGAGGACGAGCCCGATCAGCAGGCCGAGGATGCCGCCGAGGACGAAGGCCCAGCCGACCATGTAGAGGGTGTCCCCCACGGCGGTCAGCAGCTCGGGGCCGTAGTACCCCCAGTCGAGGTTCTGGAATCGTTCGATCACTGGTGCACCTCCTGCACGTCCCCGGCGCCGGCCAGCTCCGCGACGAACGCGTCCACCGCGGCGGCCTCGCCCGTGAGCGCCACGGTGAGCAGGCCGTACGCGGAGTCTTTGGTGGCGGACATGCCGCCGTGGACGATCTCGAAGCCCACGCCGCGCGTCGATGCGGTGCCGAGCACGGCCGAGACCGCGGCGGAGTCCTTGAGCGAGACCATGATCAGCCGACCCTCGGTGCGCGCCCGGATGCGGGCCACCTCGTCGGCATTCGGCCGGTCCTTGAGCGCCGTGGCCACGAAGGACGCGGCGTCGGCGGAGTGGGCGGGCCGGGAGAAGAGGTCGTAGACCTTGCCGGTCTCCACCACACGGCCGGTGTCCATCACGGCGACACGGTCGGCGATCGAGCGGATGACCTCCATCTCGTGGGTGATGGCCACGATCGTGACCCCGAGCTCCTCGTTGACGCGGCGCAGCACAGAGAGCACCTCGTGCGTCGTCGAGGGATCCAGGGCGCTGGTGGCCTCGTCCGCGAGCAGGATCTCCGGCTCGGCGGCCAGGGCGCGGGCGATGCCGACGCGCTGCTTCTGGCCGCCCGAGAGCTGCTCCGGGTAGTGCTTGGCCTTGTCCGCCAGGCCGACGAACTCGAGCAGCTCCGCCACGCGAGCGCGGCGCGTGGAGCGCGGCCAGCCGGCCGTGTCCAGGGCGAACTCGATGTTCCCGGCCACCGTGCGAGAGGTCAGCAGGTTGAACTGCTGGAACACCATGCCGATGCGGGTGCGCAGCGGACGCAGCTTGGCCTCGGAGAGGTGGGACACCTGCTGGCCCAGCACCGTGACGGTGCCCGAGGTCGGCTTCTCCAGCCCGTTGATCATGCGGATCAGGGTGGACTTGCCGGCGCCGGAGAAGCCGATGACGCCGAAGACCTCGCCGCGGTTCACGGTGAGCGAGACGTCGTCCACGGCCTTCACCCCGGCACCCTTCTTGGCCCCGAAGACGCGGCTGACGTGGTCGAAGACGATGACCGGCTCCCCCGGGGCGCCCTCAGCAGGGCGCCCCGGGGTGACCGCGTCACGGTCGGACGTATGGGAACCTGCCATGGATCAGGCGCCCTGCTTCGCGATCGCGTCCTGGTACTGCTTCAGGGTCTCGTCGATCTGGGCGGCGTCGAGCTGCACCGGCACGCTGGTGCCGGAGGAGAGCTTCGCGGACTCGTCCAGCACGGCCTGCTCGTGGTACAGGGCCGCGATCTTCTTGTAGGTCTCGTTGTCGCGGTCCTCGCGACGCACGGCGAAGCCGTTGACGAACGGCTTGGCGGAGTCGGCCTTGGGGTCGTCCTTGAACAGGGCGGTGTTCGTGTCGATGCCGGCGTCGGCCGAGAACGTGTTGTTGATGACCGAGCCCTGGACGGACTCGAGCGCGTTCACGGTCTGCTGGGCGGCCACGGTCTGGACCTTCACGGTGGAGGCGGCCTCGTCGATGTCCTTGGGCTCCGGGCGGATGGTCTCGTTGGACAGCTTCAGCAGGCCGGCGGCGACGAGCACGTTGATGGCGCGGGCCTGGTTCACGGTGTCGTTCGGGATGGCGACGGTGTCGCCCTTCTTGAACTCGGAGACGTCCTTGTACTTCTTGGAGTACAGGGGCAGCGGGATGATCTCGGTGGTCCCGATCAGCGTCAGGTCCTTGCCGGAGGCCTGGTTGTAGTCGGCCAGGTAGGCGATGTGCTGGAACCAGTTCATGTCGATGTCGCCGTTGTCCAGCGCCGGGTTCGGCTGCGTGTACTCGGTGAAGTTGCGGATCTCGACGTCGATGCCGTGCTTCTCCTTGGCGAGCTTCACCAGGGCGCGGTGCGTCTCGTTCTCGGACACGACGCCGATGCGCACGGTCTGGGCGCCGTCGTCGCCCTTCTTCTCGGCCTGCGAGTTGCAGGCGGTCAGGGCGAGCGCGCCGACGGCGGCCAGGGACAGGCCGGCGAAGGAGCGGCGGGAGATGTTCGAGGGGGTCGTCATGGGGTTCTCCTTGGAGGACGGTGCGACGTCGCCGACGCGGGTGGGCACGGCGGGTGCGGAACGGTGCGGGGTAGGCCGTGCGGTGGGTGGTTCCCCGCGGGGCACAGCACGGCGGGCGGGGGGGCGGGAGACGCCCCGAGCCGGAGGCCGGGATCCTTTCGAACGCTGCTCTTGCCCGTCCCCCAGTCACCGCGGGCTCCCCTCGAGGGGTCTGCACGCAGCGGAGGCGGGCCGCTTCTCGGTCCGTTGCCACCCGTGAACATGGGGTTGGCGAGCGGCTCGTCGTGGGACCACGTGGACCCGCCGAGGCGGGATCCACAGCCGCTTCTCCTGAAGCTGGGCCCAAGCCTATCGCAGCGTGTGCGCTCCAGCCGGCGTGATGGTGACGCGCAGCGTCATACTGCGGGGACCGGGCACCGGAGTGTGGTGCATCTCGCGAGACGACGACGGCCGGTCGCCTCCGTGGGGAGGCGACCGGCCGTCGTCGGGACGGGGCTCAGGCGAGCGGGATCAGAAGTCCCAGTCCTCGTCCTCGGTGTTCTCGGCCTTGCCGATCACGTAGGAGGAGCCGGAGCCGGAGAAGAAGTCGTGGTTCTCGTCCGAGTTCGGGGAGAGCGCGGAGAGGATGGCGGGGTTCACGTTCGTGGTCTCGGCCGGGAACATGGGCTCGTAGCCCAGGTTCATCAGCGCCTTGTTCGCGTTGTAGTGCAGGAACTTCTTCACGTCCTCGGCCAGGCCGACGGCGTCGTAGAGGTCATGGGTGTACTCGACTTCGTTCTCGTACAGCTCGAATAGCAGCTCGAAGGTGAAGGCCTTGAGCTCCTCCCGCTTCTCCTCCGGCAGGGTCTCGATGCTCCGCTGGTACTTGTAGCCGATGTAGTACCCGTGCACGGCCTCGTCGCGGATGATCAGGCGGATCAGGTCGGCGGTGTTGGTGAGGCGGGCGTGCGCGGAGAGGTACATGGGCCAGTAGAAGCCCGAGTAGAAGAGGAAGGACTCGAGCAGGGTGGAGGCGATCTTCTTCTTGTACGGGTCCTGGCCGTCATAGCGCTCCACGATCAGGCCGGCCTTGGCCTGCAGGTTCCGGTTCTCACGGGACCAGCGGAACGCCTCGTCGATCTCCGGGGTGGAGGCCAGCGTGGAGAAGATCGAGGAGTACGACTTCGCGTGCACCGACTCCATGAACGCGATGTTCGTGAGGACGGCCTCCTCGTGCGGGGTCATGGCGTCCGGGATGAGGGAGACGGCGCCCACGGTGCCCTGGATCGTGTCCAGCAGCGTCAGGCCCGTGAACACGCGCATGGAGAGCAGCCGCTCCTCATCCGTGAGGTGGGACCAGGACTGGACGTCGTTGGACAGCGGCACCTTCTCCGGCAGCCAGAAGTTGTTGACGAGGCGGTTCCACACCTCCACGTCCTTCTCGTCCTGAATGCGGTTCCAGTTGACCGCCTCGACGAGGTGGGACTGCTGGGTCTCGGTCACGGCAGGGCACATCCTTCAGAAGAATTCGTTGGGAATCCGCGGATTCCGGGGGCTCTCGAGAGCACGGTCATCGGGGCGCGGGTCCGGGACAGTCTAGGCCCGCAGGGGCAGCGGCAGCCACTCGGACGGGTCCGGGCTCACGACCTCGTCGGCCCTCCCCGTCCGGGTGCGCCGGCTCCACTTCGAGGCGGGAAATCGAGCGCACCCGCGCTCGGAAGCGCGGAATACGCCGGATTTCCCGCCTCGAAGGGCCGGCTGTCAGAGCATGCAGCTCACGCAGCCCTCGACCTCGGTGCCCTCCAGCGCGAGCTGGCGCAGGCGGATGTAGTAGATCGTCTTGATGCCCTTCGTCCACGCGTAGATCTGCGCGCGGTTCAGGTCACGGGTGGTGGCCGTGTCCTTGAAGAACAGCGTCAGGGACAGGCCCTGGTCCACGTGCTGCGTCGCCGCGGCGTACGTGTCGATGATCTTCTCGTAGCCGATCTCGTACGCGTCCTCGTAGTACTCGAGGTTCTCGTTGGTGAGGTACGGCGCCGGGTAGTACACGCGGCCGAGCTTGCCCTCCTTGCGGATCTCGATCTTCGAGGCCACCGGGTGGATCGAGGAGGTCGAGTTGTTGATGTAGGAGATCGAGCCCGTCGGCGGGACGGCCTGCAGGTTGCGGTTGAAGATGCCGTGCTCCATGACGGAGGCCTTCAGCTCACGCCAGTCGTCCTGCGTGGGCAGGGCGATGCCGGCCCCGGCGAACAGCCCGGCGACGCGCTCGGTGGCGGGCGCCCACTCCTGGTCCGTGTACTTGTCGAAGAACTCCCCCGAGGCGTACTTCGAGTCCTCGAACCCGCCGAACCGCTGGCCGGTCTCGATGGCGATCCGGTTCGAGGCCCGCAGCGCGTGGAACAGCACCGCGTAGAAGTACATGTTCGTGAAGTCGATGCCCTCCTCCGAGCCGTAGTGGACGCGCTCGCGCGCCAGGTACCCGTGGAGGTTCATCTGCCCCAGGCCGATGGCGTGGGAGGCCGCGTTGCCCTTGGCGATGGACGGCACCGACTGGATGTCGGACATGACCGACACGGCCGTCAGCGCACGGATCGCGGTCTCCACGGACCGGCCGAAGTCCGGCGAGTCCATGGTCTTGGCGATGTTCATCGAGCCGAGGTTGCAGGAGATGTCCTGGCCCACGTGGGCGTAGCTCAGATCCTCGTTGTACTCGGAGGCCTCGGAGACCTGCAGGATCTCGGAGCACAGGTTGGACATGGTGATGCGGCCCTTGATGGGGTTCGCGGCGTTCACGGTGTCCTCGAACACGACGTACGGGTAGCCGGACTCGAACTGGATCTCGGCGATGGTCTGGAAGAACTCGCGCGCGTTGATCTTGGTCTTCTTGATCCGCGCGTCGTCGACCATCTCGTAGTACTTCTCAGTCACGGAGATCTCGGAGAACGGCACCCCGTAGACGCGCTCGACGTCGTACGGCGAGAACAGGTACATGTCCTCGTTCTTCTTCGCCAGCTGGAACGTGATGTCCGGGATCACGACGCCGAGGGAGAGGGTCTTGATGCGGATCTTCTCGTCCGCGTTCTCGCGCTTGGTGTCGAGGAAGCGGTGGATGTCCGGGTGGTGCGCGTTGAGGTACACCGCGCCGGCGCCCTGGCGCGCGCCGAGCTGGTTGGCATAGGAGAAGGAGTCCTCGAGGAGCTTCATCACGGGGATGACGCCGGAGGACTGGTTCTCGATCTGCTTGATGGGCGCGCCGTGCTCGCGGATGTTGGTCAGCGAGAGGGCCACCCCGCCGCCGCGCTTGGACAGCTGCAGGGCGGAGTTGATGCCGCGGGCGATCGACTCCATGTTGTCCTCGATGCGCAGCAGGAAGCAGGAGACGAGCTCGCCGCGCTGCTTCTTGCCCGAGTTGAGGAACGTGGGAGTGGCCGGCTGGAAGCGGCCGGCGATCATCTCGTCCACCAGATGGGTGGCCAGCTCCTGGTCGCCCCGGGCCAGGTGGAGGGCGACGACGGCGACGCGGTCCTCGTAGCGCTCGAGGTAGCGCTTGCCGTCGAAGGTCTTCAGGGCGTACGAGGTGTAGAACTTGAACGCGCCGAGGAAGGTCGGGAAGCGGAACTTGGCCTTGTAGGCACGGTCGAACAGGCCTCGGATGAACTCGAACGGGTACTGCTCGAACGTCTCGGTCTCGTAGTAGTCGTTCTTCTGCAGGTAGTCGAGCTTCTCCTCCAGGTCGTGGAAGAACACCGTGTTGGTGTTGACATGCTGCAGGAAGTACTGGCGCGCGGCCGCGTGGTCGGCCTCGAACTGGATGCGACCGTCGGCGCCGTAGAGGTTCAGCATGGCGTTGAGCTCGTGGTAGCCGAGGTTCTGCCACTCGGCGGGCATGTTCTTCGCCTGGCGGATGAGGTCCGCCTCGGTGGGTGCGGTGATGGTCATGTCCACAGTCCTTCCAGGCCGCCGCGGACGCGTTCGACGTCGTCGGGCGTGCCCATCAGCTCGAATTTGTACATGAGGGGGACCTGGCACTTGCGGGAGATGATGTAGCCGGCCAGGCAGTAGCCCTCATGGAAGTTGGTGTTCCCGGACGCGATCACGCCCCGAATCCAGTGACGGTTCTCCGGGACGTTGAGGAACTTGATCACCTGCTTCGGGACCGCGCCCGGCCCGCTGCCCCCGCCATAGGTGGGGGTCATCAGGACGTACGGGGCGGTGGCCCCGAGGGTGGGCTCCCGGGTGATCAACGGCAGTCGAGCCACCCGGTCCTCGGGCAACTCGAGCTTCTCGACGAAGCGGTGCGTGTAGTTGGAGGCGGAGGAGAAGTAGATCAGTCCCGCGTCGGTGGGGACGAGCCCCTGCGCCTCGGCCGAGCGGATGTGGCTCGGGTCCGCGGCGACTGTCATGTCGACCCCGGTCAGGCCACCGATGCCGCAACGGACTCGGCGAGCTCGGCGATCTTGTCCGGGCGGAAGCCGGACCAGGAGTCGGTCTCGGTGACGACGACGGGGGCCTGCATGAAGCCGAGGGCACGGACGCGCTCGAGGGCGGCGGGGTCCTGGGACATGTCCACGACCTCGTAGGCGATGCCCTTCTTGTCCAGTGCACGGTAGGTGGCGTTGCACTGCACGCAGGCCGGCTTGGTGTACACGGTGACGGTCATGGCGATCCCTGTTCCTTCGTGGTCTCTGGTGGTCTGCGGGTGTCGGCGCGGCTCCCACGAGAGTGAATCGCGGGGCGTGCCGAACATCTGCGTCGATACTACATCTAGTGATCTCGGCCGGGAACCATCCCTACATGTAGTAGTCACACCACTGTAGTTACGTATCCCCACCCTCTGCCCATCCTGTCCACACCCTGCTGTGCGAGACGATCCGCGCGGACATGCGGGACACGCCGGGACCGAGGTCGACTGTCCACAGCCGGTGGAGATCTCGGGGCCGGGTTCCCACAGCCGGAAAGTCGAGTTCGCCACGTCCGCGGGCGGCGTGTCCGACCCCCGCGGACCACTACATGTAGAAGCCCGCCACCGTCCGGCGTCGGAATACCCCGTCACCACCGGGGGTTGCCCCGGCATGAGCACCTCCCCCACGGTCACCCGCAATGACGCCGAGTCCCGGTACGAGCTCCACGACGGCGGCACCCTGCTCGCCGTCCTCGACTTCCGGGACAACGGCGCGGCCGTCTCCCTGAACCGGGCGTTCACCATCCCCGTGCACCGCGGCCAGGGCCACGCCGCCACGCTGACCGCCGGCGCAGTCGAGGACATCGAGACGAACGGCGGCCCTGCAGGGGGCCGCCGCATCGTGCCGATGTGCTGGTACGTCGCCCAGTGGTTCGACGAGCACCCGGAGAAGAGCGCGCTGCTCGCCCCCCGCTGACCGGAGCGGTCAGGCCGCGACGCGGTGCCGGCGCACCACGGCCAGGACGCCCGCGGCCAGCACCGCGACGGCGACGGGCCACGCCGCCGGACCGCGCCCGGTCTCGACCGCGTCCGGCACCGTGTGCTCGCCCTCGGCCGGCGCCGCGGGGGTCTCGGGCTCTGCCGGCGTGGTGGGGGTGTCGGGATCGGTCGGCTGGCCCGGAGCCGAAGCGTCGTCGAACAGGCCGGCCACGGGGAAGTTCACGAACCCCGGGATCCGCCCGTTCTCCCAGTCGTAGAGGTCCACGCGGGGGTCGCCGAACCGCACGGTCACCGTGCGCGTCGTCGTGACGCCGTCCCTCGTGGCCCGCAGGGTGACGGTGTCGGATCCGGTGAAGCCCTCGGGCGCCTGGTAGACGTAGCCGCGCGGCCCGCCGGTCTCCTCCTCCGTCACCTCGACGACCCGGCCCTCGGCCGGGCCCGCGACGAGCGTCAGCGGCGCCGCCTCATCGCCCGTGTACGAGGAGATGAACACGTCTCGCTCCCCCGGCGCCGCGAGCAGGGTGGTGTCCCAGACGGTGGGGGGCATGTGGAAGCCGAGCTCATGACGCTGGTCGGCGCGCAGCGGCTCGCCCGGGTCAGCGTCGGTGAGGTCGGCGTCCGGACCGTAGGTGAGGGCGGCCACCTCGCCGCCCAGGACAGAGAGGGTGTAGACGACGGGACCGGTCCCCGACTCGCCCAGGCTCCGCCGGGCCGCGGCGACGTCGAAGTCACCGCGCTCCAACTCGTCGTCGTACGTGAATGGGACCTCGGTCTCGGCGCCGCGGGCATCCCCCTCCAGCACCGGAGCCACCGTCAGGCGGACGTCGGACTCGTCCACCTCGAACTCGGTGCCGAAGGAGGCACCGGCCTCACCCTCCGCGCTGGCCACGAGGAAGGATCCGCCGGGCAGGCCGTGCTCGGCGGTCCATCCAGCGGGGTGGGCGGGTGCGGCGAGGGCAGGGGTCGCCCCCACGCCGGTGAGAAGGACGCCGGCCCCCAGGGCGGCGGCAAGGCGGGTCGGTCGGGCGGTGCGCATCGTGCTCCTCCAGGGGTGCGGTGCTGCGACGGGCCGAGGGGTTCTCCGGCTCGGACGCCCGAGGTCGACCGGATGCCGCACTCGCTGCGTCGGCACGAATCTACGCCGCACGGACGTGATACGGGTCACTGTCCGGTGACGAAGCGCTATCGACTCGGTCACGGCGACGCCCGATGCGGATCGGGACGGCCGGCGCGTCAGCGGGATGCGCTGGGCGAGGGGCTTGCCCCGGAAGAGGGGCGCGGGGTGGCCTGCGCCGTGTCGGCCGGGCTGGGCGACGGGCTCGCCGATGCGGCGTCCCGCCCCCGCTGGTCCTCGGCGTCCCGGCCCGACGCGCTGGAGGAGCCCGACGCGCTGGAGGAACTGGGCGAGCTCGACGACGGCAGCACCGGCTTCTGGGTGGCGCGGAAGCTGTGCACCCGCTGCACCGGCTCCGGGACGAAGTCCGAGGGGACGGAGCCGCCGTTCGCGCCGGTGCCCTCGATCTTGATGGGGCCGGTGAACCCGGACGGGTCCGCCGTGCGCGCCCCGCTCGACCCGATCACGCCCATCTCCGCGAGCGTCTCGGCCAAGCTCTCCAGCTCCTTGCGGTGGCCCTCGACCACGCTGGAGGCCAGCTCCTTGGCCGCGTCGTCCGAGCCGTCCTCCGCCTCCGTGGCGGAGATCGTCAGCGCGCCCTGATAGAGGCGGTGCATCTGGAGCAGGTAGATCCGTCCCGCCTCCTCCGGCTCGGCGGCGGCCAGCACGTTCTTCTCCCGGTCGGACAGGAGCCCGGCGCGCAGCTCGTCGCCCACGATCTGGGTCGGCTCCGCGTCCTCCGTGGACTCGGGCTGCGCAGACGGAGTCGACTCGGCACCCGCACCGCGCACGTCATCCGAGGGGACGCCCCAGCCCTCGAGCATCGACTCGAGCCGGCCCGCCCGCTCCTCGTGCTCGGACTTCATCCGTTCGGCGGTGGCCCGGATCTCCCGGTCCACGCCGTCCTTGCCCAGCACCTCGTCGGACTGCTGGATCGCGTCGCGGTGATTGCGCAGCAGCAGACCCGCGAACTGGATGTCCGCGGCGAGCGGGTCGGCGGACGTCTGGCTGGGGCTGGCCAGCACGCCCTCCAGGTAGGTGTTCCCCGCCTCCGTGCCACCGGTCTGTCCGGGCTCCTCGGCGACGCTGCAGCCGCCGGTGGCCAGGGTGACGCTCAGGAGCGCCCCTCCGACGGCCACGCTCCAGCGGCGGGGGCGCACGCGGGCGGGGGCGATGTCGGCTCGGCTCATGGGCGCAGGTCCTCTCGGCGGTCGTCACCCGGTCACGGGGTCAAGGGCGGTCCGACGCGGTCGGCCGCCCCGGCCTCCCCAGGGTACCCCTCCGACCACCCGGCCCCGGGGTCGCCGCGGCCTCAGGCGACGCGGGTGGCCTGCACCACCCAGTTGTTGAAGGCGTTCCCGGCCATCCCCGTGCCCGGCACGAGGTCGCACGTGATCAGCGTGACCTTCGCATCGTCGCCCCCCGGCTCCCACGCCCAGCGGTGCACCGGATCCTGGGTGAGCGCCTCCTTCTCCACCGAGACCGCGTCCGCATCCGCCTCGAAGGCGGCCTGCGTGCCGTCGTCGTACGTCACCACGACGACGGCGCCCGCCCGCACGTCGCCCAGGTTCCAGAACACGTCCCGCACGCCGTAGTAGACGACGTGCCCGGCCAGGACCCCCGCGTACGGGGAGCGCTCCCCCGGCGTGGTGCCCCACTGCGGCGGACCGTACCAGCCGACCGTCTGCGGCTCCGGGTCCAGGTCGCCGCCCTCGTCCAACTGCGTCAGGTCGATCCCCGCTCCGACGATCTGCTCGCCGTCCTGGTGGACGTCCACGTGCACGGGCGTCGCCGTGATCTCGTCCCACGGGGCGGCGGGGCCGGAGAGGTGGGCGGCCGCGGCGGGGGCCGGCTCCTCGGTGGGGGTCGGCTCCTCGGTGGGGGTCGGCTCCTCGGTGGGGGTCGGCTCCTCGGACGGCGTGGGTGTGCCGGCGGGCTCCTGGGTCTCGACGGGAACCGCCGCCTCCCGCGTGGGTGCCGCCGAGGACGGGCTCGGCGTCGGGGTCGGTGTGGCCGTCGGTGCGGGGCTGGGCGTGAAGCGTGCAGAGGACGACGACGACGGGATCGCGGACGCCGTGGCGCCGAGGGTGGGGGCAGCGCTGATCGGCACGGCGCCGACCGCCAGCACCCCGCGCACCGCGAGGAACACGAGTCCCAGGCACAGCAGCACCAGGACCACCCACAGGGCGCGTCGGACGGTGGTGTTCATCCAGGTTCTCCCCTCGTGTGCATCGGCCCGGCCCGCCCGGGGCCGCGTCCGACGACGGCATGGTCTCACGCGCTCCGGCCTCAGCCCGGCGCGTCGTCCGTTCGGGACGGCCGGGACGCAGGTGCGCCCCGGCCGCCTCGGCGCGGGCTCAGGCCAGGCCGAAGGTACGGCGCAGGCGCACCAGAACGCCGGCGGCCAGGGCGCCGATGGCGGCCAGGCCCCACGCGGAGCCGTTGCCGGTCTCGACCGTGTCCGGGACGGTGTGGCCGTCCTCGTCCGGCTGCTCGGGGGCCGGGGCGGCGGGCTCGTCCTCGTCGACCACCGGCTCGGCCGGCTCGGCGGGCTCCTCAGGTGCCGGGGTGGGCTCCTCGGGGGCCGGGGTGGGCTCCTCGGGGGCGGGGGCCGGATCGACCGGCTCCTCCGGGGCGGGCTCCTCGGGGGCGGGGGCGGGATCGACCGGCTCCTCCGGGGCGGGCTCGGGTTCCGGCGCCGGCTCGGGCTCGGGCTGCGGATCGGGGGCGGGCGCCGGGTCGATCGGGGTGGGCGTGGAGTCGCCCGGCAGGTCGAGCACCTCCACGGTGAACTCGACCGTGCGGGTGACGCCGTTCGCGGTCATCACCACGGTGAAGGTGTCGGTCCCGAGGAAGTCCTTCTCCGGGGTGTAGCCGAAGGAGGTCCCGCCGATCTCGACCGTGCCGTGCTTCGGCGCCACGGTGAGCTCGGCGTCGATCGGGCTCGGCACGCCGCCGTCCTCGGTCACGAGGGACTCGACGACGGTCGCGTTCTGGTCCGTGTAGACGCGCCACGTGGCGACCTCGGCCCAGTCCTCGAACGGGATGAACTCCTCGGCCTCGACCGGGGTCATGGTGCCGTCGGCGGCGAAGGCCGCGCCGAAGGCGAGCTGGCCGGCGCCGTAGACGTGCACCTCGTAGGGCTGCGCCAGGTCGCCGCCGAGGGCCTGCTCGATGTCGTGCATGAACACGGCGCCCATGTCGTCCTCGGTGATGAAGTCGACCTGGATCTCGGTCTCCTCCCCGGACGCGGTGACGACGACGGCGCGGATGTCCTCGGTCGCGAAGTTGTCGTAGAGGACGAACTCCATCAGGTTGTCGTCCGAGCTGACGAACGTGCCGGACGGGGTGCCGTGCTCGGGCGTCCAGGTGGCGGCGTGGGCCGGGGCGGCGGCGACGCCGACGAGGACGGCGGCACCGAGGGCGGCGGCGGACAGGCGGGCGGGGAACTGCAGGGACATGGGGTCCTCCGGTTCGGCGGTGCGGGCGTGGGTCACCTGGAGTGGGTGCAGGTGATGTGGGTCACGGACACCTCGACCCTATCTGCCACATGTGCATCTGTTGAGCGCTGCCTGGCCACAGCCGCCGAATTCACGCACTCTTCCTGTGAGACGCCACATCCCCGGGCTCGGCATAGCGGTCCCAGACGAAGGCCTGCAGCCGACGGGCGATCGCCTCCAGCGTCTCGGCGGCGAAGTGGTCCTCCCGCCATGCCGCATGCAGTCGCACCGTGAGCGTCCGCCCCTGCGCGATGACCCGCACCGGCATCAACCCGAAGGCCGGGTCCTCGGTGACGACGGCGACGCCCGCCCCCGTCGCGACCAGGGCCTGGGCCACCCGCCCGGAGTTCGCCTCGACGAGGGCCGGCGGCGTGAGGCCCGCCACGGCCACGGCGCCGTCGAGGACGCGTCGCGCCATGAAGGTGCGCGCGGGCGCGACGACGGGCTGGGCGACGAGGTCGTCGAGGGACACCCGCGTCCGGCCCGCCCAGGGGTGGCCCGGGGCGACGTACGCCCAGACGGGCAGGTCCATCAGCGGCAGCGACGCGACGGAGGGCGGCGGCACCGTCGGCATCACCACCAGGTCGTGCCGCGCGACGGCGTCGAGCAGCGAGTCGTCCAGCTGGGTCTCCGCGACGCGCGGGCGCGGGTCCTCCTCGCCGAAGGTGGCCACAAACGGCAGCACGACGTCGATGAGGGTGGTGCCGGGCGCGGCCACGGCCACGTCCGTGAGCCGACCGGAGGCGAGCGCGCGGGCCGCCTGCTCCGCCCGTCGATGGGCGACGAGGACCTCGCGCGCCACCGGGAGGAACGCCTCGCCGGCCGTCGTCAGCTCGAGCCGGCCGGCGACCCGGGCGAACAGGGGGAGGCGCAGCTCACGCTGAAGCCGCTGCAGCTGCCGACTGAGCGCGGACTGCACGAGATCCAGGCGGATCGCGGCCCCCGAGACCGTGCCGACCTCGGCCACCGTGACGAAGGCCCTGAGCAGTTTCTCCTCCATGCCGGATGAGCATAGCCTCCATGCCAGATCATCACTGGACGGCATGGACTCGACGCCCCACCATGGGAGGACGCGGCCCGACGCGTCGTCGTCGTGCCCACCCGTCGTCCCCGCTCCCCGTGAGCCGTCCCCAGGAGGCATCTCCATGACCGCCACCCCCGACCTCGAGCAGACCCGCCACCTGGCCACCGAGCTGCCCGGCCCCCGCTCCCGTGAGCTCGCCGAGCGCCAGCAGCGCGCCGTCCCGGCCGGCGTGGCCACCACCATGCCGGTGTACGCGGCCCGCGCCGCGGGCGGCATCCTCGAGGACGTGGACGGCAACCGCCTGATCGACCTGGCCTCCGGCATCGCCGTCACCTCCGTGGGCGCCTCCCACCCGCGCGTCGTGGCCGCCGTCCAGGAGCAGGTCGCGCAGTTCACCCACACCTCGTTCATGATCACGCCCTACGAGGGCTACGTGGCCGTGGCCGAGCAGCTGGACCGCACCAGCCCGATCCCCGGCGAGACCCGCACCGCCCTGTTCAACTCCGGCGCCGAGGCCGTGGAGAACGCCGTCAAGGTGGCCCGCGCCTTCACCGGCAAGCAGGCCGTGGCCGCGTTCGACCACGCCTATCACGGCCGCACCACCCTGACGATGGCGCTGACCGCCAAGTCCATGCCCTACAAGCACGGCTTCGGACCGTTCGCCCCCGAGATCTACCGCGTGCCCGGCTCCTACCCGCTGCGGGACGGCCTGTCCGGCGCCGAGGCCGCGCAGCGCGCCATCTCCGCGCTGGAGAAGCAGATCGGTGCCGACAACCTGGCCGCCGTGATCATGGAGCCGATCCAGGGCGAGGGCGGCTTCATCGTCCCGGCCGAGGGCTTCCTGCCGGCCGTGGTCGAGTGGTGCAAGGCCAACGACGTCCTGTTCATCGCGGACGAGGTCCAGTCCGGCATCGCCCGCACCGGCGCCTGGTTCGCCTCCGAGACCGAGGGCATCGAGCCGGACCTGATGGCGACCGCCAAGGGCATCGCCGGCGGCATGCCTCTCTCCGGCGTCACCGGCCGCGCCGAGGTGATGGACTCCGTGCACCCGGGCGGCCTCGGGGGCACCTACGGCGGCAACCCCGTCGCCACGGCGGCGGCGCTCGCCGTGTTCGAGGCCGTCGAGGAGGACGGCCTCCTCGAGAAGGCCCGCCGGATCGAGCAGGTCATCCGCGAGCACTTCGAGCAGAACACCGACGACCGCATCGCCGAGGTCCGCGGTCGCGGCGCGATGATGGCGATCGAGTTCGTGGACCCCGCCACCGGCGAGCCGGACGCGACGCTGACCGCCACCGTGGCCGCGGCCGTGCGCGCCACCGGCGTCATCCTGCTCACGTGCGGCACCTACGGCAACGTCGTCCGCTTCCTGCCGCCGCTGACCATCGGTGAGGACCTCCTCAAGGAGGGCCTGAGCGAGGTCACGAAGGCGCTGCAGTCCGCCTGAGACGCCGCCCCCGGCGGACCGACGACGACGGCCCCGCATCCCTGCCCGGGATGCGGGGCCGGCCGCCTGTCGGCACAGGACTCAGATGTCGTCCTCGTATGCCGGGCCGCCTTCGTTCTCCATGGCCTTGATGCGCCGGGACTTCTCGGCGGAGAAGATCCGGCGGACCCCCGTGCCGCCGAACTCGTCCTCCGGGACCAGCCCGACGCCGTACTTCAGCAGGGCCTTCTCCAGACGCAGACGCTCGTCCACCCGCAGGTCGGCCAGCCCCTTCTCGAAGCGGCGCAGCTGCTCCTTCTCGAGGCCGGCCGCGGTGGCCAGGGTGCGGACACCGACCTGGGCGAGAGCGCGACCGGCGCGCGCCACGTCGAAGGTCATCGGGGTGGGGTACATCAGACATCTCGATTCTGCAGTTCTCGACGGGGATCCGATCCATGATGGCCACGCCCCGGATGAGGGGACAAGGGCGCGCCAGCCTAGAACCCGCTGTGCGGCAGGCGCGTCACTGACCCATGACGCCCGCCACGCCGGTGGGACGCGGACGGGCCCGCCTCCGGTCACCGGAGGCGGGCCCGTCGTCGTGGGGTGTCAGTCCTGGACGAAGTACATCTGCTTGTTGACGAACTCGTCCATGCCGAGCGGGCCGAGCTCGCGGCCGAAGCCGGAGCGCTTGACGCCGCCGAACGGGATCTCCGCCCCCTCGCCCGCCGGTGTGTTGACGTTGGCCATGCCGACCTCGAGCTGCCGGGCGACCCGCTCGGCCTGGGCCTCGTCCTGGGAGAACACGGCGCCGCCCAGGCCGTACTGGGAGTCGTTGGCGAGGGCGAGAGCCTCGTCCGCGGACTCCACCTTGTAGACGACGGCGACGGGGCCGAAGAGCTCCTCGCGGTAGGCGTCCATCTCGGAGGTGACGCCCGTGATCACGGCCGGGGCGAAGCGGGCGCCCGCCTCGTCCGTGACGGTCCCGCCGACGTGGACGGTCGCGCCCTGCTGACGGGCCCGCTCCACCTGCTCGGCCAGGCCCTCGGCGGCACCGCGCGAGGACAGCGGGGTGAAGACCGTCGGGTCCTCGTCGGCGGCCTCCCCGGGCTTCATGGCCTCGGCCAGGGACACCAGCTCGGCCACGAAGGCGTCGTGGATGTCCGCCGAGACGATCATGCGCTTGTTGGAGTTGCAGGCCTGGCCCATGTTGTACATGCGGGTCGCCCACGCGGTGCGGGCGGCCTCGGCCGGATCCTCGGCGTCGAGCACGATGTACGGGTCCGAGCCGCCGAGCTCGAGGACGGCCTTCTTGAGGTGCTGGCCCGCGAGCGCGCCGATCACGGAGCCGGCCCGCTCGGAGCCGGTCAGGGAGACGCCGGCCACGCGCGGGTCGGCGATGAACTCGGCGATCTGGTCGTGCGTGGCGAACACGTTGGTGTACACGCCGGCCGGCACGCCGGCGTCGTCCATGATCTGCTGCACGGCCAGGGCCGAGCGCGGGCAGATCTCGGCGTGCTTGAGCACGATCGCGTTGCCGAGCATCAGGTTCGGCGCGGCGAAACGGGCGATCTGGTAGTACGGGAAGTTCCACGGCATGACGCCCAGCAGCACACCCAGGGGCAGGTGGCGGATCATGGCGCGGCCGCCCTCGAAGGTCTCGATGGGGCGGTCCGCGGCGAGAGTGGGGCCCTTGTCCGCGAAGTAGCCGAAGATGGCCGAGCTGAACTCCGCCTCCTCGACGCCCTCGGTCACGCGCTTGCCCATCTCGGTGGCGATGATCTGCGCGAGCTCGTCCTTGCGCTCCTCGAAGAGGTCCGCGACCTTCTGCACGATGGTGGCGCGCTCCTCGATGGGGCGGGCGGCCCACGCACGCTGGGCGGTCTCGGCGGCGGCCAGCACCTGGTCGACCTCACCGTCGGCGAGAGCGGGGAAGGTCTCCACGACCTGGTCGGTGCTGGGGTCCTGGACGCGATAGCCGGTCGGGGTGCTCATGAGTGGGTCCTCTCGTTGGGGTCCCGGACCACGGCAGTGCCGTCGTCGTCCGGACGGATGATCGGGATGGGTCGGGTCGAGTCCGTCTGCGGCAGGGTCTCGCCACGGAAGTAGGCCGGGTGGCGCAGCCGCGTCCACATCATCAGTACCACGCCGATGGCCAGCACGCCCATGCCCAGGATGAACACCGTGCCCACGCCGAACACGGACGAGCCGGAGCCGTAGTCGGGGTCGGTGGAGTCCAGCGCGGTCACGCAGAACATCACCAGCAGCACGAGGCCGCCGATCAGCGGGAACAGGAAGGTGGTGAGGGCGTTGCCCACCGAGGCGAACCACTCGCGGCGGAAGTACCAGACGCAGGCCAGGGCGGTGATGCCGTAGTAGAAGCAGATCATCAGGCCCAGGGCGGTGATGGTGTCCCACAGGGCGTTCTCGGAGAGCAGCCGCGTGACGACGTAGAAGAGGCCGGCGAAGCCCGCGCACACCCAGGTCGCGAAGGCCGGGCTGTTGAACCGGGGGCTCAGCTCGGCGAAGCGCGCGGGCACGGCCCGGTAGAAGCCCATCGCCAGCAGGGTGCGGGCCGGGGAGACCATGGTGGACTGCAGGGAGGCCAGGGAGCTGACGAGGATCGCGCTGGACATGATCACGGCGAAGGGGCCCAGGATCGGGCCGGCGAGGACCGCGAAGATCGACTCCTGGTTGTCCGGATTGCCCGCGCCCAGGCCCTCGGAGCCGATGCCCGCCCAGGAGATCACGGCCAGGGCGGACAGGATGTAGACGGCGATGATGACGAACACGGTGACGGCGGCGGCCCGGCCGGGGGTGCGCTCGGGGTCCTTGGTCTCCTCGTTCATCGTGAGGGTCACGTCCCAGCCCCAGAACAGGAAGATGGACAGGGAGACGCCGGCCGCGACCACACTGAAGTCGCCGGCGGTGAACGGGTTGAACCAGTCCAGCTGCACCGGGGTGGGGTCGAAGCCCGCGCCACGGGAGGACTGCGTCAGGGCGGCGACCGCGAACGCGCCGAGGGCCAGGATCTGGAAGGCCACCAGGATGTACTGCAGGTGCTTGGTGGTCTCCATGCCGCGGTGCGAGATCCATCCGGCCAGGGCCAGGTACACCAGGGTCAGGGGGATGTTGACCCACAGGTTGCCGGCCATATCCGCGATGGCCTGGCTCCCGGTGATCTGGGCGAGCAGCAGGAACGTGAAGTCGACGGCGACGGCCGCCAGGTTGGACAGCACGATCACGGAGGCGGCGATGAGACCCCAGCCGCCCATCCACCCGACATACGGCCCGAAGGCGTGCGTGGCCCAGGTGAACGACGTGCCGGAGTCCGGCACCCGCGTGTTCAGCGCCCGGTAGCCGAGAGCCACCAGGAGCATCGGGATGAAGCCGAGCAGCAGGATCGCGGGCACGTGGGTGCCGACGGTGCTGATGGTCGGCCCGAGGCCCGAGGTCAACGTGTAGGCGGGGGCGACGACGGAGACGCCGATCACCACGGCCCCGAGCAGGCCGACCTTGCCGGCCTGGAGCCCCTTGTTGCTCACCGCGCCCGGGTTGAGCAGGTTGACCTGCTCGATGGCGGAGGTGGTCGGGTACACGTGCTCGTGTCCCTCATCGTCGACGACGCGGCGTCGTGGGGTGGATGCGCTCATGAGGATGTCCTTGTCCGTCGGGCCGGTCAGCCGGTGGGCTGCCCCGCGTCGGTGGCTTCCCGCTCGGCGATGGCCAGGGCGGCGGCCTCGCCCATACGGATCGCGCCGTCCACGTGCTGGTAGCCCTCGGCGGCGATGTCCGAGCACGCGTAGTGGATGGGGCCGGTCGGGCGGTTCTGGAGGTGGCCCCAGCGGGAGAGCCCGCCGAGGTCGTAGCTGGTGGCGTAGGCGCCTCGGGTCCACTCCTCGGCGGCCATGTCCGAGAGGAAGAACGCGATCGGCTCGAGGGTCCGGGGGCCGAGGTACTCGGCCATGGCGCCGAGGATCGCGGCCTTGCGCTCCTCCTCCGGCAGGGCCCACATCTGCTCCGCGTACACGTCGGACACGAAGCCGACGAGGGTGCCGTGCGGGTCCTCCTCGCCCGGGGCGCCACCGGCCAGGTTCTCGCCGCGGTTGGTGTTGTCGTAGATCTCCTGGACGAGACGGCCCCCGCCGAAGCACGTGCCGGACAGGCCCTCCTCGCGCCAGAACGGGGTCTCGTACACGGCGTGCACCTTGATGACCAGGCCCATGGAGATGTGCTGGTGCGCGATCTGCTGCTCGCGCGGCATCGGCGGCTCGAAGGAGATGCGGCTGTAGAGGTTCGGCGGGATGGCCAGGACCGCGTAGCGGGCGTGCACCTCGTAGTCGTCGGTGAGCGCCACGACGTCGCCGGCGGCGCCGTCGTGCGCCACGCCGTTGCGCACGTCCGCAGCCACACCGTTCTTCTCGTCCGCGGTGGACGGGTCCGGCTCGGCCCAGCGCAGGGTGCGCACCGGCTGGCCGAGGACGACGTCGTCGCCCAGCTCGGCGGCCATGGCCAGGGACACGCACTGCATGCCGCCCTCGACGCGCTGGTCCAGGATGAAGTCCTCGTCCACCAGGTTGCGGAACGACCCGGCCGAGGCGGCCATGAGCAGCGCCTGGAGCAGGGAGAAGGTATGGGAGGGCTTGGTCAGCATGCCGGAGGCGATGTAGATGGAGACGTTGTCGATGGCCTCCGGGTCGTCGGACTGCTGCTCCAGCCAGTGGCGGAAGGAGATCTTGTCCAGCTCCGCGGCCCGCGGGTGCTCCCACGGGGCGGCGGCGTCGATCTCGGCGGTCAGTTCGTCGATCTTGGCGATCAGGCGATCCATCTCCCGGTCCGTCTTCTCGGCCACCGGGAAGTCGAGGCCGTCGTAGACGTGGCGTTCTCCGCGCGGGTCCACGTAGACGTTGCGACCGTCGCGGAAGCGGGAGAACGTCGGCAGGCCGAGCTCCTCCACCAGGGAGATGAGGCGGGTCTGGTCCGGGGAGATCCACTGGCCGCCGATCTCGATGAAGTGGTCCTTGCCGTCGGCGCCCTCGACCAGGCCGTTCCAGGTGCGGCCGCCGACGCGCCGGCGCGCCTCCAGGACGGTGACGGTCAGGCCCTGGGCCTTCGCGGTGCGGGCGGCCATGAGGCCGGCCGGGCCGGCGCCGATCACGACGACGTCGCTCGTCCGGCGCTCGCGGCCGACGGTGGCGGGGGCGGTGGTCATGGGGGTGCTCCTCTGGCGGGGACGGGGGCATCGGGCAGAGCCCAGGTGAATGCCGTTCATTTAGAGTGTCGGCGCTCACTGTACGGGCCGCGCGCCGGGAAGGGAAGGCCGGTCCGTGGCCGACATGACACCTTCCGCCCGTCCGACGGGTCAGAATGGCCGGATGGACGAGACCCCTGAACCGCCCCGGACGCGTCGCCGCCGCGGACGACCTCTCTCCCCCGCTCTGAGCCGCGCAGCGATCGCGGACGCGGCGCTCGCGGTCGCCCGCACCGAGGGATACGAAGGGCTCACCATGGCGGCGGTCGGCCGTCGCCTGGGCGTGGCGCCGAGCGCGCTCTACAACCACATCAGCGGCAAGCATGAGCTGCTCGTCCTGCTGCAGGACGCCGTGATGGGCGAGGTCTCGCTCGTCGAGCTGGAGGCCGCGATCCGGGGCGAGGCGCCCGTCGTCGCCGCCCTGCGGGCGTGGGCACGCTCCTACCGGGACGTCTTCGCGGCCCATCCGCCGCTGATCCCGCTCATCGCCACCATGCCGATCGAGGGAGCCCCGTCGACGCAGCGGGTCTACGAGACGGTGTGCGCGGTGCTGGCCCGGACCGGCCTGGCGCCGGAGCAGGTGCTGGCCCGGGTGATCGCGCTCGAGTCGTTCATCTACGGTTCCGCGTACGACGTCGACGCTCCGGCCGACATCTTCGAGGTGGCGGGGGCGAAGGAGCGGCTGCCCGCGCTTGGCGCGGCCGCCGAGGCCTTCCGGGCGGGCGGGAGCACGCGCGCGACGGGGGCGCGGAACCCCTACGCGGACGCACCCTTCGAGGAGGGACTGGACCTGCTGCTGGCGGGCCTCGGCGACTGACCCGCGGACTGCCGGCCACGTGTCAGGCCGGCACGGACGCGCCGCCCCTCTGTGCGAGAGGGGCGGCGCGTCGAAGGATCTGTGCGCGGCGGGCTGTCAGTCGGTCAGGCCCAGACGACGGCGGGCCGCGACCAGCACCCCCGCGACGGCGGCGCCGAGGCCGGCCAGCCACCAGCCGGTGGACTGCCCCGTCTCAACCGTGTCCGGGGTCGTGTGCTGCTCGTCGGCGTCGCCCTCGACCGGAGCGGTCTGCTCCTCCTCATCCTCCGGAGCCGGGGCGGCCTCGTCGCCCCGGAACGCGGCGAGCGCCGCAGCGGTGTCCGGGTCGGTCAGGTCGAGCGGCTTCCCATTGAGGACGCCGTCCTCGGCATCGAGGAAGCCGTCGTACGCGGCGGGGATCTCCTCGCCGACATGCACGGTGACGGTCTGGACGTGGGCGACGTGGTCGCTGTGGAAGTCGACGGTGAAGGTGTCCGTGCCGACGAACCCCTCCTCCGGGATGTACCAGGCACGGAGCTCGGAGTGCTCCGAGTCACGGAACGCGAAGACCTCACCGTGGGCCGGCTCGGTCACGACCTCCGCGTAGGTGCCCTCCATCGTCGGCGCCGCGACCAGGTGGACGATCTCGGCGCCCACCACCCCGGGTGCCAGCTGCATGGCCGAGTCCCAGACCAGGGGCCGGTCCCCGAGGTGGCCCGTCTGCGGGCCGTCGACGGAGTGCACGGCCGCCCCCTGATCGTCGGCGAGGTCGGCGTCCGCCTGGAGGGTGATGCCCATGTTCAGCATCCGCCCGTCGGCCACGACGTCGTACCGCACGAGGCCTTCCCCGGCCGCGCCGAGCGCGCGGCGGGTCTCCAGGACGTCCACCGCGCCGCCGTCGATGACGTCCAGGGCGGTGAACTCGACCTCCTGGCCGCCCTCCAGGCGGGTGCCGTCCTCGGCCACCGGCGTGATCATGAGCGTGAGGTCCCCCGGATCGTAGCCGTCGTAGGTCTGGAAGAAGGCCGCGGTGACGTTCTCGTGGTCGACGGCCTGGAAGTAGCCGGCCTGGGGGCCATGGGCGTCGTCCCAGGCGGCGGCGGGGCCGGCGAGCGCGACGGTGGTCATGAGGCCGGCGGCGGCGAGGGCGGCGGGCAGGTGACGGAGAGAGGGACGACGGGTACGGATAACGGACATGGCAGCTCCTCACTGAGTCGGCCGAACAGGGCCGGCGGCCCCCGCCTCTGCAGCACCGGTGTTCCGGGCTCGATGGGCGGGGTCGCCTCGAGTCTGTCCGCCCAGAGCCTGCCGTGAAAGGGCTGTGCGACGTCGATGCGTGATCGACGCGGGACCGCAACCCGGCCGTGACCGGCGGGGGTGCTGTGCGGGGGCGCGGAGCACAGAGTGGTCACGACGGGGCCGGTACGACGACGAAGGCCCGGTCCGCATGGACCGGGCCTTCTGACTGGTGGAGGTAAGGGGATTCGAACCCCTGACCTTCTGCATGCCATGCAGACGCGCTACCAACTGCGCCATACCCCCAGGTGGGTGGTGACTCCGTTCCCGGCGGACCGGCTGGAGCACCTGGATAGGATACCCAGCCCGTGGCAACCGCGCAAACTGGCTGGGCGGCGTCGATGGACCGCCGCGGCCCCACGGCCTAGCGTGCAGGAGACGCACCCGTGCCCGCCGCCAGCCCAGGAGGTCCCGCATGTCCCCCACCGACGCACCGATCCGCACCGCGCTCATCGGCTACGGCTTCGCCGGGACGACGTTCCACGTCCCGCTCCTCCGCGCCACGGCGGGAGTCGCGCTCACCCATGTCGTCTCGAGCCGCCCGGAGGCGGTGCACGCGGACCTGCCGGACGTCGTCGTGGTGCCCGACATGGACGCGCTCCTGGCGCGCCATGACGTGGACCTCGTGGTGATCGCCGCCCCGAACGACCAGCACGCCCCGCTGGCGCGCGCCGCCCTGAGGGCGGGCAGGCACGTGGTGGTGGACAAGCCCTTCACGCTGAGTCTCGCGGAGGCGCGGGAGCTGCGCGACCTCGCGGCCGCGACGGGGCGGGTGCTGCGGGTGTTCCAGAACCGTCGCTTCGACAGCGACTTCCTGGGCATCGCCGAGCTGGTCCGCTCCGGCCTGCTCGGGGACGTCGTCCACCTCGAGTCCCGGATCGACCGCTTCCGCCCGACCGTCCGGAACCGCTGGCGGGAAGCCGCGGTGCCCGGGGGCGGCATCTGGTTCGACCTCGGCCCGCACCTGGTCGACCAGGCGCTCCTGCTCTTCGGCGTCCCCGATCTCGTGGACGCCGACCTCGCGGCCCTGCGCCGGGGCGCCCCGGTGGAGGACTGGGCGCACTGCGTGCTGCACTACCCGGGCCGGCGCGTGGTCCTGCAGGCGTCGATGCTCGTGGCCGGCGGCAGCCCGCGCTTCGCGGTCCACGGCACGCGCGGCTCCGCGGTGAAGGAACTGCCGGATCAGCAGGAGGCGCAGCTGCGCGCGGGCCTGTTCCCCGGCGCCGAGGGCTGGGGCGTCGACCCCGACCCGATCCTCCTGCACGACGGGGAGGGGAACACCGAGCGCGTCCCCGCGCCGATCGGAGCCCAGCAGCGGTCCTACGCGGGCGTGCGCGACGCGATCCTCGGCCGCTCGAACGACGACGCGGCCACCCCCGACCAGGCCCTCGCCGTGATGGCGGTGTTGGAGGCCGCCGTCGCCTCCGCACGGGAGGGTCGTGCGGTGGAACCCGCACTCACGGCGGTGGAGCGCGCCGCGTTCCCGGGGGTGTCCCCGGCACCGACCGCGGCGGAGCGACATCACCGCGGTTCTGCACTGCGGTGATGTCGCAGGGCGGCGGTCGAGTCCCGAGCCCGCGCAGGAGCCCGACGACGACGAAGGCCCGGTCCGTATGGACCGGGCCTTCTGACTGGTGGAGGTAAGGGGATTCGAACCCCTGACCTTCTGCATGCCATGCAGACGCGCTACCAACTGCGCCATACCCCCAGATGTGGGCGTCACCCGCGATGTTCACGCGCCGTTTCCGGCCCGTTTGCCTCGCTGGCAACTCGACCAGCGTACATGGTCCCCGCGCGGGCGCCAAATCGGCGTCCGGGCCGGGGTGCCCTCAGATGCCGTAGCCCTCGAGGGCCCAGTCGCCCCAGCCCTCGGCCCCGGTGTCCGGAGTGAACGCGCCCTGCAGCACGGCGGCGCGGGCGTTGCCGATCCGCTCCATCGCCGCGAAGGCCTCGCCCTCGTGACGCAGGAGCAGCCCCGCGGCCGCGCGGATCAGCGCACCGTGGGCCACGGCGAGCAGGGTCTGGGCGCCCCCGTCGCGCGGGGTGTCGCCCCAGTGCGGGGGCACGTGGCCGCGCAGCGCGCGCAGGGCCCGCTCGCCGCCCCCGCGCAGGGTCTCCCCGCCGACGGGGCCGGCGTCGAGCGCCGGCACGGCCCGCCAGAGGCGGTGCTCGTCCGGCCAGCGTTCCGCGATGGCACTGAGCTCGAGGCCTTCCCACTCTCCCCCGGCCAGCTCCATCAGCTCCGGGTCGACGGCCACGGACGCCGCGCCCACCCGGGCCTGGAGGACGATCTCGGCCGTGCGCCGCGCCCGGGCCAGCGGGGAGCACACGGCCACGAGCTCCTCCGCGTCCTCGAGCAGATCGCCCACGGGCCCGCCGGCGGCGCGGCGCGCCTGCCGCTCCCCCTCGGCGTTCAGCTCGATGTCCGTGTGCCCCTGGTACCGGTCCAGGGCGTTCCAGTCGGTCTCGCCGTGACGCAGCAGGATCAGGCGCATCTCGCGGACGCGCTCAGGAGGCGTGCGAGGCGGAGGCGCCGTCGTCCTGGGCGGCCGCGTCCGGGCGGGTGCTCTCCTCCGGCAGGCCGAGGTCGATCGCCGGGGTGTCCTTCCACAGGCGGTCCAGCGCATAGAACTCGCGGTCCTCGCGATGCTGGACGTGCACCACGAAGTGCCCGTAGTCGAGCAGCACCCAGTGGCCGTCGGACCGGCCCTCGCGACGCAGCGGCTTGAGCTGCTCGTCCTTCAGCAGCGCCTCCTCGACGCCGTCGACGATCGCGTTGACCTGACGCTCCGAGGCGCCGGAGGCGATCAGGAAGGCGTCGGTCAGGCCGAGCCGCTCGGCCACGTCGAACGCGACGATGTGCGTGCCGAGCTTGTCCGCGGCGGCGGCTGCGGCGGTGGTGAGGGCGTCCAGGGTGGTCTGGGGAACGGTCACGAGGTCTCCTCTTCCGAGACGTAGAGGTGGTGCTTGGCGATGTATTGGACGACGCCGTCCGGGACGAGATACCAGACGGGCCGGCCCCGGCGGACGCGCTCCCGGCAGTCCGTGGAGGAGATCGCCATGGCGGGGATCTCCATCAGGGACACGTCATCGCCCAGACCCATGTCCGAGAGGTCGTGGCCGGGACGGGTGACACCGACGAAGTGCGCCAGGTCCCAGAGCTCGTCCACGTCCTTCCACGTGAGGATCTGGCCCATGGCGTCCGCGCCGGTGATGAAGAACAGCTCGGCGTCCGGGTGCAGGCGGCGCAGGTCCCGCAGCGTGTCCACGGTGTAGGTCACGCCGGGACGGTCGATGTCCACGCGGGAGACGGTGAACCGGGGGTTGGAGGCGGTGGCCACCACGGTCATGAGGTAGCGGTCCTCGGCCGGGGAGACCTGCCGGTCCGACTTCTGCCACGGCTGACCCGTGGGGACGAAGACGACCTCGTCCAGCTCGAACTCGGCGGCCACCTCGGAGGCGGCCACGAGGTGCCCGTGGTGGATCGGGTCGAAGGTGCCGCCCATGATGCCGAGGCGACGACGGCGCACGCCCCCGGCAGTGGGCTCGGGGACGGGGGTGCGGGAGGCGACGGTCATGCGCTCAGGAGACGAACGGACGGCCCGCCGCGTCGCCCCCGGCGGAGGCGGCGACGCGGCGGGCCGGTGAGACGTCAGTGACCGGAGGTGTGCGAGCCGCGGCCGGTGCCGTGGTGCTGGACCGCGGTGGTGGGCTCGGGCAGGCGCAGCGCGCGGGAGCGCATGGACATGGTGGCGGCCAGGGCGGCCATCAGCAGCGCGAAGACGAGCACGCCGTACCAGATGGGGTCCATCGGCAGCTCGTTGACGACGTGGTGGCCCTCGGCGGCGGCCAGGATCAGGGAGGTGTTCAGCATGGATGCTCCTCAGTGCAGCGGGTCAGACGGCCTGGCCGGGGCCGGGCCGAAGGGGTCCTGGTGTCCATCGTAGCCCGGCTCAGCGGCGGATCTGCCCGTCGCCGCGCAGGATCCACTTGGTGGTCGTGAGCTCCTCCAGGCCCATGGGCCCGCGTGCGTGCATCTTCTGGGTGGAGATGCCCACTTCGGCACCGAGGCCGAGCTCGCCGCCGTCGGTGAAGCGCGTGGACGCGTTCACGATGACGGCCGCGGCGTCCACCTCGGTGATGAACCGCTCGGCCGCGGCCAGGTCGTTCGTGACGATGGCCTCGGTGTGGCCCGTGGACCACCGGCCGATGTGCTCCATCGCCTGGTCGAGGGAGTCCACGACGCGCACGGCCATCTCCATGTCCAGGTACTCGGTGCCCCAGTCCTCCTCCGTGGCGTCCACGGCGTCCCGGGCGTGGTCGCCGCGGTCGGCCAGCGTGGGCAGCCAGGCCCGCGCGGCCTCGTCCACGTGCAGCAGCACGCCGGCGCGGGTGAGGGCGCGCAGCACTTCGCGGCCCGTCTCCTCCGCGTCCCGGTGGAGCAGCAGGGTCTCGGCCGCATTGCACACGGAGGTGCGGTGGGTCTTCGAGTTGAGTGCGATGTCCACCGCCATCTGCTTGGGTGCGGCGGCGTCCACGTACAGATGCACGTTGCCCTCACCCGTCTCGATCACGGGCACCCGGGCCTCGCGGACCACGCGCTGGATCAGCTCACGGCCGCCGCGCGGGACGAGGACGTCCACCGCGCCACGAGCGGCCATCAGCGCGGCGACGCCGGGACGTCCGAGATCGTCGATGCCCTGGATGATGTTGGGGTCGAAGCCCTGATCCACGAGCGCCTCCCGCAACACCTGGATCAGGACCGCGTTGGTGGACTCCGCGGCCGAGCCGCCGCGCAGGATCACGCCGTTGCCCGACTTCAGGGCGATGCCGGCGATGTCCACCGTGACGTTCGGACGGGCCTCGTACACGGCGCCCACGACGCCCAGGGGCACCCGCACCTGGCTCATCCGCACGCCGTTGGGCAGCGGACCGCCGCGGACCACGGTGCCCACGGGGTCCGGCAGGCCGGCCAGGGTCTCCAGGGCGAGGGCCAGCGCCTCGACGCGCGCCTCGTCCAGCTTGAGCCGGTCCAGCATGGCCGCCGAGGTGCCGGCCTCGCGGCCGCGGTTGCGGTCCTCGCGGTTGGCCGTGATGATCGCGGCCGCGTTGGCTCGCAGGGCCTCAGCCATGTGGCGCAGGACGGCGTCCTTGCGGACGCGGCCGGCGGTGGCCAGCTCGGGCACGGCCTGACGCGCCCACTCGGCCCGTTGGCGGATGGCCTCCTCGACCTCGGGCGTCGGCGCCTCGGCGTCCTGGCGGCCGGACTGATCCTGGGGTGCGGTGCTCTCGGTGGTCTGCATGCCTCCAGCCTATCGAGCGCCCCGGACGAGGCACGAGGCCCGGTCCGTCGACTCGGCCGGAGCCCGTGCTGGTCAGCGCTGCGGCGGAGCCAGGCGCACCCAGTCGTCCGCGTGCACGACGACGCCGTCGTAACCCGCGCCGAGGTCCTCGCGGAGGTCGGCGGTCGTCCGTCCGAGCATGGCGGGCAGCTGCGACGAGGAGTACTGCACGAGGCCGCGCGCCCGCACCCGGCCGTGTGCGTCCACGATCTCGACGACGTCGCCCGGCGTGAAGTCACCCGTGCAGCCGGTGATGCCCGCGGCCAGCAGGGAGCGGCCGCGGTCGATCGCCCCGGCCACCGCGCCGTCGTCGATGACGAGCCGGCCCCGGACCTCCGCCGTGAGGCCGAGCCACGCCGCGCGTGCGGACCGGCGGCGGCCGGTGGCGGAGAACCACGTGCCCACGTCCTGCCCCGCGAACGCGGCGCCCGCGTTCGCGGCCGAGGTGAGCAGGGTCGGGATGCCGGTGGTGGCCGCGATGCCGGCCGCGTCCACCTTGGTCACCATGCCGCCCGTGCCCACGCCCGCGGAACCGGGCACGCGCACGTCGACGCCGGCCAGGTCGTCGTCCGAGGTGACCTCCGGGATGCGCCGCGCGTCCGGGTGCGAGGGGTGGCCCGTGTAGAGGGCGTCCACGTCCGAGAGCAGGACCAGCAGGTCCGCCTTGCAGAGGTTGGCGGTGAGGGCCGCGAGGCGGTCGTTGTCGCCGAAGCGGATCTCGCGCGTGGCCACGGCGTCGTTCTCGTTCACGATCGGCATCACGTCGAGCGTGAGCAGCCGCGACAGGGCGCGGTGCGCGTTCGTGTACTGGGTGCGCCGCATGAGCTCCTCGGCGGTCAGGAGCACCTGGGCCACCTCGGTGTCGTGCCGGCCGAAGCTCGTGGTGTAGTGCGCCATGAGCTTGCTCTGGCCGACCGCCGCCGAGGCCTGCTGGGTGGCGGTGTCCTTGGGGCGTCGGCCCAGCCCGAGGTGGGGGAAGCCGGCCGCGACGGCGCCGGAGGACACGAGCACCACCTGGGTGCCCTTCTGCCGCTCGGCGGCGAGGACGTCCACGAGCCGATCGATGGCCTCCACGTCCAGGCCGTCCGGGGTGGTCAACGAGGACGAGCCGATCTTCACGACCACTCGGCGCGCGGCCTGCATCGTCTCCCGCGAGGTCACGGGGTTGGCCCGCGGGTCATCGGAGCCGCGCGTGGCGGGGGTCGGATAGCGGGTGACGACGGTGCGCCGCACGGACATGGATCATCCCTCTCGATCGTCGGTGTCGTTCCACAGGCCGGAGCGTCGCTCGGCCTCCATCTCGGCCCGGGTCGCCGCACGGGCGGCCCGGCGGGCATCCTGCTCGGCGCGCTTCTCCGCACGGGTCGCGCGGGTGCGCTCGTCGAGCCGCAGGTCGGTGCCACGCGGCCCGGCGAGCAGCTCGGCTCCCGCGGACAGCGTGGGCTCCCAGTCGAAGACCACGCCCGTGACGTCGTCGCCGATCACCACGGCGTCGCCCGGCCTCGCACCGGCCTTGAACAGGCCGTCCTCGACGCCGGCCCGCTGAAGCCGGTCCGCAAGGTAGCCGATCGCCTCGTCGTTCTGGAAGTCCGTCTGGGCCACCCACCGCTCGGGCTTCTCGCCGCGCACGCGGAACAGCGGCTCGAGGTTGCGCTCCTCGCGGCGGATCGTGAACTCGGCCCGCTCGCCACGGCGGCAATGCCGGCGCGGCACCTCGACAGGCGCGGCCGGCACGGGCTCGACCACCCGGGAACGGGCCTCCGCCACGAGCTCGGCCATGGCGTACTTGAGGGCGTCCAGGCCCTCGCGGGCCAGCGCCGAGATGTCGAAGACCCGCAGGCCACGGCCCTCGAGCTCGTCGCGGACCATGTCCGCCATCGCGGCGCCGTCGGGCAGGTCGGTCTTGTTCAGGGCGATAAGGCGGGGCCGCTCATTCAGCGGCACGACGCCCTCCCCTCCCTGGGAGAAGACGGGCTCCACCGCGTAGGCCTCGAGCTCGGCCTCGATGGCCTCGAAGTCGGCGATCGGGTCGCGGTCGGACTCGAGGCTGCCGCAGTCGAGGACGTGCACGAGCGCGGCGCAGCGCTCGACGTGGCGCAGGAACTCCAGGCCGAGGCCGCGGCCCTCCGAGGCACCGGGTATCAGGCCCGGGACGTCGGCCACGGTGAAGCGCACGTCGCCGGCCTGCACGACCCCGAGGTTGGGCACGAGCGTGGTGAACGGGTAGTCCGCGATCTTGGGGCGGGCCGCAGACAGGGCCGCGATGAGGGAGGACTTGCCGGCCGAGGGGAAGCCCACGAGCGCGACGTCCGCCACGGTCTTGATCTCGAGCGTCAGGTCCCGGCTCTCCCCCGGCAGGCCGAGCAGCGCGAAGCCGGGCGCCTTGCGCTTCACCGAGGCCAGCGCCGCGTTGCCGAGGCCGCCCTGACCGCCGGCGGCGGCGACGTAGGTCGCACCCTCCCCCACGAGATCGGCCACGATGTTGCCCTGCTCGTCCTTGACCACCGTGCCGTCCGGCACGGGGAGCACGAGCGACTGGCCGTTCTTGCCCTCGCGGTGGTCGCCCATGCCCGGCTGGCCGTTCTCGGCGGACCGATGCGGGGCGTGGTGGTAGTCCAGCAGCGTGGTGGTCTGCGAGTCCACCACGAGGGTGATGTCGCCGCCGTCGCCGCCGTCGCCGCCGTCGGGGCCACCCAGGGGCTTGAACTTCTCGCGATGCACGGAGACGCACCCGTGCCCGCCGTTGCCGGCGGTGAGGTGGAGGACCACGCGGTCCACGAAGGCTGCCATGGGAGTGCTCCTAGGGGCTGGAGGGATCGGACTCAGACGGCCCAGGGGCCGGAGACGCCGACGGCGGGGGCGGGTCCGGTGGATGCCGGGCCCGCCCCCGCCGGGGCGTCAGGGGGTGCGGGTGTCCTCGCCGGGCGAGGGTCCGCACGCAGACCGCACGAGTGTCAGATCACTCCGCGGCGGGGACGATGTCCACGACCTTGCGGCCGCGGCGCTGGCCGAAGGCCACGGAGCCCGCGGACAGCGCGAAGAGGGTGTCGTCCTTGCCGCGGCCGACGTTGCGGCCCGGGTGGAACTTGGTGCCACGCTGGCGGACGATGATCTCGCCGGCGTTGACGTCCTCGCCGCCGTAGCGCTTGACGCCGAGGTACTGCGGGTTCGAATCGCGGCCGTTCTTCGAGGAACTGCCGGCCTTCTTATGTGCCATTGCTGTTGCCTAACCTCTCGGATGCTCGGTTTCGCCGGTGCCGGTGACGGCTCAGGCGATCCCGGTGATCTTGACCGTGGACAGCTCAGAGCGGTGGCCCTGGCGCTTCTTGTAGCCGGTCTTGTTCTTGTACTTCATGATGACGACCTTCTTGCCACGGGAGTGGGAGACGACCTCGGCGGTCACCTTCACACCGGCGGCATCGGCGCCAGCCTTGACCTCGTCCCCGTCCACCAGCATCAGAGCGGGCAGCTCGACGGAGCCACCGGTCTCAGCGGGAACGCGGTCGAGGGTAACGAGGTCTCCGACAGAAACCTTCTCCTGGCGGCCGCCAGCGCGGACAATCGCGTACACCACTTGGGACTCACTTCTCTCGACGTTTCAATGGATCAGATCGGGTTCTGCTCGCCCGCACCTCGACCGCGGCTGCGTCCGGGTCCGGCGGTCCCTCACCGGGACATGCGGGAGCGTGCGGGCGGTGAACACCGATGGTCCAGCATACTCGCTGCCGGGCGTCCGGACCAAACAGAGGCGTGTCGGCGCGTCGCCGCCGCCCGGGGCGGGCCCGGGGCGGCGGCACCGACGACGGTCAGCGGCCGCGGCGGGCCAGGTCGGCGGCCTTCACCCCGACACCGAGCATCACCGGGGCGGCACCCTGCGGCTCGGCGGGGGTGGACGCCTCGGCCACGGCCGCGGTGAAACGGCCGCCCCGGGCGCCGCCGGGCGCGGCCTGGACCTGGACGTGGACGCCGTCGGAGGACACGGCGCGACGCGAGCGCCGGCGCGGCGATCCGGGCGCCGGGGCCACCTGGGCCTCGGCCGGGGCGTCCGCGGCGGGCGTCTGCTCCACGTCCGCCGCGGGCTCCGCCGTCGGCTCGGTCGCCGCAGGCTCCACCATCACGGCCTCCTCGACGGCGGCCGGGGCGGCGGGCTGCTCGTGGACCTCGGTGGCGTCCGTGGACTCCTCGGGCGAGGGCTCGGTGGCCTCCACCGGAGCCGCGTCCGGGCGGTCGGCCGCCCGCTCGGTGGACGCGTCCGCACCGGCGGCCGGACGGACGATGCCGTCGCTCGAGGCCCGGCGGGACCGGCGGCGCCGGGGCGCCGGGGCATCCTCGGCAGGCACAGGCTCCGATGCGACCTCGGAGGTCGCGGCCGCCGAGGACTCGGCGTCCGCGGCGTCGTGCCGCGACGGCGTCGCGCGCTCCGCACCCTGGTCCTCGGCGTCGGCCTCGGTCGAGGCCGCCTCGCCACCTCGGCGGGACCGCCCACGGCCACCCCGGCGACGCCGGGACCGGCGCGGGCGGTCGCCCTGCTCGGCCGCGTCCTCCGTGGGCTCGGCCTCGGCGTCGGCCTCCGCCTCCGCGACGGCGGCCACGGCCTCCTCGGCCTGCACGACCGGGTCCTGGTGCTCGGGGGCCCCAGGGGCCTCGGAGGCCGCCTCCTCCTCGGTCTGACGGGTCTGATCGGCGGACTCGGCGGGGCCGTCGTCGTGCGACCGCGCGGCATCCTCGGCGGCGGTGTCCCCCGACTCCTCGGCGCGGCCCCGGCTGCGGCGGCGGCCCCGACGGCGCCGGCGACGCGGCGTCTCCTCCTCGTCCGCCCCGGCCGGCTGCCCGGCCTCCGCGGGCCCGGCCGACGCGGCCTCGACGGCCCCGGCCGCGGAGTCCTCGGCGGCGTCCGCCGCCTGCTCGGCGGGGGCGGACTCCTGGGCGGCGGTCTCCTCCTCGGCCACCTTGCCGGAGGCCTTCGCGATCGAGTGCAGGGCGACACGGGCGGCCTCGGCCCGCTCACGGCGCTGCCGCTCGTCCTCGGAGTCGGTGGGCTCGTCGCTCGTCGTCGTGGCCGCGGCGGCGTGGGCGTGCTCGCCCTCGCCGTCGCCCCGACGCCGGCGACGACGGCGGCCCTCCGCCTCGCCGCGCTGCTCACCGCCGGAGCGGCCCCGCTCGACGGGCGTGTCCTGGATGAGGATGCCGCGGCCGCCGCAGTGCTCGCAGGTCTCCGAGAACACCTCCACGAGCCCGGTCCCCATGCGCTTGCGCGTCATCTGGACCAGGCCGAGCGAGGTCACCTCGGCGACCTGGTGCTTCGTGCGGTCCCGGCCCAGGCACTCCACGAGACGGCGCAGCACGAGGTCACGGTTGGCCTCGAGCACCATGTCGATGAAGTCGATGACGATGATGCCGCCGATGTCCCGCAGGCGCAGCTGCCGGACGATTTCCTCGGCGGCCTCGAGGTTGTTCTTGGTGACGGTCTCCTCGAGGTTGCCGCCGGAGCCCGTGAACTTGCCGGTGTTCACGTCCACCACGGTCATGGCCTCGGTGCGGTCGATCACGAGGGAGCCGCCGGAGGGCAGGTACACCTTGCGCTCGAGCGCCTTGTGGAGCTGCTCGTCCACGCGGTGGGTGGCATACAGGTCCTCGCCGTCGTGGTCCTCCGGCACCCAGTGGTGCAGACGGCCCAGCAGGTGCGGGGCCACGTAGGTCACGTAGGCCTCGATGTTGTCCCACGTGGCCTCGCCCTGGACGAGCATGGCGGAGAAGTCCTCGTTGAAGACGTCGCGGACCGTCTTGATGGTCAGGTCCGGCTCGGCGTAGAGCAGCTCGGGGGCGAGCACCTTGGTGCCGGACGCCTTCTCCTGGATGCCTTCCCACTGGGCGCGCAGACGGTTGATGTCGTTCTGCAGCTCCTGCTCGGAGGTGCCCTCGGCCGCGGTGCGCACGATCACGCCGGCGTCCTGCGGCAGGTGGTCCTTGAGGATCTTCTTCAGACGCGAGCGCTCCACGTCCGGCAGCTTGCGGGAGATGCCGGTCATCGAGCCTCCGGGCACGTACACGAGGTAGCGGCCGGGCAGGGAGACCTGGCTGGTCAGGCGGGCGCCCTTGT
The DNA here is from genome assembly GCF_056173425.1 of Micrococcus sp. 63XJN7_8_ISO-PGPR-S23-253. NCBI lineage: Bacteria > Bacillati > Actinomycetota > Actinomycetes > Micrococcales > Micrococcaceae > Micrococcus > Micrococcus sp. 63XJN7_8_ISO-PGPR-S23-253. The sequence goes on from NZ_CM149673.1 coordinate 1,324,629, forward strand.
GGCCCACCGGGTCCTTGGTGACCTGGACGAGCACGGTGTCGCCGGACTTGAGCGCGTTCTCGATCTTCCTGGGCTTGCCGTCCAGCTGGGCGGCGTCCCAGTTGACCTCGCCCGCGTAGAGCACGGCGTTGCGTCCGCGGCCGATGTCCACGAACGCGGCCTCCATGGACGGCAGCACGTTCTGGACCTTGCCCAGGTACACGTTGCCGATCATCGAGTCCTGCGTGGTGTGTGAGACGAAGTGCTCGGCCAGCACGCCGTCCTCGAGCACGGCGATCTGGATGCGCTGGTCGCGCTGGCGCACGAGCATCTTGCGGTCCACGGCCTCGCGGCGGGCCAGGAACTCGGCCTCGGTGATCACGGTGCGGCGACGCCCGCCCGAGCGGGAGTCGCGGCGGCGCTGGCGCTTCGCCTCGAGCCGGGTGGAGCCCTTGACGCTCTGGACGGTGTCCGGGGCGGTGCCGACGGCCTGGCGCGGTGCGCGCACGCGGGTGACGGTGTGCTCGGGATCGCCGGCCTCGCCGCCGTCGAGCTCCATGTCCACCTCGCCGCGGCGGCGCCGGCGACGCCGACGGGAGACCACGGCGCCCTCGGCACGGTCCTCGGACTCTCCGGCGTCCTCCCGGTCCTCGGCGTCCGCCGACGCGTCTGCGGCACTCTCCTCCGCGTGGCCGCCCTCGCGGGAGGGGCGACGACGGCGCGAACGCCCGGAGGTCGCCGGGTCGCCCTCGTCCTCGGAGCGCTGCCGCGAGGTGGTCTCGGTGCGCAGGACCTCGATCAGGTTCGCCGGCACGGCGAACGGGTCGGTCGGGTCGAACTGCAGCGTCGGCGCGCTCGGCTCGTCGGGCGCGTCCGCGGCGTCATCGGACGCGGGGGTCCGCTCCGGCTGAACCGCCCCGGCGGCGGTGTCCGCCGCGGTCTGCGTCACGGCCTGTGCGGCCGTCTCCTCCGCACGTTCGTCTGCGCGGGTCGTGTCCTCGTTGTTGGCCGCCATGGCAGCACCTCCCGCCGACCGACGACGCCACACTCGCCGCCGCCCGGCGTGTCCGCGTCCGCCGCCGGCCGCGTTGCCCCGGGCGCCGTGCGCCACGGGTGCGCCGGGAGGCGGACTCCGAGAAGTCATCGGGTGGACCGCGCCGACCGTCAGGGCCCGGCGCGGAACCGCTGCGCCCTCGAGATCGGGGCCTGGGCGTCACGTGCCGTCCGCCGGCCGGCGCACGGACGCACACGGGCGGGGCCCGGCGTCCACCTCCCGCACGATGCTCGACGCGGGGGCGCCTCGGCGGCGGCCCGACGTCGGGCGCGCAGCGGGCTGCCCCGCGGTGTGGCCACGGGACGGCCAGGGCCGATTCTCTCACATCCGCCCCGGGCACGCCCCTAGAATCGTGTCCATGCCTGCGACACCGCTGACGGACGACGTCCGCCTCTCCCCTGCCGACGACGTCCCCGCCGAGGAGGCCCGGCTCACCTGGTACGCCCGGCCCGCGGGCACCGCGGCGCTGCTCCTGATCACCTCGCTCGTGGCGCTGACGGCGACGATCATCATCATCGTCGAGCGCGCCCTCCTCACCGCGGACCCGACACACCGCACGTCCTGCGACCTCAACCCGTGGGTGTCCTGCGGCCAGGTGATGCAGTCGTGGCAGGCCCACACCTTCGGCTTCCCGAACACGTACATCGGCGTGGTCGCGTTCTCCGTGCTCATCACCGTGGCGGTGTCCCTGCTCGCCGGCGCCCGCTTCGCCCGCTGGTACTGGCTGCTGATGAACGCGGGGATCCTGGCGGGCTTCGCGTTCTGCGTGTGGCTCTGGTACTCCGCCGTCTACAGCATCGGCACGCTGTGCCTCTACTGCATGATCGTGTGGGCCATGGTCATCGCCCAGCTCGTGCTCGTGACGTCCCGGAACCTGCAGACCGGCACGCTGCCGGCCCCGGCCGGCCTCGTCCGACTCGCCCGGGAGCTGGCCTGGCCCGTGATCGTGCTCCTCTACGTCCTGGTGTTCGCCTCGATCCTGCTGGAACTGGGCCTCGGGGTCATCGGGATCGACTGAGCCCGCGCTCCCCCACCGGACACGACGACGGCGGCCGGTCACCCCACCCGGGTGACCGGCCGCCGTCGTGCGGGCCCGAACCGGGCTCAGCCGAACCAGATCGCGAGCTCGCGCTCGGCCGAGAGGGTCGAGTCCGAACCGTGGACGAGGTTCTTCTGGACGGCCTCGCCCCAGTCCCGGCCCAGGTCGCCGCGGATGGTGCCCGGGGCGGCCACGGTGGGATCGGTCTTGCCGGCCAGCGAGCGGAAGCCCTCGATCACCGAATCGCCCGTGACGCGCGCGGCCACCACGGGGCCGGAGGCCATGAACGCGACCAGCGGCTCGAAGAACGGCTTGCCCTGGTGCTCCTCGTAGTGGCGCTCCAGCATGGCGCGGGTGGGCGTGAGCATCTTCAGATCGGCGATCACATAGCCCTTGCGCTCGATGCGCGCGAGGATCTCGCCGACCAGGTTGCGGGCCACCCCGTCCGGCTTGACGAGGACGAGGGTCTCTTCGATGTGGTGCGTCATGGGGTGTGCTCCTAGCGTCGTCGGACGGCCGCGAGCGCGGTCCGGTTCCCGCCCCACCCTAGTGGGGCCCGGGTCTCAGCGTCCGTGCTCGGCCTCCCAGGCGGCCTCAAGGCGGTCGCGCTGGGCGTTCTCGACGTCCATGGCACCCCCCTTGATCACGGCGTACGCCCACGTCAGCGCGAAGAGGGCCCCCACCACGAACATCGAGTACTCCCAGAAGCCGGAGGCCAGCAGGACGGCCTGGATCGCCCAGCCGATCGCGATGCCGACGGGCTTGCGCACCAGGGCGCAGGTCAGCACCGCGACGACGGCCAGCGCGGAGTAGCCCGCCACGAACCACCAGGCGCCCGGCTCGTCCCGGTGCATGCCGAACAGCATGAGCCCGAGGAAGAAGATGAGCACCGCCTCGAGCATGAGGACCGTGGAGGTGAACAGGGCGCGCACGGAGCGGCGACGCCGACGAGTGCCGGGGCGCCACTGCCGCTGGGACCGCGTCTCACGCGCGGGGCGCCAGGACTCGTCGCCGAAGCGCCCCTGCTCCGTGGCGTCTCCGGTCTGCGGCTGGTCGGGGGTCATCGGTCCTCCTCCGGCCGGCGGCGGGCGCCGGCGTCGTCGCGGTCCTCGAGCAGCTCGAGGATCTCCGGGTCCAGGTCGTCCTCGTCGGCGTCCGCCAGCCCGACGGCGTCGAGCAGGTCGGCGGGGTCGAGGCCGCGGGCGGCCACGGTGACGGGGCCGGCATGGCGGGGCTCGCCCACGAGGGTGCGGACCTCGGCGGCCAGGGTGATCGAGCCGAGCACGAGCACCCCGCCGCCGGTGCCGGAGGCCAGTTCGTCCGCGCTCGTCTCCAGGGCCTCCGCGCGGCCGACCGCCCGCTCGAGGGCGTCCGGCACGGACTCGGTGGCGTACACGTCGTCCTCGGGCCAGCCGGCGTCGACGGCCATGCGGGCCAGCTCCCCGGCCGGGATGGCACGGGCCGAGGAGGACTGCGTCACCGCGAGGTCCTCCACGTCGTCGCCGAACGCCCGGTAGAGCGCCGCGAGCATGCCCGGCGCGTCCTTCTCCTGGAGGATCCCGACGACCAGCGAGAGGCGGGTGAAGCCGAACGCCTCCTGCACCGCGCGGGCCGTGGCCCGCACGCCGTCCGGGTTGTGGGCGGCGTCCACGATGAGCGTGGGGGCGGTGCGCAGCACCTCGAGCCGGCCGGGCGAGGTGACCTGGGACAGCCCCTCGCGCAGCAGCTCCTCGTCCAGCGGTCGCTCGCCGCCGCCCAGGAACATCTCCAGGGCCGCCACGGCCACCGCGAGGTTCTGCGCCTGGTGCTCCCCGAGCAGCGGCAGGAACAGGTCCCGGTACTCGGCCGCGAGGCCACGCACGGACACCTGCTGGCCGCCCACGGCCAGGGAGCGCTCGAGCACGCCGAACTCGACGCCCTCGAAGCGGAACGGCACGTCGGCCGCCCGGGCCGCCTCGAGCAGCACCTGGGCGGCGTCGCGCTCCTGGGCGGCGGAGACGAGGGCGCCGCCGGGCTTGATGATGCCGGCCTTCTCCTCGGCGATCTCGGCCTCGGTCTCCCCCAGCAGGTCCGTGTGGTCCAGGGAGATGGGGGTGACCACGGAGACGACGGCGTCCGCGACGTTGGTCGCGTCCGTCACGCCCCCGAGGCCCACCTCGAGGACGACGACCTCCACGGGCTCGTCCGCGAACACCGCGAAGCCCAGCGTGGTGACCGCCTCGAAGTACGTCAGCGGGACCTCGCCCGCGGCCTCGAGCTCCGCGTCCACGGTCTGCACGATCGGGAGGATCTCCCCCCACACGCGCACGAAGGTCTCGTCGGCCACCGGGGCGCCGTCGATGCTGATCCGCTCCGTGACGCGCTGCAGATGCGGCGAGGTGTAGCGCCCGGTCCGCAGCCCGTAGGCGCGCAGGACGGCCTCGACCATCCGCGCCGTGGAGGTCTTGCCGTTGGTGCCGGTCAGGTGGATCACCGGGGCCGCGTGCTGCGGGTCGCCGAGCAGCGCGAGCACGCGCCGCATCGGCTCGAGCCGCGGCTGCATCGTGTTCTCCGGGGCGCGGGCGAGCAGGTCCCGGTAGACCTCCTCGACCGTGCCCGGGACGTCCCCGCGCATCACGCGTCCGCCTTCGCGACGGTGACGGCCACGGTCTTCATGGCGTCGTCGGCCGGGTCCTTGCGCGGGTCGGCCGCGCCGGAGTCCACGAGCTCCAGGTCCACCGTGAGGGTCTCCTCCGCGACGAGGCCGCGGTGGGCCTCGAGCGCCGCCACGACGGCGGTGGGGCCCTCGATCCGCGTGCGCACACGGTCGGAGACGTCCAGGCCGGCGTCCTTGCGGGCCGCCTGGACGGCGCGGACCACGTCCCGGGCGGTGCCCTCGGCGGCCAGCTCCGCGGAGACCTCGGTGTCCAGCACGAGGAAGCCGGCGGTGCCGGGCAGCACGCCCACCGCGGTCCCCTCGGGGGCACCGGTGGAGACGGTGCGCAGCTCGTAGAGCGCGGGGGCCAGGGTCACGGTCTCGCCGTCGGCGAGCGTGACCGCCAGGCCCTCGGCCGTCTCCTCGTACGCGCCGGCGTCGACCGCCTGCTTCACGAGCGGCACCTGCCTGCCGAACGCCTTGCCGAGCTCGCGGAAGTTCAGCTTCAGCTCCGTGCCGATGCCGTAGCGGGCGATCGCCTCCTCCGAGAGCTCGGTGAGCTCGACGTCCTTGAGGTTCAGCTCGTCCGCCACGATGCGGGCGTAGGTGCCCTCGAGGCCCGCCGCGTCCGGGACGACGACGGACAGGCGGGGCAGTGGCAGGCGCACCCGGCGCCCGGCCCCCTTGCGCAGGGCCGAGCCGGCCGAGCTGATGCGGCGCACGGCATCCATGCGGGCCACGAGGGAGTCCGCCTCGGGCCCGTGGGGGAACAGGTCGGCGTCCGGGTAGTCGGTCAGGTGGACCGAGCGGCCGCCGGTGAGGCCGCGCCAGATCTCCTCGGCGATCAGCGGCATCAGCGGTGCGGCGGCCCGGGTGAAGGCCTCCAGGACGGTGTAGAGGACGTCGAAGGCGACGGTGTCCTCGTCGAAGAACCGCTCACGGGACCGGCGGATGTACCAGTTGGTCAGGGTGTCCATGAAGCCGCGCAGCGCGTCCGTGGCGTCCGAGACCTCGTAGGCGTCCAGGCCGGTCTTGACCTCCCGCAGCATGCGGCCCGTGGCGGCCAGGATGTACTGGTCCAGGGGGTCCTCGGCGGTGTGCCGCTCCTGCGCGCGGTACCCCTCGGGGCGGGCGCCGCCGTCGTGCGCGGTGTTCGCGTACAGGGTGAAGAAGTGGTAGGCGTTCCACGCCGGCAGCAGCACCTGGCGGACGCCCTCGCGGATGCCCTCCTCCGTGACGATCAGGTTGCCGCCGCGCAGGATGGGGCTGGCCATGAGGAACCAGCGCATGGCGTCCGCGCCGTCGCGGTCCAGGACCTCCGTGACGTCCGGGTAGTTGCGCAGCGACTTGGACATCTTCTGCCCGTCCGAGCCGAGCACGATGCCGTGCGCGATCACGTGGGAGAACGCCGGCCGGTCGAACAGGGCGGTCGCCAGGATGTGCATGGTGTAGAACCAGCCGCGCGTCTGGCCGATGTACTCCACGATGAAGTCCGCCGGGTTGTGCGTGGGGAACCAGTCCGCGCGCTCGAACGGGTAGTGCACCTGGGCGTACGGCATGGAGCCGGAGTCGAACCAGACGTCCAGCACGTCCTCGACCCGGCGCATGACCGCGCCGGCCGCGGCGGCCTCGGGGTCCGGGTGGGGGCGGGTGAGGTCGTCCACCCACGGGCGGTGCAGGTCCACCTCGCCCTGGGCGTTGCGCGGCAGGCGGCCGAAGGCCTCCTCGATCTCCGCGAGCGAGCCGTAGACCTCCTGGCGGGGGAAGTCCGGGTGGTCGGACTCCCACACCGGGATGGGCGAGCCCCAGTACCGGTTGCGGGAGATGGACCAGTCGCGCGCGTTGGCGACCCACGTGCCGAACTGCCCGTGCTTCACGTTGCCGGGGATCCAGGTGATCTCCTCGTTCAGCTCGAGCATGCGCTCCTTGATCTGGGTGACCTTGACGTACCAGGACGTCACCGCGCGGTAGATCAGCGGCGTGCGGCAGCGCCAGCAGTGCGGGTAGGAGTGCTCGTAGGAGGCCTCCCGCGCGAGCCGGCCCAGCGAGCGCAGGGCGCGGATGATCGTGCGGTTGGCCTCGAAGACCTGGACGCCGGCGATCTCGCGCAGGTCGCCGCGCCCGACGTCCTCGCGGGCGAACAGCGGCAGGAACCGGGCACCGGAGTCCACGGAGAGCAGCACGGGGATGCCGTTGGCCTCGCACACGCGCTGATCGTCCTCACCGTAGGCCGGCGCCTGGTGGACCACGCCGGTGCCGTCCTCGGTGGAGACGTAGTCGTCCACGAGGATGCGGTGGGCGCCCTCGACGCCGAGGTCACGGCCGTTGACGGTGAAGGTCTCCCCGCGGTGGGCGTCGAACACGTCCGTGAACAGCGGCGCGTAGGCCAGGCCGCCGAGGCGGGCGCCGGGGATCGTCTCGGTGACCGCGGCGCGGGCGGCGTCGGCATCGGCGTAGCCGAGCTCCTTGGCGTGGGCGCCCACGAGGTCCACGGCCAGGAGGAAGCGGTCCCCGTCCGCGGTCGCGCCCTCGGGGCCGGCCGGCACCACGGCGTACTGGATCTGGGGGCCGACGGCGAGGGCCGCGTTGGTCGGCAGCGTCCAGGGCGTGGTGGTCCAGGCCAGGACGTGGACGCCGGCCAGGTGCGCGGCGAGCGCCGCGTCGGCGCCGCCGTCGGGCACGAGGGCGGGGTCCGCCGGGAGGCCGGTGATCGGGAACGTGACGGTGACCGAGGGGTCCTGGCGCATCTTGTAGACGTCGTCGTCCATGCGCAGCTCGTGGTTGGACAGCGGGGTCTCGTCGTTCCAGCAGTAGGGCAGGACGCGGAAGCCGCGGTAGGTCAGGCCCTTGCGGTGCAGCTCGGAGAAGGCCCAGATCACGGACTCCATGAAGTCCGGGGTGAGGGTCTTGTAGTCGTTCTCGAAGTCGACCCAGCGGGCCTGGCGGGTCACGTAGTCCTGCCACTGGTCCGTGTACTTCAGGACCGAGGAGCGGCAGGCCTCGTTGAACGTGTCGATGCCCATGGCCTCGATCTCGGACTTGTCCGTCATGCCCAGCTGCTTCATCGCCTCGAGCTCGGCGGGCAGGCCGTGGGTGTCCCAGCCGAAGCGGCGCTCCACGCGGCGGCCCTGCTGCGTCTGGTAGCGGGCCACGAGGTCCTTGACGTACCCGGTGAGCAGGTGGCCGTAGTGCGGCAGGCCGTTGGCGAAGGGCGGGCCGTCGTAGAAGACGAACTCGTTCTGCGAGCCGTCCTCGTTGAAGGCGGGACGCTGGTCGATCGAGGCCTGGAAGGTGCCGTCCTCGTCCCAGTACGCCAGGATGCGGCGCTCGATCTCCGGGAAGCGCGGGGAGGCGGGGGTGCGGCCGTCAGGGGCGGAGGAGGCGAGGGGGTACACGGGGGTCCTTTGCGTCCGGGGCGTCGGTTCCGTGCAAGGACGCCCGAGGGCCCGACCCTCCGGCCGGCCGCGGACGCGGTACCACCTTGCTTGCCGGCGTCGGGAGGTCCCCGGGGTGCTGGCCGCTTGATGACTGCTGTGACGGGCTTACCCGTCCGGTTCTACTGGGGCCGTGCGGCCCGTTCTTCCGGAGGCTCGCCGGTGATGGCCGGGTCGACGCCTGTGCCCGCCAGTGTAGTGGACGCTGCGCCGGCCCGTGGCCGCGGGGCCGGAGCGCGTCAGAGGGCGGTGCGCACGGCCGCCGACGCGTCGCCGTCGATCTCCACGTGCACGGCGTCCCGGCCCGAGGCCCAGAGGAGGAGCTCCCCGACCTCGCCGGTCACCGTGACGGGTGCCCGCAGCGCCACGGCCCCACGGGTGACGGTGACCGGGGCGCGACCCGGGCCCTGGAGGACCACCGGCGCCGCGGACTTACACAGGAACAGCGGGGCCATGCGGCGCAGCGAGCGGTAGAGGGCGTCCTCCTCGTCCGGGGAGAACGAGCGCGGGGCGGGCAGCGAGCCGCCGGCCGACGACTCGCCGCGCCGGACGTCCTCGAGGTGGATGAAGTGCTCGGCCGCGTTCACGTGCCTATCCGCCGCCCGCATGGGGTTCAGCGCCGACGGGCCCGCGGCCCACTCCCGCACGACCTCGGCGTAGTCGCGGCGCGTGGTCTCCGCGGTCAGGCGGTCGAGGTGGCGGGACAGCGGCGGGATGAACAGGGCGGCGAAGGCGTCGGGCCGGCGCTCCCGCAGCCAGAGGTGGGCGGCGAGGTCGCGGGTGCTCCAGCCGCCGCACAGGGTGGGCGCGTCGGGGCCCTTCTCGAGCAGGAGGTCAGCGAGGCGGGCACGTTCGGCTGCGGCGAAGGTGGTCATGGGCACCACGGTAGGGAGCGGGCCGCGGCGCGGGCGAGGGGTGGGCCGCGCCGCGGCCGCGAATCCACCCGACGGGAGGGCTCAGCCTTCGGCGCCGAGGAGGACGCTCTCCCGGGAGATGCGGGTCATCTCCTCCCGGTCCACGACCTTCACCCGCTCCCGCGCCACCGGCCCGGCCTCCGTGGCCTGCGCACCCAAGGACTTCTCATGCTCATCCAGAGCATGCCAACCAGCCCACGTCGTGTACGGCACCTCACGGGACTCCAGCAGCTCGATCACCGACTCCTCCGACGGCTCCTGAGCCCTCCACAGCCCCGGCTCGTCCTCGATCAGATGCGTGATCGTCTCCAGAGAGTCACCCTTGGTGTGACCGATCAACCCCACCGGACCCCGCTTGATCCACCCCGAGGCATACAGCCCCGGCACCGGGGCGCCGTCCGCGTCCAGCACCCGGCCCTGCGCATTCGGGATCACCCCGCGCACCTCATCGAACTCCACCCCCTCCACCGGGGACCCGAAGTACCCCACCGCCCGGTACACCGCCTGCACCGGATAGTCCACCGTCTCCCCCGTCGGGCGGACCCCACCGGAGCCGTCCAGCTCCATCCGCCGCATCCGCAGACCGTCCACCCGGCCGTCGCCGTCCTCGTCCAGGAACTCCTCCGGAGCCTGCAGGAAATGCAGATGCAGCCGACGCGAGGCGCTCTGCTGACGGTCCTCCTGCTCCATCAGCCAGTTCGTCAGCGTGCCCACCATGGTGCGGACCTGGTTGTTCTCCTCGATCGCCTGCTCCGAGGCCGCATCGAAGTCGAAATCCTCCTCGTACAACACGATGTCCACATCCCGGGAATGCGCCAGCTCCCGCAGCTCCAACGGGGTGAACTTCACCTGCGCCGGCCCGCGCCGACCGAACACGTGCACGTCCGTGACCGGGGAGGCGGCCAGGTCCCGGTACACGTTGTCCGGGATCTCCGTGGGCAGCAGGTCCTCGGCATGCTTGGACAGGATCCGGGCCACATCCAGGGCCACGTTCCCGTTGCCGATCACCGCGACCTGCGTGGCCTCCAACGGCCAGTGCCGCGGCACATCCGGGTGCCCGTCGTACCAGGCGGCGAAGTCCGCGCCACCGAACGAGCCGGCCAACTCCACCCCGGGCACATCCAGGGCCGCGTCCCGCACGGCACCGGTGGAGAACACGATCGCGTCATAGTGCCGACGCAGATCCGCCAGGCTCAGGTCCGTGCCGTAGTCCACATTCCCCAGGAAACGGATGTCCCCGCGGTCCATGACCTTGTGCAGGGCGTTCACGATGCCCTTGATACGCGGATGGTCCGGGGCCACCCCGTAGCGGATCAGGCCGAACGGGGCCGGGTACCGGTCGAACAGGTCGATGCTGACGCGGAAGTCCCGCTCCTCCTTGGTCAGGATGTCCGCCGTGTACACCCCGGCGGGTCCGGCACCGATGATGGCGATGCGCAACGGGCGGTCAGGCCTCGAGGACGAGGGGGTCGGGGTCATGCTCGTGCTCCTTCGGAGGTCGGGTTCAGGGTCAAGATCGGGGCAGGGATGCCGGCCGCAGGCGCGCCGGTGGCGTAGGGGCTCAGGCGCACGACGTCGCCTACGACGATCACGGCGGGGTTCTCCACACCGACGGCGGCCGCCTGCGCGGCGATGGTCTCCACCGTGCCCACGGTGACCCGCTGGTCCGGCATCCAGCCGCGCTCGATGATCGCCACGGGCGTCGCGCCGTCGAGGCCGCGCTCCGTCAGTCGGCGCGCGGTGTCCGCGAGCCGGCGCACGCCCATCAGCAGGACGAGCGTGTGGTCGGCCCGGGTGGGCACTTCGGACAGCTCTTCGTGGCCGGTCACCAGCGTGAAGCCGGTGGCGACGCCGCGATGGGTGACCGGGATCCCCGCGGCGGCGGGCACCGAGACGGCGCTCGTGACACCGGGGACCACCTCGACGTCGACGCCGTGGGCGCGGCAGTGCGCGGCCTCCTCGCCGCCGCGGCCGAGCACGTACGGGTCGCCGCCCTTGAGCCGGACGACGAGGCGGCCGGCCCGGGCCTCCCGTACCAGGACGGCGTTGATCTCGTCCTGCGTGGCCAGGTGGTTCCCGGGGGCCTTGCCGACCTCGATCACGGGCACCGCCGGGTCCAGCTCGGCCAGGAGGGCGCGCGGGCCCAGCCGGTCGGCGACCACCACGTCGGCCTCCGCGAGCAGCTGTCGGCCGCGCACGGTGATGAGCCCGGAGTCGCCGGGGCCGCCGCCGACGAGGGCCACGCGGCCGGGCTCGGCGGACGCGCGCCGCCGACGCAGGGGCAGCCGCCCCGTGGACAGGGCGAGGGTGATCGCGTTTTTCAGGGCGCGGGCGCGGCGAGGGTCTCCCCCGGCGTTGACGGCCACGGTCACGTCCCCGGCCCGGACGACGGCGGGCGTCCAGGCGGCGGAGGACTCGGCGTCGGAGGCGTCGACGCACCAGACGCGGCGGGCCTCGGCGTCGGAGGCCACGGCCCCGTCCACGGCCCGGTCGCCGGTGGCGGTCTGGGCGAACCAGACCCCGTCGAGGTCGGACGGGCGGTAGGGGCGGCGGTGCAGAGTGAGCAGGCCGGCCGCCGCGAGCCGCTCCACCTCCTCCCCCGGCTCCGGGGCCACCACGGTGACGAGCGCGCCGGCGTCGAGGAGGGCGCCCATGCGGCGGCCGGCCACGCGCCCGCCGCCCACCATCAGGACGGGCCGGCCGAGCAGACGCAGGGAGGTGGGGTACAGATCGGACGCGGTCATCGCGTGCTCCCTTCCAGCAGCCCCCGGCGGCGCAGCATGCGCCGCTCGACGGGGCCGAATACGGTCAGTTCGACGAGGACGCCGACAGCCAGGATGGCCAGGACGGCGCAGAGGACGACGGCAAGGTCGGACTCGGCCCGTCCCTGGTGGAGCAGGGTCCCGAGTCCGACGCCCATGGGCCCGCCGACGGCGATGATCTCGGCGGCCATGAGGCCTCGCCACGCGAAGGCCCAGCCCTGGCGCAGGCCGGAGACGAAGGCGGGCAGCGCGGCCGGGAGGACCACCAGCAGGGCGGTCTCGAGGCGCGAGGCGCCCAGCACGCGGGCCGCACGACGCAGCTGCGGCGGCACCTGGTCCGTGCCGGTGGTGAGGCCGGCGACCACGGCGGGGACGGCGCCGGTGAGCATCACGAAGTACGCGGTGGCGTCGCTGAGGCCGAACCACAGCACCGCGAGCGGCACCCAGGCCACGTTGGGCAGCACCATCAGGGCCGTGAGCAGCGGGCCGAACGCCCGTCGCAGGACGCCGACCTGTCCGAGCAGCAGGCCCAGCCCGACGCCGACGACCACGGCGAGTGCGAAGCCCACGACGGCGCGGCCCACCGACGTCGCCACTGCCTGCTGGACGAGGCCCTGGGCCCACAGCGTCCCGAAGGCCCCGAGGACGTCGCCGGGACCGGTGATCGGCTCGCCGCGCGCACCGGCCAGCCACGCGGCGACCTGCCAGATCGCCACGAGCAGGACGACGGCGGCCACCGGGAGCAGGACCCGGCTCCAGTCCCACCCGGCCAGACCCGTCCGACGGGTCGAGTCGACGGCCTGGAGCGCGTCGAGGCCGCTGTCGAGCTCGCGCAGCTCGTCGTCGGCGGCGGCCCCCGGCGCGCGGCCGGGGGCGTCGAGGGTGGGGGTGTCAGTGCGCATGGCGACGGATCTCCTGACCGAGTCGGGCGGTGATGGCGGCCGTGAGGGCGGCCGCGGCGGGCGGGTCCTGGCGGGCGGCTGCGGGCACGTCCCATTCGGCGACGACGCGACCCGGCCGTGAGGACAGCAGCAGCACCCGCTGGCCGAGGCGGACGGCCTCGGCCACGTTGTGGGTGACGAACACGACCGTCCGACCGGTCTGCCGCCACACGCGCTCGAGCTCCACATGCAGCAGGTCGCGGGTGATCGCGTCCAGGGCCGCGAACGGTTCGTCCATGAGCAGCAGGGGGCGGTCCTGGGCGAGGGCCCGGGCCAGGGCGACGCGCTGGCGCATGCCGCCGGAGAGCTGGTGGGGTCGCAGGTCGGCGGCGTCGCCCAGGTGGACGAGGCGCAGCAGCTCCCCGGCACGCTCCCGACGCTCCCCCGCGGGCACACCGGCGAACCGGAGGGCGAGCTCGATGTTGCCGCGGGCGGTGAGCCACGGGAAGAGGGCGGCGTCCTGGAACATGAACGCGGCCCCCTCCCGGGGGGTCTTGACGACGCCCGCGGTGGGCGCCTCAAGCCGGGCGATGAGGTTCAGCAGGGTGGACTTGCCGCATCCGGACGCGCCGAGCAGGCAGACGAACTCGCCCGGCTCGATCCGCACGGAGACGTCCTCCAGCACGGGCGTGGGCCCGCCGAAGCTCTTGCCCACGTCCTCCATCACCACTGTCATGACCGCTCCCGTCGCCCCGTCGTCATCCGGATCAGGCCTCGTCGCCGCCGCGCACCATGCCGGCGGCGAGCGTGGCCCCGTCGTGGGGGTCGATCACGAGGAACGCCCCGGTGCGCCGATGCACGGCGTAGGGCTCCACGGGCAGCGGCGCGGCCAGGTGCAGGCGCACCTGTCCGATGTCGTTGAGCCCGAGGGTCTCGGCCGGGTCGAGCCGCAGGGTGTCGAGGTCGAGTCGGCCGGCCACCTCCTGGACGAGCGCCCGGACGACGGCGGTGCCGTGCTTGACGAGGACCTGCTGCCCGACGCGCAGCGGCGCGGCGGAGAGCCAGCACAGGGCGGCGGACACCTCCGCGGTGGGGCGCGGGGCGGTGTCCGCGGCGGCGATCGTGTCCCCGCGGGCCACGTCCACCTCGTCGGCCAGGCGCAGGACGACCGACTGCGGGGCGGAGGCCTCCTCGAGGGACTCGCCGGCGGCGTCGACGCCCACCACGGTGGTGGTGCGCGCCGGCTGCCCCGGGGTGAGGACGGCGACCGCGTCCCCGGGCCGGACGGTGCCCGCCACGACCTGCCCGGCATAGCCGCGGTAGTCGCGGAAGACCTCGGGGTCGAGACCGGGGGCCAGGGCGCCCTGGGGGCGCACCACGAGCTGCACCGGGAAGCGGAAGGAGGCCGCGGCGTCGTCCTCGGCGTCCGCCCCGGGCAGCGACTCGAGCAGCTCCATGAGCGTGGGGCCGGTGTACCAGTCCGTCCGCGCGGAGCGGGTGACCACGTTGTCGCCCTGGAGGGCGGACACCGGGACGCTCACCGCGTCGGAGAGGCCGAGCTCCCGGGCCACGCGCCGGACATCCTCGGCGATCGCGGTGAAGACCTCCTCCGAGTAGTCCACGAGATCGATCTTGTTGACGGCGACGATCACGTGCGGCACCCGCAGCAGGGCCACCACGCTGAGGTGGCGCCGGGTCTGCTCCACCACGCCCTTGCGGGCGTCCACGAGCAGCACGACGGCGTCGGCCGTCGAGGCGCCCGTGACGGTGTTCCGGGTGTACTGCACGTGCCCGGGGCAGTCGGCCAGCACGAAGGTGCGCCGGTCCGTGGCGAAGTACCGGTACGCGACGTCGATCGTGATCCCCTGCTCCCGCTCGGCGCGCAGGCCGTCGGTCAGCAGCGCCAGGTCCAGCCCGCCCTCGGCGCCGCCGAAGCCGCGCTCGGCGGAGGTGCGGGCCACGGCCTCGAGCTGGTCGGCCAGGACGGCCTTGGAGTCGTGCAGGAGGCGGCCCACGAGGGTGGACTTGCCGTCGTCGACCGAGCCGGCCGTGGCCAGGCGGAACAGGGTCCCGGCGGGGGCGCGCCGGTCCAGCAGTGCGGTGCTCATCAGAAGTACCCGTCCTTCTTGCGATCTTCCATGGCCGCCTCGGAGATGCGGTCGTCGGCGCGGGTGGCCCCGCGTTCGGTCAGGGTGGAGGCGGCGACCTCGAGCACGACGTCCTCGACGGTCGCGGCCTCCGAGAGGACGGCGCCGGTGCAGGACATGTCGCCCACCGTGCGGTAGCGCACGGTCCGCGTGGTGACCTCCTCGCCCTCGGCCGGGCGGGAGTGCTCCCCCACGGCGCGCCACATGCCGTCGCGGCGGAAGACCTCCCGCTCGTGCGCGTAGTAGATGGAGGGCAGCTCGATGCCCTCGCGGGCGATGTACCGCCACACGTCCAGTTCGGTCCAGTTGCTGATGGGGAACGCGCGGACGTGCTGGCCGGGGGTGTGACGGCCGTTGT
The DNA here is from genome assembly GCF_056173425.1 of Micrococcus sp. 63XJN7_8_ISO-PGPR-S23-253. Taxonomy (NCBI): domain Bacteria; kingdom Bacillati; phylum Actinomycetota; class Actinomycetes; order Micrococcales; family Micrococcaceae; genus Micrococcus; species Micrococcus sp. 63XJN7_8_ISO-PGPR-S23-253. The sequence continues at coordinate 1,339,832 of NZ_CM149673.1, forward strand.
AGAGGTTCCACAGCTCGGGGCGCTGGTTGCGCGGGTCCCACTGGCCGAACGCGTCCCGCAGGCTGATGATCCGCTCCTTGGCCCGCGCCTTGTCCTCGTCACGGCGGCCTCCCCCGAAGACGGCGTCGAACCGGTTGGTCCGGATCGTGTCCAGCAGGGGGGTGGTCTGCAGGGTGTTGCGGGTGCCGTCGGCGCGCTCACGCAGCTCGCCGCGGTCGATGTACTCCTGCACGGAGCCCACCACGAGCCGCAGGCCGAGCCGCTCCACCGTGCGGTCGCGGAACTCGAGGACCTCGGGGAAGTTGTGGCCGGTGTCCACGTGGACCACCGGGAAGGGGATCCTCCCCGGCCAGAAGGCCTTCGCGGCCAGGTGGAGCATCACCACGGAGTCCTTGCCGCCCGAGAAGAGCATGGCGGGGCGCTCGAACTCGGCCACCACCTCGCGGATGATGTGGATCGCCTCGGCCTCCAGGGCGTCCTGGACGTCGGGCCCGGCGGGGCTCACGGTCCCCGGGTCGGGGGCATGGGTGAGGGTCATCGTGTCTCCTTGGTCTGTCTCGGGAGCGGCGCTCAGACGTGGATGCCGCACTCGGTCTTCGCGGTCCCGGCCCAGCGCCCGGCACGGGGGTCCTCCCCGGGGGCGACGGGGCGGGTGCAGGGGCGGCAGCCGATCGAGGGGTAGCCGTTCTGCAGGAGCAGGTTCACGGGCACGTCGTGGTCCGTGGCGTAGCCGACCAGGTCGTCGAAGCTCCACGGGGCGACGGGGTTGACCTTGACCATGCCGTGGGCCTCGTCCCAGCCCACCAGCGGGGTGTTCGTGCGCGTCGGCGCCTCGTCCCGGCGGACGCCGGTGAACCACAGGTCGTATCCGGCCAGCGCCCGGTTGAGGGGCTCGACCTTGCGCATCGCGCAGCACAGCCCCGGGTCGCGGGCGAACAGGTCCTTGCCGTGGCGCTCGTCCTGATCGGCCACGGTCAGCTCCGGCAGCACGTCCACCACGGTGACGTCGAGGCGGCGGGCCACCTCGTCGCGCGTCGCGAGGGTCTCGGTGAAGTGATAGCCGGTCTCCAGGAAGAGGACGTCCACGCCGGGCATCCGCTGCGCCACCAGGTGCGGCAGGACGGCGTCGGCCATGGAGCAGGCCACGGCGGCCCGGCGGAGGTCCACATGGCGGGCGGCCCAGTCGACCACCGCCTCGGCGGGGGCGTCCCAGCCGAGCTCGGCGGCGCCGGACTCCGCGAGCGCCTGCAGGCGCTCGAGGTCCTCGGTCGGACGGGTGGGGGGAACGGTGCTCATCGGAGGGCCTCCTCGTCGACTCGGTGCGCCCACCGGGCGAAGGTCTCGCCCGGCTCGCGCTGCTCGTCGTACCGGCGGACGAGGCGCTCGACGTAGTCGACCAGCCCGTCCGCGCGGACCTTCAGGCCGCGGACGCTGCGTCCGAGGCCGGCCTCGGCGCGGTCCACGGAGGCCAGCCCACCGCCCAGGTGCACCTGGAAGCCGGGCGTCTGGCCGCCGTCGTCGTCCGGGAGCAGCTGGCCCTTCAGGCCGATGTCCGCAGTCTGAATGCGGGCGCAGGAGTTGGGGCAGCCGTTCACATGCAGGCTCAGCCGCTCGGGGAGGCGGTCGGCGAGGTCGGCCAGGCGCTCCTCGAGCTGGGCGATCGCGGCGGTGGCGGTGTCCTTCGTGTCCACGATGGCGAGCTTGCAGAACTCCAGGCCCGTGCAGGCGATGGTGGAGCGGCGGAACACCGACGGCTCCGGGTCCAGCCCCAGCTCCTTCAAGCCGGCCACGACGGCGTCCACCCGGTCCCGCTCCACGTCCAGCACCACGATCTTCTGGTGGGGGGTGGTGCGCAGCCGCGTGGAGCCGTGGGCCTCGAGCAGGTCCGCGAGGGCGGTGAGGGTGGTGCCGCTGGAGCGGCCGACGACGGGGGCGGCGCCGATGTAGAAGCGGCCGTCCTTCTGCTCGTGGACCCCCACGTGGTCGCCGGGGCGCGTGGGCGGGGCCGGGGCGGGCCCGTCGGGCAGGGCGTAACCGAGGTACTCCTCCTCCAGCACGGTGCGGAACCTCTCCGGCCCCCAGTCCTCGAGCAGGTACTTCATGCGGGCCTTGTTGCGCAGGCGTCGGTAGCCGTAGTCACGGAAGATGCTCACGACGGCGTGCCACACCTCGGGGGCGCGCTCGGCCGAGACGAAGGCGCCGATCCGGTCGGCCAGGCGGGCCTTCGTGGACAGGCCGCCGCCGACCCACAGGTCGTAGCCGGGGCCCAGCTCGGGGTGCACCACGCCGATCAGGGAGACGTCGTTGATCTCGTGGACCACGTCCTGGGAGGGGTGACCGGTGATGGCGGTCTTGAACTTGCGGGGCAGGTTGGAGATCTCGAGGTCGCCGATCCAGCGGTCCGCGATCTCCCGGATCACGGGCGTGGGGTCGATGATCTCGTCCGCGGCGATCCCGGCCACCGGTGAGCCGAGGATCACGCGCGGCACGTCGCCGCAGGCCTCGGTGGTGGACAGGCCCACGGACTCCAGGCGCCGCCAGATCTCGGGGACGTCCTCGACGCGGATCCAGTGCAGCTGGACGTTCTGCCGGTCGGTGATGTCCGCGGTGTCACGGCCGAAGTCGGTGGAGATCCCGCCGATCACGCGCAGCTGCTCGGTGGTGAGGTCGCCGCCGTCGATGCGCACGCGCAGCATGAAGTAGCGGTCCTCGAGTTCGTGGGGCTCCAGGGTGGCGGTCTTGCCGCCGTCGATCCCCTGCCGGCGCTGGGTGTACAGGCCCCACCAGCGGAAGCGGCCGTGCAGGTCGTCCGAGGGGATCGAGTCGAAGCCCTCGTGGGCGTAGACCTGCTCGATGCGCTCGCGGACGTTCAGGCCGTCGTCCTGCTGCTTGAACTCCTCGTTGTGGTTCAGAGGGGTGGTCCCGTCCACCTTCCACTGGCCGTGCGGCTTGGCGGAGGGACGGCGCGGGGTGCGCGCCGGCCTCGACGTCTCGTTCACCTGGGTCATGGCCGCCACGCTAGGAACCCGGCAGGCCGGCCCCAAGATCGTCGACGCGGTTCGTCACGTTCCCGGGGCCGGGCCGCGGCCGGGGCCCGGCCCGGCCCGGCCGTGTGACGAGCGGCTCAGCGGCCTCCGGCGGCTCCCCTCGGGGCCTCGGCGAGGGCGGACCGCAGCCGGTCCAGGGCGATCCGCGCCACCAGCGGATGCGGCAGCAGGGGGTCGGTGACCGCGTCCGCGCCGCTCTCGCCGAGTCGGTCGTGGAAGTACCCGGGGGCCAGCAGGTGGGCGGCCACCACGGCGCGACGGCCTGCGGCGCGCACCCGGGAGACGGCGTCGGGCACACGGGGGGTGGCCGCCGCCCCGAACGCCGCGGTCACGGGCAGTCCCGTGGCCCGGGCCAGGGCCCCGGCCAGGGCGTGCACCTGGGCCTGGCCGTCCGCGGCGCGGGTGCCGGCCGCCGCCAGGATGATGTCCGATGTCGCGGCCTCACCGGCCGGCACCGCCCGGGCCACCCGCTCGGCCAGAACGGTCACCAGGCGCGGCTCGACGTCGTCCCCGGCCCCGGCCAGCGGTGCGGCGGCGATCGTGTCGGGCCGGGCGGCCGCGGCGTGGTGGATGTCGTGGTGGACGTGATGGCCCAGGGACAGCAGCAGCGGCACGATCACGGCCGGCTCCCCCGGGGGCAGGGCCGCCACGACCTCGTCGAGGGAGGGGCTCTGCACGTCCACGTAGGCCTCGTGGACCTGGGCGCCCGGCCCCTCGGCGTCCAGGAGGGCCGCCAGGTCGGCACGGAGGCCGTCGATCACCACGCGGCCGGCCGCGTCGTGCGTACCGTGGGCGCAGGCGATCACGTGCAGCACGGGCGCGCTCATGCCGAGCCCACCGCGTCGGCCCACACGTTCTGCGGCCCGCCGCTCACCGGCGGATCACCTTGTGCTGGGCGGCCTGGGCGACCGGCCGCATCACGATCTGATCCAGGTTCACGTGGTGGTGCAGCTCGACGGCATGGACGCACACCTCGGCGACGTCCTCGGCGGTGAGCGGCTTCTCCACGCCCGCATACACGGCGTCCGCGGCGGACTGGTCGCCGCCCAGGCGGTTGCGGGAGAACTCCTCGGTGTGGACCATGCCCGGGAGCACCTCGATCACCCGCACGTTGTGCTCGGCCTCCTCCAGGCGCAGCGCGCCGGTGAGCCCGTGCTGGCCCATCTTCGCCGCGTTGTAGCCGGCGCCGCCCTCGTAGGCGGTGACGGCGGCGGTCGAGGTCAGGTTGAGCACGGTGCCCTCGCCGTGGGCGCGGAGCATGGGCAGGAACGCCTGGCACATCGTCAGGGTGCCGAGCACGTTGACGCGGTACATCCACTCCCAGTCGGCGCGGTCGCCCACGCCCACCGCGTCCGTGCCGAGCGCGCCGCCGGCGATGTTGACGAGGGTGTCAGCGCCGCCGTCGGCCTCGACGCGCGAGGCCAGCGCGGCGACGGCGGCCTCGTCCGTGACGTCCAGGGCGGCGGGGACGACGTCGCCGCTCACGCCCTCGGCCCGGGCGTCGGCAGCGAGGGTCTCGAGGCGCTCGGCCCGGCGGCCGACGGCGTACACGCGCCAGCCGCGGCGGGCGAGCTCGAGGGCCGTGGCGCGGCCGATGCCGCTCGTGGCCCCCGTCACGACGGCGGCGCGGGCGGGGTTCTTCGCAGGTTCATGGGTGTGGCTCACGCCTCCGACCGTAGCCGAGCCGTGCCGTTCGGAGCACCGCCCGGGTCGCCTCCGCCAGGCCGACCGACTGAAAGGGCGGGATGTCCCGGGCGTCGTCGCGGGCCCAGCCCGCCGCCCCGGTCATGGGAGGATGGCGGGCATGGCTGAGAACACGCAGGGCACAGACACGCCCATCGACGCATCGACCCCGTCCACCCCCGCCGCCGGCGCCGTGGCCGTGCCGGACAAGCCGGCCCTCGAGGGCCTCGAGGAGAAGCTGACCGCCCGCTGGGCCGACGAGCGCACGTACGCGTTCGACACGCAGACCACCCGCGAGCAGGTCTACTCGATCGACACTCCCCCGCCGACCGCCTCCGGCTCCCTGCACGTGGGCCACGTCTTCTCCTACACGCAGACCGACGTGCTCGCCCGGTACCAGCGCATGAACGGCAAGAACGTGTTCTACCCGATGGGCTGGGACGACAACGGCCTGCCCACCGAGCGCCGTGTGCAGAACTACTACGGCGTCCGCTGCGACCCCGCCACGCCGTACGTGGAGGGCTACCGCCCGCCGGAGAAGCCGGCGAAGAACCAGCGCGACTGGGACGTGATCTCCCGCAAGAACTTCATCGAGCTCTGCGAGGAGCTCGCCGTCGAGGACGAGAAGGTCTTCGAGGACCTCTTCACCCGTCTCGGCCTGTCCGTCGACTGGGACATGACCTACCGGACCATCGACGACGTCTCCCGCGCCGTCTCCCAGCGCGCCTTCCTGACCGGCATCGCCTCGGGTGACGCCTACCTGGCCGAGGCCCCCACCATGTGGGACGTGACCTTCCGCACCGCCGTGGCCCAGGCCGAGCTCGAGGACCGCGAGGTCCCCGGCGCCTACCACCGCTACGCCTTCACCGCTGCGGACGGCGAGCAGGTCTTCATCGAGACCACCCGCCCCGAGCTGCTGGCCTCCTGCTCCGGCCTGGTCGCCCACCCGGACGACGAGCGCTACCAGCACCTGTTCGGCACGACCGTCACCTCCCCGCTGTACGGCGTGGAGGTCGAGGTCTTCCCGCACCCGCTGGCCAAGCCGGACAAGGGCTCCGGCATCGCCATGGTCTGCACCTTCGGCGATCTCAACGACGTCACCTGGTGGCGCGAGCTGCAGCTGCCGACCCGCACCCTGATCGGCCGTGACGGCCGCTTCGCCGCCGACACCCCCGAGTGGATCACCACGGACGCCGGCCGACAGGCCTATGCGGACACCGTGGCCGGCAAGACCGTGTTCTCCGCCAAGCAGGGTGTGGTGGACGCCCTCACCGCGGCCGGCCTGCTGGACGGAGAGCCGAAGAAGATCATGCACGCCGTGAACTTCTACGAGAAGGGCGACAAGCCGCTCGAGGTCGTCACCTCCCGCCAGTGGTACATCCGCAACGGCGGCCGCGACGCCGACCGCCGCGCGGAGCTGATCGAGCGCGGCCGCGAGCTCTCCTGGCACCCGGAGCACATGCGCCACCGCTACGAGAACTGGGTCGAGGGCCTCAACGGTGACTGGCTCGTCTCCCGCCAGCGCTTCTTCGGGGTGCCGATCCCGGTCTGGTACCCGCTGGACGCGGAGGGTGAGCCCGACTATGAGAACCCGATCCTCCCGGCCGACGAGCAGCTCCCCGTGGACCCGGCCGCCGAGGCCGCCCCGGGCTACTCCGAGGACCAGCGCGACGTCCCCGGCGGCTTCACCGGCGACCCGGACGTCCTGGACACCTGGGCCACCTCCTCGCTGACCCCGCAGATCGTGGGCCGCTGGTCCCGTGACGAGGCGTTCTTCAACAACGTCTTCCCGTTCGATCTGCGCCCGCAGGGCCACGACATCATCCGCACCTGGCTGTTCTCCACCGTGGTGCGCGCCCACGCCCTCAACGGCTCCGTGCCGTGGACGGACACCGCGCTCTCCGGCTGGATCCTCGACCCGGACCGCAAGAAGATGTCCAAGTCCAAGGGCAACGTGGTGGTCCCGACCGACATCCTGGACCAGTTCGGCTCGGACGCCGTCCGCTACTGGGCCGCCTCGGCCCGCCTCGGCGCGGACACCGCCTACGAGGTGGCGCAGATGAAGATCGGCCGCCGCCTGGCCATCAAGCTGCTCAACGCCGCCAAGTTCGTGCTGAACCTGGGCGCCACGCAGGACGCCGTCATCCGCACGGCCGACGACGCCGCGGCCGTCACCAACCCGCTGGACGCCTCCCTGCTGGCGCGCCTCGCGGCCACCGTGGAGCAGGCGACCCGCGCGTTCGAGGCCTACGACTACGCGCGTGCCCTCAACGTGACCGAGCAGTTCTTCTGGGCCTTCACGGACGACTACGTGGAGCTCATCAAGGACCGCGCCTACGGCGGCCACGGCGAGGCCGAGCAGGCCTCCGTGGTGGCCGCCCTGGCCACCACCCTCGACTCGCTGCTGCGGCTGCTGGCCCCGTTCCAGCCCTTCGCCACGGAGGAGGTGTGGAGCTGGTGGCGCACCGGCTCCGTGCACCGCGCGCCGTGGCCGGGCCTGGAGTCCGAGGCCGCCGGCCTGCGCGCCGCCGCCGAGGGCGGGGACCCGCAGGTGCTGGCCGTCGTCGCGCAGGTGCTGGGCCGGGTCCGCAAGGCCAAGTCCGAGGCCAAGGTCAAGCAGCGCACGCAGGTGCGCACCGCCACCGTCCGCGCCGCCGCGGCGCAGCTCGACGCGCTGCGCGGCGGCCTGGCGGACCTCAAGGGCGCCGGCAACGTCGCGGACGTGACGCTGACCGAGGCCGACGGCGAGCTCGAGGTCACGGACATCGAGCTGGCCCCCGCCGAGGAGGCCTGAGCGTGCGGCGCGCGTCGGCTCCCCGGACCGGCACGGCCGGGGCCACGGGGACCGGTGCACGCCGCATGGCCGCGGCGCTGGCCGGGATGGGCGTGCTGCACTTCGCCCGTCCGAAGCCCTTCGACGGGCTCATCCCGCCGGCGCTGCCCGGCCCCGCCCGCGCCTGGACAGTGGGGTCCGGGGTGGCCGAGCTGGCCGTCGCCGGCATGCTGGCGGCGCCCCGAACCCGCCGGGCCGGCGGCCGAGCGGCCCAGGCGCTGTTCCTGGGCGTGTGGCCGGGCAACGCGTGGATGGCCTGGCGCTGGCGTGGCCGCTCCTGGCCGTGGCGCGCCCTCGCGCTCGGCCGGCTCCCCCTGCAGGTGCCGATGATCCGCGCCGCTGGTCGCATCGCGCGGGGCTGAGGAGCAGACGTTCCGCTGACTCCGTGGACGGCAGGTGTGGCCACCTTCAACCGACGGTGCTTGTATGACACGCATCACCGAGGGGAAGGAAAGCACCATGACCACCACACCGACGGCACACCGCCCTCTTCGAGCCCGCATGGGCGCCGTCTTCGCCGCTGCGATGCTCGCCGTGGGCGGAACGGCTCTCGCGACACCTCCGCCTGCCGAGGCCGTCACCACGGTCGTCATCACGAACGGCAACTTCCACAACTGCACCAGCAGGATGAATTCCGAGATGAAGCTCTACCGCATGGAGGGCTACACCGTGCGAATCGCCTACAAGTGCAAGTGGTTCGCCGACGCTCGCCGCTGGGAGGGCACGTTCTACGCCTCTCGGTGAGCCGATGGACCACGACCGGTGCTGACGGGACGCCGAGGACCGGACCCCGGCAGGCCCGGACACGACGACGGCCGCGCACCCCACGGGGGGTGTGCGGCCGTCGTCGTGTGCGGGCCCCGCGAGCGGGGCGGAGGCTCAGTCGAACTGCGGGCCCGTGGTGCGGGCGCGCTTGATCTCGTAGAAGTACGGGTACTCGGCCAGGGCCACGGCGCCGTCGAAGATGCGCCCGGCCTCCTCGCCGCGCGGGATGCGGGTGAGCACCGGGCCGAAGAACGCGGTGCCGTTGAAGGACACCACCGGGGTGCCGACGTCGTTGCCCACGAGCTCCTCGGCGGCCCGCTGCTTCTCGCGCAGGCGCTCGTCCTCGGCGTCCGTCTCGGTGGCCGCGAGGATGGGGGCCGGGTCCAGGCCGAGGTCCACGGCGGCGCCGGTGAGGGCCGCCTCGTAGTCCTTCTGGCCCTCGTTGTGGATGCGGGTGCCCAGGGCGGTGTACCACTCGGCCAGGCGCTCGGGGTGCTCGGCGCCCACGTGCTGGGTGCCGCGGCCGGGGATCAGGCCGCGGTCGGTGGAGCGGCGGTAGTCCTCGGGCAGGTCACGGCCCTCGTTGAGCATGTACAGGGACATCTGGTGGAACTTCACCTGGATGTCCCGGACCTTCTCCACCTCCAGGATCCACCGGGAGGTGATCCAGGCGAAGGGGCAGGTGGGGTCGAAGTAGAAGTCGACGACGGGCTGGGTGTTCTCGCTCATGCCTGGGCCAACCGGGCCGGCGGCCCGGGCATTCCCGGCGGGCGGCCCGTCAGGCGCTGCGGCCGCGGCGGCGGCGCTCGACCTCGGCGGGGATCAGCACGGGCTCGGCCTCGCCACGCACCGCCTCGCCGGAGATGACGACCGTGCCCACGTCCGAACGGGAGGGCAGCTCGAACATCACGGGCTTGAGGACGTTCTCCATGATGGAGCGCAGCCCGCGGGCGCCGGTGCCGCGGGCCTCGGCCTGGGCGACGACGGCGTCCAGGGCGTCCTGCTCGAACTCGAGCTCCACGCCGTCCATGAGGAACATCTTCTGGTACTGCTTGAGCAGGGCGTTCTTCGGTTCGGTCAGCACCCGCACGAGCTGTTCGTGCGTGAGGTCCTCGACGGTGGTGATCACGGGCAGGCGGCCGATGAACTCGGGGATGAGGCCGAACTTCAGCAGGTCCTCCGGCCGCACGTCCGCGTAGGTGACGTCCCCCGCACCCAGGTGGTTCAGGGGCGCGCCGAACCCGATGCCCTTGCGTCCGGCGCGGGAACCGATGATCTCGTCCAGGCCCGCGAACGCGCCCGCCACGATGAACAGCACGTTGGACGTGTCGATCTGCAGGAACTCCTGGTGGGGGTGCTTGCGCCCACCCTGCGGCGGCACCGACGCCACCGTGCCTTCGAGGATCTTCAGCAGGGCCTGCTGCACGCCCTCGCCGGAGACGTCCCGGGTGATGGAGGGGTTCTCGGACTTCCGCGAGATCTTGTCGATCTCGTCGATGTAGATGATGCCCTGCTCGGCCTTCTTCACGTCGTAGTCCGCGGCCTGGATGAGCTTGAGGAGGATGTTCTCCACGTCCTCGCCCACATAGCCGGCCTCGGTGAGGCTGGTGGCGTCCGCGACCGCGAACGGGACGTTGAGCCGCCGGGCGAGGGTCTGTGCGAGATACGTCTTGCCGGAGCCGGTGGGGCCGACCATGAGGATGTTCGACTTGCCGACCTCGACGTCCGCGAGGTCGTCCCGCTCGGTGAGGCGGTCGGCCAGGTCACCGCTCCGCGCCTGCGGCCCACGCACGCGCTTGTAGTGGTTGTACACGGCGACGGCGAGGGAACGCTTGGCCGCCTCCTGACCGATCACGAAGCTCTCGAGGTGGTCGAAGATCTCCTGCGGGGTGGGCAGGACGGTCTCGTCCGCCTCCGCCGCCTCGCCGAGCTCCTCCTCGATGATCTCGTTGCACAGCTCGATGCACTCGTCGCAGATGTAGACACCCGGGCCGGCGATGAGCTTGCGCACCTGCTTCTGGCTCTTCCCGCAGAACGAGCATTTCAGCAGGTCAGCGCTCTCTCCGATACGCGCCATGGTGGTACTCCTCGAGGGCCGGGCGGAGACGTCCGCCCCGCGCGGGCGGCGTCGCTGTCAGATTCCGTCCAGCATACGACCGCGGACGGACACGTTAAGGGACCGGGTCCCTGGTCGGCGCCGAGGGGCCCGGCCGCGCGGCGCGCGGCCGGGCCCCAAGACGGGCGCCGTCGGTCAGGCGGACGGGCGGGTGATCTTGCGGGAGGCGAGGACCTCGTCCACGAGGCCGTACTCGAGGGCCTGCTCGGCCGAGAGGAACTTGTCCCGGTCGATGTCCTGCGAGACCTCCTCGGGCGTGCGGTTGGTGAGGGAGGCCAGCGTCTCCTCCATCCACACGCGCATCCGGTTGATCTCCTGGGCGTGGATCTCCAGGTCGGTGGCGGTGCCGCGGTCGCCCTGCATCGCCGGCTGGTGGATCAGCACGCGCGCATTGGGCAGCGCCAGGCGCTTGCCGGGGGCGCCCGCGGCCAGCAGCACGGCCGCGGCGGAGGCGGCCTGGCCCAGGCACACGGTCTGCACCTCGGGGCGGATGAACTGCATGGTGTCGTAGATCGCCGTCATGGCCGTGAACGAGCCGCCCGGCGAGTTGATGTACAGGGTGATGTCACGCTCGGAGTCCATCGCCTCGAGCACGAGCAGCTGGGCCATCACGTCGTCGGCCGACGCGTCGTCCACCTGCGCGCCGAGGAAGACGATGCGGTCCTCGAAGAGCTTGGCGTAGGGGTCCTGGCGCTTGAAGCCGTAGGGCGTGCGCTCCTCGAACTGCGGGAGGATGTAGCGCGCGTCCGGCGTGGGCAGGGAGGGCATCCCGGTGGGGAGCCCGGCGGGGAACTGGGTCATTCTTGGTCTCCTGGAGAGGGTCGGGACGGTCCGGGCCGGGCTCAGCCCCGGACGCCGCCGCCGCCGGTCACGGACGCGGCACGGTCGGCGATGTGGTCGATGAAGCCGTACTCGAGGGCCTCCTGCGCGGTGAACCACTTGTCACGCGCGTTGTCTTCGAGGATGGTCTCCACGGACTGGCCGGTCTGCTCGGCGGTCAGCTCCGCCATCACCTGCTTCATGTGCAGGATCAGCTGGGCCTGGATGCGGATGTCCGACTCGGTGCCGCCGATGCCACCGGAGGGCTGGTGCATCAGCACGCGGGCGTGGGGGGTGGCGTAGCGCTTGCCCTTGGCGCCGGAGGCGAGCAGGAACTGGCCCATGGACGCGGCGAGGCCGGTGGCCACCGTCACGACGTCGTTGGGGATGTACTGCATGGTGTCGTAGATCGCCATGCCCGCGGTGACGGAGCCGCCCGGGGAGTTGATGTACAGGTAGATGTCCTTCTCCGGGTCCTCGGCCGAGAGCAGGAGCAGCTGGGAGCAGATCGCGTTGGCGTTGTCGTCACGGACGTCCTCGCCCAGCCAGACGATGCGCGACTTCAGCAGCTGGGTGTAGAGGAAATCCTCGCGCTGCGCCGGGTCCACCGAACGCATGCTGGGGGTGATGTCGGTCATCACTTCCGCCTTCCTGTCGAGATGTCCACGGGCCTCCCGAACGGCGGCCGCTCGCGCGGACGGACGGGTCCCTGATCGAGTCCGACACTAGCCGGGCGTCCGGGCCGGCGCGCGGGACGCCGTCGGCGTTTCGCTGTTGGCGCAGGTTGTCGCGGGCCCTGCCCGGGGCCGCCCACCGTGACCTCGGGACGACGACGGCGCCCCCGCCGGCGTGGGCGGGGGCGCCGTCGTCGTGGCCCGGCGGGGGTGTGCCCCCACCGGCCGGGATCAGGCCTGCTCGGCCGCCTCGGCGTCGTCGGCCTCGGTCGCCTCGGCCTCAGCGTCAAGGGCCTCCTGGCCGCCCGGGGTCACGAACGCCGTGAGGTCCACGGCGTTGCCGTCGGTGTCGGTGACCTCGGCGTACTCGAGGACCTTGGCCAGGGCCTTGCGGCGGCGGACCTCGCCCATGATCATCGGGATCTGACCGCCCTGGTCGAGCATCATGGCGAACTGGTTCGGGTCCATGCCGTACTCGGAGGAGGTGGCGATGATGTACTCGATCAGCTCGCCCTGGTCGACCGTGACCTCCTCGGCCTCGGCGACCTCGTCCAGGATGACCTCGTTGGCGAACGCCTCGCGGGTGTTCTGCTCGAGCTCGGCACGGTGCTCGGCGGTGTCGTGGTCGTCGCCCGCGGTGTGGCCGCCGGCCGAGAAGTGCTGCTCGACCTGCTCGGCGATGACGCCGTCCGGCACCGGGACCTCGACGAGCTTGGCCAGCTCCTCGAGGACCTTGTCGCGGGCCTCGACGCCCTGGCGGTTCACGGCCTCCTCGGCGGCCTGCTTCTTCAGGTCCTCCTTGAGCTCGGCGATGGTGTCGAACTCGGAGGCCAGCTGGGCGAACTCGTCGTCGGCCTCGGGCAGCTCGCGCTCCTTGACGGCCGTCAGCTCCAGCTTGACCACGGCGGTCTCGCCGTCGTGCTCGCCGCCGTTGAGCGTGGTCTCGAAGGTGGCGTCCTCGCCGGCGGACAGGCCGTCGAGGGCCTCATCGATGCCCTCGAGCATGGTGCCGGCGCCCACCTGGTAGGACAGGCCCTCGGCCTGGTCGACCTGCTCGCCGTCGACCGTGGCGGTCAGGTTCATCGTGACGAAGTCGTCCTGGGCGGCCGGGCGGTCCACGTCCTTGAGGGAGCCGAAGCGCGAGCGCAGGGAGTCGAGGGCCTTCTGCTCGTCCTCCTCGGTGGCCTGGGCGGGCTCCACCGTCACCTTGAGGCCCTTGTAGTCGGGCAGCTCGATGGTCGGGCGCACGTCGAACTCGGCGGTGAAGGCCACCGGGCCCTCGGCGTTCTCCGCGTCCGGGGTGGCGGTCACGTCGACCTCGGGGCGGGAGATCGGGGTGAGCTCGGCCTCGGCGATGGCGGCGGAGAACCAGGTGTTCAGGCCCTCGTTGACGGCCTGGTCCACGACGATCTCGCGGCCGAAGCGCTGCTCGATCAGACGCGCCGGGATCTTGCCCTTGCGGAAGCCCGGGATCTGCACCTGGTTGGCGATGTCCTTGAACGCCTTGTCCAGGGCGGGCTTCACCTCCTCGAACGGCACCTCGACGGTCAGCTTGACGCGGGTCGGGCTGAGGTTCTCTGCGGTGGACTTGACCACGGATGACTCCTGTTGGTGGTGGTGGATGGTCTTGACGTCGAGTCGGGGTGACAGGATTTGAACCTGCGGCCTCACGCTCCCAAAGCGCGCGCTCTACCAAGCTGAGCTACACCCCGCCGTCGTCCCCGACGCCGGCGGGCTCACGCGGTGGAGGCTCGCCGGGCACCCGAGGGACTGCCCGAGGGCAGACTGTGGAATCCTAGCGCGCCGTCTCGCGACCCGCGAAAAGCCGCGACCGCCGGCCCGTGAAGCCGTCCATCGTGGCGTTGACCCCGAGGAGGTCCATCGCGCGGTCGAAGACGGGCGCCGGCAGGGCGCGCAGGGGCGCGATCAGGCCGACGGCGCGCGGCAGCAGCAGGCGGGTGCGGCCGGCCTCGACGGCGTCCAGCACCTCCTGCGCCACGTGGTGCGGATCCAGCACGGGCAGCAGCCAGGGCACCCGGCTGCGCACGCCCGCGAACATCCCGGTGTCGATGTAGAAGGGGCAGACGGCCAGGGAGGTGACGCGGCTGCCGTCCTTGCGCAGCTCCGCGGCGAGGGACTCGGCGAAGCCGACCGCGGCGTGCTTGGTGGCGGAATAGTCCGTCTGGCGTGCGACGCCGACCAACCCCGCGGCCGAGGCCACCGTGACCACGGCCCCGCGGTCCCGAGCCCGCATTCCGGGCAGGACCGCCCGGGTCAGCCAGTACGGTGCGAGCGCGTTCACCTCGAAGGTGCGGCGGATGCCCTCCTCCGTGGCGTCCTCGAGGCGCGCGCCCGTCACCACGCCCGCATTGTTCACGGCGACGTCCACCTCTCCGGCGCGGGCGGCGGCGGCCTCGATGGCGGCCGCGTCCGTCACGTCCACGCGCTCGGCCCGGGCGTCCGTGCCCTGAGACCGGATCTCGGCGGCGACGGCGTCAGCCCCCTGCAGGTCGAGGTCCCAGACGTCGACGCGGCCCGCGCCGCGGCGCGCGGCCCCCAGGGCGATCAGTCGTCCGATGCCGGACGCGCCGCCTGTCACGAGGACGGTCGCGCCCCGCAGGGACAGGGGATGACGGCCGGCGAGGGCGGCCGCGGTTCTGCGGAGGGCGGGACGGGAGCCGTGCATCATGCCTCTTCCCCCACGGCCGACGCGGGCCCGCCGTGATACGGTGTCAGCCGCTGGTCCGCGCCGAGCGCGGCCCCGCGGGGATGTAGCTCAATGGTAGAGCCCCAGTCTTCCAAACTGGCTACGCGGGTTCGATTCCCGTCATCCCCTCCAGATTCCCTGAGCCGGGTCGTCGTGTGCGCACGATGGCCCGGCTCATGACTTTCTCGGGTGCGTCGTCGTCCGCACCGGTTCCTTTACCGCTGTGCCGGCCATCTGCAGGATGGACCCATGCAGAACACCGCGCAGACGCATCGAGGGGCGTCCACCGAGGTCCGTGGGAGGCCCTGGCGGCACCGCATCGTCGAGAACGACACACTGCGCATGACCGTCCTGTCCATGCTGGCGGCCGCCGTCGCAATCGGCTTGAGCACCCTGGTGATCACCACTCCCCTCGGCGACGCGCTGGGCGTCGGCACAGCCCGACGCGCCTCCTGGATGACCGCACTGATGACGCTGTGCCTGATGTGGTCGATCTACTCCGCCCTGGACACGGTGGTGCTGCACCGGTGGCTCGGCCGCCACGACTCAACAGACCTGCACGCGCTGCTGCGCACGCGCTCCCGCGGCCCGAAGGAGTCCGTCAATCCGGTCGGCTGGAGGGCCCTGATGCTGGGAGCGTCGAGCACGCTGGGCAACACCGTCACCTTCTCGGTGATGGCGATGCTCGTGGTGGTCATCGCGATGTGGATGCCCGAGGCCCGGTCCGCGCCCACCCTGCGCTTGCTGGCCGTGGCCACGGTCCTCGCGTCCTGGGCGAGCATCGTCCTGGCCCAGGCGTTGCGCTACGCCCGGCTGGCGGCACAGCACGATCCGGAGAGGTCTCGGTCGGAGGGCGAGTCCCCCGCTCCCCCGATCTGCTTCCGCGGCTCCAACGCTCCGATCTTCTCGGACTACGTGGCGCTGTCCCTGACGCTGTCCACCATGATGGGCGCCCAGGACGTCGAGTTCTCCGGTCGCGCCGCCCGCACGGCGGTCCGTGAGCACGCGCTGGTCGGATTCCTGTTCAACTCGATGATCATCGCGGCCCTGGCCTCGCTGCTGCTCACCGTCGCCTGATCGGGGCCTGCCACAGGCCCCTCAGCTCTGACAGGTGAGGCATCGGTAGAGCTTCCGGGCCGCCATCTCCTCCACCACGATCGTCTCGCGCCCGCACACGAGGCAGACCAGGCCCTGCCGCTGGTACACGTAGTTCGCGTGCTCGGGCCAGGCCGCTTCAGCAGGGATCCCCGGCCGGTGCTCGGGCCGCGTGGTGACGATCCGCCCGAGCCGCACGCCCTCCCGCATGAGCGCGGCGTTGTCCGCCCAGAGGAATGCCAGGTCCGGTGCAGCGACCTCCCGGGCCGGCCGCCACGGGTCGATGCCGGCGCGGAACAGCGCCTCGGCCCGGAAGATGTTGCCGATCCCGCTGACGGCCGCCTGGTCCATCAGCACGACGCCGATCGGCCGCCGTGTCCGCCGGGCGAGGTCGTAGAACGGCGCGGGATCGTCGTCGTTGAGCGGATCCGGGCCGAGACCGGCGACGACGTCGGCGGCCTCGGCCGGGGTGAGTGTGCGGCACCGGCTCGCGCCGATCAGGTCGGCCCAGCCGTGCTCGGCGCGCAGTCGCAGCCGGACCGTGCCGGCCGGCGGCGGGGGTTGGACCCAGCCGTCGGCGTCGCGGGCGGGCTCGGCGGCCGGGGCGCCGTCGTCGTGGACCTCCCGCTCGCCGATCCGGCGCGGTGCGCCGATCGCCGACGCGGCCGCGAAGTCCTGATCCCCGCCGAAGGTCCACGCCCCGTACATGCCCAGGTGGACGTGGAGCACGTGGCCGCCGGAGACGTCGGCGAAGAAGTGCTTGCCGTGGGCCCGGGCGCGCGCGAGGACCTGGCCGTCGAGCAGGGCGGCACCCTCAGCGAAGCGGCCCTGTGGACTCGTGGCGCGGATCCGGCGGCCGCCGAAGACGTCGGTGAACTGGCGCGCGAGACGGTGGACGGAGTGGCCCTCAGGCACTCACATCAGCACCTCTCCGGTGGTCTCGTAGTGCGTGATCTTCCCGATGCGGCGCACGTGGCGCTCGTCCTGGGAGAACGGTTCGGCCAGGAACGCCTCGATGAGCTCGGTGGCCTCCTCGAGCGAGTGCTGCCGACCGCCGACGGCCACGACGTTCGCGTCGTTGTGCTGGCGGGCCAGCCGCGCCGTGTCCAGGTTCCAGGCCAGGGCGGCGCGGACGCCGGCCACCTTGTTGGCGGCGATCTGCTCGCCGTTGCCGGAGCCGCCCAGCACGATGCCCAGCGAGTCCAGCCCCTGCTCCCGGTCGGCGACGACGGCGCGGGCGGCGTTGATGCAGAAGCCCGGGTAGTCGTCCTGCGCGTCGTACTCGGCGGGTCCGTGGTCCACCATCTCGTAGCCGGCGGCGGTGAGGTGCTCCACCAGGTGGGCGGACAGCTCCATGCCGGCGTGGTCGGTGGCGATGTGGACGCGCATGCGCAGACTCCTCCAGAAGGACGACGGTCGGGTGGGGTCAGTCTACTGACGGCCCCACCCGACCCCCTGCCCCGGGGCGGGCCGGCTCAGATCAGCGCGACCGATCGCTCGGGCTCGCGCACCGACATGGGCTCGGGCACCCCGCTCACCGAGGAGAGGAAGCCCTCCCCGGTGAAGTGGCCGTTGCGGGCGCGGAAGTCGTAGGCGTAATCGGGCCAGATCAGCGTCAACTTGCCCGAGCGGGGGTCGACGTACCAGGAGTGGCAGCCGCCGTCCACGAGCCACACCGAGGTGGCGGCCCGCTCCTGGAGACGGTCCACGTACTCCTCCTGGGCGAGTGTCTCGGGGACCATCGTCCGGATTCCCTCGTGTTCCGCCCGGTCCAGGGCCTCCAGGATGTACGCGATCTGCGACTCGATGATGTAGACGATCGAGTTGTGCCCCAGCGAGGTGTTCGGCCCGTTGATGGCGAACAGATTCGGGAATCCCGCCACGGCCGTGGAGTCGAACGCCGCCATGCCGCTGCTCCAGTGATCGGCCAGGGAGCGGCCCTCACCGTCGTGGACGCGGTCGGCGAACGGCGGCTGGGCCGCCTCGAAGCCGGTGCAGAGGACGACGGCGTCGACCTCGTACCCGTGACCGCTCACGCCGAACAGCCGGCTCCCCTCGACGCGGTCCAGCGCGCTGTCCTCCAGGGTGACGTTGTCCCGGGCCATGGCCGGGTAGTAGTCGTTGGAGACGAGCACCCGCTTGCAGCCCGGCAGGTACTGCGGCGTGAGGCGCTCGCGGAGCTCGGGGTCCGAGACCGCGGCGGCCAGGTGCCCGAGGGCCTGCGCCCGGACCTGGTCCAGCGCGGCCGGCACACCGCGGCGCTGGGCATAGCTCGACTCGGCGAACCAGAAGATGTCGTCGCGCTCGCGCTGCATGGTGTGCGGGGCGCGCTCGAACATGCGCCGCACGGCCGCGGAGTACGGCTTGACCACGCGCGGGGTGACCCACGCGGGGGTGCGCTGGAAGACGACGAGCTCGGCCGCCGTCGCCGCCAGCTCGGGGATGACCTGGATCGCGGAGGCGCCGGTGCCGACGACGGCCACACGCTTGCCCTTCAGGTCCACCGTGTGGTCCCAGCGGGCGGAATGGATGACCTCGCCCTCGAAGGCGTCGAGACCCGGGACGTCCGGCAGGCGAGGGTCGGCGAGGTGCCCGGTGCCCGTGATCAGCCAGCGTCCCGTGTAGGCCCCGCGCGGAGTCCGCACCGTCCACCGCTCGGTCTCGGGGTCCCAGTGCGCTTCGAGCATGTCCGCCCCGAGACGCAGGTGCGGGGTGAGGCCCTCGTCCTCGGAGAAGCGCACGAGGTAGTCCTGGATCTCCGGGCCCGGTGTGTAGAAGCCCGACCACTGCGGGTTCGGCGCGAACGAGAAGCTGTAGAGGTGGCTCGGGACGTCGCACGCGGCGCCCGGGTAGGTGTTGTCCCTCCAGGTCCCGCCGACCTGCTGGGCACGGTCCAGGATGAGGAAGTCCTCGCGGCCGTGACGCCGCAGCTGGGCGCCCATGCCTAGGCCGGCGAATCCGGAGCCGATGATGAGGATCTCGGCGGACTCGTCGCGCAGTGCGGGGCGCACGTCGGTGGTGGTCGTGGTGGTGGTCATGGCTGGCCCCTCTCTCAGGCGTGGGTCTCGGGGATGATCGCGCCAGCCGGGTGGCGGTCGGGCTCGCGCAGGTACAGGTCGACGATCTGCATGAGTTCGGCCGGGCGCTCGAGGAAGAAGGCGTGGCCGCTCGTCATGGTCGTCAGCCGCGCGTCGTCGATGATGCCGAGCAGCTCGTACTGGTGATGGGGCGGGACCATGACGTCCTCGGCACAGGAGACGAGCAGTGTCCGCGCGGTGACGGCGGAGAGGCGGTCGGCGACGTCCACGCGGGCATTCAGGTCCATCTGCCGGGCGGTGAACTCGTCCGCGGTCAGGGAGGCGAGCGCTCCGTCGAGCATGGCCGGGGTCAGGGAGCGCAGGGCCAGCGGGGACAGGCCGCAGAAGGCCGTGTAACGCGCCAGGGCATCAGGACTCGTGGCGTACAGGTGCCGCCAGACCTCGTTGCGCAGGCGCTGGTGGACATCCGTCGTCGCCCAGCCGGCCACGAGCACGAGGTTCTCCACGCGGCGACCGAGATCGGCGGCCAGCTGCCCGGCGACGACGGCGCCGAGCGAGTAGCCCAGCAGGTCGAAGGCGGCGTCGGGGCCGAGGAGCTCGTCGACGGCGGCCCGCACCTGGCCGACCAGCAGGTCGACGGTCAGGTCTGCGGCGGGGTCGGCCGTCGGCGCCCAGTCGACGGCGATGACGCGCGTCCGCGTGGCCATCATCGGGAACAGGTGGCCGAAGTGCGAGGCGGTCGTCCCGCCCGTGCCGTGGACCAGCACGAGAGGCCGGTCGAGCTCCCCGGGCGTCACCGAGTCGTGGCAGGTGACGGAAGCACCGTCCACGCCGACGGTGCGCGTGACGGTCGATGCGGTCAGTGGCATGGGGCTCCTCCTGGAAACCGATATGCGGACTATGGGCTCGACGCCCGCGATGTGACGCGCCCTACATTTCCCAGCATGGCGCGTTCATTTCTCAAAATGCAAGCAGGGGCGGCAGTCATTGAGTCCATCAGATGGAAAGGGCTCCGATGCCGGAGCTGCGGCACGATGGACCGGTGACCCCTATGACCCCGCCCACCGGCGTCCTGCCCCGCGCCGCCCTCGTGATGCGCCTGCTGCACGAGGTCGGACCCGCCGGCCTGCGGCTGAGCCAGCTCGTCCAGCGGACGGGCCTGCCCCAGCCCACCGCCCATCGACTGCTTGCCGACCTGGCGGAGGAGGGTGCCGTGACCCGGCGCGGGGCCGCCTATGCACTCGGTGATCGGTGGGGCCCGGTCGGATTCGAACCGGTGACGCCGCGGTGCCTGATCGAACGCGAGGCCAGCCGGGCCGTGGTCCAGGCCGCCGCGGACGAGCTGGGGGACACGGTCTACCTGGCGGCACGGGCTGCGGGCGGAGTGGCCTACCTCCTGCGATGCGACGGCGACTCCCCCGTGCGCGTCTTCACCGTGGAGGTCGGCGAGGTCAAACGGCTTGCCGCCGGGTACGCCGGCATCGCGCTCCTGGCCTCCCTGCCGCCGGAGCGCCGACGAGCGGAGGTGGACGCGGTCGTCGCCCGGCCTCCCCGCCGCTGGAACCTGACGGATGACGGGGCCCTGCACGACCTGCTGGACACCCTGCTGCGTCAGATGGACGAGCAGGGGTGGTGCGGGGGTGTGCCGGTCGTGCCCGGGGTGGCCGGAGTCGCCTGTGGCGTCCCGGCGCGGACGGGAAGCATCCCCCAGGTGTCCCTCACGGCCTCGGCGGCCGAGCAGCGGATGCCACCGGCACGCGTGCCCGAGGTGGCTGAGGTGCTGCGTGCGGCGGCGACCCGACTGGCCGAGATCGGGGGCTGAGCAGGTCGACCGGCCCGCCCCGAGGCGCGCCGCTCACGACGCCCGGGCCAGGTGGCACACTGGGGAGCACCGTGCCGTGGCCCCCATCACAGGCGCCCGGCCGTGCCGCATCCGCCCGACCCCAGGAGGAGTCCGACCGTGACCACCGCCGCCGCCATGAACATCACCCGCGAAGAGGCCGCCGCGCGGGCGGCCGCCCTCACCGTGGACGCATACGAGGTGAGCCTGGACCTCACCCGTGGAGCGGAGCACTTCCGCACGACCACCACCGTCACGTTCGCGGCCGCGGAGGACGCGGTGGGCACCCACACGTGGATCGACTACGTGGCCGGGCAGGCTCCCGCGGTGACCCTCAACGGCGAGGCGCTGGACGTGGCGGACTTCGACGGCGCCCGACTGCGGATCGGCCCGCTGGCGGCGCAGAACACCCTCGTGGTCGACGGTCTCGGGGACTACAGCAACACCGGCGAGGGCCTGCACCGGTTCGTGGACCCCGTGGACCAGGAGGTCTACCTCTACACCCAGTTCGAGGTGCCCGATTCCCGCCGCATGTTCGCGGTGTTCGAGCAGCCCGACCTCAAGGCCGCGTTCCGGTTCACGGTGACCGCGCCGGCACACTGGGCCGTGGTGTCCAACCAGCCGGAGGACTCCCGCCGCACCCTCGGCGTCGTGGCGAACGAGGACAACCCGCAGGGCGTGGACACCGCAGTCTGGGAGTTCACCCCCACCCCGCGCATCTCCTCCTACATCACCGCGCTCGTCGCCGGCCCGTACGCCTCCGTGCACTCGGAGCTGACCAGCGCCGACGGCCGCACGATCCCCCTCGGCGTCTACTGCCGCGCGTCGCTGGTGGAGCACCTGGACGCGGAGAACGTCTTCGAGCTCACCCGCCAGGGCTTCGAGTTCTTCGAGGCCCAGTACGGCCACGCCTACCCGTTCGAGAAGTACGACCAGCTGTTCGTGCCCGAGTTCAACGCCGGCGCGATGGAGAACGCCGGCTGTGTGACCTTCCTCGAGTCGTACGTCTTCCGCGGGACCGTGCCGGAGGCGCTGATCGAGCGCCGCGCCATCACGATCCTCCACGAGCTCGCCCACATGTGGTTCGGCGACCTGGTGACGATGCGCTGGTGGAACGACCTGTGGCTCAACGAGTCCTTCGCCGAGTTCATGTCCACGCTCGCCGCCGCCGAGAACACGCAGTACACCGGCGCCTGGACCACCTTCTCCTCCATGGAGAAGAACTGGGCCTACCGCCAGGACCAGCTCTCCTCCACGCACCCCATCAAGGCCCGGATCCGCGACCTCGACGACGTGCTCGTCAACTTCGACGGCATCACCTACGCCAAGGGCGCCTCCGTGCTCCGCCAGCTCGTGGCCTGGGTTGGCCAGGAGAACTTCATGGCCGGCGTCCGCGCGTACATCGCCCAGCACGCGTGGGGCAACACCGAGCTGCCGGACCTCATGTCCGAGCTCGAGGCCGCGTCCGGCCGTGACCTGTCCGAGTGGACCCGCGTGTGGCTCGAGACCTCGGGCGTGAACACGCTGCGCACCGAGGTGGAGACGGATGAGGCCGGCACCATCACCGCGCTGCGCCTGCGCCAGAGCGCCCCGGACGGCTCGCCGTCGGCGCCCGGCGACGACGTGCTCCGCCCCCACCGCCTGGCCGTGGGCTTCTACGACGTGGACGGGGCCACCGGCCGCCTGACCCGCACCGAGCGCTTCGAGCTCGACGTGGCCGGTGAGGTGACCGAGGTCGCCGAGGCCGCCGGCCGCCGTCGTCCCGCCGTGATCCTGCCCAACGACGACGACCTGGCCTACGCCAAGCTGCGCCTCGACGACGCCTCGTGGGAGGCCGCGTCCACCCGTCTGAAGGATGTGGACGGCTCGCTGGCGCGCACGCTGCTGTGGGGGGCGGCCTGGGACACCGTGCGCGACGGCGAGGCCTCCGCCGCCTGGTTCGTCGACCTCGTCCTGGCCAACGTCGGCCACGAGCGGGACTCGTCCGTGGTGCAGACGCTGCTGCGCCAGCTCGCGACGGCGATCGGCCTGTACCTGCCCGAGGACCAGGCCGAGGCCGTGCGGGTCGCGGCGGCCGACCGGCTGTGGGGCCTCATCACGGAGGCCGAGGACGGCTCGGACAACCAGCTGCAGTTCGTCAAGGCGTTCGCCCTGCACGCGCGCACCACGGCGCAGCTGGACCGCCTGGCCGCCCTCGTGGACGGCACCCGCACCGTGCCCGGGCTGGACCTCACCACGGACCTGCGCTGGGAGCTGCTCACCGCGCTGGTGGCGGCCGGCCGCGCCGGGGAGGCCGAGATCGCCGAGGCCGAGCGCTCCGACGCGACCGCCACGGGCGCGCTCGCCGCGATCCAGGCCCGGGCCGCCGTGCCGACGGCCGAGGCCAAGCGCGCGGTCTGGGACCGGGTGATGGCCGGCGAGCTGTCCAACACGGAGCAGCGCCAGGCCCTGATCGGGTTCGCCCGGGTCCACGACGCCGCGCTGATCGCGCCCTTCGCGGACGCCTACTTCGAGGGCGTCGAGGCGATGTGGGACTCCCGTTCTCACGAGATGGCCGAGACCGCCGCGACGCTGGGCTACCCGACCGCCCAGGTCACCCCGGAGATCGCCGACCGCGCCACCGCCCTGTCCGAGCGGCTGGCCGGCACCCGCGCGGGGCTGTCCCGCGTCCTCGCCGAGGGCCGGGACGAGACGGTCCGCGCCCTGGCCGCGCGCGGGCACGCGACGGCGCACGTGCATCAGGTCCACGCCGGGGCCTGAGCCGGGCGGCGGCGGCAGCCGCGGCCGACGCCTCTGCCGGCGCCTGCGGGGCGGTGCTGGTGGGCATTCCACGGAAGATGCCCTCCAGCATCGCCCCGGCCGCTGTCGAGGCGCGGGCTGGCTAGGCTGGAACCCATGAAGCACACCTTCTCCCTGCGCACCGAGTGGACGGGCGACCGCGGCTCGGGCACCTCCGGCGTCCGCGACTACGACCGCTCCGTGGTGATCCAGGACGCCTCCGTCGGCGAGATCCAGGCCTCGGCCGCCCGCCCCTTCCGCGGCGACGACTCGAAGTGGAACCCGGAGACCCTCCTGCTCGGCGCGCTCGCCGAGTGCCACGTGCTCTCCTACCTGCACGTCGCGGCGACCTCCGGGGTCGTGGTCACGGGGATGACGTGCGGGGTCGAGGGCGAGCTCGAGGTGGACAGCGACGGCGCCGGGCGGTTCACCGCGATCACGCTGCGGCCCGAGGTCACGCTGCAGGACGAGGCCGACCGGGAGCGGGCCGAGGCCCTCCACGCCGAGGCGCACCGGCTGTGCTTCATCGCGAACTCGCTCTCGGCCCCGGTCGCCGTCGAGCCGGTCCGCCCCGAGGCCTCGACCACCGGGACGACGACGCTCCCGGACCACTCCGCGCGCCTGGGCGCCCCCCTGGCGGTGCTGCGGCCGCGCGTCGCCAAGGGCCCGTCCCGGGTGACGGGCCTGGCGGAGCGGCCCACCGAGGTCGAGCCGGTGACGCAGGAGGGCACCCCCGCCCCGGTGGACCAGGTGCGCGCCCGCGACGCCGCGGCGGGCCCCGCCGGTGCGACCCCGGGGACCCCGGCCGCGCCCGGTCAGGCCACCAGCTTCTACGACGCCGTCGGCGGCCGCCCGACCTTCGACCGGCTGACCGCCGAGTTCTACGCCCGCGTGCGCGAAGACGAGATCCTCGCCCCGATGTATCCGCAGGACGACTTCGAGGGCGCCCAGCGCCGGCTGCTGATGTTCCTGGAGCAGTACTGGGGCGGACCGCGGACGTACTCCGAGGAGCGCGGCCACCCCCGCCTGCGCATGCGCCACGCCTCGTATCGGATCGACCCGGCCGCGCGCGACGCGTGGCTGCGCCACATGCGCGCCGCCGTGGACACGCTGGAGCTGTCACCGCTGCACGAGGCCGAACTCTGGGACTACCTGGAGCGGGCCGCCCACTCCCTGCAGAACTCGGCCTGACCGGCCCGCGGTCCGCGCCCCGACATGGGGCGCGGGCTCACACCGCCATGGCGGGGCGGCCCAGTACGAAGCCGCCGGGGGCGTCCAGGCGCGTCCATGGCCCCGCCGTGCTGAGCCGGGCGCGGCCGCCGGGCCGCAGGAAGCCCAGCGCGTGCGCGCCGAAGGCCATGCCGGCCGGGAACTGGAGCGCCTCGCCCCCGAGCAGGGGTCCCCACATCTGCGCCCGGACCCTGCGGACCAGCGCCTCCCCCGGGTTCTCGGGCAAGGCGTCCCGCACGGCGTCGGCGCCGCGTGTGGCCACCTCGGTCAACTCCTCGTCGGCGACCTCGGCCACGGGCGTCCAGCCGCCGCGGGGCGGGGTCAGCGCGGTCCAGGTGACGTGCTCGCGGCCCGGCGGCACGGCGAAAGCCAGGTCGACGGGGTCCTGGCCGCGCATCCGGGCGGTGCGCTCGGTGACGGAGCCCAGGGCGACGACGGCGTCCAGGTCCGCCACGCCGTCGGCGGTCGCCAGGGGCACGGTGCGCAGCCCCAGGACGACAGGCACCCCGTCTCCCAGCCCGGCCGGCTGCAGCACGGAGACCCACTGGGCGAGCATCGGGGTGCGAGAGCGCCCCGCCTCGGGCACGACGTGCAGGCGCATCCCCGTATCGGCGACGCGACGCGCGCGGGTGGCCAGCTGCTCGAGATCCCGCACAGCGCGGTCGTCGACGAAGCGGAGGACGGGGGCGGCGGAGTGCTCGGTCATGCAAGCATTGTCCCAGGTCCGCCGCGTCCCGGGCCGCCCCGCCGTCGCGGGGTCCATCCACGTCGAAGGAGCCGTTCGTGCCGCAACGCCATCCCCGTCCCCGCCCCAGTCGCGCACCGGGCCGTCCGGCCTCGGCCCCGAAGGACCCCACCGACGTGCTGCGCGGGATCCTGGAGCTGACGCCGGCCGCGCCGGACCCGGTGACGGGTCAGGTCCGCTTCACGGGCACGACTCCCCGGCAGACGCGCGGCCGGGTGTTCGGCGGCCAGGTGCTCGCCCAGTCGCTGGCGGCCGCCTCCCGCACGGTGCCGGCCGCCCGCCCCGCCCACTCGCTCCACGGCTACTTCATCCGCCCCGGGGACGCGCTGCAGCCCATCACGTTCACCGTCGAGACGCTGCGGGACGGCCGCTCCTTCTCCGTCCGCCGGGTGCTGGCCTCCCAGAACGAGAAGGCCATCCTCGCCCTGACCTGCTCCTTCCAGGAGCCCGCCGGCAGCGCGCTGGACCACCAGGTGGCCATGCCGGAGGGAGTGCCCCGGCCCGAGGACCTGCCCACGACGGCGGACGTGCTGGGCGGCATCAACCACCCCGTGGCCCAGGAGTGGGCCTGGTCCCGGCCGTTCGACATCCGCCACGTCACCCCGGCCATCTATGTGGACCCGGCCGCGGAGACCGAGAACCGCAACATGGTGTGGATGAAGACCTTCACGCCCCTGGCGGACGACCCCGCGCTGCACCTGGCGGCGCTCACCTACGCCTCGGACTACACGCTCCTCGAGCCGATCCTGCGGCAGCACGGCGTGGCCTGGATCCAGCCCGGCATGTCCGCGGCCTCCCTCGACCACGCGATGTGGTTCCACCGGCCCGCCCGCGTCGACCAGTGGCTGCTCTACGTCCAAGACTCCCCCAGCGCCCAGGGCGCGCGCGGCCTCGGCACGGGCGCCGTGTTCACCGAGGACGGGACGCTCGTGGCCACGGTCGCCCAGGAGGGCATGGTCCGCCTGCCCGAGGGGGCCGCCGCCCGGCGGGCGCGGGTTCGTGGCGCGGCCCAGCGCATGGCCATGCGGACGGTGCTGCGCCGCAGCTGGCGGCGCTGACCCGGCGGTTCCACGGGGGGTGAGGCTGCCGATCGGGCCCTGCCACGGGTGAGGCGGCTCGACGTCCGCGCCGCGCTCGGACCGTTCATCGTGGTCGACGTGGACCCCGCCCCGGCACGACGACGGCCCGTCGCGATCGCGTGATCGCGGCGGGCCGTCGTCGGCGCGGCGCCCGGGGGCGCGTCGGTTCAGTCGCGCGTGAGCTTGCGATGCGTCACGCGGTGCGGGCGGGCGGCCTCGGGGCCGAGCCGATCGACCTTGTTGGCCTCGTAGGACTCGAAGTTGCCCTCGTACCAGTACCAGTTGGCCGGGTCCTCCGCGGTGCCCTCGTAGGCCAGCATGTGGGTGGCCACGCGGTCCAGGAACCAGCGGTCGTGGGAGACGACCACCGCGCAGCCCGGGAACTCGAGCAGCGCGTTCTCGAGGGAGGTCAGGGTCTCCACGTCGAGGTCGTTGGTGGGCTCGTCGAGGAGCAGCAGGTTGCCGCCCTCCTTGAGGGTCAGGGCCAGGTTCAGGCGGTTGCGCTCACCGCCGGAGAGCACGCCGGCCTTCTTCTGCTGGTCCGGGCCCTTGAATCCGAACGCGGACACGTAGGCGCGCGAGGGCATCTCGACGTTGCCGACCTTGATGTAGTCCAGGCCGTCCGAGACGACCTCCCACAGCGACTTCTCGGGGTCGATGTTGGAGCGGGACTGGTCCACGTACGAGATCTTCACGGTCTCGCCGATCTTCAGCTCGCCGCCGTCCAGGGGCTCGAGGCCGACGATGGTCTTGAACAGGGTGGTCTTGCCGACGCCGTTCGGGCCGATCACGCCGACGATGCCGTTGCGGGGCAGGGAGAAGGACAGGCCGTCGATGAGGACGCGGTCCCCGAAGCCCTTCTTCAGATCCTTGGCCTCGATCACGACGGTGCCCAGGCGCGGGCCCGGCGGGATCTGGATCTCCTCGAAGTCCAGCTTGCGGGTCTTCTCGGCCTCGGCCGCCATCTCCTCGTAGCGGGCCAGGCGGGCCTTGGACTTCGCCTGACGGCCCTTCGTGTTGGAGCGGACCCAGTCGAGCTCCTCGGCCAGGCGCTTGGCGAGCTTGGCGTCCTTCTTGCCCTGCACCTCGAGGCGGGCGCGCTTGGTCTCCAGGTAGGTGGAGTAGTTGCCCTCGTACGGGTAGAGGCGGCCGCGGTCGACCTCCGCGATCCACTCCGCGACGTGGTCGAGGAAGTACCGGTCGTGGGTGACAGCGATGACGGCGCCCGGGTAGGAGGCCAGGTGCTGCTCGAGCCACAGCACGGACTCGGCGTCCAGGTGGTTGGTGGGCTCGTCGAGCAGGAGCAGGTCGGGCTTCTCCAGCAGCAGCTTGCACAGCGCGACGCGGCGCTTCTCGCCACCGGAGAGGTTCGTGACCGGCTCGTCGGCCGGGGGCGTGCGCAGGGCGTCCATCGCCTGCTCGAGCTGGGAGTCGATGTCCCACGCGTCCGCGGCGTCGATGGCGGACTGCAGCTCGCCCATCTCCTCCATGAGGGCGTCGAAGTCCGCGTCCGGGTTCGCCATCTCCTCGGAGATCTGGTTGTAGCGCTGGATCTTGCCGTAGATCTCGCCGACGCCCTCCTGGACGTTCTCCAGCACGGTCTTGGACTCGTCCAGCTTGGGCTCCTGCATCAGGATGCCCACCGAGTAGCCGGGAGAGAGCCGCGCCTCGCCGTTCGAGGGCTCGTCCAGCCCGGCCATGATCTTCAGGATCGTCGATTTGCCGGCGCCGTTGGGGCCGACCATGCCGATCTTCGCCCCGGGGTAGAACGACATGGTGACGTCGTCCAGGATCAGTTTGTCGCCCACCTTCTTGCGGGCCTTGACCATCGTGTAGATGAATTCCGCCATGCGGCCCAGGCTAGTCGGTGGCCGCGGGATTCCACTCATCGTGCCGATCCCGCGACCACCGAGCCCGCTCCCCCTCCGTGCTCCGTGCCAGCCCGTGGTCAGGCGACGCCGGCCGCCGCCGGCTCGCGCTCGGGGGCGCCCGCGTCCGACTCGTCCAGGCCGGGCGAGGCCGGGGCGTCGCCACCCTGGAACCCGTCCGGCAGGCCCGCGCTGAACCCGTCGCCGACCGCGCCGGCCCGCCCACCCGACGCGTCCTCGTCGCGCGGGGCCGACTCGGGTCGCGGCACGCCCGCGCGCTGGCTGCGCTGGAATGCCGCCGAGCCGAAGCCCAAATCCAGCCCGACGGCGTCCGCCACCACGTCCACGGACGTGCCGGAGCGCTCGCCCGTGGACCAGTCGCGGACCCGGAGTCGACCGGTGACGATCACGGGGTTGCCCTTCTTCACGGACTGGGCGGTGTTCGAGCCGAGCTGGCCGAACGCCGAGATGCTGTACCAGTTGGTGTGCGCGTCCACCCACTCGGCGGTCTCGCGGTCGAAGCGCCGCTCGGTGGTGGCCAGGCGGAAGCCGGTCACGGCGGCCCCCGATGCGGTGTGGCGGGTGGCGGGGTCCGTGGCCACGAAGCCGCGCACGGTGATGAGGTCCTGCATGGTGTGCCTCCTGGGCTGGGCCCCGGTGGGCGCCGGGGCGGGTCGTCGGCGCATCGGCTGATCCGCCACCGCCAGACAACCCCGCCGCGGGGCACCCCGGCAGGATCGGGGGCCGACCTGGGGACACGTGGAGGTCCCCGGGCGACTGTGCAGGAGCCGACGGCGCCCCAGCCGGGGGCCGTTAGACTGACACGGCCCAGCCCCAGTAGCTCAGCTGGACAGAGCAGCGGCCTTCTAATCCGCCGGTCGGGGGTTCGAATCCCTCCTGGGGCACCCAGACCAGGGGCGGAGCCGTCCGAGCACGCCCGACGCCCGCCCGAAGGAGACCGTCCTGGACCGTCTGCGCTCCTGGCTCCGTGCCCCGCGACCCGTCGTCCCCGCGGTCCGTGTGACCCGTCGCGAGGGCGTCCAGCTGGCCGCCCTGCTCGTCGCAGCCGCGGTCCTGTACGTGACGCACTCCTTCCTGCGGTATGCCACCTACGAGGCCAAGGGCTACGACCTGGGCATCTTCGACCAGGTGGTGCGGCAGTACGCGCTGTTCAACGCCCCCCTCAGCTCCGTCAAGGGCGTGGACTTCCACATCCTCGGCGACCACTTCCACCCGATCCTCGCGCTGCTGGCCCCCTTCTACTGGGTGTGGCCGGACCCCCGCATGCTCGGCGTGGTCATGGCGCTGGCCCTCACCGCGTCCGCCGTGCCGGTGTACCTGTTCGCCCGTCGTCGCGTCGGCCATGGGGTGGCCCTGGCCGCCGTCGCCGCCCTGCTGCTCTCCTGGCCCTTCCAGGCGATGGTGAACTGGGACTTCCACGAGGTCACCCTCGGCGTGCCGATCCTCGCCTGGCTCGTGTGGGCCCTGGACGGGCAGCGGGCGTGGCTCGCCACCGGCCTGGCGGCGCTGCTGCTCACGGTCCGAGAGGACATGGGCGTGACCCTGCTGGCCGTGGCCCTGGTGATGGCGATCCGGCGCTTCTGGCCGCAGGCCGCGGTCACCGCCGTGCTGGGTGTGCTCGGCTACTGGTTCGCCACGTCCGTGGTGATCCCCCACTACTCCCCCACCGGCGCGTTCGGCTACTGGCAGTTCACGGCCCTGGGCCCGGACATGCGCAGTTCGGTCCTGTTCCTGCTGACCCAGCCGTGGAACGCCGTCGCGGTGCTGTTCGACCACCCGCTGAAGGTGGCCCTCTGGCTCCTGCACTTCGTCCCGCTGCTGTTCCTGCCGGTCCTGAGCCCGCTCACGCTGATGGCCCTGCCGATCCTGCTCTCGCGGCTGTTCAACGACCGGCTCAACGTGTGGGCCCCCGTCTACCAGTACGACGCGATCCTCGCCCCGCTGCTGCTCATGGCCGCGCTCGAGGCGGCCCATCGGCTGGCCGGACGCCGGAACGCGCTGCGCCGGCTGCCCGCCCTCCTCGTCTCAGCGGCACTGGCCGCCGGCCTGATCGGCACCGCGTTCTTCCCGCAGGTGTACCCGCTGCACCGCACGATCGCCGGCGACATGACGACGACGCAGCATGCCCGCGACCTCGACTACGCGGTCGCGCTCATCCCGGACGGGGTCTGCGTGGAGGCCGCCGACAACGCCGTACCGCACCTGACGGCCCGCACCCACGTCGGGCTGCACGGGGACATCGGCGACGACCTGGCCACGTGGATGATCGTGGACACCTCGGTGCCCGAGCTCGGCGGCTGGGACCCCCTCACCCCGGAGCAGGCGCTGGCCCGCGCCGAGCGGCTCGGCTTCGAGCGGGTCTGGTCCGCGCGCGACGTCGTCGTCCTGCACCACCCGGACCGCGCGGTCTCGCCCACCTGCACGACGTACCTCGAGCACCGCTGAGCGGCGCCCCACGGCGCCGGCGGACCCGCTCCGCCGTCAGCGGCCGGCGGACTCGCCGAGTGGCTGCAGGCCGCGTCCGGCCGGGGGAAGGAGCAGTCGGTCACGCGCACCGGTGAAGACGCCGGCGTGCGGGTCCTCCGCCACCCCCGGGGCGATCTCGGGGGCCCCCTGGTCGAGGGCGGTGCGGCGCACCGGGTCGCGGACGGGGTCCAGGATGTCCTTGACCACCGTGGTCATGAGCCACACGAGGGCGACGATGTGCGCCACGATGCCCGAGGCGTACCACGCGGTGATCCACCAGGCGCCGCCGGCGAACGCCCCGTCCGAGGTGATGCGGGCCGACTCCATCCACACCCCGCCCCAGTGGTAGACCTCCACGGCCTGCCAGATCCAGAACGCCCGCCACCGCGGGGTCGCGAGGACCACGAGCGGGATCAGCCACATCACGAACTGCGGCGAGTACACCTTCCCCCACAGGATGAAGGACGCCACGATCAGGAAGCACAGCTGGGCCATGCGCGGACGGTGCCGCGCCGCGAGGGCGAGGTAGGCGATCCCCGCGCAGCACACCAGGAACAGGCCGTTCTGGAGCGTCGTGAACGTCTCCCCGGACCATCCTGTCCAGGCCAGCGCCAGCCAGGTCGAGGAGAAGGAGACCGCGCGGTCCCCCGAGAACGTGTAGAAGCGGGACCACTGGTCGAACGCCGTCAGCATGAACGGGAGGTTCACGGCGAGCCAGGCCGCCGCCCCGGCCACGGCCGCCTTCACGAACCCGGCCCAGCGGCCCGTGCGCAGCGCCAGCACGAAGATCGCGCCGAAGAAGAACAGCGGGTACAGCTTCGTGGCGGTGCCGAGTCCGATGAGCAGGCCGGCGAGGGTCGGACGGCCCGCCGTCCACGCCCACAGGGCCAGGGCGGCCAGCATCACGGCCCACAGGTCCCAGTTGAGCATCGAGGTGAGGATGATCCCCGGGGCCAGCGCCACGAGGAGGGCGTCCCGGGAGCGACCGCGGGCGGTGTACGCGGTCGCGACGACCAGCACGATCCAGCAGAGCACCACGCCGGTCGCGTTCACGTCGAAGTAGGTCACGGTGCGCTCGTGCAGGTCGCCGGAGGCGGGCACGAGCCACATGGTCACTCCCGCGACCACGGCCAGCAATGCCGGGTACTCCATCCACTGCTCGGGCGGCAGCGGCGTGTAGAAGGGGAAGTGGCCGTCCGAGAGGCCGCGCGTGGGGAACAGCTGGGCGAAGTCCGAATAGCACATGTGC
This sequence comes from Micrococcus sp. 63XJN7_8_ISO-PGPR-S23-253, assembly GCF_056173425.1. Classification (NCBI taxonomy): domain Bacteria; kingdom Bacillati; phylum Actinomycetota; class Actinomycetes; order Micrococcales; family Micrococcaceae; genus Micrococcus; species Micrococcus sp. 63XJN7_8_ISO-PGPR-S23-253. Next base: position 1,371,885 of record NZ_CM149673.1, read on the forward strand.
GCGTGCACGCCGGGGGCCGCCCAGCCGTTCACGCGGCACCACTGCTTGGTCAGCACGCCGACGGCGGCAGCCACCACGGTCAGGCCGACGAGCAGGCCGACCCAGCGGGCGCTCGGGCGGGTCGGGGCAGGACTGCGGGGGTGGGAGGTCACGGTCTCTCCTGGGGGATGCGGGTGGACGAGGAGGCGGGGTGCGCGGCGGTCGACGGCGGCCCGTCGGGCGGTGCGTCCGGCGGCACGCCCGCCTCCGGAGGCGTCGGCGACGCCGCCGCGGGCCGCGGCTCGACCACCTCCAGGGGAGGACGCCGCCGCCCGGGGAACAGGGGCGCGGTGACGGGATCGCGGTGGATGATCCATCCGATCCCCGCGAGCATCAGGACGAGGGTGAACACGCGGACGGCCAGGACCGGCAACCACTGCGCCACGGAGAGCTGGTCCACCACGCCGACGCCGGTGAGCAGCAGCACCGCGAGCGCGGTGACCCACCCGAGCCAGCGGGGATGGTCGGCGCCCCACGGCAGCGGGCGGAGGGCGCACGCCAGCAGCGGCAGGACCCAGAGCAGGTACCACGGCTGGATGATCGGGGCGGTGGCGACGGCCACCACGAGCACGGCCGCCGCGCTGAACACCGGGTCCAGGGGGCGGCGGCGCAGGGCCAGCCACGCCGTGAAGCCGAGGGCCGCCACCGTCATCACGGTGTAGAAGGCCGCGGCCACGTCGCGCGCCCCCAGGGGCGTCACGGCCTCGACGAACGCGCCGAGCAGCAGGCCGAGCAGGCCCACGGGGGCATACGGGAACGCCGCGTCCCCGCTCGTGAGCATGGCCGGCACCCAGCCGAACCAGAGGCCGGAGCCGGCGCCGAGGATCGTGAGGACGGCCAGGGAGATCACCACCGTCGTGAACCACGGGCCGAGCCGGTCCCGCCGGCGCAGGCGCGGATCGGCCGCGCGGAACCGGGCCCAGCCGGTGGGCAGGAGCAGGGCCACGAAGGGCAGCACCAGGGCCGTCAGAGGCTTGATCGCGACGGACAGGGCGATCAGCACGATCCCCCACAGCGCATGCACGCGGCGGCGGGGCGGGCGGACCATGAGCAGGATGCCCGCGAGCATCAGCCCCGACATCAGCGCGTCATTGTGCGCGCCGGCGATCATGTAGAGCAGGAACAACGGGTTCGCCACGGCCACCCACGTGGCCCACGGCCCGCAGCGGCCCGCGACGGCGGCCAGCCGCGGCACCGCCCACAGGCACAGTGCCAGGCCCGCCAGGGCGAGGAGGCGGAACGCCGTGACGGACAGTTCGATGGTGCCGCCCGTGGCCCGCCACGTCGTCTCGGCGAACAGCAGGAACAGCGGCCCGTAGGGGGACGGGGACTCGGCCCAGATGGAGTCCGCTCCCTGCATGAACCAGCCGGGCAGTGCGGACACGCCCTGGGAGTACGGGTCGAGACCCGACGCAAGGAGCCGGCCCTGCTGGAGGTAGGAGAACACATCGCGGGAGAAGATCGGCAGCGCGAGCATCAGCGGGGCGGACCACCACCAGGCGGCCCGGGCCACCAGCCGGCCGTGCTCCTCCCAGCGGCCCCGCAGCGCGCGGCCCAGCTCGAGCCAGGATCGGACGAGGAGCAGCGAGCCGGCGGCCAGCAGCACAGTGCTGAGCAGCACGCCGGGCAGGTAGACCCGCAGCGGGTTGAGCAGGGTGGTGCCGGAGAACACCGAGTCGGGCGTCATCGGCAGCCATCCCACGCCCCAGGAGCCCGCCGTGATGAGCACGGACGCCCAGGTGCCCCGGCGGACGGCCGCCTCCGGCTCGGGCGGCGCCGCCACGCGGCTCGGACGGGGCCGTCGGGCGCCGGTCGTCGCGGGGGCGGCGGGCCTCACTCCCCCGGCTCCACGGGTCGAGGGGCTCCCCGGAGCCGGGCCAGGCCGGCGCGCACGGCGGGGCGCACGTGCCAGTGGTCCTTCACGAACCGGCTGGTGCGGCGGTCCACGACGAGGATCCACAGCAGACACACGGCCGAGACGATCAGGGACACGGCCTTGACCTGGTCCGCGATGTCCAGGAACTGCCAGGTGAAGAGCTGGTCCGACGCGCCGAACGCCAGGAAGTAGCCGACCGTGAACACGACCCACTTGATCTGCCAGTTGTCCCGGATGCCGAGCACGGCGAAGAACGGCAGCAGCCACAGCAGGTACCAGGGCTGGATGATGGGCGAGAGGATCACCAGCGCGGTGAACGCCCAGGTCATGCGCGCCATCACGCGGTCCTGGCGGCCGAGGAACATCAGGGCCAGCACGATGAGCACCGAGAGCGCGCGTCCGGCGGTCTTGTACACGCCCTCGACGGCCTGCACGTCCGCCCCCTGTCCGAGGAGCTCGCTCGCCCCCACCGTGATGAGGGACAACATGCCGATCGGCCCCCACGGCACGGTGCCCGTGCCCGTGCCGACCATGACGGCCACCCAGCCGAAGCCGAAGCCGTTGAGCACGCCCACCAGGGCCATGAGGCCGAAGGAGATCCCGGCGGTGAGGGCCCAGAAGGCGAACCGGCGCAGCCATCGGGCCGTCGGGCCGGCCCACAGCAGGCCGATGAACGGGAGCAGCACGAGGGTGATGGGCTTGATGCCCAGGGAGAGGGTGACCAGCACGACGCCGGCCACCCCCCACACGACGGACTGCCCCGGCCGCTGGGGGCGGAGCGGATGCCCGGCGCGCAGCGCGCACCACGTGCCGGCCAGGGCGAGGCCGACCATGAGGGCGTCGTTGTGCCCGGACGCAACGAAGCTGATGGTGAAGAGCGGGTTGGCGGCGCTGATCCACTGCGCCCACGCTTCGTTGACGCCCAGCCGGCGGGCGAGCAGCGGCACGAAGACCATGATCAGCGCGACGCCGGCCAGCGCCACCAGGCGGAACAGGAAGATCGCCAGGTCCGGGTTCATGTCCCCCGAGATCGCGACGACGGCCTGCTCGATCCAGAGGAAGATCGGACCGTACGGGGTCTCGGAGTCCGCCCAGGTGGCGTCCGCTCCGAGCTGGAACCAGTTGGACAGCGAGGAGATCGTGTCCACGTAGGGGTCCTGCCCCGCCTCCATGAGACGGCCCTGTCCCACGTAGGCGAAGATGTCTCGGCTGAAGATCGGCAGGGCGACGACCTGGGGCAGGCACCACAGGACGGTGGCGAGGTTGACCGTGCGCAGGGCGCCGCGGCCGAAGGGGCGGATCGTCTGGCCCAGGCGCAGCCAGGCCCAGAACATCACCCAGCAGCCGAGGGTGAGGAGCGCCGTGCCGGCGAGCACGCCGGTCTCCTGGGTGCGCCACGGGATCAGCCACTGCCAGCGGTTGATCGGGGAGGACGAGGCCAGCCAGCCGACGGAGTAGGAGCCCACCACGAGGAGCAGGGAGCCGAGGGTCCCCACCAGGATGGGCCACCAGTCCGCGCCGGCGACCTGGGGGTCCGCGCGGAGGCCGCCGACTCCGACGTACTCCGGCCGGTGGGCCGTGGACCCGGACGGACGCGGGGTCGACACGCTCATGCGACGGGTCCTTCCGTGCGGTCCTGCGAGGGCGCGCGAGGGCGCGGCTCGCTCGAATCTACCATCGAGACACGCGAGTAGCCTGGGGGCATGAGCGAGACGAGCACCCCCGCGCCGGAGAGCGCCCCCCTGGTCTGGATCGACTGCGAGATGACCGGCCTGCACCCCCAGGTCGACGAGCTCGTCGAGGTGGCGGTGCTCATCACGGACGCCGAGCTGAACATCCTGGACGAAGGCATCGACCTGGTGATCCGTCCCTCCGCGGCGGCCCTCGAGCAGATGGACCCGTTCGTCCGGGACATGCACACCACCTCCGGCCTGCTGCCGGAGCTGGCGGAGGGCCTCGAGCTCGACGACGCCGCCGCGCGCGTCCTCGAGTACATCGCCGCCCGCGTGCCCGCCGGCAAGGGCCTGCTGGCCGGCAACACGGTGGGCCAGGACAAGCTGTTCCTCGCCCGCTACATGCCCGCCGTCGTCGACCACCTGCACTACCGGATCGTGGACGTGTCCACCGTGAAGGAGCTGGCCCGGCGCTGGTACCCGCGCGCCTACTACCAGGCCCCCGCCAAGACCGGCGGCCATCGCGCCCTCGGGGACATCAAGGACTCCATCACCGAGCTGCGCTACTACCGGGCGGCCGTCATGGCCCCCGCCCCCGGCCCCACCACGGAGGAGGCCCGCGCCATCGCGGAGGTGGTGTCCGGGGCGCAGGCCTGAGCCTGCGGGCCGGTCCCCCGTCACCCCCGCTCCCCGATTCGGCGCTGCGCGGGATCTGGTGTACTGTAGAGCCCGCTGCGCCGCGCGGATCCGTCCGTGTGAGGCAGGCATGGTGGGCGTAGCTCAGTCGGCAGAGCGTCTGGTTGTGGTCCAGAAGGTCGCGGGTTCAATCCCCGTCGCTCACCCCACCCGAAGCCCCCGGAATCCTGCGGATTCCGGGGGCTTCTTCGTGTGCTCAGCGACGCCCGGACGCCCGGCGCGCCGCGTCGGCGAAGCCCGCCGTCAGCGCATCCACGACGGCCCCCGTGTGCTCCGCGAGCGGGCCGAGCTCCCCCTGCGCCCGCAGCTGCGGGATCGTGGTGCCGGCCGAGTCCCGCGTGGCCGAGGCGAGCGAGTCGACCGCCGGGCCGGTGAGGCCGGCGCCGTCCAGGGCCGCGGGCAGCGTGGCGGCCAGGGCGATGGACAGGGTGGCCCCGGCGACCGCGGTGTCCAGGGCCGAGCCGATCTGCCGGACCGTGCTCTGCGTCGCGAAGCCCTGACCCGAGATCTCCACGGGGATGTCCTGGAGGACGGTGCCCGTCAGCTGCGCCGAGGCCAGCCCGAGCCCGAGGCCGTACACGACGAGGGGCACGGCGACGAGCCAGCCCGAGGTGTCCGGGCCCAGGAGCAGGGCGTGCACCACGACGCCGGCCACCTCCAGTCCCAGTCCGATCAGCACGGTGCCCGGGGCGCCGAACCGGGCCGCCAGGTGACGGGCCGCGGCGCCCGAGAGGAACGCGCCCGCGGCCATCGCGGCCAGGACCAGGCCCGCCCCCATCACGTCCAGGCCGAGCGCGTTGATGAGGTAGAGCGGCAGCACGAAGATGATGGCGAACTCGCCGACGGCGACCATGGCCGCGGTGACGTTGCCCCACGAGAACGTGGAGAACGAGAACAGGCCGAGATCGAGCAGGGCCGAGCGGCGCACCGTCTCGCGGTGCCGCTCCCACGCGACGAACAGTCCCAGGGCGACCACCGCGACCGCGAGCGCGAGGGGGACGATCGAGATCGGCGCGTCCGTGGACCAGCCCCAGCCGAAGACCGTCAGCTCCTCCTTCGGGGTCCACCAGCCGAGGTCCGGGCCCTCGATGACGGCGAACACGAGCGCGCCGAACGCGATGGCGCTGAGCAGGGCGCCGTCGACGTCGACGCCGGGCCGCCTCTTCTCGCCGCGGGTCTCCGGGACGGTCAGCAGCGCCGCCACGAAGACGATCGCGCCGAGCGGCAGGTTCACGAGGAAGATCCAGTGCCAGGAGGTCCACTGGGTGAGCGCGCCGCCGGCGAGCGGGCCGATGGCCGCCGCGCCCGAGATCACGGCACCCCACACGCCGAACGCCGCCGCCAGCGGAACACGGCGTTCACGGTGGAGAGCGTGGAGGGCATGATGAACGCCGCGCCCACGGCCTGGACGGCCCGTGCCCCGATCAGCATGCCTCCGCTGGAGGCGGCCGCCGCGAGCAGGCTGCCACCGACGAACACCACGAGCCCGGCGAGGAAGAGCCGATTGCGACCCCATCGGTCCGCGAGATTGCCGGTGGAGAGCAGCAGCGCGGCCAGCAGCACGGCGTAGAGGCTGTTCACCCACTGCGCGTCGGTGAGGTCCAGGTGCAGGTCGGCGATGATGGCGAGCGGGGCCGCCCGGCGGCCGATTCCATCGCTCAGCTTCGCAGGGACGACGCCGCCGGGCATCAACCGATCGACGGACTCCCGGTCCGCTGCCGGGCGTAGAGTCGGCCGGTGAGGGCGTCGACCCGGCGCCGCACCCCCGCCGACGAGGAGGCCAGCCATGTCCGTCGTGAAGATCAACGCCATCAGCGTCCCCGAGGGCGCCGGACCGGAACTCGAGAAGCGGTTCGCCGCCCGCAAGCACGCGGTGGACCAGGAGCCGGGCTTCGAGGGCTTCCAGCTGCTCCGGCCCACCGCGGGCGAGGACCGCTACTTCGTGGTCACGACGTGGGCGTCGGAGCAGGACTTCCAGCGCTGGCGGGACGGGCGCATGCCCGCCGCGCACGCCGCCGAGCAGGGCGGCCGCCCGGCGCCGGTCGCCACGGGCGCCGACCTGCTCGAGTTCGAGGTCGTGGACCTGGGCTGAGCGCCGACGTCGTGATGTCCCCAGCGGTAGGCTGGGGGCTCCCCCGTCCCCCTACCCACGCAGGCCCGCAGCCCGGGCCGGGAAGCGCAGCGCCATGGCCTCCATCCGTCCCATCACCGTCTACGGCGAGCCCGTGCTGCACCGGCGCGCGGCCGAGGTGGAGGTGATCGACGACGAGATCCGCGAGCTGATCGAGGACATGTACGTCACGCAGGACGCCGCGCACGGCGTGGGCCTGGCCGCCCCGCAGGTCGGGGTCGGGCTGCGGATCTTCACGTGGACGTTCCCGGACTCCGGCGACGCGCCGAACGTGGGCCACGTGATCAACCCCGTGCTGACCCACCTGGACAAGGCCCCGCGGGAGGACCCGCACCCGGACGAGCACACCGAGGGCTGCCTCTCGGTGCCCGGACTCGGCTTCCCCCTGCAGCGCCCGACCCGCGTGCGCCTGTCCGGCCAGCGCGTGGACGGCGAGATGTTCGAGTTCGAGGCCGAGGGCTGGTTCGCGCGCATCATGCAGCACGAGTACGACCACCTCAACGGCACCCTCTACGTCAACCGGCTCGAGGGCAAGTGGCAGCGGCGCTGGAAGCGCGCGCAGCGGGCCGAGCGTCTGAACGTGCCCGGCGTGACGTGGCTGCCCGGTACCGACGAGGACCCCTTCGGCCATGACGCCGACGACCACGCGGACCACGAGCACGGCCCCGACGGCGACGACGAGGCCTGAGCCTCGGCTCGACGTCCGGCCCGGTCGGCACACGACGACGGCCCGTCCCCTCTGCGGGGACGGGCCGTCGGTCATCGGCGGGTCAGGCCTGCGGGAAGGCGGGGACCTGCTGGCCCGCCATCTTCTCCACCACGCGGATCACCTGATGCGAGTAGCCGTACTCGTTGTCGTACCAGACGTAGAGGATGGCGTTCTTGCCGTCGTTGTTCACGAGGGTCGCCAGTCCGTCCACGACGCCGGCGCGGTCCGAGCCGACGAAGTCGGTGGACACGACCTCCGGGGAGTCCACGTAGCCGACCTGGCCGCGCAGGGGGCCGGTGAGGGACTCCTGCTTCAGGCGGGCGTTGAGCTCCTCCACCGAGGTGGGCTTGGTCAGCTCCAGGTTCAGGATGGCCATGGACACGTCCGGAGTGGGGACGCGGATGGCGTTGCCGGAGAGCTTGCCCTTGAGCTCGGGCAGGGCCTTGGCCACGGCCTTGGCGGCGCCGGTCTCGGTGAGGACCATGTTCATGCCGGCGGCACGGCCACGACGGGCGCCCTTGTGGAAGTTGTCCACGAGGTTCTGGTCGTTGGTGTAGGCGTGCACGGTCTCCACGTGGCCGTGGTCGATGCCGTAGTCGTCCTGGATGACCTTGAGCACCGGGGTGATGCCGTTGGTGGTGCAGGAGGCCGCCGAGACGATCGTGTCCTGGGGCGTGATGTCGTCCGAGTTCACGCCGAACACGATGTTCTTCATCTCGCCCTTGCCCGGGGCGGTCAGCAGGACCTTCGCGGCGCCCTTGGCCTGCAGGTGCTGGGACAGGCCCTCGTCGTCGCGCCAGCGTCCGGTGTTGTCGACGACCAGCGCGTCCTTGATGCCGTAGGAGGCGTAGTCCACCGTGGTCGGGTCGTTCGAGTAGATGACCTGGATCTCGGTGCCGTTGGCGGTGATCACGTCGCGGTCCTCGTCCACCACGATCGTCCCGTCGAACGGGCCGTGGATCGAGTCGCGGCGCAGCAGGGAGGCGCGCTTGATCAGGTCGTCCTCCGAGTTCTTGCGCACGACGACGGCACGCAGGCGCAGCTTGGAGCCACCGCCGGCGTGGTCGAGGAGGATGCGGGCCAGCAGGCGGCCGATGCGACCGAAGCCGTAGAGCACGACGTCCTGGGTCTCGCCCAGGCCCTCACCGGCCTTGCCCTTGACCTCGGCGAGCTCGGCGTCCAGGAAGGCCTGGACGTCCTGGCCCGAGGCCTTCTGCTTGGCGGCCAGCTCGGCCAGGTCGACGGTGGCGGCGCCCAGGTCCATCGCAGCCATGGCCTCGACCAGGGGGTAGGTGGACTCGACGCTCAGCGGGGCCTCCTGCACGCGGCGGGCGTAGCGGTGGGCCTTGATGATGTCGATCACGCCGCGGTTCACGAGGGAGCGCCCGTAGATCGAGGTGACCACGTTGTGCTCGCGGTACAGGGTGCCCAGCAGGGGGACCATCTTCTCCGCGAGCTTCTGCTGCGTGTTCCACTCGGGGGTCTGGGTCGAGGCGGTGTCTGCCACGGGAGTCCTTCCTTGAAACCTGGCGGGGCCGTCCTGGGCAGGCCCCATCCCCCGACCTCGTTGTCGGCGGACTCCTCCATTCTAGGTGAGGACGCGTCCGCAGCGGCCCAGCGGTCTCGACGGGGCGTAGACTGGTCGGTCGGGACGGATCGGCGGACGGCCGCGTGCCCCTGCGGGGGTGCGAGGAAAGTCCGGGCACCGCAGAGCAGGATGGTGGACAACATCCACCCGGGGAGACCCGCGGGCCAGTGCCACAGAGAGAAGACCGCCTCCGCGCCGTGTGCGCGGCGGTAAGGGTGAAAGGGTGGTGTAAGAGACCACCAGCGGCCCCGGTGACGGGGCCGGCTCGGTAAACCCCATCCGGTGCAAGGCCGAACAGGACGCGTCACGAGGGCTGCTCGCCCCAGCGTCCGGGTTGGCCGCTCGAGCCCGTCAGCGATGGCGGGCCCAGATGGATGGCCGTCACCTCGCGCGGGGCAACGCGCGCGAGGCACAGAACCCGGCTTACAGCCGGTCCGTCCCGCCTCACGGCCCCCGGCTGGGGTCAGAACCCCTCGTCGTCGAGGATCCGTTCGAACTCGAGCTCCACCACGTGCTCGCGCTCCCGCTTGTCCAGCAGGCGGTACCCGTACGACTCGCCGATCGAGACGACCTTCGCCAGGCTCGGGCGTCGCCGGTCCCGCGGCCATTCGAGCGTCACGCGGTCCTGCCCCGTGAAGGTGCGCTCCCGCAGGCGCTGCTCCACGGCCGAGGCGTGCGTGCGCTCCCGCCCGCTGGAGCGGATCCCGAGCCATACGGCGGCCGCGATCACGAGCAGGACGAACGGGTACACCACGCCGAACACGTTCATGGCGGTCATCGGGCGACTCCTGGGATGCGGGGCGGCTGTGCGGACCCCACCACTGTGCCAGGTCCGGACGACGACGCCGGCCCGGGGCGCCTGGCTAGGCTGGCCCGGTGCTGATCCTGCTGCCGCCCTCCGAGGGCAAGACCGCACCCCGCTCCGGGGCCCCGCTCGACCTCGACGCCCTCGCCCTGGCCGATGACGCCGCGGTGACGGACGCCCGCGCGGACCTGCTCACGCGGCTCGCCGCAGTCTCGGCCGCCCCGGATGCCCTGACGGCCCTCGGCGTCGGGGCATCGCTCGCCGGCGAGGTCGAGGCGAACACGCGCCTGGCCTCGGCCCCTGCCGCGCCCGGTCACCGGGTGTTCACGGGGGTGCTCTTCGATGCTCTCGACCACGTCTCCCTGTCCGCGGCGGCGAAGCGCCGCGCCCGCACGTCCGTGCTGGTCTTCTCCGCGCTGTTCGGCGCCACCGCGCTGGCGGACCGGATCCCCGCCTTCCGGCTGCCCGTCGGCGCGAAGCTGCCGGGGCTGCCCGGGCTGGCCGCGCACTGGCGCCCCGTGATGACCCCCGCCCTCGACGCGCTCGCCGCGCGGGACGGCGGGCCCGTCGTCGACTGCCGCTCCGGCGGCTATGCGGCCCAGTGGCGGGCACCGGCGGAGCGGACGCTCGCGGTCGACGTGTTCCAGCTGCGCGACGGCGAGCGGACCGTCGTCTCGCACTTCGCCAAGCACACCCGCGGCCTCGTGGCCCGCGCGCTCCTGGAGGCGGGGGCGCGGGAGACCTCGACGCTGGACCGCGTGGCGGACGTGGTCGCACGGGCCGGGGACGGCCCCGGCTGGGAGGTCGAGCTGGCCCGGCCGTCCGGCGCGAAGCCCGGCACGCTGCGGGTGATCCTGCCCGAGGGGTGATCCCGGAGGAGGCGCGGTCTGCCCGGACGCAGCCTCAGTCCTCGACGGCCACCAGCTCCACCTCGAAGCCGTCCGCGGTCTCGAGGTAGGCGGCGTAGTGGTCCGCTCCCCCGGCGTGCGGGTGGCGGTCCTCGAAGAGCAGGCGGAACCCCCGGCCGCGCGCGGCGGCGGTGAGCTCGTCCACGCGGGAGCGCGATCCGGCCCGGAAGGCCAGGTGGTTCAGGCCCGGGCGGGTGCGCTCGTGGGCGCCCGCGGCGACGTCGGGCCCGGCCTCGAGCACGAGGTACTCCCCCGCGCCCTGGTACGTCCGGCCCTCGGCCCACCCCTCGCCGGGCATGTAGCCGAGCTCACCGAACAGCCAGCCGAGGCTCGCCTCGGCCGCTGCCAGATCCGCGACCCAGATCTCCACGTGGTGCAGCCGACCCGTGGGCGCGGGCGCCGGGGTCGCATCCTCCGGCGACGCGACGGCGTCGGGCCCGTCCGCCTCCACGGCCCGGACGTCCGCGTCGGCGTCGAGGCCGGACTCGGCCACCGCCGACGCGGAGGTCGCGGACGCCTCCGCGGGGGCCGCAACGGGCACCTCGGAGGCGCCGGCGTCCCACTGCCCGCCCCGCGCGCCGGCGTCCATGGCCTCGTTGGAGAGGCGGTCGGCGTCCTTGTTCCGGTTGCGCGGGATCCACTCGTAGCTGACGCGCTCGGGGGGCAGCACGGCCCGGGCCTCGGCCGCGAGGCGCCGCATGTCGTCGTGCTTGATCTTCCACCGCCCAGACATCTGCTCCACCACGAGCTTGGAGTCCATCAGCACGTGCACCCGGGCCTCCGGGTCGAGGTCCCGGGCCATCCGCAGCCCGGCCACGAGCCCGGAGTACTCGGCCACGTTGTTGGACGCCTTCCCCAGCGGAGCGGCGTCGGTCCGGAGGATCTCGCCTGTGGCCGGATCGCGCACCAGGGCGCCGTAGCCGGCGACGCCGGGGTTGCCCCGCGACCCGCCGTCGGCCTCCACCTGCAGGACTCGTCCGCTCACCGTGCGCCTCCTCGTGTCCGTGGTCGCGCCGTCCGACGCGGCCCCCCACTCTACTGACCGCGCCGGGGGCGGGGCCCGGGGTCAGTCCCGGACGAGGATGGCGCCGGACTCGGGGCAGCGGGCGACGGCGGCCGGCGGGAGGGCCCGGATGCGCGCGACCTCCGCGGGCGACAGCTCCGTGCCCGCGGCCGCGGACCGGTTCCCGACGAGCCGGGCCGCGCCGATGCCGCCGTTGCGCTCCCGCGCCTGCTCGTACAGGGCCAGCAACGACGCGGGAAACACCGCGGCCAACGCCGCCCGGCGCCGGGTGAGGTCCCGGCCACGCTGGGTCACGGCCTGCCCCTCGCGGCGCACCTCCGCCGCGCGGGCCTCGACCTCGGCCCGTGCCTGCTCCAGAGCGGCCTGGCCCTTCGCGAGCCGGGACTCGGCGGCGTCGGCGGCCTCCATGGCCTCGAGCGCCGCGGCCTCGTGGTCATCGAGCAGTGCGGTGAGCGTGTCGTCCTCGTGCTGCATGGCCTGCAGCTCCTTGGACCCGCCCTGGCCCGCTTCGAGCCGCTCCCGGGTCCGGTCCCGACGGGCGCGGGTGGCGGCGGCCTTCTCGGTGGCCTCGGCCCCCGCCCGGTCGGCGGTGCGGGCGGCATCCTCGAGGCCGGGCAACGCCTCCTCGAGCTCCTGCGCGCGGGCGCGCAGCCGGGCGTGCTCCGGGTCCGCCTTGAGCCGACGGACGGCGGCGCGGGCCTGGTCCAGGGCCGTGTCGAGCTCCTGCAGCTCCAGCAGCTGGGCCTGGACGGCCGGCGGTGCGGTGACCTCACTCATGCGTGACTCCCCTCGTCGGCCCGCTCTCCCCCGACCAGGAAGTCCCAGGGGTCGCTGCGGTGATCTGAGAACAGGGTGGTGACGCCCAGCCCCCGCTCCGCCAGGGCGGCCTCCAGGGCGCGGGCGCCGTGCTCGAGCCACAGGGACTCGCTCGCCCAGTGCGAGACGTCCACGAGCGCGGGACGTCCATCCCCCGACACCGCCGTCTCCCGGGCCTCCGAGGCCGGGTGGTGGCGCAGATCGGCGGTCACGTAGACGTCCGCGCCGGACGCGCGGACCGCGTCGAAGAGGCTGTCTCCGGCGCCGCCGCACACGGCGACGCGGCGGATGCGCTGGGCGGGGTCGCCCGCCACGCGCACGCCGCCGGCCGTGGCGGGCAGCGCCGCGTGCACGGCGCGGGCGAAGGCGGCCAGGTCGGTCTCCTCGGGCAGGTCGCCCACCCGGCCGATGCCTTCGGACCCGGTGCCGGCGGCGGAGGTCGTCAGGGGCGAGAGCGCTCCGGTGACGCCGACGGCACGGGCCAGCACGTCCGAGACACCGCCCACGACGGCGTCGGCGTTGGTGTGCGCCGCGAGCAGGGCGATGCGGTGCTCGATCAGGGTGTGCAGCAGGCGTCCCTTGGCGGCGGCGGCATGCCCGACGGCGGCGACGGACGAGGTCCCGCGCAGCAGGAGCGGGTGGTGGGTGACCACGAGGTCGGCCCCGCGGGCGACGGCCTCGTCGGCCACGGCCTGCACGGGGTCCAGCGCCCACAGGACGGTCCGCACCGGCGCCTCCGGGCGCCCGGCCACCGGCCCGACGGCGTCCCACGGCTCCGCCAGTTCCCGCGGCCACAGCCCCTGGACGACCTCGAGGACGTGCCCGAGCGTCGGCGGGTGCAGGGCGTGCTCCGGCGAGGCGGGGACGGCGGGACGGGACACGGTCATACCGGCCATGATGGCCCACCCGGCCCGGGCACGCACGACCCGGCGGCCCTGGGTGACGGAACGGGGCGGCGTCGTCGGGAATGAAAAGCGCGGGCCGCGTTGCTGTGCCTGCCATGACCGACTCCCCCCGTACCGAGCCCCTCGGCGCCTCCGGCGCGCCCGCCGACATCCGCGAGCTGACGCTCGCGGGCGGCTGCTTCTGGTGCCTCGACGCCGTCTACCGTCGCGTGCGGGGCGTGCTCGCCGTCGAGTCCGGCTACACCGGAGGCGACGACCCCGCCCCGAGCTACGAGTCCGTGTGCACCGGGACCACCGGCCATGCCGAAGCGGTCCGCGTGCGCTTCGACGCCGCCGTCGTGCCGCCCGAGGTGATCATGGACCTGTTCTTCACCGGCCACGACCCCACGTCGTTGAACCGCCAGGGGGCCGACGTCGGCACCCAGTACCGCTCCGCCGTCTTCGCCCACGACGAGGCCGAGGCCCGGTTCTTCGCGGACGAGATCGCCCGGGCCCAGGCCAACTATGACAGCCCCATCGTCACACGCGTCGAGCCGGCGTCCGCGTGGCACCCGGCCGAGGACATCCACCAGGACTTCTATGCGCGGCGCCGTTCCAACGGATACTGCCGTGTGGTCATCGATCCGAAGCTCGCGAAGGTGCGCCGGAACTACTCCGCGTGGCTCGTGGATGCCTGAGCGCCGCCGCGGCTCGATAGCCTGACGCAGGAACACCCACTAGATCGCCCGCGCCCCGAGGCGCACCACCACCGGAGGTATCACCATGGCCCGCATCCTTGACGACATCACCCAGGCGGTCGGCAACACGCCCCTGGTCCGGCTGAACCGCCTCGCGAAGGACCTGCCCGGCGACGTCGCCGTGAAGGTCGAGTTCTACAACCCGGCCAACTCGGTGAAGGACCGCATCGGCACCGCCATCGTCGACGCCGCGGAGGCGGCCGGCGAGCTGAGCCCCGGCGGCACCATCGTGGAGGGCACCTCCGGCAACACCGGCATCGCCCTGGCCATGGTCGGCGCGGCGCGCGGCTACCGCGTGATCCTGACCATGCCTGAGACCATGTCCACCGAGCGCCGCGTGATGCTCAAGGCATTCGGCGCCGAGATCGTGCTGACCCCCGGCGCAGACGGCATGCGCGGCGCCCTCGAGCGCGCCCAGGAGATCGTCCGCAGCACCCCGAACTCCATCTGGGCCCAGCAGTTCGCGAACCAGGCCAACATCCAGGCCCACTACACCGGCACCGGCCCGGAGATCTGGGACGCGTCCGAGGGCGCCGTGGACATGTTCATCGCCGGCGTCGGCACCGGCGGCACCATCACGGGCGCGGGCCGGTACCTGCGCGAGCAGAAGCCGGACGTGAAGCTCATCGCCGTCGAGCCGGCCGACTCCCCCATCCTCTCCGGCGGCCAGGCCGGCCCGCACAAGATCCAGGGCATCGGCGCGAACTTCGTGCCGGAGATCCTGGACACCGACCTCTACGACGAGGTCTACCCGGCCACCTTCGAGGAGTCCATCGAGACCGCCCGTCGGCTCGGGACCGAGGAGGGCATCCTCGGCGGCATCTCCACCGGCGCGATCATCTCGGCCGCCCTCAAGGAGGCCGCCAAGCCCGAGTCCGAGGGCAAGCTGATCGTCGCCATCGTGTGTGACTTCGGCGAGCGCTACATCTCCACCGCCCTCTTCGAGGACATCCGCGGCTGACCGCCGCCCGCTCACCGACCGCACCGACCCGAAGGGGCCGCCCGTGGGACTGTTCTCCCGCATCAAGGAAGACATCGCGACCGTCCGCACCCATGACCCGGCGGCGCGCGGTGACCTCGAGGTGGCCCTCGTCTACTCGGGTCTGCACGCCGTGTGGGCGCACCGCGTCGCGCACCGGATGTGGCGGCACGACCGGTTGAAGATGCCCGCCCGCGTGCTCTCGCAGGTCACGCGCGCGGCCACGGGCATCGAGATCCACCCCGGCGCGTCGATCGGTCGTCGGTTCTTCATCGACCACGGCATGGGCGTCGTGATCGGCGAGACCGCGGAGATCGGCGACGACGTGATGCTGTACCACGGGGTCACCCTCGGCGGCCGCTCCCTGGCCAAGGTGAAGCGGCACCCCACGCTGCGCGACGGCGTCGTGGTGGGGGCCGGCGCCAAGATCCTCGGACCCGTCGAGATCGGGGAGGGAACGGCGGTGGGCGCCAACGCCGTCGTCGTGAAGGACACCCCCGCCGACGCGATCGCCACCGGCGTGCCGGCCACCGTCCGCCCGCGCAAGGGCCCGGCCGAGGGCAAGCCGCTCGTGGACCCCGCGGAGTACGTGGACCCGGCCCTCTGGATCTGAGGGCCGGGTCCCGCCGGGTCGCCGCCGGAGCAGACGTGCGGGCCGCTCAGGCGGGGATGATGCCTGCGTAGTCTGTGAAGTAGTACTGCACCGGGGTGTGCGGGATCTGCTCCCAGACCTCGGGGTCCGTGGCTCGGACCGCGCCCGTGGCCATGCCGTCCAGGGCGGCGGTGACGGCCAGGATGTTCTGCTGGACGAGCTTGCCCCGCGCCTTCTGGCCGATGCTGCCGTCCCGCGTGTTCCCGGAGGTCTCGAAGAAGATCGCCACGTTCGAGTGCCCGGTGGGGTTCAGGCCGTTCCAGTCCAGGCCCAGCATCATGGCCGAGACCACGCCGCCGCGGATGTCGATCACCGTGTTCTCGCCGACGTCGTAGCGGTCGGTGGCGATGTGTCCGCGGTGCCGCGTGGCGAGCCAGACGTGACCGGCCATCTGGCGGGCCAGGCGGTCGTACTCGCCCCCGCGGACGTTCGGCAGGGTGGGGCCGCCGGGGGCGAGCGAGACGCCAAGCGAGAGCGTGACATCCTTGCCGGTCTCCCAGTCCTGCTTGAGCCCCTGGTGGTGGATGTCCAGCGCGAACTCGGGCTTGACCATCGTCCAGTACTCGTACCAGGCGCGGGACTCGCGGGCCTCGAACCGCCCCACGCCCCAGTCGCGGTTCAGGTCCACGGTGCGCGGACGCCCGCGCTCGTCGAGCAGCGGGGAGTCGGCGGTGCGGTCCCAGAGCGTGGTCGTCCGGCTGTTCGCCTCGGAGCCGTCCGGATTGTACATCGGGATCACGTGGACCGTGAACTCCTCACGCATCCGACGGTAGGCGGCTGAGCCATTGCCGCCGAGTGTCGCCAGGACATCCAGCGTGGCGTCGAGGCCGTAGGGCTCGTTGCCGTGGATCCGACCCTGCAGCCACACATGGCGCGGGCCGTGGCCCACGACGGCGACGTACAGTTCGCGTCCCTGCTCGGAGCGCGACTCGGCGGTGCCGATCTCGGCCAGCGTGGTCACCCGGACCTCGCCGCGCGTCGTGCGCTCAAGCTTGTGGAGTTCGCGGATCATGTCCGCCATGTTCCGGATCGCACCCATCGGCGGGGTGTCGGACGGGGTGGGCAGGGAACCGGCCGCGGAAGCGGCGGGTGCGACGACGAGCGGCAGGCCCGCGGCGGAGGCGAGCACGCTCAGGGCGGAGCGACGCGACAACGAGGAGGTGAGGGGCGAGGTCATGCCGGGAGGCTACCACGCCTGTGAGATTCATCACTCTTGTCTGGGGTCTCATCGCCCCACGACACAGCCCCACCACCCGGAGGCCCGGGCGGCGGGGCGCGGGATCGGCATCGGCGCCGAATCGGCCGTCCCGCCGGGTCAGTCCTGCGTGGGGTCGCCCTCGGTCGGCTGCGGCATGACCACGGGCACGCCCTCGCCGTCGACCTCGGTGCGGTCGCCGGACCACAGCGTGTGGAACGAGCCCTCGCGGTCGACGCGCAGGTAGGTGTGGGCGCCGAAGAAATCGCGCTGGCCCTGCACGAGGGCGGCCGGCAGGCGGTCGGCCCGCAGGCCGTCGTAGTACGCCAGGGCCGAGGAGAACACCGGCACCGGCACGCCCGCAGCGACGGCGGTGCCCACGACGCGGCGCCAGGCCGGCAGGGCCTCGGCGATCGCCTGGGCGAACTCGGGGGCGAAGAGCAGGTTGAGCGGCTGGCCGGGGGCGCGGGTGCCCGGCGCCGGGTGGCGGGAGGTGTCGCGGCCGCCGAAGGCCTGCATGATCACGTCGAGCAGGTCGGCACGGATGATGCAGCCGTCCCGCCACAGCGAGGCGATGGTGCCCAGGTCCAGCGACCAGCCGTACTCCTCGGCCGCGGCGGCGAGCATGTCCATGCCCTGCGCGTAGGCCACGAGCTTGGAGGCGAACAGCGCCTGGCGCACGTCCTCCACGAACGTGTCCGTGTCCTGCGGGGCGCGCTGCGCCTCCTCGTCGACGCCGGCCGCGAGGGTCTCACGGGCGACCTCGCGCACCGCGCGCTGAGAGGACAGCGAGCGGGCGAAGACGGACTCGGCGATCGCGGCCACCGGGGAGCCGACGTCGAGACCCGAGATCGCGGTCCAGCGGCCGGTGCCCTTCTGCCCGGCCTCGTCCACGATCACGTCCACGAGCGGGCGGCCCGTGGCCGCGTCCACCTGGGCGAGCACCTCGGCCGTGATCTCGATGAGGTAGGAGGCCAGGTCGGTCTGGTTCCACGCCGTGAACACCTCGGCCTGCTCGGCGGGCTCGAGGCCGCCCACGCGGCGCAGCAGGTCGTAGGCCTCGCCGATGACCTGCATGTCCGCGTACTCGATGCCGTTGTGGACCATCTTCACGTAGTGGCCGGCGCCGTCCGTGCCGACCCAGGCGCAGCACGGCTCCCCCTCGAACTGCGCGGCGATCTTCTCGAGCATCGGGCCGAGGGCCTCGTAGGACTTCTCCGGACCGCCGGGCATGATCGCCGGACCGTGCAGGGCACCCTCCTCGCCGCCGGAGACGCCGACGCCTACGAAGTGCAGGCCCTTCTCGGTGAGGGCCGCCTCGCGGCGGCGGGTGTCCTCGTAATGGGAGTTGCCGGCGTCGATGACGATGTCGCCCTCGTCCAGCAGGGGGACGAGCTGGTCGATGACGGCGTCCACGGGGGCGCCCGCCTTGACCATGATGAGCACCCGGCGCGGCACGGCGAGGGACTGCACGAGCTCGGCGAGCGTCTCCGTCGCCACGAACGCGCCCTCGTCGCCGTGCTCGGCCACGAGCTGGTCCGTGCGGGCCCGGCTGCGGTTGTGCAGGGCCACCGTGTAGCCGTGGCGGGCGAAGTTGCGCGCGAGGTTCGCGCCCATCACCGCCAGGCCCGTGACGCCGATGTCGGCGGCGCCGACGGGGACGGTGGTGGTCTGCTCGGTCATCGCGGGGGCCTCCTGTGGCTCGGACGGTGGGACGGGCCGTGCCGGACACGGACCCGCCCCCAGCCTACGTCGACCGCGGTCAGTCCCCCACGGCGTCGCGGCCGCGGCGCACGATCAGCGGGTCCGGGGTGCCGACGACCTCGTGGTCCTTGCCCTCGTACTCGAACTGGGACAGGAAGTAGCGCATCGCGTTGAGGCGGGCCCGCTTCTTGTCGTTGGAGCGGATGGAGATCCACGGGGCGTGGTCCGTGTCCGTGTGGAGGAACATGGCCTCCTTGGCCTCCGTGTAGGCCTCCCAGCGGTCCAGGGACTCGAGGTCCATGGGCGAGAGCTTCCACTGGCGGACCGGGTCGATCTGGCGGATCGCGAAGCGCGTGCGCTGCTCGGTCTGCGTGACGGAGAACCAGAACTTGGTGAGGTGGATGCCGTCGTCCACGAGCATCTTCTCGAACAGCGGTACCTGGTTCATGAAGCGGCGGTACTGCTCGTCCGTGGCGAAGCCCATCACGCGCTCGACGCCGGCGCGGTTGTACCACGAGCGGTCGAACAGCACGATCTCGCCCGCCGTGGGGAAGTGCTGGATGTAGCGCTGGAAGTACCACTGGCCGAGCTCGCGGTCCGAGGGCTTGTTGAGGGCCACGACGCGGGCGGTGCGGGGGTTCAGGTGCTCGGTGAAGCGCTTGATGGTGCCGCCCTTGCCGGCGGCGTCGCGGCCCTCGAAGACGATGATGTGGCGCTGGCCGGTGTCCTCGCCCCAGTACTGCAGCTTGAGCAGTTCGATCTGCAGGCGGTACTTCTCCAGCTCGTACTCCTCGCGCGTCATGCGCGTCTCGTACGGGTAGTCCTCCTTCCACGTCTCCACGGCACGGCCCTGCGGATCGATCAGGTCGGGATCGTTGGTGTGACCGTCCGAGACGGTGTAGCCGCCGTCGCGCAGCTTGTCGATGAACTCGCGCAGGTTCTCGCGGGGGGCGTCGGGCTGCAGCAGCTCCATGGACCGTCTCCTTCACTGGGTGCGTCACCGTGCCCGCCCGTCCCCTCCTCGGTACGACGGAGGCGGGCCGCGGCCTGTGCTCTTCCCACCATTATGGGCGGGCGGCGGACGAGGAAGCCGGGCCCGGCAGCGCAGCCGGGTGAACAGCAGGTGAACCCTGGGAGGCGAACGCTCGCGGCCCCGGGCCGGCGAGGGCCGGCCGACTCAGCCGCGCGGGCCGACACCCAGGAGCTCGTCGATCGCCGCGGCGGCGGCACGCGCCGCGTCGACGTCGGCGAACTGGGCGACGGCGTCGTCGTACCGGCGGTGCCCGGGAAGCTTGAGGCCGACGGATGCGCCGTCCGTGGCCGGGAGGATCCAGATCCGGCCGCGTGGCTCGACGTCGCGCTGCTCGGCCACGTCGGTCTCCTCGAACTCGCGGTCGTAGCCGGCCCACTCGATACCGGGCCTCGGGGTGTCGGCACCGTCGAGGACGTCACGGCCGCCCATGCGCAGACAGGTGACGGACTGCAGGAGCGCGTCCAGGGTGCGGGCGGCGGCCTTGCCGGCCAGCTCGTCCTGGAAGAGGGCGAGGATGGACCATTGCCCGTCCTGGAGGAAGAGCATGGTCTGCTGCGCCTCGCCCCCGGTGATGACGGCGAGGTGACGGGCGGCGCCGTCGGGACGTGCGGGCAGCTTCCAGAAGCCGAGGGGGGTCGCGGACATGCGCTCCACCCTAGTGCGCCCCGGACGCCGACGACGCGCCGCCGCCCGGCCCCTGCCCCGCATCCCGGGTTGAGTTGTCGCGGGTGCGCGGGCCCGTCACCCGCGACAACTCAACCCGGGATGCGGGAGGGTGGGCCGATGGGCCTGCTCCGCGACCTCCTCACCCGCCGCTCCGCCCGCGACCGCCCGTCCGACCCGACGGCGACGCTCGGCCGACACCTCGACCACGCCGCGGCGATCGTGGCCGCCGCACGCCGAGCGGACGTTCCCCTCGCGGTGGCGGCGGCCCTGGCCGAGCTCGAGTCCGGTGGCCGGAACGTCTTCGGCCACGACGCCGGCGGTGTGCACAGCGCCCCGCGCGGGACGGACATCCCCGTGACCCGGGAGCGCTACGAGGAGCTCGTGGCCCGGGTGGCGCAGGGTGAGAAGTCCAACGGCGTGGGGCCCGCGCAGATCACGTGGCCGCCGTACTTCGCGCAGGCGGCGGAGCGCGGCCTCCGCCTGTGGGAGCCGGAGGACAACCTGGTCTTCGGATTGGAGGTCCTGCGCGGGCACCTGGGCGGCGACCTCTCCGCGGAGGGGATCGCCCGGGCGGGGACGCTCTACAACGCCGGGACGCTGGCCGACGGGGTCACCGCCTACGGCCGGCGCCTCGCCGCGGCGACCCGCGCGTGGGCCGAACGCCTGGGCGAACCCGCCCCGCCGCCGGTCAGGCCAGGTTGACCAACAGCACGTACGCCAGCGTGCCGGCGGCGATCGAGACCAGGGTCCGCCGCCCGGCCAGCAGATGCACGACGACGGTCACCGCCGCCGCGATCAGCGCGTGGGCCACCCGCGTCCCGTCCACGGGCTCTCCGGGGGCCAACGCCGCGGCGTCGAGCAGCATCACCAGGGCCAGGATGGTCAGCACGCCAGCGGGCATCCACACCGCCAGCCGCGCCGCGAGCACGGATTCCCGCAGCGGCTGCAGCAGGGCGAACGGCAACGCGCGCAGGCAGAAGGCCACGAGGCCCGCGACGACGGCCACGGCCACCAGGTACGCGGCGCCGGTCATCGGGGGTCCTCCTCGGCGTCGGGCGCGGCATCCGTGACGGCCCGCTCCCCCGCCACGGCGACGACGGGCACCGGTCCGGTGACGGGCATGGGCTCGGGCAGCGGCAGGGCGGTTCCGCGCGCGGCGAGCACGTGGAACGCGATCAGCACCGCGGCGTAGAGGGCGAAGGCGACGACGAGCACCTGTGCCGGTGCCACCAGCAGGGCCACCCCGACGGCGACCGCGGCCGCCAGCACGAGGGGCAGCTGGGCGCGTGTGCGGGCGGCGTCCATGGCGAGCACGATGAAGAGGGCGACCAGCGCGAACTCCAGGCCCTCCACCGGCCCGGGCAGCAGCCAGGCCACGGCCACCCCGGCGAGGCCCCCGAGCACCCAGTACGCCTGCAGCGCGACCTGCATCGCCACCAGTCGGGGGCCGGTCCAGCC
Source organism: Micrococcus sp. 63XJN7_8_ISO-PGPR-S23-253 (assembly GCF_056173425.1). NCBI lineage: Bacteria > Bacillati > Actinomycetota > Actinomycetes > Micrococcales > Micrococcaceae > Micrococcus > Micrococcus sp. 63XJN7_8_ISO-PGPR-S23-253. Next base: position 1,393,479 of record NZ_CM149673.1, read on the forward strand.
GCGGGGCTGGGCCGCGGCGATGGCGTAGGCCTCGTCGATCAGGGCACCCATCGAATAGATTCGCGCGAGGCGCCCCCGGACCACGCGCAGCGGGAAGCTGAACGCATAGAACACGTGGCGGAAGTTCACCAGGAACACCGTCACGGCGATCGTGAGCAGCGGCGTGCCCGCCACCACCAGCGAGACGAGCAGCAGCTCGACGGACCCGGCGAACACGACCACGGAGAACAGGGGTGCGACCCACGCGGGCAGCCCGGCCTGGACCACGAGCATCCCGAAGGCCATCCCCAGCGGGAACAGGCCGAGGCCGGCGCCCAGCGTCACGGCGACGCCGGAGCGCACCTCGGCCCACCGCGAGGGCGGAACGGGGACGCGCGAGGACTCTGGCGAGGAGCTCATGATGGTGAGCATGGTCTCACACGCGCTCGGCGGGCCGGCGACATGACAGGTCAGGGCGTCACGCCATGTCATGGCCCCACGATCGGTGCACCCGGAGGGACTCGAACCCCCGACCCTCTCGGTGTAAACGAGATGCTCTGACCAACTGAGCTACAGGTGCCGGTGTCCGTCCAGGCTACCGGTGAGCGAGCAGGTCGCGCGTCGCCGCCTCGTGCTCGCCCCGGGCGCGTGCCCGACCCGGGGCGGCGACCACGCGTGCGGCCTCGACCCCGTCCGCGTCGAGCAGCACGGAGACGCGGCGGGGCCGCCCGGTCTCCGCATCGAAGACGTCGAGGGCACGGCAGGCCGCGCCGTGGGGCCAGAAATCGGAGAGCAGGGTGAGCGGCTCCGGCAGCGCCAGCTCCTCGCGGACGCGGCGCAGCACGGGGGCGGCGTCACAGGAGACCACGCGGACAGTCACCTCGTCGACCGCCACGTCCTCGGCGAGCGCCCCGATCCAGGCGAGCTCGTCCGTGCACACCGGCGTGAACGCCCCGGGCAGGAAGACGAGCCACGTGCCCCGCGGCGCGGCGGCGTCCTCGGGCCCGCGCGTCGGCGGCCACGGCCACCTCTGGCCGTGGTCGTCGCGCAGCGCGGGGACGACGTCGGCGCCCCGCGTCCCGCCGGACGGGGGCTCAGCCACCGCGCTTCTGGACGAGCTTCTGAGCGGCCCAGTCCTCGGAGGCGCCGGCCCCGGTGGTGGCGTGCAGGCCCGCGGTGGAGGCGGCCTCGGCGACGTCCGCCGGGCTGACGTGGCCGGCGCGACCCGTGCGGGGGGTCATGATCCAGACGGGGCCGGCATCGAGGGACCGCTGGGCGTCCACGAGGGCGTCCGCGAGATCGGTGACGTCGCCGTCGTCCGCGCGCCACCAGAAGAGGACCGCGTCCACCGGCTCCTGATCGTCCTCGGTCAGCAGCTCCTCGCCGAGCGCGTCCTCGAGCGCGTCACGGAAGGTGAAGTCGACGTCGTCGTCGTACCCCCACTCCTGCACCAGGTCGCCCCTCGAGAGGGCGAGCTCCGCCAGCAGGGCGCTGTCCGTCGAGGTCGGCGTCGACCCAGCCTGCATAGTGTCCGGTCCTCCTTGATGGTGGCGGGCACTGCGGCCCGCGCCGTCGAGCGGGTGATGATGACCACCATACGCCGTGGACGCCGCCGTTCCGGGGCCTCCGGCCGGGCGGACGCGGCGGCTCCGGTCTACTCTGGGGAGGAACAGACGCACTCTCCGGGCGACGCGCCCGGCTCGGCGTCGCGGGCCCGGACCGGATCGTCTGCCCGCAGCCCACCGCGGAGCACCCCTCCGCACGAGAACCAGGAGGCACCGTGAGCGCAGCCGAAGAGAGCTCGCAGATCCGCAGCGGTCTGACCGACCAGCTCCCGGACAAGGATCCGCAGGAGACGTCGGAGTGGATCGAGTCCCTCGACGGACTCATCGAGGAGCGCGGCACGGAGCGGGCGCAGTACATCATGCGCTCCCTCATGCAGCGCGCGAGCGCCCAGTCCGTCGCCCTGCCCTACGTGACCACCACGGACTACGTGAACACGATCCCGGCGGACCAGGAGCCGGAGTACCCGGGTGACGAGGAGCTCGAGCGCCGCTACCGCAACTACCTGCGGTGGAACGCCATGGCCCTCGTGCAGCGCGCCCAGCGTGACGCTGTCGGCGTCGGCGGCCACATCTCCTCCTACGCGGGCCAGGCGACCCTCTACGAGGTGGGCCTGAACCACTTCTTCCGCGGCCAGGACCACCCGGGCGGCGGCGACCACATCTTCTTCCAGGGCCACTCCTCGCCGGGCAACTACGCCCGAGCCTTCCTCGAGGGCCGCCTGACCGAGCAGGACCTCGACGGCTTCCGCCAGGAGAAGTCCCGCCAGGGCCACGCCCTGCCCTCCTACCCGCACCCGCGGATGATGCCGCACTTCTGGCAGTACCCCACCGTGTCCATGGGCCTGGGGCCGATGAACGCCATCTTCCAGGCGCAGACCAACCGGTACCTGCACAACAACGGCATCAAGGACACCTCCGACCAGCACGTGTGGGCCTTCCTCGGCGACGGCGAGATGGACGAGCCCGAGTCGCGCGGTCAGCTGCACGTCGCGGCCAACGACAAGCTCGACAACCTCACCTTCGTCATCAACTGCAACCTGCAGCGTCTCGACGGGCCGGTGCGCGGCAACGGCAAGATCGTCCAGGAGCTGGAGTCCTACTTCCGGGGCGCCGGCTGGAACGTCATCAAGGTCCTGTGGGGCCGCGAGTGGGATCCGCTGCTCGAGGTCGACGACGAGGGCGAGCTCGTGCGCATCATGAACGAGACGCTCGACGGCGACTACCAGACCTACAAGGCCGAGTCCGGCGGCTTCGTGCGCGACCACTTCTTCGGCCGGTCCTCCGTCACCAAGGAGATGGTGGCGGACATGACCGACGACGAGATCTGGGGCCTCAAGCGCGGCGGCCACGACTACAAGAAGGTCTACGCCGCCTACAAGGCCGCCATGGAGCACAAGGGCCAGCCCACCGTGATCCTGGCCCACACCATCAAGGGCTACGGCCTGGGCAAGTCCTTCGAGGGCCGCAACGCCACCCACCAGATGAAGAAGCTGACGGTGGACGACCTCAAGGTGTTCCGGGACCGCCACCGCATCCCGATCTCGGACGAGCAGATCGAGAAGGACCCGTACAACATCCCGTACTACCACCCGGGTGCCGACGCACCGGAGATCACGTACATGATGGAGCGGCGCAAGGAGCTGGGCGGCTTCGTGCCGGAGCGGCGCAGCGAGTACCACGCGATCCCGCTGCCCCCGGAGTCCGCGTACAAGCAGGCACGCAAGGGATCGGGCAAGCAGCAGGCCGCCACGACCATGGCGTTCGTGCGCCTGCTCAAGGACCTGATGCGGGACAAGAACATGGGACCGCGCTTCGTGCCGATCATCCCGGACGAGGCCCGCACCTTCGGCATGGACTCGTTCTTCCCGACCGCGAAGATCTACAACCCCAAGGGCCAGAACTACCTGTCCGTGGACCGGGACCTGTTCCTGTCCTACAAGGAGTCCCCGCAGGGGAAGATCTACCACGTCGGCATCAACGAGGACGGCGCCACCGCGGCGTTCAACGCAATTGGCACGTCGTACTCCACGCATGGCGAGCCGATGATCCCGGTTTACATCTTCTACTCGATGTTCGGCTTCCAGCGGACCGCGGACAACATCTGGGCCGCAGGCGACCAGCTCGCGCGCGGCTTCATGATCGGTGCCACCGCCGGGCGCACCACCCTCGCCGGCGAGGGCACCCAGCACATGGACGGTCACTCCCCCGTCCTGGCGTCCACGAACCCGGCCGTGAAGCACTACGACCCGGCGTACTCGTACGAGATCGCCCACATCGTGCGCCAGGGCCTGGAGGACATGTACGGCGACCACGACCGCGGGGACGACGTCCGCAACGTCATCTACTACCTCACGGTGTACAACGAGCCGATCACCCACATCGAGGAGCCCGAGGGCCTCGACGTGGAGGGCCTGCTCAAGGGCATCTACCGCCTCTCCGAGGGCCAGGGCGACGGCCCGAAGGTCCAGCTCCTGGGCTCCGGCGTCTCCGTGCCGTGGGCGCTCGACGCCCAGCGGATCCTCTCCGAGGAGTGGGGCGTGAACGCCTCCGTGTGGTCGGTGACCTCCTACAACGAGCTGTACCGCGACGCCGTCGCGGCGGAGAAGGACGCCCTGAAGGACCCGTCCGCCACCCCGCGCGTGCCCTACGTGACGCAGGCGCTGCAGGGGGCCGAGGGCCCGATCGTGGCCACCTCGGACTACTCCACCTCGTGGACGAACCAGATCCGCCCGTTCGTGCCGAACCGCTTCTCGGCGCTCGGCGCCGACGAGTTCGGCTTCGCGGACACCCGCGCCGCCGCCCGTCGGTACTTCCTCATCGACACCCACTCGATGGTGGTCCGCGCGCTGCAGCTCCTCGAGGAGGAGGGCGAGGTCGAGCGGGGCACGGCCGCGAAGGCGCACGAGAAGTACCGCCTGGACGACGTCAACGCCGGCACCACCGGCAGCGCGGGCGGCGACGCCTGACCCGTACGCCGCGGGGAGGCTGACGCCCTCCCGTCCCGACGCCGGCCGCCCGCCTCCGCCACGGAGGCGGGCGGCCGGCGTCGTCGCTGTAGGAACCCCACAACACGCGCCTAGGATGGAGCGCATGCCCGAGCCCCGCCCCGCCGCCCCACGCCCCGTGAGCACCGACGGGCTGGCCCGCCTCAGGAGCCACCTGGGGGCACTGAACACGGCGGTGCTGCAGCGGCTGGACGCCACCCTGCCCTGGTACCGCCGACTCACCCCGGACGAGCGCAGCGCCCTCGGGCTCGTGGCCCAACGCGCCCTGCAGGGCTTCCTCTCGTGGTTCGAGCGGCCCACCTCCACAGGCCACGTCCTGCAGGACGTCTTCGGGCCCGCGCCCACCGATCTCACCCGGGCGATCTCGCTGCAGCGGGCCCTCCAGCTCATCCGGACGATGGTGGACGTCGTCGAGACGCGGGTGCCGGAGCTGCTGGCCGAGCGCGACCAGGCGCCCGTCCGGGAGCACATCCTCCACTACTCGCGCGAGGTCGCGTTCGCACTCGCGGACGTCTACGCCCGGGCCGCGGAGATGCGCGGTGCGATGGACTCGCGGCTCGAGTCGGTCCTGCTGGACGCGGTGCTGCGCGGGCAGGACCCGGACGAGATCCGGCATCGGGCCACGGCGCTGGGCTGGCGTGGGGACCACGACGTGATGGTCATGGCCGGTCTCGCCCCGGGGCAGGACAAGCCCGCGTTCATCCCGGACCTGCGGCGGGCCGCGGCGAGGCTCGACTGTGACCTGCTCGTGGGCGTGCAGTCCGAACGGCTCGTCCTCGTGGTCGGCTCGGTGCGGGACGCGCGGGCGGTGGGCGAGGCGCTCGCGCCCTGGTTCGCGCCGGGACCGGTGATCGTGGGACCCGTCGTGGACTCGCTGGTCTCGGCGCACGTCTCGGCCCGGCACACCCTGGCCGGGCTCAGCGCGGCGGCCGCCCACCCCCGGGCGAGCCGGCCCACCCCGGCGGAGGACCTGCTGCCCGAGCGGGCGCTGCTGGGCGACCCCACGGCCCGGGAGGCCCTCGTGGACGGGGTGTTCACACCCCTGGCCGACGCCGGCACCTCCCTGCTGGAGACCGTGGACGCGTACGGTGCGCTGGGCCACTCGCTCGAGGGCACGGCCCGCGAGCTGTTCGTCCACGCGAACACCGTGCGGTACCGCCTCAAGCGGGTGGCCGAGGTGACCGGCTGGGACCCGCTGGTCCCCCGCGACGCGTACGTCCTGCAGACCGCGATCACCCTGGGCCGGCTCGCGGGGGCGCGGCCGACGAACGGGGCCGGGTCGGACTGAGCCGACTCGGCACACCCCCCCCCCTTGTAGAAACCCTCCAAACCGACTCGCCGTGCTTCGTGGCGCGATCTGCCCGGGATGGCGGCCGATCCTGACACGATGGAGGAATGCTTGCCATCGTGTGCCCCGGTCAGGGGTCCCAGACGCCCGGCTTCCTCGCCCCCTGGCTCGAGCTGGACGGGACCCGCGACCTGCTCGCATCCCTCTCCGACGCCGCGGGCGTGGACCTGATCCGCCACGGCACCGAGTCGGACGAGGAGACCATCAAGGACACCGCCGTCGCCCAGCCGCTGATCGTGGCGGCCGGCCTGGTGGCCGCCGCGGCCCTCGAGGCGGACGCCGCCGCACCGGAGTCGACCGTCGTGGCCGGCCACTCCGTGGGCGAGATCACCGCGGCCGCCGTCACCGGCGTGCTGTCCCCCGCCGAGGCCCTCTCCCTGGTGCGCGTGCGCGCCACCGGCATGGCCCGGGCCGCCGCGGCCACGCCCACGGGCATGGCCGCCGTCGTGGGCGGGGACCAGGACGAGGTCCTCGCGGCCATCGAGGCGGCGGGCCTGACGCCGGCCAATGTCAACGGCGCCGGCCAGATCGTCGCCGCCGGCACCGCGGAGGCCCTCGGCGCGCTCGCCGAGTCCGCCCCCGCCCGCACCCGCGTGATCCCGCTCAAGGTGGCCGGTGCGTTCCACACGGAGCACATGCGCCCCGCCGTGGACGACCTCGCGGCCCACGTCGCGGACCTCTCCCCCTCGGACCCGCGCCTGCCCCTGCTGTCCAACCGGGACGGCGAGGCCGTCGAGTCCGGCACGGACGTGCTCGCCCGGATCGTGGACCAGGTCACCCGACCGGTCCGCTGGGACCTGTGCATGGCGACCATGGCCGCGCGGCAGGTCACGGGGGTCCTGGAGCTGCTGCCCGGTGGCACACTGACCGGACTGGCCAAGCGCGGCCTCAAGGGCACAGCGCAGCTCGCCCTGAAGACCCCCGAGGACCTGGACGCCGCGCGGGCGTTCCTGGCCGAGCACTCGGCCTGAACCCCGCGCACCGCCCGGCAGAGAGAGGCACCATGACCGTCACCCTGAAGCAGCACGAGCGCCCCGCGGCCAGCCGCATCGTGGCCGTGGGCGCCTACCGCCCGGCGAACCTGGTCCCGAACGAGGACCTCATCGGCCCCATCGACTCGTCGGACGAGTGGATCCGCCAGCGCACCGGCATCGTCACCCGCCAGCGCGCCACAGCGGAGGAGACCGTGCCCGTCATGGCCGTGGGCGCCGCCCGGGAGGCCCTCGAGCGGGCCGGCCTGCAGGCCTCGGACCTGGACGCCGTGATCGTCTCGACCGTCACCTTCCCGCACGCCACCCCCTCGGCCGCGGCCCTCGTGGCGCACGAGATCGGCGCCACCCCGGCGCCCGCCTACGACGTCTCCGCCGCGTGCGCCGGCTACTGCTACGGCGTGGCCCAGGCCGACGCCCTCGTGCGCTCCGGCACCGCGCGGCACGTGCTCGTGGTCGGCGTCGAGCGCCTCTCCGACGTCGTGGATCCCACGGACCGCTCCATCTCCTTCCTGCTGGGCGACGGCGCGGGCGCCGTGATCGTCTCGGCCTCGGACGAGCCGGGCATCTCCCCCTCGGTGTGGGGCTCGGACGGGGAGCGCTGGTCCACGATCTCCATGACGCACTCGCAGCTGGAGCTGCGCGATGCCGTGGAGCACGCCCGCACCACGGGCGACGCCTCGGCGATCACCGGCGCGGAGGGGATGCTCTGGCCCACGCTGCGCCAGGACGGGCCCTCCGTCTTCCGCTGGGCCGTGTGGTCGATGGCGAAGGTGGCCCGCGAGGCCCTCGACGCCGCGGGCGTGGAGCCCGAGGACCTCGCCGCGTTCATCCCGCACCAGGCCAACATGCGGATCATCGACGAGTTCGCCAAGCAGCTGAAGCTGTCGGAGTCCGTCGTCGTGGCCCGGGACATCGCGGACGCCGGCAACACGTCGGCCGCGTCCATCCCGCTGGCCATGCACCGGCTGCTGGAGGAGAACCCCGAGCTCTCCGGCGGCCTGGCCCTGCAGATCGGCTTCGGCGCCGGGCTGGTCTACGGCGCCCAGGTGGTCCGCCTCCCCTGAGGCGGCGCCGTCTGATTCACTGTCCACGTACACCCCACACCCCTACCGAAGGAGACGCCCCATGGCTTCCAAGGAAGAGATCCTCGCCGGCCTCGCCGAGATCGTGAACGAGGAGACCGGCCTCGACGCCGCCGAGGTGCAGCCGGAGAAGTCCTTCACGGACGATCTGGACATCGACTCGATCTCGATGATGACCATCGTGGTCAACGCCGAGGACAAGTTCGGCGTGAAGATCCCGGACGAGGAGGTCAAGAACCTCAAGACCGTCCAGGACGCCGTCGACTTCATCGACGGCGCCCAGGCCTGATCGGCCCACGACGGCGGCGGGCCCGGCCCGTCCCGTCCCCTCGGTGAGCGCCGGGGGCGCGTGAGCGCCCCCGGCCCCCGACACCCCCGACTTCCGGCACCCCGGCGAGCGCCGCGCGTCGTGCCGACGACACCCCTCCGCCCGATCCCCACTCGAGACCCAGAGGCAGCAGACCCATGACCCGCACCGCAGTGATCACCGGCCTCGGCGCCACCACGCCCATCGGCGGCGACGTGCCCACCTTCTGGTCCCACGCCCTGCAGGGCGTCTCCGGTGCGCGCACCATGGAGCACGACTGGGTGGAGAAGTACGAGCTGCCCGTCACCTTCGCGGCCGAGCTGGCCGTGCCCACCTCCGAGGTCCTCTCCAAGGTGGAGCAGAAGCGCCAGGACCCGGCCACCCAGATGGCGACCGTCGCCGCGCGCGAGGCCTGGAAGGACGCCGGCCTCGAGGGCGCGGAGGTCGACGGCGACCGGCTCGCCGTGGCCTTCGGCACCGGCATCGGCGGCGTGTGGACCCTCCTGGACGGCTGGGACACCCTGCGCGAGCGCGGCCCGCGCCGCGTGCTGCCCATGACCGTCCCGATGCTCATGCCCAACGGCGCCGCCGGGGCGCTCTCCCTCGAGTTCGGCGCCCGCGCCGGCGCCCGCACCGTGGTGTCCGCGTGCGCCGCCGGCACCGAGGCGCTCGAGACCGCGCTGCTGCTCATCCGCTCCGGCCAGGCCGACGTCGTGATCTGCGGCGCCGCCGAGGCCGCCGTGCACCCGCTGCCGATGGCCGCGTTCGCCGCGATGCAGGCGCTGTCCAAGCGCAACGACGACCCGCAGGCCGCGTCCCGCCCCTACGACGTGGACCGCGACGGCTTCGTCCTCGGCGAGGGCGCCGGCGTCATGGTGATCGAGTCGGAGGAGCACGCGAAGGCTCGCGGCGCCCGCGTGTACGCCGAGCTGGCCGGCGCGGGCGTCAGCTCCGACTCCCACCACATCACCGCGCCCGAGCCCGAGGGCCTGGGCGCGACCCGTGCGATGCGCGCCGCACTGAGGTCGGCCGACATCACCCCCGAGGACGTGTGCCACGTGAACGCCCACGCGACGTCCACACCGAAGGGCGACGCCCCGGAGTACCTGGCCATGCGGGCCGTGTTCGGCGACCACCTGGACCAGGTGCAGGTCTCGGCCACGAAGTCCCAGACCGGCCACCTGCTGGGCGCCTCGGGTGCGATCGAGTCGATCCTGTCCGTGCTCGCCGTCCACCACGGCCAGGCGCCCGTGACCATCAACCTGGACCACCAGGACCCGGAGATCCCGCTGAACGTGGTCACCGGCTCCCCCGCCCGCCTGCCCGAGGGGCCGCGGGTGGCCGTGAAGAACTCGTTCGGCTTCGGCGGCCACAACGCGGTGGCCGTGTTCCGCAGCGTCTGAGCCGGAGCGTCGCCGGCCGGGCGAGGGGTCAGACGGCGCGGTGCAGCCAGCGCACGTTGGCGTGGGCGGCGGCCAGCCGGAACGGCTCGAGCTCATCGTCCCAGGCCTCGCCGAGCGCGAGGGAGAGTTCGTGCATCAGCACGCTGGGGTCGCCCGCGCCGGCCTCATAGGCGTACCGGATGCGGTCCTCGGAGACCATGATGTTGCCGGAGACGTCCGTGGTGGCGTGGAAGATGCCGAGGTCCGGGGTGTGGGACCAGCGCGAGCCGTCGACACCGGCGGACGGCTCCTCGGTGATCTCGAAGCGCAGGTGCGGCCAGCCGCGCAGGGCCGAGGCCAGGCGCGCACCGGTGCCGGCGGGCGCCGTCCAGCGCACCTCGGCGCGGTGCTGGCCGGGCGCGACCGACTGACCCTCCCACTCCACCGAGGTCGCGGGGCCGAGCACGGAGCTCAGCGCCCACTCCACGTGGGGGCAGAGGGCGGTGGGGGCGGAGAGGATGTGGACCACGCCGCGGGTCTGGGTGCTGGTCATGGATGCCTCCGAGGGTGCGATGCGGTGCGTCTTCCCCTACGACCACGTCGCGGCTCCGGTGGATCCTGGGGCCATTGTGCACCAGGGACGCTGGGCCGGCAACGGGGCGGTGCGGCGCCCTGCGTGTCGCGGCGGGGCCGTGGAGGGGCTGGGCGGCGTCAGGCGCGAGGGTGGGCCTGCCGATAGCCCTCGCGGAGGCGATCGATCGAGACGTGCGTGTAGACCTGTGTGGTGCGCAGGGACGCATGTCCCAGCAGTTCCTGCACGCTGCGCAGGTCGGCGCCGCCGTCGAGGAGGTGGGTCGCGGCCGTGTGGCGCAGTGCGTGCGGCCCGCGGGCCGCGGTGTCCCCCAGGCCCTCGAGCGCCCGGTCGACGACGGTGCGCGCCTGGCGCACCCCCAGCCGGCCACCGCGCGCGCCGAGGAAGAGGGCGGGGCCGGAGTCCGGCCGGGCCAGGCGGGGGCGACCGAGCCGCTGCCACACCTGGAGGGCGCGGCCCGCGGGTGCGCCGTAGGGGACGGTGCGCTGCCGGTCGCCCTTGCCGGTCAGTCGGACGACGCCGCGGCCGGCCTCGAGGTCATCCACGTCCAGGGCGGAGAGTTCGGCCACCCGGGCGCCGGTGGCGTAGAGCAGCTCGAGCAGGGCGGCGTCCCGCAGGGCCAGGGCGTGGGCGGCGGGATCGTCGCCCGCGGCGGCGGCGTCCACATGCTCCTGGGCGGCCGCGAGGAGCCGCCTCGCCTGCTGCTCCTGGAGCACGTGGGGCAGCGTCCCCTCGGGTCGGGGCGAGCGCAGCCGCAGGGCGGGGTCGTCCGCGCGCAGGCCCTCCCGGCGCAGCCAGGCCGTGAAGGTGCGGACGGCGGCCACGCGGCGGGCCAGGGTCGCGCGGGCGAGGCCGGCCCCGCTCATGGCCGCCAGCCAGCCGCGCAGGTCCTCGATGTCCAGCTCGGCCAGGACGTCCGGTGCGCTGGGCGTGCGGCGGACAGGGGCGTCGTCGTCCGCGGCGGGCGACCCCGAGGTGCCCGCTGTGCCGGCGACGTGGTCGATGAGGGCGCGCAGATCGGCGAGGTACGCGCGCGCGGTCTGGGGGCTGCGGTTCCGCTCGTGACGCAGGTGCTCCTCGAACGCCTCGAGCCAGGCCGTGTCCCGGGGCGAGGGGGCGCGGGGGGCCGGGGCGGGACGGGCGGAGGACGACGGGGCCATCCCCCCACTCTGCCATCCGCGCCCACGGACATCGCGGCGCGCGGTCCGAGAGCACGGGGCCGGAGGTCATCCCCGCCGCCACCGGTCCTCGACCCGCTCGGCCAGACCCGCCCGCTGCAGCCGGGACAGGCAGGCCAGGACGGTGGGCAGCGCGAGCCCGGCGCTGACGGTGATCCGGTCGACGGGCACTGCCTGGCGCAGGGGCAGCGCCTCGTGGACGAGGGCCTCCTCCATCGTGAGCCCGTCCGTGGGCCGCACGGCGGACTCGGGAGCCTCCCGGGCGGAGGTCCTCCCGCCCGTGCCGCCGCTCCGGGCGGGCCCCTGACCGAGCAGCGCGAGGGCCTCCTGCTCGGTGGTCACGAGACGGGCGGGGCTCTCCTGCAGCAGACGGTGGCAGCCGGCCGAGCTGGGCGAGGTCACGGGGCCGGGGACCACGCCCACCTCGCGGCCGAGGCCGAACGCGTGGCCCGCCGTGTTCTGCGCTCCCGAACGCCAGCGCGCCTCGACCACCAGCACGGCCCCCGCGAGCGCGGCGATGACCCGGTTGCGCTGCAGGAACCGGTAGCGCGTGGGGCTCGCACCGGGCGGCATCTCGGACACGAGCAGCCCGGCGGCCATCACCTCGCGGAGCAGGTCCTCGTGGCCGGCCGGGTAGAACCGGTCGAGGCCGCCGGCCAGCACCGCCACCGTGGGCGGGACGCCGCCACGATCCGCCGCGTCTTCCGGTGCGGCGGGCGCCTGCAGAGCGGCCCGGTGGGCGGCGCCGTCGATGCCGTAGGCGCCACCGGAGATCACGCACGCGCCCTGCTGGACGGCGTGGGCGGCACAGCGGGCCGTCACGGTCCGCCCGTACGCGGTCGCCTCCCGGCTGCCGACGACGGCGAGCGTCCGGCCCGCGGGAGGCAGCGTTCCGGCGCCGCGGAACCACAGACCCAGGGGTGCCTCCTCGCCCAGGTCCGCCAGGGCGGCGGGCCAGGCGTCGTCCTCGGGGATCAGCAGGCCTCCCCCGAGCCGGTGCAGAGTCACGAGGTCGCGCTCCGGCTCCAGCCGGGCGGCCCGGGGCGCCCAGCGGGCCAACCCCGCGGCCCAGCGCCGGGGCAGCGTGTCGGGCGTGCCGGCGAGATCGGCGAGCAGATCGCGTTCGGCGGGCTGGATCGTCTCCCGGCCCGTGAGCAGGGCGAGCGCCCGCTCCGGCCCCAGCGCCGTGACGGTCTGCACCGCGAGCGCGTCCCCGGGCTCGACCAGCCGGGTCAGGGCGGCGCGGGCGAGCCGGGCGGCGTCCGGCCGGCGCGGCCCGGCGACGGGGACGTGGTCTGCCGCCGGGGTGACGTGGGTGGTCATGCGTCCTCCTCGTTCTGGTGGCGCAGCGTGAGTGCCACGTCGGTGTCCTCGGGTGCGGGCCGTTCGGCGCCACGCAGGTCTGCCAGGGTCCAGGCGAGGCGCAGGACGCGGGCGTGGCCGCGCGCGCTCAGCAGGCCCTGGTCGACGGCGTCGTCCGCGGGCCGGCGGGCCGCCCGGGGCACGGCGTACGGGCCGTGCCGCAGCACCCCGGCGGGGACGTGCGCGTTGCGGCGCAGCCCGGACGGGACGAGCCCGCGCTCGGCGGCGGCGGCCCAGCGCCGGGCCTGGCGGTCGGCGGCCGCGGCGACCCGGGCGGCCACCTGCGACGTGGTCTCGGAGGCGGGCGCCCCCGTGAGCTGCCGCGCTTCGACGGGCCGCACGGTGACCTGCAGGTCGACGCGGTCCAGCAGCGGCCCGGAGAGCCGCTGGGCGTAGCGGCGGCGTTCGGGCACGCTGCACCGGCACTCGACGCCCGTGCCGCCGCCCTTGCCGCACGGGCAGGGGTTGGCGGCCAGCACGAGCTGGAACCGGGCCGGGTAGACGACGGCGCCGAGGGCCCGGTGCAGCAGCACCTCCCCGGACTCGAGGGGCTGGCGCAGCGCCTCGAGGGTGCGTCGTTCGAACTCGGGGGCCTCGTCCAGGAACAGCACGCCGCCGTGGGCGAGGGAGGCCGCTCCCGGCCGGGCGAGGCCGCTGCCGCCGCCCACGAGGGCCGAGCGGGACGCCGAGTGGTGGGGCGCCTCGAACGGCGGGGTCCTGTCGATGTCGCCGTCGAACCCCTCGGACGTCCCGCCCCTGCGCCGGACATGCGCGTCGCCGCCGCGGAGGGAGCGCAGGGCGGCGCACTCGAGCGCGGTGCGCCGGTCCAGGGGCGGCAGGATTCCGGGCAGGCGCTCGGCGAGCATGGTCTTGCCCGCCCCCGGGGCGCCCATGAGCAGCAGGTGGTGGGCGCCGGCGGCGGCGACCTCGAGCGCGAACCGGGCCTCGGCCTGCCCGGCGACCTCGGCGAGGTCGGGCACCGCACGGGCCGGCTCCGGTTCCGGGGCTGTCACCTGCCGTCGGGCCGGGCGGCGGGGCACCTCTCCGTCCGGTTCCCCGCCGAAGGCGCGGATGACGTCGTGCAGATGGGCGAAGCCGCGGACCTCGGCGCCGGGGACCAGTCGGGCCTCGGCCTCCGCATCCTCGGCGACGACCACCTCGGAGCACCCCGCGTCGACGGCGGCCATCACCATGGCCACGGTCTCCGGCGAGCGGTGCAGGGCGCCGTCGAGGCCGAGCTCGGCCAGGAACACGGGCCCCTCGACGTTCCGCACCCGCCCGTCCGCGGCGTAGGCCGCCAGGACGATCGCCAGGTCGTGGCAGGCGCCTCGCTTGTGCACCCCCGCCGGCAGCAGGTTCACGGTCAGGTGCCGCCGGGTCAGGGGCAGTCCGGCGTTGCGCGCGGCGGAGCGGATGCGGTCCCGGCTCTCCTGCAGCGCCTGGTCCGGCAGGCCGAGGAGGGTGAACCCGGGCAGGGACTGGGCGATGTCCGCCTCGACGTGCACGACCTCCCCGCGCAGACCCGCCAGCGTGATGGAGCGGGTGCGTCCGATGCCGCTCACGGCCGCACGTCCTGCAGCAGGTCGAAGCGGATCCCTCCCGTGCGCGGCACCAGCACGGCGACGGCGTCGACGCGCCAGGGCGTCCCCCGGCGGTCCGCGGCGTGGGCCCGCACCCACGCCGCGGTGAGGCGGTGCAGCCGGGTGAGCTTGCGCCGGTCGATCGACTCGAACGGGTCGCCGAAGGCCAGGCCCGAGCGGGTCTTCACCTCGACGCCCACCCACCAGCCGGCGTGGTGGGCCACGATGTCCAGCTCTCCGGCCTCGCCCCGCCAGTTGCGGTCGGCGATCACGTAGCCGCGCTCGGCGAGCCAGCGCGCGGCGGCGTCCTCGCCGAACCGGCCCAATGCCGTGTGCGCGCGGCTGGCGCGCCTGTCTCCGGGCGGCTGCGCCCCGATCCGTTCCGCGGTCCCCGTCATCCCGACCACCTCCTGGGCACCAGGGTGGTCCCGAGCAGGGTCGCCGGGTGGGTGGCGGCGGGGATTGTGCGGGGCCGGACGCCTGTGCAGGAGTGGACGTCGGCGTCCCGCCCTCGGGGCCGATCAGGGGTGGGTCAGCTCGGCAGCTGGCCGTCCGGCGGGACCGTCAGGTCCTCGGTGGGAAGCTCCTCGATGTTCACGTCCTTGAAGGTCAGCACCTTCACGCGCTTGATGAACCGCTGCGTGCGGTACACGTCCCACACCCAGGCGTCCTCGAGCAGGATCTCGAAGAACACGTCCCCGTCCGCCTGGCGGGGCGTCAGCCGCACGTCGTTGGCGAGGTAGAAGCGCCGCTCGGTCTCCACGACGTAGCGGAACAGGCCCACCACGTCCCGGTACTCGCGGTAGAGCAGCAGCTCGGCCTCGGCCTCGAAGTCCTCGACGTCGTCTGCGCTCATGACATGCCTCCTCAGTGTTCGCCGCGCACCCGCGACAGTCCGGGCACGCACGGCCTCCATCCTCCCCCGTCCGGGGGTCGCACGTCGAACGGGCAGCCACGCCCAGCCCCAGGGACTCAGTCGAACAGGGTGGGCGGCCCCTCCGCGGGCGCGCCCGGCAGCCCGAGGTTCCAGCTGCGCCGGTGCTGCTCGCTCGCCCCGCGCTCGGCCAGGGCGGCCCGGTGCGCGGCCGAGCCGTACCCCTTGTTCCCGGCCCACCCGTACCCGGGGTGCTCCGTGTCGAGGGCGATCATGACGTCGTCGCGGGCCACCTTCGCGGCGATCGACGCGGCCGCCACCGTCGCGCACCGATCCTCGGCCCGCACCAGCATCGTGGGCACGGGCGGCAGCGGACGCGGCGCGGGCGCGGGGCCGGCGTCGGGATCGGAGCGGCTCAGCCAGTCGTCCCGGCCGTCGAGCACGAGGGCGACCGGCTCCTGCCCCACCGCGGCGCACAGCGCCGCCCACGCCCGTCGCCCGGCGAGGCCGAGGGCCGCCGAGATCCCGAGCGCGTCGATCTCCGCGGGGCTGGCCTCGCCCAGCGCCACCCCGGCCGCCCAGTCCTCGATCTGCGGGATCAGGACGCGCCGGCGTCGGTCCGTGAGCGCCTTCGAGTCGCGCACCGGAGGGATCTGCCCCGCGGCGGGCAGCCAGACGGCGCATACCCCGACGACGACAGGCCCGGCCAGTGCGCCCCGGCCCACCTCGTCCATGCCCGCCACGAGCACCCGGTCCACTCCCCGCGCGGCGAGGACCGGCGCGGCCAGCCCCGCCTCAACGTCCAGGCCGGCGCGCACCGTCGGCCGGCCACCGCCCCGGCGGGCGGTCACGTGCGGGCCTCCGGCGCGGGCGCGTCCGGCACGGCGGCGAACGCGTCGGGGTCGGCGCCGGCGCCACCGATCCGGTCCAGCGGCCAGACCACGAACCGGGCGCGGCCCACCACGTCGTCGAGGGCCACGAACCCGCCCCCGGGCCCGGCGCGGTGCGCGCGGGAGTCCGCCGACGCCGAGCGATGGTCGCCGAGCACCCACAGCCGCCCCGCGGGGACGGTCACCTCGAACGCCTCCTGCGCGGGCGTCTCCCCCGGCGCGAGGTACGGCTCCTCCACGGGCACCCCGTTCACGCGCAGCGTCTCCTCGCCGGGTGTCCAGGAGACGATGTCCCCCGGCAGCCCGACGGCCCGCTTGATCACGTGGCCGCCCCCGGGCAGCCAGCCCTTCGTGTCCTCGAACACCACCACGTCACCGCGGCGCACCGGGAACGGATCCGGGGTGAGCAGCGTGGCGACCACGCGGTCGCCGGCCCGCAGCCCGGGCTCCATGGACGAGGACGGGATGGCGTACATGCGCGCCAGGAAGGCCCACGCCAGCACGCAGGCGAGTACGGTCACGGCGGCCGCGATCAGCGCGGTGCGGCGCCCCGTCACGGCGTGTCCCCGGAGGGGGCGTCCACGGTCCCGCGGCGGGACAGGGGCCACACGATCTCCGCGGCCCGGCCCTCGACCCGCTCGAGCGGGATCAGCCCGCCGCCGGGGGCGCCCAGCAGTGCGCGGGAGTCCCGGGAGGCGGCGCGGTGGTCGCCCAGGACGACCATGCGCCCGTCGGGCACCTCGAAGGACCAGGTCCCCGCCGCGGCCGGCTCGTCTGCGGTCACGGGCCTGCCGAGATAGGGCTCGTCCAGCGGCTCACCGTTGCGCAGCAGCCGGCCGTCCGGGGCACAGCACTCGAGGCGGTCCCCCGGCAGGGCCAGCACGCGTTTGACGAACACGTCCTCGGCCGCGCCGACGCCCCACCACCGGGCGACGTCCTCGAGGCCGCGCTCGAGCGATCCGGCCGAACGGTACGGCGCCAGGCTGCCGGCGCCGTCGAACACCACCACGTCGCCGTGGTGCAGGCCCTGCCCGCCGGCCGCGGCGGCGTCCACCCGCACGCGGTCGCCGGGCTGCAGGGCCGGCTCCATCGACCCGGAGGGGATGAGGTAGACGGGGCCGGTGAGGGCCCGCAGCACCGCGGCCACCACGACGGCGGCCACCACGGTCAGGCCGAGCCTCGCCCACCAGCGGCTCGCGCCGGAGGCGGGGGCCGCCGTCGTGCTCGAGGAGGAGCCGGCCCCGGACGCGACGGAGCCCCGTGACCGGCGGGGGTCACGGGGCTCCGAGGTGCGCATGGGTCGATCACCGGTCGGCGGGGCCGACCGGGATGATCACTTGGCGTCGGCGCGCTTCTCGCGGATGCGGGCGGCCTTGCCGTGGCGGTCGCGCATATAGTACAGCTTCGCGCGGCGCACGTCGCCCTTGGTGACGACCTCGATCTTGTCGATGACCGGGGAGTGCACCGGGAACACGCGCTCCACGCCGATGCCGAAGGACACCTTGCGGACGCGGAAGGTCTCGCGCACGCCGTAGCCCTGACGGCCCATGACGTAGCCCTGGAACACCTGGACACGGGCGGTCTTGCCCTCGATGATGTTCACGTGCACCTTGACGGTGTCGCCGGGGGCGAACTCCGGGATGTCGTCGCGCAGCGTCTTCTTGTCGAACGAGTCGAGAATGTGCATGTCGTCTCTCCTGGCGGATGCCACAGGTCAACCGCGTGGTATGCGGGCGCACGGTCCGTCCACGTCCGCATGACGAGGGGGCCGGGTCCCGAGCCGAGGGCCGGGCTCCGCACGTGGGGTGCGGTCCCGGGGTCCGATCCGTTGACGCGCGCCCCCTGTGGCAGGTCGGGCGTCCGGCGGACACGAGGATCCATTATGCCACAGCCGATGACGCCGCGACGCCCCTCCGGCCCGTCGGGCGCGGCGGGTCAGTCCTCGGAGTCGTACGCCGCCCACAGGTCCGGTCGCCGCTCGCGCGTGCGCTCCTCCTGCTGGGCCCGACGCCAGGCCGCGACCTTGCCGTGGTCGCCCGAGAGCAGCACGGGCGGCACCGCACGGCCCCGCCAGTCCGCGGGCTTGGTGTAGACCGGGTACTCCAGCAGGCCGTCCTCGTGGGACTCCTCGACGAGCGAGGCCGGGTTGCCCACGACGCCCGGCACGAGGCGGCCGACGGCCTCGATCATCGCCAGCGCCGCGACCTCGCCGCCGTTGAGCACGTAGTCGCCCAGCGAGACCAGCCGCACCTCGAAGAGCTCCTCGGCCCAGCCGAAGACGCGCTCGTCGATCCCCTCGTAGCGGCCGCACGCGATCGCCACGTGCTCCCGGCCCGCCAGTTCCCGGGCGAACCGCTGGGTGAAGCGCTCCCCCGAGGGCGTCGGCACGAGCAGCACGGGGCGGTCCCCCGGCTCCGCCGACGACGACTCGGCGGGGGCCGGTGACACGGGCCCCTCGGCCGCCACGTGCTCGAGCGCGAGCGCCCACGGCTCCGGTTTCATCACCATGCCGGCGCCGCCGCCGTAGGGCGTGTCGTCCACGGTGCGGTGCCGGTCGAAGGTGAAGTCGCGCAGGTCGTGGACGTGCACGTCCACGAGGCCCTCGCGGCGGGCACGGCCCAGCAGCGAGACGTCGAGCACCGCGAGGTACTCGGGGAAGATCGTGACGACGTCGAAGCGCACCGCTCAGTCCTCCGCATCCGCATCGGCGGGCCCGTCTGCGGCGTCCTCGTCCTCGCCGGTGGCGAGCTCGAGCAGCCCCGGCGGCGGGGTCAGCACGAGCACGCCGGCCTCGGAGTCGATCTCCGGGACGATCTCCTCGACGAAGGGCACCAGGGCCTCCTCCTCGACGCCGTCCAACGCGACGTGCAGCAGATCCTGGACCGCCCCGGTGGTCAGGGCCGTGACGACGCCGACGCGCTCGCCCTCGACCCGCACCTCGAGGTCCACGAGGTCCTCCTCGTACCACTCGTCGGACTCCTCGGGCGCGGCGGGAACGGCGAACAGCTGGGCGCCGCGCAGGGTCTCGGCGACGTTGCGGTCCGGCGACTCGGCGAAGCCGACCACGAGGATCTGCTTGTTCCACCGGGCGCGGGTGACGGTGAGCTCCGCCGGCAGGCCCGGGGCGCCGTCGCGCACCACGAGGCGCTCGCCGGGGGCGAAGCGGGCGTCCGGGTCGTCGGTGAAGACCTGCACGGTCACCTCGCCGCGGATGCCGTGCGGCTTGCCGATGCGGGCGACGCGGACGAGGTCGTCCTGGGCTGCGGGACTCATGGGCTCTCCTGGGTGGGACGGTCGGTGGCGGGAGGGGGCGGGACCGCAGACGACGACGGCCCGCCGGCCCGGTGAGGGGCGGGCGGGCCGTGCGTCACGGGCCGTCAGGAGCGGCGGTCGGTCTCCACCACGTCCACGCGGACGGGGTGGTCGGCCAGGCCGTCCAGCACGGTGCGCAGCGCGGTGGCGGTGCGACCCTGGCGGCCGATCACGCGACCCAGGTCCTCGGGGGCCACGCGGACCTCCAGCATGTCGCCGCGCCGCTGGGAGCGGGCGTCCACGCGGACCGCCTCGGGCGTGTCCACGATGCCGCGCACCAGGTGCTCGAGGGCCTCGGTCAGCATGGTCACTCGGACTTCTCGGCGTCCTCGGCCGGAGCCTCAGCGGCCTCCTCGGCCGGAGCCTCAGCGGCCTCCTCGGCCGGAGCCTCGGCGGCCTGCTCGGACTCGGCCGGGGCCTCCTCCTGCTTCGGCTCCTCCGGCAGGATGACCGAGCCCTTCTCGGGGGCCACGAAGGCCTCCTTCTCGGACTTGGACTTCAGGGTGCCCTCGGCGCCCGACTCGCCCTTGAACTTCTGCCAGTCACCGGTGACCTTCAGCAGCGCGGCGACCTGCTCGGTCGGCTGGGCGCCGACGGAGAGCCAGTACTGGGCGCGCTCCGAGTCGATCTCGATGAACGAGGGCTCCTCGGTGGGGTGGTACTTGCCGATCTCCTCGATGGCACGGCCATCGCGGCGGGTGCGCGAGTCCATGACGACGACGCGGTAGAACGGGGCGCGGATCTTGCCGAACCGCTTCAGACGAATCTTGACAGCCACGAGTGTGGTTCTCCTTCAGTGGATCTGGGGGGCCGGGGCACGACGCCGCGTGGGGGCAGCGGGCGTCGACGACCTAGCACACGGAACGGAGCGCAGCGGAGGATAGAGGGTCGTCCGGGCTCACGCTCAGTACCGTGCCATTCTGCCAGATCGGGCGGGCCGGTGCACACCCGGCGCGCCGCGACCGGGCAGCGGGCGGCTCAGCGGTCCTTGAGGTACTTCTCGAAGCCCGCCGGCAGGTTGAGGGTGGACGGGTCGAAGCCGTCCATCCCCGCACCGTCGCGGCCGAACACGGCCCCGGCCTGTGCCTGGGCGGCGCGGGCGCGCCGCTCCTCGATCGCCTTGCGCTCGGCCGCGGCCTTGGCGGGGTTGCCGGACTTCACGCGATCGCGCTTGGCGTTCTTGCCCTTGCCCTTCGCCTTGCGGGAGGCGCCGCCCGGCATGCCGGGCATGCCGGGGATGCCACCGCCGGCGGCCATGCGCTTCATCATCTTCTGCGCCTCGGCGAAGCGCTCGAGCAGGCCGTTGACCTCGGACACGCTCACACCCGAGCCGCGGGCGATGCGGGCACGGCGCGAGCCGTTGATGATCTTGGGGGCCACGCGCTCGTGCGGGGTCATCGAGTGGATGATCGCCTCGACGCGGCCGATCGACGACTCGTCGAACTGCTCGAGCTGCTGCCGCATGCCCTGGGCGCCCGGCATCATCATGAGCATCTTCTTCAGCGAGCCCATCTTCTTGAGCTGCTGCATCTGGGCGAGGAAGTCGTCGAGGGTGAAGTCCTCCTGGTCCGCGAACTTGCGGGCCATCTTCTCGGCCTCGGTGCGGTCCCAGTTCTGCTCGGCCTGCTCGATCAGGGAGAGCACGTCGCCCATGTCGAGGATGCGCGAGGCCATGCGGTCCGGGTGGAAGACCTCGAAGTCCTTCAGGCCCTCGCCCGTGGAGGCGAACATGATCGGCTTGCCGGTCACGTGGCGGACGGACAGCGCGGCGCCGCCGCGCGCGTCGCCGTCGAGCTTGGTGAGCACGACGCCGGTGAAGCCGACGCCCTCGTTGAACGCCTGGGCCGTGGCCACGGCGTCCTGGCCGATCATCGCGTCGATGACGAAGAGCACCTCGTCCGGGTCCACGGCGGCGCGGATGTCCGCGGCCTGCTGCATGAGCTCGGCGTCCACGCCGAGGCGGCCGGCGGTGTCGATGATGACCACGTCGTGGTACTTCGTGTTGGCCTCGGCGACGCCGTCGCGGGCCACCTGCACCGGGTCGCCGGTGGCGGCCTCGAACTCGGAGGAGACGCCGGGGTGCGGCGCGTAGACCGGGACGCCGGCGCGCTCGCCGCCGACCTGCAGCTGCTTCACGGCGTTCGGGCGCTGGAGGTCGCAGGCCACGAGCAGCGGGGTGTGGCCCTGGGACTTGAGCAGGTGGGCGAGCTTGCCGGCGAGGGTCGTCTTGCCGGCGCCCTGCAGGCCCACGAGCATGATGACGGTGGTGCCCGTCTTGGCGTGCTGGATGCGCCGGGTCTCGCCGCCGAGGATGCCCACGAGCTCCTCGTTGACGATCTTCACGACCTGCTGGCCCGGGTTCAGGGCCTGGGCCACCTCGGCGCCGAGGGCGCGCTCCTTGATCTGCGCGATGAACTGGCGAACCACGGGCACGGCGACATCGGCGTCCAGGAGGGCGCGGCGGATCTCGCGTGCGGTGGCGTCGATGTCCGCCTCGCTCAGCCGCCCCTTGCCCTTGAGGCTGCGGAAGGTGGCTGTGAGGCGGTCGGACAGGGAGTTGAACACGGCGGGTGTGATCCTTCGAAGCGGGGTCGACTGAGCCGGACGCGGTCGGTCGCGGGCGCCGCGGCATCCACCGCGGCGCCCGCCAAGCCTAGCAACCGACCGGCCTCACCCGTCCGCGGCGGCTCACCGCGCCTCGGCGGGGACGGGCACCCCGCCGAAGCCGACGTCGTAGGCCGACTCGTCGTGCAGGGTCAGATCGACGCCCCGCTCCTCGTCCTCCTTGCTCACCCGCAGGCCCATGGTCCCGCGCAGGACCAGGGCGATGGCCGTGGTCACCACGGCGGTGAAGACCACGGCGACGAGCACGGCCACCGTCTGGGCCACCAGGAGACCGGCGTCTCCGCCGTAGAACAGGCCCGCCCGGCCCTCGTCCGGCAGGGCGAAGAAGCCGATCAGCACGGTGCCCAGGATGCCGGAGGTGAGGTGCACGCCGACGACGTCGAGCGAATCATCGAAGCCGAGGCGGTACTTGAGGTTGACCGCGAGCGCGCTGGCCGCACCGGAGACGAGGCCGATCACCACGGCCCCCAGGGGGCTCACGAAGGCGCACGCGGGCGTGATGGCGACCAGGCCCGAGACGATCCCGGACGCGGTGCCGATCGAGGTCGGCCGGCCGCGGCGCAGCCACTCCACGAACACCCAGCCGAGCATGCCGGCGGCGCCGGCGGCGAGGGTGTCCACCAAGATCAGTCCGAGCTCGTCGACACCGCCCGCCGCGCCCCCGTTGAACCCGAACCAGCCGAACCACAGCAGGGCCGCGCCGAGCATGGTGAACGGGACGTTGTGCGGCCGGTGGCCGGGGTCCACGCCGAAGCCGTGGCGCTTGCCCAGCATCAGCGCGAGCACGAGGGCGGCCACGCCGGCGCTGATGTGCACCACGAGGCCACCGGCGAAGTCGAGGGCCTCCCCCAGGCGGGCGCCGATGGCGCCGTCCGCGGAGAGGAGACCGCCGCCCCACACCATGTAGGCCAGCGGGGCGTAGACGACGGTGGTCCAGACGGGCACGAAGACGCACCACGTGACGAACTTGAAGCGGTCGGCCACCGCGCCGGAGATGAGGGCGACCGCGATGATCGCAAAGGTGGCGCCGTAGGCCGCCGCGACGAGCCCGCCCTCGGCCATCGTGCCGGTCAGCCCGAGGTCACCGGCCGGGTTCCCCACCACCCCGGCCCACCCGTCGCCACCGGTCATCCCGTGGACCCACAGGACCCAGACGACGCCGACGAGGCCCATCGAGACGAAGGACATCATGATCATGTTGAGCGAGGACTTCGCGCGGGTCATGCCGCCGTAGAAGATGGCCAGTCCGGGTGTCATGAGCAGGACCATCGCCGCGCTCGTCACCATCCACACTGTCCCTGCGTCCAGGACGTTCGACTCCTCCATGGGGGTCTCCTTCGGTCCGGGCCGCGAGCCGGGGGCGAACGCCCGTCCCGCGGCGTCGCTGCCCGGCCCCGATCGGGGCCGATGGAGGGACAATACCGGAGGGGTGGGCCACGCCACATGTTGATGACGTCTCCGTGACAGAACAGGGCCCCTCCCGACGACGTCGGGAGGGGCCCTGGACCGGGGTGCGGGACGTCAGTCGACCAGCAGCGCGTCCACGAAGCCCTCCGCGGTGAACGGTGCGAGGTCGTCGGGGCCCTCGCCGAGGCCGATCAGCTTGACGGGCACGCCGAGCTGGCGCTGGATGGCGATCACGATGCCGCCCTTGGCGGTGCCGTCCAGCTTGGTCAGCACGATGCCGGTGACGTCCACGACCTCGGCGAACACCTTCGCCTGGGTCAGGCCGTTCTGGCCGGTGGTGGCGTCGAGGACGAGCAGGACCTCGTCCACCTCGGCCTGCTTCTCGATGACGCGCTTGATCTTGCCGAGCTCGTCCATGAGGTTGGCCTTGTTCTGCAGGCGGCCCGCGGTGTCCACCAGCACGACGTCGACGCCCTCGGCGATGCCGTGCTCCACGGCCTCGAAGGCGACGGACGCCGGGTCGGCGCCCTCCTTCTCGGAGCGGACGGTCTCGACGCCCACGCGGGCACCCCATGTGGCGAGCTGCTCGGCGGCGGCGGCGCGGAAGGTGTCCGCGGCGCCGAGCATGACGGTGCGGTCCTCCGCCACGAGCACACGGGCGAGCTTGCCCACGGTGGTGGTCTTGCCGACACCGTTGACGCCCACGACCATGGTCACGGCGGGGCGGTCGCCCCTGCGGGTCGCGGCGAGACGGCGATCCATCGAGGGGTCCACCATCGCCACGAGTTCCTCGCGCAGCAGGGTGCGCACCTGCTCGGGGTCACGCGTGCCCTCGACCGTGACGCGGGCCTTGAGACGGTCGACGAGCTCCAGGGTGGGCTCGGTGCCGAGGTCCGCCATCAGCAGCGTCTCCTCGATCTCGTCCCACACGTCGTCGTCGATGCGGTCCTGGGACAGCAGCGCCAGCAGGCCCTTGCCGAAGACGTTGTTGGACTTGAGTAGGCGAGCCCGCAGGCGGGCCAGGCGCGAGCCGGCGGCCTCGGGCCGCTCGTACTCGGGCTTCGCCGGGGCGGTCTCCACCTCCTCGACGACGGCGGGCTCCGGCTCGGCGACGACGGCCGGCGCCTCGTCGACCTCGGGGCGTTCCAGGACGGCGGTGGAGCCCGACGGGGCCGCGTGCCGCGGGCTCGGGCGCGGGTCGTCCGCGTCCCGCACTCCCTGGTACGAGCCCTTCGGCGGGGCGGGGCGGCGGTCCAGCAGGCCGACGAGCACGCCGCCCAGCAGCAGGGCGGCCACGACTGAGACTATGAGCACGATTTCCACGGGCCCAGTCTGTCACACGGGCCGTCGCCCGCCCCGGGCCGCACGGTTCACGTCAGGCGGGAGAGGGTGCCGTCCTGCTGCACCGCGACGCGGGCATGCCCATCCTCGCTCCGGATCGTGAGGATGACGGAGCCGTCGGGGGCGTTCTCACTGTCCACCCTCACGGCGTCGCCCGCGGCGGCCGGGACAAGCACACTCACGATCGCGGACTCGGCTCCGGTCGAACGGAACGCGACCTGCGTCGCTTCCTCCCGCTCCTGCTCTGCGGGGTAGTGCCATCCGTGGTGGGCGTGGCCGCCCTCGACGTCGGTCTCACCCCGTCGCAGGTGCACACCGCCACGCGACACCGGCTCACCGTCCAGGCGCACCTGCACCAGGGTCGTCGATTCGCCGGAGTCTGCGTCCACCGCCCGGACGGTGTCCTCGGAGACCCTCTCTGCCGAGAACTCCGCCGGAAGATTCCACAGCGTCTCGACCACATGGTCCGTCCGGCCGTCGAGTATGCGGGTGCGATCCACGATGACGGCGGCGTCCGGGTCGGTGAGCACGAGAACAGAACGGGCCCGCTCCCCGCCGACTTCCAGCTTCTGGCGCGCCGTCGCACCGTCGGCAGAGCCATCCGACGACACCCACACATCACCCCGCTCGGCGGGACCCGCGCCCGGGTACTCGTCGAGCGTCGGAATGTGGATCACGTTGTGCGCAGTCGGCCCCAGACCCCACGGTCGCCAGCTGTCCTCGACGATGCCGGGATGTCCCCCGTCTTCGACGATCTGGCGACCGCGAGCCGTGTACAGGAACTGCATCAGATCACCGCGGTGGGACTTCGTCTCCCGCCCCGTGCCCGTGCGGAGCATCCATGCGGCGGCGTCCGCGAAGCCGTCGTCGGGAGTTCCCCAGGATGACCGGCCGAATACGGGACCGGAGTCAAAAGCACGGACACGGTCGGCAGACGCGACGCCCTCCGCCCCGTTGGTGGCCGCGTAGCGCAACTCATCGCTCATGCCGTCGAATGGTTTGACAGGGAACTCTGCACTGTCCCCGTATTGCCAGTAGGAGCCCGTCGAATCAACCATGTGAGGAAGGGCTTGGCCCATTTTTCTCACCGCATCCTCGAAAGCGCCGGATTCGACCCCGCAGCCGGCTGCCGTCTCATCAATGGCTTGGAAGAGAACATAGTTGAACTGCGCGTAATGCGGCGCTGCTTCATTACTGAGGCCCTGGTCGTCCACCTGGAAGGGGATATCACCTTCGGCGCGCTCCATGGCATGCTCCATCCAGTCCGGTCGGCCCAGAACGCACCCGGCACCCAGAAGCGCCAGGTTCTCCATCGACCCGTGATTGTGCCGCCGTGAGTAGCGCGCCATGTTCTGCGCCGCGTGCTGGCCGATCAGATCATCCAGCCAGGCATACTCCTCCGGCAGACTGCCGTCCTCGGCGAGTTCAGCAGAACGTGCTGCGCGGTCGGCGACCACTTCCCGGAAGCAGAGGAGGACGCCCATGCGATGATGGTTGGCTTCCGCATCATCGTGGTCGCCGCCCCATCCGCCTTCGTGGTCAGCCCGCCAATCGCGTATGACGCGCTCAGCGACACCGAGGGCTTCCTCGTCGCCTTCACGCCCGGCTTCGATACTGGGCCCGATCCACTTGAGAGAAGACAGCCACAGACGCCAGCCTTCGTCCTGGTAAGGATCTCTATCCCAGTCGATGTCACCCGATCCGTCACCCACCGCGACGGGATCGAACTGGCGCCACCCGTAGACGTCCCGCGCATTGGTCTCCACCGTGTTGAATCTCTGGAGCTGCCCATAGGCTCGACACGGATAGAGGCTTGCGCGTTCGACGGCGGTCATGGGGTGGCCAGCTGTCTGGGGAGGATCTCCGGGCTCGTCGCCGGGCGCCGCGGCAGGTTGCGGTGCACAGCCCGCCAACCCGACAGCAGCGGCCAGCACGCCAGCGCAGGCGCGGAATATCTGGCGACGACGGCCGGAGGAAGACCGGTGGTCCATCTCACCAGTGTCCCACGAGGCGTGGCGGACGTCGCCCCGGGCCGCACGCCCGGCGCCGTGCGAAGATGGCGGTCATGCCGTCGTCGTCCGCCCGCCCCACGCGGGTCCCCCTGCCCCGTGAGATCAAGGTCCTCGTCGCCGCCGCGTTCATCATCGCGATCGGCTTCGGCATCATCGCCCCGCTGCTGCCGCAGTACGCGGCGACGTTCGACGCGTCCGCCGTCGGGGTGGCCGCCGTCGTGTCCGTGTTCGGGCTGACCCGCCTCCTGTTCGCCCCGGTCTCCGGCAAGCTGACGAACCGGCTCGGCGAGACGCCCGTGTACATGACGGGCGTGCTGATCGTGGCCGCGTCCATGTTCCTGGTGGCCTTCGCGCAGACCTTCCCGCAGCTGCTCCTCTTCCGGGCGCTCGGCGGCGTCGGCTCCACCCTCTTCACCGTGTCCGCCATGGCGTTCCTGGCCCGCAAGTCCCCGCCCACGATGCGCGGCCGGATCTCGGGCGCCTACGCGTCCGCGTTCCTGATCGGCAACATCGTGGGTCCGATCGTGGGCTCCGCCCTGTCCGTGTTCGGGTACCGGGCCCCGTTCCTCATCTACGGCAGCTCCCTGGTGGTGGCGGCGGCCCTCGTGTTCTTCCTGCTCAAGGACACCCGGCTCGCGGACCGCGCCGTCCGCGACGTCCGCCCCGCCATGCCGGTCCGGGAGGCCCTGTCCAACCCGTCCTACCGGGCCGCGCTGGTCTCCTTCTTCGCCAACGGCTGGGCGACGTTCGGGGTGCGCAACTCGGTGATGCCCCTGTTCGCGGCCACCGCGTTCGCCGGCACGGGGCTGCTGGGCTGGCAGGTGGACGGCGCGCTCATGGCGGGCCTGGCCCTGTCCGTGTTCGCCCTCGGCAACGTCACCGCTGTGACGTTCAGCTCGCGGCTGTCTGACCGCCATGGACGCCGTCCGCTGATCCTGGCGGGCCTGCTCGTCATGGCTGTCACCACCGGGGTGATCGGCTGGATGACCTCACCGCTGTCCTTCTTGCTCGCGTGCCTGCTGGCCGGCGCCGGCACGGGCACCCTCAACGCCCCGCAGCAGGCGGCCATCGCCGACGTCGTGGGCCAGGGGCGGCGCTCCGGCGCTGTGATGTCCACCGCCCAGATGTCCGCGGACCTGGGCGCCATCTCCGGCCCGCTGCTGGCCGGCCTCGTGGTGGACACGGCCGGCTATGGGTGGGCGTTCGCGCTCACCGCCGGCGTCATCCTGCTCGGTGCCCTCGCGTGGTGGCGCGCCCCGGAGACCAACGTGCCGATCGTGCCCGGCGGTCCCCGCACCGGGTCCCTGCCGCTGGTCCGCCCGGAGGACGCCCGGGTGACCCCGCGCGAGGACGGGTGAAGTCGGGGCACGCACGAGGCCGCCGTCCCCGCGGGGACGGCGGCCTCGTGGCCTCGACGGGGTGTCCCCGTCCGAGGTGCGGTGCGGCTCAGGCGCCGTCGAAGGCCGGCAGCCGCTCGCCCACGCCGAGCAGCTCGGCGATCGCCGAGACCGTGCGCTCGGCCGCGCGGCCGTCGCCGTAGGGGTTCACCGCCTGGGACATCGCGGTGTACGCGGCCTCATCCGTCAGCAGGCGGGTGACCTCGGTGACCACGACCTCCTCGTCCGTGCCGATCAGACGCACGGTGCCGGCGGTCACGGCCTCGGGACGCTCGGTGTTCTCGCGCATCACGAGGACGGGCTTGCCCAGGGACGGGGCCTCCTCCTGGACGCCGCCGGAGTCCGTCAGCACGACGGTGGCCACGGACAGCAGGTGGGTGAACTCGCCGTAGGCCAGGGGCTCGGTCACGAGCACGTTCTCGCGGCCCTCGATCTCCGGCAGGATCGCCTCGCGCACCACCGGGTTGCGATGCGCCGGCAGGACGAAGGTGACCTCCGGGTGGTCCGCGGCCAGGCGGGCCAGGGCGCGCCCGACGCCGCGCATCGCGTCGCCCTGGTTCTCGCGCCGGTGGGTGGTCACCAGGACGACGCGACGGCCGGACGCCTCCAGCTCGGCCAGACGCTCGTCCTCGAACGGCACCTGGTGGCCGACGGCCTCCAGCAGCGCGTCGATCACGGTGTTGCCCGTGACGTACACGTCCTCCGCGGCCACGGCCTCACGCAGCAGGTTGTCCCGGCTCACGGTGGTCGGGGGCAGGTGCAGCGCCGAGATCTGGCTGGTGATCTTGCGGTTGGCCTCCTCCGGGAACGGGGAGAGGATGTCGAAGCTGCGCAGGCCCGCCTCGGCGTGCACCACGGGGATGCCGCGGTTGAAGGCGGCGACGGCGCCCGCCGTCGAGGTCGTCGTGTCGCCCTGGACGACGACGGCGTCCGGCCGCTCCTGCTCGAGGACGGCGTCGAGCCCGTCGAGGGTGCGGGCGAACACGCCGTTGAGGGTCTGGCGGGGCTGGATGATGTTCAGGTCATGGTCCGGGACGATGCCGAACAGCTCATTGACCTGGTCCAGCATCTCGCGGTGCTGCCCCGTGACGGTCACCACGCACTCGAACCGCTCGTCAGCCTGCAGCGCCTTGACGATGGGGGCCACCTTGATGGCCTCCGGGCGGGTTCCGTAGATGGGCATGACCTTGGGCACAGTTGCTCCTCTTGACTGGACGACGGACCGCGGCCGCGGCTCGATCAGGCTCGACGCGGGCGCGAGCTGGCGCCAGTCTACTGACGGCGCCGCCGCACCGCCGGTTGCTAGAGTGACGACTCGCGGCGGGCCGCCCCGGCCCGCCTTCCCGCCTGCATGAAGAGAGGCCGCGACGGCATGTCAGACACCGGCGACCCCCGCGTCCCGAGCGGCACCGCGGTCCTGACCGTGGACGGAGCCAGCCTGCGCCGAGTGGGCGCCCGCCCGGGCCTGGCGCGCTACCTGGCTTCCCTCTGGGAGTACCGCTCGTTCATCCTGTTCGACTCCCGCTCCCGGATCGCCGGGGCGAACTCCGTCAACGCGCTCGGCCGCGTCTGGATGGTCCTCAACCCGATCCTCGACGGTGCGGCGTACTTCCTCGTGTTCGGGCTGCTGCTCGGCACGGGCCGCGGCGTGCCGAACTTCCTCGGCTACCTGATCATCGGCGTGTTCCTGTTCCGCTACACCTCGAGTGCGATCACGGCGGGGTCGCGGTCGATCTCGACCAACCTCTCCATCGTCCGCGCCTTCCGCTTCCCGCGGGCCACCCTGCCGATCGCGACGAACATCCGAGAGCTGATGCTCTTCGGCCCGACGCTGGTGGTGATGCTGCTGCTGGTCCTCGCCATCCCGCCGATGGAGCAGATCACGTGGCGCTGGCTGCTGCTGATCCCCCTCCTGGCGCTGCAGACGCTGTTCAACGTCGGCGCCTCCCTCCTGCTGGCCCGCTACGTGGCCCGCTGGTCCGACCTGTCCAACCTCATCGCGTTCGGCACCCGGATCTGGCTCTACATCTCCGCCGTGTTCTTCAGCGCCGACCGCTTCGCGAACATCCCGCCGCTGATGACCGCCATGCATCTGAACCCCCTGTACTGCGTCCTGGACATCGCGCGTCAGTCCCTGCTGTACGCCTCCGACGCCGACCCGATGCGGTGGATCGTCCTCGCAGCGTGGGCGGCGGCCCTGCTCCTGGTGGGGACCGTGGTGTTCTGGCGTGCCGAGGAGACCTACGGGGAGGAACGATGAGCGCGGAGCCGCTGACCCCCTCCGTCGTCGTCGACGAGGCGTCCATGACCTACCGCGTCCTCTCGGCCGAAGCGGTCCAGCCCCGCCGGGGCCTGCGGGGCCGGGTCCGCGCCGCCCGGGGCGTGCGCACCACGGAGGTCCAGGCGCTGCAGCCGCTGTCTTTCGTGGTGGGACGCGGCGAGTCCGTGGGCGTGATCGGCACGAACGGGTCCGGCAAGTCCACCCTGATGAAGCTCATCACGGGCCAGATGCGCCCGACCACCGGCCACATCTACGCGACCTCCACGCCCGTGATGCTGGGCGTCAACGCCGCACTCGTCCGCCAGGTCTCCGGTGAGGACAACATCCGTCTGGGCTGTCTGGCGATGGGGATGTCCCGCGCGGAGGCGGAGGCCAAGCGGGACGCCGTCGTCGCCCTGTCCGGCCTCGACGACCACGCGCTCCAGCTGCCGCTCAAGGCGTATTCCTCGGGCATGGCCGCGCGCCTGCAGTTCGCGATCGCCACCTCGGTGGACCCGGATATCCTCGTGATCGACGAGGCGCTCAACACGGGCGACGCCCAGTTCCGCGAGCGCACGCGCCAGCGGCTCGACGAGCTGCGCGAGCAGGCCGGCTGCGTGTTCCTGGTCAGCCACTCCCTCAGCACCATCCAGGAGATGTGCCAGCGCGTGATCTGGATCGAGCGGGGCGTCCTGACGATGGACGGCAGCCCTCGCGCGGTGACGCGCGGCTACAACCTCTACGCCCGGGCCATGGCCCAGGGGCGCACCGAGGAGGCCCAGGAGATCCTCGAGCGCAAGCGGTCGGAGCTCGTGCGGGAGCGCATCGCGTGGACCGGCGGCGAGCGGCCCACCGGGATCACCGCGCTGTGAACGTGGCCGGGGCGCGGCTGCGTCGCTGGGCGGGCCGGGCCCGCGTCGTGGGCGAGCGGGCGGTCGTCACGGCCGGCGACGCCGGCACCTCGGCCCTCCGTGCGGCGCGCGGCGCTCGGGGCGCGGCCACCCTCCCGGAGCGCACCTGGCGTGCGGCGGACGTGCACGTGCCGGACGCGGCGGCCGCGCTCCCGCTCCCGGCGGCGGCGGCGCTGCGCCGCGCCCTGACGGGTGGGCGCGTCCCCTCCCTCGACGCGTTCTCCCCCCTCGGCCCCCGGCCGGCCGATGCGCCGGCTGTCCTGCTCCTGCCGGTGGCCGGGCCGGCGGCAGGCGGGTGGTCCGTCGAGGCGGCCGCCGAGCTGGCCGCCCGGCGCTGCACGGACCTGGAGACGCCCCCCGGCACGCCCGGCCTGCACACGGTGCTGGTGACTGACCCTGCCTCCCGCGGGGCCCTGATCGCCGCCCTGCGCACCGCCGAAGCCCGCCTCCCCGGGGTGGTCCTCGTCGTGTGCCCGGACCCGGCGACGGCAGCCGGCCGGGCGCGGTTCCTGGCCGCGCTGGGGCTCGTCGACGCTGTCCTCGCCCCGGAGGGGACCCGGCTGGACCCCGTGCCCGCCAGCGTGGCCGCACGCGCGGGCCGCGCCGTGATCGGACCGGACCGGGCAGGCGAGACGTGGGAGCGCCTGGCCACCGCCGGCCGGGCGGCGCGCCTGGACTCGCTCACGCCCGCCGAGGCCGCCGGCCCGCCCGCCGCATCGGCACCCCGGGTGCGGGTGACCGCGGAGCCGCGCCGCGTCGTCGTCGCGGGCCACGACCTGAAGTTCGCGGGCGCGCTGATGGACCGGCTGCGGGCGGACGGGCACGAGGTGCGCGTGGACGCCTGGCGCGGCCACGCCCGCCACGACGTCGAGCGCAGCCGCGCCCTGGCCGCGTGGGCGGACGTGGTGCACTGCGAATGGAGCCTCGGCAATCTCGCCTGGTACTCCCGGCACCTGGACTCCCCGCACCGCACCACGCGGTTGACCAGCAGGCTCCATCTGCAGGAGGCGGGCACGGCGTTCCCGTCCCGGGTGCGGCAGGACGCCCTGGACGCGTGGGTGTTCGTGGCCGAGCACGTGCGCGCCCAGGTGCTGCGGGACACCCGCTTCCCGGCCGCGCGGACCTCGGTGGTGCCGAACGCCGTGGCCGTGCCGCCCACGCTCCCGGACGGCGACGACGACCGGCGCTTCGTGCTCGGCCTGGTCGGCGTGCTGCCCGAGCGGAAGGGGCTGCACCGCGCCCTCGACCTGCTGGCGGCGCTCCGCCGGGCCGAGCCCCGCCACACGCTCCGGATCCGTGGCCACCACCCGGAGGAGGTCGGCTGGATGGCGCAGCGCCCCGCCGCGGCGGCCTACTACCGGACGCAGCTGCGCCGCATCGAGACCGACCCGATGCTCGCGGGAGCCGTGGCCTGGGACCCCCACGGGCCGGACATGCCCGCGTGGTACGCCCGGGTGGGCGTCGCGCTCTCCGTCTCGGACTTCGAGTCGTTCCACTTCACGCTGCCCGACGGCGCCGCGCACGGCTGTCTGCCGGCCGCGCTCGCGTGGGCGGGCGCCGACCTGCTCTACCCCGCCGCGTGGCTGAGCCCGGACGTGGCCGCCATGGCCGATACCCTTCGCCGTGCCACGGCCGACGCGCGGGCCTGGCGGTCCGCCGTGGCCCAGGCCCGGCGAGACGTGGCGCACACCTATGCTGAGGAGGACGTCGTGCCTGCCCTGGTCCGCCGGATCCTGGGAGGCGCCGCCACCTGACCTCGCCGAGAAGGAGTCCCATGCCCGTCACCACGCCCGCCCCCCGCCGACCCCGGATGGCGATGCTGGTGGGGAACCAGGTCATCGGAGACTCGCGCGTGGAGAAGGCCGCGGTCTCTGCGGTGCGCGCCGGCTACGAGGTCGTCGTGGTGGGCGTCTCCCACCGCACCACGTTCAACCTCGGCCGGTACGGGTCCGTGCCCATCCTGCGTGTGCCCGTGACGTTCCGGCGGCACCTGGCGTGGCAGACCCTGCACGGGACCGCCCGGCCGGACGTGACGGACTGGTCCGCCGTGCTGGACCCCGAGGAGGCCGC
Organism: Micrococcus sp. 63XJN7_8_ISO-PGPR-S23-253; assembly: GCF_056173425.1. Taxonomy (NCBI): domain Bacteria; kingdom Bacillati; phylum Actinomycetota; class Actinomycetes; order Micrococcales; family Micrococcaceae; genus Micrococcus; species Micrococcus sp. 63XJN7_8_ISO-PGPR-S23-253. The sequence continues at coordinate 1,426,950 of NZ_CM149673.1, forward strand.
GGCGATGACCGCCTGGGACCTCGCCCACGAGACCGGGGCGGGCCTGCCCCAGTCCGTGGTGCGCGGGCTCTCGCCCCACGCCCTGCCCGACGGGGCCCGCGGCCGACTCGGCCGGGCCGCCCGTCGCCTGGACCGCCTCGGCCCGGCACGGGGCCGCCGGGGCCCGGCAGCAACGCGGGGCCAGCGCGCGCTGAAGAACTTCGCCGCCGGACGGACCGGCGCCTGGCGCGAAGTCTGGCCCCTGATCGCGGACTACGAGGACGGCTTCCTGCGTGCCCTGATCGACCTCGCGCCCGACATCATCCACGTGCACGACCGCCATCCCCTGCCCGCCGCGGCCGCCTACGACCGCTACCGCGCCGCGCGCGGCCTGCCGCCGGTCCCGTGGGTCTACGACGCCCACGAGTGGCTGCCCGGCCAGATGATGCCCGGGCCCGTGGATCAGCGCATCGCGTGGAAGGCGGCCGAAGCCGAGCTGATCCACGAGGCCGACGCCGTCGTCGCCGTCACGGACGGACTGGCCGAGCGGATGCGCGAGTACCACGCCCTGCCGGAACGCCCCGTGACGGTGATCAACGGGCCGTGGGGCACGCAGGTCCCGATGGACCCGGCCGAGCGCCTGCCCCTGCGCACCGAGCTGGGCCTGTCCGACGACGTCCCCCTGCTCGTCTACGTCGGCAAGCTGGCCGAGGTCCGCGGCGTGGGCACGCTGGTGGACGCCCTGCCGCTGCTGCCCGGCGTCCACGTCGCGTATGTGGGCTCCCCCGACCCGGACGCCCGGCAGGGCCTGCGCGACCGGGCGGCCCAGCTCGACGTCGCCGACCGGATGCACATCGTCGACTACGTGCCCTCGGCCTCTGTGACGTGGTACGTCTCCTCCGCCACCGCGGGCGTGAGCCCTCTGCTCCCCACCCCGGCCCACGAGAGCGCCGTCCCCACCAAGCTGCGTGAATGCCTGCTGGCGGGTCTGCCGCTGATCGTGTCCGACCTTCGCGAGCAGGCCCGGTTCGTCCGGGAGCAGGGGGTGGGGACCGTGTTCACCCCCGGGGACGCGGCGGACCTCGCCCGGGCGGTGCGCGACCTCCTGGCGCGACAAGCCGAGCTGACCGCCGCCGCACGCACCCCGAAGATCACCGCCCGTCACGGGTGGGAGGCCGCCGAGCGGGCGCTGCACGGCCTCTGGCGACGTCTCGTGCCCACGCCCGCCGCGCCGCCGCCCGTGGAGATCGCCCCGGACCCCGCGCGCGATCCCCAGCCCCGCGGGCTCCTGGTCGTGGGCGACCCGCCCACGGTCCGGCCCCTCGTGGACGCCTGGCCCGCCGACGCCGGCCCCGTGACGCTGCGGCCGCCACGGGAGGTCCCCGAGGGCCGCGGCCTCGCCGTGGGCGGCCCCGAGGCGGTCTGGGGCGTCCTGCAGGACTGGGTCACGGACGACCGTGCCCACGGCACGGTCCTCAGCGGGGGCGAGGGGCCGCTGTGGGGCCGGGCCGAGCAGTCCCCCGTCCATGAACTGCTCTCCCTCCGGGCTCGCGGACGCCAGGTCGCGCTCGTGGCCGGCGAGCGGAACCTCGCCGGCGTCGACCGGCGGCTGACGGCCGTCCCCGGTCACCCCTGGGGAGGGCTGGCCCCGGACGCGCGGGCGGCGCTGGACCGCCGCATCCGGCGTCAGGGCCGCCCGTTCCAGGCCGCCCTGGCCGCCGGAGTCCCCGTGCTCTCCCACCGGCGCGTGGAGGCGCTGCTGACGCCGGGCGTGCTGTGGCTGCCCGCACCGATCCCGACGCCGACGGACCGGGGACCCGGTCACGACGGCGCGTCCGCACCCCGCAGCGTGCTCATCCTGCCCGGGGACCGCACCTTGGCCGAGTCGGCGGCCGTGGACGAGCTGGTCGCGGAACTCACCGCACGCGGGATCCCGGTCGAGGCCCCGTCGGGTCCCCGGTTCCGCCGTCGACCCGACGCGTTCCACGGCGATGTCGTCGTGGCCCCGCTGCACACGGGAGAACTGGAGATCGCGGCCCTGCAGGCCCTGGCCGCGGGCAACGCTGTGGTCGCCGGGCCGCCGGTGACTCCCGCGCCGGACGAGTGCGCCCCGCCGGTGACCGAGACCGACGACGCCACGCTCCTCGCCACGGTGCTGGGCCTGCTGGAGGAGACGTCGGCGGCCGCACGGGAACGGCGGGAGCGGGCGCGCGAGCACCACGCACGGCTGCACGCGCCCGAAGCCGTGCTGGTGCGCCTGCAGGCCCTGCTCAACCCCGCGGAGACGAGGGACGAGCCCGCCGCGGTGTGATCCGTGGCGGGCCCCTCCCGGGTCCCCGGATGGGCGCCCCCGGTGGGGCCGGGACTCAGTCCTCGGCCGATGCCCGGGCGGTGGCCACCCGGACGGCCCAGGACTGCGAGCGCTGGGCCTCGGCCATGCCGGGCGCCCCGTCCCGCACGAGCGCGACGATGCCGGCGCGGATCGCCTCCGAGGAGCGCGCGACGCCGAGCCCCACGCGGTTGCGCTCGAGGAAGTCCGCGATCCCCATGTCCGCGAAGCAGAGCACGGGGTAGCCGCGCTCGATCAGGGACATGGTCTTGTAGGGGAAGCTGAAGCGGGCGTACTCGCCGCCCAGCAGCACCACGCCCACCACGGTCCTCGTCGCGGGGACGTACCACTCGAGCGGGACCGTGGTGATCCGCAGCCCGGGCCGGTCCGCCAGGCCGTGCTCGGCCAGCATGTCCTCCAGCACGGAACGCTCCCCCGTGCGGACCACGAAGTCGAGTCGCACCTGCGGGTCGAGCGTCCCGACGGCGGTGAGGTACTGGCCCAGGCCGTAGATCCCGCCCACGCCTCCGGCGTACAGCAGGGTGACGTCCTCCTCGCCGATCGCCGGGGCGTCGGCGGGGACGGTGTTCGCCGGAGACACGGCAGGCGGCAGCGGCAGCCAGTCCACGGGCCCGCGGCCGTGACGGGCCAGCAGGGCGTCGAAGCCCGCCCCGGACTCCGCGGACGGAGCCGCCAGCCGGTCCGCGGCCGCCGCCATCGCGTCGAACTCGGCGAGCCCACGCTCCTGGACGTCGCGCCGCGCGTCGGCGTCCTCGAGGTACCCGTCGATCTCGTCCAGCCAGTGCAGGTCACGCACGAACCAGACGCTCGTGCCGCCGCCGGCCGAGAAGCGGGCCATGACGTCCGCGAGGGCGGCGGTCACCCGGACGACCGGGATCGGCGACGTCGAGTTCTCGCCGTAGAGGAGTCCGAGGGGACGGCCGGCGGCGAGCGCCTCGTCCAGGACCCGGAGCCGCCGGTCGAAGACGCCCGGGACGGAGGAGAGCCGCAGCGCCGCGGCAGGCTCGGAGAGGGCGTCGTTCATGTTGCGCACCCGCTGGGGACGGGCCCCGTCGGTGCGGTCCTCCAGCGGCGAGGTGGAGAAGAACACGTCCAACGGGCCGTCGTGCCGCAGCACCGCGAGATCCTCGAACGTCCTGTCCACGCGACCGGTCATCGCCGCGCGGTAGGCGGCGAGCAGGTCGGTGGTGCCGGCGTCGACGGTGTCGACGGCGGAGTGAGGCTCGGGCCCCCCGCGCAGGGCCGCGGCGAGCTCCGTGACGAGGCGCAGCCCCCGCCCCGTCCGCACGCCCGGATGGCCCGCGGCCCACGCGCCCGAGCCGATGGTGTCCTCCACCACCAGCCGTTCCGCGAAGCCGGTGCCGACCAGGAGTTCGCCGACGGCCGTGTGGTCGCGCGACGAGCCCACGAGGACCACGTGCGTGGCGCCGCCGAGCCGGGTCGCCGCGACCGCGTCGAACGCGCGTCCTGCGACGAGGTCGCGGGTGCGGTAGAGGGCGGAGGCCGAGAGGCTGCGGAGCGAGGCGCCCGGCACCGTGTCCACCGCGGTCTGGAGCGCCTCCATCTGCGCCGCGAGGCGATCGGCGTCGACGTGTTCGGGATGGAGGACGACGACGCTCGGCGTCTCGAATTCCTCGGCCAGCGGAGGCAACAACTCGGGCGGCAGGGCTCGACGTGGATGGCGGAGGTGGGCGCTCCACGACCCCTTCGACAGGGCCTTGTCGAACTCCCATTCGTCCTCGAGGAACAGACGGTCCACGGCCCTCGTGACGGCTGCGAAATCCTCTTCCGAGTGCCGGCGGACCGCCGAGAAGTCCAGGTCGCCCCGCCAGAGCAGGGGGACGAACTCGGCTTCGAGGTATCGTCCTGCAAACCCGCACGCCCGCAGGCCGGACGCGAGGATCAGGTCATATGCACCGCGCTCAAGGACCTGACGCATCACCCGCGCGACCTGGTTGCTGGAGTCCCGCAGGGGCCACTGGGCGATCCAGCGGAACAGGGGCACGGGCCTCCCGGAGCCGGTGAATCGGAGCCAGGAGGGCCCTTGAACGTCGATGACGTCCATGGTGGACCCGTTCCGCCGTGCGTCATCGACGAGCCGCGCTTCGGCAACCCCGAAACCGGCCGTGATCATCAGATACCTCATGACGAAGCCTCGCTCCCCCCGGACTCGGGCAGGAGTCCCATCAGCGCCATTTCACGCATCACGGTGTGCGTGGGTGACGTGGAGGCTGCGACCCTCTGTGCGCCCGCACGTGCCAGGCGGAGGAAGAGTTCGGGCGACTCGAACACCCGGATCATCCCGGCCACCAGGCCTTCAACGTCCTCCGGACGAGCTACAACGGCGCAACTGGAGTCGACGAATTCGGGGACAGCACACGCCGCGTTGGTCACGGCGACCAGGCCAGACGACATCGCTTCATCTCGGGACACGCCCTGCGAGTCCCATCGTGTGGGCACGAGGAACATGCCGTATTCCCGGTGAAGTCGAGCAATCTCTGCTTGAGAGGCAAAGCGTCGCTCAACAACCACGTTCTCATCGTCGGCGAAGGTCTCCTCGAATGCACCGAAGTACTTCCCGTCGCCGATGATCCGGATGTCCAGCTGCGGCCACCATTCGGTCTCCCTCAAGCGCACCAATGCTGCGACGGCGAGATCCGAGGCGTAGTTCAGGTTCGCAGCAGACCGGACCCACAGCAACCGGAATCGCTGTGCGGGGTCTTTCTCATGGAAGCGGAAGAGCTCGGTGTCGATGACATTGTGCACCACCGCAACTCGCTGCTCTGGGAATACCATTTCCAGGTCATCCTGGGCTCCCCGACGCCACCAGCGGGAGACGAACACGAACTTCTCGGGTCCCGCCGGGTCATTCAGAACCTCGCGCCAGAATCGCTGTCGAGTGAGGCTGTCCTTAATGCCATTCACCAACGGCTCAGGTGACCGGTAGTTCCGAATTGTTCGGATCCATCGACGTGATTCGAAGCCATGCATGAAGGAGAAGAGTCTGTGCCCTCGCATCGCCTCACGCACTTGACGCCAGATATACGGCTGAAGAAAGTGTGTCGAGACCGATGTGTACGCGGTTGTCTCGAGGAGACGACGGGCCTCGGCGCCCCTGCCCACGAGAACCGGCACGCCGTCATACACATACGAGCTGGGTTCCTCCGACGCGTTGACCACTGCCACATGCACTCGGACACCGGCCTCGATGTAGTACTTGACCCGGCGGTGAACGAATCCGTTCCCATACTCCGCCCCCACCTTCGGGTATTGATTCAGAATGACGAGGTGGCTCACATCACCTTCGGCCACTGAGGAATCCTCGACGAGATCCACGTACTCGGCGATGCGGTCTTCGGTGTTGCTCGCGTCCTCTTCCTCATACCCCGTCGGTTCAAGGGGCGGGAGCGGCTCGGCGTAGAGAGCCTGCTTGAGGTGGGCGAGCTCCAGCTGAAGGAAGGTGGCGATCTCACGTTCGGAGTATGTCGATCCCGCGTCTGACCAATGCAGGTATCCACCGTAGCCTCCCGGAGGTCGACGACGCGGTGTCGCCTTCTGAGGCGGCGACTCGTCGCCATCACGTCGGCGGGACCGAGTCTGCCCAGCTATCCGACGCATGCTGTCCTTCCCCGGCGTCCACTCGGGCAGCGCCGTGAACCCGTCACGGAGCAACCGACGGCCAGGCCCCGGCAGTCCTTCGGCACGCCGGATGAGAGAGCGGACGGCGTGTCCACGTGCCTGGCGCCACCACCGGCTTCCGCTCGGGGGCATCACAGGGCCACCCTCTCGCCCGTGCGGGCCGACGCGATCATCGCCTCGGCCACGCGCAGCGTGTCGAGCCCCTCCGCCATGGACACGTGCTCCTGCCGGACGCCGAGGATCGCGTCGCGGAACGCCTCGTGCTCGGTGTGCAGCGGCTCGGGCTTCTCGATCGCCAGCCGGGTGACGTCCCCCTCGGAGACGCCACGGAACGCGGACACCGCGTCCCAGCGGGTGCGGACCGATCCGTTGGCCTGGAAGGTCAGGTCCGCGTGCACGGTGTCCGCCACGAACGCGCCGAGCTCACCGGTGACGACCGTCTGGCGGATCTTCACCGGCGAGAGCCAGTTCACCACGTGGCTCGTGATGACCCCGCACTCGAGGCGGCCGCTGGCGACCACCATGTCCTCGTGCTCACGGCCGGAGTTGGTCATGGTCTCCGCGGCCACGCGCGTGAACGGGCTGTCCGCCAGCCACGCGGTCAGGTCGATGTCGTGCGTGCCGAGGTCCTTGACGACCCCGACGTCGGCGATGCGGGCGGGGAAGCCGCCCTGGCGAACGGTCGTGATCTGCAGGACCCGGCCCAGCTCGCCGGCCTGGATCCGGCGGCGCATCTCCTGGAGGGCGGGGTTGAAGCGCTCGATGTGGCCCACCGCGCCGACGAGGCCGGCCTCGTCGAAGGCGCGGACCAGGCGGGTGCCGGCCTCGGTGCTGTGCGCGATGGGCTTCTCGACCATCACGTGCACCCCGGCCTCGGCCAGGGCCATGCCGACCTCCTCGTGCAGGCCGGTCGGGACCGCGCACATGACGGCGTCCACGCCGTGGTCGATGAGCCCCTGGACCGAGTCGTAGAGGGGCAGGTCCCTCGCCACGCCGTGCGGGTCACCCATGGCGTCGGCCACGGCGACCAGCTCGGTGCCCTCGATGGAGCGCATCACACGGGCGTGGTGGCGTCCCATCATGCCCAGGCCGATCAGTCCGGTGCGCAGCACGCTCATGCGGCGGCCTCCGCCACCACGGTGTTGACGGCCTCGACGACGCGCGTGACGTCCGCGTCCGTGAGGGACGGGTGGACCGGGATGGAGAAGACGGTGGACGCGGCCACGCGGGTGTTCGGCAGGTCCGCCTCGACGCTGAAGGAGGGCAGCTCATTGGTGGGCACCGGGTAGTAGACACCCGTGCCGACCCCGAACTCGTCCTTCAGGCGGGCGAGCACGTCCGCCCGCTTCCCGGCCAGCTCCTCGGGCAGGCGGACCGTGTACTGGTGGTACACGTGCTCGGCGCCCTCGAGCACCGTCGGCACGGTGACCCCGCGCAGCTCGGCGTCGAAGCGGGCGGCGATCTCCTGCCGGCGCCGGGTCCACGCGCCGACCTTGGTCAGCTGCACCCGGCCGATGGCCGCGTGGATGTCCGTCATGCGGTTGTTGAAGCCCACGAGCTCATTGCGGTACTGGACCTCCATGCCCTGGTTGCGCAGCAGACGCAGGCGACGGGCGACGTCCTCCTCCGCCACGGAGACCATGCCGCCCTCACCCGAGGTCATGTTCTTGGTCGGGTAGAGGCTGAACATGCCCCACGCCCCGAAGGTGCCCACGGGGCGTCCCCTCCAGCGGGCGCCGTGCGCCTGCGCCGCATCCTCGAACAGCTGGAGGCCGTGCTCGCGGCAGATCGCCTCGAGCTCGTCCATGCGGGCCGGGTGGCCGTACAGGTGCACCGGCATGACGGCGGCGGTCCGCTCCGTCACCTTGGCGCGCACGTCCGCCGGGTCGAGGGTGTACGTCTGCAGGTCCACGTCCGCGAACACCGGGGTCGCGCCCGTGAGGGCGACGGCGTTGCCGGTCGCCGCGAAGGTGAAGGCGGGCACGATGACCTCGTCGCCGGGGCCGATGCCCGCGGCCAGCAGGCCCAGGTGCAGGCCGGAGGTGCCGGAGTTGACGGCCACGCAGGCCCGGCCGTCCACCATCGCGGCACCGAACTCCTCCTCGAAGGCCGCGACCTCGGGGCCCTGCGCCACCATGCCGGAGCGCAGGACGCGGTCCACCGCCTCGCGCTCCTCATCACCGATGAGCGGCTTCGCCGCCGGGATGAACTCAGCCATGGTTCTCCTCCTCCTGCGCGGGTCCGGCCGGGCGCAGCGCCCCGTCCCGCTCGATGAACGTCTCCCCGGTGTCCGGGCACACCCAGACGCCGTCCTTCTCCTCCAGCCGGCGGCCTGTCCGGCCGACCCAGCCGATGCGCTTCGCGGGCACCCCGGCCACGAGGCCGAAGTCCGGCACGTCGCGGGTGACCACCGAGCCGGCCGCCACCAGGGCCCACGCGCCGATGCGCACCGGCGCGACGCACACCGACCGCGCGCCGATCGCGGCGCCGTCGCCGATGTCCACGCCCACGGCGTCCCAGTCGTCCCCGGACTTCTGGGACAGGTCCGGGTTGACCGCGCGGGGGTAGGTGTCGTTGGTCAGGACGACGCCGGGTCCGATGAACACGCCGCGGCCCAGACGGGCCGGCTCGTAGACGAGGGCGAGGTTCTGGACCTTGCAGTCGTCGCCGAGCTCCACCCCGGTGCCGATGTAGGCCGCGCGACCGACGATGCAGCGCTCGCCGAGGCGGGCCTGCTCACGGACCTGCGCGAGGTGCCAGACCTTGGTCCCGGCGCCGAGGATGGCGTCCTCGGCCACGTCGGCCGAAGCGGCGGTGAAGACGTTCCCGCTCATCGGGCGGCCTCGGCGTCCTGCGGCAGGCCGATGACCCGACGGGTCACGCCCGCCCAGGCGTCGGCGTCGGTGACGTTGCGGCCGTCCACGAAGGTGCGCACGCCCGGCAGGTCGGCCGGGATGAGGGCGCGGTACTCGGCGTGGTCCGTCTGCAGGATCGCGGCGTCGACCTCGGCGCCTGCGGAGTGCGGGGTGAAGCCCAGCGCGGTGAGCTCCTCGTCCGTGTACATCGGGTCGTCCACGGTGACCTCGGCGCCGCGGGTGCGCAGGGCGCCCACGGTGGCGAACACACCGGAGAACGCGGTCTCCTTCACGCCGCCGCGGTAGGCGGCACCCAGCACGACGACGCGCTGACCGGCGAGGTCGCCGTGCGCCTGGGCGAGCAGGTCCACGGCGAAGTCCGGCATCGAGGCGTTCACGGCGCGCGCGGTGCGGACGATGTCCGCGGCCGGGTCGTTCCACAGGTACAGGCGCGGGTAGACCGGGATGCAGTGGCCGCCCACGGCGATGCCCGGACGGTGGATGTGGCTGTACGGCTGCGAGTTGGAAGCCTCGATCACCCGGTAGATGTCGATGCCGTTCGCGCCGGCGTAGCGGGAGAACTCGTTCGCCAGGCCGATGTTGACGTCGCGGTAGGTGGTCTCCGCGAGCTTGGCCATCTCGGAGGCCTCCGCGGAGCCGAGGTCCCACACGCCGTTGGGACGGGACAGGTCAGGACGCTCGTCGAAGTCCAGCACGGCCTCGTAGAACTCGCGGGCGCGCTCGGCGCCGGCCGGGGTCAGGCCGCCGATCAGCTTGGGGTAGCGGCGCAGATCCTCGAACACGCGGCCGGTGAGCACGCGCTCCGGCGAGAACACGAGGTGGAAGTCCTCCCCCTCGGTCAGGCCCGAGCCCTCCTCCAGCATCGGCTTCCACCGGGTGCGGGTGGTGCCCACGGGCAGCGTGGTCTCGTAGGAGACGAGGGTGCCCGGGGTCAGGTGCTTCGCCAGCTCGGTGGTGGCGCCGTCCATCCAGCCGAAGTCGGGGCGGGCCTCGTCGTCCACGAAGAGCGGCACGACGAGCACGACGGCGTCGGCCCCCGGGACGGCGTCGCCGTAGTCGGTGGTGGCGCGCAGGCGGCCGTCGGCCACCGTGGAGGAGAGCTTCTCCTGCAGGTGGGCCTCGCCCGGGAAGGGCTCGGTCCCCGCGTTGACGAGGTCCACGACGGTGGCGTTGACGTCCACGCCGACCACCTCGTGTCCCTTGCTCGCGAACTGCACGGCCAGCGGCAGGCCGATCTTGCCCAGGGCGACGACGGCGATCTTCATTCGGGTCCAGTCTTCCTTCCGTGCACGGGCCCCACGCGGCGAGCGTCGGGCGGGCGTCGAGGAGGCCCCCGGAACACGGGAGTGCGGGGGCCCGGCGCCAGCGTCACTGTATCAGCGCGGGTAGACGCCGAGCCGGTCGTACAGCGCCCGATAGCGGCGCGCGTTGGCCTCCCAGGTGCGCGTCTGCAGGGCCCATTCTCGGCCGGCCGCGCCGAGGCGCACCCGCTCGGCCGGGTTCTCCGCGAGCCGGTCGAGGGCAGCGGCCAGCGCGGCGGGATCCTCCGCGGGGACGAGCAGGCCGGTCCGCTCGTCCTCGACGAGCTCGGCCAGGGCCGGCAGGTCCGAGGCGACGACGGGTCGACCGGTGGCCGAGGCCTCGACGGTCTTCATCGGCGTCACCGCGCGGGTGACGGGCAGATCCCGGCGCGGGACCGTGAACACGTCCAGGGCGGCGTGGTGCAGGCGCGCGTCCTCGCGGTCGACCCGGCCGGGGAAGGCGCACAGCTCCGCGATGCCGAGCTCCGCGGCCAGGGCCTGCAGCCCGGGCCGGGCGACGCCGTCGCCGGCGATGTGCACGCGCAGCCGGGGACGGTGCGGGGCCAGCCGTGCGGCGGCGCGCAGCAGGGTGTCCAGGCCCTCGTAGTCCACGAGGCTCGAGACGGTGCCCACCACGAAGGCGTCGGGCGGCAGGTCCCAGCCCAGCCGGGCGCGTGCCTCGTCCCGGTCTGCCGGCTCGGCGATGAAGGCCGGGCCCACGGCGTTGGGGCAGAGCACGACGGCGTCCTCGGCCACCCCGGCCGCGACCAGGCGGTCGCGCATGCCCGCCCCGAGCGTCACGACCCCGTCGGCGCGGCGGGCGGCCTCGGTCTCCCGCTCCTGGAAGAGCCGGTACCGTTCCGAGGCCAGGGCCTCGGGACCGCGCACCGCCGCCCACGTGTCCGCGAGCTGCCCGCGGACCTCGTACACCCACGGGATCCCGAAGGCCCGCGCCACGGCCTCGACCGCGAGCGCGTTCACGAAGTGCGTGGTGGTGTGCAGCAGGGCGGGACGGTGTCGTCGCACGTACGCGGCCAGCAGCTCGGCGTGCTGCTGGATGCGGGCGGCCTGGCCCTGGGCGAGCCGGGCCGGCAGCAGCCGGGCATAGCCGATCCCGTCCACGACATCCCGCTGTGCCGCCCAGGGCACGCCGATCTGCACGGGGTAGCCCGGCCGCGTCACGGCAGCGACATCGAAGCCCTCGTCCCGCAGGGAGGTGAGGATCGCGTGGCTGCGCTGGGCGTACCCCGAGCCGGTGTGGGGCAGGGAGTTGGTCAGCACGTGCAGCACCCGGCCCGGGACCGGGCGGTAGCCGGGCTCGGTCGGCACGGTCGGGGCGACGCCGCGGAACGCGTCCCGCTCCCCCGCCATGCGGCGGGCGAGATGACGGTTGCGGGGATGCCGCGCGGCGAGCACGGCCGCGCCGCCCAGGTCGCCGCGGTGGGCCGCCAGGCGTGCGGCGGCGGCCGTCCACGCCGCGCCGCGCTGCTTCTCCGGCACGCCGCCGAGCAGCGTCTCGGCGACGTCGGGCCGGCCCATGCCGAGGGCCGCGTCGGCCCGGTGGACCAGCCCGCGGCGGCTCCCGGCCCCCGGACGGGACGCGCGGACGGGACGACCGGCCTCATCCACGCCGAGGGCGGCCAGGGCCGCCGCGCGCTCGCCCCGCATCTCGTGGCCGAGCGCGGGCACGACACCGTTCCGGCCCAGGCGGGTGAGGACGCCGGCCGCCCCGCCCGCCGCCGCGGGCGGCAGCCGACGGGAGACCTGCAGGGCCAGCAGCACCGGGTCGTCCGTCACGTGCTCGCGGACGGTCTGGGCGGTCAGGGCCAGGGACCGCAGCAGCGGGCGGCGGGACGACGCGGGGCGCTCGCGTGCGGTCATCGGTGCGGGCTCCTGTCGGCGGGGCGGGCGGGGCGCGGGCCGCGTCGGGTCAGAGGGACGGGCCGGTGCGCCACTGGCCGCGTCGGGTCAGAGGGACGGGCCGGTGCGCCACTGGCCGCGCGTGTCGATCACGCGCTTGTCGGCCACGCGGTTGCCGAGGTCGGCGAAGGCGGAGTGGTCCACCAGCAGCACCACGATGTCGGCGGCATCCAGGGCCTCGTCGGCCGCGACCAGGCGCACGTTGTCCTTGCCCTGCAGCGCGGCCGGAAGCTCCGTCACGTGCGGCTCGACCACGAGCACGTCGGACCCGGAGAACTGGCCCGCCAGCTCGGCCGCGATGTTCAGGGCCGGGGACTCACGCAGGTCGTCGATGTTCGGCTTGAAGGCCAGGCCGAGGGCGGCGACGACCGGCGCGCGGCCGGTGGCCTGCTGGACGTCGAAGGCCGCAGCCTTGACCCGGTCGATGACCCACTGGGGCTTGCCGTCGTTGATCTCCCGGGCCGCGCGGATCAGCCGGGCGGTCTGCGGGGCGGCGTCCACGATGAACCACGGGTCCACGGCGATGCAGTGGCCGCCCACCCCGGGGCCCGGCTGCAGGATGTTCACGCGGGGATGGTGGTTGGCGAGCTCGATGAGCTCCCACACGTCGATGCCCTGCTCGGCGCAGATCACGGACAGCTCGTTGGCGAAGGCGATGTTGACGTCGCGGAAGGAGTTCTCCACGAGCTTGGCCATCTCCGCGGTGCGGGTGTCCGTCAGCAGGATCTCGCCCTCGCAGAACGTGCGGTAGAGGTCGCGGGCCCGCTCGGCCGCGCGCCGGGTCGAGCCGCCGACGATCCGGTCGTTGGTCACGAGCTCGACCATCACGCGGCCCGGGAGTACCCGCTCGGGGCAGTGGGCGAAGTCCAGCTCGGACTCGCGCAGCTCAGGACGCTCGGCGAAGATCACCTCGGCCATGTGCTCGGTGGCGCCGGGGGGCGAGGTGGACTCGAGGATGACGAGCTCGTCGCCGGTCAGCTGCGGGGCCAGGCCGCGGGCGGCGGCCTCGATGTAGCCCAGGTCCGGGGAGTGTCCGTCCTTGAACGGGGTCGGCACGGCGACGATGTAGGCGTCCGCGGCCGGCGTCGTCTTCGAGGCGCTGAGCAGGCCCTTCTCGACGCCGCGCGTAACGAACCCGGCCAGGTCCGGCTCCACGAAGGGCACCGTGCCCGCATTCACGGCGTCCACCGTGCGGTCCGAGACGTCCACGCCGAGCACCCTCACGCCGTTCTCGGCGAGGATGGCGGCGGTGGGCAGGCCGATGTAGCCCAGGCCGATGACGGCGACGGTCTCGATCTTCTTCACGGGGTCTCCTCAATGGGGAATGGTTCACGGCGGCTGCCCCAGGCACCGGCGGGCGGGGGCGGACGCGTCCCACCCTACCGCCGTCGCCCGGCCTGCCTCAGTCCAGCCCCAGCGCCTCGCGCCACAGGCCGGCCACGACGCGCTCGTCGTACGCGCGCACCCGGTCCCGGGCCAGGGTCGAGAGCTCGTCCCACCGCGCGTCGTCGGCGACCGTCTCGAGCACCCGCCGCGCCGCGGCGTCCGTGTCGTCGAGCACGAACTCGTCGCCGAACACGCCCCTCGCGCCGGGCCGGTCCCAGACGAGCGGGACCGCGCCCGAGACCATGCCCTCGGCGGGCGCGAGGTGGAAGCTCTCGGTGGTGGACGGCGAGAGCACCCAGCCGATCTTCGTCAGCCACGAGCCCATGTCCGCCCCGAAGGGCTCGAAGGCGACGGCCCCGCGCAGCGGACCGGCGCCGAGGCGGGCGAACAGGTCGAGGTAGCCCTCGCGCTGGAGGGGCTTGCGCCACTCGTGCGGGTACTCCCACGGCATGCGGCCGCGCACGTGCAGGGTGAACCGTTCGTCATGGGCGCGCAGGATCTCCAACAGGTCCACGGCCCGGTCCAGGCGCTTGCGCAACGGCACCACGCCGACGAGGCCGAGCCGGAACCGGCGACCCGGCAGGCCGGGACGGTCCAGGTCCGCCACAGACACGGCGTTGGGGATCACCGTGACCCGCGTGGGCTCGATGGGCAGGTGCTCGCGCACCAGGTCCCGGTAGAGATCGGAGACGGTCACGAGGCGGTCCACGGCGTCGGTCTCGAGCGCGGAGAGCCAGCCACCGCGCAGCTCGAACATGTGCAGGCGGACCACGAGCCGCTGGCCGGGCCGCTTGTGGCGGGCGTACCAGACGGCGTTGGGGCCCGCCCACTCGCACACCACGACGTCGGCCCACTCGACGAGGCGGCGTGAGGCGGCCTCGTCGTGGCGGTGCAGGCCCTGCCAGTGGTCGATGCGCAGCTCGACGCCCGGGTCGTCCCGCAGCAGGTCGACGAGCTCGCCCGCGAACTTCAGGTCGTGGCCGGCCAGGACCACGCGGGTGCGTGACCCGCCGCGGGCGGGCCGTCGGTCGAGCAGACCGAGCCGGTCCATGACGCCTGTCAGGGCGCGTGCGCGCGCGGCCATGCGGTAGGGGGCGGCGGCCTCGACGACGCGCCGCGAGAGGGCCGGCAGGTCGTGGCGGGCGGCCGCGATGCGGGCGGCCACGTCCCGGGCCGAGTCCCTCACCCCGTCCACGAACAGGGGGTAGTCGGCCCCCAGCAGCTCCTCGTGCGCCACGGTCCGGTTCAGGAGCGGCGGCACTCCGACCGCGCAGCTCTCGAGCACCTTCGTGGAGATCTCGAGCGAGAGGTCCAGGGCGGGGGCGCGCCAGCCCAGAGAGACGTCCGCGGCCGCGGTGCGGGCCATGGACTCCTCGCGGGAGAGCGCTCCGGTCCACTCGAAGTCGGGCCGGTCGGCCTCGAGGCGGGAGCGCATCCCCGCGGCCCAGCCGGGCCGGTCACGCTCGGGGTGGACCTTGTCCCCCACCATCGTGAGCGTGGCCGGGACGCCGGCCTCGTGGAGGGCGGTCAGCACGTCCGGCATGAGGTCGGTGCGCCAGTCGTGGGCGAACTTGCCCGTGTACACGAGACGCACCGGGCCGTCGGCGGGCGCCTCGGCGCGTTCGGCCGGAACGAGCCCGTCCGGCACCATCGGCGAGAGCAGCTCGGTGCGCCCGGCGGCGGCCGGGACCATCGCCTCGAGCACGGCGCGAGCCTGGGGCGTCTGGGCCAGCATCAGACGGCTCGCCGCGGCGACGCGGCCGAGCTCCTCGACGCGCCCGGCCGGGAAGCCGTCCTCCACGTAGCCGTACTCGGTCACGTAGGACCACAGCCGCCCCGGGAAGGCGCCGCGGTCGGCGAGCTCGAGGCAGGCGTGGATGCCGCGCACGAGCACCACGTCGTACCGGGACTCCTCGTCCCGGCGGGCCAGCACGTCCGCGGCGCGGGAGGGGGTCATTCCCCCCTGCCCGGCCTCCGGCTCGGCGGCGAGCACGCGCACCCCCGTCAGGGCGCGCAGCGGAGCGGTGAGCAGGTCCCGGCGTTCGACGGCCTTGAGCTGGACGTCGACGCTCGCACCCGTGCGGGCGAGGGTCTCGGCCAGGGAGGGCAGCCACGTGGCGGAGCCGTCGATGACGTTCAGGTCGACGTCGCCGTAGAGCAGGACGCGCACGTCGGCGGCGTCGGTCAGGCGGTCGGGGTGGTGCGTGTTCATGCGCTCTCCTCCGGGCAGGCGGCGAGGACGTCGGCGATCCCCTGGGGCGCGTCGCCCGGGTCCTCGGTGAAGTGCAACGGCGTCCGGCCCGCGCCGGCCTCGACGACGATGACGTCCTCGGCGTGCAGCAGGGCGAGGGCCCCGAGCCGGTGCCGGTGACGGCCCCGGGAGAGCACCCAGACGGTGACCCCGCGCGCGGCGGCCGCGCTCACGGCACCCCGCAGCTCGAGGTAGAGGGCCGCGCCGGCGGCGTCGAGGGCCCCGGCCCACGGCCCGTCCACGCCGTCCACATCCACGACGACGGCCTCCACGCGTTCGGCCACCGCGCCCGCGGTGCCCGGCACGAGCGGCACGACGCGGTGCCCGGCGGCCGCGAGGGCCGCGCGCACGTCTGGGGCGGCGACGACGCCGACGGCCCGCCCGCCCCGCTCGGTGCGGGACGTGTCGGCCAGGCCCAGGGCCCGCTCGAGACGGGCCGCGGCCTCCGGATCGGCGCCGACGGCGGCCGCACCGCGGCCGGTGAGGGAGGCGCTGCCGGGGCGGGTGCGGGCCGGCCCGCCCGCCAGGCCCAGGGCGTCGGCCGGCCGGGCGTGCGCCGGACGGTCGCCCCAGCGGATGCCGAACACGCCGCGGACCTCCTCGGCCACCTGCGGCGGCAGCCTGCGCAGCAGCGCGCCGCCGGTGCGGCGCACCCGACGGCGCTGTTCGGGCGGCAGCAGGCGAGCGCCCGCGCGCGCGACCCGACGGATGGACTTCCCAGCTGGCATCAGAACTGTTCCTCGGTGTCCCGGTGGAGTGCACCCGGCCGGGTGCGGCGGCGTCAACCCTAGCAAGGGGCCGACGTCGGGCTCAGCGACCGGCGACGCGGCGCAGCAGTCGCTCGTAGCGGCGGGCCACGGCCGGCAGGTCGGCGTGGCGGCGCACCCAGTCGCGTCCGCCCGCGCCGACGTCGGTGCGGTGCGGATCGTCCGCGAGCGCCGCCAGGTGCCGCACCAGGTCGTCCACGTCCGGGCCGATGACCTCGGCGCCGCCGGCCGCCTCGAGGGTGCGGGCGGCCTCCCCCGTCACCAGGCCCGTGACGTGCCGGCCGACGGCGAGCACCTCGTAGGTCTTGGAGGGCACGGTGTGCCGGAAGCTCGGCCAGTCGGGACGCAGGGCCACCACCAGCGTGTCCGCCCACGCGTACTGCTCGGCCACGGCCGCGCCGTGGACGGGTCCGAGGATCTCGGCCGGCGAGCCGAGCTCGGCGTTGCGGGCCTCCAGCGCCGGGCGTCGGGTCCCCTCCCCGACCAGCCGGACGCGCACCCCCGGCCGGGTGCGACGCAGCGTCGCCGCGGCGTCGATGAGCCGCTCGAGCCCCTGGCTCTCGCCCATGTTGCCCAGGTACAGCACGTGGAGCTCACCGGCGGCCCGCTCCCGCCGGGGCGCCACGGCCAGGCGGGCCAGGTCCACGCCGTTGCCCAGGGTGCGGACCACCCGCACGCCGCGCCCGCGCAGCGTCTCCGCGAAGCCGTCCGTGACGGTCACCACGAGCCGGGCCGCGCGCTGGCCGCCGGTCACGACACGCTCCATCGCGACGCCCAGCAGGCCCTGGTGGACCCCGGCCTCGTGGGCGAGATCCGGCCAGGCGTCGCGCATCTCCAGCACGAGGGGACGGCGCCAGAGGCGGGAGAGCACGACGCCGGGCACCACCACGGGCAGGGCGGGCACGGTGGCCACCACCACGTCCGGGCGTCGGGTGGCCATCCCGCGGGGGATGGCGAGCAGGGCGTGCACCACCGCCTCGGCGAAGCGGCCGTTGCGGCCGGCCTCCCCCAGGGGCAGGCGAGGCGTGGGCAGGACGCGTTCGCCGTCGGGCCCGGCGAAGGGGCGCACACCCCCGGGCGCGACGACGTCGACGTCCCAGCCCGCCGACCGCAGCGCCGCCACGACCGCGCCCCAGCGACGCGCGGGCGGAGTGCGCTCGGGCCGGTAGGAGTGGGAGACCAGCAGGAGGCGGGGGCGGCGCGGCTCAGTCGTCACAGGGGTCCTCCCCGAGGGCGGGTGCGGGCGTGGTGCCGGTCAGCAGGGTCAGCACGGGGGCGGGCCCGCCGGCGGCCTGGGCCTTCTTCTCCTTCTTGGGCTCGTGCTCGTCGACATAGCGCTGGACGTCGTCGTCAGCGAGGGCGGAGCGCAGGTCCGCCAGCTTGTCCTCGTCGAGCTCGACGATGGCGTCGCCGTTCGGCCCCTCCGCGAAGCCCTTGCGAGGCACCGTGAACATCTCGACGTCCTCGCCGCGGACGTCGCGCAGCTGCCACGCGAGCGAGGCGATCACGCCGGACGTGAGCCCCTCGTCCACACCGAGGTGGTCGGAGAACGTGGCGACGACCTCGGTGGTGCGGGCGGGATTGCCCAGGATCTGCGGGCTGAGGAAGCGGTCCATCGCACCGGCCAGGTAGCGCTGCTGGTTCTTCACGCGGGTGACGTCGCCGTCGTCGAAGGCGTGCCGTTCGCGCACGTAGCGCAGGGCAGCGGTGTCCTGCAGCAGGATGTGTCCGCGCGGGTAGTACGAGGGGTTGGCCTGACCGGAGGAGAAGGCCTGCGGGTTGCAGACCTCGACGCCGCCCAGCGCGTTCGTCACGCCCCGGAAACCCTGGAAGTCGACCTCCAGGACGTGGTGGATGGGCACTCCCAGCAGCAGCTCCACCGTGTCCACGGCGAGCGCGTAGCCGCCCGTGTCGAAGGCCGAGTTGATCTTCGCCTCGCCGTGGCCGGGCACGGTGACCCACGAATCCCGCAGCACGGACATGACGTAGACCTGGCGTCGGTCCGCGGGGATGTGCACGAGCATCATGGTGTCCGAGCGCTGGCCCATGTCCTGCTCGCCCTCGCCCTCGCGGGAGTCGGAGCCCAGGACGAGCACGTTCAGCGGGCCGTCCCCGGCCGCCTGCTCGAGCGCCCCCACGTCCACCGTCTGCCGGTGGTCGTCGAAGGTGCGCCCGAGCGAGCCCGCGTACCAGGCGCCCAGGCCGAGCAGCGCCGCCAGCAGGACGGCGAGCACGCCGACCACCCACGGCCAGCGACGGCGGCGCCGCGCGACCGGCGGGGCGTCGTCGCGCGGGGACTCGGGACGCGGCAGGGGCTCGGGCGTCCAGGACGCGGCCGGGGGATGGCTCACTCGGGTCTCCTGCTCGAGGTCGGGGGTCAGCCCAGTCTACGGACGCCTCGTCAGGCGTCGGCCGCCACGGCCCGGCGACGGCGCGGTCTGGGCTGGCAGCGCGGGCACAGGTGGCTCGCACGGTTCATGAACGGCTCGCGGACGATGCGGGAGTCGACCCCCTCGGCGGCGCAGCGGCGACACGGCTGTCCGGTGCGCCCGTAGGCCGCCAGGGAGCGGGCGAAGTAGCCCGATCGCCCGTCCACGTTGACGTAGAGCGCGTCGAAGCTCGTGCCCCCCACCTCCAGGGCCCGGCGCATCACGTCCTGGACGGCCGCCATGAGGCGCAGCGTGTCGGCCCGTCGCATGCGCTCGGTCGGGCGCTCGGGGTGCAGGCGGGCGCCCCAGAGGGCCTCGTCCGCGTAGATGTTGCCGATCCCGGAGACCAGCGACTGGTCCAGCAGCGCGCGCTTGAGGGTGGAGCGGCGCCGTGCCAGGCGCGCGTGCACGGCCACGGGGTCGAACAGCGGGTGCAGCGGGTCCAGGGCGATGTGGGCGGCCGTGGTGGGGATCCGCTCACCACCGGCGGCGTCGTCGGGCCGCAGGGCGTCGAGCCACCAGCCGCCGAAGATCCGCTGGTCCACGAACCGCAGCTCGCGGGCGGAACCGTCCGCCGCGGTGACGGGCAGGCGCAGGCGCAGGTGTCGCTGGTCGGTGGCCCCCGGTTCGTCCACGAGGATCTGCCCGCTCATCCCCAGGTGCACGACGACCGCGTCGTCGCCCTCGGCCAGGGGCAGCCAGAGGAACTTGCCGCGGCGAGCCGGCTCGGCCAGCCGGGCGCCGCGCAGCCGCTCCCGGAGGGCGTCCGCACCGCCGGGGCTGCGACGCAGCGAGCGGGGGTCGAGGACCTCGAGCTCCGCGGCGACGGCGTCCGTGGCCCACCGGGCCAGGCCGCGCCGGACGACCTCGGCCTCGGGCAGCTCCGGCACGGGCTCAGCGCCCCGCGGCCGGCAGGCCCGCCTCGAGGGCGGGCCACGAGGCGGCCGCGGCGTCCCGCTCGGCCTGCTTCTTGGAGCTGGCGACGGCGGAGCCGTACTCGCGCTCGCCGACGACGAGGGTGGCCCGGTAGCGGGGGTCGTGCGCGGGGCCCTGCCCCTCGATCGCGTAGCGGACGGCGCCGAGGCCGTGGCGGCTGGCGGCCTCGGCCACGACCGTCTTCCAGTCGGTGCTCTCGCGCAGCAGGTCCGGCTCGTCCAGCAGCGGCACCACGTGGCGGTGCACGAGTGCGGCCGCGGCCACGGCCCCGTGGTCCACGTAGACGGCGCCGATGAGCGCCTCGAGGGTGTCGGCGAGGATCGAGTCCTTGTCCGCCCCGCCGGTGCGGCGCTCTCCCGTGCCCAGGCGCACGAACGGGCCGATGCCGATCCGGCGCGCCACCTTCGCCAGGGCACGCGTGGACACGACGGCGGCCCGGCGGCGCGCGAGGTCGCCCTCGGCCAGGTCCGGGTACACCGTGAAGATGTGGTCGGTGACCACGTAGCCCAGCACCGAGTCCCCGAGGAACTCGAGGCGCTCGTTGGTGGGCAGCCCGCCCTGCTCATAGGCGAACGAGCGGTGCGTCAGAGCACGTTCGAGCGTCCCGGCGGTGATGTGCACGCCGAGACGCTCGAACAGCTCTTCTGGCTCGGGCGCGGGCTCAGGCCCGCGGCGAGCCGAGGGGGACGCCATCTCAGGCGTCGGCGACCTTGCGGCCCTTGTACTCGAAGAACAGGGGGGTGCCGGCGGCGTCGGTCTTCAGCTCGGCCTGATGGGGCAGGCGGTACGAGACGCGACCGTTCTCGACGGACTTCACCAGGGTGGGCGCGGTGGCCTTCCACTGCGACCGGCGGGCACGGGTGTTGGCACGGGACATCTTCCGCTTCGGGACTGCCACGACTATCTCTCTTCTGTCTCGGTGATGGAGGTCTCTGAGGTGCCCGCGAGGTGGGCCAGGGCGGCCCAGCGCGGGTCCACGCGCTCGTGGGCGTGCCCCTCGGGCGCGTCCTCGAGGCGGATGCCGCAGTCGGCGCACAGGCCCTCGCAGTCCGGCCGGCACAGCGGCTGGAACGGAAGGGCGATGACCACGGCGTCCCGGAACACGGGTTCCAGGTCCACGGTCTCGCGCACCACGAGCGGCTGCTCGCCGGCGTCGTCCTCGGACGCGCCGGTGAGGTACAGCTCCTGCAGGTCCACGGTGATCCCCTCGTGCAGCGGGCGCAGGCAACGGCCGCACTCGCCCTTCAGGGTCGCGTCCGCGGTGCCGGTGACGAGGACACCCTCGTGCACCGACTCCAGACGCAGGTCCAGCTCGACGGGGTCCCCCTCGGGGATCCCCAGCAGCGGCGTGGAGACGCCCGCGGGGGCGGGCCACTCGGCCGTCAGCTCGCGCTGGACTCCGGCCCCGCGCGTCAGATCGCGCACGGGGATCACCCACGGCGAGTCGGCGCCGTGGTGCTGGATGCTGTCCATGGTCGCTCCTCTCGGCGGGTGGGACGGCGGGGTACACGGCCCGTCCGCACGCCCTCTGCGGGGGTGCGATGCGGCCTGGACACGGGTCCAGCCACGACGGGCCGACAGCCCATCCTACCGGGTGGGTCCGCGTCGGCCAAAGCCGACGGCGGCCCGCGCGTCGCCGGCCCGGTTCAGAGCCCGGCGGTGAACTCCCGGAGCCAGGCCCGCAGGTCGGCCCCGAGGTCCTCGTGCCGCGTCCCGAACTCGATGACCGCCTGCAGGTAGCCGAGCTTGTCCCCCGTGTCGTAGCGGCGGCCGTCGAAGACGACGGCGTGCACACCGCGACCCTCACCGTCCTCCGTGGCCAGCCTCTGCAGCGCGTCGGTGAGCTGGATCTCCCCGCCGCGGCCGGGCGGGGTCTCGTCCAGCACGTCGAACACCTGCGGGGCCAGCACGTAGCGGCCGATGATCGCGAGGGTGGAGGGGGCGTCCTCGCGGGCCGGCTTCTCCACGAGGTCGGTGACGCGGACGACGTCGTCGCCCTCCCCCGGCACGGCCTGCACCGCGGCCACGCCGTAGGCCGAGACGGCCTCCTCCGGGACCTCCATGAGGGCGATCACGGAGCCGCCGAGGCGCTGCTGCACGTCGATCATGCGCTCGAGCAGCGCCTCGCCGTCGCCGATGATGTCATCGCCCAGCAGGACCGCGAACGGCTCCTCGCCGACGTGGCGGCGTGCACAGTTCACCGCGTGGCCGAGCCCGAGGGCCTCGCCCTGACGGACGTAGTGGATGTCCCCCACCAGGTCCGACTCGTGGATCTGCGCGAGCCGCTTGGCGTCGCCCTTGTGCTCCAGCGCGGCCTCCAGCGCGGGATGGCGGTCGAAGTGGTCCTCGAGGGCCCGCTTGTTCCGGCCCGTGATCATCAGCACGTCCGCCAGGCCCGCACGCCGGGCCTCCGTCACCACGTATTCGATGGCCGGCCGGTCCACCACCGGCAGCATCTCCTTCGGCATGGCCTTGGTGGCCGGCAGGAAGCGGGTGCCCAGGCCGGCGGCCGGGATGACGGCCTTGCGGGTGCGGGGGCGGGAGGGGGGCGGGACGGTCATCGGCGGTTCTCCTGCAGTCGGTGGGAAGGGACGAGCAGAGGGGTGGCCCGCGGGTGGGCCGGGCGGGGTCAGACCCCGCCGTCGAGGCCGCGCAGGACCGCGGCCGGGACGAACTCGGCGACGTCGCCGCCGAGTCCGTGGACCTCCTTGATGAGCGAGGAGGACACGTGGGTGTACCGGGCGTCGGCCGGGAGGTAGACCGTCTCGACCCCGGTGAGGTGGCGGTTCATCGCGGCCATCGGGGCCTCGAACTCGAGGTCGGCGCCGCCGCGCAGCCCCTTGACGATCGCGTCCGCGCCGATCTGCCGGCAGAACTCGGCCAGCAGGCCCGGGCCCATGGGTCGGACCGCGACACCGGCGAGGGAGGACACCGTCGCCTCGATCATGGCGATGCGCTCGTCCACGCTGAAACGGTACGTCTTGGCCGGGTTGGAGGACACGGCGACCACCACCTCCTCGAAGAGGTTCGCGGCTCGCGCGATCACCTCGACGTGCCCCTTGTGGAGGGGATCGAACGAACCAGGGCAGACGGCACGACGCATGGGTGCCAGCCTAGCGGGGGGCCGCGCCGAGCGGCGACGGACGCCCGTCCGGTCCGGCTCCGGCGCGTCGCGGTCGTGACGGACGCGGCATGCGCCGCCGGGTGCGGTCCGCGGCACTGGGTACAGTGCGGCCATGGACGGAACCCAGCCCACCCCCGGATCGGCACGGCACGACGTCGACGTGGACGCGCCGTGGCGTCGCACGGCGGCGGCCGCGGGCCTGCTCGGCGACGCCGGCCCCGTGCCCACCGTGTTCGAGACGATGACGGGCCTCGCCGTCGAGCACGGGGCCGTGAACCTCGGCCAGGGCTTCCCCGACGCCGACGGCCCCGACACGCTGCTGCGGCTGGCGGCCGACGCCGTGCTGGCGGGCCCCAACCAGTACGCCCCCGGCACGGGCGACCCCGCGCTGCGGCAGGCCGTCGCAAAGCACCGCCGGCGCCACTGGGGCGTGACGGAGGACCCCGCCACGCAGGTCATGATCACCACGGGTGCCACCGAGGGCATCGCCGCGACGGTCCTGGCGTTCGTGCGCCCGGGCGACGAGGTCGTCACGGTCGAGCCGTTCTACGACTCGCACGCCGCCACGATCGCCCTGGCCGGCGCCCGGCACGTGAGCGTGCCGGTGGAGGCGCCGGACTTCCTTCCGGATCCGGCGCGGGTGGCGGACGCGATCACCGACCGCACGCGCCTGCTCATCGTGAACACGCCGCACAACCCCACGGGCGCGGTCTATCCGCGGGAGCTGCTCGAGGAGCTCGTGGCCCTGTGCCGGTCCCGGGGCGTGCTGATGCTCTCGGACGAGGTCTACGACCACCTCGTCTACGAGGGCGAGCACGTCAGCCTCCGCTCGGTCGCGGGCGCCGAGGACATCGCCCTGACGGTCTCCAGCGCAGGCAAGGCGTTCGCGGTCACCGGGTGGAAGGTCGGCTGGCTCAACGGCCCGGCCGAGCTCGTCGGGGCTGCGCGCGCCGTCAAGCAGTTCCTCACCTACTCCTCCGGCCCCGCCTTCCAGCGCGCGCTGGGTGCCTACCTGCCCACCGACGACGCCGAGCGGCACCTCGCCGGCCAGCGCGAGCGGTACCGCGACGCCCGGGATCGGCTCGTGGCGGGCCTGCGGGAGGCGGGCCTGGACCCGGTCGTCCCGGCGGCGGGCTACTTCGTCGTCGTGGACCTGGCCCCGTGGGGTGTGACGGACGCGGCCGAGGCCGCGGTGCGGTGGACGCGTGAGGCCGGCGTCACGGGCATCCCCGTGGGCGCGCTCTGCCGCCCGGACGGGGGCCACCTGCGGTCGTGGCTGCGGCTGGCGTTCTGCAAGTCCCCGGATGCGATCGACGAGGCGATGCGCCGCCTGGCCGAGGCGGCCCCGCGGCTGCGCGCGGCCTGACCCCCGACGCTTTCGTTGACGAAACGGCGGTCCCCGGAGCACTTTCGTTCGGGAAACGGCGGTCCCCAGAGCATTTTCGTTCGGGAAACGGCGGCCGGCGTGCTCGCGGTTCGGTGCTGAGCACAGTCCGTTCCGCCCTCCCGTCTCCCCCGTGAGAACGGGCCACGACGCCGCCGTTTCCCGAACGAAAACGGGCCGACACGCCGCCGTTTCCCGAACGAAAGCGGGTGGGTGGGGTCAGCGCTCGTCCTGCCAGAGGTACAGGGCGGTCTCGCCGTAAGCGCGCACCTCGACCTCCTCGAGGCCGCGCGGCCGGCGCGGCGCCGCGTCCCGGGCCGCCCGCTCGAGCACGAGCAGCCCGCCCGGGGCGAGCCGCCCGGCCGCCGCCTCCAGCACGGCCTCGAGCGGCGGGCCGGCCAGCGGGTACGGCGGGTCGGCCAGGATCAGGTCCACGGGCGCGGCCTCCGCCGCGAGTGCCTGCTCCACGCTCCCGGCGCGCACGCGCACGACGTCGGCCCCGCGCGCCCGGTTGACCAGCGCGGCGTTCGCGCGGCACGCGGCCACGGCCTTCCGATCCCGCTCGACCAGCAGCACCGATGCCGCTCCGCGGCTGGCGGCCTCGCACCCCAGGGCGCCGGAGCCGGCGTAGAGGTCGAGCACGGCCGTCCCGTCCAGCCAGTCGCGGGCCTCGAGCCAGGAGAACAGGGCCTCCTTGGTGCGGTCCGTGGTGGGGCGCGTGCCGGTGCCGGGGACGGCGCTCAGGGGCCGCCCGGCGGCCGCGCCGGCGATGATGCGGGACATGGCTCAGCCCTTCTCGAGGTAGTCGGCGGCGGTGAGGTGCTCGGCCTCCCAGCGGGCCACCTCGGCGGCGAGCGCCGGGTGGGCGGAGAGCCCCGGGCCGGCCGCCATGACCTGCGCGACGGCGTCGGCGGCCACGGCGATCAGTGGGGCGTCGGCGATGACGTCCACGTGGTGCAGCCCCGAGGCCAGCCCGGACTGGGCGGCGCCGAGCACGTCGCCGACACCGCGCTGGGCGAGGTCCTCCTGCGCGATGCGCATGCCGTCCTGCTCCTGAGCCAGGACCTCGAGCCGGCGCAGCGACGGGTGCCCGTCCGGCAGGCGCGTGGCCAGCAGGCAGACCGCCGCCCCGGGCCCGCGGCCCACGCGGCCGCGCAGCTGGTGCAGGGTGGACAGGCCGAAGTCGTCGGCGTCGAGGACCGCCATGACCGTCGCGTTGGGCACGTCCACGCCCACCTCCACGACGGTGGTCGCCACGAGCACGTCCGTCTCCCCGCGCGCGAAGGCCTGCATCGCCGCGTCCTGCTCGGCCTGGTCCATGCGCCCGTGCACGGCGTCGATCCGCAGCCCCGCCAGCGCCGGGAGACCCCGCAGCCGGGGTGTCATCTCCTCCACGTTGGCGTGACCCGGGTCGGCGTCGTCGGGGTCGATGCGCGGGCACACCACGAACGCCTGGTGGCCGGCCGCCACGTGCTCGGCGATCAGCTCCCACACCCGGCCGATCACGCGCGGGCCGTGGGCCATCCGCGCCACGTGCGTGGTGACCGGCTGTCGCCCCGAGGGCAGCCCCTCGAGCACCGACAGGTCCAGGTCACCGAACACCGTCATCGCCACGGAGCGCGGGATGGGCGTGGCGGACATGACGAGCAGGTGCGTGCCGGGGTTGGCCCGCCGGAGGGCCTCGCGCTGATCCACGCCGAAGCGGTGCTGCTCGTCGACGACGGCCAGGGCCAGCTCCGCGAAGCCCACCTTCTCGGAGAGCAGCGCATGCGTCCCCACGGCGATCCCGGCCTCGCCGGAGGCCAGGGCCAGCAGCGCCTCCCGGCGTGCGGCGGTCTTGAGCGAGCCGGTGACCAGCACGACCCTCGTGGCCGGGCCGTCGCCGGCACCGAGGGTGCCGGCCTCGGCGAGGGGGCCCATCAGGCGCAGCAGGGCGCGGTGGTGCTGCGCGGCGAGCACCTCGGTGGGCGCCACCAGGGCGGCCTGGCCGCCGGCGTCCACGACCTGCAGCATCGCCCGCAGGGCCACGAGCGTCTTGCCCGCGCCCACGTCCCCCTGCAGCAGCCGGCTCATCGGGGCGTCCCGGGCCAGCTCGGCGGACAGCTGCTCCCCCACCGCCACCTGGCCGGGCGTCAGCGCGAACGGCAGACGGGCGTCGAGAGCCTCGAGCAGGCCCCCGGGCCGCGGCGGGCGGGGCACGGCGGGCACCGCCCGCTCCCGGTCCCGGCGCCAGGCGAGCGCGGCCTGGACGAGCAGCGCCTCACGCAGGGCCAGCGCGGTCCGCGCCGGCCCGGTGGCGGCGACGTCGTGCGGGGCGTGCAGGTCCCGGTACGCCTGGGCGGTGCCCGGCAGTGGCGCGTCCAGGTCGAGCGCCGCGGCGGCCTCCGCGCGGATCCGCTCGGTGAGCAGCTCGGGGATCCGCCCCAGGTCGACGGTCTCGAGCACCCGGACGACGGCGGAGCGGACCGTCCACGACGGCAGCTTCCCCGTGGCCCGGTAGAGCGGGACCGGTCGCACGTCCACCTCCCCCGGGGCGACGTCGTCGTCCAGGAGGGCGAAGTCCGGGTTGTTCAGCGTGATCCGGCCGCGGTACTCGGTGGTGCGGCCCTGGAACATGGCGGTCATCCCGGGGGCGAGGCGGCGGCGGGCGTCGTGGCCGTTGAAGAAGGCCATGGACAGGCTCGCCCCCGGCACGCCGACCACGGACGGGTCCGCGACGGTGACGTCCACGATGAACCCGGGCCGGCTGTGCATGCGCCGTGTGGTCACCGACTCCACGACGGCGACGACGGTCACCTCGGCGTCGTAGGGCAGCGCGGCGATGGGGGTGAGCTCGCCGCGCTCGATCCAGCGGCGCGGCACGTGGTCCAGCAGGTCCCCGACCGTGGTCAGCCCGAGCTCCTTCTCGAGGCGGGCGGGCAGCGTCCCACCCAGCACCTCGGACAGGGGCAGGTCGGTGACGGTGGCCTCAGCGGCCATGGCACCCGTCCGGTGCGGCGTCTCCGTGCGACGGCCCGGCCAGGTCGGTGACGGCCAGGCCCTCGACGTCGCCGGCGGCCCGCAGGGGGCCGATCGCGTCCTCGGCGCGGGGCACGTGCACGTGGACCCGCCACGCGACCCGGCCCTGCCCGTCACGGGCGGTCCCGACGGGGGCGAGGATCACGGCGTCCCCCACGTCGGCCAGCCGTCGGCGCAGCTCGGCCGCGGCGAGCGGGGTGAGCGTCAGGGTGCCCATCACCTCGACGGCCCCCTCGATCGGCGCCTCCGCCTCGGCGGCGGGCTCGCCCTCCGCGGCGTGGGCGCCCTCGCCGTAGCCGTGGAGCGCGGTGGCCAGCTCCTCGTCCACGGGCGTGCCCGTCACGACGGCGCGCAGCGCCTCGAACACCCAGAGCAGCCCGACGGCGCCGGCGTCCACGACGTGCGCCCGGGTCAGCGGGGCGAGCAACGACTCGGTCTCCTCCACGGCCTGCACGCAGTCGGCCAGCATGAGGGTCACGGCCGGACCGAGCCGCACGGCCGGGTCCGCGTCCCCGGCCACCGCGGGCGTGTCGGGGGCCTGCGTGGACGAGCGCGCGAGGCTGCGGGCGGCCGCGGAGAGCACCGTGAGGATCGTCCCCTCGCGCGGATCCGACAGAGCCTGCCGGGCGGCCCGGTCGGCGGCTCCGAACGCCGCCGCCAGGGCGAACGCGTCGACGCGCTCCCGGCCGCGCAGAGGCTCGGCCATCCCCGCCAGGCTGACCGCGAGCAGCATGCCCGAGTTGCCCCGGGCTGAGTCCAGCGCGGCCGCGCCCGCGTGCGCGAGCACGGCGCCGGCGTCGTCCTGTGCGGGGCAGGCGTCGGCCGCGGTGCGGGCCGCCGTCAGCGTGGCCAGCATGTTCGTGCCCGTGTCCGCGTCCGGGACCGGGAAGAGGTTCAGGGCGTCGAGCCGCGGCGCGGCCCGGCCCACGAGCTCCTCCGCGAGCGCGAGCCAGTGCGGCACCAGCGACGGCCGGGGCGGCGTGCTCACGGCGCCACGGCCTCCCCCACGGTGCCGGTGCGGATGCCCTCACCCAGGCGGGCGATCGCCGCCCAGTCCGGCCACACGACGTCCTCACCGGTGTCCGTGTAGCCCACGCCCACGGACGGCACCGTGCTGGTCACGATCGGGGCGTCGCGCGCGTCGCGCAGGGACCACGCCAGGTTCGCGAGGGTGCTGGAGTCGAGCTCGTCGTCGAGGGTCAGGAAGGGGGCGAACTCCTCGACGGCGGCCTGCACGCGGCTCGGGTCCGAGAGGGTGTCGCGGGAGAGGAACGCGGCCACGATGGCCTTGACCAGGCGCTGCTGGTTCTCCACGCGGTCGAAGTCGCTGCGCGGCAGGTTGTACCGCTCCCGCGCGTAGGCCAGGGCCTTGTCCCCGTCCATCTGCACGGTGCCCGCGGGGAAGTCGACGCCGCCGGTCGAGACGAAGGCGCTGGGGTTGTCCACGCTGACGCCGCCCAGGGCGTCCACGAGGCCCTTGAAGCCGGCGAGGTCCACGGCGATCACGTGGTCCACGCGCGCCTGGAACATGTTCTCCGCGGTGGCCACCGTCAGCGGGATGCCGCCGTACTGGTAGGCGGCGTTGACCTTGTGGTCCCCGTGCCCCGGGATCGGCACCCACATGTCACGCATGATGGACATCACCTGGATCTCGCTGCGGTCCCCGGGCACGTGGACCCACATGAGGGTGTCCGATCGGCCGGCGGAGTCACGGCCCTCCGCACCCGCGTCCTCGCCGACGAGCAGCACGTCGAGGGCCTGCTCGTCCGCCTGCTCGTCCGCGCCCGGGGCGACGGGGCCCTGGGCGCCCTCGGCGGCCTGGTCCGCGTCCATGCCGGGCGGCGGCGCGGTGGGCTGCTGGGCGGACGCCCCCGCGGCGCCCGGGCGGCCCGACTCGGCGGGGAACGCGCCGCCGTCGAAGCGCTGGGTGTCCTGGTCGATGATCCGGGCGATCCCGCCGACGTACACCGCCGCCGCGATGCCCACGGCCAGCAGCGCCACGAGCACCACCGCCAGGGCGATCAGCCACGGGCGGCGACGACGACGGCGCCGCCCGGCGGCGACGTCCTCCTGCGGGGGGCGGGGGCGGGGGTCCGCGGTGCTGCTCACGTGGGCTCCTGGGGCGGGGACGGGAACGGTCCCGCCCATGCTAGGGCACGGGCCCCCGCGGGTCCCGGCGCCGCACGTATCCTGGGCGGATGGAACCCCGCCGCCTGCGTCGTCTCGTGCCCCTCCTGACCGCGATCGCCCTCGGCGCCACGGCCTGCGCCGGACGGGTGGCCACGGTGGAGGCCGCGCCCCACGCCGCGGACCCGGCATGCGCCCCGACCATGGTGGCCATGCCCGACGTCCTGGGCGACCTCGACCTGCGCCCCACCGACAGCCAGGCGACGGCCGTGTGGGGTGACCCGGCCGCCGTCGTCCTGCGCTGCGGCGCCGAGGTCCCCGGCCCCACCACGGACCGCTGCATCTCCGTGGACGGGATCGACTGGGTCATCCGGGACGAGGACGAGAACTGGCGGATCACCACCTACGGCCGCGACCCGGCCGTGGAGGTGCTGTTCGGCAAGGACCAGGCCAGCTCGGACACCGTGATGGTGGGCCTGTCCTCGGCGGTCGCGCAGATCGAGTCCAGCGGCGGCTGCGTCAGCCTGCAGGACGCCACACCCGTCGGCTGAGACCGGCGCGGGCCGGCCGCGAGCCGCGTCAGTGCAGGCCGACACCCCGCTCGAGGGCGAGGTCCAGCAGCTCCGAGATCAGATCGTCGTAGGACAGGCCCGTCCGCTCCCACATGGCCGGGTACATGCTGATGGGCGTGAAGCCCGGCATGGTGTTGATCTCGTTGACCACCCAGCGCCCGTCCGGGGTGAAGAAGAAGTCGCAGCGGCCCAGGCCGGATCCGTCCACGGCCTCGAAGGCGCGGATCGCCAGGGCGCGCAGCCGCTCGATCTCCTCCTCCGGCAGCTCGGCCGGGCAGGACAGCTGGGTGGTGCCGGTGTCCTGGTACTTCGACTCGAAGTCGTAGAACTGCGTCTCACCCTCGTCGTGGGCCACGACGATCTCCCCCGGCAGCGAGGCGCGCGGGGCGGCGGAGCCGTGGCCGTCGAGGACGGCGCACTCGATCTCGCGGCCGACGATGCCCGCCTCCACCACGACCTTGGGGTCGAAGCGCCGGGCCTCCT
This sequence comes from Micrococcus sp. 63XJN7_8_ISO-PGPR-S23-253, assembly GCF_056173425.1. NCBI lineage: Bacteria > Bacillati > Actinomycetota > Actinomycetes > Micrococcales > Micrococcaceae > Micrococcus > Micrococcus sp. 63XJN7_8_ISO-PGPR-S23-253. The sequence continues at coordinate 1,457,492 of NZ_CM149673.1, forward strand.
CGACGGCGGCGCGCAGGCCCGCGGGCTCGGTGACGCGGGTGATGCCGAAGGACGAGCCGGCGCGGGCGGGCTTGACGAACAGCGGGTAGGCGAGCGCCCCGGCCCGGGCGAGAGCCGCCTCCGGATCGCGCGCCCAGTCGCGGGCGGTGATGGTCTCCCACGCGCCGACCTCGAGGCCGGCGGCCTGGAAGGAGACCTTCATGAAGTGCTTGTCCATGCCGACCGCGGAGGCGAGCACGCCGCAGCCCACGTAGGGCAGACCCAGCGACTCGAACATGCCCTGGAGAGTGCCGTCCTCACCCCAGGGGCCGTGCAGCAGCGGGAACACGACGTCCACGGGGCCCAGCGAGGAGCCGTCGGCCGCGGTCAGCTCGACGGTGCCGTCCGGCAGGGCGCGCAGGCTCACCGGGGCCTCGGGCTCCGGCACCTCCGGCAGGACGTCGCCGTCCAGGCGGAACGAGGCCACGTCCAGCTCGTCGTGCGACCACAGGCCGGAGCGGGCCACACCCACCGGCACGACGTCCCAGCGCTGACGGTCGGCCGCGTGCAGCACGCCCGCCGCGGTCACGCAGCTGATGGGGTGCTCGCTCGAGCGGCCGCCGAAGAGCAGGAGCACGCGGGGACGCGCGCCGGCGGCGGCCTCCGGGGCGGGGGTGGCGGTCATGCGGTGCGTCCTTCCGACTTCAGGTCACGGGCGAGCAGCAGCTCGGCGAGGCGGTCCACGGCCACGTCCCCGGCGACCACCCGGTCCATCAGCTCGCTGATGGGCATCTCCACACCGTGGGCGCGGGCGGCGTGCACGATGGCGGAGACGGACTTGATGCCCTCGGCCGTCTGGCTCATGGCGGCCACCGCCTCCTCCGCGCTGAGGCCGGTGCCGATGTGGCGGCCGGCCGTGCGGTTGCGGGAGAGGGGCGAGGCGCACGTGGCCACGAGGTCGCCCAGGCCGGCGAGCCCGGCCATGGTGGCCGGGTCGCCGCCGAGCGCGACGGCCAGCCGGGTGGTCTCGGCCAGGCCCCGGGTGATGACGGAGGCCTTGGAGTTGTCCCCCAGCCCCTGCCCGTCGCAGATGCCCACGGCGAGCGCGATGACGTTCTTCACCACGCCGCCGATCTCCACGCCCACGACGTCCGTGTTCGTGTAGGGCCGGAAGGTCCGGCCGGCCGTGAGGGCGGCGATGCGCTCCGCCGTCGCGCGCGAGGCCGAGGCGACCACCGTGGCGGTGGGCTCGCCGCGCGCGATCTCGAGGGCGAGGTTGGGTCCGGAGACCACCGCGAACCGGTCCGGGCTGAGGCCCAGCTCCTCCGCACACACCTGCGACATCCGCGCGTCGGTGCCGCGCTCGAGGCCCTTGACGAGGGAGACCACGACGGCGTCCGGAGCCAGGTCGGCGCGCACGGCGTGCAGGGTCTCGCGCACGTGCTGCGCGGGCACGGCCACCACCACGACGCCGGCGTCCCGGACCGCCTCGGCGGCGTCGGTGACGGCACGCACGCAGGTGGGCAGGGTGATGCCGGGCAGGTACTCGGGGTTCTCGTGTCGCTCGGTGATGGCCTCAGCGACCTCGGCCCGCCGGGACCACATCACGATCTCGGACGCGCGGGCGGGCTCGGGGCTGGTGCTCAGGCCCAGGACGCGGGCGAAGGCCGACCCCCAGCTGCCGGCCCCGAGGACGGCGACGGTGCGCGGATCGCTCATGCCCCGGTCACCCGCGCTCCGGTCGTGGGGTCCCAGCGGCCCTCCGGGGCCGGTTCTCCGCGCAGCTCGGCGACCAGGTCGGTGATCGCGGCCATCATGCGGCCGGTGCCCTCACGCAGGGTCGCCGCCGTCACGGGGCGGTCCCGCAGGTCCGCGAGGTCGACGGGCGCGCCGACCCGGATCCGGGCGGTCTTGCGCGGGAGGACGCGGAGGGAGCGGCCGCCGTACGGCAGCAGCTCCTGGATGCCCCACTGACCGACAGGGATGAGCGGGGCGCCGGTCTGCAGGGCGAGGCGCACGGCCCCGTTGCGCCCGGCCATGGGCCAGCCGTCGGGATCGCGGGTGACGGTGCCCTCCGGGTAGACGATGATCGCCCGGCCCGTGGCGACGGCCTCGCGAGCGGCGGCGAGCGAGCGGCCGCCGTCGCGGGTGCGCTCGACCGGGATCATGCGGGTGGCCTCGAGGACCTGCTTGAGCACGGGCACCTTCCAGAGCTCGGCCTTGGCGAGGAAGGTCGGCAACAGGCCCTGGTTGTAGACCATGTGGGCCACGGAGAGCGGGTCCACCTCCGAGATGTGGTTGACGGCGAGGATCGCGCCGGTCTCGGGCAGGTGCTCGGTCCCCTCCCACACCTGGCGGACGAGGGCCCGCATCGCCGGTCGCACGATCACCCCCGGGATCACGTAGGGGGCCCGCGCGGCACGCGTCGGACGACCCCCCGCGGCGGCAGGGCTCTGCGCGTCCACGCCGCTCACCGGTCGCGTTCGGTCAGCTCGACGTCGGCGCCGAGGCCCTCGAGCTTCGCCATGAAGTGCTCGTAGCCGCGGTTGATGATCTCCAGGCCCGTCGCCGTGGAGGTGCCCTCGGCGGTGAGGGCGGCGATCAGGTGGGAGAAACCGCCACGCAGGTCCGGGATGTCGAACTCGACGCCGTGCAGCGGCGTCGGGCCGGAGATCACGGCCGAGTGCAGGAAGTTGCGCTGACCGAAGCGGCACGGCACGGAGCCGAGGCACTCGCGGTGCAGCTGGATGGAGGCACCCATCCGCACGAGGGCGTCGGTGAAGCCGAAGCGGTTCTCGTACACGGTCTCGTGCACGATGGAGACCCCCTTGGCCTGGGTCAGCGCCACCACGAGGGGCTGCTGCCAGTCGGTCATGAAGCCGGGGTGCACGTCCGTCTCGAGCACGAGCGGGTTGAGATCGCCGCCGGCGTGCCAGAACCGGATGCCGTCGTCGACGACGTCGAACTCGCCGCCGATCTTGCGGTAGGTGTTCAGGAACGCCGTCAGGTCGCGCTGCTCGGCGCCGCGGACGTAGATGTCTCCGCGGGTGGCCAGGGCGGCGGAGGCCCACGAGGCGGACTCGTTGCGGTCGGGCAGCGCGATGTGGTTGTAGCCGCGCATCTCGCTCACGCCCTCGATGCGGATGGTGCGGTCCGTCTGCACGGTGATGATCGCGCCCATCTTCTGCAGGACGGCGATGAGGTCGTGGATCTCCGGCTCGACGGCGGCGCCCTTGAGCTCGGTGATGCCCTCGGCCTTCACGGCGGTCAGCAGCACCTGCTCGGTGGCTCCGACGGAGGGGTACGGCAGCTCGAGCTTGGCGCCGTGCAGGCCCTTGGGGGCGGAGATGGAGATGCCGCCCGGGCGCTTGTCCACGACGGCGCCGAAGTTGCGCAGCACGGCCAGGTGGTAGTCGATCGGGCGGTCGCCGATCTTGCAGCCGCCGAGGTCGGGGATGAAGGCCTCCCCGATCGCGTGCATGAGCGGGCCGCAGAAGAGGATCGGGATGCGCGAGTCGCCGGCGTGGGCGTCGATCTCGGCGGTCAGCGCCGACTTCACCCCGGCCGGGTCCATCGTGATCCGCCCGGTCTCCTTGTCCCACTCCACGGACACGCCGTGGATCTCGAGGAGGGAGCTGACGACGTCCACGTCCTTGATCTCCGGGATGTTCCGGAGCACGGACGGCGAGTTGCCGAGCAGGGCGGCCACCATGGCCTTGGGCACCAGGTTCTTGGCACCGCGCACGGTCACCTCACCGGTCAGCGGCTTGCCGCCATGGATGGTCAAGAGCTTCGCCATGCGCGTCCTTCCTCAGCGCGGCCGCGGGGCCACGGTCTCGGCCACTCCGCCGGAGCGGGGAGGTCTCTGAACGGGACCGCCCGCCGTGTGCGGCGGGCGGTCCCGGAATCGCCTCCCAGCATAGGGCGTCGCCGGGCACGCGCGGCAATGGTGCGCTCCCGGCGGCGGCCGGTCAGCCGGCCGTGCGGGCCGGCAGGGTGGTGGGCTTGTACGCGGGGCGGTTCGCCTCGTAGGCGTCGATCTCGTCCTGGTGCCCCAGGGTGACGGCGATGTCGTCCAGGCCCTCGAGCAGCCGGTGACGGGTGTCGTCGTCGATCTGGAAGGGGGCGGTCACATCCCCGCACTCGACGGTGCGTGTGACGAGGTCCACGGTGACCGGGGTCCCAGGACGGTTCTCCAGCTCCTTCCAGATGCGCTCGACGTCCTCCTGCTCCACCTGGGCCGCGACGAGCCCCTGTTTGGCGGAGTTGCCGCGGAAGATGTCCGCGAAGCGCGGGGAGATCACGGCGCGGAAGCCGTAGTCCTTGAGCGCCCACACGGCGTGTTCGCGCGAGGAGCCGGTGCCGAAGTCCGAGCCCGCCACGAGCACGGTGCCCCCGCTGAACGGCTCGGTGTTCAGGATGAAGTCGGGGTCCTGGCGCCAGCCGGCGAACAGGGCGTCCTCGAAGCCCGTGCGGGAGATCCGCTTGAGGTACACGGCCGGGATGATCTGGTCCGTGTCCACGTTCGAGGCGCGCAGCGGCACGCCGACGCCGGTGTGGGTGGTGAACTTGTCCATGGCTCAGGCCTCCTGGGGGGTGAGGGCGGGCAGGTCGGACGGGCTGGCGAGGCGGCCCAGCACGGCGGTGGCCGCGGCGACCACCGGGGACACCAGGTGGGTGCGCCCGCCCTTGCCCTGCCGGCCCTCGAAGTTGCGGTTGGAGGTGGACGCGCAGCGCTCCCCCGGGGAGAGCTGGTCCGGGTTCATGCCCAGGCACATGGAGCAGCCGGCGAACCGCCACTCAGCCCCGAAGTCCTCGAACACCCTGTCCAGGCCCTCGTCCATGGCCTGCAGCCGCACGCGCGCCGAGCCCGGCACGACCATGACGCGCAGCCCCTCGGCCTTGCGCCGGCCCCGGACGACCTCGGCGAACGCCCGCAGGTCCTCGATGCGGGAGTTGGTGCACGAGCCCATGAACACGGTGTCGACCTCGACCTGCTTCATCGGGGTGCCGGGGGCCAGGTCCATGTAGGACAGCGCCTTGCGGGCCGCCTCCTGGGCCACCGGGTCGGCGAAGTCCTCGGGCGCGGGGACGGTGTCGTTCAGGCTCACGCCCTGACCCGGGTTGGTGCCCCACGTGACGAACGGCTCCAACGTGTCCGCGTCGATGACCACCTCGGCGTCGAACTCCGCACCCTCGTCCGTGGCGAGGGTGCGCCAGTGCTCGACGGCGGCGTCCCAGTCGGCGCCCTCGGGGGCATGGGGCCGTCCCTTCAGGTAGGCGAAGGTGGTCTCGTCCGGGGCGACCATGCCGGCGCGGGCGCCGGCCTCGATGGACATGTTGCAGATGGTCATCCGGCCCTCCATGGAGAGGTTCCGGATGGCCTCACCGCGGTACTCGAGCACGAAGCCCTGGCCCCCGCCCGTGCCGATCTTCGCGATGACCGCGAGGATGATGTCCTTGGCCGTCACGCCCGGGCGCAGCGTGCCGTCCACGGTGACCGCCATGGTCTTGAAGGGCTTGAGCGGCAGGGTCTGGGTGGCCAGGACGTGCTCGACCTCGGAGGTGCCGATGCCGAACGCCAGGGCGCCGAACGCGCCGTGGGTGGAGGTGTGGGAGTCGCCGCAGACCACGGTGAGGCCGGGCTGGGTCAGACCCAGCTGGGGGCCGACGACGTGGACGATGCCCTGCTCGGCGTCGCCCAACGGGTGCAGGCGGACGCCGAACTCGGCGCAGTTGGCCCGCAGGGTCTCGATCTGGGTGCGCGAGGTGGGATCCGCGATCGGCTGGTCGATGTCCAGCGTCGGGGTGTTGTGGTCCTCCGTGGCGATGGTCAGGTCGGGCCGACGCACCGGACGCCCGGCCAGACGCAGCCCCTCGAAGGCCTGCGGGCTCGTCACCTCGTGCACGAGGTGCAGGTCGATGTAGAGCAGGTCGGGGGTGCGGGAGGCGCCCTCGCCCTCGCCGCGCACCACCACGTGTTCGTCCCAGACCTTCTCGGCCAGCGTCCTGGGTCGCGTCGTCGCCGTCGTCATCTGCCGCACCTTCCTGCTCACGCACCTGTCGGTCGTCGCCCGGCGCGGGGCGCCGGTGCTCACGGACCACTGTGGGGCGCGGCGGGGTCGTTCTCGACCACGGGGCGCGATATTCCATATCGTGAGATTTCGTCTCACATTCCGGAAGCAGCGGCGGCCGGCCCGGTCGCACATGACGCGCGCCGACACCCAAGGCCGTCCGCGCAGTGAGACGACTACGATCACCCCATGACCACCGAGCCCGTGCGCCCGCCCACCGAGGACGACCTCATCGGCCCCTCGCTCCACCGGCATCCCAGCGGTGTCGGCGTGGTGGACAAGTCGGTGGCGATCCTCGACGCGCTCGAGTCCGGCCCGGCCACGCTCGCCCAGCTCGTCACCGCCACCGGGATCGCGCGGCCCACGCTGCACCGGCTCGCGGCCGCCCTCACGCACCACCGCATGGTGGGCAAGGACCTGCAGGGCCGCTACGTGCTGGGCACCCGCCTGGCCGAACTCGCCTCCGCCGCCGGCGAGGACCGGCTCACGACGGCCTCCGGCCCGGTGCTGCTGTGGCTGCGTGATGCCACGGGAGAGAGTGCCCAGGTGTTCCGTCGGCAGGCGGACTCCCGCGTGTGCGTGGCCAGCGCGGAACGGCCCTGGGGCCTGCGCGACACCATCCCCGTGGGCGCCCGCATGTCCATGAAGGCCGGCTCCGCCGCGCAGGTGCTCCTGGCCTGGGAGGACCACGAGCGGCTCGTCGAGGGGCTGGCCGGCGCCGTCTTCACACCCACCGTCCTCGCGGCGGTGCGGCGGCGCGGCTGGGCCCAGTCCCTGGCCGAGCGTGAGCCCGGGGTCGCCTCGGTGTCGGCGCCGGTGCGCGGCCCCAGCGGCCGCGTCATCGCGGCGGTCTCGATCTCCGGCCCCCTCGAGCGGCTCTCCCGTCAGCCGGGCCGACTGCACGCGGACGCCGTCGTCTCCGCCGCGACGCGGCTCACCGAGCTCATCCGCGCCGGCGAGGCCTGAGGACCGCCCGCGCCACCGACGGGACGCGCCGCGGAGACACCCCGTTCTTCCCGCGTTCACCCGCGGGGCCTAGCGTCGGCCAGGTCCCCGACCGCCGTCCCCCGCACCACCGAGGAGTCCGCCGTGACCGAGACGACCGTGCCCGCCGCCCCCGCCGAGCAGGAGGCCGCGCCGCGGCTGTCCGTGATCGGCACGGGCTATCTGGGCGCCACGCACGCCGCCTGCATGGCCGAGCTGGGCTTCGAGGTGCTCGGCGTGGACGTGGACCCGGCCAAGATCGAGCGCCTGGCCCGCGGCGAGGTGCCCTTCCACGAACCCGGCCTGCCCGAGCTGCTGCGCACCCACGTCGCCTCCGGGCGGCTGCGCTTCACCACCGACGTCGCGGAGGCGGCCCGCTGGGCGGACGTCCACTTCATCGGCGTCGGCACCCCGCAGAAGGTGGGCGAGACCGCGGCGGACCTGAGCTATGTGGACGCCGCCGTCGCCTCCCTCGCCGGGGCGATCGACCGCGACGCGCTGATCGTCGGCAAGTCGACCGTGCCCGTGGGCACCGCGCGCCGCCTGGCCGAGCTCGTGCGCACCGTGCGCGCGGAGGCCGGACTGCCGGGCGAGGTCGAGCTGGCCTGGAACCCCGAGTTCCTGCGGGAGGGCTTCGCGGTGAGGGACACGCTCACCCCGGACCGCCTCGTCATCGGCACGCACGGGCCCCGCGCCGAGGGCGTCCTGCGCCGCGTCTACGCGCGGCAGCTCGCGGCCGACACCCCGTGGATCAGCACGGACCTCGAGACGGCCGAGCTGGTGAAGGTGGCCGCCAACGCCTTCCTGGCCACGAAGATCTCGTTCATCAACGCGTTCTCGGAGATCACCGAGAACGTGGGCGGGGACATCGGCACCCTCGCGGACGCGATCGGCCACGACGCGCGGATCGGACGCCGCTTCCTCAACGCGGGCGTGGGCTTCGGGGGCGGCTGCCTGCCCAAGGACATCCGCGCGCTCCAGGCCCGGGTCTCCGAGCTGGGCCTGGACCGGACCATGCGGTTCCTGGCGGAGGTGGACGACATCAACCTGCGCCGCCGCGACCGCGTGGTGGACCTGGCCGTGCAGGTGCTCTCCGCGGCGCGCGACGGCCGCGTCCGCCGGGCCGAGGCCTCCGGGACCGCCCCCACCCCCGCGAGCGTCCAGGTGCTCAACGGCACGCGGATCGCCGTGCTGGGCGTCACGTTCAAGCCGGACTCCGACGACGTCCGGGACTCCCCCGCCCTCGACGTCGCCAACCGCCTCTACACGGCCGGCGCCGACGTCCGCGTGTACGACCCCGAGGGCAACGCCAACGCGGCCGCCCGTTTCCCGCGGCTCGACTACGTGGACTCGCTCGACGCGGCCGTGGACGGCGCCGAGCTGACCCTGCTGCTGACCGAGTGGCGCCAGTTCCGGGAGATGGATCCGGACGCCGTGGGCGCACGCGTGGCCTCCCGCCTGCTGATCGACGGGCGCAACGTCCTGGACGTCGCATCGTGGCGCGAGCACGGGTGGGACGTCATCGGCCTCGGGCACCGCTTCGACCCGGAGCGACTCCTCCACTCGGCCTGACCCGCCCGCGGACCCCGGCCCGGACGCTCAGCCGCCGAACGGGTCCCAGCCGGACTCGGGCAGGGGCCGGTGCCCGGCCGGCGCCCGGGCCCCGGCCGGCACGAGCCGGCCGATCCGCGTGAACCCCCGGGGCAGCTCGGTCTCGGGCCACGCCAGCCCCAGGAGGCCGTAGTCCTCGCCCCCGCCGGTCACGAGCGCCTCCGGGCTGGTCCCGGCCAGGGCGGCCACGCGGCGCAGGGGTGCGGCGGCCTCCGCCAGCCAGGCCTCGTCCAGCCACGGTGCCGGCGCGGGGCCGGTCCCGCCGGTGGCGGCCGCCATGCGGTGCGCGTCCTTGCCCAGGCCGTCGGAGACGTCCATGAGGGTGAGCAGGCCGGCCGCCACCGCGGCGGGCCCGAGGGCCAGCGGCGGGCGGGGTCGCAGCTGGGCGCGGACGGCGCGGGCGAGCTCCTGCAGTGACGGCCGGTCGGCGGCGGGGAGGGCGTCCGCCCGTCGCTCCAGCTCCGTGCGGTCGGTGAGCAGCAGGGCGAGCCCACCCGCGGCCCACCCCGGCCCCGGGGGCGCGGCGGCCCGGGGACCCCCCGGCAGCGCCTGGGCATGGACGAGGTCGGCGCCCTCGGCGAGCACGCGGTCCCGGTCCGCCGCGGCCGGCGTGCGGCACAGCACGCCGCTGGGGTGCGGGTCCCCGAGCACCGTCACCGCGGCGTGGACCCGTCCGCCGGTGCCCAGGTCGCCCCCGGCCACCCGGCAGTCCGGCGCGCCGAGGTGACGCACCGCGCCCACGATGCCCGCGGCGAACGACCGCACCCAGGCGACCGGCGTCGTCGGCGGCAGGGTGAGGGCGGTGACGAGGGCGGAGGCGGTCCCGCCCATCGCGTTGACGTCCGAGAGGTTCTGGGCGACGGCCTTCCAGCCGGCGTCGTAGCCGCGGGTGCGGGGGCCGGCGGGCCAGCGGTGCAGGAAGTCCGTGCCCTCCCCCATCGCGTCCGTGGAGATGAGCGTCCCGCCGCGGGGCGCGGGCACGAGGGCGGCGTCGTCGCCCGGGGCGACGGTGCCGGCGGGCCAGTGGCCGTCCCGGACGGCGGGGGCGAGCCCGGTCAGGACGACCTCCAGCAGCTCGGACTCCGTGAGGTCGCCGACGGTCGCCCCCGCCGCAGCCGCGGGGTCGCGCACCGTCACCGGCGGCCCCGCCGGACCGGGAGGCCGGAGGCCCGGGCGAGGGCGTCGCGGAAGGCGTGGAAGCGGTCCACCTCGGCGCGCACCGGGTCGACGACGAGCCGCCGGCCGACGTCGGTGGTCGCCTCCTCGAGGCGGCGGCGCGCGCGGCGTCCCCGCGCGGCGGCGGTCCACCGGGTCAGGGGGATCGCCAGCAGGGCCAGCAGCACGCCGAGCGCGAGGCCGCCGACGAGCAGCAGCGTCGGGAGGGGGAAGCCCTCGACCGTGGGCGCGGGCGGCAGGGGGAACTGCAGGTACCCCGCCAGCGCGAGGACGCCCAGCCAGCCGGCGCCGACGACGGCGGTGAGGAGGGCGAGCCACTGCAGCACGTCCAGCACGGGGTGCCACCAGCTGCCCCGACCGGCCCCGAGGTCGGTGGCGGCGATCGCCTGGTCCACGGCGCCGGGGAGCTCCTCGGCGTGCTCCCGGCCCGCGCGGCGGATGGCGGCGGCCCACGGCTCGGAGGCTCCCGCGCCGGCCGCGGCGGCCAGCGTGCGGACCGCGCCGTCGACGACGGCCCGCTGGGTGCCCGAGCGCTCGGGCAGGGAGGTGCGGTGCAGCGCGGGGTCGCGGGCGACCTCGTCCCGGTCGCGGCGGGGGGCGGTGCGCTCGGGCATCAGGTGCAGGCGCCGCAGGGGGTCCGCGCGGAAGGAGTGCATCCAGCGCAGCACGGGCCAGCTGGTGCGCTTGGCCGAGCGCAGCCGGTACGAGCCCTCGACCGCCCGGACGACGGCCGGCACGCCGCCGGCCACGGCCAGCTCGCGCCCGAGCCGCTGCTCGTCCCCGGGCCCGACGCCGGCCGGCTCGCCCTCGCCCGAGGCGGCGGCGAGGTCCGCGGCACGGGCCGCGACGTCCGCGCCCAGGCGCTCGGCGGCCGCGCCGCGCTGGGCGACGATCGCCGCAACCTGCCGGCCGACCTCCTCGAGGCCCTCCCCCGTGCGCGCGGACACGGGCAGCACCCGGACGTCGCCGAGGCCGTGCCCCGAGAGCATCCGGCGCAGCGAGGCCAGCACGACGTCCCGGTCCCGCACCGAGAGCCGGTCCACCTGGTTGAGCAGCACGAGGGTGACGGCCGCGTGCGAGCCCATGGTGGCCAGGAACTCGCGGTGCAGCACGGCGTCCGCGTACTTCTCCGGGTCCACGACCCACACCAGCACGTCCACGTGGCCGGCCAGCCGGGAGGTGATCTCGCGGTTGCCCCGCTCGACCGAGTCGATGTCCGGCAGGTCCAGCAGGATCAGGCCGGTGGCGTCGGCGCCGTCACGGCGGCCGAGGCCGAGGAAGCCGGGGCGGCCGTCGTCGAGCACGGGCGCCTCGTCCAGCAGGTGGCGGCGGCGCACGCCGAGCCAGTCGAGCAGGGCGGCCGCGCCGCCGCCCTCGCCGGTGCCGTCGCCGTGCTCCGCGTCCGAGTCCAGGCCCTGTCCCCGGCCCACGCCCCAGACCGCGGCGAGTGGCTCGGACGTGGTGGGCCGGGTGGCGGCCACGCGGGCCAGGTCGCGGCCGGTGAGCGCGTTGAACAGGGAGGACTTGCCGGAGCCCGTCGCCCCGAAGAACCCGACCACGGTGTGCTCCGCGGAGAGTGCCTGGCGCTCCCCGGCCGCGCGCACAACCGCGTCGGCCCCGGCCACGACGTCCTCGGGCAGGCGGCCCGCGGCCAGCTCGGCGGCCTCGCCGAGGGCGTCCAGGCGGGGGGCCAGGGCGGGGGTGTCGCGGCGGCTCATCGGGGCTCCTCCCCCGCCTCGGCGGCGGACGGGGCGTGCTCGGGCCCGGTCGGGCCGTCGACGCCGGCGGCCACCCCGCGGCGCAGCACCGGCACGAGGGCGCGCAGCTCCTCGGTGGCCTGCGGCTCGCGCTCGAGGTGGAGCAGCGGCAGGAAGCGGTCCGCGAGCACGGTCTCGAGGAAGGCCCGCACGCGGCGCTCGAGCAGCTCATCGGCCCGCCGGGCCATGCGGCGCACGGCGTCCTCGCCGAAGATCGACTCGAGCAGCTTCTGCCCGACGACGGCGGCGCCGCCGGCGATGCCGACCTCGATGCCCGCGAGTCCGCCGGTGGAGGCGAACGAGATGATCATGAGGGCCACGGCCGCGCCGTTCACGCCGGTGGCCGCCAGGCGGGCGCGCGTGCGCTTGCCCGCGCCCTCCTCCTGGATCAGCGCCAGCACGTCCGACTGCCAGTCCCGCACGACGTCGGCCGCCCGCGCCGACGCGTCCGGCGTCAGGGCACCCAGGTCGCGCCCGGCCACGAGGGCCCGGCCCGCCGGCTCGGACGCCCAGCGCCGCTCGATCTGCTCGGCGGCCGCGGCGGCCGCCTCGACCATCACGGCGTGCAGGCCGGTCTCCAGTGCGGTCTCGACCTCCTCGGGCGGTGCCGGGCGCCCGCGCACCAGGGCGCCGAGGCGGTCCCGCAGCCGGCCGATCGTGGTCTCGACGCCGCGGAAGAACTCCCCCGTGCCGACGAAGTCCTGCCAGCGGGAGAGCACCTCGCCGCGCAGCAGCGTGCCGTCCGAGGTGGCCTCGCGGACCCGGCCGACGGCCTGGTCCGTGGAGTCCCCCACGATCCGGGCGAGCAGGTCCGCGGCATGCCGCTGCTCCTCCTCGGCCCGGGCCAGGTCGGCGACGCGGGCGGCCAGCTGGCCCAGCACGCCGTCCACGGTCCGGCGGGCGACGGCGCCGCGCGCCTGGGCGTCGGCGGCGAGGGTCTCGAGCCAGGCGCGCAGGCCCGCGACGTGCTCCTGCGGGAGCAGGCCGCGCTCGTCGAAGCGGGTCTCGGGGATCACGTGGATCCGGGCGTCGGCGAGGCCGCGCTCGGTGAGCATGCGCCGCAGGTCCGGGGTGATGTCCTCCGCCGCACCCTCGGGCACGCGACCGAGCACGACGGCCACGGTGATGTCGCGGGCGGCGGCCTCGTCCAGCAGCTGCCAGGGCACGGCGTCGGCGTAGCGGTGCGCCGTCGTCGTGAAGATCCACAGGTCGGCGGCTTCGAGGAGCTGCCGGGCCAGCGCGCGGTTCTGGTCCGCCACGGAGTCGATGTCCGGGGCGTCCACGAGGGCGATGCCCGAGGGCAGTGCGGGCTCGGCCACGAGCGCGACCGTGTCCATCGCGGACTGGTCGGGTTCGACGGGGCCGGCGGCCGCGTCGCGGTGCACGCTGACGCGGGCGAGGTCGGGCAGCACCCGCGGGCCCGTGAACCAGTGGGCGTCGGCGGGGTTGTGCAGCAGCAGAGGCTGCCGCGTGGTGGGCCGCAGGGCGGAGGAGCGGGAGACCTCGTGGCCGACGAGCGCGTTCACCAGCGTGGACTTGCCCGCACCCGTGGAGCCGCCGACGACGGCCAGCAGCGGCGCGTCGAGCGAGTCGAGGCGGGGCATCACGTAGTCGTCGATCTGGTGCAGGGTGCGCTCGCGCTCGGCGCGGTCCTGCCCCGCGGTAACGGTCTCGAAGGGCAGCTCGAGCGCGGCGAGGTGCTCGCGCACGCGACGGACGGCCGTGTCGACACCGAGGTCTGGGGCGTTCTGATCCGTGTGTGGCACGTGGGCCATCGTCTCACGGGCGCGCGCCGGCCAACCATCCCGCCGGCCCGGCGGACGGAGCCCGGAGACGACGGAAGCCCGGTCCGCAGGGACCGGGCTTCCTGTCACTCGGGTGACCCCAGCGGGATTTGAACCCGCGTTACCGCCGTGAGAGGGCGGCGTACTAGGCCGCTATACGATGGGGCCGAGCGCGCTGTCCGCGTGTGCGGAAGCGATGCCGTGGAGACCTTCTTCTGCGCCTGCGTCTCCTGTTCAGGCGGCGGATGCGTTCATCCGCCCGTGCCGTTCCGGTCGGAGGACCGGGCGGCGACTGCGTGACCCCAGCGGGATTTGAACCCGCGTTACCGCCGTGAGAGGGCGGCGTACTAGGCCGCTATACGATGGGGCCGTGCGCCACGTCCGAGCGTCTCCGCCCGTGCGCGTTCACTGAGTCCGAAGACTCGCTGGGGTACCAGGACTCGAACCTAGAATGACGGTACCAGAAACCGTTGTGTTGCCAATTACACCATACCCCACTGTCGGTCAAGCATGCCTGACCGATGTGCATCATATTCATGAGCTCGGTGTTCCCGGATCTCTCCGGCAACGAGTAAGAACTCTACACCCTCCGGGCGGCGTGTGCAAAACCGACGGGTCAGGCCTCCAGCCAGGTCCGCAGCCCGCCGATCGCCCGCATCCGCCAGCACGCGTGCTCCTCGTCCCAGAGCGGCTCCTCCGCCCCGCCGTGGGCGGGGGCGTCGGGGCTCATCCACACCGGAACGAGCCCCGCCGACCGGGCCCCCTCGACGTCGTGACGCAGGCTGTCCCCCACCATGAGGGTGCGCCCCGGGTCCGCGCCCAGACGGGAGCAGCCGGCCAGGAAGGGGGCCGGGTCCGGCTTCGGGGCCCCGGCCGTATCCGAGCCGATCAGCACCTCGACCCACTCCAGACCGAGGGCGTCGGCCTTGCCGCGCTGGTAGGTCTCCACGTTGTTCGTGACGATCCCCACGCCACGGCCTGTTCCCCGCACCTCGGCGAGCACGTCGGCGGTCGCGGGGAACAGTGCCCAGTGCCCGCGCACGACCTCCTCGTAGTCGGTGGTCCACAGGCCGTCGAGCGGGGTCGCCGCGTCCTCGGGCACACCGAGTGCGCGCAGGGCGTCGGCCACGCGGGCCAGCCGCTGCTCCTCGAACGTCAGCTCCCCGGCCACGTAGCGCCCGTAGTGGCCGCCGGCGTCGGACGCGAAGGCCTCGGTGGCCTCGGCCAGCACCGCCGGGTCGACGTCGGCGGCCCCGGCCCACTGCCGACGCACCGTCGCGTCGAACGCGGCGTGCTGGGCGGAGCGCAGATCCAGCAGGGTGTCGTCCAGGTCGAAGAGGACGGCGTCCCAGGCCGGCGGCGCGGGCGCGCCCCGGCTCATGCGTCGGCGGGCGGGTCCTGGTCCCGGCCCTGCTCCGCGGCGAAGCGGTCCAGACGGGCGAGCGCGGAGTCCCGGCCCAGGATCTCGAGCGACTCGAAGAGCGGCGGGGACACCTTGCGGCCGGTCACCGCGACGCGCACCGGGCCGAACGCCTGGCGCGGCTTGAGGCCCAGGCCGTCGATGAGGGCCGCCCGCAGCGCCGCCTCGATGCGCTCGGTGGTGAACTCGTCCTCGGGCAGGGCGGCCAGCGCCTCCCGAGCTGCGGCGACGGCGGCGCCCAGGTCCGCCGGCATGCCCTTGAGGGCGCCCTCGGCGGTCCGGACGTCCCGATCCGCCGTGAAGAGGAAGGCGAGCATCTCGACGGCCTCGCCGAGCAGCTGCACGCGCTCCTGCACGAGCGGAGCCGCGGCGGTGAGGACCTCCATCTCCCGCTCCGTCAGGTGCTCGCCCACGAGGCCGGCCGCGTGCAGGTAGGGCACGAGACGGTCACGGAAGTCGGCCACGTCGAGCATGCGCACGTGCGTGCCGTTGATCGCGATCGCCTTCTTCTCGTCGAAGCGGGCGGGGTTGGCCAGCACCTTGTGCACGTCGAAGTGCTCCACGAACTGCTGCGGGGTGAAGATGTCCTCGTCCGCGGAGAGGGACCAGCCCAGCAGGCCGAGGTAGTTCAGCAGGCCCTCCGGGATGAAGCCGTTGTCCCGGTGCAGGAACAGGTTGGCCTGCGGATCGCGCTTGGACAGCTTCTTGTTGCCCTCGCCCATCACGTAGGGCAGGTGGCCGAACACCGGCATGTACCGGGCGACGCCGATCGCGTGCAGGGCGCGGTAGAGCGCGATCTGGCGCGGAGTGGACGAGAGCAGGTCCTCGCCGCGCAGCACGTGGGTGATGCCCATGAGCGCGTCGTCCACCGGGTTCACGAGGGTGTACAGCGGCGAGCCGTCCGCGCGGACCACCACG
Organism: Micrococcus sp. 63XJN7_8_ISO-PGPR-S23-253; assembly: GCF_056173425.1. Lineage (NCBI taxonomy): Bacteria > Bacillati > Actinomycetota > Actinomycetes > Micrococcales > Micrococcaceae > Micrococcus > Micrococcus sp. 63XJN7_8_ISO-PGPR-S23-253. The sequence goes on from NZ_CM149673.1 coordinate 1,473,195, forward strand.
AAGTCCGGCACGGAGCCGGCCTTGAAGGTGATCTCCCCGCGCACCAGGTCGGTGAAGGTGATGTCCTCGTCCGGCATGCGCAGCCGCCAGACCGGCGCGCGGCCCTCGGCCTCGAAGGCGGCGATCTGCTCGTCCGTGAGGTCACGGTCGTGACCGTCGTAGCCGAGCTTGGGGTCGCGGCCGGCGGCCCGGTGACGGGCCTCCGTCTCCTCGGGGCTCGAGTAGGACGGGTAGATGTGCCCGCCGGCCTTGAGCTTCTCGATCACGTCCGCGTAGATCTGCCCGCGCTGGGACTGACGGTACGGCTCGTGCGGGCCGCCGACCTCGACGCCCTCGTCCCAGTCGATCCCGAGCCAGCGCATCGCCTCGAGCAGCTGCTGGTAGGACTCCTCCGAGTCGCGCTTGGCGTCCGTGTCCTCGATGCGGAACACGAGGGTGCCGCCGGTGTGCCGCGCCCAGCCCCAGTTGAACAGGACCGTGCGGATCAACCCCACGTGGGGGGTGCCGGTGGGCGAGGGGGCGAAGCGCACGCGCACGGGGGTCTCGGCGTCCACCTGGGGGACGTCGGCGAAGGGGGCGGGGGCGTTCTCGGACACGGGAGCGGTGGCGTCAGTCATGATGCCCCGAGTCTACGCGGGGCCCGGACGCCGCCGTCGAGCGCCTGCGTCAGCGGCGGAAGACGGTGGCGAGGACGCCGATGCCCTCGACCTCGGCCTCGACGCGCTGGCCCTCCTGGACCGTCCCGACCCCGCCCGGGGTGCCGGTCAGGATCACGTCGCCGGGCAGGAGGGTGAACATCTCCGAGGCCGCGGCCACGAGCTCGCGGACGCCGAAGACCATGTCCGCGGTCATGCCGTCCTGGCGGGTCTCACCGTCGAGGCGGGACGTGATGCGCAGGCCGCCGGCCGGCTCCACGTCCAGCTCGGTCTCGATCCACGGGCCCAGCGGACAGGCACCGTCGAAGCCCTTGGCGCGGGCCCACTGCAGGTCGGTGCGCTGGGCGTCGCGGGCGGTGAGGTCGTTGCCCACGGTGTAGCCGAACACGACGTCGTCCACGCGGCTCACCGGCACGTCCTTGCAGATGGTGCCGATGACGACGGCGAGCTCGGCCTCGTAGGAGACCTCGTCCGACCAGCTGGGCAGGGTCACGGGCTCGTTCGGCCCCACGACGGCGGTGTTCGGCTTGAGGAAGAACTGCGGCGAGGCGGGGACCTCGTTGCCGAGCTCCTTCGCGTGGTCGGCCCAGTTGCGGCCGACGCCCACGATCTTCGAGCGCGGGATGATCGGGGCCACGAGACGCACATCCTCGAGGCGGTGCGTGGTGCCGGTGGGCTGGATCCCGTGGAAGAACGGGTCGCCCTGCAGGGCGGTGATGCTCAGCTCGGAGGGGTCGGCGTCGGCCGGGCCCTCCACGATGCCGTAGGTCGGTTCGGCCTGGTCCACGAAACGGGCGATGCGCATGGCCGCCAGCCTAGTGGGTGAGCGGCGGGCGCCGTCGCCGGGCACCCCAACCCGATGCCGACCCCGCTGACGCCGCGAGCCAGACGATTCGGCCTCGCCCGACGGTCCGGGGCGACCGATTCGTCTGGCTCGCGGGCGGATTCGTCTGGCTCAGCGGGGTGCGGTGCGGTGCGGCGCGGTGCGGGTCGAGACCCCTCAGCAGCAGCGGCTGCCCGGATTGGCCTCCTGGCGCGCGTACTCGGCCCGCCAGAACTCCCGCTCGGTCATCGGCGCGCGCTCCGGATGGTGGGCCCGGTGGTGGGCCACGTACGCGTCGTACTTCCCCTCTCCGGAGAGCTGGCGGACCCACCAGCGCGCCCGGGCCCACACCCCGGGCCGAGACGGGCCGGCCGGGCCCTCCGCGGTGGAGGGCCCGGCCGGCGTCGCGCGTGGATCGGCCACGTCAGTGACCCCGCACCGGCTGCTTCTCCGCCGGCAGGGCGTCCCACTGCCGCTGCAGCTCCTTCTCCTCGGCCGTGGCGAACAGCCCGGCCGGGGCGAAGCGCTGCGAGGGCATGTACGGGTCCTGGTGGTCGATGACCTCGGTGCCGCGGAAGGCGCGCACCGTGGCGAGCACCGACGTCGTGATGACGATCAGCGCCAACACCAGGAAGACGATCGAGAGCGTGCCCTGGATGGCCGTGTTCCGGACCACAGCCTCCATGGCCGGCACGGACTTCGCGGCGCCGAAGCTCGTCTTCCCCGCCGCCAGCGCGTCCTGGAACGCGCGATGCTGCGCCCAGTAGCCCACCGCCGGGATGGAGGAGAAGATCTTCTGGAACGACGCCACGGTGGTGACCACGGTGATGAACGCCAGCGGCAGCGCCACGATCCACAGGCCCCGGAAGTCCCGGCGGCGCGCGACGATCGTCAGGACGACGGCGAGCGCGATCGCCGCGAGCAGCTGGTTGGCGATGCCGAACAGCGGGAACAGCGTGTTGATGCCGCCCAGCGGATCGGTGACGCCCATGATCAGCACAGCGCCCCACGCGGCCACCATGATGGCCGTGCAGACCCACGCGCCCACGCGCCACGAGGTGTCCTTGAAGCGCGGGACCACGTTGCCCAGGGAGTCCTGCAGCATGAACCGGGCCACGCGGGTGCCGGCGTCGACGGCGGTGAGGATGAACAGCGCCTCGAACATGATCGCGAAGTGGTACCAGAAGCCCATGAGCGCGTCGCCGCCCACGAGCTGGCCCATGATGTGCGCCAGGCCGACCGCGAGGGTGGGGGCGCCGCCGGTGCGGGAGACCACGGTCTCCTCGCCCACGAGGTCGGCCAGGTGGGTCAGGTCCCCGGGGGCGAGGTTCACCCCGGCCAGGCCGAGGCCCATGACGAAGTCGGCGGCGGTCTCCGGGGTGCCGCCGGTGAGGGCGGCCGGGGAGTTCATGGCGAAGTAGATGCCGCGGTCGAGCGAGACGGCGGCCACGAGCGCCATGATGGCCACGAAGGCCTCCATGAGCATGCCGCCGTAGCCGATGAAGCGGGTCTGGCGCTCCTTCTCCACCATCTTGGGCGTCGTGCCCGAGGCGATCAGCGCGTGGAAGCCGGACAGCGCACCGCACGCGATGGTGACGAACAGGAACGGGAACAGCGAACCGGGCCACACCGGGCCGGTCTGGCCCGAGGCGAACTCGGAGAACGCGGGGGTGCCGATGCGCGGCTGCACGACGACGATGGCCAGCGCGAGACCGGCGATCACGCCGATCTTCATGAAGGTGGACAGGTAGTCGCGCGGCGCGAGCAGCAGCCACACGGGCAGCACGGCCGCGACGAACCCGTAGATGATCACGGCCCAGGCGATGGTGGTGCGGTCCAGGGTGAACAGGGCCGCGCCCCACTCGGTCCCGGCCACCCAGCCGCCGCCGATGATGGCCGCCAGGAGCAGGACGAACCCGATCACGGAGATCTCGGTGATGCGGCCCGGGCGGATCCAGCGCAGGTACACGCCCATGAAGAGCGCGATCGGGATGGTCATGGCCACGGAGAACACGCCCCACGGGGACTCGCCCAGGGCGTTGACCACCACGAGGGCCAGGATGGCCGTGATGATCACCATGATCAGCAGGGTCGCGACGATCGCGGCGGTGCCCCCGACGCGGCCCAGCTCGTCCCGGGCCATCTGACCGAGCGAGCGGCCGCCGCGGCGCATCGAGAAGAACAGGACGAGGTAGTCCTGGACCGCGCCGGCCAGGATCACGCCGACGATGATCCAGATGGTGCCGGGCAGATAGCCCATCTGCGCGGCGAGCACGGGGCCCACGAGCGGACCGGCGCCGGCGATGGCCGCGAAGTGGTGGCCGTAGAGCACGCGGCGGTCGGTGGCCACGTAGTCCCGGCCGTCGGCCCGGTACTCGGCCGGGGTGGCGCGGGTGTCGTCCGGGTGGACGATCATGCGCTCGACGTACTTCGAGTAGAAGCGGTAGCCGATCGCGAACGTCGCCACGGCGGCGAACACGAACCAGATCGCGTTGATCGTCTCACCGCGGTGCAGGGCGAGCATGGTCCAGGCGACGCCGCCGAGCAGGGCGACGGCCACCCAGACGGCGATCTTCACGGGCGTCCAGCGGGGCCGGTCGGCGGCCTCGGTGGGCGGGAGGTCATCCGGCGTCGGAGCCGGATGTGGGGCGCCCTCGGCGGGCGCGGAGGAGCGGTGCGAGCTCACGGGGGTCTCCGTCCGTGGGGTGGGGTCAGACGAGGCGGTGCAGCCAGCCGTGGCGGTCCTCGACGCGCCCGGTCTGGATGCCCTCGAGCTCGGCGCGGATCTTCAGGGTCACGTCGGTCCCGCCGGCGGACTCGATCACGTCGTCGCCGTCGAGCAGACGGCCGATCGGGGTCACGACGGCGGCGGTGCCGCACGCGAAGACCTCGGTGATCTCGCCCGAGCGGACGCCCTCGGCCCACTCGGCGAGGGTGACGCGACGCTCCTCGACGGTCAGGCCCATGTCCCGGCCGAGCTGGAGGATCGAGGAGCGGGTGACGCCCTCGAGGATCGTGCCGGTGAGCGCCGGGGTGACGAGCCGGCCGTCGGCGTGCACGAAGAACACGTTCATGCCGCCGAGCTCCTCGATCGCGTCGTCGTTGTACTGGTCGAGGAACACGACCTGGTCGGCGCCCTTGGCCGCGGCCTGCAGCTGGGGCAGCAGCGAGGCGGCGTAGTTGCCGCCGGTCTTGGCCGCGCCCATGCCGCCCTTGCCGGCGCGGGTGTAGTCGCGCGAGACCCAGATGGTCACCGGCTTGAGCTCGCCGCCGAAGTAGTTGCCGGCCGGGGAGGCGATCACCATGTACCGCACCTGCCGGGCCGGGCGGACGCCGAGGAACGCCTCGGAGGCGAACATGAAGGGGCGCAGGTAGAGGGACTGGCCCGGGCCGGTGGGCACCCAGGCCCGGTCCGCCTCGAGCTGGGCCCGCAGCGAGCCGAGGAACAGCTCCTCGGGCAGCTCCGGCAGGGCCAGGCGGCGGGCGGAGCGGTTCAGGCGGGCCGCGTTGGCCTCGGGGCGGAACGTCCACACCGAGCCGTCCTCGTGCCGGTAGGCCTTCAGGCCCTCGAAGATCTCCTGGCCGTAGTGCAGCACCGCGGCCGAGGGCTCCAGGGACAGCGGTCCGTAGGGCTCCACGCGGGCGTCATGCCACGCGCCGCCGTCCTCGTCCCAGGTCCAGTCGATCGAGACCATGTGGTCCGTGAAGACGTTGCCGAAACCGGGGTCCTGGAGGATCTCGACGCGCTGCTGATCGGACATCGGGGACAGATGCGGTTGCCGCGTGAACACGGTCTCGGACACGGTGGGATCACTCCTCGTGACGGGTGGCGGATGGGGACGGCTCCGGTGCCGGGCACGGCGCGTGGGGGCCACAACGCCGGGCGTGGCACACGCCACAGGCCGTCGCCCCATCCTAGACCCGGCGCCGACGCGCCGGGCCCGCGCGTCAGACCCGCGCGACGACGTCGGCGCCCACCTCGGCGGTGGTGCCCCGCGCGCCGTCCACCCGGTCCTTCAGGTGCGCCCACACGGCGGTGCGCACGCGCGACGCCGCGCCGGCCTCGCCCACGTGCTCGAGCAGCAGGGCGGCGGAGAGGATGGCGGCCACGGGGTCGGCGACCCCCTGGCCCGCGATGTCCGGGGCGGAGCCGTGGACCGGCTCGAACATCGACGGCGCCGTGCCCTCGACGTTGATGTTGCCGGAGGCGGCGAGCCCGATGCCGCCGGTCACGGCGGCGGCGAGGTCCGTGATGATGTCCCCGAACAGGTTGTCCGTCACGATCACGTCGAAGCGGGCCGGGTCCGTCGCCAGGAAGATCATGGCGGCGTCGACATGCATGTAGTCCCAGGTGACCGCGGGGAAGTCGGCCGCCACGGACTCCACGGTGCGGCGCCACAGGTGGCCGGCGTGGACCAGCACGTTGTGCTTGTGCACGAGCGTGAGGCGCTTGCGCTCGCCCGCGTCGGCGCGACGGAAGGCGTCCTCGACGACGCGGCGCACGCCGAACGCCGTGTTCACGGAGACCTCCGTGGCGATCTCGTGCGGGGTGTCCACGCGGATCGCACCGCCGTTGCCCACGTACGGCCCCTCCGTGCCCTCGCGCACCACGGTGAAGTCGATCTCGCCGGGCGCGGCCAGGGGGCTGACGGCGCCGGGCAGCAGGGTGGCCGGGCGCAGGTTCACGCCGTGGTCCAGCGCGAAGCGCAGCTTGAGCAGCATGCCGCGCTCGATCAGCCCGGACGGGATGCGCTCGTCCCCGGGCGCGGCACCCACGGCCCCGAACAGGATCGCGTCGTGGCTGCGCAGGGACTGAAGGACCTCGTCCGTGAGCGCCTCGCCGGTCTCGAGCCAGTGCTCCGCACCCAGCGGATACGGGGTGAGCCGGGCCTCCGGACGCCCCTCGGCACGCAGCGCCGCCTGCAGGACGGCGGCGGCCTGGTCGGTGACCTCGGGGCCGATGCCGTCGCCGCCGATGACGGCGATGTCCAAAGGGTCTGCGGAGCTGCGTGTGGTCTCGGTCATGGCCCTCAGGCTACGCGCGGCCCGCGTGAGGACCACATCGTGTGACACCCGGTCTCACCCTCCGGACGGGCTCAGTCCTCGGCGGGCTCCTCGTGCCGCGGGAAGACCGGCTGCGGGGCGGGCAGCGGGGTGCCGGGGACCAGGTCTTCGTGGAACGCGGCGAAGGACCGCGGGCCGGTGCCGGACGCGCCGGTGCGGCCGGCGTCGCCCTCGGCGGGGACGCCAAGCAGGTCCAGCAGCCGCGATGCCGAGTCGGGCATCACCGGCTGCGCGAGCAGGGCCACCCGGCGCACGGCCTGCAGCGTCACGTACAGCACCGTGCGCATGCGCGGCTCGTCCGTCTTGCGCAGCACCCACGGGGCCTGGTCCGCGAAGTAGGCGTTGACCTCGCCGAGCACGCGCCAGGTCTCCTCGAGCGCGTCGTGGAAGTCCTGCACCGCGTACGCGGACCGGGAGCGCTCCAGCAGGGCGTCGACCTGGGCCAGGACGGCGCGGTCCGCGTCGGTGAGCTCGCCCGGCTCGGGCACGGCGGCACCGCAGTTCTTGGCCACCATGGACAGCGAGCGCTGGGCGAGGTTGCCGAGGTTGTTGGCCAGGTCCGCGTTCTTGCGGCTCACCACGGCCTCGTGGCTGTAGGAGCCGTCCGCGCCGAACGGGAACTCGCGCAGCAGGAAGAAGCGGATGGCGTCCAGGCCGTACCGGGCCACCCATTCCCGCGGGTGCACCACGTTGCCCAGGGACTTGGACATCTTGGCCCCGTTGTTGTTCAGGAAGCCGTGGATCATGACGCGGCGCGGCAGCTCGAGGCCGGCCGACATGAGGAACGCGGGCCAGAAGATGCAGTGGAACCGGGAGATGTCCTTGCCGATCACGTGCAGGTCCGCCGGCCAGTAGCGCGCGAACGCCTCCGGGTCCTCGGCGGGCCAGCCCGCGCCGGTGAGGTAGTTCGTCAACGCGTCGACCCAGACGTAGGTGACGTGGTCGGCGCGCCGGTCGGCGTCGGCGGCGTCGGGGTCCGCGGGCGCCGGCAGGTCGATGCCCCACTGGAAGGAGGTCCGGGAGATGGACAGGTCCTCGAGCCCGGCCTCCACGAAGCGGATGACCTCGTTGAAGCGGTACCGGGGGGCGGCGAAGTCCGGGTGCTCGCGGTAGTGGTCCAGCAGCGGCTGCTGGTACTTGGACAGGCGGAAGAAGTAGGACTCCTCCTCCGTCCACGTCACCTCGGTGCCGGTCTCGACGGCGCGGCGCACCCCGTCCTGACCCACCTCGGTCTCGTCCTCGCCGAAGTAGCGTTCGTCCCGCACGGAGTACCAGCCGGCGTAGGAGCCGAGGTAGATGTCCCCGTTGGCCTCCATCCGCCGCCAGATCTCGCGGACGGCCTCGGCGTGGTCCGTGTCCGTGGTGCGGATGAAGCGGTCGTAGGAGATGTCCAGGACGTCGTCGTCCATCTCCCTGAAGACGGCGGCGTTGCGCGTGGCCAGCTCGAGGGCGCTCACGCCCTGCTGCTGCGCCGTCTGCTCCATCTTCTGGCCGTGCTCGTCCGTGCCGGTCAAAAAGCGCACGTCCCGCCCGTCGAGCCGCTGGAAGCGGGCCATCGCGTCCGAGGCGATGTACTCGTAGGCGTGGCCGATGTGCGGCTCGCCGTTCGGGTAGGAGATGGCCGTGGTCAGGTAGTACGGGGCGCGGGCGTCAGTCACAGTCGTCGAGTCTACCGGCGGGGCCGGGGCCCGCGCCGAGGACGACGTCGTCCGCGCCGACGTCCGGGACGCCGTCGGCGGTCACCTGCAGATGGCCCGGCGCAGGCCGCAGGTGGAGGTGGGCCCACGGGGCCACCACGAGCACGGACGCCCCGATCATCTCGGTCAGCTCCTCCGCGTGCGTCGCCACGTGGTAGGCCAGGGTGCTGCGCCCGATCCCGAAGACGAGCGGCACCGCCTCGAGGACGATCGCGCCGAAGAAGAACACCGCGCCGCCCGCCACCGTCAGCGCTCGGGTCCGGCGGGGCAGGGCGACGGTGCACAGCGCGAGCAGCCCGAGGACGACGATCGCGGCCGGCGCGCCGAGGATCAGCCACTGGAACGCGGGCAGCGGGTTCTCCCCCGCGAACGGCAGGGCCTCCCACAGCTGGCCGGCCTGCTCGTGGATCTGCGTCGATTCGTCCAGGCTCATGGCCGCCAGCAGGGCCGCGGGGGTCAGCCACGCGAGCAGGCTCCGCCGCCGATCCGCCCCCAGCGCGCGACGCACGAGACCCACCGTGGTGAAGCCCGCGGCCCCCAGCAGGAGCAGGCCCGAGCTCCACCACGCCGTGAGGTTGGCCTCGTGGTTCACGTCGAAGACCTCGCGCCACCACGGCACCTGCCGCGGGCCCAGCCCGAACACGAAGGGGAGGGCGAACGACCAGGCGGCGAGCAGGACGCTGACGCCGATCAGCCCGCCCGCCGCGCGCCGGGCCCAGCGGCCCTGCACGCCCGGAGGCGTGGCGGGGCGGGCCGCTGCGGCGCGCGCGGTCGGGGCGGGTGCGGGGCGGGGCTCGGGTGGACGCGACATGGACACCATCTCAACACAGGGCGACGCGCGCCGGCCCCGCGTTGCCCGCCCGGGCGTCGACGGGTCAGACGGAGAGGTCCACCTCGGCCGCACGGGCGGCGCCGATGGCCGCGGCCAGCGTGGCCGCGGTGTCCCCGGACAGCGCCCCGTCCAGGGTCAGCACGGCCAGGGCGGCGCCCTCGTCGTCGCGCGAGACGTCCATGCCGGCGATGTTCACGCCCTGCACCCCGAGGGCCTGGCCCAGGACGCCGATGACGCCCGGGCGGTCCTGGTAGGCGAACACGAGCAGGTGGTCGGCCAGCGGCACCTCGAGCTCGTGCCGGTCCACGCCCACGAGCTTCTGCACCTGGCGCGGGCCGGTGAGCGTGCCGGTGACGGCCGTCTGGGAGCCCTGCGCGGTCGCGGCGCGCACCGTGACGGTGTTGCGGTAGGACTCGGACACCGCGGTGGTGGTGAGGCGGCACTCGACGCCGCGCTGCTCGGCCAGCACGGGGGCGTTCACGTAGGAGACCTGGTCCGAGACGATGTCCGTGAACACGCCCTTCAGGGCGGCCAGGCGCATCGCGGAGACGTCGTGCTCGGCGATCTCACCGGCGATCTCCACCTCGACAGCCGTGATGGACTGCTCGCCCACCAGCGCGGTGAGCACGCGGCCCAGCTTCTCGGCCAGCGGCAGGCCGGGGCGCACGTCCTCGTGGATCGCGCCGCCGGCCACGTTCACGGCGTCCGGCACCAGCTCGCCAGAGAGGGCCAGGCGCACGGAGCCGGCGACGGCGACGCCCGCCTTCTCCTGGGCCTCGGCGGTCGAGGCGCCCAGGTGGGGGGTGACGACGGCGGAGTCGTGGGCGAAGAACGCCAGGTCCGTGGCCGGCTCGGAGCTGAAGACGTCGATGCCGGCACCCCCGATGGTCCCGGCCTCGAGCGCGCGGGCGAGGGCGTCCTCGTCCACGAGGCCGCCGCGGGCCACGTTCACGATGATCGCGGTGTCCTTCATGCGGGCGAACTGCTCATCGCCGATCATGCCGACCGTCTCGGGGGTCTTGGGCATGTGGATCGTGACCACGTCGGCGCGCTCGAGCAGCTCGTCCAGCTCGACGAGGCTCGCGCCGAGCTGCTGCGCGCGGGCGGTGGTCACGTAGGGGTCGTAGGCGAGGATCTCCATGCCGAACGCCTTCATGCGCTCGGCCACGAGCGCGCCGATGCGGCCCAGGCCGATCACGCCCAGCCGCTTGCCGTACAGCTCGACGCCCGTGTACTTCGAACGCTTCCACTCCCCCGCCTTCAGCGAGCCGTGGGCGGCCGCGATGTTGCGGGCGGCGGCCAGGATGTGGCCGCAGGTGAGCTCGGCGGCGGAGATGATGTTCGACGTCGGCGCGTTGACGACCATGACGCCGGCCTCGGTGGCGGCGGGCACGTCCACGTTGTCCAGTCCGACGCCGGCGCGCGCGATGACCTTCAGCTGCGGCGCGGCGGCGATCGCCTCGGCGTCCATCTGAGTGGCCGAGCGGATCAGCACCGCGTCGACGTCGCGCAGGTCCTCGAGGAGGCGGGCGCGGTCGGCGCCGTCCGTGCGGCGGATCTCGAAGTCGGGGCCGAGGGCCTCGACGGTGGCGGGCGAGAGTTCCTCGGCGATCAGGACGACGGGCTGGGCTGCGCTCACGGGTGCTCCTGGAGGTGTGGTGCGGTGGGATGGAAGGCGGGCCAGCCCGCGCTCCGGTCCGAGCCTAGACGCGTGACCGGGCCGTGGCCGGAATGCGACGCCGGCCCCGGAGCGCGATGCCCGGGGCCGGCGTCGGGGCTCGGGCGGCTCAGCGGGCCGCAGTGCCCTCGGTGTAGTCGTCGTCCGCGTCCTTGAGCCAGGAGAACATCTGGCGCAGCCCGCGGCCGGTCTTCTCGATCGGGTGGGCCTCGCCCCGGGCGCGGAGCTCCTTGAACTCGGGCGCACCGGCCTTCTGGTCGTCCATGAAGCGCTGCGCGAAGGCGCCGGACTGGATGTCGGCGAGAACCGCCTTCATGTTCTCCTTCACGTCGGGGGTGATGACGCGGGGGCCGGAGACGTAGTCGCCGTACTCCGCGGTGTCGGAGATGGACCAGCGCTGCTTGGCGATGCCGCCCTCGACCATGAGGTCGACGATGAGCTTCAGCTCGTGCAGCACCTCGAAGTAGGCGATCTCGGGCTGGTAGCCGGCCTCGGTGAGGGTCTCGAAGCCGTACTGCACGAGCTGGGAGGCGCCGCCGCAGAGCACGGCCTGCTCGCCGAACAGGTCGGTCTCGGTCTCCTCGGTGAAGGTCGTCTCGATGACGCCGGCGCGGGTGCCGCCCACGGCCTTGGCGTAGGACAGGGCGAGGGCGTGGGCCTGGCCGGAGGCGTCCTTCTCGACGGCGATCAGCGCGGGCACGCCGCGGCCGGCCTCGAACTCGCGGCGCACCACGTGGCCCGGGCCCTTGGGGGCGACCAGGGCGACGTCGACGCCCTCGGGGGCCTGGATGTAGCCGAAGCGCACGTTGAAGCCGTGCGCGAAGAACAGGGCGTCACCCTCCTGCAGGTTGCCGGCGATGTGCTGGTCGTACACGTCGGCCTGGACCTGGTCCGGGGTGAGGATCATGATCAGGTCGGCCTCGGCGGCGGCGGTGGCGACGTCGACGACGCGCAGGCCCTCGGCCTCGGCCTTGGCGCGGGACCTGGAGCCCTCGGCGAGGCCGATGCGCACGTCCACGCCGGAGTCGCGCAGGGACAGGGCGTGGGCGTGGCCCTGGGAGCCGTAGCCGATGACGGCCACGGTGCGGCCCTGGATGATCGACAGGTCGGCGTCGTCGTCGTAGAACTTCTTCACGGTCATGCTGTTCTCCTCACGGGATGGGTGGATCGGGACGGTCAGCGGGCCAGGGCGCGGTCGGTCATGGACCGCGGCCCCCGGGCGAGGGCGAGGGTGCCCGAGCGGACGAGCTCACGCACGCCGTAGGGCTCCATCATCTCGAGGAAGGCCTCGAGCTTGTCACGGGTGCCGGTGGCCTCGAGGGTCAGGGACTCCGGGGCCACGTCGACGACGTGGGCGCGGAACAGGTCGGCCGCCTGGACGACCTGGCCGCGGGTGGCGGCATCGGCGCGCACCTTCACGAGCAGGTGGTCGCGCTGAACGGAGGAGTCGGGCGTGAGCTCGACGACCTTGATCACGTTGATCAGCTTGTTCAGCTGCTTGGTGACCTGCTCGAGCAGGTCCGTGTCGGCGTCGACGACCACGGTGATCCGGGACAGGCCCTCGACCTCCGTGACGCCCACGGCCAGCGAGTGGATGTTGAACGCGCGCCGGGCGAAGAGGCCGGCCACGCGGGTCAGGGTGCCGGGCACGTCCTCGACGAGCACGGACAGGGTGTGGCGTTCCATCGGTTGCCCTCCTCAGTCTTCCTGGTCCCAGTCGGGCGTCATGCCCCGGGCCACCTGGATCGCGTCGTTGCTGACCCCCGCGGGGACCATCGGCCAGACCATGGCGTCGCGGGAGACCACGAAGTCCACGATCACGGGCCGGTCGTCGATGGCGAGGGCCTGGCGGATGGTGTCGTCCAGGTCCTCCCGGCGGTCGCAGCGCAGGCCCGCGGCGCCGTAGGCGTCGGCGAGCTTGACGAAGTCCGGCACCCGGGCGGTGTCGTGGCCCGTGTTCAGGTCCGTGTTCGAGTAGCGCCCGTCGTAGAAGAGGGTCTGCCACTGGCGCACCATGCCCAGCGAGGAGTTGTTGATCACCGCGATCTTGATGGGGATGCGGTTGATCACGCACGTGGCGAGCTCCTGGTTGGTCATCTGGAAGCAGCCGTCGCCGTCGATGGCCCAGACCACGCGGTCGGGTTCGCCCACCTGCGCCCCCATCGCGGCGGGGACGGCGAAGCCCATCGTCCCGAGGCCGGCCGAGTTGAGCCACTGGCGCGGCCGCTCGTAGGCGACGAACTGGCTGGCCCACATCTGGTGCTGGCCGACGCCGGCCACGTAGGTGGCCTCGGGGCCGGACAGGGCCGACAGGCGCGAGATCACCTCCTGGGGCGCGAGGAGGCCGTCCTCGGTCTCGGTCCAGCCCATCGGGTAGGTGTCCTGCAGGCGCCGCAGCACCGCCCACCAGTCGGCGAGGTCGGGCAGCGCCTCGGTGTCCGTCGCGAGCTCGGCCACCAGGTCCGGGATGATCTCCTTGACGTGGCCGACGATCGGCACGTCCGCGGTGCGGTTCTTGGAGATCTCGGCCGGGTCGATGTCCGCGTGGATCACGCGGGCGCCGGGGGCGAACGAGGGCAGGTGACCGGTCACGCGGTCGTCGAAGCGGGCGCCGAGCGTGATCAGCAGGTCGGCCTGCTGGAGCGCGGCCACGGCGGGGACGCCGCCGTGCATGCCCGGCATGCCCAGGTGCTGGGGGTGCGAGTCGGGGAAGACGCCGCGGGCGGTGAGGGTGGTGACCACCGGGGCGCCCGTGAGCTCGGCGAGGGCGCGCAGCTCCTCGTGGGCCTCGCCGCGGGCCACGCCGCCGCCCACGTACAGCACGGGGCGCCGGGCCTCGCGGATCAGCCGGGCGGCCTCGCGGATCTGCCGGGGGTGGCCGCGCAGGACGGGGCGGTAGCCGGGCAGGTCGATCCGGGGCGGCCACGCGAACTCGAACTCGCCCTGCTGGGCGTCCTTGGTGACGTCCACGAGCACGGGCCCGGGCCGGCCCGTGGCGGCGATGTGGAACGCCTCGGCGAGGGCCTGGGGGACGTCCTCGGGCCGGGTCACGAGCCGGGAGTGCTTGGTGATGGGCATCGTGATGCCCACGATGTCCGCCTCCTGGAAGGCGTCCGTGCCGATCGCGGCGGAGGAGACCTGGCCGGTGATGAACACGACCGCCTGGGAGTCCATGTGGGCGTCCGCGATGGCGGTCACCAGGTTGGTGGCGCCGGGACCGGAGGTGGCGATGGCCACGCCGACCTTGCCGGTGGCCAGGTGGTAGCCCTGCGCCGCGTGACCGGCACCCTGCTCGTGGCGCACCAGGATGTGGCGGATCCGATCGGAGTCCATGAGCGGGTCGTAGGTCGGCAGGATGGCGCCGCCGGGCAGCCCGAACACGTCCGTGACCCCCAGCTCCTCCAGGGAGCGGATGATGCCCTCGGAACCGGTCATCCGGGTCGGCTCGACGCGGGAGCCCTCGCCGGGCACCCGCGGCTCGACGATCTCGGGCCGGAGGGCCGGACGGCGCTCCTGGACCCGGGCGGTCTCCGTCGGGCGGGAGGCCGGCGTCGGGACCTGCGGGACCGCCGCGCGGGCGTCGCGGGGGGTCGTGCTCATGGGGTCACCTCACTGCGTTCGTCGCTGCGTGTCCGTCGCGGGGGCGTCGGACGGTCGTCGTTCGGATCCGTCGGGCGTCGGGGACCGTGGCCGCGTCGATGACGGATCGGGCCGGCGTGGCGGAGTCTGAGGTGGGGACACGGGCCGCCGGGTCCTTCGGGGGTGGTCTCAGTATCGACAGCCGTGCGCCCCGTCCGCCATCGACCACCCGCCTGTCTCGCAGTGTGAGATAAAGCGTCACATCGTGAGACGACCGGGCGGTCGGGGTCGGATCCCGGGCCTGAGCCCACCCTAGTCAGCCGCCGCGGGGGCGGCCGCCTTCACCCACGTTCCGTGACGGAGCACCCCGCGCACCTCGAGCTCCGGGCCGAAGACGACGGCGTCCGCTCGGCTCCCGACTCGGAGCCGGCCGACGTCGGGGAGCCCCAGGGCGTCCGCGGGCGCGGCCGTCGCCGCCCGCAGCGCGGCGTCGAGGTCGACCCCGGCGGCGACGGCGGAGCGCACCGAGCCGGCGACCGTGGCCGTGGACCCGGCGATGGCCCCGGCTGCGCCATCCGCGCCGACCACCCGCGCGACGCCGTCGTGGACCCGGACCCGCAGGGGTCCGAGGGAGAAGTCGCCGTCGCCGCAGCCGGCGGCGGCCATCGCGTCCGAGACGAGGATCCACCGCTCCCCGGCCTCCCGGGCGACCCGCCGCACCGTGGCCGGATGCAGGTGGACGCCGTCCACGATGGTCTCGATCCCCACGCGGGGGTCCTCCAGCAGGGCGACGGCCGGCCCGGGCTCGCGGTGGTGGGCGGGCCGGCACGCGTTGTGCAGGTGGGTGGCCATCCGCGCGCCCGCCTCGATCGCCGCGCGCGTGACCTCGTAGGACGCGTCGGTGTGGCCGATCGCGACGAGGACGCCCGCCGCCCGCAGCGTCCGCACCGCGTCGAGGGCGCCCGGCAGCTCGGGGGCCAGCGTCACCATCGCCAGGTGACCCGCGCCGACCTCGACGAGGCGCGCGACGTCGTCGGGGGCCGGGGCGCGCAGGGACGCGGCCCGGTGCGCGCCGCGGTGCCGGGGCGAGAGCCAAGGGCCCTCGAGGTGCACGCCGGCCAGCACCCCCTCCGCGCACAGGGGCGTCAGGGCCGTCAGCTGCGCCGCGAGCGCGTCGACGTGGTCCGTGACGAGGGAGGCCACCACCGTGGTCGTGCCCGCACGGGCGTGGGCCGCGGCCGCCGCGCGTGCCGCGGCCGCGCCGGACTCGAAGGCGTGTCCGCCGCCGCCGTGGCAGTGCACGTCCACGCAGCCGGGAGCGAGGAGGCCGTCGCCGAGGTCGTGGACGGGGCCGCGGGTGCGCGGCGGGTCGCCGGTCCCGACAGCCACCACGCGGCCCTCGGCCAGGGCGATCCAGCCGGGGCCGCCGAGGCGCTCGCCGTCATGGACGCGGTCCGCGCGCAGCACCGACGGGGATGCGACGGCCGACGACGCCTGCTCGGCGCGCGGCCCGTGAGGGACCGAGGCGGGCACGGATGCACCTTCCGGGGTGGACGGGTCGATGGACGAGGGGCGCTCAGAGGCCCTGCCAGGACGGCTTGGCCTCCCCCATGTGGCGGTACTCCCCCGCGAGTTCGAGTCGCCCGGCGGCGGCCTCGTCCACGAGGACGGTCACAGGCGGGTGCAGCTGCACGTCCACGCCGCCGGCCTCGCGCAGCGCCTCCTCGTCGGCGGCGGCGTCGGGCGGGATGACGACCTCCATCAGCGCGCCTCCCGCCCGGGACGGGGCGCGGGTCCCCCGGCCCGGGCGGCGAGCTCATGCATGCTCATCCCCTGCTGGACGCGGCGTGCGGGCCGACCAGGCCTCAGCCCAGGTAGGCGCCCTCGGCGGCGGAGTGCACCAGCTTGGCGTACTTGCCCAGCACGCCCGTGGTGAACTTCGGCGCCACCGGCTTCCAGGACTCGCGGCGGGCGGCGAGCTCGGCCTCGTCCACGAGCAGGTCCATGGTGCGTCCGGCGATGTCCACGCGGATGCGGTCGCCGTCCTGCACCAGGCCGATCGGCCCTCCCTCGGCGGCCTCGGGGGCGATGTGGCCGATGCATAGGCCGGTGGTGCCGCCGGAGAAGCGCCCGTCGGTGATCAGCAGGACGTCCTTGCCCAGACCCGCGCCCTTGATGGCGCCGGTGATCGCGAGCATCTCGCGCATGCCCGGGCCGCCCTTCGGGCCCTCATAGCGGATGACCACGACGTCGCCGGCGGCGATGGTCCCGTCCTCGAGGGCGTCCATGGCGGCGCGCTCACGGTCGAAGACGCGCGCGGTGCCCTCGAAGACGTCCGCATCGAAGCCGGCGGACTTCACGACGGCGCCCTCCGGGGCCAGCGAGCCGTGGAGGATCGCGATGCCGCCGTTGGGGTGCAGCGCGTCGTCCATGGTGCGGATGACCCTGCCGTCCACCGGGTCCGGATCGAGCGCGGCCAGGTTCTCGGCGAGGGTCTTGCCGGTGACGGTGAGGGTGTCACCGTGCAGCAGGCCCTCGTCCAGCAGGGCCTTCATGACCACGGGGACGCCGCCGATGCGGTCCACGTCCGTCATGACGTACTGGCCGAACGGCTTGAGGTCGGCGATGTGCGGGGTGCGGTCGGCGACGCGGTTGAAGTCGGACAGCTGCAGGTCGACGCCCGCCTCCCGGGCGATGGCGAGCAGGTGCAGCACGGCGTTGGTGGAGCCGCCGAAGGCCATGGTCACGGCGATCGCGTTCTCGAACGCGGGCTTGGTCATGATGTCCCGGGCCGTGATGCCCTGGCGGAGCATGTTCACCACGGCCTCGCCGGAGCGGCGCGCGAAGGCGTCACGGCGACGGTCCGCGGAGGGGGCGGCGGCGGAACCGGGCAGGGACATGCCGAGGGCCTCGCCGATGGAGGCCATGGTGTTGGCGGTGTACATGCCGCCGCAGGCGCCCTCGCCCGGGGCGATGGACTTCTCGATGCGGAGCAGGTCCTCCTCGGACATGAGGCCGCGGGCACAGGCGCCGACCGCCTCGAAGGCGTCGATGATGGTCACCTGCCTCTCGGTGCCGTCGGTCAGGCGGGCGACGCCCGGCATGATCGAGCCGGCGTAGACGAACACGGAGGCCAGGTCCAGGCGGGCGGCGGCCATGAGCATGCCCGGCAGCGACTTGTCGCAGCCGGCGAGCAGGACGGAGCCGTCCAGGCGCTCGGCCATCATCACGGTCTCCACCGAGTCGGCGATCACCTCGCGGGAGACGAGGGAGAAGTGCATGCCCTCGTGGCCCATGGAGATGCCGTCCGAGACGGAGACCGTGCCGAACTCCAGCGGATATCCGCCGGCGGCGTGGACGCCGTCCTTCGAGGCCTGGGCGAGGCGGTCCAGGGAGAGGTTGCAGGGCGTGATCTCGTTCCAGGACGAGGCGATGCCGATCTGCGGCTTGCCGAAGTCCTCGTCCCCCATGCCGACCGCGCGGAGCATGCCGCGGGCGGCGGTGCGCTCCATGCCGTCGGTGACGTCGCGCGAGCGCGGCTTCATGTCGGGGGCGGCGGACGGGGTGCTGGGAGTCGACGCGGCGGAGTCCATGCCGCGGAGTCTAGTGAGCACGGCGCGAGAGGGCCGGAGCGACGTCCCCGTGTGACGGGCGCGGCGGCATGACACGTGCGGACGGGTCCGCGTACGTTGGGGTCATGGACACGCCCACCCTGCACAGACGGCTGCGCCGCGTCTTCGATGCGCGCGTGTTCAACCATGGCGACTACAACGTCGTCTACGGCCAGCCCTCGGGCTCCTCCTCCCCCCTCGTCATCGGGTACCGCCACCAGCCGCTCGAGATGCTGCTGTGCCCGTTCGACCCCACCTCCACCCCGGACGACCACGACCGCCGCACCCCGGGCGTGGCCGAGGACGACCCGCACGGCCCGGTGACCGAGGCCTCCGCAGACCGCGCCGACGTCGTCGGGGTGGGCCTGGCCAACGTGGCCACCGTGGCGGACACGGGCAGCGGCTATCAGGTGGAGACCGTCACGGGCTTCCGCACGTGGTTCGACGTCCCGGAGCACACGCGCGTCCCGGTGGGTGACCTCACGGAGGACGGCACCGCGGAGCTCGACCAGGCCGAGGACGCCACCGACTTCCACGCCTTCATGACCGCCTTCATGGACGAACTGGACCGCCTCTACGCGGCCCCGGAGCCGGACACGACGGACGTCACGCCCCCCGATTTGCACGGCATCTGAAACCCCTGGTAGGGTTTCACCTCGTTGCACGGCGCACCGGAGAGATCCGAGAGGCGGTGCGGCACCTGCACCTCTAGCTCAACCGGTAGAGCATCTGACTCTTAATCAGCAGGTTCCGGGTTCGAGTCCCGGGGGGTGCACCACACGAAGCGAAGGCCCCGTCTCCACGGAGACGGGGCCTTCGTCGTCCCCGCTCCCCGGCAGGCCCCACCGTAGGCTTGGGCCCATGACCGACACGACCCAGCACCGCCTCCAGCCCGGCGACACGGCACCTGCGTTCACCCTCCAGGACCAGGAGGGCCGGCCCGTCTCGCTGCGCGACAGCGCGGGCAAGCACACGATCGTCTACTTCTACCCGGCCGCGTCCACGCCCGGCTGCACCACGGAGGCCTGCGACTTCCGGGACAGCCTCGCCTCCCTCACCGCGGCCGGCTACGTCGTCCTGGGGATCTCCCCCGACCCGATCGGCAAGATCATCCGGTTCGCCGAGCAGGAGGGCCTGACGTTCCCCCTGCTCTCGGATGAGGACCACGCGGTGGCCGAGGCCTACGGCGCCTGGGGCGAGAAGAAGAACTACGGGCGGACCTCCGAGGGCCTGATCCGCTCCACGATCGTCGTCGGCCCGGACGGGAAGGTCACCCACGCGCAGTACAACGTGAAGGCGACCGGCCACGTGGCCCGACTGCGCCGCACCCTCGGCCTCGACGAGGCCTGATCCGCGCCCGCAGCGCCCGGGCACCACACGGTAGGATCGGGCCTCGCCCCGTGCGCGGGGTGTGCGCGGGCGTGGCGGAACTGGTAGACGCGCTGGATTTAGGTTCCAGTGTCCTGGACGTGGGGGTTCGAGTCCCCCCGCCCGCACTCCCCGGGCCCGCCCGATCCCGACGTCACCTGCCAGAGGAGGCCGCCATGCAGCCCACTCGCCGCGCCTTCCTCGGCGGGGGCCTGGGCCTGCTCGGCCTGGGCGCGGTCGGCTGCACGACGTCGCCCGCGGCGCCGTCCACCGCCGCCCCGACCTCCTCGGGACCGGGTCGGCTGCTCGTGGTCGGCGCCCCGGCGCGGGCGCTGACGCGGGATCCGGCCCGCGCACTGGACGTCGAGTCCTTCCGTCTGATCCGCCAGGTCTTCGAGACGCTGCTCGGCGTGGACCCGGACACCGGCGCCCCCACGCCCCGCCTCGCCGAGCGGCACGAGGAGTCCGACGGCGGCCGCCTCCACACGTTCCACCTGGTCTCCGGGGTGGTGTTCGACGACGGCGAGCCGTGCGACGCCGCCGCCGTGGTCGCGAACATCGAGCGGTGGGCCGCCGCCCCTGCGCCCGTGGACGGGACCGTCACCCCGCCCTCCTCGTTCGTCTCGGCCTTCGGCGGATACGCCGGGGACGCGGACTCCGCCTTCGCCGGCGTCGAGGCGCACGGAGAGCTCGAGGTGCGGCTGCGCCTGCACTCCCCCCGCCGTCACCTCGCGGCCGCGCTGGCCTCGCCGGCCTTCGCGATCTCCTCGCCGGCCTCGTGGGACCGCACGGTCGACGTGGACGGCTCCGAGGTCACCACCCCCGCCGGCACCGGCCCCTACCGCTGGGCCGACGCCGCGGAGACCGCCGAGCTCACACGCGCCCACCCGGGTGCCTCGGGCGCGACGTTCCTGGTCCCCAGCGACCGCCATCGCGGTTCCGACCCGGCGGCGTACCCGGTGGCCGTGCAGGCGTGGGGTCGGGCCTCCGTGCGCCTGCGGGAGCTGCGGCGCGGCACGGCGGACGTGATCGACGTCGTCGCCCCCGGCCAGCTGCGCCCCCTCGTCGAGGCCGGCACCCAGGTGCTGCCCCGGGACCCCCTGGGCGTGCTCTACGTGGGCATGAACCTGGACCATCCGCTCGTGCGCGCGCAGTACCTGCGCCAGGCGATCGCGTACGCGGTGGACCGCCCGCGCATCGCCGGCAGCGACGTCTTCCTCGAGGGCACCCGCCTGGCCCACGACCTCGTCCCCCCGTCCCTCGGCGTCGGCGACGAGGAGGCGCGGCGCTACGACGTCAACCCGGGCCGGGCCCGCGAGTTCCTCGGCCTGGCGGGATACGACGGGGAGCCGTTGGAGTTCCTCTACCCGGTCGGCACGGCCCGCCCCGCCCTGCCCGAGCCGGAGCGGGTCTACGCGATGGTCGCGCACGACCTCGGCGCGGTGGGGATGCACATCGTGCCCGTGCCCGTGCCGGAGGACCAGGACTACCTGCACGCCGTCGTCTCCCGGCCCACCCGAGCCCTGCACCTGATGGGCCGCACCGGCGACTACCGCGACCCGCACGCGTTCCTCGAGCCCTTCGCGCGCTCGGGCCGCGCCGAGACCGGCTACCGCAACCCGCGCGTGGTCGAGGACGTGGACGCGGCGGCGGCCGAGACCGACGACGACGCGCGCTGCGGCCTGTTCCGCCGTGTCGTCCGGGCCATGGCCCTCGACCTGCCGGCGCTGCCGCTGGTCTACCCGATCTCCGCCCTGGCCACCGGCCCGCGCGTGGCCTCCTACCCGACGTCGCCGCAGCTGGACGAGCCCTTCTCGCGCGTCAGGCTGACCGAAGGCTGAACGCACCGGTAGTACAGTGGGAGATCACGGCGCCCGGCCCGACCGCCACTGCTCGGCCTGGTCGCACTGCGCCCACCCGCCGTCGTTCTGCTTCAGGAGTTGACCGTGCCCACCACCTCGTCCACCGCCACCCACGACGTCGTCCTGATCGGCGGCGGCATCATGAGCGCCACCCTGGGCGTGCTGCTGCAGAAGCTCGAGCCCACCTGGTCCATCGCCCTGTACGAGAGCCTCGACCAGGCCGGCCTGGAGTCCTCCGACCCGTGGAACAACGCGGGCACCGGCCACGCCGCCCTGTGCGAGCTGAACTACTCGCCCATGGACAAGAACGGCCGGGTGGACGTCACCAAGGCGCTGGGCATCAACGAGCAGTTCTGGACCACCCGCCAGTTCTGGTCCTCCCTGGTGGCGGACGGCACGCTCAAGGACCCCAAGTCCTTCATCAACCCGCTGCCGCACATGTCCTTCGTGTGGGGCGACGACCACGCCGACTACCTCCGCACCCGCTACGAGGCCATGTCCGCCCAGCCGCTGTTCGCCGGCATGGAGCACAGCGAGGACCCGGAGCAGATCCGCGCCTGGGCCCCGCTGCTGATCGAGGGCCGTGAGTCGGGCCAGCGCCTGGCGGCGTCCCGCAACACCGGCGGCACCGACGTCGACTTCGGCTCCCTCACCCGCCAGCTCATCACGGCCATGGCCGGCGCCGGCGCCGAGGTGCGCTTCGGTCACAAGGTCACCGGCCTCACCCGCGGCACGGACGGCCGCTGGGAGGTCAAGGTCAAGAACAAGGCCGCCGGCTCCGAGCTCGTGGACCGCGCCCGCTTCGTCTTCGTCGGTGCCGGCGGCGGCGCCCTGCCCCTGCTGCAGAAGTCCGGCATCCCCGAGGTCAAGGGCTTCGGCGGCTTCCCGGTCTCCGGCCAGTTCCTGCGCTGCACGGACGAGTCCGTGGTCAACCAGCACATGGCCAAGGTGTACGGCCAGGCCGCCGTCGGCGCCCCGCCGATGTCCGTGCCCCACCTGGACACCCGCTTCGTCAACGGCAAGCGGTCCCTGCTGTTCGGCCCCTACGCCGGGTTCTCCACGAACTTCCTCAAGACCGGCTCCTACCTGGACCTGCCGCTGTCCGTGCGCCCGCACAACCTCAGCACGATGCTGGACGTGGCCAAGGACAACATGGACCTGACCAAGTACCTCGTGACCGAGGTGCTGAAGTCCCGGGACAAGAAGATCGACGCGCTGCACGAGTTCTACCCGGAGGCCGACGGCGGCGAGTGGGAGCTGATCACCGCGGGCCAGCGCGTGCAGGTGATGAAGCGCAAGGGCCGCTTCGGCGGCGTCCTGCAGTTCGGCACCGAGGTCGTCACCCACGCGGACGGCTCGCTCGGCGGCCTGCTCGGCGCCTCGCCGGGCGCCTCCACCGCGGCCCCCATCATGGTGAAGCTGCTCGAGCGCTGCTTCCCCGCGAAGATGGCCGGCTGGGACGGCACGCTCAAGGAGCTCATCCCGTCGCTGGGCCACACGCTCAACGACGACCCGGCGCTGCTGGACGAGGTCCGCACCGTCACGGACGCCGCACTGAAGCTGGCCTGACGCCGCGATGGGAGCGCTCGCACGGTTCTCACTCGGCCGACGGGCGCTCGTGGCGCTCGTCACCGTGTTCATCGCGGTGTTCGGCGTCCTCTCCGCCGGGCAGCTCAAGCGGGAGCTGATCCCCCCGCTCGAGCTGCCCGTCATCTCCGTGTCGACGCTCTACCCGGGGGCGTCCCCCGAGGTCGTGGACGCGCAGGTGGGTGAGCCCCTCGAGACGGCCCTGCAGGCCGTGGAGGGCCTCGAATCCTCGCGGTCCACGTCGCAGTCCGGCTTCAACGCGGTCCAGCTGGAGTTCGCCTACGGCACGGACCTGAACCGGGCCCGGTCCCAGGTGGACCGGGTGGTCGCCAACCTGGGGCCCCAGCTGCCTGAGGAGGCGGAGACCTCGTCCTTCGCGGGCTCCGTCTCCGACTTCCCGGTGGTCTTCCTCGCCCTGTCCGGGGACGAGGACCTCAACACCCTGCGCCGCCGCGCCGAGGACGTCCTGGCCCCGCGGCTGCAGAAGATCGACGGCGTCCGTGGCGCCGACGTCCTGGGCGGCACGGACGAGAACGTCTCCGTGGTCCCGGACCCGGCCGCGCTCACCGCCGCCGGGCTGACCACCTCCGACATCACCGACGCGCTCGAGGAGAACGCCGGCCTCTTCCCCGTCGGCCAGGTCACCGAGGGCGCGACCACCTATCCCGTCCAGGCGGGCGCCGCCGTCGAGGACCTCGAGGGCCTGCGCGGGATCGTCGTCGCCCCCTCCGGCGACGGCGAACCGCGCACCCTGGACGAGGTCGCCGACGTCACCCTCGTGGCCGCGGCCCCCACGTCCCTGACCCGCACCGACGGGGTGCCGACGCTGTCCGTCTCCGTGACCGCGACCCCGGACGCCGACCTCGTGGCGGTCTCCGAGGCCGTGCGCGACGCCCTGCCGGAGCTGGCGTCGGTGGTGGGCGGCGGCGCGGACCTGACCGTGGTGTTCGACCAGGCCCCGTTCATCCAGCAGTCCATCGACACGCTGTTCCAGGAGGGCCTGCTGGGCCTGGCGTTCGCCGTGCTGGTGATCGCCGTGTTCCTGCTCTCGGTGCGCTCCACCCTCGTCACCGCCGTGTCCATTCCGCTGTCCCTGCTGGCCGCCCTCATCGGGGTGGCGGCCTTCGGCTACTCCCTCAACACGCTGACGCTCGGGGCGCTGACGATCTCGATCGGCCGGGTCGTGGACGACGCGATCGTGGTGGTGGAGAACATCCGTCGGCACCTCGGCCTGGGCGCCGACCGGCGCACCGCGATCCTGGACGGCACGCGCGAGGTCGCCACCGCGATCACCGCCTCCACCCTCGTCTCCGTGGCCGTGTTCCTGCCCATCGCCTTCGTGGGCGGCCTGGCCGGCGAGCTGTTCCGGCCCTTCGCCGTGACCGCCACGGTCGCCCTGCTGGCCTCCCTCGTGGTCGCCCTGACGATCGTGCCGGTGCTGTGCTGGTGGTTCCTGCGCGCCCCACGGCGTGGGGCCGAGACCGCGGCCGCGCCCGCCGTCCCCGGCGACCGGCCCGTGGCGGCCGGCGGGTGGCTCACGCGGGTCTACCGACCGGTGCTGCGCTGGACGCAGCGGCACACCGTGGTCACCCTCGCCGCCGCCCTGGCGCTGCTGGCCGGCACGGCCGCGCTGGTCCCGCTGATCCCCACGAACCTCCTGGGCGACTCGGGACAGAACTCGTTCGTCGTCACGGCGGAGCAGGAGCCGGGGGCGTCGCTGGAGACGACGGCCGCCGCCGCCGAGCGCATCGAGCGGGTGCTGCTGGACACCGACGGCGTCGAGACGGTCCAGTGGACGGCCGGCACCGCCGCCGGTCCGATGGGGGCCTTCGGCGGCTCCTCGGCGGACCGGGCGCGGTTCACGGTGGTGACCGACCCGGATGCCGACCAAGGGGCCCTTCAGGACGGGGTGCGCGCCGAGCTCACCGGTCTCGACGGCGTGGGCGACGTGTCCGTCTCCACACAGCAGGGGCCGAGCGGCGGCCAGGACATCGAGGTGTCCGTCTCCGCCCCCGACCCGCAGGCCCTCACCGCGGCCGCCGATCAGGTCGCCCAGGCGCTGCGGCCCGTCGAGGGTGCCCGCGAGGTGACGACGCCGGCCTCGGACCTGCGCCCGACGTTCCAGGTGGACGTGGACACCGTCGCCGCCGCCCGGCTCGGCCTGACCGAGGAGGCGGTGGCCGGCCAGGCCGCCGCCGCCCTGCAGGCCGTGCCCGTGGGCGAGGTCCGCTTCGGGTTCGAGAGCTTCGCGGTGCAGCTGGGTGACCCGGAGCCGGTCGAGTCCCTCGACGCCCTGCGCCAGGTGCCCGTGGAGACGGCCGAGGGGCCCGTGCCCCTGGGGGACCTCGCCGAGGTCTCGCGGGTGTCCGTGCCCGCCCGGGTGACGTCCTCGAACGGCGAGCGGACCGCCGTCGTCACGGTGACCCCGGACGACGAGGACCTCGGGGCCGTCTCACGCCGGGTGACGCAGGCCGTGGCGGAGCTGGACCTGCCCGAGGGCGTCACCGCGGCCGTGGGCGGCGCGGCGGAGCAGCAGGCGCAGACGTTCCGGGACCTCGGACTGGCGTTGCTGGCCGCCGTGGCGACCGTGTACGTCGTGATGGTGGCGACGTTCAACTCGCTGCGCCAGCCGCTCGTGCTGCTCGTGTCGATCCCCTTCGCCGCCACGGGCGTGTTCCTGGCGCTGCTGGCCACCGGCACGCCGCTGGGACTGTCCACGATGATCGGGCTGCTCATGCTGGTGGGCATCGTGGTGACGAACGCGATCGTGCTGATCGACCTGATCAACCAGTACCGCCGCGACCGCGGAATGACCTTGGACGAGGCCATCGAGGTGGGCGCGCTCAACCGCGTGCGCCCGGTGGTGATGACGGCCCTGGCCACCGTCCTGGCCATGACCCCGATGGCCCTGGGCATCACGGGGCACGCGGGGTTCATCTCCCAGCCCCTCGCGGTGGCCGTGGTGGGCGGCCTGGTGTCCTCCACCCTGCTCACCCTCGTGCTCGTGCCCGTGCTGTACCGGCTCACCGAGGTCCGCGGGGAGCGCCGCCTGCAGGAGGAGCGCCGTGTCGCGGCCGAGCGGGAGGCGCAGCGCGTCGCGGCCGAGCGCGCGGCCGAGCAGGCGCGCCGGGCTGAGGAGGCGAGCCGGGCTGAGGAGCGATGGGCGGCCCTGTCCGAGCTCGACGCCGGGCGCCTCGGCCGACTCCGGCAGCGCCTCCGCCGGCGGTGGCGCCGGGCCTGACCGCCCGCCCGGCGTGGGCCGGGGCGGCGGGGCGCACCCCCGCCGCTCAGGCGCCGTCGTGCACCGCGAGGCTCGAGCCGCGCCGGTCCTTGCGCACCTCGAGGCGCACGCCGATCTCCTGCCTCATCCGTTCGACGTGGGAGACGAGGCCCACGGTCCGGCCACCGGTCCGCAGGGTGTCCACGACGTCCAGGACGTCGTCGAGGGTGTCCGCGTCGAGCGAGCCGAAGCCCTCGTCCACGAAGAGCGTGTCCAGTTCGATGCCGCCGGCTTCGGCCTGCACGGTGTCCGCGAGCCCCAGGGCGAGGGCGAGGGAGGCCATGAAGGTCTCGCCGCCCGAGAGCGTGGCCGGGTGGCGTGTCTCGTCCACGTAGTGGTCCCGGATGACGAGTTCGAGGCCCTTGTTCCCGCGCCCGCCCACGGCGTCGGAGTACTCGATCGAATACCGCTGGTCCGTCATGGCGAGCAGACGCTCGGTGGCCGCGGCGGCGACCTCCTCGAGCCGCCCGGCGAGGACGTAGCTCGTCAGGGGCATCTTGAGCAGGTTCTCCCCGCCGCCGCGGACGAGGTCGAGCAGCCCCCGCACCCGCGTGTGTTCGGCGATGAGCCCGGCGGACCGCTCCAGGACCTCGGTCAGGGCGGCCGACTGCCGGCGCACCGTGGCGACGAGCGAATCGAGTCGCCCCACCGCCGTCGCCCGGGACGAGCTCGCGGCCTCGGCCGCGGCGAGCGCCTCGGCGGCGGCGCGGGTCTGCTCCTCGGTCGGCGGCTCGACGCCCGCCTCGGCGAGGGCGCGGCCCCGGCGGACGGGCTCGCTCGCCTCGAGCTCGGCGAGGCGGGCCCGTTCGGCGTCCCACTCCTGCACGGCGGCCGTGCGGGCGGCGGCCTCCGTCTCCTCGAGGCGGGCCGCGCGCGCCGCGTCGACGTCGTCGAAGCGCTGTTCGGCCAGCGCGGCGGTGAGCGCCTGGCCGGTCTCGTCGGCGACCGCCCGGGCGCGCGCGTCCTCGTCCTGCGCCGCCGCGAGGGCGGCCAGGACCCGGCGTGCGGCGGTGACCTGGTCGCCGCGGGCGTCGAGGGTCTCGACGTCGCCGCGGGCGGCCTCGACGGCGTCCCGCAGCTCGGTCAGCCGGGCGGCGCGGTGGGCGGCGGCCTCGGCGAGCCGGCCGTCCTCGGCCGCGAGCGCGGCGGCGGTCTCGTCGGCCCCGGCGAGCGTCTTCTCGGCGGCGGTCAGCCGGCGGCGGTCCGCGGCGAGGTCCTTCGCCGCCTGGTCCAGCACGGCCCGTTCGGCCTCGGCGCGCTCGAGCGCCTCTCGCGCGGCCTCGGGTGCGAGCCCGGCGGCGGCCTCGCGCGCCGTGCGGAGGGTCTGCTCGGCGGCGCGCAGGGCGGTCTCGGCGTCGGCCGCGGCACGGTCGGCCGCGGTCCGGGCCTGCTCGGCGTCCCGCACGTCCGCCTCGGTCACCGTGGTGTCCGCGGTGGCGGCCGGGGCCGGGTGCTCGGGCGAGCCGCACACGGTGCACGGCTCGCCGGGCACGAGCCGCTCCGCCAGCTCGGAGGCGGCCTGCTCGTACCGGGCACGCAGCAGACCGACGTGCCGTTCGGCGGCCTCGCTCCGCCGCTCCTGTGCCTCCCGATGGGCCCGGGCCGCGGTCTCGACCTCGACGGCGCGGGCGGCCGCGGCCTCGGCGGACGTGCGGCGCGCGGCGGCCTCGTCCACGGCGCGGTCCACGGCCTCCCGGGCACCGAGACGCTCGGTGCCGCGTTCGACGGCCGAGCGGAGTGCCGCCACGGCCGCCTCACGCTCGGGGCGGGACTCGACCAGGGCGGCGCGGTCGCGGTCGATCTCGGCCCGCCGCTCCGCCGCGGCGGCCGCCTCCTGCTCCAGCTCGCGCATCCGGTCACGGTCCCGGACGGCGCGCGCCACCGCCTCCGCGGCGCGCTCGGCCTCCCCCAGCGCCTGGCGGGAGGCGGGCGCGTCGGTGGCCCCGTCCGCCCGGGCGGCGGCGAGCCACGACGCCGCGGTCGGCTCGTCCTCGACGTGCGCCAGGGCCTCCGTCACCGCCTCCGACGCGGTGCCGGCGGCGTCCGCCGCCGCGGTGGCCCGCTGGGCGGCCGCGAGCACCCGCCCGGCCCGCTCATGGGCGTCGACGGCGCGGCGCCGCGCCGCGGCGGTCTCGGCCTCGGCATCGTGGTCGCGTCGACGACTCGCCCACGCCTCGGCCGCGGCCAGGTCCCGCCCGCGCGTCTCCAGCTCACGCACCGTCACCCGGGCCCGCTGCTCCGCGGCGCGGGCCGCGGCGAGGTCGGCCCGCGCGTCCTCGTGGGCGCGACCCGCGCGCTCGGCGGCGAGGGTGAGCAGCCGGTCGTCCGTGTCCGGTGACGGCTCCGGCGCATGCCAGTCCGGGCCGAGCGCCTCGTGGAGCGCCTCGGCCAGCTGCGCCCGCGCGGTCCGGGCCACGTCCGCGTCCACGGCCACCGCGGTGTCCAGCCGGGCCGTCTCGACGCGCAGGTGCTCCTCGACGCCGTCGAAGCGCTGCGTGCCGAAGAGCCGCCGCAGCAGGGCGCGGCGCTCATCCGACTTCGCGGTGAGGAACTGAGCGAACTGTCCCTGGGGCAGCAGGACCACCTGCATGAACTGCTCGGCGTCCAGGTGCAGGACGGCCGCGATCTGCTGGCCCACCTCGTCCGCCCGGGTGAGCGGCGCCGTCCATTCCCCGGCCACGCGTTCCCGGAGGGAGACCGTGGCCTGCGTGGTGACGGTGGCGCCTCCCGCCGCGCTGCGTCGGCGGCGGGGCCGCTCGTGCTTGGGCGAGCGGACCACCTCGAAGCGCCGGCTCTGCACGGTGAACTCGACCTGCACCTCGGGGATCACCGCGCCGGGTTCGCGCAGCGTGGTCACGAGCGACTCGGCCGACCGTCCGCCCGGCACGGTCCCGTAGAGGGCGAAGCACAGCGCGGCCAGCACCGTCGACTTGCCCGCGCCGGTGGGCCCGTCCAGCAGGAACAGGCCGGCCGCGTTGAGCCGGTCGAAGTCGACGTCCTGCGCCTGGGCGTAGGGCCCGAGCCCCTCCAGGCGCATCCGATGGATCCTCATGCGCGCACCTCCGCCGCGCGGGCGGCCTCGAGGGCGTCCCGCAGCAGGTCCTGCTCGGCCTCGCTGACCGGCCGCTGCCGGACGTGGTCCACGAAGCCGACCGCGAGCGCGTGGTCCGAGGGCGCCTGCCGCAGGGCCTGGGCGTAGGTCCGCTCCCGGGCCCGCCTCCCGCCGGCCGGTTCGTGGCGGAAGACGAGCACGGAGGGGAACCGGGTCTTCAGGCGTTCCAGGGCCCGCTCGGGGCGTTCGTCGTCGGTGACGGTGACCTGCACCCAGCACTGCTCCGCCCACGCGAACTCCGGGGACTCCAGCAGGTCCTCGATCGGCCCGGACAGCACCGCCAGGCGCCGCCCGGCGTCCCAGTCCACGGCCTCGACGTCGGTGACGGCCCCGCCCGTGACGTGGACGAGCCAGCCGCCCTTGCGGTGGCTCGCCTCGGAGAAGGAGTACGGCAGCGGAGAGCCGGAGTACCGCACGTGCTCGGCCAGCCGCTGCCGGCCGTGCAGGTGGCCCAGGGCCGCGTAGTCAAGCCCGTCGAACACGGAGACCGGCACCTGCCCCAGCGTGCCCACCAGCATCTCGGGCGGGGCGCCCGGCTCGACGTGCTCGCCCTCGCCGATGTCCCGTTCGGACTCGGAGCCGTGGCCCCCGGCCGCGAACAGGTGGGCCAGCACGACGCCGGCCACCGGCTCCGGCGCCTCGGCGCGGCGGGCGGCCAGATCGGCGTGGACGCGGCGGACCGCCTCCGTCAGCACGGCCGTGTGGTGGGGCGCCACGCCCCAGGCCGGTCCCTGGTGACGCGGTTCGAGGTAGGGGATGCCGTAGACGGCCACGGTCTGGCCTGCGCCGCCGTCGACCCCGGGCTCGGTGAGCAGCACCGGGCGGTCCAGCTCCGCGGCGTCCGCGCGCACGTGCACGCCCGCGGCCGCCAGGAGTCCGCCGCCGAAGCCGAGGCGCACCGCCGAGTCGTGGTTGCCGCTCGTGAGCACCACCTGGGCGCCGGCCGCGTGCAGCCGGGTGAGCGTCCGGTCCAGCAGCCGGACGGCGTCCGACGGCGGCAGCGCGCGGTCGTACACGTCCCCGGCCAGCAGGACGGCGTCCACGCCGCGCTCCGTCACGGTCGCGACCAGGGCGTCCAGGACCTCCTCCTGGGCCTCGAGCAGCCCGGTGCCGTGGAACGACCGGCCCAGATGCCAGTCCGAGGTGTGCAGCAGGATCATGCGGCCCACTCTAGGGAGGGTGCGGACGGGATAAGCACGACGCCGCACGGCTCGTACGATGGCGACATGTCCGCCACCGCGCCCGATCCCACCGCCTCCTCGTCCACGCCCCTGCCCGGCCCCGAGCACGCCGACCGGGTCCTGGCCCTCCTCGCGGCCGGTGCCGCCGGGGACGCGCTGGGCGGCGTCGTCGAGTTCACCCCCGCGTCGGGGATCGCGGCGGTGCACGGCCCCGCCGGCGTCACCGACGCCGCGGACCTGCTCGCCCAGGAGGGCGCCCACGCCCTGCCGATCACCGACGACACGCAGCTGACGCTGTACGTGCTCGACGGCCTGCTCGAGTGGATCGAGTGGCAGAACGACGGCGTCCCGGCCGATCCCGCCGCGTGCGTGTGGCTCGCGTGCCTGCGCTGGTTCGCCACGCAGGACGGCGCGCTGCCCGAGGGCGCTCCCCCGGCCCCGCCCCGCTGGATCGACGCGCACGCGGAGCTGAAGGTGCGCCGCGCGCCGGGCACCGCGTGCCTGAGCGGGCTCGCCGAACCGGGGATGGGCCTGCCGGGCGACCCGCACAACCCGGGCTCGAAGGGCTGCGGGACGGTCATGCGCTCGGCCCCGTACGGGATGGTGCCGGGTCTCGAGGACCCGCACGTCGTGTCCCTCGCCCGCCAGGGGGCCGTCCTCACGCACGGCCACCCCACCGCGTGGGTCGCGGCGGCCGCGTACGCCCTCGTCATCGCGACCCTGCTG
Source organism: Micrococcus sp. 63XJN7_8_ISO-PGPR-S23-253 (assembly GCF_056173425.1). Taxonomy (NCBI): domain Bacteria; kingdom Bacillati; phylum Actinomycetota; class Actinomycetes; order Micrococcales; family Micrococcaceae; genus Micrococcus; species Micrococcus sp. 63XJN7_8_ISO-PGPR-S23-253. The sequence continues at coordinate 1,504,251 of NZ_CM149673.1, forward strand.
CGCGGCCTGGACCTGGCCGCCGCGGTCGCGCACGCCCGCGCGTGGCTCGACAGCCTGGGCGAGGAGGCCGAGGAGACCCGCGCCGCCGTCGCCGCGGCGGTCGACCTGGCCGGCACCGTCGACGCCGACCCCGGCGCCCCCGGCGCCCTCCCCACCGCGCTGGGCGAGGGCTGGGTCGCGGAGGAGGCCCTGGCCATCGCGCTGTATGCCGCGCTCACCGCGGAGGCGGCGCACCCGGCCGATCCGGCGGCGGCGCTCGCCCTGGCGCTGCGGATCGGCGTGAACCACGACGGCGACTCCGACTCCACGGCCTCACTGGCCGGGCAGGTGCTCGGCGCGGCGCACGGCACCGCCGTGTTCGGCGCGCACGACCCCGCGGACCGCGCCGCGGCCGAGGCCTCCGTCCCGGGGTGGATCGCCGAGCGCGAGGTCGTCCTGGAGGCCGCCCGGCGCTGGAGCGCCGCGACCACCTGAGCGGTTCAGCGCGCGGCGTCCGGCCAGTTCCCGTCGAGCATCTGCAGGAACTCCCCCTCGGAGACCAGGGCGATGGCCTGCCCCCGCTCCCGCCGGCGCAGGGCGTCCCGCGTCTTGCGGTGCGCCAGCGCCGTGGTCACGGCCTGCGGCGCCCCGTCCTCGGCGCGCGGGCGGTGCAGGTCCGCGGCCTCGAAGCCGTCCCCCACGACGAGCATCGTGGTGGCCGCGCCCACCCGGTTCGCGGTCTGCGCACCCTGCGCGGCCGCGCGCGTCTTGGCACTCTGACGCGACATGCCGATGCCGCCCGTGAACACCACCGTCTGGCCGAACAGGGGGTGGCCCGGGTCGGCGGCCGGGTTCGGGAGCGGATTGACGCCCTCGTCCGGCCAGCGCATGAAGTCCGGCATGGCGCGTTCGTCCCGCAGCGGGACCCGCGCGTCGAAGACGCCCTCGGTGCGCCGGGCCTGGCGGGTGGCCTTCGACTCGGCGCCCGATCCCGCCGCCCGGGGGGCGAGGACGCTGACGCTCAGCCCCTGGGCCCGCATCAGGCGGTCGACGCCGCGGCCGGCCGGCAGCCCCGGCAGCACGTCCGCGTCGGCCGGCTGCTCCCCCAGCACACGCCGGCCGATGTCCACGAGGATGGCCGCGCAGGCCTCGGCGTCGGCCAGTGCGTCGTGGTGGCGTCCCGGGGTGAAGCCGGCCTCGCGCGCCGCGGAGGGCAGGGCGTACGAGGGCAGGTCGTAGACGCGGCGCGCCAGCACCAGGGTGCACACGAACTCCAGGCCCGGCACGTCCCGCCCGGAGACCTCGAGGCCGGACTCGATGACGCCGACGTCGAAGCCCGCGTTGTGCGCCGCGAGCACGTCCGTCCCCACGAAGTCCGCGAGCTCGTCGTACACCTGCGCGAACCGGGGGGCGTCCAGGACGCGGTCCTCGGTGATGCCGTGGATGCGCACGTTGCGGGGATCGAACCGGTCGAAGCCCACGGGCGGACGGATCAGCCACTCGGCACGGTCCACCATGACCCCGTCCCGCACCCGAACGGCGCCCACGGCACACGGGGAGCCGCGGAAGCCGTTGGCGGTCTCGAAGTCGATCGCGGTGAAGTCCAGCCCCGGCACGGGGGCGCGCCCGCCGCTCACGGGCGCGCGTCGAGCGCGTCCACCAGGTAGGGCAGCAGGGCGCGGAAGGCGTGCCCCCGGTGGCTGATCGCGTTCTTGTCCTCGGGGCGCAGCTGCGCGGTGGACACGTCCCGGCCCTCGGGGCGCAGGATCGGGTCGTAGCCGAAGCCGCCGTCCCCCACGGGCTCGCGCAGCAGCGTGCCGGGCAGGCGGCCGTGCTCGACGTGCTCGACGTGGATGGCCCGGGCGCCCGCGGTGTCCGGGCCGCTGGGGACCGCGAGCGCGGCGGCGCACACGAACTGGGCACCCCGATGCTCGTCCGGCACGTCGGCCAGCTGGGCCAGCAGCAGCTCGAGGTTGGCACGGTCGTCCCCGTGACGCCCGGCCCAGCGGGCCGAGAAGATCCCGGGGGCGCCGTGCAGCACGTCCACGGCCAGACCGGAGTCGTCCGCGACGGCGATCAGCCCGGTGTGCGCGGCCACGGCGCGGGCCTTCTTCAGCGCGTTCTGGGCGAACGTGACGCCGTCCTCGACGACGTCCGGGGCGCCCACGGCGCCCGCGTCCACCACCGCGGTCTCCACGTCGAGGCCGGGCACAGCGCCGGCGAGCAGCTGCCGCAGCTCGCGCACCTTGCCCGCGTTGTGCGTGGCGAGCACGATGCGGGCGCCCTCCGACGCACCCGACGACGAGGAGGCGGCCGGCCCGCTCACGCCCGGTCCTCCGTGGCGGCGGCCAGGGTCTCGGCCTGGATGCGGGCCAGCTCGCCCGTGCCGATCAGGGCCAGGTCCAGCAGGGTGTCCAGCTCGGCGCGGGTGAACGGCGCGCCCTCGGCGGTGCCCTGCACCTCCACGAACTCCCCGGCGCCGGTGACGACCACGTTCATGTCCGTCTCCGCCTTCACGTCCTCCACGTATGGCAGGTCGAGGACGGGCACCCCGTCCACGATGCCCACGGACACCGCGGCGACGGAGTCCTTGAGGACGGCGGCGCCCTTGGCGAGGATCCCCTCGCGCCGCGCCCAGGCCACCGCCTCGGCGAGGGCGACGTAGGCGCCCGTGATGGCGGCGGTGCGGGTGCCGCCGTCGGCGTCGAGGACGTCGCAGTCCAGGACGATGGTGTTCTCCCCCAGGGCGGACAGGTCGATGACGGCGCGCAGGGACCGGCCGATCAGACGGGAGATCTCGTGGGTGCGCCCGCCGATCCGGCCCTTGACGGACTCACGCTGGTTGCGCTCGTTGGTGGCCCGCGGGAGCATCGCGTACTCGGCGGTGACCCAGCCGGTCCCCTCGCCCTTGAGCCAGCGCGGCACGCCCTCGGTGAAGGAGGCGGTGCACAGCACGCGGGTGTTCCCGAACTCGATCAGGGCCGAGCCCTCCGCCTGCCGGGACCAGCCCCGGGTGATGGTGATGGGGCGCAGCTCGTCGACGGCGCGGCCGTCCGGGCGGGGGGCGGTGGTGGCGGGAGAGCTCATGGTCTCCAGTCTAGGCACGCCCTCAGACGCCGTAGCTCAGCCCCGAGACGGCGACGGCCAGCGGGCCGTCGTACACCGCGCGGGCCTCCTGGACGGCGCGCTGCGGATCGTTCCACACCGGCAGGTGCGTGAGCAGCAGCTTCCGGGCCCCGGCCTGCGCCGCCGTCTCGCCGGCCCGTCGGCCGGTCAGGTGGACGCCGTCGATGCCGTCGTCCCGGCCCTCGTGGAAGGCGGCCTCGCACAGGAACATGTCCGCGTCCCGCGCGGCCTCGACGAGCCCCTCGCACGCGTCGGTGTCCCCGGAGTAGGTGAGCACGCGGGTGGTGAGGCCGCCGTCGTCGTCGACGCGGTCCACCTCGACCCGGATCGCGTAGGCCTCGTCGATGGGGTGGCGCACGGGGACCGGGGTGAACCGGAACGGACCCAGCCGCTCGGTGCGGCCGGCAGTCCAGCACCGGAACTCGAAGTCCTGGTGCATCCCCGGCTCGGGGTCCATCCCGTACGCCTCGGCGATGCGGTCGGCGGTGCCGGCGGGTCCGTAGACGGGCATCCGGCCGCGGCCCCAGCCGGCCGGGTTCCAGCGGATGGCCACGTGCATCCCGCACAGGTCCATGAAGTGGTCCGGGTGCAGGTGGGAGAGCAGGATGCCGTCCAGGTCCTCGAGATCGACGTAGCGCTGCAGCACGCCGAGGGCGCCGTTGCCGAGGTCCAGCAGGATCCGCCACGTGCGCGGGGTGACGCCGTCCTCGGCCACGCCCTCGGCGGTCAGGAGGTAGCACGAGGCGGGCGAGCCCGGGCCGGGGAAGGACCCGGAGGCCCCGATGATGGTCAGCTTCACGTCACACCCTCCTGCTCGGCGCCCAGCCGGACGGAGGCCGTCGAGCGCGTCGGGACCGGCGCGGCCGCGGGGCGGGGCGGGGCGCGCCGATCGTCTCCAGGCGTCGCACGGACTCGACCTCGGGTCCGAGGAAGCGGCGCGCGAGGGCCTGGAAGTGGTCGGGGTCGCCGGTGGCGGCGAAGCGGTGGCGGGTGGCCTGGCCGGAGCCCGCCGCCGAGTGGGGGTGCTCGAGGCCGAGGCGGACCAGCTCCCGGTAGAGGTCCTTGGCGGTCTCCTCCGCGGAGGAGACGAGCGTGACGTCCTCCCCCATCACGAGCGAGAGCGCGCCGGTCAGCAGCGGGTAGTGGGTGCATCCCAGCACGAGGGTGTCCACGCCCGCCGCACGCAGCGGGGCCGTGTACTCCCGGGCGGTCTCCAGCAGTTCGGGGCCGGTGGTGATGCCGGCCTCCACGAACTCCACGAACCGCGGGCACGCGACCGAGGTGATCTCGAGGTGCGGGGCGGCCGAGAACGAGTCCTCGTAGGCGCGGGACCCGACGGTCGCCTCGGTGCCGATCACGCCGATCCGGCCCGTGCGCGTGGCGGCCACGGCGCGGCGCACGGCGGGCTGGATCACCTCGATCACGGGGATGCCGTGGCCTCCCGTGTAGCGCTCGCGAGCGTCGCGCAGCACGGCGGCCGACGCGGAGTTGCACGCGATCACGAGCGCCTTCACGCCGCGCGCGACGAGCTCGTCCATGATCGCCAGGGCCAGGGCCCGCACCTCGGCGATGGGCCGCGGGCCGTACGGCGAGTGCTCCGTGTCGCCCACGTAGAGGATGGACTCGTGGGGCAGCTGGTCCATGATCGCCCGGGCCACGGTCAGCCCGCCCACGCCCGAGTCGAACACGCCGATCGGCGCGGCGGCGTCCACGACGGTGCGCCGGCCGGTCACTGCTCGCCCTCCGCGTCCCCGGCGCCCGGCGCAGACTCGTCCGAACCCTCGGGCAGCTCGCTGAGCATCTCCGTCATGAGCGTCTCCAGCAGCCACGAGGTGAAGTTGTAGAGCAGGGCCATGGTGGACTCGACGTCCTCCGCGCTGCGCCAGTCGTCCACGGCGTGCACGCGAGCGGCGTCCTCCTCGGTCTCGACGCCCAGGCGGGCGGCCAGGACGAGGCGCACGTCGTTGAGCGCGCGGCCGAAGGCCGGCGCCTGGTCGTGCGGCACCTCCACGCGCGTCGAGCGCAGCAGCTCGAGGGCCAGGCGCGCGTCCGCGAGCTTCCCCTCGGACAGGGCGTCCTCGGTCAGGGCCCGGTGGGCGCCCTGCTCGGCGGCGCCGGCCTGGGGCATCGCATCCGGCAGCAGGCGTGCGACGGCCGGGTCGGCGGGGGCCGAGCGCTGCGCCTCCGGGTCCTGGCTCAGGTGCAGGCCGGAGACCAGCCCCCAGAACGCGGCGTCGGACGCGTCCAGTCCGGCCACGGGGCCCGCGTCCTCCGCGGCGGACGCGGACGGCGGCGCCGCCGGGATGTCCTCGGGCGCGTCGACGCCGTCCTCGGCGGCCACGGCCCCGGCGGGGTCCGCCTCGGCGGGGCGCACGTCCGCGCGTCGGCCCTCGAGCAGGGCGACGACGTCTCTGACCAGCCCGCGCAGCAGGCGCACCTCCGGCAGCTCCAGCTGCGCCGTGTACCCCCGCCGCGTCCAGCGGAACCGCTCTGCCATGCCCCTCCTCAGTCCTCCGCCTGCTCCAGCGTGGCCCACAGCCCGTAGCCGTGCATCGCGCCCACGTGCAGCTCGGCCTTCTCCTTGGTGCCCGTCGCCACGACGGACCGGCCCCGCTCGTGGACCTCGAGCATGAGCCGCTGCGCCTTGGCCGCGGAGTAGCCGAAGTGGGTGCGGAACACGTAGGCGACGTAGCTCATCAGGTTCACCGGGTCGTTCCACACCACGACGTTCCACGGCCGGTCCCGGGCCGTGTCCTCGTGCGGCCGCTCCAGCAGGGCGGTGTCGGTGGCGCCGGCGGGGACGGACTCGCCCGGTGCCGGACGCACGGCGCGCGGCGCGGACGGATCGTGGCGGGTCAGCACGGACATGCGCCCCAGTGTACGAGGCGGGCGGGCCAGGACCGGCCCCGCGACGGTCCACTAGGGTGGGCGCGTGAGCCAGAACCCCGTGCCCAGCGCCCCGCGGACCGCCGACGACTGGCAGATCCCCACGGCGCTGATGACCGACCACTACGAGCTGACCATGCTCCAGGCCGCGCTGAAGGCCGGCACCGCGCACCGCCGCTCCCGCTTCGAGCTGTTCACCCGACGCCTGCCCAGCGGCCGCCGCTACGGCGTGGTGGCCGGCGTGGGCCGCGCGCTGGAGGGCCTGTCCCGCTTCCGGTTCGACACGCCCGAGCTCGACTTCCTCGCGGACACCACCGCCCTCGACGACGCCACGCTGGCCTGGCTCGCCGACTTCGAGTTCACGGGCGACATCGTGGGCTACGCCGAGGGTGAGGCCTACTTCCCGCACTCCCCCCTCCTGCAGGTGGAGTCGACCTTCGCCGAGGCGTGCATCCTGGAGACCTACCTGCTCTCCATCTACAACTACGACTCCGCCGTGGCCTCCGCCGCCTCCCGCATGACGGCGGTCGCGGACGGCCGCCCGTGCGCCGAGATGGGCTCGCGCCGCACGCACGAGGAGTCCGCCGTGGCCGCGGCCCGCGCCGCGGCCATCGCGGGCTTCACCGCGACCTCGAACCTCGAGGCGGGCCGCCGGTACGGCATCCCGACCGTCGGCACCGCCGCCCACTCCTTCACCCTGCTGCACGACACGGAGCGCGCCGCCTTCGAGGCCCAGGTCGCCGCGCTCGGAGCGGACACCACCCTCCTCGTGGACACCTATGACGTGGAACAGGGCGTGCGTACCGCGGTCGAGGTGGCCGGCCCGGCCCTGCGCAACGTCCGGGTCGACTCCGGCGACCTCGTGATCCAGGCCCACCGGGTGCGCGAGCTGCTCGACGAGCTGGGCAACACCGAGACCGGGATCATGGTCACCTCGGACCTGGACGAGTACGCGATCGCCGCCCTGCGCTCCGCCCCCGTCAGCTCGTACGGCGTGGGCACGCGCCTGGTCACCGGATCCGGCGCGCCCACCGCCTCCATGGTCTACAAGCTCGTGGCCCGCCAGGACGACGACGGCACGTGGGTGGACGTGGCCAAGGCCAGTTCCGGCAAGGCCAGCCGGGGCGGCCGCAAAGAGGCCGCGCGCCGCCGCGACCCGCGGGGCCGGGCCACCGCCGAGGTGATCGGCGTCAACCGCGGCGCCGCGCCCGACGCCGACGACCGTCCCCTGCTGCACCGTTTCGTGCACGCCGGCGAGCTGGCCGAGGGCTGGACCGGCCCCGAGGCCGTCACCCGTGCCGCCGAGCGGCACGCCGCCTCCCTGCGCGAGCTGCCCGCCTCCGTGGGCCGCCTGCAGCCGGGCGACCCCGCCATCCCGACCATCTTCCTGGAGGACTGACCCGTGGAGAACCTGAACCGCGCCCTGGTGATCGTGGACGTGCAGAACGACTTCTGCGAGGGCGGCGCCCTCGGCGTGACCGGCGGCGCCGCCGTCGCGGCCGGGGTCAGCGAGCACCTGGCCGAGCACGCGGACGCCTACACGGCCGTGGCCGCCACGCGCGACTGGCACGTCGACCCGGGCACGCACTTCGCGGCGGCCACCGGTGCCGAGCCGGACTTCCGCACCACCTGGCCGGTGCACTGCGTGGCCGGCACCACCGGCGCCGAGCTGCACCCCGACCTGGACATCGAGCACCTCGACGCCGAGTTCCTCAAGGGCCTGCACACGGACGCCTACTCCGGCTTCGACGGGGCCCTCGGCGAGCCCGACGCCGTCCCGACCGGGGCCGCGGGCGAGCGCCCCTCCGGGACCGTCGGCCCGTACGGGGCCACCGCCGTGGCCGCGGCCGCCGTCGAGTCCGGCGCCCCCGGCCTCGACGAGTGGCTCCGCGAGCAGGGTGTGGACGCGATCACCGTGGTGGGCATCGCCACGGATCACTGCGTGCGCGCCACCGTGCTCGACGCCCTCGACGCCGGCTACGAGGTCACCGTGCTGACCGACCTGGTGGCCGGCGTCGACGAGGCGGCCGCCCAGGCCGCGCTCCACGAGATGGAGGCCGCCGGGGCCATCCTGGCGACCTCCTGAGCCCCGTGGACGACTCGCGGCCCGGTCGCGGCCGGTGCCCCGGCCGGCCCCACGACGGCGGCGACGGCGATACCGGCCTGGGCCCCGCCCTGCCCGTCCGCAGGGTGACGGAGCACGCGCTCGGCGAGCGCCTGGACCGCTCCGGCTGGCCGGCCACGGTCCCCGCGGTCCGGCAGCTGCTGGACGACAGACTGGACCTCGGACCGGCCACCGTCCTGGTCGGCGCGAACGGTGCGGGCAAGTCCACGCTCGTGGAGGCGATCGCGGAGGCCGCCGGGCTGAACCCGGAGGGCGGCACCCACCACGTCCGCCATTCGACGCGCGTCACCGAGTCCGCGCTGGCCGAGCACCTGCAGCTGACCCGCGGCGCCGGCGCGCCGCGCGGCGGCGTGTTCCTGCGGGCCGAGGCCATGCACGGGCTGTTCACCTACCTGGAGGGCGTGTCCAGGGGACCGAGCCTGCACCGCATGAGCCACGGGGAGTCCTTCCTCGCGTTCTGCCGCGAGCGGGCCTCGGTGCGCGGGCTATGGGTCCTGGACGAGCCCGAGTCCGCCCTTTCCTTCGAGAACTGCCTCGCCCTCACCGCCTTCCTGCTGGAACGGCTCGAGGCCGGCTGTCAGGTCCTGCTCTCCACGCACTCCCCGGTCCTCGCGGCCCTGCCGGGGGCGCGGATTCTCGAGGCCGGCGAGCACGGCCTGCGCGAGGCCCGCTGGGAGGACCTGGAGACCGTGGACCACTGGCGCCGTTTCCTCGCGGGCCCGGAGCGGTATCTGCGGCATCTGTGAGGCGGAGGGCGCAGAGACCCGTGCCGCCGGCCCTCCTCCACGCGTCGGCCGACACCGTGGCGGATATCACGTCACGGGGCAGAATGGCGGGACACCCGGTGCTGCCGCCGGAGACGAGGAGTGAACGCCATGACCGACTCCCCCATCGCCGCCGACCGGGACGGCATCCGCTACCTCTCCGGGGCGATCCCGGCCGCCGACGACGTCCGCGCCCTCTACGACGCCGTGGGCTGGTCCGCCTACACGGCGGACATGGACACGCTCATGGGCGGGCTGCAGGGCTCGGCCACGGTGGTGACCGCCTTCGACGGCGGCCGTCTCGTCGGTCTGGCCCGCGTGGTCTCCGACGGCCACACCATCGCCTACCTGCAGGACATCCTCGTGGATCCGGGGCACCAGCGCCGCGGCATCGCCTCCGAGCTGCTGCGCCGCGTCTTCGCCCGGTTCGGCCACGTGCGTCAGCACGTGCTGCTCACGGACACCGAGGAGCGCCAGCGCGCCTTCTACGAGGCCCATGGATTCCGCGAGTCCCGTGACGTGGAGGGCGACGAGCTGCGCGCCTTCGTGCGCTTCCAGTCCCGGGACGGCTGAATCCGGCGCTCAGGCCGCCACGGCCCGCCGCTGCCCCCGCGTTGCCGACGGACCTCAGGTCCGGCCGACGAACCACCCGCGCAGGGTGCTCAGCCGCTTCTCCAGCTGCTCGCGGGAGGCCTGGGCCACGGCGGGGCCGCCGGAGATCTCCCGCAGGCGGTTGTGGATCACCCCGTGCGGCTGGCCGGAACGGGCAGCCCAGGCGGACACCGTCTTGGACAGCTCGGAGCGCAGCTCCTTCATCCGCCGGTGGTCCACGACGTCGGCGGGCTCGGCCGCCTGCGCACGCGGCCGGCGCTGGATCTGCTCGGCCTGCCGCTGCCGCAGCAGGGCGGAGACCTGCTCGGCGTCCAGCAGGCCCGGGATGCCGAGGAAGTCCTGCTCCTCCTCCGAGCCGACGGCGCCGCCGAGGCCGAACTCGCCGCCGTCGAAGAGCACCTTGTCGAAGCTGGCCCGGGACTCGAGGGCCTCGAACTTCTCCCGCGTCAGCGCGTCCGAGCCGCTCTCGGCCCGGTTGGCCTCCGCGATCAGGTCCTCCTCGGGGGCGTCCTCGAGGTCCTCGACCTCGACGGCGCCCTCCTTGCGGTCCAACGCGTGGTCCCGTTCGAGCTCCATCTCGTTGGCCAGCAGCATGAGCGCGGGCACGGACGGCAGGAACACCGAGGCGGTCTCCCCACGCCGGCGGGAGCGCACGAAGCGGCCCACGGCCTGGGCGAAGAACAGGGGCGTGGACGTGGACGTGGCGTACACGCCCACGCACAGGCGGGGCACGTCCACGCCCTCGGACACCATGCGCACCGCCACCATCCACCGCTCGTCCGACGCGGCGAACTCCTCGATGCGATCCGAGGCGCCCTTGTCGTCCGAGAGGATCACGGCCGGCCGCTGGCCGGTCAGCGCCTCGAGCTGCGCGGCGTACGCGCGCGCGTCCTGGTGGTCCGTGGCGATCACGAGGCCGCCGGCGTCGGGCACGTTGCGGCGCACCTCGCTGAGCCGCCGGTCGGCCGCGCGCAGCACGGACGGGATCCACTCGCCCGCCGGGTCCAGCGCGGTGCGCCAGGCGGAGGCGGTGATGTCCTTCGTGGCCGCCTCGCCGAGCTGGGCCTCCATGACCTCGCCGGTGGAGGTCTTCCAGCGCATCTGCCCGGAGTAGGCCATGAAGATCACCGGGCGCACCACGTGGTCCCGCAGCGCCGGGCCGTAGCCGTACGTGTAGTCCGCCTTCGACCGCTCGATGCCGTCCGCGCCGAGTTCGTAGCGGACGAAGGGGATGGAGGCGGTGTCCGAGCGGAACGGGGTGCCGGTCAGGGACAGACGCCGCGTGGCCGGCTCGAACGCCTCACGGATGCCCTCGCCCCAGCTCAGGGCGTCGCCGCCGTGGTGGATCTCGTCCAGGATCACCAGCGTCTTGGCGGCCTCGGTGCGGTTGCGATGCAGGACGGGCTTGTTCGCCACCTGGGCATACGTCAGCGCCACCCCGCGGTACTCGGCGCCGTGCCGCCCGTCCGCGTTCTTGAAGTTCGGGTCGATCGCGATGCCCACGCGCGCGGCGTTGTCCGCCCACTGGCGCTTGAGGTGGTCCGTGGGCGCGACGACGGTCAGCCGCTGCACCACGCCGGAGTCCATCAGGATCTTGGCCACGCGCAGCGCGAACGTGGTCTTGCCCGCGCCGGGGGTCGCGACCGTCAGGAAGTCCTGCGGGGCGGTCTGGAGGTAGCGCTCCAGCGCCTCCTGCTGCCACTGGCGCAGCTTGGGGGCCGTCCCCCACGCCGCGCGCTCGGGCATGGCGGGGGGAAGGTCCTCGCCGATGTGGAACAGGTCGTGCTGGACGCTGCCGTCCGGGGTGCCGCTCGTCAGGGAGCGGCCGTCAGCCACGGCCGCGGCCTCCGAACCAGCCACCGCGCTTGCCGCCGCCGTCGCCGTCGCCGCCGTCCTGCGGCTCGCGCAGGCCCTCGTAGATCTCCTTGCACGTGGGGCACACGGGGAACTTGTTCGGGTCCCGGCCCGGCACCCACACCTTGCCGCACAGGGCGATCACGGGGGCGCCGGTGACGGCGGACTCCGTGATCTTCTCCTTGCGGACGTAGTGGGCGAAGCGCTCGTGGTCGCCCGGCTCGATCTCCTGCCGCAGCTCCTCACGCTCGAGGACGGACGTGCCGCCGCCGGCGGGCGCGAAGGGGTCGTTCAGGTCGGGTTCGCCGGTCACACTCATGCAGGCCAGTCTAGCCGCGCCCCTCAGAAGGCGGCCACGGCCTGGTAGGTCTCGGCCTGCGCGCGGTCGTACCAGCGCGCCCCCAGGCGCACGCCCAGCCACAGCGCGACGGCGCCCCACACAAGCCCGAGGGCCACCGTCACCCAGCCCCACACGGCGGCCCCGGTGACGAGCCGGACGACGAAGGGCACCAGGAACGGCACCGCGAGCGCCAGGCTGACCAGCATCGCGGCGCCCTGGACGAGCATCGTGCGCATGGCCGCGCCCTGCGGTGTCTTGAACGGGCTGTCCCCCGGCTTCGGAACCGGGTAGACGAAGCGGGCGGAGATGAAGGCGGACAGCCCGGCGGTCGTCCCGAACAGGCCGAGGGCCAGGCCCAGCATCGGCGCCAGCAGGGACCAGTCCCCCGCCGCCGCCACCGTCGCCGTCGTCACGAGGAGGATCATCGGCACGCCCCAGCCCGCCAGGCCCAGGACCCGGCCCCAGCGGTCGTCCACGCCCCGCACGCCCGAGACGACGTGCAGGTGGAACGCCGTGTGGTCGTAGGCGATGTCCGCGGAGATCGAGTAGGCCAGGGACCAGGCGGTGATCGGCCCGAGGACCAGCAGCAGGCCCAGTCCGGGACCCCCCTCCGCGGCCATGCCCCCGGTGAACCACAGCAGGACGGCCATGAGGGGGATGATGATGAGCCCGGCCGCGTACCGCGGGTCGGCCAGCCAGTAGCGCTGGGCGCGGGCCGCGATCGCGGTGCGCGGGCCCGTGGCCGGTCGGCCCAGCCAGCGCAGCGGCGTCGGGTCCGCTCCCGCGGCGACGCGACGGGACCGACCGCCGCCCACGGCCACCGGCTCCACGGTGCGGCGCACGGCCAGGTGCCACAGGGCCAGGGCGGCCAGGCACCAGGCGGCCGCCACCGCGAGGTGGAGCGCGACGGCGGCGCCGCGGCCCTCGGCGGCCGCCCACGCCGCGGCGGGGCCCGCCCCGAACGGGGTCCACGCCGCGCCGCGGGCGATCTGGGGCGCGATCGCCAGGAAGTCCTCGAACGACGCGATGGCCCGCGAGAGGGCGAGGCCGCCGAGCATGAGCGGGATGAACAGCAGGACGGAGACGACGTCCCGCACCCGACGCCGGCTCGCGTAGGCGGCCAGGAGGCCGGCGAGGCCGGAGCCGATCGCCACCGCGGTCACCGCGGCGAGCGCGCCCCCGACCAGGCCCGCCGCCAGCGCGGCCGGCCGGTCCCACCAGCTGGCCCCCAGGCCCACCAGCACGGCCAGTGTGGCGAGCCCGACCGGCGTCGTGAAGGCGCTCAGGACCAGCCCGGCGATGAGGGTGCGGGCCGGGACGGGGAAGAGCACGAAGCTGTGCGGGTCGAGCGTGGCATCCACGCCCGTGACGAACGGCGGGATGACGAGCCAGGCGAGCACCACGACGGCGGCGACCAGCACGGTCGTGGCGCCGCGGGCCTCGTCCGGCAGGGCGGGCAGCCCCGTGACGAACAGCGTCACGGCCACGGCGGCCATGCCGAGCACATACAGCGCGCCGAGCACGCTCACCACCAGGGTGAACGGGGACCGGCGCCACTGGTTCAGGGTCAGCGTCCAGCGCAGTCGGACGAGCGTCAGAGCCACGCCAGCCCCTCCGAGCCGTGGCGCCCGCCGACGAGGTCCACGAAGCGGTCCTCGAGGTCGCGCCCGTCCCGGACCTCCTCGAGCGTGCCGGCGGCCCGCAGCGTTCCGGCCGCGATCACGGCGACGTGGGTGCACATGCGCTGGACGAGGTCCATCACGTGGCTCGAGACGATCACGGTGCCGCCCCGCTCCACGTACGAGTGCAGGATGTCCCGGATGTTCGCGGCGGAGACCGGGTCCACGGCCTCGAACGGCTCGTCCAGGACGAGCAGGTCCGGGGCGTGGACCATGGCGGCCGCCAGGGACACCTTCTTGGTCATGCCGGCGGAGTAGTCGGCCACGAGCTTGCGGCCGGCGTCCTCCAGGTCCATCACCCGCAGCAGGTCCGCGGTCCGCTCGGCCACGGTGTCCGCGTCGAGGCCATGCAGCAGCCCGGCGTAGGTCACGAGCTGCGCGCCCGTGAGGCGGTCGAAGGTCCGCACGCCATCGGCGAGCACGCCGACCCGTCGCTTGGCCTCGAGGGGCTGCTCCCACATGTCGACACCGTGGATCCAGGCGCGGCCGTGGTCCGGGCGCAGCAGCCCGGTGGCCATCGACAGGGCGGTGGTCTTGCCCGCCCCGTTGGGCCCGACCACCCCGAAGAACGACCCGGCCGGGACGTCCAGGTCCAGCGCGTCCAGCGCCAGCTTGTCCCCGAACCGCTGGGTCAGCCCGCGCGTGACGAGGGCGAGGTCCGGATCGGGGGCGTCCACCGCGCGCCGACGGGCGGCGGCCGTGAGGTGGGCAGGGACAGGCTCGGGCGCATGCGGAGTCATGCCTGGGACGTTACCCACCGTCAGGCGGTCACGGCGTCCTCCTCAGGGATGAATCGTGGATCCCTCAGAACAGCGCTGCGGCCAGCCGGCGCCGCGAGGCCTGCACACGGGGGTCGTCCGTGCCGACCACGGTGTAGAGGTCCACGAGGTGGGCGCGCGCCGTCTCCCGGTCGTCGCCGGGGTGGAGGGCGATGAACCGCACGAGCCGGGCGAAGGCGTCCTCCACGTGGCCGCCGAGCACGTCCAGGTCGGCGACGGCGAGCTGGGCGGCGACGTCGTCCGGGCCGTCGGCGGCGGCCGCGCGCACCGCCGCGGCGTCGGCGTCGCGGGTGCGCAGCATGAGGCGGGCCGCGGACAGGCCCTGCTGGGCCACGGCGTCTGCGGGGCTGTCGGCCAGCGCCGCCTCCCACGCCGAGACGGCCCCGGGCAGGTCGTCGGCGGCGAGGGCCTCGTGGGCGGCCCGGTGCAGCGGCGGCACGGGCGGAGCCTCCGCGGCCGTGGCGCCGGCGTCCTGGCGCGCCGGGGCGACCGCGGGCACGGTGCCGGCGACGCCGTTCTGACGGGCCACCTCGAGGATCTCCCCCATGAGCTGGCGCAGCGTTTCCTCCGGCACCTCCTGATTGACCAGCGGCACCGGCTGCCCCGCCACCACGGCCATGACCGCGGGGCCGGCCCCCAGGCCGAGCGCCTGCAGCACGGCGGGCTCCTTCGCCACGTCCAGACGCGCGAGCACGAGCCGTCCCGCCTGGGCGTCGACCGCGTCCGCGAACTGGCGGTAGAGCGCCTCGCTCGCCGCGTCCCCGGGCACGTGCAGGTGCAGCAGCACCGGCACCTGGGCGGAGAGCTGGACCAGCTGCTGCAGCAGACCCTGGTCGGCGTCCGCGATCACCCACGAGCCGCCGCCGGCGCCGGCCCCCGGCGCGGTGCGCCCGGCCGGGGCCGGGGTGCCGAGCGAGGACAGGTCGACGGCGCCGCGCAGGTGGGACGGGGCGTCGGAGGGGGGCTGGGCGGTCACGTCGGTCACGATCCTTCCGGTCCGGGGCCGCCCCGTCGCCGGGGCGAGGGGCGTTGTCACTGGGCCCCACGGTAGCCTCCCGCGCGCGGCGCGGTCAGGCCGGGGCCCTGACGTACGCTGAGCGCGTGGAGGAGAAGGAGACCGCATCCGGCCCGGATGCCACCGGCGTCGCCGACGTCCGTGCCCCGGCCGAGCCCGAGGGCGCCGAGCAGCCGTCCCTGGCCGGCATCCCCGCGCAGCCGGTCGGGGTGGCCGCCGCGCCGCCGTCGCACGGGCCGGCGCCCGCCGGGCGTCGTCGACTGCTCCGCCTGGGCTCCGTCCTGCGGCGGCGCCGTCCCTTCCTCGAGGAGGACCGGGTGGACCCCGAGTCCGCCCCCGCCGACGGCGCTGCGGATCCGGCGGTCGCGACCGTGGCCCTCGAGTCCCCCGTGCTGACCGGCTTCCTGCTCGCGGTGGGCGTGGCCCTGGCCATCGGCGTCGTCTCGGTGCTGCGCACGAACGGGCAGCTGATCGTGTGGATCGCCGCGGCCCTGTTCATCGCCCTGGGCCTGGACCCGCTGGTACGCCGGGTCGAGTCCTGGGGCGCGCCCCGCTGGGTCGGCGTGCTCACGGCCGCGCTCGGCCTGGCCGCCGCGGCCGGGGCGTTCGTCGCCCTCCTGGTCCCCACGGTGATCGAGCAGTCCACCCAGCTGGTCCAGGACCTGCCGGCCATCATCGACGGGGTGATGCGGGCCGAGTGGTTCGTGCAGCTCGACGAGGAGTTCCACCTCCAGGAGGCCGTCCGCGCCCAGACCGAGCGCCTCGCCGCCGACGGCGCCGCCGTCACCGACCTGTTCGGCGGGCTCCTCGGCTTCGGCCAGACCGTGCTGAACGCCGTCTTCTCGGTGCTCGTGGTGGTCGTGCTGACGCTGTACTTCCTCTCCTCCCTGCCGCACATGAAGTACTGGGCCTACCGGCTCGCACCGCGCTCGCGCCGGCCCCGGATCGAGGCGCTGTCCGAACAGATCACCTCCTCGGTCGGCCACTACGTGATGGGCCAGTCCTTCGTGGCCGCCCTCAACGGCGCGGTGGCGTTCACGGCGCTGGCCATCGCCGGCGCCCCCTTCGCCGTCCTGCTCGCCGCGATCGCCGCCTTCATGGCTTTCATCCCGCTGGTGGGCGCCGCGATCGGCGGCACGCTGCTGACCCTCGTGAGCCTGCTGACCTCGTGGCAGACCGCCGCCGTGTTCGCGGCCATCTACTTCGTCTACCTCCAGATCGAGGCCTACGTCATCTCGCCGCGCGTCATGGCGCGCGCGGTGTCCGTGCCGGCGGCCGTGGCCGTGATCGCGGTGATCGCCGGAGGCGCGCTGCTGGGCGTCCTCGGCGCCCTCATGGCGATCCCGCTCGCCGCCGCGCTGGCGCTGCTGGTCCAGGAGGTCTTCATCCCCCGCCAGGACGCCCGGTAGGCCCACGACGGCGGCGCGGCCCGGACCGTCGCGGTCAGCGGCCCGGTCGGGTGCGCCAGCACACCGGGTGCCAGTGCCGCCGGTCCGCCCCCGCGTCCTCGTCCCCCATGATCCAGTCGGCGCGCCAGGCCACGAGGTGCGCCTGGCCCTGCCGGATCACCCGGCCGCAGCCGGGGCACGTGTAGTCCTTGACCGCGCGCCACGCGGGGATCTGCCGGACGTGCCATCCGCCGTCGGACCCGGACTGGCGCGAGTAGCCCGCGTCCAGGCCGAGGAGCTCCTCGAGCGGGTCGGCGCGCCCCGGCGACGGCCGGGACCGCCGGGAGGCGCCGGAGGCCCCGCGCTCGCTCCGCCGAGGCGCGGACGAGCGGCGGGGGCGGTTCGAACGGGGCATGCCTCCATGCTGGCACACGAGCCGGTGGGCGCGGTCCGCCTAGGATGGACCGGTGCGACTCGTCATTGCCCGCTGCTCCGTGACCTATGAGGGCCGCCTCAACGCCCACCTGCCCACCGCCACCCGTCTGCTCATGGTGAAGGCGGACGGCTCAGTGCTGGTGCACTCCGACGGCGGCTCCTACAAGCCCCTCAACTGGATGTCGCCGCCCGCGACCCTGCACGTGGAGGAGCCCTCCCCCGACCAGGCCGACCAGGGAGTGACGCAGGTCTGGCGCGTGCAGGCCAAGAAGTCCGACGACCGGCTCATCGTGCTCATCGAGGAGGTCCTGGCGGACGACTCCCACGAGCTCGGCGTGGATCCCGGCCTCGTCAAGGACGGCGTGGAGGCGGATCTGCAGCGTCTGCTGGCCGAGCAGATCAGCCTGCTCGGCGACGGCCACACCCTCGTGCGCCGCGAGTACATGACGGCGATCGGCCCCGTGGACATCCTGGCCCGCGACGCCGACGGCGGCACCGTGGCGGTCGAGCTCAAGCGCCGCGGGGACATCGACGGGGTCGAGCAGCTCACCCGCTACCTCGAGCTGATGAACCGGGACCCGCTCCTGGCGCCCGTGCGCGGCGTGTTCGCGGCCCAGCAGATCAAGCCCCAGGCCCGCACCCTCGCCGAGGACCGCGGCATCCGCTGCGTCACCCTCGACTACGACGCGATGCGCGGCGTCGACGACGCCGAGTCCCGCCTGTTCTGAGGCGCCGGGCGGGCTCAGCGGCGCCAGAAGGACGACGCCGCGGACGGCCCCGCCTCGCTCCAGGCGCGCAGGGCACCGGCGTCGTCGGGGTCGACGACGACGCGCACCGGACGTGCGCCGGCGCTCAGCTCCAGGACGGTCCGGCCGGCCTCGTCCGCCGGGAGGCGGTCGATCTGCAGGCGGCTCCGGTCCCCGCTCCAGCGCTCCCGGGAGAGGCGCCAGCGCCCGGTGAGGCGCAGACGGGACTCGTCGTACAGGCCGATCACACGCTCACGCCCCGGGCCCTCCCACTCCAGGACCGCCGGGAAGGCGGCCGTGACACGGGCGAGGGCCCGGCGCCGCATCACCAGGGCGAGTGTCGACAGCACGATGACTGCCACCACGGTCGCCGAGGCGATGAGCACCGGGCCCTCCACCGTCAGGTCCTGCCGCGCCGCGTCAGGCCGCCGCGGCGTCGCCCAGCCGGGCGGACGTCGCGGCGATCACGACACGGTCGTGGTCCACGGAGAAGAAGCCGCCGTGGGCCTGCGCGGTGACGGTGCCGCCGTCCGTGGTGCGCACCACGACCTCGCCGTCGCCGAGGACGGCGAGCATCGGGGTGTGGCCCGGGAGGATGCCGATCTCACCGTTGACGGTGCGCGCCGACACGGCCGACGCGGCGCCCGACCAGATGGACCGCTCCTCGGAGACGATCTCGACGTTGAGCTCAGCCATGATCGATCAGCCCTCGGCCTGGATCTTGGCCCACTCGCGCTCGACGTCGTCCAGGCCGCCCACGTTGTAGAAGGCCTGCTCCGCGACGTGGTCCAGGTCGCCGTCGGCGATGGCCTTGAAGCCCTCGACGGTGTCCTTGACCGGCACGGTGGAGCCCTCGACGCCGGTGAACTGCTTGGCGGTGTAGGTGTTCTGCGAGAGGAACTGCTCGATCTTGCGGGCGCGGCCCACGGTGATCTTGTCCTCCTCGGAGAGCTCGTCCACGCCGAGGATCGCGATGATGTCCTGCAGCTCCTTGTTCTTCTGCAGGATCTGCTTCACGCGGATGGCCACGTCGTAGTGGTCCTGGCCCACGTACTGCGGGTCGAGGATGCGCGAGGTCGAGGCCAGCGGGTCCACGGCCGGGTACAGGCCACGGGACGCGAGGTCACGGGTCAGGTTGGTGGTCGCGTCCAGGTGCGCGAACACGTTGGCCGGGGCCGGGTCGGTGTAGTCGTCCGCGGGGACGTACACGGCCTGCATCGAGGTGATGGAGTGGCCGCGGGTCGAGGTGATGCGCTCCTGGAGCACGCCCATCTCGTCCGCCAGGTTCGGCTGGTAGCCCACGGCGGAGGGCATGCGGCCCAGCAGCGTGGAGACCTCGGAACCGGCCTGCGAGAAGCGGAAGATGTTGTCGATGAACAGCAGCACGTCCTGGTTCTGCACATCGCGGAAGTACTCCGCCATGGTCAGCGCGGACAGGGCCACGCGCAGACGCGTGCCCGGCGGCTCGTCCATCTGGCCGAACACGAGGGCGGTGTCCTTCAGGACGTCCGCCTCGTCCATCTCGACCCAGAGGTCGTTGCCCTCACGGGTACGCTCGCCGACGCCGGCGAACACGGAGGTGCCGCCGAAGTTGCGGGCCACACGGGTGATCATCTCCTGGATGAGCACGGTCTTGCCCACGCCGGCGCCGCCGAACAGGCCGATCTTGCCGCCCTTGATGTAGGGGGTCAGCAGGTCGATGACCTTGATGCCGGTCTCCAGCATCTCGGTGGAGCCCTCGAGGGAGGCGAAGTTCGGCGCCGGGCGGTGGATCGGCCAGCGGTCCTCGGCCTGCAGCTGCGAGGACGGCATGTCCAGGGTCTCGCCGAGCACGTTGAAGATGTGGCCCTTCACGGCGTCGCCGACCGGCACCGAGATGGGGGCGCCGGTGTCCACGACGTCGGTGCCGCGCACCAGGCCGTCGGTGGACTGCAGGGAGATGGCACGGACCATGTTGTCGCCGAGGTGCTGGGCGACCTCGAAGGTGACCGTGCGGCGCTGGCCGTTGAGGTCGATCTCAGTGGTCAGCGCGTTGTAGATCTCCGGCATCGCGTTGGCCGGGAACTCGGCGTCGATCACGGGGCCGATGACGCGGGACACGCGTCCGGTGGCACCGCCGGTGGGGGTCCCGGTGCCCTGGTCAGTGATGGTGGCAGTCATCTCTCTCACTTCTATCGTGTGTGGATGGCGAGTCTGGTGAGTCCCGAACGGGCTCAGGAGTTGTTGAGCGCGTCCGCGCCCGCGATGAGCTCGGTGAGCTCCTGGGTGATCTCGGCCTGACGGGCGTTGTTCATCAGGAGCGTGTAGTCCTTGATGAGGCTCGTGGCGTTGTCGCCCGCCGACTTCATGGCGCGCTGACGGTTGGCGAGCTCCGAGGCCGCCGACTGCAGCATCGCGTTGAAGATGCGCGACTCGATGTACTTGGGCAGCAGCGCGTCGAGGACCTCCTCCGCGTCCGGCTCGTACTCGTAGAGCGGCAGCACCTCCTCGGCGGTGGCGGCCTCCTCCTCGACGACCTCGAGGGGCAGCAGGCGCACCACGTGGGGGTTCTGCTTCACGAGCGAGACGAACTCGGTGAACACGACGTGGATCTCGTCCACGCCGCCGTCTGCCGTGTCCGTGAGGAACGCGTCCACGAGCACCTCGCCGATCTCGGAGGCGCGCTCGGCGACGGGGGCGTCCGTCTGGCCGGTCCACAGCTGCTTGTAGTCGCGGCCGCGGAAGTCGAAGTACGTCTGCGCCTTGCGGCCGACGACGTACACGTCCACGTCCTTGCCCTCCTCGCCGAGGCGGGTGAGGAGCTGCTCGGCCTTGCGCAGCACGTTCGCGGAGTACGCGCCGGCGAGGCCGCGATCCGAGGACATGATGAGCACGGCCGCCCGGGTCGGGTTCTCGGGCTCCGTGGTGAGGACATGATCGATGTCGTGCTGGCTCGACACGGCCGAGACGGCGCGGGTGATCGCGTTCGCGTAGGGCAGCGACGCGCTGACGCGCTCACGTGCCTTGGTGATGCGGGACGTGGCGATCAGCTCCATCGCCTTGAAGATCTTCTTCATCGACGACGTCGACGCGATCTTCTGACGGTAGACCCGGATCTGGGCTCCCATGGTGGTCCTTTCCCTGGCGGGAGGGCGGCCCGGCGTCGTCCCCGTGGGGTCCGACGCCGGACCGCTCCCTCACCGACCGGCGGTCAGCGCTTCTGCTTGGTGATCTGCTCCTGCGCGACCTGGTCCTGCTCGATCGCGCGGTGCTCCTCGTGGCCGGCCTGCACGCCGCCGTCCTCGGAGGACTGGAAGCCCTTGGAGAACTCGGCGACGGCCGACTCGAGCGCGGACACGGTGCCGTCCTCGAGCTTGCCGGTGGAGGCGATGTCGGTCAGGACGGAGGTGTGGCGACGCAGGTGGTCGATGAACTCGCGCTCGAAGCGCAGCACGTCCTGCACCGGCACCTCGTCGAGGTGGCCCTTGGAGCCGGCCCAGATGGACACGACCTGCTCCTCGACCGGGTAGGGCGAGTACTGCGGCTGCTTGAGCAGCTCCATGAGGCGCTCACCGCGGGCGAGCTGGCGGCGGGTGGCCGGGTCCAGGTCCGAGGCGAACATGGAGAACGCCTGCTGGTCGCGGTACTGCGCCAGGTCCAGCTTCAGCGTGCCGGAGACCTTCTTCATGGCCTTGACCTGGGCGGCGCCGCCCACGCGGGACACCGAGATGCCCACGTCCACGGCGGGACGCTGGTTGGCGTTGAACAGGTCCGACTGCAGGAAGATCTGGCCGTCGGTGATGGAAATGACGTTGGTCGGGATGTAGGCCGACACGTCGTTCGCCTTGGTCTCGATGATCGGCAGGCCGGTCATGGAGCCCGCGCCCATCTCGTCCGAGAGCTTGGCGCAGCGCTCGAGGAGCCGGGAGTGCAGGTAGAAGACGTCGCCCGGGTAGGCCTCGCGGCCCGGCGGGCGGCGCAGCAGCAGGGAGACGGCACGGTAGGCCTCGGCCTGCTTCGACAGGTCGTCGAAGATGATCAGCACGTGCTTGCCGCCGTACATCCAGTGCTGGCCGATGGCCGAGCCGGCGTAGGGGGCGAGGTACTTGAAGCCGGCCGGGTCGGACGCCGGGGAGGCCACGATGGTGGTGTACTCCAGGGCGCCGTGCTCCTCCAGCGTGGCGCGGACGCCGGCGATGGTGGAGGCCTTCTGGCCCACGGCCACGTAGACGCAGCGGACCTGCTTCTCGACGTCGCCCGACTCCCAGTTGGCCTTCTGGTTGAGGATCGTGTCGACGGCGATCGCGGTCTTGCCGGTCTGGCGGTCACCGATGATCAGCTGACGCTGGCCACGGCCGATCGGGATCATGGCGTCGATGGCCTTCATGCCGGTCTGCAGCGGCTCGTGGACCGACTTGCGCTCGGTCACGGTCGGCGCCTGCAGCTCGAGGGCACGGCGGCCCTCGGCCTCGATCGGGCCCAGGTCGTCGATGGGCTGGCCCAGCGGGTCCACCACGCGGCCCAGGAAGGCGTCGCCCACCGGGACGGAGAGGATCTCGCCGGTGCGCTGCACCTCCATGCCCTCGCGGATCTCCTGGAACTCGCCGAGGACGACGACACCGATCTCGCGGGTGTCGAGGTTCTGGGCCAGGCCCTGGATGCCGTTCTCGAAGCGCAGCAGCTCGTTCGCCATGACGGAGGGCAGACCCTCCACACGAGCGATGCCGTCCGCCGCGGAGATGACACGGCCGACCTCGGTGCGATCGGTGCCCGACGGTTCGTACGATGCCGCGAAATCGTTCAAGGCATTGCGGACATCGTCAGCGTTGATGGTCAATTCGGCCATCTGCAGTCCCTGCTCTCTGTGCTTGGTGATCATCGACGTGACGATGATGCTTACGTTCGTGGGTGTTCCGGATGCGGGCGGGAGCCGGCCTCAGCCGGCCATCCGCCGCTGGAGGTCGTGGAGGCGCGAGGCCATGGACCCGTCGACGACGTCGTCGCCGACCTGGACGCGGATGCCACCCACCACGTGGGGGTCCACCGTCACGTCCATGACGAGATCGCGGCCGAAGGCGCGGCGCAGGCCCAGGGCCAGCCGCTCCTGCTGCTCGGCCTCGAGCGGCCGGGCCACGGTCACCTCGGCGATCCACTGGCGCTGCCGCTCGGCGACGACGTCCGCGGCCTTGCGGATGGCGGCGGACGGCTTCAGGCCGCGCGGAGCCGCGACGGCGCGCTCGACCAGCAGTCGGCCGGCCGGGCTGGCCGACTCGCCCAGGAGACGACCGGCCAGAGCGGCCCGCGCCTCGAGGGGTGCGTGCTGATCGGTGAGCGCCCGCTGCACCTCGTGCGAGTCCTCCACCGTGCGGTTGAAGGCCAGCAGCTCGCCCGAGAGGGCGGCCAGGCCCGCGTGTCCGCCGCGTGCGGCCTCCGCGGCGGCCGCGTGCGCGGCCACCGTCTCGAGGGCGTCCCCGAGATCGCGCTCCGCCGACCAGCGGCGGCCGGCCAGGTCCTTGAGGACCTGCAGTGCACCGGGGGTCACCCGGGCGCCGAACAGCGAGTCGACGAGGCCGTGACGGCGCTCGGTGGTCCAGGCGGGGTCGGTCAGGGCGCGGCGCAGGGCGCCGTGCTCGTCCACCACGTCCAGCGCGCCGAACAGCTCGCGTGCCAGGGCCACGCCGCCCTCGTCCAGCACCGGACCGACGGCCTCCAGGGAGGCGGCCAGGGAGTCCCTCGATGCGCCCGTCATCATTCGGCGACACCTGCGCTCTGGTGACGGTCCAGGTCAGCCAGGAAGCGGTCGACCACGCGCTGCGAGCGGGCGTCGTCCTCGAGGGACTCGCCCACGATCTTGCCGGCCAGGGTCGTGGCCAGCGAGCCGACCTCGCCCTTGAGCTGCGCGGCGGCCTGCTGACGCTCGGCGGCGATCTGCGCCTGCGCCTGCTCGGAGATGCGCGTCGCCTCGGCGGTCGCGCGCTCGCGCGCCTCGGCCACGATCTCGGCGGCCTCGGTGCGGGCATCCTCGCGGATGCGGTTCGCCTCGGTGCGGGCGTCCGCCAGCTGCGACTCGTAGTCCGCCATCATCGCGTTCGCCTCGGCCTGGGCCTTCTCAGCCTTGGCCAGACCGCCCTCGATCGCCTCGACACGGTCCTGGTAGGACTTCTCGAGGGTCGGGACGATGAACTTGATGACGATGAACATGAGCAGGGCGAAGCCCACCACGACGACGAGGATCTCCCACGGGTTGGGGATCAGGGGGTTGGCCCCCTCAGCCGCCGCGAGGATCAGTCCGTTGCTGATCATGTTTCAACCATCCTTCGGTCAAGAGTCCTGTGGAGAGGGAGCACCGACGGTCTCACCGTGCGGGCGCTCCGTGGACGCGGCGCGTCAGGCGCCGATGACGAAGGCGAAGACGAGGCCCAGGATGGCGAGGGCCTCGGCGAGCGCGAAGCCCAGGAGGGCGATCGGCTGCAGGATGCGCTGGGCCTCCGGCTGACGGGCGACGCCGTTGATGTAGGCGGCGAAGATCAGGCCCACGCCGATAGCGGAGCCGATGGCGGCGAGGCCGTAGCCGATCATGTTGAGCGAACCGTGCAGTTCCATGGTGTTCCTTTCACGAGGCCGAGGTGTCCGGCCGGGTTGTGGAGGGTCGGCCTCCCGGGTGGTCCTCCTGCGGAGGGCCGGGAAGACTGGTGGCGGGCTCTCCCGCCGTACCGCGGCCGCCTGGGTCGTGCCCGAGGCGGCCCCGGAAGATCAGTGGTCGTTCGCGTCGATCGCGCCCTGGATGTAGATCGCGGTCAGCAGCGTGAAGACGAAGGCCTGCAGGTACATGATCAGCAGCTCGAGGAAGTACAGGGCCACCGAGCCGAGGATGACCAGGATGCCGGTGCCCTGCAGGGCCAGGCTGCCGGTCTGCGTGATCAGGTAGGCGGCGCCGGCGCCGGCGAGCATCACGATCATGTGGCCGGAGAGCATGGTGGCCATCAGACGCAGGGAGTGGGTCAGGGGGCGCACGATGAAGTTGGAGATGATCTCCAGCGGCACGAGCAGCGGCAGGATCCAGCCGGGCACACCGGAGGGCACGACGGCCAGCTTCAGGTAGCGCACGCCGTGGCGCTTGATGCCGACGCCGATCCAGATCGCGTAGACGATGAGGGCCAGGCCGTAGGCGGCGCCCGCGTGGGAGAAGGTCGGCAGCTGCAGCACCGGGATGGCGCCGAACAGGTTGTTCAGCAGCACGAAGAAGAAGATGGCGAAGAGCAGCGGGACCCACTGCTTGAAGTTCTTCTCGCCCAGGATGTCCTTCGCGATGTCGTTCCGGACGAAGGAGTAGCCGGACTCGGCGAGCCACTGGGCCTTGCCGGGCACGAGCCGGGGACGGCGCATGGCCCACGCGAAGAAGGCGGTGATGAGCACCACGGAGAGCAGGACGAGCAGCATCTGCTTGCCGAAGCCGGTGCCGTACTCCGCACCCCAGGGGAAGATCTCCGGGAGGTGACCATCAGAGATGGTGGGGGGCACGAATGATGCGTTGGCCAGCACGAGGGTCAGCACGCGGTTCCTCTCCGAAGTGATGCAGTCGACGGGACCGCAGCCTCGTCCCCGGACCACAGGCGGGCGCCGCGACATTGCGGGGGTACCGGTGCGATGCGAGACACGGATGGCGGCAGATGGGCGCCGTCGAAGTGTTCGCCTCCAACGATACCAAACGGTGACCCGTGCTCCGTACCGCAGAAGGGGCCCACGGCATGGCCCGCGGCTCCGTGTCTTCGCCCCTCGGACGGGTCAATCGGCGTAGATCCCGCGGCGGGTCCGGGCGAAGACGAGGACCTCCGCGGCCTGCCAGACGAGGATCGTCACGAGGGCGGAGATCGCCGCCGCGTCCGGCCGGACCCAGTCGGGGCGGGGCAGGACCCCCAGCAGCACCGCGAACACCGCGATCTTGAGCACGAACAGCCCCACGCTGACCGGCAGCGCCGCCTCGCGCGCCCGGTCCCAGACGAGTGCCGTCGTCACCCCGGTGAGCGCCGAGAGCGCGAGCACCGCGCCGCCGCCCAGCAGGGCGCTCCCGGCCGCCTCCCCGCCGGCGGAGAGCAGCCACGCGGCGCACGTGATCGCCAGGGCAGCCCCCGCCGCGGCCAGGGACCACCCGAGGATCCCCCACCAGCCACGGCGGTTCTCCCAGCGGCGCCGGCGTCGGCGACCTCCCGCCCCGGTCACGCGTCCCCCCGCTCGTCCGGGTGGGCCGCGGCGTCGTTCCGGACCGCGCGACGGCGCTCCACGATCGGATGCAGGGTGAGGTAGCCGGCTCCGGCCAGGGCCACGGCGAGCACGGGCAGGACGATCCTGTGGTCCACGAAGTTCAGGGACACCGCGCCCCAGGCCACGAGGAACGCCCAGAGCCAGAGCAGCGCGACGGCCTGCGCCTGGGTGTAGCCGCCGTCCACGAGCTTGTGGTGCAGGTGCCCGCGGTCTGCCGAGAAGGGGCTGGTGCCCTTGGCCGTCCGCCGCAGCACGGCCAGGGCGAGGTCCGCGAGCGGCAGTGCGAGGACGGCGACGGGCAGCAGGATCGGCATGTAGGCGGGGACGTTGCGGAAGCGCATCCCGTCCAGGGCGTTCACGTCCGCGGTCACGGCGACCGCGGCCGCGGCCATCAGCAGGCCGATGATCATGGCCCCCACCTCGCCCATGAAGATGCGGGCCGGGGCCAGGTTCCACGGCAGGAAGCCCACGCACGCGCCGACGAGCAGGGCCATGAGCAGGGTGGCGAGGTTGGCGTAGTCGAACTGGTTGATGGTCCGCGTCAGCAGATACGAGTAGACGAAGAAGGCCGAGCCGCCGATCAGCGCGACGCCCGCCGCCAGGCCGTCCAGACCGTCCACGAAGTTGATCGCGTTCATCGTCAGCACCACGGCGAACACCGTGAGGATGACCTGCGTGGTCTCGTTCCCCACCGGGATCCAGCCCACCGGCATCGCCTCGATGCGGATCCCGCCCAGGGCCACCGCGAGTCCGGCCAGCACCTGGCCGGCCATCTTCACCCACCAGCGCAGGTCCCACATGTCGTCGGCGATGCCCACGACGAGCACGACGGCGACGGCGACCAAGAGCCCGCGCACCGCGGCGTCGTCCGCGTAGATCCCCTGGAGGAACGGCACGACTCCCCCGACGGCGAATCCCACCAGCACGGCCGCGGCCATGGCCACGCCGCCCAGCTTCGGCACGGGGTGCCGGTGCACGTCCCGCTGGCGCAGCGGGGTGAACACGCGCGCGCGCAGCCCCAGCCGGCGCATGAGGGGCGTCAGGGCCCCGCAGGCGACGGCCGTGACCACGACCAGGACGAGATACGCGCGCATGGGGGCCGGTCAGGCCTCCCGGTCGGCGGGACGCGCCGCGGCGTCGTCGTCGGCCGCGATCCGCTCGGCGGCGACCGGCGGCTCCTCGCCCTCGGCGAGCAGGTCCGGCACCACCGCGCGCAGCTCCTCCAGGGGCACGGAGCCCTGCCGGGCCACGCGGAACGGGGTGACGGTGCAGTCCACGATCGTCGAGGGATCCCGGCTCTCGCGGGGGCCGGCGTCGAGGTAGAGGGCCACGGACTCCCCCAGCATCGAGCGGGCGGCGTCGGCGGTGGTGGCGGCGTCCATGCCGGTGCGGTTCGCGCTGGAGACGGCCATGGGGCCGACGGCGTAGAGCAGCTCGCGGGCCACCGCGTCGTCCGGCACGCGCAGGGCGACGGTGCCGCGGGTCTCGCCGAGGTCCCAGGTCAGCGTGGGCTGGGACTTGAGGATGAGCGTGAGGGCGCCGGGCCAGAAGCGCTCGGCGAGGGCCTCGGCCTCCTCCGGCACGTCGTACGCGAGGCCCGCCATGACGCGGCGGTCCGCGATGAGCACGGGCGGCGGCATGGTGCGGCTGCGGCCCTTGGCGGCCAGCAGCACGGCCACGGCCAGCGGGGAGAACGCGTCCGCTCCGATGCCGTAGACGGTGTCCGTGGGCAGGACCACGCAGCCGCGGTCCGCGAGGACCTCGCGGGCGCGGGCCACGGCATTCTCGAGGGCGGCCGGATCCGAGACGTCGATGAAGTCACTCACGTCGGTCATTCTTCCACCTCCGCGCCCGCCGCGGCGTCGCAGGACCGGCGCGCCGTCAGGAACCGGTCTCGTCCGGTGAGGTCCTGGTGCACGCGGACGCCCGTGAACCGGGGGTCCGCGCCGAGGGCGGCCAGGAGCGCCGGGCCCTGCGTCTCGTGGTGCTCCATGGCGAAGAGGCCGCCCGGGGCGAGCAGGTCCGCCGCCCGGTGCGCGATGGCCCGCGGGACCCGCAGCCCGGGCGCGTCCCCGCCGTAGAGCGCCCGCGCCGGGTCCAGTCGGGCCTCGGGCTGGGCGGGCACCTCGGCCTCGGGCACATAGGGCGGGTTGCTCACGACGACGTCCACGCGGCCCTCGAGGTCCGGGCATGCGACAAGGGCGTCGCCTTGTCGCAGGTCGACCCCGCGCGGGGCGAGGTTCCGCCGGGCCCAGTCGGCCGCCGTCGGGTCGAGCTCGACGGCGGTGACGGCGAGCGGGCGGCCCCGTGCCTCGCCCCACGCCGCGACGGCCGCGGCGATCGCG
Source organism: Micrococcus sp. 63XJN7_8_ISO-PGPR-S23-253 (assembly GCF_056173425.1). NCBI lineage: Bacteria > Bacillati > Actinomycetota > Actinomycetes > Micrococcales > Micrococcaceae > Micrococcus > Micrococcus sp. 63XJN7_8_ISO-PGPR-S23-253. The sequence continues at coordinate 1,532,565 of NZ_CM149673.1, forward strand.
CCGGAGCCGGTGCACAGGTCCACCACCACGTCCGCCGTGGGCCGCGCAGCCAGGTCGGCCACGACGGTCTCCACGAGCAGCTCGGTCTCCGGTCGCGGGATGAAGACCCCCGGGCCGACCGCGAGGTCGAGCCCGTGGAAGTGCGCGACGCCGGTCAGGTGCTGGACGGGCTCGCGGGCGGCGCGGCGCCCGACGAGCGCCTCGAACGCCGCTTCCTGCGTGGGCTCGGCCACGGCCCCGGCGAACACCCGGGCCAGCAGCGCGCCGCGGTCGAGGCCGAGCACGTGGGCCAGCAGCAGCTCAGCGTCCACGCGCGGCGAGTCGATGCCCGCCGCGGTCAGGCGGGCGGCGGCGTCGCGCAGCAGCGCGGACCAGGCCGGTGCGCTCACGCGTCCGCGCCCAGCGCGGCGAGCCGGCGCTCCTCGTCGAGGGCGAGGCAGGAGGCGATCACGGCCTCGAGGTCGCCGTCGAGGACCGCGTCGAGGTTGTGCGCCTTGTAGCCGGTGCGGTGGTCCGCGATCCGATTCTCCGGGAAGTTGTAGGTGCGGATGCGTTCCGAGCGGTCCATGGTGCGCACCTGCGCGGCGCGCGCCGCGGAGTCCTCGGCGTCCTGCTCCGCCCGCTGCCGCTCGAGCAGCCGCGACCGCAGCACGCGCAGCGCGGCCTCGCGGTTCTGGATCTGGGACTTCTCGTTCTGCATGGAGACGACGATCCCCGTGGGCAGGTGCGTCAGACGCACCGCGGAGTCGGTCGTGTTGACGGACTGGCCGCCCGGCCCGGAGGAGCGGAAGACGTCCACCTTGAGGTCGTTCGGATCGAGGTGGACCTCGTCCGGGGCGTCCACCTCGGGCAGCACGAGCACGCCGGCGGCGGAGGTGTGGATGCGCCCCTGGGACTCGGTGACGGGCACGCGCTGCACGCGGTGCACGCCGCCCTCGAACTTGAGCCGGGCGTAGACGCCGTCGGCCGGGTCGGCCGCGCTCCCCCGCACCGCCACGTGGACGTCCTTGTAGCCGCCCAGGTCGGAGTGCGTGGCGGAGAGGACCTCCGTCTTCCAGCCCCGGGATTCGGCGTAGCGCAGGTACATGCGCAGCAGGTCGCCGGCGAACAGGGCCGCCTCCTCGCCGCCCTCGCCGCCCTTGATCTCGAGGATCACGTCGCGCGCGTCGTCGGGGTCACGCGGGATCAGCAGCCGGCGCAGCCGTTCGGCGGCCTCGGCCTCGGCCGCCTCCAGACCGGGCACCTCGGCCGCGAAGGCCGCCGCGTCGTCGTCGCCGGCCGCGGCCAGCTCCCGCGCATCGGCCAGCTCCTCCGCGGCCGCCGACCAGGCGCGGTGGGCCGTCACCACGGCGCCGAGCTCGGCGAACCGCCGGTTCAGCCGCCGGGCGAGCGCCGGGTCCTGGTGCACCGCCGGGTCGGACAGGCGCGCCGTCAGCTCGCGATGCTCCGCCAGGAGCCGATCCACGGCCTCGCGCCGCTGGTCCGAATCGAACACGTGCGTGCCTCTCCTCCTCCGGCCGCAGCGGGCCGGGCTGTCCGACGCGGACGGCCCCGCCCCGTCCGGCGGAGACGAGCTCCCCCGGGCGGGACGGGGCCGTGCGACGGGACGGTCAGTCGTCGCCCTTGGACCCCAGCGTGGTCTTGGAGACCAGCATGAGGAACTCGGCGTTGGACGCGGTGTCCTTGATCTTGTTGGTGAGCAGGTCGAGGGCCTGCTGCTGCTCGAGGCCGGAGAGCACCCGGCGCAGCTTCCACATGATCTTGACCTCCTCCTGCGAGAGCAGGGCCTCCTCGCGGCGGGTGCCGGACGCGTTGACGTCCACCGCCGGGAAGATGCGGCGCTCCGCGAGGTGGCGGGACAGGCGCAGCTCCATATTGCCGGTGCCCTTGAACTCCTCGAAGATCACCTCGTCCATACGCGAGCCGGTCTCGACCAGCGCGGTGGCCAGGATGGTCAGCGAGCCGCCGTTCTCGATGTTGCGGGCGGCGCCGAAGAACTTCTTCGGCGGGTACAGCGCCGAGGAGTCCACACCGCCGGAGAGGATGCGGCCCGAGGCCGGGGCGGCCAGGTTGTAGGCGCGGCCCAGGCGGGTCATGGAGTCGAGCAGCACGACGACGTCGCGGCCCATCTCCACGAGGCGCTTGGCGCGCTCGATGGCCAGCTCGGCGAGGGTGGTGTGGTCGTCCGCCGGGCGGTCGAACGTGGAGGCGATGACCTCGCCGTCCACCGACCGCTGCATGTCGGTGACCTCCTCGGGGCGCTCGTCCACGAGCACCATCATGAGGTGGACCTCGGGGTTGTTCGTCTTGATCGCGTTGGCGATCGACTGCAGGATCATCGTCTTGCCGGCCTTGGGCGGGGAGACGATGAGGCCGCGCTGGCCCTTGCCGATGGGGCTGACCAGATCGATCACGCGGGGGCCGATCAGCTTGGGATCGGTCTCCAGGCGCAGGCGCTCCTGCGGGTACAGCGGCACGAGCTTGCCGAACTCCACGCGCTGCGGGTGCTCGACGGCGGGCTGGCCGTTGACCGAGGAGATCTTCACCAGGGCGTTGAACTTCTGACGGTTGGAGCCGCCGCCGTGGTGCTGCTGCTTCTCTCCGTCGCGCGGGGCGCGGATCGCGCCGACGACGGCGTCGCCCTTGCGCAGACCGTACTTCTTCACCATGGCCAGGGAGACGTAGACGTCGTTCGGGCCCGGCAGGTAGCCGGAGGTGCGGACGAACGCGTAGTTGTCCAGCACGTCGAGGATGCCGGCCACGGGCTGCAGGACGTCATCCTCGGTCAGCTCGGTCTCGTCGACCTCGGGGCCGCCGCGGCCACGGCGGTTGCGGCCGCGCTCGTTGCGGTTGCGGCGGTTGCGACGGTTGCGGCCGCCCTCGTCGTCGCGGTCGTCGCGGCGGCTGCGGTCCCCGCGTCCGCCGTCGCCCCGGCCGCCGTCCTCGGACTTGTCGCCGCGCTGCTCGCGCGAGCCGTCACGGCCGTTCTCACGGTCCCGATTGTTCTCGCGGCCGTTCTCACGGTCACGGCCGTTGTCGCGGTCCCGCCCGTTGCGGCCGTTGCGGCCGCGGCCGTTCTCGCGCCCGTTGTCGTCACGGTCCTCCCGGTCGCCGCGGCGGTCCGCGCCGTCGTCGCCCTGGGCGCCGTCGGAGCGACGGTCCTGACCCTGCTGGGCGTCGTCGTCGCCGGCGCGGCGACGACCGCGGGAACGGCGCTCGGACTGCGGGCGGTCCTCGCCCTCGTCGCGGGCCTCGGACCCCCCGGACCGATCCTGGTCCGAGGCGGTCTCACGGGGGGCCTGCTCCGTCTGGTCCTCGCGGGCCTCGGCCTGGGGCTGCCCGTCCTGGGCGGCGGCGGCCGGAGCGGAGGTGTCGGCGTCGGCGCGGCGCGAGCGGCGGCGGGCCGGGCGCTCGGCGGCCGGGGCCGCGTCCTGAGAGGACGCGGCGGCCGGGGCGGCCTCGGCGGCGGGGGCCTGGGCCGCGCGCTCGGCGGCGTCGCGGTCCGCCACGGAGCCGCCGCGCTGGTGGTCGGAGATCGCGGTCACCAGGTCGGCCTTGCGCATGCGCGAGCCGCCGGCGATGCCGAGCTGAGAGGCCAGGGCCTGGAGCTGGGCGAGCTTGAGCGAGGCCAGGCCACCGCCGTTCGTCGGCGTGGTCTGTTCCGTGGATTCGGTCACGAAGGTTCCTTCTCCCTCGAATGCGGCCCGGCGGCGCGTGGCGCGTCGGGCTGCGGTGTGCATCCGGTCGGGCCGCGCAACGGCGCCCCAGAAAACCGGGTTTCATGGTGTGAACTCAGCAGTGGCGCCTCCCCTGATCGTGCGCAGTCGCTGCGTGACGGGGCGGAGGCGTCCGGACTCGACCGAGCCGGAGGGGGTCCCGCACGCCGGCCGTGCGCAGCACGGGATGGATCGCGGCGGGGTTCCGGCCGACGGCGCACGGTGCGTCCGGCCGTCACTGGCCCGGGCACCGGAGACCCGGGCCGCGCGAGGCGGTGGGGTCAGCCGTGGTGGAGTGATTCCACCCTAACACCGTCCACGGCCACGCACGGCACCAGCACGCGCCAGGAGGCCGCCCCGGCCGCCGTCAGAGCACGCGCCGCCTCCGCGGCGTGCTCGGCCGCCTGGACGCCGTCGCACAGCGCGAGCACCGTGGGACCTGCGCCGGAGACGACGGCGGCATGGCCGCGCCCGCGCAGCCCCGCGACCAGTGCGGCGCTGGCCGGCATGGCCACGGCGCGCGGCTCCTGGTGCAGCCAGTCCCGCGTGGCGGCCAGCAGCAGCGCGGGGTCCTCCGCCAGCGCGTGGACGAGCAGCGCGGCACGGCCGGCCTGGGCCGCCGCCACCGCGTGGGGCACCTCGGCGGGCAGCACGCCCCGGGCGACGTGGGTGGACAGCTCGGTGTCCGGGATCGCGACCACCGGCACCACGCGCTCGTGCAGCCGCAGCGGCGCCGTGGCCGGGCCGGGCACGTCGTCGCGGGTCCAGGAGACGGTGGCCCCGCCCACGAGCGCGGGGGCGACGTTGTCCGGGTGCCCCTCGAAGCGGGTGGCCGCCTCGAGCAGGTCCGCGGGCGCCCGGCGCAGCGCGGCCGGCAGCAGGGCCTCGGCCGCGGCGTAGGCCGCGACGACGGCGGCCGCGGACGAGCCGAGCCCGCGGGCGTGCGGGATCCGGTTCACGGCGCGCAGGTGCAGCCCCGGCGCGGTGAACCCGCGGTCCCGCAGGTGCTCGTGCGCCAGGCGCAGGATCAGGTGCGCGCCGTCCCGCGGCAGGGTGGCCGCGCCCTCCCCCTCGACCTCCGCGACGTCGGGGCCCGCCACGACCGTGAGCGTCACCTCGTCGCGCAGCTCCAGGGCCAGGCCCATCGAGTCGAAGCCGGGGCCGAGGTTGGCGGAGGTGGCGGGGACGGAGACGGACGCGGCGGTCCCGGGCGCCAGCGGCTGCGGTGCGGCCATGGCTCAGCTCAGGCCGAGCGCCTGGGCGACGGTGACCACGTCGAACGGCACCGAGCGCGGGGTCACGTCGGCGCCGTCGGCGCCGCGCAGGGCCCACTGCGGGTCCTTGAGGCCGTGGCCGGTGACGGTGATGACCCAGCTCTTGCCGGTCGGCACGTTCCCGGCGGCGTGGTGCTTGAGCAGCCCGGCGACGCCGGCGGCGGAGGCGGGCTCGACGAACACGCCCTCCTTCGCGGAGAGCCAGCGGTGGGCCTCGAGGATCTCCTCGTCCGTGACGGAGTCGATCATGCCGCCGGACTCGTCGCGGGCGGCCTCGGCCTGCTCCCACGAGGCCGGGTTGCCGATCCGGATGGCGGTGGCGATCGTGTCCGGGTCGGTCACGGGGTGGCCCTGGACGATCGGGGCGGCGCCCGCGGCCTGGAAGCCCCACATCACGGGGGTCTTCGTGGCCACCGCGGGCAGCTCGGCGTCCGAGGCGCCCTCGTGCGGGTTCACGTAGGGGGCGGCGTACTCGCGGTAGCCCTTCCAGTACGCGGTGATGTTGCCGGCGTTGCCCACGGGCAGCAGGTGGTAGTCCGGGGCGTCGCCGAGGGTGTCCACGACCTCGAATGCGCCGGTCTTCTGCCCCTCGATGCGGGCCGGGTTGACGGAGTTCACGAGGAACACGGGGTAGTTCTCGGCGAGCTTGCGGGCCACCTCGAGGCAGTCGTCGAAGTTGCCCTGCACCTGGAGGATCTCCGCGCCGTGGGCCACGGCCTGGGACATCTTGCCCATCGAGATCTTCCCCTCGGGCACGAGCACGGCGCACGTGATCCCGGCCTGCGCGGCGTAGGCCGCCGCCGAGGCGGACGTGTTGCCGGTGGATGCGCAGACGACGGCCTCCGCGCCGTCCGCGACGGCGGCGGTGATCGCCATGGTCATGCCGCGGTCCTTGAAGGAGCCGGTCGGGTTCATGCCCTCAAACTTCACGTGCACGGTGCCCTGCACCAGCTCGGAGAGGTGGGGGGCGTGGATGAGCGGGGTGCCGCCCTCGCCGAGGGTGATCACGCGCGTGTCCTCGGTGACGGGCAGGCGGTCGGCGTACTCGCGGACGACGCCGCGCCACTGGTGGGCCATGGGTCAGTTCCCTTCGACTCGGAGGACGGACGCGACCTCGTGGACGACGTCCAGGGCGGCGAGCGCCTCGACGGTGGCGTCGAGGTCGCGCTGCCGCGCACGGTGGGTGATCAGCCGCAGGGACGCGCCGGGTGCGTCCTCGCGCTCGGACGGGACCTGGCGCAGCGTCTCGATGGAGACGCCGTGCTCCTCGAACACCCCGGCGACGCGGCGCAGCACGCCGGGCTGGTCCGCCGCGCGCAGCACGACCATGAAGGAGGTGTGGGCCTCGGCCGGGTCCAGGGCGGGCAGGGCGGTGACGGGGGTGCGCAGGCGTGCCGGGCCGCCGCGCACGATGCGCTGGGCGATCGAGACGACGTCGCCCATCACCGCGGAGGCGGTGGGGGCGCCGCCGGCGCCGGGACCGTAGAACATGAGCTCGCCGGCGTTCTCGGCCTCCACGAAGACGGCGTTGAACGCTCCGCGCACGGAGGCCAGCGGGTGCTCCCGCGGCAGCAGGGTGGGGTGCACGCGCAGGACCGCGCCCTGGGCACCGTCGGCGGCGCGGCCGCGCTCGGCGATCGCCAGCAGCTTGATGACGTAGCCCGCCTCCGCGGCGGCGGCGTTGTCCTCGGCCGTGATCGCGGTGATGCCCGCGACGGCCACCTGGTCCAGGGTGTACGGCGCGCCGAACGCGATGGTCGCCAGGATCGCGGCCTTCGCGGCGGCGTCGTGGCCCTCGACGTCGGCGGTCGGGTCGGCCTCGGCGTAGCCGAGCCACTGGGCCTCGGCGAGGGCGTCGTCGAAGTCCGCCCCTTCGGAGTCCATCCGGTCGAGGATGAAGTTGGTGGTGCCGTTGGCGATGCCCATCACGCGGGTGACGCGGTCGCCGCCCAGGGAGTCGCGCAGCGGGCGCAGGATCGGGATGGCGCCGGCGACGGCGGCCTCGAAGCTGAGCTGCGCGCCGGTGGCGGCGGCCGCGGCGTACAGTTCCTCGCCGTGCTGGGCCAGCAGCGCCTTGTTGCCGGTCACCACGGACGTGCCGGCGGCGAGGGCGCGCAGGATCAGGGTGCGGGCCGGCTCGATGCCGCCCATCAGCTCGATGACGACGTCCGCGCCGTCCACCAGCGCCTCGGCGTCGGTGGTGTAGAGCGCCGGGTCCGCCTGCCAGTCGCGCGTGGCACCCGTGTCCCGCACCGCGATGCCCGTGAGCTCGAGGTCGGCGCCCACGCGGACCCGCAGGATGTCGGCGTCCTCGGTGAGGATCCGGGCGGTCTGGGACCCCACGGTCCCGCCGCCCAGCAGGGCGACCTTGAGGGCGGTGGGGGCGTCGGTGTGCTGGGGCATGGTCCTCCGGGGTCAAGCATCGGGGTCGGTGCCGCGCGATCACGCGGTTCGGCTGGCCTCGAATCTAGCGCGGCGCCCCGGCTCGTCCCGCCGCGCGACACTCGGTGTCCGCAGAGCGGGACGGACCCACCCGGGCCCGCGGCCGGCTTCCGGGCGCGCCTCGCCCGCTGCCTCAGCGACCGAGGCGCGGATCGGCCTCGCGGGCGAACAGGTCCTCCTGCGTCTCGCGGCGGATGATCACCCGCGCCTGCCCGGCGGAGACCGCGACGACGGCCGGGCGGGCCAGCGCGTTGTAGTTCGAGGACATCACGTGCGTGTACGCGCCCGTGGCCGGCACGGCCAGCAGGTCGCCGCGGCCCAGGTCGGCCGGCAGGTACACGTCGCGGACCAGGATGTCGCCGGACTCGCAGTGCTTGCCCACCACGCGGGAGAGCACCGGCTCGGCCCCCGAGGTGCGGCGCGCGGAGACGGCGGTGTAGTCGGCGTCGTAGAGCACGGGACGCGGGTTGTCGGACATGCCGCCGTCCACGGCGACGTAGCGGCGGGCCGCGGTGCCGCCGTCGGGGGCGTCCACGTCCACGGTCTTGGTCACCCCGACCGTGTAGAGGGTCAAACCCGCGGGGCCCGAGATGGCCCGCCCCGGCTCGAGGGAGATGCGCGGGCACGTCAGGCCGAGGCGCTCGACGGTCTTCTGGACGTCGTCGGCGAGGGCGTCGGCGATCTCCGCGGCCGGACGCGGCTCGTCCACGGCCGTGTAGGCGATGCCGTGGCCGCCGCCGAGGTCGAGCTCGGCCAGCTCCACCCCGTGCTCGGCCTTGACCTCGGCGAGGAACTCGAGCACGCGTCCGGCCGCCAGCCCGAAGCCCTCGGCCTCGAAGATCTGGGATCCGATGTGGCAGTGCACGCCCAGCAGGTCGATCGACTCGGCCGCCAGGGCCGCGGCCACGGCGACGGCGGCCGGCGAGCGGCCGGCCACGTTGCCGTCCCGGTCGGTCGAGGCCGGGGCCAGGGAGAGCCCGAACTTCTGGTCCTCGTGCGCGGTGGCGATGAAGTCGTGGGTGTGCGCGTGCACGCCCGGGGTCAGCCGGAGCATCACGGGGGCGCGGCGGCCGGCCTCGGCCGCGAGCGCGGCCAGGTGGGTGAGCTCGTCGAGCGAGTCCACGATGATCCGACCCACGCCCGCCTCGAGGGCGGTGCGCAGCTCGGCGTCCGCCTTGTTGTTGCCGTGCAGGCCGATGTGGGCCGGGTCGACGCCGGCGGCCAGCGCGATCGCCAGCTCGCCGCCGGAGGCGGTGTCCACGCGCAGGCCCTCCTCGGCCGCCCAGCGGGCGGTGGAGAGGGTGAGCATGGACTTGCCGGCGTAGTAGACGTCCGCTCCCCCGCACAGGTCGGCGAACGCGGCGTCGAAGCCCTCGCGGAACGCGCGGGCGCGGGCGCGGAAGTCGTCCTCGTCCACCACGAGCAGCGGCGTGCCGAACTCCGCGGCGAGCGCGCTCGCGCGCAGGCCCTGGACGGTGAGCTCGCCGTCGGCGGCGCGGTCCACGCCGGCGGCCCACAGGCCGGGCACGAGCGCGTCCGGGTCCCCCGGCGCGGGAAGCCAGGCGGGCGCGAGCGGGGAGGCGGGGGCGGGCTGCGGCGTCGTCATCCGGGCGCTCACATCTTCTCCGGGGCGGTCACGCCGAGCAGGCCGAGGCCGTTGGCCAGCACCTGGGCGGTGGCGTCGTTGAGCCACAGGCGGGTGCGGTTGAGGGTCTCCACGGGACGCGGCGTGCCGTCGTCGGTGTGCATGGGCACGATCCGGCAGGCGGCGTACCACGAGTGGTAGGCCCCGGCGATCACCTCGAGGTGGCGGGCCACGCGGTGAGGCTCGCGCAGGCGCGCCGCCGCGGCGACGACGGCCGGGAACTCCGCCAGCTGGGCCAGCAGCTCGGACTCGGTGGCGTGGGTGAGCAGGGCGGCGTCGAACTCGGAGCGGTCCACGCCGTGGGCCTGCGCGGTGCGCGCCGCGCCCGAGGCACGGGCGTGGGCGTACTGCACGTAGTAGACGGGGTTGTCGTTCGTGGTGGAGCGCAGCAGCTCGGGGTCGATCGTCAGGGGCGAGTCCGCGGGGTAGCGGGCCAGGTCGTAGCGCAGGGCGTCGCGGCCGAGCCACTCGACGAGGTCCTTGAGCTCGATGATGTTGCCGGCGCGCTTGGAGAGCTTCGCGCCGTTGACCGAGATGAGCTGGCCGATGAGGATCTCGATGTTCGTCGCCGGGTCGTCGCCGGCGGCGGCGGCGATCGCCTTGAGGCGGTTCACGTAGCCGTGGTGGTCGGCACCGAGCAGGTACACCTTCTCCTCGAAGCCGCGGTCGCGCTTGTGGAGGTAGTAGGCGGCGTCGGCGGCGAAGTAGGTGGGCTCGCCGTTGGCGCGGATGAGCACGCGGTCCTTGTCGTCGCCGAAGTCGGTGGTCTTGAGCCACACGGCGCCCTCGCGGTCCTCGATGTGGCCCTGCTCGCGCAGCCGCTGCACGGCCTGCTCGATCGCGCCGGAGTCGTGGAGCGTCTGCTCCGAGGTGAACACGTCGAAGTGCACGTCGAAGGCGGCGAGCGTGTCCTTGATGTCCTGCATCTGGAGCCGGTACGCGGCCTCGCGGACCACCGGGCGGGCGGCCTCGTCCGTCAGCTCGCGCACGTCCGGGTGCTCGAGGGCGACGGCGTCGGCCAGCTCCTGCACGTACGCGCCGGGGTAGCCGCCCGCGGGGACGTCGCGGCCGTGCAGGCGGGCGAGGACCGAGTCGGCGAACACGTTCATCTGGTTGCCGGCGTCGTTGACGTAGTACTCGGCGGTGACGTCCGCGCCCGAGGCGCGCAGCAGGCGGGCGATAGCATCGCCCAGCGCGGCCCAGCGGGTGTGGCCGATGTGCAGCGGGCCGGTGGGGTTGGCGGAGACGAACTCCATGTTCACGGTGTGCCCGGCCAGGGCGTCGTTGCGGCCGTACTCCGGGCCGGCCTCGACGATCTCGCGGGCCAGGGCGCCGGCCGAGGCCGCGTCCAGGGTGACGTTGAGGAAGCCGGGGCCGGCGACGTCGACGGCGGCGATGCCCGGCTTCCCGGTCAGGCGCTCGGCCACGAGCCCGGCGAGGTCGCGCGGGGCCATCCCGGCCTTCTTGCCCAGCTGGAGGGCGACGTTGGTGGCCCAGTCGCCGTGCTCGCGGCTGCGGGGTCGCTCCACCTTCACGCGCGCGGGGGTGATCTCCTCCCGCAGCGCGGCGGGGAGGTCACCGGCATCGACGGCGTCGGTGAGGACAGCGGACAGCAGGGCGGAGAGGTCTTCGGGCTTCACCCGCGCAAGTCTACGGAAGGGCCGCCGCGCCCGTGTGCGTGCGAACGAACCCTGCGAGATGGCCCCCTCCGGCCCGCGGTGGGGGCCGTCTCGCAGGGTTCGTCGGGGTGGGGGTCAGGCGGGCCAGGCGGCGAGGCCGCCGGCGAGGGACAGGACGCGCCCGCCGGCGCCCGGGTCGGCCCCGACGACGGCGTCCCGCGCCCGGGCCGAGCGGGCTCCGGCGGCGCAGTAGACCACCAGGACGCGGTCCTGCCCGGGCGCGAGGGCCGCCGGCTCCGCGAGGACGGCCTCGAGCGGGACGTGCCGATCGGCCACCGCCGCGGGGGCCTCGACCCGGCGCAGGCGGCGCTCCCAGTCCTCGCGGACGTCGAGCAGGGTCAGGGACGCGGCCCGGGCGGGGTCGGCGAGCAGGGCGGTTAGCTCGGTGGGGGCGATCTCCCCGCCCGCGGCGCCGCACGCCTCCGCCGAGCCGGGGGCGCCGGCGTCGTCCGGGCGGGGGGCCCGGGCCGCATGGGCGGACAGGTCCGTCACGGGGAGCCGCTCGGGGTCGGCCACGAGCCGCAGCTCACGGAAGCGCATCGTCAGGGCGTCCACGGAGAGCAGCCGCCCGGCCAGGGGCTCACCCACCCCGGAGAGCAGCTTGATCCCCTCGGCCGCCATGAGGGAGCCGATGATCCCGGGCAGCACCCCGAGCACCCCGGCCTGCGCGCATGAGGGCACCTCACCGGGTTCGGGCCGCTCCGGGAACACGTCCCGGTACAGCGGCCCGCCCGGGGCGAACACGCTCACCTGCCCCGCGAACCGCAGGATCGCGCCCCACACCACGGGCACGCCGGCGATCTCGCACGCGTCGGCCACGAGGTAGCGGGTCGCGTAGTTGTCCGTGCCGTCGAGCACGAGGTCCACGGCGCCGACCCGCTCGAGCGCGTTGGCGGCGGTCAGGCGTTCGCGATGCTCGACCACGCGCACCTCGGGGTGCAGGCCGCGCATCGTCGCGGCGGCGGAGGCGGTCTTGGGGCGGCCGAGGTCCGCCTCGGCGTGGATCACCTGGCGGTGCAGGTTGGAGCGGTCCACCACGTCGTCGTCGATCACGTGGACCTCCCCCACGCCCGCGGCGGCGAGGTAGGTCAGCACGGGCGCCCCGAGACCCCCGGCGCCGACCACGAGGACGCGGGAGCGCAGCAGCGCCAGCTGGGCCTCGGGGCCGAAGCCGTCCAGGCTCAGGTGGCGGGCGAAGCGCTCGAGCTGGGTGTCGGACAGTGCGGTGAGGTCGCGGGGCTCGCGGGCGGCGGGGTCCAGGGCGGCGGTCACCGCTCGTCCTCCTCGGCCGTGACCCGCCCGGCCATCGGCGAAGAGGCCAGGGCGTGCTCGCGGCGCGGGATGCGCCCGGCACGGCGGGCATGGAAGCCCGCCTCGAGGGCGAGCCGGCACGCGTGGGCCATGCGGGCGGGCTCGGCGGCGCGGGTGATGGCGGAGGCGGCGAGCACGGCGTCGCAGCCGGCCTCCATCGCCAGGGCGACGTCCGAGGCGGTGCCCACGCCGGCGTCGAGCACGATCGGCACGGAGGCGCGCGAGACGATCAGCTCCAGGTGTGCGCGGTTGAGGATGCCCAGCCCCGAGCCGATCGGCGATCCCAGCGGCATGACGGCGGCGGCGCCGGCCTGCTCGAGGCGCAGCGCCATGGCGGGGTCGTCCGAGGTGTAGGCCAGGACGGTGAAGCCGTCGGCGGCGAGCAGCTCGGTGGCCTCGAGGGTCTCGACGACGTCGGGCAGCAGGGTGCGCTCGTCGGCGATGACCTCGACCTTCACGAGGTCGGTCTCGAGCGCCTCGCGGCCGAGCCGGGCGGTGAGCACGGCGTCCCGGGCGGTGTAGCAGCCGGCGGTGTTGGGCAGCACGTCGATGCCGAGGCGGTCCAGCAGCGCGACCAGGCCGTCACGGGTGTCCGCGGACCAGCGGCGCAGCGCCACGGTGGTGAGCGTGGTGCCGGAGGCGACGAGGGCGCCCTCGAGGGCGGTGAGGTCGGTGATGCCGCCCGTGCCCATGATGAGCCGGGAGGCCAGATCGTAGCCGCCGATCCGCAGCGGCGGGATCGCGGGGGCGGCGGGCGGGGTGCGGTGCTCGGCCATCGCTCAGCCCCCCTGCACCGCGGTGACGACGTCGACCTCGTCCCCGGCGGCCAGCTCCCGGGTGGCCCAGGCCGACCGGGGCACGACCTCGCCGCCGACCGCCACGGCCACGCCGAGCCGCCGCCCGTCCGCGGCGGCGCCGTCGTCGCCGACCGCGCGCCCGGTGACGTGCGCGACGACGTCGCGGACGGTGGCCACGGCCAGCTCGGCGGGCTCTCCGTTGAGGGTCAGGGTGAGGGTGCTCATGCGATCTCCTTCAGGCGGGCGTGCAGCAGCTCGAGGATCCGCCCGGCCGCCCAGGGGGCGAGCAGGATCCCGTGACGGTGGAAGCCGGTGGCGACGACGGCGCCCGGGGCCTCGGGCACGGCGAGCACGCGCGGGGCGTCGTCGGGGGTGCCGGGGCGGGCGGCGGTGGTGATCTCGACGAGCTCGCACTCGCGGACGGCGGGCAGGATCGCGGCGGCGTCGGCGAGCAGGTCCAGCACCGCCCCGGCGGAGGTGCCGGCCAGGCCGTCCTCGCGGGCCGAGGCGCCGACCACGAGGGTGCCGTCCGCGCGGGGCACGAGGTAGACCTGGCGCCCGTGGACGAGGCCGCGGACGGTGCGGGTGATCAGGTGCGACTCCCCCGGCAGCAGCTGCTCGGGGCGCACCCGCAGGCGCAGCACGTCGCCGTGGACGGGGCGCAGCGGGACCTCGACGGCGGTGGCCGCGCCGCCGATCCCACGGTGGCCCAGGCCCGCGGCGAGGACCGCGCCGTCGGCGGTGAGGACGCCCCCGTCGGCCAGCGTGAGGCGCACCCCCTCGCCCTCCGGGTCGGCGGCGGTGACGCGTCCGGCCACGAATCGGGCGGCGGGTCCGGCGCCGACCGGGAGCGGGCCGCCGTCGGGTCCGGTCTGGGCGCGCAGGGCGGCGACGCAGGCGGCGGCGAGCCGGCGTGGGTCCACCTGATGGTCGTCCGGGGCGTCGAAGCCGGCGGCCAGGCCCGGGGCCAGGGCGGGCTCGGCGCGGCGCAGCGCGCGGACGGAGACGGGCTCGACCCGGCGGCCGAGGACCGAGGCGTGCTCGAGCACGTGGTCCCACGCGCGGGCGTCCGAGGGGTCCGCGGCCACGATCCAGGCGCCCTGTGCGAGGAAGCCCGTCTCCACATCGGTGAAGGCGGCGAGCAGGTCCACGAGGGCCGGGTAGGCCTCCCAGCCGGCCTGCAGCAGCGGGGCGAGGTCGTCCTGGCTGAACTGGGTCTCGGCGAGCGGCGCGAGCATCCCCGCCGCGGCGTGGGTGGCCCCGGCCACGGCGTGTGGGCGCCCGGCGGCGTCCAGCTCGGGGGCGATCAGGGTGACGGCGTGGCCTGCGGCGCGCAGACGCACGGCGGCGGTGAGGCCGATGATCCCGGCCCCGACGACGGCCACGTGCACGGACCGGTCCTCCTCACGGCGGCATGACCCGCATCGAGTGGTGATGGTCGGCCGCGCCGGCGCGATGCGCCCCTGCGGCCCTCTCAGCCCGGCGTGTGCGGCCCGGGCTCCCATGGAACAGCGGCCAGTCTGCCACAGTGGGCGCATGCACTCCCCCGATCCGCTCCTGATGACCGCGGCCGACCACGACGACGGCGACACCGGCGCGGGCCGCCGCGCCCGACTCGCCGCCTCCCGGCTGTACGTCTGCACCGACCTACAGCGGTTCCTGCGCCCGGACGGCACGCTCGACTCGGCCGCGTTCGCTCACTTCTGCGCGGCGGCGTTCCGCGGCGGGGTGGACGTGATCCAGGTGCGGGACAAGGCCGTGGACGTGGCGGTCGAGCTGGCCGCGTTCGCCGTGCTCGTCCCGCTGGCCCGGGAGCACGGGGCGCTCTCGGCCGCCAACGATCGCGCCGACGTCGCCGCCCTGGCCGGGGTGGACGTGTTCCACACGGGTCAGACCGACCTGACCACCGCACAGTGCCGCGCCCTGCTGGGCCCGGACGTGGTGCTCGGCCGCTCGTGCCACACCGAGGCGCAGGTGCGCGCCGCCCGCGCGGAGGACGGCCTGGACTACTTCTGCACGGGGCCGGTGTGGGCGACGCCCACGAAGCCGGGCCGGGCCGCCGTCGGGCTGGAGCTGCCCTCCCTCGCCGCGCGCCTGGACGCCGAGGACCCGGCGGGGGCGCGGCCGTGGTTCGCCATCGGCGGCGTCGACGCGGACCGGCTGCCCGAGGTCCGCGCGGCCGGGGCGGAACGGATCGTGGTGGTCCGCGCCGTGACGCAGGCCGAGGACCCCGAGGCCGCGGCCCGGACCCTGCGCGCGGGCCTGCCCGGCTGACGCGCCCCGCGGGGAGGTCACGGACGGGCCGTCCTGATGGTGTAGAGTCGACGAGTCCGCAACGCGCTCGACGCGTCGCGAACCCCCGCCTCCGTAGCTCAGGGGATAGAGCGTCTGCCTCCGGAGCAGAAGGCCGCAGGTTCGAATCCTGCCGGGGGCACGAGCGAACAGAGCCGGACCCCCGTGGCGACACGGGGGTCCGGCTCTTCCGCGTTCTGCGGCCCCGGGCGCTTGAGCGGAGCGGGAGGTCCGGGTCACCGGCATTCGAGGCGGGAAATCGACCTCATGGAACGTCCCGCGGTGCGCATTCGCCGGATTTCCCGCCTCGATCGTGTCGAAGCCCGGAGGTCCGGCGCACATCAGCCCCGGTTCGCGTGACCGTGGTCCACGGGCCCGTGCCACGTCGGTCGCGACGCGTCCCCGACCGCGAGCGCCTCCCCCGCCCGCATCGCGTCGGCCAGCCACGGCTTGGCCTGCTGGAGTGCGTCCTCCCAGCTCAGGCCCGCACCGGCCAGCGTGGCCAGGGCCGAGGAGAGGGTGCAGCCGGTGCCGTGCGAGGCGCGGGTCGCCACGCGCGGGCCGCGCACCTCGTGCACGACCCCGGCCACGCGCACGACGGCGTCCGGCACCTCCGCCGCCTCGGCCTCGTCCAGGTGCCCGCCCTTGAGCAGCACCGTCACGTCGTGCTCGGCGGCCAGGCCCCGCGCCGCGTCGAGGGCGGCGTCCCAGTCCGTCGCGTCCCGCCCGGTCAGCCGGGCCAGCTCGGGCAGATTGGGGGTCACCAGGTGCGCCGCCCGCAGCAGCCGGGACCACGCGGCGCGCCCGTCGTCGTCGCCCACCGCGGTGAGGGCGTCCCCGCTCGAGGCCACCATGACCGGGTCCAGCACGACGACGGCGGGCCGGGTCTCCTCGAGCCAGCCGGCGACGGCCCCCATGAGCTCCGCCGTGCCGAGCATGCCGATCTTCACGGCGTCCACGGCGATGTCGGCGGCGATGGAGTCGAGCTGGGCGCGCACCACGTCCACCGGCATCGGGTGGACGGCCTGCACGCCCTGCGTGTTCTGGGCGGTGATCGCGGTGATCGCGGTCATCCCGTAGCCGCCCCATGCGGCGATGGTCTTCAGGTCGGCCTGGACACCGGCGCCGCCGCCCGAGTCGGAGCCGGCGATGCTGAGCACGCGGGGGACGGCGGGGGTCATGCGGGGCTCCTTCGGGTCGGGGCGGATCGGCCGCCCGGGCCGGGCCGATCCCGCCCATGAGAATGTAGTCGCATGTCCCCCGTCACAGAGAGCTCCCCCGCGCACCCCGGCCGAGCCGAGGAGTCGGCGCCGCTGCGGCCGACCTCCCCGCTCGGGATCGCCGCCACGTTCATCGGCACCACCATCGGCGCGGGCTACGCCTCGGGCAACGAGATCCTGCAGTACTTCGTGAGCTTCGGCCTCTGGGGCGGCACGGGGGCGCTCGTGATCGCCGGCGCGCTGTTCTTCCTGCTCGCGGTGATCGTGCTGCGGCTGGCGCAGAAGCTGCGGACCACGGACATCCACCGGATCGTGAACCCCACGACCTCGCGCGTGCCCACCTGGTTCGCGGACCTGTGCATCACCACGTCCCTGCTGGGGACGCTGGTGATCATGCTGGCCGGGGCCGGGGCGGCGGTGCACACCGCGTTCGGGCTGCCCTCGCTCGTGGGCTCGCTGGTGATGGCGGCCGTCTGCGTGGTCTCGGTGCTGGCCGGCATCACGGGCCTCGTGCGCGTCCAGGCCGTGGTGGTCCCCCTGATCATCGTGGTCGCCGTCGGCGTCGCGGTGTGGGGGTTGGTGAACCCGGGGGCCGCGGTGGACGACGTCGCCGCGCTCGTGACCTCGTCCCCGCTGATCAACCAGTGGTGGCTCTCGGGTGTGCTGTACGTGGCGTTCAACATCCAGCTGGCCTACGCGGTGCTCGCCCCGATCGGGCAGGAGAGCTCCTCGTCGGGGCGCTCCCTCGTCGCCGGGGCCGGGCTCGGGGCCCTGGGCCTCGTGGTGATGGCCGGCGCGGTGATGGCCGCGATGACCGCCCACGCCCAGCTGATCGGCCGCGCCGAGCTGCCCATGGTCGAGCTGGCCGCCATGATCGGCGGCTGGGCCGCCCTGCTGTACACGGTCGTCCTGCTGCTGGCGCAGTTCACGACGGCGGTCTCGTGCCTGTACGGCGGGGTGGAGCGCATCGCCCTGCTGTCCTCGATGCGACGCGTGCCGGGCTGGGTCATCGCCGTCGTCACGGCCCTGGCCGCCACCCTGCTCTCGAGCGTCGGCTTCTCCGACCTCGTGGGCACCGTCTACCCCGTCCTCGGCTACGCCGGCATCGTCATCATCGTGATGCTCGTCGTGACGTGGATCGTCGAGCGCACCACGGTGCGCCGGCGGGCGGCCCGCGCGGCGCGCGCCTGAGCGGCCCGCCGCATGGCCGCTGCCGGCGGCGGTGAGGCCTCGCAGGGGACGTGCTAGGGTCGCTCGCATCCCACGGGAGCCCCACGGCACGGGGCTGAGACCGGGCTGACGCCGCCCGGAGACCGTCTGAACCTGTCCGGGTCATTCCGGCGAAGGAAGAAGGAGCCGCGGCCATGTCCGTTTCCGAGCGCACCCCCCTGCCCGCAGCCGAGTCGACGGCCGAGGTCGTCGCCGAGGAGAACTACCCCACGCACCGTCTGGGCTGGCTCGAGGATGCCGAGCACGGCATCCGCGTGCCCGTCACCGAGGTCCACCAGGACGACTCCCCCGACGGCACGCCCAACGCGCCCCTGACCGTCTACCGCACCACGGGCCCGGGCTCCGTGCCCGAGCGCGGCCTGCCCGCCCAGCGCGCCGAGTGGATCCGCGCCCGCGGCGACGTCGAGGAGTACGAGGGCCGCGAGCGCGACCTGCTCGACGACGGCCGCTCGGCCGTGCGCCGCGGCGCCGCCTCGCAGGAGTGGGCCGGCGAGCGCCGCGCCCCGCTGCGCGCCCAGGAGGGCGCGCGCGTCACCCAGATGCACTACGCCCGGCGCGGCGAGATCACCCCGGAGATGCGCTACGTCGCCCTGCGCGAGGGCGTGGACGTGGAACTGGTGCGCTCCGAGGTCGCTGCCGGCCGCGCCATCATCCCGGCGAACGTGAACCACCCCGAGTCGGAGCCGATGATCATCGGCAAGGCGTTCGCCGTGAAGGTCAACGCGAACATCGGCAACTCGGCGGTGACATCGTCGATCGCCGAGGAGGTCTCGAAGCTGCAGTGGGCCACCCGCTGGGGCGCGGACACCGTGATGGACCTGTCCACGGGCGACGACATCCACACCACCCGCGAGTGGATCCTGCGCAACTCCCCCGTGCCGATCGGCACCGTGCCGATCTACCAGGCCCTCGAGAAGGTCGGCGGCGACCACCAGGCCCTGACCTGGGAGATCTTCCGCGACACCGTGATCGAGCAGTGCGAGCAGGGCGTGGACTACATGACCGTGCACGCCGGCGTGCTGCTGCGCCACGTGCCGCTGTCCGCGGACCGCGTCACCGGCATCGTCTCCCGCGGCGGCTCGATCATGGCCGGCTGGTGCCTGGGCCACCACAAGGAGAACTTCCTCTACGAGAACTACGACGAGCTCTGCGAGATCTTCGCGCGCTACGACGTCGCGTTCTCCCTGGGCGACGGCCTGCGGCCGGGCTCCGTGGCCGACGCCAACGACGCCGCCCAGTTCGCCGAGCTCGACACGCTGGCCGAGCTGACGGAGCGGGCGTGGGCGTACGACGTCCAGGTCATGGTGGAGGGCCCCGGCCACATCCCGCTGCACCTGGTGCGGGAGAACGTGGAGCGCCAGCAGGAGCTGTGCAAGGGCGCCCCGTTCTACACGCTCGGCCCCCTCGTCACGGACATCGCCCCGGCGTACGACCACATCACCTCGGCCATCGGCGCCACCGAGATCGCCCGCTACGGCACCGCGATGCTCTGCTACGTCACGCCCAAGGAGCACCTGGGCCTGCCGAACCGGGACGACGTGAAGACGGGTGTGATCACCTACAAGATCGCCGCGCACGCCGCCGACGTCGCCAAGGGCCACCCCGGCGCCCGCGACCGCGACGACGCGCTGTCCAAGGCGCGCTTCGAGTTCCGCTGGCGCGACCAGTTCGGCCTCGGCCTGGACCCCCAGCTCGCCGAGGAGTACCACGACGAGACGCTGCCGGCCGAGCCCGCCAAGACCGCCCACTTCTGCTCGATGTGCGGGCCGAAGTTCTGCTCCATGCGCATCAGCCAGGACATCCGCAGCGAGTTCGGCGGCGCGTCCGAGCAGGCGGGAATCGCCGAGGCCGGCATGGCCGCGAAGTCCGCGGAGTTCCGGGCCGCCGGTGGGTCCGTGTACCTGCCGGAGCCGAGCCTGCGCCGGCCCGAGGGGGACGCGGTGCTCGCGAGGGACTGAGCGGTCCGTGCCGCGGCGCGAAGGCCAGGACTCCGGCTCCGCGACCACGTCCACGAGCCCCCACGTGACTGCCCTCCCTGGCAGGGCGGCTCGAGTGACGAGGTCCGGCGGTGCCTCCTGCACAGGCGTCCGTTGCCGGCGTTGCGTCCCCGGGCGTCGCGTTCCGGCTCCGGATGTCCGGGGCCGCTCCTAGGCTCGGGGCATGAGCGCGCACCACGCCGACGACGGCCTCCCCGCCCCCGTCCCCACCCCCGCCGAGGATCCACCGGCGAGCGGGCGACAGGCGCCGCCGAGTGGCGTCGTCGTGGGTGAGGACGGGCGAGCCCGCCCGCCGTGGGCGGCACGGGATCCGCTGCTGCGGGAGTACTACGACACGGAGTGGGGCCTGCCCGTCACGGACGAGCCGGGCCTGTTCGAGCGCCTCGTGCTCGAGGCGTTCCAGTCGGGCCTGAGCTGGCGGACCGTCCTGGCCAAGCGGCCGCGGTTCCGGGAGGTGTTCGCGGACTTCGACCCGGACGCCGTCGCGGCGTTCGGGGACGCGGGGGTCGAGGCGCTGCTGGCGGACCCCGGCATCATCCGGAACCGGCGCAAGATCGAGGCCGCGGTCGCGAACGCGCGGGCCGTCGTGGGGATGCGCGGCGAGCGGTTCGCCCCGCTGCACCCGGGCTCCCCCGGCGCGGGCCCCGCCTGGCACGGCGACGGCGACCGGCCGGCCCGCGGTCTGCCGGGGCTGGTCTGGGCTCACCAGCCTGCCGCGACCCCACGGCCGGAGACGGTGGCGCAGGTGCCCTCGACCTCGGACGAGTCGCGCGCGCTCGCGAGGGCGCTGAAGGCGCACGGCTGCCGCTTCGTGGGGCCGACCACGTGCTTCGCCCTGATGGAGGCCGCCGGGGTCGTGGACACCCACCTTCTCGGCTCGTGGCGAAGAGGGGCGTCCGGGGTCTGGGAGTGAGTGGGGGCCTCCGGCAGGATGGGGAGCTCAACGCAGGACGTCCATACGAAAGGGTGACGACTGATGACCACCACCTCCGCCTCTCAGGGCTACCGCACGATCAACCCGGCCACCGGGGAGCTGCTGAAGTCCTTCGACAACGCCACGGATCAGCAGATCGCCGACGCCCTCGACGCCTCGCAGGCCGCCTACGAGCAGTGGTCCCAGAAGTCGGTGGCCGAGCGCGCCGCCATCGTGAAGCGGATCTCCGAGCTGCTGGCCGAGCGCTCCAAGGACATCGCCGCGCTGATCACCACGGAGATGGGCAAGTCCCTCGGCGCTGCAGTCGGCGAGGTGCGCTACGGCGCCCAGATCTTCGGGTACTACGCGGACGAGGCCGAGGAGCTGCTCGCGGACCAGCCGATCAAGCAGTTCTCCGGGCAGGAGGCGTTCGTCCAGCGGCTGCCGCTCGGCCCGCTGCTGGGGATCATGCCGTGGAACTTCCCGGTGTACCAGGTGGCCCGTTTCGTGGCGCCGAACCTCGTGCTCGGCAACACCATCCTGCTCAAGCACGCCGAGATCAACCCGCAGGTGGCACAGCTGCTGGAAGAGCTCTTCACCGAGGCCGGACTGCCGGAGGGCGTGTACCAGAACGTGTTCGCCACCCACGACCAGATCTCCACGATCATCGCCGATCCGCGCGTGCAGGGCGTATCCCTCACCGGTTCGGAGCGGGCCGGCGCCGCCGTCGCCGAGCAGGCCGGCCGGCATCTCAAGAAGGTCGTCCTCGAGCTCGGCGGCTCCGATCCGTACATCGTGCTCTCCGCGCCGGACGCCCGCGCGGCCGCCCGCGACGCACTGGCCACCCGGATGGGCAACTGGGGCCAGGCCTGCAACTCGAACAAGCGCATGATCGTCATGGAGGACCTCTACGACGACTTCGTGGACGAGCTGGTCCAGCGCTCCTCGGCGATGCAGCCCGGCGACCCGACCTCGCGCGACGCCGACGTCTACGGCCCGCTGTCCTCGGAGTCCGCGGCCGACGGGCTCGCCGAGCAGATCGCCGCGGCCAAGGAGGCCGGCGCCACCGTCCACGTGGGCGGCGAGCGCGTCTCGGGCCCCGAGGGCGAGGGTTTCTACGTCTCCCCGGCCGTGATCACGGACGTGGACCAGGAGAACCCCGCCTACACGCAGGAGCTGTTCGGAATGGCCTCCGTCGTCTACAAGGTGTCCTCGGCCGAGGAGGCCGTGGCCCTGGCCAACGACTCGCAGTACGGTCTCGGCGGCGCCGTCTTCTCCACGGACCTGGACGAGGCCAAGCGCGTGGCCGACCAGCTCGAGGTGGGCATGGCGAACGTGAACCTCGCCTCCGCCGCCGGGGCGAACCTGCCCTTCGGCGGCGTGAAGCGCTCGGGCTTCGGCCGCGAGCTCGGCCCCCTGGCCCTGGACGAGTTCGCCAACAAGCGCCTGTACGCGGTGCAGGGCCCGCTGGAGGGCTGACCCCGGGCCGGGTCGGCCGGGCGGGTCTCCCGCTCCGGCCGGCCCGTCGGCCGCCTGACGCACACAGAGTGGTCACGACATGCCGTCACCGGAATCCGGTGACGGCATGTCGTGACCACTCTGTTCGTTCGGGCCTGCTCGTCGGCCCCTCAGCCGCGCAGCGGGACGGTCGCCAGCACCTCGTGCAGCGGGCCGCCGGAGCGGCCCTCGCCGAGCCGGGACGCCACGACCTCGACCTCGTCCGCCGTCCGCTGCGGGCCGCGGTACACGGCGAGCGCGTGCACGGCCTCGGCCAGCAGCACGGTGCTGGGCGCCGACGGTCGAGGCTCGCCCCGCCTCCGACACCTGGGCCGCGGTGCGGCCGCCGAGACCCGCGCCACGGTGAGGTGGGCGCGCCGGCGGTCCCGGCCGTCGTCGTCGGCGAGCCACGGTTCCGCCAGGAGCGCGCCGAGCTCCCGGACCTGCCCGCCCACCCCCATCCAGAGCGTGCGGTGGGAGAACTCCCCCGCCCCGGCTAGGTGCAGGTCCAGCGGCGCGTGTCCCGCCGCGATGCGGCCGGCGTCGGCGACGACGTCGTCCACGGCCCCGGCGGGCACCTCCGAGTGGAACGCCAGCGTCAGGTGCCGCTGCTCCCGCTCGGTCCAGCGCAGCGCGCGTCCCGCCCGGTCCCGGACGCCGTCGAGGGCCGGCTCGACGTGGTCGAGCACGGCCCTCGGCGGACGGATCGCGAGGAAGAGCATCACGCCTGCGCGCGCGGATCCGCGGCGGCTGCGGTCGAGCCCCCGGCGGCGTCCCGCGCCATGGTGGCCGGGGCCACGTCCGGGTGCGGCTCGCGGCCGGCCACGATGTCGATCGCGCCGGTGAACTCGGCGTCGATCCGCCGCTGCACGCGGCGCGAGCGCTGGGTCACGAGGGACACCACCACACCCACCACGAGGGCGGCGACGAAGCCCGGCAGCAGCTCGTACAGGCCGAACCACTCCCACGTCTCGGCGCTGGCCTCGGACCACACCCAGGCGACGGCGGCACCGGTGACCATGGCGGCCATCGCCCCCCACGAGGTGAACCGCGGCCAGTACAGGGCGAGCAGGATCACGGGGCCGAAGGCGGCGCCGAAGCCGGCCCACGCGAAGGAGACGAGCTCGAGCACGGAGGAGTCCGGGTTGAGGGCGAGCAGACCCGCCACGAGCGCCACCACCAGCACGCCGATGCGGCCGAGCCACAGGGTGAACGTCGGGGAACCGGTGCGCCCGCGCAGCATGTAGAGGTCCTCCACCAGGGCGGAGGAGCACACGATCAGCTGCGAGGAGAGCGTGGACATGATCGCGGCGAGGACGGCGGCCAGCACCAGGCCGGCCACGAACGGGTGGAACATGATCGAGGCCAGCACGAGGAACACGGTCTCCGGGTCCTCGAGCGTGGTGCCGGGGTTGGCCTGGAAGTAGGCGATGCCCACGAGGGCCACCATCACGGCGCCGAACACGGACAGCGCCATCCAGCCGATGCCCACGCGCCGGGCGACGGCCGCGTCGTGCGGGGTGCGCAGGGCCATGAAGCGGACGATGATGTGCGGCTGGCCGAAGTAGCCCAGGCCCCAGGCGAGGGAGGACAGGACGCCGATCAGCGTCGCGTTCTCGAACATCGAGAAGTGGTTCACTCCGCCGCCGGCGGCGTCGGCGGCGCGGATGCCCTCGACGACGGCGTCCCAGCCGCCCATGGTCAGGATCACGACGATGGGCACGGCCAGCAGGGAGAGGAACATGAGGACGCCCTGGGCCACGTCCGTCAGCGAGGCGCCGAGGAACCCGCCGAACAGGGTGTAGAGCACCGTGATGCCCGCGACCACGAGCATGCCGGTGAGGTAGTTGATGTTGATGCCCTGGGCGTAGAAGGAGTCGGGGCCGAAGGTGGACTCGACGAACTTGCCGCCGGCCACCATGCCCGAGGAGACGTAGAAGGTGAAGAACACGAGGATGATCAGGCCGGCCACGATCCGCAGGATGTGCGTGCGGTCCTTGAACCGGTTCTCGAGGAAGGACGGGATGGTGATCGAGTTCCCGGCCACCTCGGTGTAGGAGCGCAGGCGGGGGGCGACCACGCGCCAGTTCACCCACGCGCCCACGGTCAGGCCGACCGCCATCCAGCCCTCGACCAGGCCCGCGGCGTAGATTGCGCCGGGCAGGCCCATCAGGAGCCACCCGGACATGTCGGACGCGCCCGCGGAGAGCGCCGCGACGGACGGCTTCATGTCGCGTCCGGCGAGCATGTAGTCGTCGAGGTCGGTGTTCTTGCGGGAGGCGTACAGGCCGATCGCGATCATCGCGAGGAAATAGAGGCCGATCGCCGCTAACAGGAAGACGGTGTTCGTGTCCATGGGCTCCAGAGAATCACATCCGGACTCTCAGCCCCAGTCCCGGATCCGTCCCGGCCGGGTCGGCCCGGGCCCCCGCGCGCCTAGGATGGAGGCCGTCATGACGCAGACTCCCCCGCCCTCCACGCCCGCCGCGCAGCCGTCGGCGACGCCCCACGACGCCGCCGCGATCACGTTCCCCGAACACCTGCCGGTGGCGGAGCGCCGTGAGGAGATCATGGCCGCGATCCGCGACCACCAGGTGGTGATCGTCGCGGGCGAGACCGGTTCGGGCAAGACCACGCAGCTGCCGAAGATGTGCCTGGCCCTCGGACTCGGGGAGGCCGGCTCGATCGGCCACACGCAGCCCCGGCGCATCGCCGCCCGCTCCGTGGCCGAACGCATCGCGCACGAGCTGGGCGAGGAGATCGGACAGACGGTCGGCTACCAGGTCCGCTTCACGGCGCAGACCTCGAAGGCCACCCGGGTCAAGGTCATGACGGACGGCATCCTGCTGGCCGAGATCCCCCACGACCCGCAGCTGCGCCGCTACTCCGTGATCATCGTGGACGAGGCCCACGAGCGCAGCCTCAACATCGACTTCCTCCTGGGCTACCTGCGCAACCTGCTGCCCCAGCGCCCGGACCTGAAGGTGATCATCACCTCGGCCACCATCGACCCTGAGCGCTTCGCCCGGCACTTCGGCCGCCCCCTGGCCGAGGGCGAGGACCATGCGGATGCGGTGGAGGCCGACGACGGCGGCCGCGTGGTCCCGGCGCCGATCATCGAGGTCTCGGGCCGCACCTACCCCGTCGAGATCCGCTATCGGCCGCTGACCGACGAGCCCTCCCCCGACGACCCCGAGGACGACGCGGACGACGCCGCCGAGACGCGCGACCCCCTCGACGCGATCGGCGACGCCGTCCTCGAGCTGGCCGCCGAGCCGCCGGGCGACATCCTCGTGTTCCTGCCGGGCGAGCGGGAGATCCGCGAGGCCGCGGACCACCTGACCGGCGTCGTCGCCGGCACCACGCGCCTGGCCGGCACGGAGATCCTGCCGCTGTTCGGTCGCCTGTCCATGGCGGAGCAGCACCGCGTGTTCGGCCGCGCCGGGGCCGGGGTGCGCCGGCGGATCGTGCTGGCCACGAACGTCGCCGAGACCTCCCTGACCGTGCCGGGCATCAAGTACGTGATCGACACGGGCACCGCGCGCATCTCGCGGTACTCCCACCGCACCAAGGTCCAGCGCCTGCCGATCGAGCGCGTCTCCCAGGCCAGCGCGAACCAGCGCGCGGGCCGGTCCGGCCGCACCTCGGACGGCATCGCGATCCGCCTGTACTCGGAGGAGGACTACCTCTCCCGCCCCGAGTTCACGGACCCGGAGATCCTGCGCACCTCCCTGGCCTCGGTGATCCTGCAGATGCTCTCCCTCGGCGTGGCCCGCACCCCGGGCGACGTCAAGGAGTTCCCCTTCGTCCAGCCGCCGGACGGCCGTCAGGTCACCGACGGCGCCACCACGCTCACCGAACTCGGCGCGCTCGAGGCCGGCGGTGCCCGCGCGGGCACCATCACCCGGGTCGGACGCCGCCTGGCCCGTCTACCGGTGGACCCGCGGCTGGGTCGCATGATCCTCGAGGCCGGTGAGCGCGGCTGCGTCCGGGAGGTCATGGTGATCGCCGCGGCCCTGACCATCCAGGACCCCCGCGAGCGCCCCACGGAGCAGCGTGAGGCCGCGGACGAGCTGCACCGCCGGTTCGCGGACGAGAACTCGGACTTCTCCGCGATCCTGAACCTGTGGGCGTACCTGCGCGAGCGGCAGCAGGAGCTCTCCGGCTCCCAGTTCCGCAAGCTGTGCCGCCGTGAGCACATCAACTGGCTGCGCGTGCAGGAGTGGCAGGACCTGGTGCGCCAGCTGCGCCAGCTCGCCAAGGACGTGGGCCTCACCGTCGAGGCCGGACCCGTGGACCCGGTGGGCCGGCACGAGGCCGTGCACAAGTCCCTGCTCACGGGCCTGCTCTCGCAGATCGGCGCCTACGACGAGCGCCGTCGCGAGTACGCGGGCGCCCGCGGCACCCGCTTCGCCGTGTTCCCCGGCTCCGCCCTGTTCAAGAAGCGCCACCCGTTCGTCATGGCCGCCGAGCTCGTGGAGACCTCCCGGCTGTGGGCGCGCACGGTGGCCCGGATCGAGCCGGAGTGGGCCGAGGAGGTCGCCGGCCACCTTGTCAAGCGGACCTACAACGAGCCGCACTGGTCGCGGCGGGCGGGTTCCGTCGTCGCGCGCGAGAAGGTGACGCTGTTCGGCGTCACCCTGATCCCGGACCGCTCGGTCCGGTACGGCCGGATCGACCCGGAGCTCTCCCGCGAGCTGTTCATCCGGCACGCCCTCGTGGAGGGCGACTGGCGCACGCGCCACCGGTTCTTCGCCCGCAACCGGGCCGCGCTCGAGGAGGTCGACGCCCTCGAGACGCGCCTGCGCCGCCGCGACCTGCGAATCGGGGACGAGGACCTGTTCGCCTTCTACGACGCGCGGATCCCGGGAAACGTCGTCTCCGAGCGGCACTTCGACGCGTGGTGGAAGAAGGCGCGCCAGGATCAGCCGGACCTGCTGGACCTCGACGTCGCCGCCCTGCTCACCCAGGACGCCGAGGACCTGGACACCGACGCGTTCCCCACCACGTTCACGTATCCGATGCCCGGCGGCGACGTGGAGCTCGACCTCGAGTACACGTTCGACCCGACCGGCGCGGCCGGCACCGACGGCGTGACCGTGGCCGTGCCGATCCTGCTGCTCAACCAGGTCTCCCCCGGCCCCTTCGCGTGGCTGGTCCCCGGCCTGCGGGTCGAGCTCGTCACCGCCCTCATCAAGGCGTTGCCCAAGGCCGTGCGCAAGAACCTCGTGCCCGCCCCGGACGTGGCCCAGCAGCTCGTCGCGGACCTCGAGGCCCACGCCGACCCGCTGCGGGACGAGCTGCCGGACGCGCTGTCCGCGGCCGTGCGCCGGGTGCGCGGCGTGGTGGTGGAGCCCGGACTGTGGGCCCCGGACGCGGTGCCCCTGCACCTGCGGATGGACTACCGCGTCGTGGACGCCCGCGGCGCCGTGATGGGCGCCGGCCAGGACCTGCCCGCGCTGCAGGCCCGGCTCGCGCAGGCCAACCGCTCCGCGATCGCCGCCCGGCTCGCCGGCACCGACGACCCCGCCTCGGCCCGGCCGGGGCCGCGCCGCACGGGCCGCGGCGGCCGGGCCCAGGCCGACGGGCGGGCCGGGGCCGAGGGACGCCGTCGCCCGGAGGGCCCCGGGCGGTCCGGCGCGACGCCGGCCTTCGAGGAGCGGCACGGGCTGACCTCATGGAGCATCGGCACGGTGCCGCGGACCGTCTCCACCGCGGCCGGGGCGCGTGGCCCCGCCATCACGGGCTACCCGAGCCTGGTGCCGGAGACCACGCCCGACGGCGGCCCCGCGGCCGGCCTGACCGTGGCCCGGTCCGCGGATGACCAGGCGGCCTGGCACCGGGCCGGGGTGATCCGGCTGCTGCTGGCCACCCTGCCCAGCCCCCAGCGCTACGTGCTGGACCACCTGGACAACCGGGAGAAGCTCACCTTCACCCAGAACCCGCACGGCTCGGTGGACTCCCTCGTCGCGGACTGCACGCAGGCCGCCGTCGACCGTCTCGTCGGGGACGAGCTGCCGTTCGACGAGGCCGCGTTCCGTGCCCTGTTCGACCGGGTGCGGGCCGACCTGATCGACACGGTCTTCGCCGTCACGTCCCTGGTGGAGCAGGTGCTCTCCCGGGCCGCGCAGGTGCGCCGCCGGCTCAAGGGCTCGGTCTCGCTCGCCCTCGCGCCGGCGCTGTCGGACGTGAAGGCGCACCTCGAGCAGCTCGTGTTCCCCGGCTTCGTGGCCGCCACGGGATGGGAGCGGCTGCAGCACCTGCCGCGCTACCTGCAGGGCATCCTGACGCGCCTGGACCGGTTGGACGCCGGCGGCCACCTGCAGCGCGACGGGCAGCACATGGCGGTGGTGCAGGGGCTCGAGGACGAGTTCGACGCCGCCGTCGCGGCCCACCGCGCCCGGTTCGCGGGCACGCCCGTGCCCGCGGAGCTGGAGCGGGTGCGCTGGCTCATCGAGGAGCTGCGCGTCTCGTTCTTCGCCCAGGAGCTGGGCACGGCCGTCTCGGTCTCCGAGAAGCGGGTGCGTCAGGCGCTCGCCCGGGCCACGCGCGCCTGAATCGGGTCCGGGCGGCGCGGCCCGTCAGTCCTGCGGGACGACCTCGCCGTGGCCCAGGTCCCGCAGGGCCGCGCGCAGGCGGGCGGCGGCGTCGTCCAGGTCCGCCGGATCGGGGGCGTTGTCCACGCGGGCCAGGTCGAAGTCGGCGAGCGAGGTGGAGGGCCACACATGCACATGCAGGTGCGGGATCTCGTAGCCGGCGATCATGAGCCCGGCCCGGCGCGCGGAGAACGCCGCCACCTGCGCCTTGCCGATCTGCTGGGCGACCGTCGTCAGGTGCGTGACCAGCGCCGGGTCGACCTCCACCCATTCGTCCACCTCCGCACGGGGCACCACGAGCGTGTGCCCCGGCTGGAGCGGCGCGGCGGACAGGAACGCGACGCATGTCTGGTCCTGCCACACGAAGCGGGCGGGCAGCTCGCCGGCGACGATCCTGCTGAAGACGGTGGCCATGGGGATCCTCCTGAGGGGTCGGCGGGGCGGGGCCCCGGGGGTCGTCAGTCCCGGCCGGACGCGCCGTCGGGCTCGGGGCCGACCGCGACGGCGTTGGACGGGTCCTGGACCCATGCTGACCACGAACCCGGGTAGAGCGCCACTCCGGGTCGCCCCGCGACGGCCAGGGTGAGCACGGCGTGCGCCGCGGTGATGCCCGAACCGCAGTACACGGCCACGGGAGTGGCGTCGTCCACGCCGACGGCGTCGAACCGCTCCGCCAGCTCCGCGGCGGGCCGCAGGCGACCGTCCTCGGCGATGCTCTCCGCCGTGGGCACGTTCCGCGCCCCGGGGATGTGACCGGCCACGGGGTCGAGGGGCTCGACCTCCCCGCGGTAGCGCTCGGCCGCCCGCGCGTCGAGGAGCAGACCGCCGGAGGCCATCGCCTCGGCGCCGGCCGTGTCCACGACGGGC
Organism: Micrococcus sp. 63XJN7_8_ISO-PGPR-S23-253; assembly: GCF_056173425.1. Lineage (NCBI taxonomy): Bacteria > Bacillati > Actinomycetota > Actinomycetes > Micrococcales > Micrococcaceae > Micrococcus > Micrococcus sp. 63XJN7_8_ISO-PGPR-S23-253. Next base: position 1,562,041 of record NZ_CM149673.1, read on the forward strand.
ATGCGGCCCCACGACGGCCGGGCGGTGCCGGGCACCGGGATGACCTCGCCGGGCTGCAGGGGCAGGCCCGCGGCGCGCCACGCCTCGAGGCCGCCGTCCAGGAGCACGGAGTCCCGCAGCCCCGCGTGGCGCAGCAGCCACCAGGCGCGCGCGGCGGACAGGCCGTGGTCGTCGTCGTAGACCACGATGGTGTCGCCCTCGTCGATCCCCCACATCCGCACGGTCTCCGCGAACTGGCGCGCGTCCGGCAGGGGGTGGCGCCCCGCCGCCGGACCGGCGTGGCCGGCGAGCTGGCTGGGCAGGGAGACGTAGACGGCGCCGGGCAGATGGCCCTGGAGATAGGCGGCGTGGTCCGGCCCGCCCCCCGTGGCCCGGAACCGGACGTCGAGCAGGATCACCCGGTTCGGGCGGCATCGGCCCGGCTGGGCGTAGGCAGGGCCCCCGGGCACCGGCGGCAGGTCCTCGACGGGGGCCAGGCCGAGCCAGCCGGCCAGCACGTCCACCGTCACCAGGGTGGGCGGCTCGGCGGCCTCGGGATCGACGCCGTCGGTGTCCGCGTCCGGGTCGCCGCCGGCGTCATGGGCCGAGGGCGGGGCCGCCGTGGGCGCCGGGACCACGCGGCCCTGCCTCTCGTCGACGACGATCAGCGGGTCGGGTCGATCGGGGGCGGCGCCGTCGCGGTCCGGGACAGGGGATGGGTCCGGGCTCTCGCTGTGCACCCGGACACCCTACTCCACGCCCCCTTCGGCGCCGCTGATAACCTGGAGGATGGCCCGCGCGGACCCGTTCCGGACCGCGCAAGGAGGCGGCAGCCGCCGCAGAAGGAGTCGTGAGCACCGTGAGCGCCCCCCAGCCCGGCCCCCGCGTCGCCCGTCCCCGGGCGACCCGGCAGAAGGCCGCCGTCGACCGAGCCCTGGACCGCATCCCGGACTTCGTGAGCGCGCAGGAGCTCCATGCCCGCCTCCAGGACCAGGGCGAACGCGTCTCGCTGGCCACGGTGTACCGGACCCTGCAGCAGCAGCTCGACGACGGCCTCGTGGACATGCTCCGCCGCGACGACGGCGAGACCGTGTACCGCCGGTGCGAGGACGAGGGCCACCATCACCACCTGGTGTGCCGGATCTGCTGGACCACCGTCGAGGTCACCGCCCCCCACGTCGAGGCGTGGGCCACCGCCGTCGCCGCGGAGCACGGCTTCACGGACGCGGACCACACGGTGGAGATCACCGGCGTCTGTGCCCGCTGCCGGGCCGAGGGGCGCACCCGCGCGGCCTGACCCCGGGGCCGGGCCCCGGTCAGTGGCGGATGCCGCCCGCGGGGTCGTCCAGGAAGTCCGCCGCGTCCTCGACCGCCTTGGAGGGCCCGTGCAGGGCGCCCCGGCCGTACGCGATGTCCAGGTTCTCGACCGTGAGCACGTCCCGCGGCGGGCCCGAGGCCACGACACGCCCGCCCATCAGGACCACATGGTCCGCCTCCGCGGCCTCGTCGAGATCGTGGGTCGTGTAGACCACGGACACCCCGCGCGTCGGCTCCTCGTGGAGGAGGTCGTCGATCGTGCGGGCGGAGACGATGTCGAGGCCCGTCATCGGCTCGTCGAGCAGCAGCACGTCGTGGTCCTGGGCGAGGCCCTGGGCCACGTAGGCGCGCTGGCGCTGGCCGCCGGAGAGCTGGTCGAGGTGCCGCCGCGCCAGGTCCGCGACCTGCATGCGCTCCATGGCGGCCCGCACGATGTCCCGGTCCCGCTTCCGGAACCGGCGGAACCACCCGAGCGTGGGGTACCGGCCCATCCCGACGACGTCGCGCACCGTCACCGGCACGCCCTGGGGCACGCCGATGGACTGCATTACGAAGGAGGTGCGCTGCGTGCGCCGCCGCGGGTTCTCGCCGAGCACCTCCAGCGCACCGGAGGCCGGGTCGCTCAGGCCCGCCAGGGCGGTCAGCAGCGTGGACTTGCCGGAGCCGTTGGGCCCGATCACCGCGATCAGCCGCCGGGCCGGCAGGGTGAAGTCGGAGTGCCGGACGGCCACGTGCGAGCCGTGGCGCAGTTCGAGCGCCCGGGCGACCGCGAGGGGAGGCGTGGCCGCCGCGGCGCCCGCGGGGAAGGACGCGTTCATCGGGCGACCTCCGCTCCGGGCAGGGCCACGACCGGCGCCTCCTGCTCACGCTGCGCGCGCGAGCGCACGTGCCGGCCCAGGAGCGCCAGCACGGCGGCGCGGACGGCGAGCACGACGAAGAACAGCAGGATCGGCATGAGCGCCATGGTGGCCGAACCCGCCGTGCCCAGCCGGTAGCTGAGGGTGAGCCCGGTGACGACGCACGCCGCGCCGATCACGACGGAGACGAGCATCATCTGGGGGACGCTGCGCGTCAGCAGCGCCGCCGTCGCGGGCGGTCCCACGAGGAGGCCGAACACGAGCACCGTGCCCACCGCCTGGAACGAGCCGATCACGGCCGCGCCGATCATCACCAGCAGCAGCGTGTGCGTCAGCCCCGGCCGCATGCCCAGGGAGCGCGCCTTGACCTCGGAGAAGCTCAGCGCCAGCAGGGGCCGGTAGAGCAGCAGGGCCAGGGCGATCACCACGACGGCGATGACCGCCTGGGTCACGATGCCGTCCACGCTGACACCCAGCACATCGCCGAACAGGATCGACGTGAGCGAACCCGTGTAGGAGTCCGACTTGGAGATGATGACCACGCCCAGGGCCATCATCCCCACGAAGAGCAGGCCGATGGCCGTGTCCTCCTTGAGGGTGGTGGCCCGGTGCACCAGCGAGATGCCCGCCATCATGACGACGGCGGCCACCGCCGCACCGAGGTGGGGGCTGCCGCCGGTGACGACCGCCAGGGCGATGCCCGGCAGGACACCGTGCACGAACGCGTCCCCGAAGAAGCTCATCCCGCGCAGCACCAGCCACGTGCCCACGACCGAGCACATCACCACCGCGATGAGTCCGCCGACGAGGGCGCGCTGTTGGAAGCCCATCTGGAAGGGTTCGAGCAGCCAGTCCATCCTCAGCCCTCCAGCGCGTCGGCGAGGGTGCGGGCGTTGGCGAGCATGGCCTCGGCGTAGTCCGCCTCCGGGGTGTCCTTCGGGCCGACGCCGCCCTCGTAGACCTCGATGACCGGCAGGTCGCCGGCCTCCTCGGCCACGGTGTCCACGAGGCTGTTGCGCGCGCCCACGGACGTGATCACGGCGTCCGCGCCGCCGTCACGGATGGACCGGGCGAGCTCGGCGATCTCCTGGGAGGAGGGCTCGCCGTCGGTGGAGCCGCCCGGGACGACGACGCCGGACACGGTGAAGTCGTAGGCCTCGCCGAAGTACCCGTAGGCGTCGTGGTCCGTGACCAGCGTGCGGCGGTCCTCCGGGACCCCGGCGAGGATCTCCCGGACCTGCGTGTCCGTCTGCTCGAGCTCCCCGCGCACGGTCGTGCCGCACTCGGCGAACTTCTCGTCGCCCCGCTCCTGGGCGAGCGTGTCGCCCATCAGCTCGGCGGCCCTCGCCATGCGGGCGACGTCCATCCAGACGTGCGGATCCTCGGACCCGTGGTCGTGGCCCTCGTGGCCTGCCCCCTCCTCGGCGTGGTCATGGCCGCCGAAGGGCAGCGGATCCAGCTGGGGCGCCACCTCGACGACGGTCGCACCGTCCGCCTCCGCGTTCGCGAGGGCGGACTCCATGCCGCCCTCGAGGCCGAGGCCGTTGGAGAACACGAGGCCGGAGGAGACCATGTCCTTCACCTGCGCGGACGAGGCGGAGAAGTCGTGCGGGTCGTCGCCGGGGCCCATCACCGTGGCGCTGCGGGCGTCGGCGCACGCGACGACGCGGTCGAGCACGGAGCCGAGCTGCGTCGTCGTGGCGACGGCCACGGGCGCGCCCGCGGCCGAGCCGGACCCGGCGGCCGCAGAGGAGCCCGCGGCCTGCGCACCCGAGGAGCCGCCGTCGGTCCCGCCGCATGCGGCGAGGCTCAGGGTGAGCGCGGCGAGGGCCCCGGTCAGGGCGGGCAGGCGACGGCGGCGGAGCATGGGGCGACCTCGTTCGTGTCGGGGACGGTGCATGAAATCGGTTCTCAACAGTAGCACCGCGCCGCCCGCGCGTCGCTCACGCGGGCCGGAACCGACGCGGCGACTGGGTCACGTCGTTGATCTCCCCGACGAGCTCCTCGAGCACGTCCTCGAGGAAGAGGATGCCCGCGGTCTCGCCCTCGGGCGTGATGACCCGGGCGAGGTGGGAGCCCGTGCGCTGCATGAGCGCCAGGGCGTCCTCGACCTCGTCCTCGAGCCGCACGTTGGCCAGCGACCGCACGCGCGTGAGCGGGATCGGCTCGTCGTACCCCGACGGCCCCACGGTGAGGACGTCCTTCAGGTGCAGGTAGCCGGTGTAGCCGCCGTCGGGGTCCTCGACCACGAACCGGGAGAAGCCCACGCGGCCCACGGTCCACTCGAAGTCGTGCGGCGTGATCCCCTCCGGGACGGTGACGACCCGCTCGAGCGGCACCATCACGTCCCCGGCCCGGTGGTCCGAGAACTCGAGGGCCGAGTGCAGCACGCCGGACTCGTCGTCCAGGGTGCCCGAGCGGGTGGACTCGGCCACGATCGACTGCACCTCCTCGAGCGTGTAGGAGGAGGCCACCTCGTCCTTCGGCTCGATGTGCAGGGCGTGCAGCACGAGGTTGGCCGTCCAGTTCAGCGCGGCCACGACCGGATGCAGCAGCTTCGAGAGCCACACGAGCGGCTGGGCCAGCAGCATCACGGCGCGGTCCGCGAACGAGACGGCGGCGTTCTTGGGCACCATCTCGCCCAGGGTCACGTGCAGGAAGGTGACCACCAGCAGCGCGAGCACGAAGGCGGTGACGTCCGCCGCCGCGGCCGGCACCCCGAGGGCGCCCATCGGGACGACGAGCAGGTGGTGCAGCGCCGGCTCGGACACGTTGAGGATCAGCAGGGAGCACACCGTGATGCCGAGCTGGCAGACGGCCAGCATCTGGGAGACGTGCTCCATCGCGTAGAGCGCCACCTGGGCCTGGCGGGAGCCGGCCTCGGCCCGCGGCTCGATCTGCGCCCGGCGGGCGCCCATGACGGCGAACTCGCCCGCCACGAAGAAGGCGTTGGCGGCCAACAGGACCACCAGCCACAGCAGTCCGACGACGTCCCCGTTCATGCGCGCGTCTCCTCGTCCTCAGCGGCCGGGTCGAAGCGCACGCGCTCGATGCGGCGGCCGTCCAGCCGCTCGACCGTCAGGGTGCCGCCGTCCACGTCCACCACGTCCCCGACCTCCGCCAGGCGCCCCAGGCGGGCCAGGATGTACCCGCCGACGGTCTCGTAGGCCCCGTCCTCCGGCACCACGAGGGCCGGGATCTGGGTGCGCACCTCGTCGGGCCGCAGCTCCGCCGGGAAGTACCAGCGGCCGGAGGCCGTCTGGAGGACCCCCGGGGTGACGCGGTCGTGCTCGTCCGCGACCTCGCCGACGATCTCCTCCACCACGTCCTCGAGCGTGACCACCCCGGCGGTGCCCCCGTACTCGTCCACGACGACGGCCATCTGCAGGTTCGCGTCGCGCAGCTCGGCCAGCAGCTGGTCCAGGTGCACGGTCTCCGGCACGCGGATGACCTCCGTCATCAGCGCACCGGCCTCGAGGTCGGCGCGACGCTCCCGCGGCACGGCCACGACCTTCTTCACGTGCACGACGCCGCGGATGTCGTCCGAGGAGTCGCCGATCACGGGGAACCGGGAGTAGCCGGTGCTGCGGGCCAGGTCCAGGACCTCGGGCAGCGCCTGGTCCTCCCCCACGGTCTCCACGCGGATGCGCGGGGTCATCACGTCCGCGGCGGTGCGGTCCGCGAAGCGCAGCGTCCGGTCCAGGAACGAGGCGGTCTGCGCGTCGAGCGTGCCCAGCTGCGCCGAGCGGCGGACCAGCGAGGAGAGCTCCTCGGGGCTGCGGGCGCCGGAGATCTCCTCCTTGGCCTCGATGCCCACGCGGGCCAGCACGCCGTTGGAGAACCCGTTCAGGACGAGGATCGCCGGCTTGAACACGGTGCTGAACACGAGCTGGGGTCGGGCGAGCGCACGGCCGATCACCATGGGCTCGGCGATGGACATGTTCTTGGGGATCAGCTCGCCGAGGAGCATCGAGAGCAGGGTCGCCACGATCATCGCGACGACGAGCGAGACGGTGCCCACCACGCCGGCCGGCAGCCCCACCTGGAGCAGCAGCGGGTCGATGAGCCGGCTGATCGCCGGGTCCATCACGTAGCCGGTGAGCAGTGTGGTCAGGGTGATGCCCAGCTGGCACGCGGAGAGCTGGGTCGAGAGTGATTTGAGGCAGCGCAGCAGGGGCTCGGCGCCGCGGTCACCCGCGTCCACCATGCGCTGCACGGTCGGCACGTCGATCGCGATCATGGCGAACTCGACGGCCACGAAGAAGCCGGTGCCCGCGATCAGGACCAGGCCGAGGATCAGCAGGAGCCACTCCACTCGACCTCACCCCCTCGACGGCGGGCCGGGCGGCGGTGCGGGGCACCGGGACTGGAAGGCTCCGATCCGGCCGCGTCCGCGTGGGCGGACGGGCGGTCTGGCACACAGGTGTCAGGGTGATCCATAGTCCGCCCAGTATAGGGGCGTCAGGCCCCGACGGAACGAGCCGGGGAAAGCGGCCGCCTCACCACGACGAGCCGACCGGCCGGCCCTCCTCGTAGCCCGCCGCGGACTGCAGGCCGACGACGGCGCGCTCACGGAACTGCGCCAGGTCGTGGGCGCCGGCGTAGGTCAGCGACGAGCGCACGCCGGACGTGATGGTGTCCAGGAGGTCCTCCACCGAGGGGCGGCGCGGGTCCACGTACATGCGTGAGGACGAGATGCCCTCCTCGAACATCGCCTTGCGGGCCTTGGTGAAGGCGTCCTCGTGGCGGGTGCGGTGCTGGACCGCGCGAGCCGAGGCCATGCCGAAGCTCTCCTTGTACCGCCGACCGTCCGGGCCGTGCACGAGGTCGCCCGGAGACTCGAGCGTCCCCGCGAACCACGAGCCGATCATCACCGAGCTGGCTCCGGCGGCCAGCGCGAGCGCCACGTCCCGCGGGTGCTTCACCCCGCCGTCCGCCCACACGCGTGCCCCCAGCTCGCGGGCCGCGACGGCGCACTCCAGGACCGCCGAGAACTGCGGCCGGCCCACCGCGGTCTGCATGCGCGTGGTGCACATCGCACCCGGGCCCACGCCCACCTTCACGATGTCCGCGCCGGCCGCGACCAGGTCCCGGACGCCGTCGCCGGAGACGACGTTGCCGGCCACCACGGGCACGCCGGGGTCGAGGGCCCGCACGGCGGCGAGCGCGTCCAGCATGGTCTTCTGATGACCGTGCGCGGTGTCCACGACGAGCACGTCGACGCCGGCCTCGACCAGGGCGGCCGCCTTCTCCCCCACCGCCCCGTTGATGCCGACGGCGGCGCCGACGCGGAGCCGTCCGTCGTCGTCCAGACCGGGCGTGAACACAGACGAGCGCAGCAGGCCCGCCGCGGTGACGACCCCGCGCAGCATGGGTGCGGCGGTGCCCTCCGCCGGGTCCACGACGGGGGCCATCTCCTGGCGCGCGGCGTGCAGGCGCTCGAAGGCCGCCCGCAGCGCGTCCTTGTCCGGGGCCCCGTCCGCGCCGCCGAGCTCGGCGAGCGTGAGGGTCACCGCCGGTGGGTGCATGACGGAGGCGGCCGAGGCGAAGCGGTCCACGCCCTCGCAGTCCTGGGGGCGGACCACGCCGAGCAGCTCGCCGTGCGCGTCCACCACGCAGACGGCCCCGTGGTTGCGGCGGTCCACGAGGTGGAGCAGGTCCAGCACCGTGTCCTGCGGCCCGACGGTCAGGGCGGTGTCCGCCACGGGGTGGGCTGCCTTCACCCGACGCACGACGTCCCGGATGACGTCCGCCGGGATGTCCTGCGGCAGGATCCCGAGACCGCCGCGCCGGGCCATGGTCTCGACCATCCGGCGCCCGGTGACGGCGGTCATGTTGGCGGAGACCAGGGGGATGGTGGCGCCCGTGCCGTCATCCGGGGCGATGTCCACGTCCATGCGACTGGCGACGTCCGAGTGCGAGGGCACGAGGAAGACGTCGTTGTACGTGAGGTCGACGGCCGGGTCGGTGAGGAAGCGCATGGCGTCAGTCTCCCAGACGCGGTGGACGCCGAGAGCCCCCCGCGCGTCCGCCGGGAGCGGAGTCGAGCCGAGGCCGCGGCATTCCAGCCGGGGGCGTCGAAGAACTATGATGTCTCGAGGCGTTCCCGGCCCCACGCGCGCCGCGCGGGTGGCCCGGCGCAGCACATCGCATCCCAAGGCTCAGGAAGAGGCGTTACACAGTGCCAGAACTCACGTCGGACCGGCTCGCACAGGAGTTCCCGGGGAACGAACGGCTCGTGGCCGAGATCTACCGGAAGTACCGCGAGGACTCCGGTTCCGTGGACCGGCAGTGGGCACAGATCTTCGCCCGTCTTGAGGCCAGCGCGCCCGCCGAGGCCGAGCCGAAGGCCTCCGCCCAGACCGAGCCGAAGGCCTCCGCCAAGGTGACCGAGCCGAAGGCCTCCACCAAGGTGACCGAGCCGAAGGCCTCCACCAAGGTGACCGAGCCGAAGGCGGCGACCGCCCCGGCCCGGGGCGCGCAGCCCAAGGAGACCTCGGTCAGCACCGGCCCCAAGCCCAAGAAGACCCCGGCGGCCCAGGCCGTGCCCTCCGAGCCTGCCGACACCACCGCCACCACCGCGGACGAGAAGCAGGAGAAGGCCACCGTCCTCAAGGGCATGGCCAAGGCCGTGGCCACGAACATGGACGCCTCCCTGTCCATGCCCACCGCCACCACCGTGCGCGACCTGCCGGCCAAGGTGCTGATCGACAACCGCGTGGTCATCAACAGCCACCTGGCCCGCACCCGCGGCGGCAAGGTCTCCTTCACCCACCTCATCGGCTACGCCGTGGTCCGCGCGCTCGCGGCCATGCCCTCGATGAACGTGACCTACGAGGAGCGCGACGGCAAGCCCACCATGGTGGAGCCGGCCCACGTGAACTTCGGCCTCGCCATCGACCTGCCCCGCCCGGACGGCACCCGCGCGCTCGTGGTCCCCAACGTCAAGGCCGCCGAGACCCTCGACTTCCGCGGCTTCTGGAAGGCGTACGACGACCTCGTCCAGCGCGCCCGCAAGAACAAGCTGACGATGGACGACTACGCCGGCACCACGGTCTCCCTGACCAACCCGGGCGGCATCGGCACCGTGCACTCGGTGCCCCGCCTGTCCCAGGGCCAGGCCGCCATCATCGGCGTCGGCGCGCTGACCTATCCGGCCGCCTTCCAGGGCGCCGCCGAGTCCACGCTGCACGACCTGGCGATCTCCAAGACGATCACGCTGACCTCCACGTACGACCACCGCGTGATCCAGGGCGCCGGCTCCGGCGAGTTCCTGAAGATCGTGCACGGCCTCCTGCTGGGCGAGGACGGCTTCTACGACGAGGTCTTCCACTCCCTGCGCATCCCCTACGAGCCCGTCCGCTGGGCCCAGGACGTGCAGGTGAACCCGGAGGAGCAGATCGGCAAGGTCGCCCGCATCCAGCAGCTCATCCACGCGTACCGGGACCGCGGCCACCTGCTGGCCAACGTGGACCCGCTCGAGTACTCGATGGCCTACCACCCGGACCTCGACATCCGCGAGCACGGGCTGACCCTGTGGGACCTGGACCGCAAGTGGCCCACCGGCGGCTTCGGCGGGGCGAGCAGCCTGACGCTGCGCAAGATCCTCGGCGTGCTGCGTGACGCGTACTGCCGCACCATCGGCGTCGAGTACATGCACATCCAGGACCCGGCCGAGCGCGCCTGGTTCCAGGAGAAGCTCGAGCAGCCGTACGCCAAGCCCACCCGCGAGGAGCAGCTGCGCATCCTGGGCCGCCTCAACGCAGCGGAGGCGTTCGAGACGTTCCTGCAGACCAAGTACATCGGCCAGAAGCGCTTCTCCCTGGAGGGCGGCGAGTCCCTCATCCCGCTGCTGGACGGCATCCTCGGCGACGCCGCCGACGCCGGGCTGGACGAGGTCGCCATCGGCATGGCGCACCGCGGTCGCCTGAACGTGCTGACCAACATCGCCGGCAAGACCTACAGCCAGGTCTTCCGCGAGTTCGAGGGGGCCACCCCGGGCGGCGCCTCGGGCTCGGGCGACGTGAAGTACCACATGGGCACCGAGGGCACCTTCGTGTCCGACGCCGGCAACAGCACCCGCGTGTACCTCGCCGCCAACCCCTCGCACCTGGAGGCCGTGGACCCGGTCCTCGAGGGCGTCGTGCGTGCCAAGCAGGACCGCCTCGACCTGGGCGGTCAGCGCCCCGACTCCTTCTCCGTGCTGCCGATCCTGGTGCACGGCGACGCGGCCTTCGCCGGCCAGGGGGTCGTGACCGAGGTGCTGCAGCTCTCGCAGCTGCCCGGCTACCGCACCGGCGGCACGATCCACGTGATCGTGAACAACCAGGTGGGCTTCACCACGCCGCCGACCCAGGCACGCTCCGCGGTGTACTCCACCGACGTGGCCAAGACCATCCAGGCCCCGATCTTCCACGTCAACGGCGATGAGCCGGAGTCCGTGATGCACGTGGCCCAGCTCGCCTTCGAGTACCGCCAGCGGTTCAACAAGGACGTCGTCATCGACCTCGTCTGCTACCGCCGCCGCGGCCACAACGAGGGCGACGACCCGTCGATGACGCAGCCGCGCATGTACAACCTCATCGAGCAGAAGCGCTCCACCCGCAAGCTGTACGTCGAGTCCCTCGTGGGCCGCGGCGACATCACGCAGGAGGAGGCGGACACCGCCCTGAAGGACTACCAGCAGCAGCTCGAGCGGGTCTTCGCGGAGACCCACGAAGACGCGCCCACCTCCGGCGGCGAGGGCATCCGCCCGGCCGAGGACCGGGACGCGGTCCCGGAGGCGCCGGCATCCACGGCCATCTCGGCCGAGACGCTGCGGGCCATCGGGCAGGCGCACATCGACGTGCCCGAGGGCTTCACGGTCCACCCGAAGCTCGCGGCCCTGCTCGAGCGCCGCGCCAAGATGGCCGTCGACGGTGGCATCGACTGGGGCTTCGCCGAGCTGGCGGCCTTCGGCTCGCTGCTCGTGGAGGGCGTGCCGGTCCGCCTGGCGGGCCAGGACTCCCAGCGCGGCACCTTCACGCAGCGCCACTCGGTGTTCCACGACCGGATCACCGGCGAGACGTGGGCGCCGCTGAAGCACCTCTCCGAGGACCAGGCGAAGTTCTGGGTCTACAACTCGCTGCTGTCCGAGTACGCCGCCCTCGGCTTCGAGTACGGCTACTCCGTGGAGCGCTCCGACGCCCTCGTGCTGTGGGAGGCCCAGTTCGGCGACTTCGTGAACGGCGCGCAGACGATTATCGACGAGTTCATCTCCTCGGCCGATCAGAAGTGGTCGCAGACCTCGTCCGTGGTCCTGCTCCTCCCCCACGGCTACGAGGGACAGGGGCCGGACCACTCCTCCGCCCGCATCGAGCGCTTCCTGCAGATGTGCGCCGAGGACAACATGCGCGTGGTCAACCCCTCCACGGGCGCGAACCACTTCCACCTGCTGCGCGAGCATGCCTACGCCCGCCCGCGTCGGCCCCTCATCGTGTTCACCCCGAAGCAGCTGCTGCGCCTCAAGGCCGCCGCGAACTCGGTGGAGGACTTCACCGAGGGCCGCTTCCAGCCGGTCATCCCGGACGCCGGGGTGGACGCCAAGGACGTCACGCGCGTGCTGCTGGTCTCCGGCCGGCTGTACTACGACCTGCTCGCCCGCCGCGAGAAGTCCGGCGACACCTCCACCGCGATCGTGCGGGTGGAGCAGCTCTACCCGCTGCCGCTCGACGAGATCCGCACGGCGCTCCGCGCCTACCCGGACGCCGACGTCGCGTGGGTGCAGGACGAGCCCGCGAACCAGGGCCCGTGGCCGTTCATGGCACTGAACCTCGTGCCGCAGCTCGACCGCCCCGTGACCCTCGTGTCCCGCCCGGCCTCGGCCGCGACCTCCGCGGGCACCAAGGGCCGCCACGACCAGGAGCTCGGCACGCTGCTGGACGCCGCCTTCGGCCGCTGACCCGGACCGAGCCTGCGCCGCCGCCGCACCCTCCGGTGCGGCGGCGGCGCCGGATCGGCCGACGAAAGGACACACTGTGCACAACCGCCGGATCCGGATCGCCGCCGTCGGCGACCAGCTGCTGGCCGGTGCGGGCGACGCCCGCGCCATCGGCTGGTGGGGCCGCGTGCTCGCCCGCACCCAGGCCCCCGACGTGGAGCTGGAGAACTACGTGCTGGCCGTGCCGCACGAGACCACCGAGGACCTCAACGAGCGCTGGTGGGGCGAGGCCTCGCGGCGCTTCTCCGAGGAGACGGAGAACCGCCTCGTCGTGGCCCTGTCCGACGCGGACCTGGACCTGGAGGCCACCTCGACCGCCCGTTCGCGGCTGAACCTGGCCAACGTCCTGGACACCGCCTCGCAGCGGAACATCCCGGTGCTCGTGGTGGGCCCCACGCCCACCCTGGACGAGCAGCGCAATGCCCGGCTCGCCGAGCTCAACGCCGCCTACCTGGATGTGGCCGACCGGCGCAACCACGTGTACGTGGACACGTTCACCCCGCTGGTGGGCCACGAGCAGTGGCGCTCGGACCTCGCCTCCGGCCAGGGCCGCCCGGGGCAGGCGGGCCACGGGCTCATCGCGTGGCTCGTGCTGCACCGGGGCTGGTACCAGTGGCTCGGTCTGCCTGAGCCCACGGCCTGATGTGACAGAATGGACCACCGACCGACTCGTTGAAGGGAGACGTCATGAGCAAGCGTGCACGCAAGCGTCGCGACCGCCGCAGGAGCGGCGCCAACCACGGCAAGCGTCCCAACGCCTGATCCGCTGATCGGCGTCGCGGACCGGCCGGGTGCCACCCGGCGACCGCAGACCACGAAGGGCCGTCCCCTGAGGGGACGGCCCTTCGTCATCGTCGGGGCGCCCGATCGGGTGCCCACGGGTCCGCATGTCGCGGTGTCAGCCCCAGGTGACGGTCGTCGTCGAGATCTGGGTGATGCGGGTCATGATGGTGGCCCGCAGCTGCGCGGGCGCCTTCTCCTGGCAGCACCGACGCACCGCCGAGCGGATGAGCTCCTCGAGCTCCTTCTGGTGCCGGCAGTCCGGACAGTCCGCCACGTGGGCGCGCACCTGCTCGATGTCCTCGGGCGTCAGGGCACCGTCCAGGTACTGGTACAGCCGCTCCAGGGAGGCGTCCTGGGCGTCGCGGCACTCATTGCCGTGCTGGTCCGCGGTCATCGCGTGGCCTCCTTCGTGCTCGTCTCGGTCTGCTTCGTGCCGCCGCGCCCGGTCTTCTTCTTCGGCTGGGCCTTGATGCCGCGCGCGGCCGCGTAGTCCGCGAGACGCTCGCGCAGCTGCTTGCGGCCCCGGTGCAGCCGCGACATGACGGTGCCGATCGGCACGTCGAGGATCTCGGCGATCTCCTTGTAGGCGAAGCCCTCCACGTCCGCGAAGTACACGGCGAGCCGGAACTCCTCCGGGATCGCCTGCAGGGCGTCCTTCACCTGGGAGTCGGGGAGCCGGTCGAGGGCCTCCGTCTCGGCGGAGCGCAGGCCACCGGAGGTGTGCTCGGCGGCCCGGGCCATCTGCCAGTCCTCCACCTCGGGGTTGTCCGCCTCGAGGGGCTGGCGCTGCCGCTTGCGGTAGAGGTTGATGTACGTGTTCGTGAGGATCCGGTAGAGCCAGGCCTTGAGGTTGGTGCCGGGCCGGTACTGGTGGAACGAGGAGTAGGCCTTCGTGTACGCCTCCTGGACCAGGTCCTCGGCGTCCTGCGGGTTGCGCGTCATGCGCAGCGCAGCGGAGTACAACTGGTCCACGAACTCGAGGGCGTCACGCTCGAACCGGGCACGGCGCTGCTGTTCGGACTCGGCGGCGACGTCGATGTCGGCGCGGTCGTGCTCGGGGGCGTCCTCGGGCCGGGCGAATTCCGGCCGGCTGTTGTCAGTGCTCATCGCGGGCCAGTCTACGGTTTGGGTTTGGGAGGGATGCGTCAGCAGGGCGGCGCTCATGCGGGGCTCCTCTCCGGCTGCGGTCCTCGGCGAGCGGGACCGGTGCGCCGTCACGGGTGCAGGGTCGCCCAGTGGAGCGCCAGCAGCGTTCCAGGTATTCCCCCGAGACAGGCCGACCCCGGCCGACCGACGCCCGATAGGCTGGTCCGGTGACCCGCCCCACGCGTGCCGCCGCGCACTCTCCCGCCCCCCGTCCCGACGCCGCCGAGACCTGGCCCGCGCCCGTGGCCCGCGGCCCGGTGCGCGGAGACGTGCGGCTGCCGGGATCGAAGTCGCTGACGAACCGGCACCTCGTGCTCGCCGCCCTCGCCGACGGCCCCTGCATCCTGCACGGCGTCCTCGAGTCACGGGACACGGCACTGATGCGCACGGCGCTCACCGCGCTCGGGGCCCGGTTCGAGCCCCTGTCCGACGGCGGCCTGCGCGTGCATCCGATGCCGGTCGGCGAGCCGCTGGCCGGGGATGTCGCCGTGGACTGCGGACTGGCGGGGACGGTCATGCGCTTCGTCCCGTTCGTCGCCGCGCTGCGGCCCGGCCGCGTCCGCTTCGATGGCGACGCCGGCGCGCGCCTGCGCCCGATGGCCCCGGTCCTGGACGCGCTGCGCCAGCTCGGGGTGGCCGTCGTCGAGGAGGGCGGGCCCGGGCGCCTGCCCTTCACGATGACGACCCGCGCGGACGCGGCCACGGTGGCCCCCGACGGCGACGTGCCGGAGGTCGCGGTCGACGCCTCCGGCTCCTCCCAGTTCCTGTCCGCCGCACTGTTGGCGGCCGCGGGGATGCCGCGCGGTCTCCGGCTGCGGCACACCGGGGAGACCGTGCCGAGTCCGGAGCACGTCGCGATGACCGCCGGGGTGCTGCGCGCGCTCGAGGTGGACGTCGCGGAGACGGGTCCCGGGGCGTGGACCGTGGCCCCGGGGCGCATCCCGGGGCACGAGGCGGCCGTCGAGCCGGACCTGTCCAACGCGGGCCCCTTCCTGGCCGCCGCCGTGGCCACGGGCGGCTCCGTGACGGTGCCGGACTGGCCGACCCGCACGACGCAGATCGGCGACCGCTGGCGACGGATCCTGCCGCAGTTCGGGGCGAGCGTGGCGCTCACGGTCGACCGCACGGACCGCTCCCGCGGCCGGCTCACGGTGACCGGGGCGGTCCACGACGACGGCGCGCCCCGCATCACCGGCGCCGGTGAGATTGCGGACACGGCCGAGCTCGCCCCCACCGCGGCCGCGCTCGCCCTGCTGGCCTCCGGGCCCACCCGCCTGACGGGGATCGGCCATCTGCGGGGTCATGAGACGGACCGGCTCGCCGCGCTGACCGCCGAGGCCGCCCGCCTGGGGATCACCGTGGACGAGGGAGAGACGTCGCTCGGCTTCCCGGGCACGGACGCGTCGGGGCCGCTGTCGCCGGCCGCCCTCGAGACCTACCACGACCACCGGATGGCGACCTTCGCCGCCGTCGTTGGCCTGCGCGTGCCGGGGACCGGCGTCGTGGACGTGGCGACCACCGCGAAGACGATGCCGGACTTCCCCGCACTGTGGACCGCGCTCGTGGCACCCGGCGATGCGGCCGAGGAGGCCCGCTGATGGCCCGGCGCCTCGATCCCTCGGCGTGGGACGAGTCCGATGTCCGGGTGCGCCCGTCCAAGCGCGGCACCCGCCCGCGCACCAAGGAGCGGCCCAAGCACGAGGACGCGCAGGTCGGCATGGTCACCACGGTGGACCGCGGTCGGTACGCCGTGGTGCTGCCCGAGCGCCTGGACGAGCGGATCACGGCGATGCGCGCCCGCGAGCTGCGCCGCACGCCGATCGCCACGGGCGACCGGGTGGCCGTCGTCGGGGACCTCTCCGGGGACGAGGGCACGCTCGCGCGCATCATCCGTGTCGAGGAGCGCAGCACGGTCCTGCGCCGGTCGGCGGACGACTCGGACGAGGTCGAGCGGGTGGTGGTGGCCAACGCCGACCTGCTGGTGATCATGGTGGCCGCGGCCAATCCGGAGCCCCGGACCGGCTTCATCGACCGCGCCCTCGTCGCTTGCTACGACGCCGGCATCCACCCGGTGCTCCTCATCACGAAGACCGACCTGCGTGATCCGGACGCGCTGGTGGCGCACTACGAGGCGCTGGACCTGGAGGTGATGACCTCCGGTGCGGCGACTTTCGAGGCCGAGACCGGGGACACCGCCCTGGACACCTCGCTCGTGGCCCGGGTGGCCGAGCGGCTGATCGGGCACACCAGCGCGTTCGTGGGGCCCTCCGGTGTCGGCAAGTCCACGCTGCTGAACGCGCTCACCGGCGCGGAACGGGCCACCGGCCACGTCAACGCCGTCACCGGCCGGGGCCGGCACACCTCCTCGTCCGCGCTCGCACTGCCGCTGACGGGCGACGACGGCGCCCCCCTGCCGGACACCTGGGTGGTGGACACCCCCGGCATCCGGTCCTTCGGGCTGGGCTGGGTCGAGCCGGACCGCGTGGTGGAGGCGTTCGACGACCTCGCCGGCGGACTGGCGGACTGCCCGCGCGGCTGCACCCACACCGCCGACTCCCCCGGCTGCGGCCTGGATGCATGGGTGGCCGCGGGCCACGCCGGCCCCTCGGGAGCGGCGCGCCTGGCCTCGCTGCGGCGTCTGCTCGGCAACCGGCTGGCCCCCTCGGGGGCGGAGGACGCGGCGTCGTCCGAGGACTGAGGCGGCCCGCGCGGTATAGCGTGGGCGGCATGGAGCGACCTGAGAACCCTGCGACCCGCGGCCGCGACCTCACGGAGGACCTGCGGCTGGCCCACATGCTGGCGGACAACGTGGACTCGATCACGATGTCCCGGTTCAAGGCCCAGGACCTCGAGGTCAGCACCAAGCCGGATCTCACCCCTGTCACGGATGCGGACCGCGCCGCCGAGGAGTCCATCCGCTCGACCCTGTCCCGTGCCCGGGCGCGCGACGGCATCGTGGGTGAGGAGTTCGGCGGGTCTCTGAGCCGCTCCGGCCGGCAGTGGGTGGTCGACCCCATCGACGGCACCAAGAACTTCGTGCGCGGCGTGCCCGTGTGGGCCACCCTCATCGCGCTGCTGATCGACGGCGAGCCCGTCGTCGGCGTCGTCTCCGCCCCCGCCCTGCACCGTCGCTGGTGGGCCGCGGCCGGCCAGGGCGCCTTCGCGGGCACCTCGCTCACGCGTGCTCAGCGGATCACCGTGTCCGGCGTGGATCGGGTCGAGGACGCGTCGCTGTCCTTCTCCTCGATCGAGGGCTGGCGCGAACGCGGCTCGATCCGCGCGTTCCTTCAGCTCACCTCGGACGTGTGGCGCGTGCGCGGCTTCGGCGACTTCTGGTCCTACATGCTCGTCGCCGAGGGCGCCGTGGACATCGCGGCCGAGCCCGAGCTCGAGCTGCATGACATGGCCGCTCTGGTGCCGATCGTGCGCGAGGCCGGCGGCCGCTTCACCTCACTGGACGGCGAGGACGGCCCGTTCGGCGGGCACGCGCTGGCCACAAACGGCCTGCTCCACGACGACGTCCTCGCCCGCCTGCGCACGGGTGACGAGACCGAGGACGGCGCCTGATGGCCGCGCGGGGGGAGCCGACGGCCGACCGGAGGGGCGGGCTCGGGACAGATCGCCGGCCCGGCACTGCGGGTGCGGTGGCCCTCGGCGGTGCCGCGGGCGTGCTGTGCGGTGCGGGGGTGATGAACGCGGTGACCGCGCTGGCCGGGGCGCCCAACTTCCGCGGCACGTTCGGCGCCGCGTTCGGGGCGGTCGACGTGCTCGTCCAGGCCCTGCCGCTGTTCGTGGTGAACGTGCTCGGCTCGTTCCTGCTCGGCCTGCTGTGGGCGGCCTCGCGACGCCGCGGGCCGGACTGGCGTCCCCGCCTGGTGGCGGGGCTGGGAACCGGCTTCCTCGGTGCGGTCACCACCATCTCCAGCGCCGTCGCCCTGGTGCTGTGGCCGGTGCGGCTGGGCGCCGCGGCGTCCGGGGCGGGTGGCATCCTCACCGCGGCGGCATCGGTGTTGCTGGTGCTCGCGCTGATGGCTGCGCTCTCGACGGCGGCGGCCGTGCTCGGCCTGCGCGCCGGGGGCGCCCCGGGGTCGCGTGTGGTCGGGACGGATCGTTCGGAGGAGGACGCATGAGCGGCGCGGGATACGAGGTCTTCGCTCTCTTCCAGGTGGCCCTCCTGGCCTGCCTCGCCGCGGGCGGGGCGCTCGGCGCCCTGGCGCGCGGGCGCCTGACCGACCGGCTCGGCCCCCGGGGTCTGCTCACCGCCAACACGACGGCAGCCCTGCTCCTCGGCGCCACCGTCGGCCTGGCCGTGCCGGAGCTGGTGGACGCGTCCGGGGGCTGGGGCGACGGGCAGGGGCTCATGCTCGTCGCGGCGGTGTCCGCCGTGGTGTCCGGGTTCTGCCTCGCCCTGGGGACGTGGTCCACCGTGGCCGCGGAGGCCGCCGACGCCGTGCTCGCCCGTCGATGGGGCGCGGCCGCCCGCCTGTGGGCCGCGCATCTGGGGCTGGGGCTGGTGGCCGTCGTCGTCGGCTGGGGCGCCGGCCTGGGCCTGCACGCGGTCCTGGCCGGCTGAGGGGCGGGCCGCCGCACACTGGGCGCAGACACGACGAAGGCCCCGGAATCGTGACGATTCCGGGGCCTTCCCGTTGTGGTGAGTGGAGCCGGCGGGAATTGAACCCGCGTCCGATGAGGTGTTGCCGGGTCTTCTCCGGGCGCAGTCTGCTGTGGGTGTTGCTCGGTCCTGGCCGTCCCGCAGACGGGCGGCCAACCCGGACCCAGCCGGATTGATGTCGGCGTCACGACCCCCGGCGAGGGTGACGCCCAGTGGCTATCTAGCTGACGCCACGATCCGAGGCGACAGCGACCTCGGGGTGACGGACTCGATCACTGATCAGGCAGCGAGAGCGAAGTCAGTGCGCTTGGATTCGGCACTTATTGGTTTGCAGAGAGCGTTTGACGAGATGACTCTGCATCCTCGGCCCGCTTCTCCCGACGCGACACACACCGTCGAAACCGATCGGCCCCAGGGGGGGCGACTCCTCTATGAGGTTGTCAATCACCACTGCAGACGGAGGGCACGGAGCCCGCCGGTCCTGAAACCGGGCCTGCGAGAGATACAACGTAGCACGCCCCCCGAGCATTCCCAAGGGGCCCGCCGCGCTCAGGCCACGCCGGCGCGCCGGTTGCGCATCCGCATGGCCCGCTGGGCCTCGCGGTTGTCCTGCTGCTCGCGCAGCTTGTGCCGCTTGTCGTACTCGCGGTTGCCGCGCGCGACGCCGATCTCCACCTTCACGCGCCCGTTCAGGAAGTACAGGGACAGCGGCACGATGGTCAGGCCCGGGTCCTGGATCTGCCGGGAGATCTTCGTCAGCTCGGCGCGGTGCAGCAGCAGCTTGCGGCGCCGGCGGGCGGCGTGGTTGGTCCACGAGCCGTTGAGGTACTCCGGGATGTAGACCTGCTCGAGCCACAGCTCGTCCCGGTAGAAGACCGCGAAGCCATCCACGAGCGAGGCCTTGCCCTCGCGCAGCGACTTCACCTCGGTGCCGGTGAGCACCATGCCGGCCTCGTACGTGTCGAGGATGGTGTAGTCGTGGCGCGCCTTCTTGTTGTTGGCGATCACCTGGCGCTCGCCGGGGGCCGGCTGCTTGGTGGCCTTGCCCTTGCTGTTCTTGCCCATGGCCTCACGTCCTTCCAGCGTCCACGGCGACGGCCGCGCCCCGATCAGGGCGCGGCCGTCCAGTCTATCCCGTGCCGGTCCGATGCCCGCCGAGGCGGTGCGCCGGGGCCGCGGGGCGGCGTCGTCGGCTCAGTCCAGCGGCGCGCCGGTGAGCGCGCGGACCTGCTCCTCGGTGACGCCGGGCGCGGTCTCCACGAGCGCCAGGCGGGGCTGTTCCGGGGTGCCGACGACGTCGATCACGGCCAGGTCCGTGATGATGCGGTCGACGACGGCGCAGCCGGTCAGCGGCAGGGTGCACTGGTCGACGATCTTGGGGGTCCCGTCCTTGGACACGTGGTCCATCATGACGATCACGCGGCCGGCGCCGTGGACGAGGTCCATCGCACCGCCCATGCCCTTGACCATCTTGCCGGGCACCATCCAGTTGGCCAGGTCGCCCGCGGCGGAGACCTCCATGCCGCCCAGGACGGCGACGTCGATCTTGCCGCCGCGGATCATGCCGAAGCTCAGCGCGGAGTCGAAGAAGGACGCCCCCGGGTTCACGGTGACGGTCTCCTTGCCCGCGTTGATCAGGTCGGGGTCCACGGCGTCCTCCGTGGGGTACGGGCCCGTGCCGAGGATGCCGTTCTCGGACTGCAGCACCACGGACCGCCCGGCGGGGATGTGGTTGGGGATCAGCGTGGGCATGCCGATGCCGAGGTTGACGTAGGCGCCGTCCGGCAGCTCCTGGGCGGCGCGGGCGGCCATCTGGTCACGACTCAGGCCTTGGGGACGCTCAGTGGTCTGCTCGCTCATGCCTGCTCCTCCCCCGATGCGCGCACGGTGCGCTTCTCGATCCGCTTCTCGATGTCCGTGCCGACCTCCACGATCCGGTGCACGAAGATGCCGGGCAGGTGCACGTCATCCGGGTCGATCTCGCCGGGCTCGACGAGCTCCTCCACCTGGGCGATGCACACCCGGCCGGCCATGGCCGCGGGCGGGCCGAACTGGCGGGTGGCCTTGCGGAACACGAGGTTGCCGTGGCGGTCGCCCTTCCAGGCGTGCACGAGGGAGAAGTCGGTGACGATGGAGCGTTCGAGCACATAGGTCTCGGGCTCGTCCGGGGTCTGGCTCAGGTAGCCCTCGCCGAGCACGAACGTGTCCGTGGGCTTGGCCCGCGAGGACTTCACCACGGTGCCGTCCGCGTCGTAGCGCATGGGCAGGCCGCCCTCGGCCACCTGGGTGCCGACGCCGGAGCGGGTGTAGAACGCCGGGATGCCGGCGCCTCCGGCGCGGAGCTTCTCCGCGAGGGTGCCCTGCGGGACGAGCTCCACCTCGAGCTCGCCCTCGAGGTACTGGCGGGCGAACTCCTTGTTCTCCCCCACGTAGGAGGAGGTCATCTTCCGCAGCCGGCGCGCGCCGAGCAGGATGCCCAGGCCCCAGCCGTCCACGCCGCAGTTGTTGGAGACGACGGACAGGTCCGTGGCGCCCTGCTCGAGCAGGGCCTCGATGAGCTGCACGGGATTGCCGACGAGTCCGAACCCGCCGACGGCCAGGGACGCGCCGTCCGACACGTCCGCCACCGCCTCGGCGGGCGTGGCCACGGTCTTGTCGAGAGCCATGTCCAGGGTCCTTTCTGTCAGGGGCGGTCCGTCAGCGGAAGAGGATCAGGGCCTCGCCCTGGCCGCCGCCGCCGCAGAGCGAGACGGCCGCGCGGCCGCCGTCGCGCCGGTCGAGCTCGAGGGCGGCGTGCAGGGCCAGCCGGGCGCCGGAGGCGCCGATCGGGTGGCCCAGGGCGATGGCGCCGCCGTGGATGTTGGTCTTCTCGTGCGGGTAGTCGAGGTCGCGCAGAGACTGCACGGCCACCGCGCCGAACGCCTCGTTGATCTCGATGAAGTCGAGGTCGGCCACGTCCCAGCCCTGCTTCCGCACGGCGGCGTTGATCGCGTCGGAGGGCTGCGAGTGCAGCTGCGAGCTGTCCGGGCCGGCGGTCTGGCCGGGTGCGCCCACCGTGGCGAGGATCGTCAGGCCCTTCTCCTCGGCGAAGGCACGCGAGGTCACCACGAGGGCGGCGGCGCCGTCGGACAGGGGCGAGGAGTTGCCGGCCGTGATCGTGCCGTCCTTCGCGAACGCCGGGCGCAGGGCGCCCAGCGCCTCGGCGGTCGTGTCCGGTCGGACCCCTTCGTCCTGGGAGACGACCAGCGGGTCGCCCTTGCGCTGCGGGACCTCCACCGGGGCGATCTCGCCCTCGAAGACGCCCTCGGACTGGGCCCGGGCGGCCCGCTGGTGCGAGGCCGCGGCGACCTCGTCCTGCTCGGCACGGGCGATGTTCCGCTCGCCGTTGCCGGACTCGGTCAGCTCGCCCATGGCCTCGTGGCTCAGGGAGTCGGTGAGGCCGTCCCACGCGACGGCGTCGAGCATGGTGGCCGGGCCGTACTTGAAGCCCTTGCGCGCGCCGGGCAGCAGGTGCGGGGCGTTGGTCATGGACTCCTGACCGCCGGCCACCACCACGTCCGCCTCGCCGAGGCGGACGAGACGGGCGGCGTCGATCACGGCGGTGAGGCCGGACAGGCACACCTTGTTGATCGTCATGGCCGGGACGTTCCACGGGATGCCCGCGGCGAGCGCGGACTGGCGGGCCGGGTTCTGCCCCGCGCCGGCCTGCACGACCTGACCCATGTAGACCATGTCCACGTCCTCGGGGGCCACGCCGGCGCGCTCGAGCGCGTGCGTGATCGCGTGGGCGCCCAGATCCACGGCGCGCAGGTCGGCCTGCTGCGAGAGCAGTCGGGTGAAGGGCGTGCGGGCACCGCCCACGATCACGGCGTCGGTGGGCTGAGGCTGGGGCAGCTCGGCGGTCATGCGGTCCTCCTGGAACGTTCAACTCGGTTCATCACGATTCACTCAAATGCAGTCTATGACCCCGGTCACAGGCGCGCCAGGCGACGACGCATCCGTGACGACGCGCCGCAGTGCAGGGACCCGACGGCCCGCACCCGCCGGCTGCGGGCGCGGGCCGTCGTCGGGACGTCCGGGGGTCGGGCCGGAGCCTCAGAGGCCCTGGCCGGTCGGCGAGACGAGGATCTTCACGGCCGTCTCGTTGTGGTGGATGAGGGTCTCGAAGCCCTGGTCGACCAGGTCGTCGAGGCCGATCTTGCCGGTGATGAACGGCGCGAGGTCCACGGCGCCGTCCTCGACCATGCGGATGGTGTCCGCGTGGTCGTTCGCGTACGCGATCGTGCCGCGCAGGTCGATCTCCTTGAGCACCAGCTTGTGCAGGGCCACGGCGGGCTCGTGACCCCAGATGGACTCGTTGACGATCACGCCGCCGGGACGCACCGCGTCCAGCAGCATGTCCAGCACCACGTCCACCGAGGTGCACTCGAAGCCCACGTCCGCGCCCTGGCCGTCGTGCAGTTCGCGGATCTTGGCGGGCACGTCCACCTCGCGCGGGTCGAAGGCCTCGTCCACCACGCCGGCCTCGAGCACCTTCTGCCGCCGCAGCTCCGAGAGCTCGGAGACGTACACCGTCAGGCCCTTGCCCTTGAGCACGGCCGCAGTGAGCGCGCCGATGGGGCCGGCGCCGCCGATCAGCGCCACGCCCGACGTCGGAGAGCCGGCTCGCACCCACGCGTGGTGGGCCACGGAGAGCGGCTCGATGAGGGCGGCCTGGTCGAGAGGCACGGAGTCGGCCACCGGGTGGACCCAGCGGCGCCGCACCGCGATCTGCTCGGCCAGGCCGCCGCCGTCGCCGCCCAGGCCGATGAAGTTCATGTCCGGCGCGAGGTTGTAGTCCGGTCGGTCCTGGTCCTCCTCGCGCACGATGTACGGCTCCACGACGACCTTCTGGCCGACCTCGAGGCCCGTGACGCCCTCGCCCAGGGCGGCGACGGTGCCGGACATCTCGTGGCCGAGCGTGACGGGGGCGGCGTCACCGGAGATCGGGTGCGGGTGTCCGGCCGGCGGGATGAAGATCGGACCCTCGAGGTACTCGTGCAGGTCCGTGCCGCAGATGCCGCACCACGCGACGTCCACGAGGACCTGCCCCGGACCGGCCGTGGGCGAGGCGATCTCCTCGATGCGGATGTCCTTCTTGCCGTGCCAACGTGCGGCGCGCATGGTCATGCTGGTCGACCTCCTGAGTGGGGATGGAGTCGGATGCCGGGCCGACGCGCGGGGGCGCCCGCCCCGGTGCCTCGAGCATCCCACCGCGCCGGTCTCCCAGGCCAGGCCCGAGGCCCCTGCGGGGGCCTGAACGACGACGCCGACCCGCGCCTCGCTGCGGAGGTGCGGGCCGGCGTCGTGGTGGCCCAGGCGATGGGGCCGCGCCGCGGGGCTCAGTCCTCCTGGGCGGCCTTGACCTGCTCGGCGCGCCAGCGGATCCCGGCGTCCACGAAATCGTCGATGTGGCCGTCGAACACGGAGGAGGGGTTGCCCTCCTCGTGGCCCGTGCGCAGGTCCTTGACCATCTGGTACGGGTTCAGCACGTAGGAGCGCATCTGGTCGCCCCAGGACGCCTTGACGTCGCCGGCCATCTCCTTCTTCTTCGCGTCCTCCTCGGCCTTGCGCAGCAGCAGCAGGCGGGACTGGAGCACGCGCAGGGCGGCGGCACGGTTCTGGATCTGCGACTTCTCGTTCTGCATGGACACGACGATGCCGGTGGGCAGGTGCGTCATGCGGACGGCGGAGTCCGTGGTGTTCACGGACTGGCCGCCGGGGCCCGAGGAGCGGAACACGTCCACCTTGATCTCGGACTCGGGGATCTCGATGGAGTCGTCCGACTCGATCAGCGGCACCACCTCGACCGCCGCGAAGGACGTCTGGCGGCGGCCCTGGTTGTCGAAGGGGCTGATGCGCACGAGGCGGTGCGTGCCGGCCTCCACGGAGAGGGTGCCGAACGCGAAGGGCGCGTTGACCTCGAAGGTGACGGACTTCAGGCCGGCCTCCTCCGCGTAGGAGGTGTCCATGACCTTGGTGGACCAGCCGCGCTGCTCGGCCCAGCGCAGGTACATGCGCATGAGGGTCTCGGCGAAGTCGGCCGCGTCCACGCCGCCGGCGCCCGCGCGGATGGTCACGACGGCGTCGCGCTGGTCGTACTCGCCGCTGAGCAGCGTGACGACCTCGAGTTCCTCCAGGGCCTTGCGGATGGAGGTCAGCTCCTGGTTCGCGTCCTCCAGGAGGGAGGGCTCGTCCTCCTCCGCGGCGAGCTCGACCATGGTCTCCAGATCCTCGATGCGGCTCTCCAGGGAGGTGATGCGCTTGAGGTCCGTCTGACGGTGGGAGAGCTTGGAGGTGACCTTCTGGGCCTCCTCCGGGTCGTCCCAGAGGTCCGGTGCGGAGGCCTGCTGCTCCAGTTCGGCGATGTCCGCCTTGATGCGATCGAGGTCCGAGACCTGCTCGATGGAGGCCAGGGTGTGGCGCAGGGAGTCGATCTCCGCGGAGAAGTCAGTGTCAGCCATGATTCGGCCAGCCTACCGCGTGGGGTGGACGCCGGTCGTGTGCCAGCGGCGGATGGCCGCCGCGACGGCCTCGGGCTCCGTGACGTGCGGCCAGTGGCCCGGGCCGACGTCGACGACGGTGGTGTGCGCGGTGACCGCGTCCAGGTCCCGCTGGTGGACGTCCCGGGTGCTGCGCACGTACAGCGTCGGGACGGTGATGCCGGCCCAGAGGGCACGGGTGTCCGCGGCGAGGACGGCGGCCCAGAGCTCGCGCATCGGATGGTCCGGCGTGGCGTCCACGTCAGCCAGGATCCGCTCGTGCCACGACTCCGGGACGAGGAGGTCCCGCGCAAGCGAGGCGCGGAACACGCCCCGCCAGTCCGGGCGGGCGGCGAGGCGGGCCTTCGCCGCCCGGGCGGCCAGGGCGGTGTCCGTCACCGGGACGTTCGAGTCGATGACCACGAGGGCGCGGGGTCGCACCAGCCCGTCGGCGACGGCGCGCAGCGCGATGACTCCGCCCGTGCTGTGGCCGATCAGCAGCCCCGGCACGGGGCCGGCCTGCGCCGCCCAGGTGTGGGCGGCGTCGCGGACGGGGTCCGCGTCGGTCGCCGGCCGTGCGGCCCGGGGGCGGTCCTGGCCGCCTGCATCCGGGCCCGGGTGGCCGGGCAGGGCGGGCGAGGCGGCGAGGTCGGCCGCGGCGCCGAGGGCGTCGGCAAGGGGCTCGAAGTGGGCGGGTCGGCCACCGATGCCGTGGAGGAAGCGGATCACCGGGCCAGGCTAGTGCGACTGCTGCCCGTCGCCTCCAGGGGGACCGACAGGGGGAGTGTTCCCGCGAACGGGCCGGTCATGGCGAACAGATCGGCCCGGGCGTCGAGGGTGACGACGACGGTGGTGCCGTCCTCAGCCACGCGGGCGCTCATCCCACCGAGCCCGGGCACGGCCTCTCGGGCGCCGACGGCTGCGAGGTGTGCGCTGGCGGAGGCGGCGACGTCGCCGTCGGAGAGCACGACTCCCGGGTCCTCCCCCAGCCGGAAGCCGAGCTCCTCTGCCCCGGCGACGGCGGCCGAGTCCGCGAGCGACTGCAGGCGACGGTGCTGCAGCTGCACGGTGGTGACCGCGAGCATGACCAGCATGAGGGCCACGAGCACGGCGCACAGGCCGACGGTGAGGACGGTGGTCTGCCCGTCGTCGCGACCCAGGCGAGCGGTGAGGGGGCGGCGCATCAGAACCTCGGCACCGTCTGTCGGGCGTCGGAGCCCACGGTCACGGGGGTCAGCGACCACGCTGCCGGCGTGAGAGGCACGGGGACCGCCACGTCCACCCGCACCGCGACGACCTCGCCCGGTTCGAGCGTGCCACAGCCGCCCTGGTCGCAGCCGACGGTCAGGTCGTACTGGCCGGCACCCACGCCGTAGTCGGCGAGCGTGAGCTCGACGGTGGCGTGGGCGGCGCCTGCGCTGGGGTGATCGGCGTCGGAGACCACGGCCTTGACGGCCTGGTCCGCGGCGGCGACCGAGGCGAACGCCGCGGCCTGGACCTGGGAGACGTAGATCATCAGGTACACCACGGGGATCAGCACCACGAGCGTGAGGCCCAGGAATTCGACCGTGGCCGCTCCCCGCTCGTCGCGGACGTCATTGACGGAACGCATGACCGCTCACCTCCACGGGGATCGGGCCCGGCAGGAACCCCAAGCCGGGCAGCGAGCTCGAGACCGTGACGCGCAGGACAGGGACCCCGTCCTGGCTGGTGAGCTCGGCAGCGACGTCGGCCCCGGACTGGCCGGGCACACCGGTGGAGAGCAGCTCCCGGGCCCGTTGGACGCCGTCCTCGGGGTTCCGGTCCGCGAGCGCCCCGTACCGGGCACCGGCGGAGGCGGCGTCGATCATCACGTTGCGTGTGTGGATCACGACGCCGGCCTGGAGGAGCGCGGCGAAGAGCAGGACGACCAGGGTCATCACCATGGTGGACTCGGCCACCGCGGCGCCCCGGTCGTCCCGCCAGGGGACGCCCGCGTGGCCGCCGCGGGGCGCCGGCGCGCCGTGGGCAGCACCCCGGGGCATGCTCAGCCGCCCTGGGACACCTGGGAGATGGCCTGGTTGAACAGTCCCTCGAGCGCCGGCAGGGCGAGGGCCAGCAGGCCGGCCACGAGCACGGCGGACATGAGGGTGATCATCACCCAGCCGGGGACGTCGCCGCGCTCGTCGCGGACGTCGTCGTGGATGAGGGCGCGCAGGGCGGCCAGGACGGTGATGGCGTGGTGGTGGAGCATGGTCCCCTCCTCGGGTGGGCCGGCCGCCCGTGCGGCCGGAGTGGATGGTGATGGTGGGTGGACGGATGGACTATTCAGTTGTGGGTCTTCAGAACCCCAGGCGCATCAGGGAGATGCCGGGGAAGACGGCGAAGATCACCGTGAGCGGGAGGATGCCGAACACGAGGGGCACCATCATCTGGATCTCCTTCCGGCCGGCGGCCTCCATGAGCTCGCGGCGACCCATCTCACGCACGTCCTGGGCCTGCGCGCGCAGGACGTCGGCGAGGGGTGTGCCGCGGTCCAGCGCGATGAGCACGCCCCCGATGAACCGTTCGACGGGGGCCAGCTGCACGCGCCGTCCCATGGCCTTGAGCGCCGCGGACAGCGACGCCCCGGCACGCATGTCGGCGAGCGTGACGCGGAACTCGCCGGCCAGCTCCCCGCGCGCCGTCCCCGCGATGCGCTCGAGCGCTCCAGCGGCGCTCTCCCCCGCTCCCACCGAGAGGGCGAACAGCTCGGCCACGGACGGGAACTCGGAGAGGATGGCCTCGCGCCGCCGTCGCGCCCGCAGGGAGAGCAGCTGGTCTCGGAGCAGGAACCCGGCCATGCCGCCGGCGATCACCAGGGCGACCCCCGTGATCACCGGCACGCGGCCCGTGACGGTGAGGCTGAGCGCGAGGACGGCCGCCACGGCGGCCCCCGCGGCCGCGCTCAGGACCTGCTGGGCGCGGAAGTCCGTCGACGTGACCGCGAGCCCCGCGGCGGCCAGCTTGCGGTCGAGCGCCACCCCGCCCGGGGAGATGCGCTGGACCCAGCCGACCCCGGCCTGCACCACGGGATCGAGGATGCGTCCCCACGCTCCCCAGGGCGAGGCGCCCGCACGTTCCTCCTCGAGCAGGCGGGAGGCCGGGATGTGGTGGCGCAGCTGCGGTTCGACCCGTTGCTCGAGGCTGGGGCGCCAGCCCACCGGCTGGGTGACCAGGATGAGGAGCAGTCCCGCCCCGAGGGTGAGGCCCAAGAGCGCGGCCCAGATCAGCGCGGACGTCATGCGAACACCCGCTTCTCCCGGGGCAGCGCGCCGATGCGGAGCATGACGCGGTAGCAGACGACGGAGGCCACCATGCCCGCGAGGAGCACGGCCCCGCCGGCGGCGGACCGGTAGGCCGCGACCGCGGCGGGCTGGGTCCCCAGCAGCAGGAGCACGAGCCACGGAGCGCACACCGCCAACCGGGCCGCGTTCACGGTCCACGACTGCCGGGCCTCGAGCTCGGCACGGATGCGGGCGTCCTGCCGGAGGAACTCGGAGAGGGTCTGCAGCAGACGGCCGATGTCGGCGCCGCCGACCTCGCGGGTCAGGCGCAAAGAGACCACCAGGCGGTCCGCGACGGGGTCGGCCATCCGGGCCTTGAGCCGGTCCAGAGCGTCCACGAAGCGGGCTCCGGCCCGGTAATCCCGGGCGAAGTGCTGGAACGGCTCGCGCAGCCCCTCCGGCCCGGTCTCCCCGAGCTGGATGAGCGCCTCCGGGAGAGTCAGGCCCGCGCGGATGGCCGACCGGGCGTGGTCGATCGCGTCCGGCCACAGCTCGCGCAGTGCCGTGGACCGTCGACGGACCTGCCAGGACAGCAGCAGCCAGGGCACGGCCGCCCCGAAGACGGCGAAGCACGCGGCGATGGTCCACGTTCCGGTCAGCGAGAGGACGATCAGCCCGACCACGAGACCGCCGACGGCCATGGCGGACACGACGCCGGCCGGGCTGAGGCGCTGGATGCCGGACTGGGCGATCAGCACACGCAGGCGCGAGTCGGTGCGGGCGGCCTCGGGTCTCTCCGTGGGAGGGGACCAGAGGGACCACCACAGCAGGAACAGGCCGCAGCCGAGCGCGAGCCCCAGCAGCGCGGCCATCAGCGCAGCCCCACCAGCTCGTGGACGTCCACGCCGCGACGGGCGAGCGCCTCGAACTCCAGGTTCGCACCCTCGTTGAGGCGCAGGTCGCCCTCGGTGTCGCGCTGGAAGAGCGCCGACGTCTCGATGACCCCGCCCTCCACCCGTGAGCCGACGGTGAGGATCTCCCGCACCCGCCGGCGACCCTGACGGTCGCGCTCGCAGTGCACGACGACGTCGATGCACGTGGCGACCGTCGGGACGACGAAGTCCCGGGAGATGTTCTCCCCTGCCAGCAGCGGCAGCGTGCAGAGCTTCGTGAGCGCGTCCGCAGCCGAGTTCGCGTGGATCGTGCACATGCCGGCCAGGCCGGAGTTCAGCGCGACGAGCATGTCCAGTGCCTCGGCCTCGCGCACCTCGCCGACGATCAGGCGGTCCGGGCGCATCCGCAGCGCCTCCTTGACGAGGCGGCGCAGCGGGATCTCGCCGTGGCCCTCCAGGTTCGGCTGGCGGCACTGCAGCCCGACGACGTCGCGCACCGGGATCTGCAGCTCGAAGATCTCCTCCACGGTGATCACCCGCTCCCGCGGGCCGATGGCCGAGGCCAGGCAGTTGAGCAGGGTGGTCTTGCCCGCCTGGGTGGCCCCGCTGACGAGGATGTTCATGCCCGCGTCCACGGCCGCGTCCAGGAAGCGGGCCGCCGTCGGCGTGAGGGAACCGCCCCGGACGAGGTCGTCCAGCCGGCGCGCCCGGGCGATGAACTTCCGGATGTTCACGGCCCAGTGCCGCCGCGTGATGTCGGGGATGGCCACGTGCAGGCGCGAGCCGTCCGGCAGGGCCGCGTCGACGAACGGCATCGACAGGTCCAGCCGCCGGCCCGAGGACTTCAACATGACTTCGACGAGGTCCTGCACCTCCTCCTCGGTCAGGACGATGCCCGTCAGCTCGGAGCGGCCGGACCGCGCGCAGTAGACGGCGTCCGGCGCATTCAGCCAGATCTCCTCCACGGAGGGATCGTCCATGAGCCGCTGGAGCGGCCCGAGGCCCGCAATGCGGTCGAACAGGTCCTGCCGCGCCGCCACGGGATCCTCCAGGTCCGGCAGCGAGCTGACCATCGCGCGGGACTCGTAGTCCGCGGCCGCGTCCTGGATGAGCGTCAGGACCCGGGCGTGCTCACGCTGCGGGTCGATGCCCTGCCGCCGGACGATCTCCCGGATCTCGTCCTCGAGAATGCGCACCGCATCCATGTGTCCCTCCTGTGCCCGATTCGGCGCCATCCCCAGCGCCGCACACGTCTCGATCAGGAAGATACCCCGTTCCGTCGTCGCGTGTGGTCCAGGACACCATGACTGTGGACAACGTGGCGGCGGACCCGTTCGACGGGGAGTTGTCCACAGGCCGCCCGAACCGCCATCAGGCCGTGGCAGGGTCGTCCCCAGGCGGCCGGACGGGCCGGTCGCCGGTCTCAGGAGGGAGGGGCGGGGATGGCCTGGAGCGTACGGATCCTGGGCGGAGCCGCTCCCGAGACATGGCGGGTGGAGCACTTCCCCGCCGACGCGGACGAGCAGGACCGGGCGGTGCGGGAACATTTTCCCGCCCGGTCGCTGCGCCGGTGCGCTGCCGGGCCGCGCAGCGTGACGTACGCGGAACGGGTCGGGAGTGCACCGGCCCGGGGGCCGGAGCTCGCGGTGGTCACCGAGCACGGACCCGACGCCGGCCGCCTCGTCCCTCTCGGGGAGGACGGGTTGAGCGTGGGACGCGGTGGGGCGCGGCTGCTGCTGGACGACCCCTCTGCCCCGTCGCGTCCGATGCGTCTGCGGCTCGCGCCCACCGGGCTGCACATCCACGACGGCCCTCGGGGCACCGGACGCCTGTGGGGCGGCCGGAGCCCGCTCCCGGTGGGCCGGACCGCCCTGGGTCTGGTCCGCGGGCCCGGGGCCGCCCTGCCACGGCCGATCACGCCGGAGCCGCCCACCGTCGACCTCGGATCCCCACCGGCCCGGCAGTCCGTCGTGATCCCGCTGGTGGCGGCCCTGGGCCCGCTGGTGCTCGGGGTCGCCCTGGTCCTGATGATGGGCAACCCGATGTTCCTGCTGTTCGGCGTGCTGTCCGTGACGGTGGCGCTGGTCATGCTGGCGATGCAGCGCCGCACCCGGCTGCGGCATGCGCGGCTGCTCGCCGCCCGCGCGGACGCGGTCGTGCGTCGGCGGGCTCGGGCGGCACTGAGCCCCGGTGCGGTGGCCCGCGCCGTCCGCTCCCGCGCGACGGACCGCTTCGGGTTGACAGCGGGCGCCGACGAGGCCGTGGCGGTCTCGTGGGGTTCCGGCGTCGGGGCGCTGTCCCTGTCGCGGGACGACCCGGACGAGGCATGGGTGGAGGCCGTCACGTCGCGGCGCACCGTGATGACGACGTCACCGCCGGAGTCGCGCGCCGTCGTGGCCGGGCCACCGCGCGATGTGGCCGGGGCCTGCCGGTGGGCGGTGTTCCAGCTCCTGCGGCACGCGGTGGCGGCCGATGGCGCGTTCGTCGTCGAGGCCGGTGGCGTCCGCCGCACCTGGTGGTCGGGCGCCTCCGGCCCGCAGCTGCTGGTGACGGCCCCTGAGGACGGGGCACTGGATCCGGCGTGGCGAGCGTGGCGGGCCGCCATCGGCGACGACGCGGGGACGATGGCCACGGCCCGGACGGATCTGCCCTGGACGCGGTACGACTTCACCGGGCCGCCGCCTGCGCCGGGGGACACCGTCGTCGATCTGCGCGGGTGCACCGTCGTGGTCCCGGCCGAACAGCAGCGCTTCGAGGACGTGGCCGCCGACGGCCTCGCCGACGGCACCCTGCTCGCCTGGCTGACCGAGCTGGCCGACGACGTCGTGGACCTCGGCCTGCTGCCCACCGACGACGGGGACGGCACGCTCACACCGCCAGGGCAGGTGGGCGACCGCGACGCCGTCGACGGGCTCACCGTGACCCTCGCCCGGAGCGGCGACGAGACGGGCGTCGTCGAGATGGACCTGGCCGCCGACGGTCCGCACCTGCTCATCGCGGGCACCACGGGATCCGGGAAGTCGGATCTCCTGCTGTCCCTCCTGCTGGGGGCCGCAGCGCACCACCCACCGGCCGAGGTCGCGTTCCTGCTGCTGGACTTCAAGGGCGGCGCGTCGTTCGGTCCGCTGGGCGCGCTCCCCCACACGATGAGCCTGGAGACCAACCACGTGGGAGCGGCCTCGTTGCGGGCGCTGAGCGCCATCCGGGCGGAATTGCACCGCCGCGAGGCCCTCTTC
Source organism: Micrococcus sp. 63XJN7_8_ISO-PGPR-S23-253 (assembly GCF_056173425.1). Taxonomy (NCBI): domain Bacteria; kingdom Bacillati; phylum Actinomycetota; class Actinomycetes; order Micrococcales; family Micrococcaceae; genus Micrococcus; species Micrococcus sp. 63XJN7_8_ISO-PGPR-S23-253. The sequence continues at coordinate 1,594,609 of NZ_CM149673.1, forward strand.
GCGGAGGCCGGGGTCAGCGATTACCCCAGCTTCCGCCGTCGCCATCCGGACGCGGCGCTGCCTCGGCTCGTCGTGGCGATCGACGAACTGCGCGTGCTCGTGGACGACCACCCGGACGCGGCCGTCGTCCTGCAACGTCTGGCCGCCACGGGCCGTTCCCTCGGCTTCCACCTCATCCTGGCCACGCAGCGGGCCACGGGTGCGGTGGGCTCGGACCTGCGCTCGAACCTGGGCAGCACGATCGCCCTGCGCACCGCGACGGAGCAGGAGTCGTGGGACCTGGTGGGCACGGCCGCCGCGGCCCGACTCGACCCGCGTCGCCCCGGCTCCGCGATCCTCTCGACGGCGGGGCGCCCGCCGGTCTCGTTCCGCGCGTCCCAATGGACGGTCGACGGCGGCACGCCCGTGTGGCGACGGCTGGGCGAGGCCGCGGCCACCCCGGTCGTCGCCCCCTGGGAGGCCGTCGTCTCGGTCCTGGTGGAGAAGTACGCGGCGGGTGACTGGCCGACACCTCCGCCCGTGGTCACCCCCGCCCTGCCGGAACGCTGGGTGCCGGACCGCGCTCGCCGGGCGGAGGCCACGGCCCTGGCCCTGCTCGACGATGCGGCCCACGGCCGGCACCGTCCGTGGCGGTGGCCGACCGGCGCGGAGGGACGCACCGCGTGGATCGTCGAGTCCGCGGGAGGTCGCGCGGAGACGCTGGCCGCCGTCGTCGAGGTGGCGATGCGCAGCGGCCGGCCGGTGGCTGTGCTGGACGGCACCGGAGAGGCCGCGTCGGCCACGCGGTCCGGGCTGCCGGTGCTGACCCCGGACGTCGAGGGGGCCGGGGAGGTCGTCCTGGACCGCCTGCACGAGCTCGCGGCCGCCGGCGGCACAGCGGTGATCACGGGCTGGAACGCGTGGTCCGGCCTGCGCGTCGGGGACACCTACCGCACGGTCGAGGAGGACGTGCACGACTGGCTCGGCCGTCCGGCCGCCGCCGGGCTGCGGTTGGCGGTGTTCGGCGGCCGCGAGCTGGCGACGGGCCGGCTGCTGCTGCACCTGCCCCATCGATTCTTCGTTCCGGCCGGGACGAACGCCGAGCACCGGCTCGTCTGGCCCCGGCTGACCGAGGTCGAGCCCCTGCCGGGTCGGGCCGTGCACATCAGTCCCGACGTCCCCGAGCCCGGGATGCCCTGCCAGCTCGCGTCTCCCGCCCCGGCGTGACCGCACCGTCGGCGATGCCCGTGTCACCCCAGCGGACGGGCCCGCCGGGAGCAGCCAGACGTGGCGCCCCTTCGTCGCCGGACGTCGTCAGAGGACGGCGACCTCTCGGCCGCGGCGTCGTCCGGCGATGTTGTCCTGAAAGTCGCAGGACGGAGGGAGCCAGGAGACCGCTGCCCGCTCATGCCTCGCGCGCGGCCCTGTCCCCACCCATCACAGCACGCGCCGGAAGGAGTGCTGCAATGAGAACCCAGGGCACCGAACCCGGCGCCTGCGTCACGAGAGACCCCGCCAGGGCCGCCGCCGAGAAGACCAGGGCGACCATCGCAGCCGACACCGATCGGGCAAGAACTGCGCTCGCGATGCACGCGATCAGCGCCCCCGCGACCAGCAGGGTCGACACAGCACTCCCCCACGGCCCACGCCCCGAAGGGCCCGGCCAGTTGATCCAACAGGCCAGCAGAGCAAAACCCACCAGGGCCAGCGGGACCCAGCGTCTCAGCCGCATGGCTCTCTCCGATCTGCCGCGATGCGCGCCAACCTACGTGTGGCGAGACACGCGAGCCACCTCTCTTCTTCGCCCCCGAACACCCACCCGCACTCTGGGCCGGCCGCTCACCGCGGTCTACGCTCTGACCCATGGCGCAGATCATCCTCTTCCACCACGCCCTCGGTCTCACGGACGGCGTGCGCGCGCTCGCCGACCAGATCGCCAGCGGCGGTCACACGGTCCACACCCCTGACCTCTACGACGGCCGCACCTTCGCCACCGTGGACGAGGGTGTCTCCCACGCCGAGCAGATCGGCTTCGAGGAGATCGGCCGTCGCGGCATGCGGGCGTGTGCCGAGCACCAGGAGGCCTCCGTCGTCGCGGGCATCAGCATGGGCGTGATGCCCGCCTGGCGCGCCGCCCAGGTGGTCCCCGGCTTCCGCGCGTGCATCGCCATGGCCGGCGCCCTGCCCCTCGACGCCTTCGCCCCGCTCTGGCAGCCCCACACCGCCCTGCAGATCCACCTCGGCACCCGCGACCCCTGGGCCCTCGAGGGCGACCTCGAGACCGCCCGCTCCTACGCGGCCACCGCCGAGCACCCGGACCGCCCCGCCGACCTCTTCGAGTACGACACGGACCGGCACCTGTTCATGGACTCCTCCACCGCGGACTTCGACGCGGACCTCACCGCCGTGCTGATGCGCCGCATCCACGAGCTCCTGGCCTGAGCCCCGCCCCCTGTCGAGGCCCCCCGCCGCTCTTTCCCGTGATTCCGTCAGATTCGCGTTGCCAACAATGGGTCTACGGGGCTCAGGGCGGCCTCGCCAACCGGCACGTTGTTGGAAGACTCAGCCACTAGGCGAGAAACGGGCGAGCATACTCGCGGCGCGTCCTAGCTCGTCCCCGCGGACATGCGTCTAGCCGATTTCGCGCGCCAGCATCAGGCCGACAGGTTCGTGAGCGATGTCAGCCACAACTCTAAGTCCTGGTCCCCAAAACCCAAGGCACATCTTCCCTCGGGTCCCACTGGTCTTGGTCCCGTATGTAACGGTCCACCTCAGGATCCCAAAAGAAAGAAAAGGGCTCGTCCCCATTCACTCTTCCGTCATAACTCACGACGCACTTATATTGAGATCCTTTAATTTCAAGCGTCACAATTGGGCGCCAGAAATACCAGCCCGGCTCTGTTGCCTGTACAGACAAATGAAGGTCGAGGCGGCTCCCATGCGACGTTCCAACTGCAGGATGGATCACTCGGTCACCACTACGGGCCCCCTCCGAGGCCGGCCTCAGATCCCGCGCGCGAGCAACGGAGGCCTTTCCGTTCGCCGGCACCCGGCCCAAGATGGCTTCTTGAACCGCGGTCGGAATTTCTGAGCCACCACCACGCCCGTTTGGCTGCCCACTTTCGTAAACCGATCCACTAATCACACCCATTCGATAGTATTCGACTTCTACTGCTTTTAATGCAAAAGATGCGGGCGACTTTAGATGAAACTGGAGGTGACACCCATCCCGCCCATCCTCGGCGTATGGTGCCCCATTATTCTCTGCTGACCACTCGGCCAAGTCATTGATCCAGTCCGACGGGGGCGTCCGCGAATCCCGGGAGAAAGGAGTCCAGCACGCATACGGGCTACTTTCGTATCTATCAAAGTTGAAATACAGCGGGCTCTCGCCCATATAACCCAAGCGACGTCGCTTCTGACTGAGAGCAAATCCCCATGATGATCTCCAAAGCCAGTCAGGTACCCCAGGGATGGACAGCGACATTTTTCACCCTCCTTAAGCACCCTTGACTATACCTTAGGGAAAGCTGTGGCATAAGAAGTCCTGCGATTCTGTCAACGAATCGTGCTGAGCAGGTGAGGGCCGTTGCGCGTCCTAGGCGCCGCGCCGCCCGCGCATCACCGTCGCCAGGACGGCCAGCAGCACGAGCACGAAGCCCGCGGCCGCCGCGAACACGTAGCCGGCGGGCGGGGCGACGCCGTCGATGAACACGCCGGCCAGCGGGGCGCCCATCGCGGCGCCCGCGGTCATGGCCGAGCCGTAGAAGCCCATCGCCTCGCCGCGCCGCTCCTCCACCACGAGGTGGGAGAGCCGGGACGAGGCCGATGCCAGGGTCGGCGCCGTCAGCAGGCCCGAGGGGATCGAGGCCAGCGCGAGTGCCCACACCCCGTCCACGAGCGCGAGCGGCACCGTCGCCACGGCGAACAGCGCCATCAGCAGGTACGGGTGCACCTGGCGGCCCCACGCCCCGTAGAACAGCCCGCCCACGGCGGAGGCGCCGCACCAGAACGCGTACACCAGACCCACCGACGCCGCAGCGCCCTGGGACTCCAGCTCGGCCACCATCGAGACCTCGGTGCCGACCATGACGATCCCGGCCGCCATCGACACCACGAGCACGCCGAGCACCTCCGACCCGACCCAGGAGAAGTGGGTCCGCCGCCACTGCCGCAGCCGCTCGGCCCGGCGCGGCGCCGTCGTCGTCGGCCCGGAGCCGTCCGCCGCGATCACCGGCAGCGCCCCGGTGACGATCGGAATGGCCTCGGTGATCGCCGGCAGCGCGCCGGTGGCCAGACTGGGGGCGGCCATCTCCACGTGCATGGGCGCGGCGGTCACCGCCTGGGCGACCGCCTCCTGACGGTCCTGCTCCTCGGTGTACGGGTCCTCGGTCGCCGGCCCGACGACGGCCAGCTGGCTCGACCGCGTGGGCGGGTTGAACCACATCAGCAGGATGCCGCCCAGCGCGCTGGACAGGCCCACGATGGTCAGGCCGAGGGCACTCGACCACGTGGCCGCGACGACGGCGCCCAGCGCCGGGCCCATCATGAAGATCGTCTCCGTGACGATGGAGTCCAGGGCGAAGGCCGTCTGCCGGTCCTTGCCGTGGGTGAGCACGCCGAGTCCCTGCCGGACCACGGAGAAGATCGGCAGCGAGAACACGCCGCCCAGGAACACGGCCAGGAGCATCGGCCAGAACGGCAGCCACGGGACGATCGGCCAGATCACCGCCTCCGCGATCACGGAGGGCAGCAGTGCACGGCGCAGCCCCTTCGCGTCCACCACGCGGCCCCGCCACGGCGAGCCCACCGCGATGCCCAGCGTCATCGCCGCCCCGGCCAGGCCGGCCTGGCCGTAGCCCAGGCCCAGCGTGAGCGCCACGTGGAGGGTGAGGATCACCCCGGCCGCGGTGTGCGGGAAGCGGGCGATGAACCCCACCGCCAGCAGATGGCGGATCCGAGGGTCCTGCAACAGCCGTCCGTACGCTCCGAAGTCCACCGTCGAATCCTATGGGAGACGTCAAGGCACGCCCCGGAGGCGCCGCCGAGACAGCCGCGCGCTCGGCGGACTCAGCTGTTGCTGCGCCGGTCCTTGGCCCGGATCAGGTCGAGTGCGATGGCCGTGCCGAGCACGGCGCAGCGCACCACGGGCGGCATGCCGGGGTCCAGGCGCATCTCGTACCGCGAGCGCCCGGCCAGGGCGTTCATGACCCCTCCGAACCGCGCGGTCACGCGGGCGATCGGCTGCTGGCCCACGGTCATGGCGTAGTCGTGGTCCCACAGGTCGCCGGTCACCGCGAAGCACGTGCCGTCCACGACCTCGACGTTCACGGACGTCCGCAGGAACGCGAACTGGCGGACGAGGTGGGCCAGGGGCAGCCCGTCGGCGTCCAGGATCGCGAAGCGGTCGCGGCCGAACGTGGCCGGGTCGGCGAGGCGGAAGAGCACGCGGCCGTCGTCACCGTCGACCACGTCGAAGCTGCGGTTCCCCATCAGCATTCGGCCCAGCCCTCCGCCCGTGGTGACCACCGAGACGACGGTGCGCCCGTCCGGGTCCGTCACCTGGATGTCGTTGGACAGGAAGCTCGTCACCTGCTGCAGGGTGAGGACGTCCGTGTGGGCGAGGCGACCGGCGTCGAAGGCGGGGCTCATGGGACCAGTCTGCCGTGTCGGACCCGGCGGAATACCCAGGACCGGACGGCTCGTTGTGGGGTATAGTTCATTTTTGAATAACACGGCGACGGCGCGGCCGGCACCGTGAGACCCGCCCCCGGGCACACTGAGGAGCACACCATGCAGTTCGGCGTCTTCACGATCGGCGACATCACCGCCGATCCGACGAACGGGACCGCCCCCACCGAGCATCAGCGGATCAAGGACACCGTCAAGATCGCCCGCCACGCCGAGCAGGCGGGCTTCGAGGTGTTCGCGACCGGCCAGCACCACAACCCGCCCTTCGTGGCCCCGGGCAACCCGCCCACGCTGCTGGCCTACCTGGCCGCGCAGACCGAGACCCTCCAGCTCTCCACGGCGACGACCCTGATCACCACCATGGACCCGGTGCGTCTGGCCGAGGACTACGCGTACCTGCAGCACCTCGCCGACGGCCGTGTGGACCTGACGATGGGCCGCGGCAACACCGGCCCCGTGTACCCGTGGTTCGGCAAGGACATCCGCCAGGGCATCCAGCTCGCCGTGGAGAACTACAACCTCCTCTACCGCCTGTGGCACGAGGAGACCGTGGACTGGAGCGGCAATCACCGCACCCCGCTGCAGGACTTCACCCTCACCCCGCAGCCCCTGGACGGCGTCGCCCCCTTCGTGTGGCACGGCTCCATCCGCTCCCCCGAGATCGCCGAGCAGGCCGCCTACTACGGCGACGGCTACTTCCACAACAACATCTTCTGGAACAAGGAGCACGTCATCCAGATGGTGCGCCTGTACCGCCAGCGCTACGAGTACTACGGCCACGGCAAGGCCCATCAGGCGTACGTGGCCCTGGGTGGCCAGGCCTACATGGCGAAGAACTCGCAGGACGCCGTGGCGGAGTTCCGCCCCTACTTCGACAACGCGCCGGTCTACGGCCACGGCCCCTCCCTCGAGGACTTCTCGAGGATGACGCCTCTGACCGTCGGCTCGCCGCAGCAGGTCATCGAGCGCACGCTCACGTTCCGCGACTGGGTGGGCGACTACCAGCGCCAGATGTTCCTCATCGACCACGCCGGCCTGCCCACGGACACCGTCCTGCGGCAGATCGACCTCTTCGGCGAGGAGGTCCTGCCCGTGCTGCGCAAGGAGTTCGACGCTCTCCGGCCGGACGACGTCCCGGCGGCCCCGACCCACGAGTTCCTCGTGGCACGCGCCCGCCGCGGCGAGGCCCCCGTGCCCGGCGGCAAGGAGGGATCGCAGGCCCAGCTCGACCGCGCGGCGGGCGCCGAGCAGCGCGCCACCGCCGACGTCGCGAAGGGCGGTGCCGCGCAGTGACCACCCCCAGCACCCTCGATGCCTCCGACCCGTTCACGCCGCAGGCCCGACACCTCGCCGTGGTCTCCGGCGGGTCCGGGGACCCGTCCCAGACCCGCATGCTCGCCGAACGCCTGGCCGAGTCCGCCTCGGCGGCGCTCTCCGAGCACGGCGTGGTCCCGCAGATCCACCTGATCACGTTGCGGGAGCTCGCCACGGACATCGCGCAGGCCCTGGTGACCTTCGCGATCTCCCCGGCCCTACGCGCGGCCCTGGACGAGGTCGCCCAGGCCGACGCCGTCATCGCGGTCTCGCCCACGTACAAGGCCTCCTACTCGGGCCTGTTCAAGTCCTTCTGGGACCTCGCGGAGCCCACGTCCGTCGTCGGGGTGCCCGTGCTCCTCGGCGCCACCGGCGGCACCGCCCGCCACTCGCTCATGATCGACACCGCCATGCGGCCGCTGTTCGCCTACCTCAAGGCCCGCATCGTGCCGACCGCGGTCTTCGCAGCCTCGGACGACTGGGGCGAGGCGGCCGGCGTGCAGGAATCGATGCGGACCGACCCGCTGCAGTCCCGCATCCGGGCCGCCGGACGCGACCTGGCCGAGATCACCCTGAACCGCCCCCCGCGGGCACGCGCCGCCGCGCCCGCGGACCTCGACCTGGAGGTGACCCCCTTTGAGCAGCTCCTCAACCCCGGCCCCTGAGCCCGCCACTCCGGACGCGGCGGCGCCGACGGAGCCCGACGGCGGCTGGTTCGGCTCCGCCTCGGAGGCGCACCGCCCGGTGGACCTGCCCAAGCGCGCCTGGCGCGCCTACTTCGAGGCCACCCAGATGCTCACGGAGGTACTGGAGCGCCGACTCAAACAGGACTGCGGCATGTCGCTGGCCGACTACAACCTGCTGCTGCTCCTCTACGAGTCCCCCGAGGGCCGGCTCCGGCTGGGAGAGCTGGCGTCCCGGATGGTCTTCTCCCCGTCGCGCATCACCTACCAGGTGAAGACGCTCGTGGCCCGCGGCCTGATCGACCGCCGCCCGGTGGCCTGTGACCGGCGGGGCTTCGAGGCCGTGCTCACCGACGAGGGCCGGTCTGCCTTCCGGCGCGCCGCGATCGTGCACGCCCGGCAGGCGGACGAGCTCTTCCTCGGCGACCTGGCCCCGGGCGAGGCGGAGTCCCTCACCCGGATCTTCTCCCGCCTGGGGCGCCGGCTCGAGGGGATGTGCTGACCACGTCCCCACCTGGCCGGGGTCGCCCCGGCCCCGGGACGTGACGAGGCCCGGTGATCCGTGCGGGATCACCGGGCCTCGTCGTGCCGTTCGGGGCGGAATCGATCAGCCGACCAGCTGACCGTCCAGGGTCACGGTGGCGTCCGTGGCGGCACCGGCGGCGTCGACCACGGTGACCACCACGGAGCCGCCCGCAGGCACCTCGGCCGGCACGGGCAGCCAGGCGCGGTACTCGCCGGTGAGGTCCAGGCCGTCCTGGCCCAGGACGGTGCCGTCCGCGTCGTAGGCCGTGACGGTGACGGAGGCGAAGCCGCCCTGATCCGTCTGCGCGACCACCCGGGTGCCGTAGGCGACACCCTCGGCGGGCGCGGCCACGACGTCGGTCACGCCCGGCGCGGCGGCCTCGGCGGCCGGGGCCTCAGCAGCGGGGGCCGCCTCGGCGGCCTCCTCCTCCGCGGCGGCCTCGGCGCGGGCCTTGAGCTCGGCCGCGATGGCCTCCTCCTCGGCCGGCGTGAACTCGGTCAGTTCCGACTCGTCCACGGCAGGCTCGCCGCCGGTGGGCAGGTCCTCGTCGGACACGGGGCCGGCGACGTCGGCGATCGCCGGGGCGGTCTCGGCGGTCTCGGCGGCGGGCGCCGCGGAGGCGTCCAGCGCGTCGAGGGACTCGACCGGGACCATGATCGAGGTCATCGCCTGGGCGTCGCAGCCCACCACGTTGCCCTCGGCGTCGAAGGTCACCGGGGCGATGCCCGAGATGACACCGACCACCCGCTGCTGGGCGTCATAGACGGCGCCGCCCGAGTCGCCGGCGTGGGTCGAGGCGGTGTCCAGGGCGACCTGATCCGCGTACGCGTCGTCGCAGACCGTGGCGGCCTCGAACGTCTGCGTGTGGGACACGGTGTTCGGCGCGCCCAGCGGCACGGACGAGCCATGGGTGTAGACGGTCTCGCCCACACCGACGGATGAGGCCGGCCGCGTGGACCAGTCGCCCACGACGTCGACGTCGTCGGCCAGGGCCACGCGGACCGCGTCCACGCCCGAATCGCCGGGCAGTGCCGAGACGGTGCCGATCGCTGCACCGTCGACGTCGCGGACGGTCGATCCGATCTGCCACTGGCCCGCGCCGCAGTGGGCCGCGGTGTAGGCGGTGGCCTCGTCGACGATGGTCAGGCTGCACGCCCCGGCCGGCGCGGTGATCGCCGAGCCCTGGGTGAGCGTGGTCTGCGCGAGGGCGGGGCCGGCACCGGCCACCACCACCGCGCCCAGCGCCGCGGTGGCGACGCCGGTCAAGGTTCTGGTTTTCATGGGTACTCCTCGGAGGATGGGAGGCATGGGGCCGGCGCGCGGCGCACGGCCTCCAAGGATGGGGTGGGGCCACCACGGGCCCTCCCCTCCCCCTCAACGGTACCGGACGCGCCGGGCGACCGATCAGGGTCGGCGGACCGTGATCTCCACGGAGTCGGCCCGCTCGGCCAGCAGCGGCAGGTCTGCCAGGAGGGTCCTGAGCGTGGCCGTCATCAGGCGCACCCCGGCCGCGTCGGCGTCCCGGGTGGGCATCGCGACGATCTGCAGCTCGGGCCCGGCCCCGCCTCCGTTCATCACCGCGCCGGAGCCCGTGTGCGTGGCCACCCCCGACCCGGGGGCGAGGCCCAGGTTCAGCAGGTTCGGGACCAGGTCGGCGACCTGGGCGATCTCGTCCGCGATCTCCTGGTCCCGGTAGGCGGGGGTCCACTCCTTCTGCTGGGCGAGCGACCACACGGCCGGGCGTCGCACCACGTACGTGTGCTCGGCGCCGGCGTCGATGACGACGAGCTCACAGCCCTCGTCCACGGCGGACAGGCAGGCACGCGGCAGCCAGACGGCCACGGGCCGGGCGACCGGGTTCCACGCCGTCAGCGCGGGCACGTTCGTGAACACCGGCAGCGCCTGCCGGCCGTCCGGCGCGCGCATGGTCACGAGGGCCACGTCCGCGGCCTTGTCCCCGTGCGCCGCGACGTCGTGCTCGTGGCCGGTGTGGTCGCCGTGGTCGTGGACGTCGTCCTCGTCCACGGCGAGGGTGGGCACGACGGCGGCGAACACGCGGATGCGCGTGAGCACCTCCGTCACCTCCCGCTCACCGGCGGAGCCGTCCGTCAGGGCCGCCATGACGGCGGTCCACTCGGCCGGGCTGGTGCCGTCGTCCTCGTCGAACACGTGCAACGGGTTCGCGGAGCCGTCCACGCCGGGGCCGGAGAGGTCACGGCCCTGCCACGGGACGCCCGCGGTGTCCGCGGTGTTCTCGCCCGCGGTCTTCTCCCGCATGCGGTCGAGCGCGGCCCGGATGTGCCCCGGCAGCTCCCGGGCCGCCGGGTGCGGCACCGCGACCGTCTCGTCGATCGGGCCGAGCCCGTCGCCGCGGGCCAGGCCGCCGTCGTCGTGCGAGCCCGTCACGGGGCGACCGGGCCGGGCTGCTCGGAGCGCGCCTGCTCCACCGTGGCGCCGCCGGCGACGGCCAGCGCCTGCTCCAGGCTGAAGCGGCCGGCGTACAGCGCCTTGCCCATGATCGCGCCCTCGACGCCCTGGCCGGTCATGGCCGCGAGCGCGGCGACGTCCTCGAGGGAGGAGATGCCGCCCGAGGCGACGACCGGCTTCGCGGTCTTCGCGCAGACCTGGGCCAGCAGCTCCGTGTTCGGCCCCTTGAGCGTGCCGTCCTTCGTGACGTCGGTGACCACGTAGCGGGCGCAGCCGGCGTCCTCGAGGCGGTCCAGCACCTCCCAGAGGTCGCCGCCCTCCTTCGTCCAGCCGCGGGCGGCGAGCGTGGTACCGCGCACGTCGAGGCCCACGGCCACCCGGTCGCCGAAGCGCTCGGTGACGCGCGCGGTCCACTCCGGGTCCTCGAGGGCGGCGGTGCCCAGGTTCACCCGCGCCGCACCCATCTCGAGGGCGTTCTCGAGCGAGGCGTCGTCGCGGATGCCGCCGGACAGCTCGATCTTCACGCCGATCTCCTCCACCACACGGCGCATGACCTCGCGGTTGTCACCGCGGCCGAAGGCGGCGTCCAGGTCCACGAGGTGGATCCACTCCGCGCCGGCGCGCTGCCAGTCCAGGGCGGCGGTCACCGGGTCGCCGTACGAGGTGGCGCTGCCGGCCTCGCCCTGGACGAGGCGGACGGCCTGACCGTCCTGGACGTCGACGGCGGGCAGCAGCTCGAGGGCGGGGGCGTTCGGGGTCATGGGGTTCCTCTCGGGTGGGGCGGCCGGCGCGATCAGGCGCCGACGGTCAGGAAGGAGGCGGCGATGGCCATGCCGGCCAGCACGAGGACGATCACGATGGCCCACAGCGGCGCCTTCTGTGTGCGCATGGACCAGGCGGCGCCGAGCAGCAGCCCGCCGAGGGCGAGGTACAGGACGGACCAGTAGGGCATCAGAGGGTCTCCAGCCAGTTGCGCAGCAGCTGCAGCCCGGCGTCCCCGGACTTCTCGGGGTGGAACTGCGTGGCGGACAGGGGGCCGTTCTCCACGGCGGCGATGAAGTCCGCGCCGTGGTGCGCCCAGGTGACCTGGGGCGGACGCATGGCGGAGATCGTCTGGTCGAACTCCCACTCGAGCACGCCGTAGGAGTGGACGAAGTAGAACCGCTCGTCCTCGATGCCGGCGAAGAGGGCGCTGCCTTCGGGCGGCCGGACGGTGTTCCAGCCCATGTGGGGCAGGACCTCGGCGGGCAGCTCGGCGACGACACCCGGCCACTCCCCCATGCCCGCGGTGCGCTCGCCGTGCTCGACGCCGGCGTCGAAGAGGATCTGGTGGCCCACGCAGATGCCGAGGACGGGTCGGCCCCCGGCCACGCGGCGGCCGATCCAGCGGGTGCCGCCGACCTCGGTCAGTGCCCGCATCACGGACGCGTACGCCCCGACGCCGGGCACGAGCAGCCCGTCGGCCTCCTGCACGGCCTGCGGATCGCGCGTGAGCTCGACCTCCGCGCCGGCCCGCTCCACGGCACGCAGCGCCGAGTGCACGTTGCCCGAGCCGTAGTCCAGGACGGCGACGCGCGGCCGCACACCGGGGACGGTGGTGGGGCGGGCCATCAGAGGGCGCCCTTGGTGGAGGGCACGCCGGTCATGCGGGGGTCGTCCTCGACGGCGGCGCGCAGGGCGCGGGCGAAGGCCTTGAACTGCGCCTCGACGATGTGGTGCGGATCCCGGCCCCGCACGACGTCCATGTGGAGGCAGATCGCCGCGTGGTACGTGATCGACTCGAACACGTGGCGCGTCATGGAACCGGTGAAGTGCCCGCCGATGCGGTGGTACTGCTGCCCCTCGGGCTCGCCCTCGTGCACGAGGTAGGGCCGGCCGGAGACGTCGACGACGGCGCGCGCCAGCGCCTCGTCCAGCGGCACGGACGCCTCGCCGAAGCGGCGGATGCCGGACTTGTCCCCGAGCGCGGTCTTGAGCACCTCGCCCAGGGTGATGGCGACGTCCTCGACCGTGTGGTGCACGTCGATGTGCGTGTCACCGGTGGCGCGGACCGTCAGATCGATCTGGGAGTGCCGGGACAGCGCGGTGAGCATGTGGTCGTAGAACGGCACGGTGGTGGAGATCTCAGCACGGCCGGTGCCGTCCAGATCCATCTCGACGTACACGTCCGACTCGCTCGTGGTGCGCGTCATGCGCGCACGGCGTCCGGAGATCAGCTCGGCTGCCACGGGTCCTCCTCGGGCTGGGGCCGCACCGGTCCGGGACGGGTGCGGGGGATGCGGGTGCGCGCGGCCGGTGCCGGCGGGCCGGGGCGCCGCGCGCGCTGTCCCCATCCTAGGGAGCCGGGCGGACGCCGCGACTCCGGTGACGCCTCAGGACCGGTGCCCGGTCTCGCCGAGGACCTCCGCGAGAGCAGTGAGGAACGCCGTCGTCTCCGCCTCGGTGCCGGCGGTGACGCGCAGGTGGTGCGGGATGCCGACGTCCCGCACGAGCACGCCTCGGTCGAGCAGGCGGCGCCACACGTCGGAGGCGTCCTCGAGGTGACCGAAGAAGACGAAGTTCGAGTCGGACACCGAGGGCCTCAGTCCCAGGCCGCGCAGGGTGGAGACGATGCGGTCGCGCTGGGCCTTGATGTCCTCCACGGTGCGCAGCAGCGCGTCCACGTGGTCGAGAGCGGCCTCCGCCGTGGCCTGCGTGACCGCGGAGAGGTGGTACGGCAGGCGCACCAGGCGCAGGGCGTCGGTGACGGCGGGGTCCGCGGCCAGGTAGCCCAGGCGCGCGCCAGCCAGGGCGAACGCCTTGGACATGGTGCGCGTGACGATCAGCCGCTCACGGCCGGGCAGGAGCGTGAGGGCGGAGCGGGTGCCGGCGAGGGCGAACTCCGCGTAGGCCTCGTCCACGACGACCATCGCGCCGGGCCCGCCGGCAGCCTCGTTCTCCGCCTGCGCGGCGTACACGGCCTCGATGGTCGCCAGGTCCAGGGCGGTGCCCGTCGGGTTGTTGGGGGAGGCCAGGAAGACGACGTGCGGACGGTGCTCCCGCACCATGGCCGCCGCGTGCTCGGCGCTGAGGCTGTGGTCGTCGGCGCGGCCGCCGTCCACGAACACGGTGTCCGTGCCGCCGGCCAGCAGCGGGTACATGGAGTACGAGGGCAGGAAGCTCAGCAGGGTCCGCCCCGGGCCGCCGAAGGCCTGGAGGATCTGCTGCAGGATCTCGTTGGAGCCGTTGCCGGCCCACACGTGGTCCGCCGTGAGGCCGTGGCCGAGGTAGCCGGCGAGCGCATGTCGCAGCCCCGTGAACTCGCGGTCCGGGTAGCGGTTCAGCCCCCCGGCGACGGCCGCGACCCGCTCGGCGATCGCGGCGGCGACCTCCTCCGGCACCGGGTGCGTGTTCTCGTTGGTGTTGAGCATGTACGGCACGTCCAGCTGGGGGGCGCCGTAGGGGCTCAGGCCGCGGAGGTTCTCGCGCAGGGGCAGAGTGCTGAGGTCGGTCATGGCCGCCAGTCTAGGAACCGTGGAGGGCGAGGCCCGCCGTGCGTCACCGCATGGCCGGGACGAACAGCTCCTCACCCGGGGCGGGGGCCCGGCCCTCGAGCCCGTTGAGCTCGTCGATCGTGGCGATCACCTCGTAGACGTCCGCCTCCGGCGCCACCGTGGTGGCGATGGTCCACAGGCTGTCCCCGGGCATGACCGTGACGGACTGGGTGGCCGGTCCTGCGGTGTCCGCGGACACCGCGGCGGGCGACAGCAGCACACCCAGGAAGAAGGCGGCCGCCAGCGTGGCGGCCACGGCCGCGGCGATCACGGGGATCCCCCGCAGCACGAGGCGGCCGCGGCGGGTCAGACGGATGGTGGCCGGACGCGGCCGCGCGGTCGCGGGCGAGCCGGCGAACTGGGCGGTGGTGAGCGTCATGGTGTCCTCCTCCGGGGCGAGTGCCCTCCAGGCGATCGAACATCTGTTCGAATCCGTTCGAGTACTTTTCTAGCACAGGTGTTCGAGACACGCCACGACGAGATCGAACATATCTTTGAATGAGAGGCGGCTCTCCTCTAGGCTCGAGGCGATGCACGGACGCCCCGGAACGCCCCCGGGGACCGCCAGGACACAGGCAACCAGCGGGGGCGGACACGGTAAGCGTCCGGACGGCAGCCGGACGCCGGAACACGAGGCCGGCCACCATCACCCCCGGGAGAACGGACGGCAGCCATGAGCACCACCGACGATCAGCCGGCGGCGCGCGCGCCGCTCACCGACCGCCAGCGGCGGATCGTGCAGACCATCCGGGACGCGATCGCCGACAACGGCTACCCGCCCTCCATGCGCGAGATCGGCGACGCCGCGGGCCTGGCCTCGCTCTCCTCCGTCACGCACCAGCTCGGCCGTCTCGAGCGACACGGCTACATTCGGCGCGACCCGGGCCGCCCGCGTGCCCTCGAGGTGCTGCGCGACGTGGACGGCACCCCGCTGGGTGAGGCCGCCTCCCCCGCCGCTGCGCCGTCGTCGCAGGTCTCCGCGATCCCCGCGTGGCACACCGGCGCGGACGGGGCGGACAGCGTACCGGTCCCCTGGGTCGGCCGCATCGCGGCGGGCGGCCCCGTCCTGGCCGAGCAGCAGGTCGAGGACGTCATGGCGATCCCGCGCCGCCTCACGGGCGAGGGCGAGCTGTTCATGCTGCGCGTCACGGGCGACTCGATGGTGGACGCCGCGATCTGCGACGGCGACTGGGTGGTGGTGCGCCGGCAGGAGACGGCGGAGAACGGCGACATCGTCGCGGCCCTGCTCGACGACGAGGCCACGGTGAAGACCTTCCGCCGCCGTGACGGGCACACGTGGCTCCTGCCCCAGAACACGGCCTACGAGCCCATCCTCGGCGATCACGCCACCGTGATGGGGCGCGTCGTCACGGTCCTGCGCTCGCTCTGACCCGCTCCCTCCGACCGGGCCGGGCCGACGGTCCGAGGCCGAGCGAGGTCAATCGCCCGAGGCGAGCCGTGCCAGCACCCCGCGGACGACGTCGCCGTCCGTGGTGCGCCAGAAGTCCGGCAGGGCGCTCGTGATGTAGCCGCCGTACCGCTCGGTGGCCAGGCGGGGGTCCAGCACGGCCACGACGCCGCGGTCCGTCACGGAGCGCACGAGGCGCCCGGCGCCCTGGGCCATGCGCACGGCCGCGTGCGTGGCGGAGATCCGCATGAACCCGTTGCCGCCGTGCCGGGCGACGTCCCGGGTGCGGGCCTGGGAGAGCGGGTCGTCCGGCCGCGGGAACGGGATGCGGTCGATCACCACGAGCCGCAGCGAGTTCCCCGGCACGTCCACGCCCTGCCACAGGCTCATGGTGCCGAACAGGGACGTGTCCGGCTCTTCGGCGAACTGGCGTACGAGGGCGGAGAGGGTCGCGTCCCCCTGGCACAGGATCGTGGTCTTCGGCCCGAGCCGACGGCGCATCTCGGCGGCGGCGTCCTCGGCCGCCCGGCGCGAGGAGAACAGGCCGAGGGCCCCGCCCTGCGACGCCCTCAGGAGCGCCTCGAGCTCATCGAGGGACTCGGGCGAGGCCGTCCGGCCGGGCCGGGGCAGGTGCCGGGCCACGTAGAGCACGCCCTGACGCGGGTAGTCGAAGGGGCTGCCGACGTCGAGGGCCTCGAACTTCGGGGCGTCCGGGCCGGCCAGGCCCACGTCGCCGGCCACCGAGTCGAACCGGCGCTCCCCCGAGCCCACGGTGAGCGTGGCGGAGGTGAGCACCGTCGTCGCCTTGCCGAACAGGCCCTCCCGCAGCTTGCCTGCCACCGAGAGCGGGGCCACGTAGAGCTGGGGCGGGTCTGTCTCGTCCCCCGGCTGCCAGCCCACGCCGGGCTCGAAGTGGCCGGGGCGGGTGGCCCACAGCACCTCGGGGAAGTCGGCCTCGGGCCGGGCCGCGAGCATGCGCTCCACCACCTCGAGGACCTCGAGGATCCGCGAGCGCGCCATCTGCCGTCCGCCGTCGGCGTCGGCCTCCTTGTCCTTGTCCTGGCCGAGGTCGGACAGGCACTGGCGCGCGGCCGTGAGGACGCCGGTGAGGGCCTGCTCCTGCACCTCGTCCGGGCCTGCGGCGATCAGGCCGGACGGGGTGTCCGTGAACGCGCGGTCCAGGGCCGCCCCGGCCTCGATCAGGTCCTCCACGGCCACGGTGGTGTGGCGGCGCAGCGAGGTGGCGGCGCCGTGCACGATCGACCCGGACAGCTGCCCGGTGACCGCACCGGTCACCCGGTCCTGGAGCTCGTGGGCCTCGTCCACCACGACGGCCGAGTACGCCGGCAGCACCGCGAGCCCCTCGAAGGCGCTGATGGCGAGCATCGCGTGGTTGGTGACCACGACGTCCGCGTCCGCCGCGTCCGCGCGGGCACGCTCAGAGAAGCACTCCTCGGCCTGGGGGCAGCGGGACGCGCCGAGGCAGTCGACCGCGGACACGGAGACCTGCCGCCACGCGCGGTCGGTGACGGGGACCTCGAGGTCGTCGCGGTCCCCGGTCTCGGTCTGGTCCGCCCACGCCCGCAGGTACATGACCTCCTTGCCCAACAGCGAGGAGGGCCCGGCGGCGCCGTCCGTGGCGGAGCCGATCATCCCGCCGTCGTCGGCGACCGTGAAGAGGGCCTCCTCGCCCTCGTCCCCGGGGTAGCCGCCGTCCACCTTGTGGCGACACAGGTAGTTGGAGCGGCCCTTGACCAGGGCGACGACGGGCTCGCGGGGCAGCTCGTCCTTGAGCGCCTCGACCAGCCGTGGGGCATCCCGCTTCATGATCTGGGCCTGCAGCGCGAGCGTGGCCGTGGCGACGACGACGGGGTCCTCCTGCGTCATCGCGTGCTGGAGGGCGGGGATCAGGTAGGCCAGGGACTTGCCGGTGCCGGTGCCGGCCTGTACGAGCAGGTGACGGCGCGACTCGAGGGCGCGCGCCACTTGCAGCACCATCTCCCGCTGGCCCGCGCGGTGCTGGCCGCCGGTGGCCTGCACCGCGACATCCAGCAGGCGCAGCGCCTCGCGCTCGTGCTCCGTGCGCGGCTGCGCGCCGACCGCCCCGGCTTCCTTCACCCCGTCGCTCACGACGCGTCCGCCTCCACGACGAACTCGGCGAAGTCCGGCGCGATGTCCTCACGGACCAGCACGGACAGGCGGGTGCCGCCCTCCTCGTAGCCCTCGGCGAGGATCTCCGCGTCCGCCGAGTGCAGGCGGGAGACCAGCTCACCCCGGGTGAACGGGACCAGCAGTTCGAGCCGCACGTCCGGCCGCGGGATGGTGGCCGCGATGGCGCGCTCGAGCTCGTCGATGCCCTCGCCGGTGCGCGCGGAGACCACCACGGCGTGGGGCTCCTTGGACCGGATCCGGGCGACGACGGCCGGGTCCGCTGCGTCTGCCTTGTTCAGCACGATGATCTCGGGGATCCGGTGCGCGTCCACCTCCGCGAACACGGAGCGCACCGCGGCGATCTGGCCCTCCGGGTCCGGGTGCGAGCCGTCCACGACGTGCAGGATGACGTCCGCGTCCGCGACCTCCTCGAGAGTGGAGCGGAACGCCTCGACCAGCTGCGTGGGCAGGTTCCGCACGAAGCCGACCGTGTCCGAGAGGGTGTAGCCGATGCCGTCCGGCGTCATGGCCTTGCGCACGGTGGGGTCCAGCGTGGCGAACAGGGCGTTCTCCACGAGCACCCCGGCGTGGGTGAGGCGGTTGAGCAGGGACGACTTGCCGGCGTTGGTGTAGCCGGCGATCGCCACGGACGGCACCCGGTTGCGACGACGGTTGGCGCGCTTGGCCTCGCGTGCCGGCTTCATCCCGGCGATGTCCCGGCGCAGCTTCGCCATGCGGGTGCGGATGCGGCGGCGGTCCAGCTCGATCTTGGTCTCGCCGGGGCCGCGAGAGCCGATGCCCTCGCCGGCGGCGGCACGGCCGCCGGCCTGCCGGGACATGGACTCGCCCCAGCCGCGCAGGCGCGGCAGCAGGTACTCGAGCTGCGCGAGCTCGACCTGGGCGCGGCCCTCACGCGAGCTCGCGTGCTGGGCGAAGATGTCCAGGATCAGCGCGGTCCGGTCGATGACCTTCACCCGCACCACGTCCTCCAGCGCGCGGCGCTGGGACGGGGCGAGCTCGGAGTCCACCACCACGGTGTCCGCGCCGGAGAGCGCCACGATCTCGGCGAGCTCCTGCGCCTTGCCCTTGCCGAGGAACGTGGCCGGGTCCGGGGTGGCGCGACGCTGGATGACGCCGTCGAGCACCTCCGAGCCCGCGGTCTCGGCGAGCGCGGCGAGCTCCCGCAGGGAGTTCTCCGCGTCCTCCGCGGAGCCCTCGGTCCAGACCCCCGCCAGCACCACGCGCTCCAGGCGCAGCTGGCGGTACTCGACCTCGCTCATGTCCTCGAGCTCGGTGGACAGGCCCTGCACGCGCTTGAGGGAGTGGCGCGCGGCGAGCTCGTCCTGGTCGCCGTCGGCGTCCGTGTGCCCGTCCTCGCCCTCGTCCAGGGCGAGTGCGCGGCCCGCGAGCGCGGCGGAGCGATCCGGGGTGCCGGTGTCGAGGGCGCCCTCGTGGTCCGCGGCCACGCTGTCCGCGGAGCCGCGCCCGGTCGCCTCGCGGTCGGAGGCGCGGCGAGCGTCATCGGCGGCCAGGATGCGGTCGATCACGGCCTGGATCTCGTCCTCGGAGCCGTGGGCGCCCTGGGGGCCGGGGGTGTGCTGGTTCTTCTCAGTCATGGTCTCCTCTGGGCCGCCGCGGTCGGGCGGCCCGATGGTCTCAGGGTAGAGGGGTTGGCGGACGCGTTAGGCGGCTGTCCGCAGGGGGCGGACGTGGTGGGTGACGCGCACGGCCGTGTGGGCGAGGGTCGGCGGCGCGTGGCGACAACCTCTGGGCGGCTCCGTCGGCGTGAGGCAGGCGAGCACGCGGCACCGCAGCCACGAGGTCTCGTCGGTGGGCGTGCAGGGGCGGACCAGGTGGTCCATGGTGGGATCTCCCTCAGGTGCCGGGGCGCGCTCGACGGCCTCATCCGAGGCGGGCGCGCGAGGGGCGGGGGCGGGCAGTGACGCGGGGGCGTCAGCGCAGGAAGATCCACATGAGCGTCGAGTATACCGGGCGGCGCGCGTGGGCGACAGGGGCCCCGACGCCCGGTCCGCCGACGACGCCCACGTATCCTGCGGGCATGACCGCGTCCCCCTCCCCCGCCCCGCCGCAGCCCGGCCGGACGGGCCGGGCGACCGTCGTCGTGATCGGCGCGGGCCAGGCGGGGCTGTCCGCCGCCTACCACCTGCGCCGCCGCGGTTTCGTGGGGCTGGGTCCGAACGACGACGGCGCCGCCGGCGTCCCCGACGACGCCCCCGGCACGTTCGTGGTGCTCGACGCGGAGACCGCCCCGGGCGGCGCGTGGCAGCACCGCTGGGACTCGCTCACGATGGCCACCGTCAACCACATCCACGAGCTGCCCGGCGACCCGGTGCCGCCGGCCGACCCGGCCGCGCACGCCAACACCCTGCTGCCGGCCTACTTCGCCGATTACGAGGCACGGTTCGCCCTGCCGATCCGGCGGCCCGTGCGTGTGAGGCGCGTCGAGCGGATCGGCGAGCCGGGACGTGCGCGCGGGTTCTTCGTCCGCACGGACGGGGCGCCGGGCACGTGGCGGGCGGACTTCGTGGTCAACGCGACCGGCACCTGGACGTCCCCACGGTGGCCCTCGGTGCCCGGGATGCGCTCGTTCCGCGGCCGGCAGCTGCACACCCGTGACTACGTGTCCAAGGACGAGTTCGCCGGGCAGCGGGTGGTGATCGTGGGCATGGGCGTCTCGGCGACGCAGCTGCTGGCCGAGATCTCCACGGTCGCGGACACCCTGTGGGTGACCCGCCGCGAACCGCGGTGGCAGGACTCGGCCGCACCCGGCGCCCTGGCCGAGTCGGTGCGCGGGGTGGACGAACGGACCCGTGCGGGCCTGCCGCCGGGCTCCGTGGTCGGGGCGACCGGGATGCACCGCTCGTCCTGGGTGCGCGAGGCCGAGTCACGAGGCGTGCTGGTGCGCCACCCCATGTTCACGGCCGTCGAGCCGGACGGGGTGCGGATGCCCGACGGCTCGTTCGAACCGGCGGACGTGATCCTCTGGGCCACCGGCTTCCGGCCGGCGATCCGGCACCTCGCTCCCCTGCGGCTGCGCACGCCCGCCGGCGGCCTCCGCGTGGCGGGCGGGCGCGCCCTGGACGAGCCGCGCCTGTTCCTCCTCGGCTACGGGCCCTCCCAGTCCACGGTCGGGGCCAACCGCGCCGGGCGCGACGCCGTGCGCGCGATCCTCGCGGACCTGGCCGGGCCGGCGTCGGGCTGAGGGCCGCGACGACCCGCTGGCTACCATGGTCGCCGTGAGCTCCGCATCCCACTACTTCGACGCCGACCCCTCCGCGCCCGAGCGGCGCCGCACCCTGCGGACACGCCTGGCCGGCCGCGACGTCGAGGTCCAGACGGCCAACGGGATCTTCTCCCCGGACGGTCTGGACAAGGGCACCGCGGCCCTGTTCTCGGCCGTGCCCGCGCCGCCGGCGACGGGCCGGTTCCTCGACGTCGGCGCGGGCTGGGGACCGATCGCCCTCACGCTGGCGCTGCGGTCGCCCGAGGCGGAGGTGACCGCCGTCGAGGTCAACGACCGCTCCCTGCAGCTGACCCGCGACAACGCCGCGGCGCTGGGCCTCGGCAACGTCGTGGCACTGCGGCCGGAGGACGTCCCCGAGGGCGCGGAGTTCGACCTCATCTGGTCCAACCCGCCCATCCGGATCGGCAAGCCGGCACTGCACGCCCTGCTGGAGCGGTGGCTGCCACGCCTGGCCCCCGGCGGCGAGGCCTGGCTGGTGGTGCAGAAGAACCTCGGCGCGGACTCGCTGCTGCCGTGGATCGGCCGGATGCTCGAGGAGCGCGCGCCCGGCCGGTTCACCGCGGAGCGGGCGGACAGCGTCAAGGGCTTCCGGATCCTGCGGGTGGCGCGGGCGCGCTGAGGCGCCGTTTCCCGAACGACAGCGGTTCGTGGCCCGCCGTTTCCCGAACGAAAGCGGTCAGGCGGTGAGTTCGCCGTCGAAGACGAGCTCGGCCGGCCCCGAGAGGACCACGTGCTCGGCCCCCTCCGGGCCCGGCACGACATCCACGGCCAGCACGCCGCCGGGCACCTCGACGAGCCACGAGTCCGAGCCCTGGTCGCCCGACCACGCGCGCATCGCCACCGCCGCCGCGCACGCGCCCGTCCCGCAGGACTGGGTCTCGCCCACCCCGCGCTCGTGCACGCGCATCCGCACGCGGCCCACGCCCTCGCGCACGAGCGGCTCGTGCGCGGCCACGAACTCGACGTTCGTGCCGTGCGGCGGGGCGGGGTCCACCTCGGGGGCGCGGCCCAGGTCCAGGCCCTCCAGGTCGGCGAAGGAGGCCAGCGGGACCACGGTGTGGGGGTTGCCCATCGACACGCTCAGCGCCGGCCGCGGATCGGTGAGGCCGTGGGCGAGGACCATCGAGTCCGACGCCGCCTCCTCCGCCAGCTCGGGGTCGAGGTAGGACCAGGGGCCCATGTCGATCGCGTAGCCGTGCTCGAGTCGGGTCACGGCCTTCACGCCGGCGCGCGTGCCGATGGTGATCGCTTGGCCGGGGGCCAGGTCCACGAGGCCCTTCTCGACCAGGAAGTGCACGAAGACGCGCACCCCGTTGCCGCACATCTCGGCGATCGAGCCGTCGCCGTTGCGGTAGTCCATGAACCACTCGGCCTCGGGGTGCTCGGCGAGCAGCGCCTCACCCTCCGGCAGGCGCGCGGACCGCACGGCGCGGATGACCCCGTCGGCGCCGATCCCCCGGTGCCGGTCGGCCAGCCGTGCGACGCGTTCGGCGTCGAGCTGCGCGTTGCCGTCCGGATCGGCGATCAGCACGAAGTCGTTGCCCGTGCCGTGGCCCTTCGTGAACGGCACGCGCGGCGCGTTCGCGTGGAGGGGGTCCTGGGCGGCGGGCGCCGCGGGCTGCTCGGTCATGGGCCCAGTCTAGGGGGCGCCCCCGGCGACGACGGCGAGCGCCGCCGCCACGACGTCCTCGCCCTGCGCGTCGAGCCAGACGACGCGCGGGTCGGCCCGGAACCAGGTCTCCTGGCGTCGGGCGAAGCGTCGCGTGGCCACGACGGTCTGCTCGGCCGCCTCCGCCTCGGTGAGCTCGCCGTCGAGGACGGCGAGCATCTGGGCGTAGCCGATCGCGCGGGACGCGGTCGGTCCCTGCCGCAGCCCGTCCGGCCCGGGGACGTCGAGGTGGCGGACCTCGTCCAGCAGGCCCTCGGCCAGCATGCGCTCCACCCGGGCCGCGATCCGCCGGTGCAGCTCGGCCCGGTCCAGGCGCAGGCCGAGCTGCACCACGGGGGCGACCTCCGGGGCGTACGTGCGCTCCGGCATGAACGCGGAGAACGGGCGGCCCGTCAGCCGGCACACCTCCAGCGCGCGCACGATGCGGCGGGCGTCCTGCAGCCGCTCCGCCGAGACCGGGTCCAGGGCGGCCAGCTCGGCCCTCAGCCCGGCCAGACCCTCCCGCTGCGCGCGCGCCTCCAGCTCGGCGCGCAGCGCCGGGTCCGTGGGCGGGAACTCGAGCACGTCCAGCGCCGCCCGCACGTACAGCCCGGAACCGCCCACGAGGATCGGGGTCCGGCCCCGCGCGCGGATCTGGTCGAACAGGTCGCGGGCCGCGGACTGGAAGGCCGCCACCGAGGCCTCCTGGCCGACGTCGAGCACGTCCAGCAGATGGTGCGGGACGCCCTCGCGTTCCGCCTGGGTGACCTTCGCCGTGCCCACGTCCATCCCCCGGTAGAACTGCAGGGCGTCCCCGTTGACCACCTCGCCGTCCAGCGCGTGCGCCAGGGCGACGGCGAGGGCGGACTTGCCCGTCGCCGTCGCCCCGACCACGGCGACGACGGGCGGGCGGGCCGCGGCGGCGGACATCAGGACCGCGGGCGCAGGGTCGGCATGCCGAGGCTCGTGGCCCCGGAGCCACCCGCCATGCCGGGGGCGGGCGCGCCGCACGACTCGGCCTGGGCACGGTCCCACGCGTCACCGGCGCGGGAGCGGCGCAGGACGTAGTCCTGTGCGGTCGGGTCGGCGACGGCGAAGAAGGGGTGGGCCTCGGTGACCGTCACGGTGACGAAGTCGCCGGGGCGGGGGGTCTCGGCGCCGGCGGGCACGGAGAAGTGCACGAGCCGGTTGTCGGGTGCGCGCCCGGACAGGCGGCCGCGCTCCGCGGCCTTGGAGCCGGAGTCGGCGGTGACGAGCAGCTCCTGGCGGGTGCCGACGAGCGTGGCCATCTCCTCGGCCGAGATCCGGTCCTGCAGTGCCACGAGGCGCTCGAAGCGCTCCTGGACGACGGCCTTGGGCACCTGGTGGTCCATCTCCCCGGCCGGGGTCCCCGGGCGGATGGAGTACTGGAAGGTGAACGCGGAGGAGAAGCGGGAGGCCTCGACCACCCGCATCGTCTCGGCGAAGTCCTCCTCGGTCTCCCCGGGGAAGCCGACGATGATGTCCGTGGTGATGGCGGCGTGCGGGATGCGCTCGCGCACCTTCTCCAGGATCCGCAGGAACTTCGCGGACCGGTAGGAGCGGCGCATGTCCTTGAGCACCTTGTCCGAGCCCGACTGCAGGGGCATGTGCAGCTGCGGCATGACGTTGGGGGTCTCGGCCATCGCGTCGATGACGTCGTCCGTGAACGCGGCCGGGTGGGGGCTGGTGAAGCGGACGCGTTCGAGGCCCTCGATCTCCCCGCATGCGCGCAGCAGCTTGGCGAACGCGCCGCGGTCGCCGAACTCGACGCCGTAGGTGTTCACGTTCTGGCCCAGCAGCGTCACCTCGACGGCGCCGGCGTCGACGAGTGCCTGCACCTCGGCGAGGATCTCCCCGGGGCGGCGGTCCTTCTCCTTGCCGCGCAGCGACGGGACGATGCAGAACGTGCACGTGTTGTTGCAGCCCACGGAGATGGACACCCAGCCGGAGTGCGTGGAGTCGCGCTTGGTGGGCAGGGTGGAGGGGAACACCTCGAGCGACTCGAGGATCTCGATCTCGGCCTCGGCGTTGTGGCGGGAGCGCTCCAGCAGCACGGGCAGGGAGCCGATGTTGTGGGTGCCGAAGACGACGTCCACCCACGGGGCCCTGCGCTGGATGGCGGCCTGGTCCTTCTGGGCGAGGCACCCGCCGACGGCGATCTGCATGCCCGGGTGCGCGTCCTTCACCGCGCGCAGGTTGCCGAGGTTGCCGTACAGGCGGTTGTCCGCGTTCTCGCGGACCGCGCACGTGTTGAAGACCACGAGGTCGGCCTGGGCGTCCTCGGCGGCCGGGGCGTAGCCGGTGGACTCGAGCAGGCCGGAGATGCGCTCGGAGTCGTGCACGTTCATCTGGCAGCCGAAGGTGCGGACCTCATAGGTCAGACCCTCGTGCGGGCGCGCGGTGGCGCCGTCCTGCGCGAGCGGGGTGGTGCGGGGGGTGGGGTCCGTCAGAGTCACCGCACCATTCTAGGAACTCCGGGCGCGGCCCGGGGCCGCTCACTCCTCGTGCTCGGCGAGGACCTCCTTCACGACGGCGAACGCGAGGCCGCCGCCGTAGCCCTTGCGTCCCAGCATGCCGACGAGGCGGCGGGTCACCTTGTCCCGCTCGGCCCGGGCCTCCGGCGAGGCACCGCCGGGGACGGTGCGGCCCCGCAGCCGTCGGCGCACGAGGTCCAGGGCGGCGGTCCGTTCGTCCTCGCCGTCGATGGCCTCGAGCGCCTCGGCGGCGATCTCCCGGTCCACGCCCTTCTGCTGGAGCTCGTGCCCGATGGCGCGGCGCGCCAGGCCCTTGCTTCGGTGACGGCTGCGGACCCAGACCTCGGCGAAGGCGGCGTCGTCCACGAGCCGCACCTCCTCGAAGCGGTCGAGGACGCGCTCGATCAGCTCGGGCTCGGCCTGGCGCTCGGCGAGCTTGCGTTCGAGCTGGCCGCGGGAGCGGGGGCCCAGGGCGAGCTGGCGCAGGACGACCTCGCGTGCGGCCTCCTCGCGCTCACGCGGTGCGGTGGGCAGGGGCGCCGGGCCGGGGCGACGTCGGGGGCGATCGGCCTCGACGGCGGGGCGGGGATCCACGGCCGGGCGACCCTCGTCGCGAGGACGGCCACGCCGCGGGGGCGTGGTGGACCGCTGTCGGCCCCGGCGCTCGGTGTCCGCCCGGGTGTCCTGGCGCTCGGACCAGGGCAGCGATCGGGGCCCGGCGCCGGGCGCGGGGCTGGGCAGGTCGCTCGCGCGGGTCAGCAGGGCCCCGAGATCCGGTGCCGCGCCGGGGGCGTGGTCCGGGACGTCCCCTGCGGGGGCTCCGGCGTCGTGCGCGGGCACGGCGTCCTGCTCGGCGTCCGTGGCGTCCGCGTCGGACGACGTCGGCTCCGGTGCGCCGGCCAGGTCGAGCCACATCCGGCCCACGTCCGAGTCCCGGGCGTCGTCGAACGCGGACGCACCGGAGGCGGAGCCGCTCCGGCCGGTCGTCTCCGACCGGTGGGCGGCCCCGCCTCCGACGCTCCTGCGCGATCGGGTCATCCGGCCGCAGTGTCCCCCGGAACCGCGGTCAGGGCCGGGGCCTCGTCATCCTCGGCCTCCGGGGCCACGCCGATGCCGAGCTTCGTGAGGATGCGCTGCTCGATCTCGTTGGCAAGGTCCGGGTTGTCCCGGAGGAACCGACGGGCGTTCTCCTTGCCCTGCCCGAGCTGGTCCCCGTCATAGGTGAACCACGCGCCGGACTTCTTGACGATGCCCTCCTCGACACCCATGTCGATCAGGCCACCCTCGCGGGAGATGCCGACCCCGTAGAGGATGTCGAACTCGGCCTGCTTGAAGGGCGGGGCCATCTTGTTCTTGACGATCTTCACGCGGGTGCGGTTGCCGACGGGGTTGCCGGCCTCCTTGAGGGTCTCGATGCGGCGGACG
Organism: Micrococcus sp. 63XJN7_8_ISO-PGPR-S23-253; assembly: GCF_056173425.1. Classification (NCBI taxonomy): domain Bacteria; kingdom Bacillati; phylum Actinomycetota; class Actinomycetes; order Micrococcales; family Micrococcaceae; genus Micrococcus; species Micrococcus sp. 63XJN7_8_ISO-PGPR-S23-253. The sequence continues at coordinate 1,621,154 of NZ_CM149673.1, forward strand.
TCGATGCGCACGGACGCATAGAACTTGAGCGCCTTGCCGCCCGTGGTGGTCTCCGGGGAGCCGAAGAACACGCCGATCTTCTCGCGCAGCTGGTTGATGAAGATGGCCGTGGTCTTGGTCTGGTGGAGGCGGCCGGTCACCTTGCGCAGCGCCTGGGACATGAGGCGGGCCTGCAGGCCGACGTGGGAGTCGCCCATCTCGCCCTCGATCTCGGCGCGCGGGGTCAACGCGGCCACGGAGTCGATGACGACGATGTCCAGGGTGCCCGAGGAGACGAGCATGTCCATGATCTCCAGGGCCTGCTCGCCCGTGTCCGGCTGGCTGACCAGCAGGGCGTCCGTATCCACCCCGAGCTTGCGGGCGTAGACCGGGTCCAGGGCGTGCTCCGCGTCGATGAAGGCCGCGATGCCGCCGTTGCGCTGCGCGTTGGCCACCGCGTGCAGGGCCAGGGTGGTCTTGCCCGAGGACTCCGGGCCGTAGATCTCCACCACGCGGCCGCGCGGCAGGCCGCCGATGCCCAGTGCCACGTCCATGGCCACCGAGCCCGTGGGGATGACCTCGACGGGTGCCTGGGTCTGGTCTCCCAGCCGCATGACGGAACCCTTGCCGAACTGCTTGTCGATCTGGGCGAGAGCGGCCTCGAGGGCCTTCTCGCGATCCGTCACCTTGCTCATCCTTCACCCCTAGCTCTGGTGGTGCTGCCGCGGACGCTGGAGCGCCCGCCTCGGTCATGTCCGTGAATCTACGGGGGGCGGCGGACACGATAAGCGTGGCCCGCCCCGCCTGTGCACGAGATCACCCCGTCGCACTGCTGTGCAGGACTCTACCGCATTCTTCGAACACGTGTTCGAAGACCGGCGTGGGCCCCAGACGGTCCCGGGGCCGCAGACCGTGCCGCGGCCGGACCGCCGGCACCCGGACGCGCCGGCGTCACTGCCGGGCGCGACGGGGCCGGGCGGAGCCGCCCATACCGCCGGACGGCACCGGGTCCCCCCGACCGTCGACGTGGATCTCGTGGACCCGCCGACCGCGCGCGTCGAACGCCTCCAGCCGCCAGTGCTCCCCCTCGTCCAGCCGGGACAGCACCGCGGGCGGACCGATGTGCTCCACCTGGTCCACGACGTCCTCGCCGAGCATCCGGGACAGGGTGCAGGCGTGCCCGTCGTCGGCCTCTCCCGGGAAGGCGGCCCAGTCCACCCGTGAGAGCCCGCCGGGCTCGGCGGTGACCAGGACGTCCGGCCCGTCCGAGTCGTCGCCCCGTTCATGCGCCAGCAGCGCGTCGATGTCCGTCGCCACGGTCGAGGCCGAGTGGCCCCGACGCATCGCGTCCACGGCCCGCGCCGTCACGTGGGCGGGCAGCGCGGCGTGCCCGGCCCCCCAAGTGGCGATCCGCACCTGGTGCTCGGCGTCCGTGGCGAACCGGCGAGGGCCGCCCGTCATGCCCGGGGTGCGGTGGACGAGGGGCAGCAGGTGCCCCTCCACGTGGTGATCGCCCGCGTTCTGGAACACCACCACGCGACGGCCCGCGTCGAGCGTGCCCACCCGGTGCCCGATCCCCTCCTCGGCCAGCCGCGCCTCCACGGCCTCGCGCTCCGAGCCGGGGTCGAGGTCCTCGCCCGGGAAGAGGGTCCGCAGGTAGTCCCGCACCGTGGGCGGATGGTAATCGAGGAGATCCGTCTGGGGGTTCCAGGCGAAGACGCTGCTGCGCCCCTCGAGCTCCTCGTTCAGCCGCAGCGCCGCGAAGCCGCCCCCGGACCCGCCCACCAGGAGCAGGTCACGGTCCAGCCCGTCCGCCAGCGCCCGCAGAGCGGCGAGCAGCGTGGCGTGGGCCTGAGAGCCGGGCGAGCCCGTGTACCACCCGAGGAGGAGGTCGTCGGCGAGCTGCATCGAGGGGTCGCTGACGGCGACCCACGGGATCCCCAGCTCGTAGGTGAGCCGACGCCCGGCGAAGAACGGCGGGGCCACGCTGTTCCGCTGACTCATCGCACCCGTGAGGAAGACGACGACGGACTCGCGCTCGCCCACACCCCCGAGGTCACCGCGGATGATGAGGTCCAGGTGGTTGCCGTCCGGCAGCGGCAGGATGTGCAGTCCCGGGCCGAAGCCGGAGGCCGCGAACTCCTCGGCCGACTCCCAGCGGACCGGGTCGACCCCGTAGTTCGCATAGTCGCTCTCCACGACGTCCCGGTGCGGTGCGGACGGCTCGGGCGCAGCGGACTCGGCGGGGGCCTGTGGCGCGGCGGGCTCTGCGTGGGCCTGCGGCGCGGCGCACTCGGCGGGCTCCGCGTCCGGGCTGACGTCGACGAGCCCGTCGACCTCCCATGGATCGCGCCCGTCCAGCACGGCGACCACCCCGGCGGCCAGCGCGGCGGCGGCCGCCGGGGCGAGGGCCAGCGGGTCGGCGGTGCCGTCGTCGGCCGGCGCGGCGTGCCTGATCGCGTCGTCCACGCGCACCACCCGGGCCGGGTCGAGGTCCTGGGCCGCCCGGTCGGCGAGCCGGTCCGCGTAGCGCGCGGCGGCGAGGATCGCGGCTTCGTGCCGGGCGGGGGTCCCGTCCGCGGTGCGGACCGCCATCCCGCCGTGATGCAGGATCAGCCGCTCTCTCAGACCCACGGCGTCCAGGGTGGAGAGGAAGGTCCGCCACCCGGCCACCCACAGCGCGAGGTGCTCCTCGTCGCCGCTGGGCACCCGGCGCCGGCCGTCCTGCGGCGGCGCCGACTCGAGGTACTCCGGCGAGACGGTCACGACGGCCCCGGACGGGAGCACGTCCAGGGCGAATCGCTCGTCGGCGACGTCGACGACGATCGCGTCGGGATCGAGCCGGACCAGGTCCGCCACGAGCATGCGGTCGACGTCGCGACGGACCAGCTCGCGCCGGAAGTCCGAGGCGACCCCGGTCAGGTCGGCGTCCTCGACGGGCGGGGTGCCCAGCCCAGCCATGGAGACCCGGGCGAGGAAGTGCCCGGCGGGCACGGAGAGCCGGGGGTCCGCGACCAGGGCGGAGCGGGTGAGGGCGCTCCCGACGACGGCGATGCGTGCGGTCATGGCCTGTGGGCCTCTCTCTCGGGATGGGGACGGACCGACGGAGCGGAGTGGTCCCCGTCGGTGCGGAACGCCAGGCGGAGTTCGGCGTCCAGCACGTGGTCCGCGCCGGACTGTCTGCGGACCCGGCGTGCCGCGGCCGCGGACATCCGCAGATACCGCGCGGGCTCTGCGCGCAGCGTCCGGACGGCGTCCGCGAGCGCGCGGTGGTCTTCGGGCGGCGCCAGGAAGGCGACCTCCTCGTCGACGAATTCGGGGATCGCGGCCACCGCCGACGTGATGGGCACCAGACCCGAGGACATCGCCTCGTCGCGGCTGACGCCCTGGGTGTCGCTGCGGCTCGGGACCAGCAGGACCCCGTGGCGCGCGTGCTCGGCCGCGATCTGCGCGTGGGTCAGGAAGCCGCGGCGCACCGTGACGTTGGGCAGATCGCGCAGCGGTGCGATCGTCTCCTCGAAGAGCGGCCCGTCCCCGAGGAAGGTGAACTCGAGCTCGTCGAACCACGGCTCGGCCGCGAGGTCGAGGACGGCCGCCACGGCCAGGTCGTTCGCGTACACCCGGGAATGGTACGGCCGGATCGAGAGGATGCGCAGACGGTCCTCGGCCGTCTTCTCCCGGTAGCGGAAGACGGTGCCGTCGACCGGGTTGTGGATGACGGAGTACCGGTGTTCGGGCAGGCGGACGCCGACGTCGTCGAAGACGGTCTCCGCGAACCAGCGGGAGACGAAGACGAAGTGGACGTCGTCGCCGGTCGTCTGGAACACCTCCCGCCACATCGCCAAGCGCGCCTCGGAGGCCGCCTGGGCCGCCTCCAGCTCCGCCGCCGTCGTGTAGTTGAAGCGCCGGCGCCACCAGGGCTGGATCTCGAACCCGTGCGTCCACACCGTGGTGGGCGGCAGCGCGGGGGCGGTCTTGAGCACCTCCCACGTCTCGGGCAGGAGGCAGTGCACCATCAGCGTGCGCACCTCCCCCGAGGCCAGCGTCGCCGCCAGGTCGGCGGGGCGGAGCATCGCCACGTCCACGTCCTCGAACTCCCGGAACCGTGGCTGGTCCCCGGCCCCGAGCACGACGACCTCGATCCGGTGGCCCCGCTGGAGGTAGCTGCGGCGCCGAGCGTGCACGAAGCCGTTGCGGTACAGGTTCCCGTACGACGGGTAGATGTTCGTGACCAGCAGGTCCGGGCTGCCGGTCAGCATGGGCACGGGCGGGGCGACGTACGGACCCCGCACGACCCGGTGGATCACGGCGCTGCCGGTCCCGCTGACGCGCAGCCCCCACCGTAGGCCCGTGGCCTCGGCCGGGACGCGCACCCGGGTGTACTGGCGCGCCGGGATCATCGCATGGCCGATGCGCTCCCCTGCGTCGTTCAGCCAGAACGCCACGAGCATCACGTCGAGCCCCACCCCGACGTCGAGGTGGAGCTGCTCCTCGGTTCCGCGCACCGCCTCGGCCACGGGTCGGATCAGGGGGTTGATCCAGTACTGGTGCCGGCCCGTCTCCATGGTCGAGCTCACCCGTGCGCCGCCCTCCTCCCAGAGGACGCTCAGCTGGTCGAACGTCGCCATGCCCTCGAGGATGCGGCCGAGGTCCAGCACGTCCGGCTCCTCGTCCGGCTCGTCGATCTCGAGGGCGTCCGCATGGGCGCGGATCGCCGCGAGCGACAGCCCCGGGTCGAGCTCGAGCGTCGCCGCCTGCTCCCGCAACAGCGTCGGTGAGTCGGCCCCGCCTGCCACGTACTCGACGGGCCCGACGGCCAGGCCCGGCACGACGTCCTGGGCCAGCAGACGGGTGACATCGCCGGGGGCCGCCGTGACGTCGCCGCTGAGCCGCACCAGCGAACGCGCGGGCCGGAGATCCTCGCTCAGGGTCCAGGCAGTGCCGGCCCGTCGGCGCTGCACGACGCCGTCGACGACGGCGATGTGCTCGTCGTGCCCGGCCGCCTCGACATCGGCCCACCGGAGGGCGAGGACCAGGTCCTCCAGGTAGTGCGGTCCGTACCAGTCGCCTGGGTCGAGCGTGCCCACGCTGGTGCAGCCCCTCGCCCGCGCGAGGGCGTCGAGGGCGTCCGGGCCGTCCACCGTCACGACGCGCGGGTCGGCGACGGACTCCCCCAGGTCGGCCTCGTCCGCGGCCACCACGGCCAGGACCCAGTCCGTCCACGACTGCGCCCGCCAGTCCGTCACGAGCGCGCGGACCGCGGACGGGTCGTGTCCGGCCGACGCGGGCAGGACCAGCAGGGGGCGCTCGACCGCCGCGGCCGGCATCGCGACCCCGGACCGGGAGGCCACGAACTCGAGCCGCTCGGCGTAGGTGTGCTCGCGCAGGACCTTGCGCAGGGCCATGGCACGCAGCCGCTCGACGCCGTTCGGCTCGGCCTCCAGGGCCTCGACACGGCGGCGCAGCTCCGGACCGGAGTCCGTGGAGATCACGAGGTCCCCGAACATCAGTCGGAGTCCGCGCGAGAAGTTGCTGACGACCAGCGTGTTCGACGCCAGCAGCTCGAACACCCGCCGAGCGAACATCGACTGGGACTGCTTCACCGAGTTGAGGTTGAGGTTGACGGTGTAGCCCTTGTAGGGCACGTCCAACAGGTCCGGGGTGAGCGCGCCGCCCACGATGAACCGGTCGTACTCCTCGGGGAACGTGTAGCCCGACGGGGGACGGCCGAGGTTGCGGTCGTAGACGTCGAACCGGCGACCCTCGGACGACAGCTCCGCGGAGAGCTCCCGCAGGTCGGCCAGCCGCTCCGGATAGCGCGCATAGTAGGCCCCGGCGAAGGCACAGCCGTCGACCCGATCGAAGACCTCGGCCGGATTCGACTCGGCGGGCTGCGCCGCGAAGGGCAGGAAGTGGACGTTGTCGTGGCCCAGTTCCCGCTTGTAGCGGGGCACACAGTCCAGGTCCGTCGTGAACACCGCGTCGAACTGGCCCGCCGTCGTCAGGAACGTGTTGAAGTGGACCGGGTCCTCCTTGTTCCAGAAGGCCGTGGGCACGCCGCGATCGCGGCACCATTCCAGGATCCCGCGCAGCTCCGGTCCGAGTCGGTGCACGGTGTTCCACCAGGCCTGCCGGTGACCCCGCCACGCGGACTCCACGAACAGCAGGTCCGGGCGGGCCGCGGTGAGCTCCGCACGCCAGAACTCCATGGACAGTGGGACGAGGTCGGCCTCGCTCTCGAAGGCGGTGTGCGAGAACTCGTCCAGGATGCACGCGACCACCAGACGGCCCGCGCGCCCGGCTCGACGCCGGACCGGCACGGAGGGGCCGGGGCGCCGGCGCGCCGTCATCTCCTCGGGCACGACGGGCTCGGGGGCGGAGCGGCTCATGCGTCGTCCTTCCGGTTCTCACGGATGATCGAGACCAGACGCGGAAGGGCGCGCCGAGCCCCCTGCAGGGTTCGGGCCTCGCCGAGGACGCGGCCGACGCGGTAGGTGCGGGAGGCGCGCACCCGGCGCAGCGCCGACCGGGCCTCCCGGGCCGTGGCGGCCACCCGTTCCTTCTCCTCGGCCACGCGGCCGAGCGCCTCTTCCACCTCGCGCAGCCGCTCACCGGCGGCCTCGCGTGCGGCCCTGGCCTGCCTCTCCTCCCAGAGCCGCTGCTGGACGTCTTCGACGAAGCCGCGCAGCACCCGGAAGTCCTCCCGGTCCCGCCGGGCCCGCGCTTCGAGTTCCTCGACGCGACGCCGGGCGGCGGCCAGCTCGGCGCGCATCACCACGACGTCATCCCGTGCCCCGGCTTCGATCTCCGAGATCCCGGTGCCGTGGAGCCCGACGACGCCGGCGGTGTCGGCGCCCTCGCCCTCGCACCGGAGCCGCCCACGCAGGGCCTCGACGGTCCGGCGCTCGGCATACAGCCGCCGCAATGCCGCGTCGACGCCCGGATCGTCGACCGGGCCGACGCCCGGGGCGGCCGGGGCGAACAGCAGCGTCGGGGAGCAGTCCTGCATGTCCTGCACCCGATAGCCGAGCGGCCAGAGCACGGCGGCGACGGCCCGGTACGCCCGCTCGTCGGGGCAGTCGATCCACACGAGCGGCCTGCCGCGGCGCAGCGTGTCCCTCGCGCCCTCGAGCACTTCGGGCCCGAGCCCGTCGACGTCGATCGCGAGCATGCGCACCACACGTCGGCCGACGAGACCGTCCACGGTACGCCCCGGCACGTCGCGCGCCGACTGATCCGGGAGCGCGCCGAGCGCGCAGGTGTGCACCTCGACTCGGTCGTGGAGGTCGCGTCGGCGCGCGGACTGCTCGACGTCGGCGGCCCGTCGCGGATCCGGCGTCACGGCCAGGACGTGCGCCCCGGCGGCGCAGGCCAGATGGAGTGCATGGTCGCTCAGGTCGGCGCCCACCGCCACGACGAGGTCCCCAGGGGCGAGGGCCGCGGCCATCCGTGCCGTACGCTCCGGGGGGTCCTGCGCTGACGTCACCACGGCTCCTGTCTGCTGCCTCGGGGTACGGGGGAACGGACCGGAATGGGGCGGGGGCACCCGTCACGACCGCTCGACCACCCTAACCGAGGGAGGTCTCGGGCGCCGGGGACGTCGCGGCGTCAGCGTTTCGGCGGCACGTCCCGACCGAGACGCCGCTCCTGCGGGATCTCATGCAGGTCGCAGACCGCCAGCCACACCCGCCGCGGGTCCACACCGGCGGCGAGCGCCGCCGTCGCGGTGGTGTCCAGACCGGGCAGGTGCAGGGAGTCGGCCACGAGGCCGGCCCGGGCGGGGCCGAACTCCTCGTCCATCAGCCGGCGGAACTCGCTCTCGCGCACGGACGGTCCTCTCTGTGGTCGGTCACGGGGTCAGGGACGGGGACGCAGACGGCGCGGGCGCCCCGAGACGGGGCGCCCGCGCCGTGGGAGTGGCGGAGTCAGCGGCCGGCCAGCGAGCCCAGGCTCGGGTCCGTCAGGTCGTCCGGCAAGGTGTCCGGGACGACCATGCCCTCCTGCTCCACCAGCCGGTCCGAGACCTCCCGCAGGAGGTAGGACAGCGGGATGTCCAGCGCCTGGCAGATCGAGGCCAGCAGTTCGGAGGAGGCCTCCTTCTGGCCGCGCTCCACCTCCGACAGGTAGCCGAGCGAGACACGGGCATCGTGCGAGACCTCGCGCAGGGTGCGGCCCTGGAGCTGCCGGACGTCGCGCAGGACGTCGCCGATCTCGTGGCGGAGGAGGGGCATGCTGCGCTCCTTGATGTCGGGGGTGGCCGCGCGGGGACGGGGCTGGTCATCGACCCAGCGCGTGATTCCGTGGGAATGGACGGGATGTCGCATCATGTCTATCGCCTACTCCTGGACTTTTCCTGAAGGGCGCCGGGCCGCGGGCCTGATCCCGCGAGGCACTCTTCTTGACTCGTTACATTCAACGTCGGGCGGGGTCGCGTTCATTCCCGAGACATGGTCTCCCCCGCCGTCGGGCCCTCCCCGGCCCCGGCGTGCCGCTCCGAGCGCCGATGCCGTTCCCGCAGGGAGTACGTGGCGTTCCGGATGCGGTGGGAGTCGTCCAGGCTCGAGCCGACGGCCCCGGCCATCGTGCCCATGGACGCCGCCAGCCACACGAGCCGGACGTAGTCGACCACACCGCTGGGCTGGTCGAGCTCCTCCTCCAGGTACTCCACGGGGATGATCATGAGCGCGACCAGCAGCAGCGTCACGAAGAGCAGCACGTAGACCACGGTGCAGGCCAGGCCCACGGTGAGCACGGTGGAGAGGTTGTCCAGCCGCGAGCTGTGCCGGTGGGCCGCACCGTGCGTCCACAGACCGTTCGTGGTGACCAGCCACGCCACCAGCAGCACCACGGACAGCACGCTGACCGCCGCGAGCCGCCCCGGGGACATCACGCTGGAGAGCACCCAGATGGAGCCGAAGAACACGCCGTAGGCACCGGCCGCGCTGGCCGACGCGATCGTGAACGTCATGTCCCGCGGCATGAGCAGCGGCCGGTTGGCCATCACCATCCCGGCCAGCAGACGCAGCGTGCCCGTCCAGCCCTTCACGTACACCGTGGACGTGCGCCGGGACCCGCCGCCCATCCGGGTGGTCGTGGTCACGTCCGCGTCGACGTCGACCAGCGGGGCGATGCCCCGCAGTGCGTCCGTGTCGGGCTCGGGGAGCCCGTCCACCGGGGACCGGCCGCCGTCCTCCTCCACCTCGCCGGACTCGTCGGAGGACTGCACGTCCAGCTCCCCGTCCGGCGGGTCCACGTGGGGGGCGGTGTCGATGTGCTCGACGATCCGCAGCACCGTCTCCCGCAGCCGGCGGGCCGGGGTGATGACCCCCAGCGCCGGCACGCACACGACGCCGACCCGCAGCTGCGGCACGACGTCCGCCACCACGCCGCGCCGGTCGTCGAACCGGGGCAGGTCGACGACGGCGACCACCGTGTCCCATCCCTGCCGGTCCGCGAGGGAGCGGACCGGCTCCTCCAGGACCATGCCCCCGGTCGCACCGACCGGCAGCGACTCCTGCCGCGTCTCGACCCGCCAACCGCCGGGCTGCGGCAGGCGTTCGTCGAGCCGGTCCTGGACGTCCCCGGCGATGCGGCGCACGAGCGCCCCCGGGGTGCCCGGGTCGGCCACGAGTCCGATCACGCGGGGACCCGGGGCGTCGGCGCCGTCCTGCGGTGCACGCTCGGGCGGGGTGGGAGGCGATGCGGTCTCCATCGCGCCGAACCTACGCGGCGGGGCGGGCCGCCACCAGGGACGGGGCGCCAAGGCGGGTCAGTCGGCGCCCCCGTGCCGCCTCAGTGGCCGCGGCCGGCGAGCAGGCGCGTCAGGGCCCGCAGCGCCGCGGCGACGGTGGCCTCCCGGATCGCGGCCCGGTCGCCGTCGAGCCGGAGGAGGATCGCGGTGGCCGCGCCGTCGCGCCCGCCGCCGAGCACGTCCAGCGCGTTCGCGTCCGCGTCGGGCACGGCCAGGCCGAGCCACACGGTGCCCACCGGCCGGCCCTGGTGGGGCTCGGGCCCGGCGACGCCCGTGGTGGCCACGCCGACGTCGGCGCCCAGGGCCGCGCGGGCGCCGAGGGCCATCCGTCGGGCCACGTCCGCGTCCACCGCCCCGACCCGCGTGAGCAGGTCCTCGGGCACACCCAGCAGGCCGGTCTTCACGGCGTTCTGGTAGGCCACCACGCCGCCGTGCAGCACGGCCGACGCCCCGGGGACGTCGGCCAGGCGCGCGGCCAGCAGGCCGGCGGTGAGGGACTCCCCCGTCGCCACCGTGAGGCCCGCGTGCGCGAGCGCGTGCACCACGTCCCGGGCGGCCGCCATGGTCATCGCCTCAGGCCCCCCGCTGGGCGGCGAGGGCGTCCCGGCGCAGGACCCACGCGTCCTTGACGTACTCCAGGCCGGTCAGCACCGTCAGCACGGTGGCGGCCCCGATGACCACCCAGCCGGCCCAGGGCCACCAGCCGCCCACGAGCGGAGCCAGGGGCAGGAGCAGCAGGCCGATGCCCACGGTCTGCAGCACGGTCTTGAGCTTGCCGCCGCGGCCGGCCGGCATCACGCCGTAGCGGATCACCACGAAGCGCATCAGGGTGATGCCCCATTCACGCACCAGGATCACGATGGTCACCCACCACCACAGCTCGCCCAGCAGGGAGAACAGCACGAGGGCCGTGCCCGTGAGCAGCTTGTCCGCGATGGGGTCCGCGATCTTGCCGAAGTCGGTGATCAACCCGCGGGCGCGGGCGATGTCCCCGTCGAGCTTGTCGGTGTACATGGCCGCCGCGAACAGCGCCAGCGCGAGCCAGCGGGCGAGGAGAGAGTCGCCGCCCCACGGCCCGCCGGCCCACAGCGCCCAGGCGAAGAAGGGCACCATCAGGATGCGCACCGAGGTCAGGATGTTCGGCAGGTTCCAGGCGGACACGTGCTGCGCCCCGCCCGCCGTGCTCATCTGCCCGTCAGCTGCCACGCGTCCTCCGATCCCTCGTCGTCGTCCTCATCGTTCCAGTCCACGGCGGCCGGGCGCGAGTCCAGGTCCTCCTGCACCAGGTCGCGCGGACCGGCCGACGCCGAGGCGTCGCCGGATGCGGCCGAGGGCGGGGTGTCTCCGGAGATGGTGGCGAGCACGTCCGCGAGGTCGTCGGGCTTGACCAGCACGTCGCGGGCCTTGGAGCCCTCGGAGGGGCCCACGACGCCGCGGGACTCCATGAGGTCCATGAGGCGGCCGGCCTTCGCGAAGCCCACCCGCAGCTTGCGCTGCAGCATGGACGTGGAGCCGAACTGCGTGGTGACCACGAGTTCGACGGCCTGCAGGAGCAGGTCCAGATCGTCGCCGATGTCCTCGTCGATGACCTTCTCGGTCTTCTCGGGGATCACGTCCTCGCGGTACTGGACCTGCATCTGCGACTTCACGTGCTCCACGACGGCGTGGATCTCGGACTCGTTGACCCACGCCCCCTGCACGCGCATGGGCTTGGACTTGCCCATCGGCAGGAACAGGGCGTCGCCCTGGCCGAGCAGCTTCTCCGCGCCGGGCTGGTCCAGGACCACGCGCGAGTCCGTGACCGACGACGTCGCGAACGCCATGCGCGAGGGCACGTTGGCCTTGATCAGGCCCGTGACCACGTCCACGGACGGCCGCTGCGTGGCGAGCACGAGGTGGATGCCGGCCGCACGGGCCAGCTGGGTGATGCGCACGATCGCGTCCTCGACGTCGCGCGGGGCGACCATCATCAGGTCCGCGAGCTCATCCACGATGACCAGCAGGTACGGGTACGGGCGCAGCACGCGCTTGGAGTCCGGCGGCAGCTTCACCTGGCCGGCCCGGACGGCCTTGTTGAAGTCGTCCACGTGCTTGTAGCCGAACGCCGCGAGGTCGTCGTAGCGGGTGTCCATCTCCTTGACGACCCACTGCAGCGCCTCGGCCGCCTTCTTCGGGCTCGTGATGATCGGGGTGACCAGGTGAGGCACGCCCTCGTACGCGGTGAGCTCGACGCGCTTGGGGTCCACCATCACCATGCGCACCTCGTCCGGGGTGGAGCGCATGAGGATCGAGGTGATCATCGAGTTCACGAACGAGGACTTGCCGGCGCCGGTGGCGCCCGCCACGAGCATGTGGGGCATCTTCGCGAGGTTGGCCACCACGTAGCCGCCCTCCACGTCCTTGCCGACGCCCATCACCATCGGGTGGTCGGTGCGCTGGGCGGCCTGCGAGCGCAGGACGTCGCCGAGGGCCACGACCTCCTTGTCCGTGTTGGGGATCTCGATGCCGATCGCGCGCTTGCCCGGGATGGGGCTGAGGATCCGCACGTCCGAGGAGGCCACCGCGTACGCGATGTTCTTCTCCAGCGCCGTCACCTTCTCCACCTTGGTGCCGGGGGCGACCTCGACCTCGTACCGCGTCACCGTCGGCCCGCGGGAGAACCCGGTGACCTGGGCGTCCACCTTGAACTCGGTGAACGTGGTGGTCAGCGCGGCGACGACCCGGTCGTTGGCCTCGGAGCGCTCCTTCGGCTGGGGCCCGGCGGGGAGCAGGGCAGACTGCGGCAGCGTGTAGGACACGTCCCCGCCCAGCTCGGACTGGGTGCCGCGGGCCGGCTCGGCGGTCACCGGCGGCACCGGTGCGGGGGTGCTGGCGGGCACGGCGGAGGACGACGACGGCGCGGCGGCCCCGGAGCCCTGACGTGGGGCGTCGTCCATGGCGAACGGGGTGTCCTCCCCCGCGTCCTCCTCCGGGGCTGCGGCAGCCGGGGCGGCGGCCTCGCGCTGGGCGCGGGCGTGCTCGCGGACCTGCTCGAGGGCACGGTCCGCGGCCGTGGGCCGGCGCACTCCGGCGGGCGGCTGCGGCTCGGCGTCCGCGTCCTCGGGCGCGTCGTCCTCGTCCACCCACGGGTCGAAGTCGTCCGAGGCGTCCCGGCCCGCGTCCCGCGCGTCCGCGGCGGCCTGCTCGGCGTCGAACACGCCCTGCTCCCCGCGAGCGGCCCGCCGGGGCAGGACCTGGGTGGTCTCCGCCTCGGGGGCGGCGTGGGAACCGGCCTCGGCCTCGTGGATCACCGGGGAGTCGTAGGCGGTGCTGGCGGTGTGCTCCGGGGCGGCGTCGGCGGCCTGCTCCTCGCGTGCCCGGCGCCCGCCGAACAGGCGCGCGAACAGGCCGGGGCGGGAGGCCCCGGCGGCGTGGGCGCCGGCGGCCGGGCCGTCCAGGTAGGACTGGTCGTGGTCCGGGTGGGTGCGCCCGGTCTCCGCGTCCACGGAGAGCGGGGCGGCGAGGTCCTCGGCCTCGCGGCGCTCCTCCCGGGCCCGGCGCCGCTCGGCACGGCGGGCGGCCCGCTGCTCGGAGGCACCCTCGGGGTCCTGGCCCGTGAGCCAGTCGTAGCCGCCCGCGATCCGCTGCGGGATCGAGCCGACGGGCGTCGCGGTGAGCACGAGCACCGAGAAGAAAGCCAGCAGGATCATGAGGACCCAGACGGGCACGGGTGTCAGCAGGGAGGCCAACGGCGCCGTCGCGAGGTAGCCGACCATGCCCCCGGCGCCGAGCATGTCCTCGAAGGCGTCGGCGGCCGAGGGCACGCCGCCCACGAGGTGGGCGATGCCGGAGCCCGCGACGGTGGCCATGAGCAGGCCGATGATGATGCGTCCGTTGGCGCGATGGTCCGTGGCGTGGCGGAAGCAGCGCACGGCCACGACGAGCAGGGCGATCGGCACCAGGAGGGCGAACCACCCGACGGTGCCGCCCACCACCCCGTGCACCACGCGGCCGACGGCGGTGCCGCGCAGGCCCCACCACTCCACGGCCGCGATCAGCGCGGCGAGCAGCAGCAGGAGCAGGCCGGTGCCGTCACGGCGTTCCTCGCGGTCGATGCGCACGTCCGGGCCGAGCTTGCGGAAGCCGGCGCCGACCGGCGTGGCCAGCCCCATCCACAGGGTGTGCAGGGCGCGCAGGGGCGCGGCGGGCCGGTCGGCCTCGGGGACGGTCGCGGTCGACCCCTTCCGTCCGGAGCCTCGGCGTCCGGCGGAGCCGGAGCGGGACGTGGCGGAGGAGGAGGACGAACGCGTGGGGGAAGTACGGGTCGCCATGCCCACCAAACTACCGCGAACCGCGGACACGGCAGGCATGGCGACCCGGAGGGGTCAGGCCTCCAGGACCACCGGGATGATCATCGGGCGACGGCGCAGCTTGCGGTTGACCCACGTGCCGACGGTCCGGCGAACCACCTGCTGGAGCTGGTGGGCGGTGTGGTCCTTGCTGGACTGCACGGCCTCCTCGAGCGCCCGGACGATCTTCGGCTTGATCTCCTCGAACACCTTCTCGTCCTCGGCGACGCCGCGGGCGTGGACGTCCGGGCCGGACACGATCACGCCGGTCTGCCGGTTGACCACGGTGATGATCGAGATGAAGCCCTCCTCGCCCAGGACACGGCGGTCCTTGAGGTCCGAGTCGGAGATCTCGCCCACGGAGGAGCCGTCCACGTACACGTAGCCGCACTCCACCTCGCCGACGACCTTCACGAGGCCGTCGGTCATGTCCACCACGGTGCCGTTGCCGGCCAGGATGACGTTCTCGGCCGGCACGCCGGTCTTCTCCGCGATCCGGCCGTTGGCGATCAGGTGGCGGGTCTCGCCGTGCACCGGCATCACGAACTCGGGCTCGACGATGTTGTAGCAGTACAGCAGCTCGCCCTCGGAGGCGTGGCCGGAGACGTGCACCTTGGCCATGCCCTTGTGCACCACGGTCGCGCCGAGCTTCATGAGCCCGTTGATCACGCGGAACACGGAGTTCTCGTTGCCCGGGATCAGGGAGGAGGCCAGCACGACGAGGTCGCCCTCCTCCAGCTGCACCTGGTGGTCCCCATTGGCCATGCGGGACAGGGCCGCCATCGGCTCGCCCTGGGAGCCGGTGACCATCAGCACGATCTCGTCGTCGCGGTACTTGTCCACCTTGCGGATGTCCACGAGGATCCCGTTCGGCACGTTGAGGTAGCCGAGCTTCGCCGCGATGGTCATGTTGCGGATCATGGAGCGCCCGCCGAAGGCCACCTTGCGACCGTGCTTGTGGGCGGCGTCGAGGACCTGCTGCACGCGGTGCACGTGAGAGGAGAACGAGGCCACCACGATGCGGCGCTTCGCCGTGGCGAAGTAGCGCTCGAGGGTGGGGCCGATCTCCGCCTCCGTGGTGGTGAACCCCGGGACCTCGGCGTTCGTGGAGTCGGTCATGAACAGGTCCACGCCCTCCTCGCCGAGACGGGCGAAGGCGCGCAGGTCCGTGATGCGGCCGTCGAGCGGCAGCTGGTCCATCTTGAAGTCGCCGGTGTGCAGGATGGTGCCGGCGTCCGTGTGGATGGCGACGGCGAGCGCGTCCGGGATCGAGTGGTTCACGGCCACGAACTCGCACTCGAACGGGCCGAACTCGACGATGTCGTCTTCCTTGACCACGCGGGTGCGCGGCTTGATCCGGTGCTCCTCGAGCTTGGCCTCGATCAGGGCGAGGGTCAGCTTGGAGCCGATCACGGGGATGTCGTCGCGCAGGCGCAGCAGGTACGGGACGGCGCCGATGTGGTCCTCGTGGCCGTGGGTCAGGACGATGCCGACGACGTCGTCCACCCGGTCCCGGATGTAGTCGAAGTCCGGCAGGATCAGGTCGACGCCGGGCTGGTGCTCCTCGGGGAAGAGGACGCCGCAGTCGACGATGAGGATCTTGCCGTCGATCTCGAAGGTGACCATGTTGCGGCCGACCTCCTCGAGGCCGCCCAGCTGGACGATGCGGCAGGTGCCCCGCTTGAGCTTGGGCGGGGTGGACAGGCGGGTGCCTGCGGTCATGGAACGGGTCCCTTCTAGAAGGTGATGCCGGCCTCCGCGAGGTCGGCTCGGATGACGGAGAGCTCGTCCGGCGTGGCCGGGACGAGGGGCAGCCGCACGGCTGCGGACGGGATGACGCCCTGGGCGGCGAGGACGGCCTTCGCGGCCACCGCGCCCTGGACATGGGTCATGATGCCGCGCTGGACGGGGTCCAGCGCGAAGTGGTGATCACGGGCACCGGCCAGGTCGCCGGCGTGGACGGCGTCCACGAGCCGGCGGTACAGCTCGGGGGCCGCGTGCGCGGCCACCGAGACGACCCCCACGGCGCCGAGCGCCATGAGCGGCAGGGTCGCGCCGTCGTCGCCGGAGTAGAGGTCGAGGTCCGTGTGCGCCAGGACGGTGGTGGTGGCCTGCAGGTCCCCCTTGGCGTCCTTGAGCGCACGGATGTTGGGGTGCTGCGCGAGCGCGATGATCGTCTCAGGCTCGATCGGCATCACGGAGCGGCCCGGGATGTCGTAGAGCATGATCGGCAGGTCCACGCCGTCGGCCACGGCCTCGAAGTGCGCGCGGATGCCGGCCTGGTTGGGCTTGTTGTAGTACGGGGTGACGAGCAGCAGCCCGTCCACGCCCGTCTCGGCCGCGCGGCGGGACAGCTCGAGGGTGTGCGCCGTGTCGTTGGTGCCGGTGCCGGCCACGACCCTGGCGCGGTCCCCCACGGCCTCGACGACGGTGCGGAACATCGCCACGTTCTCGTCGTCCGTGAGCGTGGAGGTCTCGCCGGTGGTGCCGGTGACCACGAGGCCGTCGGCCCCGCGGTCCACCAGGTGCTCGGCCAGCGCGGCGGCCGCCTCGAGGTCCACGGCGCCCTCGTCCGTCATGGGGGTGACCATGGCGGGCACGACCGTGCCGAAGAGCAGCTCGGAGGGGATGACGGCGGAACGGACGGCACTCATGGGCCCCACCCTACCTGCGAGACTGGGGGCCCGCGCCGTCCGTGGCCCCTCCGCGACGCGCGGCGACCCGAGAGGAGCCCGCCCTGCGTCCCGCCCCGCCCCCCGCCGCCGTCCGCCCGGACCGGCCCGCGCGTCGTCGGCTGCCCGGCGTCGACGCGGCCCGCGGGATCGCCCTGCTCGGCATGATCACCGTCCACGTCCTCGACCCGGTGACGGCGGACGGGGCGCCCCACCCGGCGTTCCTGTGGTTCGCCGGCCGCGCCTCGGTGCTGTTCGTCCTGCTGGCCGGGGTCGGGCTGGCCCTGTCCACGGGGGGCGCGACGCCGGCCACGGGGGTCCGGCTCGCGGCGCTGCGCCGCCGGATCGCCCGCCGCGCGGGTCTGCTGTTCGTGCTCGGGCTCGCGTGCGGGACGCTCGGGGTCCCCGTGGCGGTGATCCTGTGCCACTACGCCCTGCTCTTCCTGCTCGCGCTGCCCCTGCTGGGCCTGCGCGCCCGCACCCTGGGGGTGATCGCGGGGGCGTGGCTCGTGCTCGGGCCGGTGCTGGTGTTCGCGGTGGTCGCGGCCGCGCAGGCCGCCCTGGGCCGTCAGGAGTTCTTCGTGGGCGGGCGGCTCTGGCTCTCCCCCGGCCCCGCGGACCTGCTGCGTCCCGGGCTGCTGCTGGCCGATCTGACGGTCACGGGCTACTACCCCGTCCTGTCCTGGGGCGCGTTCCTCGTGCTGGGGCTGGCCCTGGGGCGGCTGCCGCTGGACCGGCCCCGCGTGGCCGCCGGGATCCTCGGCGGCGGGGCCGCGGCGTGGGCGGCGGCCGTCGTCGTCGGCGCAGCGGTGCGGCGGGCCCCGGGCACGGTCGGGCGGGTCGCCGCGGCGATCGACACGGACCCGGCCGAGACGGCGCTCACGCTGCGCACGGGCGAGCCGCGGCTCGCGCTGCTGATCCCGGATCCGCTGTGGCTCGCCCTGCCCACCCCGCACTCCGGGTCCGTGGTGGCCGCCGTGCTCGCGGCGGGCTGGGCGTGCGCCGTGCTGGGCGCCTGCCTGCTGGCCCGGCCGCTGGTCGGGCACGCCGCGCTGCGCCCGCTCGTGGGTGCGGGGCGCATCCCGCTCACGCTCTACGTGGGGCACCTCGTGGTGCTCGCGCTCGTGGACGCGACCGGACTCGATCCGGCCGACGGGGCGCTGCTCGCCGCCCTCGTCGTGCTGAGCCTCGCGGCCGGGCTGGCCGCCGAGCTCAGCGGCCGACGGGGTCCGCTCGAGGCCGTGATGGCCCGGCTCTCCCGGGCGGGTGGGGAACGGGCCGTCGGGGGGCGCTGAGCGAGGCGTGGGCCGCGTCAGCCGGCGCGGTGCAGGCGGACGGCCTCCCGGGCCGCCTCGCGGGCGCGGCGGCGGTCGCCCGAGGCGTCGTAGGCCAGGGCGAGGCGGTAGCGGGCGCGCCAGTCGCGTGGTGCGGCCTCGGCCTCCACGCGGTACAGCTCGAACTGGGCGTCGGCGGCCTCCCGGTCGATCCGGCCGCCCGGCGAGCGCGGCAGGTCGTCCTCCGGCAGTCCGCCCTCGGCCTCGAGCTGGTCGGCCAGGCGTTCGGTCTGGCGGCCGAACCACACTTCGCGGGCCAGGACGGCCACGGTCACCAGCACCACGAGGATGACGCCCACGCCGATCGCCTTGGCCAGCGGCTGCGGGGCGCGCACCAGCGCGACGGACGCGTTGAGGGCGAACCCGGCGAACAGCAGCACGAGCAGGCAGACGAAGCCGACCCACACCTTGCTCATCACGGTCGAGCGGCGGGCACGGGCGGCGTGCGCGGTCGGGCCCACGGCGCCGTCGTCGGGGGTGCGGGAGGGCTCAGCCAAGGTCCAGGTATCCGTCCAGTCCGTAGGTCAGACCCGGGCGGGAGGCCACGGTCCGCAGGCCGAGGACGACGCCGGGCATGTAGGCGCCGCGGTCGAATGCGTCGTGCCGGACCACGAGCTGCTCGCCCGGCCCGCCCAGCAGCACCTCCTGGTGCGCCTCCAGGCCACGCAGGCGCACCGCGTGCACGTGCACGCCGTGGACGACGGCGCCGCGCGCGCCGTCCGGGTCGTGCTCGGTGGCGTCCGGGGAGACGGGCACGCCGGCCGCGTCCCGGGCCGCGCCGATGAGCTCGGCGGTCCGCACGGCCGTGCCCGACGGGGCGTCCACCTTGTCCGGGTGGTGCAGCTCGACGAGCTCGACGGACTCGAAGTACCGCGCCGCCTGCGCGGCGAACGCCGAGGCCAGCACCGAGCCGACCGAGAAGTTCGGGGCGATCAGCACGCCCACCCCCGGGTGCTCAGCCAGCTGCGCCTCCAGGCGCGCGCGGCGCTCGGGCACCCAGCCCGACGTGCCGACCACGGTGTGCAGCCCGTGCTCCACGGCGAAGGCCACGTTCTCGGGCGAGGCGTCCGGGACCGTGAGGTCCAGGACGTGGGTGGCGCCGGCGTCGAGCACCGCGTCCAGGCGGTCCTGCGAGCCGAGCTCGGCCACGAGCTCCAGCCCCTCGGCCGCTCGCACCGCGGGCACCGCGTGGCGGCCCATGCGGCCACGGGCGCCCAGGATCGCGACGCGCGGGACGTCGTCGGGAGCGGACACGGCGGAGGGGGTGCGGGTCTCGGTCATGGCCTCCAGCCTACGCGGCCCGCCCCGGCGGCCGTGGCCGAGGTCAGGCCGGGGCGACGACGACGCGCGCCCGGTCCCCCGCGGCCAGGCGCGCGGCCACGGCCCGGACCTGGCCGGCGTCGACCTCGCGGACCCGGGCGAGGGAGGCCGCCAGGTCCACGTACTCCCCCGTGACCAGCTCGGCCCGTCCCAGCCGGGACATGCGGGCGCCCGTGGACTCCATGCCCAGCACGGTGCCGCCGCAAATCTGCCCGTGGGCGCGCGCGAGCTCCTCCCCGGTGACGTCGGCCTCGGCCATCCGGTCCAGCTCGGCCTCCATCAGCGCGGCCACCTCGTCCACCCGGTCCGGCTGGCAGCCCGCGTACAGGCCCCAGTAGCCGGCGTCGGAGTACCCGGCGGAGAACGAGTAGGTGTTGTAGGCCAGGCCGCGGCGCTCGCGGATCTCCTGGAACAGCCGCGAGGACATGCCCCCGCCGAGGACGGACTGCATGACGCCCAGGGCGAAGCGGTCCGGGTCCGTGGTGGACAGCGAGCGGCCGCCGACGAGGACGTTGGCCTGCTCGACCGCCTTGGTGACGGTGTGCGTGCCGGTCCGCACCCGCGAGGCCGCGGCCCCGGCGGTGTCCACGGCACGACGCGGGGCGGGCAGGGCCCCCGGGGTGAGCTCCCAGCCCGAGGCGCGCAGGGCGGCGAGGACGAGGCGGCAGACCTCGTCGTGGTCGAGGTGGCCGGCGGCGGTGACGACGAGCTCGTCCGGGCGGTACCAGTGCGTGTAGTGCCCGACCACATGGTCGCGGGTGACGGCCCGGATCGTCTCGGGCGTGCCGCCGATCGGCCGGCCGAGGGGGTGGCCGTCCAGCATGACCTCGGCGAGCTTCTCGTGGGCCACGTCCACGGGGTCGTCCGCGTCCATGGCGAGCTCCTCGAGGATCACGCCGCGCTCGGTCTCGAGCTCGTCCGGGTCGATCAGGGAGGAGGTGAGCATGTCCGTGAGGACCTCCACGGCCATCGGCAGGTCCTCGTCCAGCACGCGGGCGTGGTAGACGGTGGACTCCTTGGCCGTGCCGGCGTTGGACTCCCCGCCCACGCGGTCGAAGGCGGCCGCGATGTCCATCGCGGTGCGCGTGGGCGTGCCCTTGAAGAGCAGGTGCTCGAGGAAGTGCGTGGCGCCGTAGCCCTCGGGCGACTCGTCACGGGACCCGACGGCCACCCAGTAGCCGATGGTCACCGAGCGCTGGTCCGGCACGGCCTCGGTGAGCACGCGGACGCCGCCGGGCAGCACGGAGCGGCGCACCACGGAACCGTTGCCCTCGTCCGCCAGCACGCCGTCGAAGTCCAGGGGGATCTCACGGTGAACACTCATGACGGACATTCTCGCCCATGCGCGACGACGGCGCCGCACCACTCGCGGGGAGGGTGCGGCGCCGTCGTGGTCACCGGGGCGGGCATGCCCGGCCGGGGCGGATCAGGCCTCGGTCTGCGAGGACTCGATCGCGTCAGCGGTCTCGGCCACGGCGTCGGACTCCGCCACCACCGGGGAGAGGGAGAGCTTGCCGCGGTCGTCGGTCTTGGTGATCTCCACCTGGACCTTCTGGCCCACGCCGAGCACGTCCTCGACGTCGTCCACGCGCTTGCCCTCGTTGAGCTTGCGCAGCTCGGAGATGTGCAGCAGGCCGTCCTTGCCCGGGGTGAGCGAGACGAACGCGCCGAACGTGGTCAGCTTCACGACGGTGCCGAGGTAGCGCTCGCCGACCTCGGGGACCTGCGGGTTGGCGATCGCGTTCACCGCGGAGCGCGCGGCCTCGGCCGAGGCGCCGTCGGTGGCGCCGATCAGCACGGTGCCGTCGTCCTCGATGGTGATGTCCGCGCCCGTGTCGTCCTGGATCTGGTTGATCATGGCGCCCTTGGGGCCGATGACCGCGCCGATCTTGTCCACCGGGATGCGCACGGAGATGATCCGCGGGGCGGTGGGGGCCATCTCGTCCGGGGCGTCGATGGCGGCGTTCAGCACGGACAGGATGTGCAGGCGCGCCTCGCGGGCCTGCGTCAGGGCGGCGGCCAGCACGGAGGCCGGGATGCCGTCCAGCTTGGTGTCCAGCTGGATCGCGGTGACGAACTCGGCGGTGCCGGCCACCTTGAAGTCCATGTCGCCGAACGCGTCCTCGGCGCCGAGGATGTCGGTCAGGGCCGCGTACTGGGTCTGGCCGTCCACCTCGGCGGAGACCAGGCCCATGGCGATGCCGGCCACGGGCGAGCGCAGCGGCACGCCCGCGTTCAGCAGGGACAGGGTGGAGGCGCAGACGGAGCCCATCGACGTCGAGCCGTTGGAGCCGAGGGCCTCGGAGACCTGGCGGATGGCGTAGGGGAACTCCTCGCGGGCCGGCAGCACGGGCACCAGGGCGCGCTCGGCGAGGGCGCCGTGGCCGATCTCGCGGCGCTTCGGGGAGCCCACGCGGCCGGTCTCGCCGGTCGAGTACGGCGGGAAGTTGTAATGGTGCATGTACCGCTTGGCCGTCTCCGGCGCCAGCGAGTCGATCTGCTGCTCCATCTTGAGCATGTTCAGCGTGGTGACGCCCATGATCTGGGTCTCGCCGCGCTCGAAGATGGCGGAGCCGTGCACGCGGGGCAGGACCTCCACCTCCGCGGTCAGCTTGCGGATGTCCGTCAGGCCGCGGCCGTCGATGCGCACCTGGTCGGTGAGGATGCGGCGCCGCACGATCTGCTTGGTGAGGGAGCCGTAGGCCTTGGCGATCTCGCCCTTGCGCTCGGCGAAGTCCTTGCCCTCGCCGGCGAGCTCCTCGAGCACCTCGAGCAGGTAGGCGTCCGAGGCCGACTCGCGCTCCTGCTTGTCGCCGATGGAGAAGATCTCGGTCAGGCGGCCCGTGGCGAGCTTCTCGACGGCGGCGTAGGCGTCGTCCTGGTAGTCCTGGAACACGGGGACGTCCACCGGGTCCTTGCCGGCGCGCTTGACCAGGTCGGCCTGGGCCTCGCACAGGGCGCGGATGAAGGGCTTGGCGGCCTCGAGGCCCTCGGCCACGATCTCCTCGGTGGGCGCCTGCGCGCCGCGCTCCTTGACCAGGGTCCAGGAGTCCGGGGTCGCCTCGGCCTCGACCATCATGATGGCGACGTCGTCGCCCACCACGCGGCCGGCCACGGCCATGTTGAACACGGCGCCCTCGAGCTGGGAGTGCTTCGGGAACGCGACCCACTGGCGCGTGCCGGAGCCGTCGTCCATGAGGGCCATGCGCACGCCGCCGATGGGACCGGAGAACGGCAGGCCGGACAGCTGCGTGGACAGGGAGGCGGCGTTGATGGCCACCGTGTCGTAGATCTCGTCCGGGGCGATCGAGGTGACGGTCACGACGACCTGGACCTCGTTGCGGATGCCCTTGACGAACGCCGGGCGCAGCGGGCGGTCGATCAGGCGGCAGGTGAGGATCGCGTCCGTGGACGGGCGGCCCTCGCGGCGGAAGAACGAGCCGGGGATGCGGCCCGCGGCGTACATGCGCTCCTCGACGTCCACGGTCAGCGGGAAGAAGTCGAAGCCCTCGCGGGGGGACTTGCCCACGGTCGTGGCGGACAGCATCGACGTCTCCTCGTCGATGTAGACCATGGCGGCGCCGGCGGCCTGCTGGGCGAGGCGCCCGGTCTCGAAGCGGACGGTGCGCTTGCCGTACGAGCCGTTGTCGATGACGGCCTCGGCGAAGGTGATCTCAGGACCCTCCATGAGGGCCTCCTTTCAGGTGGACGGCGCCGCACGCGTCCCTGTCCCCCTGGTCTTCGATCGAGGCCCTCGGCATCCCGCCGTGCGGCGGGGTCCGGAAGCCACTGTCGAGGACCGCGGGCGATGGGCGCGGAGCCGTCGGGTGTTTCGACGATGCAGGGAGGCGCGCCGTGGCGCGCCGGGGTGCCGCAGGCTGCGGCGGTCTCCCCTCGGGACACACTACGTGCGTCCGGGGGCAGACGAAAGGCGGCGCCGGCGCTCGCGGGTCTCCCGCGGGCTCCGGCGCCGCCTCCTCAGGTCACTTGCGCAGGCCGAGGCGCTCGATCAGCGCACGGTAGCGCTCGATGTCGACGTTCTGCAGGTAGCCCAGCATGCGACGACGGCGACCGACCAGGCCCATGAGGCCGCGGCGGGTGTGGTGGTCGTGCTTGTGCTCCTTGAGGTGCTCGGTCAGGTCCTTGATGCGGCGGGACAGGACCGCGATCTGCACCTCGGGGGAGCCGGTGTCGCCCTCGTGGGTGGCGTACTCCTTGATGATCTGCTGCTTGACAGCGGGATCCAGGGCCATGGTGGGCCTCCTTCACTTCGGTACCGCGAACACGGGCCGCGCCCCGCCGGGGCGGACGACGCGGGGCCCACCCCACCGCGGACTGCAGGGAGGCCGAGGGTCGACTCTACCGCATCGCCTACCCTGGCCCGGTGAGCACCCCACCGGTACCCCACTCCCCGGCCCCGCCGTCGTTCCCCGTCCGGCCGCCCGCGCCGCCCCTGGATCTGCCGCTGATCGGCCACGGCTACCCCGCGCTGCTGCGCACGCCGCGGGCCCGATGGTGGAACCCGCTCGCGTCCTTCGGCCTCGTGCTGGCCGGCCTGGTGGGCCTTCTCGTGCTCGGGGGCGTGCTGGGCGCTCTCGCCCTGATCGCCACGTCCGGGCCCGGACTGCTCGACGCGGCCGACCCGACGGACGTGACCGACCTCGACCTGTACTCCGCGCCCATGGTGCTGCTGAACAACCTCCTGCTCGCCGCACTGATCGGGGTCGCGCTGCTGGCCGTGGCCCTGGGCCACCCCGTCGCCGCCCGCTTCGTCCACTCGGTCGAGGGCCGCGTGCGCTGGCGCTGGCTCGCGCGCTGCGTCGTCGTGCTGACGCCGCTGTTCCTCGCCTACGTGCTGGGCACGTGGGCCCTCGACGGCGCCCCCACGGCCCCGCGCGCGCAGGACTGGGTCTGGCTGCTCGTCATGGCGTTCGTGCTCACCCCGTTCCAGGCCGCGGGTGAGGAGTACCTGTTCCGCGGGTGGCTGCTGCTGGCCGTCGGCACGTGGATCCGCCGGCCGGTCGTGGCCGTCGCCGTCACCGCGGCGCTCTCGGCGGCGGCCTTCTCCCTCGCCCACGGCTCGCTCGACCCGTGGATCCTGCTGGACCTCGCCGCGTTCGCCGTCGCGGCCGTCCTGCTCACGTGGCGCACGGGCGGGCTCGAGGCCGCCGTCGCGCTGCACGTGGTCAACAACGTGGTGATCATCGCCGTCGGCACGCTCGTGGGCACCGTCGAGGACAGCTACGTGGGCGCCGAGACCGCCGGCTCCCCGGCGGCCACGCTGCTCTCGGTGGCGGTGGTCGCGGTGGCCACGGCGCTGCTGCTCTGGCAGGCGCGGCGGGCCGGGATCGCCCGGACGGTCCCGGTCACCGTGGGCGCCCGCCCCTGACCGGCGCCGCCCACCAGGCCACCGTCACGTAGGGCACCTGCAGGACCGCCTCCGCCGCATGGCCCAGGTGCTCGTGCAGGTACCAGTCGAGGTTGGCCGTCATCCGGGACCGGATCCGCTCGTCCGCGCGCAGCCAGTACGAGCGCGAGGCCATGAGCCCGTGCAGCCCGGCCGCGGTCATCGGCTGCGTCCACGCCCAGCGCGCGTGCTCCTCCGCCCCGAACGGGGCGGCGAACCGGCGCTGCTCCGGCCGGGCGGCGTGCACGTCCCCGGCGTGCATGATCCGGGTGAGACGGTGCACCCACGGCACCGCCGTGTCGAGCTGGTTCCACACCGCGGCCAGGCGCCCGCCCGGGCGCAGCACCCGTGCGGCCTCCGCGCTCGCCGCGGCCGGGTCCATCCAGTGCCACGCCTGGGCCGCCACCACGACGTCGGCGCTCGCCGCCGGCAGGCCCGTGGACTCGCCCGTGCCCGGCACGGCGCGCACCCGCCCGCCCGTGCCGGCCGCGACCTCGCGTTCCAGGACGGCGCGCATCGAGGCCGACGGCTCGAGGGCCGTCACCGTCCGCACCCGGTCCGCCGGGCGGGCCGCGAGCAGCCGGGTGAACAGTCCCGTGCCGGCCCCGAGCTCCACCACGTCCGCGCCCTCGGCGGTGTCCGCCAGGACGCGGTCCACCGCGGCGGACGGGTAGGAGGGGCGGACGGCGTCGTAGTGCTCACCGCCGGCCTCGAAGGGGTTGGGCCCGGCCCGACGGGCCCGGGCCGGGCGCCCCGGCAGGTTCGGCACGGCGGGGGGAGCGCCCGGCTCCGGGGCGCTCACCGATCGGAGGGGGTCGTGGCCAGGATCGCCCGGGCCTCGTCCACGTCCTGCGTGATCTGCGCCACGAGCTTCTCGACGCCCTCGTAGGCGACCATCCCACGCAGCCGGGCCACGAACTCGACCTCGATGTGCTGGCCGTACAGGTCGAAGTCCTCCACGCGCTCGTCGTGGCGGTCGATCACGTGCGCCTCCACCACGCGGGAGACGTCCTCGAAGGTGGGGTTCGAGCCGATGGAGATCGCGGCCGGCCACACCCCGCCGTGCGCGTCGTGCACCCAGCCGGCGTAGACGCCGTCGGCCGGGATCATGCCCTGCACATCCGTCTCGAGGTTCGCCGTGGGGAAGCCGAGCTCGCGGCCGCGCGCGAACCCGTGCACCACCTCGCCGGCGAGCACGTGGTGCCGGCCGAGCACGGCCGCGGCCTGCGCGACGTCGCCCGCGGCCAGCGCCTCGCGCACCCACGTCGAGGAGCAGCGGCGCTCCGGCTCGGCACCGTGCTCGGCGGGGAACTCCTCGACGGCCTCGACCTCGAAGCCGTAGCGGGCCCCCAGGCGCACCATCTCCGCGACGTCGCCGGTGTTGCCCCGGCCGAAGCGCACGTCGTGCCCCACGACCACGACGGCGGCGTGCAGCCCGTGCACGAGCATGCCGCGGACGAACTCCTCCGGGGACTGGTCCGCGAACTCGAGGGTGTAGCGCTGCAGGAGCACCGCGTCCAGACCCGCCTCGTCCAGGAGGACGACCCGCTGCTCGGGGCTGATGATGTCCACGTGGGGCACCTCGGGATGGTGCACGGCGCGCGGGTGCGGGGTGAAGGTCACGGCCACGGCCAGGGCGCCGCGGGCCCGCGCCAGCTCGACGACCCGGCGCAGCACCTCGCGGTGGCCGCGGTGCACGCCGTCGAAGTTGCCCAGGGTGACCACGGTGCGAGGCAGGTCCGTGGGGACCTCGTCCAGGCTGTTCCAGACCCGCATCAGAGCGCCCCCGCCTCGGCCGGGCGGGCGGGGCGGTGCGTCAGCAGCCAGATCAGGCCGACCACCGGCAGCACGAGCGGCACGTAGCCGTAGCCCGCGCCGAACCGGGACCACACGGTGTCATGGGCGAACATCCCCGGATCCAGGACGGTCCACAGACCCACGCCGACCACGCCGGCCAGCTCCACGAGCACGGCGCCGAGCGCCACGGCCCAGGCGCGGGGGCCGGAGCGGGCGAGCGCGAGCGTCGCCACGATGTACACGACCGCCGCGACCGCGGAGAGCGTGTACGCCACGGGGGCGGCGTCGAACTGCGTGAGGATCTGGAAGAGGCTGCGCGCGCTCGCCGAGAGGGCGAACACCGCGTAGACCATGACGATGATCCGGCCGAGACCCTGGTTGCGCGCGGGGGCGCCGTCGCTGGGTGCCATGTCCGTCCTCCTCACCACTGCCCGAACCAGATGACCTGCATGCGGTGCAGCATCACGGCGATCGTGGGCCCGACCACGGCCAGCACGAGGTTGGACCACCGGGTCTTGTCCGTGGCGGCCCAGCCCACGGCGATCACCGGCACGATCAGGGCGGTGAGGATGTAGCCCCAGAACTCCCAGCCGGGGCCGTTCAGGGTGTCCCCGCCGAGCTGGCGGACGGCGGCGGCCGCCGCGTAGACGAGCGTGAACAGCTCGACGGCGGCCACCGAGAGGATCGAGGCGTCCGCGGGGTGGCGGCGGATCGCCGTCATCACCACGCAGACCACGAACGAGACGGCACCGATCACCAGTCCCGTCCAGAACCAGGCGTCGAGGATCATGCGGTCCTTCCCTGTCCCGGCCCCTCGGCCGGGGCGAACACGAGCTGGGGCTTGGCGACGTCGGCGCCGCGGCGGCGCACGTCGGAGACGAGGGCGATGACGCGGCCGTCCGGCGCGCGTCCGGCGACGAGCGTCTCACCCGTGCCGGTGGGCGCCACGACCCGCCCGAAGGCGAGCTCGTGGGCCTCGTCCTCCGTCAGCTCGCGCACCGGGAAGAGCCCGGCGGCGGCCGCGGAGAGCTCGGTCATCGCGAAGCGCTCCGCGAGGGCCTCGAGCGTGAGCGCGTCGGCCACGTCGAACGGGCCGACGGCGGTGCGGCGCAGCGCCGTCAGATGCCCGCCGGTCTCGAGGGCCTCGCCCAGGTCGCGGGCGAGCGCCCGGATGTAGGTCCCGGAGGAGCAGCGCACGGTGACGTCGAGGTCGACCAGCCGGCCGCCGTCGAGCCGGCGCAGCTCGTGCACCGTGAACTCGTGCACGGTGACGGGGCGGGCGTCGAGGGTGACGTCCTCTCCCGCGCGGACGCGATCGTAGGCGCGCCGGCCCGCCACCTTGACGGCGGAGACGGCCGAGGGCACCTGCAGGATCTCGCCCGTCAGGGCGGCGACCTGCTCGGCGACGCGCTCGGGCGTGACGGCGTTGGCCAGCCGGGTCTGCACGACCTCGCCCTCCGCGTCGTCCGTGACGGTCGACTGCCCGAGCCGGATCGTGGCCGTGTACGTCTTGTCCGTGCCCGTGATGGCGGTCAGCAGGCGCGTGGCCTTGTTGACGCCGACCACGAGCAGGCCCGTGGCCATGGGGTCCAGGGTGCCGGCGTGGCCCACCTTGCGGGTGCCCGCCAGCCGGCGGACCCGCCCGACGACGTCGTGCGAGGTCCACCCCTGCGGCTTGTCCACGAGGACGACCCCCGACGCCTCCGTTCCCGGCGCGTCGGGGGCCTGTCCCCCGGTGCTGCGTGCGCTCACCGTGCCGCGGGCCTCAGGCGCGCGGGGCGTCGTCGGCGTCGGCGTCCGGCTCCGCGGCGCGGTACGGGTCCGCGTCACCGGCGTACGACGCGCCCTCGCGCGCCTTCGCCAGCTCGGCGTCCCGCTCCTTGGCCACGCGGAGGACGTCCTCCAGGTGTGCGGCCGCCTCGGGGACGGTGTCCGCCACGAACTCGAGCGTGGGCACCAGGCGGATGGTGAGCCCGCGGCCCACCTCGCGGCGCAGGATGCCGCGGTTGTCCTGGATTCCCTCGTGGGCGGCGGCCACCGTGGCCTCGTCGCCCAGGACGGTGTAGTAGACGGTGGCGTGCTGCAGGTCGTTGGTCACGCGGACCTCCGTCACGGTGACGGGCTCCACGCGGTCGTCCTTGACGCCGCGGCGCAGCGCCTCGGCCACGAGGACCTTGATGCGCTGGGCCAGGCGGCCGGCGCGTGCCGGATCGGCCATGGTGCGGTTCCTTCCGGTGGTGATGGTTCAGAGGGTGGGACGCGGAAGGCGGGGGCCCGTGCGGGCCCCCGCCCCGGCCGTCAGACGCGCGGCTTCTCCTGCATCTCGAAGGTCTCGATCACGTCGCCCTCCTTGATGTCGTTGAAGTTGCCCAGGCCGATGCCGCACTCGTAGCCCTCGCGGACCTCCGTGGCGTCGTCCTTGAAGCGGCGCAGCGACTCGATCCTGAGGTGATCGGAGACCACCACGCCGTCGCGCACCAGGCGAGCCTGGGCGTTGCGGCGGATGAGGCCCGAGCGCACGAGCGAACCGGCGATGTTGCCCCACTTGGAGGAGCGGAACACCTCGCGGACCTCGGCCGAGCCGAGCTCGACCTCCTCGTACTCCGGCTTCAGCATGCCCTTGAGCGCGTTCTCGATGTCGTCGATCGCGTCGTAGATCACGTTGTAGAAGCGCATGTCCACGCCCTCGCGGTCGGCCAGTTCGGCGACCCGCTCGGCGGGGCGCACGTTGAAGCCGATGATGATGGCGTTGTCCACGGTCGCCAGGTTCACGTCGTTCTGCGTGATGGCGCCGACGCCGCGGTGGATGACGCGCAGCTGCACCTCGTCCTCGCCGACCTCGATCTTGAGCAGCGAGTCCTCCAGCGCCTCGACGGCACCGGACGCGTCGCCCTTGATGATGAGGTTGAGCGTGTCCAGCTTGCCCTCGGCCACAGCCTGGTCGAAGTCCTCCAGGGTGATGCGCTTGCGGCGCTTGGCCAGCTGGGCGTTGCGGTCCGCCGCCTCGCGCCGCTCCGCGATCTGGCGGGCGGTGCGCTCGTCGTCGGTGACGAGGAACGAGTCGCCGGCGCGCGGCACCGAGGACAGGCCGAGCACCTGGACGGGACGCGACGGATCGGCCGCCTCCACGGCCTTGCCGTTCTCGTCGAACATGGCGCGCACACGCCCGTGGGCGGAGCCCACCACCATGGTGTCGCCCACGCGCAGCGTGCCGGTCTGCACCAGCACGGTGACGACGGCGCCGCGGCCCTTGTCGAGGTTGGCCTCGATGGCCACGCCGCGGGCGGCCTTGTGCGGGTTCGCCGTGAGCTCGAGGGCGGCGTCCGCAGTGAGCAGGATCGCCTCGAGCAGCTGGTCGATGTTGATGTTGTTGCGCGCGGAGACGTCCACGAACATCGTGTCGCCGCCGTACTCCTCGGGCACGAGGCCGTACTCGGTGAGCTGACCGCGGATCTTGTCCGGGGCGGCGGTGTCCTTGTCGATCTTGTTGACCGCCACCACGATCGGCACGCCGGCCGACTGGGCGTGGTTGAGCGCCTCGACGGTCTGCGGCATGACGCCGTCGTCGGCCGCCACCACCAGCACGGCGATGTCGGTGACCTTCGCACCGCGGGCACGCATGGCGGTGAACGCCTCGTGACCCGGGGTGTCGATGAAGGTGAGGCGACGCTGCTCGCCCTCGTGCTCCACGGGCACCTGGTAGGCGCCGATGTGCTGGGTGATGCCGCCGGCCTCGCCCTCGATGACGTTCGAGGAGCGGATGGCGTCCAGCAGACGCGTCTTGCCGTGGTCCACGTGGCCCATGACGGTGACGACCGCGGGGCGCGGCTCGAGGTCGGCCTCGTCCTCGTTGGCCTCCTCGGCCTCGAGGTCGATGTCGAAGGCCTCCAGCAGCTCCTTGTCCTCGTCCTCCGGGGACACGATCTGGACCTTGTAGCCCAGCTCGTCGCCGAGCAGCTGGAAGGTCTCCTCGTCGAGGGACTGGTTGGCCGAGGCCATCTCGCCGAGGGTGAAGAGCACCTTCACCAGGTCGGCGACGTCGGCGCGGATCTTCTCGGCGAAGTCGGCCAGGGACGCACCGCGGCGCAGGCGCAGGACGGTGGTGCCGTCGCCCTTGGGGACCTTGACGCCGCCGATCTCACGCGTGTGCTGCTGCTCGAACTCCTGGCGCTTCGCGCGCTTCGACTTGCGTCCCTTGCGCGGGCCGCCGCCGCGCCCGAAGGCGCCCTGGGCGTTGCCTCGACCGCCACGGCCGCCCGGGCCGCCGGGACGACCCGGACCGCCGCCGGGGCCGCCGCCCGGACGGCCACGGCCGCGGGCCGGCTGCGGGGCCGGGGTGATCTGCTTGGGCATCATGCCCGGGTTCGGACGCGGCCCACCGGGGCGGGGACCGCCGGCGCCCGCGGCCGGGCGCGGACCGCCCGGACGGGGGCCACCGGCGCCGGCCTGCGGACGGGGGCCGCCCGGACGAGGCGCGCGGTCCTCGCGACCGGAGCGCATGCCCTGCGAGGGGGCGAACGGGTTGTTGCCCGGGCGCGGAGCACCGCCACGGCCGCCCGGGCGGGCGCCCGGACGAGACCCGGCGGAACCGCCCTTGGGGCTGAACGGGTTGTTGCCGGGACGCGGGGCGCCCGGCTTGGGCGCGGAGGCACCCGGCTTGGGCGCAGCGGCGCCCGGCTTCGGCGCGGCCGACCCCGGCGTGGCCGACGGCTGCGGGGCCTTCGGCTCGGCCGGGGCGGCCGGGACCTGGGCGGCCGGCGTCGGTGCGGCGGGGCCGGGGGTCGGGGCGACGCCCGGCTTGGGCGCGGCGGTGCGGCCCGCGGCGGGACCGGGCGCCGGGGCGCCGGCGTTCGACGTGGGGGCCGCGGTGCGCGGCGACGGGGCGGCCGCCGGCTTCGGCGCGGCGGAACGGCCCGCGGCCGGGGCGGCGGGCGTGGAACCGGGCTTGGCGGCGGACTTGCCGGCACCCGGGTAGGCGTTGCGCAGCTTCTTGACCACCGGGGGCTCGATGGTGGACGAAGCCGAGCTGACGAACTCGCCGAGGTCCTTGAGCGTGCTCAAGGCCTCCTTCGAGGTGATGCCGAGCTCCTTGGCGAGCTCATGGACGCGGACCTTGGCCACGGTTCTCCTGTTCTGGCCCCACGGGCCGGAACGGAGCCGCTCGGGCTGTCCGTCTCAGCGCGTCCTGGGACCGTTGACGTTGCTCCAGGCCGTCGCGCGCGCCACCAGGGCACGCGCACCACGGCCTGCCTGATAGCAGGGGGTGAAGTTCATCGCTGGGCACTCATGCTTCAGTGCTCATCGGGTACGCATCAGATCTCTGACCCGCCTTCATCTGTCGGTCTGTCAGCCGGTGCCTCCGCGGTGCGGACCAGCGCGTCGGCGTCGACGGCGGACCGGAAGGCCCGCCCGAACGCGCGGCGGCGCAGGGCGAGGTGGAGGCAGTCCTCGCCGGGGTGCAGCCACGCACCCCGGCCGGGACGGCGTCGTTCCGGGTCCCAGACGACGGATGGGGGTTCCGTCGAGGAGTCCAGGGCGACGCGCACCAGCTCTTGCTGGTCCGCCCTCGATCGGCATCCGATGCAGGTGCGCACGACCGTCCGAGACGTCATGCGTTCACCCCTCACGGGCGTCGGATCGAGAAAGGACCTCATCCATCCTAGCGCGTTTGGGCCCGGATCTGTTCCCGGGGACGGTCAGCGGCCCGGGGCGGAGGTGGTGACCCCGTCGCCGACGATGTCGATCCGCCAGCCCGTGAGCTTGGCCGCGAGGCGGGCGTTCTGGCCCTCCTTGCCGATGGCCAGGGACAGCTGGTACTGCGGCACCACGGCGCGGGCCGAGTGCTGGTCCGCGTCGAGGATCTCCACCGAGACGGTCGTGGCGGGCGAGAGGGCGTTGGCGATCATCGCGGCGGGGTCGTCCACGTGGTCGATGATGTCGATCTTCTCGTCGTTGAGCTCCGTCATGACGGCGCGCACGCGGCTGCCCATCTCGCCGATGGAGGCGCCCTTGGCGTTCACCCCGGGGCGGGTCGCGCGCACGGCCATCTTGGTGCGGTGGCCGGCCTCGCGGGCCAGCGCCGTGATCTCGACCGAGCCGTCCGCGATCTCCGGGACCTCGAGCTCGAAGAGCTTGCGCACGAGGCCGGGGTGCGAGCGGGACACCGTGACGGACGGTCCCTTGGCGCCGCGCGTCGCGGAGACCACGTAGGCGCGGATCCGGCGGCCGTGGGCGTAGTCCTCGCCGGGCACCTGCTCGGGCGGCGGGAGGACGGCCTCGAGGGTGCCGAGGTTCACCTGGACCATGTGGCGGTTCAGGCCCTGCTGGATGACGCCGGAGACGAGCTCGCCCTCCTTGTCCTTGAACTCGCCGAGGACCTTGTCGTCGTCCTCCTCGCGCATGCGCTGGATCATCACCTGGCGCGCCGTGGAGGCGGCCACCCGGCCGAAGCCGTTCGGAGTGTCGTCGAACTCGCCGATGGGCGTGTCGTCCTCGTCCAGCTCCGTGGCCCACACGGTGACGTGGCCGCTCGCGCGGTCGATCTCCACGCGGGCGCGCTTCAGGGCCCCCGGGGTGCGGTGGTACGCCATGAGCAGGGCCTGCTCGATGGTGGGGATGAGGCGGTCCATCGGGATCTCCCGCTCCGCCTCCAGCATGCGCAGCGCGCTCATGTCGATGTCCAACTCATGCCTCCGTGTGCTCGGCCGTGTCCTCGCCCGCGGCGGCGTCGGCGTCGCCGGCCTGCTGAGCGGGGCTCCACTCTACCTGCACGATCGCCGGACCGAGGCGGTCGAGGGCGACCCGCTCGGCGGGCAGCTCCTTGGCCCTCATGCCCTTCTTCGCGGGCGGGCGCACCACGGCCAGCTCGACGTCGTCGGCCGTCACGTCCTTCAGGCGGGCGGTCACGGGCGCGGCGCCGTCGACCGAGACCTCGACGAGACGGCCGACGTTGCGGGCGAAGTGGCGGGGCTCGGTGAGCGGGCGGTCCACGCCCGCGGTGGTGACCTCGAGCAGGTACTCCCCCGCGCCGACGCCGGGCACGTGGTCGCCCAGGGCGTCGAGGACGGCGGAGACCCGGCCGGAGAGGCGGGCGACGTCGTCCAGGCTCAGGCCCTGGGTGCCCGAGGCGCGGTCGAGGACCACCTCGACGGTGCGGTGCTCGGCGGTGCCCGTGGCGCGCACCTGCTCCACCACCACGTCGTCGGCCGCCAGGGCCTCCTCGACGCGGGTGCGCAGCTCGGCGAGGTCGTCGCGGCGGTCGGTGCTGTCCATGGGGTGCCTCACTCGTCGGGTCGGGGCCGCCGCGTCACGCGGGCGGGGGCCGGGGTCGGGATCCGGGGCCGAGCCTACCGGCGGCCCACGGCGGGGCCGAGTGCTCCCGACCGGGTCGGACGGGGCGCGGTCAGCGCAGCAGCGGGGCGAGGGTGTCCGCGCCGACCTTGACGATGAGCGCGGTCACCACCATGAGGTACACCACGCGGATGAAGCCGGTGCCGCGGGCGATCGCCATGCGGGCCCCCACGTAGCCGCCCACGAGGTTGGCCGCGCCGAGCAGCAGCCCCAGGCCCAGCATCGCGTGCCCCGCGGGCACGAAGTACGCGAGCGCGCCGAGGTTGGTCGCGAGGTTGACCACCTTCGCCTGTGCCGAGGCGTGCAGGAAGTCGAACTTGAGCAGCAGGACCAGCCCCAGGATGAGGAACGTGCCCGTGCCGGGGCCGAGGACGCCGTCGTAGAAGCCCACCGCCGCGCCGAGCGCCACGGCCCGGACCAGCGCGGCGCTCCGCCGCGGCCCCACGCCGGCGACCTGCCCGAGGCCCGGGCGCACGGCCGTGAACACGGCGACGGCGATCAACGCCACCAGGATCACGGGCCGGATCACGCCGGCCGGCAGATGCGCGGCGACCACGGCCCCGCCCAGGGCCGCCGCGAAGGCGACGGCGGCCATCGGCAGTGCAGTGGACAGGTCCTGCCGCAGGCGCCGCCGGTAGGTGAGCGCCGACGTCGCCGTGCCGAACACCGAGCCGAGCTTGTTGGTGGCCAGGGCCTGGATCGGGCTCAGCCCGGGCACGAGCAGCAGGGCCGGCAGCTGCAGCAGGCCGCCCCCGCCCACGACGGCGTCGATCCAGCCCGCCGCGAAGCCCGCGACGAGCACGAGGACGAGCAGTCCGGCGGTCAGCTCGACGGCGCCGAACCACTCAGCGCCCGTCGCGCACCTCCGCGAGCACGGCCGCGACGGCCCCGTCCACGGGCACGGGGCGGGCCTCGCCGGTGGCACGGTCCTTGAGCTCGAGCTCGCCGTCGGCCAGGCCGCGGCCGATCACCACGGCGGTGGGCACGCCGATGAGCTCGGCGTCCTTGAACTTCACGCCCGGGCTGACCTTCGGACGGTCGTCCACGAGCACGGTCAGGCCCTCGGCCTCGAGGCCCGCGGCGAGCGTCTCGGCGGCGGCGAGGCCGTCCTCGCCCTTCGTGGCGACGACGACGTGCACGTCCGCCGGAGCCACGGCGCGCGGCCATGCCAGGCCCTTGTCGTCGTGGTAGCGCTCGGCGATCGCGGCGACGGCGCGCGTGATGCCGATGCCGTAGGAGCCCATGGTCACCACGACCTGCTTGCCGTGGACGTCGAGGACCTTCAGGTCGAGGGCCTCGGCGTACTTGCGGCCGAGCTGGAAGATGTGGCCCATCTCCATGCCGCGGCGGGTGTGCAGCGGGCCGGAGCCGTCGGGGGCCTCGTCGCCCTCACGCACCGCGGTGGCCTCCAGCACGCCGTCCCACGTGAAGTCGCGGCCGGCCACGAGGCCGAACACGTGGCGCTGGTCCGCGTTCGCGCCGGTGATCCACGCCGTGCCGGGGGCGATGCGCGGGTCCACGAAGAAGGGCAGGCCCGAGACGGAGTCCTCCGCGCCGAGCACCGGGGTGCCCTCGACCGCGTCGGCGGCCGCGGGGCCGATGTAGCCCTTGACCAGGGCGGGGTGCGCGGCCAGGTCCGCGGCGGTCGCGGCCTCGAGCGTGGGCTCGCCGACCACGCCGAGCGCCGGGCCCACGGAGGCCTCGAGACGCTTGAGGTCCACCTCACGGTCGCCGGGCACGCCCACGACGAACGGGCGGCGCTCACCGCCGTCCACCACCGCGGTGACCACGACGCACTTGAGCGTGTCCGCGGCGGTCCACGGCTCGCCCTCGCGCGGGGCCACCTGGTTGGCGACGTCCACGAGCGCGGCGATGGTGGTGGAGACCGGGGTGTCCCTGACCTCGGCGGCGGGCAGGGCCGCCATGGCGGCCTCGTCCAGCGGGGCGGGGGCCACCGTGGTGACGGCCTCGACGTTGGCCCGGTAGCCGCCGTCGGACTCGACGAAGGTGTCCTCGCCCACCTCGGTGGGGTGCAGGAACTCCTCGGAGCGGGAGCCGCCCATCGCACCGGAGGTGGCCCGCACCGGCACGACCTCGAGGCCGAGGCGGTCGAAGATCCGCAGGTAGGCGGCCCGGTGGGCCTCGTACGCGGCGTCCAGGCCGGCGTCGTCCACCGTGAAGGAGTAGGAGTCCTTCATGATGAACTCGCGCCCGCGGAGCAGGCCGGCGCGCGGGCGGGCCTCGTCCCGGTACTTGGTCTGGATCTGGTACAGGTACGCGGGCAGGTCCTTGTACGAGGAGTACAGGTCCTTCACCAGGAGCGTGAACATCTCCTCGTGCGTGGGGGCCAGGAGGTAGTCGTTGCCCCTGCGGTCCTGCAGGCGGAACAGCCCGTCGCCGTACTCGTCCCAGCGCCCCGTGGCCTCGTAGGGCTCCCGCGGCAGCAGCGCCGGGAAGTGCACCTCCTGGGCGCCGATCGCGTCCATCTCCTCGCGCACGATCCGCTCCACCTGGGCCAGCACCTTCAGGCCCAGCGGCAGCCACGAGTAGATGCCCGGGGCCGCGCGACGGATGTACCCGGCACGGACGAGGAGCCTGTGGCTCGCCACCTCGGCCTCCGCCGGGTCGTCGCGCAGGGTGCGCAGGAACAGGGTGGACATGCGCAGGGGCATGACGGGGCCTCCTCGGACGGGCTCGCGCGGTCGGGGGCGGCGCGCGGGACGGGACGACGCCGGCACGGGGTGCCCGGCGTCCTGACCGCCGATCCTATCGCCCGCGCAGGGTCCGCCGGGTCAGTACAGGACGGTCGCGAACGTGCCGCGCCGCTCGAACCCCACGCGCTCGTACGTGCGCAGCGCGGGGGTGTTGTACGCGTTGACATAGAGGCTGACCACGGGCGCCTGGAGGCGCACGTAGTCCACGACGGCGGCCATCGCCGACGCCGCCAGCCCTCGGCCCCGCGCGGCGGGGGCCATCCACACGCCCTGGATCTGGGCGCACCGGGAGGAAAGCAGCCCGATGTCTGCCTTGAAGCGCAGCGGGCCGCCCGCGTCGCGCGGGCCCGGGTCGATGAAGACGCGCCCGGCGTGGATCAGCCGCTCAACGCGGTCCCGGTACTGGGCCGCGCCGCCGGCGAACGGGGAGAAGCCGAGCTCCTCCTCGAACATCGCCGCGCTGGCCGGCAGGACGCGCGCGAAGTCGCGTGGCTGCGCCTGCACCACGTACGGGTTCGGGTCGATCCCCCCGGCCGCGCCCAGCACGAGCAGCGGCTGGTCGGCGCGCACGGACCGGGACCGGTGGCCCGCGGCGGCGAGGGCCTCGCCGGCGGCCAGCACGGGACCGGCCGGGCCGTAGATCGACCCATACCGGCGGCGCAGCGCGGCGGTCGCCGCGCCGAGCGCCTCCGCGTCGCCCGGCGCCCAGCCCGCGTCCGGGGCCTCGGACGCGGCGACCGGCACCACGTTCGAGCCGATCCAGACGGCCGCGCGCAGCCCCCCGGCGCCCGGGGCGTCGTCGTCGATCCCGAGGAACAGGGTGCCCGCCGCTCCCCCGCGCGGGCCGGCCAGGCGGCCCGCCTCGAGCAGGGAGTCCACGAACACGTTGGACACGGGGGCGCGGGCGGACAGGGCCGCGAGCGCGGCGGTGTCCGCGTCGGTCAGCAGGCGGACGCGGTCTCCCGTGGCGGCCCGGACCTCCCGGTCAGTGGACGGAGACCACCGGGGCACCGGCGGCAGCCTGGTCACCGCCGTCCTCCCCCAGGTCCATCTCACCGGCGATCCGGTTGGCCTCCTCGATGAGGGTCTCCACGATCTGATCCTCGGGCACGGTGCGGATGACCTCGCCCTTGACGAAGATCTGGCCCTTGCCGTTGCCGGAGGCGACGCCGAGGTCGGCCTCGCGGGCCTCGCCCGGCCCGTTGACGACGCAGCCCATGACGGCCACCCGCAGCGGGACCTCGAGGTCCTGGAGGCCCTCGGTGACCTGCTCGGCCAGCGTGTACACGTCCACCTGGGCGCGGCCGCACGAGGGGCAGGAGACGATCTCGAGCTTGCGCTCGCGCAGGTTCAGGGACTGCAGGATCTGCAGGCCCACCTTGACCTCCTCGACGGGCGGCGCGGAGAGGGAGACGCGGATGGTGTCGCCGATGCCCTGGCCGAGCAGGTAGCCGAAGGCGGTGGCGGACTTGATGGTGCCCTGGAAGGCCGGGCCGGCCTCGGTGACCCCGAGGTGCAGCGGCCAGTCACCCTGCTCGGCGAGCAGCTCGTAGGCGCGGGCCATGATCACCGGGTCGTTGTGCTTGACGGAGATCTTGAAGTCCTTGAAGCCGTGCTCCTCGAAGAGGGAGGCCTCCCAGACGGCGGACTCGACGAGGGCCTCCGGGGTGGCCTTGCCGTACTTCTTCAGCAGGCGCGGATCCAGGGAGCCGGCGTTGACGCCGATGCGGATGGAGGTGCCGTGGTCCGAGGCGGCCTGCGCGATCTCCTTGACCTTGTCGTCGAACTTCTTGATGTTGCCCGGGTTCACGCGCACGGCGCCGCAGCCGGCCTCGATCGCCGCGAACACGTATTTCGGCTGGAAGTGGATGTCCGCGATCACGGGGATGGTGGACTGCTGGGCGATGACCTTGAGGGCCTCGGCGTCCTTGTCCGTGGGGCAGGCCACGCGGACGATGTCGCAGCCGGCGGCCGTGAGCTCGGCGATCTGCTGCAGGGTCGCGCCGATGTCGTGCGTCTTGGTGGTGGTCATCGACTGCACCGAGACGGGGTGCTGCGAGCCGACGCCCACCGAGCCCACCTGGATCTGCCGGGTGGTGCGGCGCGGGGCCAGCACGGGCGGCGGGGCGGACGGCATTCCAAGGCTGACGGGCACGGGGGCGCTCCTCATGGGTTCTCGGGGTCGACGGCGCGGGGCCGCCGGGTTCTCCGGTCCATCCTAGGCGCGCGGGCGCCCCGGGGCGCGGGGCGACCGCCCACGGCGAACGGGCCGGGCTCAGAACAGCCGGACCGGCTCCACGATGTCCGCCACGATCAGGAGGACGCCCATGAGCAGCATCGCCCCGCCCACCGCGTAGGTCAGCGGCAGCATGCGGGCCAGGTCGAACGGCCCCGGGTCGGGGCGGCCCGTGGTCCGGGCCCAGCCGCGGCGCACCGCCTCCCACAGGGCGCCGGCCACGTGGCCGCCGTCGAGCGGGAGCAGCGGGATGAGGTTGAACACCATGAGCGCCACGTTCACGCCCGCGAGCAGGGACAGCAGCAGGGCGGCCTTGTCCGTCAGCGTGGCCTGCTCGAGCGCCGCCGCCTCCCCGGCGATCCGCCCGACGCCCACCACGGACATCGGGCCGTCCGGGTCGCGCTCGGCCGGGGTCACCACGGCGACGGCGGTGTCCCACAGCCGCTGCGGCAGCACGAGGACGACGTCGACGACGCCCCGCACCTGCTGGGCCACGAGCGG
The DNA here is from genome assembly GCF_056173425.1 of Micrococcus sp. 63XJN7_8_ISO-PGPR-S23-253. Classification (NCBI taxonomy): domain Bacteria; kingdom Bacillati; phylum Actinomycetota; class Actinomycetes; order Micrococcales; family Micrococcaceae; genus Micrococcus; species Micrococcus sp. 63XJN7_8_ISO-PGPR-S23-253. The sequence continues at coordinate 1,660,543 of NZ_CM149673.1, forward strand.
GCCGGCGTCGAGCGGGGTGCCGCGGACGGTCTGGACCTGGGAGCCCATGCCGATGAACCCGACCTCGTGGGTCGCGACGGTCCCGTCCGGGGCCCGCTCGGGCCGGCCCAGCGCGTCCGTCACGGGCCGTTCCGTCAGGCGCGGGGTCAGGGTGGCGCTCATCCGCTCGCCGTCGCGTTCCCACTCGATCCGGGTGGGCTGTCCGGCGCGGTCCCGGATCGCGGCGGAGAGGGCATCCCAGTCGGAGACCGGCCGCCCGTCGAAGGCGAGCACGGTGTCCCCGGGGCGCAGTCCCGCCTCGTGGGCGGGCCCGGCGGGATCGCCCGGGCGGCAGTCCTCCGTCCCGCCGGAGGCGGCGCGGGCCTGCTGCTCCTGCGTCGTGACCACACACCGGTAGACCTCGGCGACGGTGGTGCTCGGCTGCGAGGTGCCCACCGTGGTGACCAGCAGGGCGGTCACGCCGAGGGCGATGAGCAGGTTCATGAACGGCCCGCCGAGCATGATCACCACCCGCTTCCACACCGGCAGGGCCAGGAAGCGGCGGTGCTCGTCGCCGGGGCGGACCTCCTCGGCGGCCTGGGCCCGCGCGTCGTCGGCCAGGCGGCCCAGCTGCTGGACGAAGCCCGTGGACGCCGTGCGGGGCGTCTGCCCGGGCCGCGGCGGGGGCAGCATCCCGATCATCGCGACGTAGCCGCCCAGCGGCACGGCCTTGAACCCGTACTCCGTCTCACCGCGACGCCACGAGACGAGCGTCGGACCGAAGCCGATCATGTACTGCGTGACGCGCACGCCGAAGAGCTTGGCCGGGACGAGGTGGCCGACCTCGTGCAGGGCGATCGAGACCGCCAGGCCCAACGCGACCGCGAGGACACCTGCGACGTACCAGAGGATCTCCACGACGGTCACCAGCGGGCCCGCGCCGCACGGCGCGCCCAGGCCTCGGCGGCGAGCACGGCGTCCACGGTGAGCGCCGCGGGGTCGTGGCCGGCCGCGGCGAGCACGTCCTCGGGGGCGTAGTCGGCGACGACGGCGCGGACCGTGTCCACGATCCCGTCGAAGGGCAGGGCGCCGGCGTGGAAGGCGTCCACCGCCTCCTCGTTGGCGGCGTTGAACACGGCCATGTGGGTGGGCGAGGCGGCCGCCGCCTCCTTCGCGGCCCGCACGGCGGGGAAGGCCTCCTCATCGAGGGGCTCGAAGGTCCAGGTGGCCGCCCGCGTCCAGTCGCAGGCCGGGGCCGCGCCCGGGACCCGGCGCGGCCAGCACAGCCCGAGGGCGATGGGCAGGCGCATGTCCGGCGGGGAGGCCTGGGCGAGCGTGGACCCGTCGACGAACTCGACCATCGAGTGCACCACGGACTGCGGGTGGACCACGACGTCGATCCGGTCCAGGGGCACGTCGAACAGCAGGTGGGCCTCGATCACCTCGAGGGCCTTGTTCACGAGGGAGGCGGAGTTGGTGGTGACGACGCGGCCCATGTCCCACGTGGGGTGGGCGAGGGCCTGGGCGGGCGTGACGGCGTGCAGGGCGGCGCGGTCCAGGCCCCGGAACGGCCCGCCCGAGGCCGTGAGCACGAGGCGGCGGACCTCGTCCGCCGTGCCGCCGCGCAGCGCCTGCGCGAGCGCGGAGTGCTCGGAGTCCACCGGCACGAGCTGCCCTGGTGCCGCGGCGGCCTTCACGAGGGCCCCGCCGACGATGAGCGACTCCTTGTTGGCCAGGGCCAGGCGGTGACCGGCGTGCAGCGCGGCGAGGGTGGGCCGCAGGCCGATCGAGCCCGTGATCCCGTTCAGCACGGTGTCGGCGCCGGGCCACGCGGCGATCTGCTCGGCGGCGCACGGACCGGTGAACAGCACGGGCCGGGGGGCCGGGCGCCCGAGGCGGGCGGCGGCGTCGGCGAGGGCGGCCCGCAGCTCCTCCTCCCCCGCCGCGGCGGAGCCCACCGCCTCGACCTCGAAGCGCACGGCCTGCTCGGCCAGCAGGGTCGTGTTCGCCCCGCCCGCGAGCGCGACGGCCCGGAGCCGGGCGGGGTCCTGGGCGATCACGTCGAGGCCCTGGGTGCCGATCGAGCCCGTGGAGCCGATCAGGGCGACGGCGCGCGGGGCGCCGCCGTCGTCCGCCGGGTCGGGGGCGGGCAGCGTGTAGTCGGTGAGGGATCCGTGCGTCACCCCGCCATGATGCCAGCCGGGCCTGGACACGGACGGGGGGCCGGCCGGACGGACGCCGCACCGCGACGTCCCGCCCCGCCGACCCCCGTGGGACCGGGTCAGCCGCGGATCAGTGCTGCACCGGCTTCTCGGCGCCGATGCCCGTGAGGGAGCGGACCTCCATCTCGGCCTGCTTGTCCGGGTCCTCGGCGCGCGACGAGGTCACCGAGCCGAGCCAGCCGAGGAAGAAGGCCAGCGGGATGGAGACGATGCCCGGGTTCTTCAGCGGGAACACCGCGAAGTCCGCGCCCGGGATCATCGAGGTCGGCGTCCCGGACATCACCGGGGACAGGACGATCAGGATGATCGCGGAGAGCAGTCCGCCGTACATCGACCACACCGCGCCGCGGGTGGTGAAGCGCCGCCAGAACAGGGAGTAGAGGATGGTCGGCAGGTTCGCCGAGGCCGCCACCGCGAAGGCGAGCGCCACGAGGAACGCCACGTTCTGACCCTGGGCGGCGATGCCGCCGACGATCGCCAGGACGCCGATCACCACCACGGTGATCTTGCCGATCCGCACCTCCTCCTGCGGGGTGAGCGGGTGCTTGGCGATCACGGAGCCGTACACGTCGTGGGCGAAGGACGCCGCCGCCGTGATGGCCAGGCCCGCGACCACCGCGAGGATGGTGGCGAACGCGACCGCCGAGATCAGGCCCAGCAGGATGGAGCCGCCGAGCTCGAACGCCAGCAGCGGGGCCGCGGAGTTCTGCCCGCCGGGCGCGGCCAGGATGCGCTCGGGACCGATCAGTGCGCCGGCGCCGTAGCCCAGCACGAGGGTGAACAGGTAGAACGCGCCGATGAGGACGATGGCCCACACCACGGACTTGCGCGCCTCCTTGGCGGTGGGCACCGTGTAGAACCGCATGAGCACGTGCGGCAGGCCAGCCGTGCCGAGCACGAGCGCGATGCCCAGGGACACGAAGTCGAGGCGGGTCAGCGCGCTGGCGCCGTACTGCAGGCCCGGCTCGAGGATCGCCTCGCCCTTCGGGTTCAACTCGACGGCGGCCCCCAGCAAGGCGTTGAAGTCGAAGCCGAACAGGGCCAGCGACCACACGGTCATGATCCCCGCGCCGGCGATCAGCAGGATCGCCTTGATGATCTGCACGTAGGTGGTGCCCTTCATGCCGCCGATCAGCACGTAGACGATCATGAGCACGCCGACGACGATGATCACCAGGGCCTGCCCCGCCTGGTCCGTGATGTTCAGCAGCAGGGCCACGAGGGCGCCCGCGCCGGCCATCTGAGCCAGGAGGTAGAAGAGGCAGACGGCCATCGTGGCGATGGCGGCCGCGATGCGCACGGGACGCTGCTGCAGGCGGAAGGACAGCACGTCCGCCATGGTGAACCGGCCCGTGTTGCGCAGCAGCTCGGCCACGAGCAGCAGGGCGACGAGCCAGGCGACGAGGAAGCCGATCGAGTAGAGGAAGCCGTCGTAGCCGTAGAGGGCGATCGCGCCCACGATGCCGAGGAACGAGGCCGCAGAGAGGTAGTCACCCGCGATGGCCGTGCCGTTCTGGGTGCCGGAGAAGCCGCGGCCACCGGCGTAGTAGTCCGCCGACGACGCGTTCGTCTTGGACGCGCGGATCACGATCACGAGGGTGACCACGACGAACGCCGCGAAGATGCCGATGTTCACGGCGGGGTTGCCGACCGTCTGCGCGGCGGCCTGGAGCAGGGGGGTCGAAGCGCTCATCGCGTGGCCTCCGGGTTCTCGTGGGCGCCGGCGGACTCGCGCTCGAGGCGCTCGCGCAGCGCAGTGGCGCGGGGGTCCAGGGTCCGGTTCGAGTAGCGGACGTAGGCGAAGGTGATCAGGAACGTGGTGACGAACTGGAGCAGACCGAGGATCAGGCCGAGGGTGATGTTGCCGCCGAGGCGGATCGCCATGAACTCGGGGAAGAACGCGCCGGCGATCACGAACACCAGGTACCAGACGAAGAACGCCACGGTCATGGGGAAGGCGAAGGATCGGTGGGTGCGCCGGAGCTCGATGAACTCCTCGGACTGCTGCGCGGCGCGGAACTGCGCGGCCGTGGGGACCGGCGCCGTGGGCTCGCTGGATGACATGGGCCCTCCGGGGTGCGTGGGACGGATCAGTGTGAGACAGATCACTGTGATGACAACCACACTGTGACGGGCGGAGGGGTGCGCCGTCAAGCGCGCCCCTGGGCCGTGTGCCGATGTGACAGCCCCGGTGCGCAGCCGTGCGGACACGGTCGCGCCCCGACGGCACGGGGCCGCCGGGGCGCGGAGCTGCCGAGGAGCCGGTCAGGCGCTCGCCGGCCGGGCCGCGTCCGCGCGGCGCAGGACCGCGCGGGCCTGGGCGAGGACCACCTCGTCGACCATCGCCCCGTCCAGCGCGAAGGCCCCGTACCGGCCCTCGGCCGCGGCGAGGACGCGCCGGGCGCGCTCGAGGGCCTCCGGCGCGGGCGTATAGGCGGAACGCACGATGGGCACCTGGCGCGGGTGCAGGCACACGGTCGCGGTGCAGCCCAGGGCGACGGCGTCCTCGGCCTCGGCGGCCAGCCCGGCCTCGTCGCCGAGGTCCAGGTGGACGGCGTCCCATGCGGCCGCGCCGTGGGCGGCCGCCGCCAGCAGCACCGTCGCGCGGGCGTGCTGGACCACGGAGCGGTAGGCGCCCTCGGGGGTGCGGGAGGAGCTGCCGCCCATCGACGCCACGAGGTCCTCGGCGCCCCACATGAGCGCACCCACGTGCGGGTGGGCGGCCAGTTCGGCGGCGGCGAGGATCCCGGCCGCGGTCTCGCACAGGGCGACGACGCGGGTCTGCGGTCCGAGGGCGGCGACGACCCCGTCCACCTGCGCGGCGGACTCGGCCTTGGCGAGCATGAGCGTGCGCCAGCCCGTCCCGGCGAGCATGGCCAGGTCGGCGTCGTGGTCCGCGGTGCCCGCGGGGTTCACGCGCACCACCACGCGGTCCTCGTCCAGCGGGCCGCCGTCGACCCCGCCCGTCGCCCGCCCTGCCCAGGCCGCCGCAACGGCGTCCCGCGCGGCGGGCCGGGCCTCCGGGGTGACGGCGTCCTCGAGGTCGAGGATCACCGCGTCCGCGCGTTCGAGCGCCGTGGCGTACCGCTCGGGGCGGTCCGCCGGGGTGAACATGACGGCCGGTCCGAGGGTCAGCGCACTCATGCCGGCTCCCCCGTCCCTGCGGCGTCGGCGGCCTTCGCCTTGGCCTCCGCGTGCGCCGGCGCGGTCCACATCAGGCACGTGCGCTGGGCGCGGACGACGACGTCGCCGTGCTGGTTCTCCCCCGTCATCGCGAACGTGACGATCCGCTGCCCCGGCCGCGAGGAGGACTCGCGGATCGCGGTGACCTCGGAGCGCCCGTAGAGCGTGTCCCCGTGGAAGACCGGCTTCGGGAACGCGATCTCCCCCAGGCCGAGCTGGGCCACGAGCGTGCCCTGCGTGGTCTGACCGACGGCGAGGCCCACCAGGGTGGACAGCGTCAGCATCGAGTTGACCAGCGGTCGGCCGAACGGCTGGGCCGCCGCGTACGCGTGGTCCAGGTGCAGGGCCTGCGGGTTCATGGTGAGGGTGGTGAACAGGACGTTGTCCGCCTCGGTGAGCGTGCGGCCGGGCCGGTGCAGGTAGACCTGACCGACCGCCAGCTCGTCCGCGTAGCGGCCCCGCTGCTCGATCTCGACGCGCTCCGTCACGTCAGAGGCCCAGCTCGCGGGCGATCAGCATGAGCTGCACCTCGGTGGTGCCCTCGCCGACCTCGAGGATCTTGGAGTCGCGGTAGTGACGAGCCACGAGGGTCTCGTTCATGAAGCCGTAGCCGCCGAACACCTGGGTGGCGTCCCGGGCGTTGTCCATGGCGGCCTCGCCGGCGATCAGCTTGGCCATGGCGGCCTCGGTCTTGAACGGCTTGCCGGCCAGCATCTTCTGGGCGGCCTCGTAGTAGGCCAGGCGGGCGGCGTGCGCGCGGGCCTGCATGCGGGCGATCTTGAAGGACACGGCCTGGAACTGCCCGATCTTCTGGCCGAACGAGGTCCGCTGCTTGGCGTAGGCGACCGACTCGTCCACGCAGCCCTGGGCCGCGCCGGTGGCCAGGGCCGCGATGGCGATGCGGCCCTCGTCCAGGATCTCGAGGAAGTTGGCGAAGCCGCGGCCGCGCGCGCCCAGCAGGTTCTCCTCCGGCACGCGCGCGTCCGTGAAGTGCAGGGCGTGGGTGTCCGAGGAGTTCCAGCCGACCTTGTCGTAGGCCTTGGCCACGGAGAAGCCCTCGGTGCCGGCGGGCACGAGGATCGTGGAGATCTCCTTGGCGGGGCGGCCGTCGTGGCCGGTCCTGCCCTCCACCGTGCCGGTCACGGCGGTGACGGTGACGAGCGAGGTGATGTCCGTGCCGGAGTTGGTGATGAACTCCTTGGCGCCGTTGATGCGCCACTGGCCGTCCTCGAGCGCGGCGGTGGTCTGGGTGCCGCCGGCGTCGGAGCCCGCGCCCGGCTCGGTGAGGCCGAAGCCGGCCAGGTGCGTGCCGGCCACGAGGTCCGGCAGCCAGCGCTGCTTCTGCTCCTCGGTGCCGAACTTCAGCAGCGGCATGGCGCCCAGGGAGACGCCGGCCTCGAGGGTGATGGCCACGGACTGGTTGACACGGCCGAGCTGCTCGAGGGCCAGGGCCAGGGCGAAGTAGTCGCCGCCCATGCCCCCGTACTCCTCGGGGAACGGCAGGCCGAACAGGCCCATCTCGCCCATCTGGGCCACGATCTCGTACGGGAACTCGTGCTGGGCGTCCAGCTCGGCGGAGACCGGGGCCACGACCTCGTCGGCGAACTCGCGGACGGTGTCGGAGAGGACCTGGTAGTCCTCCTCGAGGGCGGGCAGGGTGCGGTGCTTGGTGCTCATGGTCCTCTCCTGTTCTCAGGCGTTCTCTTCGGGTGCTGCGTGCTCGGCGGGCTCGACGACGGCGATCAACGCCTGCGCGGCCACGGAGTCGCCCTCGGCGACGTGGACGGTCACGACGCCGGCGACGGCGGCCGTGACGGGGTGCTCCATCTTCATGGCCTCGACCACCGCCAGCTCCTGGCCCGCGGCCACGGTGTCCCCGGTGGCCACGGACACGGCGACGACGGTGCCCGGCATGGGTGTGCGGGCCTCGGGGGACGCTGCGCCGGCCGGGGCACGGCGCGCGGCCGCGGCCGCGCGGGCGGCCTCGACCACCTCGGCCCGGGTGAGGCGGCGGACCTGCCACGCGGCGCCGTCGCGGTGCAGCCACGCCGAGCGCGGGTCCCGCGGGTCACCGGCCAGGAGGTTGACGCCCGCCAGGGCTCCGGCGTCCTCGTCCACCTCGGCGTCGGCGGCGGGGGCGGTGAGGATCCGGTCCTCGTCCCCGACCCGGACGCGCATCCCGGGCTGCGGGGCGCCTGCGCCGCGCCAGCCGTCCGCCCGGGCCCACGCGGTGCCGGCCGCGCGGCGTTCGGCAGCGGCCGCGTCCTCGGACACGTCGGCCAGGGCCTCGGCCGCGAGGGCGGCGAGATCCTCGGGCAGCGCGGGGGCGGTCCACGCCTCGAGGCCGTCGATCAGCTCGGTGGTGAGTCGGCCGGCCCGCACGTCCTCACGAGCGGCGAGCTCGCGCAGCCAGCCCAGGTTGGAGCGGACGCCGAACAGCACGGTGTCCGCGAGCGCGGCGTCGAGCCGGTCCAGGGCCTCGGCGCGGTCGGCGCCGCGGGCGATGAGCTTGGCGATCATCGGGTCGTAGAAGCCGGTGATCTCGGGCTGCCCACCGTCCGGGGCCGCGAGCCCCTCCCACAGCGCACCGTCGTCGTCGCGGATCGTCAGGACAGAGCCGAACGCACGCTCCTCGCCCTGCGAGGGCAGCAGGAGCGTGTCGACGCGGACGCCCTCGCCGGCGGGCTCGCGCCAGCGCAGCACCGGCCCGGTGGAGGGCAGGAAGCCGTTCGCGGGGTCCTCCGCGTAGACGCGGGCCTCGACGGCGGCGCCGTCGAGGCTCACGTCCTCCTGGGCGAAGCCGAGCGGCTCCCCCGCGGCGATGCGCAGCTGCAGCTCCACGAAGTCCAGGCGCTGTCCGCGCACCCGGACGACCTCCTCGGAGACCGGGTGCTCCACCTGCAGGCGGGTGTTCATCTCCATGAAGAAGAACTCGTCCGGGTTCTCGTCCGAGACGAGGAACTCGACAGTGCCGGCACCGCGGTAGCCCACGGACACGGCCGCGTCCACGGCGGCCCGGCCCAGGCGCTCGCGGAGCTCGGCCCCGTGCGCCAGCCCGGTCAGCAGGGGCGCGGGGGCCTCCTCGATCACCTTCTGGTGGCGGCGCTGCAGGGAGCACTCGCGCTCACCCAGGTGCACGGTGGCGCCGTGGGCGTCCGCGAACACCTGCACCTCGATGTGCCGGGGCGCGGTGATGAGCCGCTCGAGCAGCAGCGTGTCGTCGCCGAACGCCGAGCGCGCGGTGCGCCGGGCGGAGGCGAGGGCGCCGGGCAGCTCCTCGGCGGCGCGCACGGCCACCATGCCCTTGCCGCCGCCGCCCGCGGAGGGCTTGATCAGCAGCGGGAAGCCGACGCGCTCGGCCTCGGCGGTGATCTGCTCGTCGGTGAGCGTGGGGTCCTGGATGCCGGGGACCACCGGCACGTCGTACGCGGCCACGGTCTCCTTCGCGCGGATCTTGTCCGCCATCGCGTCGAGCGAGCCCACGGGAGGGCCCACGAACACGATGCCTGCCGCGTCCAGTGCGCGGGCGAAGTCGGCGTTCTCGGACAGGAAGCCGTAGCCGGGGTGCACGGCCTGCGCGCCGGTGCGGCGCGCAGCGTCGACGACGGCGTCGATGTCCAGGTACGACTCGCGGGCCGGGGCCGGGCCGAGGCGGACTGCCGTGTCCGCCTCGCGGACGTGCCGCGCGTCGGCGTCGGCGTCGGAGTACACGGCCACCGAGCGGATGCCGAGGCGGCGCAGGGTGCGGATGACGCGCACGGCGATCTCGCCGCGGTTGGCCACCAGCACGGTGTCGAACAGGGGCGTCCCCTGGGCGTGGTTCTCGATCACGGGTGCCTCACATGCGGAACAGGCCGAACCGGGAGTCCGGCAGCGGGGAACGGGAGATGACGTCGAGGGCCAGGGAGAGCACCCGGCGGGTCTGGCCGGGGGTGATCACACCGTCGTCCCAGAGGCGGGCGGTGGAGTACAGGGGGCTGCCCTGGTCCTCGTACTGCCGGCGGACCGGCGCCTGGAAGGCCTCGACCTCCTCGGGGGACATCGGCTCCTCCCCCGCGGCGGCCCGCTGGTCCTGCTTGATCTGCGTGAGCACGGAGGAGGCCTGCGGACCGCCCATCACGGAGATGCGCGCATTCGGCCACATCCACAGGAAGCGGGGTGAGTAGGCGCGGCCGCACATCGCGTAGTTGCCGGCGCCGAACGAGCCGCCGATCACCACGGTCAGCTTGGGCACGCGGGCGGTGGCGACGGCGGTGACCATCTTGGCGCCGTCGCGCGCGATGCCGCCGGCCTCCGCGTCCCGGCCCACCATGAAGCCGGAGATGTTCTGCAGGAACAGCAGCGGGATGCCGCGCTGGTCGCACAGTTCGATGAAGTGCGCGCCCTTGCGGGCGGAGTCTCCGAACAGGATGCCGTTGTTGGCGAGGACGCCCACGGGGTGGCCGTCGATCCGCGCGAACGCGGTGACCAGGGTGGTGCCGTAGAGGGGCTTGAACTCGTGGACGGAGCCGCCGTCCACGAGGCGGTCGATCACCTCGTGCACGTCGTAGGGGGTGTTCACATCCACGGGCACGACGCTGGTCAGTTCGGCCGGGTACTTGGCGGGCTCCGCGGCGGGGACGACCTCCCAGGCCGGCGCCTCGGCCGGAGGCAGGGTGGCCACGATGTCCCGGAGGATCTGCATGGCGTGCAGGTCGTCGTCCGCCAGGTGGTCCGCGACGCCGGAGCGCTCGGCGTGCAGCCGGCCGCCGCCGAGGTCCTCGGGCGAGACGTCCTCCCCGATCGCGGCCTTCACGAGCGGGGGGCCGCCGAGGAAGATGGTGCCCTGCTCGCGCACGATCACGGTCTCGTCCGACATGGCCGGCACGTACGCGCCGCCCGCCGTGGAGGAGCCGCACACCGCGGCCAGCTGCGGGATGCGCTGCGAGGAGAGCAGCGCCTGGTTCCGGAAGATGCGGCCGAAGTGCTCGCGGTCCGGGAAGACCTCGTCCTGGCGGGGCAGGAACGCGCCGCCGGAGTCCACGAGGTAGATGCACGGCAGGCGGTTCTCCAGGGCGATCTCCTGGGCCCGCAGGTGCTTCTTCACCGTCATGGGGTAGTAGGTGCCGCCCTTCACGGTGGCGTCGTTGCCGACGACCATCACGAGGCGGCCGTGGACCAGGCCGATGCCCGCCACGACGCCGGCGGCGGGGCTGTCCCCGTCGTACAGGCCGTGCGCGGCCAGCGCGCCGACCTCGAGGAAGGGCGAGCCCTCGTCGAGCAGCGCGTCGATGCGGTCCCGCACCAGCAGCTTGCCGCGGCCGGTGTGGCGCTCACGCGAGCGCTCGGGCCCGCCGAGCGACGTGCGGGCGACGAGGTCGGCGAGCTCCTGCTCGAGCCGGGCATGGCCGGCCGCGTTGCGCTCGGCCACGGTGGGCGCGGCCTGCGCGGCCGGGGCCGGGGTGCTGGCGGTCATGAGACCCCCTTCAGTGAATGACGACTAACTGAACTGGGCCTCAGTGTAGTGACGATCGTCACCGACGTCGACCGCGTGCCCGGCGCGCCTCGTCCCGTCCTACAGTGGATCCCATGCCCGCCGCCGATCCCGCGTCCCCCGCCGCCCCGGCGACCCCGCCGACCGCCCGGGAGGCCGCCAAGGCCCGACGTCGGGTGGACCTGCTCGCGGCCGCGGCGCGACTGTTCGCGGCCCGGGGCTTCGACGCGGTCCGCCTCGAGGACATCGGCGCCGCCGTCGGGATCAGCGGACCCGCCATCTACCGCCACTTCGCCGGCAAGGCGGCCGTGCTCACGGCCATCCTCGACACGGCCTCACAGGACCTGCTCGACGGCGGGCTGGCCGCCGAGGCGCAGCACGCGCCGGGGCCGGAGACCCTGCGGGCCCTCATCGGTTTCCAGGCGGACTTCGCCCTCGCCCAGCGCGACGTGATCCGCGTGCAGGACCGCGACATGTCCGCCCTGCCCGACGGGGCGCGCACGGCCATCACGCGCACCCAGCGCGCCTACATCGACGTGTGGGCGCGCCAGCTGCAGGTCGTCCACCCCCACGAGGACCGGGCCACCGCCGTGTTCCGCGCCCAGGCCGTGCTGGGCCTGCTCAACTCCACCCCCCGCTCCGTGCGGCGCACCGCGGCCGATCGCGCGGCCCGCCGCGCGACCCTCGCGGCCATGGCCTGGGCCGCGGCCACGGCCCCCGGACCGCTGCCCGGCGAGGACTGAGCGGGCGGCACCGGCCCGGCGGGCCGGCGTCGTGCCCGGTGATACGGTGGCCGGTACCGTGACGGCGGACGCCGTCGAACCCCGCCCCGAGAGGTCCACCGCCGTGCTTCTTCGTGACGTCCGACCCGAGGATCTGGACGAGTTCTTCCTCCACCAGCAGGACGAGCAGGCCAACCTGATGTCCGCCTTCGCCCCCCGCAACCCCCGGGACCGCGGCGTCTTCGACTACCACTGGGCCCACCTGCTCGGGGACGAGGACACCATCGTGCGGACCATCGAGCACGAGGGCCGCGCCGTGGGCGCCCTCGTGTGCACCCAGCAGGACGGCGTGGGCGAGCTGTCCTTCTGGACCGCACAGGACTACTGGGGCCTGGGCCTGACGACCGCGGCCGTGGACCGGTTCCTCGAGGAGCACCCCGCCCGCCCGCTGCGGGCGCACGTCCCCGAGGACAACGTGGGCTCCGTGAAAGTGCTCTCCCGTCGCGGCTTCGAGACCGTCGGCGAGGAGAAGGTCTTCTCCAACGCCCGTGCCGAGGTCATCACCGAGCTCGTGATGGAGCTGCCCGCCGCCGACTGAGCGCGCTTCGCAGCCCCCGCCGCGCCGGCCTCCCACGACGACGGCCCCGCCTCCCGGTGCCCGGGTGGCGGGGCCGCGGCGCGTCCGGGACCGTCAGACCATGGTCAGGGTCAGGCCCGGGCGGCGCAGGATCGCGCCGACGTCCGCGAGGAAGCGCGAGCCCTGCTCGCCGTCCACGAAGCGGTGGTCGAACGAGAGGGACAGCGTCATGACGTCCCGCAGGGCGATTTCGCCGCGGTGCTCCCACGGCATCCTCCGGACCTGGCCGATCGCGATGATCGCCCCCTCGCCCGGGTTGATGATCGGGGTGCCCGCGTCCACGCCGAACACCCCGACGTTCGTGAGCGTGAAGGTGCCGCCGGCCAGGTCCGCCGGGGACAGCCGCCCGTCGCGGGCCAGGCCCGTGAGATCGCGGATGGCGTCGGCCAGTTCCCTCAGGCTCATCGCCTGGGCGTCCTTGACGTTCGGCACCATCAGGCCGCGGGGGGTGGCGGCGGCGAAGCCGAGGTTGACGAAGTTCTGCCGCACGATCGTGCCGGCGGCCTCGTCCCACCGGGCGTTGACGTCCGGGGTGCGCTCCATCGCCACGAGGCACGCCTTGGCGGCGAGCGTCATGGGCGTGAGCTTGACGTCCCGGAACTCGCGGGAGGCCTTGAGCTCGGCGAGCAGCTCCATGGTCTCGGTGACGTCCACCTGCAGGAACTCGGTCACGTGCGGGGCGGTGAACGCGGACTGCACCATGGCCGCCGCGGTCGCCTTGCGCACGCCCTTGACCGGCACGGCCTCCGTGCGCGGGCGGCCGCCCAGGGTGCGGACGCCCCCGGTCGCAGCCGGCTCTGCGCCGGACTGGGGCGGCGTCGCCGCGGCCGCGGGCTGCCCGCCCCCGGCCAGGAACGCCTCGACGTCCGCGCGGGTGATGACCCCGCCCGCACCGGTGCCGGTGACCTGCTCCAGATCCACGCCCGCGCGGCGCGCGTACAGGCGCACGGGCGGAGTGCACCGGGGTCGCTCGCCCGGCGCCGCCTCGGGGGCCGCGTCCGCGCGCTCCGGCTCGGCGGCCTCGGGCTGCGGGCGCCCGGCGCCGGCCGGGGCCGCCTCCGACGTGGACGGCGCCTGTCCGCGGGCGGGCTCACCCGCCGGGGCGGCCGACGTCGCCGGGGCCGCGGAGCCGCGCCGAGCACGGCGGCCGGGCTTGCCGGTGTCCGGCGCGGCGCCGTAGCCCACGAGGGTGGGCACGCGGCCGTTACCCTCGGCGGGCCCGCCGACGTCGGGCTCGGCGCCCTCGAGGGTGAAGGTCACCAGGGGCGCGCCGACCTCGAGGGTCTCGCCCTCGGCGCCGTGCAGGGCCGCGACGACGCCCGCGAACGGGCTCGAGACCTCGACCACGGCCTTGGCCGTCTCGACGTCGGCGAGCACCTGGTTCACGGTCACCGCGTCGCCCTCGGCCACGCGCCACGTCACGATCTCGGACTCGGTCAGGCCCTCGCCGAGGTCGGGCAGGCGGAAGGTCTTCTGGCTCATCGGGTCTCCTCCCCGGCGTTCTGGGCGGCGAGGAACTGCTCGGCGGTCTCGGGGGCGGCGAACGCGTCCACGGAGTCCAGCGAATTCGGCCGGCCCAGAGCACGGTCCAGGCCATCGAGGATGCGGTCGAGGTCCGGCAGGTGCAGGTGCTCGAGCTTGGACGGCGGGTAGGGCACGTCCATGCCGGTGACGCGCACCGGCGGGGCCTCGAGCCAGTGGAACGCGCGCTCGGCCACCGTGGCCACGAGCTCGGCGCCGAGGCCGCCGGTGCGGGACGCCTCGTGCGCCACGACGAGCCGGCCGGTGCGCCGCACCGAGGACTCGACCAGGCCGGTGTCCAGCGGGGACAGGCTGCGCAGGTCGACCACCTCGACCTCGACGCCCTCCTCGGCCGCCACCTCGGCCGCCTGCAGGGCGGTCTTCACGAGCGGACCATAGGCCACGAGCGTGGCGTCACGGCCCTCGCGCAGGATGCGGGCGGGGCTCATCGGCGGGATCGCGACGTCCAGGTCCACGTCGCCCTTGTCGTGGTAGCGACGCTTGGGCTCGAGGTAGACCACCGGGTCCTCCGAGGCGATCGCGGCGCGGATGAGGTCGTACCCCTCCTGCGGGGAGGACGGGGAGACCACGCGCAGGCCCGCGGTGTGCAGGAAGTAGGCCTCGGGCGACTCGGAGTGGTGCTCCGGGGAGCCGATGCCGCCCCCAAAGGGGATACGGATGGTCACCGGCATCGGCACGGCGCCGCGGGTGCGGGCGCGCAGCTTGGCCAGGTTCGCCACGATCTGGTCGAACGCCGGGTACACGAAGCCATCGAACTGGATCTCGACGACGGGCCGGTAGCCGCGCATCGCCAGGCCGATGGCCGTGCCCACGATGCCGGACTCGGCCAGCGGGGTGTCGAGCACCCGGTCCTCGCCGAACTCGGCCTGCAGGCCGTCGGTGATGCGGAACACGCCGCCGAGGGCGCCGATGTCCTCGCCCATGAGCAGGACCTTGGGGTCGTCGGCCAGGGCACGGTGCAGGCCGCGGTTGATCGCACGGCCGAAGGTCATGCGCTCGCTCACGCGCCCGCCTCCTCGTCGTCGAACTGCTGCAGGTAGAGGGCGTGCTCGCGGCGCTGCCGCTCGAGCTCCTGGTGGGGCTCCGCGTAGATCTCGTCGAAGAGCTTGTCCGCGCCGTCCTCCTCGAGCGCCTCGAGGGCGCGGCGGACCTCGGCCGCCAGCTCGTCGGCCTCGGCCTGGGCCTGTGCGAGCACGGCGTCCACGTCCACGTCGAGGGTGCGCAGGTGCGCCTCCACGCGGGTCAGCGGGTCACGGGCCTTCCAGGCCTCGAGCTCGGCGTCGTCCCGGTAGCGGGTGGGGTCGTCCGCGGTGGTGTGCGGACCCATGCGGTAGGTGACGGCCTCGATGAAGGTGGGCCCTCCCCCGTCGGCCGCGCGCTCGACGGCGGCGCGGGTCGCGGCGAGCACGGCCAGGACGTCGTTGCCGTCCACGCGCATCGACGGGATGCCGAAGCCCCACGGGCGGTCCGCGATGCTGCGGCGGGTCTGCAGGCGCACGGGCTCGGAGATGGCCCAGTGGTTGTTCTGGCAGAAGAACACCACGGGCGCCTGGTAGGAGGCGCTGAAGATCATGGCCTCGTTGACGTCGCCCTGGCTCGTGGCGCCGTCGCCGAAGTAGACGATCGTGGCGACGTCCGCCTGGTCCCGCTGGACGCCCATCGCGTAGCCGACGGCGTGCAGGGCCTGCGCGCCAATGATGATCTGCTGGGTGGCCACCCGCGTCTCGTTCGGGTCCCAGCTCGAGAACGTGGAGCCGCGCCACACCCGCAGCAGGTCCAGCGCGGGGACGCCGCGGAGCAGGGCCACGCCGTTCTCGCGGTAGGACGGGAAGACGAAGTCGTCCGGGCGCAGCGCGACGGCGGAGCCCACCTGGGCGGCCTCCTGGCCCAGCAGCGGGGGCCACAGGGCCAGCTCGCCCTGACGCTGCAGGTGCGTGGCCTCGACGTCGAGGCGCCGGACGACGGCCATCTGGCGGTACAGCGCGGCGAGGGCGTCGGCGTCGACGTCCTCGATCCACGGGTCGAGCTCCGGCTGCGGACAGCGGCGGCCCTCCGCGTCGAGCACCTGGAGCGCCACGGCTTCGGCCGGGCCCGCCGGGGGCGGGGAGCCGGCAGACTGTCCGCCGGTGGGACGGGTGTGGTCCACGAGGGTCACTGCACTGCCTTCCGATCGACGCCCACGGTGCGGGGCGAGGGAGTTGTACGCATGCGCGAGCAGGGGTGGAGCGCGCGGCGTCTCGGTGGTGTGATTGTAATCACTTTCGTGTGATCTGCGCCACTCTGCCCGGGGCCGCCGCGCGAGGGCCGGGTGTCAGGCGCGGCGCAGCAGCACGTCGACGGCGGCGTCGAGGTAGGCGTCGACCTGGCCCTCCTCGTAGCCGGCGGCACCCTCGGCCTCGCCGAACGACGCGCGGCGCACGTCGTCCGCGGTCAGCCCGCCCTCGGCGTCGGGATCCGTCGAGCCCTCCCCACCGGCCAGGGTGACGCGCAGGCGGTCCACGAGCGCGTCCACCTGGTCCACGTCGTAGCTCACGGCGTCCGCGCGGGAGGGGCGGCGGAAGCGCTCCGCCGGGGCCCGGTCGGCGCGGGCCACGAGCTCGGCCACGCGTTCCTCGAGGTCCGCGGCCCAGTCCTCGTCCCCGCGCTCGGTGACGAAGGCCTGACGCTCGGCGGCGGCCAGCTCCTCCTCCAGACGGTCCAGCTCGTCGTCCACCTCGTCCGTGGCGTAGCCGCCGTTGACGGTCGCGAAGCGGGCCTGGCGCACCTCCTCCGCCGTCAGCGGGGCACCGCCGTCGCGCGCCTCACGGGCACGCGCCATGAAGGCGTCCACGTGGGTGGTCTCGTAGCCGATCTCGTCCTGCTCGACGAGCTGGAAGACCGGCTCGGCGTCCGGGGTGGTGCGGGGGGTCATGGGCGTCTCCTGCGGTGCGGGTCCCGGCCGTGCCGGGTCGAGGGGTGGATCAGGTCAGAGGCAGCGCCAGCACGGTGTAGGCCACCGGCGAGGCGAACACGAGGGAGTCCAGGCGGTCCATCACGCCGCCGTGGCCGGGCAGGGCGGAGGACATGTCCTTGATGCCGAGCTCACGCTTGACCATGGACTCGGAGAAGTCCCCCGAGGTGGCGGCGGCGACGGTGGTCACGCCGAGGACGGCGCCGATCCACCACGGCTGGCCGACCAGCAGGGGGACGGCGACGACGCCCACCAGCACCGAGCCCGCCAGGGAGCCGGCCAGGCCCTCCCAGGACTTCTTGGGGCTGATGCGCGGGGCGATCGGGGTGCGGCCGAGGCGGTAGCCAACGATGTAGCCGAACGTGTCGTTGGAGACCACCATCAGCAGCAGGATCGCCACCATGAGGTGCCCCAGCGGCTCGTCCAGGAGCGCCACGGCGAAGGAGAGCAGGAACGGCGCCCACAGCA
Organism: Micrococcus sp. 63XJN7_8_ISO-PGPR-S23-253; assembly: GCF_056173425.1. Classification (NCBI taxonomy): domain Bacteria; kingdom Bacillati; phylum Actinomycetota; class Actinomycetes; order Micrococcales; family Micrococcaceae; genus Micrococcus; species Micrococcus sp. 63XJN7_8_ISO-PGPR-S23-253. The sequence goes on from NZ_CM149673.1 coordinate 1,677,719, forward strand.
CGATGAACACGCCCGCGAGCATGAACTGGCCCGCCGGGCGCCGGCGCGTCAGCGCCGTCCACACGGCCACCAGGGCCAGGCACGCCACGAGCGCGACGAACAGCGCGGGCACCCCCCACCGCCACGCCGTGAGCGGCAGGACCGCCGCGGCCACCCAGAGCGGGGGCCGCGGCACGTCCAGGCCGATGCCGCGCACCGCCGTCGCGATCTCGGACACCGCACCGACCAGCAGGGCGACCACGAGCACGACCAGCAGCCAGTCGAGCCAGAGGAGGCCGACCAGCGCCGTCGCCAGCAGCCCCACCCCCACGAGGACGGCGGACTTGAGGTCGCGGCCGCCGCGCGGGGGTGCGGGCGAGGTGGACACGGCGGAGGGCATGGGGCGAGCGCGGACGGCGGGAGGATCAGACCTCCAGCAGCTCCTGCTCCTTGTTCTTGGCCATCTCGTCGATGAGCTCGACGTGGCGCTTGGTGAGCGCGTCCAGCTCCTTCTCGCCGCGGGCGCCCTCGTCCTCGCCGACCTCGCCGTCCTTGACGGCCTTGTCCATGGCCTCCTTGGCCTTGCGGCGGGCGTTGCGCACGGAGATCTTGTGCTCCTCGGCCTTGGACTTGACCAGCTTCACGTACTCCTTGCGGCGCTCCGCGGTCAGCTCCGGCATCACGATGCGGATGACCTTGCCGTCGTTGGACGGGTTCGCGCCGACCTCGGACTCGGACAGCGCCTTCTCGATGTTGCGCAGGGCCGACTGGTCGAACGGCGTGATGAGCAGCGTGCGGGCGTCCGTGGTGGTGAAGGACGCCAGCTGCTGCAGCGGGGTGAACGAGCCGTAGTAGTCGACCATCACCTTGGAGTAGAGGCCCGGGTTGGCGCGGCCGGTGCGCACGGAGGCGAAGTCCTCACGCGTGGCCTCGATGGTGCGGTCCATCTGCTCTTCGGCGGACTGCAGGGTCTCCTGGATCACGGTGTCTCCTCGATGTGGTGGATCAGGTCTGCCGCCATCCTACGCGGCGGGCCTCAGACGGTGACGGTGGTGCCGATCGGCTCGCCGAGCAGGGCGCGGGTCACGTTGCCCGGGCCCTCCATGCCGAACACGCGCATGTCCAGGTCGTTGTCCTTGCACATGGTCATGGCGGTCAGGTCCATCACGCGGATGTTCCGCAGCAGCGCCTCGTCGTAGGTCAGGTGCGTGAGGCGCTCGGCGGTGGGGTCCTTCTTGGGGTCCGCGGTGTAGACGCCGTCCACGCCGGACTTGGCCATCAGGACCTCGTCCGCCCCGACCTCGAGGGCGCGCTGGGCCGCCACGGTGTCCGTGGAGAAGTAGGGCAGGCCGGTGCCGGCGCCGAAGATCACGACGCGACCCTTCTGCATGTGGCGGATGGCGCGCAGAGGGATGTAGGACTCGGCCACCTGCTCCATGTGGATGGCGGACTGCACGCGCGTGGTGACCCCGGCCTGGATGAGGAAGTCCTGCAGGGCCAGGCAGTTCATCACGGTGCCGAGCATGCCCATGTAGTCGGCCCGGCGGCGGTCCATCCCGTTCTCGGACAGCTCCGCGCCACGGAAGAAGTTGCCGCCGCCGACGACGATCGCGATCTCCACCTGGTCCGCCGCGGCGGCGATCTGCTCGGCGATGCCGCGGACGGTCTCCGGGTCCACGCCGATCTTGCCGCCGCCGAACACCTCGCCCGAGAGCTTCAGGAGCACGCGACGGCGGCCGGTGTCGTCCGAGGTCTGCGGGGCGTGGGCGGTGGTCGGGTCCTCGGGGGCGCGGTTCGTCTCCATGGGAAGCATCTCCTGGTCGGTGGGGGTCGGGCCGGGGACGGCCGTCCGGGGGCGGACACGCGGACGGGGTGGCCGCCCGGTCGGGGCGGCCACCCCGTCATGCGGTGGTCGTCGGCGCCGTCCGGCGCCGGAGTGGACCTCGGGTCGCTCCCGATCCTACGCCCCCGCGGGGCGTGGACCGGGAGCGGCCGGTCCGGGTGCGGCGGTCAGTTGCCGACGCGGAAGCGGGCGAACCCGGTGACGTTGGTGCCGGCGTCGGAGGCGACCTTGCCGACGGTCTGCTTCGGGTCCTTCGCGAACGGCTGGTCCACGAGCACGATCTCCTTGAAGAAGCCGGTCAGGCGGCCCTCCACGATCTTCGGCAGGGCCTGCTCCGGCTTGCCCTCGGCACGGGCGGTCTCATCGGCGATGCGACGCTCGTTCTCGACGGTCTCGGCCGGCACGTCCTCACGGGTGAGGTACGTGGGCGAATAGGCCGCGGTGTGCACGGCGATGTCGTGCGCGGCAGCCTTGGCCTCGGCGGAGTCGGCGTCCACGGCGAGGAGCACGCCCACCTGGGCCGGCAGGTCCTTGGAGGTCTTGTGCAGGTAGGCGTCCACGAAGGCGCCCTCCACGCGGGCCAGGCGGCGCACGGCCACCTTCTCGCCCAGCAGGGCGCCCTCCTCGGTCACGTAGTCGCCCAGGGTGCGGCCCTCGTGGTCGGAGGCCAGCAGGCCGTCGACGTCGGTGGCGCCGGAGGCGACGGCGGCGCGCAGCACCACGTCGCCCAGGGCGATGAACTTGTCGGCCTTGGCCACGAAGTCGGTCTCGCAGTTGAGCTCGATCATGACGCCGACGCCGTTCTCGACGGTCGCGGCCACGAGGCCCTCGGCGGCGGAGCGGCCCTCGCGCTTGGTGGCGCCCTTGAGGCCCTTCACGCGGATGATCTCGATGGCCTTCTCGGCGTCGCCGTCGGCCTCGTCCAGAGCCTTCTTCACGTCCATCATGCCGGCGCCGGTGCGCTCGCGCAGGGCCTTGATGTCAGCAGCGGTGTAGTTCGCCATGCTCGTTCGGTCCTTCCCGTGGTGTGGGTTGTGCGGGATGTTCGGGGTCTGAACCGGTCCGTCGGCCCGGCCGGGTGGGGCCGGGCCGACGGGCCGGCCGGGATCACTCGCCCTGCGGGGCGGCCTCGGCGGCGGGGGCCTCGGCCTGCTCGGCCGGCGCCTCGGCGGCGGGGCCCTCGGCCTGCTCAGCCTGCTGGGCGTTGTGCTGCTCGAGCAGCTCGCGCTCCCACTCGGCCATCGGCTCGGCGGCCGCCTGGCCGGACTTGCCGCCCTGGCGGGCGATCAGGCCCTCGGCGACGGCGTCCGCGACCACGCGGGTCAGCAGGTTCACGGAGCGGATGGCGTCGTCGTTGCCCGGGATCGGGTAGGCGACCTCGTCCGGATCGCAGTTGGTGTCCAGGATGGCGACGACCGGGATGCCGAGCTTCTGGGCCTCGTCGACGGCCAGGTGCTCCTTCTTGGTGTCCACGACCCACACGGCGGAGGGGGTCTTGGCCATGTTGCGGATGCCGCCGAGGTTGGCCTGCAGCTTCTCGAGCTCACGGTTGAGCAGCAGCAGCTCCTTCTTGGTGAACTGCGAGCCGGCCACGTCCTCGAAGTCGATCTCCTCGAGCTCCTTCATGCGCTGCACGCGCTTGGAGACGGTGGAGAAGTTGGTCAGCATGCCGCCGAGCCAGCGGTGGTTCACGTAGGGCATGCCCACGCGGCCGGCCTGCTCCGCGATGGCCTCCTGGGCCTGCTTCTTGGTGCCGACGAACAGGATGGTGCCGCCGTGGGCGACGGTCTCCTTGACGAACTCGTAGGCGCGGTCGATGTAGGACAGCGACTGCTGGAGGTCGATGATGTAGATGCCGTTGCGCTCGGTGAAGATGAAGCGCTTCATCTTGGGGTTCCAGCGGCGGGTCTGGTGGCCGAAGTGGACACCGGAGTCGAGGAGCTGGCGCATGGTCACGACGGGCATGACGTTCCCTTCTGTGGCAGCCGTGGCACCCCGCACTTCACGCGCGGGCGGTCTGCCGGTCGATTTCTTGACGGTTGGCGGCCGGCCCGGTCGGGCGGCCCCTGGCATCACGACGGCGGGCTGCCGGGCCCCACGAGCACCCGCGCCGACGTCCTCTCCAGGAGGACGGCGGGGGCGGGACCGAGCGTGGGGGCTGGGCCGCTGGAGCGACCCACCGCGATGCGCGGAGTCGGCGTCCGGGGCACAGCACAGGGCCGGTCACAGGACACCGCTGAGGTGAATCCTACCCCAGGTGGGCGACCGCTCCCATCGCCGACTCCTGCACAGGGGCCGGTGCGGCGGGCGCTCTCCACGATCGGACTGCGGGCCCGCCGCGCGGCCGCCCGGGACGTCAGGCTGACGCCATGACCCCTCGCACCCGCCTCCCCCGTCAGCTCCCGCGCCCGCACATCGCGGGGTGCGTCGCGGCGGCCCTGCTCGCCTGGCTCCTCCTCGCCCTGGGGGTGGGCGGCCTCGACCCCGTGCCGCGGGCCTCGTCCGCACCGTCGGGGCGCGACGCGCGGCTGCTTGTCGCGGCGTCCCCGGCAGGTCCGGGATCGACGGCCGCGCCGGTCGCGTGGCACGCGCCCGTGGCCGGCGCCGCACCGGGTGATGTGCTCCGCGCGTTCGTCGCGCCGGAGCGACCGTGGGGTCGGGGGCACCGGGGCGTGGACCTCGCCGTGCCGTCCGGCGCAGCGATCCGAGCACCGGCGGCGGGCCGGGTCGTGTTCGCCGGGGTCGTGGTCGACCGCCCCGTGCTGACCCTCGAGCACGAGGACGGGACCCGCAGCTCGCTCGAGCCGGTGGAGTCGGATGTCGTCGTGGGGGCCGTCGTCGCCGCGGGCGACCCGGTGGGGCGACTGGCCGGGGCGCCACCCCACTGCACGCGCGCGTGCGTGCACTGGGGCGTGCGGGAGCCCGACGGCTGGCGGGTGGGGGACGCGGCCTTCGATCGCTACCTCGACCCGCTGGTGCTCATCGGCTGGAGCGGTCCGTCCGTGCTCTGGCCGCACGCCGCGCCGTACCCAGCGCGGCCGTGAGGTCCAGGAGTCGGCGAGCGGACTCGTCCCAGCTGAACCGGGCCGCCTGGGCGACGCTCGCCCGGGAGGCCGCGGCGAACTCGGCGGGGTCCTCGAGCTCCCGCACACGGGCCGCGAGCGCGGCCGCCCGGTCCCCCTCGAGCGGGACACCCCGGAAGGACGGGGTGCCCGCGCCGGCGATCTCGCGGAAGATCGGCAGGTCCGAGCACACCACCGGCGTGCCATGGGCCATCGCCTCGGCCACGGGCAGGCCGAAGCCCTCGGCGCGGGAGAGGGTGACGGCCGCGGTGGCCCGGCGGAGCAGGCGCACGTACTCGGCCTCGTCGGTGCCGTCGTGGAACACCACGTCCGCGCCGGCGGCCCCCGCGGCGGAGCGGCGCGCGGCCAGCCGGGCCTCGAGCTGCCCGCGGCGCTCCGGGCTGATGCGGGAGAGCAGGTGCAGCGCGTAGCCCGGCAGCAGGGGCGCGGCGGCCACGAGGGACTCGACGTCCTTGTAGTCCATGAACGAGCCCATGTAGAGCAGCGTGCGGTCCGGGGTCTCGTCCGGGTCCCGCGGCTCCGGGACCGCCTGCGCCGCGTTCGCGATGACGTGGACCGGACGCCGGGTGAGGCGGTGCCGGGCGATGAGCTCCGCCGTCGTCCGGGAGACCGTGGCGACCGCGTCCGCGCGGTCGAGCAGGAGCCGCTGCGGGGTCTTGGTCAGGTGGTAGGCCCGCCAGAGCCAGCGGATCGGTTCGGGCAGGTTCCGTGGCGGGGTGCGGTGCTCGTAGTAGATGAGGTCGTGGAGCGTGAGGATCAGGGCGTAGTCCCGCCCCCACGAACCCATGGTCTGCATGGGCGAGAAGACGACGTCCGGTCGCAGACGCGCGACCTGACGGGCCACGAACGGCTCGCGTGGGGAGGTGGGGCCGGAGACGAGGTGCCACGGCACGCCGTCCGGGAGCAGGGCCAGCTGCCGTTCGTCCGAGATCAGCATCGCGACCTCGACCTCGACGTCGGCCCCCTCCGGGCCCGGCGCGTCGGTCCGGCGGGCGACCGCCTCGATGAGGCTCGCGCCGTAGCGGGAGATTCCGTCGTGGAAGTCGGTGCGGGTGTAGCGGGCGTCCATCAGCAGGCGCAGGGGGCGGGAGGGGCTCACCCGGACCACGCTAGCGCCGCGCCGGAGAGGGGCGGGGACAGCCGCGCGCGGAGGGTGCCGGGCGGGGCGCGTCGCGCGCCGATCGGCCACCTGGGCGTCATCCGAATTTCTGATTGCGTTTCGATAACGATCGTGTATCTTGATCACGGATCGGTTACAGCCGGTCCGCCACACCGGGGCTTCCTCCGCATCCTCGCGTACCCGGTCATCCGCACTGCTCGTCAACTCGCACCCGCGGCCCGGCCTCGTTCCGGGCATCGCCCCGAGGCACCACCCTCATGGCCGCAGGTCCTGTCCGGGAAGAAGATCCGATGTCCGTGACCTCCTCGCGCGCCGCTGTGCGTCGCGCCCCCCGCACCGCCGCCGCCTCCGTGGCCCTCGCCCTGGGCGCCGCCGCCCTGACCGGCGTCGGCACCGTGTCCGTCGCCGAGACCGCCCAGGCCGCCGAGACCACCTACACCGTCCGCTCCGGCGACGGCTGGTGGATCATCGCCCAGCGCACCGGCGTCTCCATGTCCACGCTGCAGTCGCTCAACGGCATGACCGCCGCGACCGTGCTGCACCCCGGCATGGTCCTCAAGACCTCCGGCACCGCCACCCCGGCCCCGGCCCCGGCGCCGTCCACCTCGGGCTCGACCTACACCGTGCTGGCCGGCGACGGCTGGTGGATCATCTCCTACCGCACGGGGGTGTCCGCCTCGGTCCTGCAGTCCATCAACGGCATGAGCTCCTCGACCATGCTCCACCCGGGGATGGTCCTGAAGACCACCTCGGTCTCCACCTCCAGCGCCCCCGCCCCTGCGCCGGCGCCCGCGTCCAAGCAGGCTGCCGTCGACTACGTGCGCGCCGCCGTCCGGAACCCGTCCTCCTATTACGTGTGGGGCGGCAACGGCCCCTCCGGCTTCGACTGCTCCGGCCTCACCCAGCAGGCCATGGCCCAGGCCGGCATCTCCATCCCGCGCCGCGCCGGCGACCAGTACCTCGCCGCGAAGTCCTACGTGCCGATCTCCCAGGCCCAGCCCGGCGACCTCGTGTTCTACGCGAACCAGTCCACCGGCCGCATCTACCATGCGGCCATGTACATGGGCGGCGGCCAGCTCGCCCACGCCCTCAACGAGGACGCGGGCCTGGTGTTCACCTCCACGACGATCATGAAGTCCGACATGCTCGCGGTGGCCGCCCGCTACTGAGCACCGGCACGACGACGGCCCCCGGCCCGCGCCATACCGCGCGGCCGGGGGCCGTTCCTCGTAGGGCGTGCGGGACTTGAACCCGCGACCCAGGGATTATGAGTCCCCTGCTCTGACCGACTGAGCTAACGCCCCTCCCCCCGCGGCACCGCGCGGGACCCGCCCATCCTACCGACGGGGCTCAGAGCAGCGCGCGGACCTCGGCGGCCGTCGCGCCGCGGTAGAGGCGCTCGAAGATGTCCACCGTCTTCTGGGCGGAATGGTGCAGGGCCTTCGCGTGGGATGCCTCGCCCATGGCGGCGCGGTCCGCGTCCGAGAGGTCGAGGATCCGGGCGATCCGATCGGCCAGGGCCACGTGGTCCCCGGGCGGGAAGAGGTGGCCGTTGACGCCCTCGTCCACGAGGTGGGGCAACGCGAGGGCGTCCGCGAGGACCACCGGGGTGGACGCGCTGAGCGCCTCGAGGGTCACGAGGGACTGCAGCTCCGCCGTGCCCGGCTGGCAGAACACGTCGGCGCGCAGGTAGGCCGCCCGCAGCTCCTCCTCGGAGACGTGGCCGCGCAGCAGGACGCGGTCGGCCGCCCCCTCCTCGTCCACCGTGGCACGGATGCGGTCGCGCTGCTCGCCGTCGCCGACGATCTCGGCGTGCACGTCCAGGTCGGGGCGGGCGCGGGCCAGGTGCGCGATCGCACGGATCAGCACCTCCACGTTCTTCTCCACGGCCAGCCGCCCCACGAAGAGCACGACCGGATGGCCGGGATGGTCGACCTTCTCCCCCGGCTGCAGCTCGTAGGCGCTCGCGTCGATGCCGTTGGAGACCGGGAGGACGTTGTCCAGGCCGGCGTGCTCGGCCATGGCCTGCGCGGCGAGGGCCGTGGGGGTGGTGACCACCGCGCCCTTGCCCATGAGTCGACCCATGTCCTTCCACGACACCCGGGAGACGATGTCCAGGAACCACTGCGGGAACGGCAGGAACGGCTCGAGGTTCTCCGGCATGAAGTGGTTCGTGGAGACGATCCGGATGCGGCGCCGCTCGGCCTCGTTGATGGCGGCCTCGCCGATCATGTAGTGGCACTGGGCGTGCACGACGTCCGGCTGGACCTCGCGGTAGATGCGGCGGAAGGAGGTCTTGGCGTGCCGCGGGAGCACCACGCGGTAGTACTCGTGCGTCGGCGCCGGCAGGGAGCGCAGCAGGTGCACGGTGGCCTCCGGCCGGTGCTCCACGGTGTCGGGGCCGGCCTCGGTGCGCGGCATCACCACGTGGACCTCGTGGCCACGCGCGTGCAGCGCCGTGGCGAGGCGGTGGCTGAAGGTGGCAGCCCCGTTGACGTGGGGCGGATAGGTGTCTGCGGCGATCAGCACCTTCAGGGGGCGGTCGGCGGCGGTCCCGGGACGGTCGGACACGGCGGTCCCTCTCTGTGGTGGCGATGGCACGACGACGCCCGGCCCGTGCCGTGAGGGTCGGCCGCGGGCACGGCGCGCGTCCCACGGTAGCAACCGTCGGCGCCGGCACGACCATGCGCCAGGGTCAGCCCCGGCGGGACGGTTCTTCGCGCGGGTCCTGACCGTCCGCCCGCAGGTCCCGGGCCTTGCCCACGGCGCGCACGAGGTAGTCCCCCGCGGCGAGGATGTGCAGCAGGCAGCCGGCGCCGACCAGCGCCAGGGCCACGCCGCTCCACGGGCCGCCGTCGACCCCCGGCACACGGGCGAGCAGGAGCAGGGGCGTGCCCACCAGCAGCAGCGCGGTGCGCACCTTGCCCAGGACCGTGACCGGCAGGTCCGGGCTGCCGCCGAACAGCCACAGGCACACGGCGGCGAGCACGACGTCCGGGATCGCGATGGCCAGGGCGAGCCAGAGCGGGGCGATGCCGGTGGCCACGAACGTCACGGCCACCACCAGCAGGGAGAGGCGGTCCGCCACCGGGTCGAGCCACCGCCCGACCGTGGAGATCATGTCGAACCGGCGCGCCACGTAGCCGTCCACCCAGTCCGTGCCGGAGAGCACCGCCAGGATCACGAACGCGTCCAGGTGCCGGCCGTCGACGGTGAGCCACACGAACACCGGGACCAGGGCGAAGCGGGCCAGGGTGATGAGGTTCGGCACGGTCAGCCAGGTGTCGCGGACGCGGTACTCGTGGCCCTCGCGCAGGCCGACGTCGATCACACGCATGGGTCGCTCCTCCAGGGTCCGCGGGCGGACGCCCCCGCCGGGCGCCCCACACGCCCAGCCTACCGACGCCGTCGCCCCTCCCCGCAGACGACGAGGCCCCGATCCGTGGGGATCGGGGCCTCGGGAGCTGGCGAGGGCGGGCGCCCCCGGGTCAGCGGCGGCGCAGGCGGCCGGCGAGCGCCAGGAACGCGGCGGAAGAGGCGCCGAGCAGCGCGAGCGGCTGCCAGTTGTCCTTCACGTAGTCCTCGGCTTCGGCGGTCCGCTCCCCCGCGCGGGCGGCACCGGTGAACGGCGCGGTCTGCTCGGTGGCGTGCGCGGTCTCGGGGGTGACGCCGCGACCCTTGCGTTGCGCGGCGAAGGCCGCGAGCTGGCCCTTCACGCTGGTCTTCTCGTCCAGGCCGGAGCGGATGTCGCCCAGGTGGCGGCGGCGCAGGTCGGCACGGCGACGGATCTCCGCCTCGCTGGCGTCGTCGCGGTCCGGGTGGGGAGCGGCCTCGCCGTTCTTGCGGGCCTTCTTGTTCTCCTCCTTCTCCACCTTCTTCCGCTCGGCCTCGCGGGCGGCCTCGACACGCTTGGCCTCGGCGCGCTCCGCCTTGAGGCGGTCGTACTCGGCCGGGTCGAAGGCGTTGCCCTCCTTGAGGTAGCCGAGGTCGTACTCGAGGTTGCGCACGGTCTCCTGCGGCACGAGCGGCATGGCGCCCTTGACCATCACGAGGCCGACGCCGGCGAAGATCAGGCCGAGCACGAGGAACGCGAGCGCCACCATGAGCGCCGGGAACCAGAAGGTCGGGTCGGCGAAGGCGCCGATCAGCGTCACCACGAGGGCGACCACCATGAGCGCGAGGAAGAACAGGCCCACCACCGCGACGCCGGCGCCGATGCCGGCCTTCTTGCCCTTCGCGGCCACGTGTCCCTTGGCGAGCGCGAGCTCGTCCTTCATCTGCAGGGGCAACAGGCGCACGGCGGCGCCGAGCAGGTCGGTCAGCGAGCTCGCGCGGGTCTGCGGGGTCACCGGGACGGCGGTCCGCGGCGCGCGGGCCTTCGACGCATCGGCGGGGGGAGCCTGGTGGGACATGGTGCATGCCTTCCGTGGGGTGCCTGGACAGATGCGCCCGGGCGGCGCGGCGGCCGCCGGGCATTCTCGAGCAAAACTATCACCGGCCCGCCCCCAGGGGGACGGGCCGGGTGCGCGCGGTGGCGGCTGGATCAGAAGTCGATGACCGCCGGGTCGGGGCCGAGGCGGCCGTCCTCGCGGTCGAGGGCGTCGATCCGGGCGACGTCGTCGGCGGTCAGCTCCACCCCCGCGGCCTCGAGGTTCGAGACGATGCGCTCGGGCGTCACGGACTTGGGGATGACCACGAAGCCCTTCGCGAGGTGCCACGCGATGACCACCTGGGCCGGCGTCGCGCCGCGGGCCTCGGCGATCTCCGTGACCACGGGGTCGGCGAGGAGGTCGCCGCCCTGACCGAGCGGGGACCAGGACTCGTGGACGATGCCGTGGCGGCCCTCGACCTCGCGCAGCTCGCGCTGCTGCCAGTACGGGTGGGTCTCGACCTGGTGGATCACGGGCACCACGCCGGTGGCCTCGATGATCTCCTCGAGCTGGGCGGCCGGGAAGTTGGAGACGCCGATCGAGCGCACCTTGCCCTGCTTCTGCGCCTCGATCAGGGCCTTCCACGTGTCCAGGTACTTCCCCTGCGCCGGCTTGGCCCAGTGGATGAGGTAGAGGTCGACGTAGTCGGTGCCGAGCTTGCCGAGCGAGGCGTCGAGGGCGGCGAGCGCCTCCTCGTAGCCCTGGTCCGAGTTCCACACCTTGGTGGTGAGGAACAGCTCCTCGCGGGCGACGCCGGACGCGGCGATGCCGCGGCCCACGCCCTCCTCGTTCCCGTAGATCGCGGCGGTGTCGATGTGGCGGTAGCCGGCGCGGATCGCCTGCTCGACGACGTCGGCGGCGACGTCGTCCTCGACCTGCCACACGCCGAGCCCGAGCTGCGGGATCTGCTGGCCGTCGTGGAAGGGGACGGTGGGCACACTGGTCATGAGGGAGCTCCTGGAAGGTCGGGGTCGGGCGGATGTGTCGGGTGCAACCGCGCGCGGGCGGCCGGCATTCCCGACGGCGGTCACCGGCCCGGGGCGCCGCCGTCGGACGTCCGCTCCCCCGCGACGACGGCGCCCACCGCGCGGGCGAAGGCCGCGAACACCTGAGCGGGGTCGTTGGCCGTGACGAGCCGGGCGTTGGGGCGCCTGCCCCAGATGTCCCGCGTGTCGTGGACGGTGGTGCCGCGCAGCAGCTCCGAGTCCGCCTCGACGTCGACGACGGTGGCCCGCGTGGCGATCCGGGCCTGGCCCGCGGCCACCTGGGCGGCGAAGAGGTCGTGCAGGTGGGCGATATAGCCCTGGTCGTAGTCGTGGTGGAACTCGAAGTAGAAGCGCAGCGCGTCGGTGAGCACGTCCAGGACGGGGCTGCCGGTCGCGGCGTCCGGTCCGGCGACCCGCGGCCGGTCCGCGGACCAGCCGACGGGACGGGCCCCGGCGTCAGCCAGGAGTCCGTCCAGCAGGGCCGGCGTGTACTCGATCCGCTCCGTGGTCTCGAGCGCGCAGACGATCGGCAGGCGGTCCTCGGGCAGTCCCTCGAAGGCCGCGAACACCTCCTTCGCGGCGTCCGGGTCCACCCAGGTGTTCCACTCGGCGGTGGGCGTGGTGTTGCCCGGATGATAGAAGGAGCCGCCCATGATCACGATGCCACGGGCGAGGAACGGCAGGCGCGGCTCGGCGCGCAGGGCGAGGGCCAGGTTCGTCAGTGGCGCGGTGCAGAGGATCGTCGTCTCCCCGGGGTGGGCCCGCAGCTCGTCCAGCCACACGTCCACGGCGGGCCGGGGCGAGAGCCGCTCGGGGCGGCGATCGATCCGGGCATGGCCGAGACCGCCGTCGCCGTGGGTCTCCGGGGTGGTGACCGCGGGGCGGCGCAGCGGGGTCTGGGCACCGACGGCCACCTCGACGTCGGCCCGGCCGACCAGGTCGAGCACCGCGGCCGTGTTCAGGGCGCAGTCCCGGGCGGTCGCGTTGCCGCCCGTGGTGGTGACGGCCGCGAGCTCGGGACCGGCGCCGAGACGGTGGGCGCCCACGAGGTGGAGCAGGGCGCAGGCGTCGTCGATGCCGGTGTCGACGTCGGCGAGGAGGCGGGCGGTCACGGCGGCCACTGTAGTGCCGTCGCGACCGCCCGACCGATCAGACGTGGTCCTGCCCGGGTCCGTGACCGCCGGGCGTCATGGGGTGGGCGTGCCGCCGTTGGCGTTGAGGGTCTCGCCGTTGACGTAGCTGGACTCGCCCGAGGCCAGGAACACGTAGGCGGGCGCCATCTCCACGGGCTGGCCGGCACGGCCGAGCGGGGTGTTGTGGCCGAACTCGGGCAGCTTCTCCTCGGGCTCGCCATAGGACACGTGCTGCACCGTCCAGATGGGCCCGGGCGCCACCGCGTTGACGCGGATGCCCTTCGGGCCGAGCTGCTCGGCCAGACCCTTGGTGAAGTTGTTGATGGCGCCCTTGGTGGCCGCGTAGTCGAGAAGCCTCGGGTTGGGGTTGTAGGCCTGCACCGAGGTGGTGTTCACGATCGTGCTGCCCGGGCCCATGTGCTTCAGCGCGGCGCGGCTGAGCGTGAACATGGACATGATGTTGATCTGGAATGTCTCGTGGACCTGCTCGTCGGTGAGATCGGTCAGGTCATCGGAGATGAACTGCTTGCCCGCGTTGTTCACGAGGATGTCCAGGCCGCCGAGGCGCTTCGCCGCCTCGTCCACGAGGGCGGCGCGGTAGTCGGCGTCCATCAGGTCCCCCGGCAGCGCGACGGCGGTGCGCCCGGCCGCCTCGATCGCCGCCAGGACGCGGTCGGCGTCGGGCTGCTCCTGAGGCAGGTAGGCGATGGCGACGTCCGCGCCCTCACGGGCGTAGGCGATGGCGACCGCGGCACCGATGCCGGAGTCACCGCCGGTGATCAGGGCCTTGCGGCCGGTCAGCCGGCCCGTCCCCCGGTACGAGTCCAGACCGATGTCCGGGACGGGATCCGTCTTCACGTCCAGGCCGGGCTCGGGCTGGCGCTGCTTGGTGATGTGGAGCTTCGGGTGGCGGGTGCGCGGGTCGTCGTGGGCCAGCTGGGAGTCCTCGACGGCGGGGGTGGTGGGGGTCGACTCGGAAGTGCTCATGGTTCGGGACGCTACGCCTGCCGCGGCGGGTCAAGGCAAGAGCCGGGGACCCGGGCCGGGGCTATCGTCGGGGGATGGACGTGCGGATCGGGACCTCCGGCTGGACCTACAAGCACTGGCGCGGGACCTTCTACCCGCAGGGGCTGCGGATCGCCGATCAGCTCGACCACTACACGGAGCGCTTCCGGACGGTCGAGCTCAACGGCTCCCACTACCGCTGGCCGGCGGACAGCACCGTCGAGGCATGGCGCGAGCGCCTGCCCGCCGGCTTCGAGATGGCCGTCAAGGCCTCCCGTTACCTCACCCACTACCGCAAGCTCAACGAGCCGCAGGACTGGGTGGAGCGCATCGTGCACACCCTGGACCTGGTCGGCGACCACGCCGGGCCGCTGCTGCTGCAGCTGCCGGCCAACCTGCACCGCGACGACGACCGGCTCGCCGGGTTCCTCGGCCTGCTGCCCGAGCGGGTGCGCGTGGCGGTGGAGGTCCAGCACGAGTCCTGGCTGGACGAGGACGTGTTCGACCTCCTCGACCGGCACGGGGCGGGGTTCGTGGTCTCGGTGATCGCCGGGCGGGAGCCGGTGCTGCGCGCGACCGGGCGCCTCGCCTACGTGCGCTTCCACAACGCGGACCCGGACTGGCGCTACGGCGGCTCGTTCTCCGACGCCGAGCTCGCACCCTGGGTGGGGCGGCTGCGGGAGCTGACGGGCGCGGACGACGGCGGCCCGGCCGGGGACGCGGCGGGCGCGCGGCCCGCCTACGTCTACTTCAACAACGACAACCACGGCCACGCCGCGTTCAACGCGCTGACGCTGCGCAGGATGGCGGAGACCGAAGCCTGACACATGCCGAGCGCATGCCTAGCGTGAGGAGGAAGCGGCGGCCGAGCGCCGCCGTCGTCCCCCGAGAGCACAGGAAGGCAGACGCACATGACCCTCATGCAGATCCCCACGGACCACGGCACGGTCGGGCTGAACGTGGAGGAGGCCGGCCACGGGCGTCCCGTGGTCCTCATCCACGGCTGGCCGCTGACCCTCGACTCCTGGAAGGACCAGGTCGCCGCGCTGTCCCCGCACTACCGCGTGATCACCTATGACCGGCGGGGCTTCGGCGCCTCGGAGAAGCCCGCCGGCGGCTACGACTACGACACGATGACCGCCGACCTGCACGGTCTGCTCACCGAGCTCGACCTGCGTGACGTGACGCTTGTGGGCTTCTCGATGGGCGGCGGCGAGGTGGCGCGCTACATGTCCCGATTCGGCGCGGACCGGATCCACTCGGTGGTGTTCGCCGGCGCGGTGCCCCCGTACCTGTTGAAGACCGACGACAACCCCGACGGCCCGCTGACCGAGAAGCAGGCCGCCGAGATGCGGGAGGGCCTGGAGAAGGACCGCGAGTCGTTCTTCGACGACTTCACGACGACGTTCTTCTCCACCCCTAAGCTGGCCGGCCTGACCAGCAGCCTGAAGGTCACCGAGGAGCAGCGCCAGGAGGCCATCCGGATGGCGCTGCAGTCCGACCAGACGGCGGCGCTGACCTGCATGGACGCGTTCGGAGCCACCGACTTCCGCCGCGACCTGCCGGCGGTGACCGTGCCGGCCTTGGTCCTGCACGGCGACGCCGACCAGATCGTGCCGTTCAAGGGCTCCGGCAAGCGGACGCACAAGGCGATCGACGGCAGCCGCGTCGAACTGGTCAAGGATGCCCCGCACGGCTTCAGCATCAGCCACTCCGAGGAGTTCAACCGGATCCTGCTGGAGTTCCTGGCGGAGTGAGGGCGCGGTGACCTTACGGCACAGTCAGGCCGGCAGTCGTTGCACTGTGCCGGTGGTGCTTGCGTGTGGTCGAGGTGGTGAGGGAGAGGTGATGAAGCGCCAGCGAACGGAATCCGACGAGGTGTCGGGTGAGGACGGCCCCCCGGAAGTCATCTCGCTCCCCTGGGCGATAGTGGGTCACCTGAGCACGGGTCTTGCCCTCATGCCGGGGGTGTGGCTTCTGTGGTGGTTGCTCAGCCAGGCCCTCGTCAGTCCTCTCGGCGGGTGGTTCTCGCTGGAACTCGCTGTGACCGCTGTGGTGGTCAGTTCGATCTTGGCCGCCTGTGGTGAGCGGCCTTTCGTGGTCGCAGCAGCCCACCCTTCCCCGGGTGGCTGGGGCTATGCCGTGTGGAGCTTCGTGGTTCCCCCGATCGTGGGAGGAATCGTCGGCTGGTTTGTCTCTGCGGGGGTTGCCGTGTGCGGCGCTGTCGCCATGTTCCTCGTCTTCGCCGCTGAGGCAGCGTGGCTCAAGATCTGGAAGCCGGGCATGAGTACGGCTGAGGTTCAGGAGGCATGAGGGAAGACCACGCAGATGACTCGAGACATGGCTGCAGAAGACCGCAGGGAGAAGGGCTGGGTGAATCACCCGAGGAAGTGGGAGGACCGGGACTGATGCACGTGTAGGTGACAGCCGTCGTCACGCCGCGTGAGCGGGCGTGTGGTCCATGATCAGCGCGTACTCGATAGGGGTCAGCCGGCTCAGACGGTCTTGCCGTCGGCGGCGGTGATAGGTCCTCTCGATCCAGGTGATGAGACCCGCCCGCAGCTCATCCCAGGTGGCCCATCGCCCTCGGTCGAGCACGTTCTTCTTAAGGAGGGCGAAGAAGGACTCCATGGCCGCGTTGTCCCCGGCTGAGCCGACCTGGCCCATCGAGCCGATCAGCCCATGACGGGTGAGCGCGTCCTGAAAAAGGCCAGACCGGAACTGCGAGCCCCCGGTCCGCGTGCACCAAGCACCCGGCCACCACGGCTGCACCGCCGCGGCGTGCGACGGCCTTGTTTCGCGCAGAGATTGAGCTTGCCCTCACCCGTGGGGTGCTCCCTGATGTTGGTCAGCCAGAGCCTGTTCCGCGCTTCTGGAGCGGGCTGGCGCACAGACCGAGGTGCTGTCGATCCATGACGGTGAGATTCAGGCGCGTGAGAACGATCTGGATGCAGCAGGCACGTTCACCGGTGACGGGGTGGTCGCAGACGCCTCTGTCACCCACCATGACGCCCTACTTCTCCCGGGCGGCACGGTGAACCCCGGCCGACTCCGGGTTGACCCCGACGCGGTCTCCTTCGTCCACGAATGCGTCGGAAGCGGCAAGTCCGTTGCGGCGATCTGTCTCGGGCCGTGGACGCTGAACGAGGCCGGCGTAGTCGAAGGTCGCACCTTGACGCCCTTCCCGAGCATCCGAACGGGCCTGCGCAACGCCGGTGCTGACGTCGTCGACCAGGACGTCGCGGTGGACGGGAACCTGATCACCAGCCGCTCGCCCGATGACCTGCCTGTGTTCTGCGATACGCTCGTGACGTAATTTGTGAGCAATTCGATCCAGGAAGAGGTGATGGCATGAGCGTGACGAAGGGACTGCTGGTCAGGCTGGAGGCCCTGCCCGGCAAGGAAGACGAGGTCCAGGAATTCCTCCGCATCGGACGAGGGCTCGTCGAGGAGGAGCCGGCCACCGTCGCGTGGTTCGCGATCCGCCTCGGCCCGTCCTCCTTCGGGATCTTCGACGTGTTCCCCGACGACGCCGGCCGCGACGCGCACCTGTCCGGCGCAGTTGCGAAGGCTCTCGGCGAGCAGACCGGCACACTGTTCAGCGAGCCGACGATCGAGAAGTTGGACGTCCTGGCCTCTAAGCTCCCCGCCTGAGACCACGACCCCGTCGAGCGTGCCGCTGTCCGATTCTCAGATCGCACAGCGGCACGCTCGTCACGACGGGGTCACGTCGGTGGCTGCCTGCAGTGCGGCGGCGAGGTAGCCCGCGGAAGCACCGACGCCCTGATCCGCGACGTGGGCGGGCGTACCAGCTGCAACCACGGTCCCGCCGGCGTCGCCCGCGCCGGGTCCAAGATCGATCACGTGATCGGCCACCGCGACAACGCGCATGTCCAGCTCCGCCGCGACGACCGTGTTGCCCGCATCGACCAGCGTCTGCAGGTGCGCGACGAGACGATCCGTGTCGGCGCAGTGGAGCCCGGACGTCGGCTCGTCCAAGACGTACAGCGTGTCTCCGCGTTGCGCGCGCTGCAACTCGGTTGCGAGCTTGACACGCTGCGCCTCACCCCCGGAGAGCTCGGTTGCCGGTTGACCCAGCCGGAGGTAATCGAGTCCGACGTCCGACAAAGCTGCCAGCGATCGAGTGATCTCCTCATCGCCCACGAAGAACAGGTTCGCCTCCTCGACGCTCATCGACAACACGTCAGCGATCGTGCGCCCTCGCCACGTGATCTCGAGCGTTGATGCTTTGTATCGGGTGCCGTGGCAGTCGGGGCATTCGGTGTACACGGAAGGCAGGAAGAGGAGCTCGACCATCACCGATCCCTCGCCCTCGCAAGTCGGGCAGCGCCCGCCGGCCACATTGAAGGAGAAGCGGCCAGGCTTGTACCCACGGGACCGAGCTTCCGGGGTGTCCGCGAAGCGACGACGCACGTGATCGAACAGCCCGGTATAGGTGGCGACGTTCGACCGCGGGGTCCGGCCGATGGGCCGCTGGTCGATGACGACCAGCCGCTGCACACCGGTGACGGGCCCGGCGACGCGCCCATCGAGATGTTCCGGCGCATCCGCGAGGAGCGACTCGTCGCTGACCGGCTCGTCATCGGCCCGGACAGCCAGGCCAAGGCGATCGCCGAGCAGCGACGGAAGGGCCTGGCTGACCAGACTCGACTTGCCGGACCCGGACACGCCCGTCACCGCGGTGAAGACCCCCAGAGGGATATCGACCGTGAGGTCGTGCAGGTTGTTCCGCGTCACGTTCTCCAGGCGCAGCCAACTGCGTGCCTCACGGGGTGTGCGAAGAGGGAGACCGCGGCCGCCGAAGAGGTATCCGCGTGTCACGGACTCCGTGACACCGGCGAGACCGTCGGGCGGGCCGCTGTAGAGCACGCGGCCGCCGTGTTCACCGGCACCGGGGCCGATGTCGACCAGCCAGTCCGCGTGCCGCATCACAGCCACGGAGTGTTCGACGATGAACAGGCTGTTCCCTCGCCCCTTGAGTCCGTCCAGAATCTCGAGGAGCGCCGCCACGTCCTGCGGATGCAGCCCCGCCGATGGTTCGTCGAGGACGTAGACGACCCCGAAGAGATCAGAGCTGAGTTGCGTCGCGAGCCGGAGTCGCTGCAGCTCGCCGCCCGACAGCGTTGGCGTCGTCCGACTCAATGACAAGTAGCCGAGTCCCAGATCGACCAGTGGACGAAGCCGCTGCAGCACCCCTAAAGCGAGCTGGACCGCAGCAGCATGCTTCTCTGGCGCTGGGCTTGCGGTGGGTCGCACATCGGAGGAGGCGGCCTCGTGATCGTCCACGCGTGCGACGACTCCCGAGAGGATCGTGGCGAGTTCCCGGAGCGGCAGTTGGGAGAATTCGGCGATGTCGAATCCTTCGAACGTGACAGACAGCGCCTCGGGCTTCAGCCGCTTGCCATCGCAGACCGGGCAGATCGCAGCGGTGAGGAACTGTGCGACGCGCCGTTTCATGGAGGCGCTCTTCGTGTTCGCGAACGTGTCCAGGATGTACCGGCGAGCCCCGACGAATGTGCCCGAGTAGCTCGGCTCCACGCCTGCATCGATCGCAGCTTTAAACTCAGAGAGCGTGAGCCGGGAGTGGACCGGGACGAAGGGGGTCTCATCGGTATACAGGATCCAGTCCCGGTCCTTCTTCGGAAGGTCCCGCCACGGCACATCGACGTCGTAACCGAGAGCGACCAGCACGTCGCGCAGCTGATGCCCGTGCCACGCGGTCGGCCAGGAAGCGATGGCGCGTTCGCGGATGGTGAGCGATGGGTCGGGGACCATCTGCTCCTCGTTCACCGTGTACACGCGGCCGATGCCGTGGCATTCCGAGCAGGCCCCTTGGACCGTGTTCGCGGAGAAGTCCTCCGCATACAGCATCGGCTGTCCATCCGGGTAGTCCCCGGCCCTGGAGTACAGCATTCGCACCAAGCTCGACAATGTGGTGATGCTGCCCACGGTCGATCGGGCGTTCCCGGAACCCCGCTGCTGCTGCAGGGCGACCGCCGGCGGCATCCCCGTGATCGAGTCGACATCGGGCACTCCCGCCTGATCGATCAGACGGCGGGCGTACGGCGCGACCGACTCCAGATAGCGTCGCTGAGACTCGGCGTACAGCGTCCCGAACGCCAGCGAGGACTTTCCCGAACCGGACACACCGGTGAAGACGACCGTTGCATCGCGCGGCACCGTGAGGTCGACATCCTGCAGATTGTGTTCGCGGGCGCCGAGAACGCGAACGTCGGGCTGCA
Organism: Micrococcus sp. 63XJN7_8_ISO-PGPR-S23-253; assembly: GCF_056173425.1. Lineage (NCBI taxonomy): Bacteria > Bacillati > Actinomycetota > Actinomycetes > Micrococcales > Micrococcaceae > Micrococcus > Micrococcus sp. 63XJN7_8_ISO-PGPR-S23-253. The sequence goes on from NZ_CM149673.1 coordinate 1,697,561, forward strand.
CGGAGAGCCTCGGCGGCACGAACGAAGAGGATTCAACCATGGTCGAATGTTAGCCACGCACGGAACGGTCGGACGATCTGCGTCCGGAGGAGAGGGCTTCTGCACCGGTGAGGGCCGATGCCCCCACTTCCCGTCTCCGGCAGGCGCGCGGCGTCGTCGTCGGCGGCGTGGGCACGGACGGCGGCGAGCGTGGCCTCGTCCATCAGCTCCAAGATGGCCGGGACCAGCCCGTCCCCGGTGATCGCGGCGATGGCCGCCGCACCGGCGGTCACTTTCGGGCGAAGGCGCCCACCGTGTGCACGGCGCCCGGGACGTGGGGCCCCAGGGCGAGCACGGCCTGCGCGATCACGCCGAACGCGCCCTCGGAGCCGATCATCAGCGCAGTGAGCTCATAGCCCGTGACGCCCTTCACGGTGCGGTGCCCGAGGGACATCACGCTGCCGTCCGCGAGGACCACCTCGAGGCTCGACACCGCCTCCCGGGCGACGACGCCGTGGCCCGGGTGGCCGGCGTCTACCTCGAGTCCTCCACGCGCGCCGACGTGCCCCTGTACGAGCGGCTCGGGTTCCGCGAGACCGGGCCCATCAACGCCTACGGCACCGAGGACCCCACCGGCATGTGGTGGGTGGCCTGACCACGCCCACCCCGCGCCTGCATACCCGCGGCCCGGGAGTGACATCATGGACCTCGGCTCGCGCTGATACCGGATCTCGTGACGTGACACCGGGTATCGTGAGCCACGCCACTACACTGTGCCTCCACTGATAAAGGAGCAACCCCCCATGCCGACCCTGCGAACCGTCCCCCTCTCCGCCGCCACGCGGGAGGACCACCTCGCCCGCCTCCGGGCCACCAGCCCGGAGGCCCCCCTCGACATCCTGATCGTGGGCGGCGGCTCCACCGGCGTGGGCGCCGCGTTCGACGCGGCCACCCGCGGCCTCGACGTGGGCATCGTCGAGGCCCGCGACTGGGCCTCGGGGACCTCGTCCCGCTCCTCCCGCCTCATGCACGGTGGCCTGCGCTACCTCGAGATGCTGGACGTCAAGCTGGTGTACGAGGCGCTGCGGGAGCGCGACCTGCTGCTCACCCAGACCGCGCCCCACCTGGTGCGCCCCCTGCGCTTCGTCTTCCCGTTCTTCCACAAGGTGATCGACCGCGGCTTCATCGGCGCCGGCGTCACCATGTACGACGCCATGCAGTCGCTCGGCCGCCGCCGCGCGATGGGCACGCACCGCCATCTCAGCCGCCGCTCCATGGCCGCGACCTTCCCCTCCCTCGACGACGAGAAGATCGTCGGCGCGGTGGAGTACGCCGATGCCCAGTTCGACGACGCCCGCCTGGCGATGATGCTCGTGCGCTCCGCCGTGGACCACGGCGCCGTGGCCGCCAACTACACCGCCGTCACCGGCTACCTGCGCGGCGACGACGGCCGTGTGCAGGGCGTGCGTGTCCGCGAGGAGACCTCCGGTGAGGAGTTCGACGTGCACGCGCGCGCCGTCATCCTGGCCGGGGGCGTGTGGACCCAGGAGCAGCAGGAGCTGGCCGAGGCCGACGGCGGCCTCGAGGTGCTCGCCTCCAAGGGCGCCCACATCACCGTCCCGCGCGACCGCATCCGCGCCGACGCCGCCACCGGCGTGATCACCAAGACGGAGAAGTCCGTGCTGTTCCTCATCCCGTGGGACGAGTACTGGGTGATCGGCACCACGGACACCCCGTGGGCGGAGGACGTGGCCCATCCGGCCGCCACCGCGGACGACATCGACTACATCCTCGAGCACGCCAACGCGGTGCTGAAGGAGGACCTCACGCGTGACGACGTGGTCGCCACGTACGCCGGCCTGCGCCCGCTCCTGCAGCCGGTCACCGGATCCGACGGCGGCTCCACCAAGATCTCCCGTGAGCACACCGTCACCGAGGTGGCCCCCGGCCTCACCGCCGTGGCCGGCGGCAAGTGGACCACGTACCGGGCCATGGCCGAGGACGTCGTGGACTTCGTGGTGCGCGAGACCCACCCGACCCGTCCCAGCCTCACCGAGCGCATCCCCGTGCTCGGCGGCCTCGGATACTCGGAGATCGAGGCGGAGGCGGACCGCATCGCCGCCGACTACAGCCTGGACGAGGCCCGCGTGGACCGGCTCCTGTTCCGCTACGGCACCGTGCTGCGCCACGTGCTCGACCTGATCGACGCCGACCCGTCCCTGAGCGTCCCTCTCGCCGAGGCGCCGCGCTACCTGCGCGCGGAGATCGTCCACGCCGCCCGGGCCGAGGGCGTCGTCCACCTGGACGACGTCATCGAGCGCCGCACGCGCCTGTCCACCGAGGTCCGCGACCGCGGCGTCGCGGCGGCCGAGGAGATCGCGTCCCTCGTGGCCCCCGAGCTGGGCTGGGATGAAGCGCGCATCGCCGGTGAGATCCGCGCGTACAAGGACCTCGTCGCCGCCCGCCTCCGCGGCGAGACCGCCCACGACGACGTCACCGCCGCCGCCGCGCTCGCAGCCGCCGACGCCGCCCCCACCCACTGAAAGGAGCCCGTCCATGGGCACGATCTTCCTGCATGAGATCGCCGGCACGGCGATCCTCCTCCTGCTCGGCGTCGGCGTCGTCGCCAACGTCGTCCTGACGAAGACCAAGGGCAACGGCGGAGGTTGGCTGCTCATCAACTTCGGCTGGGGGCTGGGCGTCTTCGCGGGCGTCTACGTCGCTTCCGCGACCGGCGCGCACCTGAACCCCGCCGTGACCGTCGGCCTGCTCGTCAGCGGCGCCGAGGAGTACGCCCCCGGCATCGCCGTGACCCTCGGCACCACGCTCGCGTACTTCGCGGCGCAGCTGATCGGTGCCTTCCTCGGCGCGGCCCTGGCCTGGCTGGCCTACCGCGACCACTACCGGGCGGAGACGGACCAGGGGGCGATCCTGGGCACCTTCGCCACAGGCCCCGAGATCCGCAACCCGCTGTGGAACATGGTCACCGAGGTGATCGCCACGTTCGTCCTGGTGTTCGTGATCCTGCTCTTCGGCTCCACCCCCTCCGGGCTCGGCCCGCTCGCGGTGGCCCTGCTCGTCGTCGCGATCGGCGCGAGCCTGGGCGGCCCCACGGGGTACGCCATCAACCCGGTGCGCGACCTGGGCCCCCGCCTGTTCCACGCCGTCGCGCCGATCCGGCACAAGGGCAGCTCGGACTGGGGCTACGCCTGGGTGCCGATCGTCGGCCCGCTCGTCGGCGCCGTCCTGGCCGGCCTCGCCGCGCCTCTGTTCGCCTGAGCAGCCCGTCCCTCTGAGCAGTCCGCCCGTCCGCCCCGGGCGGGCACGTTCCCCCGCGGGAACGTGCCCGCCACCCCCACACCCCCGTGACCACCTACGAAGGAGTAGGACATGACCACCCCCCGCTACGTGATGGCCATCGACCAGGGCACCACGTCCACGCGCGCGATCCTCTTCGACCACAGTGGGGCCATCGTGTCCACTGGTCAGCGCGAACACGAGCAGATCTTCCCGCGCGCCGGCTGGGTGGAGCACGACCCAGTGGAGATCTGGACGAACACCCGCGAGGTCATCGGCGAGGCCCTGGCCCGCGCCGAGGTGACCCGACACGACGTCGCCGCCGTGGGCATCACGAACCAGCGTGAGACCACCGTGGTGTGGGACCGCAACACCGGCAGGCCGGTGTACAACGCCATCGTGTGGCAGGACACCCGCACCGACCGCCTCTGCGAGCGCCTGGCCGGCGACGTCGGCGCGGACCGCTACAAGGAGCGCGTCGGGCTGCCCCTGGCCACGTACTTCTCCGGCCCCAAGGTGGCCTGGATTCTGGAGAACGTGGACGGGGCCCGGGAGGCCGCCGAGAACGGCGACCTCATCTTCGGCACCACGGACTCGTGGCTCGTGTGGAATCTCACCGGCGGCGGCGAGGGCGGCCGGCACGTCACCGACGTCACCAACGCCTCCCGCACCATGCTGATGAACCTGGACACCCTCGACTGGAACGAGGAGATCTGCGCGGACATGGGCATTCCGATGTCCATGCTCCCGGAGATCGTCAGCTCCTCCGCCGAGGTGGGCACCGTGTCCGGCCAGCAGCTGCTGCGCGAGACGCCGATCACCGGCATCCTGGGCGACCAGCACGCGGCGACCTTCGGCCAGGCGTGCTTCGAGGTCGGCCAGGCCAAGAACACGTACGGCACCGGCAACTTCATGCTGATCAACACCGGCGAGGAGCCGGTGCACTCGGACAACGGCCTGCTCACCACGGTGGCATACCGCATCGGCGACCAGAAGCCGGTGTACGCGCTGGAGGGCTCGATCGCCGTCACCGGCTCGCTGATCCAGTGGCTGCGGGACAACCTCGGCATGATCGGCAGCGCCCCGGAGGTCGAGACCCTGGCCGCCGGTGTGGGGGACAACGGCGGCGTGTACTTCGTCCCCGCGTTCTCCGGCCTCTTCGCCCCACACTGGGACGCCGCGGCCCGCGGCGCCATGGTGGGCATGACCCGCTACGTCAACAAGGGGCACATCGCCCGCGCGGCGCTCGAGGCCACCGCCTTCCAGAGCCGCGAGGTCCTGGACGCCATGAACGCGGACTCCGGCGTGGACCTCACCGAACTGAAGGTCGACGGTGGCATGGTCGCCAACGAGCTGCTCATGCAGTTCCAGGCGGACCTGCTGCGCGTGCCCGTCGTGCGCCCCAAGGTCATCGAGACCACCGCCCTCGGCGCCGCCTACGCCGCAGGCCTGGCGGTGGGGTTCTGGGCGTCCCAGGACGAGCTCGTGGCCAACTGGGAGGAGGACAAGCGCTGGGAGCCCACCATGGACGAGGAGGAGGCTGAGCGCGCCCTGCGGCTGTGGAAGAAGGCCGTGGAACGCTCCCGCGACTGGGTCGACGAGGACGTCGTGGCGGCCCAGGGCTGAGCCGTCCGGCCCGTAGGCTGGTCCGGCCGGCCCCGTGCGCCCCGTGCGCCCCGGGCCGGTCCGGGCCGGTCCGGGCCGCCCCGGCCCCTCCGGAAGGATCCTGTGCAGGACTACCTCGCCTCCCTCGTCGACAGACGCCCGCCGTGCGATCTCTGATCGACACGGCAGCCATGGCCGTGATCGGCTTCATCCTCCGCCCCATTGGCTCGCTCCCAGCGAGGGCCAGATCCGTGGCCTTCTCCGTGTGGCGCCCGTAGCAGGCTTCGCCTGGTACATGGGTGGCCCCGCAGACATGTACGCCGCGCCGGCCATCCTTGGGACCCTGTCCTGGGTTGGGATCATGTTTGTCCGAGTCCGACACGCCTGATCTACGGCACCGCGACACATGGCCGTGGCGGCGACGGGTGAGGACCCGGGCCACGTTCGTGCTGCAGCAAGCGGTTCCTGCCGAAGTCAATCCGTGCGGATGATGCACCAGCACTCGCTGAACCGTCGCGCACGCAGATCATCTCGCCGCATCCAGATTTCGAGACTGGAAGCGTCACCGAACCAGCCATTCAAGGTGGTCCACGATTCAATCTCGGCGAGGAGGACGTAATCGCCGCCCTCGGCAGCCAGCGGCAACGCGGCGGGCAAGATCTCCTCTCGTGGCCCCAAGTCCCCGGTGGAGCTATGACCCAGCAAGCGCGTGGAAGGAATGGGGTGCGGCTCCCGCTGGGCAGGGTGGCGCTGCGCCACCCATGCAGAGTCCAGCTCATCGATGGCCGCGTCAGCCGCTGTGAACGTCCCGTCCGTCAGCCCGTCGAAATCCAGAGGCGAGGGGATCGTCCAGCCTGGATAGAACAGTCCGAGCTGAGCCGTTGAACCAGGTGCATTGGAGTCGTCATCGCATTCGACGAGAGGTGGACGGGCCTGACTGGGGTCGTCCGCGTGCCATGTGACCAGCCAGCCTCGCGCTTCAACGTCGTCCGGTTCATACCCATAGGTCTCCAGATCATGGAAGACCTGGATGTACCCGTCCTCCGGCAGCAATTCCGCGGCTTCGTCAGGCCAGCCGCGCTCCTTCGGATCCCCGAGCGCAGCGTGGGCATCGCCCAGGTGGAAGGTCGCGACGTGGGCCATTGCTGAGCCTGCGGCGGTCCGAGGCCACCCCCCGAGTGAGACGGCCGGCCCGCCCAACCAGCTGATCCGTGCGCCCGTACGCCAAAGATCATCCACGTCGTCGCGGCCCGCGGAGAAGGAATTCTCGCTGAACACTGGACTCTGTCGCGGATGGAAGACCGCCGGGTCCACCCCTGCCTCAACCAACCAAGCCACAGCTGCGCTGCGCATTCCGTGAATCGGTGCCGACCCCGCCATGAAGAACTCCGTTCAGACAGCCGCCTGCCCTCGCCGGTGCGCGAGGGCAGGCGGGCAATGAAAATCAGGCAATCAGATGGTCACACCACAGTGGCGAAGAAGTGCAACCCCGATCTGGTGCTGCTTTGTGTAGCCCTGCCTGTGAACCCAACCGCGCCTTCCCGGTCGTCCTCCAGGCACGCAGAAGCCCCCACACCGACATGGTCGGTGCAGGGGCCTCTGCTCGGCTCCCCCGGTTGGATTCGAACCAACAACCCTTCGCTTACGCGGGCAAGTCGTATGGTGCCCGCCAGCTCGACTCGTCTCGACTGATTCGCGTGACCCATTGCGCCGGCACCCACGCATTCCGCGGGGCAGCGTCTGGGGCCGGGATCCAGTGCAGGAGCACGTGCGTGCGAGACCACCGGGCTGCCTTCGCATCCACAACCTCGTCAGGCAGCTTCACCCGGACGTACGGCTCACGCCGGTACAGGGCACTGCCGATCTCGTCCACGGACTGCCACGCCGGCCCATCGAACACCTCAACTCCGCCTGCAAGCACCAGCCGAGGAAACATCACCGCGTGGACGGGATAGGCCACAGCCGCCATCGCGGGCGCTCAAGCCGCCCCGCGCCCCGGCTGCCCGGACGCCCGGGCGGGCCGCGCCCGCCGACCGCTCGCTGCGCTCCCGGCCGGCGGGCCTAGGAGCCGACACACTCGCCCCCGACAGAGCGCCAAAAATCAGAAACCGCCCGCCTTTCGGCCCACGGGGTTCTGTCCAGACTTTTGCCCACCCTCAGAACCCTTCCCATGGTCCTTCCCCCGAGCGCGCCAAAAGGGTCTGCCATGAGTTTGCTTGACACGAGTTATCAGGCGGCGGCAGCCGCCTGGACTGATTGAACCATCTCGAACTCGACAGGGGTGAGTCTCCCGAGACGGGCCTGCCTACGACGGCGGTGATAGGTCCGCTCGATCCAGCTCACGATCGCGAGCCGGAGCTGGTCGAAGGACTCCCAGCGACGCCGATTCAGCACGTTCTTCTGCAACAGCGCGAAGAAGGATTCCATTGCCGCGTTGTCCCCAGCAGCACCGACCCTGTCCATCGACCCGACCAGGCCGTTGACCCGGAGCGTCTCCACGAATCGCCTGGCTCGAAATTGCGATCCTCGATCCGAATGCACCCGGCAACCCTGCACCTCGGCCTTGCCTCCACGCCGGGCCAGAGCCATCTGCAGGGCATCCACAGCCAGCTACGAGCTCATCCGCCGATCGATCGAGTAGCCCACGATCCGGTTCGAGAACACGTCCTTGACCGCGCAGAGATAGAGCTTGGAATCCCCGGCCCAATGCTCTGAGATGTCCGTGAGCCACAGCTGGTTCGGCTTCTCAGCGCGGAACTCACGACGAACCAGATCATCATGAACGGCAGGGCCAGGACGCTTGCCCGAGCCGCGACGGATCGAGTGGCAGCAGCGGACCTTCACGAGCCGACAGGCCTTCAACACCTGATGGTCCGACACGGCCAGGCCACGGCCGCGGAGCGCATCAGCCAGGAACCGGTATCCGAACTCCGGGTCATCGGCATGGGCATCGAGGGCGGCGTTGGCGGCATGCGCGTCGGACCATTCCCGCTCGCTGACAGGTTCGGCCAGCCACTGGTAGTAGGCCTGACGGGAGAACCCGAGGACCCGGCAGGAGAGTTTCACGGGAATCCCGTCGCGGGCCAGGTCCTTCACGACGGGATAGGTCATTTTGGGGACTGACCCAACTTCAGGTTCGCCTGGGACAGATACGCGGCCGCACGCCGTAGGACCTCGTTCTCCATCTCCAACTCGCGGTTGCGGCGCTTGAGAGCCTTCAGCTCCTCGTTCTCAGCCTTGGTGATGCCGGGCCGGATCCCGGCCTCGACATCATCCTGGGCCAGCCAGCGCCGTAGGCAGGACTCGGCGATGCCGAAGTCCTTAGCGACCTGCGCGATCGGCATCTGACCCTTACGGGCGATCGCGACCACGTCCTGGCGGAACTCTCGGGGGTATGCAGCGGGCATGGGGTCATCCTTCCAGCAGTCCCTCCCGGGACCACAGATCAGATGTCAACCAAACTCACGGCAGACCCGGAAGCCAAGGCTGAACGTCGGCGGAAGGTTCTGGTCGGAGCGGGAGCGCTCACCGCCATCGCCGTGGTCGGCGGGCTGGTGACGCTCGCCGTGATTCAGAATCCTCCGCCCCAGGCTCGGGAGGACATTGAGATCGCCGGGCTGCAGACCTTCGAGGGGCTCAGCGCTAACCACGTGAGCACCCCTGTGGACTACGAGCAGTCGCCGCCGGTGGGTGGCGATCATGCCAGCGCCTGGCTCAACTGTGGGGTCTACACCGAAGCGGTACCCAACGAGAATGCCGTGCACGCTTTGGAGCACGGTGCCGCCTGGGTCGCCTACGATTCCGAGGCGCTCTCACAGGAGCAAGTCGATGCCCTGCGGACGGCCCTACCGGCCGCCTATGTCGTCCTGGCCCCCTACGAGGGCCTGGATTCGCCCATCGTGCTTTCGGCCTGGCAGGCGCAGGTGGCGGTGGATTCCCCGGAGGATGAACGGATCGAGCAGTTCGTGGCCGAGTACTGGCACTCCCCCGACGCGCCTGAGCCCGGGGCGGCCTGCACCGGCGGCCTCGACGCCCCTGGTCGGATCGCATAAGCGCTCTTCCCGACACCGACCGTCCGGTCCGACAGGATCCACGTTGAGGCGAGCCCTGCTGGTCCTCCCCGTCGGCGTGGTCCTCAGGGCCGTCGGCCGGGCTGAGGGGCGGCTGGTCACACCTGCGTCATCCCTGCCCGTAAAGGAGTCCGCGGGCCTCCGTGGCCGGCGATCTTCACGGAACCTTCAAGGTTGAGCCCTTCACCCGCGTCGGCGGGGCGGTCTACGGTCGATGGCAGGGCGGGCCGGCGAAGGCCGGTGCGTCGGATCAGATCGACGAAGGAGCACATCATGACCCATCACGTGAGCGCCATGCTGGACACCTACCCAAAGAATGTGGGCAACATCGACCGGCAGAAGCTGGCCGAGTGCATCCAGGCCTGCTTCGAGTGCGCCCAGACCTGCACGGCCTGCGCGGACGCCTGCCTGGCCGAGGACATGGTGGCCGACCTGAGGCAGTGCATCCGGTTGAACCTGGACTGCGCCGATGTTTGCGCCGCCACAGGCCGGATGCTGTCCCGGCAGACCGGCAACAACGTCGAGACCACCCGCGCCCTGCTCGAGGCCTGCCGGGCCGCCTGCAAGACGTGCGGGGACGAATGCGAGAGCCACGCCCAGATGCACGAGCACTGCAAGGTGTGTGCCGAGGCCTGCCGCCGGTGTGAGCAGGCCTGCGCGGACCTGCTCGTCACCCTGGGTTGAGCCTGCTGATGACCGTTCCCCCTTGAGGGCGGCCAGTCGTCCATGACGCGCGCAGGGAACCCGGACCACCGTGCTCCCTCGCCGCGGAAGGCTCCCATGGACTCGGAGAAGTATCAGAGGGTCAGGAACGGTGCCGGATTCGTCGCGGCGCTGGGCCAGAGCGGGGGCAGCACCCCGGCGGCCTTGCACCTCTACGTGATCGACAAGGATGCCTACTCCGGCCCAGAGGAGATGTTCGACCTGGTACAACAGGTGCGCACACGTATCATCACCAGCCCCAGCTTCGACGGTGAGCGCGTCATGGGGGCCATCCTGTTCGAGAACACAATGAACCGCCAGGTGGAGGGTTCCCCCACGGGCGACTACCTGTGGAACAGCAAAGGCATCGTGCCCTTCCTCAAAATCGACCAGGGCTTGGCCCCGGAACAGCAAGGCGCCCAGCTCATGAAACCCATCCCGCACCTGGATGACTTACTGTCTCGACCGTCGAAAAGCACATGTTCGGGACGAAGATGCGCTCGGTCATCAAGCTGCCCGGGGACGGGGTGGGCTCCGTCGTGGAGCAGCAGTTCGGGCTCGCCCGTCAGATCCTCGTTACCGGGCTGGTGCCCATCATCGAGCCCGAGGTGGATATCCGCAGCCCCCGCAAGGCCGAGGTGGAGGACCAGCTCAAGGCGGCAATCCTCGCCCAACTGGACAAGCTCGGAGACGACCAGTCGGTCATCCTCAAAGTGACGCTGCCGGAGCGGGCGGACTTCTACCGCGAGTTCGTGGACCATCCCCGAGTGATCCGCGTCCTGGCCCTGTCGGGCGGCTATACCCGGGCCCAGGCCACCACCCTGCTGGCCCGCAACCACGGCGTGATCGCCAGCTTCTCCCGCGCCCTGACCGAAGGGCTGAGTACGGCCCAGAGCCCAGCGCAGTTCAATGCGGTGTTGGATGAGGCCATCAACGCGATCGCGACGGCCTCTCGCACCTGACCGGAGGCCATAGGACCGCTGCGGTAGTCCGCGGCCGCCGAAGCGGTGTCCGACCACCCCCCCCATTCCTGGGGCCGGGCACCGCCTCAGCGGCGTCTGCCGCGCAGTTCAACGGGCAGCCACCGAGGAGCGCACGAAGTCCTGGCGCACCCCCACGGCGCGGTCGGTGCGCCGGATGGACTCGCCGCCGTCGTCGACGGTTCCGGTGAGGGCCCGGATCGCGTCGATGTTCTCGGGGACGACGATCGCCTGGTTGTCCACCGTGTAGGTGTAGTACAGCTCGTTGCCGTCCACGGTGAGGATGTCTTCCCAGAGGGCCACCTCATACATATCACCCCGGGGCCGGCCCAGGTCCTCCATGAGTTCCACGGTGCTATTGACCGCCACGACGCCGTCCGAGCGCCGGACGAAGGCGATCCGCGGCATCGCCCGGAACGCCTCCAACACCTCCTGCTTCTCGGCCGGGCGGGTGAGCTCGATCGTCCAGTAGTGCAGGTGGTTCTGAGTGTGGGCTCCCTTGGCGGCCATGGTGACCACGTCCAGGTCCGGGACCACCGACTGGGCGTCGGGCCCCTGATGGCTGGGGATTCGGCCCTCGGGGACGATGGTGTTCATGATCCCGGAATGGTCCGATTCCCACGGATCGGTGGCCCGGCGGATGAGCACCCCCCGGGCCTTGGACAGCAGTCCGACGTCCTTCAGCGCGGTAAGGGCCCGGACGGTGGCGGTGGTATTGCAGGACACCACCCGGGTGCTGTCCCGGCCCAGGGCGGTGGCGTAGTTGGCGTGGGCGACGAAGGAGTGGCCGGTGAGATCGTGCTTCTCCCCGCCCTGGAACACGGATTTGACCCCGTGGGCACGGTAGAGCTCCAGGTTGCCGGCGCCCACCTGGGCCGGGGTGCAGTCCACCACGACGTCAACGTTCTCGAGCAGGTCGTGCAGGCCTCCGACGACGGGAAGGCCGGCATCCGCCATCACCGGTATGGCCTGTTCGGTAGAGGCGTAGACGGGGATACCCTTCCCGGCCGCAGTCGCGATCCGGTAGTCAGCGATGACGTCACTGACTCCGACCAGCGCCATGTCCTCCTGGGCCCGGACCGCGTCGGCGACGCGTTTGCCGATGACCCCGTACCCGTTCACCGCGACCTTGATCTTGTCCTGCATGCTCGTCTCCTTTCCTGGAGGACCCGTTCCGGTTTCGGGGTCTATCGCCAGCCGCGTCTCACCGGATGCCCGCAGCGGACGACGGTGCTCAGAGCTTGTCGAGCATCTGTTGCATTTCGGTGATCTCGGCCTCCTGGTCGGCGATGACCTGCTCGGCGAGCTGCACGGCCTGCGGGTTCTGGCCGTCCTTGGCCTCGTCCTTGGCCATGTCCACGGCGCCCTTGTGGTGGGCGGTCATCTGCTCCAGGTACAACCGGGCGGCCTCGGTGCCCTGGGCCTGGTCGAGGGCGGTCATGTCCTCCTCGGACATCATCCCGGACATCCCGCCGTGGTCCATGCCCTCCATACCGTCCATGCCGTCCGTGTCCACGGGGTCTTGGCCCCAGGCGGTGAGCATGGAGTTCATGCGCTTGATCTCCGGCCCCTGGGCGTCGATGACCTTCTGGGCGAACGCGGCCACCTCCGCCGGGACGTCATCCTTGGCCAGCAGCATCTCGCTCATCTCAACGGCCTGCTGGTGGTGCGGGATCATCATTTGGGCGAACATCACGTCCGCGTCGTTGTGCTCGGCGGAGACCTCCTCAGCCGAACCGGTCGCCGTGGTGGACGGTGTCGCGGTGGCCGTGGCCGCAGGGGTGGCGGCCGGGGCGGAGCTGGTCGCAGTGGCCGAGGCCTCAGCGCCGGCGTTCTCGTCCTGGGCGCCGGTGCCGCAGGCGGTCAAGGTCAGGGCGGAGGCCAGGGCCAGGGCGGTCAGCGTCATGGTGCGTTTCATGGTGGGTCCTTCCATAGTGGGTTGAGGGTTCATATCAGAGTTCGCGCCAAGAGGCGCGATCAGGAGGTCGCGGGTTGAAGGGCAGCCTCCGGCCGGGAGGCGCCGAGGGGGGCCAGGTGGCCCGGGTCCAGGTTGATCCGGCGCAGCAGTTGGGCGTTGAGGGCGACCACGATGGTGGAGGCGGACATCAGGATCGCGCCCACCGCGGGGGAGAGCACGAACCCGATCGGGGCGAGCACGCCGGCGGCCAGCGGCACGGCGAGCACGTTGTAGCCGGTGGCCCACACCAGGTTCTGGATCATCTTGGTGTAGCTGGCCTGGGAGAGCTCGATCATCGACAGCACCGCGCGGGGGTCGTTGCTGGCCAGCACAACGCCGGCGGACTCCATGGCCACGTCGGTGCCGGCGCCGATGGCGATGCCGACCTCGGCCCGCGCCAGTGCCGGGGCGTCGTTGACGCCGTCGCCCACCATGGCCACGGACAGTCCCCGGGACTGCAACTCGGTGACCTTGGTGTCCTTGTCCTGGGGGAGGACCTCGGCGAAGACCTCGTCGATGCCCAGGTCCGCCCCGACGGCCTCGGCGACCTGGCGGGCATCGCCGGTGATCATCGCGACCTTGATGCCGCGGGCGTGCAGGGCGGCCACGGCGGCCCGGGACTCGGGGCGGACCTTGTCCTCCACGGCGACCGCGCCGATAACGGACCCCTCGCGCAGCACGTGCAACACCCCGGCCCCGCGTGCGGTCCAGGAGGCGGTGTGCTCAGTGATCTCCGCCGGCATGGTCAGGTTAAGCTCGCGCAGCATGTTCGGGCCCCCGACGAGGATCTCGGAGCCGTCCACGGTGGCGCGCACCCCGCGGCCCATGGCAGCACTGAAGTCCGTGCCGCGCTTGCGCAACGTGCTGGCCTGCGGGTGCTGCCCGGCGGCGGTGACGATGGCCCGGGCCACGGGGTGCTCGCTGTCAGCCTCGGCCGCGGCGGCCACCGCCAGCAGTTCTGCCTCGGACACGCCGGGCATCGCGGTGACGGCGGTGACGACGTGGGCGCCCTCGGTCAGGGTGCCGGTCTTGTCGAACAGGACCACGTCGATGGTGCGCATCCGCTCCAGGGCCATCCGGTCCTTGATCAGGACCCCGGACTTGGCGGCCTTCTCCGTGGAGAGGGCGATCACCAGCGGGATGGCCAGGCCCAGGGCGTGCGGGCAGGCGATGACCAGCACGGTCACGGTGCGGGTGACCGCGTCGGTGGGCTGGCCGATCGCGGTCCACACGATCGCGGTGATGATCGCCGCGACCAGGGCGAACCAGAACAGCAGGGCCGCCGCCCGGTCGGCCAACGCCTGGGCGCGGGAGGAGGATTCCTGGGCGTCGGCGACCATCCGCTGGATCCCGGCCAGGGTCGTGTCGGTCCCGACGGCGGCCACCTTCACCCGCACGGTGTTGTCGGTGGCCACGGTCCCAGCGACCACCGTGTCCCCGGCCTGGCGCAGCACAGGCTTCGACTCCCCGGTGATCATCGCCTCGTCGAACTCCGCGGCGCCCTCGAGGATGGTCCCGTCGGCCGGCACCCGGGCCCCGGCCCGCACTAGCACCACATCGCCCACGGCCAACTCGGTGATCGGCACGGTGATGGTGTCACCGTCCACGACCTTCTCGGCCTCCTCCGGCAGCAGCGCCGCCAGCGCGTCCAAGGCGGAGGAGGCCGCGCCCAGGGCGCGCATCTCCATCCAGTGGCCCAGCAGCATGATGACCACCAGCAGCGCCAGCTCCCACCAGAAGTCCAGCATCAGGTCCCCGATGCCCAGGGTCGTGACCCAGGAGGCGACGAAGGCCACCGTGATGGCCATCGCGATCAGCAGCATCATCCCGGGCTGGCGGGCGCGCAACTCGGTCAGCCCGCCCTTCAGAAAGGGCATGCCGCCATAGAGGTAGATCACGGTGCCCAGCACCGGGGCGATCCACGCCGAGCCCGGGAACTCGGGGACGTGGTAGCCCAGCAGCTGCCCGACCATGTGGCTGAAGAACACCACCGGGATGGAGAGCACCAGTGAGACCCAGAACCGGTTCTTGAACATCGCGGTGGAATGCCCGGCGTGCTGACCGTGGTCGTGGACCTGGTGGTCCTCGTCCAGGGCCGAGTGGGCGTGGCCCTGGGGCATGGCCTGACCGTGGGTGTCGGCGTCCGCGGGGTGGTGGGCGGCATGGTCGGTGTGGTTGGCGTGGCCGGCGTGGGGGTTCGGGTCTGGGTGTTCGGCGGTCTGGTCGGTGGGGTGATCGTGGTGGTGCGGGGTGCTCACGGTGTTCCTTCTGCTCGGCGGTCTGTTCGGCGACCGGCTCGGCGGTGGGGCGCCGACCTCGAGGGGATGGGTCGGTTAGATCCGGACGCGGTAGCCGGCCGCTTCGATGGCCGTCCGCACGGAGTCCGCGGAGGCGGGCCCGGTCACGGTGACGGGGGAGGCCCCGCCGGCGACCAGTTCGACCCGGACATCGTCCACCCCGTCCAGGGCGCTCACGGCCTCGGCGACGGAGCCCACGCAGTGTCCGCAGGTCATGCCCTCCACCTGGTAGGTCGCGGCGCCGGCGCTCGTCCCGGTTGGGTCGGCACTCTGGCGCCCGGCGGGGGCGGTGGCGTCGGCGGCTGGGGCGCAGCACGAGCAGCCGTTGGTGGCCCCCGGCAGCGGGGTGCGGGCGGATTCGGTCATGACGGTCTCCTTCAGGTCTGAGGGCGGCGCCGGACGGCGCCTCTCCTCTTGGTATATACCCCCCGGGGGTATCATTCAAGGGGTGGAGCGCCCGTGTTCACGGTGGATAAACGGGTGCGCCGGTAGGTGGGCTGGTCGGGGGGCTGCTTGGTGGGCAGGTCGATGGTGAACGTCGACCCGGCCGTGGTGGAGGTGGCGCTCAGGGTGCCGCCGTGGGTCTGGATGAGAGCTCGGGAGATGGCCAGGCCGACCCCGGAGCCGCCGTGGTCACGGTCGCGGGCGGTGTCCCCGCGGTAGAAGCGTTCGAAGATGTGCGGCAGGTGCTCGGGAGAGATCCCCTCCCCGGTGTCGGTGACGCTGAGCGTGACCCCGGACGGGCTTTGTCGGGCCTCGAGGGTGACCCGGCCCCCGGCCGGGGTGTGGCGCAGGGCGTTGGTGAGCAGGTTGCTCAGGACCTGGCCCATGCGCTGGCGGTCCACGTCCACGGCCAGGCCCGGATCGGCGTCCATGGTCAGGGCCACGCCCTTGGTGGCGTAGGCCTCCTTGTGGGCCTCGGTCGCGGCATGCAGCAGCCCGCTGACCCCTTGGGGGCTGCGGTCCAGTTCGATCCGGCCCTCCTCGGCGCGGGAGACGTCGTTGATGTCCTCCACCAGCCGGGTCAACCGGGCCAGCTGCTCGCCCATCAGCTCACCGGTGGGCTCGTCCCAGTGGGACACCCCGTCTTGCAGGGCCTCGTGGTAGACGGTCAGCACGGAGACGGGGGTGCGCAGCTCGTGGGCCAGGTCCGAGAGCATCCGTCGACGGGTGTCCTCGGTGCACTGAAGCCGTGCGGCCATGGTGTTGAAAGACCCTGCCAGCTCCTCCACCTCGGTGCCGGCGCCCATGGCCGGCACGCGGGTGTCGTACCGTCCACCGGCCATGGCCTTGGCCGCCTGGGTCAGGGCGTTGATCGGACTCTGGATCCGGCGGGCGACATGCCAGGTCAATGCCAGACAACAGATCAAGGCCGTGGCCAGGGCCACGCCCAGGGTCCAGAAATTGGCGTCCCGGTAGGCCTGCTCCACGTGCAGCATCTGGGCTGCATCGTGTCCGGCCCCGGCCTGTTCCAGGTGCTCGTGGAACAGTGGTGGGCCGGCCAGGGAGGCCACCACCACCGCGGCCAGCACGCTGGCCCCCACCACCAGCAGCTGGGCGAGGAAGAACCAGGCCGCTAATCCTTGGTAGCGCCGCCGGCCGGTCATTGCTCCGCCATCCGGTAGCCGACCCCGCGGACGGTGTCGATATAGCGGGCCGGGTCCGCGTCGAGCTTGCGGCGCAGGTTCTTGATGTGCACGTCCACGAGCCGTTCATCGCCCACCCAGGCCGGGTCCCAGACGATATCGATCAGCTGGCGCCGGGAGAAGGCCTGGTGCGGGCGCCCCGACAAGGCGGCCAGCAGGTCGAACTCCGTGCGCGTTAGTTGCACCACCTGGCCCGACACGCGGGCCTCGTGGGCGGCCAGGTCGATGACCAGGTCACCGCAGACCCGTTCCGGTTCGGGGGCTGACACCGTTGTGCGCGGCCGGCGCATGACCGCCCCCACCCGGGCGACCAGCTCCCGGACGCTGAAGGGTTTGGTGATGTAGTCATCGGCCCCCACCGCCAATCCCTCCAACCGGTGGTGCTCATCGCCGCGGGCGGTGAGCATCAGCACATAGCACTCGGAGAAGGCCCGCACCCGCCGGCACACCTCGATCCCGTCCAGCCCGGGCAGGCCCAGGTCCAGGACCATCACGTCGGGCTCGTGAACCCGGGCGGCCTGCACTGCGGCCGGGCCGGTGTGGGTGAGGGCCACCTCGTAGCCGGCCCGCTCCAGGTAGGTGGCCACCATGCGCGCCAGCGGCTTCTCGTCATCGACCACCAACACCCGGCCGGCCGCCGGACCAGTCCCAGTGTCAGTCCCAGTGCCAGTGCCAGAGTTCATGGGTCCAGTCTCGCTCTGTCTCCCGCCCCGGCGGCTCAGAACGGTGCCGGGGCGGGGAATCTTCATCGAATCTTCAAGGCAAACCGCCCCATCCCGGCGCGTCACCGGCCGACAATGGTAGAAGACCCGCCTTTTGGCCCGGGGCGGAAAGGCTCCATGACCCCCCTGACCCGCAGAACCCTGATCGCCGGCGGGCTGACCCTGCTCGGCGCTGGCACCCTCACCGCCTGCGCCGCGCCGAACCCCGCGACATCCCCGGCGGCCGGCACCGGCACGCAGGGCGCCGGCACGGCCATCACCCACGTCCATGCCCTCACCCGGGACCCCGAGTCCGGTGAGGTGCTGCTGGCCACCCACCAGGGCCTGTTCCGGCTCCAGGACGGGGAGCTGACCCAGGTCGGTCCGGTCGTGGACTTCATGGGTTTCACCCTGACTCCCGAGGGCCGCTACCTGGCCTCGGGTCACCCCGCGCCGCGCACCGACCTGCCCGAGCCGCTGGGCCTGGCCGAGTCCACCGACCGGGGCCAGAGCTGGACGGTGCTCTCCCGCGGCGGCGCATCCGATTTCCACGCCCTGGCCGCCGGCCCGAACGGGGTCCTCGGCTTCGATGGGCAACTGCGCGCCAGCACCGACGGCCTCACCTGGCAGAGCCTTGAGATCCCCGTCGCCCCGGCATCGCTGGCGATCTCCCCCCAAACCGGGACCGTGCTGGCCACCACCGAAACCGGCATGTTGCGCTCGACCGACCACGGCGCGACCTGGACCACCCTGGACACCCCCCAGCTGATGCACCTGGTCGCCTGGGCCGATGACACCACCGCCGTGGGCGCCGGCACCGAGGGACACCTGCTGACCAGCACCGACGCCGGCGACACCTGGACCGCCAGCGACCGCCCGGTCGGCACGGCCACCGCCCTGGGAACGGGCATCACCGACGACGGGCAGACCGAAGCGCTGCTGGTCGTCGGCTCGACCGTGCTGTCCACCACGGACGGCGGGAACACCACCGAATCGCTGCTGTGACCTCCTCCCGCCGCCCCCTGTCCGGCCGGCCCGCCCTTCGAACCGTTCTGGGCACCCTCGTGTTGATCCTGGGCCTGCTCGGGATGCACGCTGGTACGGGCACCAGCGCGGCTTGGGTCGCCACCGGTACGGCCGCCGCCACAACTGTTCATCACCTCGGGCCGGGGGCCATCGGTCCGGCCGGCATGGTGCCCGAGGTCGTGCTCCCGGCCGAGCCTGCCGGGGATGAGGCAGCCGACCCCGGGCTGCCGGTCTGTGCCCTGGAGGCCGTGGACGATACCTGCGCCTCGGCCCTGACCAAGGCACCTGTCGTGTCCCACTTGGCCTCCCGGGCCCTCCTGCCTATTCCCGGTGGGGGACTGATCGCACCACCCCTGCCCTGGGTTGCCCATTTCCGGCCCCCGTGGACCCTTCACTGGCTCAACTGGCCATCAGCCGCACCTAAAGCCCCCGGCCGCGCCCCACCGGTGAGCGCAGGGTCCGCCAATACCTCCGGGTGACAGCGGCACGCAGCCCCGGCACGCCACCGGCCTCACCCAGCAACTGATCAGCCATGCCCGGCCCCGTCGCGCCCGCCTGCGACACGGGGCCGGATGACGGAAAGAAGAACCGATGACCTCCTCACTGACCACCCGCCGCACCTTCCTGGGCGCCTCCGTCGGGGCCCTGGCGCTGGCCGGGCTGGCCGCCTGCGCCGATCCCGCCATCAGCCCCCAACCGTCAGGGCGCATCCTGCCCACCGACCCGCTGGTCGCCGAGTACGAGAAACGACGCGCCGCCTCGGGCACCACCGTCACCCACCGGCTCTCCGCCGCACCCCTCGAGACCTCCCTCCAGGGTCGGGGCCTGACCACCTGGGGATACAACGACGGCCTCAACGGGCCGCTGCTGCGCGCCCAGACCGGGGACCTGCTCAAGGTCAGCGTCGCCAACGACCTGCCCGAGGACACGAGCGTGCACTGGCACGGGCTGGCCCTGCGCAACGACGCCGACGGAGTCCAGGGGGTGACCCAGGACCCCATCGCCGCCGGAGGACGCTATACGTACGGCTTCCGGCTGTCCCATCCGGGCACGTACTGGTACCACTCCCACTTCGACACCCAGCGCGAACGCGCCCTGTACGGGGCCCTGATCGTCGAGGACCCCAACGAGCCCCTCAGCTACGACCAGGAATGGGTCGTGATCCTGGACGACTGGCTCGACGGGATCACCGGAACACCGCAGGACGTCGTCGAGGAACTCTCCGCCGGGATGGACATGTCCGGCGACATGGAGGGCATGGCCGGCATGGCGGGCATGGACCACGGGTCCATGAGCCAGGACAGCTCCTCGGGCATGCCCATGAAGCACATGCTCATGGGCGCTGAGAGCGACTATCTGGGCGGGGACGCCGGCGACGTGAAGATCCCCGTGCACCTGTTCAACGGCCGCCCCCCATCCGACCCGGACACCTTCTCCAGCACCCCGGGCAACCGGATCCGCCTGCGCTTGATCAACGCGGCCGGAGACACCGCCTACCGGGTCGGGATCCCCGGCCAAGAACTGACCATCACCCACACCGACGGGTTCCCGGTCCAGCCCCGCCAGGCCGATGCCGTCGTCCTGGGGATGGGCGAACGCCTGGACGTGCTGATCACCCTCGGCGACCAGGCGGTGCCCGTACTGGCCCTGCCCGAGGGCAAGACCGGCCACGCCTACGGCATCATCGCAGCCGGTCCAAAGACCACGCTCTCCGGTCGGCTCCCGCAGACCCTGGGCGGAACCGTGCTCGATGGCAGCCGACTGAAGGCACACGAATCCGTCCTGCTCCCACCCAAGGACCCGACCAGGACCCACGAGGTACGCCTCACCGGATCGATGATGGAGTACGACTGGGGCATCAACGGGCGACGCTTCGACCCGGCCAACCCCTTCGAGGGCGCCTTCGAACTCCGGTTGGACGAACGCGTGCGGGTCACGATGACCAACGACACCGACATGTGGCACCCCATGCACCTGCACGGCCACACCTTCCAGCTGGCCGACCATGGCGCCCGCAAGGACACGGTCATCATCAAACCCCGGCAAACCATCGTCTTCGACTTCGAGGCGGACAACCCGGGCCAGTGGCTAACCCACTGCCACAACGCCTACCACGCCGAGGCCGGGATGATGGGCGTCTTCTCCTACATCCACTGACCCTCCCACCCGGCCCACACCCCTCCATCCACGGGGGGATCGCACGGTGGCCGCCCAGGAAAGAACATGCCTTTATCGCTCACCCCCACCCACCGTGCCCAGCCCGCCCGGGACCTCTGGCCCGGCACCCCCGTCCTGACCCGTAGGAGGAAATAAATGGGCGAGTACTTCGCTCAGACGGTCCAATCTGGCGCCCTGCTGCTGGCCATCCCCCTGGCCGCCATCGCCGGAATCGTCTCCTTCCTCTCGCCGTGCATCCTGCCGCTCGTGCCCGGATACCTGGGCTACGTCTCCGGACTGTCCGACCCCACCCGCCCGGACAACCGCCGCCGGGTGATGACCGGAGTGGGCCTGTTCATCCTCGGCTTCGCCGCCGTCTTCACCCTCTACGGGGCCGCCTTCGGTCTGATCGGCGGCTGGTTGCTGCGCTGGCAGGACCTGCTGATCCGCATCCTCGGCGTCCTCGTCATCCTCATGGGACTGGCGTTGATGGGCATGCTCACCTTCCTGCAACGGACCACGACCCCCTCCTTCACCCCCCGGACCGGCCTGGCCGGAGCCCCACTGCTGGGCCTGGGCTTCGGCCTGGGCTGGACACCCTGCATGGGACCGACCCTCAGCGCCGTGCTGGCCCTGAGCACCACCACCGGAGGGGCATGGCGCGGGGCCCTGCTCGGCTTCGTCTACTGCCTGGGACTGGGCATACCCTTCGTCCTCGTCGCCAGAGGCCTGGGCTGGGTCAGCACTGCACTGGGCTTCGTGCGCCGCCACATGCGCGCCTTCAATATCGCCGGCGGCACCCTGCTCGTGCTGGTCGGCGTCCTGATGGCCACCGGAATCTGGACGGCGTGGATCTACCAACTCCAGAACCTCGCCGGAACCTTCACCACCCCCGTCTAAGAGACTCCCCCCCAACCTGGCCCAGACCCAGACCCTGCACACCGGCCGTGGAATCACTAGGGTCTACCGCCACCGCATACGACGGCGCCCGCCACTAACCAAGTGCAGTTAAGGACGCGGGCACCGATGGGACCTGTCAGGTCAGTACCGACTGACGGTCAGCGTTGCGGTGGTGCACAAGGCGGCCCTCTTCAGGGGAGCGCCTTAGGGCGTGTTGCTAAAGGAATCAGGGAGGTGGATACGCAAGTCTGAGGGCATGTCGCGTGATGTCATCTCGGACGAGCTCTGGGCCGTGATCGGCCCGCTGTTCCCCGCGCCGAAGTCCACCGGTCGGCCGCCGGTGGATCGGCGCGCGGTGGTCGAGGCCACCGCGTGGCGCTTCCGCACGGGGGCGCCGTGGCGGGATCTGCCCGAGCGGTTCGGGAACTGGAACACGATCTACAAGAACTTCAACCGGTGGGCCGCCCAAGGCGTGTGGGAGCAGGTGCTCGAGCGCACTCAGTCGATGGCACAGCAGGCTGGCGAGCTGGATTGGGTGGCTTCGATCGATTCCACGATCGTGCGCGTCCACCAGCACGGGGCGACCCTGCCCCGCCCCACAGGGGGCCTGGATGAACTACAAGAAATCAGCGGACGAGCCGGCTGACCATGCCATCGGAGACTCCCGTGGCGGTCTGACGACGAAGTCCCATCTGGTCTGTGATGGCAAGGGCAGGGTGCTGGCGTTCGTGGTGACCGGCGGGCAGGTGGCGGACACCTCGATGTTGGCCACCCGCTGGAGCTGATCAGCGTGGCCGGGGCCCGTGGGCGGCCCAGGGCGCGGCCTGACCGCCTGATTGCAGACAAGGGCTACCCCTCGAAGGCCAACCGGGCCTGGCTGCGCCGGCATGGCATCGCGGCCACGATCCCCGAGCGGGCCGATCAGATCACGCACCGGCGCAGACGCCCGGGCCGGCCGATCGACTTCGGTGGAGACCAGCGCCAGCGCTACCGGGGACGCAATGTCATGGAGCGGTGCTTCAACCGGCTCAAACAGTGGCGAGGGATCGCGATGCGTTCGGACAAGTACGCCCGGAACTATCACGCCGGGCTCAGCCTCGCAGCGACACTGCACTGGCTGACTACCCTCCTTTAGCAACACGCCCTAGGGCGTGTTGGGCCGCCGGGGTGCTCTGGCAGGCCCAGCTACTTCCGCTCTCCGGTTGTCTCTAAAGCGGCCTGAAATCCTCTCCCATCGCCTCCCACTCCATCGGCCCTATGCGTGCCCGCAACAGCTGAGGACGAACAACGGGCGCGGACCGACACGGTCCGCGCTCGTGGCGTCTGAGCGGCGGCGGTGCGCGGTCAGGTCAAGTCCCTGGAAGTGGTGTAACCGTCTTCGAGGCATGAGAATCAGGCCAGGGCCGGCATCACCTCCGTGCCCATCACGGTGCCCGGTTCTTGCGTGAGGGGCTCGCGGCAGCGGGCCAGCAGCTCGAGACCGAGGTACCGGCGGCCCTCGGCCCACTCATCCGTCTGCTCAGCCAACACGGCCCCCACGAGCCGCACCACGGCATCCCGGTTCGGGAAGATGCCCACCGCGTCCGTGCGGCGCCGGATCTCCCGATTCAGGCGCTCGGCAGGGTTGTTCGACCAGATCTGGGACCACACGTCCTTCGGGAACGAGATGAACGCGAGGATGTCCTCCCGAGCAGCATCGAGGTGCCCAGCCACGGCGGGCAACCGCTCGGCCACGTAGTCCAAGAGCCGGTCGAACTGGGCGTGCACCGCGGGCCCGTCAGGCTGGTCGTAGACGCTGTGGAGCATGGCCTTCACCGCCGGCCACATGGCCTTCGGGGTCACCGCCATCAGGTTCGCGGCATAGTGCGTGCGGCACCGCTGCCACACGGCCCCGGGCAGGTTCGCCGCGATGGCTTCGACCAGGCCACGGTGGGAGTCCGAAGTCACCAGTCTCACCCCGTGAAGGCCGCGGGCGACCAGATCAGCGAAGAACTCGTTCCACGCCGCGCCTGACTCCGTGGTGGCCACCCGCAGCCCGAGTACCTCACGTCGCCCGTCAGCGTTGACGCCGGTGGCGACCATGGCCACCGCGTTGATCACCCGACCACCCTCGCGAACCTTCATGGTCAGGGCGTCCGCGGCGAGGAACACGAACGGGCCGGCATCCCCCAGCGGGCGGTGCCGGAACGCGTCGATGTGCTCGTCCAGCTCGGCGGCCATCCGGCTGACCTGGGACTTCGAGAGCGAGTCGATGCCCAGCTGGCGCACGAGCTTGTCCATGCGTCGGGTGGAGACCCCAGCGAGGTAGCAGTCGGCGACGACCGTGATCAACGCGGACTCGGCCCGCTTGCGTCGCTCGAGCAGCCACTCTGGGAAGTACGTGCCGGCGCGCAGTTTCGGGATGGCCACGTCGATCGTGCCGGCGCGGGTGTCGAGGGGCCGGTGGCGGTACCCGTTGCGCTGTGCGGTGCGGGTATCAGAAGCGGTGCCGTACTCGGCGCCGCAGACCGCGTCTGCGTCAGCGCTGAGCAGGGCGTTGATCACGGTCTGCAGCAGGTGGCGCAACAAGTCCGGCGAGGCTTCGCCGATCGCTTCGCGTAGCAGGCGTTCAGGGTCGACAATGTGAGGAGCGGTCATCGTGGTGATGTCCCTTTCGAGAGTGCTGTGGAAGGTTCACTCGAAGGCTCCCACGGTGACCGCGTCCATGCTGGGGACGGTGTTGGCGGCCGGGGAGGGTTACACCACTATCAGGGACTCAACTCGCGGTCACTGCCTGCACGATGATTCCCAGCTCGGTGAGCACTTTCCGGGACGCGGCGCCACGTCCGATCGCGTTAAGCAACGGCGCTTCCCGCTCGTCCCACCACTGCCGCCTCGCCGCCTCCCGAGACTGACGCGACTCCGCGCTGCGCGCCTCCACGCACGCGACATAAGGGGTATCCCGCTCGCTACCGTGACGCCGAGCCGTGCACCGTGTGGGCCGCGTCCGGCGCGCTGGCAGCTGCGCTGCCCCGCTGGATCCACTGCGCCGGATGCCACCACCGCTCACACGCCGGCGTCTGCGTCCAGGGCCAGCGACTCCAGCAGTCCGGCCGCGCTCGTACGCGGATCGTGGGCCAGTGTGTGGTCCTTGAAGTGCCCTGGAGCATGCTCGGTGGATCTCGGGGGATCAGAGATCTGCCACCGGGAGGGCAAGGCTGCGATCTGGGTGAATCCCCCGGTATTCGACCGGTTCTCCGGCACGGTCGTAGGTGATCGCGGTGCTGATCCGCAGGCTTGGGTCGGCGAGAGCGGGAGCGTTCGAGGCCGGCCACTGCCGCCCCCGTCACCTCTCCGAGCACCGTGACGTGCTCCAGGCCCTGCAGCCCCAGGAGGAAGTCCTCGGACGCACCGTAGGTGGAGGCCTCGGTCAGCACCGTGAGCCGCCCAGCCCACCGCCCGTGCTCGCTGGGCGAGGACCAGCACTCGTTTCGCATGCCCAGGCCCACACGCCTCACGTGATCCACCTCACTTCTATGGGATACTCCCGTGGTGAGCTCACTCATGAACGACGACACGACCGTGCCCGAGCACGCGGAGCCGGCGCAGCATGACCGCCACCAGACAGGCCCCCGAGTATAGTCTCGATGAGAATCTTAGTTGATATAAGATGACTACCATTGAGGGAATGGGAAAAATTGAATAATAATCGTATGTCGACTTCACCATCTATTGCCGTTCCGTCGTTACAAAAAAAGTCTCCCTTGGCCGGGGATGGTTCGAGTGAGATATTTCGATACGTTCCTCAAGTGCAACGCGATAGCCCCTCTTTAGAACCGGTGGCACTAAGACTTATATCTTCTGTTTTTAAAATCAATGAGTTCGCAGAACTTTCAGCCGATTTAATTTCTTCGTGGCCCGGTTTCGATCCGGCTCTGAGGGCCCCTCGAGGTCAAGATCAGCCAGAGTTCACTAACGCAAATCTTGTCGGATATCCTTCCCTAGATGCTCGGGCTCGTATGCAACTCGCCCACCAGGCGAGTGAATGCATAAATCATGTTCGAACCGCGCTCGATTATCTTGCCTTTAACATGGTGTGGGCGGACTCGGGATCGCGCCACGAGGGCACGAAGTTTCCACTTCGCACGAAGGCTGCCGGGTACGGGAAGGAAAAGAGGGAGTCCCTCCCCGGACTTTCACCTGAGCATCACGAGTGGATTGAACGGATCCAACCGTTTAACGGGACAGAGTGGACCCGGGCGCTAGTGGAACTAAGTAATCGAGACAAGCACCGGATCGCGATCGACATCGTGCCAAGCTTTGAATTTACCCTGGATAGAAGCGTGCCCATAAGGGATCCTCTAGGGGACCCCTCCTATAGGGGATTTTCCATCTCTAAAACGACCGTCGACCTGCTGCTAGCGGATGCTCTCGAAGCAACCCCGGGCAATCCCCACCTACAAGCGGATCATACGCTGCGAGTAATTGTGGCGGGAGCAATTAACTTGGTGAACTTGTTCCTGGCCGATTGGGGGGACAGCGAGATAAAGGTCGAAGGCCTGTGGATCGACGACAGCGCAGCGGCAAGTATAAACGAGTGGGGGTCTTAATCGGGAGCGTTGATCACTCGTGAGAACGGCGACTGGTTCCCACACTCGGGATCACTCCTGCGTGAGGGACAGATGGAACTCCGAGGCGAGCATCGCGTAGGTGGCGCCATCCACCCAGCCGCGCGTGAGATGCAGAGACTCCTCCTTGAACGTGCCCTCGTGACGCATCCCCACCTTCTCCATGATGCGCAGGCTCGGGGCGTTGTCCGCGAAGGCGTGAGCCTCCACGCGTCGCACACCCAGATCGTTGAACGCGAGGCCCAGCAGGGCTCGCGCAAGCTCGGTGCCATAGCCCTGCCCCGCCTGGCGCGGATCGATCGTCCAGCCGAGCTCGGCCTGGGCGTCCCGGGCTTCCTCCCGCGGGCCGCCCTGACTCCACGCGTCCTGCACCGCGGCCTTCCCGACACCGACGATGACGTCTCCGACCCGCACGGTGAGGCGGTCCCCCGCCGCGAGGTAGGACTCTCGTAGCGCGCCCTCACTCTCCGGGCGGCCGGAGGTCCACGTCCACACCTGCTCGAGACGGCAGAAGCCCCACACGGCGGGTGCATCGAGACCCCGGAACGGGGTGAGGGTCAGCCGGCGGGCTCGCAGCGGGAAGCAGACGCCTCGACTCGCGGCGAGCTCCAGGAGGGGGGTGGCCATGACAGACAGGGTACGAACAAAAGTCCTCGAGTCAGCCCCCGGGCAGACCAGTGCCCACACCCTGAGTCGATGTCGGGTCCACGCGGCCTGCCAGGGCCTTCGTCAGACCCTCGAAGCATTCTCAGACACGTCCTAGATTCTTCCCCCTAAGGTGACCCTATGAGCCCACGAAAGCCCCGCCCCTACGCGGTTACAGGAGGATTGACCTACCAGAGGCCCGCCGTAAGCGACCTTGCCCGCACCGCAATCCTTCACGAGGGCATCAACCTCCTCGAACACGCTGCCACCGTAACAATCCGGCACGACGACAGCCCTATGTATGGGGAGTTCGCCGTTCGCGTGGCTGGTGAGCTCGTGGGCTACCTCGACAGCTCCACCCGGGGCTACCTGGAGCCGGACCCGCGCTTCCGGCACCCTGCCCGCTATCAGGTAATGGTGGTGCGAGAGGGGGACGTCCTAACCATCGGACCCGCTTACGCGTGGATCGGCGAGGATGAGCCCGCGTGGATCTATACCGACGATCCCGCCACTCATCCCGAGAAGCGCAGCGGGAAGAAGTTTGCCCCGGCCACCGTGGAGGCGTCAAAGGTTAAAGGCGCGTTCCCCGTCGCCGGCACAAACACATCACGCGCGGACTCCATGCTCAAGGTCGTGAAGCGGCTAAAGCTCACCGAGGGGGAAACCGTCGAGATACCCGCCGTCATCGAGCGGAGACCTCACGAGTTCGGGCAGAACGAGGCAATCGGCGTCCGGGTAGGAGACGATCTTATTGGCAAACTCTGGGGCATTCACGCACCCACTTTTGGCGACCTCAGAGGCGACCGCACCGTTCCCGTCGTCCTCCGCCATGAAGTCCGCAACCTCTGGGACAACGGCGTGCGCGTCGTTGGGACCATCTGGTCCGGTGGCGGGACAGCCAACTGGTCCAACATCGCCAGCTGATCACAGCATTCGACCCATCACTTCGTGCCGAAGATCCCCGGTATACGAGCTTTCCTTGCCGCGCGCTCGTAAAGAGCCAGCCCATCTATCGGGTTAAATCTGTCATTTGAGCCGCGCGTGGAGTGACTACGGAGCGACGCGGCGCAGCGAGGCGTACAGCGTCTGCCGGCTCACCCCGAACGCGCGCGCCACTTCGGCCTTCGGGATCCCCATCTGAATCATCACGCGCGCCTGCTCCACGTCGGTGTCCGAGAGCTTCGGGGCCTGCACGTACTTGCCGCGGGCCTTGGCCAACGCGATGCCCTCGGCCTGACGCTCCTTGATCCGCCGGCGCTCGAACTCAGCGAACGCCGCCAGGATGCCCAACATCAACCCGTCCACCGGAGAGGTGCCGGACTTGTCCACCGTGATCCGCTCGGACACGAACTGCACCGCACACCCCTTGTCCGTGAGCTCATCCACGATCGCGTACAGGTCCCGAGTGTCGCGGCCCAGGCGGTCCATCGAGGCGACCTTCACCAGGTCCCCCTCCCGCACGTACCGCATCAGCTCAGCCAACCCGGTGCGCTTGGCTCGGGAGTTGCCGCTGATCTTGTCCTGGAAGACGCGGTCGCACTCCCCCACCGCCTCGAGCTGACGATCCAGGTTCTGCTCGGCCGAGCTGACCCGCACATAGGCCACTGTCTGTCCAACCACGTCTTATACCCTCCGACACTTCTGTCTAACTGCCCGGTTTGGGACCGTCTCTGACGTGATGGTCTCGTGGGTGGACGGGGTGTGTAAAGGGGTATACCCCCTTGGACAGCCTGCTTCTCGACGGGGCGGCACCGCTGCGCAATGAAGGTGGGGACGATTCATCCTCGAGTCGAGCTCGGCACCAGCCAGATGGCAGCCGCATCCGTCTCGATGAGTTCCACGGGCCCGACTGCGACCACGCGCAGTCGGAAGTGGCCGGCCTCGGCCACCTCGACGACACTGTCGGGAACGATTCCGGCCTGCTGGAAGCGGATCAGACGCTGCGGGTCGGCGTCGGAGATGCGTAGGACCCGGTAGAACCCCGGCTCGGCTGCATCCAGGCGGACCGCGTGGGCCGGCCGCTCCCGCTGCCCTACGGGAGTGGGGATGGGGTCGCCGTGGGGATCGTGCGTGGGGTGGCCCAGCATCTGATCGATCCGCTCGATCAGCTCGTCGGAGGCGGCGTGCTCGAGTCGTTCGGCTTCCGCGTGGACCTCGTCCCAGGAGTAGCCTAGGCTCGCGGCGAGGAAGCTTTCCAGCAGCCGGTGCCGGCGGACCATCGCGATCGCGTGCTCGCATCCCTTCCCGGTGAGGGTCACGGGCTTGTAGGGCTGGTACTCGACCAGGCCCTGGGCTGCCAGGCGCTTGACCGTCTCGGTGACGTTGGGCGCGGTGGTGCCCATGCGTGCGGCCAGGCTCTTCGTGCTCAGCGGCGCGTCTCCCCACTCCGTGGCGGACCAGATCGCCTTGAGGTAGTCCTGGGCCACCGGAGTGATCTCGTCGAGGCTCATGGCCTGCACGATAGCGGGACCTCCTTCACCCCTGCCCGGTCAACGTCAGCCACAGCAGCACGGCGTTCAGGGCCACGATCAGAGCCACGACCACCCATGCCACCGTCTGCAGGGGCGTGGAGTTCGCGTGTCGGCCCATCACGGCCCGGGCACCGGTCAGTCGGACCAGGGGGATCATGGCAAAGGGGATGCCGATACTGAGCAGCACCTGGGAGAGGACGAGCGCCCAGGTGGGGTCCACCCCGGAGGCGATGACCAGCAGCGCGGGGATCAGCGTGAGCACCCGCCGCAGCATCTGAGGGATGCGCCAGCGCAGCAGCCCGCCCATGATCTCCGACCCCGCATAGGAGCCCACCGCGGTGGAGGCCAGCCCGGAGGCCAACAGGCCGACGCCGAAGAGCACGCCCACCGCCGGCCCCAGTGCGGTCGTGATCGCCGCGTGGGCGCCTTCGATGCTGTCCGTCCCGGAGACCCCGGAGAGATTGGCCGCCGCCAGCAGCAGCATCGCGATGTTCACCGACCCTGCCACCAGAAGCGACAGCCCCACATCCCACCGGGTGGCCCGCAGCAGCCTGCCAAGGGTGCCCGGATGAGCGTGGGCCCCCTGATGGCGGTCACGCGCCAGAGCTGAGTGCACATAGATCGCGTGGGGCATCACCGTGGCCCCCAACATGCCGGCCGCCAGGAGCACCGTCTGGGTTCCCTCGAACCGGGGGACCATGCCCGCCACGGCCTCACCCCAGGAGATGGGCCCGTAGAACAGTCCCGAGACGAACCCGAGGGTGATCACGGCCAGCAGGCCCACGACGACGAACTCGAAGGGCTGCTGCCCGCGCCGGGACTGCACACCCAACAGGATCATCGAGACCACCCCGACGATCACCCCGCCGGCCAGCAGAGGGATACCGAAGAGGATGTGCAGGGCAATGGCCCCTCCGATCACCTCGGCCAGATCCGTGGCGGCGGCCACGATCTCCGCCTGCACCCAGTACGCCAAACGCCGCCCGCGCGGCAACCGGTGCCCCAGCAGCTCCGGAAGCGAGCGGCCGGTGACGAGCCCGAGCTTCGCCGAGAGGTACTGCACGAGCATGGCCATCAGGTTCGCTGCGACCAGCACCCAGACCAGCAGGTACCCGTACTGGGCCCCCGCCGTCAGGTTCGCAGCCACATTGCCGGGGTCCACATAGGCCACCGCCGCCACGAAGGCCGGCCCCAGCAGCCGCATTCCCCGACGACCGGGGCGATCCACCCTCTCCACGGCGACCTTGCCATCCGCCGGCCGATCCACACCGGCGGTCATCCGAGGCTCCAATGGCGATGCATGCATGAGATTTAACATACCTGAACTCTGAGGAGACAGGTGGTCTGACCACACCCCGGCACCCCGGCAGTCTCAGATGCACCGACGGCCGTAGCCGAACACTCCTGCTTTCACGAACCTAATCGTGTGCACCTGAATTCTTTTGTGTGCCCTAACTGGAGTACCCCTCATGGAAATCTCCCGCCGTTCAGTAGCCACCGGCCTCGCCTGGGCCGTGCCGGCCGTGGCCGCATCGACGGCCGCGCCCGCCATGGCCGCCTCCTCCTGCGCGGGGTACACCGCAGGCAAGCCCCTCCCAGCCTCGGCGTTCACCCTGACCTACCTGCGCATCACCAACGAGACGCTCGGCAGGCTGTCCAACAAGCAGGTGGCCCTCGATTTCGACTTCCGCCTCAGCGACGAGGCCGCGGCCTGCGGGGTGCGCACCGGATCCGTCTCCTCCACCAGCAACGGCGGCACCTCCCGGATCGCCTTGAACAACGGGAAGACCTACAACGCGACCAACGGCCTCGCCGTCCCGGCCAACGGATCCGTAGGACGCACCGACGGTACCTGCCGGCTCGGCCTGGACCGCACTGAGGCCTGCGGCACCACGGGGCAGTCCCCCTACAGCGTCGCCGGGTCCACGGGCGCCAGCTCGACCGCCGTCACGGCCATCTCCCTCTACCGGTCCATCACGGTCTCCGGCTACGGCACCACCGTCGTCTACCTCAACGCCACGGGTGTGGGCACCAACCTGTCCGTGAGCGCCGCACCGCTGATCTGACCCCCGCACGACGGACCGCCATGCCGCCTCTGAAGGATCAGGACCTCGCCCTCACACCAGGACAACGCCCCCACCATCCCCTGAGGGACAGGGGGTCGCTTCTGGCATACCCAACTGGACGGTTTCTCAGACACCCCCTAGGGCGTGTCTGAGAATGGATCCAGGGGGCCAGCTGACACCCTGGAAGGCATGTCCCGCTTCCAGATGCTCTCCGATGCCCAATGGGAGTTGATCGCCCCGATGCTCCCGACCCGGACCGGCAGGGCCGGCAGGCCGTTCTCGGACGCCCGCACGATGGTGGAGGCGATCATCTACCGATATCGGTGCGGGATTGCATGGAGGGATCTGCCCGAGGTCTACGGGCCTTGGCAGACCGTGTGGACCTGGCACCGGCGCTTAGCTGAAGAGGGCACCTGGGATGCGGTGCTGGCGAGGCTGACCGCCGCCGCGGACGCCGAAGGCCTGATCGATTGGTCGGTCTCGGTGGACTCCACGATCGCCCGCGCGCATCAGCACGCGACGAACATCACCCGCCTCACAGGGGGATGGGTCGAACTACAGGAATCTGCATGAGGAGCCGGCCGATCACGGCATCGGGCGCTCCCGGGGAGGGCTGAGCACGAAGATCCATCAGCTCGTCGATGGGACCGGGCTGCCGCTGGTCAGCCTGATCACCCCCGGCCAAGCCGGGGACTCCCCGATGCTGCTGCCGCTGCTGGGGCGGCTGCGCGTGGCACGGCCGGTAGGGCGGCCCCGGACCCGCCCCGAGGCGGTGCTGGGCGACAAGGCGTACTCCTCCCGGGCGATCCGCACCCACCTGCGTGCCCGCCGGATCAAAGCCGTGATCCCCGAGCCGGCGGATCAGCAGGGCCACCGCAGGCGCCGCGGCTCGGCCGGTGGCCGTCCCGTGGGCCTGGACTCGCAGGCTTACAAGGGCCGGAACGTGATCGAGCGCCAGTACGCGCACCTGAAGCAATGGCGGGGCCTGGCGACCCGGTACGACAAGTACGCGATCGTCTACCGGGCCGCCGTGGTGTTGAACGCTGTGCTCGCGTGGTCCAAACGATTGTCAGACATGCCCTAGCTCTCGTTCCGTCTTCGGGAGAGGCTGGCGAGGTACTCGTTGTAAGAGTCGAGTTCGGCGTCCTCGGCTTTCTGTCGCTGTCTCGAGGTGCGCACGTCGCGGGCTCGCCAGCGGGACAGGCAGACGATGAGCACTACGAACATCGGCAGCTCCGCGTAGGTCCATACCAGCGTGCCGGCGATCGCCTGGTCGATGACGGGGTCATGGCTGCCTGTGGGGGTGGCGTATGCGCTGAACAGCGGTGTGGCGGTACGGAGCAGGATCAGGCCGAAAATGGCGTGGATCTGGATCTCGACGGCGATATCGACGAATCGTGCGGCGAAGGAGGGTTGGCGCGGTAGCGGATCGGAGGACCATAGCGGTGTTGCCGAGACGATGCCGAGGACGAGGATGACGAAGAGCAAGGCGTCCTGGCCGAAGGGGATGCGCATGATGACGCTGATCGCGTCGGTCAGGTAGAGGACCGGGTACAGCAGTATCGCAATGACGATGGCGACCACAGGGTGCAGTGCGGCGCTCCAGAATCGTGAGCGCAGTCCCCCGTGCGCGGCACGGAGCACGAGACGCCCGAGGCCGGTGTGCGGTGTGCTGCGCAGGAGCAGCAGCCCGGGTGACCCTGCGATGAGGAGCGGCGGAACGACGGTCAGCAGGGTGATCTGCTGGAACACCAGCGCTGTGATGGATTCCGTCGCGAGACGGTTCACACCGAACATCGTGATAGCGAAGATCAGGGCGCACCCGATCAGGAACGATGCTGTGCGGGCGATCGCCCAACGGCGCCTGTTTCGCCACATCCAGATCGCTCCTCGCAGATACAGTGCCGCGAACAGCAGAGCGGCGATGCCGACGGGTGAGCCGGTGAGGGGTTCGAACGTGACCCACTGGTCGATCGGCGGCATAGCGAATTTCCCTTCATCGAGGCGATCAAACGTCGGCGACTTCGGCCGCGGTGGTGGTGCCGGAGCGGGGTCAGGTGAGGCCGGAGTAGGAGTGGGGCCTTGGCCCTTGATCGTGGACACGGTGTCGGTTCGGTTATGCCGCTTCCGCAAGCGGCACCGGCTCCCAGGGCAACCAGGTACAAGGGAATCTGCCACCGCTCCAGCCAGCCGATCATGTACTTCCTTTCCGGGCGAGGACCTTGCCTCCATCCTCACGGAGCTGCCCGGTTGTCGCGACGTGGCGGTAGAGGGCCTGTTGGACAAGGAACCTACTGCCTGCCCTTCTCGGTTTCCCAACCTGTGTCCGGCTTTGCCGACAGCTCGGCTCCTCACGCCTCAGGTAGTGCCCGAGCGCCAGCCCTGCTTGGCGGGCGCCGATCACTAGGGCGTGTTGCTAAAGGATTCGGGGACGTGGATGCGCGAGTCTGGGGTCATGTCGCGTGATGTCATCTCGGACGAGCTCTGGGCCGTGATCGGCCCGCTGTTCCCTGCCCCGAAGTCCACGGGTCGGCCGCCGGTGGATCGGCGCGCGGTGGTCGAGGCCACCGCGTGGCGCTTCCGCACGGGGGCGCCGTGGCGGGATCTGCCCGAGCGGTTCGGGAACTGGAACACGATCTACAAGAACTTCAACCGGTGGGCCGCCCAAGGCGTGTGGGAGCAGGTGCTCGAGCGCACTCAGTCGATGGCACAGCAGGCTGGCGAGCTGGATTGGGTGGCTTCGATCGATTCCACGATCGTGCGCGTCCACCAGCACGGGGCGACCCTGCCCCGCCCCACAGGGGGCCTGGATGAACTACAAGAAATCAACGGACGAGCCGGCTGACCATGCCATCGGACGCTCCCGTGGCGGTCTGACGACGAAGAATCATCTGGTCTGTGATGGCAAGGGCAGGGTGCTGGCGTTCGTGGTGACCGGCGGGCAGGTGGCGGACACCTCGATGCTGGCCACCACGCTGGAGCAGATCAGCGTTGCCGGGGCCCGTGGGCGGCCCCGGGCGCGGCCTGACCGCCTGATTGCAGACAAGGGCTACCCCTCGAAGGCGAACCGGGCCTGGCTGCGCCGGCATGGCATCGCGGCCACGATCCCCGAGCGGGCCGATCAGATCACGCACCGGCGCCGCCGCCCAGGAAGACCGATCGACTTCGGTGAAGACCAGCGCCAGCGCTACCGGGGACGCAACGTCGTAGAGCGGTGCTTCAACCGGCTCAAGCAGTGGCGAGGGATCGCGATGCGCTCGGACAAGTACGCCCGGAACTATCACGCCGGGCTCTGCCTCGCCGCGACACTGCATTGGCTGACTACTATCCTTTAGCAACACGCCCTAGCACGTCGGTCTCGGCCATGGTGTGGTTTCTCCTCGTTGCGGGCGCGTGGGCGGGCCGTAGTGCGGCTGGTGTGTCAGTAACCGGTGAGGGCCGGGAAGAAGGTCCAGAACACCGAGGCGGCCACGGCCACATAGGCGATGGCCACCAGGGTTCCGGCCCAGCCGGCGGAGAACCGCACCACCGCGGCGTGCGCGGGGATCACGCCGTGGGCGAGGTTGCGCACGGTGAGCAGGATGAACAGCGGGATCATCGCCGCCCACACGATCATGCAGTACAGGCACAGGATGTGGATCTCGAACAACGCCTGGGACCACAGCCAGATGGTGAACACCGTGCCGGCGGTGACCCCGGCCTGCAGGCCGGCCCAGTACCAGCGCCCGGGGCTCGCCCCGGAGAGGGTCACCATGGCGGTGGTGATGACCACGGCGAACGCCACGATGCCGATCAACGGGTTGGGGAAGCCGAACAGCTCGGACTGCCAGGTCCCCATCACCTTCCCGCAAGACACCCAGGGGTTGATGTCACAGCTGGTGATGTACCCGGCATCCTCGTACAGCTCCAGGCGTTCGAGCACCAGGATCGCCGAGGCCACCCAGCCGACCACCCCGGTGATCAACAGCACCAGGCCGAACGGACGGTGCCGGGCGACAGTCGGTATCCCCGCTACGTCGGAGGCCTGCCCGGTACCGGCAGGGCGGTCGGTGGTGGTCGTGGGGATCGTCACGGGTGAATTGGTGTCGGTGTCGGGGACACTCATGGGCCCGGTCAGTCCGTCGTGGCGGCGGCGTCGACCTCGGCGCGGAACTGCTCGAGGGTGTTCAGAGTGAGCATCTGTCCGTCCAGGAAGAAGGTCGGGGTGCCCTGCACGCCCAGCGCGGTCCCGTCGGCCACGTCGGCCTCGATGCGGTCGCGGGTGGCCGGGTCAGCCACCGCGGCATCGTAGGCGGCCATGTCCAGGCCGAGATCCTCGGCGTAACCGCGGAACACCGGGCTCCGGTCCTCAGTGGTATGGCTCCACTGCTCCTGGGTGTCGAACATCTGCTGATACATCGCCTCGTACTGTCCCTGCTGGCCGGCGGCTTCCACGGCTACGGCGGCGGTCATCGAGTTGGGATGTCCGGGCAGCGGGAAGTAGCGGTGCACAAAGGTCACCGTGTCGGCGTACTCGGCGCGCAGTTCTTCCACGACCGGGTAGGCGGCCTTGCAGCCCTCGCACTCGAAGTCCAGGAACTCCACCAGCACGGCCTGCTCGTTCGGGGCCTTGGACAGTACCCGGCTGTCTGGGCGCATCACCGGCGTGGCCTCCGAGGGGGCGCTCTGCCCGGTCCCGGAGGAGGCAGTTTGCCCGGAGCCCTGGGGGGCGGCGTCGCGGGGGCCGCTGGCGGCCACCACTCCGACGATCAGCCCGGCCAGCACCACAGCGGCCAGTACGACCCAGACGATGGTCTTGGCCTTGCGGGATGTGGTGCCCGGTGTTGACGGATCAGAGGGGGTCGGATTGCGGGTCGGTGTGCTCACGAAGGGATCCGTTTCGGTCGGTGGCGACGGCACCGTGCCGTCGGGGTGGGAATGAGCTGGGGCTGGGATGCAGGGGTGGGTCAGGGGTGGAGGGTCTCAGTGTGGGGGTGGGTGGCCGGTTCGATTTGGAAGGTGGAGTGTTCGATGGGTACTTGGAAATCCTGGGCCACGCACCGTTGCAGGTCGGTCAGCACAGTGCCCAGGTGCGCGGCGGTCAGGCAGCCGTTGTGCACGGTGACATGCGCGGAGAGCACGGGGGTGTCGGAGTCGATGCGTGAAGCGTGCAGGTCATGGACCTCCAGCACGTGCGGCAGCTCCGATAGCCGGATGCGGACCGCCTCCAGGTCCAAGCCCTTGGGGGTGGTCTCCATGAGTACGTCGATGGTGTCGCGAAGCAGGATCAGGGCTCTGGGCACGATCAGTGCGGCGATCAACAGGGACACCACCGCATCGGCGCGATTCCAGCCGGTGGTGGCGATCACGATCGCCGAAACGATCACTGCGACCGATCCCAGGGCGTCGTTGAGTACCTCCAGGAACGCGGCCTTCATGTTCAGGTTCTCACCTCGGGAAGAGGCCAGGATCGCCAGACCGATGAGGTTGCCAGCCAAACCGATCACCCCGAACCAGAGCATCGCGGTGGATTCGACCTCGGGGGGTTCGATGAGCCGGCGTACGCCCTCCACGGCTACGAAGCCGCCCACGGCCAGCAGCACCGCGGCCTGCGCGGCCGCGGCGATGATCTCGGCGCGCTTGTACCCCCAGGTGCGCTTGTCCGTGGCCGGGCGCAGCGCCAGGGTCGTGGCGGTCAGGGCGATCAGCAACCCGGCTGAGTCAGTAAACATGTGCCCGGCGTCGGCCAGCAG
The DNA here is from genome assembly GCF_056173425.1 of Micrococcus sp. 63XJN7_8_ISO-PGPR-S23-253. Lineage (NCBI taxonomy): Bacteria > Bacillati > Actinomycetota > Actinomycetes > Micrococcales > Micrococcaceae > Micrococcus > Micrococcus sp. 63XJN7_8_ISO-PGPR-S23-253. The sequence continues at coordinate 1,734,399 of NZ_CM149673.1, forward strand.
GGCCAGACTGCCCGAAGCCAGCGCGCCGATGACCTCGGCGACCATGATCGTCGCGGTGATGGAGAAGACCACGGCCAGCCGGCCCCGCCGGCCCGCCGCCGGAAGAGCATGGGAATGATCGTGTCCGCTCATACCGGGGTCTCTTCCACTCGATGAATCATCAGCTTAACGTCACCATCCTGTCCGGCGATACTGAAGGCACGCTCAATGCGCACAGCAGGCGCAATCCGCCCCGCAGCCATCGCCGTCCTTCTCGTTCTGGTCCCCGGCGATCAGCGCGGAGGCGGGGGTGCAGCAGGCATCCCCGCGCCAGGCCTCCACCCCTTCCTTGAGGGCGACGGCGGCGATCACCAGGGCCGCGACTGGGTCGGCCCAGGTCCAGCCCAGGGTGCTGTTGAGGACCAGGCCCACCAGCAGGACCGCCGAGAGGTAGGTGCAGATCAGGGTCTGTTTGGAGTCGGCCACCGCGGAGGCGGACCCGAGTTCGCGGCCAGTGCGCCGCTCGAACCAGGACACGAACGGCATGATGGCCAAGCTCACGGCGGCCAGCACGATCCCCACCGTGGAATGCTCCGGTTGCCCGGCCCCGAACAGGGTGCGCACGGCGTCGACGGTGATGAAGGCGGCCAAGCCGAAGAAGGAGAAGGCGATCAGGCGCAGCGCCACCTTCTCCCGGCGGTGCGGGTCCGGGGTGGCGAACTGCCAGGCCACCGCGGCGGCGGAGAGGACCTCCACGATGGAGTCCAAGCCGAAGCCGATCAACGCGGAGGACGAGGCCACGGTGCCGGCGGCCAGGGCGATGGCCGCCTCGATCACGTTGTAGGTGATGGTTCCGGCCACGATCCAGCGGATCCGGCGGTGCAGGACCGCACGGCGGTCGTCCGTGAGGGGCTTGGAGCTCAGCGTGAGGGTGCTCATGCGCAGGTGCATCCCGCAGCGGAGCAGCAATCCGGGTCGATGGTCAGCGTCAACTCCAGCAGCTCCCCAAGGGTCTGGCCCAGCCGGGGGTCGGCCAGGGCGTACCAGACGTTGCGGCCCTCGGCGGTAGTGGTCACCAGCCCGCAGCCGCGCAGGCAGGCCAACTGGTTGGACATCACCTGCTTGGACACCCCCAGCTCCCCGGCCAGCGCCGACGGGCGGGCCGGCCCATCACGCAGGGCCAGCAGGATCCGGGTCCGGGTGTCATCAGAGAGGGCATGGCCCAGTCGGGACAACGCCGAGACATGAGTGAGGGTCGTGGTGCTCATGCCTAGAACGGTACAGCATAACGTGTACCCTTGTCGGGGTGCCGCCCGGCAAGCGGCCGGCACCATGGCCCGATCCCAGGAGGTCCGCGCAACTAGGGCGTGTCTGAGAATAGATGCACGAGTCAGCTGAGACCCTGGGGACATGTCCCGGTTCCAGATGCTCTCCGACGCCCAATGGGAGTTGATCGCCCCGATGCTCCCGACCCGGACCGGCCGCGCCGGCAGGCCGTTCGCCGATGCCCGCACCATGGTGGAGGCGATCATCTACCGATACAGGTGCGGAATCGCTTGGAGGGATCTGCCCGAGGTCTACGGGCCCTGGCAGACCGTGTGGACCTGGCATCGGCGCTTGGCCGAAAAAGGCACATGGGACACGGTGCTGGCCACGCTGACCGCCGCCGCTGACGCCGAAGGCCTGATCGATTGGTCGGTCTCGGTGGACTCCACGATCGCCCGCGCCCACCAGCACGCGACGAACATCACCCGCCACACAGGGGGATGGATCGAACTACAAGAATCCGCGTGAGGGGCCGGCCGATCACGTCATCGGGCGCTCCCGTGGCGGGCTGAGCACGAAGATCCATCAGCTCGTGGACGGGACCGGGCTGCCGCTGGTCAGCCTGATCACCCCCGGCCAGGCAGGGGACTCCCCGATGCTGCTTCCTCTTCTGGCGCAGCTGCGCGTGACCCGGCCAGTAGGGCGGCCCCGGACCCGCCCCGAGGCCGTGCTGGGCGACAAGGCGTACTCCTCCCGGGCGATCCGCACCCACCTACGCGCCCGTGGGATCAAAGCGGTCATCCCCGAACCAGCCGACCAGCAGGGCCACCGCAGACGGCGCGGTGCCCGCGGCGGGCGCCCCGTCGGCCTCGACGCGGACGCCTACAAGGGCCGCAACGTCATCGAGCGTCAGTACGCTCACCTGAAGCAGTGGCGGGGTCTGGCGACCCGGTATGACAAGTACGCGATCATCTACAGGGCCGCTGTGGTCCTGAATGCTGTGCTCGCGTGGTCGAAGGCATTGTCAGACACGCCCTAGCAGCAGCGCTCGGCGTCTCACAGAGCGGCATCTCACACCGGCTTCGCGCGCGGGTGGCCTTTACGTTGGAGGAGCTGGCCACCATCGCGGAGGTCTTCGACATCACGCTCGCGGAGCTGCTCGGCCCGGTCATCCTCCAGGCACGAAGAAGCCCCCACACCGACATGGTCGGTGCAGGGGCCTCTGCTCGGCTCCCCCGGTTGGATTCGAACCAACAACCCTTCGATTAACAGTCGAATGCTCTGCCGTTGAGCTACGGGGGAATGTGCCGCGAACCGCCGGAGCCGTTCGGACAACGGATGGAACTCTACCAGAGCCCCCGCCCGCGTGCCACCCGGCCGCGGGGCGCCGTCGTCGCCCTGCCCGCCCCCGGGGACCGGCGGCCCTTGCCAGGCACGGCTCCGGCAGGCCTACCGTGCGAGGACATCCCCAGAATCATCAGGAACGGACCCGAAGGAGAGACGTGTCCATGACCATCACGACCCTCACGCGTAAGACCGCCCTGACCGGCACGGGCGTGCTGGCCGCGCTCGCCCTCGCGGCTTGCGGCACCACGGCCGACAACGGCGACGACGGCTCCGTCTCGCCGGAGGTCGACGCCTCCTCGGCAGTGGCGAGCACCCCCGCCACGGACGACGCCTCGACCACGTCGGCCTCGGCGTCGTCGTCGGCCTCGTCGACGTCGGCGTCGTCGACGGCCGCCGCGGCCAGCAGCGGCTCGGGCACCGGCCAGGCCGACGACCCCGCCTACGCGGTGATCGACGCGGTCCTGGAGAAGCACGGCGACGGCATCATCGTCGAGGTGGACGCCAACGATGACGACACGACCTGGGAGGTCGACGTCGTGGTGGGCGAGGAGGTGAAGGAGCTGGACGTCACCGCCGACGGCGACATCACCGAGACCGACCGCGAGTCGGATCTCGAGGACGTCCAGAAGGCGAAGGACGCCGAGGTCACCGCCCAGCAGGCACTCGACACCGCCCGGGAGGGACGTAACGGGGTGACCCTGGACAAGATGGACCTGGACGACGACAACGGCACCCTCCAGTGGGAGGTCGAGTTCGACCGCGAGGACGGCTCGGACGGCCCCGAGGTCGAGATCGACGCCAGGTCCGGTGAGGTGCTCAAGGTCGACGAGCACTGACGCCGCGCCGCCGTTTCCCGAACGAAAACGGGCCTGGGACCGCCGTTTCCCGAACGAAAGCGGGTGGGGGTCAGTCGTCGGCGCGGAGGGCCCGGCGGCGCGCCTCCAGTTCCATGAGCTCGCTGTTGAGGCGGGTGAACTCGGCGGGGTCGCCCTCGGGGCCGAGCCGCTGCAGGCGCCCGAGCAGCTCCTCCTTGCGGTGCACGATCTGCAGGGCGAACAGGCGGTTCATGATGTCCCGGCAGTACCGGTCCACATCCTCGGGAGTGCGGGCGGGCAGGTCGCGGACGGCCAGTTCGGACACGACGCCAGCCACCTCCTGGGGCACGGCGTCCCGCACGGCGTCGACCCAGCGCTGCGGCGTCGCCCCCGCCGACCCGGCCATCTTCACGCCCTGGTGGACGGCGGCGTACTGCGGGACCGTGAAGCGGGCGGCGTACAGCGCGGTCCACTGCTCCGCGGAGAGCAGGGTCGGATGCTGCAGCACCACCTCGAGGGACTCCCGCTCCCGGCGGGCGACGGGGTCGCGCGGATCCACCGGCACCACGATCCGCGGCGCCGGGGCGGCAGCCTCCCCGTGGCGGCCCTGGGGCCCGATCGCCTCCCCGTCGTCCGCCGGGGCCGGCCGCGCCTCGGGCTCGGGACCCCGCCGCGGCGCGCGCCCGGCCGCGGCCACAGCGCGGTGCACGGCGTTCGGGTCGAGGCCGAGCCAGCCGGCCAGCTCCCGCTCGTAGCCGGGACGCAGGACGGCGTCCTTGATGCCCGCCACGATCGGAGCGGCATGGCGCAGGGCGCCGGCGCGGCCCTCCACGGTGTCCAGGTCGTAGTCCTTGAGCCCGGCCCGGATCGCGAACTCGAAGAGCGGCCGCCGCGAGGCGATGAGCGCGCGCACCGCCTCGTCGCCCTTCTGCATGCGCAGATCGCACGGGTCCATGCCGCTGGGCTCCACGGCCACGAACGTCTTGGCGAGGAAGCGGTGGTCCTCGTCGAACGCCTTGAGCGCGGCCTTCTGCCCGGCCTCGTCGCCGTCGAAGGTGAAGATCACCTCGCCGCCCGTGCCGTCGTCGGAGATCAGGCGGCGGGCCACCTTGATGTGGTCCGCGCCGAACGCGGTGCCGCACGTGGCCACCGCCGTCCCGACGCCGGCCAGGTGGGCCGCCATCACGTCCGTGTAGCCCTCGACGAGCACCAGCTGACGCTCCTTGGCGATGGTCCGCTTGGCCAGGTCGATCCCGTAGAGCACCTGCGACTTCTTGTAGAGCGGCGTCTCGGGGGTGTTGAGGTACTTGGGCCCGGGGTCGTCGTCGTACAGCTTGCGCGCGCCGAAGCCGATGGTCGCGCCGGTCATGTCCCGGATGGGCCAGAGCAGACGGCCGCGGAACCGGTCGTACAGGCCGCGCTGTCCCTCGGACACCAGCCCGGAGGCGCGCAGCTCCTCGTCCCGGAACCCCTTCTGCCGGAGGTGGTCCAGCAGATGCGACCACCCCTGCGGGGCATATCCGAGGCCGAACTGCGCCGCGTGCTCCTGTGTGAATCCCCGCTGGGTGAGGAAGTCGCGGGCGGCCTGCGCCTCGGGCGAGCCGAGGGCACGACGGAAGAACTCGTCCGCCACCTTGTTCGCCTCGAACAGACGACGACGGCGCCCCGTCTCCGCCTTGTCCGGGCCGGTGCCGCCGTCCTCGTAGTGCAGCTCCACCCCCACGCGGGACGCCAGTCGCTCCACGGTCTCCGTGAAGGTGGTGTGCTCGAGTTCCATCAGGAAGCTGATGACGTCCCCGTGCGCGCCGCAGCCAAAGCAGTGGTAGGTGCCCACGCCGGGGCGCACGTGGAACGACGGCGTCCGCTCGTCGTGGAACGGGCACAGCCCCTTGAATGAGCCCACGCCCGCCGAGCGCAGGGTGACGAACTCCTCCACGACGGCCTTCAGATCCGTGCGCTCGCGGACGAGGTCGATGTCCTTGCGCACGATCAGTCCAGCCATGCGGACCATTCTAGGGACGGGGCGGGGCGGTCAGCCCCGAGCGGAACCGGCCTCCGTGGACGGCTCGGCATCCGCTGCGGCCTGTGCAGGACCGGTCCCCGCCGTGCGGGGCGCTTCGGTCCGCGCCGCGCCCGCTCCCTCGGACGCCGGGCGCCCGGTGGCGGGGTCGATGACGGGCAGCGCGCCGGTGGCCGCCTCGACCAGCGGATGGAACAGCGCGGCCGAAGCCAGGCCGCCGTGACGGCGGCGCGCCGAGGACACGAACGAGAGGCTCATGTCGCCCACGATAGTCACCCGGGTCCGTGATTCCGGTCACGGGAAGGCAACATTCTGGGCGGTCAGGTCACGGTTCGACGCGCGCCCGCCCCCGCGGACTGCCCGTGCAGCGGCAGCAGCCGGGGCACCAGCCGGACGAGGCTCACCATCACCCCGAGCTCCACGAGCGTCTGCGTCACCACCACGAGCGGGGCCGGGTCCAGGCTCGCCGGCAGGGCCAACGCCAGCGGCAGCACGACCAGGGAGTTCCGCGTCGCGCCCGAGAACACGAGTGCCCGTCCCGCGGGCACGTCGAGACGCGCCCACCACGCAGCCACCACGCCGAGGGCCACCATCACGGCGGCGAACGCCGCGAACAGGGGCACGACGGCGGCCAGCGCGGGCAGCCGCTCCCCCACCCCGCGGATCTGTGAGGCGACCACCGTGAACAGCGTGACGACCATGAGCGGGACCATCGCCGCCGCCATCCCCTCCTCGACCGCACGGGCCGGCCGCCGTGTCCCGCACCCCACCGCGGCCGCGCACCGCACCCCACTGGAGCAGCGCCGCGAGCGCGAGCGGCACCAGGATCAGCATGACCAGGGCACGGACGAAGGGCCCGGCGTCGACCGCAGCCACCGCCGCCTCGCCGGCGACGACGCGCAGCAGCACGGGCAGCACGACCAGCTGGACGAGCATGAGCAGCGGAGCCGCCGCCAGCAGCCGCTCGGCCGCCCCGCCCGCGAGTGCGGTGAACGCGATGACGTAGTCCACGCACGGGGCCAGCATCACGAGGAGCACGCCCACGAGCAGCGCGTCGTCGTGGGCCACGAACCGGCTCAGCCCGAACACCACCGCCGGCACCACCACGAAGTTCAGGACCAGCAGTGCCCCGAGGAACCGCCCGTCCCGCAGCCCCGCGCCCAGCGCGGCGAACGGCACCGCCAGGAACGTCGCCAGCAGGAGCAGCGCGAGGACCGGCTCGACGAGCACCGCCCACGCGTCGGCCCCGGGCACGGCCCATCCGACGACGGCGCCCGCGGCGATCCCCGCGAGGTACAGCGCCACCTGGTGGCGTTCGAGCGCGGCGACCAGGGCGCGGCGGGGCGGGGAAGAGGGCATGTCGCCAGCGTACGGAGCGATCCGGGCGGGGTCCGGCCCCTACGCTGGGGGCCATGCCCACCGCCCCCGCACCGCCCGAGGCCGCCGCCACCCCGCTGCACGTGGCCGTGCGCACGCTGGACGCCGCGGCGCTCGCGGCGGCCGGCCACACGGCGGCGAGCGCCGTGGCGGCGGTCTATGCGCACGCCGTCATGCGCGGGGCCGCGTCGTTCTGGCTGGACTCCGCTCTGCCGGACCCGGCCGAGGCGCGCTGGTCCGTGGCGGGCGACGGGCTGGACGTGCTCGGCGAGGAGCAGGGCCGTGTGCCCTCCCCCGGCCCGCGCCTGGTCCGGCACGACGACCCCGCCGATCCGGACCGCGCGTGGGCGGACCTCGCGGCCGCGGCCGCACCCCGGCCGGTGGTCGGCGGCGAGGGCCTGCCCCTGCGCGGCGGCCTGGTCGGCTGGCTCGGCTACGAACTCGGCCTGGCGGATCTGGGGGTGACACCGCCCTCACGTCGACCCGAGGACCCCGCAGCCCTGCCCGCGCAGTTCTGGGTGCGCCCGTCCCGCTACGTCGTGGCGGACCATGCGGCCGGGGTGTTGCACTGCTGCGTCGTCTCCCTCGACCCGACCGCCGCCGAGGCCGGGGCCGACCGCTGGGCGGCGGACGTGCGCCGTGCCCTCGCCGCGGCCCGCCGCGATCTCGAGACGGCGGCGGGCGACGCCGTCGTGCCGCCCCCGGAGAACGCCGGCCCGGAACCCCGGGCCGACGAGGAGGCGCCGGGCACGTGGCGCGAGGACCGGGCGGCGTACGCCGAGCAGATCGCCCGCTGCCGCGCCGCGCTGCACGCCGGCGACTCCTACGAGCTGTGCCTGACCACCCGCTTCGACGCCGATCCCGGGCTGCGCGTGGACCCGCTGGTCCTCTTCCACGCGCTCGCCGCGCATCAGCCGGCCCCGTACGCGGCGCTGCTGGAGCACGGCACGGGCGCCCGCCGGTGGGCCGTGGTCTCGGCCTCGCCCGAGCGCTTCCTCGCCGGCCGGGACGGGCGGTACAGCACCAAGCCGATCAAGGGCACCGCCGCCCGCCTGCCAGACCCGGCCGAGGACGCCGAGGCCGCCTGCACGCTCGCCGCCGACCCCAAGACGCGCGCCGAGAACCTCATGATCGTGGACCTGCTGCGCAACGACCTCTCGCGGGTGTGCGAGCCCGGCTCCGTCGAGGTGCCCTCCCTCATGGCGGTGGAGAGCTACGCGAGCGTCCACCAGCTCGTCTCCACCGTCACGGGCACGGCGCGGGCCGGCGTCGAACCCGTGGACGTGGTGCGGTCCCTGTTCCCCGGCGGGTCGATGACGGGCGCGCCGAAGCGACGCAGCGTCGAGCTGCTGGCCGCGTGGGAGGCCTCCCCGCGCGGGGTCTACTCCGGGGCGCTGGGGATGTTGAGCGCGGACGGGACGACGTCGCTGTCCGTCGTGATCCGCACGGCCGTGCTCGCCGGGGGCCGCTGGTCCGTGGGGGCCGGCGGGGCGATCGTCGCGGACTCGGACCCGGCCGCCGAGCACGACGAGGTCCTCCTCAAGGCCCGCGGCCTGCGCCGGGCCCTCGCCCGCGCCGCCGGCACGGGCCTGCCGACGACGGCGCCCGACGTCGCCTGACCCCACCCAAGGGTTCGGGGGCGCCCACCCGGGCCGCCTGCCTAGGCTGGGGACATGGCCGATCCGCACCCCGTCCTCGCCGCATCCGCCCCCGACCTCGACCCCGCCGTGCTGGACGCCGTCCGCGCACTCGTGGCCGCCGCTGAGCGTCCCGTGGTGCTCTCCGGGGCGGGGATGAGCGCCGAGTCCGGCATCCCCACGTTCCGCGACGCCCAGACCGGCCTGTGGGAGCGGTTCTCCGCGGAGGAGCTCGCCACGGAGGAGGCGTTCCTCGCGGATCCCGCGCTCGTGTGGTCCTGGTACCGGTGGCGTGCCCGGATGGTGCGGGCCCGCCGACCGAATCCGGGGCACGACGCCGTCGCCGCCTGGCAGCGCCGCACCCCCGGCCTGGAGGTGGTCACCCAGAACGTGGACGACCTGCACGAGCGCGCCGGCGCCCGGGTCCTCGCGCACCTGCATGGCTCCCTGTTCGAGCACCGCTGCGCCGACTGCGGGGCCCCCGCCGACGTCGACCCGGGCGTACCCGCGGACGAGGCGACGGCCGGCTCCGAGGCCGACCTCGAGGCGATGCTCCGCGAGGCACCGCCGACCTGCACCGTGTGCGGGGACGGGCTGATCCGCCCGGGGATCGTGTGGTTCGGGGAGATGCTGCCGGCCGAGCCCTGGGACCGCGCGTTCGCCGCGCTCGAGGACTGCGATCTGTGCCTGGTGGTCGGCACCTCGGGCATCGTCCAGCCGGCGGCGTCCCTGCCGTTCGTGGCGCTGGGCGCCGGGGCGCCCGTCGTGGAGATCAACCCGGACGAGACCGAGCTGAGCGGCGCGGTCACGCACGTCCTGCGGGGTCCCGCCGGGGCGGTGCTGCCCGCGCTGCTGGACCCGCCGGTCAGAGCCAGACGCGCCGGAACTCCGCGCCCTGCACCAGGGTGTGATGCCACTCGACGGCGGTCGAATCGGTAAGCGAGGCGATCTGGTCGATCACCACGCGCCGCCGGGCGGCGTCGTCGGGGGCCTGCGCCCAGTCGAATGCGAACATCGGCTCGAGGTACCGGTCCCCCGTCGCGTCGAGCAGCGCCACGAGCTCCGCGAGCACCTCGCGCTGCCGCGCGTAGAGCGGCTGGCGCTGCTCGGCGGTCATCACGTAGGCCGCCGCGATGCCCTTCATCACGGCGATCTCGGTCTCCGTCTCCTCGGGCACCACGACGTCGGCGCCGTGGCGGGTGAGCGGCTCGTTGCCGAACACCTGGCGCGTGGCGTCGAAGGCGGCGCTGCAGAACCGGCCGATCAGCTGGCTCGTCATGTCCTTCATCGCCGCGAGCGCCCGCCGGGAGCCGTCCATCTCGGAGACCCACACGTCGGTGTCCTCGAGGCGGGCCAGGGCCGCGTCGACCTCGGCCGGGTCCGTGTGCGGCAGGTACCACTGGCGGGTGGTCTCCACGACGCGCTCCCGGTGCTCCGGGATGGCCAGCCACTTGAGCTGGAACACGGCGTTGACCACGCCGTCCTCGACGTCGTGCACGGAGTAGGAGATGTCGTCCGCGAGGTCCATGACCTGGGCCTCCATGGACGTGCGCCTGCCGGGCACCCCGGCGCGGAACCAGCGGAACACGGGCAGGTCGTCCTCGTAGACGCCGAACTTCCGCGAACGCGTGCCGTCCGGGCGCAGCGGGGCGTCCTCACGGGTCCACGGGTACTTGCACGCGGCGTCGAGGGCGGCGCGCGTGAGGTTCAGGCCCGCGGAGGAGCCGTCCGCGAAGAGCTTCTTCTGCTCGAGGCGGGCCAGCAGCCGCAGGGTCTGGGCGTTGCCCTCGAAGCCGCCGACGTCCTCACTGGCCGCGTCGAGCGCCTTCTCCCCGTTGTGTCCGAAGGGCGGGTGGCCGAGGTCGTGGGACAGGCAGGCGGTGTCCACGAGGTCGGGGTCGCAGCCCAGCGACCGGCCGAGCTCACGCCCCACCTGCGCCACCTCGAGCGAGTGCGTCAGGCGGGTGCGGGCGAAGTCGTCCGCGTCCGGGGCGACCACCTGGGTCTTGGCCCCCAGCCGGCGCAGGCCCGCGGAGTGCAGCACGCGGGCGCGGTCCCGCTCGAAGTCCGAGCGGTAGGAGGACTTGGGCGGCTCGGGCAGCCACCGCTCCCGGTCCCACGGCGTGTAGCCGGGGGTCTGCACGGCGCGGCCGGCATACGGGGGCCGGCCTTCCGGGCCGAACAGCACCGGCTGGTGGGCGGCGCCGGTCCAGGACGACGACGGCGCGGCGGGCCTTCCGGCGGAGGGCACCGGCGTCGTGGGCTCAGCCACCGGAGACGTCCAGCTCGGCGGCGGCGATCATGGCCTGCTGCTCGGCATTGAGCTCGCGGGAGTCGAGCCAGCCGTCCGGCAGGTGCGGGCGCTTGGGGGCGCCGGAGCGGCCGCGCGGGCCCTCGGCGGCCTCGCCCGGGTAGGGCTGGTCGCGGTCCACGCGGGCGAGGATCTCGCGCATCGTGGCGAGGTCCGGGACGGTGGACAGGGCGGTGCGGATCTCGGAGCCCACGGGGTAGCCCTTGAAGTACCAGGCCACGTGCTTGCGGATGTCCCGCAGGGCCTTGAGCTCGTCGCCGCCGAAGGTGTCCACGAGCAGCTCGGCGTGGCGGTACAGCGTGTCCGCGACCATGCCGAGCGTCGGCTGGAACCGGTCCTGGCGGCCCTCGAACGCGGCCTGCAGGTCGCCGAACAGCCACGGCCGGCCCTGACAGCCGCGGCCGATCACGACGCCGTCCACGCCGGTCTGCTCGACCATCGCGATGGCGTCCTCCGCAGACCAGATGTCGCCGTTGCCGAGCACGGGGATGTCCGGCAGGGCCTCGCGCAGCCGGGCGATGTCGTCCCACACGGCGGTGCCCGAGTAGAACTGGCGCGTGGTGCGGCCGTGCAGGGCCACGGCGGCGACGCCGAGGTCGCGGGCCGTGCGGCCGGCGTCGAGGAAGGTCAGGTGGTCCTCATCGATGCCGCGACGCATCTTCACGGTCACCGGGATGTCCCTCTTCGAGGCCTCGGTGACGGCCGCCTTGACGATCGAGGCGAACAGCTCCGACTTCCACGGCAGGGCCGAGCCGCCGCCGCGCCGGGTCACCTTCGGCACGGGGCAGCCGAAGTTCATGTCGATGTGGTCGCAGCGGTCCTCCTCGACCAGCATCCGCACCGCCGCGCCGGTGGTGACCGGGTCCACGGAGTAGAGCTGGACGGAGCGGGGCACCTCGTCGGGGTCGTGCTGGATGATGCGCATCGACTCGGGCTTCCGCTCGACCAGCGCGCGGGCCGTGACCATCTCGTTGACGTAGAGGCCGCCACCGTACTCGCGGCACAGGCGGCGGAACGCGGTGTTGGTGATGCCGGCCATGGGGGCCAGGACCACGGGCGTCTCGATCGTCAGCGGGCCGAGCGTCAGCGCGGGCAGGGTCAGGCGGTCCGTCGTGGGCGCCGCGTGGCGGCCCTCGTGGAGCTGGTCGTCGTCGGCGATGCGGCGGCCCGCACCGGCGGACTTGGCGTAGTGCGCGGCGTGGGGGTCGACGACGTCGGGGGCGCCGTCGACCGCCGCCGCGGCGGGGAGGGTGTGGGAAGAAGTCATGTCGGGTCCATTCTTCCATTCCGCCCGGCACCCGCGTCACCGTGCCCCACCACGAGGCCCGCTGGGAGGCGATCGCCGAGGCGCCCCGCCAGGACGGGGCAGACCGTCCTCCCGGCGGGTCAGGCCTCGGACGACGGCGCCGTGTCCCCGCCGTCGAGCACCGCCAGCAGGTCATCGCCGGCGAACATCTGGGCGGTCTGGCGCGCCGAGGGGGTGCCCGCGTCCGGGTCCGCACCGGCGGCCAGGAGGTGGCGCATGGAGGCGACGTCCCGCTTGAACGTGGCGCAGGTCAGGGCGCGCTGGCCGCGATCGTTGGCGTGCTCGATCTCGGCGCCGGCCGCGATCAGCATCGCCACGGTGTCCGGGTGCTCGTGGTAGGCGGCGAGGGTGAGGAAGGAGTCGCCCGCGTGGTTGCGCAGGCGCGTGCTCACCCCGGCGTCCAAGTATGCCTTCAGCTGGGCCGTGTCCCCGTCCCGCGCCATGTCGAAGAGCCGGTTCGCCAGCTCGATGTCCTTCTCGCTCCACTGCTCACTCATGCCCGCCAGTATGGCGGACGCCGCGGCGATCGACCGCGCCGCAGCGACATCTCCGCGGGTCTGCCCGCAGGTGATGTCGCGGGCCGGCGGTCAGACGAGGACCGGCCCCCGGGAACAGCCCCGCCCGCCCCGCGGTTGCACCCGGCATGACCCGCAAACACCTCGGCTTCCTCAACTTCGGCCACTGGATCCACCGGCCCGGCGCCGAACCGGACGCGCGGCAGGCCCTGGACGACGTCGTCGCGATGGCCGTGGCCGCCGAGGACGCCGGACTCGACGGCGCCTGGCTGCGCGTCCACCACTTCCAGCGGATGTTCTCCTCGCCGTTCCCGATCCTCGCCGCGATGGCCGCCCGCACCGAACGGATCAGCCTCGGCACCGGCGTGATCGACCTGCGGTATGAGAACCCCCTGTACATGGCCGAGGCCGCGGCCACCACGGACCTCATCTCCGGTGGCCGGCTCGAGCTCGGCGTCTCCCGCGGCTCACCCGAGGCCGCCCTCGACGGCCAGGCACAGTTCGGCTACACCCTCGACGAGGGGCAGACCTGGGCCGACGTGACCCGCGAGCGCGGACGCCGCTTCCTCGCGGCCGTGCGCGGCGAGGGCATCGCGACGCCGGACCTCACCTCCGGCTGGGCGCACAGCTCGCAGCCGCTGCGGATCGAGCCGCACTCCCCCGGGCTCGCGGACCGCATCTGGTGGGGGTCCGGCTCTGTGGGCTCGGTGGCCGGCGCCGCCGCGGACGGCTACAACATGCTCTCCTCCACCCTGCTCCTGCAGGACGACGGCCGCCCCTTCCACGTCCAGCAGGCCGACCAGATCGCCCGCTACCGGGAGGCCTTCGCCGCGGCCGGCCACGCCGGTCCGGGCCGCACGGCGGTCACGCGCTCCGCGTTCGTCATCCAGGACCGGGAGGACGAGCTGTACTTCGGCCGGGAGCGGGCTTCGCGCGACTCCTCCGGCATGCTCGAGGGCGGCGCCGCCCGCTCCGGCCCGACCTATGCCGGGTCCGCCGAGGAGGTCGCGGAGAAGCTCGCCGCCGACGACGCCGTCGCCGCCGCCGACTGGGTCCTGTTCGCCAACCCCAACCAGCTCGGGGTCGAGTACAACGCGAAGATCTTCGCCGGCTGGGCGGAGGTCTGGCGCCTGCTCGGCTGGGATGCATGAGCGAGGCCCCGCCGCACCTCCCGACCGCCGACGACGGCGTCGCCCGAGCCCGTCGCGCGCGCTGGGCCGTCACCGCCGCCTTCGCGACGAACGGCGCCCTGCTCGGCGCGCTCATCCCGCACTACCCGGAGGCCAAGGCCGCGTTCGGCCTGGACCCGGCCGCGTTCGGCCTGCTCGTCATCGCGCTCGCCGTGGGCGGCACGCTCGCCGGGCCCCTGCCCGCGCCGATCCTGCGCCGGTTCGGCGCCCGACGCGTCATGCTCGCCGGCAGCGTGGCCATCGCCCTGCTCACGACGGCGGCCGGTCTCGTCCTCGACGTCGCCGGGGCGGGCGCGGGGGCCGGGCACGGTGCGGGCACGGCCGCGGCCTGGCCGCTGTGGGTCTTCGCGGGCCTCGTCCTGGCATCGGGGGTGCTCGACGCCGTCGTGGACACCGCCCAGAACGCGCAGGGCCTGCAGGTGCAGACCCGGCTGGCCCGGCCCGTGCTCACGACCATGCACGCCGGCTGGAGCCTCGGAGCGGCCGCCGGTGCCGGGCTCGGCGCCGCGGTCATCACCGTGGGCGGCCCCGCGGCCCTGCACCTGGGGCTCAACGGCGCCGTGTGCGTCGCGGTGCTGCTGGGGGTCCGGCGCCTGTTCCTGGCGGAGGCTCCCGTGGACTCGGCGTCCGCCCGCGACGCCTCGGATCAGTCACCCGCACCGTCGGAGACGTCCGCACCGCCCGCCCCGGCCGCCCAAGCCCTCCCCCGCCGCGCCGCCGTGGCCGTGCTCGTCCCCGCCGTGGTGATCGCGATGGCCGGCTTCGGCGTGGAAGAGTTCGGCAACGCGTGGACCACCCTGTTCCTGATCACCGAGCGCGGCCTGGACCCCGCCGCGGCGGTGCTCGGCGCGTCGACGCTGCTGGGCGCGCAGTTCGTCGGCCGCCTCGCGGGCGACCGCACCCTCGCCGTCCTGGGACGCCGCGGGGCGCTGACGGCGGGGCTGGGCGCCGTCGTCGTGGGGCTGGGACTGGCCCTGGCGCCGCTGCCGGGGCCGGTGGCCGTGCCTGCTGCGTTCGCGGGGCTGGCGCTGGCGGGGCTGGGCTGCGCCGTGGTGGTGCCCGTGGCCTATGCGCTCGGCGACGAGGCGCCCGGGCTCCGGCCGCAGACCGGGCTGGCGGTGACGAGCTGGTGCATGCGGCTGGCCGGGGTCGGGCTCAGCCCGGCGGTCGGGGCGCTGGCCGGCGCCGTCGGTCTGGCACCGGCGCTGACGGTGTTCCTGGGCCTGGCCGCCGTCGGGGCGGTGCTCGCCGCCCGGCTGCCCGCCGCCCCGTAGGAACCGCTCAGTCGTCGTCGACCTCGCCGGCGAGGGCCTGGGCCGCCAGGTGCTCCTCGGTCGCGGCCTCCCAGATCTCCTTGGCGGCGGAGCCGTTGAGCAGCACGAGAAGCACGCC
Organism: Micrococcus sp. 63XJN7_8_ISO-PGPR-S23-253; assembly: GCF_056173425.1. Lineage (NCBI taxonomy): Bacteria > Bacillati > Actinomycetota > Actinomycetes > Micrococcales > Micrococcaceae > Micrococcus > Micrococcus sp. 63XJN7_8_ISO-PGPR-S23-253. Next base: position 1,749,554 of record NZ_CM149673.1, read on the forward strand.
CACGATGATGTCCGCCCAGCCCGATGCCGTCAGCACCGTGATCCCGGACAGGGCGATCAGCACGACGCCGGCCACGAGGTCGTTGCGCGCCGCGAGCCAGGCCGCCCGGGTGAGGGACCCGCCGTCGACGCGGACGCGGGCCAGCAGGACCACGCACACGATGTTCACGAGGAGCGAGCCGACGGCCGCCCCCAGCAGCACGCCCGCGGCCGGCGGCTCGGGGTCGCCGATCTTCGTGGCCGCCATGACGAGCGCCGCCACGGCCGGCAGCACGATGACCCCGGCCATGACCTTGCCGATGACCGCCTGCCGGGCCGCCGTCCACCCGAGCGCCACGAAGATCAGCAGGTTGACGGCGAAGTCCTCGAAGAAGTCGACGGAGTCCGCCACGAGGGCCACCGAGCCGATCCCCACCGCCAGGATGATCTCGACCACCAGGTAGGCGCCGTTGAGCAGGGCCACCGCCAGGACCGTGCCCCGCAGGGTGCGGGCGCGCCGGCGCTCCGCTGCGGCCGCCCGGTTCACGCGCCCGGCGCGTCGTCCACGAACACGTACGTGTCCACCAGCGTCCGCGCCGCGTTGCCGCCGATGAGCCCGTCCACGATCCGCTCCAGCGGGGCCATCGCCTCGTCCACCTCGATCTGCACGGGGTACTGGGCCACGAGCAGGGCGAGCAGGTCGGCCACGGCCTGCAGCGCGTCCTCCTCCCCCAGATCCGGGTCCCAGCCCACGAGCACGTCGGCCGGCGCGTCCTGGCGCTCCGGGGTGTAGGACACCGCGAACGCGCGGATGCGCCCGCCCTCGGCCTTCGGCGCGTCGCGGAGCACGACGGCGCCCGCGGCCCCGGTGGCCGGGCCCAGCAGCAGCTGCTGGGCGGCCCCGACGCTCAGGGTCGACGGGTCCCACGCGTGCACGGCGTCATAGAACGCGGCGACCGCCTGCGTGAGCTCGACGGAGCCGGTCGAGGCCTCCTCGAGGACCACGCCGTCCGGGTGCTCCTCCCCGCGCACATCCGGCAGGCCGATGGCCCCCGGGGCGATCGCGACGCGGCGGGAGCGCTGCACGGGGGTGAAGCCCTGGGCCACGAGGAACGCCTCGGTGCCGGCGGCCAGTGCGGCGGTCTGGGACCGCACGGCCTCCGTGTCCACGGGCGGGCGGCCCGTCGCACCGTCGGCCTCGGTCTGCGGGTCGGCGCCGGCCACTCCGGGCACCAGGGCGTCCTTGGCGAACCGAGCCTTCAGAGCCGTCGTCGGGATGGCGCCGGCGGCGTGCGCCTCCGCGGCGAGCCCCCGCAGGGCCGCCACGAGCGCCCGGCCGATGCCCCGGCGCCGCTCGGCAGCCGCGGTCTCGACGTACAGCCACAGCCGCCGCGGGTGCACGGACGAGGCGTAGACGACGCCGGCCGCCACCGGCACACCGGCGGCCTCGGCCACGAGCGCGCGGCGCCAGGGCCGTTCCGCGTCCTCGGCGAGCATCGCCCGGTCCTGGTGCTGCTGCGCGTTGGCCGGGTCACCCCACACCTCGAGCAGGGCCAGGTCGTCCCCGGGCTGCCAGGGACGCAGCACGATCTCCCCGCCGGCGACCGCGGCGGAGTCGAACAGCGCGCCGCCGTCGTCGTGCCCCGCGGCCCCGGCCGCTCCCGTCACGTCCCCGCTCACTTGACCAGGCGCTCCAGCAGGTAGGACTTCACCTGGGACAGGGCCACGCGCTCCTGGGCCATGGTGTCCCGCTCGCGGATGGTCACGGCCTGGTCCTCGAGGGTGTCGAAGTCGACGGTGATGCAGAACGGGGTGCCGATCTCGTCCTGGCGGCGGTAGCGACGGCCGATCGCGCCGGAGTCGTCCGTCTCGATGTTCCAGAGGGTGCGCAGCTCGGCGGCCAGGGACTGGGTGGCCGGCTGCAGCTCGGGCTTCTTCGACAGCGGCAGCACGGCGGCCTTGACCGGGGCCAGGCGCGGGTCCAGCTTGAGCACGGTGCGCACGTCCACGCCGCCCTTGGCGTTCGGGGCCTCGTCCTCGGCGTAGGCGTCCACGAGGAACGCCATCATGGCGCGGGTCAGGCCGAAGGACGGCTCGATCACGTACGGGGTGTAGTGCTCGTTGTTGGCCTGGTCGAAGTACTGCATCTTCGTGCCGGAGTGCGTCGTGTGCTGGCTCAGGTCGTAGTCGGTGCGGTTCGCGATGCCCATCAGCTCGCCCCAGCCGTCGCCGCCGGTGAAGCCGAAGTCGTACTCGAGGTCGATCGTGGCGTCCGAGTAGTGGGCCCGCTCGTCCGCGGGGACGTCGAACTTCCGCAGGTGCGCGGGGTCGATGCCGAGGTCGATGAACCAGCCCCAGCAGTCCTCCACCCAGCGGTCGAAGTGCTGGCCCGCCTCGGCCGGCGGCACGAAGTACTCGATCTCCATCTGCTCGAACTCGCGGGTGCGGAAGATGAAGTTGCCCGGGGTGATCTCGTTGCGGAACGCCTTGCCGATCTGGCCGATGCCGAACGGCGGCTTCTTCCGGGCCGCGCCCAGCACGTTGAGGAAGTTCACGAAGATGCCCTGCGCCGTCTCCGGGCGCATGTAGTGCAGGCCCTCCTCGTTGTCCACGGGGCCGAGGTAGGTCTTGACCAGGCCCGAGAACAGCTGCGGCTCGGTCCAGGCGCCCTGGGTTCCGCAGTCCGGGCACACGATCTCGGCCATGCCCTCGGCCGGCCGGCCCTTCTTGGCCTCGAACGCCTCGAGCAGGTGGTCCTGGCGGTGCCGCCTGTGGCACTGGGTGCACTCCACGAGCGGGTCGGTGAAGGTCTCGACGTGGCCGGAGGCCTCCCACACCGCGCGCGGCAGGATGATGGAGGAGTCCAGGCCCACCATGTCCTCACGGGAGCGCACGAAGGTCTTCCACCACTCGGCCTTGATGTTCTCCTTCAGCTCCACACCCAGGGGCCCGTAGTCCCACGCGGAGCGCGAACCGCCGTAGATCTCACCGGCCTGGAACACGAAGCCTCGGCGCTTGGCGAGGTTGATGACGTTGTCCAGCGGGGACTTGGCAGCCATGGGGGCATCACTTCCGTACTCATCGGCGGGGCGGGAGGGGATCACGACGACGACGGCACCCGGCCGCCTTCGACGCGGCGGGCCCGTTCCGGCGCGGCGCGCCGGTCGATCCCGTCCAGCCTACCGGCCATGATGGACACCATGACCGAGACGAACGCACCCGACGCCCAGCCCCTGCCCATCCGTGACGCATCCATCCGCCTCGGCCAGGCGCTCAAGCTCGCCTCCCTCGTGGAGGACGGCGCCATGGCCCGCGACGTCGTCACCGACGGGCTCGTCACCGTCAACGGCGCGGTGGAGACGCGCCGCGGCGCCCAGCTGCACGACGGGGACGTCGTGGAGTTCGCCGGCGAGGCGTTCGTCGTCCAGGCCGAGCAGGCCTGAGCCGGCGCCCCGGCAGGCCACCGCGGCGCCGTCGTCGAGCGTGTCCGGTGCGTCAGCCGCGGGGCGGCACCATGTGGGCGAGGTACTCCTTCACGTGGCCCAGCTCCTGCTCGTTGATCGCGTGGCCGAGCCCGGCGTAGACGATCTTCATGAGGTCCACGTGGGCGTTCAGCCAGGCGTGGGTCTCCTCCACCCGGGGCTCGGAGATGATCGGGTCCTCCTGGCCGCGGCCCCAGAAGACCTTCGGTCGGACGCGGGCGACGTCGTCGTCCCGGGTGAACAGCTCACGCAGCCGCGGCTCGGTGAGCTCCGGGTCCACCACGAAGCCGGACAGCGCCACGGTGCACGCGTAGGCCTCCGGATCCAGGCGCAGCAGCGACGTGGCCATCGCCATGCCCTGGGAGAAGCCGAGCAGGGAGACGGTGCGGAAGTCCCCGCGCACGGCCTGCACCCAGGCGTGCAGGGCCTCGACGGCCTCGCGGACCGGCTCGGCGGTGGAGCCCAGCTCGCCCGTGACCGGGTCCTGGGAGAGCGGGAACCAGGCGTGGGAGCCCGGCTGCAGGGGCAGGGGCGCGCGCACGGCGGCCACCGTCACGTGCTCGGGCAGGTGCGGGACGAGGCCGAACAGGTCGTCCTCGTTCGCGCCGTAGCCGTGCAGGACGATCAGCAGGTCCTCGGTGCGCTCGCCCTCGCGGTGGGACCAGCGGACGACGGGCTCGACGGCGGGGGTGGGGTTCGCGTTCACGCCCGCCAGCCTAGCGAGCGGCACGGTCGGCCCCTCCCGGCGGTTGACCCCTCCCGCGCGGGGCGGGCAGAATCCTACCCGTGGGTAACCCATCTTCCTCCCAGCCTCCGCACGCCTCCGACGCGACCCCGGTCGACGAACCCGCCGCCCATCCGTGGCGCCGCTACGTCGCCATCGGGGACTCGTTCTCCGAGGGCATCGGCGACCCGGACCCGGACCGCCCCGGCTACCACCGCGGCTGGGCCGACCGCCTGGCCGAGGAACTCTCCCGCCTGACCCCGGCCGGTGAGGACCTGGCCTACGCCAACCTGGCGGTCCGCGGGAAGCTGCTGGACCAGATCGCCGAGGACCAGGTCGAGCCGGCGCTCGCCCTGCGGCCGGACCTCATCAGCGTCTGCGCGGGCGGCAACGACATCCTGCGCGGCGCGGACCCGGACGAGATCGCGGCCCGGCTGGACGCCGTCGTCGAGCGTCTGGCCTCCGACGGCGCCACCGTGCTGCTGTTCAACGCGACCGACGTGAAGGGCACGCCCGTCATCGGCCGCATCCGCGGCACCGTGGCGATCTACAACGAGAACGTGCGCACCATCGCCCTGCGGCACGACGCGCTGGTGCCGGACATGTGGTCGCTCAAGGACCTCGCCCGGCGGGAGATGTGGGCCGAGGACCGTCTGCACTTCTCCGCGCTCGGCCACCACACGATCGCCGCGATGGTGCTGGACACCCTCGGCGTGGAGCACGGCCTCGAGCACCTGCGCCTCTCCCCGCCGGCGCCGCGCACGTGGCGCGCGGCCCGCGCGTCGGACGCCGCATGGGTGCGCACGCACCTGGCGCCGTGGGTGGTCCGCCGCCTCCGCGGCGTCTCCTCCGGCGACGGCGTCACGGCCAAGCGCCCCGTCCCCGAGCCGCTCTTCGGCGCGCCGATGCCGCAGGGCTCGGACCACACCGAGCCGCTGGACATCGTCGAGCCCTGAGCCCGGCCGGCGGGGACCCGTGGCCGTTTCCCGAACGACAGTGCCGCGACACGCCGCCGTTTCCCGAACGAAAGTTCAGAGGGCGAGGGTGCGCTTGAGCGTGTCGGCCACCTGGCCGTATTCGGTGAGGAAGCCGTCGTGGCCGATGGGCGAGGCGATCGTGTGCACCGGCGGCCGCGCGGGCAGCGCCGCCGCGAGCGCCTCGGACTCGGCCGGCAGGTAGAGCCGGTCCGAGTCGACGGCGGCCACGAACGCCCGGCCCCGGTAGTCCGCGAGCGCCGCCGCCACGCCGCCGCGCCCGCGCCCGACGTCGTGGCCCATGAGGGCCTCGGTGACCACGAGGTAGGAGTTCGCGTCGAACCGGTCGGTGAGCTTGGCCGCCTGGTGGTCCAGGTAGGACTCCACGGCGTAGCGCCCGCGCCCGCCCGGCACCCCGACGACGGCGCCGAACGGGTCCTCGACGCCCTGCGGTTCGCGGCCGAACCGCTGGCCGAGCTCTCCCGCCGTGCGGTAGGTGGTGTGGGCGATGCGCCGGGCGATGCCCAGGCCGGCCACGGGGCCGGGGCCGGGGTAGTAGTCGCCGCCCTGGAAGTCCGGGTCGAGGCGGATGGCCGCGGTCTGGGCCTGCCCCCACGCGATCTGGTCGGCGGAGGAGGCCGCGGTGGCGGCCAGCACACCCACCCCGGCGACGCGCGCGGGGTGGGTCGCGGCCCACTCGAGGGCGCGGGCCCCGCCCATCGATCCGCCGATCACGGCGCGCCAGGCGCCGATCCCGAGGTGGTCGGCCAGGCGCCGCTCGGCCTCGACCGCGTCCCGCAGCGTGAGGAACGGGAACCGGGAGCCCCAGGGCCGCCCGTCGGGGGCCGGCGTCGAGGGCCCGGTGGAGCCGTGGCAGCCGCCGATCATGGCGGGGGCGACCACGAACCACCGGTCCGTGTCCACGGCGCGGCCCGGGCCGACGAGGGCGTCCCACCAGCCCGGCGTCGGGTCCTCCTCGTGCGCGGCCACGTGCGCGTCGCCGGTGAGGGCGTGCAGCACGAGCACGGCGTTGGCGCCGTCGGCGGCGAGGGTGCCCCAGGTCTCGTAGGCCAGCTCGACGTCGGGCAGCAGCCCGCCGGTCTCGGTGCGCAGCTCGCCGACCCGCAGGCGGTGGCGACCGCCGCGGGGCAGCGCGGTGCGCGACGGACGCGTGGCGACGGCGGTCATGCCCGCTCCCCCGCGTCGTCGTCGCCGCGGCGGGCGGCGGCCGCGAAGCCGCGCTCGAGGTCGGCGAGGATGTCCTCGACGTCCTCCACGCCGAGCGAGAGCCGCACCAGGCCGGGGGTGACGCCGGCGGCGCGCTGCTCGTCGTCGGTGAGCTGGGAGTGGGTGGTCGAGGCCGGGTGCACCACGAGCGAGCGGACGTCGCCGATGTTGGCCACGTGGTGGTGCAGGGTGAGCCCGTCCACGAACGCGGCCCCGGCCTCGCGGCCGCCCGCGATCTCGAAGGAGACGAACGCGCCCGCGCCCTTCGGCAGGTAGCGCTGGGCCCGCTCGTGCCACGGGCTGGACTCCAGGCCGGCGTAGACCACGTGCTCGACGTCGTCGCGGCCCTCCAGCCAGCGCGCCACCGCGGCCGCGTTGGCCACCTGCCGCTCCATCCGCAGGGAGAGGGTCTCCAGGCCGAGGTTCACCAGGAACGCGTTGAACGGGGAGATGGCCGAGCCGTAGTCGCGCAGCAGCTGCACGCGCGCCTTGAGGATGAAGGCCAGGTTGGCGCCGAGCGGCGAGCCCACCCCGAGGTCCCGCGCGTAGACGAGGCCGTGGTAGGACTCGTCCGGCTCGTTGAAGCCGGGGTACCGCTCGGCGTGCTGCGCGTAGTCGAACGTGCCGGCGTCGACGATCACGCCCGCGATGGCCGCGGCGTGCCCGCCGAGGTACTTCGTGGCGGAGTGGGTGACGACGTCGGCGCCGTGCTCGATCGGCCGCAGCAGGTACGGGGTGGCCAGCGTGTTGTCCACGATCAGCGGCACGCCGGCCTCGTGGGCGGCGTCGGCGACGGCGCGCACGTCCAGGACGTCCCCGCGCGGGTTGCCGAGGGTCTCGCCGAAGAACGCCGTGGTGTTCGGCCGGACGGCGGCGCGCCAGGACTCGAGGTCGTCCGGGTCGGTCACGAACGTCGTCTCGACGCCGACCTTGGCGAGGGTGTGCTTGAACAGGTTCTGCGTGCCGCCGTAGAGGCTGGCCGAGGCGACCACGTGGTCGCCGGCGCCGGCGACGTTGAGGATCGCGAACGTCGTCGCCGCCTGACCGGAGGCCAGCAGCAGCGCGCCCACACCGCCCTCGAGCGCGGCGATCTTCTCCTCCACCGGGCCCTGCGTCGGGTTGCCGATGCGGGTGTAGAGCGGGTCGAGGTCCTTGAGGGCGAACCGGTCCGCGGCCACCTGGGCGGACGGGAAGTCGTACGAGGTGGTCTGGAAGATCGGCAGGGCGGTCGCACCGAAGGCGTGCTGGCCGACGGCGACGCCCGCGTGGACCTGCGCGGTGGAGAAGCCCCAGGCGTCGGGGGTCGGGGTGGGCTGGTCGGTCATGGCGGACCCTCCTGAAGGGTTCAGGGGCCGGACCCGGCCGCCCCGCCCGCCGGCCGACGTGCCGATCCGCGGACCGGCGTCGTCGAGGTGCCGGAGATGACCCGGCGCCGTCGAGAGGGGCCGTGGGATCGGCCCGCGCTTGCCGGCATCCGTTGTGGGGCCGGCCTGGTCGTCACCCGGGGCACCCCACCGCGGAAGGAGGGTTGCCGGTCAGCATGCCGGGGCCTGTTGCTGACTCTCGTGACCGTGCCTCCGAGTGTAGCCCGCCGCCCCGCCACGATTTCGTCACGCGTGTCACACGCGGATACGCTCTCCGCACGGGGCACCCGACCCGTCAAGGGCTCGACGCCCCTCGACTCGCACCAGGTCAACCCCCGGGGCAGCCCGGGAACGGAGAGGAACAGCGCAGTGCACACCTGTCGCATGGACCACGTGTCCTACGCCGCCGGCCCCGAGGGCCTGGACGCCACGGTCGCCCGCATCGCCGAGACGCTGGGCATCGAGCGGATCAAGGGCGGTGTCCACCCACGTTTCGGCACCCAGAACGCACTGTTTCCCATGACGGAGGGGCAGTATCTGGAGGTCGTCGAGGCCCTGGACCACCCGGCCTCCCTCAGCGCGCCGTTCGGCCAGCTCGTGCGCGCCCGCACCGAGCAGGGCGGGGGCTGGATGAGCTGGGCCGTGGCCACCCCGGACATCGGCCGGTTCGAGCGCCGCCTCGGCCGCGAGGCCGTCCCCGGCAACCGTCGCTTCCCGGACGGCCGCGAGCTGTCCTGGCGGCAGATCGGCATCAAGGGCACCCTCGCGGACCCGCAGCTGCCGTACATCCTGCGCTGGGCCGACGGTCAGGAGGACATGCACCCCTCGCAGGCGGCCGAGCCGCAGGCCACCATCGAGCACCTGAACATCGCCGGCTCCCCCGAGCGCCTCGCCGAGTGGCTCGGCGGCGAGGACGAGGACGGCCAGGTCCAGGACGTGAACATCGAGTACGTCGCGCCCTCCGGCACCCCGGGCATCGTCTCGGTCACCTTCCGCACCCCGAAGGGTGAGATCACGCTCTGAGCGCGGGGGCGGGGCCGCTCAACCGAGCAGCCCCGCCCGCGCCAGCAGCGGGTAGCCGACGAACCCGACGGCGTCCAGCAGCGCGTGCGCGATGACCAGCGGCATCACCCGGCGCACCCGCAGGAACACGAGCGCGAACACCACGCCCATCAGGGCGTTGCCCACGCCCGGCCCGATCCCCTGGTACAGGTGGTACGCCCCGCGCAGCAGCGCGAGGGCGAACACCACGACGGCCGCGCGGGTCGGCAGGTACAGCCCCTCGGCGCTCACCCACGACGACGGCACGGCCGGTGCCGGATCGCGCGCCAGCCCCGCGGCGCGCAGCCGCTGCAGATACCCGAGCCGGTCGACGAGCCAGGCGCCCACGATGACCTCCTCCAGCAGTCCGTGCCGCAGCGCGGAGAGCAGCAGGACCGGCACCTGGTACCAGCTCTGACCGAGCGCCGAGCCGACGATCGCCGTCGTGATCCCCAGGGCACGGCCGGCGGCGTAGACGCCGAGCGTGCCCAGCCCGATGGCCGCGAACAGGCCCAGGCCCCAGGCCAGGTCGCGGCCGGGGCGGCGCAGGTCGAGGCCGAGCACCCGGAACGGGTTCCGGCCGCGCAGGTGCATCAGGTGCAGCACGAGGGCCACCGGCACCAGCGCGAACCCGATGCCGAGCAGCTGGTAGGTCAGGTCGAAGGCCCAGCGGTCGGCCAGGGCCGGGTTGAGGACGGTGGTCTGCTCGCCGAGCGGGGCCTGGGTGGCCTTGTCGATGAGCTGGACGATCGCGTAGACCGCCGACTTCCCCAGGGAGAGGCCGAGGACGATCGCGATCTCCCACCGCACCGTGCGCGCCGAGGGGGCGGGCAGCGCGGGGGCGGGTCGGACGGCCGGGCCGGCCGGGGTGCGGGACGTGCGCGGGGTGGCGGGCATGCCCCCCAGTATCCGCCCGCCCCCTCTCCCCCGGGCGCTTTCGAACGTGAGGGAGGGCCTATCTCCCGTTCGAAGGTCCCCATCCCCCCGATGTCACGTTCGAAAGTCCGGGAGGGAGGAGGGCGGGTTAGCGTGGTCGTGTGGTCTCCCCGCCTGCCCCCAGCGAGCTCGAGCTGGTCCACCGCGCCCTGCAGCACCTCCGCCCCGGCCTCGACCCCGCTCTCGCCCACCGGCTCCGCACAGCCGACTGGGCCGCGGCGTCCGTGGAGGAGGGCGGGCAGTTCCACCGCGTGCTCGTGCTCGAGGACGTCGGCGTCCTCCGGATGACGCGGGCCCACGAGGTCGGCGCCGCCCCGGCCGCGCGGTGGGCGCCCGAGCGGGACCCCGCGGCACACCTGCCCCGGCGCCTGGCCCTCCTCGACGGGCTCGCCGCGGCCCTGGCCGAACGCGACGTGTCGTGGGCCGTCCCGGTCGCCCTCTCGGACCCCGTCCCCGCGGGCCCGGGCGCCGCGGTGCTGCAGCGCTTCCTCCCGGGCGGGCCGCACCCGCCGCACGAGGGCGATCCGGCCGTGCTGCGCGGCGTCCTCGACGATCTCGCCGTCGTGGACGTCACCGACCCGCGGATCGCCCCGCACCTCGGCCGCCCGTTCGCCTTCCGCGGGCCGTGGACGCCGGAGCGCGCCCGGCACGTCGCGGCGCTGCCGGGGGCGGTCGCCGCGCGCCTGGGCGCGTGGGAGGGGCACGACGTCGACGCGCGGCTGGGCGCCGAGGCGTGGCCGGACGCGGTGGCCGCCCTCGCGGACGCGGTGACGACGTGGACCGCCGCGCCGCCCGTGCCGCCGTCGCTCGTGCACGGCGACCTGGCCGGGCACAACATGCGCTGGCGCGCCGTGCCCGAGGACGAGGACCCGCGCGCCCCGCTGCGCTGGGCGCTGGCCGGGGTGCTGGACTGGGACCTCGCGTGCGCGTGGGACCCCGCCCTCAACGTCGCCTACCTGGCGCTGTGGCACAGCGAGGAGAAGGTGCCCGACCTGGCCCGGGACGCGGCCGAGGCGCGCCGGGCCCGCGTGTGGCTCGGGGCGATGGCCCTGGAGACGCTCGACGACGCGGCGGCCCGGGACGCGATCGTCGGCGGGCTGGCCGCGGGGTCCTGGCGGCGCCTGCTGCGCAAGACCCTGCCCCGCGTGGCGCGGGCCCTCACCGCCCTGGACGGCTGAGGGCCCGCGCGGTCGTCAGGACACGCCCAGGCGCTCCAGGACGATCTCGCGGACGCGGCCGGCGTCGGCCTGCCCGCGGGTGGCCTTCATGACCGGGCCGATGAGGGCGCCGACGGCCGCCATCTTGCCGCCCTTGATCTTCTCGGCCACGTCCGGGTTGGCGGCGATCGCGGCGTCGACGGCCTCGGTGAGCGCGCCGTTGTCGGACACCACGGCCAGGCCCTTCGCCGAGACGACCTCCTTCGGGGCGCCCTCACCGTCGGCCACGAGACCGAGCACCTGCTTGGCGATCTTGTCATTGATCGTCTTCGCGGCGATCAGCTCCTCGATCTCCACCACGTGCGCCGGGGTGATCCCCAGCTCGGCGACGGCGACCTCGCGGACGTTCGCCAGGCGGGCGATCTCGCCCATCCACCACTTGCGGGCGGTCGCCGCGGAGGCGCCGGCCTCCACGGTCGCGACGATCTCGTCCAGGACGCCGGCGTTGACGACGTCGCGGAACTCCTCGTCCGAGAAGCCCCACTCGGCCTTGAGCCGCTTGTTCCGCACGGCCGGCAGCTCGGGCAGGGCCGCGCGCACGCGCTCGACCCACGCGGCGTCCACGTGCACGGGCACGAGGTCCGGCTCGGGGAAGTACCGGTAGTCGTCCGCGTCCGACTTCGGGCGGCCCGAGGTGGTGCTGCGGGTGTCCTCGTGCCAGTGGCGGGTCTCCTGCGTCACGGTGCCGCCCGCGGCGAGCACCGCGGCCTGGCGCTGGATCTCGTGGGTGACCGCGTGCTGCACGGCGCGCGTGGAGTTCACGTTCTTCGTCTCGGTGCGGGTGCCGAACTCGGTGGCGCCCTTGGGCATCAGCGAGACGTTGGCGTCGCAGCGGACGTTGCCGCGCTCCATCCGCGCGTCGGAGATGTCGATGGCCTGCACGATGTCCCGGATCGCGGTGACGTAGGCGCGGGCCAGCTCGGGGGCCCGCGCGCCGGCGCCGACGATCGGCTTGGTGACGATCTCGATGAGCGGCACGCCCGCACGGTTGTAGTCGACGAGGGACGCCGAGGCGCCCTGGATCCGCCCGGAGCCGCCCACGTGGGTGAGCTTGCCGGCGTCGTCCTCGAGGTGCGCGCGCTCGATCTCCACGCGGAAGACCTCGCCGTCCTCCAGCTCGACGTCCAGGTGGCCGTCGAAGACGATCGGCTCGTCGTACTGGGAGGTCTGGAAGTTCTTCGGCGTGTCCGGGTAGAAGTAGTTCTTCCGCGCGAACCGGCAGGTCTCGGCGACCTGCGCGTCCAGGGCCACGCCCAGGCGGATCGCGTACTCCACGACCTCGCGGTTGAGCACCGGCAGGGTGCCGGGCAGGCCGAGGTCGAGCGGGGTCACGTTGGTGTTCGGCTCGTCGCCGAACGCGTTGGGCGCCGAGGAGAAGATCTTCGTGGCGGTGTTCAGCTCCACGTGCACCTCGAAGCCCAGCACGGGGTCGAAGCGCTCCATCGCCTCCGCGAAGTCCATGGTCTGCTCTGCGTGGCTCATGCCCGGCCTCCTGCCGTGGTCGCGGTGGTGGCGCGCTGTGCGCCCTTCTCCAGCTCGGGGGCCTCGGCCCACACCGGCCCGCCCCGGCGCTGGGCCACGAGGCGTTCGAGCGCGGCGCCGGCCTCGTACAGGCGCGCGTCCTCGCGCGCCGGCGCCATCAGCTGCAGGCCGTAGGGCAGCCCGTCGACGACGCCGCCCGGCACGGACATGCCCGGGATGCCGGCGAGGTTGGCCGGGATGGTGGCCAGGTCGTTGACGTACATGGTCATCGGGTCGTCCGTCTTGGCGCCCAGCTCGAACGCCAGGGTCGGTGCGGTGGGCGTGAGGAGGACGTCCACCTGCTCGAAGGCGCGGGCGAAGTCCTCCTGCACGAGCGTGCGGACCTTCTGCGCGGAGCCGTAGTAGGCGTCGTAGTACCCGGCGGACAGCGCGTAGGTGCCCAGGATGATGCGGCGCTTGACCTCGGCGCCGAAGCCGGCGGCGCGGGTGGCGCCCATGACCTGCTCGATCGTGCCGCCGCCGTCGGGCACCACGCGGTGGCCGTAGCGGACGCCGTCGAAGCGGGCCAGGTTGGAGGAGGCCTCCGAGGGCATGATCAGGTAGTACGCGCCGAGGGCGGCGTCGAAGCTGGGGCAGGAGACCTCCACGATCTCCGCGCCGGCCTCACGCAGGGCGGCGACGTGCTCGTCGAAGCCGGCCCGGATGCCCGGGTGGAACGCGTCCGCCGGCAGGTCCGTCACGACGCCGACGCGCAGCCCCGCCAGGTCACGGCCGCGGGCCGCGGCGGTCAGGTCCGCCGGCGCGTCGGCCAGGGACGTGGAGTCCTGCGGGTCGGGGCCGCCGATGACCTGCTGCAGCGCCGCGGCGTCGGCCACGGTGCGGGCGGCGGGGCCGATCTGGTCCAGTGAGGAGGCCATCGCGATCAGGCCGTAGCGGGAGACGGCGCCGTAGGTGGGCTTCACGCCGACCGTGCCGGTGAACGCGGCGGGCTCACGGACGGAGCCGCCGGTGTCCGAGCCGAGGGCGAAGGGGGCCAGGAAGGCGGCGACGGCGGCCGCCGACCCGCCGCCCGAGCCGCCGGGCACGCGGTCCCCGTCCCACGGGTTGCGGGTGATGCCGAACGCGGAGTGCTCGGTGGAGCCGCCCATCGCGAACTCGTCGAGGTTGGTCTTGCCGAGGATCGGCAGGCGGGCCTCGCGGAGGCGGGCCACCACCGTGGCGTCGTACGGGCTGAGCCAGCCCTCGAGCATGCGGGAGGCGGCCGTGGTCGGCTGCCCGCGGGTGACGATGTTGTCCTTCACGGCCACGGGCACGCCGGCCAGCGGGTGCAGGGCGTCGGCCTCGGGGCCGCCGGCGGCGCGGATCGCGTCCACCTCGGCGGCGACGGCGAGGGCCTCGTCCGTGTTCACGTGGAGGTAGGCGCGCACGCCGCGGTCGCCGTCGGCGTCGGCGCGCACGTCGCCGTCGTGGGCCGCGATGCGGTCCAGGTGGGCCTGGACGAGCTCCACGGAGGTGGTGGTGCCGGCGCGCAGGCGCTCGGCCATCTGCAGCGCGGTGAGCCGGACGAGCTCGTCGGCGCCGAGGGTCGCGTTCACGTCGAACGTCTCGGTCATGGGGGTGATCACTCTCCGTCCAGGATGGCGGGGACCTTGAACTGGCCGTCCTCGGAGTCCGGCGCCTGGTCGAGGGCCTCCTCCTGCGTGAGCATGCCGGCCGGCACGTCCTCGCGGAACACGTTCTGCAACGCGATGGGGTGGGACGTCGGCGTCACGTCGTCGCCCGCGGCGGCCTGGACCGCGGAGACGTGCTCCAGGATCTTCTCCAGGTCGCCGGACATCGTGTCCAGCTCCTCGTCGGTCATCCGGATGTGGGCCAGGCGAGCCAGATGCTCCACCTGATCCCGGGTGATCTCAGGCATGGATCTCCTCGTGTGACGGGTCGGGGCGGGGTGGACGACGCCGGCGCGGCGGCGGCCACATCGGAATCGAGTCTAGTGCCGGGGCCTGCCCGGCCGCGGCCACCGCGTCGAGGCGGGAGATCCACCCCACCGCGGCGCTCCGGGCCCGCATGACAGGGATTTCCCGCCCCGAAGGGGGTCCCGGTGCCGATGTCCCGCCCGGGGTCAGTCCAGCGCGAGCCGGTAGACGAGGAACGGGCCGGTCTCGTCGGCCGGGTCGAGGTCCGGCACCACGTCCGCGAGGAACCAGTCCCGCTCCGGGACGCGCACGAAGCCGGCGCGCTCGTACATCCGGTGGGCGCCGGTCATGGAGGGCATGGTGGTCAGCACGACGGCGTCCACGTCCTCCTCGGCGCGGGCCCGCGCCACGATCTCGGCCAGCAGGGCGCCGCCCACCCCGCGGCGGTGGAACCGCGGGTGCACGGCGAGCATGCGGAACTCGTACTCCCCGTCGCCGGAGGTCTCGGCCAGGGGCGAGCCGGGCGGGGTGAGCACCACGGACCCGGCCACCTCGCCGTCGATCTCGGCCACGAGCACCTCCGCGCGGCCGGCCCGGTCGGCCACGTCCATGAGGGTCTTCACGTAGGCGTCGTCGGGGGCGATGTGGCCGCCGTCGACATAGGACGCCAGGGTGAGCTCGGCGACCGCCTCGTGGTCCTCGGGGCGCAGCGGGCGGACGAGGGCGCTCATGCGTCACCTCCGGCGTGCTGGCGCAGCGTGTCCTTCAGGCGGGCGCGGGTCGCGTCCGTGGCCACGACGTAGTCGCGCCGACGCAGCCAGGCGGTGGGCACGGCCTGGTGGGGGTGGCCGTCGCGCGCCTCGTGCAGCCCCTCGAGGAACGTCGCGGCGGCCGGCTCCTGCCAGATGTTCACCCAGTAGGCGCGGCCCCGCTCCTGCGCCGTCAGCTCCTTGACCAGCCGCCGCGTGAACGGGCAGCCCGGCCGCCAGAACACGACGACGCCGCCGCCCTCGACGTGCGCCTGCGCGCCGGCGAACGGCCGCGAGCGGACCCGCACCGCCCACCGGTACGTGACCGCGTAGCCGGCCAGGACGAGCCCGGCCACGATCATGCCGACCTGCTGCAGGCGCGTCCCCGCGATCATGAACGTCAGTCCGCCGGCCACGAACAGGACCGGGTAGAACCACGGGTCTCCGACGATCCGCCTCATGCCCTCTCCCCCGTCATGGCGGCCAGGGCGGACCCGTCCACGTCGCCGGCCACCATCCAGTCAGGATGTGCCGTGCCGTCCGCCGAGGCGGGCCGCGTCACCGCGACGCCGGCCTCCTCCGCCACCAACGCGCCGGCGGCCCAGTCGTACTCCTGCGTGCCGAACTCGGCGTACGCGTCCAGGGTGCCGTCGGCGACCATGCACAGGTCCAGCGCCGCCGAGCCGATCCGTCGCACGTCCCCGAACGCGGGCAGCAGGGCCGCGAGCGCCCGCACCTGCAGGGCCCGGCGGGCGGGGTCGTAGCCGAAGCCGGTGGCGAGCAGTCGCCCCGAGCGTCCGGGCAGGGGACCGGTGAGCCGCACGGGGGCGGCATCGCGGTCGGGCAGGTCCACGCCCGCCGTCGTCGCGTCCGCGGTGCTGAAGGCGCCCCGGCCCGCGCTCGCGTACCAGGTGCGCCCCAGCGCGGGCGCCGCCACGACGCCGGCCAGCCAGCGTTCGGTGCCCTCGGCCACCCCCAGCAGGTCGGCGGTCTCGGCGTCCACCGGGCCGGTGACGGCCACCGAGGTGCAGAACTGCGGAAGCCCGCGCACGAAGTTCGTGGTGCCATCCAGCGGGTCGATGGACCAGCGGTACCCGGACGGCTCGGCCGGACGGGTGGCGCCGTACTCCTCGCCGGTGATCTCGTCCGAGGGGCGGTAGCCGGCGATGACCTCCCGGACGGCCTGCTCGGCGCGGCGGTCGTAGTCGGTGACCCAGTCGGAGCCGGAGGACTTCGTCTGCGCGCCGATCTCCTCGATGCCGAGCGGGACGGCCGGGTGGTGACCGGTCCAGCGCCGGGCCAGGACGTCCGCGCCGGCGCGCGCGGCGGCCTTGGCGACCACGAGCAGGCCCGGGACCGTGATGCGCGCGCTCATGCCGAGGCCTCCCCGTCTGCGGCGCCGTCGGTGGCGTCGTCCGTGTCCGCCGGGCGCACCGCGTCCGGGCCGCCGGCCAGCAGCGCCGTGAACCCGGCCTCGTCCAGCACGGGCACACCGAGGGACTGCGCCTTGTCCAGTTTGGAGCCGGCGGCGTCGCCGGCCACCAGGAAGTCGGTCTTCTTGGACACGGACCCGGAGGCCTTGCCGCCGCGCACGAGGATCGCCTCCTTCGCGGAGTCGCGGGAGAAGCCCTCGAGCGAGCCGGTGACCACCACGGTCAGGCCCTCGAGCGTGCGCGGGGTGGACTCGTCCTGCTCGTCCTCCATGACCACGCCCGCCGCGGCCCACCGGTCCACGATCTCCCGGTGCCAGTCCTCGGCGAACCACTCGATGAGCGCGTCCGCGATGATCGGGCCGACGCCGTCGATCTCGGCCAGCCGGTCCCGGTCGCCGGCCTCGGCCGCCGCGCGCAGCGCCGCCATCGAGCCGAACGCCGTGGCCAGCGAGCGGGCCGCCGTCGGGCCCACGTGCCGGATGGACAGCGCCACGAGGGTGCGCCACAGCGGCTGGGACTTGGCCTTCTCGAGCTCGTCGAACAGGCGCAGCGTGTTGGCCGTGGGCGCGGACGGCTTCTTCGCGGTGCCGGCGGTGAAGAAGTACGGCTTGAGCGTGAACACGCCCGAGGGCATCATGCGGCCGTCCACCTTCGTGCGGCCCTCGCGCCACACGCGCACCGCGCCGAGGGAGCGCTGCAGGTCCGTCAACCCGTCCTCGCCCCGGGGGCCCGTGATCTCCTCCGGCGTGCCGGAGGCGAGGTCGAAGATCTCCGCCTCCGCCGTGATGGGGCCCGGGCCCTCGGGCCGGACATGTCCCTCGTGCTCGGCCGGGTCCTCGCCGGGGCCCTGGACGAGCCAGCGGGCGGCCTCCTCGCCGAGCGCCTCCACGTCGAAGGCGCCGCGGCTGGCCAGGTGCTCGACGCGGCCGGCCAGCTGGGCCGGGCAGGAGCGGGCGTTGGGGCAGCGCAGGTCCACGTCCCCCTCCTTGGCGGGGGCCAGCGGCGTGCCGCATGACGGGCAGTGCGCGGGCATGACGAACTCGCGCAGCTCCCGGCCCGCCTCGATCGCCTTCTCACGCAGCGGCAGCACGGGGCCCACGACCTCGGGGATCACGTCCCCGGCCTTGCGCACCACCACGGTGTCCCCGATCAGCACGCCCTTGGCCTTGACCACGTCCTGGTTGTGCAGGGTGGCCAGGGAGACGGTGGACCCGGCCACGGTGACCGGCTCCATCACCGCGAACGGGGTCACCCGCCCGGTGCGGCCCACCGAGACCGCGATGTCCCGCAGCAGCGTGTGCACCTCCTCCGGCGGGTACTTGTACGCCACGGCCCAGCGGGGCACGCGGGAGGTGTGGCCGAGGTAGCGTTGGTCCGCGAACGCGTCCGCCTTCAGCACGATGCCGTCGATCTCGTGGATCAGCTCGTGCCGGCGCCGGCCGTACTCCTCGATCACCGCGACGACGGCGGCCAGCGCCTCCTCGTCCGCGCCCTCCACCCGGCGGGTGTAGGGGCTCACGGGCAGGCCCCAGCCGGCGAGCGCGTCGTACACCTCGTGCTGGGACTCCAGTCCGAACGCCTCGACCGAGCCGATGCCGTGCACGAACATGGCCAGCGGGCGCTGCGCGGTGACCGCCGGGTCCTTCTGGCGCAGGGCGCCGGCGGCGGCGTTGCGCGGGTTCGCGAACGGCGTCTGGCCCTCCTCGGCACGGCGCGCGTTGAGCTCGGCGAAGGCGGCGGAGGACATGAACACCTCGCCGCGCACCTCGAACTCGGCGGGCCAGCCCTCGCCGGAGAGCTCGTGCGGGATGTCCCCGATGGTGCGCACGTTGGCGGTGACGTCCTCGCCCGTGACGCCGTCGCCGCGGGTGGCGGCCTGCACGAGCCGCCCGTCCCGGTAGCGCAGGGCGACGGCGAGCCCGTCGATCTTCACCTCCACGAGCCAGCGGGGCGCCACGCCCGGCCGCACCTGCGTCAGGGCCTGCGCCGCGCGGCGGAACCAGACCTCGAGCTCCTCGATGGAGAACACGTCCTCGAGCGAGTACATGCGGGCCCCGTGCCGGACGGGGGCGAACGCCTCCGAGACCTCCCCGCCGACCTCCTGGGTGGGCGAGTCGTTGGACACGAGCTCGGGGTGCAGGGCCTCGAGGTCCTCGAGGCGGCGGTACAGCGCGTCGTACTCGGCGTCCGAGATCTCCGGGGCGTCCCGCTGGTAGTAGGCGGTCCGGGCGGCGCGGACCCGCTCCACGAGGTCCTCGTACTCCGCCCGCAGGTCCGCGGCGGGGATGTCCTGCGGATCGGGCTGGGCGGCGGATTCCTTGGGGGTGCTCACCCGGCCCAGCGTAGTCGGCGTCCCGGACGGCGCACCCGGGTCAGGGGATGCGCACGAGCACCGCCGTGACGTTGTCCCGGCCGCCGCGCCACAGGGCGGCGCCGATGAGCTTCTCGAGGGCGTCCTCGAGGGTGTCGGCGTCGTCGATCAGCGCGCGGATCTCCTCGTCCAGCAGCTCGCCGGTCAGGCCGTCGCTGCACAGCAGGACGAGGTCCCCGGAGGCGAGGGGGACCTCGGCCACGTCCACCGTGAGCGCCTCGCGTGAGCCGAGCGCGCGGGTGATGACGTTGCGGCGCGGGTGGACGCGGGCCTCGGCGGGGGTGAGCTCCCCCGCGTCGACGAGCATCTGGACTGCCGAGTGGTCCACCGTGAGCTGCTGGAGCACCGGCGAGCCGACGGGCCGCAGGTACACCCGGGAGTCGCCGACGTTCGCCACGGCCCAGCGACCGCGTTCCGTGTCCAGGCAGGCCAGCACGGTGAGGGTGGTGCCGGAGCGCCCCAGCCCGGCCTCGACGACGGCGGCGTCCGCCTCGTGGATCAGGTGGCCGAGGTCCTGGGGCGTGTGGGCCGTGCCCGGGGCGAGCACCTCGGGGGCGCGGCGGCGCAGGGTCTCGATCGCGGCGGCCGAGGCCACCTCGCCGGCCTCGTGCCCGCCCATGCCGTCGGCCACGGCGGCGAGCACCAGCGGCTCCCCCACCACGGTCCACGCGTCCTCGTTCAGGTCGCGGACGGCGCCCACGTGGGTGGCGCCGGCGGCCTGGGGGCGCGGCGCGGACGGAGTCTCGGGGCGGGGGTCCACGGGGTCCTCGATCAGTCGGCGAGCAGGGTCTGGGCCGACCCGTCCAAGAGCAGGGAGGGGCGGACCTCTCCGAACCCGCGGACGATCCTGGGCGGCTGCGGGACGAGCACGAAGCGCTCGTCCCGGGACAGGGCCGCAGCGGTCATGGCGTCCACGAGCACGGTACCCGGATCGGCCAGGGACGTCAGCCGCGCGGCGAGGTTCACGGTGGGCCCGTAGATGTCCCCCATGCGGGAGAGCACCCGTCCCCATGTCAGGGCGACGCGCGCCGAGGGCAGCTCCTCGTCCGCGGCGATGGTCTCGGCCAGGGAGAGCGCGATCGCGGCGCCGGCCTCGGGGGTCTCGGCGTTGAACATGACCTCGTCGCCGATGGTCTTCACGAGCCAGCCGCCGCCGGCGGAGATGGTCTCCGCGGCGAGGGACTCGAAGCGGAGCACCATGCGGGCCAGCGTCCGGTCGTCCATGGTCCGGGAGAGCGTCGTGTAGGAGACCATGTCCGCGAAGCCGACGGCGCGGGCCAGCGGCAGCGGCGCGTCCGACTCGGAGCCGTCGCGGCCCTCGGCGCTGGCCGCCAGCCCGGCCTCCACGCGCACGGTCAGTCGCTGGACGGCGCGGTTGAGCTGGCGCCGGTAGACGATCCGCATGGCCTTCTCGAGCGGTCCGACCATGTCCGGGAGCATGTCGACGACGGCCCGCCGCGCCTCAGGGTCCGTCAGGTCCTCGGAGGCGATCTTGTCCTCCACGAGCGCCTCGATCTGCCACACCACCATGCGGTCCGTCATCTGTCCGATCGAGCGGGCCAGCGAGATGGCGGTGTCCTCGTTCAGCGTCCCCGAGCGCACGAGCGTGAGCACGGACTCGAACGCCTCGATGTCCGCCTCGGTGAAGGCCTTGTGCCCCTCCGGCGATGTCGGGTAGCCCAGCGCACGCCAGATCTTCCGGGCGGAGGCCATCGAGACGCCGAGGCGCTGCGCCACCTCCCGTGAGGTGTAGGCGCGCGGGCCCACCACCAGGCCGGCGTCGAGCGTGCGCATCGCGCTCGTCCAGCCGGCGGGCTGGGCGGACCGCTCCTCGACGTCGCGGGCGGTCGTGTCCTCGGCCGGCGGGACGATCGGCAGCGGTGCGGTGTCCGGTGTCTCCGGACGGCTCATCGGAGGTCTCCTGTCGGGACGGGGGCGGGCCAGGTCCTGGTGCGGGCCTGGCGGGTGAGGTGGGCCAGGGCCTCCTCGAAGCGCGCGGCCTCGGGGACGTCGCGCAGCCGCCAGTGGACCTGGCGGGCGGGCTCCTGGAAGAGGATGTGCAGGTCTCCGGCGCCCGAGCCGCGGCGGCGCCGCTGCACGTCGGCGATGGACACGAGCGGCATGGCGGCCCCGGAGCCGCCGACGCCGGCGCGCTGGAGGATGCGGCGGTCGGTGACCACGGTGCGCCGGACGACCCAGCGCCACAGCGGACGGACGGTGCCGGGGAGCAGGACGAGCGCCGCGACCACCCACGCGGCCGCCTCGAGCACGGCGCGGTTCGCGGCGACGATCCCGGGCAGGTCGGGGCGTGCGAGCACGCCGACGGCCAGGCCGAGCAGGAACGCGACGGCCACGAGGACCGCGGCGGGGCGCAGCAGCGCGCGCGGGTGGGTGCGGGTGCGCACCATCACCTGCTCACCGGGCTCGAGTCGCACGGCGGTCACCTCCTGACCGGGACGGGTGTGTCATGCGCCGCGATGGACGTCTCCGCGCAGGTGGGCCACGTCCCCCGCACTGACCTCGGTCTCGATTGTGCCACGATCCGGTGTGACGTGCCTCACGCGCAGGGTGCCGCCGGGACCGAGGCCCACGGCCGTGCCCTCCAGCACGCCGCCGCCGGGCAGCTCGGCGCGCACCGCGCGGCCCAGCGTGGAGAGCCGGTCCGCCACGGCCGCCACGGCGGGGTGATGCCCGTCCACGGCCGCCGTCTGCCCCGCCACGCCCGCCGCGAAGCGGTCCACGGCCGCCACGACGGCGTCGCGCAGCTCGACCGCGAGGTCCCGGGGCGCGGGCACGGCGTCCGCGCCGATCCACTCCGCCAGATCCGTGGCGGTGTCCACCGGGGCGGCCCCGCGGTGGTCCAGGTTCACGCCCATCCCGACGACGACGCCGGGCCCCTTGCCGTCCGAGGACAGTGCCACCGTGGCCAGCACGCCGCACAGCTTGCGCCCGTCCGTGGCGAGCACGTCGTTCGGCCACTTCACGTGCGTCGGGACACCCCGGGCCGCGAGGCGCTCGGCGACCGTGGCGGAGGCGACGAGCGAGAGCCAGCTCAGGTGGGCCGGGGAGACCGGCACCCCGCCGGACTCGGGACGCAGGTACACGGACAGGGCGAGCGCCGCCCCCGGGGCAGCGCTCCACACGCGGGAGTGCCGACCCCGGCCGGCCCGCTGGTCCGCGGTGGCCACGGCCGCACCGTGCCGGTGCCCCTCGCGGTCCAGCCGCGCGAGGAGCTCATCCTGCGTGGAGCCGGCGGAGTCCAGCCAGGTCAGGTCCGGTGTGGGGGCGTCGTCGGGGTGCATGCCCCTAGATATACACGGCGTCCCCGGGGGCGGGCTGAGCGGGCCGATCCGCCGCCGGGACGCGCGGACGGGCGGTCCGGGCCGACGTCCTCGCCGTTTGTGGGCTTCCTCCAACGGAGGGCGTCCGCGGCGGCCCGTACACTGGCCGACTGAGCCTCCGCATCTGGCGGACCACCACAAGGAGGACGTGTGACCGATCCCGATCTGACCACCACGGCCGGCCGGCTGGCCGACCTGCATCGGCGGCTCGAGGCGACGGCCGCGCCCGGCGGCCCGGACGCCGTCGAGCGCCAGCACGCCCGCGGCAAGCACACCGCGCGCGAGCGGATCGACCTCCTCCTGGACGAGGG
This sequence comes from Micrococcus sp. 63XJN7_8_ISO-PGPR-S23-253, assembly GCF_056173425.1. Classification (NCBI taxonomy): domain Bacteria; kingdom Bacillati; phylum Actinomycetota; class Actinomycetes; order Micrococcales; family Micrococcaceae; genus Micrococcus; species Micrococcus sp. 63XJN7_8_ISO-PGPR-S23-253. Next base: position 1,772,100 of record NZ_CM149673.1, read on the forward strand.
CTCCTTCGTGGAGCTGGACGCGCTGGCCGTGCACCGCACCACCGCGTTCGGCATGGACGCCAAGCACCCGGCCGGCGACGGCCTGGTGTCCGGCTTCGGCACCGTGGACGGGCGCCAGGTGGCCGTCTACTCCCAGGACTTCACCGTGTTCGGCGGCTCGCTGTCCGAGCGCAACGGGCAGAAGATCGTGAAGGTCCAGGAGTTCGCCGCGCGCAACGGCTGCCCCGTGATCGGCATCCTCGACGGCGGCGGCGCGCGCATCCAGGAGGGCGTGGCCTCCCTCGCCCAGTTCGCGGACATCTTCCGGAACAACGTCCTGGCCTCGGGCATGATCCCGCAGATCTCGCTGATCATGGGCCCCTCCGCCGGCGGCGCGGCCTATTCGCCGGCCCTGACGGACGTCGTGGTGATGGTGGACCAGACCTCGCACATGTTCATCACCGGCCCGGACGTGATCAAGACCGTCACGGGCGAGGACGTGGACATGGAGACCCTCGGTGGCGCCCGCTCGCACAACGCCACCTCCGGCACCGCCCACTACATGGCGTCCTCGGAGGAGGACGCGATCGCCTACGTGCAGGAGCTGCTCGAGCTGCTGCCCTCCAACAACCTCGCGGAGGCCCCGACCTTCGAGGCCGCGGACCCGGAGCCCACGGACGAGGACCTCGCCCTGGACGAGATCGTCCCGGACTCCGCCAACCAGCCCTACGACATGCTCGAGGTCATCGCCTCGATCGTGGACGAGGGCCACCTGCTGCAGCTGCAGGAGCTGTACGCGCCCAACGTGATCACCGGCCTGGCCCGCCTGGACGGCATGAGCGTGGGCGTCGTCGCGAACCAGCCGATGCAGTTCGCCGGCACCCTGGACATCGCCGCCTCGGAGAAGGCCGCGCGGTTCGTGCGCTTCTGCGACGCGTTCAACATCCCGATCATCACCCTCGTGGACGTGCCCGGGTTCCTGCCCGGCACGGACCAGGAGTTCAACGGCATCATCCGTCGCGGCGCCAAGCTGATCTACGCCTACGCCGAGGCCACCGTGCCGAAGCTGACCGTGATCACGCGCAAGGCCTTCGGCGGCGCGTACATCGTGATGGGCTCCAAGAAGCTCGGCGCGGACCTGAACCTGGCCTGGCCGAGCGCGCAGATCGGCGTGATGGGCGCCCAGGGCGCCGTGAACATCCTGTACCGGCGCGACCTGAAGGCGACGGCGGAGGCGGGCGGCGACGTCGACGCGCGCCGGGCCGAGATCGTGGCCGACTACGAGGCCGAGCTGCTCAACCCGTACCAGGCCGCCGAGCTGGGCTACGTGGACGCCGTGGTGCCCCCGCACGCCACCCGCGGCCAGCTCATCCGCGCCCTGCGCGCCACCCTGCACAAGCGCGAGGCCCGCCCCGCCAAGAAGCACGGGAACATGCCGCTGTGAGCGCCGCGCTGGGTCCGGGCACCCCGGACGAGAACGACGCGTCCACGCAGGCCACGCCGGCGCCGGCCGACCCGCTGCAGCTCAGCGGCCCGGAGCTGGAGCCGGAGGAGATGGCCGCGCTGGCCGCCGTCCTCGAGGCGGCCGCCGCCGCCCGGGCCGAAGCCGCCCGGCTCGCCGCCGAGGCCGCCGACCCCCGCCCCCTGGACCGCACGCTCCGCCGTCGCGGCGACCTGGGCCTGTGGGCCCGGCCCGGCCGCGGCCAGTGGCGTCAGGGCGCGGGCCCGCAGTGAGCCGGGAGGCGGGCGGCAGCGCCTAGAGTGCCGGTATGACCCAGCACACCTCCGAGGCCGCCGCCGACGGCGCCCGCACCCCGTCCGCCATTGACGCGCTCGCCGAGCGCTACGTGACCGACCTCCTCGCCCTGCATCCGGACACCGCCACCGAGCTCGGCTTCCCGGGCCGGGAGACCGAGTACACGGACTTCTCCCCCGCCGGCGCCCGCGCGGACGACGAGCTCAACGCCCGCCTGCTCGAGGAGCTGGCCGCGCTCAAGCCGCAGGACGAGACGGACCGCGTCACGAAGGCGGCCATGCAGGAGCGCATCGGCCTGGAGCGCGAGATCCACGCGACCGGCCGCACCGAACTGAACAACATCGCCTCCCCCGCCCAGGGCATCCGCGCGGTCTTCGACCTCATGCCCACGGACACCGCGGAGCAGTGGGGCCACATCGCCGGCCGCCTCGAGAACCTGCCGGCCGCCCTGCGCGGCTACACCGAGTCCCTGCTCGCCTCCCGCGACGCCGGCCACGTGGCCGCGGTGCGCCAGGTGGACATCGTGGTGGAGCAGGCCCGCGCCCACGGCGCCGCGGGCGGGTTCTTCCCGGGCCTGGTCGAGCGGGCCGAGGCAGCCGACGTCGTGGACGACGCCCTGGCCGCCCGCATCCGCTCCGGCGCGGACGCCGCCGCGCAGGCCTACCGCGACTTCGCGGACACGCTCGAGGCCGAGCTGCGCCCGCACGCCCCGGAGGCGGACGGCGTCGGGATCGAGTACTACCGGCTGGCCTCCCGCGTCTTCCTCGGCGCCGAGATCGACCTCGAGGAGACCTACCGCTGGGGCCAGGAGGAGCTGGCCCGCATCATCGCCGCGCAGCAGGCGGACGCCGAACGCATCCGGCCGGGCGCCACGATCGAGGAGGCGCGCGCGATCCTGGACGCGGATCCGGAGCGCACCCTGAAGGGCACCGAGGCCCTGCGCTCGTGGATGCAGCGGCTCTCCGACGACGCGGTCGAGGCCATGAAGGAGCACTTCGAGATCCCGGCCCCGATGGACCGGCTCGAGTGCATGATCGCCCCCACCCAGGAGGGCGGCATCTACTACACCGGCCCCTCGGACGACTTCTCCCGGCCCGGCCGCATGTGGTGGTCCGTGCCCCCGGGCGAGGACGAGTTCACCACGTGGGCGGAGACCACCACGGTCTACCACGAGGGCGTGCCGGGCCATCACCTGCAGATCGCCACCGCCATGATGAACCGGGAGAACCTCAACCTGTGGCGCCGCAGCTTCTGCTGGACGTCCGGCCACGGCGAGGGCTGGGCGCTGTACGCGGAGAAGCTCATGGAGGAGCTCGGCTTCCTCGACGATCCGGGCGACCACCTCGGCATGCTGGACATGCAGCGCATGCGGGCGGCCCGCGTGGTGTTCGACATCGGCTACCACTGTGGCTTCGATGCCCCCGAGTCCGACGGCGGCGGCGCGTGGACCCCGGAGAAGGGCTACGCGTTCCTGGCCAAGCACCTGAGGATCTCCGAGGGCCAGCGGCGCTTCGAGTTCACGCGCTACCTCGGCTGGCCGGGGCAGGCGCCGGCGTACAAGGTGGGTCAGCGCATCTGGGAGCAGATCCGCGCCGAGCACGAGCAGGCCGAGGGCGCCGAATTCGACCTCAAGGCCTTCCACACGCGGGCCTTGCGCCTGGGCGGCATGGGCCTGGACACCCTGCGGGAGGCGCTCGCGTGATCCCGCACGACGACGGCGCGGCCGGCCCCGGTGCGGGCCTGCGGCTGGTGCTCGGCTCGGCCTCCCCCGGCCGGGCGGAGGTCCTGACCCGGGCGCGGGTGCCGTTCCGCGTCGTCGTCTCGGGGGTGGACGAGGCGGCCGTGGGCGCGGCGGCGGGCGACCCGTCGCCGGCGGAGCTGGCGGGCCTGCTGGCGGAGGCCAAGGGCCGTGACGTGGCCGCCCGTGTGGCGGCCGCCGGCGTCGACGCGCCCACGCTCGTGCTCGGCTGCGACTCCGTGTTCGAGTTCGAGGGCCGCGCCCACGGCAAGCCCTACGAGCCCGAGGTCGCCGTCGAGCGGTGGCGGGCCCAGGCCGGCCGGGAGGGCGTGCTGCACTCGGGCCACTGGCTGGGCCTGGTGCTGCCGGAGCCCGGGGCCGGGTCCGGGGTGGCCGCGGAGGCGGGCGTGGTGTCCGCCGTCGTGCGCTTCGGCGCCGTCACCGAGGCCGAGATCCGGGCCTACGTGGCCACGGGCGAGCCGCTGCACTGCGCGGGCGCGTTCACGGTGGACGGCGCGGGCGCGGCCCTCGTGGACGGCGTGGACGGGGACCCCAACGCGGTGATCGGGCTGTCCGTGGCGTGGCTGCGGCGGGCCACGGCGGCCCTGGGTCAGGACGTCACCCGATTGTGGGAACCCTCCAACGCGCAGCGCTGATCCGGCGCGACAGGGCCGCGTGCCTCGGAGGGTTCCGCCACAACGAGTAGGGTGCTGGTCAGAGTCGGCGCCGTCCCGCGCCCTTCGCCCCACCGGGTGAGGGGCACGACCCCGGACGTGGCGCCCGCACCCCCAGCCGTGATCGTCCGAGGAGTCCATCGCCCATGAGCATCGCCGACGCACCGCAGGCCTCGGTCGTCCCGCCCGTCGACCCCGCGGCGGAGCGCCGGTTCTCCCGGGTGCTGATCGCCAACCGCGGCGAGATCGCCGTGCGCATCATCCGGGCCTGCCAGGACGAGGGGCTGACCTCCGTGGCCGTCTACGCCGAGCCGGACCGGGACGCCCTGCACGTGAAGCTCGCAGACGAGGCCGTGGCCCTCGGCGGGGAGACCGCCGCCGACTCCTATCTGGTGATCGGCAAGATCCTCGACGCCGCCGAGCGCGCAGGCGCGGACGCCGTGCACCCCGGCTACGGCTTCCTCTCCGAGAACGCGGACTTCGCGCGCGCCGTGACCGACGCCGGCCTCGTGTGGATCGGACCGCCCGCCGAGGCGATCGACCGGCTGGGCGACAAGGTCTCGGCCCGCCAGCTGGCCACCAAGGTCGGTGCCCCGCTGGCGCCGGGCACCACCTCCCCCGTGACCGGCACGGAGGAGGTGGTCGCGTTCGCGGACGAGTTCGGCCTGCCGGTGGCCATCAAGGCGGCCTACGGCGGCGGCGGCCGCGGCATCAAGGTGGCCCGCACGCGCGAGGAGATCCCCGAGTTCTACGAGTCCGCGGTCCGCGAGGCCGTGGCCGCGTTCGGCCGGGGCGAGTGCTTCGTGGAGCGCTTCCTGGACAAGCCGCGCCACGTGGAGACGCAGTGCCTGGCGGACGTGCACGGCGACGTCGTCGTGATCTCCACCCGCGACTGCTCGCTGCAGCGCCGCAACCAGAAGCTCGTGGAGGAGGCCCCGGCGCCGTTCCTCACGGACGAGCAGAACGCCCGCCTCGTGGAGTCCTCCAAGGCGATCCTGCAGGAGGCCGGCTACGTCGGCGCGGGCACGTGCGAGTTCCTCGTGGGCCAGGACGGGACCATCTCCTTCCTCGAGGTGAACACGCGCCTGCAGGTGGAGCACCCGGTCTCCGAGGAGATCACCGGCATCGACCTCGTGCGCGAGCAGTTCCGCCTGGCCCGCGGCGAGGCCCTCGGCTACACGGACCCGCAGCCCCGCGGCCACTCGATCGAGTTCCGCCTCAACGGCGAGGACCCGGGCCGCAACTTCCTGCCCGCCCCCGGCCGGCTCACCACGTTCCGCATGCCCAGCGGCCCGGGCGTGCGCGTGGACTCCGGCGTGGTGGAGGGCGAGACCGTCTCCGGGGCCTTCGACTCCATGGTCGCCAAGTTGATCGTCACCGGCGCGGACCGCCGCCAGGCCCTGCAGCGCGCCGCCCGCGCCCTGCGCGAGGCCGAGATCGTCGGCATGCCCTCGGTGCTGCCCTTCCACCGCGCCGTGGTGCGCGACCCCGCCTTCGCCCCCGAGATCGCCGGCTCGGAGGAGCCGTTCTCGGTGCACACCCGGTGGATCGAGACGGAGTTCGCGAACCACATCGAGCCGAGCGCCCTCACCCCGGCGGAGCCGGCCCCCCGCGAGGCGCGCCACACCGTGACCGTGGAGGTCAACGGCAAGCGCGTGGACGTCACCCTGCCCACGTGGGGCGAGGCCCTGCACACGATCTCCGGCGCCGCCCAGCGGGCCGGTGCGGGACGACGTCGGCCCCGCGGCAAGCGCGGCGCGCCGGTGGCCGCGGCCGTCAGCACGGACGCGCTGACCGCCCCGATGCAGGGCACCGTGGTGAAGGTCGCCGCCGAGAACGGCCAGACCGTGGCCGAGGGCGACCTGATCGTGGTCGTGGAGGCCATGAAGATGGAGCAGCCGCTCGCGGCCCACCGCGCGGGCGTGGTCAGCGGGCTCGAGGTCGAGCCGGGCCAGACGGTCACGGCCGGCACGGTGGTCGCCACCATCGCCGACGCGGAGTGAGCCGCCGGCGACGACGGCGGGGAGCGCCGTCGTCGCCGACTGGTTCCACATGGTGGACGACGGGGACGTGACTCTCGCAGATCGGCGCGAACAGGCTTAGCCTGACACGCATCTTCGTCTCACATCGTGGTCGATTGCGACCCCCTGTGCCCGTCATACCAGGGAGACACCATGTCCCACTCCACCCCGCCCGTGAACCCGGGCGCCCCCACCGCCACCACCGATCTCACGTCGGACGCGGTCGCCGCTGCGGAGGAGGTGCCCCGCTCGCGGGTCATCATCGCCTCGCTCGTGGGCACCTCGATCGAGTTCTACGACTTCTACATCTACGCCACGGCCGCCGTCTCGGTGTTCCCGCTGATCTTCTTCGCGGGCGGCGATGACAACACGGCCCTGCTGGCCTCCATGGCCACCTTCGGCGCGGCGTTCGTCGCCCGGCCGCTGGGCGCCGTCGTCTTCGGCCACCTGGGCGACCGCGTGGGCCGCAAGACCACGCTCATCGGCTCGCTGCTGACCATGGGCATCGCGACGTTCCTCATCGGCCTGCTGCCCACGTACTTCCAGATCGGCCTGTGGGCGCCGGCCATGCTGACGCTGCTGCGCTTCTTCCAGGGCCTGGGGCTCGGCGGCGAGTGGTCCGGCGCCGCCCTGCTGGCCACCGAGTACGCCAAGGACGGCAAGCGCGCGCAGGCGGCCATGTGGCCGCAGCTCGGCGCGCCGATCGGCTTCCTGCTGGCCAACGGCCTGTTCCTCACGCTCGTGCTCGGCTTCGACCACGACTCCACGAGCCCGGTGCTCGACGGTCCGTTCCTCACGTGGGTGTGGCGCCTGCCGTTCCTGCTCTCGATCGTGATGGTGGCCGTGGGCCTCTACGTCCGCGTCAAGCTCGAGGAGACCCCGGTCTTCCAGCGCGCCCTCGACCGCGACCAGCGCGTGAAGGCGCCGCTGGGCGAGGTGTTCCGCCGCAACTGGTGGGAGCTGATCCTGGGCACCTTCGTCATGTACGCCACCTACGTGCTCTTCTACCTGATGACCACGTGGATCCTCTCCTACGCGATCGGCAAGCCGGCCAACGGCTTCCTGGGCGTCCCCTACGCCGAGTTCCTCGTGCTGCAGCTGGTCGGCATCCTGTTCTTCGCGGCGTTCGTGCCGGTCTCCGGCCTGCTGGCGGACCGCTTCGGCCGCCGCCCCACCCTGATCGTGATCTCGGTGCTCATGGTGCTGTTCGGCCTCTCGTTCGGCCTGTGGCTCTCGCCGGAGAACATGGGCGTGGGCGCGGAGCTGAACGTGCCGCTGATGCTGGCGTTCCTGGCCACGGGCATGACGCTCATGGGCCTGACCTTCGGGCCGATGTCCGCGGTGCTGCCCGAGCTGTTCCCCACGAACACGCGCTACACCGGCTCCGGCATCGCCTACAACGTGTCCTCGATCCTCGGCGCGGCGCTGACCCCGTTCATCGCCGCCTGGCTGGTGCAGAAGTTCGACGTCTCCTACGTCGGCTACTACCTGGCCGCCGCCTCGGCGATCACCGTCATCGCACTGGCGCTCTCCCCCGAGACCCGGCACACGGACCTCGACACCGTCACCTCGGCCCGCGAGCGCCGCGCCGCGCGCTGACCCCGGCCCCCGCCGGCCCGGGCCCCCGCCCGCACTGTCGAACGTGACATCGGGGGAATGGACGACTTTCGGTCGTGAGACAGGCCCTATCTCACGACCGAAAGTCGTCTCTGGGTCAGATGCGCACGTGGAGGCGGCGCGCCGCCTCCGCGATCGACCCGGACATCGACGGGTACACGGTGAAGGTGTCCGCGAGGTCGTCCACGTGCAGCTTGTGCGTGACCGCGAGCGCGAGCGCGTAGATCAGCTCGGAGGCGCGCGGCGAGACCACCACGCCGCCGATCACGGTGCCGGAGCCCTGACGCGCGAAGATCTTCACGAACCCCTCCTCCGCGCCGGACATCTTGGCGCGGGGGTTTGTGTGGAAGTCCAGGCGCAGCACGTCCGCCTGGTACTGGCCGGAGTCCACCTGCGCCTGCGTGACGCCCACGGTGGCGATCTCCGGCGAGGTGAAGATGTTCGAGGCCAGCAGGTGCGGGCGCAGCGGCTTGAGGGCGTCGCCGAGCAGGTGGGCCACGGCGATGCGCCCCTGCATGGCCGCCACCGAGGCGAGGGCGAGCTTGCCCGTGCAGTCGCCCGCCGCGTAGATGCTCGGCACGGACGTGCGGGAGACGCCGTCCACGAGCACGTGGCCGGAGCCGGACAGCTTCACGCCCACGTCGTCGAGGCCGAGGCCCGCCGTGTTCGGCACGCCACCGACGGCCACCAGCGCGTGGGAGCCCTCGATCGACGGGGTGTCCTCGGCCCCCTCGCCGGAGAGGTGCACGCGCACGCCGGTCTCGGTCCGTTCGACGGACTCGGCCCGGGAGCGGGAGACCACCCTGAGGCCGTTGCCCTCGAAGACCTTCTCGAGCAGCTCGGCGGCGTCGGCGTCCTCGCCGGGGAGCACGCGGTCGCGCGAGGAGACGAGGGTGACCTTGGCGCCGAGGCGGTTGTAGGCCGAGGCGAACTCGGCACCGGTGACGCCGGAGCCCACGACGATCAGGTGCTCGGGCAGGTCCTTGAGGTTGTAGACCTGCTTCCAGTTGAAGATCCGCTCGCCGTCCGGGACGGCGGTGGGCAGCTCGCGGGGGCTCGCGCCGACGGCCACGAGGATCGCGTCCGAGGTGATGATCTCGGGCTCGGCGCCGGCGTCGGCGTCGTCGAGGGCGCGGACGGACACCTCGTGGGGGCCGACGACGCGGCCCACGCCGTCGATCACCCGGACCCCGACCCGCTGGAGGCCCGCGCGGATGTCCGAGGACTGCTCGTGGGCCAGGTTCAGGATGCGGTGGCCGACCCGGCCCATGTCCGCGTGGGCCTCGGCCCCGCCGAGGTCCACCCCCAGGTCCACGGAGGCGCCCACGCGGCGCATCGAGTCGGCGGCGGCGATCAGCGTCTTGGAGGGGACCACGTCCGTGAGGACGGCCGCGCCGCCCACCCCCTGGCGCTCGACCAGGGTCACGCGGGCGCCCAGCTTCGCGGCCACCATGGCGGCCTCGTAGCCGCCGGGGCCGCCGCCGATGATGGTCAGGGACGGGATGAAGGTGCTGTTTTCCTCGGTCACGGGCTCCATTGTGTCCGCCGCGGACGGGAAAGTCCTAGCCCGCGGCCACGGGACACCGCCTAGACTCCACGACGTGACCGACCAGACCAGCATCCCCTCCCCCGACTCCCCCTTGACCGGCGACCATCCGGGCTTCGCCGAGGCCCGCGCGGCCGCCGACACCATCGCCCGGGCGACGGGCGTGGCGGAGCACCGCGTCGCCGTCGTCCTCGGCTCCGGCTGGGGCGAGGCCGCCGGCCTGATCGGCGACGAGGTCGCCGCCGTGCCGCTGGCCGAGGTGCCCGGCTTCCACGCCCCGAAGGTGCCCGGCCACACCGCGGTGATCCGCTCGGTCCGACTGCCGGACGGCACGCACGCCCTCGTCTTCGGCTCGCGCACGCACTTCTACGAGTCCCGTGACGCCCAGGCCGTGGCGCACACGGTCCGCACCGCCGCCGCCGCCGGGGCGCGCACCGTGGTGCTGACCAACGGCTGCGGCGGCCTGGACCCGGAGATCGCCCCGGGCACCCCCGTCCTGATCGCGGACCACATCAACCTCACCGGCGCCACCCCGCTCGCCGGCGCCACGTTCGTGGACCTGACCGACCTCTACTCCCCGCGGCTGCGCGCGATCGCCCGCGAGGTGGACCCGTCCCTGCGCGAGGGCGTGTACGTCCAGTTCGCCGGCCCGCAGTACGAGACCCCCGCCGAGGTGCGGATGGCGCGCACCCTCGGCGGCGATCTCGTCGGCATGTCCACGGCACTGGACGCGATCGCGGCCCGTCACGCCGGGCTGGAGGTGTTCGGCATCTCGCTGGTGACCAACCTCGGCGCCGGCATCTCGGAGACGCCGCTGTCCCACGCCGAGGTCGTGGAGGCCGGTCAGGCCGCCGGCCCGCGCATCGCGCGCCTGCTCGCGGACATCGTGGGGCGGCTCTGATGCCCGCGCATCCCCCGCACGACGACGTCGCCGCGCTGCCGGAGGACGTCCTCGCCCGGGCTGAGCGGTGGGCGGCGGAGGACCCCGATCCCGCGCACCGGGACACCCTGCGCGCCGAGCTCGACGCGGCCGCCGGCGTCGGCCCGGAGGCCGCGGCCGCCCGGGCGGCGCTCGCCGCCCGCTTCGCCGGGCCGCTCGCCTTCGGCACCGCCGGCCTGCGCGCGGAGGAGGGCCCGGGCGAGTCCCGCATGAACCGGCTCGTGGTGCGCCGCACCGCGGCCGGTCTGGCCGCCCACCTGTGGGACGGCGTCGGGCAGGACGCGGCCCCGCCGCTGGCCGTCGTCGGGTACGACGCGCGGCGCGGTTCGGCCGCCTTCGCCGCGGACACGGCCGCCGTCCTGACGGCCGCGGGCGTGCAGACCGTCCTGCTGCCGGATCCGCTGCCGACGCCGGTGCTCGCCTTCGCGGTGCGCCATCTCAGCGCGGACGCCGGCGTGATGGTCACGGCCAGCCACAACCCGCCCGCGGACAACGGCTACAAGGTCTACCTCGGCGGGCGGCTCACGGACGAGGCGGGTCGGGGGGCGCAGATCGTCTCCCCCGCGGACGCGCAGATCGCCGCCCGCATCGACCACGCGGCGTGGGCCACGGACATCCCGCTCGCCGACGACGGCTGGACCGTGGCCGGGCCGGACCTGCTGGAGGCCTACCGCGCGGCAGCCCTCGGCGTGCTCGACGACGACCGGCACGGCCACCGCGACCTGCGCGTGGTCTACACGCCCCTGCACGGGGTGGGCGGCGCCGTGGTCCCGGGCCTGCTCGAGGACGCCGGCTTCGGCCCCGTCCACGTGGTGGCCGAGCAGGCCGCCCCGGACCCCGCCTTCCCCACGGTGGCGTTCCCCAACCCGGAGGAGCCGGGGGCGATGGACCTCGCCCTCGCCCTGGCCGCCGACGTGGACGCGGACCTGGTGATCGCCAACGACCCCGACGCCGACCGCCTGGCCCTGGCCGCGCCCGTCACCGACGCGGACGGCGTGCGCACGTGGCGGATGCTCTCGGGCGACGCCGTCGGGACGCTGCTGGGCGCGCACGCGATGCCGGCCCTGCACGCGGCCGGCCGCAGCGCCGCGAACTCCGTGGTCTCCTCCCCGCAGCTGGCCGCCCTGGCCGAGGCGAAGGGGGTGACGCACCACGTCACGCTGACCGGCTTCAAGTGGATCTCCCGCGCCCCGGACCTCGGCTTCGGCTACGAGGAGGCCCTCGGCTACTGCGTGGACCCGGACATGGTGCGGGACAAGGACGGCATCACGGCCGCCCTCATGGCCGCGGAGCTGGCCGCCGCTCTCAAGGCGCAGGGACGCGGCCTGACGGACGCCCTGGCCGACGTCGACGCGGTCACCGGCGCCATGCCCAGCGCCCAGGTCTCGGTCCGCGTGGCGGACCTGTCCCTGATCGCCCGCACCATGGCGGCCCTGCGTCAGCAGGCGCCGGCCACGCTCGCGGGCGAGCCGGTCACCGTGCGCCGGGACCTGGCCGCCGGCGGGGACGGGCTGCCGCCGACGGACGCGCTGCTGTTCGCCACCGACTCCGGCACCCGCGTTCTCGTGCGGCCCTCCGGCACCGAGCCGAAGCTCAAGTGCTACCTCGGCACCCGGGACGCCGACCCGGCCGCGGCCGCCGAGCGGCTCGAGGCGCTGCGCGCCGAGGTGACGGCCCTCGTGGGCGGCTGAGCCTCGGTAGGCTGGCGGACATGACCGTCTCCCTCACCACCGCCGAGCTGGCGAAGTACATCGACGCGACCGCCCTGAAGGCCGACACCTCGGAGGCGGACGTGCGCCGCCTCGTGGCCGAGTCCCGCGAGGCCGGGGTCAAGAGCGTCTGCATCAACCCCGTGTGGGTGCCGCTGGTGGCCGCCGAGCTCGCGGGCTCGGACGTGCTGACCTGCACCGTGATCGGCTTCCCCCTCGGCGCCAACGCCTCGGAGGTCAAGGCCTTCGAGGCCCGGCAGGCGATCGACGCCGGCGCGGACGAGGTGGACATGGTCCTCGACGTCGCCGCGGCCCGGGCCGGGGACCGCGCCCGGCTCGTCGCTGACGTCCGCGCCGTGGCCGAGGCCGCGCATGCGGGCGGCCCCGCGGGCGACGGCGGGGCGCTGCTCAAGGTGATCGTGGAGACCGCCCTGCTGGACGACGACGCGATCGTCCTGGCCTGCGAGGCCGCGGTCGAGGCCGGGGCGGACTTCGTCAAGACCTCCACGGGCTTCTCCACCGCGGGCGCCACCGTCGAGCACGTCGCGCTGATGCGCCGCACCGTGGGCGAGGACATCGGAGTGAAGGCCTCCGGCGGGGTGCGCACCCGCGCGGACGCCCTGGCGATGATCGAGGCAGGTGCCACCCGGATCGGGGCCAGCTCCGCGCTTGCTATCCTGGGATCCGACTGACTCGCATCACTTCGGCCGGGCGTCTGCCCCGGCCGGGACCGCACCGAAGGAGCATCACGTGATCCGCAACGGCAAGGCCATCGACCACTCCAACGTGGGCGGCGTCTGGGGTTCCCTGATCGCCTTCATCGTCGCCTTCGGCGTGTTCCTCGGCTGCCTCTACGCCATGGGCTTCTGGTCGCTCGAGTCGGTCTGGGTCCCCGGCCTGATCGCGCTGGCCCTGGCCACCGTGGCCTTCATGATCCCCCAGGTGTTCCTGGGCCGCAGCGACACCGTGGACACCACCGCCATCCACACCCGTCCCGCCGTCGAGCACGCCGCCACCGGCGCCCACGCCGTCGAGACCGGCGCCGCGCACCGCTGAGCCGTCCCGGAGTCGAGGATCGCTGACACCGGTCGTCCGGCCGCCGCGCGCCGAAGGGCGTCCACCCGCAACACGGGGGTGGACGCCCTTCGGCTTGTCTCCATCGCGGCGGTGGTGCTGGGTCACGCGTACCTGACGGACCTCACCTTCAGCCGGTACCTGGAGATCTGGCGGATGCCGCTGTTCTTCTTCCTCACCGGCTACTTCTGGACGCGCGGCCGCCCCTGGGCCAAGGACGTGCGGGGCCGCTTCCGGAGCCTGATGGTGCCGTACCTGGTGTGGGCGGCGCTCATGTCCGTGGCGGCGTTCGCGTGGTTCGCCGACGACCCCGACCTGCTGCGGCGCCTGGTGCTCACCGGCTGGTACGGGGGCGCGGACCAGGAGCCCCCGTGGTGGGCGTTCTGGTTCATCTCCGTCCTGTTCTTCACCACGGTGCTGCGCCGGTTCCTCGAGCGCTTCCCGTCCGCCGTCGCCTGGGCGGTGGGCCTGGCCGGGCTGGCGTGGGCCCACCTCGTGCCGGACTCCGCGATCGCCCGCACGCCGCTGGGCGTCGGGCTGGCCCTGCCCTGCCTGCTGTTCGTCCTCAGCGGGGAGATGTTCCGCCGCCGCGTCCAGCCGCACGTGCGGCGCCATCGGACGCTCATCGGCGTCGGCCTGGTGCTGCTCGGGCTGGTCGCGGTCCGGCTGGGCCTGGAGCCGCCCAACATCAAGTTCGGCGGCTTCGGCACGCCGGTGCTCACCCCCGCCGTGGGCGTCCTGATGTCCGCGGGGATGGTGCTCGTGTTCGGTTCCATGGTGGAGAGGCTGCTGCGCTCCTTCGCCCGACGCACCGGGACGGGTCAGGCCCTGCGCCGCGTCATCACCGCCCTGGTCCGGACGGGCACGGTGGTGGTGCTGCTGCACGGCTGGGTGCTGATGTGGCTCATGCGCCACGGCGTGGAGGACAACGCCGCCAAGTTCGCCCTCGCGCTCGCCCTCAGCTGGGTGGCAGGCCTCGCCCTGCTCGCCACCCCCCTGTCCAAGCCGTTCACGGGGGCGCGCCGCCGCTGGTACCCGGTGCACCGCCTGCGACGCGTGGAGCCCCCGCACCCCGTCACGTCCGCGCTGCCGCGCGTCACGACCGCCTCGGAGAGGACACACCCATGAGCAGGGATCATCGCCCCCCGATCCGCAATCCGTTTCTGCCGCCGACCCCGGAGGAGCTCGAGGTGCCGGCCCGCGACGGCGGCCACCCGGCGGGTGACGGCGGTGACGTCGGCGCCCCGGCGGCCTCCACGGCGCGGGAGGATCGCCTCGCCGAGTTCCGGCTCGGCTCGGCGTTCCGCCCCCACCCGGCCGACCCCGCCGCGCCGCGGCAGCGTGCGACGCCGGCCGAGCGCACGGCGGCTCCCGCGACCGCCGCGGCCGCTGAGCCGGCCGCGCCTGCCTCACCGGCCACCAGTGCCCCCGGCGTCCTGCCGAGCGCCCGCGTCCTCGTCGTGTGCACGGGCAACATCTGCCGCTCCGCCTACGTGGAGTACGCGCTGCAGGCGCAGCTCAACGCCCTGCTCGGCGACCGGGCTCGCGCGAAGGTCACGAGCGCGGGCACGGAACCGAACCAGGCGCTGACCGTCCCCGGACCGCTGCTCGACCTCGCGCCGAGCCGCCGCGTCCGCGCCGCGCTGACACAGCATCGACCGCAGCAGCTGACCGGGCGTTCGCTGGCGGGCCAGGACCTCGTGCTGACCGCGACGGACGACCACCTGGACGAGGTGCTGCGCGAGGACCCCGCCGCGGTGCGCCGGACCTTCACGATCCTCGGCATCGGCACCCTCCTGCGCGACCACGGCGAGGAGCTCGCCGCTGCGGTCCCTCCGGGCGCGGGCGTCACCGCGCTCGTGACCGCGCTGGCCGAGCTGCGCTCCCGCCTGATCGCCCACGGAGAGCAGCCGGACGCGGATCTGCCGGACCCGTTCCGCGGCCCCGCCGAGGGCTATGCCGCGATGGCGCAGACCGCGCAGCCGATCGTCGAACTGCTGGCGTGGGAGATCGCCCGGGCCCTGGACGGGGACCTCGTGGAGGACGAGGACCCGACGGGCGCCTGACCGGCCGACGTCAGAGATCGGGGACGGCGTGCCCGCCGGAGGACGGTGCGCGCTGCCCCCGGCGCGCCGCGGCCAGGACCCGACGACGGCGCCGCTCGAGCACCTCGCTCTCGAGCGGGGCGTCCCGCTCGTCGAGCCAGAGGGTCGCGCCGGCGGCGACGATGAGCATGCTCGGGATCGTGATGAACACCTCGCCCAGCTGGGTCGCGGAGACGAACACGACGACGGCCGCCGCCTCCACCGCCACGCGCGAGGGGGTGCGCAGCCGGGCGCTGAACAGGCGCAGCCCGAAGAACGCGTAGGCGCCGAGGACGGCGAGGAGGAGCACGACGCCGCCCTCGGTGTAGAGGCCCGCGTAGGAGTTGTGGTAGTGCCACGTGGCACCGCCGAAGTCCACGTACGCCGTGGTGAGGCCCCGGCCGTACCACGGCGTCTCCGCGACGCGCACGGCGGTCTCGGCCTGGATGTTCGAGCGCAGCCAGTCCGTGCCGGTGCGGTCCGCGAAGACGGCGATGCGGGCCAGGTTCTCCTCGGCGAACGCGACCGCCCAGGCGAGGACCGCCAGCAGGACCAGGCGTAGACCCGCCCCCATCCGCGGCGTCAGCCAGAGCCACACGACGGCGCAGGCGAAGCCCGCCATGGAGGTGCGGGAGCCCGTGAGGACGACGCACACCGCGGCGGCGACGAGCAGGATCAGCTTCCACCGCCGCGTCCGCACGAGGGCGAGCGCCAGGACCGGCATGGCCGCGTAGTAGAGGCCCGCCACGTTCTTGTCCGCGAGGACGCCGGTCAGGAAACGGCCGTAGGGCGCGGGGACGAGGCCGGCGTAGAAGAGGGGCACGTTCAGGGCCAGGGCGGCGCCGAGCCCGACGGCCAGCGAGCGCAGGCTGAGCCGGCCGCCGGCGATGCAGCCGACGAGCCCGACGAGGGCCGCCATCCGCACCCACCGGCGCAGCCACTCCAGGTCCGGGATGCCCTGGGACACGGAGACGATCGCGAGGAACAGCAGCACGGCGACGGCGAGCACGGCGGTCAGCCCGAGGGCGGAGACATCGCGGCGGGACCGTCGGCACAGCGCCAGGGCCAGCAGCAGGAGCATGCCCGCCTCGTTCAGCGGGAGCGCCACGGGGCCGAGGGGGACGCCGAACGCCTCCATGGCCAGCAGGGCTCCGAGCAGCAGTTCGGGGATGCGCAGGGGCTCGCGCGGGACGGCGGCGTCCTGGTCGGCCGACCACACGGAGGTGCCGCGGGCGGCGGCGCGGGCGTGCCTCTCCCGCTCCGCCTGCAGGGCCACGTAGCGGGGGTCGGAGTGCCGCGGTCCGTGCGCGTCCTGCCCCACCGTCATGACCGCTCCTCCATCGACCTGCCGGGGCACATCTCCACCCCACGCTCAGCGTAGACGAGTGCAATGGAATGGGCTGTACCGCTTGTTAGAGTGAGCTGAGTCGCTGCCCTCCGATCCTGGGACCCCATGAACGTCATCGATTTCCTCCGTGTGCTGCGCGCGAACCGCCTGGTGATCCTGGGGTGCGCCGCCCTGGGCCTGGCGATGGGCCTCCTCTACTCGCTGCTGCAGCCCACGCTGTACACCGCGACCTCGACCGCGTTCGTCACGGTGGAGGGGGAGGCGAGCATCTCCGGCACCGAGACCGCCCAGACCCGCGCCCAGTCCTACATCCCCCTGATCAACAGCCGCACGGTCCGTGAGCGGATCGCGGCCGAGGGCTTGGACACCGTCGGCGCGACCATGAGCGCCGCCCTGGTGCCGAACTCGAACCTCATCACGGTGTCCGCCGTGGCCCCCGATGCGCAGCAGGCCGCCGCGCTGGCCAACGGGGCGCTCGTGGCGACCGCCGACGTGGCGAACGAGCTCGATCCGACGTCCAACGTCACGGTCACGGCCATGGAGGACGCCCTCGCGCCGGCCGCCCCCTCGAGCCCGGACCACGTCCGCCACCTGCTGTACGGCCTGGGCGCAGGCCTCGTCCTCGGTCTGGTCGTCGCGTTCCTGCGGCGGCTGCTGGACGTCAACGTGCGGACGACGACGGACGCCCAGGTGGCGGGCGGGGCGGGCCTGCTCGGCGCCATCCCCCTGGATCCCAGCATGAAGGCGGAACGCACGGCGCCGATGGCGCCCCTCTCCCCCCGCGCGTCGGAGGCGGTGCGCCAGCTGCGCACCAATCTGCGGTTCGCTGCGGTGGACGATCCGCCCCGCACCATCGCGTTCACCAGCTCGAACCCCGGCGAGGGCAAGTCGACGGTGATCGGCAGCCTGGCCCTGACCGTGGCGGCCGCCGGCCAGCCGGTGATCCTCATCGACGCCGATCTGCGTCGCCCCCGCCAGGCCCTGCAGTTCGGCGTCGACGGCCGTGTGGGCCTGTCCGAGGTCCTCAACGGGGACGTCGCCCTCCAGGACGTGCTGATCCCCGTGGGTGAGGACGGGCTGCTCCTCCTGCCTGCCGGCCGCACTCCCCCGAACCCGTCCGAACAGCTCGGCTCCGAGCGGATGAGGGACCTGCTCACCGCCCTCGCCGAGACGCACATGGTGCTCGTGGACGCCCCGCCCGTGCTGCCCGTCACGGACTCCACCCTGCTCGCCGCGGCGGTGGACGGCACCGTCCTGGTGGTCCGCCACGGCGAGACCCGCAAGGAGCACCTCGAGGTGGCCCGGGACATGCTCGCGGGCGTCAACGCCCGGGTGCTCGGCGTCGTGCTCAACGGCACCCCGGCCTCCGGTGTGGGCTCGGACTACTACGGCGGGGGCTACGGCGCGGACGGCGGCAGCTATGACGTCTACTACCAGGCGCCCCGGGACGCCGCCGACGCCGCGGCCGACGCGTCGCGACGCTGACCGCGCCCGGCTGCGGGGCCAGGTCGTCGCACCGACGGCGCAGGCCCGGGGATGCAGAAGGGCCCCGCCTCTGAGGAGGCGGGACCCTTCGCGGTGGCGCTCAGAAGATCAGCAGACAGCCGACGGCGGGGTGGCCGTGAAGCAGGCCTTGTGCACCGCGGCCTCGGTGCACAGGTTGGCCACGGGCTGGCTACCCTTGACCAGAGCCACGCCCAGAGTGGCGCGGATGCAGCCGGCATCGTTGGCCGAGTTGCCGGTGTTGCTCACGACGAACCAGAACGTGCGGGTGTCCCCGGCGGTCCCGGAAGGCTCGAGGATCAGCCGGTCGCTGTTGCCATTCAGCTGCACGCCGCCCAGGCACGGATCCTTGTCGAAGATCATCAGCTGGGCACCGGTGTACGTGCCCTTCTTCTCGAAGTCGATGAGCACGCTCTTCGCAGACAGTCGGATCCGGCCACGCGTCGGGTTGGTCACGGTGACGGAGAAGCCGTAGGCGTGCTTCAGCTTGCCACCTCCACCAGCCGAATTGCCGGGGTACTTCACCGGTTCCGTGCTCGCGGTGTTGACGCACGAGGGGGAGGCGGCGGCGAACGGGGCAGCGGCGACGGCGGCGACCGCCGGAACCGACCACGCGATGCCAGCGGTCACCTTACGGCGGGAGAGGGGGGAGGTGCTCTTCTGCATGGCTTCACTCGTTTCGAGTCGAGGTGTGGCTTTCGCGGCCGAACGGGGTCAGGAGTCACGCGAGTGGACGGAGCACCGCGGCCTACTCGGTGAGCATCAGCTGTGGGGCTCGTCAGTTGATTCTAAACACGCTGCACAGCCTAGTACCAGTCCACTCGCATGCGCCTCACGGGCGCCCGAGATGTCACCCCCGGAAACAAGGGGATTCCGTGCGTCGACTCGGGAATCCACGCGAAGTCCACTGAGGGCGAGCTGTGTACCAAGCACGGTCGACGGCGGCCCTCCTTTCGGTGGACTAAGCTCCCGGCCATGGGGGAACGAGCCACGGGACAGCGACCGGCCGCCCCGCCGTCCTTGGACCTCGAGGTCCGCGTCCGCCTCGCCCACGCCCGCATCGCGCATCTGCTGGACCGGGCCGGCATCCGCAGCCTGCACCTCAAGGGCTACGCCACCGAGCCCGGCGTCTACCCCGATCACCGCCGCAGTTCGGACGTGGACCTGCTGGTCCATCCGGCCGATGCCGCCGCCGTCACCGCGCTCCTGCGCTCCCACGGCTGGGAGCCGGTCGCCACCTTCTCGGAGGGGTCGATCTTCCAGCACGCGGCCACGCTCTGGCATGACCAGCTGGGGTACGTGGACGTGCATCGACTCTTCCCCGGACTCGGCCCGTCCCCCGAGGCGGCCTTCGACGCCCTGTGGAGCGAGCGCACCCACCTCGTGATCGCCGGCCGGCCCGTTCCGGTGCCGAGCCCGTGCCACCAGCGGCTCGTCGTCATCGTCCACGCGGCCCGCGACCCGTATCGCGGCGCGCACGACGTCCGGCACATCCGGGAATCCCTGCCCGCCGAGAGCTGGGCCGCCCTGCGGCAGGAAGCCCACCGCCTGGACGCGGGTGCGGCCTGGCACGTCGCCACGGGCGAGGCCGCCGACGGCGCCGACACCCGGCAGCTGACCCTCTTCGCGGCGCTGCACGAGAGCCAAAGCGGTCTCGAGCTGTTCCGCACCCGGTGGCAGTCGGCCGCCACGGCGCGGGAGCGGGCTGCCCTCGTGGCCCGCACGATCCCGGTGAACCGCCCCCATCTGCAGATGCGCCTGGGCCGGCCTGTCACCCGCGCGGACCTGTGGCGCGAGCAGCGCGCCCGGCTCGGCGCACTCGCCGGCTGGGCCTGGACGAAGGCGGTGCGCCGTGACCGTTGAGACCACCGAGGGCTGGGCCCTCGCCCCCGACATCGCGTGGGCCCGCACCGCCGGCGGCCAGACCGCCGTCATGACGCTCGAGGCCGGTCAGCCGCTGCTGTTGAGCGCCTCGGGCGACGTGATCTGGGACGTCCTCGTGGGCGGCCGCACCCCGGCGGACGACCTGGTCGCGGATCCGCCGGCGCCGCTGTCGACGACGGACGTCACGGTCCAGGTGGCGGAGGCGTTCGGCCTCGACCCCGCCGACGTCGCAGCCGACGTCCACGCCTTCCTCGAGATGCTCGAGGCGCACGGCGTCCTCGTCCGCGTGCGGACGGCCTGACCCGGCTCAGCCCTCCGGCGCGAAGATCGCGTCGACCACCTGCTGCGCCCACTCGAGCAGCGGGACGTCCACGAGGTCCTGACCCATGACCGGCTTGGTCTTGGGCCGCGGGATGAGGACGCCGTTCAGGGCCGGCTTGACCTGGGCGCCCTTGTACATGCGGGTCAGGCGCATCTGACGGGACTCCGGCAGGTCCGCGACGGGGCCGAACTTCACGTTCTGCCCCAGCAGCATCACCTCGGTGACGCCCGCGGCCCGCGCCCGGTTGCGGAACCGGGCGACGGCGACGAGCGCCTCCACCGGCTCCGGCAGCGGGCCATAGCGGTCCTTGAGCTCCTCCACCACGGCGTCCACGGCGGCGTCGTCCGCGGCCTGGGCGAGGTTGCGGTACATCTCCAGGCGCAGCCGCTCCCCCGGCACGTAGTCGTGCGGCAGGTGGGCGTTGACCGGCAGCTCCACCTTCACCTCGGCGGGCGCGGTGTCCTCCTCGCCCTTGAAGTCGGCCACGGCCTCGCCCACCATCCGCAGATACAGGTCGAAGCCCACGCCGGCGATGTGCCCGGACTGCTCCCCGCCCAGCAGGTTGCCGGCGCCGCGGATCTCCAGGTCCTTCATGGCCAGCTGCATGCCCGCGCCGAGCTCGTTGTGGGTGGCCACGGCCTTGAGGCGTTCGAGGGCCACCTCGCCCAGGGGCTTCTGCGGGTCGTACAGGAAGTACGCGTACGCCCGCTCGCGGCCACGGCCCACGCGGCCGCGCAGCTGGTGCAGCTGCGAGAGGCCGTAGCGGTGGGCGTCCTCCACGATCAGGGTGTTGGCGTTGGCGATGTCCAGGCCGGTCTCGATGATCGTGGTGGAGACGAGCACGTCGAACTTCCGCTCCCAGAAGTCCACCATGATCTGCTCGAGCCGGGCCTCGCTCATCTTGCCGTGGGCGACGGCGATCCGGGCCTCCGGCACCAGCTCGGCGATGCGCTTGGCCACCTTGTCGATGGTGGTGACGCGGTTGTGCACGTAGAACACCTGGCCCTCGCGCATCAGCTCGCGGCGGATGGCCGCGGTGACCTGCTGGTCCGAGTACGGGCCCACCGAGGTGAGCACGGGGTGGCGCTCCTCCGGGGCGGTGGCCAGCGTGGAGGTCTCACGGATGCCGGTGAGGGACATCTCGAGGGTGCGCGGGATGGGCGTGGCGGACATGGCGAGCACGTCCACGTTGGTGCGCATCTTCTTCAGCGCCTCCTTGTGCTCGACGCCGAAGCGCTGCTCCTCGTCCACGATCACCAGGCCCAGGTCCTTGAACTGCACCTGGTCGGAGAGCAGCCGGTGGGTGCCGATCACCACGTCCACCTCACCGTGCGCGAGCCCCTCGACGACCTCCTTGGACTCCTTGGCGGTCTGGAACCGGGAGAGCGCGGCCACCTTCACGGGGAAGCCGGCGAACCGGTCGGAGAACGTCTGGTGGTGCTGGCGGGCGAGCAGCGTCGTCGGGACGAGCACGGCCACCTGCTTGCCGTCCTGCACCGCCTTGAACGCGGCGCGCACGGCCACCTCGGTCTTGCCGAAGCCGACGTCCCCGGAGACGAGCCGGTCCATGGGGACGGCCGCCTCCATGTCCTTCTTGACGTCCTCGATGGTGGTCAGCTGGTCCGGCGTCTCGATGAACGGGAACGCCTCCTCCAGCTCGCCCTGCCACGGGGTGTCCGGGGCGAACGCGTGGCCGCGCGAGGCCATGCGGGCCGAGTACAGACGGATGAGCTCGCCGGCGATCTCGCGGGTGGCGCGCTTGGCCTTGGACTTGGTCTGCGCCCAGTCCGAGCCGCCCATCTTGGACAGCGACGGCGTCTCCCCGCCCACGTAGGTGGAGATCAGGTCGAGCTGGTCGGTGGGCACGAACAACCGGTCGCCGGGGGCGCCGCGCTTCGAAGGCGCGTACTCCAGCACGAGGTACTCGCGGTAGGACTCCTCGGCGCCGGGGGCGGTGCGCGGGCCGCCGGTGACCTTGCGGCGCTGCAGCTCCACGAAGCGGGCGATGCCGTGCTGGGAGTGCACCACGTGGTCGCCGGGCTGCAGGGTCAGCGGGTCGACGGCGTTGCGCCGCTTCCGGGCCAGCCGCGCTCCGGGGGCGCGCGTGCCCGCGGTGCGGTGCCGGCCGAACAGGTCGTGCTCCGTGATCAGGGCGATCTGCGCGTCCGGGATCGTGAAGCCGGAGCCGACGGGCGCCGTCGCGATGGAGACCCGCCCCGGGGCGAGGTCCGCGGGCAGGGGCCCGTCCACCACGGAGGCCGTGAGGCCGGCCTCCGCGTTGAGCTCGGCGAGACGGCGGGCGGAGCCGGGGCCGTCGGTGAGGACCACGGCATGCCACCCCTCCGCGAGCCGGACGCGGGTGTGCGCGACCATGGCCTCGATGTCGCCCGAGAAGGTCTGCGCGACGCCGAGCGTGGCGCGCAGGGTGGCGGCGTCGGGCAGCAGCTCCTCGTCCGAGACCAGCGCGGTGACGGACCAGAACCCCTGGTCCTGCTCGAGGGCGGCCGCGCGGAGTTCGGCCACCGTGAGGAAGCCTCCCGCGGCGGACTGGTCCGCCCCGGCCACGTCCACCGGGGCGACCGCGCCCTGCGCGGCGCCGGCCCACGCGGCCTGGAGGAACTCCTCGTTGGTGGCCAGCAGGTCGTCGGCGCGGCCGCGCAGGCGCTCGGGCTCCACGAGGACGGTCAGCGAGCCTGTGGGCAGCATGCGGGGCAGCGACGTCATGGCCTCGGCCAGCAGCGGGGAGAGGGACTCCATGCCCTCCACGGCCACGCCCTCGGCGATCCGGTCCAGCATGTCCGCGGCGGCGGGCATGGCCGGGATCAGCTCCTTCGCGCGCCGGCGCACGTGGTCCGTGATCAGCAGCTCGCGGCACGGGGGCGCGTACAGCTCGGAGGGGTGGCCCGAGCCGTCCTCCGTGGTGTCCTCGAGGGAGCGCTGGTCCGCCACGGAGAACCAGCGCATCTGCTCCACCTCGTCGCCGAAGAACTCGATGCGCACGGGGTAGTCCTCGGTGGGCGGGAACACGTCGATCAGCCCGCCGCGCACGGCGAACTCGCCGCGTCGGCTGACCATGTCCACGCGCGAGTAGGCGGCGTCCGCGAGCGCGGCCACCACGCCGTCGAAGTCCCGTTCCTCTCCGGTCCGCAGGGTCACCGGGCTCAGCTCGCCGAGCCCGGCCACGAGGGGCTGCAGCACGGCGCGCACGGGGGCGACGACGATGCGCAGCGGGCCCTCCGCGTGCTCCTCCGGGTGGGCGAGGCGGCGCAGCACGGCCAGGCGCGCGCCCACGGTGTCCGAGCGCGGGGACAGGCGCTCGTGGGGCAGCGTCTCCCAGGACGGGAACAGCGCGGCGGCGCCGGCGGGGGCCCAGGCGGCGAGGTCGGTCACGAGGTCCTCGGCCTCGCGGGTGGTCGCGGTGACCACGAGGACGGCGGCGCGCTCGCCGTGGCCCTCGGCCAGCGCCTCGGCCAGGACGGTCAGCAGGGGCGCGCGGGCGCCGTCGGGCAGACCGATCTCGAGTTCGACGCCTCGGGACTCGAGCGGCCGGGAGGCGGAGGCGGCGGCCGCCTCGAGCGCGCGTTCGGCGCGCAGGCGCGGCAGCAGCGGGGCGAGGACGGGGGTGGTCTCGGGGGCGCTCATGCGCGGACCTCCGGGGTGGCGGTGGAGCCGTCCGTGGCGGCGGGCAGTTCGGCGGTCATGATCTCCCGGATCTCTTCGAGGAAGGCGAGGACGTCGTCGGCGCCGCCCACCGGGCCGCCGGCGGTGAGCCGGTCCGTGCCGAGCAGCACCGCGGTGGGGAACGAGTGCAGGCCGAGGGCCTGCGAGGCGGCGCCGGCCGGGTCGGCGAGCACGAGCGACGCGTCGACGGCGCCGCTGCGGATCGCCCCCTCGGCGCCGGGGGCGTGCTGGGGCATGAGGACCCGCAGCCGGACCGGCCCGAGCGCGTCCTTGAACTCGTCCAGCCGTTCGATCACCCGCGCGCAGGAGCCGCACCCCGTGGACAGGCGCAGGGCCACCACGGCCCCGTCCGCGACCAGCCGGTGCAGACCGATGTACTCGCCGTCCGCGACCACGACGGCGTCCGGGAACGGGTGGCGTTCGGGCTCGGCGCCGTCGGCCGGGTCGACGGCGGCCGGGGCCTCGGGCGTGGGCGTCGCCGGGGCGGCGTCGGGTGCGGCCGGGACGGACTCGCGCCCGGCCAGGAACGCGGCGGTCGCGAGCAGCACGGACACGAGCAGGGCCCACGCCCACGCCCCGGCGCCGAAGGCGGTGAGAGGCTGCCAGGCCAGGCCCGCGCCGTGCACCGCCAGCGAGACGATCCCCTCGGCCAGGGCCAGGACGGCGAGGGCCAGGAAGACGACGTTGCGGACCACGGTGGTGCGGGAGATCGGGGCGGCCGAGGCCTCGCCGAAGCAGCCGCACGAGACGCCGTCGTCCTGGGCCCGGACCACGAGCGCGAGGAAGGCGGCGAAGAGGGCCACGGCCACCAGGCCGACGACGGGACGCAGCAGGGTGAAGGGCTGCAGGAGGGCGACGGCGAGCAGCAGCTCGAGCCAGGGGAACGCGCGCGCCAGGGCGGGGGCCGCGAACGGGCGGGGCACCCTGAGTCGGGTGAACGTGGCCTGCACGTCCTCGCCGGAACGGAGCTTCGCCGTCCCGCTCAGGAGCATGATGAGGGCCACGGCCCAGAGTGCCGACATGGCGGACACACCTTCCAGGGGGTTCACGAGGGGTCGCGCGGCCGGTCCCGGCACCGTGCACGGGACCCGGGTCGCGGAGGCCAGCATATAAGGTGAGGGATGGACGCCCATCGCCGTCGGCGAACCGGTGCCGGCCCTCTCACGGCCCGC
This sequence comes from Micrococcus sp. 63XJN7_8_ISO-PGPR-S23-253, assembly GCF_056173425.1. Taxonomy (NCBI): domain Bacteria; kingdom Bacillati; phylum Actinomycetota; class Actinomycetes; order Micrococcales; family Micrococcaceae; genus Micrococcus; species Micrococcus sp. 63XJN7_8_ISO-PGPR-S23-253. Next base: position 1,797,148 of record NZ_CM149673.1, read on the forward strand.
CGGGCGCGGCCCGATTCGACCCGAGGAGACACCGTGGCCTTTTCCGCTCAGCAGTCCATCCCGCACCCGCCGGCGGCCGTGGCGGCCGCCCTGGCGTCCGAGGACTTCCACCGTTCCGTGGTCGAGTCCTTCGGCGGCTCCCTGGTCTCGTTCTCCGTCGAGGGCTCCCCGGAGGGCGCGATGACCGTGACCGCTGTGCGTTCCCTGCCCGCGGACCGCATCCCGGACCGTGTCCCGGACATGGCCCGCAAGCTCATCGGCTCCGCCCTCCAGGTGGAGCAGGTGGAGCGCTGGGACGCGCCCGCCGCGGACGGCTCCCGCGCCGGCACCACCACCATCACCGTTCCCTCCGCCAAGGCGACGGCGGACGGCGCCCTCCGCCTGACCGCCGCCGGTGAGGGTTCCCAGTTCTCCGTGGACGGCACCCTCGTCTGCCGGATCCCGCTGGTGGGCTCGAAGCTCGCCGCGAAGGCCGAGCCGATGGTCGGCAAGGTCGTCAATCGCCAGGCCCGGGCGCTGTCCTCGTGGCTCGAGCGTGACGGCGGAGCCGCGCGCGGTTGATCTCGTTCTCCCGTCGCCCGGCGCTGTCGAGCTCGGCTCCGCCTGCCCGGCGGGGGCGCCGGGCCCTCCCCTCGCCGGACGCCGTGCTCATCGTGTGCACCGGCAACGTGTGCCGCTCGGCCTATGCGAGCCGGGCCCTGCAGGGCCGGTTGGCGGCTCTGGTCCCCGGCCGGGTGGAGGTCGGCAGCGCCGGCTCCCAGCCGAACCAGGCCCTGACGGTGCCGCCGCCGCTCGTGCGGCTCGGCGCCGAGGCCGGCGTCACCGGGCTGGAAGGCCACCGTCCCGCCGCGTTGCAGCCGTTCATGGTGGCGGAGGCGGATCTCGTGTTGGCCGCGGCTCAGGAGCACATGCGCTTCGCACTCCAAGAAGTGCCGCAGGCCGTCGCGCGGGTGTTCACCGTGCTGGAGCTCGCGGCGCTGGTCCGCGCGATGGACCAGCGGGACGGGCGGGACTGGATCCCCGCCGGTCGCGGAGTGCGTGCCTTCGCCGCCGAGGCGGCCCGCCACCGGGCCCTCGCGCGGTCGACCGCCCAGCCCCTCGACGTCGTGGACCCGTTCCGCGGGCCGGTGGAGGGGTACGCGGAGATGATCCAGATCCTGGATCCCGCCCTGGAGACCATCGCGGACGCTCTGGCCCGCGCCGTGAGCCTCGCGGGCTGAGACCCGGACGCGCCCCGCGCGTCGGGCACGCCGCGAGGCGGGGGGCTCAGTGGAACGCCTGCTGGGCGGCCTCGAGCCCGTCCGTGACGAGCTTCTCCACGGCGTCCGCCGCGCGGTCCACGTGCAGCGGCAGGACGTCCTGCTCGGGCTTGGTGAAGGGGCGCAGCACGAAGTCGGCGACGTCCATGCGGCCCGGGGGCCGGCCGATGCCGACGCGCACGCGGGCGTAGTCCTTCGTGCCGAGCGAGGCGGTGATGGACTTCAGGCCGTTGTGGCCGCCCTCTCCCCCGCCGCGCTTGAGGCGCAGGGTGTCGAACGGGATGTCCAGCTCGTCATGGACCACCACGAGGTCCTCGGGGCCGATCCCGTAGAAGGACGCCAGCGCGGAGACGGGGCGTCCGGAGACGTTCATGTAGCCGGTGGACTTCGCGAGCACGACCCGCGGTCCCCCGATGCCGAGGCGGCCCGTGGCCACCACGACGCCGGCCCGGTGGCGGGTGAACCCGACCCCCATGCGGGAGGCGAGCTCATCCGCCACCATCTGGCCGACGTTGTGACGGGTGCGCTCGTACTCGGGCCCGGGATTGCCGAGCCCGACGATGAGCGTGGTCCCCGTCGTCACGGCGTGATCAGTCCTCGGAGCCCTCGGACTCGCCCTCGGCGGGCTCGCCCTCAGCGGACTCGGCGGCCTGCTCCTCCTGCACGGACTCGTCGCCGAGGTCCTGCTCGACGACCTCGCTGACGGTGGCGATGACGATGTCGTCCTCGAGCTGCAGGGTGGCGCCGGCGGGGACCTGCACGTCCGTGGCGTACACGTGGTCGCCGGCCTCGCGGCCCTCGATGGAGATGGTGACGGCCTCGGGCAGGTCGGTGGCCTCGGCCTCGACCGGCACGGTGACGTAGTCCAGCACGTAGTCGTTGCCGGGGGCGACCTCGCCCTCGACATGCACGGTGACCTCGACGATGACCTTCTCGCCGCGGCGGACCTCGATGAGGTCCAGGTGCTCCACGGTGTCCTTGATGGCGTGGCGCTGGATGTCCTTGGGCAGGACCAGGTGCTCCTCGCCGGCCTCGTTCACGACGGTGAGCAGGGCGTTGGGGTTGCGGACGGCCAGGGTGGTCTCCTGGGCCGGCAGCAGCAGGTGCACGGGATCCTGGCCGTGGCCGTAGACGACGGCGGGGATCAGGCCGGCACGGCGGGCCTGGCGGGCGGCACCCTTGCCGAAGTCGGTGCGGCGGGTGACCTTGATCTTGAGCTGGTCAGACATGATGCGTCCTCCTGTGGGGGTCTCGGCCGCGCAGCCGGGGGCGGCGCGGGATGCGGCCAGGAGGGGGCTTCAGTGCCGCAGCGGGCCAGCATGCTGACACGCGGCGGCGGCCTCGTCGATCACGGAGCGCGCGCTCCCTCGCCTGGGCAACCTGGACAGGATAGCACCGGTGATGCTCGTCGCGCTCAGCGGTTCGCTCGTCGGGACCGCTCCACGATGCGGTCCAGCTTCCGGCGGTGGGCCCGGTCCTTCGCGGGTGCGCCATGGGATTCGTCACTCTCCTGGGCGCTCAGCAGCAGGCCGCAACCGAGGACGACGGCACCGAAGATCGTGATGAACACCTCACCCAGCTGGAGGGAGGTCACCAGGATGATGAGCGCGGCCCCCTCGACAGCCACGCGGGACGGCGAGCGGTGCGTCCGGGCGAAGGGCCGCAGGCACAGCCAGAGGTAGGCGCCGACCACGACGACCAGGAACGGCCAGCCGCCCTCCACGAGGAGCCCCAGGTAGGAGTTGTGGAAGAACATGGTCACGCCGTCCAGCTCCACGAAGGCCGTGGAGAGGCCCTGGCCGAAGAAGGACGTGTCCGCGACCTTCTCCGCGGACGCCTCCTGGATCTGCGCACGGAACCAGTCCGTGCCCGTGCGGTCTCCGAAGATGCCGAGGTCGGCCAGGTTCTCCTCGGCCCAGCTGACGAACCAACCCATGACGACCCCCAGTGCGATACGCAGGACCCGCCCCAGGTAGGGGCTCACGAGGATCCACACGACCGCGCAGAGCAGCGCGGCCATCGAGGTTCGCGAGCCGGTGAGGAAGGTCAGGGCGGCACCGGCACCCAGCACGAGGAGTTTCGGGCCCATGCGCTGCATGGTGGCCACGAGCAGCACCGGCAGGAGCGCATAGAAGAGGCCGGAGACGTTCTTGTCCCCCAGGAAGCCGGTGAGGTAGCCCCCGTAGGTGTCCGGGGCCAGGCCCGCGTAGAAGAGGGGCACGTTGATCAGTGCACCGACCGTCATCCCGTAGAGGATGCCCTTGATGTCGATCCGCTCGCTGGCGATGGCGTAGATCAGCAGGATCAGGAGCGTGATCCTCGTGGCGCGACGCGTGGGGTCGAGGTCGTTGTGCACGGTCACCGCGACGAGATACGCCACCAGGGCCAGTGCGACGAGGGCCAGCACGCCGTAGTGGGAGAGGTCCCGGCGGGGTTGCCGGAACGAGGCCAGGAGGAGCAGAAGGATGGCCGAGAACTCCGCGAACGGGATCGGCAGGCCGGGAGCAGTGAACGCCTCCATCACCAGGCCGATGGCCAGCACGGCCTCGAACAGCCGCGGCGAGGCCGACGTGACCAGCGGATTCCACGGGGAGCGGGTCCACGCGGCCTGACCGTCCTCGACGAGGCCGAGTGAGGCGTGACGCCTGGCAGGCCGGGCCTCGGGTGGCGCGACGGCCCCCACAGCGCGGGCAGCCGTCCGGTCACGGGGCGTGCTCGGGCGCATGGTGCGGAACCTTTCGTGGACGCCGGGCAATACTCGGCTCAGCGTAGCGCGGTGGCGGGCCTCGTCCTCGGGGCCTCAGAGCGCACGGTGGGTGTTGGTACCGTGGACCTGTGCGTTTCCTGGCCACAACGGCCCGCGCATCCCCGTCCATGACCCCCGAGGTGCTCCGTGACGATCGTCGACTTCTTCCGCCTCCTGCGCGCCAACCTCCTGCTGCTCCTGGCAGCAGCCCTTGTGGGGGGTCTGTTGGGTTGGGGCTACTCCGCACTGCAGCCCCGGATCTACGCATCCGAATCTCAGGGGTTCCTCGCCGCCCGGGCTGCAGATCAGAGCCTCATCACCAGCAACCTGCCCGCCGAGAGCCGGGCTCAGGCCTACGTCGCCCTGATCAACAGCGAGGCCGTGCGTGAACGCGTGGCACAGGACACGGGGCAGGACGGCGACGGCTCGCTCTCCGCGGTGCTCGTCCCCGAGTCCAGCATGATCAAGGTGACCGCCACCTCGACCGATCCCGAGACCGCCGCGCAGCTGGCGAACAGTGCACTGCAGGCGACGGCGGACGTGGCGGCGGACGTGGACAAGAACAGCCCGCTGGAGGTCGTGCCGCTGTCCGATGCCCGCGTGCCCTCTGCCCCCGTGAGCCCTGACACCCGGCGCAACGTCCTCTTGGGCGCGGTGGCCGGACTGGGTGCGGGACTCGCCATCGCCGTGCTCCGTCGTCTCCTGGACGTGAAGGTGCGCAGCCGCGCCGACGTGAAGGAGATCACCGGCGCCGGCGTCATCGGGGCCGTCCCGGAGAACGCGTCCCTGACCCGCACGGGCGAGGAGGCCGTGGACCTCGACCCCCGGGCCGGCGAGGCCATCCGGGCGCTGCGCACCAATCTCAAGTTCGTCTCCGTCGACGAGCCGCCCCGCGTCGTCTCATTCACGAGCGCGGACCCCTCCGAGGGCAAGTCGACCGTCGCATCGAACCTGGCCCGCGCCCTGGCCCTGGCCGGCGAACGGGTGCTCGTGGTGGACGCCGACCTGCGGCGGCCCCGGCAGCACGACCTCTTCCAGGTGGCGGGCGACGTGGGCCTGTCCGAGGTGCTGGCCGGTGAGGTGCAGCCGGACGACGCCCTCGCGGCGACCGGCATCCCGAACCTCACGCTGCTTCCCGCCGGCCGGACGCCCCCGAACCCGTCGGAGCTGCTGGGCTCGAAGCGCATGCGGGCCCTGCTGAAGCTGGCATCGGAGGACTTCTTCGTCATCGTCGACTCCCCTCCCCTGCTGCCCGTCACGGACGGCTCGCTCCTGGCCACGGCCGTGGACGGGACTGTGCTCGTGGTGCGTCAGGGGCGGACCCGCAAGGACCACCTGGAGGCGGCTGTGGAGAATCTCGCCGCAGTGGACGCGCATCTGATGGGCGTCGTGATGAACGGCGTCGCGCGCTCCCAGCGCGGCGGCGGCTACTCCTATGGCTACGGGTACGAGAGCACGTACCACAAGTCCCACGAGAAGTACCTGAAGGGAACCGGCGCGGCCGGCAAGGGCGGAAAGAAGTCCCGTCGGGCCGCACGCGCGAAGAAGGGCTGACGCCAGTCCCTCCACGCGCTGGGGCCCGCACCTTCCGGTGCGGGCCCCACTACGTCTGTGCGCGCCTGCCAGTGCTGGCGGCGGCCTCGTCGATCACGGCGCGCGCTCCCTCGCCTGGGCAACCCGGACAGGGTTGCACCCACGCGACGGGGGCGGGTCGGCTCAGAGGCTGTGACTCTGCACCTGCGCCGCGTCCTCGGCATCCGGCGTGGCTGCCGAACGCCCCTGAGCGCGGGGAGGGTAGGGGCCGCTGTCGCCGTTGCGGCGCTCGAAGTGCAGGGTCTGGGGCGACCGCGGGCCGTTGGGCCCGTCCGGATCCACGACGATCTCCCGGTACGCCCAGTAGTCCAGGGGCACGCACCTGCCCCCCTCCATCTGAGAGAAGCTACTGGTGTACACATGGAAGTTCTCTAGGTAGAGCCGCCCGTCATCCTTGACGTTCTTCGGGTCGATGGTGCCGGTGTACGTCCAGGTGTAGGGGGTGTACATGAAACCGTCGGCCTTGATCTGCGGATCACCCGTCTCAGGACGCCCCCACTTCGCGGAATGCTGGGCGCCTGCACTCCAGGTGATCTTGTTCTGCTTGACGTGGTCACCGCGCACCCAGTAGACGAGCTTGGCGCCACTGTAGCTGGCGTCCTTCGAGACGTCGTAGAGGTAGAGCCCCCAGGGCGCACCGTCGGGAGTGGTGCCCGGGTTGGAGGGCGCCGAAGTCACCTCAATGGAACGAGAGGTGCAATTGGTACCACGGCGCGTGACCTGCACCCAGCCGTTGATGCCGGGATCCTTGCGCAGCGAAGCGGCGAAGGACGGTGCCGCCGAGACCATGGCCACGGCGGGGACAGACCAGGCCAGACCGGTGGCGACGGCGCGTCGACTTGGGCCTGACGCGGTGGTGTGAGCAGAGCGAGCAGTCATGAGGGGCCTTTCGGGGGGAGATGTATGCCAGATGTATTTTCTCTGAGCAGACGCGATTTCTGCAAGAGTATCAGCGTGTACCACCCGCCGTTTCTGACAGGTACGTCCGCAGGCGTTCGCGCTGGTCCGGGGCGGTGTAGCCGACGGCGGCCAGGGGCCCGAGGTCGAGGGCGCTGTTGGTCGGCCGCGGTGCCACGCCCTCCTTGCCGGCCAGGTACGCCGCGGTGGTGGTGGCGGAGACGCGGGCGGCGTCGTGGCCGGTGTCCTCGAAGACCCACCGGGCGACGTCGTGCCAGGTGACCACGTCGCCGCTGTTGGTCATGTGGAACGTGCCCGTGGGCGCATCCGTGGTGACCAGGTGCAGCAGGGCGTCGGCGAGGTCGTCGGCGAAGGTGAGGCGGCCGTGCTGGTCGGCGACGACGGCCGGGTCGATCCCGCGCTTGGCGAGGGACGCCATCGTGGCCACGAAGTTCTTCCCCTCTCCGATCACCCAGGAGGTGCGGACGATCCAGTGCCGCGGCACGGTGCGCACCGCGGCCTCACCGGCGGCCTTCGACTGGCCGTAGACGCCCAGCGGCGCGAGCGGGTGGTCCACCGGGTGCTCCTGCCCCACGGGGAGGGTGCCGTCGAACACGTAGTCCGTGGAAACGTGCGCCAGGGGGACGCCGGCCTCGGCGCAGCGGCGGGCGAGCTCGGCGACGGCGGTCGCGTTGACGGCCCAGGCCTGGGCCCTCCCCTCGGGCGTCTCGGCGGCGTCCACCGCGGTCATGGCGGACGCGTTGACCACGGCGCGCAGGCCACGGAAGTGCTCCCGCGGCCACGAGGCCGGATCGGCCATGTCCCACGTGTCCCGGCTGTGGGCCTCCACCGGGATGCCCGCCGCCTCGGCCCGGGCCACGAGGGCGCGGCCGAGCTGCCCGCCGGCGCCGAGCACGAGGATCGGGGCGGGCGGCATGGGGGTGACGTCCGCGAGCATCGGGTGGGCGCGGTCCTTGTCCGAGAGCTCGGCGTTCTCGAGCGGGATGGGCCAGGCGATGGCCGCCGTCGGGTCCGCGAGGTTGAGGAACGTGTACCGGCCCTGCGCGTCGGCGGACCAGTGGTCGTTCACCAGGTACGTGTAGGCCGTGTCCGGCTCGAGCGTCTGGTAGGAGTTGCCCACCCCGCGCGGCACGAAGACGGCCTTCTCCGGGCCGAGCTCCACGGTGGCGACGGCGCCGAAGGACGGCCCCTCGCGCAGGTCCACCCAGGCGCCGAAGATCCGGCCGTGGGCGACGGCCACGTACTTGTCCCACGGTTCGGCGTGGATGCCGCGGGTGGTGCCGACGGCGTCGTTGAAGGAGATGTTGTTCTGCACCGGGGCGAGCGAGGCCAAGCGGGGGTGCTCGGCGGCGAGGGCGCGGATCTTCTCCCGCTGCCAGTTCTCCTTGAACCAGCCGCGGTTGTCCCCGTGGACGTCGAGGTCGAGGACGAGCAGGCCGGGGATGGCGGTCTCGGTGATGCGCATCAGCGGTTCTCCCTCACTGGCCCTGGGCGCGGTACGTGGCCTCGACGGCGTCCTTGGCCGGGCGCCACCAGGCCTCGTTCTCGCGGTACCAGCGGACGGTGTCCGCCAGGCCGGCCCGGATGTCCGTGAACTGCGGCTCCCAGCCGAGCTCGGTGCGCAGCGCGGTGTTGTCGATCGCGTAGCGCAGGTCGTGGCCGGGGCGGTCGGCGACGAGGTCGTAGTCGTCCGCGGGGCGGTCGAAGAGCTCGAGGAGGATCTCCACGATCTCCCTGTTGTTCCTCTCGCCGTCCGAGCCGATCAGGTACGTGCGGCCGATCTCGCCGCGTTCGAGGATGCGCAGCACGGCCGAGGAGTGGTCCTCCGTGTGGATCCAGTCGCGGACGTTGACGCCCTGACCGTAGAGGCGGGGCCGGACATCGTCGATCAGGTTGGTGATCTGGCGCGGGATGAACTTCTCGATGTGCTGGTACGGCCCGTAGTTGTTGGAGCAGTTGCTCAGCGTGGCCTGCACTCCGAAGGAGCGGACCCACGCGCGCACCAGGTGGTCCGAGCCGGCCTTCGAGGCCGAGTAGGGGCTGGAGGGGTTGTACGGGGTGGTCTCCGTGAACTTCGCCGGGTCGTCGAGCTCGAGGTCGCCGTAGACCTCGTCCGTGGAGACGTGGTGGAAGCGCTTGCCGTGCTTGCGGACCGCTTCCAGGAGGACAAAGGTTCCGACGATGTTCGTCTGGATGAACGGGGACGGATCGTTCAGCGAATTGTCATTGTGGGACTCCGCCGCGTAGTGCACGACGGCGTCCGACTCGGCGACCAGGCGGTCCACCAGGGCCGCGTCGCAGATGTCCCCGACCTCGAGAGTGACGCGGTCCGCCGGAAGGCCGGCGAGGTTCTCTTGGTTGCCGGCGTAGGTGAGCTTGTCCAGGACGACGACGTCGTGCCCGGTCTCGCGGACGACGTGGTGGACGAAGTTCGATCCGATGAACCCGGCGCCGCCGGTGACGAGGAGGTGCATGGGGCTCAGGCTACAGAGGTCGGGAGCAACGCGGGCCCGAGACGGCGTTCTTGCAGTCAAACGCCGCGCCTGTGGATACACCGCCTACTCTGCCCCGGGCGGTGGTGCCCCACGGGCAACGAAGCACCCGCGGTTCCATCACGAAACCGGACAAGGCATGCACGCGAGAGACCACACGGGCGCTTAGCGAATCACGGGCCGGGCAGGTGTCTCTCCGGGAGGCCAGCAAGGCGCTCCTCTGAGGTAGCCGGAGATCCGATTAGCGCCTAGGTAGAGTGTGACGCATGGAGTTAAAGCGCCTGGCCCGCCTCCTTCGGACTGCGATGGCTCGGCGGCGGCCGTTGCAGCGCCGCGTCGAGCGCTCCATCACTGTCCCTAAGTTGCCCCGTCGGAACGTCAAGCCGGGCAGCGTGTGGGCGGTGACGATGGTCCGCAATGAGGCAGACGTGGTCGGCCGCTCTATCCGCCACCTGCTCGGACAGGGCGTGGACGGGGTAATTGTGGTGGACAACCTCAGCGAGGACGCCACCCCGGACGTTCTGGCGGAGCTCGCCCGCGAAGATGGCCGGGTACATGTCGGGGTGAACGCGCTCGACGCGTTCTATCAGGGTCGGGCAATGTCCTACCTGACTTGGCTTGCCCACCGAGCGGGGGCGGACTGGATCATCCTGTTCGACGCCGACGAGTTCTGGTTCGGGCAGGAGGGGACCGTCGTTGACGCGCTCCGACAGGTTGGGCCAGACCGGGTCCAGGCGGCCGCCTCCTATGACCTGCTGCCCGGCACCCTCGAGGGGGTAAATTTCACCGATCCGAACGCCGTGGCCCGTATGAGGCAGGAGCCCAGTACAAAGAAGGTCGCCATCCGTCCGGACCGGTGGGTGTGGGTGGATGATGGCAACCACACATGCCTTGACCTCGCCCGCGACGTTCCCGGTCCCCTGCGCATCGCGCACGTTCCTCACCGCTCGCTGGAGCAGCGCATCCGCAAGGTTGTGCTGGGAGCCGCCGCCCTCGAAAAGGCCGACACCCTGCGCCCCGACATCGGCAACCATTGGCGCGCCGCAGCCGGCCTGAGCGAGGCTAACCTGGCGGCCGCGTGGTCCCAGGAGGTCGAGGCGGCTCGAGGTCTCCCCATGGTGCCTTTGCCCACCAAATGGGAGGGGTGGACTACCCCCTTCTGAGCCCGCTAGCTGGGATGTTCAGGGAGGTTGGTCAGTCTAGTCACCGGTAGCAGACCTCCGACCGCGGAGTGATCTCGATGATGATTGTTGAAGAGCAATCACCTCGGGAGCTGCCCATCACTCTCGGGCGTGGAAGCGTAGAACCTCGCATAGACCCACCCCTCGGCCAACGTGCGATGGAACCGCTTGATCTTCCGGTCGTCTGCGGTCGAGAGGGTCGAGTCCGCTTGCGCTTGATCCCCAGTTGCGTGCAAGCATCGCGCCAGGCACAGGCGAGGTAGGCAGAGCCGCTACCCGTCAGGACCCGCTCCACCCCCACACCCAGGCTGAAGCGCCCTGGACATCACAACTAGGCTGGCCTCATGACACCGACGCCGGACGCTCTCAGGAGATTCAAGCACCGGGCTTTCGTGGCTTCGAAGCACGCCCGATGGGCCGCGCGGGATGCTCGGATCGCCCTGGAGGATCGCCGGTGGGCCGCACTGGAGGAGAAGTTCCCCTACCGATACGACCCCTCATTCTTCGCGCATACCTTCCTGGCCCGCGAGGCACCTGCGACACCAACGCTCGGTGCTGCCCCCCACCGGCTCTGGACTATTTGGCTGGGCGGGGCACCCACCCCGGCACGCAAGGCCTCCCTCCAGGCACTGGAGGCGCAGCCGGGTGTGGAGGTGACGATCGTCCGAACACCTCGGTCCGTCATGCTCCCGGGGCACCCATTCCACCCTGCCTTCGAACACCTGACGTCGGTCCACAAGTCGGACTATCTGCGGGCCTACCTCATGCACCACTACGGCGGCGCCTACATCGACGTCAAACCGATGCCGCACCCGGTTCGCCCCCTCATCGACCAGCTCAACGGCTCAGAGGAGCATCTAGCCCTTGGCTATGCCGAGGTGACCTCGGAGTACGCGGGGCATCCCCACCACGGCCTAAGGGCCGTTCTGCGCCGTCACTACCGCGCCCTGATGGGTCCCTCCATGTTCATCTTCAAGCCCCACTCTCCGTTCACCGCCGAATGGATGCGAGAGCTGCACGCACGGATGGACTATCTGTCAGCCCCCCTGGCGGAAGCCGACGCGGCGGATGCGGACCCTTACGCCACGCCCGCGGTCTACCCCATCTGGTGGACCGAGATTCTGGGTGACATTCTCCATCCGCTGTCCTTGAAGTATCGCGACCGGGTCATCCTTACCGATTCCGCGCAACCCGTCCTCCAGAATTACAGGTGATCCCCTCGTGAATTTGACCGTTGTCATCCCCTGCTACAACGAAGATCCGGCGAATCTCCTCCAGGCGGTCGGTTCCATCCCCAAGGATTTAGATACCGAGGTGATCGTCGTAAATGATGGTTCGACGCGAGAGGAGACCCTGGCAGTCCTCGACTCCTTGGATGCCGTGGTCATCCACCAGCGCAACGCCGGCGTCGCAGCCGCGCGCAACGTGGGCATTGCAGCCGGGACCGGGCACTATATTCTTCCCCTCGACTCGGATGACTATCTTCTCCCAGGATTTATCGAGTGCCTGGTGCAGCACATGGACACCCACGACACGACGAGCGCTGCGACGGAGTGGCAAAGTTTCGGTCATACAACGGATCGGCATTTACCACCTGAGGTTGTCACCGCGCCAGAGATGGTGCGGAGCTGCCCCATCAACAACAGTTGCCTTTTCCGCCGTCACGACTGGGAGAAACTGGGAGGATATGACGAAACCTTGCGGATTGGATTCGAGGATTGGGAATGGTGGACTCGCCTCCTTCTCCAGACGGCGGGCGTGGCCAGGCGAGCCGAGAGGCCTGGATATATGTACCGGTTTCAAGGAGAGGGCGAAACCTCGACAATTACAATGGTATTGACGCCCTGACTGCCACACGATCAGCAATAGTGAAGAATAATCCCGGCTTGGAGAAGGAGATAATTCCAGGACTGCTCCAGGATCTAGATCTGTCATTCTTCTTGGGCCAAAATCAGTCTCCCCTCGCCGGTGAGGCAACCGGGCAGGCTCAGTACTGGGCCCGGCGCCACGGGAAGCTGGAAGGCCTCAGGACCCGCCTGGAACGCTCGCTAGGCCTCGGCCGATGACCTGACGACGCTCCCTGTTAGGGTTGCGGCATGCCGCTCTCGTCTGCCACTGATGTACGAGCCCACCCGCGACAGCGCAGGATCTCGTCCACCTGGCGCCACATCTCTGTGTAGGTGAAGCGCTCCCGAGCAAAGGACGCGGCACGGCTCCCCAATCCCTGACGCCTCTTAGTATCCGATGCCAGGTCTTCCAGGGTCTGACGCCAGCCCGCCAAATCACCCGGGCGCACGAAGGCCGCCGTCTCGTCGGTGAAGTACTCCCGCATGGCGGGGGTGTCCGTCAGGACCAAGCAGGCGCCGGTGCCAGCGGCTTCCAGGGCCACGGTCTGTCCACTGAAATAGGCCATCACGTGCGTCGGGATTGCCACGACGGATGCAGACGCGACGATGCGACGATATTCGGAGAACGGGACTCGTCCGTGAAAAACCACTTCCGGACCAGGCGTGACACCCCGCAGATGCCCCTCACCGGTGTAGAGGTGCAGCTCCAGCTCGGAGCCTCGCATGGCCTCCACGAGCGTGGCGAAGTCTCGGCCACGGTCCGCGCCGACGGACACGATCCCATCCCGCGATTCAAAGGGCGCGACCGGGAACTGCCCAGGGTCGTAACCGAAGCTGACAGCCTCCACCTTCTCGCGCCGGAAGCCCGCCTCGACGAGGAGCTCTATCTGGTTCCGGGAGAAGACGAGGATCAGATCTACGCCGTCGTACAGTGCCACTGTGGCCGCCCGCTCCGCCGCAGTCATCGACTGCAGCTCATCAGCCAGCCAGCAGGCGATCATAACGAGCGGCTTCCGCGCGTAAGGCGCCAGGCCTCGGCGCTTTGCCCAAGAGGCCGAGAGCGCCTCCTTCTCCAGGAAGGCGAGCACCAAATCCGCCTGCCAGGCCTTGCGGACAGACCGGATCGTTTTGTCCATCGGCCGGCCAGAGCGATGCTCAACGACGTCGCGGACCTTGCGGTGGACTCGATGCCTTGCCGGCTCGACGTCCGTGAGGTCGTACCCGAACTGGCGGAGCTTGTCGATCCCATACGGACCGTCCGCTGCGCGACCAGAGGTGAGGACCAGGCAACGGGTATTCACGGGCGCCTCCCGAATGGCATCGCGGATGGAGAACGATTCCTCGACGCTCCCCCTCGGGGGAGCATCCGCGAGGAACTGGCTTCAGCGTACCCGGCCCTATCCGACCTAGGATGGACCCGACGCCGACCACCTGACCGAGGAGTTGACTCACTCGTGGCCCTCCATGTCGGGCTCTACAGTCCCTGGAGTACCGACGACCCCCGGGCATGGTCCGGCGTCGTGGCACCCATGGCAGCCGCGCTCCGTGAGCGATTCGCCGTGACCGTGTTCCGTCCGGTCACTCAGCCGGATGCAACCGGCGAGCGGCTCCGCACCCGCCTCCGCGGCATGAGGGGACGGCGCAGTCTCCCCACGCACACCATGGCGACCGCTCGGCTTCGCAGCGCAGCTCTGGCGGATCAGATCCGCGCGCACACGGGAGAGCCCCTGGATGCCCTGGTGGCCATCGCCTCGTCCACCGATGTGCTCTCCCTCCCCCGCGATCTGCCCCTCGTCCAGGTCACGGATGCCACCTTCCCCGCCATCTGCGGGTTCTACCCGATCGCGACCGGCCTCGGCCGTCGCAACGAACGGGAGGGGCTGCGCGTCGAACAGGCCGGGGCCGCCGTGACGGATCACTTCCTGGTTGCCTCTGACTGGGCTGCCCGCAGTCTGATCGGGGACGCAGGCGTCTCACCCAGTCGGGTGACCGTCGCCCCCTTCGGCCCCGCGACCCCCACGTCGAATGCGCCCCGCCCACGGACGCCAGATTCCCCGTTGCGAGTCCTGGCTGTCATCGCCGATTGGGAGCGCAAGCGTGGAGACGACGTTGTCCTCGCCGTGGAGCAGGCTCGACAGAGCCGGGAGATCGGACTGACCATCGTCGGCCGTACCCCGGAAGGCCTCCCCCCGTGGGTGGTCACGCCAGGCGTGGTAGACCGGTCGGTCCTCGTCGAGCTTTACAGGGAGCACGATGTCCTCCTTGACCTCGCCCTGGCCAACGCGGCCGGCGTGGTCATGACCGACGCCCTGGTCGCGGGGCTGCCCGTCATCGCCACGCGCGTAGGGGGTGTGGAGACCATCGTCCAGGACGGATTCACCGGATGGCTCGTCGCCCCGGGCGAGGCCGTCGACCAGACCGCACGTCTACTCGGGGAGCTCTCGGAGGCAACCGTGGCGCGCGCCGCCGAGGCGGCAACCCGAGACGGCCAGGCGCGACTCAACTGGCAGGCATGGGCAAGCGCCGCGGAGCAGGCGGTCCATTCCGCCCTCGAAGCGCGCAGAAGTTCTGTCCCCTCCGCCTCGGCCAAGCGGAAAGCCGTCATGCTCACGCCCGTTCTCCCATCGTGGACCCGCCAGGAGTCAGCGGGCGAGCACCTGGTGCACTCCATTGCCGAGGTGTTAGGCGAGAGTGCCGAGCTGACGATGGTCACGACCGATGGCCCGGCCAACCGTCGCGCTCTCGCCCGCGGAGTCCCCTTCTCCCATCGGATCCTCTCCCCTGCGGCAGACCGCCGCGGCCGCCTAGAACGCCTGCTCGCAGTGTCCCCGTCGCTGAGCCGCGTCGCCCTCTCACGGGTTCGAGACCTGGTGGCAGAGGCCGATGTCATCGACGTGCAGTGGGAGGAGACCGCCATCCTGCTGGGAGCCATTCGCCGCATCAATCCCAACGCGCGCGTCGTCGTGACACTGCACGACGTCCTCTCCCAACGGTTCGGGCGGCAGCGAAAGCTCCAGACGAGCATCCCACGCCGAGCAGCCTGGGCGGTCCGGCGTGCCGCCGCCCTCCAACTCGAGGGTCGGATCGCTCGACACGCCGACGATGTCGTGGTCCTCAGCCAGAAGGACGCCGATCTGCTGCCCCGCCGAGGCACGCACGCACGGGTGCACGTGGTGCCCCCCGCGATCTCCGGCCGCGTGCGCACTGAAGCCCCCTCCTCAACGAACCCCCTGCTTCTCTTCGTGGGCTACATGGCCCGTTGGGAGAACGAGGACGCGATGCATTGGTTCGTCACCGAGATCCTCCCCGAAGTGCGCAAAGCGCACCCCAACGCGCGGGTCGCCGTCGCGGGCGGCGGGCTCCGCGATCACGTCGTGGCAGAACTCGAAGCCAACGCCGTCGAGGTTCTGGGCTTCGTGGACGACCTCGAACCTCTGTATGCAGAAGCCGCCGTGGTGGTGGTCCCCCTCCGCTACGGCGCTGGCGTGAAATTCAAGGTGGTGGAGGCACTCATCCGCGGAGTGCCCACGGTGACGACCACCGTGGGAAACGAGGGCATCCACCCCGCCGACGCCGCGTTCGTGGCCGATGACCCCCGGGCCTTCGCGGCATCCGTCAACCGGGTGCTCCGAGATCCTGACGCCGCCAATGGACATGCCCGCCGCACGGCACCTGCCGTGGCCGAGGAATACGGAGAACAGCGCTTCCACGCCCGCCTCCAGGAGGTCTACCTATGAAACCCACCGTCAGCGTCATCATCCCCTGCTACAACGCCGAGGCCTGGATCGGGAAACAGATCACCACCGTGCTCGCCCAGTTGGGCCCCGAGGACGAGCTGGTGCTCGTGGACAACCTCTCCACCGACACCACCCCCACTCTGCTCGCGGCGGCCGCCGCAGCCGATCCGCGAGTGCGCACGGTGCTTGCCGATCAGCGTCAGGGGGTGAACCACGCCCGGAACACGGGACTGGCCGCCGCGCGCGGAGACCTGCTCCTGATCTGCGACGCGGATGACACCCTTCACCCAGGCTGGGTCGACTCCTTCCGGCAGACTCTCACGGAAGGGGGGCTGGCGGGCGGGATAGCCACGCCGGTCGACGATGCAGGCAACCGCCTGGGCCCGGACATCGGCCTCGGAGAGATCTTCGGCGGCCCGCTGTATCCGCTCGGAGGGAACATGGGGATGTCCCGGGCGGTCTTTGAGACCGTGGGCGGCTTCGACGAGTCCTTCGTGGGCGGGCACGACGAGGCCGACTTCGCCTGGCGCGCCGCAGCAGCCGGCTGGCAGGCGCGGTTGGCCGAGGGAGCACGCATCGACTATCTTCAGCGGCCGACGGTCAAGGGGACCGTACGCCAGCGGCGGTCCTACGCTCGAACCTCGGTCCAGCTGTGGGCCCGCCATCCGGAGACCGCCGACCCGCACGGGGTGAGCGCCTCAGCAGCAGTCAAGGGTTTGACGCGCGCCTTTCCCCAGGGTCTGCGCGCGATGAGGGGGCGCGGGTCCCTGACCGACGCCGCTGCATGGGGATGGACCCTGGGCCTGCTGGAGGGCCATCTGCGGTATCGCCTTCTGGGGAAGCCGCCGCAGCCGCTCCTCCCGGCAAAGGAAGCGCGATCTGCCGGTCCCGAGGGCGGGCCGTCTTCCGCCTAGACTCGGGCTCATGAAGGGCATCATCCTTGCCGGCGGCACCGGCTCGCGTCTGCACCCGATCACCCACGGCATCTCGAAGCAGCTCGTGCCCGTGTACGACAAGCCGATGATCTACTACCCGCTCTCGACGCTCATCCTGGCGGGGATCCGGGACATCCTCGTGATCACCACGCCCCATGACGCGCAGCAGTTCCAGCGGCTCCTGGGCGACGGCTCCCAGTTCGGGATCTCGCTCAGCTATGTCCAGCAGCCCTCCCCCGACGGCCTGGCACAGGCGTTCATCCTCGGGGAGGACCACATCGGCGACGAGCATGTCGCGCTCGTCCTGGGGGACAACATCTTCTACGGCCCCGGCATGGGCCAGCAGCTGCGCCGTCACACCCAGGTCGACGGAGCCACCGTGTTCGGCTATTGGGTAGCGGACCCCAGCTCCTATGGCGTGGTGGAGTTCGACGACGCCGGCAAGGCCGTCTCACTGGAGGAGAAGCCCGAGGAGCCCAAGAGCAACTATGCGGTGCCCGGGCTGTACTTCTACGACAACGACGTCGTCGAGATCGCGAAGGGCCTCAAGCCGTCGGCGCGCGGCGAGCTGGAGATCACCGACGTGAACCGCACCTACCTGGAACGCTGCAGCCTCAACGTGGAGGTCCTTCCCCGGGGCACGGCATGGCTGGACACCGGCACGTTCCACGACCTGAACGACGCGTCCAACTTCATCCGCACCATCGAGTCCCGTCAGGGCCTCAAGGTCGGCTCGCCCGAGGAGGTCGCCTGGCGCCAGGGCCTGCTCACCGACGACGAACTGCGCGAGCGCGCCGAGCCCCTCGTGAAGTCGGGGTACGGGAAGTATTTGCTCGACCTCCTCGAGTCTGGCCGCTGATCAAGCTCGGGGGGCCGGGGGCTCGGTCGCCCCCGCGCCCCCGGCCTCCCTAGCGCCGCCCCCCTTCGGCGTGGCGCACCAAGTGCTCCACACGGCTCAGGTTCACGTTCTCCCACGTCTCCGCCCCCACAAGTTCCAGGCCAGCCCGTCGCATCTGCTGATACTGCCCGACGTCAGACGCGGCCGCCAGCACCGCCTCAGCCAGGCTCCGAGCATCGCGCCGCCGTGCAACGACGCCGACACCGTTGTCCCGCACCAGCGGCGAGAGGGTCGCCTGGGGGAATCCGATTACCGGAGCGCCGCTGCCCAAGCTCTCGTAGTACGTGCACGAGGGATCACCTTGGACATGAGGGAGGAGCATGAGGTCGACCGTCTCCCGCACCAACGGCTTCCATTCCGTCTCGAAGTCGCAGAATCCCGCGAAGCGAACGTCCAGGCCCGCGATACCCCGCAGATGGCCGTCCAACTCTCCCCCGCCGAACATGGTGAGGGTGACCCCGGGAAGGTGATCCCGTAGGACCTCCATCGCCCGCACCGCGTACTCCGGCCCCTTGATCGCGGTCCATCGTCCGGAGAACCCCAGCCTCAAGGGGCGGATGCCGTCCCACGGAGGGAGCGTGTCATTGGCGCGGACATCCGACTCGGTGATGCGATGGTCCATGAAGCCCAGCGGATCACATGTCAGCGGCCCGTAGGCCCGCATCGCGGCGGGGCCATTGCACTGGATGGACAGCGCGTCCCGGACCATGACGCGGTAGACACGCTCGCGACGGAGCAGCCCGGCCACAGCGCGCCCCTTGTCGATCGCTCGTCCAGACGCGAGGGCTTGGTCACGGCGGATGGCGAAAGTGAATTCAGCGGTCAACACCATGGGCAGCCGCTCAGGAAGATGGGCGGCCTGGGCGTGGAGAAGAGTCAGCACGACGTCGGGGGCGAGGCCCCGCAACGACGCTACCTGCTCCTCGCGCTGGGCGAACGGGGGCACGACGAGAATCTCCACCGGAGATGATCCGTCGATCCTCTGACGGAGATGTCCCGACGGGGTCGCCCCCGCGGCGGCAGGAAGGACCCCCGGGGTGGCGAAGACCACCTCTCCCGGCCAGAGGCGGGCGTACTCCAGCACTCCGGTCCAGCTCTTCCCCTCGAGGATCCATTCGCCCGTCGCCCTGTCCTGGGAGAGCGGGAACGGGCTGAGATACACAAGTTTCATGCCGACCGACTTCGCTTTCCCCCATGTGGCCCCATAAGCCGCAGATTCTGGTTCTGGTCCAGTCCTTCCATGTGCACTCTAACCGCGGAACCAAACGTGTCCTCCGAGAACCGCTCGGCATGCGCCTGCATCGCCGCCCGGTCCCAGTCATGAGCCAGCAGACGTTCCACCCCTCCGGCCACCGCATCCACCGTCGGCTCCTCCACGAACACCCCGTTGACGCCTTCCACGATGGTGTCCAGGTAACCGCCGGCCCGTAGCGCCACGGTGGGCACGCCCCACGCGCTCGCCTCGAGCGGGGTGATGCCGAAGTCCTCGTGGCTCGCTGCGATCAGTGCCGTCGCGTGCGCGTACGCCCAGCGCAGCTGCGCGTCGGTGAGGTCCTGGCCAAACACCACGTCCTCCCCCGCCATCGCGCGCAGCCGTGCCTCCTCCGGGCCCTTGCCGATCACCACGAGCGGCCGCCCCGCGCGGGCCGCAGCCTCGATGGCCACATCCACGTGCTTGTACGGCATGAGCCGCGCGACCGAGAGCAGGAAACCGTCCTCCGCCAGCCGCTCGGCGCCGGGGATCGGCGCCTGCGGGCCCTCCGTGCTCACGGAGTGCGGCGGGAACACGAGGTCCACGCCGTCGAGCCCGTAGACGTCTTCGATCCGCTCCTTCACCACCGTGGAGTTGGCCACATAGCGTGATCGACGCCGGACGGACGCGCGGTCCCACCTGCGCAGGCCCGGGCGCAGCACGCGGGCGACCCGGCCCTTGATGCTGTCCCGGCCGCCCTCGCCCAGGTAGTCGTCCAGCAGGTACACCCAGCGCGCCGGCGTGTGGCAGTAGACGAGCGTGGCGCCGTCGTAGCGGAATCCGTGCGCCCAGCCGGAGGTCGAGACGACGGCAACCGGCTCCTTCACGTGCATCAGCGAGGAGGCCAGGGGCAGCAGCGGCAGTGCTCTCCGCGGGTCCTTCCGCAGCAGCCCCACCCGGTTCAGGGGTGAGGTGATGATGTGCGCGTCCTTGAATTCGGGGAACGTGCCTTCGGCGTCGTAGAACGTCGTGTAGATGGGCGCGTCCGGCCACATCCGGTGCAGGGCGAGCACCACCCGCTCCGCCCCGCCCTTCTGGGTGAGGTAGTCGTGGGCGATGGCGATCGTTGCGGGGGTCTGTTCCGACATCGTGTCTCCTCAGATGGCCCGTTGCGCACGGTGGGGGTGGGCCCGTCCTGCCTCGGCCGCACCCTCCACCTGGAGGGCGATGAGTCGACGAGCGAGCCCCCGGGGCAGGTAGTCCGCGACGGCGTCGATCAGAGCACTGGAGCGCGTGAGAGTGGCTTCGGTGGTGCCCCACGCCACCAGGCGCACGGCAGCACCCCACACGCCCCGCGGAGCGCCGATGGTGCCGAGCGGTGCCGCCCCGTGCTTAGTCACGAACAAGTTCCGCGCGGCCGTGCCGTGCAAGGCCCGCACCGCCTTCGAGTGCGTCGTCACGGCGGCAGCGTGGTGCCGCGTCTCCAGCTCGGGGCGGATCACCACGGGATAGCCTGCCGCGTGCAGCCGGTAGCCGTAGTCGATGTCCTCCCACCCGTACTGTCGGTAGTCCGGGTCGTAGCCGCCGATCTGCTCGTGCAGGGCACGGGGGACGGACACGTTGCCCGCCCAGTGCCGCCACTGCCGATCCGCTGGCAGCGCATACGCGTGCTCGCGGTGCAAGACGTCCTGGGTGTCACCGTAGGCGCGCTGATACGGGGTGGGCTCCAGGACGTTCAGATAGAGTCCGATCGCTCCGCCGGGCTCCCCCGAGTGCGCGGCCACGTGGTCCCGGATGTAGTGGGGTCCGGGCTCCAGGTCGTCGTCGGCGCGGATGAGGATGCGGCCGGACGTCGCGTCGGCACCTGCGTTGAGCCCGGCGACCCGTCCGTGGTTCTCCCGGAAGACGGTCCAGCTCAGGTCCAGGCTCGGGTGGTCTGCGGCTGACTGCGCGAGCACCGCTTCCGACCCGTCCACATCCCCGTCCACGACCACGTGGACCTCGAACGGCGGGGCGTCCTCCTGTGTGGCGAGGGCGCCGATCAGGCGCGGCAGCCGCTGGGCTCCGCCCCGGCTGGGGACGATCACGCTGGCCTCGGGGGTCAGGGGCGTCTCGGTCATGAGTCCTCCGCGGGGATCATAGGGACAGGTCATTCAGGAGCTCGGCGACGGCGGCGCGGCCGGCCTCGGGTGAGAACAGCGACGCCCAGCGGCGCCGCTGGGAGTGGGCCACCGCCCCCAGATCGATCGCTCGTACCGCCCGCAAGCAATTCGCGAGTGCGGCGGCGTCGCGCTGCGGAAAAACGAAGGGGTGATCGCTGCCGACCACCTCGGGAACGGCCCCCGCATCGGAAGCCACCACCGGAACGCCCGCCGCCATCGCCTCGGCCGTCACCAGGCCGAAGACCTCGGCGCACTGCGACGGCACGGCCAGCACGTCCACGGTGGCCAGGAACTGGGCGGTGTCCTGCCAGCCGAGCACCTGGACGTCCTCACCGGCTGCCTTCAGGGCGGTGGCGAGCCGCTCGGCCTCGTCCTCCGCCACGAATCGACTCTCCCCCGCGACCCGGAACACGAAGGCGCGCGGGTCGGTCCTCCGCAGCAGCGCGGCGGCCTCCAGCAGGGTGAGGATGCCCTTGTCCTCGGACAGGCGGCCAAGGAAGCCTACGGTCACCGGCTCATCGGCACCGCGGGCCCGCCGTGTCTGTGGCGCCGTCGGGCCCGGAACCCAGTTGTGGAGTACGCGGGCCCCGCGGATGCGGTCCGCCGCGAACCGGGAGGGCACGAGGACCGCGAGCGCACCGGGACGCGCCAGGGCGGAGAACACGCGCAGAACCGGCTTCTCGGGCACCTGGTGCAGGTGAACGATCCGGCGCGGCCGACCGGCCAGCGCCGCGGCCGGCAGCAGCCCGTTGCACCACGCGATGTCGTCCCCGCCACGGCCACGGTCCCAGGCCCGGAGAGCGCGCATATACCCCAGTCGTCCGGGCCCACCCACGCGGACCACGTCGAAACCGTCCGCGGCCAGGCGATCGGCGGTCTCAGCCGGGTGCGCCGGAGCCACGACGCCCACGTCCCGCCCCAGCTCGCGCAACGCCGTGGCGAGGTGGTGCAGCATCACCTCGCCGCCACCCACTTCGCCCTGGTTCGCCAGGATCCAGATACGACCGGTCATCGGGCCGGCTCCAGGGATCGGGGATGTCCGGTGCGCGCGTCCACGACGGAGCGGACGCGGGTCAGCCCGCGCTTGGCCGCGCGGCCGAGGTGCTCCTCGCCGTACTTCTGCAGGGCCCAGGCGAGCACGGAGACCACGGCCAAGGCCACGAGCATGGCCATGTTCCGGCCTACGTATGGCCATAGAGCATGGATGACCAGATAACCGGGAATGACGTGGATGATGTACAGGGAGTAGCTGATGCGGCCGTAGAACTGGAAGGGCGGCGTTGTGAGGAGCCACGTCCTTCGTCGGAGAGCCACAGCAGTGAACAGGGTCGCTGCTGCCAGCACCCAGAGACCAAGGGTCATGTCGCGCAAGACGAAGGGGCTCACGACAGCCGATGCATAGGCTGCGGCCACCGCTCGTCGGTGGCGACCCGTCTCCCGTGCCAGGAACACCACCATGCCCAGGACGAACATGGGCGCATACTCGGCAACAGTGATGTTGTTGACGAGTTTGACCCACGTGGGGTCCCCCGCTGGGCGTGGCGCCGCGGCCTGTGAAGTCACAGCCACCACCGTCCAGGACAACACAGACCAACCCAGGCATGCCCACAGGACGAGACGGTCCGACAGGCGACACCGGCTGAGGATGAGGAGGGTCAAGACAAGTGCGTAGAACTGCATCTCGACCGCCAGGGTCCAGTAGACGTCGACCACATCATCGACCAGCAACCATCGTTGGACCATCGTGAGGTTGACGAGGATCTGCCCCGGACTCAGCGAGTACCCCGGCACCTGAACGAGGGCGAGGATCACCACGGCGAACGCAAGCGAGAGCCAGTACGGCGGGTACAGCCGCGCGGCTCGGGAGATGACGAAATCGCTGGGACGCGAGGCCCGGCGTGCGGTCATGAGGATCACGAAACCGCTAATCATGAAGAACAGCTGGACCCCCGTGCTACCCCAGACGAAGTCATGAAAAGCGGGGGGATCGTCGCGGTAGTGGAAATTGTGCGTACCGCCGAAGTGTGAGAACACCACGGCCAGCGCGGCGAGGCCGCGGAGCCCGTCCAGCTCTCGGAACCGGGGACCCGGCACTCGCTTCTCGACCGGGGCCACCGAGGCGGCCCCCGGCTCGTTCGGGCTCGCCGCGGTCATCGGGTACCCACCTTCCCCACCCGGCGCCCGAGCACCTCGAGGGTCGCCTCGGCGGTCGCCCGGGCCATGGCCTCCACGTCGCCCACGCGCGCCTCGCCCGGGCCCTCGACCGCGGCACGCACGACGGCGTCGGCGATGGCCGCCGGCGTGGTCTCGTGGACCAGCCGCTCGGCGGGCAGGATCTCTCCGTTGCCGCCCACGTCCGTGGCGACGGCGGGCAGGCCGGCGGCCGCGGCGTCGAGCAGGGTGTAGCTGAGGTTCTCCCACGAGGAGAGCTGCACCAGCACGTCGTGCTCGGCCATGGTGCCCCACGGCTCCACGAAGCCGGGCAGGTCGACCGCATCCGCGACACCGAGGTCCTCGGCCTGCGCACGCAGCGCCGCCGCGAGCGGCCCGGTGCCGGCCAACGTCAACCGCGTCCCGGGGTCGCGCTCCAGCAGGGCGGGCAGTGCGGCGATCAGCCGGTCGAGGTTCTTCTCGGGGGCCAGCCGGGACAGGGAAAGGATCCGCAGCCCCTCCCCCGGTGCGCGCCGCTGCCCCGCGGCCGCGGCGCGCACCGCGGGCACATCCACCCCGTTGCGCACCACGGTGATAGGCGCCCCCGCACCCCACTTACGCCGGAGCACGTCCGCGGTGGACTGCGCCACCGCGATCACGAGGTCCGTGCCGCGCAGCCGGGCGCGGTGCGCGGCGTTCTTCACCCGGGCCGCCGCGGCACGGTTGTACAGCCCGTCGTCCGGGGCGATCCCGTGCTCGGTGCTGAGCAGCGCCGGCGCACCGGCCCGCCGCAGGGCCCGCCCCGTGCCCAGCGCCGTGAAGGCCGCGAGGTCGGCGTAGGCCAGGTGCGTGTGGACCGCGGCCGGGCGCAGGGTGCGCACCGCCGTCCGGAGCGTCCGCACCGAGGCGGCCAGGCCGGCGTCGGGACCGACGTCCCCGGTGAACACCGCCGCGCCCTGCTCGCGCAGCCGCTCGGCGAGCGGACCCTCGGGGCAGAGCACCGCCAGACGCAGGCCGGGCAGGCCCACGCGCGCGACGTCGAGGACGTGCCGGGCCACGCCGCCGAGGTCGGCGACCGGCACCACCCAGAGCGTCAGCGGGGCCGGAGTGGTCGTCGCGGCCTCGGGGATCACAGCCACTGCTCCAGGCGGTCCAGGGCCGTCCAGAAGCCCTCGCCGTTGTTGATGTGGCCCTGCCAGATCTCCGGGATGAAGCTCACCCCGGGGGCCAGGCGGTCCAGCTGCTCGCACAGCACGGGCCAGTCCACGTCGCCCTCTCCGATCTGCGGTCCCTCCCCGTCCACACCGGTGGCGTCCACGAGGTGCAGGTGGATGGTGTGCGGGGCCAGCTTCTCCACCATCTCCGAGAAGGGGATCCCCAGGAACGTGGCCGAGAGCTTGGAGTGGGAGATGTCCAGGCACAGGGGCACCCCCGTGGCCTCCACGAACGCCACGGTGTCGTCCGGGTCCATGAAGAGGTTGTGGTACTGCTGACCGCCCATCAGCCACGGGAACGGCGGCAGCGTCTGCGCGGCGATCCGGATGCCGGAGGTGTCCAGACGCTGCACGGCCTCGGCGATGCGCTCGTACTTCGGCAGCCGCTCCTCCGGGCGGATGTGCCGGTCCAGGGTGAACCCGCCCATGGTGATGACCATGATGGGTTCCTCCTCGTTCGGGAACCAGCGCTTCAGGTCCCGGGTGATGTCGATCGTGCGCTGCACCTCGGCGATCGAGCGCTCCCACACGGCGTCGTCGTTGCTGGCCAGGTCCACGAGGAAGTCACCGGAGAAGATGTCCGGCAGGTGGGTGGTGAAGCCCATCGGCATGGGCTCGGTGAACACCGAGTCGATGTCGATCTCGAGGTCCTTGTAGGAGAAGTGGAACTCCAGGAAGTCCGGGGTGCAGTCCTTCGTCAGCGCCTCGACGTCGTGGTAGCGCACCGGCAGGCCCCAGGGGCGCCGGAACTGGAACTGGCGCCCGGTGGGCACCGTGTCCGTGAGGTCCCCGGCGAAGAAGAAGTCGCCCTCGGCCATCTCGCGGTGCAGCGTGCGCCCGACCAGGCGCGGCAGCTCGTTGGGCTGCAGGCCGCGGCCCGGGGACTTCACGGTCACGTCGTCGGCGGTGATCGTGGCGCCGGCCCGCAGCGGACGGGCCGCCACCAGGGACTTGGCCAGGTTGATGCGGTTCATCGCCTCGCCCGTGGAGACCACGCGCTCGGTCCCGACGCCGATCGACTCCTCGATGTCCCGGGTCTGCCGGACCAGCTGCGCGAACTCCTCCGGCAGGAGGGAGACCTTGTGGTCGTTGCCCTCGAGCCCGCGGTCCACGGTGAAGTGCTTCTCGATGATCGCGGCGCCCCGGGCCACCGCGGCCAGGGCCACGTGGAAGCCGCGCTCGTGGCCGGAGTAGCCCACCGGCGTCTGCGCGATCTCCGCGAGCCGGTCCAGGTAGGCCAGGTTCACGTCCTTGTAGGGGGCGGGGTAGGTGGACTGGGCGTGCAGCATCGCGAAGGGGACGCCGGAGGAGCGCACCAGGGCCGCCGCCTCGCGGATCTCCTCCTCCCGGGACATGCCGGTGGAGAGCACCATCGGCAGGCCGGAGGCGGCCGCGTCCCGCAGCAGACCGTGGTTCGTCAGATCCGCGGAGGCGATCTTCACGCCGTCCACCGGATACTCGCGCAGCACCCGCATGGACGGGGCGTCCCACGGGGTGCACATCAGGGCGACGCCGGCCTCCCGGACGTGGTCGAACACCCGCACCATGTCCTCGGCGGAGAGCGAGAACTTGGCCAGCTCGTCCAGGGTGCGCTGGGCCCCCAGGTCCTCGCCGGCGGTGGCCGCACCGGACTGCCGGTACAGGGCGTCCATGTCCCGCAGCTGGAACTTCACGGCGTCCGCGCCCGCCTCGACGGCCAGGTCCACGAGACGGCGGGCCAGGTCCACATCGCCCTGGTGGTTGTTGCCGATCTCCGCGATCAGGAACGCCGGGTGGCCCTCCCCGATCCGGTGCCCGCCGATCCGCAGCTCCGCCTCCCGGTTGATCGCCAGGGCCGTCAGGCGGCCGCGCTCGTCCAGCAGCGGCAGGTGCAGCGCCCCGGCGGGCAGGGCCTCGCGCATCTCGTCCGGGGAGGCGCCCAGGGACGCCGTCGCCGGGTTGCGATGGGCGACGTCGGCCGCGGCCACGTCCAGCGACGCCTCCGGATGCGCCACGAGCCAGCGGCGCACGTCCCCGTCCGTCAGCGAGCCGACGAGGAAGCCGTGGGAGTCCACCACGAACACGGTGCGCTCGCGGTTGTCGGTCATCTTCTGCAGGGCGGCCAGGAGCGAGTCCTCGGGGAAGACGAGGTAGGGGGTGAGCCTGCGTTCGATGATCACTGCGCGCCTCCGGGGGTGCGGTTCGGGCCGGTGGTGGGGGTCTCGTCGGTGCGCGGGGCACCGAGGTCGGGGCGGTGCCGGAGCACCTTCTGGACCGCCAGGTACTGGTCCATCTGCTGCTCAGCCAGGGCGAAGTCCAACTCGGTGTCGATGTCCACGCCCTCGAGGTCGTCGAGCTCCAGCATGCCGATCCGGCCGCCGAGCCGGTTGTGCAGCCGGTCATAGACCCAGGGGCGCGTCACATACAGCGAGCCGTTCTCGCGGAACCGCAGGTCGGCGCGCGACATGTCCTGCCGGCGCTTGCGCACCGTGACGTCGAAGTCCGGGATCGGCTCCCCGTCGGGATCCTCGGGATGGCGCCACAGGAACGGGGACACCGGGACGACGCCGACCAGCGAGTCCACCCCCGTCTGTCGGAACTGCCGCACGGCGCGGTCCAGGGTGCCGGGCAGGCGCAGCGGGCTGGTGGCCTGGAGCAGCATCACGCCCTCGGGTTCGACGCCGGCCGCGCGCTCGGCCGCGAGCACGTGCTCGATCACGGGCTCGGTGGGGGTCGAGTCCTGGGCCAGGTGGGCCGGACGCAGGCCCGGCACGTCCGCGCCGTAGCGGAGGGCGACCTCGGCGATCTCGGCCGAGTCCGTGGAGACCACCACGTGCAGGTCCTCCTCCGCCTCGAGGGCGGCCTGGATGGTCCAGGCGACGAGCGGGTGGCCGCCCAGGAGGCGGATGTTCTTGCCGGGCAGCCCCCGGGACCCGCCGCGCACGGGGATGACGCACAGGATGCTCACGCGGTCTCCTTCCAGACGTGTTCGGCGATCGCGGCCGCGGGGTCCGCGGTCGGCGAGGCCAGGGGCGGGGTGGGCTCCGGGGTGCGGCCGGGCCGCCACCGGGTCATGCCGTAGCGCTGCCAGAACCCCTCGAGCCAGGCGGGCGGGTCCGGGTGGACGGCCCACGCGGGTCTGCCGGCCTGCGCGGCCTCGAGGATCCCGGTGGAGAAGACGGCCGCCACGGGCCCGCGGGTGGCGATGAGGGGCGCGCCGGCATCGTCGATCCGCACGCCGGCCCTGCGCCAGGCCGCGTGCTGGCCGCGGGAGAGGCGGTCCCGCTCGGCCGGGTGGGGGCGGTAGGCGGCGCCGGTGGCTCGCACGTACTGTTCGGCGGCCGCGGCGAAGTCCCGGCGGGGCAGCTCGGCGCCGTGCAGCTGGCCGAGGAACACCCCGGGGCCGTCGTCCCCAGCGCCCGAGAGCGCGGGCGCGGTCCGGCGGGCCTGCTCCAGCAGCGCCGAGCCCACCGGGACGGCCTCCACATCGGCGCGGCCCTGGGTCCACCAGTCGGCGTCCGCGCTCGTGAAGGCGTACAGGGCGGCGTCCTGCGGGACGGGCGGCGTGGACACGGCCAGCAGCCCGTGCTGGACGACGCCGACCCGCGCCCCCCGCTGCCGGGCCCAGCGCACGGCGGCGCGGCCCGAGGGCAGGTACTCCCCCGCCACCAGGACGCGGCGGAGCCCGGACAGGCGATCCGTCACGACGTCGGCGGTGGCGGCGTGCTCCCGGTGGCCCGCGGCCCCGGGCAGGGCGGGTGCGTCACCGGCGGGCAGCACCCAGCCGACCCCGGCGGCGACCTCCGACCGCGCGGTGGCCAGGGCCGCCACGGGCGAGGCCAGCGCGGCCAGCTGCGTGGGGCCGAAGGACTCCAGGGCGACGAGCGTGTGCACGTCCCCCGCCGGCAGGAGCAGGCGCGGGACGTCGTCGCCGGTGGACCGGCGGCGCGTCAGGGCGCCGGCCACGCCGCGCACGGTCGAGCGCGCGGTGTCCGCGGCCCGCCGGGTCAGCGGCCACTGGGCGCGCTGCCACGCGTGCCAGCGCGGCAGGTCCTCGGAGCGCCAGAAGAGGGGCGCGTCGGTCATGCCCACCACCCCTGGGCCATGGCCGCCCGGTGCGCGAACGTGTGCTCCGCGTGCGACCGGCGGCGGCCGGCCTCCCGGATGCGCGCTCCCCAGGCGGGGTCCGCGACGATCCGGCGGCCCAGCTCGATGAGGTGGTCCGCGTCCTCGAAGACGAGCACCTCCTCGTCCGGGACGTAGAACTCGGCCACATCGGCGCGATCGACGAGCTGGAGACCGCCCATGCCGGGCACCTCGAAGGTCCGCATCGCGTGGCCGGCCTGCAGGCCGTGGATGTTGATGGCGCCCGCGGCGGCCGCCTGCACGGCGTACGCCTCCTCGAGGGGGATGTCCCGTTCGGCCGGCAGGTCCGGCCGGGTCAGCTCCCACGTGCGCAGGCGGTCCACCGGGTGGTGGCTCCACTGACGCCCGTAGGCGAGCACCGGCACCCCGGCCGCGGCCAGGCGGGTGAGCAGTTCCACGCGATTCGGGTAGCGCGAGCCCACGAAGACCAGTTCGTCGCGCCGCGGCACTTCCGGCAGCGCCATCGCCGGGTCGAAGCCGTTGGGCATGTAGTGGGCGTCCACGCCCTCGCCGGCCAGCAGCTCGGCCTCGGAGCGGGCGTAGCTGAGCACCGGCCCGACGGAGCGCAGGAACTCCATCGAGTAGTCGTGCCGCGCGAGGTCGTCGTACAGCCAGAGCATGCGGGGCAGGCCCGCTTCGAGGATCTCGGACCAGAAGTCCTCGCCCAGCGAGTCGCCCTTGATGACGAGCACACGGTCCGGCCGGGCCTCGCGCAGCGCGGCCACGGCCCGCCCCGTGTCCCAGGCGACCCGCGCGTCCGTGCGGTCCACGCCCGCCTTCTGCGGCAGCTCGAGCAGCCCCTTGTTCCGCAGCTTCATACCGAGCGTGGCGTAGGCGTCGTAGCAGTGCACCGTGACGTCGAAGCCCTGGGCCGCCCACGCCGCCGCGATGGAGCGGTGATAGCCGTGGAACGCCGGCGAGACGAGGAACAGCCGTTCCGGTGAGCGGCCGCCCCGCGCGTCGATCGGCGCCGGCACGGTGTAGCCGGTGGCGCTCATCGGCGCTGCCCCTTCCAGACCAGCGCGTGCTCGTCCCGGAGCACGGCGCGGGCGTCCACGTCCACACCCCGGGCCTGCCGGAGCGCGTTCACGGCGAAGTTCGCCCCGGTGGCCGCGGTGAGCGCGGCCTTGAGGACCCGGGGGTGACCGAACTTCCGGGCGTAGCGGTAGCGGGAGTCCACCAGCCAGCCGCGCCGGCGCAGCGGATCTGAGGAGCCGTGCAGCCCATGCGGCACACGGACGGCCGGCACCACGATCGACGGCACGCCGCGCTCGCGCAGGCGACGCTGCAGGTCGACCTCCTCGGAGTTCATGAAGTACTCCTCGTCGAACCCGCCGACGGCGCGGACCTGCGCCATCGGCAGGAGCAGCACGGCGCCCATCACCCAGTCGACCGCCACGGGCGAGGCGGACCGGGCCGCCGCGACGTCGTGCCCCACGGCCTCGTGGAGCACGTCCAGGTGACGGAAGCGGGCCAGCGGAGTCAGCCACTCGACGGTCTGGTGCAGGACCGTGGGGAAGTGCCGGCCGGACCACTGCGGCGTGCCGTCCTCGTTGACGACCTGCGGACTGACCACGGCCGGCTGGTACGGAGCGGCCGCCGCCACCAGCGCGTCGATCTGCGCCCCCGTGATCTCGGCGTCCGAGTTGAGGACCAGGGCCAGCTCGGTGGTGACCGCGGCCAGGCCGGTGTTCACGTTCGCCCCGAACCCGCCGTTGCGCTCGCGGCGCACCACGGTCAGACGCGGATCGTGGGCTTCGGGATACGGGGTGGGCGAGGCGTCGTCCGAGACCACGACGGCGGCCAGCGCGTCCCCGGGATCGGCCAGCAGGCGGTCGACGAGGGCGAGGGTGGGGGCCGGATCGCCGTAGTGCGGGATCACCACGGTCACGGCCGCCGTGGGCGACTGGGCTGCCATGCGGGTTCCTCCCTCGGCTCGGATGGAGGGCGCACCCAGCGCCCGATAAGCCTGTGACGAGTATAGGGAAGGACTGGCGGGGGCCCGTGCCGTCCGGTGGGGCGGCCTCGTGGCCGTCGACACGGTGCTCGGTACACTGACCGGACAGCCACGGGATGGAGAGGGTGAGCCATGCCCGGCACCCAGGGGGAGGACGAAGCCATGCGCGAGACGACCGCGTTGCGCATCGGCGCCGGACTCGATGCTGTGACGGTCAGCGGCCTCACGGGAGACGAGCGGGCGGAGGTCGTCGAGTCCTGGGCCCGATGCGGTGTGGAGGCCGTGGAGCCGCCGGCCCGCGCGGATGCGCACCGCGACGCCGACACCGCACGTCCGTGGCTCCAGTGGCACGAGGACCTGGTGTTCCTGGCGACCTCACGGGCGATCGAGTCCGCCCGCGGCACCCACCTGCTGTTCCATGCCGCGTGCCTCGCCGCACCGGACACCGGGGCGGCGATCGTCCTGGTGGCGGCGTCCGGGACGGGCAAGACGACGGCCACGCGCCGACTGGGGCCCCATTTCGCCTACCTCACCGACGAGACCGCGATCATCGCCCCCGACGGCCTGGCCGTCACCCCGTACCCCAAGCCGCTGTCCGTGCTGGGGTCGCGGGGAGTGCGGCCGAAGACCCAGCGAGGCCCGGACGACCTGGGTCTCGGTCCGACCCTCCCCGACGCCCGGCTGGCCCGGATCGCCGTGCTCGACCGCGTGCGGGATCCGGCAGGCCCGGTGACGCCGCGGGCGGAGGCCATGGAACTCGTGGCCGCGCTCGAGGCGCTCGTCCCCCAGACGTCCTCCCTCGCCCGGCTCCCCCGCGGTCTCGTGACGCTCTGCCGCGTCCTCGACGCGGTCGGCGGCGCCCAACGCCTGGTCTACGCCGAAGCGGAGGACCTGCGGGACGTCGTCGACGGCCTCCTGGCGACCCCGCCCACGCCCGTCACCCCCGCCTGGGAGGCGCTCACCGACGCGGAGCTGCGGGCCTCGGTCGGTGCGGCGGGCCCGGGCGCGGTGTCCCGCTGCGCCGTCGACGACGGCATCCTGACCGACCACGGCCGCCTGGTCCTGCTCGCCTCGGAGCGCCTGGTCGTGCTCGACGGTCTGGGCCCGGCCGTCTGGCTCCTGCTGGACGAGCCGCGGACCGCCGCCGACGTGGTGGCGCGTCTCCGCACCGAAGGGCCCGTGCCCGAGGACGCCGAGGCCCGGGTGCGGGAGGCGATGGACGCCCTGATCACCGCTCAGCTGGCCACGGCCGGCTGAGTCGGCACGAGCTGTCGTCCCTACGGTGTCTTCCGCAGACGCCAACGGAGATCGAACTTCGTCGACCGTGCCCTACGGAGCGCCCGGTGGCGCCACTCTTTCAGGAATTCGCCCACGCCGACGCGTGAGGCCTTGCCGCCATTCGTCGCGCGCCATCCCACGTGGTCGCCGTCCTGGATGGACGACTCCCCCTCCCAGTCGGCGAGGTTGGGGCGCACGGCGAGTACATCGATGCCCAGCTCGTCCCGATAGAACCCGTGGTAGTCGGCCGCCCACCAAGGCCGCCCACCGAACTCCTCATCAAGTGACCGCACGATGCCACGTGCGGCTGATCTAGGGCATGTCTGACAATCGTTTTGACCATGCGAGCACAGCATTCAGGACCAGAGCGGCCCTGTAGATGATCGCGTACTTGTCATACCGGGTCGCCAGACCCCGCCACTGCTTCAGGTGAGCGTACTGACGCTCGATGACATTGCGGCCCTTGTAGGCGTCCGCGTCGAGGCTGACGGGGCGCCCGCCGCGGGCACCGCGCCGTCTGCGGTGGCCCTGCTGGTCGGCCGGTTCGGGGATGACCGCTTTGATCCCACGGGCACGTAGGTGGGTGCGGATCGCCCGGGAGGAGTACGCCTTATCGCCCAGCACGGCCTCGGGGCGAGTCCGGGGCCGCCCTACTGGCCGGGTCACGCGCAGCTGCGCCAGAAGAGGAAGCAGCATCGGGGAGTCCCCTGCCTGGCCGGGGGTGATCAGGCTGACCAGCGGCAGCCCGGTCCCATCGACGAGCTGATGGATCTTCGTGCTCAGCCCGCCACGGGAGCGCCCGATGCCGTGATCGGCCGGCTCCTCACGCGGATTCTTGTAGTTCGACCCATCCCCCTGTGAGGCGGGTGATGTTCGTCGCGTGCTGATGCGCGCGGGCGATCGTGGAGTCCACCGAGACCGACCAATCGATCAGGCCTTCGGCGTCAGCGGCGGCGGTCAGCGTGGCCAGCACCGTGTCCCATGTGCCTTCTTCGGCCAAGCGCCGATGCCAGGTCCACACGGTCTGCCAGGGCCCGTAGACCTCGGGCAGATCCCTCCAAGCGATTCCGCACCTGTATCGGTAGATGATCGCCTCCACCATGGTGCGGGCGTCGGCGAACGGCCTGCCGGCGCGGCCGGTCCGGGTCGGGAGCATCGGGGCGATCAACTCCCATTGGGTGTCAGAGAGCATCTGGAACCGGGACATGTCCCCAGGGTCTCAGCTGACTCGTGCATCTATTCTCAGACACGCCCTAGTGACCAGATACAAGCCCATGCCGGTTAACCCGGCACTCCAGCGGCCCATGGTTACAACACCGCTGCGAGAAGGGTGCGGGAATCGGCGCGCAAAAAGTGACAATTGGACGAAATGCTCAGACTTGCTCCCTACGGATCGGTCGCGCCGTCCGGCGGGGCCGTAGGGATCAGCTAGGACGACGAGGGACGTCGTGGAAACATATGGTGCGATTCTTCGCACCACCGCTTCCGCATCCTCGGCAAACCGCGCGTCATCTTCCGCGACAAGCAGCAGATCACGGTCAGCTCCGGTCTCCTCGGCAAAACTTCGCATGACCCCCATGTGGCTCAGGGTGCAGCCGATCTCACCGGGACGGGGATCACGCTGGAAAAAGTCCCGGAACCGCTCCACATCGAAGCGCTCTGTCACCGAGCCCGAACGATTGTCGATGGCGTCGAACACCTCAAAGTCCTCACCCCCCGGCTGGGCTCGGAACCCGGACAGGCGCGTGCTGTCCGGCAAGGCGATGACGACACGACGGATGATGCGGGACCTCGGAGAGCGCGGCTTGACTGCCACTGATCGCTCACCTCTCTCCCTTCACCTGGCCGTTGCGTCTGCACCGGCCCGACGCCGCCACCACGACGTATCTCAGTGTCCGCCCCAGTGCGTGGGCGGCCAGACGGTCACGAAGACCTCGCCCACGATGTCCTCGCGGGTGACGAAGCGGGCGCAGCCCCCGGCCTGGTCGGCGGGGACGCCGCGGCACGCGATCACGGAGTCGGCCGAGTTCGAGCGGTGGTCGCCGAGCACGAGCATCGAGTCCTCCGGCACGGTGACCGGGCCGAAGCAGCGCGCGGACATCACCTCGGACTCGCAGTCCAGCTCGTCCCGGAGGAACGGCAGGTCGTTGTGGATGTACGGCTCGTCCAGGGGCTCCCCGTCCACGGTCACGGCGCCCTCGGCGGTGCAGCACTCCACGGTCTGCCCCGCGGTGCCGACCACGCGCTTGACCAGCGCCTGCTCGTGCGAGCGGCCGATGCCGGTGAGGTCGCCGAACGTGCGGACGGCGTTCTCCACGGCCCCCTCCGACGACGCGGGGGTCGCCCAGTCCTCGTTCGCCGTGAAGACCACCACGTCCTGGGAGTCGGCCATCCCGTCCGGATAGGCGGTGCGGTTGACCAGCATGCGGTCCCCCACCTCGAGGGTGTTCTCCATCGAGCCGGACGGCACCGAGTACACCTTCACCCACAGGGCCTGCACCACGGCGACGACCGCGATGGCCACCACCACGTTCACCAGCAGGGAGGCCCAGAACGGCAGGCGCGGACGGCGAGGCTGCGGCGCGGCGCCCGCCTCGCCGTCGTCCCCGTGGGCCGACTCGACGCGCTCGGCCATGGTCAGGCGACGCCGTCGAACAGGCTGGTGACCGAGCCGTCCTCGAAGACCTCGCGGATCGCGCGGGCGATCAGCGGGGCGATCGAGAGCACCGTGAGGGTCTCGAAGCGCTTCTCCTCCGGGATGGGCAGGGTGTTGGTCACCACGACCTCACGGGCGCCGCACTCGCCGAGACGCTGGGCGGCCGGGTCCGAGAACACCGCGTGCGTGGCGGCGATGATGACGTCCTTCGCGCCGGCGTCCTTGAGGATCTGCACGGCGCCGGCGATGGTGCCGCCGGTGTCGATCATGTCGTCGATCAGCACGCACACGCGGCCCTCGACGTCCCCGACCACGGTCTTGGACTCGGCCTTGTTCGGGACGGTGAGGTCCCGGCTCTTGTGCACGAAGCCCAGCGGCACGCCGCCCAGGCGGTCCGCCCACTGCTCCGCCACGCGCACGCGGCCGGTGTCTGGGGAGACGACCGTGACCTCCTCGCCCTCCACGCTGGAGCGGATGTGGTCCGCGAGCAGCGGGATGGCGAACAGGTGGTCCACCGGGCCGTCGAAGAAGCCCTGGATCTGGGCGGTGTGCAGGTCCACGCTCATCACACGGGAGGCGCCGGCGGTCTTGTACAGGTCCGCGACGAGACGGGCCGAGATCGGCTCGCGGCCGCGGCCCTTCTTGTCCTGGCGGGCGTACGGGTAGAACGGCGAGACCACCGTGATACGGCGGGCGGAGGCGCGCTTCATGGAGTCCACCATGATCAGCTGCTCCATGAGGTGGTTGTTCAGCGGCGCCGGGTGCGACTGGATGATGAACACGTCCTTGCCGCGCACCGACTCGCCCGAGCGCACGTAGATCTCGCCGTTGGCGAAGTCGTAGGCGCTCATGGGGAGCAGCTCGGTGCCCAGCTCCTCGGCGATCTCCTGCGCGAGCTCGGGGTGGGCGCGGCCCGTGGCCAGCACCAGTCGCTTGTCCTCGCTGCGGCTCAGCTCCGTCATGACGTCCTCAACATCCTTCGTGGTCTCGCGTTCCAGGACCGACAGCGGTGGGCGCCCGGCGTCGGCGTCGGCCGCCCGTAGCGGCCCGGTCCTCGCACCCATCCTAGGGCGCGAGGGATCAGCCCTCGGCGTCCGCGACCGTCGCCCCGGCCGCCTCAGCGGCCTGCGCGGACGTGCTACCGGGGCGCTTGGCGGGCACCCAGCCCTCGATGGTGCGCTGCGCCACGGCGTTCAGCGCCAGGGCGCCGGCCGGGACGTCGTCGCGGACCACCGCGCCGGCACCCGTGTAGGCGCCGTCGCCCACCGAGACCGGGGCCGTGAACACCGTGTTCGAGCCGGTGCGCACGTGCGCGCCGATCACGGTGCGGTGCTTGGCGACGCCGTCGTAGTTGGCGGTGATGTTGCCGCAGCCGATGTTGGTGTACTCGCCGATCTCGGCGTCCCCGGCGTAGCCCAGGTGGGAGAGCTTGGCGCCGCGGCCCACGGTCACGTTCTTGGTCTCGTAGAACGCGCCGATCTTGCCGTCCTCCCCCAGCACCGTGCCCGGGCGCAGGTAGGTGAACGGGCCGACGGTCGCGCCCGCGCCGATCACGGCCTCCGTCGCGTCGGTGCGCTTCACCACGGCGCCCTCCCCCACCTGCGTGTCCGTGAGGGTGGAGTCCGGGCCGACGACGGCGCCCGTGGCCACCGACGTCGTGCCGTGCAGCTGGGTGCCGGGCTTGAGCGTGACGTCCGAGGCGAGGGAGACGGTGACGTCCACCCACGTGGAGGACGGGTCGACGACCGTGACGCCCTTCTTCATCCAGCCGCGCAGCACGCGGTCGTTGAGCTGGCGGCCCAGGTCGGAGAGCTGCCGGCGGTCGTTGGCGCCCTCGACCTCCCACACGTCGTCCGTGCCCACGGAGGCGACGCGGCCGCCCTCGGCGCGGGCCATGCCGAGCACGTCCGTGAGGTACTTCTCACCCTGCACGTTGTCCGTGGAGATCTCCGGCAGGGTGCGGCGCAGCAGGGCGGCGTCGAAGGCGTAGATGCCGGAGTTGACCTCGCGGATCGCCACGAAGGAGTCGTCCCCCGTGGACTCGGCGTGGGCGAGGGCGTCCTTGTGCTCCATGATCCGCTCCACTAGGCCCTCGGCGTCGCGGACGATGCGGCCGTAGCCCGTGGCGTCCTCGAGGGTGGCGGTGAGGACGGTGACGGCGTTGCCGTCCGCCTCGTGGTCCGCGACGAGGCGGGCGAGCGTCTCCGGGGTCAGCAGCGGGACGTCGCCGTAGGTCACCACGACGGTGCCCTCGAGGTCCGCGGGCAGGGCGGCCAGGCCCAGCTCGACGGCGCGGCCGGTGCCCGGCACGTCGTCCTGGTCGGCGATCGCCAGCGCGTCGATGCCCAGCTGGGCCGCCACCGTCTCGATGTGCTCGGCCACGCGGGCCCGCTCGTGCCGGACCACGGCCACGAGGTGCTCCGGCGCGAGCGACCAGGCCGCCGCGAGCGCGTGGCCCACGAGGGAGCGCCCCCCGATCGCATGCATGATCTTCGGCGTCGTCGACTTCATGCGGGTGCCCTGACCCGCGGCCAGGACGATCACGGCGGAGGGACGGGGGGACGGCTGGGACATGAGGGCTCCTGCACCGGTGGAGGTCAGAGGACGGGTGTTCCGCCCCTAGGATTCGAACCTAGACTGCACGGCTCCAAAGGCCGGCGTGCTGCCATTACACCAGGGCGGAGCGCCGGACCCCAGGGGGCGGCGACGACGGCCCATTCTTCCACACAGGTCGCGCGGATCCGGGGTCAATAGGCGCCGTCGGCGGCGATCACGGCCTTGACGGTCCGGCCCAGGATCACGAGGTCGCCCAGGATGGACCAGTTCTCCACGTAGTAGAGGTCCAGGCGGACCGCCTCCTCCCACGGGAGGTCGGAGCGGCCGGAGACCTGCCAGAGGCCCGTGATGCCGGGCTGCACCAGGAAGCGGCGGTGCACGTACTGCTCGTAGGCCTCGACCTCGTGCGGCAGGTGGGGCCGCGGGCCCACGAGGGACATGTCCCCCCGCAGCACGTTCACGAGCTGGGGCAGCTCGTCGATGCTGGTGCGGCGGATGAGCCTGCCGACCCGGGTGATGCGCGGGTCGTCCTTCATCTTGAACAGCACGTCCGCATCCCCGCCGTCCGAGACGAGCCGCTGCCGGATCTCCTCGGCGTCCACCACCATGGAACGGAACTTGAGCATGGTGAACGGCCTGCCGCCGAGACCGATCCGCTCCTGCCGGAACAGCACCGGCCCGCCGTCCGTGGCCTTGACCGCGATCGCGACGGCGATCAACAGCGGCGAGATGGCGATCAGGCCCAGACCCGACGCGACGACGTCGAACGCCCGCTTGGCGAACGCCTTGCCCTCGGAGAGGCGCGGAGTGGAGAGGTGGATGAGCGGCAGACCCGCGAGGGGCTGCGTGTGGAGGCGGGGTCCGGCGACGTCCACGAGCGCGGGCGCCATGATCAGGGAGACGCCGCGCTCCTGCAGCTCCCAGCCCAGTCGGCGGACGTCCCCGGGGACGAACGAATGGCCCGAGGTGATCACCACGGCTTCGACGTCGCGCACCTCCACGAGGGCGACCACGTCCTCCACGGTGTCCAGGTCCGTGGAGACCGGTATCGGGAGGTAGTCCGCCTGCCGGGCCTTGTATCCGGGGAGAGCCGCCGCCACGGGGGCGTAGCCGGCGCCGGCCTCGGAGTCGAGGGCCTGGAAGATGTGCCGGACCGCCTTCGGGCCGCCGACGAGCAGGAGCCGCCGCCGGAACCTGCCGCGGTGTCGCTGCCGGGCCACCCACCCGCGCACGAGGAACCGGCCCAGCAGGAGCAGGAGCACGCCCAGCGGCAGCGCCAGGCCCACGTAGCCGCGCGCCACTTCGAGACCTGCCGCATAGGCGAGGATCGCGACGGTGCCGAAGAGATAGAGGGTGCCCTGCAGGACCCGCTTGTACTCCTCGCTGCCCACCCCCAGGATCCGGATGTCCCGCGAGCCCTGGATGGTCAGCGCGAGCACCCAGGCCGCGCTCAGCGCGAGGCTGATGACGCTGTAGTCGATGATTTCGGTGCCGGGGAGGGTGGTGCGCCGCGATCCGCCGAAGCGGAGCTGGGCCGACACGAAGGTGGCGAGCAGGACCGCGACCACGTCCACGATGAGGACGAGCAGCGGAAGGCCCCGCTCCCAGGGCCGACCCAGGACACGACCGCGGGCCGTCGAGCCCATGCGGTGCGTGGTCGACTCATCACCGGGACTCGCGATCACGCTCTGCTCCTCCGTCCTGACGTGGGGGATGGTTCACGTCGTGGGGGTCGAGCACATTGCTGTGCCCCGGCCCCCGATTATAGGTCGGAAATTGTGAATGGCTGTGCCGTCCGCCGCACCCTCCTGTGAGCGCCCGCCGGTCAGTCCCCTTCGGCGAGTTCAGCGGCCTGCAGCCACTCCTCCTCCAGGACGTCCAGCTGCGCGTCGAGGTCCTTCAGGTCGGCGGAGGCCGCGGTGAGGGCGTCGAAGTCCTGCGCCTGCCCCAGCTCGGCCATCCGCGCCTCGAGGCCGGACCTGCGGTCCCGTAGCCGGGTCATCTGCTTCTCGAGCCGGGCCATCTCCTTGCGGGCCAGCCGACGCTCCGCCTCGGTGGGTCCGGTGTCCTCCTCCGGCCCGCCCATGCCCGCGCACGTCCCGACGACGTCGTTGCGGCCTCGGGCCGCGCCGGTTCCCCGGGCCGGGCCGCCGGCGTCGTCCATCGCGGCGCGCAGCTCGAGGTACTGGTCCACCCCGCCCGGCAGGCCGCGGACCTTGCCGTCCCCGAGCAGGGCGACCTGGTGGTCGGTGATGCGCTCGAGCAGGTAACGGTCATGGGAGACCACCACCAGGGTCCCCGGCCACCCGTCCAGCACATCCTCGACGGCGGCCAGGGTGTCCGTGTCCAGGTCGTTGGTCGGCTCGTCGAGCATGAGGACGTTGGGCTCGCCCACGAGCAGGCGCAGCAGCTGCAGGCGCCGGCGCTCGCCGCCCGAGAGCTCGGAGACCTGAGTCCACTGCCGGGAGGTGCCGAAGCCGAGCATCTCGAGCAGCTGGCCGGAGGACATCTCGCGGTCCCCGACCTGGAAGGACAAGCCCTCGCGGGCCATGACTTCGGCGACGCGCAGGTGGGCGACGTCGTCGAGTTCCTTCACGTCCTGGGTGAGGGTGGCCGAGACCACCGTCTTGCCGCGCTTCACCCGCCCCGAGTCCGGGGCGATGCGCCCGTCGAGCAGGCGCAGCAGGGTCGACTTGCCCGCACCGTTGACGCCGACCACGCCGAGCCGCTCGCCGGGCGCCAGGCGCAGGGTGACGTCGTCGAGGATCGGCTTCTCCCCCAGCGTCAGGCTCACGTGCTCGAGGTCGAGGACGTCCTTGCCCAGCCGGGCCGTGGCCATCTTCGCCAGGGACACCGAGTCGCGCGGGGCGGGGACGTCCTCGATGATGGCGTTGGCCGCCTCGATGCGGAACTTCGGCTTCGACGTGCGTGCCGGGGCGCCACGGCGCAGCCAGGCGAGCTCCTTCTTCACGAGCTGCTGACGCTTCTGCTCCGTCACCGCCGCCTGCCGGGAGCGCTCCGCGCGCGCGAGCACCCACGCCGCGTAGCCGCCGTCGAACGGGTCCACCGTGGCGTCGTGCACCTCCCACGTGCGCGTGCAGACCTCGTCGAGGAACCACCGGTCGTGGGTGACCACCACGAGGCCGCCGTCGGTGGGGCGCCAGCGCTGCTTCAGGTGGCGGGCGAGCCACGCGACGCCCTCGACGTCCAGGTGGTTGGTGGGCTCGTCGAGGAAGAGGACGTCGTCGTCCCCGGCGAGCAGACGGGCCAGGGCCACGCGACGGCGCTGGCCGCCGGAGAGGCCCCGCACGGACTGCTCCAAGTCGAAGCCGTCGAGGAGTCCGCCCAGGACGTCCCGGACCTTGGGGTCCGAGGCCCACACGTGGTCGTCCACGTCCCCGACCACGACCTGACGCACGGTGTGCTCCGGGTCGAGCCGGTCCTGCTGGTCCAGCACGCCCACGCGGACGCCGCCGCGGCGGGTGACGCGGCCCGTGTCGGGTTCCTGGAGGCCGGCGAGGATGCGCATGAGCGTGGACTTGCCGTCGCCGTTGCGGCCCACGAGTCCGATCCGGTCCCCCTCATCCACGCCGAGGGAGAGGCCCTCGAGGACGGTGCGGGTGCCGAAGGCGATGCCGATGTTCTCGGCGCCGAGCAGGTGGGCCATGGAGGAGGTGGTCCTTTCCGGACGGAGGAGGGGTGGTCGGGTGCGGCGGGGGTGCCCGCCGGGTGTCACAGCACGTGGGCGCCGGGCACGGGGCCGTGGACGGGGAGGGCGCGCACGCCCGTGCGTTCCTCGATGGCCGAGGCCAGCCGCAGCGCGGAGGCCTCGTCCTGCGCCACGAAGAGCAGGGTGGGGCCGGAGCCGGAGACCATGCCGCGCAGCGCGCCTTCGTCCATACCGAGGTCGAGGACGTCCGAGAGCTCGGGGAACAGGACGACGGCCGGGGTCTGCAGGTCGTTGTCCATGGCGGTGGCGAGTTCGAGCGGATCGGCCGCGGTGAGGGCCCGCAGGACGGCCTCGTTCACCTCCGGACGCGTCGGCCCGTCGGACAGGTGGCCCTCCCGGCGCAGCTCGTCCAGGGTCTGGAACACCACGGGGGTGGACAGCCCGGCGTCCGCCGGGACGAGGACGAGATGCACCGGGGTGCGGGCCGCGACGGGGGTCAGCTCCGCCCCGGTCCCGAGCCCGACGGCGGCGCCGCCCAGCACGCTGAAGGGCACGTCCGCACCCAGCGGGGCGGCCAGCTCGGCGAGCTCGGCGCGGGTGTGCCCGGTCTCCCACAGGGCGCTGCACGCGAGCAGCGCGGCGGCCGCGTCGGCGGAGCCGCCGCCCATGCCGCCCGCGACCGGGACCTGCTTGGCGACCTCGAGGTGGACGCCGTGGGTGTCAGGATCGAGCCCGAGGGTGCGCCGCAGGTGCGCGGCGGCGCGGTGCGCGAGGTTGCGCTCGTCCCAGGGCACGTCCTCGGTGTCCACCAGACTGATGTGGCGGCCCGACGGGCCGACGGTGATCCTCCCGTCCGTGCGCGCGATCGCCGTGACGGTCTCCCGCAGGCTGACGGCCAGGTACACGGTGGCCACGGGGTGGTAGCCGTCCGCGCCGGGGGGTCCCACCCGCAGGGACAGGTTCACCTTGCCGGGGGCGCTGACCGTGACGTGCCGGGCCGTGGGGTCGAGGCCGAGGTCCTCCGTCGTCATGCGCTCACCTCCTCCGCCGCACGCCGCGGGCCGTGCTCGGCGATCCTCGCGAAGGCCGCGATGTCCAGGGCCTCGCCGCGGGCGCGCGGGTCCACGCCGGCGGCCACCAGGGCGTCCTCCGCCGCCTGCGGCGACCCCGCCCAGGAGGCGAGCGCGGCGCGCAGGGTCTTGCGGCGCTGGGCGAAGGCGGCGTCCACCACGGCGAAGACCTCCCGGCGGGACGCGCCGCCCGCCGGCGGCTCGCGCCGGGTGAAGGCGACCAGCCCGGAATGGATGCGCGGAGCCGGCCAGAACACCTGGGTGCCGATGGTGCCCGCCTTGCGCACGTCTGCGTACCACGCCGCCTTGGCGGACGGCACGCCGTAGACCTTGGAGCCGGGCCCGGCCGCGAGACGGTCCGCGACCTCCTCCTGCACCATGACCAGGCCGTGCCGCAGCCCCGGCAGGACCGCGAGCGCGTGCAGCAGCACGGGCACGGCCACGTTGTAGGGCAGGTTCGCCACGAGCGCGGTGGGGCCGCCGGCCGCGGCAGCGGGCCGGACCTCGGCCAGTGCCTGCTCGCTCAGCGTCATGGCGTCCGCGTGCAGCACCGCGAGGGCGTCCTCGGCCCCGGGGCGGAACTCGGCGGCGGTGCGCGGCAGGCGGGCGGCGGTGACCGGGTCGATCTCGACGGCGGTGACGGCGGCGGCCGCGTCCAGCAGGCCGAGGGTGAGCGAGCCCAGCCCGGGGCCGATCTCGAGCACGTGCTCGTCCGCGGTCACGTCCGCGGCCTGCACGATGCGCCGGATCGTGTTCGGGTCGATCACGAAGTTCTGGCCCCACTGCTTGGTGGGACGCAGGTCCAGCTCGGCGGCGATGCGCCGCACGTCCGCGGCGCTCAGCAGCGGGGCGGGGGCGGGGTGCGGGGAGGGCTGGACCATGCCCGCGAGTCTATCGGGGCGCCGGACAGGGTAACCGGGGCGCAGCGGCGCGGGCTCCGCTCAGGTGGAGAGGTCACCGAGCCGGACGAGCTCGCGGAACTCGGGGCTCGTCTCCTGCAGCCCGGCGAACGTGCCCTGGCCGAGGATCCGCCCCTGGTCCATCAGCACGATCTGATCGCAGCGCTTGACCGTGGAGAGACGGTGGGCGACCACGATGACCGTGATCCGTCCGCGCAGCGACTCGATCACCTCGGTGACCCGGCGTTCCGTGAGGTTGTCGAGGGCCGACGTCGCCTCGTCGAGCACGAGGAGGCGGGGTCGCCGGAAGAGCGCGCGCGCGATGCCCAGGCGCTGGCGCTGGCCGCCGGAGACGCCGACGGCCCCTTCGCCGATCACGGTGTCCAGGCCGTCGGGGAGCTCGTCCAGCCACTGCCCCAGCTGGGCTTCGCGCAGCACGCGCTCCACCTCGGCCCGGTCCGCCGTCTGGGCGGCCTCGACGTCGAGGAGCACGTTGTGCAGCACCGTCCCGTTGACCACGGTGACGGACTGCGGGACGAACGCCACGTTGTCCCACCAGCCGCGCGGGTTGGCCTCGAGCTCCACCCCGTCCACGTAGACCCCGCCGCGCTGCGCGTGGTGGAAGCCGATGACCAGGTCCACCAGGGTGGTCTTGCCGGCACCGCTGCCGCCCACGAAGGCGTACGAGGAGCCGAAGGGGATGCGCAGGTCGATGTCCCGCAGGACCGGCTCGGCCTTGCCGGGGTAGGTGAAGGACGCGTCCCGCACCTCGATGGACTCCTCGAACGTGACGCGCTCGTAGGGCCGGTCCGCCGCGTGCAGGACCGGCTGCGCGGCGGCGAGCTCCGCCGTCGTGCGCTCGAAGGCCGGCCAGGAGGTGCGGATCTCGTTGGTGGTGGCCATGAGCGCGGCCATGGACGGCAGCACACGGAAGCCGGCCATCGCGAGCAGGGCGAGCGAGCCGAACGCCTCCCCGCCACGACCCTGGATGAAGGCCACGGCCACGAGCGCCGCGATGGCGGCCACGAAGGCGACCTCGAGCACGTAGCGCGGCATCATCGTGAGGATCATCTTGAGCCGCGTGGCTTCCGCGCTCTCCGCGCGGGCGGCCCGGTACTCCTCCATGAAGGCCGAGTCGTTGCCGCGGATCTTCACGTCCTTGTAGTTCTCCAGGCCCTGCAGCGCCGCGGTGTTGGCCCGCTCCCCCGAGGTCACCAGGGTCCAGCCCAGACGCGAGGCCGGGCGGCGGATCACCGTCTTGATCACCCAGGCGACGGCGAGGAAGTACAGGGCCATCCCGAGCCCCGTCAGCGGCATGGAGACGCCCACCACGACCGCCACCGCGACGAGCGTCACGGCCTCCGTGAGGAACGTGACGGACGCGTTCACCACGCCCGTGTACGCCATGCTGGAGGTGCCGGTCACGTTGTTGACCAGGGTGCCGACCGTGCGCGTCAGGTGCAGGCCGTAGTCGGCCCGCAGGTAGTAGCGCAGCAGCGTGGCGGACGTGCGGATGAGGTTCTGGTTGGTGAACCCCATGGTCCACCAGCGGAACGCGAGCACCAGGATCGCCTTGAGCAGGAAGGCCAGCACGATCACGACGGCGAAGGCCACCGTCTGCTCCGGCACCGTCACGGCCCCGAACCGGGCCAGCAGCCCTTCGAGCACCGGG
Source organism: Micrococcus sp. 63XJN7_8_ISO-PGPR-S23-253 (assembly GCF_056173425.1). Lineage (NCBI taxonomy): Bacteria > Bacillati > Actinomycetota > Actinomycetes > Micrococcales > Micrococcaceae > Micrococcus > Micrococcus sp. 63XJN7_8_ISO-PGPR-S23-253. The sequence goes on from NZ_CM149673.1 coordinate 1,841,356, forward strand.
GAACCCAGCTCACCCGAGGTCAGCAGGCTGACCAGCGGGAGGATCGAGGCGAGCGCCACCATCTCGAGGCCGGCCACGAGGACGGACCCGAGGACCACGAACACGAGGCGGATCCGCATGGGGCGGTCCACCAGGTACTGCGTTCCCTCGGGCAGCCGGGCTTTGAGGAGTCGGGTCAGCACGTCGCCCATCCTAGGGGCCGGGCCTGGATCGGCTCAGAACGCCCCGTACACCCGGGCGGTGTTCTCGCTCACCGCGCGAGCGAGGGCCGCCACGTCGTCTCCGCGCGTCTCCGCCATGCCCCGCAGGGTCACCGGGACCAGGTACGGCGCGTTGGGGCGGCCCCGATGCGGATGCGGCGTGAGGAAGGGCGCGTCCGTCTCCACGAGCAGCAGCTCGGCCGGGGCGATCCGCAACGCCTCGCGCAGCTCGTCGTTGGCCTTGAAGGTGACGGGGCCGGCGAAGGACATGTGCCAGCCGTGCTCGGCGCACGTGCGGGCCAGATCGGGGCCGCCGGAGAAGCAGTGGAACACCACGTGCGGGGGCAGCCCGCCGTCGGCCGCCTCCTCGAGCAGGATCCGGACGACGTCGTCGTGCGCGTCCCGGTCGTGGATCTGCAGGGCCGTGCCGAGTTCGCGGGCGAGTCGGATGTGCCGGCGGAAGGACTCCTGCTGCGCCGCGTGGCCGGCCTCGTCCTGCGTCCGGAAGTAGTCGAGGCCCGTCTCGCCGACGGCGCGCACGCGGGGGTGGCGGGCGAGCTCCGCGATCTGCGCGAACGCCTCCTCGAACTCGCCGCGCTCGGCCAGGCGGGCCGCGTCGTTGGGGTGCAGCGCCACGGCGCCGAGCAGGCGGGGCTCGGCCTCGATCGCCGCGATCGTGAACCGGGCCGAGGCGACGTCGCAGCCCACCTGGACCGCGCCGACCACGCCCACGGCCTCCGCCGCGTCCATCGCCTGGTGGACGTCCACGCGGACCAGGCCGTCGCGGAAGTCGAGGTGCGTGTGGTTGTCCACGACGGGCACCGGCAGCGGCTCGGGTGCGGGCGGGTACTCGAGACGACGCTTGCGGCCCGACTTCTCCTCGCGGGCGTCCCGGCGCGGGCCGCCGTCATCGTCCGGCTGCTGGGCGGGGGCGCGGTAGGCGAGGGGGGTCTCGGATGCGTGGGCCATGCACCCCACTCTAGGGAGCCGAACCCGGGCCCCCGACACGCCTCGGGGGCGGTGGCGGGCGGCATCCGAGAGGAACACCGCCCGACACCGCCCCCGGAGGGAACGGCTCGACGCGAGGGTCAGGCCTTCGCGGCCGCCCACGGGTCGGCGATGCCGATGTACTGCACCGAGGTGTACTCCTCGATGCCCTCGGCGCCGCCCTCGCGGCCCAGGCCCGACTGCTTCACGCCGCCGAACGGCGCGGCCGGGTTGGAGATGACGCCCACGTTGTAGCCCATGAGGCCGAACTCGATGCTCTCGGCCACGCGGTACATCCGGGCCTGATCCTGCGTGAACACGTAGGAGGCGAGGCCGTACTCGGTGTCGTTGGCCATCTCGATGGCCTCCTCCTCGGAGGAGAAGGTCACGATCGGGGCCACCGGGCCGAAGATCTCCTGCTGGAGGATCGGGCTGCCCTTCTCCACCTTGATCGCGGTCGGCGCGTAGAAGTAGCCGTCGCCCTCGATCTTGTGGCCACCGGTGAGCACCTCACCGCCGGCCGCCACGGCGTCCTGGACGAGCTGGTCGATGTCGTCGCGCGCGCCCTCGTCCACGATCGGGCCGAGGGTGGACTCCGGGTCGGTGCCGCGCAGGGGCTTGAGCGCCTCGAGCTTGGCCACGAACTTCTGCGTGAACTCCTCGGCCACGTCCTCGTGCACGAGGAAGCGGTTGGCGGCGGTGCAGGCCTCGCCCATGTTGCGCATCTTCGCGGCGAAGGCGCCCTCGACGGCGGCGTCCAGGTCCGCGTCCTCGAAGACGATGAGTGGGGCGTTGCCGCCGAGCTCCATGGAGGTGCGCAGCACGTTGTCCGCCGCGTCCTTCATGAGGCGCACACCGACCGGCGTGGAACCGGTGAAGGACACCTTGCGCAGCCGCCGGTCCTGCAGGATCGGGCTGGAGATCGACGAGGCGGAGGAGCCCGCGACGACGTTGAGCACGCCCTTGGGCAGGCCGGCCTCCTGCATCACCTGCGCGAACAGCTGGGTGGTCAGCGGGGTCAGCTTGGCGGCCTTGAGGACCATGGTGCAGCCGGCGGCGACGGCGGGGCCCACCTTGCGGGTGGCCATGGCCAGCGGGAAGTTCCACGGGGTGATCAGCAGGCACGGGCCCACCGGGCGATGGTGCACCTGCATGCGCAGGGTGCCCTCGGGCACGGTCAGGGTGCGGCCGTAGTGGCGTCCGGCCTCCTCGGAGAACCAGCGCAGGAAGCCGTTGCCGTACGTGACCTCGCCGCGGGCCTCGGCGAGCGGCTTGCCCATCTCGAGGGTCATCAACAGCGCGAAGTCCTCGGCGCGCTCGTTGATCAGGTCGTAGGCGCGGCGCAGGATGTCGGCGCGCTCCTTGGCGGGGGTGCGGGCCCAGTCGGCCTGCGCGGCGCAGGCGGCGTCGAAGGCGGCCATGGCGTCGTCGGAGTTCGCATCCTGCAGGCTCGCGATGACCTTGCCGGTGGCCGGGTCCTTCACGTCGAAGGTCTTGCCGGAGGAGGCATCGCGCCACTCGCCGTCGATCAGCAGGCCGGTGGGGACGGACTCCAGCAGCGCGTTCTCGCGCTCAGCGGTCACGGTCATGATGCACCTCTTTCGGGGTCGGTGGTCGGAGGCGGCACGCCCCGCGTCCCTCAGGGGAACGGGTGGACGGCCGCGGGTATTCCGACGCCGTCCGGCGGCGGTCGGCAGCGGCTCCACGGCTGATCCTAGCCAGGCCCCGGGGCCGTGCCTCCGCGCGTGAGCATCTGTGTAGCCGGGGACGTGTCAGCCCCGGGCCGCGAGCACCGCCTGGTAGAGCTCCCGGCTCCGCATCCCGTGGGCTCCGGCCACCGCGGCCACGGCCTCCTTGAGCCGGGTGCCGGACTCCACGAGCACCGCCACCTCGGCGACGGCGTCCGCCTCGGACGCCTCGCCCTCGGCGCCGGGGGCGGCCGGCCCGATCACCAGCACGATCTCCCCGCGGATTCCCTCCCCCGCGTGCCGCTCCGCAGCCCAGGCATGCACTTCGGCCGCCGTGCCGCGCACCACCTCCTCGTGCAGCTTGGTGAGCTCGCGGGCCACGCACACCGGCCGCTCCGGTCCGAGGACCTCCACGACGACGGCCAGCGCGTCCGCCAGACGCTGCGGCGACTCGAAGGCGACCACGGTGCGCGCCTCGGTCAGCAGGGAGGTGAGCCATCGCCGTCGTTCCCCGTCCTTGCGGGGGACGAAGCCGTCGAAGGCGAACCGGTCCGTCGGCAGGCCGGAGAGGGCGAGCGCGGTGGTCACGGCGGAGGGGCCGGGCGCGCAGGTCACGGGCAGCCCTGCGGACACCGCGGCCGCCACGAGCCGGTACCCCGGGTCCGAGACCGTGGGCATGCCCGCGTCCGAGACCACCGCCACCGTGGCACCGCCCCGCACCTGGTCCAGCAGCCCCTGGGTGGAGGCCGCCTCGTTGTGCTCGTGATGGGCCACCACCCTGCCCGTCGGGGTGACGCCCAGTCCGGCGCACAGGCGCCGCGCGGTCCTGGTGTCCTCGGCGGCGATCACGTCCGCCTCCGCCAGCAGCTCACGCAGGCGCGCGGACGCGTCCCCGAGGTTGCCGATGGGGGTGGCGGCCAGGACGATGCGACCGGACGGGGACGGCAGATCAGTCGGTCTCGGGGTCATATGTCAAGATCGTAGAGGCACCGCCCCGAGCCCGCCCGGGCCCACGCCTCTCCGGAAGGTCAGGACCATGCCCGTCGAGCCCCGCATCTGCATCACGTCCGGTGGCGACGAGATTCGTCTGCGCTCCTACGTCAACCACGCGATCTACGCTCGAGAGCACGGGCTGGACTACCGGCTTGAGACGGGCATCGACCCGCATATCGTCACCAAGTTCGACTACAAGGTCGCCATCCTCCGCCGGCTGCTCCCCCGTTATGACTGGCTCGTGTGGATGGACGACGATGCCTTCTTCACCGACTTCGAGGCGGACACCCTCCGACGCCTGATCTCCGAGGCCGAACGTGACGACATCAGCCTGGTCATCGCCGAAGGGCCCACAGAGCCGAACGGGTTCTGGTCACGCATCAACACCGGGGTCATGCTGCTCCGGAACGACGAGACGGCGCGCGCGATCGTGGAGTCCACCTCGACAGCGGACCTGGCCACGGTCCGGGCCTGGTGGGACGACGATCGCGACGGTCTCTTCACCCACGGCGACCAGGATCAGATGTGGTGGGCCATCCAGACGGGCGGGCATGCCGAGCGCGTCCGGATCGTCGGCCACCGAGAGCTGAACTCGCGCGGGCACTACTACGAGGACTCCCTGACGGACGCGTTCGTCATGCACTTCACGGGTCATCCGGACAAGGAACTCGGCATCGCCCGCTTCGCCGACCGCTTCGACATCGGACAGGAGATCGTCCCTGAGCCGCTCCTGGACAAGTATCACGTCAGAGTGCGCAGCCCCCTGAGGGGCGCCCGCCGTGCCTGGCGGGAACGCTCGGTGGACACGCTGGCAGCGGTCAAGTTCCGGCTCCGCCCCCACAAGGACCGGATCCGGCGCGTCGCAGGGTTCCTCCCGCCCGCCGTGCGCCGCCGGTGGCCGCTCGGCCACGTCTGAGAGCAGACCGCACGTCGAGGGGGCCACCTCCACCCCGCCCCCTAGCATGGAGCCCGTGCCCGCCACCGCCCTCGCCCCCCGCCCCGCCGCCGTCGCGGTCGACGACGGCCCCTTCGGCGTCGCCGCCCTGCGCGCCCGCCTCGGGGTGAGTGCGGCACCCCTGACGCGGTGGCACTGGATCCTGCCGCTGCTGGTCACGGTGATCGCCGGCGTTATGCGGTTCACGAACCTGGCCCACCCGGACCAGCTGATCTTCGACGAGACTTACTACCCCAAGGACGCCTACTCCCTCCTGGAGTCCGGCTACGAGCGGCGGTGGGACGAGGACGTCAACGACGCGTTCGCGCGCGGGGAGGCGGAGCCGCTCGAGGGGGCCGCCTACGTGGTGCACCCGCCGCTGGGCAAGTGGCTGATCGGCCTGGGCATGCTCGCGTTCGGCCCGGACAACGGGGTGGGCTGGCGGTTCAGCGCCGCGGTGGCCGGCACGCTCTCCGTCCTGCTGGTCGCCCTCGCCACGCAGCACCTGCTGCGCTCGGTGTCCCTGGGCGCGGTCGCCGGTCTGCTGCTGGCCGTGGAGGGCCACCACCTGGTGATGTCCCGCATCGGGCTGCTGGACATCTTCCTCTCGTTCTTCGTGCTCGCAGCCTTCGCCGCGCTCCTGGCGGACCGCGTCCACGGGCGGCGGCTGCTCGCGGAGCGGCTCGCCCACGACGTCGCCCGGCGGGGACGCGACGCCCTGGCCAGCGGGCCGTGGCTCGGCTGGCGCCCGTGGCGACTGCTCGCGGGCGTGCTGCTGGGCGCCGGCTGCGCCGTGAAGCTCTCCGGGCTGGCGTTCATGGCGGCCTTCGGCCTGCTCACGGTCCTGTGGGACATGTCCGCGCGCCGGACCGCCGGAGTGCGGCGCTGGGCGTGGGCCGGCATCGAGAAGGACGGCCTGTACGCGTTCGTGGCCGTGGTGGGCGGCGGCCTGGTCGCCTACCTGGCCTCGTGGACCGGCTGGTTCGTCACGGAGGGCGGCTACTACCGGGACTGGCACCGGGACAACCCGCCGGAGGGCCTGCTCGCCGGGCTGGTCCCCGGCCCGCTGCGCTCCCTGTGGCACTACCACGTGGAGTCCACGACCTTCCACCAGGGCCTCACCAGCCCCCACGACTACGCCGCCAACCCGTGGACCTGGCCGTTCATGGGCCGGCCCGTGAGCTACTACTACGAGGGCGCAGAGCCCGGCGAGGGGATCTGCCCGCCGGACGCCGCGGGCGCGTGCTCGGCGGCCATCACGGACATCGCCAACCCGTTCGTGTGGTGGACGGGCCTGGCCGCCGTCCTCGTGTGCGTGTGGCTGCTGGTGCGCCACCGGGACTGGCGGGCCGGCGCCCTGCTCGGCGCCTACGCGGCCGGGCAGCTGGTGTGGTTCCTGTGGCCCGAGCGGACCATGTTCTTCTTCTACACGATCGCCTACGAGCCCTTCCTCGTGATGATGATCGCCCTGGCGCTCTCGCTGCTGCTGCGGCCGGGCCGCCGGCCCGGGCCCCGCTGGGGCTCGGCTCTGGTGCTGGCGTACGTGACGATCGCCGTCGCCGTGTCCCTGTTCTTCCTGCCCGTGTGGATCGGCGACGTCATCCCGTACGACCAGTGGCGCTGGCGGATGTGGTTCAGCAGCTGGATCTGACGGCCGCGTCGCGGGCGCGGGCGTGCCCGACCGCGCGCCGCACGCCCGGAAGTGGATACGCTCGGACCGTGCAGAACCAGAGCCCCGTCCATGAGTCCGCCACCGAGCTCGTCGGCATGCCGCCGGCGGACTCCACCATCACGGACCTGATCGTCGCCTCCTGTGCCGACCGGCCGGACGCCCCCGTGTACGCCGTGCGCAACGGCGCGGGCGGCTGGGTGGACGTCCACTTCACCGCGTTCCTCACCCAGGTGCGCGCCGTGGCAGCCGGCCTGATCGCCCGCGGCGTCCAGCCCGGGGACCGGGTGGGCCTGTTCTCCCCCACCTCCTACGCGTGGGCCGTCCTCGACCAGGCCGTGTGGTTCGCCGGCGCCGTGTCCGTGCCGATCTACGAGACCTCCTCCGCCCACCAGGTGGAGCACATCGTCACGGACTCGGGGCTGCGGGTGATCGCCGTCGGCAGCGAGGAGCTCGGCGAGCGTGTTGCCGAGGCCGCCGGGCACGCGGGCGTGGACGTGGCGACGTTCCCGCTGACGGACGCCGGACTGGCGGAGCTGGCCGAGGCCGGCGCGTTCGTGTCGGACGACGCCGTCGAGCACGCCCGCTCCCTGGCGACCCTCGCCAGCCCCGCCTCGATCGTCTACACCTCCGGCACCACCGGCCGCCCGAAGGGCGCCGTGATCACGCACGGCAACTTCGTGGGCGCGGCCATCAACGTGCTGCACTTCGCGCGCGAGGTGGTCCAGTGGTCCCCGGAAACGACGACGTCGCGCACCCTGCTCTTCCTCCCGCTGGCCCACGTGCTCGCCCACGCCGTCCAGGTCATCTGCCTGTACGCCCGCATCCAGGTGGCCCACTCCGGTTCCCCGGCCACGCTGCTCGGCGACCTCGCCTCCTTCCACCCCACGTGGCTGCTGGCCGTGCCGCGTGTGTTCGAGAAGGTCGAGGCCAGCATCGAGGCCAAGGCCCAGAAGGGCGGCACCGGGCCGATCTACGCGGCCGCCAAGCGCACCGCCATCGAATGGTCCACGGCCGTGGACGAGGCCGAGTTCGAGGACGGCCCCGGCCCCTCGGTCCTGCTGCGCGCCCGGCGTGCGCTGTTCGACCGGCTGGTCTACCGCAAGATCCGAGAGGCCCTCGGCGGCGAGGTGATCTCGTGCGTGTCCGGCGCGTCCGCCCTCTCCCCGGAGCTGGTGCACTTCTTCCGCGGCGCCGGCATCCCGATCGTGGAGGGCTACGGCCTCACGGAGACCACCGCGCCGGCCACCGTGAACATCCCCGGCGCGCACCGCGTGGGCACCGTGGGCCTGCCCGTGGCCGGGGTGACGGTGAAGATCGCCGAGGACGGCGAGATCCTCATCCGCGGCCCCGTGGTGTTCGACGGCTACCACGGCATGCCGAAGGCGTCGGCGGAGGCGATGGAGGACGACTTCTTCCGCACCGGGGACATCGGCGCGCTGGACGAGCACGGCTTCCTGCGGATCACCGGCCGCAAGAAGGACGTGATCATCACCGCCGGCGGCAAGAACGTCTACCCCACGCCCATGGAGGAGGCGCTGCGCCAGCACCGGCTCATCGAGCACGTGGTGGTGGTCGGGGAGAACCGCCCGTTCGTGGGCGCCCTCATCACCCTGGACTCCGAGGCCTTCACCCAGTGGGCCCTGGACCGCGAGCTCAGCCTCACTCCGGCCGAGGCCACGACGGACCCCACCGTGCTGGCCTCGATCCAGGAGGCGGTGGACCAGGTCAACGCGGGCGTCTCCCGCGCCGAGTCCATCCGCCGCTTCCGCATCCTGGACCACCCGTTCACCGAGGACTCCGGGCACGTCACCCAGTCCCAGAAGCTCAAGCGGGCCCAGGTGATCGAGGACCACGCCGAGGACGTCGAGGCCCTCTACCGCCGCTGAGGGAGGGCGCCGCACCCCCGCCGCCGGAATGCCCTGCCTCCGGAATAACCTCCGGCGGCGGCCGGTTGGCGCGGAGGACCATCTCCCCGAGCGATCGGAACCACCGTGCCCTCCCTGTTCGACCCCCTGGACGTCGGCGCCCTGCGCCTGGACAACCGCATCGTCATGGCCCCCCTGACCCGCCAGAGGGCGGGCGAGGACGGCGTCCCCACCGAGCTGCACGCCGAGCACTACGCCCAGCGCGCCACTGCCGGACTGCTCGTCACCGAGGGCGCCTTCCCCTCCTTCCGCAGCCGGGCGTTCCCCGGCCAGACCGGCCTCGCCGACGACGCCCAGACCGACGGGTGGCGTGCCGTGGCGCAGGCCGTCCACGAGGCCGGCGGACACGTGTTCGTCCAGGTCATGCACGGCGGGCGCATGTGCCATCCGGACCTGCTGCGCGGCGCGGAGCCGGAGGCCCCCAGCGCCATCGCCCCCGGGGTGCCGGTGCGCGGGTTCAGCGGCAAGATGGAGGGGCCGGTGCCCAGCGCCCTGGACACGGAGGAGCTGCCCCGCGTGGTGGCCGAATTCGCCGACGCCGCCCGCCGGGCCGTCGAGGCCGGGCTCGACGGCGTGGAGGTCCACGGCGCCAACGGGTACCTGCTCCAGGAGTTCCTGGCGCCCTCCAGCAACACCCGCGAGGACGCCTACGGCGGCTCCCCCGAGAACCGGGCGCGCCTCACCGTGGAGGTGGTGCGCGCCGTCGCCCAGGCCATCGGCGCCGAGCGCACCGCCCTGCGCATCTCCCCCGAGCACAACGTGCAGGGCACCATCGAGGAGGACCGCGCGGACGTCCTGGCCACCTACGACGCTCTCCTGGCCGGCCTCGCCGACCTGGACCTGGCCTACCTGTCCGTCATCCACCAGGACGTGGCCGGTGACCTCGCGGCGCACCTGCGCGAGTCCTTCTCCGGGCCCCTGGTGCTCAACAGCGGCTTCGGCGCGGTCACGGGCCTGGAGGAGGCCCGCCGGATCGTGGAGGACGGCCTGGCCGACGCGGTGGCCGTGGGCCGCGAGCTGATCGCCAACCCGGACCTGGCGCGCCGCTGGCGCGAGGGGCTGCCCCTCAACGAGCCGGACCCGACGACGTTCTACACGGGCGGGGCGCACGGCTACACGGACTACCCGTTCGTGGACGGGTCCCCGTCCTCCTGAGACCCGCACACCCGCCGGACGCACCGCGCCCCGCCTCCCATCACTGGGGGGCGGGGCGCGTTCGTGCGGGGGCCTCAGCGGCCCGTCACCGCAGCTGCGCGTCCTCCTCGCGGGCCCAGCGCAGGCGCGTGGACTCGAAGGCACTGCGCTGGTCCGCGGTGCGCTCGCGACGGCGGCGCGTTGGCCAGGTGAAGACGAGCGTGAGCAGGGCGGTCAGCAGGCTGATGAGGCCCACCGCGGCGGCGGCGTCGATCCAGAACTGGCTCGGGTACAGGCGGATCAGCGCGTCCTGCACGGAGAACGTCCACGTGCCGTCCGCGAAGAACAGCGAGTGGAACCCGGCGAAGAACGTCTCCCAGCCCAGCACCGCCAGGACCGCGAGCGCGATCACCGCGAGCGGCAGCCACACGGCGCCGGCGAACAGGGCGCGGCGCACCCCGCCGGGGCTGGTGCGCAGCAGGGACGCGATGAGCAGGGCGCACACCACCACGAGCACCACGAGCGCCGCGGTGGCGATCCACAGCACGGTCTTCACGTCCGTCATGTGGTCGACCTCGACCTCGGTGAACAGGGGCGCGCCCTGGTGCGTGAGGCTGCTGAGGTACCGCGGCCCGGCCAGGTTGGTCACGTAGTCCAGCCCGGCGGAGCCGTAGTGCATGCGGTCGGCGAGGGTGAAGCCGAACCGGTCCGCGGGGAACCCGGGCCGGTGGTACTCCAGCCACAGGAACACCGGGCTCGCCACGAGGCGGACGGCGGCCAGCAGCAGGGCGAGCGGGGCGAGGATCGCCAGCAGCACCTGCGCCAGGCGCGGGCCCGCCTTGGGCAGGCGCGCGCGCTCCTCCGGCGTGGGGCCCTGCAGGGCCGCCGCCTGCGCCACGGGGGCGGCGGTGCCGTCCTCGGGGTAGCGGTCGACCGGGGCGGCTGCGCTCGACCCCGCCGCGCGGGCCCCGACGGCGGCGCTCAGCGGGCCGAGCTCGTCGGCGCCGGGCAGCGGCCGCCGGTCGCTCTCGGGCACGGCCCGGGAGGCGACGATGTCGCGGTCGGCGTCCGGGGCCGGGCGGTCGGCGTCGCGTCGGTCCGCGGCCGCCGCGTCCCCGCCGCGCAGCGCGGCGAGGTCCTCCGGGCTGAGCGCCGAGGTGTGCTGGGCGCCGCCGTCGTCGTCCCGGTCCATGGCGGGCAGCGCCTGGGTGCGGTTCGGGTCGTCCGCGGCGTCGTCCTGGACGAACGCGCCGTAGTCCAGCCCGGATTCGAAGTCCTCCGCCCCGGCGCGCTCGTCGCGCCCGCGGCCGGCCTGATGGGAAGCCATGCTCGTGCCTCTCTCGAGTGGGTCCGTCCGCCCGCGGGCGCCGGGGATCAGTAGCGGTAGTGGTCGGCCTTGTAGGGGCCGGCCACGTCCACGCCGAGGTACTCGGCCTGGGCCTTGGTCAGCTCGGTCAGCCCGACGCCGAGGGCGTCCAGGTGCAGGCGGGCGACCTTCTCGTCCAGCACCTTGGGCAGCGTGTAGACGCGCTTCTCGTAGTGCTCGCCGGTCAGGGCGCCGGTGCCCGTGGAGCCGCCGAAGAGCTCGATCTGCGCCATCACCTGGTTGGTGAAGGACGCGCTCATCACGAACGAGGGGTGGCCGGTGGCGTTGCCGAGGTTCAGCAGGCGACCCTCGGAGAGCACGATGATGCTGCGCTCGGCCTCCGTGCCGCCGTCCAGGGTCCACTCGTGGACCTGCGGCTTGATCTCGGTCTTCACGACGCCGGGGATGCGGGCCAGGCCGGCCATGTCGATCTCGTTGTCGAAGTGGCCGACGTTGCCCACGATGGCCTTGTCCTTCATGGCGGCCATGTGCTCGGCCATGATGATGTCCTTGCCGCCGGTGGTGGTGACGAAGATGTCGCCCTCGCCCACCACGTCCTCGAGGCGGGCCACCTGGTAGCCGTCCATCGCGGCCTGCAGCGCGCAGATCGGGTCGATCTCCGTGACGATCACGCGGGCGCCCTGGCCGCGCAGGGCCTCGGCGGCGCCCTTGCCGACGTCGCCGTAGCCGCAGACCACGGCCACCTTGCCGCCGATCAGCACGTCCGTGGCGCGCATGATGCCGTCCGGCAGGGAGTGGCGGATGCCGTACTTGTTGTCGAACTTGGACTTCGTCACGGCGTCGTTCACGTTGATCGCCGGGAAGAGCAGGCGGCCCTCCTGCGCCAGCTGGTAGAGGCGCAGCACGCCCGTGGTGGTCTCCTCGGAGACGCCGCGCAGGGTGCCGGCGGTCCGGGTCCAGTGCTGCGGGTCGCGGGCCAGCGAGCGACGCAGCGTCTCGAGGATGATCCGGTACTCCTCGGGATCGTCCTCGGTGGCGCTGGGCACGGCGCCCGCGGCCTCGAACTCGACGCCCTTGTGCACCAGCAGGGTGGCGTCGCCGCCGTCGTCCAGGATCATGTTGGGGCCGAGCTCCGGATCCTCGTCCGCGCCCGGCCAGGTGAGGATCTGCGAGGCGGTCCACCAGTAGTCCTCGAGGGACTCGTTCTTCCAGGCGAACACCGGCACGCCCTGCGGGTCCTCGGGGGTGCCCGAGCCCACGACGACGGCGGCCGCGGCCTCGTCCTGCGTGGAGAAGATGTTGCAGGAGGCCCACCGGACCTCGGCGCCGAGGGCGGTGAGGGTCTCGATGAGCACGGCGGTCTGCACGGTCATGTGCAGGGAGCCGGCGATGCGGGCGCCCTTCAGCGGCTGGGCCTCCCCGTACTCCTCGCGCAGGGACATCAGCCCCGGCATCTCGTGCTCGGCCAGGCGGATCTGGTGGCGGCCCGCCTCGGCCAGGGACAGGTCCCGGACCGTGAAGTCGAACGAGGCACCGGGCACGGTGGTGCGGTTGGCGAAGGCCGGGTCGACGTCGGGGGTGCGGAACTCTGCGGAGGTCTCAGTCATGCCCTCCAGCCTAGCGATGCCCCGGACGGCACGACACGCGCCGCGTCAGTCCCCGTCACGCACCACGCGCAGCCCGGGGCGGGACGGCGGGACGGCCACGGGCCGGGTGGGGACCGTGCGCACGCCGCCGTCCGCGTCGACGGCCTCGTAGTGCTCGGGCAGCTCCAGCCGCAGCACCTCCCAGCCGCGCGGGGCCGTGGTGCGCCGCGCGTGCTCGCCGCAGAGGTCGTACATGTGCGGCTCCGCCCGGCGCGACAGGGGCCCGATGACCACCTGCGAGTCCGCGTAGTTGTACGTCAGCGTGGCCAGGGCAGGGCTCTGGCATCCGGTCTTGCTGCAGCGTCGCATGGGTCCCACGCCCGTCACCCTACTCGGCGGACGGCCCGGGGCGGTGGCCTACCATGGCGCGCATGACCGCGCCCGCCTCCTCCGATCCCCTCGACCCCCTGCCGTTCCGGGCGGGCGACGCCGCGGGGGCCGAGCCGGGCGTCGAGGGCGGCCCGGCCGAGCCGGGCGTCGAGGGCGGCCCGGCCGAGGCCGGCGTCTCCTCCCCCGCGGGGCGCGGCGTCCGGGACCGCCGTGGCCGAGGACTGCGGCATCCGCGCCCGTTCGGTGCACGCTCGGAACGGGGCCGGGGCGAGGCGCTGCTGACCGCCGTCGAGAAGGCGGTGGACCGGCTGGGCTCCCTGGACGCGCCCGGGCTGCGGCACGTGACCGCGCGGGTGGAGCGCATCCCGGACCGGCTCGACGAGCGACTGCGCGAGCTCCATGCCGGCCGGGAACGGGATGAGGAGGCGCTGTTCGCGCGGGCCGAGCGGCAGGGCCGGGACGGGGTGCTGATCACCCTGTTCGAGCGGCCGCTGCGGGACGCGGCCGACCCGGCCGACCTCGAGGGGGCCGTCTACGGGGTCGCGCTGAGCCGCTGCGCCGAGGCGCTGGGCGTGGACCCGCAGGTGCTCGACCCCAGCTGGGGTCGCGGCTGAGCCCGGACCGGGCGGTCCGCGCCGGGCACCGCGCCCGGTGGACGGGCGCCGCGCGTCAGGCGCGGGCGCGGCGCAGGCGCCGACGCTCGCGCTCGGAGAGCCCGCCCCAGATGCCGAAGCGCTCGTCGTTCGCCATGGCGTACTCCAGGCACGCGTCCTTGACGGTGCAGGCCTCGCACACGCGCTTGGCGTCCCGCGTGGAGCCGCCCTTCTCCGGGAAGAACGCCTCGGGGTCCGTCTGCGCGCACAGGGCGTCCGCCTGCCAGGCCAGCTCGCCCTCGATGGGCTCGGTGGTCACGCCCGGGATCGCGGCCCAGTCCTGGGAGAAGGGCACGGCCTCGACCGGACGCGCGTCACCGGGGAAGAGGGCGGTGACGGTGGCGGCCGGGGTGCCGGTCTCGTCGTCGAGGTCGTGGGCGGTGAGGAAGGCGGTCGCCTGGTCCTCGAGGCTCGCGCCCGGGACGCCGGCCTGCGGGTCGGCGGGGTCGAGGAACCAGTCGCTGGGGACGCTCCGCGGACGAGGCGCCGGCGCCTGCGCGGGATCGGCGCGGTGCGCGTCCTCGACTCGCTGGGTCTGCTCCATGTGTGACGCCTCTTCCCGGGATCGACGTGGCGGTGTGGGCCGGGTGATCGTGCGGTCCGCGCGGGTGCCGGGCAAGCCGGCGGGCCCCTCCTGCCGGGACCGTTGGCCCGGGTTCATTACATCGGTGTGATTCATGCCGAGTCAAACCGAGCGGGTGCCACACTGGGCCCATGGTCTCCCTCTCCGCACCCCGGTCCACCGGCCCCCTCGTGCTCCGCCTCGCCTCCTCCCCGCGGCCCGCGCTCGTCCAGGAGCCGGGAGCCCCGGACGAACCCGGCGCGGTGGACCAGCGCATCGAGCTCTCGGGCCGCGTGACCGTGAACTGGGCCGCCAAGTTCGCGGGCCTGCTCGGCGCCGAGGGCATCGGCGCGGGCGACGCCGTCGCCCTGGACCTGCCCGTCCACTGGCTCTCCCACGCCCTCGCCCTCGGCGTGCTCTGCGCCGAGGCCGAGCCCGCCCTCGAGGGTGACTCCCCCGCCGCCGTCCTCACGGACCGGCCCGAGGCGTGGCCGGACCCGTCCGCGGCCGTGTTCGCCGTGGCCCTGCCGCGCGGCCTCGAGCCCGAGTTCGACGGCCCGGCCGCCGACCCGGCCGTCGTGGACGTGGCCGCCGAGATCCGCGCCCAGCCGGATGCCCTGCCCGGCCCCGTGGACCACGTGCGGCCCGCGTCGATCCCGGCCGGGGTCGACGTCGCGCCGGACGACGACGGCCCGCGCCCCCGCCTGACGTGGGCGGGAGTGCGGGCCGCGCTGGAGGCGTGGGACGCGGGTCGGGCGGTGACCGTGCACCCCTGACGGGGCGGCGGGGTCAGGCCGGGGCGCTCAGACCCCGGCGTCGGGGGCGCGGTGCCGGGCCGGGCCGTCGGGCCGAGGCCCCCGCTCGGCGGGCCGGCCCCGGGCCTCGTGCCGGCCGTGCGCAGGCAGCTGGTCCTCGCGCAGCACGGGCATCTGGCCGGTGATGATCGCGAGGTCGTTGGCGAAGCCGGGCTCCACGTCCAGCTCCTCCTTGAACACCCAGAACCGGTAGGCGAAGTAGCGGAACACGGTGCCGAAGAACAGGCCGATCACGTTGCCGGCGATGAACAGGCCGGTCGGGTCGGTCACGCCCATCAGGTACTGCGCGATCGCCACGCAGCCGGCCTGGATGCCCAGCCCGATCGCGTTCATGATCAGGAACATCACGAGCTCGCGCGTCTTGTTCGAGGAGCGCTTCTCCCGGAACGTCCAGTAGCGGTTGGCGACCCAGCTGAACAGGGTGGCGACGACGCCGCCCACGATCTTCGCCTTGACGTTGGACCCCTCGAGCGGGCCGGTCATCATCCACCAGAAGACGAGCGAGTCCACCACGAACGCGGCCGCACCGACCGTGCCGAACTTGGCCACCTCCCGCCACAGCAGGGAGACCATCCCGGTCAGGCGGCCCCAGAGATCGGACAGCATGGGCGTGGACTCCTCGGTTCGGGACGGGGGTGTGCACGCGGGGCGGACCCGCGCAGGGCTGGGGAACACTGTAGCCGCGCCCCCGGGGCGCGACCTCCCCGGATCCGGCATCGGCCGCCCCTCCGTGACGGAGTTCTCAGCCGGTCCGACTACCCTGTGCGGGTGACTTCCCCTCGACTCGGTGTGATCGGTGGCGGGCAGCTGGCCCGCATGATGGCGGGCGCCGCCGCGGAGCTCGGCGTGCCCTTCCGCGTGCTCGCGGAGGCCCCGGACGCGTCAGCGGCCCAGGTCGCCCCCCACGTGGTCGGCGACCACGCGGACCTGGCGGACCTGAGGGCGTTCGCGGCCACGGTGGACGTGGTCACCTTCGACCACGAGCACGTGCCCACCGAGCACCTGCGGGCCCTGCAGGAGGCCGGCGTCGCCGTGCGCCCCGGCCCCGAGGCGCTGCAGCACGCGCAGGACAAGCTGGTCATGCGCGCCGCCGTCGAGCGACTGGGCCTGCCGAACCCGGCGTGGGCACCGGTCGACGACCTCGAGGCCGTCCTCGCCTTCGGCGACGAGCACGGCTGGCCGATGATCCTCAAGACCCCCCGCGGCGGCTACGACGGCAAGGGTGTGCTCAAGCTCGACGACGCCGACGACGCCCGCGCCTCCGCCGCGGACGGCACCCTGGCCGCGTGGCTCGGCGCCGGCATCACTCCGCTGCTGGCCGAGGCCCTCGTCCCCTTCTCCCGTGAGCTCTCCGCGCAGGTGGCGCGCACCCCCTCCGGCGAGATGGCCGTCTACCCCGTGGTCGACTCGGTCCAGGTGGCCGGCGTGTGCGACCTCGTGGTCGCCCCGGCCCAGGACCTCGACCCGGCCGTCGCCGCGGCCGCGACCGCCGCGGCCGTCCGCCTCGCCGAGGAGCTGGACGTCACCGGCATGCTCGCGGTCGAGCTGTTCGAGACGCCGGGGGTCGGCCCGGGCTTCCAGGTGAACGAGCTGGCCATGCGCCCCCACAACTCCGGCCACTGGTCCATGGACGGCGCCGTCACCGGCCAGTTCGAGCAGCACGTCCGCGCCGTGCTCGACCTGCCGCTGGGCGAGACGGCCCCCCGCGGGGCCGGCGTCGTGATGAAGAACGTCCTCGGCGGCGCCCGCGAGGACCTGCACGCCGGCAGCGTCGCAGCCCTCGCCGCCCACCCGCAGGCCAAGGTCCACCTCTACGGCAAGGACGTGCGCCCCGGCCGCAAGGTCGGGCACGTCAACGTCGTCGCGGACCATGGCCTCAGCCTCGAGGAGGCCGTGCGGATCGCCGAATCCGCCGCCGCGCTCCTGCGCGAGGACGCCCCCACCACCGGCACCGAGACGGAGGCCCGCCCATGACCGCCACGCCCCAGACCCCCGCCCAGCCCCTGCAGGACGACGCCCCGGTCGTCTCCGTCGTGATGGGCTCCGACTCCGACTGGCCCGTGATGAGCGCGGCCGCCGAGGCCCTGCGCGAGCTCGACGTGCCCGTCGAGGTCGGCGTGGTCTCCGCGCACCGCATGCCCCACGAGATGGTGGAGTTCGGCGCCCGCGCGCACCAGCGCGGGATCCGCGTGATCGTGGCCGGTGCGGGCGGCGCGGCCCACCTGCCCGGCATGCTCGCCGCCGTCACCCCCCTGCCCGTGATCGGCGTGCCCGTGAAGCTCAAGAGCCTGGACGGGATGGACTCCCTGCTCTCGATCGTCCAGATGCCCGCCGGTGTGCCGGTGGCCACCGTCTCCATCGACGGCGCCCGCAACGCCGGCCTGCTGGCCGCCCGCATCCTCGCCTCGGCCGACACCGCGGAGGGCGACCGCCTGCGCGCCGCCCTCGCCGAGCACGCCGACGAGCTCAACGCCCAGGCCCGGGCCAAGGGGGCCCGCCTGCGCGAGCGGATGGCCGCCGACCGCTGATGTCGCCCGCCACCGGATCCGTGCCCGCCGGTCCCGCGCATCCCGACCCGCTTCGGGACCCGCGCGTCGCCTCCCCCACCGAGCGCACCCGCCGGGCGCTGATCCTCACCGCCCTGACCCTGCTGGTCCCCGGCGGCGCCCAGATCATCGCCGGCAGCCGCCGGCTCGGCCGCGTGGCGCTGGGGGTCACCGTCACCGTGTGGGCCGTGCTGATCCTGGGGCTGCTGTGGTGGCTGGTCTCCCGTGCGAGCCTGATCTCGCTCATGGCCCGGGACGGCGTGCTGCTCGGGCTGGCGGTGGTCCTGGCGGCGTTGGCGGTGGGCTGGGCGGTGCTGTGGGTGGACACGTTCCGGCTGATCCGGCTGCACCTGCTCGCCCCCGGCGCGCGGAAGATCACGGCGGCGGTCACCGCGCTCGCGCTCGTGCTCACCAGCGGCGCCCTGCTCTACGGCGGCTGGGCCGCGAACACGAGCCGCGGCGCGCTCGGCGAGGTCTTCCAGGAGGGGCCGGCCGTCCCGGAGGCCGAGGGCCGCTACAACATCCTGGTCCTGGGCGCGGACGCCGGCGAGGGCCGGCAGGGGCTGCGCCCGGACTCCATGCACGTGGTCTCCGTGGACGCTCGCACCGGCGCCATCGTGATGTTCTCCCTGCCCCGCAACCTCCAGGACGCGCCGTTCGTCGAGGGCTCCCCGCTGTGGGACGTGTACCCGAACGGCTTCGACTGCGGCGACGAGTGCATCCTCAACGCCCTCTACACGGACGTGGAGGAGCATCATGCAGACCTCTACCCGGACGCCGAACACCCCGGCGCCGAGGCCATGAAGGACGCCGCCGGCGGCATCCTCGGCCTGGACGTCTCCGGTTACGCCCTCATGGACATGGGCGGCTTCGCCCAGCTGATCGACGCCATGGGCGGGGTGGACGTCGTCAGCGGCGGCTACGTGGTGCACCGCGGCGTCCGGCCCGACGGCGCCTGGGGCAACATCTGGTGGGAGCCGGGCACCCACCACTTCAACGGCGACGACGCGCTCGCCTTCGCCCGCTCCCGGCACTGGTCCACCGACTACGCCCGCATCCGCCGGCAGCAGTGCATGCAGGCGGCGATGCTGGAGCAGTTCAGCCCCGCCACCGTGCTCACCCGCTTCGAGGGGATCCTCGCGGCGGGCCAGCAGATCGTGACCACCGACCTGCCGCAGTCCCAGCTCGGCACGTTCGTGGACCTCGCCGAGCGCTCACGCGGCCAGAAGATGCGGCGGCTGACCATCGGCCCGCCCGACTTCGGCGACACGGGCACCCACTTCACCACCTACCCCGACTACGACCTCGTCCACCGCCGCGTGGACGAGATGCTGGCCGACGCGTCCGTGACCGCCGGGTCGGACCCGACCGGCGTCTCGGCGACCCCGCTGCTCACCGTGCTGGCCGTCGTCGCGCAGGAGACGCAGGCCCCCGACGTCGATGAGGACGACCCGGCCACGTGGCCGGCCCCGCCGACCCGCTCCGACGGCGAGCCCTTCACCGCCGAGGACCTGATGACGGCCGAGGACCTGGGCCAGGAGGACGTGCTGAACCACGCGTCCTCGTCGAACGGGCTGTGCGTCCCCGCCCCGTGAGGCGCGACGCGCGGGCCGACGGGCTGACCTAGGCTGGGCGCATGCACGTCCTGAAGCCCGTGATCCGTGACTACGCCTGGGGCTCCCCCACGCTCCTCGCCGACCTGCAGGGACGCGAGCCCACCGGCCGCCCCGAGGCCGAGCTGTGGCTGGGCGACCATCCGGGCGCCCCGTGCGTCGCCGTCGTGGCGGATGGCGCCCACGTCGGTCTGGACGAGGTGGTGGCCGCGGACCGCGAGCGCTGCCTCGGTCCCGCCGCGCCGGAGGGCCGTCTGCCCTTCCTGATGAAGCTGCTTGCCGCGGGCGCCCCGCTGTCCATCCAGGCGCACCCCACCCTGGAGCAGGCCCGCGCGGGCTACGCCGCGGAGGAGGCCGCCGGCGTGCCGGTCGACGCCCCGGAGCGCAACTACAGGGACGCGAACCACAAGCCGGAGATGCTGCTCGCGCTGACCCCCTTCGCGGCGATGTGCGGCTTCCGCTCCCCCGAGGTCTCCTCGGACAGCTTCGAGGCCCTGTCTCGCGCCCTCACCGAGCGGGCGGACGGGGACACGTCCGCCGTCGCCGTCGCCGCCGCCCGGATCAGCCAGGCCCTCGCCGCCGGCGACCTCGAGGACGCGTTCACCTCGATCCTCGACCCCGACTCCGTGTGGGGCGCTCCCGGCGCCGTCGCGCAGGTCGTGGACGTGCTGCGGGCCGCGCCGGACCTGGCCGAGCGCGACCCCTCGCTGGCCACGGCCCTCGAGGTCGCCCAGCACCACCCGGACGACCCCGGCGTGGTGGTGGCCATCCTGCTCAACCGCGTGGATCTGGCCCCGGGTCAGGCCGTCCACCTGCCGGCCGGCAACGTGCACGCGTACCTGCACGGGCTGGGCGTGGAGGTCATGGCGGCCTCGGACAACGTGCTGCGCGGCGGACTCACCCCGAAGCACGTGGACGTGCCCGAGCTGCGCCGCGTGGTCACCTTCGAGGCGCTGCCGGTGCCCTCCACCGAGCCCGAGCGCGTGGCCGACTCCGTGGTGGCCTTCCGCCCGCCGTTCGAGGAGTTCGAGCTGCTCCAGGCCACCCTCGAGGACGACGCCGTCCACGGCCTCGACGTGCACGGGCCCGGGATCGCGGTGGTCACCCGCGGCAGGGCGCGCCTGGCCCTGGCCGGCCAGGAGATCGAGCTGGGCCCGGGCGAGGCCGTGTTCCTGCCCGCCGCCGAGACGGCGTCCGGCCCGCTGGCCGTCCGCGCCGCGGCCGGCGCCCCGGCCACGGTGCACGTGGCCGGCCTGCCGCGGGGCTGAACCCGGCAGTCCGGCCCGCGGGCTCAGCGGGCGTCGCGGTCCTCCAGCCACTTGGACCACTTCTTCACGTCGTGCTCGGCGTCCACGGTGCGGACCGTGCCGGACGACGAGCGCATCACGATGGACTGCGTGTGCACGCGGCCGTCGGCGAAGCGCACACCGCGCAGCAGGTCGCCGTCGGTGATGCCGGTGGCCGCGAAGTAGCAGTGGTCGGAGGTGACCAGCTCGTTCGTGGTCAGCACGGCGTCGAGGTCGAGGCCGGCGTCGAGGGCCTTCTGCTTCTCGGCGTCGTCGGTGGGGGCCAGGCGACCCTGGATGATGCCGCCGGTGGCCTTGATCGCGCACGCGGTGACGATGCCCTCCGGGGTGCCGCCGATGCCCATCATCATGTCCACGCCGGTGTCCGGGCGGGCAGCGGCGATGGCACCGGCGACATCGCCGTCCAGGATGAACTTCACGCGGGCGCCGGCCTGACGGATCTCCTTGACCAGGCCCTCGTGGCGGGGGCGGTCCAGCACGCACACGGTCACCTGGGAGACGGGCTTGTCCAGGGCCTTGGCCACGAGGTTCACGTTCTGCTTCACCGGCAGGCGCATGTCCACGAAGTCGGCGGCCTCGGGGCCCACCACGAGCTTGTCCATGTAGAACACGGCCGACGGGTCGAACATGGTGCCGCGCTCGGCCACCGCGAAGACGGAGAGCGCGTTGTTGTAGCCCATGGCGGTCAGGCGGGTGCCGTCGATCGGGTCCACGGCCACGTCCACGGCGGCGCCGGAGCCGTCACCGACCTGCTCGCCGTTGAACAGCATGGGGGCCTCGTCCTTCTCGCCCTCGCCGATCACCACGGTGCCGTCCATGGCCACGGTGTCCATGAACGCGCGCATCGCGTCCACCGCGGCGCCGTCCGCCTTGTTCTTGTCCCCGTAGCCCACCCAGGGGCTCGCGGCGATGGCCGCCGCCTCGGTCACCCGCACCAGCTCCATGGCCAGGTTGCGGTCCGGGACGTGGTTCTCGTAGCCGGTCTTCTCCGAGGACGCGCTGGTCATCGCTGCTCCGATCCTTGCTCGCGGCGCTCCGTCCGCACGGGACGGGGCGTGAGGGCGGCTCTGCCCCGGTCCTCATCCTACGGGGGCGGCCTCCCGCGGGTGGCACAATGCTGACCGTGAGCTCCGCCGACCCCCACTCCCCCGCCCCCCGCCCCGTCCTGACCGCCAAGCAGGCGCAGCGGGCCCGGCAGCCGTGGATGGCCATGGTGCTCTCCCTGGTGGCGCTGCTGGCGATCGTGGCCGTGGTCCTCCTGCTCAACCCGGAGCCGCCGCAGCGGCCCCGCGAGGACCGCGTCGACGTCGCCGCCGAGGCCGCCACGGTCCCCCACGACGACGGCGACCTGCCGGCCCTGGCGCCCGAGGTGCCGGAGTCCTGGTACGCCAACTACGCCCGCCTGCAGAAGCTGGACGGCGTCTCCACGTGGGACGTCGGCTGGGTGGTCACGGACACGGTGTTCGCGGGCCTGCAGCAGGCCGAGGACGTCGACCCCACCTGGGTGAGCCTGCGGGTGGACCAGGTCCCGACGTCGGAGACGATCGAGATCGACGGGATCGCGTGGGACCTCCACGCCGATCCGAAGAAGCCGGAGCGACGGCTCGTGGCGGAGGTGGACGGCACCACCGTGGTGCTGACCACCACCGGCGACCAGGCCGTCCTCGAAGACCTGGCGCACGGCGTCGCGAAGGAGACCCGATGACCCCCCACACCCGCCCCGAGACGACGCCGGCCCCCGACGTCGTCGTCCCCACCTCCGACCTCACGCCTGCTGAGGCGTGGGAGGTCCTCGCCGAGGGCAACCGCCGCTTCGTGGCGGGCGAGCCGAGCCACCCGAATCAGAACGCGGAGCGGCGCAGCGACCTGACCGCCGGTCAGGCCCCGGTCGCCGTGATCTTCGGCTGCGCCGACTCGCGCCTGGCGGCCGAGATCATCTTCGACCTCGGCCTCGGCGACGTGTTCGTGGTGCGCACGGCAGGCCACGTGATCGACGACGCCGTGCTGGGCTCCATCGAGTACGGCGTGGACGTGCTGGAGATCCCGCTCGTCATCGTCCTGGGCCACAACTCGTGCGGCGCCGTCACGGCGACGGTCGAGTCCTACATCTCCGGCACCATGCCGCGCGGCTTCGTGCGCCCCCTCGTGGAGCGCATCATCCCGTCCGTGCTGGCCGGTCGCCGCCGCGGCCTGGAGGAGGTCGACGAGTTCGTGGCCGAGCACGTGGACCAGACCTGCGACCACCTCCTGGAGACCTCGCAGTCCGTCCGCGCAGCCGTCGAGTCGGGGCGCACCGCCGTCGTCGGGCTCACCTACTCACTGTCCGAGGGCACCGCGCGGCCGGGCCGCGTGCACGGCGACCTGGCGGTCTGACGACGCCGGGCGTCCGGTGCGGCACCGGGCGCCCGCGCCGTCCTAGGATGTGACCATGACCGCAGAGAACACCGATCAGCAGTTCCGCATCGAGCACGACACCATGGGCGAGGTGAAGGTGCCGGTGAACGCGCTCTACCGTGCCCAGACCCAGCGCGCCGTGGAGAACTTCCCGATCTCCGGCAAGGGCCTCGAGCCCGCCCACATCCACGCCCTCGCGCAGGTCAAGAAGGCCGCGGCCAAGGCGAACGCCGAGCTGGGCATCATCTCGCAGGAGCGCGCGGACGCCATCGTCGCCGCCGCGGACCAGGTCATCGCCGGCGACCACGACGACCAGTACCCGATCGACGTGTTCCAGACCGGCTCCGGCACCTCCTCGAACATGAACACCAACGAGGTGCTCGCCACCCTCGCCACCCGCGCCCTGAAGGAGGCCGGCTCCGAGGACGAGGTGCACCCCAACGACCACGTCAACGCCTCCCAGTCCTCGAACGACGTGTTCCCGACCTCCGTGCACGTGGCCGTCACCGCCGCCCTCGTGAACGACCTCGTCCCGGCGCTGGACCACCTGGCCGTCTCCCTCGAGAAGAAGGCGGAGGACTTCGCCGGCATCGTGAAGTCCGGCCGCACCCACCTCATGGACGCCACCCCGGTGACCCTGGGCCAGGAGTTCGGCGGCTACGCCGCGCAGGTCCGCTACGGCATCGAGCGCATCCAGTCCGCGCTGCCGCGCGTGGCCGAGGTCCCGCTCGGCGGCACCGCCGTGGGCACCGGCATCAACACCCCGAAGGGCTTCTCCGCCCGCGTGATCGAGCTGCTCGCCGAGGAGACCGGCCTGCCGCTGACCGAGGCGCGCAACCACTTCGAGGCCCAGGCCAACCGTGACGGCCTCGTGGAGGCCTCCGGCCAGCTGCGGAACATCGCGTTCTCGATCATGAAGATCAACAACGACCTGCGCTGGATGGGCTCCGGCCCGAACACCGGCCTCGGCGAGATCGCCCTCCCGGACCTGCAGCCGGGCTCCTCGATCATGCCGGGCAAGGTCAACCCCGTGATCTGCGAGGCCGCGATCATGGTGTGCGCCCAGGTGATCGGCAACGACACCACCGTCGCCCTGTCCTCCACCAACGGCGCGTTCGAGCTCAACGTGGGCATCCCCGTGATGGCCGCCAACCTGCTCGAGTCCATCCGCCTGCTGGCCAACACGACGCGCGTCATGGCGGACAAGATGATCGACGGCATCGAGGCCAACGAGGAGCGCTGCGCCTTCCTCGCCGGCGCCTCGCCGTCCATCGTGACCCCGCTGAACAAGGTGATCGGCTACGAGGCCGCCGCCAAGATCGCCAAGCACTCCGTCGCGAACAAGATGACCGTGCGCGAGGCCGTCGTGGACCTCGGCTACGTCGAGCGCGGCGAAGTCACCGAGGAGCAGCTGGACAAGGCCCTGGACACCATGTCCATGACCCACCCGGAGTGATCCGGCGGATCCGGTGAGCGGCGCGACGCCGCCTCCCGAGCCACGACGACGAGCGGCCGTCCTCCCGTGCGGAGGGCGGCCGCTCGTCGTTCACGCCAGCACCAGCACTCCGGCGGCCGCCGCCACCATCGCCGGCCCGAACGGCAGCGCCGTCCGCCCCGTCGCCCGGCCCGCGAGCACCAGCACCCCGGCCACCACTCCGCCGAGCAGGATCGCGCCCACCCCCGCGGCGAGCACCGCCGTCGGACCGAGCACCCCCGTGTACACGCCCAGGCCGCCGGCGAGCTTCACGTCCCCCATCCCGAGGCCACCGCGGCTGAGCACGTGCAGCGCGAGCATCGCCACGGTGTAGCCGAGACCGCCCACCAGGCTGCAGAGCGCCAGGTCACCCCGGCCCGCCAGCAGCGCTCCCCCGGTCATCGCCGCCAGCCCGCCCAGCGCCAGCCGCAGCGTCCACCGGTTCGGCAGCCGATGCTCGCGCAGGTCCGTGCGCACGAGCACGCCCGCGCACACCGCGAACCACACCAGCCCCAGGGACCACAGCACCGCCGTCGCCGTCGCGCCGTGCGTCCACGCCCACCCCACCCCGCTCATGCGCCCAGCCTAGGCCGGGCGGCGCGCCCGCCGGGCCGCCGTCCACAGGGCGATCCGGCCACCTCGCGTTCACGGTCCGGCCACCCGGTGTTCTGCCCACAGCGCAACCGGAGCCGCCCATTGCGACGAGCCCTCGCGTGGGTCTACTGTGAAGTCACGAGCTTCCGGCCGTCTGATGGACGTACGGGGCTCACACAGACCCCATGGCCTCAATCCCGTTTCAAAGGGGCCATGGTGGCGGGCTTCCTCGGTCCCCCATCCCCCCTCCGCGGGGCCGAGCACCCCCGCCGGGGGCCGCTGCTTCGGCAGCGGCCCCTTTTTCATGCCCGGCTCAGGCTCGGCCCTCCTCCAGCAGGTCCGTGACCAGCGCGGCGATCGGGGAGCGCTCGGAACGGGTCAGCGTCACGTGCCCGAACAGCGGGTGGCCCTTGAGGCGCTCCACCACGGCCGCGATGCCGTCGTGCCGGCCCACGCGCAGGTTGTCCCGCTGGGCGACGTCGTGGGTCAGCACGACCTTCGAGTTGCGGCCCATCCGGCTCAGCACCGTGAGCAGCACGTTCCGCTCGAGCGACTGCGCCTCGTCCACGATCACCCACGCATCGTGCAGCGAACGGCCGCGGATGTGCGTCAGCGGCAAGATCTCCAGCATCCCGCGGTCCACCACCTCGTCCACCACGGACGGGGAGACCAGGGCGCCCAGGGTGTCGAACACGGCCTGCGCCCACGGGCCCATCTTGTCGCCCTCGGAGCCGGGCAGGTAGCCGAGGTCCTGGCCGCCGACGGCGTACAGCGGGCGGAACACGACCACCCTGCGGTGCTCGCGGCGCTCCATCACGGCGTCGAGGCCCGCGCACAGCGCCAGCGCGGACTTGCCGGTGCCCGCGCGGCCGCCGAGGGAGACGATGCCCACGCTCGGATCCGTCAGCAGCTCGATGGCCAGCCGCTGCTCGGCGGAGCGGCCGTGCAGGCCGAACACGTCGCGGTCCCCGCGCACCAGGCAGGCTCGGCCGCCCTCGCCGACCCGGGCCAGGGCGGAGCCCCGGGGCGCGGTGAGCACCAGCCCCGTGTTGACCGGCAGGCGGACCGCCTCGGCCGGGGCCTCCTCCGGCCCGGTCTCGACGCCCGTGCCGGTCAGGGTCCCCAGCGGGACGCCGGCCAGGTCGAC
This sequence comes from Micrococcus sp. 63XJN7_8_ISO-PGPR-S23-253, assembly GCF_056173425.1. Lineage (NCBI taxonomy): Bacteria > Bacillati > Actinomycetota > Actinomycetes > Micrococcales > Micrococcaceae > Micrococcus > Micrococcus sp. 63XJN7_8_ISO-PGPR-S23-253. The sequence goes on from NZ_CM149673.1 coordinate 1,867,297, forward strand.
CTCGCCGTCGTCGTAGAGGGCGTCCAGCCGCTCCTGCGCCACGCTGAGGGAGACGGTGCCGCGCCAGCCCGAGTCACGCACGAGCTCGTGGCGGTACTCGTCCGCGGCGAGGCCCATGGCCGCCGCCTTCACGCGCATCGGCAGGTCCTTGGACACGACCGTGACCGTGGCGCCCTCGTCCGCGAGCGCCTTCGCGACGGCGAGGATGCGGGAGTCGTTGTCCGTGCCGCGGATGCCCAGGGGCAGCACGTCCACGGATACGTGGTTCAGTTCGATCCGCAGCGTGCCGCCCTCGGGGGTGATCGGCACGGGCTGGTCCAGCGCGCCGTGGCGGCCGCGCAGGTCGTCGAGCAGGCGCAGGGCCGTGCGCGCGTAGTAGCCGAGGTCGGGGTCGGCGCGCTTGGCCTCGAGCTCCGAGACCACCACGAGCGGCAGGACCACCTCGTGCTCGGCGAAGTGCAGCAGGGCGCGCGGGTCCGAGAGCAGCACGGACGTGTCCACCACGTAGGTCCGCAGGCCGGTCGCCTCCGCCGGCCCCGCCTCGGCGCGCGCCTGGCCCGGCCGGCTCGGCGGCTCCTGCCGGGTCTGCGCGTGCTCCACGAGCTCTGCCACCATGTCTGCCTCCTGTGCCGGTGAACCATGTGGGCGGGGGTCCGCCCACGGGCCACGCTAGGAAGCGGCGTCGTCCGCCGGGGCCCGGCACGGTGAACCCGGGATGAAGTCGCGGTGACGGTCCGTCCGGGCCCCGCCACGGTCCCCGAGGGCCAGTGCTCTCTACACTGGAGACGCGCCGCCGACGTCCCGACGGCCGCCCGCTCCCCGTCCCCAGGAGGGCCCTTGAGCATGCACCGCCCGTCCCCCGGCCTGCCCGATCTGCCGGGCGGCCCGGCCCCCGCCCCGACCCTGGCCGAGCGCGCCGGCGGCCGCCTGCTGGGCGCCGTCGCGCCCACCGCCGTGCTGATCGCGGCCATGTGGGTCGCGCAGTTCGTGCTGATCTTCCTCGGCCGGGTGATCATCCCCGGCGTGGGGCTGATCCCGCGACGCCTCGAGGGCCTGGACGGGGTCCTGTTCTCCCCCGTGCTGCACGCCGGCTGGGCCCACTTGATCGGCAACACGACGGCGCTGCTCGTCCTCGGTCCGCTGGCCGCCCTGGTCTCGCGCCGACCGGTGGCCCTGCTCGTCTGCGCCTGGCTGGGATCGGGCCTGCTGACCTGGGTGATCGGCACCCCGGGCGTGCACATCGGCGCCTCCGGGATCGTGTACGCGCTGATCGCGTTCCTGATCGTCTACGGGATCGCGGTGCGGCGGATCGGGGCGGTCGTCGTCTCCGTGCTCGTCGCGCTCACGCACCTGGGCTCGAGCCTGATCGGCCTGCTGCCGGCCCCCGGCATCTCGTGGACCGGCCACCTGGCCGGGGCCGTCGTCGGGGTGCTGCTGGGCCTGTGGTGGGGCCGCGCCGACCGTCAGGTGCCGAACCGGCGCTGACGGCTGCCGTAGTCGCGCAAGGCACGCAGGAAGTCGACCTTGCGGAACGCGGGCCACATGGCCTCGCAGAAGTAGAACTCCGAGTACGCGGACTGCCAGAGCAGGAACCCGGAGAGCCGCTGCTCCCCGGACGTGCGGATGACCAGGTCCGGGTCCGGCTGGCCGCGCGTGTAGAGCCGGTCCGCGATCTGCTCGACGGTGACGGACTCGGCCACCTCCGCCGCGCTGTGGCCCAGGGCGTGCTCGTCCCGCAGCAGCTCGCGCACGGCGTCGAGGATCTCCTGGCGGCCCCCGTAGCCCACGGCCACGTTCACGTGCACGCCGTCGTGGCCCTTGGTCTGTTCGGCCACCTCGGCGAGCCGTCGCGCCATGGGCTCGGGGAGCAGGTCCACCGCGCCGACCGGCTGCACGCACACGGGGGCGCGGCCCTCGGCCGACTGGGCGAGGCGCTCCGCCGTCGTCTGGATGATCTCCAGGAGCGGGGCGAGCTCCTCCGCCGGACGCCGCAGGTTCTCGGTGGAGAGCATGTAGAGCGTGACCACGGGGATGCCGGCCTCGTCGCACCAGCCGATGAAGTCGAGGATGCGCTCAGCGCCGGCCTGGTGGCCCTGCTGCGTGGACGCCCCGAACGCGCGGGCCCAGCGACGGTTGCCGTCCACCAGCACGCCGATGTGCCGTGGCAGGCGCTCCGGGTCCAGGCCGCGCGTCAGCCGCCGCTCGTACAGGCGGTAGAAGGCCTCGGGTCGACCCACGGCGCGCTCCCCTCTCGGACGGTCCTGCGAGCCTCCAGGATACGCGCGCGGCACACAGCGACCATCCCGTGCCCCGGCCCCGGGCCGACCGACGACAATGGAGGCATGGACCCTGTGACACCCCTCCGCGAGACCGACGCCGCCCGTCGCCTGCGCTGGCGCATCGAGCGCATCCGCGACCCCGACCATCCGCTGTACAAGCCCCGACTGCGCGGTTGGATCCACGCGGTCATGGCGCCGCTGACGCTGGCGGCCGGCATCGTGCTCATCGTGCTCGCGCCGACCGCGACGCTGCGGTGGGCCAGCGCGGTCTACACCGTGACGGGCCTGCTGCTGTTCGCGGTCTCGGCGACGTACCACCTGGTGCAGTGGAACGAGGTGGTCTCCCGTGTCCTCAAGCGGTTGGACCACACGAACATCATGCTGGTCATCGCCGGCACCTACACGCCGCTCTCCCTGGCCCTGCTGGCTCCGGACCGGGCGCGGGTGCTGCTCACCCTGGTGTGGGTGGGGGCCGTGGCCGGCGTCGCGTTCCGGGTGCTGTGGACGGATGCCCCGCGCTGGCTCTACACGCCGGTGTACGTGGTGCTCGGGCTGGCGGCGCTGCTGTACCTGGGCGACTTCTTCGCCGCGGATGCGGCGGCGGGGTGGCTGATCGTGGCCGGCGGCGTCGCGTACATCACGGGCGCGGTCTTCTACGCGCTGCAGGCCCCCACGATCCACCGCGAGTGGTTCGGCTTCCACGAGCTGTTCCACGCCTTCACGGTGGCCGGCTTCGTGTGCCACGCCGTCGCCATCTATCGGGCGGTGCTCGTCGTCGCCTGAGGGTGGCGGGGACGGGGGTCTGCGCCCCGCCGGGCAGCGCCGAGGCCCGCAGACGCGCCGCTACGGCAGGGACGTAGCGGCGCGTCTGCGGGCCTCAAGGGTTGGGCGTCGAGTCCCGGGCGGCGCCTGAGCGTGCCCGGGCCCGACGGCGGTCAGTCGCGTCCGGTGTCCGGGGCCTGGGGCTCCGGGGCCGGCTCCTGGAGGTAGCCGGGGTACTTCTCCTGCAGGCGGCGCAGCCGGTCCTCGGAGTCCGCGTCCAGGTGCTCGCCGCCCGCGCGCGCCTCGTCCGGCAGGTGCTGCTGATGGCGCTCCACGAGCATGGCCTCGGCCTGCGGGGAGCGCTGCTGGACGCGGCGCACGGAGCGGACCATGACGCGGAAGACGATGATCGCCATGACCACCATGAGCGCGGTGAACAGGAACCCTTCGATGCCGGGGGTGACCTCCGCCTCCTCGAGCCCGGGGCGCAGCGTCGGCTCCGGGACGGCGGGCACCGGCGCGGGGCTCGCGGCCGCGAGCGCGGTGAGGACGAGGGGAAGGCCAGACAGGGGTGTCACGCCGCCCCACTCTACCGGCCCCGGCCGCACGGCCCGAGCCGGGTCGGCTCAGCGCAGGCCGGCGAAGAGGTCGTGCTCCGGCAGCTCGGAGGGCACGCGCGAGTCGATCAGCGCGAAGTCCTCCCACGGCCAGGCGCGCCGCTGCAGATCATGGGGGGCGTCGAAGAACATGCCGTCGGGGTCGATCTGGGTGCGATGCGCCCGCAGGGCGGCGTCGCGCTCGTCGAGGAAGCCGGTGACGTCCACCTGCGTGGTGACGTCGTGGTCCGCGGTGACCCACGGCGGGATGACCTCCGGGTCGGGCACGTCCTCCCCGGCTTCGCGGCGGCGCAGCACCTCGCGCATCGCGTCCATCGCGTCGAACATCATCAGGCGTCGGGCGAACGGCACGTCCTCGCCGTCGGCCTCGGCCACCGCGGCCATCGTGCGGAACTTCCGCGGGTTGAAGCCGCAGTCGTAGTAGACCTTCGAGACCTCCCAGGCGGGCCCGGCCTCGGGGTACTCGTCGGCGAGGCCCGCGGCCCGGTACGCCTCCATCGTCACGGCGTGGGCCTGCAGGTGGTCCGGGTGGGGGTAGCCGCCGACCTCGTCGTAAGAGATGAGCACGTGCGGGCGGAACCGGCGCACGAGCGAGATCAGCGGGGCCGCCGCATCCCGGAGCGGGATCTCGGCGAAGCAGTTCGCCGGGAGGGCCGGCAGCGGATCCCCCTCGGGCAGGCCCGAGTCGAGGAAGCCGAGCCAGGCGTGCCGGATGCCGAGGATGCGCGCGGCCTCCGCCATCTCCTCGCGGCGCACGGCCGCGATGTCCCGGTCGGCCCGGGTGGTGTCCCCGAACGACGGGTTGAGCAGGGTGCCGGCCTCGCCGCCGGTGCACGTGACGACCATGACCTCGGCCCCGGCCGCCGCGTAGGCGGCCATGGTGCCGGCCCCCTTCGAGGACTCGTCGTCCGGGTGGGCGTGCACCGCCATGAGGCGCAGCCCGGTGGAGGGCGGCAGGGCGGTGCCTGCGGCGGGCTGGGCCTGGGGGGTCTGATCGGCCACGGGGATCGCACACTCCTGTCCGGATGGCGGGGCCGCCGCGGGGGCGACGGCGTGAGGGGGCTGGGCCGACGTCCTTATCGGCCTCCGGCGGCGGGCAGCGGCTAGGGTGGAGGGGATGTCCCACCACGCCCCCGCGGTCCGCGCGCAGGACCCCACACTAGCCAACCGGTACGGCACGGACCACACGCGTCCGGACCGTCGTCGGCTGTGGGCGGGCCTCGGCGGGCTCGGGCTGGTCGTGGCCGTGCTGCTGTCCGTGTGGATCGGCCTGAACATGTCCGTGGGCGCCATCGAGTACAAGGACGTCGGCTTCACCATCGAGGACGACGGCCACGCGACCGTCACCTTCCAGGCCTCCGTCCCGGAGGGCGTGCAGGCCGAGTGCGATGTGCTCGTCACCGACTCCCACGCCGCCCCCGTCGGCTTCCGCACCGTCCGCCTGGAGACCCTGCCGGCCGACCGGCGGGACTCCCCCTCGGACGCGCAGCAGCGCTACACCGTGGACGTGCGCACCGTGGTGCGGGGCGACTCCGGCATCGTCGAGACCTGCCGCAAGGTCTGAGCCCTCCCGGCCGCTCCGCCCTCGGCGTAGCGGCCGCCTTTGGTGTGACGCACGCCGCCCGGATAGACTCGTCGGAGCATTCCCGCCCCGCCGGTGAGTCAGGCAGGCGTCGCACGGAGCCCTCGGGTCACGCGCGTCCTCCTGGTCGGCGGGGTCTTTCGCATGCGGGCGCGTCCGCCGGACGCGGATCGCGCACCGGATACGGTGCGCCGCGCCCCGGACTCCGCATCACCCGAGACAGAAAGGCGGAACAGAGCATGACCACCAGCCAGTCCGACGCCCCGTGGCTGACCCAGGAGGCGTACGACCGCCTCTCCAAGGAGCTCGAGCACATCTCCGGCCCCGGTCGCCAGGAGATCATCGAGCGCATCGAGGCCGCGCGCGATGAGGGCGACCTCAAGGAGAACGGCGGCTACCACGCCGCCCGCGAGGAGCAGTCCAAGAACGAGGGCCGCATCGCCGAGCTGAAGCACCTGCTCGAGACCGCCCGCGTCGGCGAGGCCGCCGAGAACGACGGCGCCGTGCACCCGGGCACCGTGGTGACCGCCGTCGTCGCCGGCGACGAGATGACGTTCCTCTTCGGCAACCGCGAGATCGCCGCGGACGACGAGTCGCTCGAGGTCTACTCCGAGCGCTCCCCGCTCGGCGAGGCCATCAACGGTGCCAAGAAGGGCGACAAGGTCTCCTACACCGCCCCGAACGGCAAGGACATCAAGGTCGAGGTCAAGGACGTCCAGCCCTACTCCGGCTGACCGACCCCGACTCCGACGACGGCCGCGGTCCCCTCCAGGGGCCGCGGCCGTCGTCCGTCCCGGGTCCCACCGCGCCCCCGTTGCTACTCTGGCCCCATGCTGACCGTCGAGAAGGCGCACCTGCTGCTCACCCGCGAGGACGGGCTCTCCGAGAGCCCCTCCCACCACCGCGTGGCCCTTGCGGCCGCCGCGCTGGCCGACCACCGCTCCGCCGGGATCGTGACCCTCGAGGACGTCCCCGTGGACCGGGCCCGCGTGCTCGTGACCGCGGCCGGCACCACCGGCGACCCCGTCCTGGACTCCTCCCTCGGACAGGTCGACGCCCTGGCCGGCCGACCGCTCGTGGCCACCGTGGCGGCCGGCAAGCCGGACCTGCGCAAGGCCGTCGTCGCCCATCTGACCGAGACCGGCCGCCTCACCGAGCGCAAGGCCTTCCTGGCCACCCGGCACGTCCCCCGCGGCACCGAGCGCGCCGAGCTGCTCGCGCACCTGACCGCCGTCGTCCTGGACGAGGCAGAGCCCTCCGACGAGGACGTGCTCCTGCTCGGCGTGCTGCAGCACCTCAACCTGGCCCGGCGCCTGCTGCCGGGCGCCCACGAGCGCTATGACCGTCGCGAGATGGTCCGTCGCATCGAGACGCTGACGCGCGCGGACCTCCTGGTCCAGGCCGTGCGCCGCGCGGTGGGCGGGACCTGCGGCACCATCACCGCGGCCGCCGCCGGCTCCGTGGCCTGAGCCGGCCCGGTCAGGGCAGCGGGGCCGGGCTGTAGCCGGCCCCGCGCAGCGCCTCCAGGACCTGGGCGGAGTGCTCGGCGCCGCGGGTCTCCATGTCGATCGTGATGTGCACGCCGCCCATGGACAGCTCCGGGCCGACGCGGGTGTGGTCCACGCGCACCACGTTGGCGTCCGTGTCCGCGATGATCCGTGAGATCGTGGCCAGCTCGCCCGGGCGGTCCCGCAGCGGGATGCGCACGGTCATATAGCGCCCCGCGGCCGACAGTCCGGCCTGGATGGACTTCAGCATGAGCATCGGATCGATGTTCCCGCCGGAGAGGATCACTGCGGTGGTGCCGAGCTCGAAGCCCAGGTCCGCCGTGCGGCCCGCCAGCAGGGCGGCCACCCCGACGGCGCCCGCCGGCTCCACGACGAGCTTGGAGCGCTCGAGGAGGTGGACGAGGGCGGCGGCGATCTCGTCGTCCGTGACGGTCACGACGGCGTCCACCAGCTCGGCGGCGATCCGCAGCGGCAGGGCCCCGGGCCTGCCGACGGCGATGCCGTCCGCGATGGTGGACACGCTCTCCAGCACCTGGACGCGGCCCTCCTCGAGGGAGCCGGGGAACGCGGCGGCGGTGGCCGCCTGCACGCCGATGACGCGCACCGTGCGCCCACGACGCCGGGCGGCCTCCTTGAGGGCCACGGCCGTGCCGGCGATGAGCCCCCCGCCGCCGATGCCCATGATCACGGTGTCCACGTCCGGCAGCACGTCGAGGATCTCGAGGCCGACGGTGCCCTGGCCCGCGATGACGGCCGGGTCGTCGAACGGCGGGATGAACACGGCACCGGTCTCCGTGGCCCACCGCTGCGCCTCGGCGAGGGACTCATCCACGGTGGAGCCGTGCAGGACGACCTCGGCACCGTGGTCCCGGGTGGCCTGCAGCTTGGGCAGGGCCACGCCGTGCGGCATGAAGATGCGGGCGCGGATGCCGAGCTTGGCGGCCGCGAGGGCGACGCCCTGGGCGTGGTTGCCGGCCGATGCGGCCACGACGCCGCGGCCGCGCTCCTCCTCGCTCAGCTGCGCCATCCGCACGTAGGCGCCGCGGACCTTGAACGAGCCGGCCCGCTGCAGGTTCTCGCACTTCAGGTGCACGTCCGTGCCCACGGCCCGGGAGAGCGCCCGGGAGTGCTGCAGCGGGGAGAGCTCGGCGATCCCGCGCAGCGTCTCGCGCGCCCGCTCGATCTCCTCGAGGGTGACGGGCAGCTCTGCCGGGGCCGGCGGACCGTCGGCGGGCCGCACCCACCGGGGCGACGGCGTCGGGACGGTCCGGTCCGGGGTGTTCGTGGCCTGCGCCGCGCCCATCAGGCGTCGTCCCCGTGCCGGGTGCCCGCGTCGGCCTCGGAGGCGAGGGCGGCGTCCTCGTGCGTCGAGGGGCGGTCCCGGTGGGAGCCGGCCGTCTCGTCCTCCGCGCCGCCCGGTTCGAGGGCGTGGTCCGTCCGCTCCGTGAGCTCCTCGGGAGTGTCGGCGGTGAGGGCGCGGACGAAGCTGTTCACGAAGGCCAGCACCGGCACGGCGAACACGGCGCCCGCCAGACCGAGGACGGTGGAGCCGGCGGCGACGGCCAGGAACACGGCCAGCGGGTGCAGCGCGACGGCCTTGCCCATCACGAGCGGCTGCAGGACGTTCGACTCGATCTGCTGCACGAGCAGCACCACGCCCAGCATGAGCAGCGCGTTGACCAGGCCGTTGGACATCAGCGCCAGGAGCACCGCCATCGCGCCGGTCAGGGTGGCGCCGATCATCGGGATGAACGAGGCCAGGAACACGAGCACGGCCAGCGGGATGGCCAGCGGCACCCCCAGGATCAGGGCGCCGATGCCGATGCCGACGGCGTCGATGAACGCCACGAAGATCTGGACCCGCACGTAGGAGCCGAGCGACTGCCAGCCCGAGCGGCCCGCGCGGCCCACGGTGGCCCGGTGCGCCTTCGGCACGAAGATCAGCAGGAAGCGCCAGATGCGGTCGCCGTCGTAGAGGAAGAAGATCAGGGAGAACAGGGCGATGAACAGGCCCGCACCGATGTTGACGGCCGTGGAGCCGAACGAGACGGCGCTGTTCATGACCGTGGTGGAGTTGTCCCGCAGCGTCTGCCACAGGCCCTCCAGCCCGGCACCGGAACGGGGGATCTCCACGCCCACGCCGGCCAGCCAGGCGATCGCGTCGTCGACGGCCTGGCCCAGCTGGTCGCCCAGTTGGGCGAAGCCCTGGACGATCTGCTGACCGGCGAGCCCCATGAGGCCCACCACGACGACGACCAACAGCAGCACGCACAGCAGGGCGGCCGCGACGCCCGGCACCTTGATGCGCCGCATCGCCTGGTACACCGGGGCCAGCAGGGTGGCCAGCAGCGCGGCCACCAGGATGGGGATCAGCACGAGGCTCACGAAGCTGAGCAGGTACACCACGACGCCGACGCCGATGACGACGGCCACCAGCCGCCAGGACCAGGCTGCGGCCACCGTCAGCCCATAGGGCACGTCCTTGTTGATCTTGGTCTGGGCCGCCAGGGTCGAGCTCACGCGCGATCCTCCTCGTGTGGGTGGTCGGGGACATGGGGGGTCAGACCCCACTGGACGCTCCAGCGGGCGTGCGGGGCGAGCCGGTGCAGGCCCTCCCCCGAGTTCAGGGCGTCCGCGGGAGCGGTGAGCGGCTCCACCGCGAGTGCCGTGTCACGGCCGGGCAGCCGGTCCGTGACGAAGACGTGGGTGTAGGCGAACGCGTGGTCGGTCCACAGGGTCACGGCGCGGCCGTCCGCGGCGAGCAGGGTCTGGCGGTGCCGGCCGTCGGCGTCCGGGGTCAGGCCGGTGAAGCACACGTCCAGGGCGGCCTCGCCCACGGCCCGGCCGCGGCGGAAGTCCAGGTCGGTGCCGTCCACCGGCAGGGTCTCCACGGGGATGAGGTCCTCCCCCGTGCGGATCCAGGCGTCCGCGGGCACGCGCAGGCTCAGCTCCGCCGTCGGGACGTCCCCGATCCGCAGGAACGGGTGGGAGCCGACCGCCACGGGCACGGTGGCGTCCGTGTGGTTCTGCACCTCGGCGGTGACGGTGAGGCCGCCGTCCGCCTCGAGCTCGTACGTGACGCGGTGGGTGAGCCGGAACGGCCAGCCGTGCTGGGGGTGGATCTCACCGCGCAGGGTCACCGCGTGGGCGGAGAACGTCTCGGTGACGAAGTGGGTGTTGCGCAGCAGGCCGTGGCTGGCGTGGCCGCGCGCGGGTTCGGTGACGTCCAGGCGCTGCTCGACGCCGTCCAGGATCCAGCGGGCGCCGGCGACGCGGTTCGGCCAGGGGCTCATCTGGATGCCGTTGGCGGCGGGCGGGACCACGTCCGGGCCGTACGGCTCGGTGAGGTCCACGCCGGACACGCGGTACCTGCGCAGGGCACCGGCCAGGCCGACGACGACGGCCTCCGCGGACCCGCGGTGCAGGCGGTGCTGGGTGCCGGTGGCGTCCGGGGCCCCGAAGGCGGGCAGGTCGCTGGTCTCGGTCACGGGACCTCCTGGGTGACGGCGAGGGACCCCCTCAATCTACGCCCTCGCGGACGCAGACCGCCCCGGCCTGTGCAGGACCGGGGCGGCGGTGCGGGTCTCCGTGCGGAGACGGGACGGACGGGTCAGTCGTTGCTGCGCAGGATGGAGAGGATGCGCAGGATCTCGATGTACAGCCAGACCAGGGTCACGGTCAGGCCGAACGCGACGGACCAGGAGTACTTCTGCGGGGCGCCGTTCTTCACGCCCACGGCGGCCATCTCGAAGTCCATGGTCAGCGAGTACGCCGCGAGAAGCACGGCGAGCGCGCCGATGATCAGGCCGAGGCCGCCGGTGCGCAGGTTCGCGATGCCCGTCCAGGTCAGGACCAGGTTGACGAGCATGAACACGAGGTAGCCCAGCATGGCCGTCATGACGATCTTGGTCATGCGCGGGGTGGGGCGGAACTTGCCCGAGGTGTACAGGGCCAGCATCACCGCGAACACGGAGAGGGTGCCGAGCACGGCCTGCACCACGATGCCCGGGTAGGACGCCTCGAACACGGCGGAGATGCCGCCGAGGAACAGGCCCTCGGCCAGGGCGTAGAGCATGATCAGCACGGGGGAGGGCTCGCGCTTGAACGAGTTGACCAGGCCGAGGACGAGGCCGGCGATCGCGCCGATGATCATCAGGCCCGGCGAGAACCAGCCCACGGCGCCCGCCACCACGACGAGCACGAGCATCAGGCCGGTCTTGCCGACGACGTCGTTGAAGGTCATCCGGCCGGTCTGCTCCGGGCCGGCGGAGGGCGCGCGGAAGGCGTCCTCCATGGACTGCTGGTGCGCGTACTGCTGGGCCGCCTGGCCGGCGCCGAACGCCTGGGCCTGGCCGTACGGGCTCTGCTGCTGGCCGTACGGGGACTGCGCGGACTGCTGCCCGCCCTGGTACCAACCGGGCTGCGCCTGTCCGCCGCCCTGCATCTGCTGCTGGAAGTTCTGAGAGTTCATGACCGGATTCGCCACGGCTCGCTCCTTCGGGTCGAGTCGGCCCGGTCGCACGCCGCCGCAGTGAGCAGCGCTCGTGCCCCGGGGTTCAGCACGATCCTATCGGGATGTCTGCGTCCGCGCGCGGGGCCGGAGCGTGGATCCGCGCCGGTTCACCGGCTGTTCACGGTGGGCGCAGAAGCGAGGCGCGCGGGGAGACGCGTGGTGCCCCCGGCGGGACTCGAACCCGCAACACGCCGATTTTAAGTCGGCCGCCTCTGCCAGTTGGGCCACGGGGGCGTGGCGGGCCCGTGGACGCGGGCCCGGGTGCGGACGACGCCGGCCCCGCCCGATGCGCTCGGACGGGGCCGGCGGCCCGCTGGCTGCGGGATCAGCCCTTCGAGGACTCGAGGGCCCGCTGCCGCTCGAAGCGGCCGGGCTCGAGCTCGACGCCCGCGGCGCGGCGGAACGGGTTGAACGGGGTGTCCAGGCCCGCCACCGAGGTGGAGTCACGGCCGAACAGGGTCTCGGCGACCCAGCCGGACAGGATGCGGAACTTCCGCTCCAGGGTGGGCATCGCGTAGCCGTGGTAGCCGCGGTGGGCCAGGAACGCCGGGATGCCGGCGATCTTGGTGCCCAGCGGGTTGCCCACGCCGCGGCCGAAGCCCAGCCCCGCCACGGTGCCCAGGGACTTGTGCACGTACTCCTGCACCTCGCCCTTGCCGTGGCGCACGGCCATGTAGTTGGCGGCCAGACGCTTGGCCTGACGGATGGCGTGCTGGGCGTTCGGGACGCAGAAGCCGCCCGGGCCGGCCCCGGTCAGGTCCGGCACGGCGGAGACGTCGCCGCAGGCCCACGCACCCTCGAGCGCGCCGGCCTCGCCGTCCTTGATCTGCAGGGTGGGGGTGGCCTCCACGCGGCCGCGGTCGTCCACCGGGAAGTCGGTGCTCTTGACCACGGAGTTGGCCACCACGCCGGCGCACCACACGAGGGTGTCCGCCGCGAAGGTCTCCGCCTCCTCCTTGGAGGGCATGGCCACGAGCTTCATGACGCCGTCCGTGGCGTCGCCCAGCGAGGTGTTGAGCAGGACCTCGATGCCGCGGTCCTTCAGGTGCTCCACCACGCCCTGGGCCTGCTCCTCGGAGACCTCGGGCATGATGCGGCCCATGGCCTCGACGAGGACGATCCGGATCTCCGACTGGGAGAGGCGCTCGTTGCGCTCCACGGCGTTGCGGATGAGGTTCTCCATCTCCGCGATGGCCTCGATCCCGGCGAAGCCGCCGCCCACCACCACGAAGGTCAGGGCACGCTTGCGCTCCTCGGCGTCCGTCATCAGGGAACCGGCGTCCAGGCGCTCCAGGATCTGGTTGCGCAGCTGGACGGCCTCCTCGACCGAGCGCAGACCGATGCCCTGCTCGCCCAGACCCGGGATCGGGAACACGCGGGTCACGGCGCCCGCGGTCATCACGATGTCCTGGTACGGGATCTCGAACTCGTCGCCGCCCTCGCCGCGCACCACGGCGGTGCGGCCGGCGTGGTCCACGGACACGACGGCGCCGCGGACGACCTCGGCGTCCTTGAGGTGCGTCTGCAGGTCCACGTTCACGTGGCGGCCCTCGATGTGGCCGCCCACGACCTCGGGCAGGAACGGGTAGTACGTCATGTACGGGCGGGGGTCGACGACGGTCACGACGCCGCCGCGCTCGGCGACCTTCTTCTGCAGCTCGCGGGCGACATGGAACCCGGCGTAGCCGCCGCCGACGATCAGCAGGCGCGGCTTGGGAGACAGTTCAGGGGTGAGAGACATACCGCCAGTCTACGCACGCACGGGCCCGGCCCCTCCACTCTCCGCCGTCGTGGTCAGGACCGCAGCGAGAGCACGATCCCGTCCAGGATGTCGTGCTCGCTCGCCCAGGCCTCGGTGACGCCCGCGACCTCGGCCACCCGCTCCAGGACGGTGCTCCACAGCAGCGCGCCCGCGCCGATCACGTCCACCCGTCCCGGGTGCATGAACCCCCGCTCGGCGCGTTCGGCCCGGGTCGCCGCCACGAGGCCCTCCGCCGCCGCGCGGAACTCGGCGATCGGCAGGCGCGCACCGTGGATGGCCTCGGGCTCGTACGTGCTGAGCCCGAGGGCCTCGGCGGTCACGGTGGTCACCGAGCCGGCCACGCCGACCACGCGCGCCACGCGTTCCAGCGGCAGGCGGGCGGCGGCGTCGTCGAGGAGACGGAGCGCGTCTGCGCGGGCCGCGGTGACCTCATCCGACGTCGGGGGGTCGGAGCGCAGATGACGCTCGGTGAACCGCACGCAGCCCATGTCCAGGCTGACCGCGCCCACGACCTCGCCCGCGGGCGTGCCGACGACCAGCTCGGTGGAGCCGCCGCCGAGGTCCACGACGAGCACGAGGTCCTCCGGGCCCAGGTCCGCGGTCTCGACGGCGGAGACGGCGCCCGCGAAGGACAGGCCGGCCTCCTCGGCGCCCGAGACGACCTCCGGCTCGACGCCGAGCCGCTCCCGGACGCCGTCGACGAACGCGGCCCGGTTGGAGACGTCCCGGCTGGCGGAGGTGGCCACGAACCGGACCCGGCCGGCGTGGTGGCGCTGGACCAGGCGGGCGTACTCCTCGACCGCCGCGAAGGTGCGCTCCAGCGCGGCGTCGGAGAACGCGCCGGTGGCGTCCACGCCCTCGCCCAGGCGCACCACGCGCATCTCACGCACGACGTCGGCCAGCGGCGCCGCCGGATCGGCCCCGGCCCCGGTGGTCTCATCCGTCCCGGCCGGCCGGGAGATCAGCAGGCGGATGGAGTTCGTGCCGCAGTCCACGCCGGCCACCGTGACCTCCTCGAGCGCGGCGACGCGCTCGAGGTGCTTCACGTGCCGGGAGAGGTCCTTCGTGGGCACCGCCGCGTCCTCGTCCCACGCGCCCTCGCACGCGCAGACCTCGGGCGTCCACCACGGGGCCACCAGGGCGATCGCCTCGTCACCGAGCGGGTTCACCCCCGGCCCGGCCGCGAGCGCGTGGCCCACGAGGGCGTGCAGGCACTTCACGCGCTCGGGCATGCCGCCGGCCGAGACCCCGGCGATCTCCGGGACGGGCCCCGTGCCGGCCTCGGCCCCGACCCGGTCCCGCTCGGCGATGTAGGCCTCGTGCGCGGCGCGGTGCGCGGCGGCGAGCACGGGGTCCTGGGCGAGGCGGTCGTTCATGCGCGCCATCTCCCCGTCCGCCTCCACGCGCGAGACCGCCGCCGTCAGCACGGGGTGCGTCAGGTAAAAGGTCGTGGGGAACGGGATGCCGTTGGAGAGGCGCGGCGCGGTGGTGGCCACGAGGGGGTTGCCGCACACGCAGCGGGCGCCGATCTCCACGACGTCCCGGACCGGGCGGCCGAGCTGGCGGGACAGGGTGTCCAGGTCCTTCTCGGTGACGGTGCGGTCCTGGGCGGGGCGGGGGCTGACGGTCATGGTGTCCTCAGGGGTGCGGGGGCGGTGCGGGCGGGGGCGGGACGCGGGACTCACTCGAGCCCGGCGCGGACGGCCGAGTCCCACAGGCCCTCGGCCCACGGCAGGCGGGTGTTGACGGTCTCGTCCGCGCCGGCGGCGGGCGTGTCCTCGGCCTCGGTGTCGGTCTCGGTCTCGGAGGGCCGCCCCGTCACGGAGTACAGGGTCTCCCCCGGCATGACCAGCTCGAGACGCTCACGCGCCTGCTGGGTCACGTAGGAGGGATCGTCCCACAGCTGGATCCGCCGCTCGTAGTCCTCGCGCTGAGCCTGCATGGCGGCGATCTCCTCGCGCGCGGCCGAGATCTCCAGCTGCTGGTTCAGGAACGCGCGCAGCGTGGGCGCCACCAGGACGGCGGCCACCAGCAGCACGGCGACGACGATGAGCGCGCGGCCCGTGATCTGCCGGGCCGGCACCGGCTCCGGCAGCGGGGCCCGACGGCGGGCGGCCGTGGCGGCGGCCGATGCGGCGCGGCGGGGGGCGGGCCGGGGCCGACGCCCGGCCGGGCGGACCGGCGCCGTCCGGCGCGGGGGTGCCGACGGGGACGCGGGGGCGGCGGTGTCCTCGGCGGGGGCCGTGTCGGCCCGGTCCGCGTCCGGGTGCCCGTCCAAGTGTCCGTGGTGACCGGCCTGGCGGCGCTCCTGGACGCTGTGCAGGTCGATGACCTCGGCGTCCGTCGCCGCGGGCGTCGGCGTGGTGGCCTCAGGGGTCGGCGTGGGCGCGTCCGCCTGCGGGGAGGCCGTCGTCGGGGCCGCCGGGGCCGCGACGGCGGGCCGGCGCGGGGCGCCCGTCGTCGGGTCGACACGGGGCACGCGGGGGCGGCGCGGACTCATCGCGGACTCCTTCGGACGCGTGGCGGGGACCCTCACAGCCTACTGCCCGCCCCTGGCAGGCTCCTGGCCGCCCCCGGGACGGGCGCGGGCCCGCCCGGAAGGATCCGGGCGGGCCCGCGCGTCGTCGTCGGGACGGTCAGCCGCGGAAGCGCGGGAAGGCGGAGCGGCCCGCGTAGACGGCGGCGTCGGCCAGGTCCTCCTCGATGCGCAGCAGCTGGTTGTACTTGGCCACGCGGTCCGAGCGGGCCGGGGCGCCGGTCTTGATCTGGCCGGCGTTGGTGGCCACCGCGAGGTCCGCGATGAACGTGTCCTCGGTCTCGCCCGAGCGGTGCGAGATCATGCAGTGGAACATGTGGCGCTGGGCCAGGGAGATCGCGTCGAAGGTCTCGGTCAGGGAGCCGATCTGGTTGACCTTCACGAGCAGGGCGTTGCCGGCCTTCTCGTCGATGCCGCGCTGCAGCCGCTCCACGTTGGTGACGAACAGGTCGTCGCCCACCAGCTGGACGCGATCGCCCAGCTGCGCCGTCAGGTGCTGCCAGCCGTCCCAGTCGTCCTCGTCGAGCGGGTCCTCGATGGAGACGATCGGGTAGTTGTCCACCAGCTCGGTGTAGTAGGCGGCCATCTCCTCGGCGGAGCGCTGCTGGCCCTCGAAGGTGTAGGAGCCCTTGTCGAAGAACTCGGAGGAGGCGACGTCCAGCGCCAGCGCGATGTCCTCGCCCAGGCGGTAGCCGGCCTTCGTCACGGCCTCGGCGATGAGGTCCAGGGCGGCGCGGTTGGACTCCAGGGACGGGGCGAACCCGCCCTCGTCGCCCAGGCCGGTGGACAGGCCCTTCTCCTGCAGCACGGTCTTCAGGGCGTGGTAGACCTCGGTGCCCCAGCGCAGGGCCTCACGGAAGGACGGGGCGCCGATCGGGGCGATCATGAACTCCTGGATGTCCACGTTGGAGTCCGCGTGGGCGCCGCCGTTGAGGATGTTCATCATCGGCACGGGCAGCACGTGGGCGTTCGGGCCGCCCAGGTACTTGTAGAGCATGAGGTCGGAGGCCTGCGCGGCGGCCGCGGCGACGGCCATGGACACGCCCAGGATCGCGTTCGCGCCCAGCTTGCCCTTGTTGGGGGTGCCGTCCAGGTCCCGCATCGCACGGTCCACGGCGCGCTGGTCCGCGGCGAACTCGCCCTCGAGCTCCTCCGCGATGCCCTCGACGGCGGCGACGGCGTCCAGCACACCCTTGCCGCCGTAGCGCTTCTTGTCCCCGTCACGGCGCTCGACCGCCTCGAACTCGCCGGTGGACGCGCCCGAGGGCACGGCCGCGCGGCCCAGGGAGCCGTCGGTCAGCAGGACCTCCACCTCGACGGTGGGGTTGCCGCGCGAGTCGAGGATCTCGCGAGCGTGGATGGCGTCGATCAGGGCCATGGACGGGTCTCCTTCAATCGAAGTCGGAAGTCGTGCCCGCGGCGTGGACACGGCCTCAGCCTAGCGGGGACCTCAGGTTCCGGTCGGCCGCGCGCCGGCGACAAGACCGCCGTTCCCCCCTGCTGCGATGTCGCTGGGGCGCGGTCGGGACTGCGGCCGGGCCGGAGCGGCGGCGCGTCAGCCGGACGGGCGCAGCGCCGCCCAGTCCCCGGCACGCACCCGGGCCACCGTGGCGCGCAGGGCCCGTTCGGGGTCCAGCCCCGCCGCCCGGGCCCGGCGCACCAGCGTGAACAGCTCCGCCCCGAGCGCGGCCTCGTCCGGCCACCCCGCCGCCGGGCGCTCCCCCGCCTCCGCGACCGGCGCCGGGACGTGCGCGGCGAGCGGGTCCGGCTCCTGCCGAGCCGCGCGGTCCACCACCTTCGCGGCGGCGGCCAGCGCCGGCAGCCGGGCCGGGACGTCGCCGACGTCGAGGCCCGGGCCGGTGCCGCCGTCGTCGTGGGCCGGGGCGGCGGGCGAGAGCCCCGCGGCCGCCCGCTCCCGCGCCTTGACCCGCTCCCAGGCCAGCTCGACGGCCTCGGGCGTGACGGCGGCGAGCTCCTCGGCCGGGCGCAGGCCGCCCTCGGGGGTGAGCACGAGCGGGTTGCGCCGGATCATCTTGGCGGTGAGGGCGTCGGCGGCGTCGTCCAGGCGGAACCCGGCCGTCTCCGCCGGGGCGCCCGGTGCCCGGGAGACGGCGGCGTGCAGGACCACCTGGAACAGGACGTCCCCGAGCTCGGCGGCCAGGGCGGGGTACGCGCCGTCGGCCCGACGCGCGGGCACGTCGGCCCACGCGGCGGTGTCGCGGGTCTCGATCTCCGCCACCGCCTCGTACGCCTCCTCCACGAGGTACTCGGCGAGGTCGGCGTGGGTGAGCGCAGCCGTCCAGGGGCAGTGGTCGCGCAGGGCCTCGACCACCGCCACCAGACGGTCCACACTCTCGCTCACGGGAGGATCAGTCGTCCTCGTCCTCGTCGTCCAGCTCCTTGAGGACCGGGCCCACGGCGTCGCCGGAGATGACCTCGCCCCAGCCGGCCACGAGGATCTCGGCGAGGTCCTCGCGCTCGTCCACGGACAGGAAGGCCGCCTCGGCGGCGTTGAGCTGCAGGTCCAACAGTTCGGAGAGCGAGTAGCCGAAGGTCTCGGCGAGCAGGTAGAGCTCGTCGGTCAGGGACACGTCCGAGACGAGCCGGTTGTCCGTGTTCACGGTGACGCGGAAGCCGAGCTGCACGAGCAGGTCGATGGGATGGCCCGCGATGCCCGCCGCGGCGTCCACCGCGCCGGTCTGCAGGTTCGAGGACGGGCAGACCTCCAGGGCGATCTGCCGGTCCCGCACCCACGCGGCGGTCTCGCCCAGGTCCACGAGGCCGGTCAGCTCGTCCAGCTGCTCGCCGTCCTCGTCCACGCCGCCGTACTCCACCGAGATGTCCTCGGCCAGGCGCACGCCGTGGCCCAGACGCAGGGCGCGGCCGTCCACGAGGGCCGAGCGGACGGAGTCCAGGCCGTCGCCCTCGCCCGCGTGCACGGTGACGGGCAGGTGGTGGGCGGCCAGCCACGTGAAGGTGTCGGCGAAGCGGGAGGGCGGGAACCCGGCCTCGGCACCCGCGATGTCGAAGCCCACGACGCCGGCCTCGCGGTGGCGCACGGCCAGCTCGGCGATCTCCTGGGCCCGGTCGGCGTGCCGCATCGCGGTGACCAGCTGTCCCACGCGGATCACGTGGCCCGCGGCGTCGGCGGCCTCGACCGCCTCGTCCAGACCGGCCTGCACGGCCTCGACGGCCTCGTCCAGGGTCAGCCCGCCGGCCAGGTGCTGCTCGGGGGCCCAGCGGATCTCGCCGTAGACGACGCCGTCGGCGACCAGGTCCTCGACGAACTCGCGGGCCACGCGGCGCAGCTGCTCGCGGGTCTGCATCACGGCGGTGGTCAGGGCGAAGACCTGCAGGTACTTCTCGAGGGACTCGCCGTTGGCGTGCTCGGCGATCCACTCGGCCAGGCCCTCGACGGTGTCCGCGGGGACCTCGACGCCGGCCTCGCGGGCCAGGTCGAGGACGGTGCCCACGCGCAGGCCGCCGTCGAGGTGGTCGTGGAGGGAGACCTTGGGCAGGACGGCCAGGTCGACCTCGAGCGGGGAGGGGGATGCGGTGTCCGGAAGCTGCGTCGTCGTCACGGGCGTCACTCTACGGCAGGGCGCTCAGCGCAGGGCCTCCTGCTCGGCCAGGGTGAGGCCCTTCACCCCGGAGCCCAGCCGGCGGCGCAGCAGGGCCTTGAGCAGACGGTCCAGCAGCAGGCCCACGAGCGCGGCACCCGTCACGGAGACGGCGATCTGCAGCACCGGATTCTCCAGCCAGCCCGCGGTCAGGCGCGCGATCATGATCGAGTACGCGGCCCAGCTGGCCGTGGAGAGCAGGTCCAGCGCCACGAACCGCACCGGCGGATAGCGGGTGGCGCCGGCCGTGAGGTTCAGGGCCACGCGGCCGCCGGGGATGAACCGGGCGGTGAACAGCAGCAGCGCGCCGTGGCTGTGCAGGTGGTGCCGGGCGACCTCGACCGTGGCCCGCACCCGCCGCAGCCGCATCCACCGGAACCGCTCCACGCCCACGGCACGGCCGATCGCGTACGCGGCCACGTCCCCCAGGAACGCGCCCGCGAAGCCGACCCCCCACAGCGCCCACAGGGAGAACGGGTGCCCGTCGCGGACGATCGCGCCGAGGGCCACCAGCACCGACTCCGACGGGAAGATCGGCACGATTCCGTCGAGCAGGCACAGCAGCAGCGTCAGCGGCAGGACCCACCACTGCGCGGAGGCGTGGAGGATCGCCTCCTCGAGCCACGCGAGCATCCGGTCAGCCGATCCGGTCCAGGATCACGGAGCGCTCGCGCAGGGTCCGGGCGTCGACGTCGTCGAGCTCGCCGACGGCCCACCCGCCGGCGAGCGCGGCCCTCGCCCGCTCGAAGCGCTCCGGCGTGTCCGTGTGCAGGGTCAGCACCTTCTGACCCTGGGCCACGCGCTCACCGGGGCGCACGTGCAACTCGACGCCGGCCGCGGCCTGGACGGCCTGGCCCTGCCGCTCCCGTCCGGCGCCGAGGCGCCACGCGGCCAGGCCCACGGCCATCGCGTCCAGCTCGGTGAGGACGCCGTCCGTCTCCGCGACGACGTCCTCGGTGTGGGCCGCCGTCGGGAGGGCCGCGCGGGGGTCGCCTCCCTGGGCCTCGATCATCCGGTTCCACACGTCCATCGCCCGGCCGTTGGCCAGGTGCTCGGCCGGGTCCACGTCCGTGACCCCGGCGCCGGCGAGCATCGCGGCGGCGAGCGCCACGGTGAGCTCCACGACGTCGGCCGGGCCGCCGCCGGCGAGCACCTCCACCGACTCGCGGACCTCGAGGGCGTTGCCGGCCGTCCGGCCCAGGGGCACGGACATGTCCGTGAGCAGCGCCGAGGTGTCCACCCCGGCGTCCCGGCCGAGGTCCACCATGGTCCGGGCCAGCTCGCGGGCGGACGCCTCGTCCTTCATGAACGCGCCCGAGCCGCACTTGACGTCCAGCACGAGGGCGCCGGTGCCCTCGGCGATCTTCTTGGACATGATCGAGGAGGCGATCAGCGGGATGGCCTCCACCGTACCGGTGACGTCGCGCAGGGCGTACAGGCGCTTGTCCGCCGGGGCCAGGCCCGAGCCGGCCGCGCAGATCACGGCGCCCACCTCGGAGAGCTGGCGCAGCATCGCCTCGTTGCTGAGGTCGGCCCGCCACCCGGGGATCGCCTCGAGCTTGTCCAGGGTGCCGCCGGTGTGGCCGAGGCCGCGGCCGGACAGCTGCGGCACGGCCACCCCGAAGGAGGCCACGAGGGGGGCCAGCGGCAGGGTGATCTTGTCCCCCACGCCGCCGGTGGAGTGCTTGTCCGCGGTGGCCAGGGGGCGGCCGTCCGGGGTGGTGAGCCCGCCGAAGTCCATGCGCTCGCCCGAGGCGATCATCGCGTCCGTCCAGCGGGCGATCTCGGCGCGGTCCATGCCGTTGAGCAGGATCGCCATGGCCAGGGCGGACATCTGCTCGTCCGCCACCACGCCACGGGTGTACGCGTCCACCACCCAGTCGATCTGCTCGGGGGACAGCGTCCCCCGGTCCCGCTTGGTGCGGATCACCTCGACGGCGTCGAAGGGCTCGGCCTGCGGCTGCGCGGTCATGGGGGTCTCCTCGGGGGACGGCTGCGACGGTCAGCCTCCGACTCTAGCGAGCGGGCCCGGGAGCGCGCCGCGGGTCAGGGACGGTCCGCCCGCTCCAGGTTGGCCGGGCCGAAGGCGTCCGGGAGCACCGCGTCGATCCCCCGCTCCCCCGCCGGGGTGAGCAGCACGAGCCCGGGGGCGCGGAACTCGTACAGCAGCTGGCGGCAGCGGCCGCAGGGCATGGTGAGCACGCCGTCGCCGTCCACGCAGACGAACGCGGCGAGTCGGCCGCCCCCGCCCATGCGCAGGTCGGCCAGCAGCGCGCACTCGGCGCACAGCGTCAGCCCGTAGGACGCGTTCTCGATATTGCAGCCCGAGACGAGGCGGCCGTCGTCGGTGAGCGCGGCGGCGCCCACCCGGAACCCCGAGTAGGGCACGTAGGCGTGCTCCGTGGCGGCCAGGGCCGCGGCCCGCAGCCGGTCCCAGTCCACGCGCGGCGCCGTCGTCGTGTGCTGCCCGTCCGCCACGGCTACTCCTTCACGTACGGCACGCCCGAGGCGGCCGGGCCGCGCGAGCGGCCCACGAGGCCGGCCACGGCGAACACCGTGACGAGGTACGGGAGCATCGCCATGAACTGGCTCGGCACCGGGGTGCCGAGGATCGCCAGGACGTACTGCATGTTGGTGGCGAAGCCGAACAGCAGCGCCGCGAAGAACGCGCCGATCGGGTTCCAGCGGCCGAAGATCACGGCCGCGAGCGCGATGAAGCCCTGGCCCGCCGTCATCTCCTTGGTGAAGGACGACGCGGAGACGAGCGTGAAGAACGCCCCGCCCATGCCGGCCACCGCACCGCCCAGCAGGACGGCGGCGTAGCGCGTGCGGTTCACGTCGATGCCCACGGTGTCCGCGGCCTTGGGATGCTCGCCCACGGCGCGCACGCGCAGGCCCCAGCGGGTGCGGAACAGGGCGAACCACAGCGCGATCACGAGCAGGTACATCGCGTAGCCCAGGATCGTCTGGTCGAACAGGATGGGCCCGAGCACGGGGATGTCCGCCAGGCCCGGAATCCGCAGGTTCGGGAAGTGCGGCGGCGCGTTGAGCTCGGTGTCCCCGCCCGTGAGGACGGTGGAGTACAGGAAGCTCGTCAGGCCGGCCACGAGCACGTTGAGCACGACGCCGACGATCACCTGGTTGACCAGGTACTTGATCGAGAACACGGCGAGCAGCCAGGACACGAGGACGCCGGCCACGATGGCGGCGGCCAGGCCCGCCCAGGGCGAGCCGGTGGCGGTGCCGACGACGGCGGCCGTGAACGCGCCCGCCAGCAGCTGACCCTCGATCGCGATGTTCACCACGCCCGAGCGCTCGGCCAGGATGCCGGCCATCGAGCCGAAGATCAGCGGGACGGCCAGCGCGAATGAGCCGGCGATCAGGCCGGTGAGGAACACGGTGGTGTTGTCCGCCGAGCCGATCACCCAGATGAGGAACGCGGCCACGAAGGCGACGGCGAACAGGGCGGCGGCCCAGCCGGGGGTGCGCCCCGAGCGCAGGGTCGCCAGCCAGGCCACCACGGTGAGCGCCGCCATGAGCCCGACGAACAGCCAGCCGCCCAGCACGGGGTCGGCGGTCAGGTCCGGGAGCACGACGGCGTCGGACGGGGTGGAGAGCCGGAAGGTCGCCGTCGCCTCGGGGGCGCCGAGGGCGAAGACGGCCAGGGCCAGCAGGGTCAGGACCGTCAGGGCGATCGGGGTGGTCCAGTGCCGGACCACGACCCGGGCGGGCTCGGCAGCCTCGGGGCGGACGACGTCGGCGTGGGGCCGGGCGGCGGTCGCGCTCATCGGGCGTCCCCCTTCTGCTCGTGCGGGCGATGGGTCGGGGCGGCGTCCGTGGGCTGGGTGGTCGGAGCCTGCGGGTCCGCGACGGCGGCGGCCGCGGCCTCCTGGACGCCCGTGGACGGGGCGGCGGCGTGGCCGGCTGCGCCGGTCACCGCGGCGCCGGCCACGGCGGGCTGGGTCACGGGGTCGGCGGCGCGGCGGGCGCGGGCGGCGCCCGGGGCGGGCAGCCGGAAGATGGCGCGCACCAGCGGCGGGGCCGCGATGAGCAGCACGATCACGGACTGGACGACGAGGACGATGTCGACCGGCACCCCGGTCTCGGTCTGCATGGTCACGCCGCCGGCGCGCAGGGCGCCGAAGAGCAGGCCCGCGAACAGCACGCCCACCGGGTGGGACCGGCCGAGCAGGGCCACCGTGATCGCGTCGAAGCCGAAGGACCCGGCCACGGACGTGTTCAGCGTGCTCTCCGTGCCGGCCACGTGGGTGGCGCCGGCCAGGCCGGCGAGGCCGCCGGAGATCGCCATGGCGGCCACGTAGGAGCCCTTCACGGAGATGCCGGCCGTGCGGGCGGCGTCCGGGTTGGCGCCCACGGCGCGCAGGCGGAAGCCGAGGGTGGAGCGCTGCATCAGCCACCACGTGAAGAGCACGGCCAGCAGCGCGACGAAGAAGCCCCAGTGCAGCCGGAAGTCGGTCCCCAGCAGCCGCGGGAACATGGCGGAGCGGTCCAGCGGAGCGGACACCGGGTTCGTGGTGGCGGGCGCCCGCAGGACGGGGGTGTTCAGCAGGTAGGCGAGCAGGTTCACGGCCACGTAGTTGAGCATGATCGTGAGGATCACCTCGTGCGCGCCCGTCCAGGCCTTGAGCACGCCGACGACGGAGCCCCACAGCACGCCGCCGAGCACGCCCATCACGACGACGAGCAGCAGGTGCACGCCGGCCGGCAGGTGCAGGTGCACGCCGAACCACGTGGCGAACATGGCGCCGAAGATGAACTGGCCCTGGCCGCCGATGTTGAACAGGCCCGCCCGGAAGGCGATGGCGATGCCCAGCGAGATGATGATCAGCGGGGTCGCCACGGTGAGGGTCTCGGTGAGCGGGTAGAGCATGCCCGTCGCGTCCGAGGCCCGGTAGTTGAAGACGGCGCCGCGGAACAGGGCCGCGAAGGCTCCGGCGAACGCGGCCCAGGCGGCGGACAGCAGGTCGCCCGGGCGGGCGAAGAAGTAGCCGGCGGCGTCGCGGACGTCCTCGTCCACGGCGATGATCAGCAGGCCGGAGATCAGCAGGGACAGCAGGATCGCCAGGGCGGTGACGGTGCCGTTGCCCGAGAGGATCCGGCGCAGGGCGGAGTCGGCGGGGGCGGGCCGGGCGGCTGTGTCGGACGCGGGGGCCGGGCGCTGCGGGGCGGCGGTGCTCACGGGCGCTCTCCTTCCGTGGTGGGGTGGGCGGCGGGCGCCGCGCCGGCGGTGCCGGGCGTGCCCGCGGCGACGTCCGCGCCGGAGGCGAGGGCCGCGTCGTCGGGGGTCTGGCCGGCCATCATGAGGCCGAGCGTCTCGCGCGAGGTGCCCCCCGGCACGATGCCGACGATCCGCCCGTGGTACATCACGGCGATCCGGTCGGCCAGCTCGAGGACCTCGTCCAGCTCGGTGGAGACGATCAGCACGGGGGTGCCGGCGTCGCGCTCGGCGATGATCCGGTCGTGCAGGAACTCGATCGAGCCGACGTCCACGCCGCGCGTGGGCTGCGAGGCGATGAACAGGCGCAGCCCGTCCACGAGCTCGCGGGCCATGACGACCTTCTGCTGGTTGCCTCCCGAGAGGGAGGAGACCGGCAGGTCCACGCCCTGGGTGCGGACGTCGAACTCGGCCACGCGGCGCTCGGCGAGCGCCCGCACCGCGGCGGGGCGCATCTGCACGGCATTGCCGGCCGGGGCGACGTCGTACCGGTTGAGCACCATGTTCTCCGCCACGGAGAACGGGCCGACGAGCCCGTCCGTGGAGCGGTCCTCGGGCACGAAGCCGACGCCGGCGCGGATGATCTGGCGGGTGGACCGGCCGATCAGCTCCCGGCCGTCCAGGGTGACGGAGCCGGTGGCCTTGACCAGGCCCATGATCGCCTCGGTCAGCTCGGTCTGGCCGTTGCCCTGCACACCGGCCACGGCGAGGACCTCGCCCTGGCGGACGGCGAAGGACACGGCGTCCAGCAGCACCTGGCCCGTGGGCGAGACGACGGAGAGGTCCTCGACGCGGAACGTCTCCTCCCCCAGGGTCGGGGCCGTCTTGCGCCGCTCGAGGACGACGCTCCGGCCCACCATGAGGGCGGCCAGCTCGGCGGCCTCGGCGGAGGGGTCCGCCGTGCCGACCACGCGGCCGCGGCGCAGCACGGTGATGTCGTCCGAGACGGCCTTGACCTCGCGCAGCTTGTGGGAGATGAACACGATCGCCGTGCCGTCCGCGCGCAGCTGGCGGATGATGCCGAGCAGCTCGTCGGTCTCCTGCGGAGTGAGCACGGCGGTCGGCTCGTCCAGGATGAGGATGCGCGCATCGCGGACGAGGGCCTTGATGATCTCGACGCGCTGCTGCACGCCCACGGGCAGGTCCTCGACGACGGCGTCCGGGTCCACGTCGAAGCCGTACTGGGCGGAGATCTCCCGGATCCGCCGGCGGGTGGCCTCGAGGTCGAGCACGCCCAGGGCGCGGGTGTGCTCGTCGCCGAGGGCCACGTTCTCGGCCACCGTGAAGACGGGCACGAGCATGAAGTGCTGGTGCACCATGCCGATGCCCGCGCGCATGGCCTCGCCGGGGCCGGAGAACCGGACGGGCTCGCCGTCGAGCAGGATCTCCCCCTCGGTGGGCTCGTAGAGCCCGAAGAGGACGTTCATCAGGGTGGACTTGCCGGCGCCGTTCTCGCCGAGGAGGGTGTGCACCCGCCCCGACTCCACGGTCAGGTTCACGTCCTCGTTCGCGGCGAACGAGCCGAAGCGCTTGGTGATCCCGCGCAGTTCGAGCCTCATCGAGGGCCTTCCGTCTGGTCGATGCTCGTGGTGCCGCTCTCGGCGGCGGGGGCGGGCCGGGCGCCCGCGCGCCGCGGGGCCGGTCCGGAGGGGTCCGGGCCGGCCCTGCGGCGATGGCGAGGCGGGTCAGGCCTCCGGGGAGTACTCCGAGCCGACCTTCAGCTCGCCCGAGACGATCTTGGCCTCGAGGTCCTTGAGCTCGTCCTTGAGCTCCTGCGGCACCGTGTCCTCGAAGTCGTGGAACGGGGCCAGTTCGACGCCCTTGTTCTCCAGCGTGCCCACGTAGGGCTCGGCCGAGAACTCGTCCTTCAGGTCTGCGGCGATCACGTCGGAGACGGACTGGCCCATGTTCTTCTTCACCGAGGTGAGGATCAGGTTGCCGTCCTTGGTGGACTCGTAGCCGTCCGAGTCCGGCCAGATGACCTTGACGTCCTTGCCGCCCTGGTTCGCCTCGCGGACGGCGTCCAGGGTGCCCAGGCCCACGGGGCCCGCCACCGGCATCACGATGTCGGCGCCCTCGTTGATGAAGTTGGCGGTGTTCGTCTTGCCGTTGGCCACGTTCTTGAAGTCGCCCGTGAAGGAGCCGGTCTTCGCGTCCTTGTCCCAGCCCAGGACCTTGACGTCCTTGTCCTTGACCTCGTTGTAGTGCTCCACGCCGCGGGCGAAGCCGTCCATGAAGATGGTGACGGTGGGCAACTCGGCCCCTCCGTAGGTGGCCACGGTGCCGGTCTCGGTGGTGCCCGCGGCCAGGTAGCCGGCCAGGAACGCCGCCTGCGCCGTGTCGTAGGTGAGCTTCTGCACGTTGTCGGTGAAGTCGCCGTCGACGACGTCCACGCCGAAGAAGTGGGTGTCGGTGTGCTGCGCGGCGATCGGCTTCATGGTGTCGCCGAGGAGGAAGCCAACCCCGACGACGGCGTCGCAGTCGGCGTTGACCATGGCGGTCACGTTCGGGGTGTACTCGCTGGGCTCGTTCGACTCGGCCTCGCTGGTGGTGATGCCGTAGGCCTTCTCGGCGGCCTTGAGGCCCTCGTAGGAGGACTGGTTGAAGGAGCGGTCGTCGAAGCCGCCCTCGTCCGAGACGATGCAGGCCTTGTAGTCCTTGTTGTCCGAGCCGACGCCGTCCACGGTGGCGATGGCCTCGCTCTCGGCGGCGCCGGAGCCCGAGGCCTCGGACTGCTCCGGCGGGGCGCCGCACGCGGTCAGCAGCAGGCCGGAGACGCCGAGCGCGGCGGCGGGGAGCAGGAGACGACGGCGGCGCGCGGCCGACGGGGTGGCGATGCCCATGGGGTTCCTCATTTCGGAAGGCACGGTGCGAGGTCCGCGGCCGGTGGCCGCGGAAAGACGGGGCCCGTGCGGGTGGCCCCGTCCGGATGTGCGCGAGTCTACCGAACGGTTGGCCCGTCCCCTCCGGCGGGTGCGGGCGGCGGGGTCAGTGGTGGTCCTCGCCCGTGAGCACCTGCAGCGCGGCGGCGGTGAAGACCCGCATGCCCACGCCGATGGCCCGCTCGTCCGGCGCGTAGTCCCCGCGGTGCAGATCGTAGATGGGGCCGCCCGGGGACCGGGTGCCCAGGCGCAGCATGGAGCCGGGCACCTTCTGGGTCATCCAGGCGAAGTCCTCGCCGCCCATCGACTGAGGCGTCAGGAGGATCGCGCGCGAGCCGAGCTCCCGCCGCGCCGCGGTCTCGATCAGCGCCGTCTCGCCCTCGGTGTTGTGCACCGGGGGGACGCCGCGCACGTGCTCGAGCTGCACGTGCACGCCGTACGGCGCGGCGACCTGCCGGACCACCTCGTCGAGCAGCGCACCGGCCTCCTCCCACACGTCCGCGTCGAGGCAGCGCATGGTCCCGGCCAGGTAGCCGGTGTTGTCGATCGCGTTGGGCGCGCTGCCGGCGGCGATCTGCCCCCACACCACGGAGACGGCCGAGCGCACGTCGATCCGCCGGGAGAGCACGGCCGGCACGTTCACGGCGATCTGGGACAGGGCGAAGACCATGTCCTCGGTGAGGTGGGGCCGCGAGGTGTGTCCCCCGCGTCCGGTGAGGGTGATCCGGATGGTGTCCGCCGCCGAGGTGATGGCGCCGATGCGGGTGCCGATCGAGCCGACGTCGACCTGGGGGTCGCAGTGCGCCGCCAGGATGCGGGGCACGTCGTCGAGGACCCCCTGGCGCAGCACGGCCAGCGAGCCGCCGGGCAGCCGCTCCTCCGCGGGCTGGAAGATGACGCGGACCGTGCCGTGGGCCCGCTCACCGGCCGCGCGCAGGTCGGCGTCGGCGGTGGCCCCGCGGAGGATGCGGCCGAGGGAGACGGCCACACCCGCCATGACGGCGGTGTGCATGTCGTGGCCGCACGCGTGCGCGACGCCGTCATTGACGGACACGTAGGGCAGGCCGGTCTCCTCCTCGACCGGCAGCGCGTCGATGTCGGCGCGCAGGGCCAGCACCACCGGCCCCTCCCCGACGTCCACGTAGGCGCCCGTGGACTCCATCCGCACGGGCGAGAGCCCGTAGCCGGACAGCAGCTCCACGATGCGGTCGGTGGTGCGGTACTCCTCATAGGAGAGCTCGGGATGCCGGTGCAGGTCCCGGCGGAAGGACACGATCTCGTCCTCGAGCTCGGCCACCACGGGGCCCACCGAGGGGACGGAGGTCGGACGGGGCCCGGTCAGCACGGAGTCGGAGGTGGTCATGGCCCAGCACCCTACTCCGGGGGTGCCGGTCGGTGGGGGCCGGACCCGGCCGGGGACACGGTCAGAGGACCTCGTCCACGCCCTCCGCCTTGAGCGCCTCGACGGCCTTCTTGACCTCCTGGGCGTGCTCCGTGGTGGTGACCAGCAGCGCGTCCTCGGTGTCCACCACGACGACGTCCTCGATGCCGATCAACGCGATGACGCGCTTCGTGTCCGTCACCACGACGCCGGACGCGTCGTCCGAGTACACGCGCGGGGTGTCCCCGATCACCGTGATGCCGGAGGCGTCCTTGACCGGGTTCAGGCGGGCGATCGCCGCGAAGTCCCCCACGTCGTCCCACGTGAAGGAGCCGGGGATCACGGCCACGTCGCCGACGGCGGCGGCGGGCTCGGCCACGGCGTAGTCGATGGCGGTCTTCGTCAGCTCGGGCCACACCCGGGCCATGACCTCGTCCCGCTCCGGCGTCTCCCACGCGCGGGCGATCTCCATCAGGCCGGCGTGCAGCGCGGGCTCGTTCTCCTCGAGGTGGGCCAGCATGAGGCCGACGGGCGCCACGAACATGCCCGCGTTCCAGAGGTAGCGGCCGGACTTCACGTACTGCTGGGCGACCTTCAGGTCCGGCTTCTCCACGAACGCGGCGACGTCGTGCGCGTCCGGAGCGCCGGCCACGCGGAGACGGCGGCCCCGGCGGATGTAGCCGAAGCCCGTGGCCGCGTGCGTGGGCTCGATGCCGATGGTCACGATCCGGCCGGTGGCCGCCGTCTCGACGGCCTGCCGCACCGCGTCCTGGAAGACCTCCACCGGGGAGATCACCTGATCCGCCGCGAACGAGCCCATGATCGTGTCCGGGTCACGCAGGGAGAGGATCGCCGCGGCCAGGCCGATGGCGGCCGCGGAGTCCTTGGGCGAGGGCTCGAGCACCAGATCCGTCTCCGCCAGATCCGGCAGCTGCATGCACACCGCCTCCCGGTGGGCCTCCCCGGTCACCACGAGCATGCCCGCGGCCAGGGGCGCCAGACGGTCCCACGTGGCACGGATCAGGGTCTGGCCCGAGCCGGTGAGGTCGTGGAGGAACTTCGGGGCGGCGGCCCGCGAGAGGGGCCACAGGCGGGTGCCCACGCCCCCGGCGGGGATCACGGCGTGGAAGCGGGACAGGGCCGTGCCCGGCGCGGCCTCGCGCGGGGCATCGGTCAGGTTCGGATCGGTGCTCACCGGCCCAGACTACGGAACCGTCCGGACGGGGGACCACTCGCCGCCTCCCAGGCGGGGCACAGCCCAGACCGAGCAGGACGGCGGCGGGGCGCCGCGCGTGTCACAGTGGCCGCCCCGGCCCCCGATCGGGCACGGAGGCGCGGGAAGGGTCTACCCTAGGCGGAGGAATCCACTCGCACACGCCCCTGCCCGTCGTCGTCCCACGGCGGAGGACCGGGATCGTGCATTCCCCCTGGAGGTATCAACCGTGTCTAGCGCCACTGCGCAGGCCCCGGCCAAGAACGGCCGCGGAACCCTGTACCGGGGCCACGGCGGCATGTGGTCCTGGGTGGGCCACCGCGTCACCGGCGTCGTCATCTTCTTCTACCTGCTCGTCCACGTGCTGGACACGGCCCTGGTCCGGGTCTCCCCCGAGGCCTACAACGCCGTGATCGGCTCGTACAAGACGTGGTACTTCGCGCTCGGCGAGGCCGGCCTCGTCGCGGCGATCATCTTCCACGCCCTGAACGGCCTGCGCATCATCCTGGTCGACTTCTGGAAGGGCGGCACCCAGCACCACAAGACCCTGCTGTGGATCGTGCTGGGGCTGTGGGTCGTCCTGACCCTGGGCTTCGCCATCCGTCACTTCAGCCTCGCACTCGGAGGTCACTGAGCCATGAGCACCACCGCTGAGACCACCATCGCGGCGCCCCGCAGCCGCCGTCTGGACCCCAAGTACACGCGCGACGGCGGCGGCCGCGGCAACTTCGAGATGCTCGCCTGGCTGTTCATGCGCATCTCGGGCGTCTTCCTCGTCGTGCTGATCGCCGTGCACCTGACCACCAACCTGCTGGTGGGCGACGGCATCCACGCCATCGACTTCGGCTTCGTGGCCGGCAAGTGGGCGCACCCGCTGTGGCAGTTCTGGGACCTGGCCCTCCTGTGGCTGGCCATGCTGCACGGCGCCAACGGCGTGCGCACGATCATCAACGACTACACCCGTCGCGGCAGCGCCCGCTTCTGGCTGACGATGATCCTGTACATCGCCACGGCCGTGATCATCATCCTCGGCACCCTGGTGATCTTCACCTTCGATCCCTGCATGGTGGACGCCTCCGGCGCCCTGCTCGAGGGCTCCCCGGCCTTCTGCGGCTGACCTCGGAAACGCTCACCCTGCGGTGCGGCCGGCCCGAGCGGCCGCCGCGTCACAGACACCCAGAAAGAGAGACCTGAATGCAGGTGCACAAGTACGACGTGGTGATCGTCGGCGCCGGCGGCGCGGGCATGCGCGCGGCCATCGAGGCCGGTCAGCGCGCGCACACCGCCGTCCTCACCAAGATCTACCCCACGCGTTCCCACACCGGCGCGGCCCAGGGCGGCATGTGCGCGGCCCTCGCCAACGTCGAGGAGGACAACTGGGAGTGGCACACGTTCGACACCGTCAAGGGCGGCGACTACCTGGTGGACCAGGACGCCGCGGAGGTCATGGCCAAGGAGGCCATCGACGCGGTGCTGGACCTCGAGAAGATGGGCCTGCCCTTCAACCGCACCCCCGAGGGCAAGATCGACCAGCGCCGCTTCGGCGGCCACACCCGTGACCACGGCAAGGCGCCCGTGCGCCGCGCCTGCTACGCCGCGGACCGCACCGGCCACATGATCCTCCAGACGCTGTACCAGAACTGCGTCAAGCACAACGTGGAGTTCTTCAACGAGTTCTACGTGCTCGACCTGCTGCTGGTGGAGGAGGACGCCGTGCGCGAGGACGGCACCGCCTACAAGCAGAAGCGCACCGCCGGCGTCGTCTCCTACGAGCTGGCCACCGGCGAGATCCACGTCTTCCAGGCCAAGTCGGTCATCTTCGCCACCGGCGGCGCCGGCAAGGTGTACAAGACCACCTCGAACGCCCACACCCTCACCGGCGACGGCATGGCCATCGCCTACCGCGCGGGCCTGCCGCTCGAGGACATGGAGTTCGTGCAGTTCCACCCGACCGGCCTGGCCGGCCTGGGCATCCTGCTCTCCGAGGCCGCACGCGGCGAGGGCGGCATCCTCCGCAACGCGGACGGCGAGCGCTTCATGGAGCGCTACGCCCCCACCATCAAGGACCTCGCCCCGCGCGACATCGTGGCCCGGTCCATGGCCGAGGAGGTCCGTCAGGGCCGCGGCGCCGGCCCCAACAAGGACTACGTGCTGCTCGACCTGACGCACCTGGAGCCCTCGCACATCGACGAGAAGCTCCCGGACATCACCGAGTTCGCCCGCACGTACCTGGGCGTCGAGCCCTACACGGAGCCGGTGCCGGTGTTCCCCACCTGCCACTACTTCATGGGCGGCATCCCCACGAACATCCAGGCCGAGGTCCTCCAGGACAACGACACCGTCGTGCCGGGCCTGTACGCCGCCGGCGAGGTGGCCTGCGTGTCCGTGCACGGGTCCAACCGCCTGGGCACCAACTCGTTGCTGGACATCAACGTGTTCGGCCGCCGCGCCGGCATCTACGCCGCCGAGTACGCCGCGCAGGCGGACTGGGTGGAGCTGCCCGAGGGCGGCGAGCTGCCGACCGTGGAGCACATCGAGAACCTGCGCTCCGCCACCGGCTCCGAGCGCGTCGCGGACATCCGCGCCGAGCTCCAGGAGTCCATGGACGCGGACATGCAGGTCTTCCGCGACGAGGACTCGATCCGCCGCGCCCTGGCCAAGATCGAGGAGCTGCGCGGGCGCTACGAGAACGTGTCCGTCCAGGACAAGGGCCACCGCTTCAACCTCGACCTGCTCGAGGGCATGGAGCTGGGCTACCTCCTGGACATCGCCGAGGCGATGACCCTCGCGGCCCTGGGCCGCAAGGAGTCCCGCGGAGGCCACTACCGCGAGGACTACCCCGACCGCGACGACGAGAACTTCATGGCGCACACCATGATCTACCGTGACGAGACCGCGGAGATGGAGGGCGTCAAGGGCATCCGCTTCGAGACCAAGCCCGTCGTCGTGACCCGTTACCAGCCGATGGAGCGTAAGTACTGATGAGCCACTCAGCAACCGAGACCGAGGCCCCCGTGGCCCAGGCGCAGACCCAGTCCGCCGGCGGCGGCGCAGGCGAGGTCGAGAGCTTCGACATCGTGCTCAAGGTCCGCCGCTACCTCCCGGAGTCCTCCGAGGAGTCCTACTGGGACGAGTGGCGCCTGACCATGTACGGCACCGACCGCGTGCTGGACGCCCTGCACAAGGTCAAGTGGGACCATGACGGCACCCTGTCGTTCCGCCGCTCCTGCGCCCACGGCGTGTGCGGCTCCGACGCCATGCGCATCAACGGCCGCAACCGGCTGGCCTGCAAGACGCTCCTGAAGGACCTCGACCTGTCCAAGCCCATCCTGGTGGAGCCCATCAAGGGCCTGCCGGTGGAGAAGGACCTGATCGTGGACATGGACCCGTTCTTCCAGTCCTACCGCGAGATCATGCCGTTCCTGGTCGCCGAGGGCCACGCGCCCACCAAGGAGCGCTACCAGTCCCAAGCCGACCGGGCGATCTACGACGACACCACCAAGTGCATCCTGTGCGCCGCGTGCACCTCGTCCTGCCCGGTGTTCTGGACGGACGGCCAGTACTTCGGCCCGGCCGCCATCGTCAACGCGCACCGGTTCATCTTCGACTCGCGTGACGAGGCCGGTGACATGCGCCTGGAGATCCTGAACGACAAGGAGGGCGTGTGGCGCTGCCGCACCACCTTCAACTGCACCGACGCGTGCCCCCGCGGCATCCAGGTGACCAAGGCGATCGCCGAGGTGAAGCAGGCCATCCTGGCCCGCCAGTTCTGATCCCCCGCACCACGACGGCAGCCCGTCTCCTCACCTCGAGGAGGCGGGCCGCCGTCGTCGTGGGTGGCGCCCCTCCCGCCGAGGCCCGCAGACGCGCCGTCACCGGCCCGGCGTAGCGGCGTGTCTGCGGGCCTCGGCGTGGGGACGGGGGCGGGACCGGAGGTGGAGGCGGTGCGAGCTCAGCCGTCGAAGGCGGCGCGCGTCTCCCGCCGGTGCGCCACACGCAGCCACACCGCGCTGGACACGAGCATCCCGACGACGGCCCCCAGCACGACCGGGCCCCCTCCCCCGGCCTGCACCATCCGCCCGCCGTCGACCATCCAGAAGGCCGCCGTGAGCATCCCCAGCACCACGAACACGCTCCCCACGGGGCGCACCGCCCGGATCCGACGCGTGATGCCGGCCAGGAGCACCAGGGTCAGGACGACCACCGCCGCGGCGGCCACCGGCCACGCCCCCGCCGGGGTGAGGAACGCGGCGACGTCGGCGTCGGTGACCTCGCTCGCGCCCCAGGAGCGCGCCTCCAGCACGGCACGGGCGTAGCCGGGCGCCGACTGCAGCGCAAGCACGCCCCCCACGCCGGCCGCGCTCAGTGCGCCCGTGACGGCCGTGACGGTCTGGAACAGGCGCAGGGGACGCAGGGCCGCGCGATCGGGGGCGGGGTCGCGGTCCGTGGCGTCGTGGGGATCGTCGGCGAGGGGGTGCATGCCCCCATCATGCCCGGCGGCGCAGGAAGGTCGTCGCGAGGCCCGGGTTGAAGGCGCACACGAGCCAGGCCGCATTCACGAGCGCGAACAGCCCGCCCAGGACCAGGGGCAGCACGACGTCCCCGGCGGGGAAGACGAACAGGCGGATGGTCCCCAGCAGGGTCACGAAGATGGCGATCGAGGCGAACAGGGCGCCCATAATGCGCGCCGTGTTGCTGTGCCGGGTCAGGCCGACGAGGACGATCGCGTAGACCGCCAGGCCCAGCAGGGTCGAGAACCAGACGCTGCCGGTGAGGGCGCCCTCGATCGCCTCGGCGGTCATCGCGGGCGACTGCGCGCTGCCCTCCGGCAGCGAGTCCGCGATGTCCTGGGCCGCGCCCGGGAGGAGGTTGCGCAGGATCGACGCGGCGTAGAGGACCGCGGATGCCACCGTCAGCCCGAGCAGCGCCCGGAACACGCCGGGGGTACGGGCGTCGGGGCGGATCAGCGGGCGGGCGTCCGGACCGGAGTGCCCGGCGATGCGCCGCCGCGCCTCATCCGGGCCCACTTCGGGCCGCCCGCCGCCGTCCAGGTCGTCGGGGTGGGGGGACACGGGATGCGGGGGTCGATGATCGGAGGCCATGTCGCCATGGTCTCCGCTGGCCGACGCCGGGGCGAGGGCTGGCGACCCCGGACTCGCCGCCGGCGAACGGCGTCGGGATCAGGCGCGGCGGCCCTGACGGGTGTAGGCCGCGACCTGCGGGTTGAAGGCCTTGACCAGCCACAGGATGTTCACGATCACCAGCGCCAGGCTCAGCACGGAGGCCAGGACGCCGCCGATGCCGGGGAAGGTCACGAAGGAGAAGATGCCGCCGACGGCGCTGAGGGTGCCCAGGATCGCCAAGACGATGCCGAGGATGCGGGCCCAGTTCTTGGCCCCGCGGAGGTTGAAGTACACCAGGGCGTACAGGGCCACGCCGATGAGCAGGACGATGATCGAGCCCACCGTCACGGAGGCGCCCACAACGGGTGCGATCTCCTCCACCTGCTCCGGGGTGAGGCCACTCTGGCGCAGGGAGTCCCGCATGCGTTCGATGCTCTCCTCGCCGCCGAACAGGCCCGGCAGGGCGGACAGCACGTACAGCGCGAGCGACGTGAGCGTCAGCGTCAGGAGGGCGGGGAACGTGGTCGGCTCCGGGACGACGCCGTACGGGCTGCCCGGCTGGGCGCCGTAGCCCGGGGCCGCGTAGGGCTGCGTGCCGTAGCGGGAGCCCGCGGCGGGCTGGCCCGGGTTCGGGGACGGGTTCGGGTCCTGGTGCGGTCGATCGGTGGTCATGATGTGCTCCTCGGTGTCGTGGGTGACGGTGGTGGTGACGGGCGCGGCGGCAGCATCACTCGTGGCGCAGGGCCTCGATGGGATCCTTCCGGGCCGCACGCAGGGCGGGCAAGGTGCCGGCGATGAACGCGATGGCCACGATCAGCAGCAGGATCAGCAGCAGGGCGAGGGGGTTGACCGCGAACAGGACCAGACCGGTGACGCCGCTGAGGGGGCCGGTGGTCAGCAGCTGGTTCGCGATGAGGCCGACGGCGACGCCCAGACCGATGCCGATCAGCGAGCCGAGCAGGCCGATCACGACGGCCTCCATGGTGAACAGGCCGAAGATCTTCCCGCCGGTCATGCCGAGTGCCTTCATGAGGCCGATCTCCCGGGTGCGCTCCTGCACCGCCATGAGCAGGGTGTTGATGATGCCGAAGCTGGCGGCGAGCAGGGCGATGAGCGCGAAGCCGGTGAGCACCCACGTGACGGCGTCGATGACGCCGCGGATCACGCCGAGCTGCTCCTCGAGGGTCTGCGCCAGCAGGCCCTGGTCGGCCAGCGCCTGCTTCACGGCGTCCTCGTTCGCCTCCGGGTCCTCGACGATCGCCGTGGCCTGGAAGTAGGTGTCCCGCTGGGACTCCGGCAGGCCCTCCGTCGTGATGTCGTAGATCGCCTGCTCGAGCGACTTCGACGGCGTCGGGGCGGTGCCCGCACCGGACGCGGCCGCCTCCGTCACACCGACCACGGTGGCCTTCACCGACTTCTGCTCCTGCAGCGGGGTCGCCGCCACGACGGTCAGCTCCGTGCCGATCAGGTCCTCGGCGTCGCCGGCGCCCAGGTCCGCCACCCACGACTCGGGCATGACGATCTCCTCGGCGCCGGCCTCGGGGGCACGGCCGGCGGAGAAGGTGAGCATGTCGATCTCACCGGAGCTGCCCATGAAGCCGGTCTGCCACTTGCGGTCGTCCGGGCCCTGGATGTACTCCGGCTCGGCCACGCGATAGGTCTTCACCTCGGTGACGTGCTCGGTGTCCTCGATCGCGGCGAGGTCCTCCTGCGTGAGCAGCGGCATGCCGAACATCTCGCCGCCGGCGGCGTCCTGCTCCGTGTACTCCTGGGGCGAACCGCTCGCCGCGCCGGACGAGGACATGTCCTGCTGCTTCATCACGGTCAGCTCGCCGGGCTTGCCGAAGCCCTCGACCACGTTGTCCACGTACTTGTTGATGCCCGCGCCGAGCCCCGTGGTGAGGGTCAGCGTGAATGCGCCGATCACGATCGCGACGACGGTGAGGAAGGTGCGCAGCTTGGAGCGCATCGTGTTGGCGAGCGCCGTGCCCGCGACGTCGGTGACCTTCATGCCCGTGCTCCGTCCCGCTCGGTGCCGACGCGCTCGTCGGCGATGACCACGCCGTCCTGCAGCTCGACGCGACGGTCGCACTTCGCGGCCAGGTCGTCGTCGTGCGTGACCACCACGAGGGTGATGCCCTCGTCGCGGTGCAGGCCGAAGAGGATGTCCTCCACGGCCGCCGAGGTGGCGGAGTCCAGGTTGCCCGTGGGCTCGTCCGCGAACAGCACCGTCGGGTTGTTCACGAGCGCGCGGGCGATGCACACGCGCTGCTTCTGACCGCCGGAGAGGTCCGTGGCCTTGTTCTTCGCCTTGTCCGCGAGCTCGAGCCGCTCGAGCACCGCCATGCCGCGGCGGGCGCGCTCGGCCCGGCCCACGCCGGCGATCTTCAGCGGCAGCACGGTGTTCTCCAGGACCGTCTGGTTCGGGTTCAGGAAGAACTGCTGGAACACGAAGCCGAACCGCTCGTTGCGCAGCTGCGAGATCTCTGCGGCCTTGAGCTGGGAGACGGGACGGCCGTCCATCGCGACGACGCCGGCGGAGGGCTGGTCCAGCAGCGCCAGCAGGTGCATCAGGGTGGACTTGCCGGAGCCGGACTTGCCGACGACGGCCAGGGACTCGCCGCGCTGGATCTGCAGGGTGATGCCCTTCAGCGCGTCGAAGCGGGACGCCCCGCGACCGTAGACCTTGACGAGGTTCTCCGTCTCCAGGACGGGTTCGGCGCCGGGCGGGACCTCGGCGACGGCGGGGATGGGGACAGCGGTGGACATGGCTCCGGCACTCCTCTGTCGGTGGGGCTCGCCCCCGCTGCGGCAGGAGCGGAGGCAGTGCCTCCATCCTGACAGCCGCGCACGCGCCGCCGCCTCCACCTCGAGTCGGAGAACACGACGGCCCGCGTCCCCCGCAGGTCGGGGGCGCGGGCCATCGTCGGGAGGCCGCGGGGCCGGTGCGGCCCGGCTCAGCGCAGCGGCGGCAGGAAGCCGACCTTGGCGTAAACGTCCTCGAGCACGGGCGTGGCCACGGCGCGGGCCTTCTCGGCTCCGGAGGCGAGGATGCGGTCCAGCTCAGCGGGGTCGGCGAGCAGCTCGAGGGCGCGCTCGCGCACGGGGGCCAGGCGCTCGACGACAGCGTCCGCCACCGCGACCTTGAGGTGCCCATACATCTTGCCGACGAACTCCTCCTCGAGCTGCGGGATCGGCGTGCCGGAGACCGCGGAGAGGATGGTCAGCAGGTTGGAGACGCCGGGCTTGAGCTCACGGTCGAAGCGCACCTCGGTGCCGTCGTCGGTGACCGCGGACTTGATCTTCTTGGCGGTCTTCTTCGGCTCCTCGAGGATGTTGATGAGCCCGTTCGGGGACGCCGCGGACTTGGACATCTTCGACGTGGGGTCCTGCAGGTCGTAGATGCGCGCGCCGGTCTCCGGGTAGAAGCCGGTCGGGACCACGAACGTCTCGCCGTAGCGGTGGTTGAAGCGCTGGGCGAGGTCGCGGGTGAGCTCCACGTGCTGGCGCTGGTCGTCGCCCACGGGCACGCCATGCGGCTGGTAGAGCAGGATGTCCGCGGCCATGAGCATGGGGTACGCGAGCAGGCCGACCCCGGCCGCGTCCGCGCCCTGCTTGGCGGACTTGTCCTTGAACTGGGTCATGCGCATGGCCTCGCCCATGCCGGTCATGCAGGTCAGCACCCACGCCAACTGCGCGTGCTCGGGCACCTGGGACTGGACGAACAGCGTGGAGCGCTCGGGGTCGATGCCGCCGGCGATGAACTGCGCGGCGGCCACCCGCGTGCGCTCCGCGAGCGCGGCCGGGTCCTGCGGCACGGTGATGGCGTGCAGGTCGGGGATGAAGAAGAACGCCTCGAAGTCGGCCTGGGTGCGCTCCCAGTTCACGAGGGCGCCGAGGTAGTTGCCCAGGTGGAGGGAGTCCGCCGAGGGCTGCATGCCGGAGAGCACGCGGTGCCGGGCGGACGCGCCGGCCAGGTGGGCGGTGGCGGCGGCGTCCTGGGCCAGCACGTCCTGCACGGAGTTCTTCTTCATGGTCATCTCAGCCTCGGGTCTCTCCTGCACGGTCAGAACTGGTAGTCGACCACGAGCGGGGCATGGTCGGAGAAGCGGGTCCCCCAGCTGGGGGCGCGGTCCACGACGGCGGTCGTCGCCCGCTCGGCCAGGCCCGCGGTCGCCATGTGGTAGTCGATGCGCCACCCGGCGTCGTTGTCGAAGGCCTTGCCGCGCATGGACCACCACGTGTACGGGCCCGGCACCGGCCCGGCGAGGGCGCGGTGCACGTCCGTGAAGCCGAGCTCGCCGAAGAACCGGTCGAAGTAGGCGCGCTCCTCGGGCAGGAAGCCGGCCTTCTTCACGTTGCCCTTCCAGTTCTTGATGTCCAGCTCGGTGTGGCCCACGTTGAGGTCGCCCGTGACGAGGGCATGCCCCTCCCCCGCGGCCAGCTCGGAGAGGCGGCGGACCATCTCGTCGAGGAACCGGTACTTGTCCACCTGCTTCGGGGTGTCGACCTCGCCCGAGTGCACGTACGCGGAGACCACGGTCAGCGGCGAGCCGTCCGGCAGGCGCAGGTCGGCCTCGATCCAGCGGCCGGCGTCGTCGAAGTACCCGTCGGCGTCGGCGATGCCCGTGCGGACCTCGCCGAGCGGGAACCGCGAGGCGATCGCGACGCCGGCCCGCCCCTTGGCGGCGGCCACGGCGTCCGCCAGGTGCACCTCGTCCCAGTCCTCGCCCACGATCTCGCGGACCAGCTGCGCCGTGACGTCCGCGGGGGCGCGCACCTCCTGGAGGGTGAGCACGTCCACGCCGCGGCCGGCGAACCACTCCCGCATGCCCTTGCGGTGCGAGGCGCGGATGCCGTTGACGTTCACGGTGGCCACGCGCACGGCGCCGTCGGCCTTGGGCGCCCCGGCGTGGGCGTGCACCACGGGCTCGCCCTCGGCGGGCTCGGGGTACTTCCCGGTGACGGGGTCCTTCTCGGGCAGCGCCGTCATCAGCCGATCACCGTCCCGCTCACCGGGCCCTCGGCGCCGCCGGTCCGGGACTCCTTGATCATGTCGCGGGCGTTGGAGGCCGTGATGTCGATGGTCTCCAGGGCGCGGTCCACCATCTCGCGGTCCATGCCCTCGCCTGCGGCGAGCTGCTCGCGCACCACGCGCACCTGCACCTGGGCGATCTTGAACGAGTGGTCCAGCTTGGTGTCCCGCAGGGGGTCCGCGGCCGGCGCCTGCGGGGCCACCGCGGGGGCGGCGGCGTCGGTGTCCCGGCCGCGCAGGGCGGCGACGTCGGCGCGGGCGTTCTGCATGGCGGTGTCCACCTTGCGGCCCGCGGCCTGGACGCCGCGGCGCATCTGCAGGTACACGACCACCGCGAACACGAGCCAGCCGGCGGCGACGGCGACCACGAGCCACCCGATCACGTCGTTCTGGTTCGCGGCGAAGATGATCGCCACGATCAGGATGACGATCATCGCGACGAAGCCGAGCGATCCCACGCGCAGGCCGGCGCGGGGGCCGCGGCGCGCGCCGTCGGGACCGGGGGTCAGGGACTGGGACATGGGTGCTCCTCCGGAGGGGCTCGTGGGGTCTGCCCTCCATCATCCCGCATCGTGGGGTGCGCTCCGAATCGGGCGTCCCGCGTCGGTGCCTATCCTGAGGCGATGACCCCCCGCCCCCCGCGCCCCGCCGACCCCGCGTCCGGGGCCTTCACCCCTGACCAGCGCCGCATCCTCACCGCGCTGCTCATGCCGCTCTTCCTCGCTCTGATGAGCGTGTCCGTGGTGAACGTGGCGCTGCCGGCCATCGAGTCGGGCCTGGACGCCACGAGCGCGGATCTGCAGTGGGTGCTGGCGGGGTACACGCTGACGTTCGGCACCGTGCTCGTGGCCGCGGGCCGCGCCGGCGACCTGTGGGGCCGCAAGAGCCTGTTCCTGGCGGGCATCACGCTGTACATGCTCGGCTCCCTGCTCTCCGGCCTGGCCGGGGACACCCTGCTGCTCAACGCGGGGCGCCTGCTCACGGGCCTGGGCGCGGGTGTGTTCAACCCCCAGGTCATCGGGTTCATCCAGTCGAACTTCCACGGCCGCGCCCGCGGGCGGGCCTACGGGCTCTTCGGCACCGTGGTGGGCCTCGGCGTGGCCGTGGGACCCCTGCTCGGCGGGCTGTTCCTCGGCGCGTTCGGCCCCGAGTGGGGCTGGCGCTCCACGTTCCTCATGAACGTGCCCGTGGGCCTGGCCGCCGTCGCGATGGGCGCCCTCTGGCTGCCGCCGCCCACCCGCGTGCACGGCCTGCCCGCCGCCCCCGGACCGCGCGGGATCGCCGCGCTCGACCCGGTGGGCGCCCTGCTGCTCGGCGCCGGCGGGGTGAGCCTCATGGTGCCGTTCATCGTCCCGGGCACCGCCTGGCTGCTGGTGCTCGCCGCCGCGCTCGTGACGGCGTGGTGGCTCTGGGAGAAGCGCGTGAAGGCCCGGGCGTCGGCCACCGGCGTGCAGCCCATGGTGGACCCGGCCCTGTTCCGGCGGCCGTCCTTCACGATCGGCGCGCTCGAGTCCACCATCTACCTGGCCACGATGCCGGCGGTGTTCGCGATCGTGGCGATCTTCCTGCAGCGCGGCATGGGGTTCACGCCGCTCGAGGCCGGACTCGTGGGCCTGCCCGGCGCCGTCGTCGTGGCCTCCCTGTCCCCGTGGGTGGGCTCGATGGTGCAGCGGCGCGGGCCCGTGCTCGTGCTGCTCGGCGCCCTCGTGGGCCTCGTGTCGCTGGGGGTGCTCGCGCTCGCGTTCGAGCGCAGCGCG
This sequence comes from Micrococcus sp. 63XJN7_8_ISO-PGPR-S23-253, assembly GCF_056173425.1. Classification (NCBI taxonomy): domain Bacteria; kingdom Bacillati; phylum Actinomycetota; class Actinomycetes; order Micrococcales; family Micrococcaceae; genus Micrococcus; species Micrococcus sp. 63XJN7_8_ISO-PGPR-S23-253. The sequence continues at coordinate 1,909,103 of NZ_CM149673.1, forward strand.
GCCGGCGCGTGGTCGCCGTGGATCGTGGGGGTGGGGCTGATCGTGCAGTCGGCCTCGCAGGCCCTGCTGCTCACCAGCACGCAGGTGCTGATGATGGACGACGTCGCCGGCCACGAGGCGGGGGCGGCTGGCGGCGTCGCCCAGACGGCGCAGCGCCTCGGCACCGCCCTGGGCCTGTCCGTGGTGACGGGCGCGTTCTTCGCGGCCCTGGCCGGCGCCGCAGCCCAGAGCGCCGGGCCGCCGTCGGCCGCGGCGTACGCACACGCGGCCTCGACCGCCATGGGCATGGTGGCCGTGTGCTGGGCGCTCACCGCCGCGGTCGCGGCCCTGGACGTGGTCCGGCGGCGCCGCGCGGTGCGCGCGGCCTGACCGGCCCGCGGGGGCCTCAGCGCAGGAACAGTGCGCCGAGCCGGCGGGCGGCGAGCCACACCCCGACGCCGGCCATCACCACGAAGTAGAGGACGTGGCCGGCGGTCGCCCAGCTCAGCACGCCCACCGCGAGCGCACGCATCATTTCCACGGCGTGCCACAGCGGGAACACGCGGATCACCCACTGGATCGGCTCCGGGTAGACCGCGAGCGGGAAGAACGTGGCCGAGAACAGGAACATGGGCATCAGCACGATCTGGATCCAGTCCATGTGCTGGAACGTCTTCATCCAGCTCGTCACCGCCATGCCGAGGGAGGCGAAGCCCAGCGCCACGAGCAGGGCGCCGGGGATCATGAGCAGCGCCGTCCACGAGGTGACGAGCCCGGCCACGGTCATGACGATCAGGAAGCCGACCGCGTAGATCAGCCCGCGAAGCAGCGCCATCGCGATCTCCCCGAGGGCCACGTCCAGCGGGCCCAGCCGCGTGGAGAGCATGGTCTGGTACGTCTTCGCGTAGCGCAGCTTGAAGAACACGTTCCACGTGGAGTCGTAGATGGCGCCGTTCATCGCCGAGACCGCCAGCAGTGCGGGGGCGAGGTACATGCCGTACGGGACGGGGGTGCCGTCCGGGCCGGCCACGTCGCCGACCAGCGCGCCGAGCCCCAGGCCCATGGAGGCCAGGTAGAGCACGGGCTCGAAGAACCCGGAGAAGAACACCACCCAGTTGTTGGACTTCAGGGACAGGAACGCCCGCTCCATCACCGCGCGCACGTTGCCCGAGTACGCGCCGGCCAGCGGGCCGCGGCGCACGGGGATCTCGGGCATGGGCGGCACGGCGGCGGCGTGTTCCCGCACCACCGACGACGACGGCGCGGCCGGGCCCGCCTGCGCGGCGGCGGGCGTGACGTCGGCGCGGGCGGCCCCGGTGCGCGCGGCACGGCGGCCCAGGCGCGGGGCACGGTCCCGGCGGGCGGCCGTGACGGCGTCGCGGTCCGGGGTGCCGCGGACCCAGCCGAGGCGGCGCGTGTAGATCCGCACCGCGAGCCAGGCCCCGCCGAGCGCGAGGGCCAGCAGGAACGCCACGTGCACCACGGTGAGCCAGGCCGGCTCGACCATCCCGTAGGAGAGCACGCGGCCGAGCTGGGCGGCATGCCACTGCGGGGAGAGCCAGCCGATCCAGCGCAGCCACACCGGCAGCGCCTCGAGCGGGTAGAAGGTGGCGGAGAACAGGAACAGGGGCATGACCACGAGCCGCTGCAGGGTGGCGAACTGGCCCTTGTCCTCCTTCAGGGAGGCCGCGAACGCCATGATCGGCGCGCCGACGGCGAGCCCGCCGAGCGTGGCGGTGAGGACCTGCACCCACGCCCACGGGCTCGAGACCACGCCGAACGCCAGCATCACCAGCAGGAACACGGCGGCCTGGAACACGAACCGCAGGCTCACGGCCGCGAGGTGGCCCAGGGCGATCTGCGCCGGAGACAGCGGAGTGGCCTGCGCCGCGTAGTACGTGCGCTGCCACTGGAACCCGCCCATCACCGGGTAGGAGAACTCGACGGACGCGGTCATCAGCGCGCCCGAGGCCAGCAGCGCCGGGGCGATGAACGCGACGTAGGAGACCCCGCCCAGGGCGTCCTGCGGCATCCCCCCGCCCATGAGCTGGGCCAGGCCCAGGCCCATGGCCAGCAGGTAGAGCACGGGCTCGCCGAGCGCCCCGACGAGCAGCACCGCGCCGTAGCGACGCATGTTCCGCAGCTGGTGTTCGGCGTAGAGCAGGACGCCGCGGCGCCTCACACGCTCCGCGGACGCCGCCGCGGTGACCGGCGGGCGCAGTGGCTGGGCGGGCGAGGCGGGGCCGGGGGTCGTCGTCGTGGTGGGGGACGGCACGGGTCAGTCCACCAGGGTGCGGCCGGTGAGGATGAGGAACACGTCCTCGAGGCTCGCGCGGCGGGTCAGCGTGGTGGCGGGGGCGGGCAGGGCGCCCTCGTCGACGAGGCGCTGCACGACGTCGTGCAGGTCGTCCGCGCGTCGGGCGTAGACGAGGACGCGGTCCGGGAGGACCTCGACGCGGTGCACGACGCCGTCACCCGCGTGGGCCTGGACGGTGCGGGCCGCGGCCTCGTTGCGGTCCGCGCCGAAGCGCGCCTCGAGGACCTCACGGGAGGCGTGCTCGCGGATGAGCTCGGCGGGGGTGCCGGCGGCCATGATCTCGCCGCCGTCGACCACGACGAGCCGATCGCACAGCTGCTCCGCCTCGTCCATGTGGTGCGTGGTCAGCAGCAGCGTGGTGCCGCGTTCCTTGAGCCGGTAGAGGCGGTCCCACAGGATGTGGCGGGCCTGCGGGTCCAGGCCCGTGGTGGGCTCGTCGAGGAGGAAGAGGGCCGGCTCGTTGACCAGGGCGCGGGCGATCACGAGCCGCCGCTTCATGCCGCCGGAGAGGTCGGTGACCTTGGCGTCCGCCTTCTCGGTGAGCTGGGCGAAGGCCAGCAGCTCCTCGGCCTTGGGCCGCAGGTACGAGTAGGGCAGACCGAAGTAGCGGCCGTAGATCAGGATGTTCTCCCGGGCGGTGAGCTCCTCGTCCAGGTTGTCCTGCTGGGGCACCACGCCCAGGCGCGCACGGACGGCCGGCCCGTCCTCCTCCGGGTCGATGCCCAGGATGGTCAGCTCGCCCGCGGTGCGCTGCGAGGTGCCCGCGAGCATGCGCATGGTGGTGGACTTGCCCGCGCCGTTGGGACCGAGCAGGCCGAAGCACTCACCGGGGCGCACGTCCAGGTCGATGCCCCTCACGGCGTGGAACTCGCCGTACTGCTTGCGCAGCCCACGGGCACGGATGACGGAGGCGTCGCCGGGGGACGCGTGCAGAGTGGTGTGACTCACAAGGCGACAGCATAGGCGCACCACCCGCCCGGACGCGTGCCGCCCCCTCGGCGACGAACCCTGCGATTCGCAGGGTTCGTCGCGGGACGGGGAGAGGTCAGGCTCCGGCGCACTCCCCCGGCGTCAGATCACGCCGTAGCGCTCCATGAGGTCGCCCACCTGGGTCTTCTCCAGGCGGCGGGAGAGCCAGCCGGGCACCGGCAGTCGCTTGCCGTCCCGCATGATGGCGGTGGCCTTCAGCAGCTCTCGCACGTCGTACACCGAGCCCCAGACCTCGGGCACGCCCCGCTCGACGTCCAGCAGCTGGTAGACCGCCTCCATCGCCGTGCGCACGGAGTACTCGGTGGTGAAGATGGTGTCCCGCACGGTCTCCGCGAACTGGCCGAGGAAGGCGAAGTTCGTGACGTGCTCCGGGACCACCTGCGGGCGGTCCCCCTTGGTGCGGGGCATGAAGAACGCGGTGACGAAGGGCAGCGCGCAGGGCCGGGTGATGCAGGAGTTCTTCGCGAGCTCGGGGATCTGATCCTCCGGGACGCCCAGGTGGTACAGCCACTCCTGGCAGATCTCCTCACCCGTGCACTCGCGCATGGGCTTGGGGATGAAGTCGCCGGGGGTGTCGATCATCAGGCCGTAGAACCAGATGGTCAGCTCGTTGGGGCGCTGCTCCTTGAAGTGGGGCTGGCGGTTGATCGTCCAGGACTGCAGCCAGGCCGAGTCGCGGGCCGTGACGATGCCGCCGGTGACCACGCGGCCGGAGTGGGGGTCCCGCTGGCAGATGCGCTCGATGTAGGGCGTGATGCGGTCGTCGAGCGTGGTGATCGTGGCCGACTCCCAGGCCGTCTCGTGCTCCGCGTGGACGTTGGGGGCGTGGATGAACTTGTCCGGCCGCCCGAAGTCGGGGTCCTGACGGGCGATGTTCTTCCACAGCTGCCAGCCGTCGCCCGGCTTGACCTCGTAGTCCCACGTCGGCGCGGTGGTGTTGTCGCCCCAGCTGGAGTTGGTCACGAGGGAGCCGTTGGTGACGAACACCAGGGTGTCCTCGTCGACGTCGACGCCGCCCTCCTGGCCGCCGCGCAGCCACTCGATGCGGCGGGCCGTCTTGCGCTGCGCGGTGATGTCGAAGACCACGTTGGTGACGCGGGTGTCGAACTGCACCTGCACGCCCTGGTCCTGGAGCCAGCGCATGAGCGGCTGGACGAGGGACTCGTACTGGTTGTACTTGGTGAACTTCAGGGCGGAGAAGTCCGGCAGGCCGCCGATGTGGTGAATGAAGCGCTGGACGTAGAGCTTCATCTCGAGGGCGGAGTGCCACTCCTCGAAGGCGAACATCGTGCGCCAGTAGAGCCAGAAGTTGGAGGCGAGGAAGCTCTTGCCCATCACCTCGTTGATGCGCTTGTCGTACAGGTCCTCCTCACGCGCCATGACGAGGTCCAGCAGGTCCTTCTGAGCCTTCACGTCCAGGGTGAACTTGCCGTCGGTGTGCCCGTCCTGGCCGCGGTCCTGGGTGGCCCGCATGAGGGAGTAGTTCGGGTCGTCCTTGTTGAGCCAGTAGAACTCGTCCAAGACGGAGGCACCCTCCACCTCAAGGGAGGGGACGGAGCGGAACAGGTCCCACAGGCACTCGAAGTGGTTCTCCATCTCGCGGCCGCCGCGGATCAGGAAGCCGTCGCGATGCGGGTCCGGAATGCCGTCCAGAGCGCCGCCCGCGATGTCGCTCGCCTCGAGGATGGTGATGTTCTCGCCGGGCATCTGGCCGTCGCGGACGAGGAAGCCCGCCGCGGCCAGGGAGGCCAGGCCGGCACCCACCAGGTAGGCCTTCTTCTTCTCCACGCCCTCCGGCTTGCGGGGGCGGGCGAACGCCTCGTAGTTGCCGCTGCTGTAGTACATGCGATTCCTCCTGGGTCGGATCCTCTCCCCCCCCCCCCCCCCTGCATCGCAATGTACACCCGTGCGGCCGGGGCCCTGTTGCCCCGGCCACACCGCGGATCTCAGGCTCCGACCCGCTCCCCGGCCCAGTCCTCGCCGTCGGCGGCGCGCTCGGCGGCCTCGACGACGTTCGCCAGCAGCATAACGCGGGTCATCGGCCCGACGCCGCCCGGGTTCGGCGCCATCCAGGCCGCCTTCTCCTTCACGGCCGGGTCCACATCGCCCAGGACGCGGGACTTCCCGTCCTCCCCGGTCACGCGGGAGACGCCCACGTCCAGGACGATCACGCCCTCCTTGACCTGCTCCGGTTTCACCATGTGGGCGGAGCCGGCGGCGGCGATCACGACGTCGGCGCTCGCCAGCAGCTCGTCGAGGTTCGTGGTGCCGGTGTGGGCCAGGGTCACGGTGGCGTTGACCTCGCGGCGGGTGAGCACGAGGCCGGCAGGCCGGCCGATGGTCACGCCGCGGCCGATCACGAGCACGTGCTTGCCGGCCAGCTCCACACCGTGGTGGCGCAGCAGCTCGACGCAGCCGGCCGGGGTGCACGGCAGCGGCGAGTCCAGCTCGCCGCCGACCGAGGCCACGAGCCGCCCCAGGTTCATGGGGTGCAGGCCGTCCGCGTCCTTGTCCGGGTCGATGGCCTCGAGCACCTTCTGGGTGTCCACGTGCTTCGGCAGCGGCAGCTGGACGATGTAGCCCGTGCAGGCCGGGTCCTCGTTCAGCTCTCGCACGACGTCGAGGATCTGCTCCTGTGTCGCGTCCGCGGGCAGCTCACGCTGGATGGACTCGATGCCCACCTCGGCGCAGTCGCGGTGCTTGCCCGCCACGTACTTCTGCGAGCCGGCATCCTCACCCACGAGCAGGGTGCCGAGGCCGGGGGTGTACCCACGCTCGGCGAGGGCGGCCACGCGGCCGCGCAGCTCCTCCTTGATCGCGGCGGCGGTGGCCTTGCCGTCCAGGACCTTCGCGGTCATCGGCGGCTCACCAGCCCTCGAGGCCGTCGTACAGCGGGAAGTCCTCGGTGAGCTTCACGACGCGGGCGCGCAGCGCCTCCACGTCCGGGCTCGGCTTGAGGGCCTCGGCGATGACGTCGGACACCTCGCGGAACTCGGCCTCGCCGAAGCCGCGGGAGGCCAGCGCGGGGGTGCCGATGCGCAGGCCGGAGGTGGTCATCGGCGGACGCGGGTCCCACGGCACCGAGTTGCGGTTCACCGTGATGCCGACCTCGTGCAGGATGTCCTCGCCCTGCCTGCCGTCCAGCTGGGACTCGCGCAGGTCCACCAGGACCAGGTGCACGTCCGTGCCGCCGGTGAGCACCGAGATGCCGTGCTCGGCCATGTCCGGGGCGGTCAGGCGCTCGGCCAGGATCTGCGCGCCGGCCAGGGTGCGCTCCTGCTTCTCCTTGAAGTCCGCGGAGCCGGCGATCTTGAAGGCCACGGCCTTGCCCGCGATCGCGTGCATCAGCGGGCCGCCCTGCTGGCCCGGGAACACGGCGGAGTCGATCTTCTTCTTCAGCTCCTCGGTGGAGAGGATGAAGCCCGAACGGGGGCCGGCGAGGGTCTTGTGCACGGTGGAGGAGACGACGTCGGCGTGCGGCACCGGGTTCGGGTGCAGGCCGGCGGCCACGAGGCCGGCGAAGTGGGCCATGTCCACCCAGAGCCTGGCACCGACCTCGTCCGCGATCGAGCGGAAGGCGGCGAAGTCGAGCTGACGGGGGTAGGCGGACCAGCCGGCCACGATCACCTTGGGACGGGCCTCGAGGGCCTTCTCGCGCACCTTGTCCATGTCGATGCGGTGGGTGTCCGGCTCCACCTCGTACGCGGCGATGCTGTAGTTCTTGCCGGAGAAGTTCAGCTTCATGCCGTGCGTCAGGTGGCCGCCGTGCGCCAGGGACAGGCCCATCATCGTGTCCCCGTGGTCCAGCAGCGAGGTCATCACGGCCACGTTGGCCTGGGCGCCGGCGTGCGGCTGGACGTTGGCGTGCTCGGCGCCGAACAGGTCCTTGGCGCGCTGGATGGCCAGGTTCTCGGCCACGTCCACGAACTCGCAGCCGCCGTAGTAGCGGCGGCCCGGGTAACCCTCCGCGTACTTGTTGGTCAGCACCGAGCCCTGCGTCTCGAGGATGGCGCGCGGCACGAAGTTCTCCGAGGCGATCATCTCGAGCGTGCCCCGCTGGCGGCCGAGCTCGTCCGCGAGCGCCGCGGCGATCTCCGGGTCCACCTCGGCGAGGGGCTGGGTGTTGATGTCGGGCGTCTGCGTCACGGGGGTTCCCTTCGAACGGGGGTCTGTGCGGCCGGAAGGCTCCGGTGCCCTCCATCCTAGTGACCGGGCGCCGTCGTCGGGCCTGCGCGACGGCGACCCGCGGCCCCGTCGGCCGACCCCGGCACCCGGTTCTTTTGACTGATTCAGAAATATGCCAAGATCGGGGATGACGCCGCCCACCGCGCCGATCGGTGCGCGGCCGACGTCGATCGACGAAGGAGAGTTCCATGACGGAGTACCAGAAGACGACCCCGCACGCGACCGGTTCCACCCGCCAGAACGGCGCCCCGGCCGTCAGCGACCGCCAGTCCCTGACCGTGGGCAGCGAGGGGCCCATCGTCCTGCACGACACCCACCTGCTGGAGACCCACCAGCACTTCAACCGCATGAACATCCCGGAGCGCCGCCCGCACGCCAAGGGCTCCGGCGCCTTCGGCGAGTTCGAGGTGACCGAGGACGTGTCGAAGTACACCAAGGCCCTCGTGTTCCAGCCCGGCACGAAGACCGAGACCCTCCTGCGCTTCTCCACCGTGGCCGGCGAGCTCGGCTCCCCGGACACCTGGCGCGACGTGCGCGGCTTCGCACTGCGCTTCTACAGCGAGGAGGGCAACTACGACATCGTCGGCAACAACACCCCGATCTTCTTCCTGCGCGACCCGATGAAGTTCACCCACTTCATCCGCTCGCAGAAGCGTCTGCCGGACTCCGGCCTGCGCGATGCCACCATGCAGTGGGACTTCTGGACCAACAACCCCGAGTCGGCGCACCAGGTGACCTACCTGATGGGCCCGCGCGGCCTGCCCCGCACCTGGCGTGAGATGAACGGCTACGGCTCCCACACCTACCTGTGGGTCAACGCCCAGGGCGAGAAGCACTGGGTGAAGTACCACTTCATCTCCCAGCAGGGCGTGCACGGCCTCTCGAACGACGAGGCCACCAAGATCGCCGGCGAGAACGCCGACTTCCACCGCCAGGACCTGTTCGAGTCCATCGCCAAGGGCGACCACCCCAAGTGGGACCTCTACATCCAGGCGATCCCCTACGAGGAGGGCAAGACCTACCGGTTCAACCCCTTCGACCTGACGAAGACGATCTCCCAGAAGGACTACCCGCGCATCAAGGTCGGCACGCTGACCCTGAACCGCAACCCGGAGAACCACTTCGCGCAGATCGAGTCCGCCGCGTTCAGCCCGAGCAACACCGTGCCGGGCATCGGCCTCTCCCCGGACCGCATGCTCCTGGGCCGCGCCTTCGCGTACCACGACGCCCAGCTGTACCGCGTGGGCGCCCACGTGAACCAGCTGCCGGTGAACCGTCCCAAGAACGCGGTGCACAACTACGCCTTCGACGGCCAGATGTGGTACGACCACACCGGCGACCGCTCCACCTACGCGCCGAACTCCAACGGCGACTCCTGGTCGGACGAGACCGGCCCGGTGGACGACGGCTGGGAGGCCGACGGCACCCTGACCCGCGAGGCCCAGGCCCTGCGCGCGGACGACGACGACTTCGGTCAGGCCGGCACCCTCGTCCGCGAGGTCTTCTCGGCCCAGGAGCGCGAGGACCTCGTGGAGACCGTGGCCGGCGCGCTGAAGGGCGTCCGCCAGGACGTCCAGGCCCGCGCCTTCGAGTACTGGAAGAACGTGGACGCCACGATCGGCCAGCGCATCGAGGACGAGGTCAAGCGCCACGAGGGCGACGGCATCCCGGGCGTCGAGGCCGGCGGCGAGGCCCGCATCTGACGGCTCCTTCCCCCGGCGGGCGCCCGCGCGGGCTCCGCTGAACGCGCGGCGGCCGCTCCCTCACACGAGGGGGCGGCCGCCGTCGTCGTGGGGCGAATGCCCAGGTCAGCGCTTGCCCCAGCGGCGCTCCTGCGCCTGGGCCAGCTTGTCCTTGATCACCTTCACGGCCTTGTCCTTGGCGGGCACGGCCACGTTGTCCCGCAGCGGGACGGCGACCTTGTCACGCACGGTCTCGAACGCGGAGGCCGCCACGGCGCCGGCCTGGGCCAGCTTCGACTCGCCCTCGGCGTCCGAGCCTCGGGTCTCGTCGCGGTCCGCCCGCAGGTCCGGGAGGGCGGCGCCCTCGGTGTCGTCCTCGGCGGGCTCCTCATCCGTGGGGGCGGAGGAGGTGGAGGTGTCCGGGGCCACGGTCGTGGGCGTCGACGACGTCGGCGCGGCGGTCCCGGCAGTCCCAGCAGTCCCGGCGGTCCCAGCGGCTGCCGCCGACTGGGCGGCGCGGGCCTCACGGCGGGTCGCCGGGGTGGCGTCCTCCGCACGTCCGGACGGGGCCGCGGTCGGATCCAGCTCCGGGGCGCCGCCCAGGGGCGTGGCCGGCGTGGTGCCGGCGTGGGTCTCCGGGGCCTCGGCCCGTCGGGTGGCCGGGGCGGTCTCGAGGGCCGGGCGCTCGGCCGCGGGCTCGACCGCCGCCGGCTGCGCGGCGTCCGCGCGGTGGTCCTCGGTGCGCGCCGGCTCGCGGCCCGCCTCGGCCACGCGCCCGGGCACGCCGGGCGTGCCGTCGATGCGCAGGGATCCGGCGGCCGAGCGCTCAGCGCCGTCGGCGTCATTCTGCTGGGCCTGGTCCGACTCGGCGGCCACGACGGTGACCGAGCCGTGCGCCGTGGTGGCGACCGTGTGCGTCTCGAGGTGCTCGCCCTGCGGGACGGGGATGGCGTCCGTGGCGAACTCCTTGGTGGGGGTGTGCTCGGCGGCGACTTCGTCGGCGGGGACGGTCCCGTGCACGTGCTCGGGAGCCGGGGTGAGGTGGCTCCTGTGCTGCGGGGCCGCGGCGGCCGGTGCCGCCGGGGCGGTCGTCTCGGTCACCGGGGACGGGGAGGCCGGGGTCGCCGGGACGTCGGCCGCGGGCGTCTGCTCGTCCAGGGTGACGCCGGAGCCGCCGGCCACACCGGCCGCGCCCAGGCCCACGGTGTCCGCCTCGCGCGCCGTGCTCGGCGCCGCCGCGGCGGGGCGCAGCGTTCCCCGGGTGGTCGGAGCCGCGGCATCGCGACGGTGGGTCTCAGCGGTGGCCTCGGTGCTCGGGGCGCCCTGCTGGTCCACGCTCACCCCCGCACCGCCGGCCACGCCGGCGACGGACTCGTCGGTCTCGCGGTCCGCCGCTGCGGTGTCGAACGCAGCCAGACCCCCGGCGGGCTTCACCGCGGCTGCGGGGCGCGCGTCCTCCTCGGCCGCCACCTCGTCCAGGCGGGAGAGGCGGGTCGGGGCCGCGGGGGCGGCCGCCTGCTCACCCGCGGTGTCCGCGGTGACGCCCCGGCGCTCGAGCCGGGTCTCGGCGGCCTCGGCCTCGGCCTCACGACGACGGCGGGAGGCGATCACCGAGAGGATGATCAGGATCAGCAGCACGACGATGATCGCCGCGATGATCCAGTAGAGGGTGAACTGTGCCATGGGGTGCTCCTCGGTCGTCTGGGGCGACCGGCCGGGCCGGGCGCCGCGTCTTGCTTCCCGCGCCGCCGCGCGGCGGGGAACCTGATCTTGAGGATGACACGGGGCCCGGCCCCCCGACCAGGGATCAGCCCCGTCATCCCGCGGTTCCGTGCGGCCGGCACCGCCTACCATCGACGCCATGGACACGGCAGCCCTCTCCCCCAGCCCCTCCCCCGCCTCCGGCGCGGAGCACGCCCACGTGCTCACGCTGGCCTGCACGAACCGCAAGGGCATCGTGCACGCCGTGACGGGCGCCCTGCTGGGCGTGGAGGCGGACATCACCGAGTCGCAGCAGTACGGCTCCCCGGACACCGGCGACTTCTTCATGCGCGTGGAGTTCGTGACCCCGGCCGTGCGGGAGGACATCGAGCAGGCGCTCGCGCCGGTGCGCGAGGAGTTCGGCATGCGCATGGGCCTGTGGGACGCGGCGCACCGCATGCGCACCCTCGTGATGTGCTCCAAGGACGGGCACACCCTCAACGACCTGCTCTTCCAGCAGCGCGCCGGCACCCTGCCCATCGAGATCCCCGTGGTGGTCTCGAACCACCTGGACCTGCAGCCGCTCGCCTCCTTCTACGGCGTGCCCTTCATCCACGTGCCCGTCTCCAAGGACCCCTCGAGCCGGGACTCCAAGGAGGCCGCGGAGGACCGGCTGCGCGACCTGATCGCCCAGTTCGACATCGAGCTGGTGGTGCTGGCCCGCTACATGCAGATCCTCTCGGACGAGCTGTGCCGGGACCTGGCCGGGATGGCCATCAACATCCACCACTCGTTCCTGCCCTCCTTCAAGGGCGCCCGCCCCTACCACCAGGCGCACGAACGCGGCGTGAAGCTCATCGGCGCCACCGCCCACTACGTGACCGCCGACCTGGACGAGGGCCCGATCATCGCGCAGTCCGTGCAGCCGGTGACCCACGCCCAGACCGCCGCCGACTTCGTGGCCCGCGGCCGCGACGTCGAGGGCTCCACGCTCGCGCAGGCCGTGCGCTGGCACGCCCAGCACCGCGTCCTCGCGGACGGCCGGCGGACCGTCGTCTTCAGCTGAGCCCGGGACGACGGCGCCACGCGGCGCCGTCGTCCTCCACACCTAGGCTGGTGGCATGGCCCACATCGTCACCGTCGCGGGTGCCACCCCGCGCATCCACGAGTCCGTCTTCCTCGCCCCGACCGCCGCGATCACCGGCGACGTCGAGATGGCCGAGCGCTCCTCCGCCTTCTACGGCGCCTCCGCCCGCGGCGACTCCGCCCCCATCCGCGTCGGGGCGGGCACCAACCTGCAGGACAACGTGGTGCTGCACGCGGACGAGGGCTTCCCGTGCACCCTCGGCGCCGGCGTCTCCGTGGGCCACTCGGCCGTGGTGCACGGGGCCACCGTGGAGGACGACTGCCTGATCGGCATGTCCGCCACGGTGATGAACGGCGCGGTCATCGGCGCCGGTTCGCTCGTGGCCGCCGGCGCCCTGGTGCTCGAGGGCACGAAGGTCCCGGCCGGCTCGCTCGTGGCGGGCGTCCCGGCGAAGGTCCGCCGCCCCCTCACGGACGAGGAGCGGGAGGGCCTGAAGAAGAACGCGGCCACCTACCTGCGGCTCTCCGCCGCGCACCGGGACGCCGTCGCCGGCTGAACTCGGCCCGGAGGATGTGGGACGGTGGGCACCATGCCCACCACTTCCACTCTCCCCCGCACCCGACCCGACGACGTCCCCGAGCGCCTGCTCATCCTCCCCGCGGCGCAGGACGTCGCCGACACCCCCTACGCCCACGCCCGGCGGCTGGCCGAGCAGGCCGTGGCCGACGTCGGCGGCACCGCCGTGGCCGAGGGCGACCCCTCCGCCACGGCCCTGCTGATGGTCCGCCCGATCCCGGTCGACACGCTCGCCGCGGCCCTGGCCGCCCACCCCCACGTGAGCTGGGTGCAGCTCCCGTTCGCCGGGATCGAGCCGTTCGTCCCCCTCGTGCGCAGCCACCCGGACATCGTGTGGACGTCCGCCAAGGGGACGTACGCGCCGCCGGTGGCCGAACACGCGCTGCTGCTCACCCTGGCCCTGCTGCGGGACCTGCCCGCGCGCGTCCGCGCCACCACGTGGGGCCCCTCCTCCGGCCGCACCCTGAACGGCCTGAACGCCGTGGTCGTGGGCGGCGGCGGGATCGCACAGGAGTACATCCGCCTGCTCAAGACCTGGGACGTGCACGTCACCGCGGTCCGCCGACGCGCGGGCGACGTACCCGGCGCGGACCGCACCGTCACGACCGACCGCCTCGACGAGGTCCTGCCCGGTGCGCAGGTCGTGATGATCGCCGCGGCCGCCACGGACGAGACCCGCGGCCTGTTCGACGCCGACCGCCTCGCCCTCCTGGACGAGGACGCCGTGCTCGTGAACATCGCCCGCGGGACGCTGGTGGACACGGACGCCGTCGTCGAGGCCCTCGCGGCGGGCCGGCTGCACGGCTACGGCACGGACGTCACCGACCCCGAGCCGCTGCCGGAGGGCCACCCGCTCTGGACGGAGGAGCGTGCGCTCATCACGCCGCACACGGCGGACACCCCGGAGATGTGCGTCCCGCTGCTCCACGCGCGGGTCGAGCGGAACCTGCGGGCCCGCGCGGCCGGGACGGAGCTGGAGGGCCTGGTGGACGCCGAGGGCGGGTACTGACCCGCCCCCGGCGTCCGCGGTGCCGGCTCAGCGGCGCGGCGCGTCCGCCTCGCGTTCGGCGGCATCGCGCTCGGTGGCCATCTCGATCTGGCGGCGGCGCTCCTCGGCGGCCCGGCGGGTCAGCTCCGCGCCGACCTCGGGGTCGCGGGTGAGGTTCTCACCGGTGGTCGGGTCGAACAGGTGCACGCGGGTGGTGTCCACCCACAGGCGGGTCGGCGTGCCCGGCCGGGCGCGGGACTCGCCGGAGAGGGTGGCCACGACGACGGGGCGCAGCTCGTCCGCGTCCAGGTCCTTGGCCAGCGAGGAGAGCATCTCGGCCACGGCCGGGTCCGGATCGAACTCGATGTAGCCGTACTGCTCGTGGCCGAGCCACTCCAGGTGCGTGAGCGTCGCGTCGAAGGTGGAGCCCTGGTCGCGGCGGCTGTCCTCCACCAGCTCGGCGTCCTCGAAGAACTCCGGCCGCAGGCCGAGGAACACGATGTCCCGCCCCTCGGCGGCGCGGGCCTTCTCGGGCGGCACCGGGATGTCACCGATCGGCGAGGACAGCACGTGGCCGCCCTCCTTCTGCTTCAGCGAGGCGGGCAGGAAGTTCATCGACGGCGAGCCGATGAAGCCGGCCACGAACAGGTTGAGCGGCTGCTCGTAGAGCTCGCGCGGGCTGGCCACCTGCTGCAGCTCGCCCTTCTTGAGCACGGCCACCCGGTCGCCCAGGGTCATGGCCTCGGTCTGGTCGTGCGTCACGTAGACGGAGGTGGTGGCCAGGCGGCGCTGCAGCTGCGAGATCTCCGCGCGCATCTGCCCACGCAGCTTGGCGTCCAGGTTGGACAGCGGCTCGTCGAAGAGGAACGCGTCCGCCTCGCGCACGATCGCCCGGCCCATGGCCACGCGCTGACGCTGGCCGCCGGAGAGGTTGCCGGGCTTGCGCTCGAGGTGGTCCTCGAGCTCGAGCACGCGGGCGGCGTCGCGCACCTTGCGGTCGATCTCCTCCTCGGAGGGCTTGTTCTCCTTGATCAGCCGCAGCGGGAAGGCGATGTTCTCGTACACCGTCAGGTGCGGGTACAGCGCGTAGTTCTGGAACACCATCGCGAGGTTGCGGTCCTTGGGGGCCGCCTCGTTGACGCGGCGGCCGTCGATCAGCATCTCGCCGTCCGTGATGTCCTCGAGGCCCACGATCATGCGCAGCAGGGTGGACTTGCCGGAGCCGGAGGGGCCCACGAGGATGACGAACTCGCCGTCCTCGATCTCCAGGTTCACGTCCTTGATGGCGTGGAAGCCGTCGTCGTAGGTCTTGTCGATGTGGTTCAGGGTGATGGAGGCCATCGGGGGGTCCTTTCGGGAGGTCTCGTGCGCGGGCCTCAGCCCTTCACCGCGCCGTTGGTCAGGCCGGCCACGATCTGCCGCTGGAACGCCAGCACCAGGATCACGATCGGGATGGTCACGATGATCGCGGCCGCCGAGATGGCCCCGGTCGGCGACTCGAACTGCGAGGCGCCGGTGAAGAAGGCCAGGGCGGCGGGCACGGTGCGCGCGGTCTCGGTGGAGGTCAGGGAGATGCCGAACACGAAGTCGTTCCAGGCGATGAAGAAGGCGATGATCGCCGTCGTGAAGACGCCGGGGGCGGCCAGCGGGACGATCACCTTGCGGAACGCCTCGAGCGGCGTCGCGCCGTCCACCTGCGCGGCCTGGTCGAGCTCCCACGGGATCTGGCGGAAGAACGCGGCCAGGGTCCAGATGGAGATCGGCAGGGTCAGGGACAGGTAGGGGATGATCAGGCCGATCCACGTGTCGTACAGCCCGAGGGTGCGCCACATGTTGAACAGCGGCGTCACCAGGGAGATGACGGGGAACATCGAGACCATCAGGGACACCGTGAGCACGAGCCGCTTGCCCGGGAAGTCCAGGCGGGCGATCGCGTAGGCGCACAGCGTGGCCAGGATGACGGCGATGATCGTGGCGATCACGGTGATGCCGATCGAGTTGCGCAGCGCGGTGAGGAACAGCTCGCGCGAGCCGCCCACGAAGATCTCCTCGTAGTTCACCGTGGACCACTGGGTGGGCAGCAGCTTGCCGTTGGCGAGGTCGGCGGGCGTCTTGAAGCTGGTCGCGAAGATCGAGAACAGCGGGAAGAGGCACCACACGCCGATCACGACGGTGAGGATCCACCACAGCGCGGTGGCCTTCCCGGTGCCGCGACGGTGGGGCGCGCGGGCCTCGGGCCCGCGGCCCTCGGGGGCGGGAGCGGATGCGGCGGTGCTCACTTGGAACCTCCTCGGTCGGCCAGGTCCACCTTGAAGCCCTTGACGGCGATGACCGCCATGAGGGCCACGCACAGGAACAGGATCACGGAGACCGCCGAACCCATGCCGATCTCGAGCCGGCCGATGGACGTGCGGTAGGCAAGCAGCGAGAGGACCTCGGTGCCGTAGGCGCCGTTGGTCATGATGTAGATGGAGTCGAAGATGCGGAACGCGTCCATCGCGCGGAACAGGACGGCCACCATGATCGAGGCCTTCATGTTCGGCAGGATGACCAGCTTCATCCGCTGCCACCACGAGGCGCCGTCGACGGCGGCGGCCTCCGTGAGGTCGCCCGGCACCTGGGCCAGACCGGCCAGCAGGAGCAGGGAGATGAACGGGGTGGTCTTCCAGATCTCGGAGAGCATGATCACGAACAGCGCGGTGCTGCTCTGCGCGAACCAGTTCAGGTCCGCGTCGACGCCCGGCAGCCACTCTAACCAGGCGTTGATGTAGCCCGAGTCGATCGAGAACATGTAGAACCACGCGAACGCGGACACCACGGTGATGATGCCGTACGGCACCAGGATGATCGTGCGGATCAGGCCGCGGGTCTGCTTGATGGCGTGGTGCATGGCCAGGGCCAGCAGGAAGCCGAGGATGAGCTCGACCACCACGGTCACCGCGGTGATCAGCAGGGTCACCCCGAGGTCCTTCCAGAACACGGGGTCCGTGAGGATCACGCCGTAGTTGCCCAGGCCCACGAACTCGCGGTCGCCCGGGGCGGTGAGCCGGTACTTGAACAGCGAGTCGTAGAGGGCCTGCAGGATCGGGTACAGGACCACGAACAGCATCACGAAGAACGCGGGGCCGGCCAGGAGCCAGCCGAGACGCGCCTCGGACTTCGCGCGCTGGGACTTCACCCGGCGGGGGCGGCGCCCCTCGGCGGCGCGCGGGGTGGATGCGGCGGGTGCGGTGTCGACGTGGCTCACAGCAGACGCTCCCCTCTCAGGACTTCCTGGATGAAGTCGTCGGTCTCGGCGGGGGTGGACTCGGAGACGCCCGACGGCGGCGCGTAGCGCTGCTGGATCGCGGTGGAGACCTCGTTGTAGTACGGGGTCTGCGGACGCGGGGCGCCGAGCTCGAGGGACTCCCGGATGGTGTCCGCCATGGGGAACTTCTCGGCGACCTCGGGGGCGTCGTAGGCCGCCGGGTCGGCGGGCGGGTTGCCGTTCTCGACGAAGTACTGGCTCTGGTGCTCGGTGGTGGTGATGCAGGAGATCGCGTCCCACGCGAGGTCCTGGTGCTCGGACTTCGCGCCCACGCCCAGGTTGATGCCGCCCACGGGCGGCGCGGCGTCCTGGTCCTCGACGGTGCGGGGGTAGACGGCCCAGCCGATGTCCTCGGGCAGGTCCGTCGGCAGCGAGCCCTCCTCCACGGAGCCGAGGGTGGCCGGCCAGACGAACGGCCAGTTGACCATGAACGAGCCGTTCTTGCCCTGGAAGAGCAGCATGGAGGCGTTCTCGTCCTGGGTCGGCAGGCCGGCGCTTCCGAGGCCCTCCTTGCCGATCGTGGAGATGATCCGCGCGGCCGTGCGGCCGGCCTCGGAGTCGAGGTTCGTGGTGACCTCGTCCGTGGGCGCCTCGGCGTTGGGGATGATCTGCTCCCCGCCGCCCTCGATGAGCGCGTTGAGCCACACGGTCATGGACTCGGCCCGGGCGCCCTGGACGGCCAGGTCCTTGTCCTGGCTGCGGGCGGCCTCGATCAGCTGGTCCCACGTGACGGGCTGGGACATGTCCAGCCCCGCGGCCTCGGCGACCGACTTGCGGTACCAGAGCAGCTGCGTGTTGGCCCAGAACGGGACCGTGACGAGCTCGTCCTTCCAGCTGGCGGCCGCGAGGGCGCCCTCCAGGGCGTTGTCCTCCGCGTACGCCTGCATCTCCTCCGGCACGGGGGCCAGGAAGCCGGGCTCGGCGAGCTCGGGGACGAACGGCGGGTCGAGGGACATGATGTCCATCGACGTGTCGCCCGCGGCGAGGCGGCGGGTCAGCTGCTCGCGCTGGGAGCCGGCGTCCGTCGGGAGCATGGAGGTCTCGATCCGGTATCGGCCGTTCGCGGCGTCGGTGCACTGGGCGGCGATCTTCGCCTGCCCGCCGTCGTCGGGGTTGGTGTACCAGGTCAGGGTGGGCGTCTGCTCGGCCGGGGCACACCCGGCCAGGATGAGCGCGCCCGCAGCGACGGCGCCGGCCAGCGTGGCCCGGCGTCGTTGACGTGCCCGCGTGTCGTGTCTCACAAGTGGAACCTCATTCGATGCGAGTCGGATGTGACGGCCATCATCACGCATCGGAGCGATTCCTGCACGTTTCGCGGGCCCCTTCCTCAGCGGGCGCGGCGGTTCGTCCGGGCGGTCGGCTCCGCGGCGGCGGGATCCTCGGGCCACGGGTGCTTGGGGTATCGCCCGCGGTTCTCGGCGCGGACCTGCGCGTAGGGGCCGGCCCAGAAGGACGGCAGGTCGGCGGTCACGGCGAGTGGGCGGCCTGCCGGGGAGAGCAGGTGCAGGACCACCGGCTCACGACCGTCCGCCACGGCGGGGGTGACACGCGCCCCGAAGAACTCCTGCAGCTTGGCGGCGACCACGGGCGGGGTGTCCTCGTGGACGGCCGGGTAGTCCACGACGACGCCGCGCCCGCTCGGCACGGGCAGGCGCTCGGGGGCGAGCTCGTCCAGCCGGCCCGCCTCCGGCCAGGGCAGGGCGCCGCGCAGCAGCGCCTCGGCGTCCAGGCGCGTGAGGGGCCGCCCGGCGGCCAGGTCGGCCGCGAGCCCGTCGACCAGCGCGTCCAGGCCGGGCAGCGCCGCGTCCGAGAGGTCCGGCCACGGGGCGCCGAGGACGCGGTGGAGCAGGTGCACCCGGCGGCGCAGGCGTTCGGCCCGGCCGCTCGGGTCGAACCGGACGAGGCCGTCGGCGGCGAGGGCGGCGCGCACGGCCTGCGCGGCGGCGTCGGGGGCGACGGGGGTGGGCGTCTCCGCCAGCACGAGCGCGCCCAGCCGGTCCACGCGGCGGCCGGTGAGCCGGTCCCCGCGCCAGTCGGCGGTGTCCTCGGTGCGCCGCAGGCCCGCTCCGGCCCGTTCGGCGAGGGGCCGGTCGATCGGCGCGGCCGCGCGGATCGCGGCACCCGTGCCGGCCGCGTCCCCGGCCACGCGGGCGACCTCGGCCACGGCCAGCCACTCCTGCCCCGCCAGGCCGCCGCCGGCGGCGTCGCGGGGCAGGGCCGCGCGGGTGCCGGAGGCGAGCAGGTACGCGCCCGCCTCCCCCGCGCGTCGGGCGATCCACGCGGGGAAGGCCAGGGCGGCCACGAGGCCGGCGGGGTGCCGCCGCGCGGTCGCCGTCGCCTCGGGCCCGGGCCCGTCCGGCGCCCGCGTCTCCGGGGCGTGGTGCGCGTGCCGACGGGCGAGTCGTTCCAGTCGGTCCGCCTCCCGACGCCAGCGCCCGGCCTCCGGGTGCCGGCCGTCCCGCACGGCCGCGACCAGCGCCTCGAGGTCGGCCCCGGGGGCGCGCAGGTCCAGGGCGAGGGCCGCCGTCGCCTCGGCCGCGGGGCGGGGCCCCGTCCACGGTGCCGCGCGCAGGAGGGCGTGGCCGAGGGGCGGGTCCAGGGGCAGCTCGGCCAGGACGGCGCCGTGCGGGGTGATGCGCCCGTCCGTGTCCACCGCGCCGAGGGAGGCGAGCGTCCGCTCGGCGGCGGCCATCGCGTCGGCCGGCGGGTCCTCGGGCAGGGTCAGCCCGCGGCCGCCCGGGGCGCCCCACGCCGCGAACGCCAGGGCCACCGGCGCGAGGTCGACGACGGCGAGGGCTGGCGTCGGGGCTGCGGGCGCGGTGCCCAGGGCCGCAGCGGTGTGGCAGCGGACCACGGTGCCGGGGCCGAGGCGGGCGGCGCGGCCCGCACGCTGGCCGGCGGCGGCACGCGAGGCCTGGACGGTGACGAGCCCGGCCATGCCCCGCCCCCGGTCCCGGCGCGGCTCGCGGGCCAGGCCCGAGTCGATGACGAGGCGCACCCCCGGCACGGTCAACGAGGACTCGGCGACCGCCGTCGCGACGACGACGCGCGGCACGGCGGGGTCGGCGCGGCCGGCGAGCGCGGCGTCCTGGTCGGCGGGCTCCTGGCGGCCGTGCAGGACGCGGACCTCGGTGTCCGGGGCGAGCGCGGCGACGCGGCCCGCGACGGCCTCGACCTCGGCCACGCCGGGCAGGAAGACGAGGGCGTCCACGGTCGGGTCGGCGTCGAGCGCCTCGGCGTGGGCGCGCGCGGCCGTGGCCGCGACGTGGTCGAGGAAGGCCCGGTCCACACGGCCCTCGGCGGTGAGGCGGTGGCCACGGAAGGGGACGTGCTCCTCGCGCAGCGGGTGCAGCACGGCCGGGGTGGAGACCACGGGCAGGGGCGCCTCCTCCCCCATGCCGCGGGCCCAGCGGGCGGCCAGAGCCGCCGCGTCCACGGTGGCGGACATGGCCACGAGCGCGAGCTCGGGACGCAGCTGCCGCAGATCCGCGAGCAGGGCGAAGAGCACGTCCGTGTCCAGGTCCCGCTCGTGGACCTCGTCCAGGACCACCCCGCCCACGCCGTCGAGCCCGGGGTCGGCCAGGAGGCGGCGCAGCAGCAGGCCCGGGGTCACGAACTCGACGGCCGAGGCCCCGCCGCCCGCCGCATCACCCCGCACGGCGTACCCGACGGCGGCGTCCGCGAGCCGAGCCCGCGCGTCGGGGTCGGCGCCGGGCTGGGCGTCGGCCGCGGCGGTCAGGACCGCCGTGCGCAGCCGCCGCCAGGCCGCGCGCACAGCGACCCGCCGCGGCTGCGTGACCAGGACCCGCCCACCGCCGTGGTCCGCGAGCCGGACCGCGAGCGCGGGCGGGACCACGGTGGTCTTGCCCGTGCCCGGGGGCGCCTCGACGACGGCCGCCCCGCGCGCGTCCAGCGCCGCCTCGAGGTCGGGCAGGGCGGCGGCGAACGTCAGCCCGGCACCGAGGCGGTCGAGGGCGGCGGCGAGGGAGGTGGGGACGGAGACGGGATCGGCGGGGGTGGGCATCGGGTCCATTGTGCCCGCGCGGTCGAGTCGGCCGGTGGCTGAGCCGTGACCCGGGGTAGGGTCAGATTCCTACGGCGACAGGAGCGAAACATGGGCCGCAGGATCGCATTCACGGACGTGGACGTCTCGAACGACGGTGTCGTCACCTGCGCCGTCCATCGCGACGGAGAGGCTCAGGAGCTCTGGTTCCGTCTGCCCTACGCCTTCACCCCGGCCCCAGATCTCATCGCCGCGGTGTACGCCGGTCTGTGCGGTGAGGTGTTCGACGAGGTCCAGATCGACCTGCCGATCGGTCCGCGGCTGAGCGCCGCCATCGAGGAGATGACGGGCGCCCGCGTGGAGCACGCTCCGGGCACGGACCGCAGCCGCGAGCCTGGCACGGCGCAGGCGTTGAACTTCTCCGGCGGTTTCGACTCGCTGGCGGCCCGGCTCATCATGCCGGAGGCCCATCTCGTCTCCCTGGACTTCGGCGGACGGTTCGCCCGGGAGCGCCCCGTGTACTCACGGTTCCCCACGCACATCGTGGAGACCAACCTGGTGGATCTCGGCCTGAACCTGCACGGCACCGAGGCGTTCATGTCCTCGGCCGGCATCCTGCTGCGGGACGAACTGGACCTGGCCGTGCTGGGCTCCGGCGACATTCAGGCCTCGTCCCTGCCCGCGGCGTTCACCGGGCCGGTCCCACAGCGGACGACTCCGGTGGCCGAGGTCCTGGGGCTCGGGCCGGCCTCCCCCGTGGCCGGCGTCTCGGAGGCGGGCACGATGCTTGTCTGCGCGCGCCGTCGGCCGGAACTGCTCTTGGACGTGCTGGCCTCCGTGGCCCACCGCGGAGAGGTGAAATACCACCGCAAGCGGCTCCTCCTTGAGGCAGTGGCGCAGCGTGCGGGACTCGATCTCGCCCTGCCGGACCTGCCCGTGCTGGGGCAGCCGCGAAGGTGGGGTGCCGTGTTCGCCGACGACCTCGCGGCCCTGTATGTGCTGCGCGTCCTCGGGCCGGAGGCCGCATCCCTCCTCTACAACGAGGAAGGCATCCCCGGTCCCGTGCTGGAACGCATCCCGGCCACGTCTCTGGCCTTCATGGAGCGGTTCAATCCGCAGGCCTACGCGGGACTGCCCCCGGAGCTGCTCGGCGAGTGGTACGCGCGGCTGCTCCGCCTCGGCGTGCCGCCCTACGAGCGTCAGGACTGGTTCGACGCGGCCACGGCCATGAAGGCCGTGCGCAACCAGCTCTGAGGCCGCCGTCGACGCCTCCGCCACGCTGTCCCGGACCTGCCCCACTGACTAGGCTGTGACCCATGACCACACCCGTCCAGGAGCACCTCGATCGCCTCACGTCGGCCCACGCGGGTGAGGGGGAGGTCCCGGACGGGCTGGGCGTCGCGATGCTCATGGTGGACGGGCACCGCTACGTCTCCGGATCCATGACGCCCGTGCCCCTGGCCACGCTCGCCTCTCCCCTGTTCCACGCGCAGGCCCTCGAGGACCTCGGCGCGGTGCGGGTGGGCGAGCGCGTCGGCGCCGCTCCCGTGCGTGACCTGGACCACCGGGTCGAGGTGGACGCCGTCACGGGCCTGCCGCACAACCCGCTGCAGAATGCGGGCGCGGTGGCCACCGCCTCCCTGGTGAAGGGCCGCGGCGGCCGCGACCGCACCGCACGCATGATGCAGCTGCTCTCCGCCCTGTTCGACCGCGAGGTCACCGTCACGGAGACGGCCGCCCGCGCGGAGAACCGCGCCCAGCACCACACCCGGTCCGCTGCGTGGCTGATGAAGTCCCTCGACACCCTGGACGCCGACCCCGAGACGTTGCTCGAGGACATCGCCACGGTACGTGCCGCCGCCGTGAACGTGGAGGACCTCGCCCTGCTCGCCGGCACCCTCGCGCACGGCGGCGTCCACCCCGTCACCGGGGACCGCGTGCTGAGCGAGGAGACGGTCCGCGGTGTGCTGTCCGTGATGGACTCCTGCGGCATGGACACCCGGGATTCCCGGTGGGCGTACGACGTCGGCCAGCCCGGCTGGGCGTCCACGCGCGGCGGCACGGTGCTCGTGGTGGTGCCGGGCCACCTCGGTCTGGCGCTGCAGTCGGACACGACGGATGAGAACGGGCTCGGTACCGCGGCAATGGCCGCCCTGCGGACCATCGTCGAGGACTTCGAGCTGCACCCGTCGGTGGTCACCGGCTCCCCACGCGCGGCCCTGCGCACCCACTATCGGATCGATCAGGCGCCCTCGGGCACGGTGCGCAGCGCCGTCGTCCTGGAGGCGCTCGGGCGGTTCGCGGACACCGTGCACGTGATGGAGCTGGGCGGTCACCTCGGCTTCAGCCAGGTGGACGCGATCGCCCGCGTCAGCCGCGGTCTGCCGGAGGTCCTCGAGACGCTCGTGGTGGACATGCGCTCGGTCAGCTCCGTCTCTCGACCGGCCCGGCTGCTGGTGGCCCAGTGGTTCGCCCGCGCGCTGGGCGACGGGCTCGACGTCGTCGTCGTGGACCGGGACGCCGCGGAGATGAAGGAGCTGATGGCGGCCGTCGAGGAGTCCGTGGAGGTCGACCTGCCCGAGCCGCTGCAGGATGAGGCCGAGGGGGTGGATCCCGCCGCCGAGGGCGCCCAGTTCGTGTTCTTCGACTCCCGCTCGCGTGCCGCCCAGTGGGCCGAGCAGCGGCTGCTCTCCCGGCACGCCCCCCACCTGCTGCCGCGGGACGCCCAGGAGGCGGCCGTGGCACCCCTGCTGCAGCACCTCTCCGCGGACGACGCGCGTCTGCTCGAGTCCATGATGGACGAACGGGTCTACTCGGACGGCCAGATCATCCGCCGCGCCGGCCAGCCGTTCGGCGGCATCTACGTGATCGTCTCCGGCACCGTGGAGCTCTCGGGGCAGGGCACAGGCAACCGCCGCGTGCGCCGCACCCTGCTCACCCCGGGGATGACGTTCGGCGAGATGGCCCTGGGCCAGCCCGGCCGCCAGCCCTCCACCGTCCGCGCGCGCGGGCCGGTGACGGCGCGAGTCCTCACCGCCCAGGTGATGGTCGCGCTCCAGGAGGGCTTCCCGCAGCTGGCCCTGGCCTTGTGGGAGGCGCTGGCCCGTGACGCGTTCACCGCGCTGGGCCAGCTCATCCGGGAGACCGGCGCGCTGCAGGATTAAGGCGCCGGCCCGGCCCGCCGGGCTGCAGACCAAAGCGGGCACACCGGCCCGCTGGTCAGTCCACCTCCACCGACTGAAGAACGAACAGTTGCTGCTGCCGCCGCCGATACCTCGCGAAAGCCTGTACGTGATAGGGACCTCCCCCCTCCGGGGCGTCGAACCGTGCACTCCGCTCGCCGGAATACAACTTGCGCTCCACCACCGTTCGCCCTCTGCGCAGGTAGAACGCGAACTCGAGGTCATGACCGCCGCCGTGGTCCACGAGCGCTTCCGTCACAACTTCGCCGCCCTCCCTCGAGACAGCAACGCGGTACAGCAAGACATCCAGGTCTCGCCGGAAGCCTGATGGAGCCCGCGCTCCCGTCCATGTCAAGGCGTTTAGACCATCCTGACTTTCGTTGCCGTCTAGGGTCCTGAACAGGCGCACGCCAGCCGCCTTCCCCACGACGGCATCGCGCACGGAGACCAACTTGCCGAGCTGGGTCTGCGCGAAGTTGAGGTTCTGCTCGGGCAAAGACATCAACCAGGACCCCACCCGCGGGCTGAGCCAGTCCTTGGCACCAGGCAGCTGGAGCAGTTCGTCGAATGTCGCACGCAGCTGGAAGGCCACATATGCCTTGGTCGAAGCAATCATCGAAGTGGCGGGCCGCGCAGCGGCCTCAGACTCGCGCATACTGCGTGCCGCGCGCTCCTCGTTCTGCCAGTACTCGGTAGCCTCATCAGCAGATTGCGTGACCTGCCACGTATGCACCGGACGCCCGCTCGTACGACGAGAACGAACCCGGTCCGTCCACTGGTCCGCATCGAAGGGGAGGTCATTCAGCTCCGGCGCCATGAGCTCAATCAAGTCATGGAACACCGCACCCTCACGACGCAAGTCGGGGTCTATGCGCTCACCGGCCCATGTGAAAGCAGGCTGGTTGAGGGGGAAGAACGGAATCGCACCCTCCTGGGCGAAACGTAACGCAGTGCCGAAGTGCGCTCGGTTGCGATACAGCGTGTAGTGCCGATCACCAGCGTCCACGAGGGTTGTACGACCCGTGCTTCGCAGGGCCTCGCTAAAATGATCGAACATGCCTTCGGCGTGCTCTCCGGAGACTAAGTCCGTGCGGTAAATATGGTCGAAGGCCAAACGGAGATCCGACTCAAAGCCCTCCGGCGTGCCCTGGAAACCAGGAAGGTCCCGGTAGCGTCGCCAATAGTTCGTCCCACGGAAGGTCTCTCCGCTTGCCCCCCGCAACTCACCCACCATCACACTGCGAATGCGACGCCGCCTATTAAGTCGGAACGAGTAATTCAACTCTCCGCAATCATCTTGCCACCATTCAATCGGCTCGAATGGCGTGGCCATGAATGTATCGAATTCGGGCTCCTCAGCCCACCGCATTCGGTAGCGCCGTCGAATGGTGTCCGCGAGAAGGAGATCCTTCTCGAGACCTGCTCTCGCAGATTTCACTCCCCACGTGCGAGGGTTGACGCTGCGCACTTCAAATTTGTTTTGCACCCCAGCGCCCACGAGCATCGCCATCATGAGCCGGGAGTCCTTTCCACCGGAAAGGTTAATTCGCAGTGACGGGAATCCGGCACTACCGAGAACCTTCACCTGTGCAATGGCGGCGGCGGACCCACGCTCTAGTAGGGATTTATAATTTAGGGCATTCAGATCATCCAGGCCCGCACGAGGTACGACTCGGGCCTCCCCTCGAGAGATCACCATCATCTCAAACGGCCGCATGGTGAGGGTGGCCCGGTCTGCCGTACGGTCTGACATGATATTCGATGTCAGCCAATCAGTGGACAAGACAGTACCGGCGATATGCTCCCAATCCGGATCCATATCAACGCCCAGAGCCCGACGTTCATGCGCCACGGCCCGCGCGCTAGTTCCGAGCACGAGGCGAGGCCCGTCTTCCCGCTCCACCGCACAGTGGAACAGCGTCTGGAAAGCATAGGC
This sequence comes from Micrococcus sp. 63XJN7_8_ISO-PGPR-S23-253, assembly GCF_056173425.1. Lineage (NCBI taxonomy): Bacteria > Bacillati > Actinomycetota > Actinomycetes > Micrococcales > Micrococcaceae > Micrococcus > Micrococcus sp. 63XJN7_8_ISO-PGPR-S23-253. The sequence continues at coordinate 1,935,036 of NZ_CM149673.1, forward strand.
GTCAGTGAGAACGACATACTCGTCCGGATGCGTCCGCCCCTGAAACACAGCCAACCACTCACCGTTGGCTTCGAGAGCTTCATTCACAGTGAGATCTGGTCGAGCCACCGGGGAGATTTCACTTAAGAGGCGGCGACTGGAGAGAAGGACACCGCTAAATGCAATGCAGGTCATGTCCTGCAGGCTGGGGGCATGTTGCCCCGACGCCGCAACTCGGCGCACCCCCTGCAACGTGAGGGCCATACTGGGACGCGTGCTGGTCGAAATGAGACCTCTCCGTTCGGTCGTGGTGAGCGACAAGGTGTCAGTCAAAATCCGCGGTCTGGGACGACTGAGGGCTCGGGATCTAAGGATGCCCTCCAATATCGCGATACAGTACCCCAACTCTGATAGGCAACTGGGCTTAATCATAGCGGTGGAGACGTCCCACACAGGTTCACACTCTGCAGTCGGGCGGGTCGATTCACGCGCCTCAAGAGAGGTCGAAGCCACTGATACTGTCCCCTATGGCACGTGCGATGATGCAGCGGAAGTAGGCACTCGCGCAGACGACACCCCCACGAGGAACGAGGTTGCCAGCATGGACCCTGAGCCTTCCCGCATCGCCCAGGCCCGGGAGGCGGCGGGTCGCTGGGTCGCCGCGACGGACCGTGGCGATGACGCATCAGCAGATCAATCATTGGAGGAACTGCGGCGCGCCGTGGCCGACGCCGGGGAGGCCAGACGAGATCTCTGCGATCAGATCCTCCTCTTACCCGGGGCAGAAGGTCTCCCCTGGGCCGAGATCATTCCGCCGTCTAAGGGTCTCGCCCTGCTCTACAACTTCTCTCCGTTCCAAGACACCGGCTCCACAGTGGCCTCGAAGCGCATTCGACAGTTCGGCGAGTCGGTGGACGTGATCGCGTGTTCATTCCTGCACCACAAGAAGCCGGACCCCACGATCGAACGGATCGCAGCCCCGTACGTACGCACACGGCACTTCCTACCCTTCACTCCTTCCTGGGCCACGTGGGTCGCGCACTCGGCTTTTGCGGAGCACGCTGCGAACCTAGCCTCCCGATACATGGCGGAGCGTGGCCGGCCGTACGAGTTTCTGTACAGTCGCGGGATGTGGTCCCCCTCGCTCATCGGCGGGGCACTGGTCAAGCTGCGGCACCCCGAGGTTCGGTGGATCGCTGAGTTCTCCGACCCGCTGTCCCAAGACGTCACGGGCGTCCACCGTGGCGGGCCGACGGTCGACAACGCATGCCGCAAAGAACTCGTCTCGGCGTTCGAGAATAGTTTTGGTCCCATGTCCGAAGCGGAGAAGTCTATCTTCGCGATCGCGGAGAACATGGTCTTTGCGCTCGCCGACGAGATCATTTTCACGAACGCACTGCAGATGAAGACCATGGTGGATAAGCTCCACCGACGCGATCTAAAGGACCGAGTGCTGGCCAACGCCAAGGTCAGCCACCACCCATCGTTGCCACGCGAGTTCTACGAAATGGCCCCCCATGATCCGCAGGTGTCCCCAGACCGGCTCAATGTCGCCTACTTCGGCGAGTTCTACTCGTCGCGTGGTCTCATCGAGGTGACCTCGGCCATGCGAGCGCTACCCGAGCGGCTCCGGGAGCGTGTCCATCTCCACGTGTTCACCAACTACGTCCCGGTGGGCAAGGGAGGGCGACGCCCCCGGAACTTCTCGGCGAAGCAATATGAAGATCTCGTTGCGCGCGCTGTCAACGGGGTTGGGGCCGAAGGAATCGAGCATCTGGTGACGTTTCACCCGTCCCTGCCGTTCTTGGAGTTCCTGGCAGCCACGGACTCCTTCGACCTCCTAGTCGTGCGCGACGCAGCGTCTGGTGAGCACCACGTGGTGAATCCGTATCTGCCGTCCAAGTGGAGCGACTACGCGGGCTCGCGGGCTGCCACATGGGCAATCGTCGAAGAGGGCAGCACCATAGCCTCGATGGCACCTCGCTACGCGTCCCCGGTGAACGACCTCGGTGCGGCGCGCGAGGTGCTCTGGAGTGCCCTCGAGGACAAGTTCGGCCCCCTGTCCACCGACGCTGAGAGCGGAGCCCGTTCGTGAACACACCTCTTCCGGATCCTCCGAGCAACCTTGACACGGTGCTCGCAGCCCTCGGGCGTGCTTCCACCCCTGCCGTCAAAGACTCCCCGTTCGGAATCACCCGGGGCGCCCTCATGGGCCTGTCAGACGCTCACGGGAACGCGCGAGCCGTGGTGGTGGGCTCGCCGCACCTGGTGCGCCGCGTCCAGGAGGCCACGCCCGCCGTCGCCGGGGTACCGGGGCTCCTCGTCGAGCAGGTGGAGCTTCCTCTGGTGGAGACTCTCGTCATCGACTGGGATGCCTTTCAGCGGGGTCCTTGGCTCGCCGCCAACACCCATGCCGCTGTCAGCCTGAAAGAAGAGATCTTCGAGGCCGGCCGCCGGATGCGAGCGCGGGGCCGCCTCGTACTCGGGCTTCCGCTTCGTCCGCTGGCCGCCACCGGCGACGCCCGCCTGCTATCGACGTGCACCGTGGACATGACCGCTGTCCCGGAAGCCGACCTGGAGGAGGGCGCCCCTCAATCTCCGGTCTGGATCACCCTCGCCGGCGTTGTCCAGGACCGTGCTCGCATGCAGACCGCACCATCCGCTGGAGGAATGTGAATGGCCGTCATCCTCGTCGCACCCGACCTCCTCACGGGCGGTTCACCCGCCGCCGCGCACTGGGTGCTGGCCACCTGCCGGTCACTGCGGGCACTCGGCCATGACGTGTTATTTCACCCCCGCGAGCGAGAGCTGGGCCATCTGGGGCGCCTGCTCACACAAGCCGGTGTGCAGGTGCTCCCCTACGACGCCACGAACCCCGAGCACCAGGACGAGCGCGGTCATCTCCCTCGGTACCGGGCTCGACGCGTCCTCGCCGAGGCTCGGCAGAGGAAGGTCGACATCGTTCTCGCTCAGGGCGGGGAGCTCACCCTCGCCCTCGCAGGTGGGCGCGCCCTTGCGGACCGCCTCTGGGGGCTTCCCATCGACACGCCCTATCGCATTGAGGAGCTGTCCCCACTTATCGCGCGGCGACTCTCGAGCCTCGTCCGTGGCACTCGCCGACTGCTGGTGTTGTCCGAGGACCAGCGTGCGCTGATCGAAGCAGAGCACGTGGAGGCGCTGGCGCGCCTCACGTTGATGCCGACCCCCCACGCTTCTGGACCCACTGCCGAGCGTCCCACTCCGACCGGGGACACCATCGACATCGAGGTGTGCCTGGACTTCTTCACTGAGGAATCCGCCCCCGACCTGGCGGCCCATGCCCACGTCATGCAGGAAAGGCGCCATGTCCCTCGCACCGTCCTCACCGGTGCCGTCGACGCGCCGATGTCCAGCGACGCCCGTTGGCGTGAGGTGCCCGGGCTCGTGATGGCCCTGGGTGGAGCGCCCTCCACGGCACCAGCGGGTCTTGTCCCAGCCCCGGCTGACCCGGTCGCTCACTCGCAGGCTGTGGACTACCTCCTGTCGCGCGGAGCCCTTCCCATCCTGATCGATCCCACGCCCTCGTCCCATGTCGATCCCCGTGTGATCGTCCTCCCCTCAGCTGCCGGGCTGGCAGATCTCCCCCAGATGCTCCGGTCCGCCAGGCCGATGCACGTGGCGCCCTCCGCGCATCCCGTCGGGATGCCGGAGTCCACGTCACAGTGGTTCCGTGCTCTGCCCACACATGTTCCTCTCCGCCACGAGGAAGGCCGGCCGCTGCGGGTCGTCATCGCGGGGGCAGACCTGAAGTTTGCAGGCGACCTTGTCCTTGCCCTTGAGGGACACCCGGACGTCGACTTGCGTATCGACCTCTTCAAGGCGAACGCGACCCCCCAGCCTGAGATCAGCCAGGACTACGTGGCCTGGGCGGACGTGGTCATCGCTGAATTCGCGAGCAAGAATGCCCTCTGGTATGCCGAGCACGTCCGGCCTCACCAGAGGCTTATCGTGCACCTGCATGGCTACGAGCTGCTCTCCGATTGGATCGATGATCTGCGGATCGACCACTGTGCAGCCATCGTCGTTGCGTCGGACTTCTATCGCCGCCGGGCTCTCGATATGAAGGGCTGGCCTTCGCAACTCGTACGAGTGGTCCCGAACTCCGTTGATGCCGTGGACCTGCAGCGCGAGAAGTTCGACGATGCTCGTTTCCACCTCGGGATGGCGGGTTATGTGCCAATCCTGAAACGACCGGATCGGGCTCTGCACCTTCTGAGCCTGCTCCGGCAGAAGGATGAGCGGTACGTCCTCCACCTGCGTGGACACCACCCTTGGAACTACCAGTACGAATGGAAGAAATCCGCCCACCAGGACTCTTACCGCCGGTTCTTCCGCGAAGCCGGCGAAGACCCCGTCGTGATGGATGGTCTCTGCTTCGAGCCGTTCGGGCCGGACATGGGCAATTGGCTGCGCCGCGTGGGATGGATCCTGTCCCCTTCCACACGAGAGACGTTCCACCTGGCCGGTGTGGAGGGGGCGGCGTCCGGTGCGGTGCCGCTCGTCTGGGAGCGAGAGGGATCCCGCGAGATCTTCAGTGATCGCTGGAACTTTTCGGACACCGAAGCGGTGGCCGACTTCGTGCTCGAGACGAACCGGTCCTTCGACGCGTATGCCGAAGAGTCTCGCCGCGCGCAGGAATTCTCTCACCGCTACACCACCGAGACGGTGACCGAGGCGTGGTTCCGGCTCATTTCGGAGCTGCGGGGCTCCCCCGACGCCGTGCGCCCCTTCGAGGTGGACGTCGCCCCGCAGGAGGACCTCCCCCCCGAGGCCGCAGCGATCGCCTCCGATGTGGAGGGAGCCCTGCTTGAGGGCTCCTACGGGCGGGCCCTCGAGGTTCTCGACGAGCGGATCGCCATCACCGCGAAGTCCACGGGCGCGATCAAAGACATCGAACTCTGGGTCCGCGGAGTGGCCGCCCTGGATGCGCGACGGTTCTCGCTCTACCTCCCGCGCACCGAATCCGGTTTCGATGCGGCAGGCCCTGGGCTGCGCGTGCGGTGCACGGGCGTCGCCGACAATCGAGGCGTCGATGACTCGACCGCCACGGTCGTTTCCGTCGACCCCTACCCGTTCACTGAGCCAAAGGAGGCTGCCCGGCTATCCGATGGCCAGCCCCAGGCGCGGATCGCCGAGTCCGCGGCTCCCGCGCACCTGGTGCGTGCCGACCGCTGGCTGGAGCTCCATTCAGCACGGGTCTTGGACGAAGCGCTTGAACGGGGCGCACGACGCCTGGAGGTGAGCGGGTCTTGGTGGCTGGCGCTCCTCACGGCGCTCGCTGCGGACCGGCTCCGGCTCCCTGCTGAATGGACTGTGACCGACCCGGAGGACGTGGCCCGCGCCCAGCGCGCATTGGCGGACCCGTACACGGCGGATCATGTGGACTATCTGGCCCTGAGAGCGTTCGAAGGAATGAACCGGATCTACGACCAGACGGGACACGTGAATGGTCCCCTGGCCGCCCACGTCCGTCTCGCGCAGCCCGATGCTGGGCCCGAGAGCTCAGACCGTGCGCTTCCCGCACGCCCCGCCCCCTACCCGGACTACGAGGGAATTCCCTCCGCGATGGAGCGCACACTCTCCGCGATAACGGTCCTCGTCGCGGGCGATGATGAACTCGTCGAGTCTTGGAGGCGCACCGGCGTACGAGTGGAGGCGCTCCAACCCACGCGGCTTCCCGCGGTTGTGGGAGCTGAGGTCGACCTCGTCGTCGTCGATCCGCAGCTTGTGGATGACCCAACGTGGCAACCCCAACTGACCACGGCGGCTCCAGGCGGCCAGACCGGGATGTCGCGCCTATTCGACCGGGTGCGGACAGCTGGCGGACGCAGTCTGGTACTCGGCCACGCTGGCCGAGCGTGGCCTCCGGGCCTTACCGCCACTCTGCGCAAGGCCGACCGATTGACAGTAAGCGCGCCAGATCAGGCAGCTTCCGTCCTCACTCTCAACCCGGTGTCCGTGGAACGTGTCCTCCCCACAAGGGAAGAGGGGCCGTGGGAAAGCGCTCCGGCTGTCTTCCTGCGCTGGACGGGGATTCCCGTGCGTGCGGACTGACAACCCGCGGAGGCAGCGTCCCCGTGGGACGCCGCCCCCGTCACCGCCCGAGCACGTGGCGCAACGCGCCCTCCAGCTCGGGGTCGCGCATGTCGTAGCCGGAGGCGGCCAGCCGGTCCGCCACGACCTTCTGGTCTGCCGCCACGGTCTCGGCCCGGCCCTCCTCTCCCAGCAGCAGACGCGGGCCCGCGTCGGGGACCGGGACGACCGCGGGCCGGCGCAGCACCCGCCCGAGCACGGTGGCGAACTCCTTTGCCGTGACCGGCTCCGGCGCCACGGCGTTCAGCGGGCCGGTGACGCCGTCGTCGAGCACCGCGTGGGCGAAGGCCCCCGCGATGTCGTCCACGCCGATCCAGCTCAGCCACGGGCTGCCGTCGTGGCTCTCGCCACCCGAGGTCGCGACCGGGCCGCCGAGACCCGCGAGGAACAGCGGCAGCACCTGCTGCAGCATGCCCCCGGCCGGGCTCAGGACCACGCCGGTCCGCAGCATCGCCACCCGGACGCCGGACGTCTCGGCGCGCCGGGCCTCGGCCTCCCAGTCCGCGACGACCTCGGCGAGGAAGTCGTCCCCGGGCTCCAGGTCCTCCACGAGGCCGCTGCCGAACGGGCCCGTGCCCGCGTCCGCCCCGTAGTACCCGATCGCCGAGCCGTTCACGAGCGCCCGCGCCCGCGCGTCGTCCCCCTCCCGCGCGGCGATCCGGGCGAGCGCGTCCACCAGGGTGCGCGTGCCGCGCACACGCGAGTCGTGCACGGCCTCCTTGTGCGCGTCCGTGAACCGGCCGGCGATGGGCTCGCCCGCCAGGTTCACCACGACGTCGGCCTCGGCCAGGGCGTCCTCGTCCACGATCTCGCGGGCCGGGTCCCACAGCGCCGCATCCAGCGCACCGCCCTTCTTCGAGCTCCGCACCAGCCGGATGACGCGGTGGCCGCCGGTGGTGAGCAGGGCACGGAGCTGCCGGCCGATCAGTCCGCCGGACCCCGTCACCGCGACCGTGCGGGCCGGTCCACCGACGAGGGGGCCGGGGTGGGCGGCGTGGAAGTCCAAGTCATCGGCCATCACGCGGGCGCGGTAGGCGAACTGGCGGCCCAGCTCCGCCTCGAAGGCCTCATGGGTGCGGCGCGAGGCCGCGGTGCCCAGACCGGGCACCCGGGACACGAGGGACTCCCCCGGCAGCGCGTACTCGATGTGGTCCGTGACCACCGTGCCGCGCCGCCCGTCCGCCGTGTCCGCCTCACCGGGCGCGGCGTCGTCAAGCAGGTGAGTGTGCCTCCAGGAGGCCAGAGGTCCGGAGACCATCTCGTCCCGGAACATGCGGCCCTCCTCGTAGGCCGTGTGGCGGGCCCGCCACGGCACCGCGGGCGCGGCTCCGCCAGGGAGGCGGGAGGCGACGGCGTCCGGCAGCAGGCCGGTGAGCATCCCGTGGGCCGCGCCGGCGAACAGGCCGGCGGCCCCGGGGGCCTGGATGTGCAGCCGCGATTCGGAGCCCACGCGGAGGCCGTCAGAGGGCCCCTGGACCACCTCGCCGGCGAACGGCGGGGTGAGACGCTCCAGCGCGCCGGGGTTCTCCAGCCATTGGAAGACGACCTCACGCGGGTGGCGCAGGAGGGTGCGGTGCTCGAAGACGCGGATCTCGGTCATGCACGCCAGCCTGGCACAGATGGAGGAGACGCGAACACCTGTCCGGGCCGGGCCGTGCAGGACAATGAGGGGATGGACCTGCTTCCCGAGCTGCGCTGGACCGCCGCCGCCCTGCCCGCCACCGAGCTGACCCTCGTGGCCGTCTTCTCCCCCGAGGACCAGACGGTGCGCGCCTCCGGCGTGGCCGTGCCGGAGGACTCGGAGCCCCCCGCCGCCGCGATCGGGCGCCTCCTCGAGACGCTCATGGACCGGCTCGAGGCCCTGGACCCGACGACCGCGGACCGCGAGATGAACCCGCGCCCGGTGGAGCCCCACCCGGGCGTGTCGCAGCCGGTCGTCGACGCCCTGGCGGCCTACGCGGCAGGGGACGTCGCCGCGCTGGACGCCCTCGACGTCACCCAGCCGGGCACCGCGTTCCGGCAGCGGGCGTGGCGGGAGCTGCGCGGCATCGCCCCCGGCTCCCCTGCCACCTACGGCGGCCTGGCCGAGCGGTGCGGGACCCCGCGGGCCGTGCGCGCCGCCGGCGGGGCGTGCGCCGCCAACCTGGTGGCCGTCGTCGTGCCCTGCCACCGGGTGGTGCGCGCCGACGGCGCCGCCGGCCACTACCTCTACGGCACCGCCGCGAAGCAGGCCCTGCTGGCCCACGAGGCGGCCCACGCGGGCTGACCGCCGCCCACGCCCCCGGCAACGCCGGTTGAGTTATCACGGGTCCGTGGGCCGAACACCCGTGATGACTCAACCCGCGTTGCGGGCACGAGAAGGGGCCGGGCCGCGCGCTCCACGCACGCGACCCGGCCCCCAGGCGCTCAGACGCTCAGACGCTCAGACGGAGAGCTTGTCCACGATCGCGTTGAGCGTCGCGGACGGGCGCATCACCGAGGTGACCTTCTCCAGCTCCGGCGCGTAGTAGCCGCCCAGGTCCACCGGGGTTCCCTGCACGCCGTTGAGCTCGGCCAGGATGGTCTCCTCCTGGGCCTCCAGCTCCTCGGCGATCGGCTTCGCCGCGGCCGCCAGCTCGGCGTCCTCGGTCTGCTTCGCCAGCTCGCGGGCCCAGTACAGCGCCAGGTAGAAGTGGCTGCCGCGGTTGTCCAGCTCGCCGACCTTGCGCTTCGGGGACTTGCCCTCGATCAGCAGGGTGCCCGTCGCGGCGTCCAGGGTGTCCGCCAGGACCTGCGCGCGGTGGTTCTCGTTCGCGACCGCCTCGTGCTCGAAGGACACGGCCAGCGCGAGGAACTCACCGAGGGAGTCCCAGCGCAGGTGGTTCTCCTCCACCAGCTGCTGCACGTGTTTCGGGGCGGAGCCGCCCGCACCGGTCTCGAACAGGCCGCCGCCGTTGAGCAGCGGGACGATCGAGAGCATCTTCGCGGAGGTGCCCAGCTCGAGGATCGGGAACAGGTCCGTGTTGTAGTCACGCAGCACGTTGCCGGTCACGGAGATGGTGTCCTCGCCGCGGCGGATGCGCTCCACCGAGAGCTTGGCGGCCTCCACCGGGGAGAGGATGCGGATGTCCAGGCCCTCGGTGTCGTGCTCCTTGAGGTACTCCTCGACCTTCTTGATGAGCTCGCGGTCGTGGGCGCGGGTCTCATCGAGCCAGAACACGGCCGGGGTCTGGGACGCGCGGGCGCGGGTCACGGCCAGCTTCACCCAGTCGCGCACCGGGACGTCCTTGGTCTGGCAGGCGCGCCAGATGTCGCCGGCCTCGACGTCGTGGGAGAGCAGGGTCTCCCCGGCGGAGTTCTTCACGGCCACGGTGCCCGCGGCATCCATGATGAACGTCTTGTCGTGCGAGCCGTACTCCTCGGCCTTCTGCGCCATGAGGCCCACGTTCGGGACGGTGCCCATGGTGGTGGGGTCGTAGGCGCCGTTGGCCCTGCAGTCGTCGATCACGGCCTGGTAGACGCCGGCGTAGGAGGAGTCCGGGATGACGGCCAGGGTGTCCTGGGTCTGGTCGTCCTTGTTCCACATGCGGCCGGAGGTGCGGATCATGGCGGGCATGGAGGCGTCCACGATCACGTCGGAGGGCACGTGGAGGTTGGTGATGCCCTTGGCGGAGTTCACCATGGCCACGTCCGGGCCGTTCTCGTAGGCGGCGGCGATGGCCGCGCGCACACCCTCGGCGGTCTCGGCGTCGAGCTTGTCCAGGCCGCCCTCGATCGCGGCGAGGCCGTTGTTCGCGGACAGGCCGGCGGCGGCCAGCTGCTCGCCGTACTTCTCGAACAGCTCGGAGAAGTAGGCCTTCACGACGTGGCCGAAGATCACCGGGTCGGAGACCTTCATCATGGTGGCCTTCAGGTGCGCGGAGAAGAGGATGCCCTCCTCCTTCGCGCGCTTGACCTGCTCGGCGAGGAACGCGTCCAGGGCCTTGGCGGACATGAACGTGCCGTCCACGACCTCGCCCTGGAGGACCTTCAGGCCCTCCTTGAGCACGGTGGTCTCCCCGTCCTCGCCGGTGAACTCGATCGTCAGCACGTCGGCGGCCGGCAGGGTCACGGACTGCTCGTTGGCGCGGAAGTCGTCCGCGCCCATGGTGGCGACGGCGGTCTTGGAGTCCGGGGTCCACTCGCCCATCGAGTGGGGGAAGCGCTTGGCGTACGCCTTCACGGCCTTCGGGGCGCGGCGGTCCGAGTTGCCCTCACGCAGCACCGGGTTCACGGCGGAGCCCTTGACCGAGTCGTAGCGCGCCTTCGCGTCCTTCTCCTCGTCGGTCTTCGGCTCGTCCGGGTACTCCGGCAGCGCGTAGCCGTGCGCCTGCAGCTCCTTGATCGCCGCGCGCAGCTGCGGCACGGAGGCGGAGATGTTCGGCAGCTTGATGACGTTCGCCTCGGGGGACTTCACGAGCTCGCCGAGCTCGGCGAGGGCGTCCGCGGTGCGCTGGTCCTCGGGCAGGACGTCCTTGAACGCGGCGAGGATGCGGCCGGCCAGCGAGATGTCACGGGTCTCCAGCTCCACGCCGGCGGTGCCCGCGTAGGCGCGCACGATCGGCAGCAGCGACGCGGTGGCCAGCATGGGCGCCTCGTCCGTGAGCGTGTAGATGATCTTCGACATGCGGATGATCTCTCCTTCTGGCCGCACTCGAGACGCGGCCCTCGTCGGCAGGGAACGGGTGACTCCCCGCCAATCTACCCGGCGCCTCGGACGCGCCACACCGTGTGTGGCTCGGCGTCAGCGCCCCGGCCGTCGCCGGTGCCCTCGCCGGGCCCGGCGGGGTCGCCCGGGTACCAGGGGGGCGTCGGGTCGGCGGGGGCGCCCCCCGACGACGGCGGCACGGCCGGTCCGGCGGGCCCGCGACCCGCAGCTCGGCGACGAGGTCCTGGACCTGACCGTCCTGGAGCCTGCGCACCAGGTCGGACTGCTGGCCCGTCTCCATCGCCGCGACGACGTGGACCGCCGTCGACTTGTCCGGGAGCCGGAACAGCGCGCAGCAGCTCGACCTCGCGGCGGGTCATCGCCTCGTCACCTCGTGGGGGTCGCGGGGGCCCGGTCCGGGCCCCCGTCCGGCGGCGGCGCGCCGCGCTCAGCCGTGGAAGAAGTGGCGCGCCCCGGTCAGGTACAGGGTCACGCCGGCGGCCTCGGCCGCGGCCACGACCTCCTCGTCCCGGACGGAGCCGCCCGGCTGGACGACGGCCTTCACGCCGGCGTCGATGAGGATCTGCAGCCCGTCCGCGAACGGGAAGAACGCGTCCGAGGCGGCCACGGCCCCGCGGGCCCGCTCGGGGGCGCCCTCCCCGGAGACGTTCTCCGCGCCGCCGGCGCTGGTCACGTCCTGCCCGCCGGTCTGCGCGGCGCCCAGGGTGTTGGCGCGCTCGACGGCCAGGCGGCAGGAGTCGAGGCGGTTGACCTGGCCCATGCCCACGCCGACCGTGGCGCCGTCGTGGGCCAGCAGCACGGCGTTGGACTTGGCCGCGCGCACGGCGCGCCACGCGAAGGCCAGGTCGGCCAGGACGGCCTCGTCGGCGGCCGGGCCGGCGGCGAGGGTCCAGGTGGCCGGGTCGTCGCCGTCCGCGTCCACCGCGTCCGCGATCTGCAGCAGCATGCCGCCGGAGACCTGCTTGGCCTCCACCGCGTCCCGCAGGAAGCCCTCGGGCAGGCTCAGCAGGCGCAGGTTCTTCTTGGCGGAGAGGATCTCCAGGGCCTCGGGCTCGAACGCCGGGGCCACGACGACCTCCGTGAACACGTCCTTCACCTGGGCGGCCATGGCGGCGGTGACGGGGCGGTTGGCCGCGATCACGCCGCCGAACGCGGAGACCGGGTCGCACGCGTGGGCCTTGGCGTGCGCCTGCGCGATGTCCGTGCCCGCGTCCGTGACGGCCACGCCGCACGGGTTGGCGTGCTTGACGATCGCCACGGCCGGGACCGGGTGGTCGAAGGCGGCGCGCACCGCGGCGTCGGCGTCCACGTAGTTGTTGTAGCTCATCGGCTTGCCGTGCAGCAGCTCGGCCTGCGCGATGCCGGGGGCCGCCGAGGAGTCCAGGTACAGCGCCGCGGGCTGGTGCGGGTTCTCGCCGTAGCGCAGGATCTGCGCGCGCTCGAGGGAGAAGCCGGCGTAGGGCGGGAATACGGGGATCTCGTCGGCGTGCGTGTCCTCGCCGAAGTGGGCGGCGGTCCAGGCGGCCACGGCGTTGTCGTACGCCGCGGTGTGGGCGAAGGCCAGGGCGGCCAGGCGCCGGCGGGCGCGCAGGTCGAAGCCGCCGGACTGGGCGGCCTGGACGACCTCGCCGTAGCGGGCCGGGTCCACGACGATCGCCACGGACGCGTGGTTCTTCGCGGCCGCGCGCACCATGGACGGCCCGCCGATGTCGATCTGCTCGACGACGGCGTCCTCCGCGGCGCCCGAGTTCACGGTGTCCACGAACGGGTAGAGGTTCACGACGACGAGGTCGAACGGCTCCACCTCGAGCTCGCGCAGCTGGGTCACGTGGTCCTCGCGACGACGGTCGGCCAGAATGCCCGCGTGCACGCGCGGGTGCAGCGTCTTCACGCGGCCGTCCAGGCACTCCTGGAACCCGGTGACCTCGGCGACCTCGGTGACGGGCACACCGGCGGCGGCGATGCGCTGGGCGGTGGAGCCGGTCGAGACGATCTGCACGCCCGCGGCGTGGAGCCCGGTGGCGAGCTCCTCGAGGCCGGTCTTGTCGTACACGGAGATCAGGGCCCGCTTCAGGGGCACCGTGTCCAGGACGGTGGGGATGGGCTGGGCAGAGGTCACGAGGGGGCGCTCCTTCGAGGGGGTCCGGGTGTGTCCCCCAGCATAGGCCGGGCCGCATAATGGCCCAGGCGTCCGCGTGACGGACCGCCCCCACTCCACCCGACGAACGGGAGCCGACCATGTCCTCCGCCACCCCACCCCGCCCCAGCGCCGACGGCGCGCACCCCGGGCCCGCGCCCGACGTCGTCGCCCCCGACGCCACCCTGCCCACCGGTGAGGCGGTCGTCCAGGAGCTGCCGTGGCGCTGGTCCGTCCAGGGCCGCATCTTCCTGATCGGCGGCCTGGGCTTCATGTTCGACGCGTGGGACGTCACGCTCAACGGCGTGATGATCCCGCTGCTGCGCGAGGAGTGGGCCCTGGACAAGGCCGACGCCGCGTGGATCGGCACCGCCAACCTCATCGGCATGGCCGTGGGCGCGTTCCTGTGGGGCACCATCGCGGACCGCATCGGCCGCAAGGCGGCGTTCGCGTGGACGCTGGCGATCTTCTCCGTGTTCACGATCGCGGGCGCGCTGACCGACTCCCTGCTGTGGTTCGCGCTGTTCCGGTTCGTGGCCGGCATGGGCCTGGGCGGCACGATCCCCGTGGACTACGCGCTCGTGGGCGAGTTCACCCCGCGCCGGCTGCGCGGTCGCGTCCTGGCCGCGATGGACGGCTGGTGGCCCGTCGGCGCCGCGCTGTGCGGTCTCGTCTCCGCCTGGCTCGTGGGCACGTGGGGCGACTGGCGCCTGCCCCTGCTGGCCATGGTCCTGCCGGCCCTGCTCGTGTTCGTCGTGCGCCTGGGCATCCCCGAGTCCCCGCTGTTCCTGATGAGCCGGGGCCGCGAGGCACAGGCCCGCGCCGTCATCGACCGCCTGGTGGCGGCCACCGGCGCGCCCCGCCGGCCCTACACGATGCCCCCGGCCGAGCCGGCCCGCTCCGGCGGCGTCGGCGCGCAGCTCGCCGCGGTCTGGCGGTTCTCCCCGCGCATCACCGCGGTCGCCTGGGCCCTGTTCGTGGCCATCATGCTCGTCTACTACATCGCGCTGCAGTGGCTGCCGACGTTCCTCATCGACGCCGGCTACGCGGAGGGCCGCGCCTTCATCATGACCTCCGGCATGGCCGCGGCCGGCCTGCTCGGCGTGGTCGTGGCCACCGCGCTGATCGAGGTCACCGGCCGCCGCTGGCTGCTGGCCGTCAGCGCCGTCGTCGCGAGCGCCCTGACCGTCTGGCTGGCGAGCGTGCTGGACGTGCCCGCCGCGGTGCTGCCGCTCGTGCTGGCGTTCGGCTTCGTGGTGCAGGTCGCGATCCCGGTGCTCTACACGTACGTCTCCGAGCTGTACCCGACGACGCTGCGCGCCTCCGGCTTCGGCTGGGCGTCGGCGGCCTCGCGGGTGGGCGCGGGCCTGGGTCCGCTGCTCTTCGTGGGCACGCTGGTCCCCGCCCTCGGGCTGCCGGGGGCGTTCGCCGTCACCGGCGGGCTCGTGGTCCTGGCCTGCGCGGCGATGCTGGCGCTGGCCCCGGAGACCCGCGGCCGCGCCCTCGAGGTCAGCGCCGACTGAGCTCGCCGAGCACGCGCAGCAGCAGGGCCCGCTCCTGGACCTTGATGCGCTCGTGCAGCTCGGCCTCGGTGTCCGTGTCCAGCACGGGCACCGCGGCCTGCGCGAGGATCGGGCCGGTGTCCACGCCCGCGTCCACCACGTGCACGGTGCAGCCGGTGACCTTCACCCCGTGCGCCAGCGCGTCCCGGACGCCGTGGGCCCCCGGGAAGGAGGGCAGCAGGGCCGGGTGGGTGTTGAGGATGCGGCCGTCGAACCGCTCGAGCAGCGGGGCGCCCAGGATCCGCATGAACCCGGAGCACACCACCCAGTCCGGCGCGTAGGCGGCGACGGCGTCCGCGAGCGCCTCGTCCCACACGCGCCGGTCCGCGTGGTCCTTCGGGGACACCACGAACGTCTCGATCCCGTGGGCGCGGGCGCGCTCCAGACCGCCGGCGTCGGCGACGTCGGCGCCCACCGCGGCGATCTCCACGTCCAGGGCGCCGGAGGCGGCGGCGTCGAGGACGGCCTGCAGGTTGGTGCCGGAACCGGAGACGAGGGCAACGATGCGCATGCGCCCATCGTAGGGTGAGGGGGTGTCCGCCCCCGTTCCCTCCTCCCCGCCCCGCCCGCCACAGGGCGCCCCGGACCCCGGCCGCGTCCGCACCGGCCGTGCCCTGCTGTGGCAGTCCGTGGCGCTGCTGGGGATGGTGCTCTCCTTCTCCCTCGTGCTGCCGTGGAAGCTGATCGCCCTCGCGCTGGGGCTGGTCGCCCTCGTGCTCGGCGTGCGCGTGTGGGTCACGAGCCGCGGCGCCGAGCGCTCGGGACTGCCCCGCGCGGTGGCGTCCGCCGGCATGGCGATGGCGCTGATGGGCATGACGACGGCGGCGCTGCCGCTGCTCGCGTGGGACGCGACGGTCCAGCTCGAGCAGTGCAGCGCCTCCGCGCTCACCGTGCGGGCACAGCAGGCGTGCGCGGACGAGTTCACCCGTCAGGTGGAGGAGCGCACGGGGGTGCCCCAGCTGCGGCCCTGAGCCGCGGGCGTCAGTCCCGCGCCCGGCGGGGGGACGGCCGGTCGCGCGGGCCCGAGGCGCGGTCGCCGGACCGCGGCACCGACGTCGTCCCGTCCCGGTGCCCGGTCACGGCCAGGGCCGTGAGGTAGCCGGCCGCGCAGCCCAGCGCGACCCACCCGGCGACGGCGGCGCACACCGCCCAGACGTGGGAGCCGATGTCCGTCAGCGTGCCGAGCCCGAGCGTCCCGGAGGTGAGGGCCAGCGGCGCGAGCAGCAGCAGCCCCGTGAGCAGTCCGGTGAGCACGGCCAGGGCCAGCGTGGACAGCGTCAGGGACACCGCGCGGCTGCCGTGGCGGGTGTGCAGCCAGTCGTCGAGGTGGTTCTCCCCCTCCCGCAGCAGCCACACGCCGGCCACGACGCCGGCGCTGATCGGCACGGCCAGCAGGAGCAGCTGCCACGGCGACCACGTCCCGGGCAGCGCACCCAGCGCCGGGAGGGCGGGCGCGGTGGCCGGCGTCGCGCCGAACACGGAGTAGAGGCTGTCCGCGCCCACGGAGAACCCCGGGCCCGCCGTCCACGCGATCGACCACGCGGTGAACGTGGGCAGCCAGCCGATCTGCAGCAGCGCCACCAGCAGGCCGCCCAGCGGGCCGCCCCCGATCGCCTGGGCCACGGTGACGACGGCGGCCCACTCGACGGCCAGCCGCCCCGCCACGAGCAGCGCGTTCAGGCCCGTCAGGGCGAGCACGGCGACGGCCGCGGCGCGCACCACGGACCACGCGTACGAGCCGGCCCAGCGTTCGTACTGCGAGCGCCGCGAGATCCGCTCCGTGAGGTCCAGGCCGATCAGGTGCGCCCAGGTGCCGGCCTCGCGCCGCGCCCCCGCGAGGGCGGCGACGCCGAAGAGCAGGGCGGGCAGCAGCGCCGCCGGGGCGGGGTGGGCCGTCAGCTCGTCCGTGCCGGGCAGGAACGCCACGGCCAGCCCCACCAGGGCGTAGGCCCCCACCGCGCCCACGAAGGCCTGCCACGCCTGGTCCCGGTAGGACGCGCGGGCCAGGCGCCGGCCGGCCCGCCAGGACAGCGCGAGCGGGACCAGGGTCAGGCCCCACGGCACGAGCCACGCCGTGCCGGTGATGAGGTGATCCGGCGCGGTGGGCATGGCCGTGGCCACGGTGACGGGCACCGCGTGCAGGGCCAGCCACAGGACGCCGCCCACCTGGACGGCGCCCTCGATGGTCGGCCGCTCGAACCCGCCCGTGGCCCACACCGCGAGGGTGGGGACCATGACCGCCAGCAGGCTGATCATCGCCGTGACGAGCGCCTCGACCACCCCCTGCAGCCACAGCGGCAGGGGGACGGGGCGCAGCAGACGGGGCGCAGCGGGGCGGGAACTCACCCGTCCATGGTGCCACCCGACTCCGGGCGGCGCCTGGACGGGGGCGGGCCGCGCGGGCCGGTGCGACGACCGTCACGCGCCCCGAGAGTTCACCGCGGGGTCACCGGGCCGTCGTCGGCGGGTGTCCCGGCCGTGGTCCGGGGTCCTTAGCGTCGGCCACGTGCGTGTCGTCGTGGTCGCCGAATCGTTCCTGCCCCATATGAACGGGGTCACCCACTCCATCCTCCAGGTGCTGCGCCACCTGCGGGAGCGGGGCGACGAGGCGATGGTGGTCGCCCCGGCTGCCTCGTGGTCCGCCGGGTGGACCCAACGCGCGGGCGCCGGTGAGGCCCCCCGCGAGGTCGAGGGCTTCCCCGTGCGCACCCTGCCCTCCGTGCCCCTGAGCGGGTACGCCTCCGTGCGGGTGGCCGCCGGCACGGTGGGCCGGCTGCGCGGCATGCTCGCCGACTTCGCCCCGGACGTGGTGCACATCGCCTCCCCCTTCGTGCTGGGCTGGCGCGCGGTGCAGGCGGCCGAGGAGCTCGGCATCCCCTCCGTGGCCGTCTACCAGACCGAGGTCCCCGGCTACGCGGCCCGGTACGGCGCCCCGTGGCTGGAGGACGTCCTGTGGAGCCACGTGGCGCGCCTGCACAACATGGCCACGCTGACGCTCGCGCCGTCGTCGTTCACCGTCCGGCAGCTGCACCGCCAGGGGGTGCGACGCGTGCACCTGTGGGGCCGCGGCGTCGACTCCCGCCGATTCCATCCCGCCAAGCGGGACGAGGCGCTGCGCGCCGAGCTCGCCCCGAACGGCGAGAAGCTCGTGGGCTTCGTGGGGCGGCTGGCGCACGAGAAGCAGGTCGGGGACCTGCGGGTGCTCTCGGACCTGCCGGGCACCCGCCTCGTGGTCATCGGCTCCGGGCCGCTGCGCGAACAGCTCGAGCGGGAGCTGCCCGGCGCGCACTTCGCCGGCTTCCAGGGGGGCGAGGACCTCGCGCGCCACGTGGCCAGCCTGGACCTGTTCGTGCACCCCGGCGAGTCCGACACCTTCGGCCAGACGCTGCAGGAGGCGATGGCCTCGGGCGTGCCCGTCGTCGCCGTCGGCCGCGGCGGCCCCCTCGACATCGTGGACGCCTCCCGCACCGGCTGGCTCTACCCGCCCGGCGAGCTGGACGAGCTGCGCCGCCACGTCGCGGACCTCGTGTACGACGACGTCAAGCGGGCCGCGTTCGCCGACGCGGCGTGGGCGTCGGTGCAGGGCCGGACCTGGCCGGTGCTGTGCGAGCAGCTCATGGGCTACTACGAGAAGGCGATCGCGGTGCAGGAGCGCCGCCGCGTGGAGCTGGCCCGCCGGCTGCTGACGGCGCCGTCGCTGCTGGCCGCGCGCGTGTTCGGCTGACCCCCCGGGCCGGGCGCCGTGCGGGCGCCGTGCGGTCCGGGTCTCGCGTCCGGAGCCGTGGCTAGGGTGGCGGGCATGGACGCCACCCCGCAGCCCCGCCCCGCCGAGCCCGGCCCCCTGCCCGATCCCGCCGCGCCTCGCCGCCTCGCCGGCAAGGACGTGCACCCCGTCGGCCTCGGGTGCATGAACATCGTGCACGGCTACTCCGGGTTCCTCGACGACGACGCCGCCGTCGATCTGCTCACCCGCGTGCTGGACGACGGCACCGACCACCTGGACACCGCCACCCTCTACGGCGGCGGCCGCAGCGAGGAGCTCGTGGGGCGCGCGCTCGCACGGGCGGGGTCGGACGTCCGCGAGCGCGTCCTGCTCGCCTCCAAGGGCGGGCTCGTGCGGGACGGGCAGCGGCGGATCGACGGCCGCCCGGAGACGCTGCGCGCGCACGTGGACGCCTCCCTGCGCCGGCTCGGCCAGGACCGGATCGACCTGTACTACCTGCACCGGCTGGACCCGGAAGTCCCCGTCGAGGAGTCCGTGGGGGCGCTCGCGGAGGCCGTCACGGACGGCAAGATCGGGGCGATCGGCCTGTCCGAGGTCTCGGCCGCCACCCTGACCCGGGCCGTGGCCGTCCACCCGATCGCGGCCGTGCAGTCCGAGTACTCCCTCGCCACGCGCAACCCCGAAGGGGGCGTGCTCGAGGCATGCCGCCGCCACGGGACCGCCTTCGTGGCCTTCTCCCCCGTCAGTCGCGGCCTGCTCACGGACGCGCCGCCGCGGCTGGACCGGCTGGACGCGGGAGACCTGCGGCACCGGCTGCCCCGCTTCGCCGAGGGCCACTACGAGGCCAACCTGACGCTGCGCGAGGCGCTCTCGGCCGAGGCCGTCCGGCTCGGGACGAGCACGGCGGGGCTCGCCGTCGCCTGGGTCCTGGCCCAGGGCGAGGACGTCCTGGCGATCCCGGGCACCACCTCATGGGAGCATTGGCTCGAGGACCGGGGCGCGCACGAGGTGCGGCTGACCCCGGCCGACGTCGCCCGCCTGGACGCCCTCGTCAATGACGCGACCGTGGCGGGCCCGCGCTACAGCGAGAGCCAGCAGGCCAGCATCGACACCGAGGCGGCGCCGCCGCGCTGAGCCGAACGCGGGGCCCGGGGTGGCCCGCGTCTCATGTCGGTAACAGAGCGCGCTCCCTGTCAGGATGGGCGTCAGGCACCGCGGCCTCCTCCGACCGCGGCGCGCCACGGCGGGGGCACCGCGGGGCGTCTTTATCCCGACGTCCGAGGAGGACACCATGAATGAGTCTCTGGAGAGCCTGCGCGACGAAGTGTTCGCGCGCAACCCCGGCGAGGCCGAGTTCCACCAGGCGGTGTCCGAGGTGTTCGAGGCACTGGGACCGGTGGTGCAGCGCCACCCCCAGTACGTCGAGGCCGGGGTCATGCACCGCCTCTGCGAGCCGGAGCGCCAGATCATCTTCCGCGTGCCGTGGATCGACGACGCCGGCGTCGTGCAGGTCAACCGCGGGTTCCGCGTGGAGTTCAACTCGGCGCTCGGCCCGTACAAGGGCGGCCTGCGCTTCCACCCCTCCGTGTACCTCGGGATCGTCAAGTTCCTGGGCTTCGAGCAGATCTTCAAGAACTCGCTCACCGGCATGCCGATCGGCGGCGGCAAGGGCGGCTCGGACTTCGACCCCGCCGGCAAGTCCGACCGCGAGATCATGCGGTTCTGCCAGTCCTTCATGACGGAGCTGCATCGCCACATCGGTGAGCACACGGACGTGCCGGCCGGCGACATCGGCGTGGGCGCCCGCGAGATCGGCTACATGTTCGGCCAGTACAAGCGACTGACCAACCGCTTCGAGGCCGGCGCCCTCACCGGCAAGGGCCTGACGTGGGGCGGCTCGCTGGTCCGCACCGAGGCCACCGGCTACGGCGCCGTGATGTTCGTGGACTCCATGCTGCGCACGCGCGGCGAGTCCATGGACGGCCAGCAGGTGCTGATCTCCGGCTCCGGCAACGTGGCCATCTACGCCGCGGAGAAGGCCGCCGCGCTCGGGGCCACCGTGCTCACCGCGTCCGACTCCTCGGGCTACATCGTGGACCCGGACGGCCTCGACCTGGACCTGCTCAAGCAGATCAAGGAGGTCGAGCGCGGCCGTATCTCCGAGTACGCCGAGCGCCGCGGCGGGCGGTCCCGCTACGTCAGCGGCGGCAGCGTCTGGGACGTCGAGGGCACCGTGGCCCTGCCGTGTGCCACCCAGAACGAGCTCGACGAGTCCGCCGCCCGGACCCTGCTGAAGAACGGGGTGAAGGCCGTGGCCGAGGGCGCGAACATGCCCTGCACCGAGGCGGCCTCCCACCTGTTCGTGGACTCCGGGACGCTGTTCGGCCCGGGCAAGGCCGCCAATGCGGGCGGCGTGGCGACGTCCGCGCTGGAGATGCAGCAGAACGCCTCGCGGGACTCGTGGAACTTCGACTACACCCACGACCGGCTCGAGCAGATCATGCGCGACATCCACGACCGCTGCGTGGAGACCGCCGAGGAGTACGGCACCCCCGGCAACTACGTGGCGGGGGCGAACATCGCCGGGTTCATCAAGGTCGCCGACGCGATGATCGCCCAGGGCGTGGTCTGAGGTCCGGCCCGGTCCGGCCCCTTCCGTGATCCGCCGCCGCCCTGCGACATCACCGCCGTTCTGACGCGCGGTGATGTCGCAGGGCGGCGGTCGTTCGAGGGCACCCGACTCCTGCACAGGCCCCCCGACGTCGGGTGCCCTCCACCGTCCGGCGCGGCCGACCCCGCGCGCCCCGGGCGGGCCCACGACACTGGGCCGCATGACCCTGCTCTCCGACCACGCGCGGACACTGCTCCCGGGACGCGGTCCCCTGCTCAGCGCGGCGGACCCCCACGACGGGGCGGCGCGGCGCCGTCTCGAACGCGCCTGGACCCGCGGGGTCCTCGTGCGGCTCTGCCCGCGCGTCTACATCACGGCCGGCGACTGGGCCGCGCTGCGTCCGTGGGACAGGGCGGTCGTGTCCGCCGTCGCCCTCTCGATCGCCCGCCCCGAGACGGTGTTCACGGGCCTGACCGCGGCCCGGTTGCACGGTCTGGGGCCGGCCGTCGAACCGCCCGCGCTCGAGCTGCGCGCCCCCTCACCCGGGCATCACGGCGCCGGTCCGCTGACCCGCCGTCCCTTCGCCCCCTCCCTGGTGGCCCATGACCGCCGGCTTCCCGTCCCGCCACGCCGCCGACCCCGGTGGGGGCTGCCGGAGGCGGCCCACGGCGCGCCTCAGCTGGTCGAGGCCGTCCTGTCGGACGGGCAGAGCCTGGGGACCGTCCTGGCGGATCCGCTGCCCACGGTGCTGCTGGTCCTCGGCGCGGCCACCCCGTTCCGCGACGCCGTGGCCCCGCTGGACGCGCTCGTCCGAGCCCGACCCGAGGAGGCCGCACGCTGGGCGAGGCAGGCGGAGAGCCGACTCGGATCCGCGGCCGCCCTCCGCCGATTCGAGCGGGCCTGGCACTTCGCGGACGCGCGGGCGGAATCCGCCGGCGAGTCCTACAGCCGGGCCATCCTCCACGAGCTCGGCTTCGTCCCGCCCACGGCGCTGCAGCATCGCCACCGGGATGCGAACGGACGCGAGGTGGCCCGCACGGACTTCTGGTGGGAGCAGGTGCGGGTGTACGGGGAGTTCGACGGGCTGGGCAAGTACGACCTGTCGTTCTTCGACGGTGACGACACGGCCCGCCGCGCCAGCATCCGCCGCGAGAAGGAACGGGAGGTGGCCCTGCAGCTGGTCACCCGGGCGGGCGCGCATTGGACGTGGGGAGACCTCCTGCGGCCGGACCGGCTGGCGCGGATCCTCACCGCCGCGGGCGTCCCCCGCTCGGTCTGATCCACGGCCGTCCCACGGGCCCGGTCCCGACTCGGCGAGCCCGAGCGGCGGACCTCCGCTCTGCGACATCGCAGCCGTGCTGCACGGCGGTGATGTCGCTGGGCGGCTGCCAGGCGGTCAGCAGCCCACCTCGGCCCACCTCAGCCGGCCAGGGCCGCCCGCTGCTCGGGGCTGATGCGCACGGGGCGGCCCGTCTGCCCGTCGACGAACACCATGACGGACGTCGCGGTGGCGCAGAGGGTGTCGTCGACGCCGTCGTGCAGGGCGTAGCCCACGTGCACCGAGGCGGCCTTCACGGCGTCCACGCTCACCACCACGCGCAGTGGCACGGGGCGGTAGGGCATCTGGGCCCGGTACTTCACGGTGTGCTCGGAGATGAACGTCCGCACACCGGGGGCCACCCCCTCGAGCAGGTCGATCGGCGGGGCCTGCCCGCCACCGGCGCCGGTGTTCGCGGGCACGCCGAAGGCCGCCACGCGGGCCTCCTCCAGCAGCTGCACCACGGCGATGTTGTTCACGTGGCCGTAGGCGTCCATGTCCGCCCAGCGCAGCGGGATGCGGACCTCGACGGAGCGCGAGGCGGTCATCGGGCGGCCTCCTCGTCCGCGGACCGACCGTCGCGCTGCGCCGCGGCGTCGAGGGTCGCCGGCGCCTCGTCGTCGCCGAGGATGTCCTCGCGCCAGGCCTCGGGCTGCACGTCCACGAACTCGACGGGCAGGATGCCCAGGTCTTCGAGCTGATTGGACAGCGTGGCCCCGTCCGGGCCGTAGCACCACGGGATGCCCGGGGTGGAATGGCGGGTGTCCTCCGCCCGGCCGCCCGCGAGCAGCGCCTGCGAGGGGGTCAGCTGCCGGATGACGATCGCCTTGACCCGGTCGGGGTGGCGCTGCGCGAACTCGGCGTAGATCTCGGGGTCGTGCTGGCCGTCGTCGCCCACCAGGATCCACTGGATGTCCGGGAACTGCTCGGCGAGGCGCTCGAGCTGGACCCGCTTGTGCTCCTGACCGGAGCGGAACCAGCGGTCCTTCGTGGGCCCCCAGCTGGTCAGCAGCAGCGCGCCGAGCGGGTAGAGGTTGCGGCCCAGGAAGCGGGTGAGGGTCTGCGCCACGTTCCACGCGCCCGTGGACAGGTACAGCACGGGGGCCTTCGGCTCGAGCTCGGCGATCCGGCGCAGCAGCACGGCGATCCCCGGGGTGGGCGTGCGGGCGTGCTCGTCGATCACGAACGAGTTCCAGGCCGCCAGCAGGGGGCGGGGCAGCGAGGTGACCACCACGGTGTCGTCGATGTCCGAGACCAGGCCGATCCGCGCGCCCGGCTCGCAGATGTACAGGTCCATGACGGCGCGCTCCTCCTGGCCGCCGACGTGGAGGGTGGCGGTCTGCCAGCCGGGCTCCAGCTCGACGTCCAGCACGACGTCGACGACGCCCATCCGGTCCGTGCGCACCGTGGTGCGCAGGTCCCCCACCTGCACCTCCACCTCGGCGTAGGCCATGGGCGGGGCCACGAAGTTGCGCCAGCCGCGCACGCCGTCCGCCACCACCTTCGACAGCCGACGGCCGTTCATGAACTCCTCGTCGGAGGCGATCACCACACGGGAGAGGATCCGCACCCAGCTGGTGCTGCCGTAGCCCGTGAACGCCATGACCGTCGGCACGTTGCCGGCACGCAGCGCGCGGGCACGGTGCCAGCGGTTCCACCCCTCCTGCAGGTGCGTGGCGACGTTCTCCACGGGAGTGGGGTCACCGGGAGGGGCCAGGCGGCCGCGCCGGGGCGCGGGCGTGGGGGCGTCGGAGGCTGCGGGCATGCGCCCAGTATTCCGCACCGCGCGCTCTCAGTGGATCTCGGGGACCAGCGCGGTCAGGCGGTCCAGCATGCGGCCGACCTTGCCGTTCTCGATCGCGGAGGCCACGTGCCCGTCCGCGAACCGCTCGCCGCGTACCAGGTAGGTGAACAGCGTGCCGAGGTCGGCCAGGGACGCCTCGGCGATGCCCGCCTCGCTCACCCGGTCCACGTTCCGCAGGTAGTCGACGTCGATGCCCGCCAGCTCCTGCGCGGCCACGAGGCCGGGGAACACGCGGTCGTCGTAGCCCGGGTAGACGCCGCCGAGGGTGCCGGGCGCGGGGGCGCCGTAGGAGGCGATCGGCCGGGCCTCGGTGCCGTAGCCGGCGGCGAGCAGCTCGCGCAGCGCACGCACGGCGGCCACGCGCTGGGGCGTGGGGGTCTGCGGGCCGGTGAGGGTGGCGTCGTCGCCGGGGGTCGGGAGGGGGTGCTCGGTCATGGCGGCTCCTCTGCTCGGGGGGTCGGCTCCATTGTCTCGCGTCCGTGCTGGCGTGTCCGGGCCCCCGCCTAGGCTCGGGGCATGAGCCCCGCCCTGCCCCGCCCCGCCGAGCTGCGCGCGATCGCCCTCGACGCCGCCCGCGCGGTCGCCGGCGACCTCGCCGCCGCCTTCCGCTCCCCCGCCGCCACCGGGCCCGAGGCCAAGACCACGCACCACGACCTCGTCACCGTGCACGACCGACACACCGAGGCCCGGCTCGTCGGCGCGCTCACGACGGCGGTCCCCGGCTCCGGCGTGCTCGGCGAGGAGCTCGGGGCGCAGGCCGGCACCGGTGAGGCCGCCCGGCTGACCTGGATCGTCGACCCCATCGACGGCACCTCCAACTTCGCGCACGGCTTCGCGATGTTCTCGGTGTCCCTGGCCGCCGAGGTCGACGGCGAGGTGGTGGCCGGCGTCGTGCTGGACCCCGTGAGCCGGCTGGCGTTCTCCGCCGACGGGGACGGCGCCTACCTCACCCGCGGCGACGGGCCGGAGCGCCCGCTGGCCGAGGGCGCCCGGTCGGCGCCGGCCGGCGGCGAGCGCGCCCAGAACCTCGTGACCTCCTACCCGGCGGGCGAGGCGATCGCGCGCGAGGGCGAGGAGGCACTGCGCCGCTTCGGGCGGCTCGTGACCGCCCACGCGACCGTGCGCCGCACCGTCTCCGGCGCTCTCGAGCTCGCCCACACGGCGGCGGGCTGGGCCGACGCCGCGCTGTACGTGGACACCAAGCCCTGGGACGTCGCGGCGGGGCAGCTGATCCTGCGCCGCGCCGGGGGCAGGTGGCTCACGCCGGACCCGGCGGCGCCGTCGTCGGGCCGGCTCGTCGACGACGGCCCGCGCGCCCACACGTGCCCGTTCGCGCTCGCCGTCGCCCCGGGCCGCGAGGCACCGACGACGGCGGCGGTGCTGGGCGACATCGTCGCCTCGCGGGCGACCGACCGCGCCTAGAGTGGGTGTGAGCCCGATCTCAGCGCCGCTCCCGACGGCGCCCGTCCCGGCACGCCAGGAGGCCCCGATGACCCCGCAGCACCACGACACCGCCGACGCCCCGTCGATGCAGCGCCCCGACCCCGTCGCGGAGCCCGGGGACCACCTGATGTTCGAGCACCCGGACGGTGAGGCCGTCCTGGTGCTGGACGAGGACCAGGTCTGGCGCCTGCTGCGCCGCGTGCGCCACGCGCGCCTCGGGCTGGCCGTGGACGGGCGGCCGGACATCGTGCCGGTGAACGTGCGGGCCCACGACGGCGCCGTCTACTTCCGCACCGCGCCCGGCTCGAAGCTCGCCGAGCTCACGGTGAACCCGCGCGTCGTGGTGCAGGCCGATGGGATCCTGGCCGACCAGGCCTGGTCCGTGCTCGTGCACGGCACCGCGCGCCGCCTGGACACGGAGGCGGAGATCGCGGAGGCCGAGTCCCTCGGCATCGAGCCGTGGGTGCCGACGCTCAAGGACTTCTACGTCCGCGTGGACGTCCAGCGCGTGTCCGGCCGCCACTTCGTGTTCGGCCCGCACCCCGAGCGCAACGCGTCCCAGACCGACTGACCCGGTGACCGGGCCGGGGAGGCTCAGGGACGCGCCGGGGGCTGCCCGCCCTCGCCGCCCGCCGGGGGCTGCCCGCCGCCGGGCCCGCCCATCCCGCCCTGCTCCTGCTCGGTGGTGGTGTCGATCGGGACGTCGATGGTGATGGCGAAGCCCTTCTCCACGGAGCCCGTGATCTGCGGCAGCTGTGTCTCGTAGCCGTCCGAGAAGACGTTGTCCGTCTCGAGGCTGACCTGGGCGAAGTTCGCCGTCGACCCGTCGTAGGCCGAGGTGGCGTAGACCTGCGAGGACTGCTCCTCGGGCATCGCGATCTGGGAGGTGAGGACGTTGTTCGTCGCGTCCGTGATGGACGCCTTGTCCGGGAACACCTCGAAGTGCAGGTGGGGCCACCGGCCGGCGTAGCAGCCGGGCCACACCGTGGTGAAGGTGACCGTGCCGTCGTCGCCCACCACCTGGACGCCGCGCAGGTAGGTCTCCTCCGTGATGCCGTCCGAGTACATCGAGTAGCGGCCCTGCGCGTCGGCGTGCCAGAGGTACACGGCGGCGCCGGTCATGGCGGCGTCGCCGTTGGCCATGTCGATGACGTTCATCGTCACCGTCAGCGGGACGCCCTCGGCGACGGTGCCCGTGTCGATGCTCGTGGTCAGGTCGGAGCGTTCGATGCCGGACGCGTCGAGCACGTCCGGGCCGTTGGAGCCGTCGCCCGGGTACGGGCCTGCGGTCTCGGTGACCATCTCGGTCAGGGTGGCGGACGGCGAGGCGCTCGCCGCTGACGAGGAGGCCGCGGGTGACGAGGAGCCGGCGCTCGCCGACGTCGAGCCGGAGGAGGACGAGGCGCCCTCCTGGACACCGCACGCGGCGAGGACGAGGGCTCCCGCCCCCGCGCCGAAGATGCCCAGCGCGTTGCGGCGGGAGACGAGCGTGCCGACGTCGAAGGCGGCGCCCTGGTCCTCGACGTCCTCGGCCGGGCGATGGAAGGCCCGGCCCTCGAAGGTGGGCGTGACGGCGGGGGCCTCGTCTCCCTCGGTGACCTGGGGGAAGGGACGGCGGGAGCGGGTCGGGAGCCCGGGGGCCATGGAGTTCCTCTCGTGGGGCGCCCGCCGGGTGGCGGACCGCGTCGAGAGGCCAGCATGGCAACGGATGCCGGACGTTTTCGTGAGATCGGCGGGATGGTTCCAGGACATCTCCTGGGCGGTTTCTGACACGGGCGGGACCGCCGGCGCCTCGGTCGACGCCTCAACTACCTGCCGGTCCAGCTCCGTTGCTGAAACATGCACCTGGAAAGGTGGCGCACACTCTCAGGGTCGAGTCAGCGATTCCGGCGCCGGGCCGCCTCAGACCTCCGGGGCCTCCCCCAGGTGGCTCGGCGCCCACATCGCCAGGCGGGTCTGCACCACGACGACGTTCGGACCGTCCGCCTGGAACGCGCGCTCGAGCGCGCCGCGCACGTCCTCCACTCCCACCGTCTCGGCGGGCACGCCGAAGGAGGCGGCGAGGGCCTGGAAGTCCGGCCGGTCGAGCTCGGTGGCCGTGGCCTTGCCGAACGCGCCCTCCATGTACTCGCGCAGGATGCCGTACCCGCCGTCGTCGATGATCAGCCACGTCACCGCCGCACCGTGCTGCCTGGCGGCCGCGAGCTCGGCGAGGGAGTACATCGCCGAGCCGTCGCCGGCGACGGCGAGCACGCGCCCGTCGATCCCGGTGCGGCCCTGGTGGGCCAGGCCCACCGCGCCGCCGAACGCGGCCGGGAACCCGTAGCCGAGCCCCCCGGCGCCCTGCGCCGAGTGGAACTCGCCGTCCTGCGCGTCCCAGCAGTTCCACGCCCAGTAGGCGGCGATGGTCATGTCCCAGTACGTCTGCATGGTCGACGGGACGGCGGCGCGGATGTCCGCCAGGAGCCGGCGCTCC
The DNA here is from genome assembly GCF_056173425.1 of Micrococcus sp. 63XJN7_8_ISO-PGPR-S23-253. Lineage (NCBI taxonomy): Bacteria > Bacillati > Actinomycetota > Actinomycetes > Micrococcales > Micrococcaceae > Micrococcus > Micrococcus sp. 63XJN7_8_ISO-PGPR-S23-253. Next base: position 1,962,909 of record NZ_CM149673.1, read on the forward strand.
ACGCCGAGGTCCTGGGCGTCGAGCCGGGCGGTGATGCGCGCGTTGACGTCGGCGACCACCTCGGCCGGGGTGCGGCCGTGCCAGACGGCGGCGTCCCGCGCCACCGAGCCCGACTCGCGCAGCGCCGCGGCGAGGGCCTCGAGCGCCTGGCCGGCGTCGGCACGCACACCCAGCGTGGGGTGGTTGGTCTCCAGCACACGCGGCTCCGCGTCCACCTGGATGAGGCGGCCGCGCGGCTCGAGCGTGAAGTAGTTCGAGGTGACCTCGCCGAGCGAGGAGCCCACCACGAGCAGCACCTCCGCGTCCTCGAGCAGGTCCGTGACGAGGCGGTCCTCCACCCAGCCGCCGAGGCTGAGCGGGTGCTCCCACGGGAAGGCGGTGTTGCCGCCCGGCGAGCAGACCACGGGCGCCTGGAGCAGCTCCGCGACCTCCCGCAGGCTCGCCATCGCGGCCCTGCCGGAGCGACGCACACCGCCGCCGGCCACGATCGCCACCCGCCCCGCCCCGCGCAGCCAGCGCACGGACTCGGCCACGAGCTCGGCGCGCGGCGGGTGGTCGTAGGGCACGGCCAGGGCGTCCTCGACCGGGGGCACCATGACCTCGCCGAGCAGCACGTCCTGCGGGATCTCGACCCACACCGGCCCCTGCGGCACGGTGATGGCCTCGGCCCATGCGTCCTGGATGGCGGAGGGGATGCCCGAGGCGTGGTGGACCGTGAACTGGGCCTTGGTGACGTTGCGGGCCGAGGCCTTCTGGTCGTCCAGCTGGTGCAGCATGCCCTTGCGCCGGGCACCGAGCCCGGACAGCGGGATCTGCGAGGCGATCACGAGCATCGGCACGCCCGTGGCGTACGCCTCCTGCAGGCCGGCCAGCGAGGTGAGCGCGCCCGGGCCGGTGGACAGGAACAGGACGCCGACCTCGCCGGTGGCCCGGGCGTATCCGTCCGCGGCGAAGGCGGCGTTGTTCTCCACGCGGTTCGAGACGAACTCCAGCGGGGAGCGGGACAGGGCGTCGAAGAGGCCGAGGGCGTGCTGGCCCGGGATGCCGAAGACCGTCCGTGCGCCCAGGGCGTGGAGCGTCTCGACGGCGAGGTCGCCGCCGTTGCGCCGCGGAGTCGCCGCCGTCGTCGTCTGCTCGTCGGTCATCGGGCCGGCTCCTCACCGGCGGCCGCGCGGGTGGCGCGGCGGTCGGCCATCAGGGAGATGAGGTCGTAGGCCACGTGGGAGGCGGCGACGCCGGTCAGCTCGGCGTGGTCGTAGGCCGGGGCCACCTCCACCAGGTCCGCGCCCACGATGTCGAGCCCGCGCAGGCCGCGGAGGATCTCGAGCAGCTCGCGGCTCGTGATGCCGCCGGCCTCAGGGGTGCCGGTGCCCGGCGCGTGCGCGGGGTCGAGGACGTCGATGTCCACCGAGATGTAGAGCGGCCGGCCCCCGATGCGCTGGCGCAGCTGGTCCACGATCTCGTCCACGCCCTGACGGAACACATCCGAGGAGGTGACGATGCCGAAGCCCATGCGATGGTCGTCGTCGAGGTCCTTCTTGCCGTAGAGCGGACCGCGCGTGCCCACATGCGAGATGGCCTCGGTGTCCAGGATCCCCTCCTCCACGGCGCGGCGGAACGGCGTGCCGTGGGTGTACTCGGCGCCGAAGTAGGTGTCCCACGTGTCCAGGTGGGCGTCGAAGTGCAGCAGGGCCACGGGCTCACCCGCCCGGGCGGAGGCGGCGCGCAGCAGCGGCAGCGCGATGGTGTGGTCGCCGCCGATGGTCATGAGCGAGGAGCCGTCCTCGGTGAGGTCCATCGCGTCCTGCTGGATCGCCTCGATGGCCTCACCGATGTGGAACGGGTTCACCGCCATGTCCCCGGCGTCCACCACCTGGGCCTGCGCGAAGGGCGAGGTGTCCGTGGCGGGGTTGTACGGGCGCAGCAGCCGCGAGGACTGCCGCACGTGGCCGGACCCGAAGCGTGCACCGGGGCGGTAGGAGACGCCGGCGTCGAACGGCACGCCGACCACCTTGATCTCCGGGACGACGCCGGCCGCGGCCGCCTCGTCCAGGCGCGGCAGCAGCGCGTAGGTGGGAGCGCCGCCGTAGCGGGGCACGAGGGCGGAGTTCACGGGGCCGAGGCGGCCGTTGTCCTCGACGCGGGGGATCTCGAGCATCTGGGATGTCCTCTCTGAGCGGTGCGATTCGGTCTGTCGGTCTGGTCTGGTCTGTCCGAAGCGGGCGTGCCGCCGGGGTCACGCGTGGCCCACGAGGGTCCACAGCACGACGGCGGGGCGGTCGTCCGGATTGGCCCACGAGTGAGGCTCGCGGCCGGGGAGGGTGACGGTGTCCCCCTCCTCCAACAGGTGCACGGCCTCGGTGGTCCGCAGCTCGAGGCGGCCGGTGACCACGTGCACCGCCTCCACGCGGCAGTCCACGGTGTACAGCTCCGCCTCCCCGCGGCCGTGCGGGGCGATGTCCGCGCGCAGGATCTGCAGGTCACGACGACCGCGCGGGGTGATGAGGCGCTCGCGGATGCCCTCGCCGCCGAGGCTGATCGCGGGGGCGTCGGCGAGGTGCACGACCGTCACCTCGGGCGCGTCCAGGACGTCGCCCGGGCTCGCGCCGAGCACCTGGCACAGGGTCACGAGCGTGCTCACGGACGGGCTTGTCAGGTCCCGCTCGAGGCGGGAGAGGAAGCCCTTGCTGACGCCGGCAGCCTCTGCCAGCTGGGCCACGGTGAGCCGCCGCGCCTCGCGCAGCGCGCGCAACCGGCGGCCGATCAGCGCCTGGCCCGGCGCGGTCTCGAGCGGGAGGGCCTTCATCGCGTTCCTCCCGACGTCGGCCAGGCGACGTCGCCGAGGTCACCCTGGACGCCATGTTGTCTGATAAGCAACATGTGTTTACCGTAGACCCAGATCGTGTGATCGGCAACACGCCGATCGCTCCTGTCCCGCCCGCGGCGCCCCCTCATCCCGGCGCCCTGGATCCTCTCGCCCCAAGGACCGCCCGTGACCCTCAACCTGACCATCGTCGCCGTCTACCTGGTCGGCATGCTCGCCTTCGGCTGGTGGGGCAAGACCCGCGCCGCCAGCTCGGAGGACTACCTCGTGGCGGGCCGCCGTCTCGGGCCGATGCTGTTCACCGGCACCATGGCCGCCGTCGTGCTCGGCGGCGCCGCCACCGTGGGCGGCGTCGGCCTGGGGTACGAGTTCGGACTCTCCGGCGCGTGGCTCGTGGCCGCCATCGGCGTCGGCGTGCTCATCCTGTCGGTGGCGTTCGCCCCGATCCTGGCCCGTCTGAAGATCTACACCGTCTCGCAGATGCTGCGCCTGCGGTACGGCCGCGGCGGGGCCTCCCACGCCTCCTCCTTCGTGATGCTCGCCTACACGCTCATGCTCGCCGCCACCTCCACGGGCGCCTACGCGTCGATCTTCGTGGTGCTCTTCGGCTGGGACCGCTGGCTGTCCGTCCTGGTGGGCGGCGGCATCGTGCTGGCCTACTCCGTGCTCGGCGGCATGTGGTCCATCACCCTGGCCGACATGGCCCAGTTCCTCATCATGACCATCGGCCTGTTCGCCCTCATGCTCCCCCTCTCCCTGGCCAACGCCGGCGGCTGGAGCGCCATGCAGGAGCGCCTGGGCGCCGAGTTCTTCAGCTGGGACGGGATCGGCGTGCAGTCGATCGTCACCTACTTCGTGGTCTACACCCTCGGCCTGCTGATCGGCCAGGACGTCTGGCAGCGCGTCTTCACGGCCCGCTCCCCGCGCGTGGCCCAGATCGGCGGCGCCACCGCGGGGCTGTACTGCATCGCCTACGGCGTCGCCGGCGCCGTGATCGGGATGGCCGCCCGCACGGTGACCGCGGACATCGCCACCACGGACGACGTGTTCGCGTGGGTCGCCCAGAACCTGCTGCCCGTCGGCATCGGTGGCGTGGCCCTGGCGGCCGCCGTCGCGGCCATGATGTCCACCGCCTCGGGGGCGATCATCGCGGCCTCGACCGTGATGCGCACGGACATCCTCCCCATCCTCCGCGGCGAGGCCACCGCCTCCGAGGACGGCGCCACCGCCGAGGACGAGGCTCCGGAGACCGCGGCGGAGCTCGCCTCGAACCGCGGCTGGGTGCTGCTGCTCGGCGCCGTCGTGCTGGGGCTGGCGATCGTCGTCCCGGACGTGGTGGCGGCCCTGACCATCGCGTACGACATCCTCGTGGGCGGCCTGTTCGTCGCGATCGTCGGCGGCCTCGTGTGGCAGCGCGGCACCGGCACGGCGGCCCTGTGGTCCATGGTGGTCGGGACGGTGGGCACCCTCGGCACCATGGGCTGGCTCGAGCTGAACGCGGCCGAGCCCTTCGAGGGCGTCTTCGCGAACGAGCCGATCTACGTCGGCCTGGCGGCCTCCGCCGTCGTGTACGTCCTCCTCAGCCTGATGACCCGGCCCACGGACCCCGCGGTCCTCGAGGCCTGGCGGGTGCGCTCCCGCCACGGCGTCGACGCAGCGGTCTGAGAATGCCGCTGGCCGATGAGCCCGGGGCCTGCGTTCCTCCGACGCCCGCACGATGGGCGAGGCCAGGCGGTGCGGTGGCGGGCGACCCTTCCCCCGGGCTCCCCCCGACCCTAGTGTGTGCATAACAGCCCGGGACCGGGACTCCCACTCGGGTTCGCCCCGTCTCTCGCCCCGCCGGGGCCTCGCTGGAGACAGAAAGGCAACAGTTTCATGACCACCAAGAACCGCGCCGTGGCATTCCACGGCATCAAGGACGTGCGCGTCGACGAGCTGGACTTCCCCAAGCTGGAGATGCCCAACGGCTCCGCCGCCCCGCACGGCGTCATCCTCAAGATCGTCGCCACCAACATCTGCGGCAGCGACCTGCACATCTACCGCGGCTCCTTCCCCGTGCCCGAGGGCATGGTGCTGGGTCACGAGATGACCGGCCAGGTGCTGGAGGTCGGCAGCGACGTCCAGTTCCTGAAGGAGGGCGACCTCGTCTCCGTGCCGTTCAACGTGGCCTGCGGCCGCTGCCGCAACTGTCGCGCCGGCCACACTGAGATCTGTGAGACCGCCAACCCGGAGCAGGCGTGCGCCGCCTACGGCTTCAATCTGGGCGACTTCCAGGGCGGACAGGCCGAGTACCTGTTCGTGCCGTACGCCGACTTCCAGCTGCTGCGCTTCCCGGACCAGGAGCAGGCGATGGAGAAGATCCTGGACCTGGCCGTGCTCTCGGACATCCTCCCCACGGCGTTCCACGGTCTCATGGCGGCCGGCGCCAAGCCCGGCTCCACCGTCTACATCGCCGGCGCCGGCCCCGTGGGCCGGTGCGCCGCGGCCGCCGCTCGACTGCTGGGCGCCTCGTGCATCATCGTGGGCGACCAGGACGCCTCGCGTCTGGAGCTGGTGCGCAAGCACGGCTGCGAGACCATCGACCTCTCCGTCACGGAGAACCTGCAGGACGCCGTGAACGACATCCTCGGCGAGCCGATGGTGGACTGCGCGGTGGACTACGTCGGCTCCGAGGCCCACGGCCTGGGCTCCGAGTCCGATGAGATGCAGCCGATCGCCGCCGTGAACCAGGTCCTGGACATCACCCGTCCGGGCGGTGCCACGGGCATCATCGGCATCTACGGGCCGGACCCGATCGCGGAGACGAAGGCCGAGCAGGAGGGCACCTTCCCGGTGGACTTCGGCAAGGCCTGGATCAAGTCGCCCCACATCATCGGCGGCCAGGCGCCCATCATGCGCTACAACCGCCAGCTGATGATGTCGATCCTGTGGGACCGGATGCCGTACCTGACGGAGATGGTCAACCCGCGCGTGATCACCCTGGACGAGGCACCCCAGGCCTATGCGGAGTTCGACCAGGGGTCCCTGGAGAAGTTCGTCATCGACCCCCACGGCATGATCGCCCGCTGAGCGGTCCGCCCCCGGAGGCACGACGGCGCCCCTCACCTGCCCGCGCAGGTGAGGGCGCCGTCGTGCCTGCGGATCATGCCGCGTGCAGCAGCGTGGCGGTGATCCCGAGGGCCGCCAGGCCTACCACCAGCGCGACCATGCAGGCCACCGACGCCAGGGCCGGCCGGGCCTGCTCCCGCGCGATCCCGTCCGCCTGCGCCACGTAACGCCGGCGCTGCGTGGCCAGCACCGCCGCCCCGCCGACGGCCGCCACCACCGCAGGCCCGAACGCCCACGCGCCGACGGCCGGCCACCACCTCAGGAACGTGAGGCTGAGGACGCCCAGCGCCAGAACCGTGCGGCCCCAGCTCATCACGGTGCGCTCGGGCTGCAGCCCCGGGTCGTGATGCAGACGCATCGCCTCAGCCCCGCGGCAGGACGACGGCGAGCATCAGCACCACGACGGCCAGCACGACGCCCCCCGCCAGGACCGGGACGATCAGCGGCAGCGGCAGCGGACGGCCGCGGCGCATCGCCCGCTCTACCCGGAGCCAGCGCACACCCGCGCCCAGGGCGAGCAGCGCCGCCAGGACGAGCAGCACCGTGCTCAGCACCACCCGGACCGGCGGCGCGAAGAGGGCGCCGGTGAACGCCTCCACCGCGACCCCGCCGGCCAGCAGCGCCAGCGCCGTCCGGACCCAGGCCAGGAACGTGCGCTCATTGGCGAGCGTGAACCGGGGGTCCGGCTCCACCCCGCCCGCCAGGAGGCGGTGCTGCCAGGCCGGCCGGCCGCCGTCGTGGGCGGCGGCCTCGGGGCCGTCGGGGGTCTCTGCTGCGTCCATGCGGCCATGGTAGCGACGGCGTAGACTGGCGGGTCGGGCGCGCGCCCGGCCGCCGTGGTCCGCGGCGGCGGCGCCCGTCCCCGCCCGACCATCCGATGGAGCCCCATGAGCCCCGCCCACACCGCCACTCCTGCAGCACGCCCCGAGCCGACCCGCGAGCAGGTCCGACGCTGGCGCCGCTACCTCGCCGACGAGATCGCCGAGGGCCAGATCTACCGCGACATCGCCGCCCGCAAGGACGGTGTGGAGCGCGACATCCTGCTCGGCCTCGCCGAGGCCGAGCGCCGCCATGAGCAGCACTGGCGGATTCTCCTGGGCAAGCACGCCGAGAACCCCCCACGCCCCTCCTTCCGTCGCGTCCTGCTGCGCTGGCTCGCACGGATCTTCGGCTCCGTGTTCGTGCTGGCCCTGGCCCAGCGCGCCGAGTCGGACACTCCCTACGCGGAGGACCAGGACGCCCCCGAGGGCATGGTGGCGGACGAGGCCATCCACGAGGAGGTCGTGCGGGGCCTCGCCGCCCGGGGTCGCGAACAGCTGGCCGGCAACTTCCGCGCCGCCGTCTTCGGCATGAACGACGGGCTGGTCTCCAACCTGGCGCTCGTGATGGGCATCGGCGCGACGGGCGTGGCGCCGTCCGTGGTGCTGTTCACCGGCGTGGCCGGACTGCTCGCGGGCGCGCTGTCCATGGCGGCCGGCGAGTACGTCTCGGTGCGCTCCCAGCGGGAGCTGCTCGAGGCCTCCTCCCCCACCCAGATCACCCTCGAGGCGGCCCAGCACCTGGACCTGGACCACAACGAGCTCACGCTCGTCTACCTGGCCCGCGGCATGACGCCCGAGGACGCCGAGCACCGGGCACTCGAGCGCCTCGGCTATCTCTCGTGCGACTGCAACCCGCAGTTCTCCGCCCGCCCCGACGGCTCCCAGGGGCCCGTGGACCACTCGGACTCCTTCGCGGAGATCGGCTCGGCGTGGAGCGCCTCCCTGTCCAGCTTCGCGTTCTTCGCCTCCGGCGCGCTCATCCCGATCCTGCCGTACATCTTCGGCATGTCCGGGCTGTGGGCCCTGGGCCTGGCGGCGGCGATGGTGGGCGCGGCCCTGCTCTTCACCGGCGGTGTGGTCGGGCTGCTGTCCGGCTCCTCACCGCTGGCCCGGGCCCTGCGCCAGCTCGCGATCGGCTACGGCGCCGCCGCCGTGACGTACGTGCTCGGCCTGCTCTTCGGCGCGAACGTGGGCTGACGCGGGGAGGGCGGTCTGGCGCCCCGGCCAGGAGAAGAGGGTCCGGTCCTCTCCGTCCTCTCGGCGGCTCAGTTCCTCCAGAGCCCCGATGAGTGCACCGACAGCGGTGGGCCGGCCCGCTGTCGCAGTGTCGCTCTGCTCTGTGTCATGAGGAGCGGAAGGTGGTGACCATGCGGGCCTCAGGTGCGCGGTTCCCACCGGAAGGTGCTCTTTGCCATGGCGAACGCCGCCACGACGAAGGCGAGGCTCGGCAGCAGCAGGCTGACGGCCTCGTGGAGGGCCATGCCGCTCCATCCCTCGATGATCAGCTCGGTCACCGCACCGCCGGGGAGCAGGCGTTTGACTCCGGCAAGCTCCTCCGTGCCGGTCAGACCGACCCACATGGAGGCGCCGAGGGCGACGACGAACAGGGGCAGCGTGGTCACCTGCGCGTGGTCCGGGGAGTTGGTGAGACCCGCCGTCGCGATGGCCGCGCCCACGAACATCAACTCCAGGACGACGACGGCGGCCACGACGGCCACGACCCCCACCGGAGGGGTGCCGACGACCGACAGGATCGCGACGATGACCCCGGCCTGCACCAGGTTCACCAGCGCAATCGGCAGCACGAGACCGCTCAAGATGGAGGCGTCCTTCGCCGACGTGGAGCGCAGCCGCTTGAGGAACAGGTTCTGGCGGCGGGAGGCCAGGGTGGTCGTCGCCGTGATGTAGATGCCCATGGCGGTCACGGTGACCAGGATCAGAGCGGCCGTCACCGGGGTGCCCCCGAAGTTCTCGCGGTTGAAGATCAGGACCGCGCTGAAGGCGAGGGGGATGAACAACGACGAGGCTGCGACGAGGCGGTTGCGGACGAGCTGTGTCATCTCGCTGCGGGCGATGGCGAACATTGCGGGCTCCTCTTGTGGTGGTCGAGTCGGTCGTGAGGACGTGTGATCAGGCGTTAAGGGCGCGGAAGAGGGATTCGAGCCCCTCGGCTCCGACGTTCAGGCCCTCGAGCTCCACATCGCGGGAGCGGGACCACACCAGGAGGCGGTACAGGTCCTCCTGGAGGTTCGTGGTGGGGATGGTGACCGCGCCGCCGGGTGCGATCGTCGCGTCCTCGAACGGGACGGTGGGCTCACCACTCAGCCGGAAGCTGATGGTCGAGGGGAAGGCCGAGGTGAGCTCGGCGACTGTCCCCTGCCGATGGATGCGGCCGCTGTGCATGAGCGCGATGCGGTCGGCCCGCTCCTGGGCCTCCTCGAGGTAGTGCGTGGTGAGCAGGATCGTCGCGCCCTCGTCACGCAGCCGGTCCACGACGTGCCAGAGTGCGTCGCGTGCCTCGATGTCCAACCCCGTGGTGGGCTCGTCAAGGAAGATCAGCTCCGGTGAGCCGAAGATCGCCGTGGCGAAGTCGAGGCGGCGCTTCTCGCCGCCAGAGAGCTGCCCGGTCCGGGTGTCCCGACGCCGGCGGAGGTCCACGAGGTCCAGGACACGGTCGACGTCGTCGTCCCGCCGCGTCAGACGACCGATCAGCGCGAGGGTCTCGCGCACGGTCAGGTCCGGGGCGAACCCGCTCTCCTGGAGCATGATCCCCACCCGACGACGCAGGGTACGGTCGCTCGGGTCCTGCTGGAGGACCCGCACGGAGCCGGCGGTTGGGACCCGGTGACCCTCCATGACCTCGATGGTGGTGGTCTTCCCGGCACCGTTGGTGCCGAGCAGGCCGAAGAACTCCCCACGTCGGATCTCGAGATCGATCCCGTCGACGGCGGTGAAATCTCCGTAGTCGACGCGAAGGTCCTTCATCTCGACGACCGTCTCTGAACGGACGCCGTCGGCAGTGGGGGCGGCGGGTGTGGTTCGAAGCGTGGTGTTCTGCATGACCCCCACACAACCAACGGGCACTCCCTGCCCGGCAGTGAGGTCACGTCACCGCCCGGCATGACAGAGTTGGTGCGCAGGCATGACGCTGCGTCACTGGCAGAAGAGCAGGCAGGTCGGAAGAGTGGACGTCGTTCCGATCGAGTCGGCCACCCCGCCGATCGGAGCCGACGAAGACAAGAAGACCATCGACAACGGACACGGGAGGCTCCCATGAAGACCATCCGGACCATCGCATTCATCCTGTTCCTCTGTGCCACCGCGTTCGGCGTCATGTTGACGCTGCACTACCTGCCCATCCCCGAGATCCTGCCCTCTGAGATCACCTCCTGGGTCCCCGCGCGCGGAACCGCCGACGCCACCTGGCTGATCGTCGGCATGGTGGTCGCCGTCGTCGCGACCGCTGTGGGGTTCTCGGCCAGCCACAAGGCCGTCGAGCGAGAGACGCAGGTGACCTCCTGAGGGGCACCCGATCCACGCGCTGACTGAACATGGAGTGCCCATGACCTCCGAGCACACGTCGGAGACGCGAAGGCTGCGCAGCAGGACGAGCTTCGTCCTGCTCGCAGTCTTCGGTGTTGCCGCCATCGTCGCCCTCCTGACGTCCGCTGTGGAGCCGTGGCCCCCTCTCGTCCTGGCACCCGGCCTCATCGCCGGCCTCTGGCTGCTGTCCCAGTGGCACCGGGAGGTGGCTGCTCCGACGCGTTGGGCAGTGCTCGCCCTGGGCACTCTCACCTGGGCGCTCAGCGCCCTCTGGGAGCTGACTCCCCTCGGCGCCCTGGCGTTCGCCCTCGCCGGTGCGCTCGAGGTCATGTGGAGTCGACGCACCCGGGCCGTCATGACCCTGCTGACGCTGACCGTCGGAGCAGCCGTCGGCGTTCTCGTGGTCGTCACAGACCCCCAGGCACTGTGGGTCTATGTCGGCATGGGCGCCCTGCTGACGGGAGCCGCGTGCGTGACCATCCCCGACTCCCGGGCCTCCTTCGACCTCATGCGTCTCCAGGACCAGCGCGCGGAGCAGGAACGGGCAGCCTCTGTCGATGCCGAGCGGCTGCGCTTCTCCCAGGACCTCCACGACATCCAGGGCCACGCACTGCATGTGGTGAAGCTCAAGATCGCCGTCGCCCAGCGACTGCTGTCCACGGACACCGAGGCTGCACGGCGGGAACTCGACGAGGCTCAGCAGACCCTGCGCCAGACCATGGCCGAGACCAAGGCGCTGGCACAGGACGGCCACACTCTGACCCTGCGCGGAGAGCTCGCGAACTCCGTCTCACTGCTCAAGGCCGCAGGCATCACCGTCACCACCGACGACGACGGCGGCCCGCGCACCGAAGAGTTCGAGCATGTGGCCGGCGTCGTGATCCGGGAGGGGACCACCAACATCCTGCGCCACTCCGACGCCCGTCGGGTCGACATCAGCCTTGCCCCCGGGCACGTGGTGATGTCCAATGACGGTGTGCTGGCTGTCCCCGCCGAAGACCACAGGGGAGGGCTGGAGAATCTCCGGTCCCGCCTCGCGGGGGTCGGAGGCCGCCTGGACGTCTCCTGTGGGGACGGACGGTTCACCCTCGGGGCACGATGGGAAGCGGACGAGGAGGAGTCGGTGTGAATGACATCAGGATCGTCCTGGCGGACGACGAGAAGCTCCTGCGCACAGCACTGGCCACTCTGCTGGAGATGGAGGGTGGCATCCGCGTCGAGGAGGTGGCCGCCGACGGCAATGAGGCGGTCGAGGCGGTGCGCCGCATCGATCCCGACATGCTGGTGACGGACATGGAGATGCCCGGTCTGGACGGCGTCGCAGCCGTCGCGACGCTCCGCGAGACCCACCCCGACCTCCCGGTGGTGATGCTCACCCGCCACGCCCGTCCCGGGGTGCTCCGACGGGCGCTGAAGGCCGGCGTCACCGGGTTCGTCACCAAGTCTGCGGAGCCGGAGGAGATCGCCGATGTGATCCGCAGGGTGAACAGCGGGCAGCGATGGATCGATCCGGACACCACGGCCCGGGCGATCTCGGACGACTGTCCCCTCACCGACCGGGAGCTCGACGCCCTGCGTGCCACGGGCGAGGGGTACTCCGTGGCCAGGATCGCGCAGCAGCTGCACCTCGCGGAGGGCACGGTCCGCAACTACCTCTCCAGTGCCATGCAGAAGACCCAGACGTCCACGCGCCATGACGCGGCGCGGTTCGCCCGCCGCCACGAGTGGCTCTGACTCCGCGTCTCCCGTCACCTCACAGGACCTCACCACGACGACGGCCCCTCACCCTGGCGGGTGAGGGGCCGTTCGCTGTGGTCGCCGTGCCGTCAGGCCCGGCGGCCGAGGGTCGGGATCAGGCCTGGGCCTGCAGGATCTCCCGCATCAGCTGGGCGGTCTCGGACGGGGTCTTGCCGACCTTCACGCCCGCGGCCTCGAGGGCCTCCTTCTTGGCCTGCGCGGTGCCCGCGGAGCCGGAGACGATGGCGCCGGCGTGGCCCATGGTCTTGCCCTCCGGCGCGGTGAAGCCGGCCACGTAGCCGACGACCGGCTTGGTGACATTGGCCTTGATGAACTCGGCCGCACGCTCCTCGGCGTCGCCGCCGATCTCGCCGATCATCACGATGGCCTGGGTGTCCGGGTCGGCCTCGAACGCCTCGAGGGCGTCGATGTGGGTGGTGCCGATGACCGGGTCGCCGCCGATGCCGATGGCGGTGGAGAAGCCGAAGTCACGCAGCTCGTACATCATCTGGTAGGTCAGCGTGCCGGACTTGGACACGAGGCCGATGGGGCCGGTGCCAGTGATGGTGGCCGGGGTGATGCCCGCCAGGGCCTCGCCCGGGGTGATGATGCCGGGGCAGTTCGGGCCGATGATGCGGGTCTTCGGCTTGCCGTCCTCGCCGGTCTTCGACTGGGACAGGGCGAAGAACTCGGCGGAGTCCTGCACCGGGATGCCCTCGGTGATGACCACGAGCAGCGGGATCTCGGCCTCGATGGCCTCGATGGCGGCGTCCTTGGCGAAGGCCGGCGGCACGAAGGCCACGGACACGTCCGCACCGGTCTTCTCCATGGCCTCCTTGACGGTGCCGAAGACGGGCAGCTCGACGGCGTTGCCGTCCTTGTCCTCGTGGGACACGGTGGTGCCGGCCTTGCGGGCGTTCACGCCGCCCACGATGTTCGTGCCGGCCTTGAGCATGAGGCGGGTGTGCTTGGTGCCCTCACCGCCGGTGATGCCCTGGACGATGACCTTGGAGTCCTTGTTCAGGTAGATCGACATAGCTGTTTCCTCAGTCTTTCCGAACGGTCAGTTCGCGGAGTGGGCGAGCTCGGCGGCCTTGTCGGCGCCCTCGTCCATGGTGGCGGCCAGGGTGACGAGCGGGTGGTTCGCCTCCTGCAGGATGCGGCGGCCCTCCTCCACGGCGTTGCCGTCCAGGCGCACGACCAGCGGCTTGGTGGCGGTGTCACCCAGGATCTCGAGGGCCTTGACGATGCCGTTCGCGACCTGGTCGCACGCGGTGATGCCGCCGAAGACGTTCACGAACACGGACTTGACCTGCTCGTCGCCCAGGATGACGTCGAGGCCGTTGGCCATGACCTCGGCGTTGGCGCCGCCGCCGATGTCCAGGAAGTTGGCCGGCTTCACGCCGCCGTGCTGCTCGCCGGCGTACGCGACGACGTCGAGGGTGGACATCACGAGGCCGGCGCCGTTGCCGATCACGCCGACCTGGCCGTCCAGCTTCACGTAGTTGAGGTCGTTGGCCTTGGCCTTGGCCTCCAGCGGGTCCTCGGTGCGCTCGTCGACGAGGGCGGCGTGGTCCTCATGGCGGAACTGCGCGTTGTCGTCGAGGGAGACCTTGCCGTCCAGGGCGAGGATCGTGCCGTCGCCGGTCTTCACCAGCGGGTTCACCTCGACGAGGGTGGCGTCCTCCTTCTCGAAGACCTCCCAGAGCTTCTGGATGACCTCGGCGACGTCGGCGCGCAGCTCCTCGGGGAAGCCCGCCTCGGCGACGATCTTCTGGGCGGTCTCGGCGTCGATGCCGGTCAGCGCGGAGACGGGAACCTTGGCGAGGGCCTCGGGGCGCTCCTCGGCGAGCTGCTCGATCTCCATGCCGCCCTCGACCGAGCACATGGCCAGGTAGGTGCGGTTGGCGCGGTCCAGCAGCACGGAGAAGTAGTACTCCTCGGCGATGTCGGCGCCCTGGGCGATCATGACCTGGTGCACGGTGTGGCCCTTGATGTCCATCCCCAGGATGGCCTTGGCGTGCTCGTAGGCCTCGTCGGCCGTCTTGGCGACCTTCACGCCGCCGGCCTTGCCGCGGCCGCCGACCTTCACCTGCGCCTTGACGACGGTGACGCCGCCGATCTTCTCCGCGGCCGCCTTGGCCTCGTCCGGGGTCTGCGCAACGATGCCGGCCAGCACGGGGACGCCGTGCGCCTCGAACAGATCGCGCGCCTGGTACTCATACAGGTCCACGGTGGTGTGTCCTTCTTGGTCGAAGACAGGGTCTGCCGGCCTCGCCCGCGGGCGCGGCCGACGTCGACGCCCCCTCCGTGGCCGGGCCGGGCACAAGGGCACAGCAGGGCGGCGGACGGCGGCGTTCCACGGCTCACTGTAGTCCACGCCCCGGGGGGAGAGGGGGGGCCTGCGGGCCGGTCCCGTCAGCCCTCGACCTTCGTCAGCGGGGCGTAGCGCAGCAGCAGCCGCTTCTGCGCCCCGGTGGCGTCGAAGGTGACGGTCGCGACGGTCTTGTCCCCGGCGCCCGCGACGGCGTCCACGCGCCCCTCGCCGAACGTGGCGTGGGAGACGCGGTCGCCCGGGCTGAGCGCCACGATCTCCTTCTGCGGCTGCACCCGGCTCGGCGCCTTCCCCCGCACCACGGCGGAGGGCACCGTGAGGTCCGCCGGCTCGTCCCCGCGGGTGAGGCGCTGGGGCCGCGCGCCGTCGTCGTCCCGGGACCGCCAGGCGGGCCGCCCGCCCCCGAACCGCCCCGCGTAGCGCGAGGTGCCGGCGCCGGTCAGGCTCAACGAGCCGGCCGAGCGCGTGGTGCCCTCCCGCTCCCAGTCGATGAGCGCCTCCGGGATCTCCCCGAGGAACTGGCTGGGCGGGTTGAACTGGTGCTGGCCCCACAGCGAGCGTGCCTCGGCGCGCGTCAGGAACAGGCGACGGCGGGCGCGCGTCAGGCCCACGTACGCGAGGCGACGCTCCTCCGCGAGCTCCTTCTCGTCCGTCATCGAGCGGGCGTGCGGGAACACCCCGTGCTCCATGCCCGTCAGGAACACCACGGGGAACTCGAGGCCCTTGGCGGTGTGCAGCGTCATGAGCGTGACCTGGCCCTGCTGCTCCGCCAGCGCCTCGCCCTCCACGTCCGGGGCCGTGGGCAGCTGGTCTGCGTCCGCCACGAGAGCGACCTGCTCGAGGAAGTCGGACAGGGTGCCGTCCGGGTGCGTCGTCTCGAAGGAGCGGACGACGGCGACGAGCTCGCCGAGGTTGTCCGCGCGGGACTCGTCCTGCAGGTCCTCGGACTCGCGGAGGGCGGCCAGCATGCCGGACTGCTCGAGGACGGCCTCCAGGACGGTGGCCGGGCCGGCGGACTCGGCGACCTGGCCGAGGTCGTCCATCATCTGCACGAAGCCGCGGACGGCCTTGAGCGAGCGGGCGGCCATGCCGGGGGCGTTCTCGGCGTCGCGCAGGGCCGCGGAGAACGTGGAGCGGTTGCGCTCGGCCCACGCGGCGACGGCGCCCTCGGCCCGGTCCCCGATGCCCCGCTTGGGCTCGTTGAGGATGCGGCGCACGTTGACGTCGTCGTCGGGGTTGACGATCACCCGCAGGTAGGCGAGCGCGTCCTTGATCTCCTTGCGGTCGTAGAAGCGCGTGCCGCCGATGACGCGGTACGGGATGCCGCGCGTCACCAGCCGCTCCTCGAGCGCACGGGACTGCGCGTTGGTCCGGTAGAACACGGCGACGTCGGCCGGGCGGATCCCGTCCTCGTCCTGCAGCCGGTCGATGGTGGTGGCGATCCACTCCGCCTCGGCGGACTCGTTCTCCGCGGCGTAGCCGACGATCGCCGGGCCCTCCCCCTCGGCCGTCCACAGGCGCTTGGGGCGGCGGTCCGGGTTGCGCTCGATCACCGCGTTGGCGGCGTCCAGGATGGTCTGCGTGGAGCGGTAGTTCTGCTCGAGCTTGATGGTGACGGCGTCCGTGAAGTCCTGCTCGAACTCGACGATGTTGCGGATGTCCGCGCCGCGGAACGCGTAGATGGACTGGTCCGAGTCGCCGACGACGGTCAGCTCGCCGCCGGGGCTCTCCACGCCCTCGGGGTCGCCCGCCGGGCCGGCGAGGAGCCGGATCAGGCGGTACTGGGCGTGGTTGGTGTCCTGGTACTCGTCCACGAGGACGTGGCGGAACCGGCGGCGGTAGTTGTCCAGCACGCGCGGGAACGCCTCGAACATGTGGACCGTCATGCCGATCAGGTCGTCGAAGTCCAGGGCGTTGGCCTGGCGCAGGCGGGCCGTGTAGTCCCGGTAGACGGCGGCGACGGCGCGGCCCCACGGGTCCCCCTCGGCCACGGTGGCGGCGTAGTCGTCCGCCTCCACGAGCTCGTTCTTCAGGGAGCTGATGCGGTTCAGCAGGGCCTTGGGCGCGAAGCGCTTCGGGTCCAGCTCGTGCTGCTTGGCGACGGTGGTGACCAGGCGCAGGCTGTCCGCCGAGTCATAGATGGTGAACGTGGACTTCAGCCCGATGTTGGCGGCCTCGTTGCGCAGCAGCCGCACGGCGGAGGAGTGGAACGTGGAGATCCACATCCGCTGGGCGGTGGGACCGATCAGCCCGGCCACACGCTCGCGCATCTCCGCGGCGGCCTTGTTCGTGAAGGTGATGGCGAGGATCTCGTGCGGCCGCGCCCGTCCGGTGGCGAGCAGCCACGCGATGCGGTGGGTCAGCACCCGGGTCTTGCCCGAGCCGGCGCCCGCCACGATCAGCAGGGGCGCCCCCGTGTGGGTCACCGCGGCTGCCTGCTGCGGGTTGAGCCCCGCCACGAGCGACTCGGGAGTGTGCGCCGGCGCGGCCGGCCGGGCGTCCTCGCCCCAGGCCTCGGGGTCCGCGGCCACGCGCGTGACGGCCGGGGGCACGAGCCCGGGCAGGGCGGTCTCCGGGTCCGCCGGGCGGCGGGTCCGGTCGAGGTTCAGGGGCGTGCGTCCGAGCGCGGAGAAGAGGTCAGCCATGGCGGATCCAGTCTAGGCGCGGCCCCGGACGCGACAGCGGGCGCCGCCGTCGTCTCCCCCGACCCGCCCTACCCCACCCCGCCCGCACTTTCGAACGTGATGTGGGGCCTGTCTCGCGTTCGAAAGTCCCCATGGCCCCCATTTCACGTTCGAAAACCGGCGGGAATCGACCGGCCCGCTATGGTCTTCTGGGCGTTCCGCGCGATGTGGCGGCGGAGCCCCCTTCCCCCGCCCCGCCACGCCACCCCGGAGCCGCCATGTCCACCACGCCGACCCCGCCCGTGTCCCACGGGTCCACCCCCAGCCGGATGACCTGGATGGACGCGATGCGAGGATTCGCCGTGCTGCTGGTGATGTTCACCCACACCTACACGATGCCGCAGGGACTCGACGCGGCCTTCAGCTCCGTGGCGTTCGCGAACGTGGCGCAGGTGTTCCAGTCGTGGCGGATGCCGATGCTCATGTTCCTGTCCGGCGTCCTGCTGCCCCGCTCGGTGTCCAAGCCGCTGGGCACGTACTACCGCGGCAAAGCGGAGCGGATCCTGTGGCCGTTCCTCGTCTGGATGGTCGTCCTGGCGCTGGCCACGGGCAGGCCCGGATCCCTGCTGTCCATCGAGTTCTGGCGCGGCGGCGCGTGGCACCTGTGGTTCCTGTGGGTGCTCATGCTCTGCTACCTCATCGGCCCGGTGATCCGTCGCGTCCCGGCGCTGGTGGTCGCCGTCGTCCTGTTCGTCCTGCTCCTCGAGTTCGTCAGCGGCCCCCGCCACTGGGTGCGCCCTCTGTACTGGGGCGTGTACTTCTTCCTCGGTGCCGCCTCCGCGCGACTGCTCCCCCGGATCCGCACGGCGCCTGCCGCCCTGGGCGTGATCGCGGTGATCCTCATGGTGCTCACCGTGACGGCCACGCGCGCCGGCGCGCTGGTGGTGGCGGAGCGCCAGCCCTGGTCCGTGTTCGCCGCGCTGCCGGGGATCCTCGTGGTGCTGTGGCTCGGCCCGCGCCTGCCCCGTCTGCCGTTCCTCGAGTTCTGCGGCCGCCGCTCGATGGTCCTCTACGTCGCCCACATGCCGGTGCTGATCCTGGCGGTGGCGGCCTTCCGCGACCTCGCCGCGGTCCGCCCGGTCGACTTCTACGTGGCCATCGCGTCGTTCACGTTCCTCGTGCCGCTCGCCCTCGCGCTCGGCTACCGACGGGTGCGCTGGCTCTTCGAATTCCCGACGGCGGGACGCGTCCGGGCGCGGCCACGCACCCGGGCCTCGGCCCCGGAGGCGGCGGACACCGTGCCGGCCCGGACCGCCGAGCCCGCCCCGACGACGGCACCCCTGTCGGTCGTCGAGCCGGCGCCCGAGCCGCAGCCCACCGCGGGGCCGGCCCCGGCCACCGAGCCGGCGGCTGACGCACCCGTCCGGGTCCGAGTCCCCCGCCCGCGGCCCCGCCACGCGGACTGAGCCGCCCCCGACTCGACCCCGCCACACCCGCCACACTCGCACTTTTGAACGTGATGTGGGGCCTGTCTCGCGTTCGAAAGTCCCCATGACCCCGATTTCACGTTCGAAAGTGAGCTGGGCTGGACGCGCTGGGCGGCGCGGGGCCGGACCGGCTCGGCCGGTCTGGGAGGATGGACCGCGGAGGTGCCCCGTGTCCCAGAAGTCCCGCAAGTCCCGTCCGCGCCCGTCGCGGCCCGCCGCGCGTCCGGTCGCCGAGTCCCCGCGCTCCCGTCCCACGCTGCGGGACGTCAACGTCCGTGAGGACCTCTCCACGGCCGCTGAGCGCGAGGGCAGCCCGGCGATCCCGGTCAGCGCGCTGATCGTGACCACCCTGCTCGTGGGCGCGTACCTCCATCTGCTGGTGCTGCAGCAGATGACCCAGCTCAGCGGCGGCCTGGCGATGCCGGACTCCCTGCTGTTCTACGGGCAGGACCACATCCGCGCGCTCTCCGCGGTCATGGACGAGGACGCCCGCGGCCAGCTGAACTGGGTGCACAAGACGGCCGGCGTGATCTTCCCGATCGCCGTGGCGCTGACGGTCACCGCGGTCGGCGCGTGGCGCCTGCGTCCCGCCGGCGCCAAGTGGGTCGTCTTCGGGCTGGGCGTGCTGTTCGCGGTCGTGGACATCTGCGAGAACATCGCGATCGAGCAGGCCATCGCCGCCGGCGGCCCGGGCGCCGGCCTGGCCACCGCCCTGACGCTGACCCGCTGGGTCCTGCTCGCGCTGCTCGCGCTGGCGGTGGCCGTGATGCTGTGGGCCGGGCGGCGCCGTCGTCGTGGTCCCGCCGCGCGGGGGGCCTGAGGGGCTAGACTCGCTCACCGGACCGACGCGCGGTCCACGCCCCAGTAGCTCAGTTGGATAGAGCGACCCTCTCCTAAAGGGTAGGCCGTCGGTTCGATTCCGGCCTGGGGCACCCGGGTGGCCGGTCCGGCCACCGCCTCATTCCGCGTCGGCGAACTGCGTGGTGTAGAGCTCCGCGTACCGTCCGTCCGCCGCGAGCAGCGCGGCGTGCGTGCCGCGCTCCACGATCCGCCCGGCCTCGACCACGAGGATCTCGTCCGCGCTGCGGACGGTGGAGAGCCGGTGCGCGATCACGATCGCGGTCCGCCCGGCCAGGGCCTCCCCCAGCGCCTCCTGGATGGCCCGCTCGTTGGTGGAGTCCAGCGCCGCCGTCGCCTCGTCCAGCACCACCACGCGCGGGGCCGCCAGCAGCAGCCGCGCGATCGTCATCCGCTGCCGCTCGCCGCCGGAGAGGCGGTAGCCGCGCTCGCCGACCACGGTGTCCAGCCCGTCCGGCAGCGCCTCGACCACGGGGCGCAGGCGGGCCCGCTCGACGGCGTCCCACAGCTGCTCGTCCGTCGCGTCGGGGCGGGCCAGCGTCAGGTTGGCGCGCACGGTCTCGTGGAAGAGGTGGCCGTCCTGGGTCACCATGCCCACGGCCCGTTGCAGGTCCGCGAACGCGAGGTCCCGCACGTCCACGCCACCGATCTCGACGGCGCCGGAGGTGACGTCGTGCAGGCGCGTGACGAGCGAGGCGATGGTGGACTTGCCCGCACCCGAGGAGCCCACGAGGGCCACGGTGGCCCCGGCGGGCACGGCCACGTCGATCCCGTGCAGCACCTCCTCGCCGCCGCGCGTGTCCAGCACGGCGACCTCCTCGAGGGAGGCCAGGGACACCTGCTCCGCGGTGGGGTAGGCGAAGCGCACGTCCCGCAGCCGCACGGACAGCGGGCCCTCCGGCAGGGCCGCGGGCCGCGCGGGCTCCGTGATGAGGGGTTCCAGGTCCAGCACCTCGAACACGCGCTCGAAGCTCACGAGCGCGCTCATGATCTCCACGCGGGCGTTCGCCAGCGCGGTCAGGGGCGCGTAGAGGCGGGTCAGCAGCAGGGCGAGGGTGACGACGTCGCCGGCGTCGAGGGTGCCCGCGATCGCCTGGAGCCCGCCCACGCCGTACACGGCCGCGAGCGCGAGCGCGGAGACCAGGGTGAGCAGCGTGGTGAAGACGGCCTGGCGCACGGAGATGTCCACGCCGGTGGCGCGCACGCGGTCGGCACGGCGGGCGAACTCCGCCGATTCGGCGGCGGGGCGGCCGAAGAGCTTGATGAGCGTGGCGCCGGGGGCGGAGAACCGCTCGGTCATCTGGTCGCCCATGGCCGCGTTGTGCCCGGCCCGTTCGCGGGACAGGCCCGCCAGCTTCGAGCCGACCGCCCGGGCCGGCACCAGGAACAGCGGCAGCATCACGAGGGACAGGACGGTGACCTGCCAGCTGGTGGCCACCATCACGCCCAGGGTCAGCGCCACGGACACCACGTTCGCGACGACGCCGGAGAGGGTCCGCGAGATCGCCGACTGCGCCCCGATCACGTCGTTGTTCAGGCGCGAGACGAGCGCGCCGGTGCGGGTGCGCTGGAAGAACGCCACGGGCATGCGCTGCACGTGGTCGAACACGGCGGTGCGCAGGTCGTAGATGACCCGCTCCCCCAGCCCGGAGGAGAGCCACTTGGTGAACACGGACAGGGCCGCGTCGAGCACCGCCACGAGGGCGATCAGCAGGGCCAGCCGCACCACGAGTCCGCGGTCCGCACCGCCGGTGATCGCGTTGACGACGTCGCCGGCCAGCACGGGCGAGGCCACGCCGAGCACCGCGCCCACGATGGACGCCGCGACGAACACGATCAGGCGGGTGCGGTACCGGCCCGCGAACGCGATGGTCCGGCGCACCGTGCCGCGGGCGAGGCTCTGCTGGGCGTCGGACTGCCCGTGGGTCATCCGCATCATGGACATCCGTGCCGCTGACTCCATGCTCATGGGCCCCTCCGCTCTCTCGACCGTTCGAGAGTCTAGGAACCGCCGGGGACGGGCGGGCGCGATTCCGCTTCCGGCGTCAGGCCGCCAGGCGCAGGTAGTCCCGCCACGCCTCGGCGGGCCGCTCCAGCTCGCGGATCCGCCACTGGGCCCCGCGCGGGCGCACCGGCTCCACCCGCAGCCGCCAGCCCAGGGCCTCGAGTGAGCGGTCCGCCTTGGCCCCGTTGCAGCGCAGGCAGCAGGCCACGAGGTTCTCCCACGTGTTCTCGCCGCCCCGCGAGCGCGGCCGCACGTGGTCCACGGTGGTGGCGTGGGCGCCGCAGTAGGCGCAGCGGTGTCCGTCCCGGCGCAGCACGCCCTTGCGAGAGACCGGGGTCGCGTCCGTGTGGGGCACCCGGATGTACTGGTGCAGCAGGATCACGAGGGGTCGGCCCCACGCGCGGGTGGGGCTGCGCATCGGGTCCCCGGCGTCCTCGAGCACGCTTGCCTTGCCGGTGGCCACGAGCAGCAGCGCTCGGCGGTCGGAGACGACCGAGAGGGGTTCGTAGCCGGCGTTGAGGACGAGTGTGCGCATCGGGGGCCTCGAGAGCGTGGGGACACAGGGGGCGTCGTGTCCCCACGCTAGACGCGGGTGCATCGGCGCGCCGCGTGTCGTCTGCGGTGGCGGAAGAGGTTCACCGGCCCGTCACCGGGCCATCACGCGCCCGTCACGCACGACGGCGGCGCGCCGCGTCTCAGCCGTCGAGGCGCTCGACCCACACGTGTGCGGCCGTGGCCGCGGCCAGCTCGAGGGCCCCGCCGTCCGCGGCCGCGCCGTCCTCCGCCTCGCCCTCGACCCGGATGTACCCGGCGTCGCGGGCGGCCTCGGCCCGCACCACGCGGCCGGGGGTCACGCCGGCGCCGGCCAGCTGGGCCAGCAGGTCGGGGTCGGTCTGCACACCCTCGGCCAGCCCGCGGACGCGGAACCGGCCGGCGGTGGCGGCCTCCTCGGAGAGCCGGGTGCCCGCCAGGCCCATGTCGCGGCTCCAGTCCTCGGCGGAGGCCTGCTCGGGCCGGGGCGGGATCGGGGTGCCGTAGGGGGTCTCGGTGGGGTTCTCCAGCAGCGTGAGCAGGCGACGCTCCACCTGGTCGCTCATCACGTGCTCCCAGCGGCAGGCCTCCTCGTGGACGAGCTCCCACTCGAGGCCGATCACGTCCGCGAGCAGGCGCTCGGCCAGGCGGTGCTTGCGCAGCACGGACACGGCCCGTTCACGGCCCGCCACGGTCAGCTCCAGCCGGCGGTCCATGCCCACGTGCACCAGCCCGTCCCGCTCCATGCGGGCCACGGTCTGGGAGACGGTGGGGCCGGAGTGCTCCAGTCGCTCGACGATGCGGGCGCGCAGCGGGGGGATGCCCTCCTCCTCGAGCTCGAGGATCGTGCGCAGGTACATCTCGGTGGTGTCGATCAGATCCGTCATGGCGCGTCCTCTTCCCTCGGGCTCTTCGTCCCGGACATCCTAGCGAGGCGTGAGTCACGTGGAGGGCCGGTGGTCCCGGGCGCGGGAGAATGGGCACGACCCGCGACCCCGAAGCGTCAGGAGCACGCATGACCTCCCCCGCCGAGATCACCATCCCCCAGGACCTGCTGCCGGCCGACGGCCGCTTCGGCGCCGGCCCGTCCAAGGTCCGCCCCGAGCAGCTGAGCGCGCTCCAGGACGCGGCCGGGCTGCTCGGCACCTCGCACCGCCAGAAGCCGGTCAAGGACCTCGTGGCGCGCGTCCGGTCCGGCGTCGCCGAGCTGTTCTCGGCGCCGGAGGGCTACGAGGTGATCCTCGGCGTCGGCGGCTCCACCGCGTTCTGGGACGCGGCCGCCTTCAGCCTGGTCCGCGAGCGCGCCCAGCATCTGAGCTTCGGCGAGTTCGGCTCGAAGTTCGCCAAGGCCACCGACCAGGCGCCGTTCCTGGCCCCGTCGGACATCCGCACCTCCGAGCCGGGCACCCGCCCCGAGCCGGAGGCCGTGGCCGGGGTCGACGTGTACGCGTGGCCGCACAACGAGACCTCCACCGGTGTCATGGCGCCCGTCGTCCGCCCCGCGGGCATCGACGAGGACGCCCTGGTCGTGGTCGACGCCACCTCGGCCGCGGGTGGCCTGCCGGTGGACGTGTCCGAGGCGGACGTGTACTACTTCGCGCCGCAGAAGAACTTCGCGTCCGACGGCGGCCTGTGGCTCGCGCTGTTCTCCCCGCGGGCCCTGGCGCGGGTCGCGGAGATCAAGGAGTCCGGTCGCTGGATCCCGGCGTTCCTGGACCTCGCCACGGCCGTGGACAACTCCCTCAAGGACCAGACCTACAACACGCCCGCGCTGGCCACGCTCGTCATGCTGGACGCGCAGCTGCGCTGGATGAACGGCCAGGGCGGGCTGGACGCGATGACCGCCCGCACCGCCGACTCCTCCTCGCGCGTGTACGCGTGGGCCGAGGCGTCGTCCTTCGCCACGCCCTATGTGGCCCGGCCGGAGGACCGCTCCGCCGTGATCTGCACCGTCGACTTCTCCGACGACGTCGACGCGGCGGCGGTCGCCCAGGTCCTGCGCGCCAACGGCGTGGTGGACGTGGAGCCCTACCGCAAGCTCGGCCGGAACCAGCTGCGGATCGCGACCTTCGCCGCGACCGAGCCCGAGGACGTCGCGGCGCTGCTGCGCTGCATCGACCACGTGGTCGAGCGCCTGGGCTGAGCCGGGTCAGCCGCGGGCCGCGGCCTCGGGCGTCCCGTCCCCCTCGGCGTCGGGCGCCGGGGCGCCGGGCACGCGGCCCTCGGCCACGGCCTTCAGCCGCTCGCGCTCCTCCTCGTTCACGCGCTCGGCGTACGGCACCCACGGGGGTGCCACGAGCGAGCCCTCCCCCGCCATGAGGCCGGTCTCGCACACGGTGACCTGCTTGGCACGCGGGGCTCGGGCGATCGTCACGTACCAGAGCCAGCCCGCGTAGCCGGGCAGGCGGCACGCGAAGCGGTGGGTCAGGAGGCGGTCGTCGTCCACGAGCACGTCCACGTGCTCCCCCACCTCGTCCGGGGCGGCCAGCCCGGCCAGCCCGGCGCGGGCGGTGTCCACGTCGGCGGCGAGCAGCTCGTCGCGGCGCGGGGCCCGGCGGCGCGCGGGCGGCACGGCCGTCCGCTCCTCGGCGGGCTCGGCGTCGGGGCTCCGGTGGTCGACGCGCGGGGCGTCGTCGTGGGTGGTCATGGCTCAGGCCTCCAGGTCGTCGGCGACACGGCGCAGCACCTGCGCCATCTTCTGCGCCTGGGCGCGCTGGGGGTAGCGTCCGCGGCGCAGGCCGTTGGAGGCCTGGTCCAGCCACGTGATGAGGTCCTCCATGAGGACGGCCATCTCGGTGGCGCCGGGCCGGTGGTTGCGGACCACCGAGGGCGCGGCGTCGAGCACGCGCAGCGAGAGCGCCTGCTTGCCGCGGCGACCCTCGGCCACGCCGAACTCCACGCGGGTGCCTCCGCGCAGCTCGGTCACCCCGGCCGGCAGGGCCGAGGCGGGCACGTGGACCTCCTCGCCCTCGTCCGTCTGGGCGAACCCGAAGCCCTTGGTCGAGTCGTAGAACTTGATGCGTCCGGTGGGCATGTGCGTCACCTGCTCCTCGTCATGTGGGTCCTCCGCGTCGGGCCGGCGCCGCGGGGGCGGCCGTGCTCTCGTCTCGGGTCGGCGGGGTCCGGCACCGGCGTGGCGGTGCGCCGCGGCATCGGTGGGACCAGCCTGGCCGTGCGCCCGGAGGGGACGGCGGAGGACGTGGTCGTCAATGACCTCCCAGGATAGCCCGACTAGAGTGGCAGGCATGCCTCGGACCTCCACCCTCCCCGCCCCCGCGCCCGCCGACCACCGGGGCGGTCGTGGCGTCGTCCTGGTGCTGGGCGTGGCCGTGACGGCGGTGTCGGCCCTGGCCCTGGTGGCCCTGCTGGTCGCGTACTTCCTGGCCTGGCCGGCGTCCCCGGCGCTGTTCGCGCTCGCGCTGTTCGGCCTGCCCGTCGGCTTCGGCCTGATGCTGCTGCACGTGGTGCTGGGCGCCGTCCGGCGCTCGCGCCCCTGAGTCGCCGGGCCGACCACGCCCCGCGACATCCAGCGCCCTTTCAGGGTGTTCCCAGGTCGGAGCGGTTGACTGGGCGCCATGCAGCCTCAGAACCCCGAAGCACGCCTCCTGGTGGTGGACGACGAGCCCAACATCCGCGAGCTGCTCTCCACATCCCTGCGCTACGCCGGCTTCGAGGTCACGGCCGCGGCCAACGGCCGGGAGGCCCTGGACGCCGCCGAGGAGTTCCAGCCGGACCTGGCCGTGCTGGACGTGATGCTCCCGGACATGGACGGCTTCACCGTGACCCGCCGCCTGCGCGCCGCCGGCCGCCACTTCCCCGTCGTGTTCCTCACCGCGCGGGACGGCACCGAGGACAAGATCACCGGCCTGACGGTCGGCGGCGACGACTACGTGACCAAGCCGTTCTCCCTCGACGAGGTGGTCGCCCGCATCCGCGCCGTGCTGCGCCGCACCGCCTCCCTCGACGACGACGCGGCGGTGCTGCGCGTGGACGACCTCGAGCTCGACGACGACGCGCACGAGGTCCGCCGCGGCGGCGAGGTCGTGGAGCTCTCCCCCACCGAGTTCAAGCTGCTGCGCTACCTCATGATGAACCCGAACCGGGTGCTCTCGAAGGCCCAGATCCTGGACCACGTGTGGGAGTACGACTTCAACGGGGACGCCTCGATCGTCGAGTCCTACATCTCCTACCTGCGCCGCAAGATCGACGTCGGCGGCCGCGAGAAGATGATCCACACCAAGCGCGGCGTCGGCTACATGCTCCGCACCGCGGACAAGCGCTGACGTGCGTGCGCGGCTCGACGCCGCGGCGGCCCGCGCCCGCCATCCGCGCGCCTGGCTGAGGGGTGCGTGGCAGGGGCAGTCCCTGCGCACCAAGCTGGTTGTGATGATCGCGGCGCTCATGCTGGGCCTGGTCGCCGTGACCGCCCTGGCGACCGCGGCGCTGTTCCGCCAGGAGGCGGTGCGCCAGCTGGACGAGGACATGGCCGCCAACCGGGACACCGTCTCGATGTACCTGGCCAACGTCGCCCAGACCGGCGAGTACTACATGCCGCAGCTGCCCATCCTGCGCTTCTACGGCGTCGTGTGGGACAACGAGGGCGCGCGGGTCGTCCAGACCCCGGTGATGCTGGACGCGGACGAGCCGGCCCTGCCGGACCTCACTCCGGCCGAGGCCCGCGAGCGCGGCTCCGCCTCCTTCGAGGTGCCCGGCACACAGGCGGACTCGAGCGGCTGGCGCGTGCAGCTGTACGGGCTCAGCAGCGGCGACGGCACCATGGCCGTGGCCCTGCCCCTGCAGAGCGTGACCTCCTCCGTCGAGCGCGTCACCTCGATCGTCGTGACCATCGGCCTGCTCGCGACGGCGGGCACCGTGATCGTGGCCAACCTGGCGGTCCAGCGCGCGTTCCGCACCCTGAACCGCGTGGAGCGCACCGCCGCCAAGATCGCCGCCGGCGACCTGAGCCAGCGCGTGGAGAGCGCGGCACCCGACACCGAGGTGGGCCGGCTCTCCCGCTCCCTCAATGCGATGCTCGCGCACATCGAGTCCGCGTTCCGGGACAAGGAGATCTCCGAGGACAAGATGCGCCGCTTCGTGCAGGACGCCTCCCACGAGCTGCGCACCCCCCTGGTCACCATCCGCGGGTTCTCCGAGCTGTACCGGCACGGCGGGCTGCGCGAGGAGGAGGACGTCGCGGCCGCCATGGAGCGCATCGAGTCCGAGGCCACCCGCATGACCCGCCTCGTGGAGGACCTGCTCACCCTGGCTCGCCTCGACGAGCAGCGCCCCCTCGAGCACGCCCCGGTGGACCTGCTCATCCTCGCGATGGACTCCCTGATGGACGCCTCCGTGAACGCCCCGGACCGCAAGGTCACCCTCGTGGGCCCCGACGACGACCGGGCGGCCCCGGCGCCCATCCTCGGCGACGAGAACCGGATGCGCCAGGTGGTGGTGAACCTCGTGGCCAACGCCCTGCGCTACACCCCCGCCGGCACCCCCATCGAGATCGCGGTCGGCACCGTCGACCACCTCGGCGGCCAGGCCGGGGCGGACGGCGCGGGCCGCAGCTCCGTGATCGAGATCCGTGACCACGGGCCGGGCGTGTCCGAGGAGGACCGCGCCCGCATCTTCGAGCGGTTCTACCGCGCGGACACCTCCCGGCACCGCGAGACGGGCGGCACGGGGCTCGGCCTGGCCATCGTCGCGGCGATCGTGGCCCAGCACGGCGGCTCCGTCCGGCTGCTGGAGACCGAGGGCGGCGGCGCCACCTTCTCCGTCCACCTGCCGTGGGCACCGTTCGAGGACGAGACGGACGAGGCGGACGAGGACGTCGAGGACGAGCGCCTGCCCGCACGGGACATCGACGACGACGCGGCCGGTCCGCCCACCGGCCCCCTCGCTCTGACCGCGCCGTCGGGCGCCGGCGCCAGCGCCGCGGACGCCGCCAGGAGCAGCCGCCTGCTGCGCGCGGCGGAGCGGTTCCGTCGCGCCTCGGCCGAGCGCCGCCGTCGGGCGTCTGCTCCTGCACAGGCGCCTCAGGCCGACGCCCCGTCCCCAGGCGAGGACGACCCGGCGGCGGAGCGGGACGCCCGTCCCTAGCGTGGTGCCCGGCGGCACCCGCCGCCCATCAGCACTCATCAGAGGGGACAGTCACATGAGCATCGTGCAGATCGACGTCGAGGACCTGCGGGCCAAGAGCGGGGCGGTGGAGAGCTCCATCGGCCGCCTCCAGGCGGAGGTGAGCACCATGGAGGCCAACCTGCGCCAGCTGCAGGACACCTGGCGCGGCCAGGCGGCCGCGAACTTCCAGGGCGTGCTCACCGAGTGGCGCGCCACCCAGCAGCGCGTGGAGGAGTCCCTGGCAGGCATCCGCCGCGCGATGGACGCCGCCGCCACCCAGTACCAGGACGCGGAGACCGCCAACGCCGCGATGTTCCGGTTCTGAGCGCCCGGAACGGGCCGGGGTGCGGCCGGCCTGCCGCGCCCCGGTCCGTGCTTCCTAGAGTGGAGGCATGACCGTCCTGATCGACCCGCCCGCGTGGCCCGCCCACGGCACCGTGTTCTCCCACCTCGTCTCCGACACCTCCCTCGAGGAGCTCCACGCGTTCGCACGGGCGGCGGGGCTCTCGGAGCGGGCCTTCGACCGGGACCACTACGACGTGCCCGCGCACCGACGTGCCGAGCTCGTGGCCCGCGGGGCGGTGCCCGTCACCGGACGGGAGCTGGTGCGTCGGCTCGCCGCCTCGGGGCTGCGCGTGCCCGCCCGGAGCCGCGCCGAGAAGCGGGACGTCGTCCTCGCCCGGCGCTGGGCGCGGCTGTTCGAGGGCACGGCGGCGAGCCCGGATGCGGTGACGACGGCGGGACGCGATCTGCTGGCCCGCTGGGCGGAGCCGCATCGGCACTACCACGACCCGGCCCACCTGCTCGCCGTGCTCGAGTCCGTGGACATGCTCGAGCGGGCGGGGGCGGAGACCGGGCCGGATCCGCGTGCGGTCCGCCTGGCCGCGTGGTTCCACGACGCCGTCTACGCCGGGGACCCCACCGCGCCCGCCGGCCAGGACGAGGCGGACTCGGCCGCCCTGGCCCGGGACGTGCTCACCGATCCGCGGCTGGCCGTGCCGGCCGACGTCGTCGACGAGGTGGCACGCCTCGTGCTGCTCACCGCCGCCCACGACCCCGCCCCGCACGACGCGGCCGGGGCGGTGCTCTCGGACGCGGACCTCGAGGTCCTCGGCCGCTCCCCCGAGGCCTACGCCCGCTACGTGGCCGCGGTGCGGCGGGACTACGCGCACGTGTCCGACGCGGACTGGGCCCGCGGTCGCGGCGCGGTGCTGGACGCCCTGCTGGACGCCGGGCGGCTGTATCGGACCGCGCCCGGCCGAGCACGTTGGGAGGCCGCCGCCCGCCGCAACCTGGCGGCGGAACGAGCCGCGCTGTCGGCCTGAGCGGGGCGCCCCGGTACCGGCCCGGGACGCGGCGAGGCCCGCCTCCCCGGACGGGGAGACGGGCCTCGCGGGCTGGGCGCCCGAACGGGTCGGGCCGGCTCAGCGGCTGATCACATCATGCCGCCCATGCCGCCCATCGGGTCCATGCCCTCGGCGCCGGCGGCGGCCTTCTCGGGCTTGTCCGCGACGACGGCCTCGGTGGTCAGGAACAGGCCCGCGATGGACGCGGCGTTCTGCAGGGCCGAGCGGGTCACCTTCACCGGATCGTTGATGCCGGCGGCCAGCAGGTCCTCGTACTCGCCGGTGGCGGCGTTCAGGCCGTGGCCGTCGTCGAGGGTCTTGACCCTGTCCGCCACGACGCCGGGCTCCAGGCCGGCGTTGAAGGCGATCTGCTTCAGCGGGGCCTCGATGGCGACCTTCACGATGTTCGCGCCGGTGGCCTCGTCGCCCTCGAGCTGCAGGCCGCCGAACGCCTTGGCGCCGGCCTGGATCAGGGCCACGCCGCCGCCGGCGACGATGCCCTCCTCCACCGCGGCCTTGGCGTTGCGCACGGCGTCCTCGATGCGGTGCTTGCGCTCCTTGAGCTCCACCTCGGTGGCCGCGCCGGCCTTGATGACGGCCACGCCGCCGGCCAGCTTGGCGAGGCGCTCCTGCAGCTTCTCGCGATCGTAGTCCGAGTCGGTGTTCTCGATCTCGGAGCGGATCTGGGCCACGCGGCCGGCGATCTGCTCGGCGTCGCCGGCACCCTCCACGATGGTGGTCTCGTCCTTGGTGATGACCACCTTGCGGGCGGTGCCCAGCAGGTCGAGGGTCGCGTTCTCCAGGGACAGGCCCACCTCGGAGGAGATGACCTGGCCGCCGGTGAGGATGGCGATGTCGGCGAGCATGGCCTTGCGGCGGTCACCGAAGCCCGGGGCCTTCACGGCCACGGACTTGAAGGTGCCGCGGATCTTGTTGACCACGAGGGTGGCCAGGGCCTCGCCCTCGACGTCCTCGGCGATGATCAGCAGCGGCTTGCCCGACTGCATGACCTTCTCGAGGATCGCCACCATGTCCTTCACGGAGGAGATCTTCGAGTTGACGATGAGGATGTAGGGATCCTCGAGGACGGCCTCCTGGCGGTCCGCGTCGGTCACGAAGTAGCCGGAGATGTAGCCCTTGTCGAAGCGCATGCCCTCGGTGAGCTCGAGCTCGAGGCCGAAGGTGTTGGACTCTTCGACGGTGATGACGCCCTCCTTGCCGACCTTGTCCAGGGCCTCGGCGATGAGGGAGCCGATCTGCTTGTCCGCGGCGGAGATCGAGGCGGTGGCCGCGATCTGGTCCTTGGTCTCGATCTCGCGGGAGGCGGAGAGCAGCTCGGAGGTGACGGCCTCCACGGCCTTCTCGATGCCGCGCTTCAGGGACAGCGGGTCGGCGCCCGCGGCCACGTTGCGCAGGCCCTCGCGGACCAGCGCCTGGGCCAGCACGGTGGCGGTGGTGGTGCCGTCGCCGGCGACGTCGTCGGTCTTCTTGGCGACCTCCTTGACGAGCTCCGCGCCGATCTTCTCGTACGGGTCCTCGAGCTCGATCTCCTTGGCGATGGAGACGCCGTCGTTGGTGATGGTGGGGGCGCCCCACTTCTTCTCCAGCACCACGTTGCGGCCGCGGGGGCCGAGGGTCACCTTCACGGCGTCGGCCAGGGTGTTCAGACCCTTCTCCAGGCCGCGGCGGGCCTCTTCGTCGAATGCGATGGTCTTGGCCATGTGCAGGTCCTTTCTGGACGTCGGCTTCCTACTGCTGGTGGCTGACCCGCGCCGATGCCCGCGACGGACGGCCCCTGGGGGCCTCACCGGTGGACAGGTCCTCCTCCACGGCGCCGGGCCGACCGGGGTACGGCTGGCAGTCGCGCCTTCGGAGTGCTAACCCCATTATGAGCACTCGCACCGGGAGAGTGCAAAAGGTCTGCGGTGCGGGAGGCCGCCCTTCCGCCGACGGCGGACGGCCCCCGGCAGCGCGCCTCGGGAGGCGCCCCGCCGGGGGCCGTGAGCGGTGCGCGGCCGGCACGGCCGCGCGACGGGCGGATCAGCCGGTGACGACCACCGCGACGCCGTTCACCTGCAGGTTCGGGGTCTGCATGACCGGGAAGCCGAGCTCCTTGCCGACCGCCTCGGCGGCGGCCTTGTTGGCCGAGCCGTTGTACAGGACGGTGGAGGACTGGATGCCGTAGCCGCTCCAGTTCTTCGCCTCCACCGAGGTGTAGCCGGCACTCGTGAGCCGCTGCGCGTAGGAGGCGGCGAGTCCCTGGGTGCGGGTCGCGTTGTACACGGTGACGTGGGTGCCGCGCACGGCCGCGGACTGCGCGGCCGCACGGGAGCTCGACGCAGCCGAGGACTGTGCGGCTGCACGAGAGCTCGACGCGGCCGCCGACTGTGCGGCCGCACGGGAGCTCGACGCGGCCGCGGCCTGCGAGCGCGAGGCCTCCGCCGCGGCGGCGGAACGGGACGCCTCGGCGGCCGAACGGGACGCGGCGGCGCGCGAGGACTCCGCCGCCTGGGCGGCCGCCGACCGAGACGCCTCGGCGGACTGCGCGGCGGCTTCGGAACGCGAGGCCTCCGACGCCTGTGCCTCGGCGGCGGCACGGGACGACTCGGCGGCCTCGGCGGCGGCCGCCTCCTGCGCCGCCCGCGAGGACTCGGCCGCGGCCGCGGAGCGGGACGCCTCCGCCGCGTCCTCGGACGGGGTGGCGGACTCGGACGCGGATGCAGTCGACGCCGGCGCGGAGGACGCCGAGGAGGACACGGACGAGGCCGACGTCGACGGCGCGGCAGCCGGGGCCGTCGTCGAGCTCTCGGCGGCGACGGGCGCGGAGCGGTCGCCGGTGAGCCACGGCAGGACGACGCCCACGAACAGGCCGGCGAGCAGGACGAGGCCGGCCACCCAGAGCAGCGGGCTCAGGCGGCGACCCCCGCCCGTGGCGGTCGCGCCGGCGGCGGCGAAGGACTCGCGGTGCGCGCCGCGCTGGTCCGTGTACTCGGGGACCTCGTCGAAGCGGTCGGGCTGGTAGGCCATGGGTCAGTTCTCCTGGCGGGAAGCGGGCGTGGACGGCGCCGGATCCGCGGGTCCCCTCCGGGCCCGGCTGCGGGTGCCGCGCCTGCGCAGCAGCCGCGTGACCAGCAGGGGTCGGTAGGCCAGGGCGGCCTCACGGTCCAGCAATCCGTTCAACACCTGATAATAGGCGGTCGGAGACAGCCCCAGACGCTCGCGGACGGCGTGGTCCTTGGCCCCGCCGTACCGCCAGGTGGCGGCCTCCAGGTCCAGGACCGCACGCTCCAGGTCCGTCAGCTCGTCCCGCCGCGCCCGCGCGCGGGCACCCTCGTCCGGGGCCGGATCGGGCGAGACGGGCGTGGGGTGGGACATGGCGGCCACTGTACCCACCCGGTCTACCCTCGGGGCATGGAATTCATCGCGCCCCTGGATCCGGGCTGGGAGGCGGCCCTCGCCCCGCAGGCCGCCGCGTTCGAGCAGGTCGGCGAGCGGCTGCGGGCCCGCCGGGCAGCCGGAGAGCAGGTGCTGCCCGCACCGGAGCACATCCTGCGGGCGTTCCGCCAGCCGTTCGCGGACGTCCGCGTCCTCGTGCTGGGCCAGGACCCCTACCCGACGCCGGGCCATCCGATCGGCCTGAGCTTCGCGGTGGACCGCCACGTGAGGCCGCTGCCCCGCTCCCTAGCCAACATCCACCGGGAGCTGCACGACGACCTCGGCATCACCCCGCCCGCCCACGGCGACCTCTCCGCGTGGACGGACCAGGGCGTGCTGCTGCTGAACCGCGCCCTCAGCGTGCGGGCCGGCGCACCCGGCAGCCACCGCGGCCTCGGCTGGGAGCAGATCACGGAGGCCGCGGTGCGGGCCCTCTGCGCGCGCGGCACCCCCCTCGTGGGGCTGCTGTGGGGAGCCGACGCGCGGCGCATGGCGCCGCTGCTGACGGCGGCCGGGGCCGGCGTCGTGGAGTCCCCGCATCCCTCGCCCCTGAGCGCCCACCGCGGGTTCTTCGGCTCCCGGCCGTTCAGCCGGGTGAACCGGCTCCTCGAGGCGGCCGGCGCGGATCCGGTGGACTGGCGCCTGCCCGACTGAGCCGGGCCGCCGGTCAGCCGCGCTGATGCATCACGAGCTCGGTGGGCAGCAGCGTGCCCATCCGGTCGGTGATCGGCTTGGCCAGGGTGTTGCCGAAGGCGACGCCGGCCGCGATCGCCACGACGATGACCGCGGCGTTGAAGAGTCCCTCGACGCCCAGCAGCGTGGCCCCGGTCTCCACGGTGAACCCGTAGACGGACCGGAACATGGTGAGTCCGGGAAGCAGGAACAGCATGGACGGCAGGACGATCACGAGCGCCGGGGCCGCGAGCCGCTGGGCCACCAGGCGGCCGAGGAACCCGACCGCCGCCGCGGCGACCGCGGGCACCAGCCGGTCGCTGACCCCGATCTGCTGCGCTGCCAGGTACGCGCCGAAGCCGGCCCCGGACACGAGACCGCAGGCCAGGATCTGGGGCCACCGCGACTGCTCCACCACCGCGTCCGCCATGCCCGCGGCCACCACGAGGCCCAGCAGCAGCAGCGGCGGATAGCTCAGCGTCCCCGCCTCGGCCAGGTCCAGCTGTTCGAATCCCACGAGATCCCCGATGCCCACGGCGATCATGATCCCGGCCATCACGCCGGCGAACACGAGCAGCGCGGAGAGGAAGCGGCCCGCCGCGGTCACCGGGAAGCCGTGGATGGCGTCCTGCACCGCGGTGACGAACCTCGCCGTGGGCAGGAGCATCATGATGCCGCCGGCGATCACCAGCGCCGGGTTGACCGGCAGGTCGAGGGCGTAGGCCATCAGCGCGATCACCGTGGCCGTGATCGCCCCGAACATGGTGGAGAAGATCTCCGGGAAGCGCGCCTTGTCCGCCTGGACCTTGAGCCAGAAGACCAGCCAGGTGGAGACCATGCCCAGGGCCGCGCCTGTCCAGGTCCCCCCGATGAACGGCACGAAGCAGGCCACGAACACGCCGGAGAAGAGGACCTCGAAGACGGCGGGGAACGGCTTGGGCTGATGCCGGATCTCCACGAGCCGGCGCTGGGCCTCGGCCCGGTCCACCTCGCCCGCGGCGATCTCCTCGACCAGCCGGTGGACGGCCACGAGCCCCTCGAAGTTCACCGAGGACGAGCGGACCACCCGCTGGAGGGTGAACGGTGCCTCGCCGCGTGAGGAGTCGGGCGCGTAGTTCAGGGAGATGGACTGGTTGGTCAGGTCCACCTCGGTCTCGAGGATCCCGTAGGCCTGTGTGGCCACGATGATCGAGGTCTCCACGTCCAGCGAGGCCGCGCCGAAGCTGAACATGGTCTCGCCCAGCTTGAGGGCGAAGTCCAGGGTGGTGCGGGCCTCGAGGGCCTGCGCCTCCGCGCGGCGCTGCTGCAGCGTGGAGCGCATGCGGCGCCCGTACGGCGAGGAGTGCAGGCGGTCGGCCAGCACGAGCGCCTGCGTCGGCAGGTTCTCGACGAAGACCTCGCGGGAGCGCCGGCCGCGCCGACGCCCGCGCTTCTCGGGCGGGCCCACGGGGACCACCGGGTCCGGGACGGTGATGTCTGGCGCGGGGATCACGTCCGGGGCGGGCAGGGCCCCGTCGGCCTCCGCGGGGGCCAGGACGGAGGTGGGCACCTGCTCGGACAGCGGCGGCTCGGTCAGGGGCGCGTCCGCGGTCGGCTCCGGCAGCGTCTCCGCCTCCGGCTCGGCCGATTCCTCTGGCTCCGGCTCCGGCGCCGGGGCCGGATCGGCGGCGGCGGGGCGGACCACGGGCGGCAGCGGTTCGGTGGGCTCGACGGCGACCGCGGCCGGGTGGGCCGATTCCGCCGGGTCGAGGTCGAGCAGGCCGGGGTCCTCCGGGTCGAGGTCGCCGGCAGCGGCGGCGTCCTCGGCACCGGCCGGGCGCAGCACGGGGATGAGCGTGGGGACGGCCGGGGGCTCCGCGATGCGGGGGTCGAACCGCGCCGGCTCCTGGGTGCCCTCCTGCTCCATGCGGCTCACCCTCTCCTTCCGTATGCGGGCGCTGGACGCGCCACGGCGGTGGGCCGAGCCCCGCCGCGCGTCCATCCAACCACGCCGACGCCTCCTCCGCCGGGGCCGACGGCGCCGCGGCCCGGGAACGCGAAAGGGCCCTCCCGGAGGAGGGCCCTGCTGTGGTGGATCTTACTGGACTCGAACCAGCGACCTCTCGCGTGTGAAGCGAACGCTCTAACCAACTGAGCTAAAGATCCGGGCGTCGCCCCATGGGGGTGACAACTCGAAGAACGATACCTCAGGCGGCGCCGCCTGTCCACCCGGACGATGGCCGCCCCGCGCGCGGCGGAGCGGCCATCGAGAGCCGAAGGGCGGTCAGCGCGCGGTCACGGCGACCTCGTCGATGCGGAACGTCGTGGCCGCGGAGGAGTCCTCCGTGCCGCGGAAGCGCAGCGTCACGGTCGTGCCCGCGAAGCGGGACAGGTCCACGGTGCGCGTGGCGTAGCCACCCTTGTCCAGATTGGAGTGCGAGGCGACGGTGTATGTGCCGGTGGCGCCGGTCACGACCTGGACGTCCAGGAGATCGTAGGAGCGGGAGGCGGTGGTCTCCGCGGTGTCCACCTGCAGCGCATAGGTCAGCGTGGCGCCGGAGGCCGGCACGGTGACCTTCTGCTCGACCGTCGCGGTGTTGCGGCGGCCCACGCCGTTCAGCTGGGCGAAGGCCTGACCCGAGGCGGCCTTGGCCGCGTCGGTGCGCACGAAGCCGGTCGGGGTGCCGGTCCAGCCGGTGCTGCCGGACTCGAAGCCGCCGTTGACGATCAGCGAGGCCACCGGAGCCGGCCCGGGCTCCGTCTGGGCGCCGCCGAGGGAGGAGACCGCCGCGGAGGCGTCCGCCAGGCCGGCGCCGCAGCCCGCGGAGCAGGTCACCGGCATGGAGCGGGCCGTGGACCTGAGGGTGGACTCGACCTGGGCCGGGGTGAGGCTGGGCTGCGCGGCCAGCAGCAGGGCGGCCAGGCCCGCGACGTGCGGGGTGGCCATCGAGGTGCCGTTGTAGGCGGCGTGGCCGGCCGTCGTCGGGGTGGTGGCGCCGTTGTTCACGGTCGAGATGATGTTCGCACCCGGGGCGGTCACGTCCACGGCGGAGCCGTAGTTCGAGAACGAGGCGCGGGCGCCCTGCGAGGTGGAGGCGGCCACCACGATGGTGTTCTGGCAGTTGGCCGGGCGCACATTGGCGGCGGGCTGGTTCTCGTTGCCCGCGGCCACGACGACGGGCACGCCGCGGGAGACTGCCGCGTTGATCGCGTTCTGGTAGGTGGTGCCGCACATGCCGGAGCCACCGAGGGACATGTTGATGACGTCCGCCGGGTTCGGGTTGGCCGGCACGCCCGCCACCGTGCCGCCGGCAGCCCACACGACCGCGTCGGCGATGTCGGACAGCGAGCCGCCGCACTTGCCGAGCACGCGGATCGGCTGGATCTTTGCGTTCGGCGCCACACCGACGACGCCCTGGGAGTCGGCCACGGCCGCGACGGTGCCCGCCACGTGGGTGCCGTGCCACGAGGAGTCGGAGGCGCCGGCGGTGCCGCACTCGCCGGCGGCGTACCAGTCGCCCTCGTCACGCGGATTGGAGTCGCGGCCACCGCCGTCACGTGCCGCCGCGCTGTCGGAGATGAAGTCGTAGCCGGGCACGACGTTGCGGTCGAGATCCGGGTGGGAGGTGATGCCGGTGTCGATGACGGCCACGGTCGCACCGGAGCCCGTCGTGCGATCCCACGCCCCGGGGACCCGCATGCCGTGGGTGCCGGTGAAGCCCCACTGCTGCGAGTAGAGGGCGTCCACGGGGCTCAGGCCGGTGGCGGTGAGGATCGCGTCCGGCTCCACGGCCTCGACCGCCCCGGAGGCCTTCAGGTCGGCCATGAACTTCGCGGACTCGGCCTGATCCAGCTTGCGGTCCGCCGTGATCACGCGGGAGCCGAGCGCGGTCTCACGCAGCTCCTTCACGGAGACGCCGGCCTCCTTCGCGGCCTTGCCCCAGGCGTTCGCGCGGCCCTTCGCGTGGGCGTTGGCGGCGGTCTCCTTGTAGGTGACGATGAAGGAGTCGTAGCCGTCGGCGTTCGGGTCCTCGACCTGCGCCGCCGCCAGGGGCGAGGCGACGGTCGGGCTGGCTGCCGGTGCGGCGGGGGCGGCGCCGGAGGGGGCCGCGAGCGCGGGGGACGAGGTCAGCGTCCCGCCGGCGAGGACGGCGCCGGCCACGAGGGCGCCGATGCGGCGGCGGGTGCTGCGGGGTGTGGAGGACTGCACGGGATCTCCTCGGAGTTCGGGGCCACCGGATGCGGATGCCCGAGGGACTCGGGCCGGGGTGACTGAGATCACGGTAAGGTCACGATTCCGTCACGGCGAGGCCGCGGGCCGAAGTCTGGCGGATAGTCGAGGCATCTCTGGCGGTTCCGCCAGCCGGACCTGGCGGATGGCCTCGGACCGGCACAGCGGAACCCCAGCGTCAGCCCACGCCGGACACGACGACGGCGCCGCGCCCTCCCGGCGGAGGTGCGCGGCGCCGTCGGGCCCGCGGTGGGGTGGAGCCCCCTGCCGGATTCGAACCGGCGACCTGCTGTTTACAAGGCAGCTGCTCTGGCCAGCTGAGCTAAGGAGGCCTGCGGCCGGCACCTGGGGGTGCCGCGGCCAGCCCTTCCAGCGTACAAGGCCCGGGCGGACGACGCGGGGCGCCCCCGTGTGGGGACGCCCCGCGGGCCTCGGCGCCGGGTCAGCCGGCGATCTTGGCGCCCGCCCAGTCGGTGAAGGTCTTGTCCTCGCCGTCGAGGGCCCAGTTCTTGCCGTCCACGAACACGGTCGGGGTGCCGGCCACGCCGGCGACGCGCGCCTGGCGGGTGGTGTGCTCGACCGCGGAGCGGAACGTGCCGTCCTCGACGCAGGAGGAGATGTCCACGCCGTGCTCCTGCGCGAGCTGGATGAGCGCCGCGTTGTCCAGGCCCTTGCCCTGGTGCTCGTCGTAGGCGGCGAACAGGGCGGTCACGAAGCCGTTGTAGGCCTCGGGCTTCTGGTCCGCCACGCAGTACGCGGCGTTGGCGGCGCGGGCCGAGTAGTTCTGGTTGTTCGGGGCGCTCAGGAAGTCCACCATCCGGTAGTCGACCGTGACCTCGCCCTGCTCGAGCCACTGCTCGATCTGCTCCGCGTTGGAGGACTCGAAGTCGGCGCAGTGCACGCAGTTGAAGTCCGCATAGAGCACGATCCGCGTCGGCTCACCGTCACCGCGGGCCTCCGTGTTCGGCAGGGTCTCGGGCTGGGAGCTCTCGGCCTGCTTCGGCACCTCGATCTTCGAGGGGTCGACCTCACGCTCTCCCGCGCCCTCCGCCAGGCCCGTGGCCGAGGTCAACTCGATGCCGCCCTGCTCGTTCGCCGCGGCCGGGATGGGGCCGGCGGCCGCGGCGTCGTCGCCGTTGCGGGTGAGCGCGAACGCGACGACGAGGCCGATCACGAGCACCGCCGCGAGGACCGAGCCCCAGATGACGCCGGTGCGGCGGCGGCGGTCCTTCCTGCGCTGCTCTTCCTGGATCTGGCGGGCACGCGCACGGGCGTCCGTCGCCGAGGTGTGCGAGCCTGACGTGTTCCGGGCCAAGGGTCCTCCTCGTGGGGCAGTCGGTCCGGGTCGAGCACCGGAGCCGGCGGGCAGCGGGCGCGCCGCGCCAGGCGAGCATAGCGGCCCTGTCTGGAAGGATCGTGACCATGGACACCGTCGAGACCCCCTCCCCCGTCGATCGACTGACCATCACGGGCGCCCCGTCGGGGGACGCGACCGAGGACCCGGCGACGTCTCTGCTCGCCCTGCCCTGGGCGCTCCCCCTCGAGACGTGGCCGCGGGAGGTGCTGGCGGCCCTGCCGCGGGGCATCTCCCGTCACGTGGTGCGCTTCGCCCGGATGGGCGGGGGCATCGTGGCGGTGAAGGAGACCACGGAGGAGCTCGCGTTCCACGAGTACCGGCTGCTGCGCCGGCTCGAGCGGAGCCCGGCGCCGTCGGTGGTGCCGGTGGCCGTGGTCACCGGACGCACGGAGGACGACGGCACGCCCCTGCCCGCCGCCCTCGTGACCCGGCACCTGCGCTTCTCCCTGCCGTACCGCGCCGTGTTCTCGGAGCGCCTCGAGCGCCGCACCCTCGTGCGCCTCATGGACGCGCTGGCGACGCTGCTCGTGGAACTGCACCTCGAGGGGTTCTTCTGGGGTGACGTCTCCCTGTCCAACGTCCTGTTCCGGCGGGACGCGGGCGGGTTCGCCGCCCATCTGGTGGACGCCGAGACCGGCGAGCTCCGGGAGCGGCTGTCCAACGGCCAGCGCGAGCACGACCTGGACGTGGCCGCCGTGAACGTGGGCGGTGAGCTGCTGGACCTGCAGGCCAGCGGGCTGCTGGACCCGGAGGTGGACCCCGTCACCACGCCGGACCTGCTCGTGGCCTCCTACCGCCGGCTGTGGGACGAGCTGACCGGGCCTCTGCTGTTCCCCCGCGCCGAGCCGTGGCGCCTGGACCGCCGCGTCCGCCGCCTGCAGGAGCTCGGCTTCGAGCTGGCCGAGTACTCACTGCGCGCCGCCGACGCCCCCGGGATGATGATCGCCCGGCCCGTCGAGATCCACGCGGGCTACCACCGCCGTCGACTGACCCGCCTCACGGGACTCGAGGTCCAGGAGAACCAGGCCCGCCGGCTGCTCGTGGACATCGAGGCCGCCCGCCGGGAGTGGGACCCGTACATGGACATCGAGGGCGCGGCGCACCGCTGGGTGGTGGAGGTGTTCGACCCCGTGGTCCGCTCGGTGCCCCTCGAGCTGCGTGCCAAGCTCGAGCCCGCCGAGGTGATGCACCAGCTCCTCGAGCACCGCTGGTACCTCTCCGAGGCCCGCGGCCAGGCCGTGCCCCTGCAGGAGGTGGTGGACTCCTACGTGGACACGGTGCTGCGGGCCCGCCGCGACGAGGACGCGGTGGCGCTGCACCCCACGACCACCATGCTGCGCGCCGTCCCGCCCGCGGACGAGGACTGACGCCGGCCGCGGCTCAGCGGCGCAGGAGCAGGAAGCCGGGGGCCGGGACCGCCGCCGGCACCGTGCCGGGGCCGAGGGGGCCGTCGTCGCCGTGGCCGGCGAGGAGCTCGGCCCGCGTCAGGTCCGCGGGCACGGGCAGCGGCTCCGCGCCGAGGGCGACGAGCAGGACGACGTCGGCGTCCGCGCCGGCGCGGGTGAGGCGCACGTGGCGCCGGGCGGCGTCCACCTCGGCCCGGACGCGGTCGCGGCGAGGGTCGGTGAGCTGGGGCAGCGTGCGGCGCAGGCCGATCAGGGTGCGGTAGGCGGCGAGCACGCGCACCCCGCGGCCCTGGCCGTCCGCGCCGCCCGCGGCCTCCGCCCAGTCCAGCACCGCCGCGTCCCGTGTGGCGGGGTCCTGCGGGTCGGGGACGTCGGCCGGGTCCCAGCCGTGAGCGGCGAACTCGCGGCGTCGTCCCTGCCGGACGGCGTCCCCGAGCTCGGGTTCGCGGAACGAGGTGAAGAACGGCCACGGCGTCGACGCGGCGAACTCCTCGCCCATGAAGAGCATCGGCACGTGCGGGCCGGTCAGCAGCAGGGCGGCCTCGGCCGCGAGCGCACCCTCGGACAGGGCGGCCGCGGTGCGGTCGCCGCCGGCGCGGTTGCCCACCTGGTCGTGGTTCTGGATGCTGGCCACCCACGCATGGTTCGGGACGGCGTCCGGCACGGGGCGCCCGTGGTCGCGGCTGCGGAACGTGGAGCGGGTGCCGTCGTGGAAGTAGGTGCGCTCCATGACCTTGGCCACCGCCTCCAGCGGGGCGAAGTCCGCGTAGTAGCCGTGGGTCTCCCCCGTCGCGGCCACGTGCAGGGCGTGGTGGACGTCGTCGTTCCAGGCCGCCGCGAGGCCGAGCCCGCCGGCCTGGCGGGGCAGCACCAGGCGCGGGTCGTTGAGGTCCGACTCGGCCAGGAGCGGCACGGGTCGGCCGGCACGGGCCGCGATCCCGTCCGCGAGCGCGGCCATCTCCTCGAGCAGGTGCACGGCGCGGGCGTCCCGCAGGGCGTGCACCGCGTCGAGGCGCAGCCCGTCCACGCGCATCTCCTCGAGCCAGAAGCGGACGTTGTCCAGGACGAACCGGCGCACCTCGTCCGAGTCGGCGCCGTCCAGGTTCAGGCCGTCGCCCCAGCCGGTGCCGCCCGGGCCCAGATAGGGCCCGAACACCGGCAGGTAGTTGCCGGAGGGGCCCAGGTGGTTGTGGACGACGTCCTGGACCACGCCGAGGCCGGCGGCGTGGGCGGCGGCCACGAAGCGGCGGTAGGCGGCGGGGCCGCCGTAGGACTCGTCGACGGCGAACCATGCCACCCCGTCGTAGCCCCAGTTCCGCGGGCCGGAGAAGGAGTTCACGGGCAACAGCTCGACGTGGGTGACCCCGAGGTCCGTCAGGTGCGGCAGGCGGGCGATGGCGGCGTCGAGGGTCCCCTCGGCCGTGAAGGTGCCCACGTGCAGCTCGTAGAGGACGGCGCCGCGCAGGCCGCCGCCCTGGGGCGCGGTCGGATCGGACTCCACCCCGGGCGGCCCGGCCCAGCCCTCGTCGGGCCATGCGACGGCGCGGCCGGCGACGTCGCGGCGGGAGGGCCCGTGGACCGTGTCGGGCTGGCGTCGGGAGCGGGGGTCCGGCACGGGGTCCGCCCCGTCCACGCGGTAGCCGTAGCCGGGGTCGGCCGGCGGCTGGGCGGCGTCGAGGCAGAGGGCGGCCAGCGGGTCCTCCGTGGGCGTCCACCAGCCTCCGGCGGCGGGGTCCATGGCCACGACGGCGGCGACGGGCCAGCGGTCCTCGGCGTCGTGCAGGGCGCCGGGCTCGGTGTCGACGAGGACGAGGTCGACGCTCTCGGCGTGCGGCGCCCATACGGCGTAGGGGACGGCGCGCGCGGCGTCGACGGCGGCCCGCTCGGCCGCGGCGGGGTCCACGGGGTCGGAGCCGATCGGGTGCAGGCCCGGGGCGGGGGCGTCGGCCGGACGGGGCTCGGTCACGGGGCGGTCCTCTCTCGGCGGTCGGATGGGGCGTGCGCCGGGACGAGCAGCGCGACGGGCAGGGTGCTGAGCAGTTCGTCGAGGCGCACGGCGCCGCGGGCGTCCGGGTGGACGGGGTGGCCGGTGACGGCGTCCTCCCACCGCCCGGCCGGCACGGTCACGACGGTCTCGCCCCAGCCGCCCGCGGCCGCCAGGCGGACGGGCCAGCGGGTGGCCACGGCGAGCGCCCCGCCCCGGTCGAACGCGATCGCGTGGTCGGCGGCGGGGCCGGAGACGTCGAGCGGGCGGTGGCCGGTGAACAGCTCGGGCCGGTCGCGGCGGGCGCGCAGCACCGCCGCGACGACGGCCAGCTTGGCGGCGGCGGGGTCGTCGAGGCCGGGTGTGTGGCCGGCGTCGAGGCGGTCCAGCAGGTCGGCCCGGGCCGCGAAGTCCACGGGGCGGCGGTTGTCCGGGTCCACGAGGGTGGGGAAGGGCACCTCCGTGCCCTGGTAGACGTCGGGGACGCCGGGGGCGGCGAGCTGGACGAGCTTGTGGCCGAGCTGGACCACCAGGCCGGGCTCGGCGATGCGGTCCGCGACGGCCTGCAGCACGCCCCGGGCAGGCCCCTCGGGGGAGGTGACGGCGGCGGCGAGCGCGGCGAGCCGGGCCTCGAACTCGGGGTCCTGGTCCGTCCAGCTGGTGGCCAGGGCCGCCTCGCGGGAGGCCTTCTGCAGGAACCCGAGGATCCGCTCCTCCTCCGGTGCGGTGCCGTCCGTGGGCCAGACGCCCACGATGGACTCCCAGAGCAGCCGCTCGGCGTCGGGGTGGCCGAGCGGGTGGAGGCGCGTCAGCTCGGCGAGCTCGGCGGCCCAGCGGTCGGGCTCCTCGGCGAGCACGGCGATGCGGGCGCGCACGTCCTCGCCGCGCTTGGTGTCGTGGGTGCTCAGGGTGGTCATGGCCGTCGGCCAGGCGGCCTGGCGCGCCTGCTGGGCGGAGTGGAAGTCGGCCAGGGACAGGGCGACGTGGGAGGGGTCTCCGCCGACCTCGTTCAGATTGGCCCACCGGGTGTACCGGTAGAAGGACCGGTCCTCGACGCCCTTGGCCATCACCATGCCGGAGGTCTGCTGGAACCGGCGGGCCACGGGCGAGTCCGGGTCGGTCAGCTCGGGCCGCAGGTCGCCGAGCACGTCGGAGAGGCCCGGCTCCGCCGCGGCCGCGTCCGCCAGCGCGCCCTCGAGCACGGCCAGGCCCACGGGCAGGTAGGTGCGGTACACGGGCAGGCGGGCGAGCACGGCGGCGAACGCGGCGGCCACGTCCTCGTCCGGGTGGGCACCGAGGGCGTGCACGGCGCGGACCTCCCGGACCAGCCGGGCGGTCTCGGCCGCGAGGGAGCCGGTGGCCACGTCGTGCTTGGCCCGCACCACGGCCTCGTCCCACTCCCGACGGCGGCGCGCGTCCTCGGCCGCATCGCCCGCGGCCTCGGGGTGCATGAAGACGCGTTCGACCTCGCCGAGCGCGTCGTAGCCGGTGGTCCCGTCCACGGGCCAGTCCGCGGGCAGCGCCTCACCGGGCTCGAGGATCTTCTCCACCACGAGGTAGCCCTCCGGGAGCACGTGGGAGCGCAGGCGCCGCGCGTAGCCGGCCGGGTCCGCCAGGCCGTCCGGGTGGTCCACGCGCAGCCCGTCCACGAGCCCTTCGCGGACCCAGCGGGCGGGTTCGGTGTGGACGGCGTCGAAGACCTCGGGCTCGTCCACCCGGACGCCCGCGAGCGTGGTGACGGTGAAGAAGCGGCGGTAGTTCAGCTCGGCGTCGCCGCGGCGCCAGCCGACCAGCCGGTAGTGCTGGCGGTCGTGCACGGCGCGGGCCAGGCGGGCCTGCTCCGCGGTCGGCTCCTTCGCCGGGTCCGCCGCCGCGAAGACCTCTGCGGCGCGCAGCCCGGTCTCCGCCTCGGCCGCCTCGAGCGATCCGGGGGCGAGGGGGTAGACGGTGTCCCAGTAGCGCAGACGGCCGCCCTCGGCGTCGACGACGAGACGGTCCAGTTCCGCGTCCGCGTCCCCGTCGGGACCGTCTCCCAGCACGGGGATGAGCAGGGACCCGTCGCCGGCCGGCCAGTCCACATCGAACCAC
The DNA here is from genome assembly GCF_056173425.1 of Micrococcus sp. 63XJN7_8_ISO-PGPR-S23-253. Lineage (NCBI taxonomy): Bacteria > Bacillati > Actinomycetota > Actinomycetes > Micrococcales > Micrococcaceae > Micrococcus > Micrococcus sp. 63XJN7_8_ISO-PGPR-S23-253. Next base: position 2,007,400 of record NZ_CM149673.1, read on the forward strand.
GCCGCATGCGCCGCCTCGGGACCGTGGGTGAGCACGTCCCACCACGCCGGATTGGCCTGGGGCGTGGCCACGCCCACGTGGTTCGGCACGATGTCCACGAGCACGCCCATGCCCGCCTCGTGCGCGGCGCGCGCGACCGCGTCCAGTCCCTCGGCCCCGCCGCGGGCGGCGTCCAGCCGCGTGGGGTCCACGACGTCGTACCCGTGGTCGGAGCCGGGCTCGGCCTCGAGCAGCGGCGAGAGGTAGAGCCAGTCCACACCCAGGCGCCGCAGATAGGGCACGAGCCCGGCCGCAGACTCCAGCGGCAGATCCGGGCTGACCTGGAGCCGGTAGGTGGACGCGGGGGCGGGACGGACGGTCGAGGTGCTCACGCGGCGACGCTAACAGAGGCCCCCGACGCGGCATCAGGCCCGGCGGGCCGGGGCGGGAAGGTCAACGCGTCTCGACCGGACGGGCGAAGATGTCCTCCCCCACGACGGGCTCGCCCGAGGACTCCAACAGGATCATCTCGTCGCGCAGCACGCTGCCGTCGGCCTGGGTCAGATCGGCCACGAAGCCGGGGCCGGACTGACGGATGCGGTCCACCGCGGTGTAGCCGTACTTCGCCTCGAGGTTGCCGCGGAACGCGTCCAGACCCTGGACGTGCAGGACGGCGCCCGTCGCGCCGAGTGCGACGGCGGCCGCGAGCGCGACAACCCCGACCCCGCGCTGGGTGCGGGTGTCCTCGAGGAGCCCGATCTCCGGGTTGCGGCCGTGGGTCGCGGCGAAGCGCCGGTGCCGCCGAGCGCGCCACAGGCCGACGACCACGAGTGTGCCGCCGACCACGAGGGTCAGTGAGGCCAGCCAGTAGAGGATCCAGGGAGTCACGAGGTCCACGTTCGCAAAGTCCATGCCCCAGTGTGACACAGGTCTCACTCCGGCGGGAGGGCGCGCGGCCGGTCGCGCCTCGTCAGGGCAGGCCGGCGCCCCGCGCCGCGGTCCACAGGCGGTGCCACTGCGCGGAGTCCATCGCCTCGGCCGCGGCAGCCGCCTCGGCGCACGCGGCGACGCGCTCCGGGTCCTGGGTGCCGATCACGGGCCGCACGCCCCACGGCAGGCGCAGCAGCCAGGCGAGCACCACGGCCTCCCGGCTGACGCCCAGCTCCGCCGCGACCTCGCCGACGACGCCGGCCGCGCCGTCGTCGCCGGAGCTGAACCGGCCCTGCCCCAGCGGACCCCAGGCCTGCAGCTCGATCCCCTCGGCGGCGCACACCGGGCCGAGGCGCCCGGCGTCGGCGTCCGCGGGGGCGTCCGGGTGGTTGGCGAGCACGACCGCCTCCACGAGGGTGCGGTGGTGCAGGCCGAGCTCGACCTGGACGCACGCCAGCCCGGTCCCGTCCGCCGCCTGGCTCTCGAGCTCGCGCTGGAACTCGAGGACGCGGCCCACGCCGAGGTTGGAGACGCCCAGCTTGCCGACCAGGCCCGCCTCCCGCGCGTCGAGGAAGGCGCGCACGGTGTCGGCCACGGGCGTGAGGACGTCGGGCCGGTGGATGATCAGGGTGTCCACGCGCTGCTCGCCGAGGCGGGCGAGCGAGCCCTCCAGCGAGGCGCGCACGTGCTCGGGCGAGGAGTCGTAGCGGGTCAGGCGCCGCCCGGCCGGGTCCGTCTCGTGCAGGACGATCCCGCACTTGGTCTGCACCTTCAGGGCGGAGCGCTCCTCGTAGGGCAGCTCGTGCAGCAGCCGGCCGACGGTCTCCTCGGAGCGGCCGGCCCCGTAGATGTCCGCGGTGTCCAGCAGGTCGACGCCGGCCTCGATCCCGGCGCGCAGGGCGCGGCGGGCGCGCTCCACGGCCGCCTCGACCTGCGCGTCACCCGCAGGCCCCTCCGGCCCCGCCCCCGGATCGGCGTCCGGGGGCGGCGGAGGAACGGATCCCCAGGCCATGGTCCCGAGCACGATCGGGGTGGCCGGAGTCGGGTCGAGGTCGAGCGGCGGATGCGTGGGGGCTGTGCTCATGGCCTCACCGTCTCACGTCCGCCCGCCCCGGGTCCGGACCCGCCGCCCTGTGATGGGATGGGTCCATGAAGCTCGCCACGTTCCGCCAGCCCGACTCCGACGCCGCCTACCCCGGCGCCACGTTCGCCGCGGTCATCACCTCCGTGCACCCCGAGGACCCCGAGGTCGCCGTGCGCGCCGTCGCCCTGCCGGACTGTCGCGACGTCGGCGAGTACCTCACCGCCACGCCGGAGGAGCAGCGGGAGATGGTGGAGGGGGCCCTCCGCGCGGCGCAGGCCGACCGGTCCCTCCTGCTGGACACCTCCGGCCTCGTCTACGACACGCTCGTGCCCTTCCCCACCAAGGTGTTCTGCGTGGGCCTGAACTACACGAACCACATCGACGAGACGGGCCTGGAGCGCCCTGAGCATCCGACGCTGTTCGCGAAGTTCCCGCAGTCCCTCACGGGTGCGCTGGACCCGATCGAGGTCCCCGAGGAGGACCACCGGGTCGACTACGAGGGCGAGCTGTGCATCGTGGTCGGAGAGCCGGGCCGACGCATCGCCGTCGAGGACGCCCCGGAGCACATCGCGGGCTACGCGGTGGCCAACGACATCTCCATGCGCGGCTTCCAGGGCCGCACCTCCGAGTGGCTGCAGGGCAAGGTGTGGGAGGCCTCGACGCCCGTGGGTCCGTGGCTGGTCACCCCGGACGAGTTCCCGGCGGACGCGCGCGTCCTCACGCACGTCAACGGCGAGCTGCGTCAGGAGGACACGGTCGCCGACGTCGTCTTCTCCCCCGCCGAGCTGGTCTCCTACGCCTCGCAGCTGATCACCCTGAACCCGGGTGACCTGATCCTGACCGGCACGCCCGCGGGGGTCGCCCTGGCCCGCCGGGACGCCGAGGGCCGCCGCCCGTGGCTGCGTCCCGACGACGTCGTCGAGGTGGAGATCACCGGGCTGGGACGCCAGCGCAATGAGCTCGTCTGAGGCGGCGGCACCGGCGCATGCCCTGCCTCGCGTCGTCGGCATCCTCGGTGCGGGGCGGGCGGGCACCGCGCTGGCACGGGCGATCGCGCGCATCCCCCGCCTCTCCCCGGGCACGGCCGCCCCGCGGGTGATGGTCGCGGGCACGCGGCGCCCCGCGGCGGTCCAGCGCCACCTGGCGATCTACGCTCCCGAGGCCGTCGCCGTGTCGGCCGAGGACCTGGCGGCGGAGGCGGAGCTCGTCGTCGTGGCCGTGCCGCGCGAAGCGCTCGACGACGTCGACCCGCTCACCCTCGCCGGGCCGGCCACGCGCGCCGTGGTGGACCTGACGAACACCTGGGGGGACGAGCCGGTCCCGGCGTGGCTCGACGACGACGGCGCGCCGGGCACCACCCGGATCGCCGAGCGCTGGGCCGCCGCGGGGCTGCGCGTGCCCGTCGTGCGCGCGTTCTCGGAGATCTCGCATCACGACCTCGGAGATGCCGGGCGTGCCACAGCCCCGCGCCGCGCCCTCGCGGTGGGCACCGAGCCGGCCGATGCGACGGCCGACCCGGCCGCGGTCGCCGCCGCGCGCGACGCGGTGATCGCCCTCGTCACCGCCATGGGCTTCGACGCGGTCCCCTACACGGGCCTCGACCGGGCCGGCGTCCTCGAGCCGGGCGCGGCGGGGTTCGGCACCGCGCACGACGCCGGCCGGCTCGCCGCGCTGCTCGCCGACGCGCCCACCGGCTGAGGCGACACCGGCCCTGCGGTGCCTACGCTGGGCGGGATCGCCGACCCGTCCAGGAGGCCCCCGTGACCCGTCCGACGCACCGCATCGCCCGCCGCACTCTCGCCGCGGTCGCCCTGTCCGCCGCCGCCCTCACCGGGCCGGCGGCGGCCGCCACCGTCGTCGCCCTGCCGGTCACGGCAGGGGTGACGGGCGCCGTCGTGGCCGCCGCGCCGCAGGCCCGCGCCGTGGCCTGGGAGCAGGTGGAGCTCGTGGACGACGCGGGCGTGATCGACCCCGCCCAGCTGCGCCGTGACCTGGCGGGGATCGAGTTCCGGGAGCCGACCCGCGTCGCCGTGGTCACCGAGCGCGGCCCGGACCTGTCCGCGCTGGACGACGACCGCGCGTCTCAGGCGTTCAACGGGCGGGTGCTCGAACGGGCTCGCGCCGAGCACCCGGACTGGCTCAGCGCGGACGGCCAGAAGTGGGCCGACGGCCTCGTGATCGTGGCGCTCGACCCGGACAACCGGTTGATCGGGGTGTACGTGGGCGAGGACCGGATGCTCAGCACGGACCAGCTGCGGGAGGTGCGCGAGGCCGGCCACGAGGCGGCCCGTGCGGCCCGGTGGACGGACACGGTCGTGGAGGTGACGGACGCCGCCGCCGAGCTGATCGGGCGCCCCTGGTGGCAGGCTCCCGAGCTGTGGTTCGGCGCGGGGATCGTCGGTGTGGCGGGCGGCGGCGCCGCGGCCGCGGTGCTCGCGAGCCGACGGCGTCGCCGCCGCCGGACGGCCGACCTGCTGGCCGAGGCCCGCACCCACCTGACCTCCGTGACCCTGGAGATGGACGCCACCGAGGTGAACGCGTCCACGGTGCCTGAGGACTCGCCCCACGCGGCCGCGCTGATGGAGCGCTTCCGCGGCTTCCGGCGCCAGGCGCTCGACGCGTCGGCGGAACTGGACCGCCTCGAGGCCCTGCCGGAGCGCAGCCTGCATCGCACGGAGCACGCCCGGGCCGCGGAGGACGTCCGGGACCGCGCCCGTGAGCTCGACCGCCTCGACGACGCCGTGGCCGCGGCGAACACCTTCCTCAACCGCCACCCGGGGTGGCCGTCGGCGTGGGACCAGCAGACCGCCCCGCTGCGGGCCGACCTGGACGCCGTCGGCACGCTGGCCTCCTCCGTCGGCTCCGCCGGACCCGTCCGGTCCGCCGTCGCCGCGCTGGAGTCCTTCCGCGCCGAGGCCCAGGGCCGACTCGAGGCGCTGGGCGCGGACCTGCAGGACGAGCGCCTGACCCCGGCTGCGGCGCTGGACGAGCTGGATGCGCTGCGACGTCGCCTGACCGGGCTGGTCTCCGCCCTCGCCGACGCCGAGGTGGCGGCCTTCGGCAAGGACGAGGCCGAGCGTGAGCTGCTGCGCGACGAGCTGCGCACGCACCGTGGCCCGGCCCGGTCCGCGCGCGGCTCGATCCTGGACTCCGCGCTGCCCGCGGATGCCTACTGGACGGTGGTGGCCTTCACCACGGGCCACCAGGCCGGCGAGCGGTCCGTCCAGGACCATCGCCAGGCGCAGTCCAGCTCCTCCGGGACCGGCTACGGATCCTCGGGCGGCTCATTCTCCGGGGCGGGCTCGTCCGGCCGATTCTGAGGCGATCGGGGCCGGATCTGAGCCGCAAGCTCGTCCGAGGCCCGGTACCCGGCCCCTGGCCCACCGCCCCGTTCTGCGAGACAGTGAAGGACCATGACCACCGCTGACACCCCCGCACCCCGCCAGGACCCCCTCGCGTTCTTCCTCGACAAGGCCGTGCCCGAGGCGTGGCACGCGGTCGGGCCGCTGGCCTCGGCCGCGCGCGGCGCCGCCGAGCAGGCCGGGCTGGACCGGCAGCTCGTGGAGCTCGTGAACCTCCGGGTCTCCCAGCTCAACGGCTGCGGGTTCTGCCTGGACCGGCACACCCGCCAGGGCGCCGACGCCGGTCTGAGCGTGCAGCGCCTGGGGCTGCTGCCGGCATGGCGTGAGGCCGGGGCGGTGTACTCGGAGCAGGAACGCGCCGCACTCGAGCTCGCCGAGGCGGTCACGGACCTCCCCGAGCAGGAGCAGCTGAACTACGTGCAGGCCTCCACGGCCGCCGTGCTCACGGACGCCCAGTACGCGGCCGTGCAGTGGGTCGCGATCGTGATGAACCTGACGAACCGCATCTCGATCCTGTCCCATCATCCCGTGCGGCGCCGGGACGACTGACCCCCTTCCCCGTCGCCGGCCCGGCGGCGGGGTCCCCCCAGGAACGAGAGGACCGACCATGACCGAGCAGACCCCCAGCCTGGAGCACCCCCAGGTCCGCAAGAACGCGGAGAGGTACGAGATCGTCGTCGATGACGCGGGCACGGTGGCCGGCTTCACGGTGGCGATCGACGACGACACCGCCGACGGCCCGGCCCAGCGGATCTTCCCGCACACCAAGGTCGACCACCAGTACGAGGGCCGGGGCCTGGCCTCGATCCTCGTGCGCGAGGCGCTGAAGGACACCGTGGCCGCGGGCCGCCGGATCGTCCCCGTGTGCCCGTACGTGAAGGACTGGGTGAACGAACACGACGACGTGGCCGGCGACGTGGACCCGGCGGGCCCCGAGCATCTGCAGTTCCTGGAGTCCCGCCAGGACTGACGCACCGCACCCGGTGAGCACCCGGAGACGAGAAGAGCCCCCGCCGATCCGGCGGGGGCTCTTTCTGGTCGGGGTGACAGGATTTGAACCTGCGGCCTCGTCGTCCCGAACGACGCGCGCTACCAAGCTGCGCCACACCCCGTTGGAGGTCTCAGACCTGAATCCAACAGAGACCGACTATACCAGCCACACCGGGTGCTGCCAAACCGAGATGCGGGGCAGAATCTCACGCGTGAGACCTCTGCGCACCCCGCGAATCCGAGAGAGGCCGGCATGAGCTGGTGGCCGTTCCCGCGTCCCTCCGCGAGCCCCTCCCCCGACGACGACGGCGCCACGGCCGCCGAGCTCGAGGAGGCCGTGGCGGCCCTGCGACAGCTGTTGCGCGCCGAGCGGCACCGACTGCGCCCGGACAGCTGGGCCCTCGCGTGGGAGATGGTCGAGCACGCCGCCGAGTACGCGCCGGCCTGGACTCGCCTGCAGCGCATACGACCCCTGGAGACCCAGGAGCTCGTGCTCGCCCTCACCGGGCGCTTGGAGCCGCTGCTACGCGACTTCCTCGCACTCCCCGACTCGGACAAGCCGGCCCATGCCGATGCCGTGCACGCGCGCCTTCTGGAGCAGGGCACGGAGCACGGCCGGCTGCGCCGCCGACTCACCCGCGCGCTCACGGCACGACTGCGGGCCGGCGAGGAGCTCTGAGCGCCGCGGGCGCATGCACCCGGAAACGCAGAAAGCCCCGTGCTCATCGCACGGGGCCGCCCGGTGAATCCTCCCGGGAATGCGGGAAGGGCCTCGCACGAACAGTGCGAGGCCCTCCCTCAAAGAATGTCCGGCGGCGACCTACTCTCCCACAACCTCCCGGCTGCAGTACCATCGGCGCTGTGGGCCTTAGCTTCCGGGTTCGGAATGGAACCGGGCGTTTCCCCCACGCTATGACCGCCGTAACCCTAACCCCACACCACCACCCTCAACACGGGCAACAGCAGGGAAACCTACGGGTCACACAACAGTGACACTATTCAACTGAAACACCCCAACCACCCACCAACAGTGGACAGCCGGTTGCAATCAGACAACCGCACAGTGGACGCGAACACCAACCCATCACCTTGAAGCAAGCAATGGGATAAGAGTGTGTGTAAGTCATCGGCCTATTAGTACTGGTCAGCTTCACGAGTCTTCAGTCCTCGCTTCCACATCCAGCCTATCAACCCAGTGTTCTAGCTGGGGGCCTCACACCCTCAAAGGGGCAAGGAAATCTCATCTCGAAGCCGGCTTCCCGCTTAGATGCTTTCAGCGGTTATCCATCCCGAACGTAGCTAATCAGCCATGCACCTGGCGGTACAACTGACATACCAGAGGTTCGTCCGTCCCGGTCCTCTCGTACTAAGGACAGACCTTCTCAAATTTCCAACGCGCGCAGAGGATAGGGACCGAACTGTCTCACGACGTTCTGAACCCAGCTCGCGTACCGCTTTAATGGGCGAACAGCCCAACCCTTGGGACCTACTCCAGCCCCAGGATGCGACGAGCCGACATCGAGGTGCCAAACCATGCCGTCGATATGGACTCTTGGGCAAGATCAGCCTGTTATCCCCGAGGTACCTTTTATCCGTTGAGCGACGGCCGTTCCACAACGAGCCGCCGGATCACTAGTCCCGACTTTCGTCCCTGCTCGAGCTGCCACTCTCACAGTCAAGCTCCCTTGTGCACTTGCACTCGACACCTGATTGCCAACCAGGCTGAGGGAACCTTTGGGCGCCTCCGTTACATTTTGGGAGGCAACCGCCCCAGTTAAACTACCCATCAGGCACTGTCCCTGACCCGGATCACGGGCCGAAGTTAGATATCCAGAGTGACCAGAGTGGTATTTCAACGATGACTCCACGAACACTGGCGTGCCCGCTTCACAGTCTCCCACCTATCCTACACAAGCCACACCGAACACCAATACCAAACTATAGTAAAGGTCACGGGGTCTTTCCGTCCTTCTGCGCGTAACGAGCATCTTTACTCGTAATGCAATTTCGCCGAGTTCATGGTTGAGACAGCGGGGAAGTCGTTACTCCATTCGTGCAGGTCGGAACTTACCCGACAAGGAATTTCGCTACCTTAGGATGGTTATAGTTACCACCGCCGTTTACTGGGGCTTAAGTTCTCCGCTTCGCCGAAGCTAACAGGTCCCCTTAACCTTCCAGCACCGGGCAGGAGTCAGTCCATATACATCGTCTTACGACTTCGCATGGACCTGTGTTTTTGATAAACAGTCGCTTCCCCCTGGTCTCTGCGGCCCCGATCCCCTCACACCAGCACGTGGTGCTCAAGGTTGGGGCCCCCCTTCTCCCGAAGTTACGGGGGCATTTTGCCGAGTTCCTTAACCATGATTCTCTCGATCGCCTTAGTATTCTCTACCTGACCACCTGTGTCGGTTTAGGGTACGGGCAGTTTGAACCTCGCGCCGATGCTTTTCTTGGCAGCATAGGATCACCGGATCACCCACCACGTGGGCGCCCATCAGGTCTCAGGCATACAGCCGGCGGATTTACCTACCGGCAGCCCTACACCCTTAGACCAGGTCATTTCCATTGCCCGGCCCGGCTACCTTCCTGCGTCACACCTGTTAATGCGCTTGCCTCCCCGGTTCAGGTCCCGCGCTCCCCATCACCGTCCCCGTCAAAGACGAGGATCGGGATGGTTCGGGCGGTTAGTATCACCGGCTCAGCATGGGCGGTTCTTCACTGGTACGGGAATATCAACCCGTTGTCCATCGACTACGCCTGTCGGCCTCGCCTTAGGTCCCGACTTACCCAGGGCAGATTAGCTTGACCCTGGAACCCTTAGTCATCCGGCGGACGGGTTTCTCACCCGTCTTTCGCTACTCATGCCTGCATTCTCACTCGTCCACAATCCACCAGAAGTTACCCGCTGGCTTCACCTCGTGAACGACGCTCCCCTACCCATCCAGCAAAACTGAATGCCACGGTTTCGGCGGTGTACTTGAGCCCCGCTACATTGTCGGCGCGGAATCACTTGACCAGTGAGCTATTACGCACTCTTTCAAGGGTGGCTGCTTCTAAGCCAACCTCCTGGTTGTCTCAGCAACTCCACATCCTTTCCCACTTAGCACACGCTTAGGGGCCTTAACCGGTGGTCTGGGCTGTTTCCCTCTCGACTATGAAGCTTATCCCCCACAGTCTCACTGCCACGCTCTCACTTCCCGGCATTCGGAGTTTGGCTGAAGTCAGTAACCTTGTAGGGCCCATCGTCCATCCAGTAGCTCTACCTCCGGGAAGAAACACGTGACGCTGCACCTAAATGCATTTCGGGGAGAACCAGCTATCACGGAGTTTGATTGGCCTTTCACCCCTACCCACAGCTCATCCCCTCCATTTTCAACTGAAGTGGGTTCGGTCCTCCACGCGCTCTTACACGCGCTTCAACCTGGCCATGGGTAGATCACTCCGCTTCGGGTCTAGGACACGCGACTCAAACGCCCTATTCAGACTCGCTTTCGCTACGGCTTCCCCACACGGGTTAACCTCGCCACGTATCACTAACTCGCAGGCTCATTCTTCAAAAGGCACGCTGTCACCCCACAAGGAGGCTCCAACGGTTTGTAGGCACATGGTTTCAGGTACTATTTCACTCCCCTCCCGGGGTACTTTTCACCATTCCCTCACGGTACTGATCCGCTATCGGTCAACAGGTAGTATTCAGGCTTACCAGGTGGTCCTGGCAGATTCACACGGGATTCCTCGGGCCCCGTGCTACTCGGGCGACCCTCCAACAGCGGCGGAACACATTTCGACTACGGGACTCTCACCCTCTACGGTCCAGCATCCACACTGGTTCGTCTATATGCCCGCACCTCACTGCGCCATGCCGGCAGACATGACAAGGAGGGGCCCACAACACCGCACATGCAACCCCTGCCGGGTATCACACACATACGGTTTAGCCCCATCCGCGTTCGCTCGCCACTACTAACGGAATCACTTTTGTTTTCTCTTCCTGTGGGTACTGAGATGTTTCACTTCCCCACGTTCCCTCCACCCGGTCTATGTGTTCAACCGGGGGTCACACGACACGTCGTGCGGGGTTTCCCCATTCGGAAATCCTGGTCTCAACGTCCGGTTATCGACTCCACCAGGCTTATCGCAGATTCCCACGTCCTTCTTCGGCTCCTGTTGCCAAGGCATCCACCATGCGCCCTTGGAAACTTTCACACACAATGAAAGTCCTCAAATGAGCAATATCTAACTAAGATGTCATTCTCGGCATCACCACACCTCACACACCACCCCAGGGGGGAACAGTGCGATCAACGATGCAGCAACAAAAAATAAGATGCTCGCGTCCACTATGCAGTTCTCAAACAACAACCCACACCCCATCCACCAACCCACCAGGCCAGCTTCACAAGGCACGGAGACCAGAAACAACAACCCCAACCCCAAGGTCAGGGTGCCTGCTGTTCCAGGACCCAACAGTGTGCCAACACCAGCTCGCAGCCACCAACACCACCCATTCCAACCACACCCGCAAAGGCATGACGTACTCGAGCACTGCCGGCACCACCACTGGCACCATTCATTGATGTTCCACCCATGAGCAACCCGCCATCACACACGCGGTGATGCAACGGGCACTGATGCTCCTTAGAAAGGAGGTGATCCAGCCGCACCTTCCGGTACGGCTACCTTGTTACGACTTAGTCCCAATCGCTGGTCCCACCTTCGACGGCTCCCCCCACAAGGGTTAGGCCACCGGCTTCGGGTGTTACCGACTTTCGTGACTTGACGGGCGGTGTGTACAAGGCCCGGGAACGTATTCACCGCAGCGTTGCTGATCTGCGATTACTAGCGACTCCGACTTCATGGGGTCGAGTTGCAGACCCCAATCCGAACTGAGACCGGCTTTTTGGGATTAGCTCCACCTCACAGTATCGCAACCCATTGTACCGGCCATTGTAGCATGCGTGAAGCCCAAGACATAAGGGGCATGATGATTTGACGTCGTCCTCACCTTCCTCCGAGTTGACCCCGGCAGTCTCCCATGAGTCCCCACCACTACGTGCTGGCAACATGGAACGAGGGTTGCGCTCGTTGCGGGACTTAACCCAACATCTCACGACACGAGCTGACGACAACCATGCACCACCTGTGAACCCGCCCCAAAGGGGAAACCGTATCTCTACGGCGATCGAGAACATGTCAAGCCTTGGTAAGGTTCTTCGCGTTGCATCGAATTAATCCGCATGCTCCGCCGCTTGTGCGGGCCCCCGTCAATTCCTTTGAGTTTTAGCCTTGCGGCCGTACTCCCCAGGCGGGGCACTTAATGCGTTAGCTGCGGCGCGGAAACCGTGGAATGGTCCCCACACCTAGTGCCCAACGTTTACGGCATGGACTACCAGGGTATCTAATCCTGTTCGCTCCCCATGCTTTCGCTCCTCAGCGTCAGTTACAGCCCAGAGACCTGCCTTCGCCATCGGTGTTCCTCCTGATATCTGCGCATTCCACCGCTACACCAGGAATTCCAGTCTCCCCTACTGCACTCTAGTCTGCCCGTACCCACCGCAGATCCGGGGTTAAGCCCCGGACTTTCACGACAGACGCGACAAACCGCCTACGAGCTCTTTACGCCCAATAATTCCGGATAACGCTCGCACCCTACGTATTACCGCGGCTGCTGGCACGTAGTTAGCCGGTGCTTCTTCTGCAGGTACCGTCACTTTCGCTTCTTCCCTACTGAAAGAGGTTTACAACCCGAAGGCCGTCATCCCTCACGCGGCGTCGCTGCATCAGGCTTGCGCCCATTGTGCAATATTCCCCACTGCTGCCTCCCGTAGGAGTCTGGGCCGTGTCTCAGTCCCAGTGTGGCCGGTCACCCTCTCAGGCCGGCTACCCGTCGTCGCCTTGGTGAGCCATTACCTCACCAACAAGCTGATAGGCCGCGAGTCCATCCAAAACCGATAAATCTTTCCAACACCCACCATGCGGTAGGCGCTCCTATCCGGTATTAGACCCAGTTTCCCAGGCTTATCCCAGAGTTAAGGGCAGGTTACTCACGTGTTACTCACCCGTTCGCCACTAATCCACCCAGCAAGCTGGGCTTCATCGTTCGACTTGCATGTGTTAAGCACGCCGCCAGCGTTCATCCTGAGCCAGGATCAAACTCTCCGTAAAAAAATTACAGAACAACACCGTGGCAGCCGGAAATAACCACCACGACATCCATTCAATACCTAGCAGACCATCACCACACCACGGGGGTGGCAGGCGATGATCAACCAATATGTGTTAAAACAATTGGCATCAACAAACTTGGCACACTATTGAGTTCTCAAACAACAGGCGCTTCCAGCTTCAGCGACCCGCTCCGCGGGCCGTTTCGCTCTGGAGCAACTTCTCCATCCTAGACCATCCGTTTCGAACGTGTCAACTCCGTGTCCGAAGCATTCACCGTCTGTTCACATGGCCGGGCTAGAAAACCTTACCACGCGATCCGACCATGTCAACTCCGCTCTCTGCGGGGCCAGACACTCACCGGACCATCCACGTGGAAGGCCTCGAAAAGCTTACCACATGATTCCCGGCTGTCAAACCAGATCATCTTCTTCAGGAATCCCGACCAGCATCACTGCCAGCCGCGCACCCGGTGAGCACCACCCGCCCTGGACCTGCCATTCTCGGCATGAATCCGCGGATTCTGTGTTCTTCACCCCGCCTCCCGGTCACCCGGTCGGCGTCTTGAGCACGAGATGGAACTCTACACACGAACCCCACCGAACACAAAATCAGGGGTGACACCCGGCGTGCAGTCCCGGGCGGACGGTCGACTTCCGCGTGTTCTCGCGGATTCCTCGATGCCGTCCGACTCGGTTCGGCACTCCCGCGCCGAGACCGTCGATCGTGACGTGCACCACGCGTCAGGGCGTGACCGTCGAGTCCGGATGCGGCTGGAGCCACAGGGTGGTCAGCGCCGGCACGTTCACCGTGACGTGGGCAGGCTGGCCCTGCCACTGGCCCTCATGGGCAGCGATCACCTCGGATTGGCCGGTCTGCTCGCGCCAGCCGTCACCGTGGAAGTCGATCGCGTCGGTGTCCAGCACCACCGTCCACTCCCCCGCGGACGGCACCCCCACCCGGAGCCCCTGACGCGGCGACCCCGAGAGGTTGGTGATGCACAGCAGCGGGGCGCCGCCCGGTTCGGCGGCCGGGACCGCGTCGCCGTCGTCGATCCGCTGCTCCGGCACCACCTGCGCAGCGGGCATGCGGAGGAACACGAGCGTGTTGCCGTCGGCGTCGCCGCCGTCCACCCACGCGAATCCCTCCGGGCTGTGGTCCAGCGACCACAGCGCCGGCTTGCTGCGGTAGAGCGCGTTGAGCTCCCGGATCGTCAGCTGGACCCCGCGGTGCGCCTCGTCCCACGAGACGGGCCAGTCCAGGCCCTCGCCCTCGGACCACTCGCTCGGCTGCGCGTACTCCCCGCCCATGAACAGCAGCTGCTTGCCGGGGTGCGCCCACATGTAGCCGTAGTAGGCGCGCAGGGTGGCCAGCTGCTGCCGGCGGTCGCCCGGGATGCGGCCCAGCAGGGAGCCCTTGCCGTGGACGACCTCGTCGTGGGACAGCGGCAGCACGTAGTTCTCCGAGTAGGCGTACACCATGGAGAACGTCCACTGCCCGTGGTGCCACCGGCGGTTGACCGGGTCCTGGGACAGGTAGGCGAGGGTGTCGTGCATCCAGCCCATGTTCCACTTCTTGCCGAAGCCGAGACCGCCCGCGTCCACGGGAGCGCTCACCCCTGAGAAGGCCGTGGACTCCTCCGCGATCATGTGGACGCCGGGGTGCAGGCGGTACACGGTCGCGTTGACCTCGCGCAGGAAGTCGATGGCCTCGAGGTTGTGGTTGCCGCCGTGCACGTTGGGCTCCCACTGCCCGTCCTCGCGCGAGTAGTCCAGGTAGAGCATCGAGGCGACGGCGTCCACGCGCAGCCCGTCGATGTGGAACTCGCCGAGCCAGTAGAGCGCGTTGCCCACGAGGAAGTTGCGGACCTCGGTGCGGCCGAAGTCGAACACGAGGGTGCCCCAGTCCGGATGCTCGCCCCGCCGCGGGTCCGGGTGCTCGTACAGGGCGGTCCCGTCGAAGCGCGCGAGCGCCCACTCGTCCTTCGGGAAGTGCGCCGGCACCCAGTCCACGATGACGCCGATCCCCGCCCGGTGGAGCGCGTCCACCAGGTGCTTGAACTCGTCCGGGGAGCCGAACCGGGAGGTGGGGGCGTAGTAGCCGGTCACCTGGTAGCCCCAGGACCCGCCGAACGGATGCTCCGCGACCGGCAGGAACTCCACATGCGTGAACCCCAGCCACTGCACGTACTCCACGAGCTGCTCGGCCAGCTCGCGGTAGTCGAGCCCGGGCCGCCACGAGCCCAGGTGCACCTCGTAGATGCTCAGCGGGCGCTCGTGCGGGTCCGTGACGCGGCGGCGCTCCATCCAGGTGCGGTCCCCGAAGGCGTAGTCGGACTCCAGCACACGCGAGGCCGTGGCCGGGGGGACCTCCGTCCAGCGGGCCATCGGGTCCGCCTTCTGCCGCCAGAGCCCGTCCCGGCCGAGGATCTCGAACTTGTAGCGGTCGCCGTGACCGACGCCGGGCGCCAGCAGCTCCCACACGCCGGAGGAGCCGAGGGACCGCATGGCGTGGGTCCGGCCGTCCCAGCCGTTGTGGTCGCCCACCACGCGCACGGCCCGCGCGTTCGGCGCCCAGACCGCGAAGGCCGTGCCGACGGCCTCGTCGGCGGAGGTGCGGACCACGCGGGCGCCGAGCACCTCCCACAGCCGTTCGTGCCGGCCCTCCCCGATCAGGTGCAGGTCCAGCTCGCCGAGCGTGGGCAGGTGCCGGTACGCGTCGTCCTGCTCCTGGACGGGGCCGGTCGTGCCGTCCTCGGTCTCGTACGCCACCTCGACGCGGTAGTCGCCCGCGGCGGCCCCGGCCACGCGGGGCGTCGGGGCCACGCCCGCGAACACGCCGTCGTGCTCGTGCGTCAGCTCCACCCGCTGCCCGTCGCCGGCGCGGACCACCGTGACCGTGCGCGCCAGCGGGCGCAGCACGCGGTAGGTGACCGCGGCGCCGTCGGGATGCGGATGGGCGCCCAGCACGGTGTGCGGATCGTGGTGCCGGCCCTGCGCGACGGCGGCCAGCACCTCCGGGTCCACGGCGAGCGGGGCGGCGGCGGGACGGGGGGCGGCGGACGGGGTCATGGCGGTTCCTGTTCTGGGGGCGGCAGGCGTCGGGAGCGGTTCAGCCGTTCCGGACGACCCGCAGGACGTGGGCGGGCTCGACGTTCGGGTCCAGGCGGACGTACGGGGTGCGGCCCCAGTGCCAGCGCTGGCCGGTGAGCAGGTCCTCCACCTCGACGGCCCCGGACGCGTCGCGGTCCTCGGGGCGCAGACGCAGCGCCTCGAGGTCCAGGTCCAGGGTCGCCTCGACGACGTCGTACGGGTTCGTGGTGACGACGACGATCAGGGTGTCCTCCGCGGGACCGGCGTCGGTGACCGCCTCGGCGTCCCGGTGCGCGCCCTCGGGCCGGGCCGAGCGCGTCTTCGAGAACACGAGCAGGTCCGGGTGCGTCGAGCCGTGCAGGGTCAGGTTCTGCAGGTCACCCAGCGCCGGGTGCGCAGCGCGGATCTCATTGAGCCGGGTGAGGTACGGGGCGAGCGAGGCACCCGCGGCCTCCGCGCCCTCCCAGTCCCGGGGGCGGTACTCGTACTTCTCGTTGTCGATGTACTCCTCCGCGCCGGGCCGGGCCACGTGCTCGAACAGCTCGAACCCGGCGTAGACGCCCCACAGCGGGCTGGCCGTGGCGGCGACGACGGCGCGGATCCGGAACGCGCCCGGGCCGCCGTGCTGCAGGTACTCCGTGAGGATGTCCGGCGTGTTGACGAAGAGGTTGGGGCGGTAGAACGCCGGCGTCTCGTGCGAGATCTCCTGGAGGTACTCCGCGAGCTCCTCGGCGGTGTTCCGCCAGGTGAAGTACCCGTAGGACTGCTGGAACCCGACCTTGCCCAGGGCGTGCATCATCGCGGGACGGGTGAAGGCCTCGGCGAGGAACACGACGCGCGGCTCCTCGGCGCGGACCTTGGCGATCAGCCACTCCCAGAACCACAGGGGCTTGGTGTGGGGGTTGTCCACGCGGAAGATGTGCACGCCGCGGGCCACCCAGCCCCGCACCACGTCCAGCACCGCCTGGGCGAGGCCGTCCGGGTCGTTGTCGAAGTTCAGCGGGTAGATGTCCTGGTACTTCTTCGGCGGGTTCTCCGCGTACGCGATGGTGCCGTCCACGCGGGTGGTGAACCACTCCGGGTGCGCGGCGACCCACGGGTGGTCCGGGGAGCACTGCAGGGCCAGGTCCAGGGCCACTTCGAGGCCCTCGTCCGCGGCCGTGGCCACGAACGCCTCGAAGTCCTCGACGGTGCCCAGGTCCGGGTGCACGGCGTCGTGTCCGCCCTCGGGCGCCCCGATCGCCCACGGCGAGCCCGGGTCCTGCGGACCGGCCGTCAGCGTGTTGTTCGGACCCTTGCGGTGCGAGGTGCCGATCGGGTGGATCGGCGGCAGGTAGGCGACCTGGAAGCCCATCCGGGCGACCGCCGGGAGCCGGCGGGCCGCCGTCGCGAAGGTGCCGGAGGACCACGTGCCGGAGGCCTCGTCGAAGCGGGCGCCCTCGGAGCGGGGGAAGAACTCGTACCAGGCGCCGCGGCCGGCGAGCTCACGCTGCACGTCCAGCGGGTAGAGCTCGGAGCTTGTGAGGTGCTCCCGCACGGGGCGGGCGTGGAGGACGGCGGACACCTCCGCCGACTCGGCGGAGGCCAGGCGCTGGACCGGGATGAGGGACTCGTCCTCGAGGCCGCGGACGACCTCCTCGAACACGGCGCGGTCCTCGGCCGAGCGCTCCGCGTCCTCGGCGGCCCGGCGGAACAGGGCGGCGCCCTCGGCGAGCATCAGCTCCACGTCGATGCCGGCGGCGATCTTGACGGTGGCCGCGTGCTTCCACGTGCCCACCGGGTCGTCCCAGCCCTCGACCACGAACTGGTGCAGGCCCGGCTCGGCGGGCCGCAGCGTGGCCACGACCTCGTCCAGCCCGGGCCGGCCCGGACGCATCTGCACGCGCTGCACCTCGGCGCCGGCCGGGTCGAGCAGACGGACGGTGGCGCGCACGGAGTCGTGGCCCTCGCGGAACACGGTGGCGCGGACGGGGATGTCCTCGCCGACCACGGCCTTCGCCGGGAACCGGCCGTCCAGCACGACGGGCTGCACGTCCGTCACCGGGATACGCCCCGTGACGGTCTGGAGGCGGACATCGGCTGCGGTGGCGCTCTGGGTGTCGGGCTTCACGGTGCTCACGCCACGACGCTACCCCGCGGCCGCGCCGGTGAGAACGGCCGGCCCGCCCGCCCGCCGTGGGGCGGAGGGGCGGGCCGGGGACGGGGGCGCCGGACGGAGCGCTCAGGACAGCATGGTCTTGTCGTCCACGACGGCACCCTTGATCTTGGCGAACTCGGCCAACAGGTCCGCCGGGGTGCGCCCGGCCTTCTCCTGCTCGTCCAGCTCGAGGATGATCCGGCCGTCGTGCATCATGATCAGCCGGTTGCCGACCTCGAGGGCCTGGGACATGTTGTGCGTGACCATCAGCGTGGTGAGCCGGTGCTCGGCCACCACCTGCCGGGTCAGACGGGTCACCAGCTCCGCCCGGGACGGGTCCAGGGCGGCGGTGTGCTCGTCCAGCAGCAGGATCTTCGGGCCCGAGAACGTGGCCATGAGCAGGCTCAGCGCCTGACGCTGGCCGCCGGAGAGCAGCCCCACCTTGGCGGTGAGGCGGTTCTCCAGGCCGAGCTCGAGCTTCGTGAGCTCGTCGCGGAACGTGGCGCGCCGGGCGCGGGAGACGCCCCGCGAGAGCCCGCGGGCGTGCCCACGTCGCCAGGCCAGGGCCATGTTCTCCTCGATCGTGAGGTTCGGTGCCGTGCCCGCCGTCGGGTCCTGGAACACCCGGCCGATCGAGGCCGCGCGGCGGTGGTCCGGCATGCGGGTGACGTCCTTGCCGCTCACGGCCACGGTGCCGGTGTCCGGGAGCAGCTTGCCGGCGATCGTGTTCAGGATCGTGGACTTGCCGGCGCCGTTGGAGCCGATCACGGTGACGAAGTCGCCCTCGGCCAGGTGCAGGTCGATGCCCTGCAGGGCGCGCCGCTCGTTGACGGTGTTCGGGAAGAAGGTCTTGGAGACCTGCGAGATCTCAAGCACGGGGGGCCTCCTCGGGGACGGATGCGGCGGGGGTGGCGCCGCCCGGCTCGCCGGTCAGGGGCATGCCGGCGGTGGCCGGTGCGGCGGCGGCCGGCCCCGGGGTCGCGGCCGTGCCCCGAGTGCGCAGGCTCAGGCGCTTGGCGAAGCCGAAACGCGGCAGCAGCAGGGCCACGACGACGAGAGCCGCGGAGATCAGCTTCATGTCGTTCGGGCTCAGGCCCGCGTTGAGGGCGAACTGGATGATCAGGCGGTAGAGCACGGCGCCGACGATCACGGCGAGCGTCGCCCAGAAGACCGTGCGCTGGCCGAACACGGCCTGGCCCACGATCACGGACGCCAGGCCCACGAGGATGAGGCCGATGCCCATGGAGATGTCCGCGAAGCCCTGGTACATGGCCAGCAGGGAGCCGCCGAGGGCCACGAGGCCGTTGGAGATCATGAGGCCGAGGATCTTCATCCGGTCCGTGGAGACGCCGTACGAGCGGATCATCTCCTCGTTGTCACCGGTCGCCTGCAGGGCGAGGCCCAGGTCCGTGTGCAGGAACCAGTCGAGGATCAGCTTCACCACGAACACGCCGAGGAAGAGGACGAGGATCGAACCCCAGTTCCGGGCCAGGCCCAGATCGCCGAGCCACGTGAACAGGGTGTCCTGGCCGAGCAGGGGGATGTTGGCCTTGCCCATGATCCGCAGGTTGATCGAGTAGAGCGCGATCATCGTGAGGATGCCGGCGAGCAGGCCGTCGATCCGGCCCTTGGTGTGCAGCAGGCCGGTGACGAGGCCCGCGAGCGCGCCCGCCACGAAGGCGGCGAGCATGGCCAGGGGCACCGGCGTGCCGCCCGTGATGAGCACGGCGGCCGTGGCGGCGCCGGTGGTGAACGAGCCGTCCACCGTGAGGTCGGGGAAGTCGAGGATGCGGAAGGTCAGGTACACGCCGAGCGCGACGACGGCGTAGATCAGACCCAGTTCCACTGCGGTCAGCATGGGGTGGGTGCCTTTCGGGCGGTGCGAGGGGGACGGACGACGGCGGGACGGGGTGGGCCGGCCGTCGACGTGCTCCGCGGCGGCCCGGACCCCGTGGTCCGGGCCGCCGCGGAGGCGGGCAGGCGCGGGATCAGCCCTCGACGAGCTGGTCGGCCCTGTCCTTGAGCTCGGCGGGGATCTCGACGCCGTAGGCCTCGGCGGCCGTCGGGTTCAGCACGAGCTGCAGGTTGGCCGGGTCGGCGTAGCCCACGGGCAGCTCGGCCGGCTTCGCGCCGTCCTTGAGGATCTTCACGGCCATCTCGCCGGCCTGCTTGCCGTGCGCCTTGTAGTCGATGCCGTACGTGCCCAGGGCGCCGCGCTCGACGGAGTCGATGTCCGCCGAGATGACGGGGACGCGCTGCTCCTTGCCGTAGCCCACCACGGTCTCCAGCGCCGAGACGACGGCGTTGTCCGTGGGCACGTAGATGCCGTCCACGCCGGACAGGGACTGCACGCCCTGCTGGACCTCGGACGAGTTGGTGATGGTGGCCTCCTTGACCTCGAGGCCCAGCTCCTTGCCGGCCTCCTTGGCCTGGTCCACCTGGACCTTGGAGTTGGCCTCGCCGGAGTTGTAGACGATGCCGACGGTCGTGGCGTCCGGCTTCACGTCCTTGAGCAGCTGCAGCTGCTCCTTGACCGGGTTGCGGTCCGAGACGCCGGTGACGTTGCCGCCCGGGGCCTCGTCCGAGGCCACGAGCTCAGCGCCCTTCGGATCGGTGACCGCCATGAACACGACCGGCTTGTCCTTCACGGCCGAGGCGGTGCCCTGCGCGGCGGGGGTCGCGATCGCGGCCACGAGGTCCACGTCCCCGTCGTTGGCGAAGGTGGAGGCGATGGAGGTGACGGTGGCCTGCTCGCCCTGGGCGTTCTGCTCCTCGAACGTCACGTCCAGGCCGGCGTCCGTGAACGCCTCCTTGAAGCCCTCGGCCGCGCCGTCGAGCGCCGGGTGGGAGACGAGCTGGTTGATGCCCACGGTGTAGGAGCCGGAACCGCCGGAGCCGGAGTCGCCGCACGCCGTGAGCCCGAGGGCGGCGACGGCGAGGGCGGCGGTGAGGGGGAGGGAGCGGTGCTTCATGAGACGGACCTCGTTCTGATGGTGCGGTGCGGGATGCGCTCGCCGACGGGGGCCCGTCGGACACAGTGCAGACACTGTGCGCGGTGACACGCATCACGGGCAAGACGTGCGCGCATCCACGCGACATCCTGCCATGTGATCGGCGTCACCGTGGACACTCTGCGCCCGTCGGCGCCGTGCGCCACACCCGCGTCCCCGCCCGGCCGTCATCCCGGGCGGGACGCCGTGGAGGTCAGCGCCCGCCGGCGCGCTGCACCGAGATCTCGTACAGGGAGATGCCCACCGCCATCGAGGCGTTGAGGGACTCCATCGTCGAGTCGATCGGGATGGACACGATCTGCTGGCAGTGCTCCCGCACCATGCGGGACAGACCCTTGCCCTCGGCCCCCACCACGAGCACGAGCGGCTCCGTGGCCAGGGCGAGCCCGGGCAGGGAGACGTCCCCGCCGCCGTCGAGGCCCAGCACGAAGTAGCCAGCCTTGTGCAGGTCGACGAGGGTGGTGTTCAGGTTGCCGGCCTGGGCCACGGGCACCCGCGCGGCCGCGCCGGCCGAGGTGCGCCAGGCGGTGGCGGTCACGCCGACGGAGCGGCGCTCGGGCACGATCACGCCGTCCGCGTCGAACGCGGAGCCGGCCCGGATGATGGCGCCGAGGTTGCGGGGGTCGGTGATGCCGTCGAGCGCGATCAGCAGCGGCGGGGTCCGCAGGTGCCCCTTCTCGTGCTTCGCGAGCGCGTCGAGGGCCAGGGCCGTGGCGTCGGCGTACTCATAGGGCGGGATCTGCAGCACGATGCCCTGGTGCACGGCCTCGCCGGAGAGGCGGTCCAGCTCCGGCTTGGTGTTCTCCAGGACCGGCACGCCCTGCTCGAGGCAGAGGCGCAGGGCCTCCTTGACGCGGTCGTCCATCTCGATGCGCACGGCCACGTGCAGCGCCTTGGCGGGGATGCCCGCGCGCAGCGCCTCGAGCACGGGGTTGCGGCCGGAGACGGTCTCGTCCGTGAGCTTCACGCGGCCGCGGACCTGGTCCGTCACGGGGCCGCGCTTGGCGGCCGAGCGCTCGGCCAGCTGCTTGGCACGGTGCGCCTTGTGGTAGACCCGGTCCTCGGCCTTGGGGGTGGGTCCGCGGCCCTCGAGCGCCTTGCGACCGTGGCCGCCGGTGCCCTTCATGGGGCCCTTCTTGCCCTTGGGCTTGCGGGATCCGCCGGAGCGGGGTGCGGTGGACATGGCGGGACTCCTGCGTGCCGGGGACGGGGGCGGCGGCACGCGGGGCGCCGCCGGATCGTCCTCCAGTCTAGGTGTCAGTCCGCCAGGCGCCATGTGGCGCCGTCGGCACCGTCCTCCAGCACGACGCCGGCCGCGGCCAGCGCGTCCCGGATGCGGTCCGCGGTGGCCCAGTCCTTGTCCGCGCGGGCCTGCGCCCGCGCCTCGATCTGCGAGCGGACGAGCGAGTCGAGGGCGTCCGACACCGGGCCGGCCGCGGCGTCGTCACCCTCGGGCACGTCGTCCAGGCCCAGCACCGCGGTCATGGCCTCCACCTCGGCCAGGCGGGCGGCCGCGGCGTCGAGGTCCTGCCCGGCCAGCGCCGAGTTGCCGGCACGCACGGCCTCGTGCAGGGCCGCGAGCGCCTGGGGCACGTTCAGGTCGTCCTCCATGGCGGTGCGGAAGGCGGCGGGCACGCGGTCCGCGAGCGCCCCGTCGGGGGCGGGCGGGACGGCACCCGCGGCGCGGGCGCGGGCCGTGAAGCCCTCGATGCGCTCGACGGCGGCCTCGGCCTCGTCGAGGGCGCCGGGCCGGTAGTCGAGCTGGGAGCGGTAGTGGGCCTGCCCCAGGAAGTAGCGCACCGCCGTCGGGCGGGCCATGCCGAGCATCTCCTCGGGGGAGATCGTGTTGCCCACGGACTTGGACATCTTCTCCCCGCCGTAGGTGACGAGCCCATTGTGCAGCCAGAAGCGGGCGAAGCCGTCACCGGCGGCCGTCGACTGGGCCAGCTCATTCTCGTGGTGCGGGAACCGCAGGTCCAGGCCGCCGCCGTGGATGTCGAACTCGGCGCCGAGGTACTTCGTGGACATGGCCGAGCACTCCAGGTGCCATCCGGGGCGGCCGGCCCCCCAGGGCGACTCCCACACGGCGGTGGCGGGCTCGCCGGGCTTGGCGCCCTTCCACAGGGCGAAGTCGCGGGGGTCGCGCTTGCCGCGCGGGTCGGCGTCGGGCGCGTCCTGCATGTCCTCCACGCGCTGGCGGGTGAGCTCGCCGTAGCGCTCCCACGACCGGACGTCGAAGTAGACGTCGCCCGAGCCGTCCTGCGCGGGGTAGGCGTGGCCGCGCTCCATCAGGCGCTCGATGAGCGCGAACATCTCGGGCACGTGGCCGGTGGCGCGCGGCTCGTAGGTGGGACGGCGGACGCCGAGGGCGAGGTAGGCGGCGTCGAACGCCTTCTCGAACCGGTAGGCCAGGGCCCACCACGGCTCGCGGGCCGGGTAGAGGTCCGAGGCCTCGAAGCCGGCCTCGTGGGAGGCGGCCGAGCGGTCGAGGATCTTGTCGTCGATGTCCGTCACGTTCCGCACCGAGGTGACGCGCAGCCCCGTGGCCTCGAGCCAGCGGATGAGGATGTCGAACACGATCGCGCTGCGCACGTGGCCCACGTGCGGCATGCCCTGCACCGTGGCCCCGCAGTAGTACACCGACGCCTCGCCGGGCACGAGGGGCTCGAAGTCCCGGATCTGCGCGGTGCGGGTGTCGTAGAAGCGCTGGGCCATGGGGGCGCGGTCCTTCCGGAGGGGCGGGGTCCTGACGGGGCTCTGCCAGCCTAGTCGGTGCGCCGGTGCGGGCTCAGGCCGCAGGGATGACGAGCGCGGTCGCGATCCCGACCAGCCCCTCCTTGCGCCCGATGAACCCCAGCCGGTCCGTGGTGGCGGCGGAGACGGACACGGGGGCCCCGCCGAGGGCGGCGGACAGGGCGGCCTCCATCTCCGCGCGGCGCGTGCCCACCTTGGGCCGGGGGGCGACCACCTGGACCGCCACGTTCCCGACGGCGACGCCCGCCTCCGTCAGCAGGCGCAGCACCTCGCGGAGCATGTCCGCGCCGGAGGCGTCCGCCATCTCGGGCCGGTCGACGCCGAACACGGCCCCGAGGTCACCGAGGCCGGCGGCGGAGAGCAGGGCGTTGCACGCCGCGTGGGCGGCCACGTCCCCGTCCGAGGTCGCGGCCACGCCCCGCTCGCCGGGCCAGT
The DNA here is from genome assembly GCF_056173425.1 of Micrococcus sp. 63XJN7_8_ISO-PGPR-S23-253. Classification (NCBI taxonomy): domain Bacteria; kingdom Bacillati; phylum Actinomycetota; class Actinomycetes; order Micrococcales; family Micrococcaceae; genus Micrococcus; species Micrococcus sp. 63XJN7_8_ISO-PGPR-S23-253. The sequence continues at coordinate 2,031,339 of NZ_CM149673.1, forward strand.
GGATCCCGCCGAGCCACAGGGGCCGGGGGGCATCCTCGGGTGCCCACGCGTGCACGTCGGTGCCGATCCCCACGCGCGGAAGGGGGGCGGCCGCGACGGCGGGGCGGGTGGGCTGGCTCATGGAGGCCTCCTGGGGGGCGCGGCGGGCGAGCTCGAGGCGGGCGAGGTCGAGGTCGGCGGGGGCGGTGACCTTGAACGCGGCCGGGTCGCCGGGCACCACCACGACCTCCTGCCCCGCGGCCTCCATGACCATCGCGTCGTCGGTGAGCGCCGCGGCGTCGAGCGTGGGGTCCGTGCGCACGGCCTCGTGGGCCGCCAGCAGGGTGTCCAGGTCGAAGCCCTGCGGCGTCTGGATCGCGCGCAGTCCGGCGCGGGCCGGCGTGGCCGCGACGACGTCGACGCCGCCCCGTCCGGGGGTGACCTGCTTGACGGTGTCCGTCAGCGGCAGGCCCGGGACCGCGGCGACCGCGCCGGTCTCGAGCGCCGCCGTGACGGCCCCGAACACGCTCGGCGGGGTCAGTGCGCGGGCCGCGTCGTGGACGAGGACGCGGCGGGGCGCCCCCGCCGGGGCGAGGTCGGCCAGAGCGCGGGAGGCCGCGGCGAGTCCGGCGCGGACCGAGTCCGCGCGCTCGGCGCCGCCGGGCACGCAGTGCACGGGCACGTCCAGGCGCGGGCCGGCGTCGACCTCGGCGGCCACGCGGCCGGCGTCGGCCTCCGCCGGCGGGGTGAGCACCACGACGGCGTCGAGGGCGAGCCCGGCGGCGCGTGCGGCGGCGACGGACGCCAGGCAGTGGTGCAGGAGGGTGCGGCCGTCCGCGAGGGGGGCGAGGGCCTTGGGCAGCCCGGCGCCGAGGCGGGTGCCGGCGCCGGCGGCGGCGATCACGAGGGCGGTGGGCATGGCCTCATCCTAGGGAGCGCGCCGGTGTCCGTGGCCCGGGACCCCCGACGGCGACGGCCGTGGCCGGGGGCGAGACAGGGGCGGGGCCCGCGTCGTGGACGCGGGCCCCTCCCCTGCCGTGTGCTGCTCGTCAGCCCTCGAGCACCTTGTCCAGGCGGCCTTCGGCCTCCTCCTCGGTGACCTTCTTGGCCAGCGCCAGCTCGGACACGAGCACCTGGCGGGCCTTCGAGAGCATGCGCTTCTCGCCGGCGGACAGGCCGCGGTCCTGGTCGCGGCGCCACAGGTCACGGACGACCTCGGCCACCTTGTTGACGTCGCCGCTGGCGAGCTTCTCCAGGTTGGCCTTGTAGCGGCGGGACCAGTTGGTCGGCTCCTCCACGTGCTCGGCCCGCAGGACCTCCATGACGTGCTCGAGCCCCTCCGCATCCACGACGTCACGCACGCCGACGAGGTCGACGTTCTCCGCAGGGACCTCGATGGTCAGGTCTCCCTGTGCCACCTTGAGCTTGAGGTACATCTTCTCCTCCCCCTTGATGGTGCGCATCTTGATCTCCTCGATCCGCGCAGCACCGTGGTGGGGGTAGACGACGGTCTCTCCGACCTCAAAAACCATGTTGTTGTGCCCCTTTCAGTCGTCTCATTCTATCATGCGGCCTCGTCATGCCGCGCGTGCCGTCACATCTTCGGCCTCCGGATGTGATAGTGGAGGACCCCGCGCCACACGCCTGTCGGCGTCCCGGGATGCGGTAGCCTGACCTGGCAGGACCCCTGCCTCGGGGCTCCTGAGCACGTCATCGCACCTGAGGAGACCTCTGTGAAGAACGCATCCCGGCCCGCCCGGCGCCACCTCGCCGCAGGTGCGCTGGCCGCGGTCGCCCTGCTGGGCGCCACCGGCTGCTCCGCCGTGAGCCCGATCGCCACCGCCATCCAGTACTCCGCCTCGGACGGCATCAACGGCCAGGAGCAGGACTTCCTGAGCTACCGCAACCTCGCCCTCGTCGGCGACGGCGAGTCGGGTCCCGCCCGCCTGATCGGCACCGTGGAGAACACCTCCGGCCAGGACCAGACCTACACCTTCCAGGCCGAGGGCGGCAGCTCCGCGACCCTGAGGGTCCCCGCCGGCGAGAGCCGCAAGCTCGAGGACGACGCGAACACGACCGTCCTGGAGCGCGAGGGCGTGTGGGTCGGCGAGAACCTGCCCGTGACCGTCTCCGGCACCGGCGGCACCGCCGACCTGGCCGTCCCGCTGCTGAGCGCCACCCAGGAGCAGTACCGTGACCTGCTCCCCGAGGGCGTCGAGCCCGCAGACGAGGATCTCGTCGGGCACCTCCACGAGGAGACCCACCACTACGGCGAGGAGCACTGACCTCCGCCGGGCCCGCGCCCGGCACGCCACGGCCCCGGCCCCACCGCGAGGTGGAGCCGGGGCCGTCGTCGTCCCGGGCGGAGCGTGCCGGTCAGGCCTCGAACTTGTAGCCCAGACCGCGCACCGTGACGAGGTAGCGGGGGCTCGAGGGGTCGGGCTCGATCTTGGAGCGCAGGCGCTTCACGTGCACGTCGAGGGTCTTGGTGTCCCCCACGTAGTCGGAGCCCCACACGCGGTCGATCAGCTGGCCGCGGGTGAGCACGCGCCCGGCGTTGCGCAGCAGCATCTCCAGCAGCTCGAACTCCTTGAGGGGCAGGGACACCTGCTCGCCGTCCACGGAGACGACGTGCCGCTCGACGTCCATGCGCACGGGGCCGGCGCTGATGGTCGCCGACATCGGCTCCTCCTGCTCCCCCTGACGGCGCAGCACGGCGCGGACGCGGGCCACCAGCTCGCGCGAGGAGTACGGCTTGGTCACGTAGTCGTCCGCGCCGAGCTCGAGGCCGACGACCTTGTCGATCTCCGAGTCCTTCGCGGTCAGCATGATCACGGGGACGTTGGAGCGCTGGCGCACCTGACGGCACACCTCGGTGCCGGACATCCCCGGGAGCATCAGGTCCAGGAGGATCAGGTCCGCGCTGTCGCGCTCGAAGACGCTCAGCGCCTCGTTGCCGTCGGCGGCGACGGTGACCTCGAACCCCTCCTTCTCCAGGAGGTAGGACAGGGGGTCGCTGAACGACTCCTCGTCCTCCACGATCAGAATGCGGCTCATGCGCTCGTCTCCTTCCGGGTCGGGTGTGCGGCCGAGGCGGTCACCCGGTGACCGCGCCGCTCGGTGACGTGGGCGGCGCCCGGCGCGCCGTCGACGGCGACACCGTCCCCCCACTCGGGCAGGCGGATGGTGAAGGTCGACCCGCGGCCCGGCTGGGACCAGAGGGTGACCTCCCCTCCGTGGTTGATGACGACGTGCTTGACGATGCTCAGCCCCAGGCCCGTGCCGCCCGTCTGGCGCGACCGCGCCGCGTCCACGCGGTAGAAGCGTTCGAAGACCCGCTCCTGCTCCTCCGGGCTGATGCCGATGCCCTGGTCCGTGACGGTGACCTGCGCGAGCCCGTCCACGGAGCTCAGGCCGATGCCCACCGTGGTGCCCTCCGGGGAGTAGCGCACCGCGTTGTCCACCAGGTTGCGCACCGCGGTCATCAGCTGGTCCTGGTCCCCGTGCACCACCGCGTCCACGCGGCCGCCCACGCGCAGCGCGATGCCGCGGTCCTCGGCGGTCAGGCGCAGGCGGTCCACGGCGTCGGCGACGACGGCGTTGAGGTCCACGGGCCCCCCGTCCTGGACCACGTCCTTGGCCTGCAGCCGGGAGAACTCGATGATGTCCTGCACGAGGGCCGTGAGCCGGCGGGACTCGACGCCCAGCCGTGCGGCGAAGCGACGCACCGCCTCCTCGTCCTCCGCGGCGTCGCCGATGGCCTCGGAGAGCAGGGAGATGGCACCCACCGGCGTCTTGAGCTCGTGCGAGACGTTGACGACGAAGTCGTGGCGCATGGCCTCGGTGCGGGTCACGTCCGTGCGGTCGTCGGCCAGGATCAGGATGTACTCCTCGTCCAGCGGGGCCACGCGCAGCTCGACGACGAGGCTCGACTGCCCGAGGGGTCCTCGGGGCAGCTCCATGCGGCGCTCGACGATGACGCCGTCGGCCCGCACGGTCCGCGTGAGCTCCCGCAGCTGGTCCTGGACGAGCGAGTGCCCCCGCACGAGGCCCAGGGCGTAGGCCGCGGGGTTCGCCCGCACCACACCGTCGACGTCGTCCACCACCGCGTACGCGCGGCCGACCACGGAGAGGACCTCGGCGGCGCCCGGCGCCAGGGTGGGTTCGCCGACCGTCAGGTCTACCGTCCGCGAGCGCTCGGACGCCCGGAAGGCCAGCATGGAGGCCACTCCGGTGAACAGTCCGACCGCTCCGCACAGCAGGCCGATGATGACGGGATCCACGGCACCAGACTAGCCTCTGGCGGCCCGGAGACGGGCTGCCCCGGCCCCGCCAGACGCCGGACGATCGGCGTTCATGGGCCGTTCATCTTGCCCTGGCAGGATGGGCCGCTGCCCCGCGGACTCGGGGTCGGCGGCGCACGGGCGTCGCCGGGGAGAGGAGACCATGCGCGAGCTCTACCGAGCCGACCTCGAACGGCTGGGCCGCGACCTGACCGAGATCGCCCGCCTGGTGCACCGCGCCATGATGGACGCGCAGGCCGCCCTCGAGGCGGCCGACGTGCACGGCGCCGAACGGGTCATCTCGGAGGACGCGCGGATCGACCAGCTGCAGGAGTCCCTCGACGAGCAGGCCGTGCGCATCCTGGCGCTGCAGGCGCCCGTGGCCACGGACCTGCGCACCGTCGTCGCCACGCTGCGGATGAGCTCCTCGCTCGAGCGCATGGGCGACCTCGCCCGCCACGTGGCCCAGCTGACCCGGCTGCGCTACCCCGAGCATGTCATCCCGGAGCCGGTCCGGACCGTGTTCACCGCGATGTGCGACGCCGCCGTGGAGGTGGCCGAGGAGGTCGTCCTGCTGCTCGAGACCCAGGACCTGGCGCACGGGGACCGGATCGACACCCTCAACGAGGACGTCAACGCGCTGCACGTGTCCGTCTTCCGCGCGATCGCCGCCCCGGACTGGAGCGCGACGCCGGCCACCACCACGGACGTCACGCTGGCCTCCCGCTACCTCGAGCGGTTCACGGACCACGGCCTGTCCGTGGCCGCCAAGGTGCGCTATCTGGTCACGGGCGAGTGGGCGACCCACCGCCCGGACGCCACCGGCTCCTGACCGTCCCCGACGCCACGGGCCGGGCCCCCGAGCGGGGCCCGGCCCGTCGTCGTCGGGCGCGTCAGTGCGCGGAGCCCTGGGCGGCCACGGCGGCGGCGCCGGCCGCGGCGGCCTCCGGGTCGAGGTAGCGGCCGTTCGCGGTGATCGGCTTGAAGTTCTGGTCCAGCTCGTACACCAGCGGGATGCCCGTCGGGATGTTCAGGCCCGCGATGTCCTCGTCCGAGATGCCGTCCAGGTGCTTGACCAGCGCGCGCAGCGAGTTGCCGTGAGCGGCGATCAGCACGGTCTTGCCGGCCTTGAGGTCGGGCAGGACCTGCTCCTCCCAGTAGGGCAGCAGGCGGTCGACGACCTGCTTGAGGGCCTCGGTGCGGGGGGCGTCCTTGCCCAGGTCCGCGTAGCGCTCGTCGCCGACCTGGGAGAACTCGGAGTCGTCGTCCAGGGCGGGCGGCGGGGTGTCGAAGGACCGGCGCCAGACCATGAACTGCTCCTCGCCGAACTCCTCCTTCACCTGGGCCTTGTCCTTGCCCTGGAGGGCCCCGTAGTGGCGCTCGTTCAGGCGCCAGCTGCGCTTGACCGGGATCCACTGGCGGTCCGCGGCCTCGAGCGCCAGGTTGGCCGTGGTGATGGCGCGCTTGAGCAGGGACGTGTGGACCACGTCCGGGCGGAGGCCCTCCGCCTCCAGCAGCTCACCGCCGCGGGCAGCCTCGGCGCGCCCCTTCTCGGTCAGCGGGACGTCCACCCAGCCGGTGAACAGGTTCTTCTCGTTCCATTCGCTCTGACCGTGCCGCAGCAGGACCAGCGTGTACGTGGTGTTCGCCATGTCACCATCCTAGGCGGACCCGTCCCGCCGCTCCCCTACGCTGGAGCCCATGGTGGAGAAGGCCCGGCGGCTGCGCGCGCGCACGACGCCCGGCCCCGGCCCGGCACGGGGCCCGCAGGGCCACATCACCCGCGGCACGACGGCGGCGCAGCGGATGCGCCGGGTGGACCGCTGGCTCACGGACGTGCACGGCCCCCTGCTGCGGCGCACTCCCCGCCCGCTGGCCGTGGACCTGGGCTTCGGCGCGGAGCCGGTGACCGCCGTCGAGATGGCCCAGCGGCTGCGCGTGCAGAACCCGGCCCTCGAGCTGGTGGGCCTCGAGATCGACCCCGCTCGGGTGGCCCGGGCGCGGGAGCGGGCCGGCGGCCTGCCGGGGGTCACCTGGGCGGTCGGCGGCTTCGAGCTGCCCGTGCCGCGGCCGCCCACCGTGGTGCGCGCGTTCAACGTGCTGCGCCAGTACCGGGAGGAGGACGTGCCCGCGATCTGGTCCCTGCTGTGCGCAGGCCTCGCCGACGACGGCGTGCTCGTGGAGGGCACCTGCTCCGAGGACGGCCGGCGGGCGGCCTGGGTGGATCTGCGCCGGGATGGGCCCGCGAGCCTGACCGTGGCCCTCCGGCTGGGGTCCTTCGCCCGCCCCTCGGACGTGGCGGCGCGCCTGCCGAAGGTCCTCATCCACCGGCACGTGCCCGGGGAGCCCGTCCATCGGCTCCTGGCGGAGGCCGACGCCGCGTGGGCCGCGCACGCCCCGCTCGCGGCCTACGGGACGCGGCAGCGGTGGCTGGCGACGGTCGGCACGCTGCGCGCGGCGGGCTGGCCCGTGCTGGGCGGCCCGCACCAGTGGCGGCGCGGGGAGCTGAGCGTGCGCTGGGCGGCGGTGGCGCCGTCGTCATGAGGGCCGCGCCGGCGGCGCGGGGTCCTCAGCGGCGCAGGGCCGGGCCCATGTCCTGGCGGGGGCCGGCGAGGTAGACGCACGCCACGCACGCGGCCACGAGGCCGAACATGCCCATCCCGCCGCCGGCGAGTACGCCGAGGAGCCCGACGACGGCGGCGACGCCGGTCAGGATCAGCCAGAAGCTCCTGTCGCGGCCCCCGGTGCGGGCGAAGTCGTCGGGGCGGCGCCGGACGACGTCCACCAGCGCCCAGACCTCGAGCACGAGCGCGGCGATCGCCAGGACGCGGAACAGCCAGTGGTCGAAGAGCAGGGCGACGTGCATGGGGGCGCTCATGCCGGTCAGTCTAGGCGGTCGACCCGGCCCGGTTCCTTCCCCGTCCGGGGCGGCGTCTAGGCTCGAGGCGTGAGCACCCAGACCGAGCATCGCGGCCTGTTCGTCGCCGTCGAGGGACCGGACGGATCCGGCAAGTCCACCCAGGCGCGCGCCCTGACCGAGGCCCTGCGCGCCGCGGGCCACGAGGTGGTGCTCACGCGCGAGCCCGGCGGCTCGGACCTGGGCGAGACGCTGCGGGAGCTGCTGCTGGACCCCGGGCACGCCCCCGTGGACCCCCGCACCGAGGCGCTGCTGTTCGCCGCGGCCCGGTCCGCCCACGCCGTCCGCACGCTCCGTCCCGCGCTGGCCCGGGGCGCCGTCGTCGTCACGGACCGGTACGTGGACTCGTCCGTGGCCTACCAGGGCGCGGCGCGCGGGCTGGGCGAGGCGCGGATCGCCGCCCTGAACGAGTGGGCCACGGACGGGCTCGTCCCCGATCTGACGGTGCTGATCGACGTGGACGCGGCCACCGCCGCGGACCGGCGTGAGCGCCGCGCGGCGGGGGGCGAGGGCGCCCCCGACCGCATGGAGCGGGAGACGGCGGACCGGCACGAGGCCCTGCGCGCCGCCTTCCTCGCCCGCGCGGCGGCCGCGCCCGAGCGGTACCTCGTGCTCGACGGCGCGCTGCCGCCACAGGAGCTCACCGCCCGCGCGCTGGCCCGCGTCACCGCCCAGGCGGCCGACCGATGACGGCCCCCGCACCTGCCGTGTTCGCGGACCTCGCGGGCCAGGAGGCCGCGGTGGCCCAGCTGCGCCGCGCCGCGGCCGAGGACCGCCCCACCCACGCCTGGATGTTCACGGGCCCGCCCGGCTCCGGCCGATCGACGGCCGCGCGGGCGTTCGCCGCGGCCCTGCAGTGCGAGGTCGCGGACCCGGCGGCGCGCGGCTGCGGCGAGTGCCACGCGTGCCGCACCGTCCTCGGCGGCACCCACCCGGACGTGACCGTGCTGGCCACCGAGGCGGTGAGCTATCGGATCGAGGACGTCCGCGCCCTCGTGGAGGCCGGCCAGTCCACCCCCGCGACCGGGCGCTGGCGGATCTTCCTCATGGAGGACGCGGACCGCATGACGGAGCGCGCCACGAACGTGCTCCTCAAGGCCATCGAGGAGCCGCCGGCCCGCACGATCTGGATGCTGTGCACCCCGTCCCCCGCGGACGTGCTCCCCACCGTCCGCTCCCGCTGCCGGCTGATCACGCTGAGCATCCCCGCGGTGGAGCAGGTGGCGGAGCTGCTGCACCGCCGCGACGGGCTGGACCGCGAGACCGCACTCACCACCGCGCGGATCTCCCAGTCGCACGTGGGCATGGCCCGCCGCCTCGCGCGGGACCCGGACGCCCTCGAGCGTCGCGAACGCATCCTCTCCCTGCCGCTCCAGGCCACCGCCGTCTCCGACGCGATGGCGCTGGCCGCCACGCTGGCCGAGGTGTCCAAGGCCGAGGCCGAGTCCGCCGCCGAAGCCCGGGACGCCGAGGAGCTCGAGGCGCTGCGCCGCTCCCTGGGCCTCGAGCCCGGCGAGCCCGTCCCGCCCAAGCTCCGCCACCACGTCAAACGGCTCGAGGAGGACCAGACCCGACGGCGGCGCCGCGCCGTCCGGGACTCGCTGGACCGGGCCATGATCGACGTCATGGGCCTGTTCCGGGACGTGCTGCGCGTGCAGCTGGGGGCCGACGGCGAGCTCATCAACGAGCACCGCCGGGGCGAGATCGAGGCGTACGCCCGCGGCGCCGCCGGTGACTCGGCCGAGGTGCTCGCCCGGATCGACGCCGTCACCACGGCCCGCGAACGCATCGCCGCCAACGTGCCGGAGCAGCTGGCCCTCGAAGCCATGATGCTGGCGCTGCTGCCCCGCCGAGTGCGCACCCCGCGACGTCGCTGAGCGGCCGCGCGGGGCGGACCGGCGCCGGCTCAGCGGGTGCGGACCACCAGGTCCGGCACATCGGCCAGGCCCGGCACCACCCGGTCCGCGCCCGCCGCGAGCAGGACGTCGTCCGCGTCGCGACCCGTGCGCACCCCGACCACGAGTCCGGCCCCCGCGCGGCGCCCGGCCGTCATGTCCTCCGCGGTGTCCCCGACCACGAGGACGCTGCGGACGTCGTCCAGGTCGAGACCGAGCAGGGCGGTGAGGATCATGTCCGGGTAGGGGACGCCGCGGCCGGCGTCGTCCGGGGAGAGGCTCAGATCCGCCAGGCCCATCCACCCCAGCGACTCGAGGATCATGTTCTGGGTGTGGCGGGCGTAGCCGGTGCACAGGCACACGTGCAGGCCGAGCGCACGCAGGCGGACGAGCGCCTCCTCCGCGCCCCGCACGGCCCGGACGCCGTGCTCGGCCAGCAGCGCGTCGAAGGCCGCCTCGAACGTGCGGGTCGCCGCCGCGGCCACCGCCCGGTCGGCGAACACGCGGGGGAACACGGCCGTGCGCGAGGTGGGCCGGAGCGCGCGGAACCGCCGCGCGGCGTCGTCGTGCTCCGGTGTGCCCGCCGGGACGCCGTGCTGGTCCAATGTGCGGGCGAACGCCGTGTCCTGGAGCCCGTGCTCCACGATGGACGTGCCGGACATGTCCACCACGGCCAGGCGGAGGGGCACGGCCGACGAGGCCGCGGCGGGGGGTGCGGGGGTGCGAGGGGCGTGGGGCAGGCTCATGCGTCTCCCGTCGACGGTGTGTGCCCACCAGGGAACCGCCCCCGTCTGGCCGCGGCATGGCCTGGGGGTGAACGCCCGCAGAAGGGGCGGGCCACACTCGGTGGCCCGCGCACCCGGCCGCGCGGTGGAATCGGGGCCGCGAAACCGGTATGCTCGTCAGCCGTGGCCGTTCACGGTCACGTGCCTCCTTAGCTCAGCTGGCCAGAGCAGCTCCCTCGTAAAGAGCAGGTCGCCGGTTCGAATCCGGCAGGGGGCTCCCCCGGACCCCGCCGCGTGATCACGCGGCGGGGTCCTCTCGTCTCCGGGCCGGCCCTCCGGGGCGCGCCGCCGTCAGAGCCCGGCTCCCAGCTCCTCCGCCCGGTCCAGGTGGCCGAGGGTGCGTTCGGCGTGCCGGCCGACCGACTCCGCCGAGCCCTGACCGAGCCGGTACAGGGCGAGGGCCTGAGCGGTGGCGGCCAGCTCGTGCGCGGCGCGGGAGAGCTCACGGTGGACGTCGGCGGCCTCGGCCGGGATGTGCTCGCCGTCGCCCTCGTGGTCCCGGTGCAGGCGGACGCACAGGGCACGGACCGCGGGGAGCCGTTCCGTGAGGACGTTGCCGGCGTGGACCACGCCGTTGCGCTCCTCGGGGCTCAGCACGTCCGTGCCCCGCTGGCCCTCCAGCACCTGCCAGTAGCGGTCCAGGGCCCGGCCGAGTCGGTCGTGGGCACGGCGCCACAGCCCCGTGCCGAGCTCGCGGTCGTCGGCACGCTCCTGACGGAAGCGTGCGAAGGGCCCCCTCATGCGCGGTCGCCGGACGGCCGGCGCGCGTCGGCGGGGTCGGTGACGAGCACGACCTTGCCCGTGCGGGTGGCGGAGTCGAACCAGTCGAACGCCTCGGCGGCCTCGGCGAGCGGGAAGCACGCCCCGACGCTCGCGTCGATGCGGCCCGCCGCCACCAGGGGCCACACGGCACGTTCGGCCGCGGCCACGATCCCGGCCTTGTCCACGACCGAGCGGGAGCGGAGCGTCGCCCCCGTGAGCCAGCCGCGCTTGACCACCAGCTTCATGATGTTGAAGTCCTCCGGGACGGCGCCGCCCTGGACCGCGAGCGTCACGATGCGTCCCTCGGGGGCGAGCGCGGACACGTTGGGCGCCAGATACGGGCCGCCGACGACGTCGAGGATGACGTCCGCGCCGTGGCCGTCCGTGACCTCCTTGACCCACGGGGCGAAGGCACCGGACTCGGCGGCGCGGTGGTCGAACATGTGCTCGGCGCCCAGCCGCCGACCGAGTGCCACCTTCTCCGGGCCGCCGGCGGTGCCCAGCACCCGTGCACCGAGCGCGGCGAGGAACTGGACGGCGAAGGAGCCGATGCCGCCGGTGGCGCCGTGCACGAGCACCCGGTCCCCGGCCTGCACGCCCGCCCGGCCCACGAGCGTCGAGTGCACCGTGCAGGCGACCTCCGGCAGGGCCGCCGCCTCGACGAGGCCGACGCCGTCGGGGACGGCCATGAGCTGGCCCGCCGGCACGGCGACGTACTCGGCGAAGCCGCCGCCGGCCAGGAGAGCGCACACCCGGTCACCGACGGCGAAGCGCCCCTCCCCCGGCATCCCGGCCTCGGGTCCCAGCGCCGCCACGGTGCCGGAGACCTCGAGCCCGGGGATCTCGGAGGCGCCGCGCGGCGGCGGATAGCGGCCCTCGCGTTGCGCGATGTCCGCGCGGTTGAGACCCGCGGCGGCCACGTGCACCAGCACCTCGCCCGGGCCGGGGTCCGGCACGGGCTCGTGGCCCACGCGGACGACGCCGTTGTCGCCGGCACCGGTGAATCGCACGGCGCGCATCTGTGCGGGGACGTCCATGGGGGTCTCCTCCTCTGGTCGGGGGTCGAGGGTCCATCCTCGCGCGCGGGGGCCGGACTCGCCACCGGTCGCCCGCCGGGCCACGGGCTAGAGTGGGTCCTCGACGCGGCGGCCCATGCCGTCGCGGTCAGGCCCGGGATGGTTGTCCGAGCGGCCGAAGGAGCCGGTCTTGAAAACCGGTGCGCGGTGACCCCGTGCCGAGGGTTCGAATCCCTCACCATCCGCGTGCACACGACGAGAGGCGGCGGGCCGGACGGCCCGCCGCCTCTCGTTCACCTGGAGGCCACCTGGATGTGATGGACTCCGCGCGTCACCCCGCCGTCCACCGGCGGCGCACCTCTGTCATCACGCATCCCGGGGAGAGCCATGCCCAGCCTGTTCCGCCGCCGTGCCGTCACCACGGCCGCCTGCACCGTCCTCGTCCTCGCGCCCGCGAGCGCGGCGCCCGCCCTGGCCGTCGAGACGGCCGCCGCGGACGAGACCACCATCTCGATCCTGTCCTTCAACGACTTCCACGGCGCGCTGTCCGCGGACTACATCGGCACGCAGTTCGCGGACACCGTGGAGGACTACCGCACCGCGTTCGAGGCCGAGCACGGCGCCGGCTCCACGCTGCTGACCAGCGCCGGCGACCTGATCGGCGGCTCGAAGTCCGTGTCCAACGTGCAGCAGGACAACCCGACGATCGACGTGATGAACGCGCTCGGCCTGGCCTCGCTGACCGCCGGCAACCACGAGTTCGACAAGGGCCTGGACGACCTGCAGGGCCGCGTGGAGTCCCGGGCCCAGTTCCCGGTGCTCTCCGCCAACCTGGTGGACCCGACGAGCAAGGAGCCCGTCCTCACCTCGCACGCCGTCTTCGACGTCGACGGCGTGCGCGTCGCGGTCATCGGCGCCTCCCCCAACGAGCTGTACGCGACCACCACCGGCGCGGGCCTGAAGGGCAACGAGGTCCTCGACGAGGTCGCCGCCGTGAACGCGGTCGCGGACGAGCTGGAGGCCCAGGACGCCGCCGACGTGATCGTGGCCTCGTACCACGACGGCGCCGCCGGCGCGGGCGAGCTGGCCGCCGAGCGGGCGGCCCGGGCCGAGTTCGACCGCATCGTCGGCGAGACCTCCTCCGCCGTGGACGTCATCTTCAACGCCCACACCCACCAGCTCTACCGGTACGACACCGCGGCCGGCGGCGCCCACCGCCCCGTGATCCAGGCGGGCGCCTCCGGCAGCCACCTGGCCGCCGTCGAGCTGACCGTGGGCGCCGACGGCGAGGTCACCGGGCTCACCCCGCGCCTGCTGGCCCGGTCCACGCAGGCCCCCGCCGAGGCCGCCGCGGAATCCCCCGTCACCGCCCAGGTGTACGCGATCGAGCAGGAGGCCGTCGCGGTCTTCGAGGACCTGCAGGGCGAGGTCGTGGCCGACCTGTCCGCCTCCATCACCACCGACTACCAGAAGCTCATCGACGCCGGCGGCTCCTGGAAGGCCGGCGGCACGCGCGCCGCCGAGACCACCCTGGGCACCTGGGTGGGCGACGCCGTCAAGCACGCCGCCGAGCAGGCGAACCCCGAGGTGGACCTCGGCGTGACCAACCCCGGCGGCCTGCGCTCCGAGCTGCTGACGGACCGCTTCACCGACGGCGGCGCGTTCCCGGCCAAGCCGGCCGACCTCGTCGGTCGCCTCACCCTGGGCGAGCTGCTCGACATGGCGCCGTTCGGCAACACCATCACCTACTTCGACATCCCGGGCTCCTCCATCAAGCTGGCCCTCGAGGAGAACTGGCGGAACGACGTGCGCAAGTTCACCCTCGGCTGGTCCGAGGAGCTGACCTGGACCTACGACGAGTCCCGCCCCCAGGGGGACAAGGTGACCGGCGTGTGGATCGACGGCGAGCCGCTCCAGGCGGACCGCATGTACACGGTGGCCAGCCAGTCGTTCCTGGCCGACGACACCTGGACGACGCTCGGGGACCCGACCAAGGCCCCCGACGGCTACACCGCCTTCGCGACCGGCCGCCAGAACTTCGTGAACATGGGCCTGCTGGACTCCCAGGCGATCACGGACTACGCCCGCGCCCAGGACGCGGCCCGCGGCGCCGTCGCCCCGGACTTCGGCAAGAACGGCGTGCCGGTCACCGACGCCCCCGCCTCGGTCGAGGCCGGGCAGGCCGTCGGCCTGACCCTCGGGGACCTCGTGGTGGACTCCGACGGCGCCCCCGCGGCGACCGCGGTCGACGTCGCCTTCCGCACGGCCGAGGGCACCGAGACCGGCCTGGGCACCGTGGCCGTCCCGGCGGGCTCCGAGACCGTCACGCTCTCCGGGATCACCGCCCCCGCCGCCGCGGGCACGGGCGAGCTCGTGATGACCGTGCGCTACGCCGACGGCAGCACGACCGTGGTGCGCCATGCCCTCGAGGTCACCGCGGCCCCGACCCCCACCGAGCCGGAGCAGCCCGCACCGACCCACCCGGGCAAGGGTCATGGCAAGGGCCATGACAAGGGCGCCGACCACCCGGGCAAGGGCCGCGTGAAGGGCGAGGACCACCCGGGCAAGGGCCGCGGCGTGCAGCGCGGCGCCCCCACGCACCCCGTCTTCTCCGCCCATGCCTGGCTGACCGCCGCGGGCCTGCCGCGCTGACCCATCGAGAACGAGACCGAGGACGACATGACCCCCCTGCCCCGCTTCGCCGCGCGCACCGCGGTGACCACCGCCGCCCTGGCCCTGCTCGCCCCCGCTGTGGCCCTGCCCTCCCAGGCCAGCCCGGCCGGCGACTCCCTCGTCATCAACGAGGCGTACACCAACGGCGGCTCCGCGAACGCCGTGTACACCCACAAGTTCGTGGAGCTCTACAACCCCACCGACCAGCCGATCAGCCTCGACGGCTGGTCCCTGCAGTACCGCTCCGCCGCCGGCACGGCCGCGACCCAGGGCACGGTCGCACTGTCCGGCACGGTGCCCGCGAAGGGCCACTTCCTGGTCTCCGGCGGCTCCAACGGCACCGCGGGCGCCGCCCTGCCGCAGGCGGACCTCGTGGCCGGCGGGGCGTTCAACCCCGCGGGCACCAAGGGCACGATCGTGCTCGCGCGCCAGGCCGGCACCGTGACGGACCTGCCGGTCGGCTCCGTGGTGACCGGCCAGGTGCCGGGCGTCGCGGACGTGCTCGGCTACGGAGCCACGAACACCTTCGAAACGGCGGCCGCCGGCGCCCCCTCGGCCAACTCGGACCCGAAGTCCCTCACCCGCACGAACGGCGTGGACACGGACGACAACAGCGCCGACTTCACCGTCACCGACCAGGTCACCCCGACCAACGCCGCCGCCACCGGCGGCGAGCCGACCCCGGAGCCCGAGCCGCAGCCGACCCCGGCCGAGCGGATCACCATCGCCCAGCTCCAGGGCACCGGCACGGCCACCCCGTACGCCGGGCGCCAGGTGACCACCACCGGCGTCGTCACCGCCGTGTACTCCACGGGCGGCTACGACGGCTACTACATCCAGACCGCCAGCACCGGCGGCGACACCCCCGACGCCACCCCGGGCGCCTCCGACGGCGTGTTCGTGTACTCGCCGGACACGGTCGGCTCCGTGACGCTCGGCGACCACGTCCAGGTCACGGGCGAAGCGGCCGAGCACTACGGCCTCACGCAGATCAAGGTCGCCGCCGGCGGCGTGCTGCCGGTCGCCGAGCCCGGCGCCGTGGCCCCCACGCCGGTGGAGTTCCCGCTGGAGGAGGCCGACCGTGAGGCGCTCGAGGGCA
This sequence comes from Micrococcus sp. 63XJN7_8_ISO-PGPR-S23-253, assembly GCF_056173425.1. Lineage (NCBI taxonomy): Bacteria > Bacillati > Actinomycetota > Actinomycetes > Micrococcales > Micrococcaceae > Micrococcus > Micrococcus sp. 63XJN7_8_ISO-PGPR-S23-253. The sequence continues at coordinate 2,046,748 of NZ_CM149673.1, forward strand.
TGGTCCTCGCCCCGCAGGGCGACTGGACGGTCACGGACAACTACTCCCTCAACCAGTACGGCTCCCTCGGCATCGTCCCCGGCACCACGCCGCTGGACAACCCGACGTCCGTGGCGCTGCCCGGCGCCGAGGCGCAGGCCGTCGCGGCCGCCAACGCGCAGCAGCTGATCGTCCTCGACGACGGGGCCACCACGAACTTCATGCGCTCGCCGGGCAACCAGAACCCGCTGCCGTACCTGGACGCGGACCAGCCGGTGCGCGTGGGCGCGGGCCTGGAGTTCACCACCGGAGTCATCCTCGACTGGCGCTTCGACGCGTGGTCCTTCCAGCCGCTGGGCCACCTCACCGACGCCACGGCGGCCGCCGTCCAGCCTGTGACGATCGAGGACACCCGCCCGGCCGAGGCCGCCCCCGAGGCGGTCGGCGGCAACGTCACCGTCGGCAGCTTCAACGTGCTCAACTACTTCACGACCCTGGGCCAGGACGTGGCCGGCTGCAGCGCCTACCGCGACCGCGCCGGCACCCCCGTCACCACGAACGGCTGCCTGCCGCGCGGCGCCTACACCCCCGAGGCGTTCGCCCGTCAGCAGGAGAAGATCGCGGCCGCGATCAACGGTCTCGACACGTCGGTGGTCGCGCTCGAGGAGATCGAGAACTCCGAGAAGTTCGGCCTCGACCGGGACCACGCGCTGGCCCACCTCGTGGAGGCCCTCAACGCGCAGGCCGGCGAGCAGCGCTGGGCCTTCGTCGCCTCCCCGGCCGAGCGCCCCGCGCTCGCGGACGAGGACGTCATCCGCTCCGCGTTCATCTACCAGCCGGCCGAGGTCACCCCGGTGGGCGAGTCGGTGATCCTGGACGACCAGACGAACTTCGACAACGCACGCGAGCCGATGGCGCAGCTGTTCCGCGCCGCCGACGGCACGTCCGAGGGGGCGGCCGGCACCGAGTTCGTGGCGATCACCAACCACTTCAAGTCCAAGGGCGGCTCCGGTGCGACCGGGGGCAACGTGGACTCCGGCGACGGCCAGGGCGCGTACAACGCGGACCGCGTGGGCCAGGCCGAGGCCCTCGTGGCCTTCGCCGAGCGCATGAAGGCCGAGACCGGCACCGACCGCGTCCTGCTGATGGGCGACTTCAACGCCTACGAGAAGGAGGACCCGATCCGCGTGCTCGAGGCGGCCGGGTACGTCTCCCAGGGTGCGCTCACGGGCGAGTACTCCTACGCGTTCGGCGGCGCCGTCGGCAGCCTGGACGGGATCTACGCCTCGCCGTCCGCGGCCGCGGCGATCACCGGCCAGGACATCTGGATGATCAACGCGAACGAATCCGTGGCCCTGGAGTACTCGCGCCACAACTACGTGGCCGAGGACCTGTACTCCGCGGACCAGTGGCGGTCCTCGGACCACAACCCGATCCTGGTGGGCCTCCAGCTCGACGTGCCCGTGACCGAGCCGACCCCGGAGCCGGAGCCGGAACCCACCCCGGGTGAGACCTGCGACGGCGTGACCGATCCGCGCGGCGTGCCCGGCAAGCCCGCGAACTCCGTGCGCGAGTGGCTGCGCTGCATCGGCGCGACCCCGGGCCACGGCGGTGACCATCCGGGCAAGGGCCACGGCCCGGAGCACCCCGGCAAGGGCCACGGCCCGGAGCACCCCGGCAAGGGCCGCGGGCCGGCCCGTCCCTGACGGGGCGCGGGGCGCCGCACCCGGCATGACGACGGCGGGGCCGTCCGGGATCCACCCGGGCGGCCCCGCCGTCGTCGTGGGGTTCAGCCGGCGAGCACGGCCGCCGCGGCGGCGTCGGCGTCGGCGAGGAAGAGGGCACGTCCGGCCGGATCGGCCCCGGCCTCGGCCGCGATCGCGGTGCCCCACTGCACGCCCGAGAGCTGCAGGCCCAGCACGAACACGTCCGCGTGGACCGTGCCGTCCGAGGCCCGCAGCCGGTACGGGCGGGCCGTGACGTCGAAGCCGGTGGCGGGCACCCGCACGCCCTCCTCGTCCTCCCACGTCCCGGCGGCGGCGACACCGTCCGCCAGCATCTGACGGACCAGCGGGGAGGCGGCGGCCTGCACGCGGTTGGGCGGCATCATGGCCTCCACCAGCCAGGCCCCCTCGACGACGGCGGGCTCCAGCGAGTCCTGCGCTCCCACCTGGGGGCTGCGGGCGGTGAAGCCGTGGTCCTCGGCCTCGACCACGGGCGCGGGGCCGGCCCAGGTGAGCAGGCCGGCCCGGTGCACCGCGAGCATCTGCTCGACGCGCCACAGGGGCGGGCCGGAGGCGAGGCCCTCGGCCAGCGGCTCGAACCAGCCCTGGACGTCCCGGATGCGGGAGGCCTCGGCGATCCGGCCCTCGGCGATCCACGCCTTGATCCGCAGTCGGCCGGCATGGAGCGCGCCGACGGCCATCATGAACGGGGACTCCTCCCCGAGGGCGGCCTCCACGCAGGCCTGCTCCATGAGGTCCGCGACGGCCCGCTGATAGTCCTCATGGGAGGCGAACACGGCGTCCTCGAACGGGGACCCATAGGCCAGGATGTCCAGGAAGCGGCGGCCGGGGGCGTACCGCTGGAGGAGCTCCTCGGCGTGCGCGGAGGTCACGGGGGCGCCGCGGCCGGCCTCCTCGAGCTGGCCGACGAGCTCCCCGAGGAACCGGCGCGCCTCGACGGGGCCGCCGAGGATCTCGGGCTGGGCCCGGACGAGCGTGGCGTAGTAGTGCCGGACCACGTCGCGGTGCAGCAGCGGCCAGAGGTGCTCGGCGAGGTCCAGGGCCCCGTGCCGGGCGGCGAGGGCGTCCACGGCGGCGTCGGAGAGGTAGCTGAGGGTGACGCCGCGGGGCACGAAGGCGTCCACCTCCGCCTTGGGCAGGTACGGGATGCCGCGGCGGGACATCAGGTGCAGGCGCGGCTCGTCCCCCGACGGCTCGTACCGCAGGGCCCGGCCGGGTCCGTCGCCGGTGCGGCGGTACACCCCGCCCCGGCCCTGGGTGAGCTGGGCCAGCAGGTCGAACGCGTTCAGGCCCATGCCCCGCACGAGGACGTCCGCCCCGGCCTCCAGGGTCTCCCAGTCCACGTCCGAGGGGATCTGCGGGCCCTGGTAGTGCAGCTCGTCCCGGCCCCGCGCGGCGGCGGCCATCCGGTTCTGGCCGGGGCTGAGTTCCGCCGGCTGATGGCCCAGGCAGAGCACGACGGCGTCCGCGTCGAGCGCGGCGACCGCGCCGTCGGCGTCCCGCAGCTCCAGGCGGGCACCGCCGTCGGGCCGGGGGTGCAGGGCGGTGGCCTCGGCGCGGTGCTCGACGACCTCGGCGACCTCGGGACGGGCGCGCAGCCCGGCGACGACGTCCTTGTACAGATGCCGGAGGTAGCGCCCGTAGACCGCACGGGCCGGGTACTGGTGGCGGCGCACGCCGAGGCTGGCCTCCGGGTGCACGCGTCGCCACTGGTCGAAGGTCTGGGCGGCGGTGGAGGGGCGCAGACCGGGGTTGTCGGCGGCGCACGCGGTCGGGAAGAACGCGGGGGTGTTCATGAGGTACAGCTCGGACTGGTCAGTGCGCCACACCCGCCCTGGCCCGGGCGGATAGGGGTCCACGACGTCGATGCGCATCCGCCGAGGGTGTGCGTCCGGGGCCGCGCCCTCGAGTCGGGCGAGGATCCGCTCCAGCAGCATGACGCCGCGGGGGCCCGCTCCCACCACTGCGAGGCGGCGATCGGCCACCAGGGGCTCGGACATGGGGCCTCCACTCTCCTCGGGATCGTTATTCACGCCTGCGGCGCGCGTATTCCACACAATATCGGTGGCCGTCAAGGGTCGCGGACCGCTTGCGCCACACTCCCACCGATCCCCCAGGATCTACAGCAGGGCCGGACGGAGAATCCGCGGAATCATGCGGATCGCACCGAGATTCTGAGAGAAGTCTGGGAATTAGGAATCTGGGGGGCCGATGGTTGACGCCACTCGGGCCCATGGGGAATTGTGAATGAGCGTAAGGCAACAAAACACCGATTCAGAAGGAGAATTCCTCATGGACCGCAACGCTCTCGACCAGCTGCAGAACTCCACCGTCTTCGCCACCGACGGCGACAAGATCGGCTCCGTCGGTCAGGTCTACCTCGACGACGTCACCAACGAGCCCACCTTCGTCACGGTGAAGACCGGCCTGTTCGGCGCCCGCGAGACCTTCGTCCCGCTGCAGCAGGCCCAGACCACGGCCGACGGCATCACGGTGCCCTTCGAGAAGTCCTTCGTGAAGGATGCTCCGAACGTGGACGCGGACGGCTCGCTGACCCCCGAGGAGGAGCAGCGCATCTACGAGTACTACTCCATGGAGTACTCCGCCGCGGACTACGACGGCGACGTGCGTCGTGACGACGTGCGCACCGACGCCGGCGCCGCTGGCGTGGCTGGCACTGCGGGCGTGGCCGGCGTGGCCGACCGCCGCGACGAGGCCGTCGTGGACGGCGACCGCCACGACGTGACCGACCGCGACCGCCGCGACGTGGCCGACCATGACCGCCGCGACGTGACCGACGCCGACTCCGTCGTCGTCAAGGACGAGCACCTGAACGTCGGCACCGAGCGCCGCGCCTCCGGCCGCGTCCGTCTGCGCAAGCAGGCCTACACCACCACCGAGACCGTCGAGGTGCCCGTCACCCGCGAGGAGGTCGTGGTGGAGCGCGAGTCCGTCGACCCGAACTCCGCCGAGGCCCGCACCGCCGGCCGCGACGGCGACGTCGAGGTGACCACCTACGAGGAGACCCCGGTCGTCAACAAGACCGTGGACGCCGAGAAGGTCTCCCTGGGCAAGCGCCAGGTGCAGGACACCGAGACGGTGACCGAGGAGGTCCGCCACGAGGACGTCAAGGTCGACGGCGACGCCACCGATCGCGACCTCGACGGCCGCAACGACCGCAAGGATCGCATCTGATCTGAACGGACGCGTCGGCCTCAGGCCGGACGGCTGACAGATCACGCGGGGCCCCGGATCCATGGATCCGGGGCCCCGCTCGTGCGCGGTGGTGGTCCGACCGTGAGCACGTCGCTCCTTTGCCCTGCCCTGGCCTGGCGCGCTAAGCTGGACCGGTCTGACCGCGCGTCGCCCCGTGCGAGGCGCGCCGGACGGAGGAGACGTGCCAGAGCGGCCGAATGGACTTCACTGCTAATGAAGGGCTCGGCGAAAGTCGGGCCGGGGGTTCAAATCCCCCCGTCTCCGCCAGAGAGGGCCGGAATCCACGCGATTCCGGCCCTCTTCGCGTCTGCGCGCGGCGACCTGACATGGCGACCGGCTGGTGACTAGCCCTCCCCGCGACGCTCGCGCATGCGGCGCAGCAGCTCGTACGCCTCCGGGACGGAGAGCTCCGAGTGGCTGGACAGCTGGACGGCGGCGGACTCGAGGTTGCCGTCCCGCACCATGGCGGAGAGCTGGTCGCGCAGCCACGGCGGCAGGTCCTGCGAGGAGAGGCGGACGGACTCCGTCCCCCGCATCACCTCGACCTCGAAGGGGAACTCCTCCTCGGCAGGGGAGGCGGTCCACTCGGCCGGGACGGTCAGGGTGGTCAGCTCGTCGGCGGGCGGCGCCGTCGGACGCGGCGCTGCTGAGTCGTGGTCGGCGTCCTGCCGGGCGTCGTCCTCGGCCACGGCGCCAGAGGTCTCGCCCTCGGTCGTCTGGGCGTCCGGCTCCCTCCGCCCACTCGGATCCTGTCCGGGCCGCTCCGGCCCGGGGGTCTCGGCCGGGGCCGCGTCGTCCCGGTGGGGCTCCCCATGGTCGGCGGGAACGGGCCCCGCGACTCCGGCGGACGTGGCGTCCGGTTCCTGCACCGGCTCGGAGTAGACCTGCGGATGCACGGCGAGGGACTGCACGTCCATGACGGCGTCCTTCAGGCCGCGTCCCGTGTGGGCGCGGTAGTCGCGCACGGCCTCCATCACGCGGCTCTGGGCGATGTGCCCGTACACGCGCCGATGGGCGTCCTCGTCCAGCAGCCCCGCCGCCAGACGCGCCCGCTCCGGTCCGATGTCCAGCCCGCGACCGGACGGCGTGCGCGGGTCCCCCGCCTGACGCGCTCGACCGGCCGACATCCACCGGGCGGCGGCGAACGCGAGGGCGCCGATGACGACCACCGCGAGGACAGGGACGAGATATTCCATGCCTCCATTCTAGGTGTGGCCCGCGAGGGCCATGCCGGCGGCCGCGGCGCCACATCACAACCTGGTCACAGTTCTGCCAGGGCTCCAGGGCCACCGGGGGGCCTCCCCTACGGTGGAATGTGGAGTCCTCCGTGTCGGGCCACGGCGGCCCTGGAGGAGACACTCCGCCCGCCACTCGACCGAGCCAGGAGACCGCATGTCCTTCCCCCGCCCGTCCGCCCGCACCGTCGACACCCCCTCGCCCCGGCGACGCCGCTGGTGGGGGACGTCGGTGGCGCTCGCCCTCGTGCTGGCCGGCTGTGCCGCCCCGCAGGGGGACGAGGGGACGACGGCCGGGTCCTCGGGCGCCACGGACGCTGCCGTCTCGTCGCCCGCATCTGCGGACGGATCGGAGGCCTCGTCGTCGCAGGGACGGTCCTCGGATGCGGCCTCCTCACAGGCTGCGGCGTCGTCCGGCGAGGGCTCGCCGTCGGCCGCCGCGGACCCCGCGGTCCCCCTGGCCGCCCGCTCCCATGAGGGCGTGCCGATGCGGGCCTTCACGGCGGAGGAGCGCCCGCCGCAGTTCGTCCTCTTCTCCTTCGACGGCGGCCGTCAGGACGCGCGCTGGAAGACCTTCCTGGACGCGGCGGCGGACTCCGACGCGAAGTTCACGGTGTTCCAGTCCGCGATCAACCTCATCGAGACCGCCAACCGGGAGAACTACACGGCGCCCGGCAACACGCCCGGCTACGTGGGCACGGAGTTCGGCGGCGACGAGGCCGAGGTGGCGCAGCGCATCGAGAACATCAACACGGCCCACGCCGCCGGCCACGAGATCGGCACCCACTACGCGGGCCACCTGTGCGCCCTTGCGACATACGGCGGCGACCAGTGGTCCACGGCCGAATGGGAGCAGGAGTACGGCTCGTTCGCGGACATCCTCTCCGACCCCGGCGCCTACAACCCGGGCAGCTCCCTGCCGGCGCTGGAGGTCACCCCCGAGGACGTCAAGGGCGGACGTCTGCCCTGCCTCGACGGGGAGTGGGACCAGCTCGTCCCGATGTGGAAGGACAACGGAATCGAGTACGACACGTCGCGTGCCGCGGCCACCTCCGGCGTCGCCTGGCCCTACCAGGAGGACGGGATCTGGGAGTTCGAGATGCCGATGACCTGGTCCCCCGTGCTCGCCGAGAAGGGTGCGACCAGCCCGTTCGTGATGGCGATGGACTACAACTTCTGGATCTCCGGCAACGGCGGCAAGGACATCCCGGAGGACGTCGCCCGGCTCACCGACTTCCAGTACCGCACCTACCGCTACATGTACGACTCGGCGTTCGCGGGCAACCGCGCCCCGCTGGTCTTCGGCAACCACTTCAACGACTGGGGTCTCAACGCGTTCAACCCGGCCGTGGAGAAGGTCATGCGGGAGGTCTGCGTCGAGGAGGACACCTACTGCGTGACCTACCAGCAGATGATCGCGTGGCTCGAGCTGCAGGACCCGGAGGTCCTCGCCGCCTGGCGTGACCAGGCCCGGTCCGCCACCGGCACGGATGCCGAGGCCCTCGGCTGGTGACCGGCGGGTCGACCCACTGACACCCGCCCCGACGACGGCCCCGGCTCAGCGCGCCGGGGCCGTCCCGCGCCCGCGCAGCACGACGACGGCGCTCGCCAGGGCGGTCAGCACCAGGGCCAGGACCATCAGCACCGTCCCCGGCCACCCGTGGGACTCGTGGAACACGCCGCCCAGCCAGCCGAAGAGGCTCGAGCCGGCGTAGTACGCGAAGTTGTACAGGGAGGTCGACTGGGCGCGGCCCGTGGGGGCGGCCGTCCCGGACCACGCGGAGGCCACGGCGTGGGCGGCGAAGAACGCGCCCGTCACGAGCACGAGGGCGGGCACCAGCACCGCCGGATGCGGGACCAACGTGAGGGCGACGCCCGCGGCCATGGCCGCCGTCGCGCCGGCCAGGACGGGCAGCCGGCCCACCCGCGCGGCCAGCCAGCCCGCGCGCGGCGACGACCACGTGCCCGCGAGATAGGCGAGGAAGACGAGGCCGGCCGCCGTCGGCGTCCAAGAGAACGGCGGGTCGAGCAGGCGGTACCCCACGAAGTTGTACAGCGCCACGAACCCGCCCATCAGCAGCGCCCCCTGCAGGTAGACGGCGACGAGCTCCGGCGAGCGCAGGTGACCGCGCACGATGCGCACGAGCGTCGCCGGGGAGGTGGGCGACGGCGTGAAACGCCGGGCACGCGGCGTGATCGCCAGGAAGCCGACCGTGCACAGCAGCCCGACCACGGTGACGGCCAGCATCCCGCCGCGCCACGAGGACGCCTCCGCGACGGGCAGGGCGAGGAGCCGGCCGGAGAGCCCGCCGAGGGTGGTGCCGGCGATGTAGGTGCCGGCGGCCGCCGCGACCGCGTGCGGGGCCACCTCCTCCGCCAGCAGTGCCACGGCGAGTCCCGCGACGCCCCCGTGCGCCATGCCCTCGAGCAGGCGCAGGCCGAGCATGGCCTCGAACGTGGGCGCGAGGACGCCCGCGAGCGCGCACGCGCTGGCGGAGACCATCGAGACCACCATGGCGCGTCGGCGGCCCCATCGGTCCCCGGCCACGGACCACGGCACCACCGACAGGGCGAGGCCGAGCGTGCCGGCAGAGACGAGCAGGGCGGCGCGGTCCGCAGGAACGCCCAGGTCGTCGCTGACCAGCGGCAGCAGGCCCTGCGGGGAGTAGAGCTGGGCGAACGTGGCCACCCCGGCCAGGAACAGCCCGATCAGCAGCCTGCGGTACGCGGGCTCCCCGGGGGCGGCCGGCGCGGGACCCGACGGCGGAACGGCCGGGGGCCCCGCGGGCGGGGGCGAAGTGGTCGGGGGCACGCCATCACTGTATCCAGGCTGTCCACTACGATCGGTCGAGTGACTACCTCGACCCCCTCCCTCGACCTGCACGATTCCTTCAAGGCGTACGACGTCCGCGGCATCGTGGGCGAGTCCATCACGGCGGAGAGCGTCCGCGCGGTGGGCGCGGCCTTCGTGGACGTGCTGGGCCTGGCCGGTCAGACCGTGCTGGTCGGCGGGGACATGCGCCCCTCCTCGCCCGCGTTCATGACGGCCTTCGCCGAGGGCGCCACGCGCCGCGGCGCCGACGTCGTCACCCTGGGGCTGATCTCCACGGACATGCTCTACTACGCGGCGGGCGTGAAGCAGGCCGCGGGCGTGGTGTTCACCGCCTCGCACAACCCGGCCGAGTACAACGGCATGAAGATGGCCCAGGCCGGCGCCGTGCCGGTCTCCTCGGACACCGGGCTGTTCGAGATCCGCGACGCGGCCCAGGCCTACCTCGACGCCGGTGAGATCCCCGCCGCCGAGACGGTCGGCACCGTGACGGAGGAGGACATCCTCCCCGGCTACGCCGCGTACCTGCGCTCGCTCGTGGACCTGACGGGGGTGCGCCGCCTGAAGGTCGTGGTGGACGCGGGCAACGGCATGGCGGGCAAGACCACCCCGGCCGTCCTCGGCGACGCCGAGCTGGCCGCCCTGCCGCTGGAGATCGAGCCGCTCTACTTCGAGCTGGACGGCACCTTCCCGAACCACCCGGCCAACCCGCTGGAGCAGGAGAACCTGCGGGACCTGCAGGCCGCCGTCGTGGAGCACGGCGCGGACATCGGCCTGGCCTTCGACGGCGACGCCGACCGCTGCTTCGTGATCGACGAGCAGGGCGCCCCGGTCTCCCCCTCCGCGATCACCGCCCTGGTGGCCCGCCGCGAGATCGCCCGCGCGAAGGCCGACGGCGAGCAGACCCCCGTGGTCATCCACAACCTGATCACCTCCCGCGCCGTCCCCGAGCTCGTGGCGGCCGACGGGGGCCGGGCCGTGGAGACCCGCGTGGGCCACTCCTTCATCAAGGCGGTCATGGCCGCCGAGTCCGCCGTGTTCGGCGGCGAACACTCCGCGCACTACTACTTCCGCGACTTCTTCAACGCGGACACCGGCATGCTGGCGGCCATGCACGTGCTGGCGGCCCTGGGCGGCCAGGAGCAGCCGCTGTCCGAGCTGGCCGAGGAGTACGAGCCGTACGTGGCCTCCGGAGAGATCAACTCGCAGGTCGAGGACAAGGACGCCGCCGTGGCCGCGGTGGTGGCGCAGTTCGCCCCCGCCGTGGGCGAGGGCGTCGGCGAGGGCCAGGCCGTGCACGAGGACTTCGCCGGGGTGGCCACCACGGTGACCCGCATGGACGGCACCACGGTCGCCGCCCAGGACGGCACGTGGTGGTTCAACCTGCGCCCGTCCAACACGGAGCCGTTCCTGCGCTACAACGGCGAGGCCCGCACGGCCGGCACCATGGAGGCGCTCCGCGACGCCGTGCTGGCGATCGTCCGCGCGGAGCGCTGACCGCGGCGGCTCATCCGGCCTGGGCGAGGGCGAGCGGCAGCACCCCCTGCGCGCCGGCCTCGCGCAGCACCCGCGCGGCCTCGGCGAGCGACCACCGCGAGTCGACGAGGTCGTCGACGAGCAGCACGGGGCCGTGCCGGCCGGCGTCCGGGGCGGTGCGCAGCATCTGCGCCATCGCCTCGGGGACGGCGAACCGGCCGTACACGGACCCGAGCCGGTAGGCGCTGTTGCCGCCCGGCCCGGCCGTGGGGCCGCCGCGCGCGTGCTCGAGCGAACCGAGGAACGGCAGCCGGCCGATCCGGGCGATCCCCTCGGCGAACGACCCCACCAGCTGCGGGCGGGTGCGCGAGGGCATCGCGACGACGGCGATCGGCCGCGTCCGCCACCCCCAGCCGGCCAGGACGTCGACGGCGCCCCGCAGGACCTCCTCCGGCACCGGGGCGTCCTCCCGGTCCAGCAGGTCCCGCAGGACGGTGCCCCACCCGAGGTCCGTCAGGCGGGCGAGCGCGCGGCCCTCCTCGGCCTGCGACTCGGACGCGATGCGCCCCTTGACGGGCACGCCCAGCCGGTCCATGCCCGAAGGCCACATGCGACGGGGCTCGATCGGCACACCGGTGCGGCGCAGGGCGGCCTCCGCGCGCTCACGCGCCGCCCCGTCCGAACCCGTCGGGTACCAGGGGCCGGCGCAGACGTCGCAGCGGCCGCACGGCGCGGCAGTGGGGTCGTCCAGGGTGCGGGCCAGGAACTCCATGCGGCACCGGTCCGTGGTCTGGTAGTCGAGCATGAGCCGCTCCTCGGCCCGGCGGGCCTCGGCCACGCGGGCGTACCGCTCGGCGCCGTACGTCCACTCCCGCCCGGTGGCGCGCCAGCCGCCGCCCACCCGCTCGACCGCCCCGTCCACGGCGAGGACCTTGAGCAGCAGCTCCAGGGAGGTGCGCTTGATCCGCACGGCCGGCTCGAGCGCCGCCACGGAGAGGGCCCCGCCGTGGTCCGCGAGCGCCCCCAGCACGGCGCGCGCCTGCTCCTCGTCCGGCATGGAGGCGGTGGCGAAGTACTCCCAGATGCGACGGTCCTCGGGCCCGGGCAGCAGGAGCACGTCCGCGTGGTCCGTCCCGCGGCCGGCGCGGCCGACCTGCTGGTAGTACGCCACGGGGGAGCCCGGCGCACCGAGGTGCACCACGAACGTCAGATCCGGCTTGTCGAAGCCCATGCCGAGCGCCGAGGTGGCCACGACGGCCTTCACCCGGTTGGCCTTGAGGTCCTCCTCGATCTCGGCGCGACGCTCCGGGTCCGTGCGGCCCGTGTAGGCGACCACCTCGTGCCCCGCCTCGCGCAGGGCGCGCGCCGTGTCCTCGGCGGCGGAGACGGTGAGGGCGTAGACGATCCCGGAGCCCGGCAGGTCCCCGAGGTGGTCGAGGAGCCAGGCCAGGCGCGCGGCCGGGCTGGGCATGCGCAGCACGCCCAGGCGCAGCGAGGCGCGGGCCAGGGGGCCGCGGAGCACGAACACGTCCTGCTCGGAGGCGACGCCGAGCTGCTCCACCACGTCCGCCACCACACGGGCGTTGGCCGTGGCGGTGGTGGCCAGCACGGGCACCGCGCGCGGCCCCTCGGCGGGCAGCAGCCCGATCAGGTCCCGGATGCGGCGGTAGTCCGGCCGGAAGTCGTGCCCCCAGTCGGAGATGCAGTGGGCCTCGTCCACCACGAGCAGGCCCATGCGCGCCACGAGGTCCGGCAGCTGCTCGTCCCGGAACCGGGGGTTCGTGAGGCGCTCGGGCGAGATCAGCAGCACGTCCACCTCGTCCGCCGCGAGCCGGGCGCGGACCTCGTCCCACTCCGTGGCGTTCGCCGAGCTCACGGACACCGCGCGCACGCCCGCCCGGGCGGCGGCCGCGACCTGGTCCCGCATGAGCGCGAGCAGCGGGGAGACGATCAGCGTGGGCCCCGCGCCGCGGGCGCGCAGCAGGAGGGAGGCCACGAAGTACACGGCGGACTTGCCCCAGCCGGTGCGCTGCACCACCAGGGCGCGGCGGCGGTGGGCCACGAGCGCGTCGATCGCTTCGAACTGCCCGTCCTTGAATCGCGCGTCCGGCCGGTCCACGAGCCGACGCAGGACGGCCAGGGCCTCCTCGTGCAGCGCGGCGTCGCCCCCCGGCGCGGAGGTCTCGGGGAGGCGGGGGCCGGCGTCGGGGTGCGAGGTGGCGTCCATGGCGTCAGTATGCCAACCGGCCCGGACACCGCAGGCGCGGCGGCGCCGTGCACCGGTGGGATGATGGCGGGATGAAGCTGAGCGCCTACACCGACGTCTGCCTGCGTGTGCTGATGACGCTCGCGGCGGCCGAGGGGGAACGGCTCACCAGTCAGCAGATCGCGGACCGGATCCAGGTGCCCTACAACCACGTGATCAAGGCGGTCGCCGAGCTGCGTCGCCGCGGGACCATCGAGGTGCTGCGCGGTCGGCACGGCGGGGCCATGATCGCCGCGGCCGGTCTGGACCAGCGTGTGGGCGAGCTCGTGCGCACGCTGAGCAGCCGCGACGAGGTGATCGACTGCGCCGGGCGCGACTCCGGGGTGGCGTGCCCCTACGCCGGCGACTGCCGCCTGCGCGGCGCCCTGCACCGCGCACGCGAGGCCTTCCTCGCCGAGCTCGACACCGTGCGGATCCGGGATCTGGTGAGCGCCGGGCCTGTCGGCGGGCCCGTGCTGCTGGGCCTGCCGGAGATCCCCGTGGCGCACTGAGGGAACGGCCCGGGGGCGAGTTCCCGACGGCGACGGCCGGGTGTAATCTGGCAAAGGCAGCGCAAGATTCGCCACCGAGGAGACGGAGACTCCCGTGCTGTCCGAGAAGTCCCACCCCGTCATCGAGGCCACGGCCGCCGTCGTCGCCGAGCACATGCCGGAGATCACGCCCCTGTTCTACGCCCACATGTTCGAGGCCCACCCCGAGCTCCTCGACGGCGTCTTCTCCCGCGCCAACCAGCGCAACGGCGAGCAGGCCCAGGCCCTGGCCGGATCCATCGTGCACTTCGCCGTCCACCTGCTCGAGCACCCGGACACGCTCCCCGAGGCGGTCCTCTCCCGCATCGCCCACAAGCACACCGCGCTCGGCATCGTCGAGGAGCAGTACCCGATCGTCTACGAGAACCTCTTCTGGGCCATCGGCGAGGTGCTCGGCGACGCCGTCACCCCCGCGGTGGCCGACGCCTGGACCGAGGTCTACTGGCTCATGGCCGACGCCCTCATCAAGATCGAGAAGGGCCTCTACGCCCAGCAGGCCAACGACAGGATGTGGACGGACTGGAAGGTCGTCGCGAAGGAGCCCACCGGCAACGCGGCCGTCACCTTCCGCTTCGAGCCGGCCGACGACACCCCGCAAACCCGCGGCAAGGCCGGCGGCTACGTGTCCGTACGACTGAAGGTCGAGGACGGCCTGCGCCAGTGCCGCCAGTACTCCCTCTCCGAGAAGGCCGGGTCCGCCACCGAGCGCGTCATCACCGTGAAGCTGGACGAGGGCGGCGAGGTCTCGCCCGTGCTCATCCAGAACGTGGAGGTCGGCGACGTCATCGAGCTGTCCAACCCCTACGGCGACATCACCCTCGAGGACGAGGACTCCACCGCTCCCCTGGTCCTGGCGACCGCCGGCATCGGCATCACCCCGGCCGCGGCGATCCTGGACGCCCTCGCCCGGCAGGGCTCGGACCGCCAGGTCCTCCTCTTCCACGGCGACGCGTCCTGGGAGGCCGTGGCCCTGCGGGAACAGGTGGCGGAGTCCCTGGCGGCGCTGCCGCACGGCGACGCCCGCCTCTTCCTCGGGGTGCGACCCGAACAGGACCCCGAGGGCGTCACGACCGTCGAGGGTGTGATGCACTTCGACGACGTCGAACTGCCCCGCGACGGGCACTACATCCTGTGCGGCCCGCTCGCGTTCATGCAGTCCACCCGCTCGAAGCTGATCGACGCCGGCGTGCCCGCGAGGTCCATCCGCTACGAGATCTTCGGCCCGGACCTCTGGCTCGCCGCCTGATCCGGCCCTGGAACGCGGAACGGCCCGCACCCCTCACGGGGTGCGGGCCGTTCCGCGTGCGGCGGGGCTCAGGCCTGGGCGAACCGGGCCTTCTGCGCCTCGAAGCGGTCGCGGATGGCCTGGGGCAGGGACTCGCCGAACCGGCCGAGCCACTGCTCGATCTGCTCGTTCTCCTCGGCCCACTCCGCGGCGTCGACCTTGAGGGCGTCCTCGAGGTCCTCGGCCGACACCTCGATGCCGGACAGGTCGAGCGAGCCCGCGGCCGGCACGAGGCCGATCGGGGTCTCCTCGGCCTCGGCCTTGCCCTCGAGGCGCTCCACGATCCACTTCAGGACGCGGGAGTTCTCGCCGAAGCCGGGCCAGGCGAAGCCGCCGTCGCGGTTGCGGCGGAACCAGTTGACCAGGTAGATGCGCGGCAGCTTCTCCGGGTCGGCCTTGCCGGACTCCCTGACCCAGTGGGCCAGGTAGTCGCCGGCGTCGTAGCCGAGGAACGGCAGCATGGCCATCGGGTCGCGGCGCACGACGCCCACGGCGCCGGCGGCGGCCGCGGTGGTCTCCGAGGAGAGGGTGGCGCCCTTGAGGATGCCGTCCTCCCAGTCGAAGGCCTCGGTCACCAGCGGCACGGTGGTCTTGCGGCGGCCGCCGAACAGGATGGCGTCCAGCTTCACGCCCCGCGGGTCGCGGTACTCGTCGGCCAGCATGTCCGTCTGCTCGATGGGCGTGCAGAACCGGGAGTTCGGGTGGGCGGCCGGGGTGCCGGACTCGGGCGTCCAGTCGTTGCCGCGCCAGTCGGTGAGGTGCTCGGGGACCTCGTCCGTCATGCCCTCCCACCACACGCCGCCGTCGTCGGTGAGGGCGACGTTGGTGAAGATGGAGTTGCCCTTGGAGATCGCGCGCATGGCGTTCGGGTTGGTGGACCACCCGGTGCCGGGGGCGACGCCGAAGTAGCCGGTCTCCGGGTTGATCACGCGGAACTCGCCGTCCTTGCCGGCGCGGATCCAGGTGATGTCGTCGCCCAGGGTCTCGGCCTTCCAGCCCTCGATCGTGGGGTCGATGAGGGCGAGGTTGGTCTTCCCGCAGGCCGACGGGAAGGCGCCGGTGATGTGGTAGGACCGGCCCTCGGGGTTGGTCAGCTTGAGGATCAGCATGTGCTCGGCGAGCCAGGCCTCGTCCCGGGCCATCACGGAGGCGATGCGCAGCGCGTAGCACTTCTTGCCGAGCAGGGCGTTGCCGCCGTAGCCGGAGCCGAAGGACCAGATGGAGCGCTCCTCGGGGAAGTGCACGATCCACTTGGTCTCGTTGCACGGCCACGGCACGTCCTCCTGGCCCGGCTCCAGCGGGGCGCCCACGGAGTGCACGGCCGGCACGTAGAAGGCCTGCTCGCGGGACATCTTGTCCAGCACGTCCTGGCCGATGCGGGCCATGATGCGCATCGACAGGACCACGTAGGCGGAGTCGGTGATCTCCACGCCGTACTTCGGGTCCTCGGCGTCGAGGTGGCCCATCACGAACGGGATCACGTACATGGTGCGGCCGCGCATGGCGCCGGTGAACGCGTCGTCGAGGATGCCGTGCATCTTCGCCGGGTCCATCCAGTTGTTGGTGAAGCCGGCGTCCTCCTCCTTCTCGGAGCAGATGAAGGTGCGGTCCTCCACGCGGGCGACGTCGGCGGGATCGGAGAACGCGGCGAAGGAGTGGGGGAACTTGTCCTCGGCCAGGCGGGTCAGGGTGCCCGCCGCCACGAGCTCGTCCGTGAGGCGGTCGCGCTCCTCCTCGGAGCCGTCGACCCACTGGACGGAGTCCGGCTGCGTCAGCTCTGCGATCTGGGCGACCCACTCGCGCAGCTGGGCGTAGTCCGTGGGCGCGTCCGCCAGGGCGCGATCCGCGAACGAGGTGGTGGCGTTGTCAGCCATGGTCGAGAGTCCTCCCATTGGGGTCCGGGGCCGTTCCGTCCCGTCCACTCCGATGCGTGCACCGCCGAAGCGCGCACCACATCGTTGTGGCCGCACGGTCCTGCCATGGTACCCGAGCGCGGCTATCATGACCGCGCCTCCGCCACACCCCCGCCGCAGACCACCGCAGACCGCCGATTTGCACTTCGTCAGCGAGGTCCTGTAGTGTTCTACGAGTTCGAGCCGCTCCGGCGGATCGGATGATGCGCCCATAGCTCAGCTGGATAGAGCGTCTGTCTACGGAACAGAAGGTCAGGGGTTCGAATCCCTTTGGGCGCACGATCGGAAGGCCCCGCTCCTGCAGGAGCGGGGCCTTCGTCATGTCGGCGCGCTCCTCCGCCACGCGCCCACGCGCGCCGCCGCGGAGGTCAGCGCCCCGGCACCACGAAGTGCGTCAGGGCGGCGTCGCGGCCGTCGAGCTCGGCCCACGGCTTCTCCACCCGGAACACCTGCATCCCGAGCGTCGGGTAGTGCTCGCTCATGCGCAGCGCCGCGTCCTGGTCCGAGTCCAGGCTCATCAGCCGCATGCCCAGCTCCTGCACCCACGGCATGTGGCCCACCACCAGCAGCCGTCGCGTGGTCTCCTCCGTCTCGTTGACGACGGCCAGGGCCCGCGCCGCGTCGGCGCCGTACAGCCGCGGGTCCAGGTAGGGCGTGGGCGCCAGCTCGCCCAGGCGCTCGCACACCCACACGCACGTCTGACGGGTGCGCAGCGCATCGGAGCACACGACGGCGTCCGGGACGAGGTCGTGCTCGCGGAGCCAGTCACCGGCGGCGGGCGCCTGGGCGTGGCCCCGCTCGGCGAGCGGGCGGGCGTGGTCGTCGGCCGCGTCGGGCCAGCCGGCCTTGGCGTGCCGGAGGACGATCAGGGTCTTCGCGTCGGCGGTGCTCATGCGGCCAGGCTACGGCGACGGCCCCCGCTCGGGTGAGCGGGGGCCGTCGTCGGACACGGGCGGGCGCGGGTCAGATGCTGTACTCCGGCGCCGCCCACACGACCACCTCGGGGTGGCGGTAGAAGCGGTAGCCCTGGCCGCGCACGGTGCGCACGGTGTTCGCGAGACGCCCGAGCTTGGCGCGCAGTCGGCGGATGTGCACGTCGATGGTGCGCTCGTTGGGCACCTCGTCGGCGTTGCGCCACAGGGCGTCGAGCAGCTCCTCGCGGCCGACGGTGCGCTCGCCGTTCTCCACGAGGTAGTTCAGGAGCTCGAACTCCTTGAAGGTGAGATTCAGCGACTCGCCGTCCAGCTGCACCTCGCGCCGGGACAGGTCGATCAGCACACCGGGCTGGCGCGTGGACACGGGGGCCGGTGCCTGCGCCAGGTCGGGACGGGTGCTGCCCTGCACGGTCGGATCGCCGAGCACCTGGCGCACGACCTCGAGGTCGCGGCCCTCCGCGCCGGCGGGGGCCAGGGCGACGGCGGCGTGCGACTCCGCGCCGGGGACGAGGGACTCCACGTAGTGGCGCAGCTCGTTGGCCAGCCGCGTGAGGGAGGTGCCGGCGGCCGAGGCGGCCAGCTCGTCCATGCCCACGTAGATGACGAACCCACGCGCCTCGTTCTCCCGGGCCACCGCCTGGGGGCCCGGAATGCCGTTCGGCGCCAGGACCGGCGTCGGCGCCGTCTGGGAGTCGGGGGCGTCGGTGCCACCGGCCAGGCGCAGGCCTGCGCGGGCCTGGCCTCGGCGGGACATGCCGTCGGCCCGGCGCTGCGCATTGCGGACGGAGATGTGCACGTATCCGGCGGACTGACCCATGGCCACCACTCCTCTTTCGGCTCATGGCCCCTCCACCGCTCGGTCGGTGCGGCGGACGAGGCGTCACATGACAAGAATGTGACGTCACCGAGGAGACTGGCAAGTAACGTTCGCGGTTTTGTCTCACTATTTGAGAGAACGAGTCCTGAATGTGCTCAACATCACTATTCGCGGATCGGAATAGCGTTGCGCGGCCGCTCGGCTCGCCCGCATAACTCTTTCATTGTTCGACAGGGCAGGGTGCGCCACAGGACGAGTGAGTATGCGGAATATTTATGCAGGCGACTTCCAGGTTTGCCATGTGACGCCGTGATGACGGGTCACAGCGGGCCGCGACGTCCACTAGATGGACGACACATTCGCGGCTCCGCTTGACGTCCCCGCCGGAGACGCTCCCGCGAGACGGCCACGGCCCCCGCCGTGTGGGGGCGGGGGCCGTGGCCGTCTCGTGGCGGACGCGGAGGTCCGTTCAGGTCATTCCGCCAGACCGTAGAGCCGGTCGCCGGCGTCGCCGAGGCCGGGGACGATGTAGGACCGCTCGTCCAGGCGCTCGTCGACGGCGGCCAGGTACAGGTCCACCTCGACGTCGCCCAGCGAGGCCTCCAACCGCTCGATGCCCTCGGGCGCTCCGAGCAGGCAGAGGCATGTGACCCGCGCCGCGCCGCGCTGGTAGAGGAAGCGGATGGCCTCGATCAGCGTGCCGCCCGTGGCCAGCATGGGGTCCAGGACGAACACGTGACGCCCGGACAGGTCGGCCGGCAGCCGCTCCGCGTAGGTGACGATGTCCAGCGTCTCCTCATTGCGGGCCATGCCGAGGAACCCGACCTCGGCGGACGGCGCCATCTTGGTCATCCCCTCCAGCATCCCGAGCCCCGCGCGCAGGATCGGCACGACCAGCGGACGCGGGCGGGCCAGCCGGAAGCCGGTGGTCTCGGTCACCGGGGTCTCGATCCGCACCTCCTCCATGGCCACGTCGCGCGTCGCCTCGTAGGCGAGCAGCATCACGAACTCCTCCGTGAGCTGCCGGAAGATCATGGACGGGGTCTTCTTGTCCCGCAGGACGCTGAGCTTGTGGGCCACGAGCGGGTGGTCGACGATGTGGACGCGCATGGCGCCCACGGTACCGCCCACGCGCGCCCCTCCGCCCGTCCCCGCGCCCGCGGGGGCGCCGACACCGCCGCTAGGCTGGCCGCGTGTCCGCCCCCGTCCCCTCCCCCGCGCCCACGGCCGAGCAGGAGCACGCGTGGATGGGCCTGGCACTCCGGGCCGCCCGCGCGGCCGGAGCGGCCGGCGACGTGCCGATCGGCGCCGCGCTCGTGGCCGGCGACGGGACCGTCCTGGCCGTCGTCGGGAACGAGCGCGAGCAGCACCACGATCCCACCGCCCACGCCGAGGTCCTCGCGCTGCGCCGCGGCGCGGAGCTGCGGGCCGCCGCCGGAGCGGGCGACGGCTGGCGCCTGACGGACTGCACCCTCGTGGTGACCCTCGAACCCTGCCCCATGTGCGCCGGCGCGCTGCTGCTGGCCCGCATCCCGCGCGTCGTGTTCGGGGCGTGGGACCCGAAGGCGGGCGCGTGCGGCTCGGTGCTGGATGTGGTCCGCGACCCCCGCTTCAACCACCGGGTGCAGGTCCGCGCCGGCGTCCGCGCCGAGGAGAGCGCGGCGCTGCTGCGGGGGTTCTTCGCGGCACAGCGCGACTGAACGCGCCCGTGCCCGACGACGGCGGGCGACCGGTTTGGGCGCGCCGCCACGGCTCGGGTAGGGTGTCCTGGTCTGGTGACGTGTCCGAGCGGCCGAAGGTGCAGCACTCGAAATGCTGTGTACGGTAACCCCGTACCGTGGGTTCAAATCCCACCGTCACCGCCAGATGTGAAGCCCGGGAGCCTCGTGTTCCCGGGCTTTCGCCATGCCGGGGCGGGTCCGGCCGCCGGCTCAGCGAGGCAGGACGGCGTCCAGGAACGAGGCCACCGCGGACCACGAGATGGTGGCGTGCACGGCGCTGGCCGGCACACCGGTGCGGAGCACCTCCGCGCTGCGGGTCTTCGCGGTCATCATGCCCAGGTCGTGGCCGCCCTCGGCCACCGAGTAGAACGCGGTGCGCAGTCCGGCGGCCTCGGCGGCCCGGTACAGCTCGAGGCTCTGCCCCCACGGGACCGTGACGTCCTTGCGCCCGTGGACGACCAGCAGGGGCGGCGAGTCCGGGCGCACGTGTGTGATCGGCGAGGCCAGCCGGGTCAGGCCGCCCGAGGCCAGGACCGGCACCCCCAGCATGTCCGACTTGGTGCTGCGGTCGTCGAGGTGGCAGTGCTCGAGCCGGTTCGCGCGGTTGTAGTCCGCGCACGCGCCCGGGAGCATCTGACGGTTCATCGTCAGGAAGTCCGTGGGGCCGAAGAAGTCCACGATCGCCTGGACGCGGTCCTCCTCCGGGATCGCGTGGCCGCCGTCGGGCACCTCCCGGCCGGGCGGCGGCACCTGCTCCCGGTCCAGGTCCTGCCCGCCCGTGAGGCCGGCCATGAGTGCGTTCCAGCCGCCCGATGACGAGCCGGCCACCGCCACCCGCCCCGCGTCCAGCTGCAGGCCCGGGGCGTTGCGTCGCACCCAGCGGACCGCCGCCGTCGCGTCCTCCACCTGGGCAGGGAACGTGCCCTGCTTGGAGCTGCGCACCGAGAACGCGGCGACGGCGTAGCCGTGCGGGACCAGGCCGCGGGCGACGTCGGCGCCGTCGCTGTAGCCGCGATCGCTGCGCCAGCCGGAGCCCGCGTTCCACACGAGGACCGGGAACGGGCCCTGGCCCGGCGGCCGGTACACGTCGATGCGTCCGGCGCGCCCGGGCAGGGCCGCGTACGTGTGGCCGGTGGAGCTGCGCATGCCGTACAGGGCCGTCGCGTTGGCGCCCAGCGGCCCGGCGGGCGCGCCGGCCAGGTCGGCGACGACGGCCACCCCGCCCACCGCGAGGGCGCCGACCCCGAGGCCGAGCGCGGCGCGGCGGGACACCCGCGCGGACCGTGTCGCCGACGTCATGGGCCCCCTTCCGGTGCGGAGCCAGGCACCCCGCCCCGGCGAGCGTAACCGAGCGGCGGGGGCCGACCCCCGTACCGTGTCCGCGGCCGGTGCGATCATGGGGCCATGTCTGTTCGGGTGCTAGCCATCGGCAAGAAGCATGAGGCGTGGGTCGTCGACGGGATCGACCGCTACGAGCGTCGCCTCAAGAAGCCCTACGACCTCTCGTGGCGTCTGCTGCCGCACTCCGCGCGGCAGGAGGAGGCGGCGCGCACGGAGGAGTCGGACCGGATCCTGGGCGCGGTCGGCGCGGACGAGCACCTGATCCTGCTGGACGAGCGGGGGACGGCGTTCGACTCGCCGGGTCTGGCGCGGCACCTGCAGAGCCGGTTCGACGTCGGCGCCCCGGTGACGATGGTGATCGGAGGCGCGTACGGGGTGGACGCCCGGGTCCACGCCCGCGCGGACCGCGTCTGGTCCCTGTCCCCGCTCGTCTTCCCGCACCAGCTCGTGCGGCTGATCCTGGCGGAGCAGGTCTACCGAGCCCAGGAGATCTCCGCCGGCCGACCGTACCACCACGCATGAGCGGGCCCGCGGAGACCGCAGCGGGCTCGGCCACGCCCGCGGCCGACGTCGTCCTGGGCCGGTTCACCGAGCCCACGCGCGCCTGGTTCACGGGCGCGTTCGAGGCCCCGACGCCGGCCCAGCTCGGCGCGTGGGACGCGATCTCCTCGGGGCGGCACGCGCTGGTGATCGCGCCGACCGGCTCGGGCAAGACCCTCTCCTCCTTCCTCTGGGCGCTCGACTCGTTCGTGCGCGAGCCTGCCGCCGAGGGGACGGCGGCCACCCGCGTCCTCTACGTCTCGCCGCTGAAGGCGCTCGGCGTGGACGTGGAGCGGAACCTGCGGGCCCCGCTGGTGGGCATCACGCAGACCGCCGCGCACCAGGGCAGGCCCGTGCCACGCGTGCGGGTGGGTGTGCGCTCCGGGGACACCCCGGCGGCCGAGCGGCGGCGCCTGCAGCAGGATCCGCCGGACATCCTCATCACCACGCCCGAGTCGCTGTACCTCATGCTCACCTCGCAGGCCCGCACGGCGCTGGCCGGGGTCCGCACGGTGATCGTGGACGAGGTGCACGCCGTGGCCGGGACCAAGCGCGGCGCCCACCTGGCCGTCTCCCTCGAGCGCCTGGACGCCCTGCTGGACACGCCGGTGCAGCGGATCGGCCTGTCCGCCACGGTCGAGCCGGCCGCCGAGGTGGCCCGGTTCCTCGGCGGCACGCAGCCGGTGACGGTGGTGCGGCCCGCCTCGGCCAAGCGCTGGGACCTGACGGTCACGGTGCCGGTGCCGGACCTGACGGACCTCTCCTCCCCCGCCGCGGCCCACGACATGGGGCCCGGCTCCTCGACGGGCGGGCTCGGCGACGAGGGCGCGGTGCCGGGCGGGTCCATCTGGCCGCACGTCGAGGAGCGGATCGTGGACCTGGTGGCCGAGCGGCGCTCCACGCTCGTGTTCGCCAACTCGCGCCGCCTGGCCGAGCGCCTCACCGGTCGGCTCAACGAGATCTGGGAGGCCCGCGCCGAGGCCGCCGCCGCAGCCGAGCACCCGGACGCCGTCCCGGGCTTCCGCACGCCGGATCCGACCGGCTTCCACGGCCCCGCCCAGGTGGCCGGGCAGGCCGGCACCGGATCGGGCACCGTCTCCGACTTCGCCCGCGCCCACCACGGCTCCGTGTCCAAGGAGCAGCGCGCCATCGTGGAGGAGGCGCTGAAGACCGGCCAGATCCGCTGCGTCGTGGCCACGAGCTCGCTCGAGCTGGGCATCGACATGGGCGCGGTGGACCAGGTGATCCAGGTGGAGTCGCCGCCCTCGGTGGCCTCCGGTCTGCAGCGCGTGGGCCGCGCCGGCCACCAGGTGGGCGAGGTCTCCCGCGGCGTGTTCTTCCCCAAGCACCGGGGCGACCTCGTGGACACCGCCGTCGTGGCCGAGCGCATGACGGCCGGGCGCATCGAGTCGCTGCGGATCCCCGCCAACCCGCTGGACATCCTCGCCCAGCAGACCGTGGCCGCCGTCGCCGTCGCGGACCTGGACGCCCAGGAGTGGTTCGACCTCGTGCGCCGGTCCGCGCCTTTCGCCACGCTGCCGTTCTCCGCCTACGAGTCCGTGCTCGACCTGCTGGCCGGCCGCTACCCCTCGGACGAGTTCGCCGAGCTGCGCCCGCGCATCCTGTGGGACCGGGAGAACGGCACGCTCGCCGCCCGCCCCGGCGCCCAGCGCCTCGCGGTCACCTCGGGCGGCACCATCCCGGACCGCGGCCTGTTCGGGGTGTTCCTGGCCTCCGACGGCGGCGCGGACGGCACCCCCGGCGGCGCGGCGGCCGGGGACACCGCCGAGTCCGCGGGCACCGCGTCCGCGGGCTCGGCCCGCTCCGGCGGACGCCGGGTCGGCGAGCTCGACGAGGAGATGGTCTACGAATCCCGCGTGGGGGACGTCATCCTGCTGGGCGCCACGAGCTGGCGCATCGTGGACATCACCGCGGACCGCGTCCTGGTGCTGCCCGCCTACGGGCAGCCCGGCAAGCTCCCGTTCTGGCGGGGCGACGCCGCAGGCCGGCCGGCGGAGCTGGGCGACGCCGTCGGGCGCTTCCGCCGCGAGCTGGACGCGGACCCCGAGGCCGGCCGCACCCGCCTGGGGGCCGCGGGCCTGGACCCGTGGGCGCAGGACAACCTGCTGGCCTACCTGAAGGACCAGCGTGAGGCCACCGGGGTGCTGCCCACCGAGCAGACGCTCGTGGTGGAGCGGTTCACGGACGAGCTCGGCGACTGGCGCGTGGTGCTGCACTCCCCCTACGGCATGGCGGTGCACGCCCCGTGGGCGCTCGCAGTGGGGGCGCGGCTGGCGCAGCGGTACGGGCTGGAGACCGGCTCGGGCGCGGCGATGGCCGCCGACGACGGGATCGTGCTGCGCATCCCGCTGATGGACGCGGAGCCACCGGGCGCGGAGCTGTTCGAGTTCACGGCCGAGGAGCTGGACGAGATCGTCACGGCGGAGGTCGGCGGGTCTGCGCTGTTCGCGGCCCGGTTCCGGGAGAACGCGGCCCGGTCCCTGCTGCTGCCGCGCCGTGATCCCGGGCGACGGACCCCCCTGTGGCAGCAGCGGCAGCGCTCCGCGCAGCTGCTGGACGTGGCGCGGAAGCACCCGCGGTTCCCCGTGATCCTGGAGACCGTGCGCGAGGTGCTCCAGGACGTCTACGACCTCCCGGCGCTCAAGGAGCTCGCGGGGCGGGTGGCCTCGCGGGCCGTCCGGCTCGTGGAGGTCACGACGACGGCGCCCTCGCCGTTCAGCCAGTCCATCCTGTTCGGCTACATCGCCCAGTTCATCTACGAGGGCGACTCCCCGCTGGCCGAGCGCCGCGCCGCCGCGCTCTCCCTCGACCCGGCACTGCTGTCCGAGCTGCTGGGCACGGAGGAGCTGCGCGAGCTGCTCGACGCCGAGGTCATCGCGGAGGTCGAGGCCCAGCTGCAGCGGCTCGCGCCCGACCGGCGCGCCCGCGGGGTCGAGGGCGTGGCGGACCTGCTGCGCCTGCTGGGACCGATGTCCGCGGCGGAGGCCGCGCGGCGCACACGCCCCGAGGGGGAGGCGGAGGAGGCCGCGGACGAGGACGCCGTCGCCGGGATGCTGGCGGAGCTCGAGCGCGCCGGCCGCGCGTTCCGCCTGCGCCAGGACGGGGTCGAGCGGTTCGCCGCCGTCGAGGACGCCGCCCGCCTGCGGGACGCGCTCGGCACGCCGATCCCGCACGGGGTGCCCACCGCGTTCCTCGACCCGGTTGACGACCCGCTCGGGGACCTCGTGGGCCGCTACGCCCGCACCCACGGCCCCTTCACCGCCGCCGAGGCGGGGGCCGCGCTGGGGCTGGGGGGCGCCGTCGTGCTCTCGGTGCTGCAGCGCCTGGCCACCGAGCGCCGCGTGAGCACGGGCGCGTTCCGGCCGGAGGGCACCCCCGGAGCCGCCGGCCTGGACGCCGAGTGGTGCGACGCCGAGGTGCTGCGGCGGATCCGCATGCGCTCCCTCGCCGCGCTGCGCGCCGAGGTCGAGCCGGTGGACCAGGCCGCCTACGCCCGGTTCCTCGCCGACTGGCAGCACCTGCGGCCGCGGACGGGGCGCGACGGGGCCTGGCGGCCGCCGGCCACGCTCGAGGGCGTGGACGGGGTGGCCACCGTCCTGGACCAGCTGGCCGGCACGCCCCTGCCCGCGAGCGCGTGGGAGTCCCTCGTGCTGCCCGCCCGCGTGCGGGACTACGCCCCCGCCCTGCTCGACGAGCTGCTGGCCACGGGCGAGTACGTGTGGTCGGGCGTCGGGGAGGCCACCGGCAACGACGGCTGGGTGGCGCTGCACCCCGCCGACGCCGTGGACCTCACGCTGCGCCTGCCCGAGCCCGCCGAGGAGACGCCGGCCGACGCCGCCCTGCGCGCGGCCGTGCTCGAGGTGCTCGCCGGCGGCGGGGCCTGGTTCTTCCCCCAGCTCGTGGAGCGGGTGCGGGCGGTGCAGGCGGCGGCCGGCGACGGCGGCACGGGGGCTGCGGGCGGGGCGGTCGGGCCCGACCCGCACCGCGACCCGGCCGACCTGGCCCGCGGACCCGCGGTGCTGGGCGCGCTGTGGGGCCTGGTGTGGGACGGCCGGGTCGGCAACGACACGTTCGCCCCCGTCCGCGGCCTGCTCTCGCTCGGCAAGACCGCGCACCGCACCGGCCGGCAGAGCCCGCGGGCCCGCACCGCGCGGACGGGCGGAGCCGCGGGGGCGGCGGCCGGGCGCGGGCTCGGCGGGCGGCTGGCCGGGGTGCGCGGGCGTGGCCGGTACGCGGGGCTCACCTCGCCCGAGGACGGCGCCCGGGGCTCGGCCGGCCTCACGGCGGGGACCGTCGGGCTCTCGGCCGCCGAGCAGGCCCGCTCGGCCGGCCGCTGGTCCTTGCTGCCGGCCGCCGAGCAGGACCCCACGATCCGCGCCCACGCCACCGCCGAGCTGCTGCTGGACCGGTATGGCGTGATCACGCGCGGCTCCGTGGTGGCCGAGGAGGTCCCCGGCGGGTTCGCAGGGCAGTACCGTCTGCTCACCCGGATGGAGGACGCGGGCCAGGTGCGCCGCGGCCACTTCGTCGACGGGCTGGGCGGCGCGCAGTTCTCCACCGGCGCCGTCGTGGATCGGCTGCGCGGGTTCCAGCGGGACGAGGAGGACGCCGCCGTCGACGCCGCCCCGCTCGCCCTCGCCCTGGCCGCGACGGATCCGGCGAACCCCTACGGCGCCGCGCTGGACTGGCCGTCCGTGCCGGCCGGGCCGGACGGCGTCGTGCCCACGGGCCACCGCCCGGGCCGGAAGGCGGGCGCCGTCGTCGTGCTGATCGCGGGGCGGCTGGCCCTCTACATGGAGCGCGGCGGGCGCACGCTGCTCGCGTTCACGGAGGAGCCGGGCGAGCTGCGGGCCGCAGCGGAGGCGCTCGTGTGGGCATTGCGCACCGGCCGGACCGAGCGGCTGAGCCTGGAGAAGGTCAACGGCGGGCCCGTCCTCGGCACGCCGCTGGCCGAGGCGCTGCTGGCCGCGGGGTTCTACTCGAGCCCGTCGGGCATCCGGTTCCGGAACTGAGAGCCCGTGTCCGTCCGTCCGTCCGCAACGCGGGTTGAGTTGTCGCGGGTCCCGCCGTCGAACACCCGCGACAACTCAACCCGCGTTGCCCAGGGTGGCCCTGTCGCGGAGGCGGGGCCCGGGGGTAGGTTCGGCCCATGAGCATCGACGCCGCCCCGCCCGAGGACGTGGGCACCGCCCCCACGGGCACGTCCCCCGCCCCCACGGGCACGTCCCCCGCCCCCGAGGCCCTCGAGGACTCCCTGCCGCACCCCTCGGACCCCTCCGTCACCCCGTTCCTCATGTTCGAGGGTGACGCCGGTGCGGCCATGGACGCCTACCTGACCGCGTTCGTGGAGCACCTGCCGGTCACCGAGGTCCGCCGCGACCTCTTCGACGACTCCTCCCCGCGCGGCGCCGCATGGGCGGGCAAGGTCCTGCACGGCGAGCTCGAGATCGCCGGCCAGCGGCTGCGGTTCTTCGACTCCTTCACCCCGCACGGGTTCACGTTCACCCCGGCCATCAGCCTGTTCGTCGAGCTGCCGGACGCCACCGCGGTGGACGCGATCCACGACGCGCTCCTCGCCGGCGGCGGCCGGGACTACATGCCGCCCGACGACTACGGCTTCTCCCGCCGCTTCGCGTGGGTCGGGGACCGCTTCGGCGTGACCTGGCAGCTCAACGCGGCCTGAGCCGGTGACGGCCCGTGCCTGAAGGCGACTCCCTCGTCCGCGTCGCGCACCGGCTCCGCCCCGTGCTCGAGGGCCGGGTCCTGACGCACGCGGATCTGCGCGTGCCCCGCCACGCCACCGCGGACCTGACCGGCTGGAGGGTGGCCGAGGTCCTGCCGCGCGCCAAGTACCTGCTGATGCGGCTGACCCCGCCCGCGGCCCGCCCCGGGGCCCGGCCGCTCACCCTGATCTCGCACCTGAAGATGGAGGGGCGCTGGCTCGTCTCGGCCGTCGACGCGCGGTGGGGCGCCCCCGCCTGGCAGGTGCGGGCGGTGCTGGAGACGGCGGAGCACCGCGTGCTCGGCGCCCAGCTGGGCCTGCTCACCCTCGTGCCCACCACTGACGAGGCCACCGTCCTCGGCCACCTCGGCCCCGACCTGCTGGACCCGGCCTGGGACACGCCCGACGACGGCGCCGCGCTGCTCGCCGAGGGCGTGCGGCGACTCACGGCCCGGCCCGAGCGGCCGGTCGGCCTGGCCCTGCTCGACCAGCGGCTCGTCTCCGGGATCGGCAACATCTACCGCTGCGAAGCCCTCCTGCTGGCCGGCATCGACCCGCACCGGCCGATCGGCGAGGTCGACGACGTCGCCAGACTCGTGCTGCTCGCCCGGGACCTGCTGCGCGCCAACGTCCCGCCCGCCGCCCCCGCCGCGGGCGCCCGGCGCCGGACCACGAACGTGCGTCCCAACCCGGGGCGACCCTTCGGGATCGAGGTGCTCGTCCCGGCCGGTCCGGCACCCGGCACGCCACCCGGCCGGACGGCCGGCGCGCGCGGCGGCGGGACGCCGTCGTACTGGGTCTACGGGCACGACCGCACCCCGTGCCTGCGCTGCCGCGGCCCCGTCCG
This sequence comes from Micrococcus sp. 63XJN7_8_ISO-PGPR-S23-253, assembly GCF_056173425.1. Taxonomy (NCBI): domain Bacteria; kingdom Bacillati; phylum Actinomycetota; class Actinomycetes; order Micrococcales; family Micrococcaceae; genus Micrococcus; species Micrococcus sp. 63XJN7_8_ISO-PGPR-S23-253. The sequence goes on from NZ_CM149673.1 coordinate 2,075,167, forward strand.
CCAGGAGGACTACGGCTCCCCCGAGGACGACGCGCGGCGGCTGTGGTGGTGCCCGCACTGCCAGCGCTGAGCCGGACGCGCCCGAACGGTGGCCACGTGTCGTCCCCGCTCCCTACGCTGAACCCGCCCCGACCCGAGGAGGAGTCATGGCCGACCCGTTCCCCAAGGACCCGGAGGGTGCCGTCGTCGCGCTCGTGCTGGCCGGCGGTACCGGCGGCCGCCTCATGCCGCTCACCGCGGCCCGCGCCAAGCCGATGGTGCCGCTGGCGGGCCAGTACCGGCTGATCGACGTCGTGCTGTCCAACCTGGCCCACTCTCGCCTGCGGGACGTGTGGATCGTGGAGCAGTACCGCCCCTTCACGCTCAACCAGCACCTGGCCGGCGGCCGGCCGTGGGATCTCGACGGCACCCGCCACGGCCTGCGGCTCCTGCCTCCCGCGCAGGGCCGCGCCGAGGAGGGCTTCGCCCGCGGCAACGGCCACGCGATCGCCCAGCAGCTGCCGCTGCTGGAGCAGTTCGGCGCCGAGACCGTCGTCGTGCTCTCCGCGGACCACCTGTACCAGCTGGACCTGCGCCCCGTGCTGGCCGAGCACGCCCGCTCCGGCGCCGAGCTCACCGTGGTCACCACCGAGACGGACGAGGACCCCTCGCGCTTCGGCGTCGTGCAGGTGGACGACGACGGCGCCGTGACCGACTACGCCTACAAGCCGGAGGACCCGGCCGGCACGCTCGTGGCCACCGAGGTGTTCGTGTTCGACGTCGCCGCGCTCTCCGAGGTGGTCGGCGACCTCGTGGCGGGCGAGGACGAGGCGGCCACCAAGGACGAGGGCGAGACCGATGAGGACGGCGACCCCGTGGGCTCCTCCCTCGGCGACTACGGGGAGAGCATCATCCCGGCGTTCGTGGCGCGCGGACGCGTGCGGGAGCACCGCCTCGTCGGGTACTGGCGGGACATCGGCACCCTGGACGCGTACGTCCGCGCCCACCGGGAGATCCTCGAGGGCACCGGCCTGGACGTGGCCGCCGAGGGCTGGCCGCTGATCACCAACCCCCACCAGGCGCCGCCGGCGTGGGTGGCCCCGGACGCCCGCGTCTCCGGCTCGCTGCTCAGCCCGGGCTGCCGGATCGAGGGCGAGGTGTCGGACAGCGTGGTCGGCCCCGGGGTGGTCGTGGCGGCCGGCGCCACGGTGCGCGGCAGCCTCCTGCTCGGCGACTGCGAGATCCCCGCGGGCGCGGTGCTGGACACCGTGGTGGTCGACGTCGGCGGGGCGGTCCCGGCGCGCGAGGTGACGGGGCGCGCCGCGCCGGCCGAGGAGGTCGTGGTGCTCACCCCGCAGGACCGGGGCCCGGCCGAGGACGAGACCACCGGCTCCGGCCGGCCCGGCGGGTCGGACTGAGCGGCGCCGGTCGGACGCAGCCGCGCCGGGCTGGGAGGATGGACCCGTGGCCGTCCCCTCTCCCCTCCCCCCGCGCAACGGCGTCAACGCCACGCGCCTGCGTCTGCCCGCCGCCGGCTGGCCCACCGCGCAGGACTACGTGCTCCACCGGTTCGGTCACGTGGACCCGGACGGCATCCGCGCGCGCTTCGCCCGCGGCGAGGTCGTGGCGGCGGACGGCACCGCACTGACGCCGGCGACGCCGCTCGGCGTGCACGACGACCTCTGGTACTACCGGGACGTCCCCGATGAGGCCCCGCTGCCCGTGACGCACACGCTCCTGCACCGCGACGAGCACCTCGTGGTCATCCACAAGCCGCACTTCCTGCCCACCACCCCGGGCGGCCGCTTCGTCCAGGAGACCGCGCTGGTGCGGCTGCGCAACGAGCTCGGCCTCGATGACCTCGTGCCCCTGCACCGGCTCGACCGGGCGACGGCCGGCGTCGTGATGTTCTCCGCGAATCCGGCCACCCGCGGCGCCTACCACCTGCTGTTCGAGCGGCGTGCCGTGGCCAAGACCTACGAGGCCGTGGCGCTCCTGCCGGACGCCCCCGACGACGGCGCCCGCCGCCCCGGCGCCCCGGCCGACCCCGTCCTGGGGCGGTTCCCGCTGACCGTGCGCAGCCGGATCCGCAAGGACAAGGGGGTCCTGCGCTCCGTGGTGGAGGAGATCCCGCCGGCCGCGTCGGGGCGCCGGGCGGGCGCGCCGGTGCGGACCCGGCGGGCGAACCGGCCCCACGCCGGGGCGAACGCGGAGTCCCGGGTGGAGCTGCTGGGCGTCGGCGTCTCCGCCGGGACGCTGGCGGGGCGGCGCGTGGCGCACCTGCGGCTCACCCCGCGCACGGGCCGCACCCACCAGCTGCGCATCCACCTGGCCGCCCTGGGCCTGGGCATCGCGTTCGACCCGTTCTACCCGGACCTGCTCGACCTCGCCCCGGACGACGTCGCACGGCCCCTGCAGCTGCTCTCCCGGTCGCTGCGCTTCACGGACCCGGTGACGGGCGAGGAGCGGGAGTTCACCTCCCCCGCCGAGCTGCAGGAGCGACCGCGGTGACGGGCGGGGACCCGGCCGGCCTGCTGGACGCGCTCGGAGCGTGGTTCCACCCGCTCACCGCGCTGCTCGTGGCCCTGGACGCCCCGATCCCGCCCGTCCCGTCGGAGGTGGTGGTCATCGGCTCGGGCGCGCTCGCGGCGGAGGGCCGGGTCTCCCCCGTGGCCGCGGTGCTGGCGGCGTGGCTGGGCTGCTGGGCCGGGGACGTCGGCCTCTACGCGCTGTTCCGCCACGGCCTCGCCGACCGCCTGGACCGCTGGGCGTGGTGGCGGCGGATCCACCGGGGGATCCGGACTCTGCTGGTGCGGGTGGGCCCGGCGGGCAGCCTGGCGGGGCTGTCCGTGCTGCGGTTCGTCTCGGGCGGACGGACGGCGTCGATGGCGGCGGCCGGGATCGGCGGGATCCGCTGGCCCGTGTTCCTGTGGCTGTCCGGGGCGGGCTCGCTCGCGTGGTCCGGGTCCATGGTGGGGCTCGGCTGGATCACCGGCCGGGCCACCGGCCTGCCGTGGTGGGCGTCCGCGGTGGTCGGCATGGTGTTCGGTACCCTTGCAGGGTTGATGATCGCGGGGATCATGGCCCACCGTCGCCGGGGCCGGAAGGGGTGAGCATGCAGGACGCGTCCTCCGAGTCCCGCGCCGCCCTCGAGCGCCTCCGGGACGCCTCGGCGCCCCGTCCCGACGACGACGCGCCGCGTGCCCCCGCCGCGCGCCCCCGCCGCGCCATGGCCGCGCCCGGGGAGATCTCCCGCCGCGATCTGCGCCGTCACGAGCGCGCCCTGCGCTCGGGCCGACCCGAGACCGCCGCCGAGCGCCGCGTGCGCGAGGACCGCCGCGCGGATGTGCACCGCGCCATGGACCGCCTGCGCACTCCGGGCGCTCCCGCCCAGCAGCGCCCACGCCGCGACCTCAGCGAGATCCTGGACCGCCTCGGCAGCCCGGACCTCGCCCGTTTCACCGACCCGCTCGTCGGCACGGTCGAGCGCATCCTCCCCGCCCCGGGGCGGGACCCGGAGAAGGCCGCGGAGGCCGCACGCCGCCGCACTGCAGCCGAGGAGCGGCGGCGGGCCCGCCTGCGAGCCGGCCGGGAGCGCGCCGCCGAGGCCGCCCGTCGCCGGGCCACCGAGCATGAGCGGCTCGCCGCCGAGGCCGCCGCCGCCGTCCAAGCCCGCGACGCCGCCCGGGCTCGCGACGCCGCCGCCCTCCAGGCCCGCCTCGACGAGGAGGCCCGCCGGGCCCAGGCCGCGCGGGTGGCCCGCCGCCGCCGCGAGGAGGAGAAGCAGCGCCGTCGGCGTGAAGCGGAGCGGCGCCGTCGGGTGGCGGCCGAGGAGAAGGCCCGTGCCGCCGCCGAGGCGGAGGCCCGCCGCCGGGAGCAGGAGGAACGGCGCCGCCGGGAGGCGGAGGTCGCCGCCGAGCGCTCCCGCGTGCAGGCGGAGCGGCGGGCCCGCGAGGAGGCCGCGCTCGCCGAGCGGGAGCGGCTCCGGCTCGAGGCGGAGGCGGAGGCGGAGCGCCGTCGGCAGGCGGCCGAGGCCGAACGCCGTCGCCGGGAGGCCGAACGCGTCGAGGCCGAGCGGCGCCGTCGGGCCGAGGAGGCCGAGCGGCGCCGTCGCGAGGCGGAGGAGGCCGCCCGTCTCGAGGCCGAGCGACGTCGACGCCATGCCGCACGCGTCCGCGCCCACACCGTGCTGCACGCCGAACGCGCCCTCGCCCAGGCCCGGCTCCTCGAGGACCGAGCCCGGGAGGCCGAGCGCCGTGCGGCGGAGGACGCCGCCCGACGCCGTCGCGAGCACGAGGAGCGGGAGTCCCGCGCGCTCGCCCGGGCCGCGCGCGAGCTCGAGGGCCCCGAGGTCTTCCCGGCCGCAGCCGACCGGCCGCTGCTGTCCGACCCGGAGGAGCGGCTCACCGATGAGGAGCTGTTCGCCCGGGCCCGGGTGGCCCTGCCCGAGTGGCGGCGGCGGCAGCGACTGTCCACGAAGGCGCAGGCCGTCCGGGCCGAGGCCATCGCCCACTCCTCGGCGGGGCCGGTCACGGGCGCCCTGCCCTTGATCCCCGGCTACACCCCCGCTCCGCCCGAGGAGCCGGCCGGCTCACCGACCCCTGCGGACCGACGCGGCCAGGCGCTGCTGACCGTCGTGTGGGCGCTGTTCGTGCTCTCGAGCGCGTGGGGCCTCGGTCTGGCCGGGCGCGTCCCGGGACTCGGCGCGCTCGACGCCGGCGCCTACCCGTTCACCGCCGACGGCCGACACGGCCCCGGCGCGAGCGTGTTCGGGCTGTCCCCGCTGCACCCGGCGATCTGGCCGGTGCTGTGGCTGCTGACCGGGATGTACGTGCTCCGGCAGTGGGGGCGGGGCCAGGGCGCGTCGCCGCGGCACCGCCGCATCCGAGGGGCGGTCGCGGGGACCCTGCTGGCGCTGGCCCTGTGGTTCCCCCTGGCCGTCCTGGCCCCCGGGGGCCTCGACGTCGTCCCGTGGCTGCTCGCCCTGGTCCTGATGCTCCGTGTGGTCCGGCGCCTCGGCGCCCGTCCGGCGGCCCGCCGCCTCGCACGGGTGGCCGAGGACGGCGCGCTCGGCGTGCTGCTGGGCACCCTCCTCGCCGGTGCGCCCACCGCGGTGGGCGCCGCCCTCCACGCCTGGGGTGTGCACGTCGACGGGTTCCCGACCGAGCTGCTCGCCCTGCTGGTGCTGGTGGCCCTGCTGCTGGCGGCCCTGCGCCTCGTGCTCGGTGGGCGCGGCCGCATGGGTGTGGCCCTGGGCATGGCCTGGACCCTGCTCTGCCTCGCCCTGCCCCGCCTGCTGCCCAGCCCGCTCGGGGCACAGCAGAGCGCGTGGGTGGGCTTCGCGGCCGCCTTCGGGGCGCTGCTGCTGCTCACCGTCGCGGCCGTGCGCCGCTCCTGGGTCCGCCAGGTCGAGCGCGACGCCGCCCGCCGGCCGCACCCGGCCGGCGCCTGAGCCCGGCCCCGTTCAGCGCCCGGGCCCAGCGGGCACCGGGACCCACCGGCCGCCGTCGCGCCGGAGCACGTCCAGCCGGCCCGTCACGGCGACGCCGGACACCGCCTCCGCCATCCGCCGCGCCACCTCGGCGGCCTCGGCGTCCTCCCCGGCCCGGTGCGAGCCGGGCACCGTGAAGCGCAGCACGATCCGCGGGACGCGCGCCACGACCTCGATGTCCTTGGCCGCGAGCTCGTGCGTGGCCTGGACGGCCGCCTCGGCCAGGTCCATGACCTCTTCGGGCCGGTGGCCGGGCAGGAGGTCGCCGATCTGCAGGCGGGCGCGGTAGGAGGGCATGGGCCCAGGGTAGGGGCGGACGCAGCAACGGTGACGACGTCTCTCGTCGTGCGGGCCGGGCCCACCCTTCCGCCCGCGGCGGACGCGTGCCCTCCCGTGTCCGGACCCGCTCGTAGGGTGGGGTGCATGACTCAGACCGCCACCCCGCAGACCGACGCCCCCGCCGTGCCCGCGATCTTCGAACCGTTCGAGATCAACGGCGTGCGCGTGCGCAACCGCCTGATCCTGCCGCCGATGTGCCAGTACTCGTGCGAGGCGCGCGACGGCGTCCCGCACGGCTGGCAGTTCCAGCACCTGGGCGCCCGCGCGGCCGGCGGTTTCGGGATCGTGGTGGCCGAGGCCACCGCCGTCACGCCCGAGGGTCGCATCTCCCCGTGGGACACCGGCCTGTGGAACGACGAGCAGCAGGACGCGTGGGCGCCGATCGCCGCGTTCATCGCCTCCGAGGGTGCCCTGCCCGCCATCCAGCTGGGTCACGCCGGCGCCAAGGCCTCGACCGTCCCCATGCACCCGGGCGCGCCCGCCGGGCAGCCGATCCTGGAGGGCCCCGACTCCTGGGAGACCCTCTCCCCCTCCGGCGTGGCCACCAACTCCATGGAGATCCGCACCCACGCGATGCGGGTGGACGAGATCCGGGAGACCGTCCAGGCCTTCGCCGACGCTGCCGAGCGCGCCGACCGTGCCGGCTTCGGCGCCGTGCAGCTGCACGCCGCCCACGGCTACCTCATCCACCAGTTCCTCTCGCCGCTGACCAACACCCGGACCGACGAGTACGGCGGGGACTTCGAGGGCCGCACCCGCTTCCTCAAGGAGGTCGTGGCGGCCGTGCGCGAGGTGTGGCCCGCAGACAAGATCCTCGGCATCCGCATCTCCGGCTCGGACTGGGTCGAGGGCGGCTGGAGCATCGAGGAGACCGTCCGCCTGGCGCAGGAGCTGCAGGGACAGGTGCACTGGTTCGACCTGTCCTCCGCGGGCATCGGGGACACCTACGAGGGCCCCCAGGGCCCGGGCTATCAGGTGCCGCTGGCCACCGCCGTGAAGGAGGGCACCGAGGGGATCCTGGTGTCCGCCGTCGGCTCGCTGACCGGCGCCGAGGAGGTCGCAGCTGTGGTGGACGAGGACCGCGCCGACGCCGTCTGCGTGGGCCGCGCCGCCCTGGCGAACCCGAACTGGCCGACCGCGGCCGCCCTCGCGCTCGACGTCCCCTCGGAGCAGGTGCCGATGGCCCGGCAGTACTTCCGCGCCAAGTGGTGAGCGGAACACGCGGGACCCGGTGTGCCCCCGGCGCGGAACTCCGGTAGAACAGAACCATGAGCGTGCGCACCCCCGACCCGAATCCGGGCTGGCTGTCCGACGAGGACCTCTATGAGGCCCGGCGTCGGCTGCCCATGGTGTATGTGGAGGCCATCCCGGTACGGCTGGACTCCCTCGGCTACGTCACCGAGATCGGCCTGCTCTATGTGGCGGACGAGACCGGCACGTTCCAGCGGACGTTCGTCTCCGGCCGCGTCCAGTACCGGGAGACCATCCGCGCCGCGCTGATGCGCCACCTGGAGAAGGACCTCGGCCCCCTCGCCTTCCCGCAGCTGCCGCCGTCGGTGGTCCCCTGCACCGTCGCCGAGTACTTCCCGGCGCCGTCCGAGACCGGGCTGACGGACGACCGACAGCACGCCGTGGCCCTGGTCTACGTGGTGCCGGTGACGGGTGAGTGCCAGCCGCGCCAGAACGCGCTCGAGCTGACCTGGCTCACCCCCGAGGAGGCCCTCGGCGAGGACATCCAGGCCGAGTTCATCGGTGGCCGCGGGGACCTGGTGCGCCAGGCCCTCGCCCACGTGGGATGGGGGCGCTGAGCATGGCACCGGTCGTCGGCGGCTATCTCCGCCATCTGAAGTCCCAGGACGTGCAGCCCGGGGACAGCTTCCTGACCCGCCGCGGCGAGCCCGCCCCGCCCGTGGCCTCGACCCGGGTGATGCGGGACGACTTCGGCACCCCCGCGCTCGTGATCGCCACCCTCGAGGGCGGCCGCGAGGTCAAGATCGCGCACGGCTCCGTGATCCGGGTCCGAACGGACCGCCCGGAGGAGCGCAGGGCCGTCCCGGACACCACCTTTTCCCCCGTGGACGCGGGATCCCCCGAGGAGCGGATCGTCGCCGTCGGCAAGCGCCACCTCGAGGACACCGAGCTGACCGCCACCGCGGCCCGGCTCTCCCACGGGTTGAACCTGCGCTCCGGCTCCCAGCTGGAGGACGTGTTCGGCATGGCCGAGCGGCTCTACCTGCTGCACGAGGACACCGAGGGCACGCTCGCCACCCTGGGCCTGCTGACGAACCTGCCGTGGGACGGGGCCGTGGGGCGGTGGAAGTCCATCCAGGCCGCGCTGTCCCTGGCGTCGCTGATCCTGCGCGAGGAGGGCGAGCACATCGCCGCCGCCAACCTCGGTCGGCGCCTGCTCGAGGCGGACGAGGTCCCCTCCGAGCCGGGCCGGGCGGCCCGGGTGCTCGAGGTGCGCCAGCGTCAGCTCAACGAGCCGCCGCTCTACGACCGGGAGATCTCCCGCGCCCTGCAGGCCCGCGACGCCGAGGCCGAGTATCAGTGGCGCCGCGCCCGGTTCGACCAGCTGCTCTACCTGCGCGCCCGCGGTGGCTCCGAGACCCTCACGGACGGGGACCTGGACTCGCGGATCGCCCGTGAGCTCGGCACGCTGCGCACCCTCGCCGACGAGCTCGAGGCGAAGGCTGCGTCCCGGCGCTGACCCCGGTGACCCGCCCTCCGGGCTCCGGTTCGTGTGGCGCACCTCACTTTCCAGCCCCTGTCGGGGCTATGCTCCCGGCATGACCGGCTCCGCACCCGCCCAGCTCCGCCTCCTCCGCGCCACGGACGCGCCCGCCGTCCTGGCGGCTTTCCACGCGGGCACCGTCGGCATGGCCGATCCCGCAGAGGTCACCGACGAGGCCTCCGCCCGCGCCTACGTCGACGGACTGGTCCAGGCGGAGGGGACGGACGCCGTCGCCGTGGTGGAGCGCGGGACGGACACGCTGATCGGCCTGGTCGCCGTCGTGCGCGACGAGGCACATGGCACCGGCGCGCTCATCGCCTGGCTGCATCAGGGCTGGCGCGGGGACGCGATCATGTCGCGTGCGGCGACCACCGTGGCGGACGCCGAACTGGCCGATGGCGGGCTCGAGCGGATCGAACTGGCCCACCGGGCGGACAGCCCGACGGCGGGGGCCGTCGCCCGGGCCGCCGGGCTCCGTCACGAGGGCACGCAGCGCGGCCGCCTCCGCGCGGGCGGGCGGCGGCTCGACGTGCACCGCTACGGCCGGCTGGCCACGGACCCGCTGCCCGAGGAACGCGTCCGCCCCCTGCCGTGGGCCTCCGACGCCCACCCCTGGGCCGGCCGCTGACCGCGGCCCGCCCCCGACGACGCCCCACGACGCCGCCACGCCATCCCGGCCCGATGCCCCGCTAGTCTGCCGAGATGACCACCCCGACCGACGCCGTCCCGAACCCGCACCCACGGCCCTTCCTGCTCGTCCAGACGCGCCCCGAGGACGACGCCGCGGCCGCCGAGGTCGAGGCCGTCGAGCGGCTCGGCGGCTACCCGGAGGGCCGGCTGCGCGTGCTGCGCCTGGACCGCGCGGTGCAGCAGCCGGCCGCGGCCGACGGCCTGGACTGGGAGGCGGAGCTCGCGGACGTCGCCGCCGTGATCCTGCCCGGCAGCCCGTTCACGGGCACCGACCCCGAGGAGACCAAGTCCCCCGTGCAGCGCGCCGTGGAGGCGGAGCTGGGGCGGATGCTCGACGTCGTCCGGCGCCGAGACCTGCCGTTCCTCGGCTGCTGCTACGGCGTCGGCACGCTGGGCCGGCACGCCGGCGGCGTCGTGGACAACGCCTACGGCGAATCGGCCGCGCCCATCGAGGTCACGCTCACCGACGAAGGTGCCGCGGATCCGCTGCTGGCCGGGGTCCCGCGCAGGTTCGCGGCGTACGTCGGTCACAAGGAGGCGATGAGCGCGCTGCCGCCCGGCGCGGTGCTGCTCGCCGCGGGCGCCGACTGCCCCGTGCAGATGTTCCGGCTCGGCACCCGCCAGTACGCCACCCAGTTCCACCCGGAGCTGGACCAGGCCGGGATCCTCGAGCGCCTCGAGATCTACCGCGACCACGGGTACTTCGCCCCGGGCGAGTACGAGCCCACGGTGGCGGGGCTGGCCGCCGTCGACCCCGAGCACCCGCGCCGGATCCTGGTGAACTTCCGCACGCTGTTCGGCTGAGCCGCCCCTCGCGCCGAGGCCCGCCCGCGGCCATGCCGGGCCGGTCGTCTCGCCCGCCCCGCCCCGTCCCGCCCCTCCGTAGGGTGGGGCCATGAGCACCCCGACCTCGACCGCCCCCGGCCTGCCCTGGATCGACGGCCCCGCCGTGCGCGCCGCCCTGAGCCCGCGCGCCGCCGTCGACGCGCTGGAGGCGGCCCTCGCCGCCGGCCTGGACCCGGAGGCCGACGCCCCCCGCACCCGCGTGGCCACCGCCGCCGGGCAGCTGCTGCAGATGCCCTCGACGCGCGGGACCGAGGTCGGCACCAAGCTGCTCACCCTCACGCCGGACAACCCGGAGCGCGGACTGCCCGTCATCCAGGGCGTCTACGTGCTGTTCGGCGCCCCGGGCACCCCCGGCCAGGCACCACGGGCCGTGCTGGACTGCGTCGAGCTCACGGGCCTGCGCACCTCCGCGGTGTCCGCGCTCGGGGTGCGGCTGCTCGCGGACGCCTCGCCCCGGCACCTGGTCGTGTTCGGCACGGGCGTGCAGGCGTGGGAGCACGCGCTCACGCTCCAGGACGTGTTCGGGCTGGAGCGGGTGTCCGTGGTGGGCCGCGACGCCGGCCGGGCCGCCGCCCTGGCCGCGCGGATCACAGCGGAGCTGGGCGTGACCGCGAGCGCCGCGGGCCCGGAGGCCGTGGCGGAGGCGGACGTCGTGGTGACGTGCACGGCCGCGACGACCCCACTGTTCGACGGGACGCTCGTGCCGGAGCACGCGACGGTCGTGGCGATGGGCTCGCACACCACGGACGCCCGCGAGACCGACGACGCCCTGGCCCGCCGCGCGACCGTGGCGGTGGAGTCGCGGGACTCGGCCGCCCGCGAGGCCGGGGACGTCACCCTCGCGATCGACTCCGGCGCGCTGGCCGGGATCGAGGACACGGTGACGCTGACCGAGCTCGTGGCCGGGACCACGCGTCGTCGGGAGGGCGCGCCCGCCCTGCTCGTCACCACCGGCATGCCCTGGCAAGACCTGGTGGTGGCGAGCGCGGTGGCGCGGGAGGTGCTGGGCTGAGCCGGGGCGGCCCGCTCCGCTCGACGCCCGCGGCGGTGACCTCGGCCGTCACACCCAGCCGCGGCGCGCAGCCTGCACGCCCAGCTGGAACCGGCCTTCCGCACCCACCCGTCGGGCAAGGTCGGCCAGGCGCCGTTGCACCGTGCGGTGCGAGAGCCCGATGGCGCGGGCCATCGCCTCATCCGTCATCCCGGAGCTGAGCATCGCCACGAGCCGCCGTTCCACCTCGGTCAGGACGTCACCCCCGAGGCCGTCAGCCCCGTCGTCTCCGCCCCGGGCGACGTCGGCGATCGGCAGGGCCAGCTCCCACTGGAGTTCGAACAGCCGCACGAACGCGTCGACGAGCAGGGATCCCCGCACCACGAGGGCCTCCCCCTGGCCGGCCGCACCGGCCAGGCCGACGAGCGCGGCGTCGTCGTCGGCGATCAGCAGCTTGAACGGCAGCCGCGGCAGGATCCGGCCGGTCTCTCCGGGCGTCGAGCCGAGGTGTTCCCACCGGTCCGGCGGCTCGGCCTGCAGGGACCGCCCCTCGTAGACCACGCGCCACGGCACACCGCGCGTCCAGGAGCGGGATTGCGCGTCGTCCGGCAGGGAGCCGTCATGGAAGTAGGGGCCGCGGTCGAAGCCACGGACGAGCCGGCGCGCCTGCCGCGCGATCTGCACGCCCGCGCCGACGATCTCCGGCCCTCCGACCACCACCTCCACGGCGTCGCGGGCAGCCCCGGGACGCCGGTGGAACTCCGCCCGCAGCGTCTCCGCGGTCTCCCGCAGGGCATCCGCACGGGACTGGGCCCGGTGCGCCTCCGCCAGCAGGGGCCGGTGCGGGGGCAGTGCGGCGAGGGCCCCGTCGACGCCGCGGCGCACCAGGCCGAGCGCCTCCAGGCGGTCGACCGCGGCGGGGTCGAGGTCGGCGGCCAGAGTCTCGGGCCGGGCCAGGAGGGCGCGGAAGACGTCGACGTCCGCCGGGTCCAGCCCGGCGTGGCCCGCCATGTCCATGCGACCCCTCCCTTCCTGCCGGGCGAACGGCCTCGGTCACGGCCCGACGCGCAGAGCTCCCCCGGGGTGGCGGGATCACGCCATGGCATGTTCACGCTAGCGCACACCACCCTGTGACGGCTCTCACAGTGATGGGATGGCTCGAACGGCCCGCGGGCGGGCCGGCGCGGGTTCGAGGAAGCACCCCGCCCCCACCCGCGGGCCGGACCCACTCACCGAAGGGCTTTCCATGACTCACTCGCATTCCCGCCGCCAGCAGGCGCTCGGGATCACCTCTGCGCTCGCCCTGGTCCTGGCGGGCGCGGCCTCGGCCTCCGCCACAACCGACCCGGACGGCTCCGCCGTCGACGACGCTGTCGCCGCGGCCCCCGCGCCGACGCCGGATCCGGCGCAGCCGCGCACCGCCCCCGAGACGTTCGAAGACGGCGGCTACATCGTCCTGCTCGCCGAGCAGCCCGTGGCCTCCTATGACGGCGGCACCCCCGGGTTCGCCCCCACCAAGCCCGGCAAGGGCAAGGGCCGGGAGAACGGGTTCCAGCCGAAGAGCGCGAACGCCAAGGCGTACGCCGCCCACCTGAAGAAGAACCAGGACGCGACCCTGCGGCGCGCCGGCGCCGGTCCCGACACCCCGCACACCCGCTACACCACGGCCCTCAACGGCTTCGCGGGCACCTTCACGGCGGAGGAGGCCGCCGCCCTCTCGGCGGACCCGGCGGTGCTGGCCGTCGTCCCGGACGAGATCCGCCCGCTCGACACCGTCTCCTCCCCCGACGTCCTCGGACTCACCGGCAAGAAGGGCCTCTGGGCCCAGGTGGTGGGCAAGAAGACGCCCGCACAGGACGCCGGTCGCGGTGTCGTCGTGGGGATCGTGGACTCGGGGATCCGTCCGGAGGCGCCGTCCTTCCAGGACCAGGGGCACCCGGCCGCCCCTGCCGACTGGGTCGGCGGGTGCGAGACCGGTGATGAGGACGCGTTCGCCACCGACTCCTGCAACGACAAGCTGATCGGCGCGAAGTACTTCGTCAACGGCTTCGGCACGGGACGCCTGGCGCCGGTCGAGACCCTGTCCCCGCTGGACGCAGGCGGTCACGGCACCCACACCGCGTCCACCGCCGCGGGCAACTCCGGGGTGAGCGCCGTCGTCGACGGTGTCGAACGCGGCACGATCTCGGGCATGGCCCCCGGCGCCCACGTGGCCGCGTACAAGGCGTGCTGGGAGGGCGTGCCCTCCGGCGGCTGCGCCACGTCAGACACGGTCGCGGCGATCAACGCCGCCGTCGCCGACGGCGTGGACGTGCTCAACTACTCCATCTCCGGCACCACGACCAACGTGGTGGATCCGGTGGAGGTCGCGTTCATGCACGCCGCGAGCGCCGGCGTGTTCGTGGCCGCGTCCTCCGGCAACTCCGGGCCCACGGTCTCGACGACGGCGCACCCGTCCCCGTGGATCACGACGGTGGCCGCCTCCACCCATGCGGTCTACGAGCAGACCCTCGTCACCGGGGACGGTCAGCGCTTCATCGGCTCGTCCATCACCGCACCGCTCGAGGCGGAGACCCCGATGGTCTACGCCGGCGACGTCGCCGCGGCCGGTGCCACCTCTGCCTCGGCGGCCCTCTGCCTGCCCGGCACCCTCGACTCGGCGGCCACCGCGGGCAAGCTCGTGGTCTGCGACCGCGGCGAGAACGCCCGCGCCGAGAAGTCCCAGGTCGTCGCAGACGCCGGAGGCGCCGGCATGGCCCTCGTGAACGTGACCGACGCCGGGCTCAACGCGGATCTGCACGCGATCCCCGCCGTGCACCTGTCCCACACGGAGCGGGACCGGCTGCTCGCCTACGTGAAGACGGACCGCCCGACCGGCCGCATCCTGGCCACGAACGAGGGCACCGCGACCCGCGTGCCCGAGGTCGCCGGGTTCTCCTCGCGCGGGCCGTCGCTGGCGGCGAAGTCCGGCCTGCTCAAGCCGGACGTCTCGGCACCGGGCGTGGACGTCCTCGCGGCCTACTCGCCGGACAACGGCGGCGAGCGGTTCGCCTACTCCTCCGGCACCTCGATGTCCTCCCCGCACATCGCGGGCCTGGGAGCGCTTCTGAAGCAGGCGCGCCCGGATCTGAGCCCGATGGGCATCAAGTCCGCCCTGATGACGACGGCGCGCGACCACGCCTCGGCCACCTCGCCCTTCGCGGGCGGCGCCGGGTTCGTCGACCCGCTGAAGGCACTGGACCCGGGCCTGGTCTTCGACTCGGACCAGCAGGACTGGTACGACTACCTCGCCGGCCAGGGCATCGCGTGGTCGAACACGGGTGAGCCGGTCTCGGAGCACCCCATCCCGGCCGCCGAGCTGAACGTCCCCTCCCTGGCGATCAGTGAGCTGTACGGCTCGCAGACCGTCACCCGCACCCTGAAGAACGTGGGCGGCAACAACGGCACCTGGACCGCCCACGTGGAGGGGCTCCAGGGCCTCGACGTCGCCGTGTCCCCGAACGTCATCCGGCCGACGCGCGGCAGCGAGCAGGACGTGGCGATCACCGTCACCGCCGCAGGTGCGCCCGCGGGCCAGTGGGCCACCGGCCACGTGGTGTGGTCCGGCCCCGCCGGCAAGCAGGTGCGGATCCCCGTGGTGGTGCGCCCCGGCATCGCCGACGCACCGGCCGCGATCACCGTGGCCCGCGACGCGGACACGCTGGAGCTGCCCGTGGTCTCCGGCATCGACGGCACGCTGTCCACCCGCGTGAACGGGCTCGTGCGTGGTGACCAGTACACCGGCTCCACCGTGCGCCGCGCCGTGTTCGACGCCTCGGACGCGGCTCTCACCGCCCACGACTTCGCGTACCCGCGGGGCTACCCCAAGGTCCGCATCGAGGCGGAGGCCGCGAACCCGGACGTGGACCTGGACATCTACGTGACCAGCTCGTGGTCCAGCTACCCGGTGGCACGGTCGGTCACGCGCGGCACCGGAATGGAGGTGCTGGAGCAGTCGATCATCAGCTCGGCCCCGCAGCACAGGATCTACGTGGTGGCCAAGCCCGGCGCGGACCTGAAGGACTCCGACGCGCCGATCGACTACACCCTGCGCGTGTTCTTCCCGAAGGACGGAGACGCGGGGAACCTCGTGTTCGACCCGGCGTCCGCGGACGTGAAGCCCGGGGCGGAGCACGTCTTCCAGGGCACCCTGACCACGGACGGCACGAGCGTGTACCTGGGCACCGTGGACATCCTCCACGGCAGCACGGTCGTCGACTCCACGAAGATCCGCGTGGAGTGACCGGTCCCGGCGACGGCTGCCGGGCCTGAGGACGGGGCGGTCTCCCAGCGGAGGCCGCCCCGTCGTCGTCCGCACGCCCGCTCCGCCCGACGCCCGCGCACTACCCTGGGTCCCATGTCTGAGAGCCCCGCCGCCCCGACGCCGCAGCCCGCCTCCGGTGCCCCCGCGCATCCCTCGCAGTTCGGCTTCGAGGTGACGCACCGGCTGGAGACCGGCGGTGCGGACGGCGCCCCGCTCGGGCGCACCGGCGTGATCACCACGCCGCACGGGCGGATCCAGACGCCGGCGTTCATCCCCGTCGCGACGCAGGCCTCGGTGAAGGCCGTGCTGCCGGAGTCCATGGCGGAGCTCGGCGCGCAGGCGCTGCTGGCCAACGCGTATCACCTGTACCTGCAGCCCGGTGACGACCTCCTGGACGAGGCTGGCGGCCTCGGCGCGTTCATGAACTGGCCCGGGCCGACCTTCACGGACTCGGGCGGCTTCCAGGTGATGAGCCTCGGCTCGGGATTCAAGAAGGTCATCGACATGAAGGGCCCCGGCGCGCCCGAGGGGCAGGGCGCCGACGACGCCGTCGCCCCCGGCAAGGAGCGCCTGGCCAATGTCGACGACGACGGCGTCTGGTTCAAGTCCCACCTCACCGGGGACCGGCACCGGTTCACCCCCGAGGTGTCCGTGGGCATCCAGCACAACCTCGGCGCGGACATCATGTTCGCCTTCGACGAGCTGACCACCCTGCACAACTCCCGCGGCTACCAGGAGGAGGCGCTCGAGCGCACCCGTCGCTGGGCCCAGCGCTGCCTCGACGAGCACGCCCGCCTCACCGGGGTGCGCGCGGCGCGGCCGTACCAGGCGCTGTTCGGCGTGATCCAGGGGGCCCAGTACGAGGACCTGCGCCGCAAGGCCTGCCGTGACCTCGCGGCGATGCGGGCCGAGTTCCCGGCCGCGGGGGAGCTCGACGGCGTGGCCTCCGGCTTCGACGGCTACGGCGTCGGCGGGGCCCTGGAGAAGGAGAACCTCGGGACCATCGTGGGCTGGTGCGCGCAGGAGCTGCCCGAGGACAAGCCGCGCCACCTGCTGGGCATCTCCGAGCCCGACGACCTGTTCACCGCCGTCGAGAACGGCGCCGACACCTTCGACTGCGTCTCCCCCACCCGGGTGGCCCGCACCGGCGCGTTCTACACCCGCGACGGGCGCTACAACCTGCCCGGGGCGAAGTACCGCCGCGACTTCGGGCCGCTGGATCCCGAGTGCGACTGCTACACGTGCGCCCACTACTCCCGCGCGTACCTGCGGCACCTGTTCAAGGCGAAGGAGATGGTGGCGCACACGCTCCTCTCCATCCACAACGAGCGGTTCACGGTCTCGCTCGTGGACCGGATCCGCGCGGCCATGCAGGACGGCACGCTCGCGGAGCTCAAGGCCGAGACCCTCGGCCGGTACTACGCCCCGAAGGGCTGAGCGGTGCTGGGTGCGCCGGCACGCTGCGACGGGCGCGAGCCAGACGTTTCTGCTGTTCTGAGGGGGCTGTCACGGCCGATTCGTCTGGCTCAGCGCCGCCCGGACGCTTGGGGGATGTGAGCCAGACGATTCAGCGGCTCCTGCACAGGGCCGCCGGCCCGGCTCGCCCTCCACGGCCCTCGCGGTCGCGGCACCGGGTCCGCCCGTGGAAGGGGACGCTGGCGGCATGGTCGCCCCTCCTCCGCACGACGACGACGCCCTCAGCCCCGTCTTCCCGGTCGCCGCGGGGCTGCAGGCTGGTCTGACGGCCTCGCAGCTGCGCGGCCCCCGGTTCGACGCCCCGCACCACGGGCTGCGGCACACCGCCGGGGGTCAGCCCTCACTGGCCGACGTCGTCCGCGCCCTCCAGCGGACGAACCCCGGCACCGCGGCCACCCACGCCACCGCCGCTCGCCTCTGGGGGATGTGGCTGCCGCGGCAGTGGGAGCGCGGCCCCATCCATCTGGCGCGCACGCGGGCCGAAGGCGGGGCGCCGCGCCGCAGCGGCGTCGTCGGGCATGAGCTGCACCCGCAGGACCCCGTGCTGGTGCGTGCCGGGGTGCGGATCACGACGCCGGCCGCCACCTGGGCGGCGCTGGCGCAGCTGGGTCTGCCGTTGGCCGACGTCGTCGCCGCCGGGGACAGCCTGCTGCAACGGGCTGACGGCCCGGCGGGCCGGCGTCACCCCGGCGAGCATCCACGGTGCACCGTGCGTGATCTGGAGGCGGAGGTGCTCCGGGTGCGCGGGAGGCGAGGGACGCGGACCTTGCGGGCGGCCCTGCCGCTGCTCAGGGACGGCGCGGATTCGAGGGCCGAGACGCTCCTGCGACTGGCGCTGACCGACGCGGGCGTGCCGGAGCCGGAGGTGAATCCGCTGCTTCTGCTGCGTGACGGGTCCACCGTCCGGCCGGACCTGGTGTGGCGGGAGGCCCGCGTCTGCGTGCAGTACGAGGGCGATCATCACCGGACGGACCCGCAGCAGTGGCGCCGTGACATCGAGCGCGACCGCCGGATGCAGGCCGAGGGGTGGATCGTGCTGCGCGTGGCCGCCAGCGTCTTCACCCAGCGCGGCCTCGACGCCCTGCTGCGCGACCTCGCCGCCCACCTGCGGCTCCCTCTGCCTGCGTGAGCCAGACGAATCGGCCGCCGAGCCAGACGAATCGGCGGCCGGGGGGCGTGCGTACCAGCAGAAATCTCTGGCTCACGCCGCCCCCGCTCGCGTCATCTCACACGAACGCGCCGGTCCCCGTGATCTCGCGGCCGATGATCAGCCCCTGCACGGTCTCGGTGCCCTCGTAGGTGTGGATCGCCTCGATGTCCGCGAAGTGGCGGGCCACCTCGTTCTGGATGAGGATGCCGTTGCCACCGAGCAGGTCGCGCGCGTTCGCGGCGATGGACCGCGCGGCCCGCGTCGCCGAGTACTTGGCCATGGACGCCATCGGCCCGGTGAGCCGGCCCTCGTCCTCGAGCCGGGTCGCACGGAGCACGAGCAGCTGCACCTGGGTGAGCTGGGAGAGCATCTCGGCCAGGCGGGTCTGCACGCTCTGGGCGGCGGCCAGCGGTCGGCCGAACTGGACGCGCTGCCCCGCGTAGTGCACCGCCGCCTCGTAGCAGCCCACGGCCTTCCCGAGGGCGGACCACGCGACCCCCACGCGCGTGGCGAAGAGGACGCGGGAGGTGTCCTTGAAGGAGCGGGCCTCGGGCAGGACGTCGGCGTCGGGCACGAACACGCCGTCGAGGGTGATGTGGGCCTGGTCGATAGCCCGCAGCGCGACCTTGCCCTTGATGACCTCGGCCGTGTAGCCCTCGGACTCCTGGCGCACGATGAACCCGCGGACCTTCTCGTCCTCGGCGCTGCGCGCCCACACCACGGTCACCCCGCCGGCGGCCCCGTTGCCGATCCACTTCTTGTGCCCGTGCAGCCGCCAGCCGCCGTCGACGCGCTCGGCGCGGGTCTCCAGCGAGACGGAGTCGGAGCCGTGGGTCGGCTCCGTGAGCGCGAAGGCGCCGTAGAGCTCGCCGCGCGCCATGGCCGGCAGGTGCTCGGCACGCTGCTCCTCGCTGCCGCACAGCTGGATCGAGCGCATGGCCAGACCGCCCTGCACGCCCGTCATCGTGGCGATCGAGCCGTCCAGGCGCGAGAGCTCCATCATGGCCAGGCCCGCGGCAACGCGGGAGACGTCGGGCAGCCCGTCCACGGGGACGCCGTCGCGCAGCAGGTCGGCCTGGCCCAGGCGGGCCACGAGGTCGAGCGGGTACTCGTGACGGTCCCACGCCTCCCGGATCCGGGGCAGCACGTCCGGCTCGAGCGCGAAGGCGCGGGCCCGACGCCACACGTCCTTCTCGGCGTCGGAGACGTCCGCGAGCGCGAGGTAGAAGTCGGTGTCCAGCGGCGTGGCGACGTCGTACTCGGGCTCGACGGTGGGCAGGGTCTCGGTCATGGTGGCCTCCCGGGCGGGGTCGGAGAGATGGGTGTGTCCGTCATCACCCTACACCGGCTGACACGCCATCTCACAGAATCAGACGCAGTCTCACCCCCCTCTCCGCGCCCGTGGCACCATGGCCCGCATGACGACGCCCGCCGAGGACACTCTCACCGCCCTGATCCACCTCCTGGACCGCGAGGGCTACGACGCCGTCACGGCCGACCAGCTTGCCCGCCAGGCCGGCATGAGCCGGGCCAGCTTCTTCCGCCACCTCGGAGGGAAGGAGGAGGTGGTCTTCGCCGACCACGCGGCGCTGCTCGCCCGCCTAAACGACTTCCTGCGCGGCACCTCCCTCGGCGTGCGGGAGGCCCTCGAGGAGGCGGTCCTCCAGGTCTTCCGGCATCACACCGCCGATCCGGACCGGGCCCGGGCGCGCTCCCGCCTGCTGCGCGGCTCCCAGTCGCTGCGCACGCGCGAGCTGCTCACCTCGCACCGCTACACGGAGCTGTTCTCCGGCTGGCTCGCCACGGCCCTGCCGGACACGCCCGCGCGCGGCGGGATCGCCGTCGGGCTGGCGGCGGCCGTGGTGGCCGTCCACAACCGCGCCCTGCGGGCGTGGCTCCACGCCCCGGCCGACGACGCCGAGGCCGGCCTGCGCACGGACCTCGCGGAGGTCATCGCGCGGCTCACGGCCGAGCCGGCCGAGGCCGAGCGGACGCTCGCCGCCGTGCGCCGGCTCCTGGGCTGAGACCGGGCTCTCAGCGGCCGGCGACCTGCGCGTTCTCCGCCCCGAACGCGGGCGGGTACCGGAACTCGCCGGCGGGCACCTCGGCCCCGTCCTGGAGCGTGAGGACCTGCAGGGCCTCGGGCTGCCGGGCGAAGGCCGCGTGCACGCCGTGCTCGGAGGCCCGGTGGAAGCCGAACTTCGCGTAGTACTCGGGCCAGCCGTAGACCACCACGACCTCCTCGCCGTCGGCCTGCGCCTTCTGCAGCAGGGCGTTGACCAGCGCGGTGCCGGCGCCCTCGCCCTGGTGCTCGGGCAGGACGCCGTGCGGGGCGAGGGCGAGCACCTCGGCGTCGTCGATGTGGGCCCGGACCAGGGTGCCGTAGCCCATCGGGTCCGACTGCAGGTCCGTGCCCGGGATCGCGGCGGTCATGGCCACGAGGGAGTACTGGGGCAGCCAGCCCTCCGCGCCGCCGGCGAGCTCCTCGACGAGGTCGGCCTCGGCCGTGGACTCGAAGGCCAGCTCGGCGATCTGGCGGACGGCGCGGCGGTCCGCCGGATCGTCGTGATCGGCCTCGCGGGTGGACCAGCGGTGGCCGAGATCCTGGCCGGCGGGGACGTGGGCGGCGCGGTGGCCGGGGGTCTGGGTGCTGTTCTGCTCGGCGCTCATGCGCTCACCGTAGCCAGGGTGTGACCCCGGACACAGGGACGGCGCCCTGCGTCACGCTCGTGACGCGGGCGCCGTCGCCTCCTCCGGCCGGAGGCGGGCTCAGTCGATCTGCAGCTCGCCCATCGGGCCGAAGCCCTCCACGCCGACCTGCTCGGAGATGATCTGGGGCGTGCTCGCCAGCAGCGGACGCATCGCGTCCAGGCCCTCCTGGAAGTGTGGGGACGCCACGTGGGCCTGCGCACCCTCGTCCGTGAACCCCTCGAGCAGGAAGTACTCGTTGGGGCCCCCCTCCACCGGGCGGTACCACTCGAAGAACAGGTTGCCGGGCTCGGAACGCACGTCCGCGGTGTACTTCGCGACGGCGTCCATCCACTCGTCGGCACGCTCGGGCTGGACGGTGAACTTCAGGTTGATGAGGATCATGCGCTCCATTCTGGCCCACCCGGGACGGCCGCGGCACGGCCTCGCGTCCGCCGGTCGCGGAACCGCCGGGCCAGCAGCCACAGGCCCACGACGACGGCGACCACCAGCACGGCGACCAGCACCGGCAGGAACAGCGCGGCCGCCACGAGGCCGGCCGCCGAGACGTCCTCGGCCGCCGAGAGCACGGGCGCGGCGGCCCCGACCGTGACCGTGTTGGCGCCCACGCGGGTGCCGGCCTTGGCCAGGTGCACCGCGAGCGCGATGCCCGCGCCGGTGATCACCGGCACCCAGCCGGACCCGGCGAAGAGGGTGCCGGGGTCGTGGACCGCCGTCGTCTCGGTGCCGACGCCGGAGGCGAACACGATGCCGCCGGCCGCGGGGCGCACGACCGTCTGGACGGCGTCGTTGACCGCGTCCACCCCGGGGATCTTGTCCGCGACGAGTTCGAGCGCGAGCAGGACGCCCAGGATCCAGAGGGAGGCGTCGGCGGAGAGCCACGCCCAGCCTGCGGGCAGGTCGACGAGCCCCGTGAACCGGTCCAGCAGACCCAGGGCGAGCAGGGGGATGTAGGCGTTGAGCCCGGCCGAGGTGGCCAGGCCCGTGCCGGTGAGGAACTCGAGCACGTCCGTCCCCTTCCTTCGCAGGTCCCTCGGGGCGCCCGGGCGGACGCTCCGGGTCCGAGGACCCTCGCTCCCCAGTGAACACCGCCGGCCGTCGGGCGCTTCCCGTCCGGGGCCGGTCCTACCATGGGCGCATGCCCCAGACCGCGCACTCCCCCCAGCACTCCGCCTCCGCCCCCGCGCTCGCCCTGACCATCGCCGGGTCCGAGGCCACCGGCGGCGCCGGCGCCCAGGCCGACCTCAAGACGTTCCAGGAACTGGGCGTCTTCGGCATCGTGGCGCTGACCTGCATCGTCTCCTTCGACCCGGAGGACGACTGGAACCACCGCTTCTTCCCCGTGCCCACCGAGATCCTCCAGCAGCAGCTCGACGCCATCCAGGGTGACTACCCGGAGCAGCTGCGCACCGTGAAGCTGGGCATGCAGGGCTCCCCGGAGGTCATCCGCACCTCGGCCGCGGCCCTGCGCCGCGCCGAGTGGGACCACGTGGTCCTGGACCCCGTGCTCATCTGCAAGGGCCAGGAGCCGGGCCACGCCCTGGACACGGACCAGGCACTCAAGGCCGAGCTGCTGCCGCTGGCCACGTTCACCACCCCGAACCACTTCGAGACGGAGCAGCTCTCCGGCATGACCGTGCGCTCGGTCGAGGACCTGACGGCGGCCGCTCGGCGCATCCACGAGATCTCCGGCGCGGCCGTCCTGGCCAAGGGCGGGATGCACCTGCCCGGCCCGGACGCCGTGGACGTGTTCGTGGACGGGGACACCGTGGAGGTGCTCTCCGCCCCGAAGATCGGCCAGTCCGGCGTCTCCGGTGCGGGCTGCTCGCTCGCCGCCGCCGTCACCGCCGAGTTGGCCAAGGGTGCCACCACGCTCGAGGCCGCGCGCCGTGCCAAGGAGTTCGTGCGAGCCGGCATCGCGCAGGCGGTGGAGGGCCGCACGCCGTTCGCCGCCCTGTGGCAGGGCGGCCTGCGCTCCGCTTGAGCGCGCACGTGGGCCGCTGACTCGTCCTGAGCCGGGCGGTGCGCCACACTGGGGGCATGAAGCTCCCCTCCCCCGCCCCTTCCGTCCCCGGCGAGGTCCACCACTCGGCGTCGTCCGTTCCCGTCGACGACGCGGAGGCCGTCGTCCCCGCGTTGCGCCAGCGCGCCCTCGCCCCGGGCGGCCGGCTCTACGGGCTGGCGGCGGCGGCCGCGGTCGGCGGGCTCACCCTGTTGGATCCGCACGCCCGCCGAGGGCGCGAGCGCCGGGCCCTCGCAGAGCTCGAGGCCGCCGTCAGCGGCACGTTCCTCGCGGCCGAGACCGCCGGCGCCCTCCACACCGCCGCGATCGCCGACGGCGAGGTGGCCCCCTCCCCCGCCGCGCGTGCCCTGCGCGGGCTCGGCGGGCTGGCCGTCGGCGGCGCGGTCGCGGCGGTCGCGCTGCGTGCCACCGGCCTGAACGACAGGGTCGACGGCGCCGTGGTGCGCGGGCTCCAGCGGGTCGGCGTCCCCGCCCCGCGCGTCGCGCTGGCCGCAGCGGCCTCCCTGGCGATGCTGCTGGCCAACGAGGACGCCCGCCGGACCCGCCGCGACGCCGTCGAACTCGCCGTCACCGGCCCCGCCGGCCTGGACGAGGACACGGTCGACGAGGTCGAGCCCGAGGCCACCGCCGAGCTGCCGGTGGAGGTGCGCGTGCTGCTCGAGACCCTGCTCGACCCGGCGCTGGCCGAGGGCCGGGACCTGCCCGGGGCTGAGGCGCTGCGCTCCCAGCTGCCGCACGCGCGCACCGTCACCTCGGTGGCCGAGGCCATCCGTGAAGCCGGCGAGGTCCCGGACTGGGTGCCGCTCGTCGTCCAGACCGACGATGACGTCCGGCGCGCGGTGCCGAACGACTGCGTCTGGCCCGTCCGCGGCCGCTTCGCCTCCGGCTCCGCCGGAGGACACGAGCTCGAGCTGCGTCTGCAGGTGATCGACGGGGAGATCGGCGCCCTGACGGTGACCCTGCCCGCGGACGCCGAGGCGGACAGCGACGCCTGGGACGCGTTCCAGGAGATCGAGTCCTTCCCCGGCGTCGAGGACCTGACCTTCCACGTGGACGGCGACCGGCGCGCCTGACCGGGGACTCTCCCGGGGCCCGTCCAGCCCGGCCCACTACAGTGGGGACCCGCCCGACGTCGTCGATCCCCCTCCCGGAGAGTTCCCGCCATGACCACCCCCGCCCCGGTCGCGTCCGCCGCCCGTGCCCGTCGCCGCGCGGCCCGTTCCGGCCCCCGCCCGCAGCTGCGCATGGGACTGAACGGGTTCCTCGTGGCCTGGCTGCTGCCCAACCTCGTGATGGCCGCCGTGGTGGCGATCCTGGCCGTGGTCCCGGGCCTGCAGGCCTTCGGCAGCCTGACACCGCTGCTGACGGTGGTCGGGGTCGCCGGGCTGGTGGTGGGGCTGCCGCTGTGCCTGCTCGTGAACTGGGCGTTCCGGCACGTGCTCAACCAGTGGGTCCACGTGCTGGCGTACGCGCTGATCGGCATGCTCTACGGCCTGGTGGTGCTCACGCAGGGCGCGGCGGGCATCCTGCCGATGCTCATCCCGGTGATCGGCTTCCCGGCCGCCGTGCTCATGGCCCTGGGCCGGACGGCGGCCCGTCCCCTCGTCCGCACGGTCACCCCGGAGCCGTCGCCCGCCGAGCCGGCCTGAGCACGCCCGACAACGAGAAAGGACGATGGCCGGATGGCCATCGTCCTTCTCGGAACCGCGTCCGGGGCCCGCATCCCCTCAGGCATGTATCCCGGCTCGTGATTCGCACTGTGCACCGTCTCAATGGGGCATGACCCACTCTAGGAGGGACGACGGCGCCCCCGACAGTGGCGGAAGGTGCAGACTTTCGGGCCCTGATGTGATGCAGGTCACATGGGTCTGGTCCGCCGCTGCGACGGCGTCGGCCTCGTCAGACGGACCTGGGGAGCACCGCGCGCACCCGCCACCCCCAGCCCCCCGGCCCGGCCTCGATCGTGCCGCCGAAGGTGGCCACGCGATCCCGCATGGAGTTCAGGCCCACACCGGAGGAGTTCCACTGCGGCGGGCCGGACCGCTCGGTGACGGTGTTCTCCACCTCGAGCACCACGTCCGGCCCCGCGTCGCGGAGTTCGATGCACACGCGCGCGCCCTCGCCGGCGTGCTTGGCGACGTTCGTGGTGGCCTCTTGGAGCACCCGGTGCAGGGTGGAGCGCACGGAGATCGGCATCGCGTTCTGGTCGCAGCGGACGTCCGTCTCCACCGTCATTCCGAGACTGCGCAGCTCCTCGGCCAGTTGGGCCACGGACAGCACCGGATCCGCGGACGTCGCCCCGTCCGCGCCCCCCGCGGCGCCCGGCTCACCGCTCGGGTCCACGATCCCGTCCTCCTGGAGGATGGAGAGCATGCGCCGCAGGTCCCGCAGCGCGTCCTTCGCGGAGTCCCCCACCACGTCCAGCACGCCCTGAGCCGCCTCCGGGGCGCCGAGGTAGCGTGCCGTCCGAGCCTGCATCGAGATGATCGTGAGGTTGTGCGCGACCACGTCGTGCAGGTCGCGGGCCAGGGAGCGACGCTCGGCCTCGGCGGCCAGCCGGGCCCGCTCCTCCGCCTCGAACACCCGGCGGCGATCCCGCTCCCGCCGGGCCAAGCTCTCGCGGATGAAGAGCCCGCCGCCGAGGCCCATGGACATGAGCAGCAGGATGAACCACGTCGCGTTCGACTGACCCACCGCGAACGGCTGGGCGACGCCCCAGGTCAGTGCCAGGACGGCGGCCGTGACGACGAACCCCCAGGAACGGGCGGTCGCCGCGACGGCCCCGAGGACCACGGGCGCGACGACGGCGAAGAGCACCTCGGAACCGCCGACGACGGTCGCGACGGCCCCGGGCAGGAGCAGGGCGAAGCCCACCGTGCTGCGCCACCACTGGGCGAGGAAGGCGCTGGTCGCCGACGCGATGGCGATCCCGTCCAGGACCGGGATGGCGCCGTGGCCCGGGCCGAACAGACCGATGTCGGACGCGGTCGAGGCGAGCAGGAAGGCCGACCCGAAGGCGAGGTAGACGCGGCTCAGCGGCGCCGCGGCCCAGAACGCGCGCCACCGCAGGCTGCGCGCCTGACGCCACGCCGAAGAGCGGCGCGCCCGGGAGGGCGCGCCGCTCCGGACGGAGGGGGTCGATGGGCTCGAATCAGGCATCGGGGGCGGACCGCCCCGGGGTCAGTCGCACCAGATGCCGAAGTGGCGGCACGTCCACTCCGCAGTGCCTTTGCCGAGGCCCAGGGTCGTGACGACGTCGTCCTCGGCCGAGGCCGCCGAGGCGGCGGCGGCCGGAGCGCCGACGAGGGTGGAGGCGAGCAGGAGAGCGGAAGCGAGGAGAGCGCGAGTCTTCATGGCCCCAGTATGTATGACGCCCGTCACAAATGGTGCACGCCGCGCACAGGCCGCGCCGCGGCATGGCGCAGATGACGGCCGGCGGGCACCCCGGCCTCGCCCCGACGCCGACAAGGTGGCATGCGCCACAGCACCGGTTACGCTGACCTGCGTGTCCGAAGAGCTGCGCATCCTGATCGCCGACGACCAGCCGCTCATGAGCGGCGCGCTCCGCGTGCTCGTCGACTCTGCCCCCGGCATGACCTGCGTGGGTGTGGTCGCCAACGGCGTCGAAGCCGTGGAGGCGTGCGCCGCCATCGAGCCGGACGTGGTCCTGATGGACATGCAGATGCCCCTGATGGACGGGGTGGAGGCCACACGCCGGATCAAGGACACCCACCCCGCGATCCGGGTCCTGGCGATCACCACGTTCACGTCCGAGGACTACCTCGTGCCGGCCCTGCGCGCCGGAGCGGGCGGCTACCTCCTCAAGGACGCGGAGCCGCCGGCCATCCTGGGCGCCATTCAGGCCGTCCATCGCGGCGAGTCCGTGCTCTCCCCCGCCGTGGCGACCAAGCTGCTCGCCTCGATCGAGCGGGACCGGCCGACGGTGGGCCCCACCTCGGTGCAGCCCGGCAGCCCCGACGGCTCCGACCTCACCGAGCGGGAGCTGGGCGTGCTGCGGCTGCTGGCCCGGGGCCAGTCGAACCCGGAGATCGCCGCCAACCTCTTCGTCTCCGAGTCCACGGTCAAGGCCAACCTCACGCGGATCATGGCCAAGCTGGAGGTCCGCGACCGCGTCCAGCTGATCATCCGGGCGGCCCAGCTCGGGCTCGTCACCCTCGCCCTGGACTGAGCGCGGCGAGGTCAGCCGCGGGCCGCGATCTCGTTGCGCCGCGTGTTGAGGTCCTTCAGGACCTGCATCCCGTGCTCCACCACCGGGTCCGCCTCGGCCAGGAGCGAGTCCTTGGCCGGGCCGTAGGCGAGGTCGGCGAACGTGCCGTTCTCCGGGTCGAGGGCCCGGACCTCCTGCTGCACCAGGCGCACCTGGTCCAGGCCGGCCGCGTACTCCACCGATCGCTCGTCGATCTTCGTCAGGGACGCCTCCGCGTCCTCCGGGATCTGCTCCAGGGCGAACTGGGCCTCGTAGAGCAGGTTCTGGTACGTGCAGGGCTCCTCGATGTCGTAGAGCCCCACGCCACGGCCCACGGCCTCCTGATTGGCCTGCGCAATCTCCTCCGCCAAGCGCTCGCTGACGGCGACCTCCGTGGGG
This sequence comes from Micrococcus sp. 63XJN7_8_ISO-PGPR-S23-253, assembly GCF_056173425.1. NCBI lineage: Bacteria > Bacillati > Actinomycetota > Actinomycetes > Micrococcales > Micrococcaceae > Micrococcus > Micrococcus sp. 63XJN7_8_ISO-PGPR-S23-253. The sequence continues at coordinate 2,102,504 of NZ_CM149673.1, forward strand.
GCGCCCATGCCGGCCTCCGCCATGGCCACGTTGACGGTGCCGCCGCCGATCGAGATGACCGCGCTCTCCATCCCCTCGGGCGCGCCCTCGTCCGAGGTGGTCATGCTCGCGGTCGCCCCCTGCGGCAGCCGATCACGCAGCCAGGCGTAGGACTCCTCCCCCATGCAGAGGTTGGGGCCGACCTTGAGGCCCTCCGGGTTGCGGCCCGCGCTCGTGACGCCGGCGAGGACCACGGTCCGCTCGGTGCCGCCTTGGTTCACCACCACGGTGTTGCCGTCCAGCACGGTGACGATGTCCACGCGGGCGGCGTCGGCGGCCACGCCGCGGAGGACGGTGACGATGCCCAGCAGGAGCAGGACGGCGGCGACGGCGAGGAAGACCAGCAGCCCCTTCAGGGGGACCCGGGCACGGGCGGCGACGTGAGTCATGCGGACTTCCTGCAGGTGGACGGCGGGACGGGGGGCCGCGACGACGGCCCGGAGCCCGAGTCTAGCGAAGGGCCCCGGGACCGCCGAGCGGCGGGCCGAGGGACGGCTGCGTCGGGCTCAGCGCTCCCGGCGGTAGAACGGCGTGGCCACCACGGTAAACGGCTCACCGCGGCCGCGCAGGTCCACCTGCAGGGACGTGCCCTCGGCGGCTACGTCGCGGCGGACGCGGGCCAGGGCGATGGGGTGTCCGAGGGTCGGGCTGGGGGCGCCCGAGGTCACCTCGCCCACCCGCTCGCCGGACTCGTCCAGCACGGCGTAGCCGTGCCGGGCGGCACGCCGGCCCGCACCCTGCAGCCCCACGACGACCTCCTCGACGTCGTCCTTGCCGACCAGCGCGGACCGGCCGACGAAGTCGGCCTCCTTGCTCGCGGGCACCGCGAAGCCGACGCCGGAGGCGTGCGGCTGGTGCCCGGTGTCCAGCTCGTTGCCGTAGAGCGGCATGCCCGCCTCGAGGCGCAGCGAGTCCCGCGAGGCGAGCCCGCACAGCGTCAGTTCCACGCCCGCCTCGTCCGCGGCCGAGAGCATCGTGTTCCACACGGCGGAGCCGCGGTCACCGGCCTCGGCGGTGGAGGCGGCGGGCAGGAACAGCTCGAAGCCGTCCTCACCGGTGTAGCCGGTGCGGGCGACGACGGCGGTGACGTCGCCGGCGTCCGTGGGCACGGTCAGGGTCAGGTGGCCGTAGTACTTCAGCTCGGCCAGCTGCGCCGCGGCCTCGGGCATGGCCCGGGCAAGGATCGTCTCGGCCTGCGGGCCCTGCACGGCCACGAGGGCGGTGGTCGAGGACTCGTCCTCGACGACGGCGTCCCAGCCCGACGCCCGCTGGTTCAGGGCGGTGTGGACCGCGGCGATGTTGCCCGCGTTGGGCACCACCAGGTAGTCGGGCTCGGAGCCGGCCTCGCCGTCGTCCATCCGGTAGACGATCGTGTCATCCAGGATGGTGCCGGCGTCCGTCAGGCACAGGGCGTACTTGGCGCGGCCGGGCTTCAACGTGGAGAGCACGCTCGAGAGGGCGTAGTCCAGCATGGCCCCGGCCTCCGGGCCGGTGACCCGGATCTCGCCCATGTGGGAGAGGTCGAACAGGCCTGCGGAGGTGCGGACGGCCTTGTGCTCGGCCAGCTCGGAGCCGTACTTCAAAGGCATGTTCCAGCCCCCGAAGTCCGTGAACGTGGCGCCCGCGGCCTCGTGGACCGGGTGCAGCGGGGAGTTGCGCGTCGAATCGCTCATGGGGTGATCCTCTCAGTCCTCGTCGGCGGTGTCGGCCACGGCGTCCTCGAACGCCTCGGGCGGCGGGCACGAGCACACGAGGTTGCGATCGCCGTAGGCGCCGTCGATGCGGCCCACCGGCGGCAGGTACTTGTCCAGACGCAGGCTCGGCACCGGCGTGCCCGCCTGGGCGCGCGAGTAGGGGCGGTCCCATTCGTCGGCCATCAGGACGTTGAGGGTGTGCGGGGCGCGGCGCAGGACGGAGTCCGCCACGGTCTCCGGGGTGACGGCGGTGATCTCGGCGTGGATGGCCTCCATGGCCTCGATGAACCGCTCGATCTCCTCGAGGTCCTCGGACTCGGTGGGCTCCACCATGAGCGTGCCCGCCACGGGGAACGCCAGGGTCGGGGCGTGGAACCCGTAGTCGATGAGGCGCTTGCAGACGTCCTCGGCGGTCACGCCCGTGCGGGCCGTGAGCTCGCGCAGGTCGAGGATGCACTCGTGCGCCACGAGGCCGTCGTTGCCCGTGTACAGCGTCGGGTAGAGGGGCGCGAGGCGGCGGGAGATGTAGTTGGCGCCCAGCAGCGCGTGCTCGGTGGCGGAGCGCAGGCCCTCGGCGCCCATCAGGTGGATGTAGGCCCAGGAGATGGGCAGCACGCCGGCCGAGCCGTGCGGGGCCGCGGTCATCAGGGCCTCGCGGGAGGGCAGGTACGGCACCAGGTGCTCGCCCACCGCCACGGGGCCCACGCCCGGGCCCCCGCCACCGTGCGGGATGCAGAACGTCTTGTGCAGGTTCAGGTGGGAGACGTCTCCGCCGAACTCGCCCGGCTGGGCCAGGCCCACGAGCGCGTTGAGGTTGGCGCCGTCGATGTACACCTGGCCGCCCGCGGCGTGCACCGTGGCGCAGACCTCCTTGACGTCGGCGTCGTAGACGCCGTGCGTGGAGGGGTAGGTGATCATGATGGCCGCGATGCGGCCCTCGTTCGCCGCGATCTTGGCGTCCAGGTCGGCGGCGTCGATCGTGCCGTCGTCGGCGGTGGCGACGACGACGACCTTCAGCCCCGCCAGCACGGCCGAGGCCGCGTTGGTGCCGTGGGCGGAGGCCGGGATCAGGCAGATGTCCCGCTCACCCTCACCGCGGGCCAGGTGGTACTGACGGATGGCCCACAGGCCCGCGAACTCGCCCTGCGAGCCGGCGTTCGGGGCCACCGAGACGCCCGCGTAGCCGGTGATCTCGGCGAGCTTGGCCTCCAGGTCCGTGATCAGGAACCGCCAGCCCTCGGTCTGGTGGTCGGGCGCGAACGGGTGGATGGAGCAGAACTCGGGCCAGGAGATGGCCTCCATCTCCGCGGTGGCGTTGAGCTTCATGGTGCACGAGCCCAGCGGGATCATGGTGCGGTCCAGCGCCAGGTCGTAGCCGGAGAGGCGGCGCAGGTAGCGCAGCATCTTCGTCTCCGAGTGGTGGGTGTTGAACACCGGGTGCGTCATGAACGCGGAGGAGCGGCGCAGCGCCTCCGGCACGGCCGGGGTGGCCACGGCGCCCTCGTGCGCGGAGGCCGGCAGGGAGCCCGCGTCCAGGCCGAACGCCGTCAGGACGGCCACGAGGTCGGCGTCGACGGTGGTCTCATCGGCCGCGATCCGCAGGGTGTCCGCGTCCACCAGGCGCAGGTTCACGCCGTTCTCCTCGGCGGCCTGCAGGACCTGCTCGGCCCGGCCGGGCACGCGGACGGTGATCGTGTCGAAGAAGTGCTCCTCGGCGACCTCGACGCCGCCGGCCCGCAGCGCCTCCGCCAGGCGGACGGCCTGGGCGTGGGCGTGGCGCGCGATGCGGGCGATGCCCTGGGGGCCGTGGTAGACGGCGTACATCGAGGCGACGATCGCGAGCAGCGCCTGGGCGGTGCAGATGTTGGACGTGGCCTTCTCGCGCCGGATGTGCTGTTCGCGCGTCTGGAGGGCGAGGCGGTAGGCGGGCTTGCCGGCGTCGTCGTGGGAGACGCCCACGAGGCGGCCCGGCATGCTGCGCTGCAGGCCCTCCTTCACGGCCATGTAGGCGGCGTGGGGGCCGCCGAAGAACAGGGGCACGCCGAAGCGCTGCGTGGAGCCGACGGCGATGTCCGCGCCCTGCTCCCCGGGCGGGGTGATCAGGGCGAGGGAGAGGATGTCCGCCGCGACGGTCACGAGGGCGCCGGCCTCCTTGGCCTGCGCGATGACGGCGGCGTGGTCGTGGATGCGGCCGGAGTCGCCGGGCTGCTGCAGCACGACGCCGCACAGGCCCTTCTCCTCGACCTCGGCGCGGACGTCCTCCGGGATGCCTGCGGAGAGGTCGGCCACGCGCACGTCGATGCCCACGGCCTCGGCGCGCAGGCGCACCACGGAGAGGGTCTGCGGGAAGAGGTCCGCGTCGAGGAGGGTGACGCCGTCGGTCCTGCGGCGGTTGGCGCGGTGCATGAGGAGCACGGCCTCGGCGGCGGCGGAGGCCTCGTCCAGCAGAGAGGCGTTGGCGATGTCCAGGCCGGTGAGGTCCTGGACCATCGTCTGGTAGTTCAGGAGGGCCTCGAGGCGGCCCTGGGAGATCTCCGGCTGGTACGGCGTGTAGGCCGTGTACCAGGCCGGGTTCTCCAGCACCTTGCGGAGGATGACGCCCGGGGTGACGGTGTCCGAGAAGCCCTGCCCGATCATCTGGGTCTTCATGACGTTGCGGCCGGCGATCTCGCGCAGCTGCTCCAGAACCGCGGACTCGGTCAGCGGGGCGGGCAGCTCGAGGGGCTTCGGCTGGCGGATGCCGGCGGGGACGGCGGTGTCCACGAGGGCCTCGAGCGAGTCGTAGCCCAGGGTCTGCAGCATGTGCTCGACGTCCGCGGGGCGCGGGCCGATGTGGCGGGCCACGAAGGGGGCCGAGGCGGTGTCCTTGGGCTCGACGCGCTCGTGGGGCAGCGCGGTCGTGCTCTCGGTGGTCTGGGGGCTGGTCACGGGGTACCTCCGGGGGGATCCTGCCGTGGTCACGGCGTGGGTCTGCTCCTCCCCGCTCTGTCATGGACCTGAGAGTTTCCGACGCCCGGGTGGGCGGCTTGCACCGTCGGTGGTCTCGGTCCGGACGCGGGCGCGGCGGAGTGAGACGCTTTCCAGAGCGCCTGACCCCACGCGGTACGGATGCCTGAGAGATTCCCGGGGAGGGTTTGCTCCTTCGGCGGCCTGCTCACGCGGCCGGCCGGGGCAGGACGCGCGCCGACGCTCTCCCGCGCGGGGCATGCGGCGTGCCGTCAGTATCCCACACGTGTAGGCCGCGTCACAGGGCCGCCGGGAGGGGTCGAGACGGGGCGTGTCGGAGCGCTTTCGTTGACGAAACGGCGGCGTGTCGAAGCGCTTTCGTTCAGGAAACGGGCGCCCGGGAGGGGTTGAGTCACCCCACGCGCCCGTGTCTACCGTGGCGGGGACGGGCGGGCCGTGTTCCTCCGCCCCGGAGCCGACCGAGGGAGCGATCCACCCATGTACACCCGCAGCCGGAACGACGTCGAGAAGGTCGAGTGGGGCGGAGGCACCTCCGAACGCCTCCTCACCGCGAAGGACGAGATGGGCTTCGCCGTCGCCCACACGATCGTGCGCGCCGGATCGTCCTCGAAGCTCCAGTACCGCCACCACCAGGAGGCCTGCTACTGCATCGCGGGCAACGGCTCCGTGGTGGAGCCGGACGGCACCGTCCACGAGATCACGCCGGGCGTCATCTACGTGCTGCCGGACCACGAGCCGCACGACCTGCGCGGCGGCACTGAGGACATGCACCTGATCTCGGTGTTCAACCCCGCCATCACCGGCGACGAGAAGCACACCCTGTCGGAGGACGGCTACTCCAGCTACTGAGCCCGGGCACGGTGACGGGAGGCGTCGACGACGGCGTCTCCCGTCATCCTGCCGACGGCCCCCGTCGTCGGACAGCCGCGGCGCGTGGGACTGCTGGCGCTGCCCGTGGCCCTGTTCTTCCTGGGCGGGACGGCGGGCGCGGCCGGCTATCTCTGGCTGGGCTTCGAGGTGGTCATCCCGGTGGCCGGCGTGCTGCTGCTCATCGCCCACCGCCGGCTGATCCAGGACCTGCAGGACGCGTGGCTCACACGAAGGCCGAGACGCCGGTGAGGGCCCGCCCCACGATCAGGGTGTTCATGCCGTAGGAGCCCTCGTAGGAGTAGATGGCCTCCACGTCGCCCATGATCTTGGCGATCTCGTGCTCCGTGAGCAGGCCGTTGCCGCCGAGGGCGTCGCGGGCGAGCGCCGCCGAGGACCGGGCCAGCCGGGTCGAGGTGGCCTTGGCCATCGCCGCGTGCATCATCTCCATCCGCCCCTCCTGCCGCAGGGCGTCCACCTGGAGCATCATCCCGGCGGAGGCGGCCAGGTTGCCGGCGACCTCGGCGATCTGGGCCTGGATGAGCTGGAACGCGGCCAGCGGGCGACCGAACTGCTCCCGCCGCAGCGCGTAGGAGCGCAGCACGTCCAGCACGCCCATCTGCGCGCCGACGCCCTGCCAGCCGACCCACATGCGCGAGTCGCGCAGCAGGGCGCGGGTGGCGGCGAAGGTGGTGGCGCCGGGCAGGATCGCGTCCGCGGGCAGGCGCACGTCCAGGGTGATGTCCGCGTTCTGCATGATCCGCAGGCCCATCTTCCCGCTGATCTTGGTGGCCTCGTAGCCGGGGGTGTCGGTGGGCACCACGAAGCCCTTGATCTCGCCGTCGGCGGTGTCGCGCGCCCAGACGAGCGCGACGTCGGCGATCGTGCCGGCCCCGATCCAGCGCTTGGCGCCGCGGATGACCCACTCGTCGCCGTCGCGGGTGGCGGTGGTGGCGAGGCCGCCGGCGATGTCCGAGCCGTGGTCCGGCTCGGTCAGGCAGAACGCGCCCAGGGCGTCGAAGGATTCGAGGCGCCCCTGCCACGTGGCCTTCTGCCGCTCCGAGCCCAGGCCGGCGATCATGCCGAGGTTGAGCTCGTTGTGGATGCCCACGAGGGCGGACAGGGACAGGTCCACCCGGGCGATCTCCGCGTGCACGAGCTGCTGGAACAGCGAGGACGAGCCGTCCAGGACGAGGCGCCCCAGACCCAGCTCGGCCAGGCCCGGCAGCAGGTCGAACGCGAACTCCTCGGCGTCCCAGTACCGGGTCAGGTGCGGCCGCACACGGGTCTGCAGGTGGTCCTCGATCGCGTCGAGCCGGGCACGCTCGGCCGACTCGAGGCGGCCCCGCAGACGGAGCAGGTCCACGTGGGGCAGGCCAGGGGCGACGGCGGGCGCGCCGGAGGCGGGGACGGGGCGGTCGGCGAGGGCGGTCATGGCTCTCCTTCGGGGGCGGTCCGACGACGGCGGGCGATTTCGCCGCGAATCCGACTGTAGGACTTCCAACTATTCAGGTCTGCCAGTAGTGTTCCAGATCACAGGCCCCCGGCCAAGGATCCGTTCAGCAGCCACCCCGAGGAGGGACCCATGACCGTCCAGGACTCCACCGCCGTCGCCGCCCCGTCGCCGACGGAGGTGTTCCGCGCGGCCCGCGACCTGCTGGTCGAGTGCCAGACCGACGACGAGCGCGCCCGCACCGAGTTCGAGTGGCCCCGCTTCGAGCACTTCAACTTCGGCTTCGACTGGTTCGACCGCCTGGCCCAGGACCCGGCCCGCGCGGACGTGCCGGCGCTGATCATCGCCGAGGACGACGGTCGCAGCACCGAACGCACCTTCGCCGAGCTCTCCGCGGCCTCCAACCGGGTGGCGAACTGGCTCTCCGCGCAGGGCCTGCGCCGCGGCGACCGCCTCATCCTCATGCTGAACAACCAGGTGGAGCTGTGGGAGTTCATGCTCGCCTGCATCAAGCTGCGGGTGGTCATGGTGCCCACCACCACACAGATGACCTCCGGGGACCTCGAGGACCGCGTGACGCGCGCCGGCGCCGCGTGGGCCGTGGCCGGCGCCGAGGACCTGGCGAAGTTCGCCGGCGTCGGCGAGGGCCTGCACCTGGTGCACGTGCCGGGCGTCTTCGCGGAGGGCCCGGCGCGCCGCGCCCCCGACGTCGCCGGCCACACCGTGCTCTCCTACGACGACGCCGCCGACACCGCCGACGAGCTGACCCCGGCCGAGCCGACCCCCGCGGACGAGACCCTGCTCTTCTACTTCACCTCGGGCACCACCTCGAAGCCGAAGCTCGTGGAGCACACCCACACCTCGTACCCGGTCGGCCACCTCACGACGCTCTACTGGATCGGTCTGGAGCCGGGCGACGTGCACCTCAACGTGGCCTCCCCGGGCTGGGCCAAGCACGCGTGGTCCAACTTCTTCGCCCCGTGGATCGCGGAGGCCACGATCTTCGTGCACAACGCCCGCAAGTTCGACCCCGCAGCCCTGATGGCCAACATGGAGCGCTACGGCGTCACGAGCTTCTGCGCCCCGCCCACCGTGTGGCGCATGCTCATCAAGGCGGACCTGGCGCAGCTGACGACCCCGCCGGCCAAGACCATCTCCGCGGGCGAGCCGCTCAACGCCGAGGTGATCGACCAGGTGCACAGGGCGTGGGGCACCACGATCCGCGACGGCTTCGGGATGACCGAGACCACCCTGCAGATCGCCAACACCCCCGGCCAGAAGGTCGTCATCGGCTCGATGGGCCGCCCGCTGCCCGGCATGGACGTCACCCTGCTCGACCCGCTCACGGGCCAGGAGGCCGAGGAGGGCGAGATCTGCCTGCGCCTGGACCCGCGTCCAGTGGGCCTGCTGAAGTCCTACTACGGCAACCAGGAGAAGACGGGCGAGGTGTTCCGCGACGGCGTCTTCCACACCGGTGACATCGCCCGCCGCGACGAGAACGGCGTGCTGACCTATGTGGGCCGCGCGGACGACGTCTTCAAGTCCTCGGACTACAAGGTGTCCCCGTTCGAGCTGGAGTCGGTGCTGGTCAAGCACCCGGCCGTGATGGAGGGCGCGATCGTCCCCACCCCGGACGAGCTGCGGCTGGCCGTGCCGAAGGCCTTCGTCACCCTCGCCCCGGGCCACGAGCCCACCGCGGAGACCGCCCGGGCGATCCTGCAGTTCACGCTCACCCAGCTGCCCCCGTACAAGCGCATCCGGCGCATCGAGTTCCTCGAGCTGCCGAAGACCATCTCGGGCAAGATCCGCCGCGTGGAGCTGCGCAAGGCCGAGGTCGAGCGCGCCCAGACGGGCGCCGCCCCGGACGGCTACGGCACCGAGTTCCGCGAGGAGGACCTGGAGCTGCAGCGCTGACCGGGCCGTTCCCCGCCGCCGCCCCGTCCGGCGGTGGCGGGGGGCCCCCGGTGCGCCGCTAGTCTGGAGCGCCATGAAGAAGCCACCCCTCGCCCAGGACCCCATCCGGGAGGCCGCCCGGAACTGGGAGCGTCACGGATGGGGTGACGTGGCCCGCCCGATGGCCGCCATCACCTCGATCATGCGGGCCCAGCAGATCCTGCTGGGTCGGACGCAGGCCGCGCTCAAGCCCTACGGTCTCACCTTCGCGCGGTACGAGCTCCTGGCGCTGCTGAACTTCTCGCGCGAGAAGCGGATGCGGATGTCCAAGGCGTCCGCGCTCCTGCAGGTCCACCCCACCTCGGTGACCAATGCGGTGGACCGGCTCGAGGCCGCCGGGCTGGTGGAGCGCACCCCCCACGAGTCGGACCGCCGCGCGCTCGTGCTCGCCCTCACGGACGAGGGCCGGCGCGTCGCCGTCGCCGCCACGGAGACGCTCAACGCCGAGGTCTTCGGCCGTTCCGGCTTCGATCCGGCGGACGTGGACACCCTCATCGACGTCCTCGGCCGGTTCCGCGCCGAGGCCGGCGACTTCCAGGTCGACGGCCTCGACGCCGGCGCGCCCGCGACGGCGGAGCACACCTCCTCCTGACGCTCTCCGCAGCCGCCCGGCTCAGCGGGGCTCGAGGCGCACGGCGCCGTCGAGCCGGATGACCTCGCCGTTCAGGAACGGGTTGGACACGATCTGCTCGACGAGCAGCGCGTAGTCCTCGGGCCGGCCGAGGCGGGCCGGATGCGGGGTCTTGGTGGACAGCGCCTCGCGGGCGGCCTCGGGCAGGCCGGCCATCATGGGCGTCTCCATGAGGCCGGGGGCGATCGTGACCACGCGGATCTGGGAGGAGGCGAGCTCGCGGGCCGCGGGCAGGGTCAGCGCGACCACGGCGCCCTTGGAGGCGGAGTACGCGATCTGGCCGATCTGCCCGTCGTAGGCCGCCACGGACGCGGTGTTCACAATGACGCCGCGGTCCTCGCCGAGCGGCTCCTGCGTCCTCATCGCGGCGGCGGCCTGGGCCATCATCGACACGGTGCCGACCGTGTTGATCGCCAGGACCCGGCTCAGCACCTCGGCGGACAGCGGCCCGTCGCGACCCACGAGCTTGCCCGGCGTCGCCACGCCGGCGCAGTTGACCAGCACCCGCAGCGGCCCGGCCTCCAGCGCGGCGGCCACGGCCTCCCGGGCGGTGTCCTCGGCGGTGACGTCGCCCGTCACGAAGCGCGCATGGGGGCCGAGGGCGGCCACGGCGTCCGCGCGGACGGTCTCGCCCTCGCGGTCCGGCAGGTCCACCACCACGACGGCGGCGCCCGCGTCCGCCAGGCGGCGGGCGGTGGCGTGGCCGAGGCCCGAGGCCCCGCCGGTGACGATCGCGCTCTGGTTCGACAGGTCCATGGACGGACCCTCCCTTCCTCCTCGGGATACCCCCCGAGTTCGATAGTTGCATGTCCTACGTTCTCATCCTAGATTAGCGGATGAGTAACCCAGATCACATGCACGGCCGGGCCCGCCACGCCCGTCGTGGGCGGCGCCGAACGACGTCCGCCCTTCCGCCTGGACCCGCGAGGAGCCCCCATGTCCGAGAAGACCGCGCCCACCGAGACCGCCCCCGTGATCCCCCACTTCGTGCACGGCGAGCGGCGCGAGGGCGCCTCCGGCCGGCACAGCGACGTCTACCACCCGGCCACGGGCAGCGTGGCGGGCCGCGTGCCGCTGGCCTCCGCCGAGGAGATCGACGCCGCCCTGGCCTCCGCCGAGGAGGGCTTCGCCGCGTGGTCGACGCTGAATCCGCAGCGCCGCGGCCGCATCCTGCTGCGCTGGGTCGACCTGATCAACGAGAACATGGACGAGCTGGCCACCGTGCTCGCCCAGGAGCACGGCAAGACCGTCCCGGACGCCAAGGGCGACATCCAGCGCGGCATCGAGGTCGTGGAGTTCGCCGCGGGCGCCCCGCACCTGCTCAAGGGTGAGTTCACCGCCGACGCGGGCACCGGCATCGACGTGCACTCCATCCGCCAGCCGCTCGGCGTGGCCGTGGGCATCACGCCCTTCAACTTCCCGGCGATGATCCCGCTGTGGAAGGCCGGCATCGCCCTGGCGGCGGGCAACGCCTTCGTCCTCAAGCCCTCCGAGCGCGACCCCTCCGTGCCGGTGCGACTGGCCGAGCTGGCCCTCGAGGCCGGCATGCCCGCTGGCGCCCTCAACGTGGTGCACGGCGACAAGACCGCCGTGGACGCGCTCATCGAGGACCCGCGCGTCAAGGCCGTCGGGTTCGTCGGCTCCACCCCGATCGCGCAGTCCATCTACGCGCACGCCGCCCGCATGGGCAAGCGCGCCCAGTGCTTCGGCGGGGCCAAGAACCACGCCGTGATCATGCCGGACGCGGACCTCGAGATGGCCGCCGACGCCCTGGTCGGCGCCGCCTTCGGCTCCGCCGGCGAGCGCTGCATGGCGATCTCCGTGGCCGTCCCGGTCGGCGAGGAGACCGCCGACCGCCTGATCGCGCTGCTCCGCGAGCGCATGGAGGACCTCACGGTCGGCCCGTCGCTCGACGCGTCCTCGGACTTCGGCCCCGTCGTCTCGAGGGACGCGAAGGAGCGCATCGAGGGCTACATCGCGGCCGGCGTCGAGGCGGGCGCCGACCTGGTCACGGACGGCCGGGGCGTCGTCGTCGAGGGCCACGAGGACGGCTTCTACGTGGGCGCCACCCTGTTCGACCGCGTGACCCCGGAGATGAGCATCTACCGCGAGGAGATCTTCGGCCCGGTGCTCTCCGTGGTCCGCGCGAAGGACTACGAGGAGGCGCTCACGCTCGTGAACGAGCACGAGTTCGGCAACGGCGTGGCCATCTTCACCCGCGACGGCGACGCCGCCCGCGACTTCTCCACCCGCGTGGACACCGGCATGGTCGGCGTGAACGTGCCGATCCCCGTGCCGATCGCCTACTACACCTTCGGCGGCTGGAAGGCCTCCGGCTTCGGCGACCTGAACCAGCACGGCACGGACGGGCTGAAGTTCTACACCAAGACGAAGACCGTCACCACGCGCTGGCCCTCCGGCGTGCGCGAGGGCGCCAGCTTCGTGATGCCGGCCGGCTCCTGACCGCCCCGCAGCCCGTCCCGACCAGGAGGACCCCATGACCACCGTTCTGTTCCTCGGCCTCGGCCACATGGGCGGCCCCATGGCCGCCAACCTCGCCGCCGCGGGCCACCGCGTGCTCGGCTTCGACCTCGTCCCCGAGGCCCTCGAGAAGGCCCGTGCGGCCGGCGTCGAGACCGTCACGGACACGGCCGCGGCGGCCGCGGAGGCCGACGTCGTGCTGACCATGCTCCCCCACGGACGCCTGGTGCTGGACGTCTACCGGGGTGAGGACGGCGACGGCGGCCTGCTCGCCGCCGCCCGCCCCGGCACCGTGTTCCTGGACTGCTCGACCATCGACGTCGCCGAGGCCCGCGAGGCGGCCGCGGCGGCGGAGGCGGCGGGCATGCGGGCGGCCGACGCGCCGGTCTCGGGCGGCCAGGTGGGCGCCGAGGCCGGCACCCTCGCCTTCATGGTGGGCGCCTCGGACGAGGTGTACGCCGAGGTGCTGCCGCTGCTCGAGGTCATGGGCGCGCGGATCGTGCACTGCGGGGCCGCCGGCCTGGGCCAGGCCGCGAAGATCTGCAACAACATGGTGCTGGGGGTCACGCAGATCGCCGTCGCCGAGGCCTTCGTCCTGGGCGAGCGCCTGGGCCTGCGGCACCAGGCCCTGTACGACGTGATGAGCAAGGCCTCCGGGCAGTGCTGGTCCCTGACCACCAACTGCCCGGTGCCCGGCCCCGTCCCCGGCTCCCCCGCGAACCGGGACTTCCAGCCCGGCTTCGCCGGCGCCCTGATGGCCAAGGACCTCGGGCTCGCGCTCGCGGCCCTGGACGAGCAGGGCGTGGCGGCCGACCTGGGCCGCCTCGCGCAGGCCAAGTACGCCGAGTACGCCGCCGGAGAAGGCGCCGCCCGCGACTTTTCCGGCATCATCGAGGACATCCGAGCATCACACACGGACAGGAGCGAGGCATGAGCGAGCAGACCACCCCGGACGGCGCCGAGTCGCCGATCGTCGTCGAGCGGCAGGGCCGGGTCGGCCACATCCGCCTGAACCGGCCGAAGGCCCTGAACGCGCTGAACGAGGCGACGATGCGCGCCGTCGTCGCGGCGGTGCAGGAGCTGGACACCGACCCGGAGATCGGGGCGATCCTGCTCTCCGGCTCCCCCAAGGCGTTCGCCGCCGGCGCGGACATCAAGGAGATGGCCACCAAGGAGTTCTCCGAGATGTACGCGGCCGACTGGTTCGCCGGCTGGGACGGGCTCACCCGTGCCCGCACCCCCATCGTGGCGTGCGTGACCGGCTACGCCCTCGGCGGCGGCTGCGAGCTGGCCATGATGGCCGATGTGCTCGTGGCCGGCGAGGGCGCGAAGTTCGGCCAGCCCGAGATCAACCTCGGCGTCATCCCCGGCATGGGCGGCTCCCAGCGCCTGACCCGCGCCGTGGGCAAGGCCAAGGCCATGGACATGATCCTCACCGGCCGCATGATCGGGGCCGAGGAGGCCGAGCGCATCGGGCTCGTCTCCCGCGTGGTGGCCGACGAGAAGGCCCTCGAGGAGGCGCTGGAGGTGGCCGCGACCATCGCTTCCAAGTCCAAGCCGGCCTCCTGGATGGCCAAGGAGGCCGTCAACGCCGCGTTCGAGACCACGCTCGCCCAGGGCATCGCCTTCGAGCGCCGCGTGTTCCACGCCGCGTTCGCCACGGCGGACCAGAAGGAGGGCATGGACGCGTTCGCGGCGAAGCGCGAGGCGGGGTGGGAGCACCGATGAGCGACGCGCAGACCACGGCGACGACGGCCCCCGCGGCCGCACGGGACGGGGCGGCGGACGAGGTGCTCCTCGAGGTCCGCGACGGCCTCGGCCGCATCACACTGAACCGTCCGCGGGCCCTGAACGCACTGACGCAGGACATGGTCCGGGCGATCGACGCGGCCCTGACCGACTGGGCCGCGGACCCCGCCGTGCGCGGCGTGCTGATCCGCGGCGCCGGGGAGAAGGGACTGTGCGCCGGTGGTGACGTCGTCTCCCTGCGCTCCTCGCTCCTGGCCGGGCGGTTCGCGGAGGCCGAGGAGTTCTTCCGCGACGAGTACGCGATGAACGAGCGCATCGCCACCTACCCCAAGCCGTACGTGGCCTTCATGGACGGCATCGTCCTGGGCGGCGGCATGGGCGTGTCCGTGCACGGCTCGCATCGCGTGGCCACCGAGCGGACCCGCGCCGGCATGCCCGAGACGGCGATCGGGTTCACCCCCGACGTCGGCGGCTCCTTCCACCTCGCCCGCGCACCCTTCCAGGCGGGCCGGCACCTGGCCGCGACCTCGGCGCACGCCTCCGGTTCCGACGCGGTGGCCCTGGGTCTGGCGGACGTCTTCGTGGAGTCCGCCCGGCTGGACGAGCTCGAGCAGGCCCTCGCCGCGGCGTTCGGCGCCCTCGGCTCGGCCGCGGACGCGGGCGGGCGCGACGAGGCCGCCTTCGCCGCCGCCGACGAGGTGCTGGCCCGGTTCGCGGTGGCCGAGGACGCACGGCCCGCGTCCGCGCTGGTGGCCGGCCGGGAGTGGATCGAGGACGCCTACGGCCGGGAGTCGGCCGCCGAGGTCCTCGCCGCCCTGGACGAGCGCGCCGCCGCGGGCGGGGAGCATGCCGAGGCCGCGGGGCAGGCCGCCGAGGCCATCCGCACCAAGTCCCCGACCGCCGTCGCCGTGGCCCACGAGGCCCAGCGCCGGCTGGCCGCACGCGGGGCGGACCTGACCGTGGCCGACGCGCTGCGCCAGGAGTTCACGATCGGCACCCACCTGATGCGCGAGCCGGACATGGCCGAGGGCATCCGTGCGCTGCTCGTGGACAAGGACAAGGATCCGACGTGGAGCCCGGCCCGGCTCGAGGACGTCTCGGCCGAGGACGTGGCCGGGCACTTCGAGCCCGTGTCCGGAGTGGACCCGCTGCAGCTCGGCTGAGCCCGCCCCGACGGACGGCGCCCCGTGGTCACGTGTGGTGACCGCGGGGCGCCGTGCTGTGTGCGGCAGGCGGGGCCGAGCCCCGCGACCGGGTCCCGGCCCTCACCGCGGCGGTCCAGCCCGGTCTCAGCCGATCAGGCCGCGACCCACGATCATGCGCATGATCTCGTTGGAGCCCTCGAGGATCCGGTGCACGCGCAGGTCCCGGACGAGCTTCTCCACGCCGTACTCGTGGAGGTAGCCGTAGCCGCCGTGCAGCTGCAGGGCGGTGTCGGCGGCCTCGTAGCCGGACTCGGTGGCCACGAGCTTGGCCATGGCGCACAGGCGCACGGTGTCCGGGTCGTTGCGGTCCAGGGCGTCCGCGGCCCGCATGAGCATCGTGTGGGCGGTCTCCAGCTTCACGGACATGTCCGCCAGCTCGAAGACGAGGGCCTGCTTGGTGGTGAGCGGCTCGCCGAACGCGCTGCGCTCCTTGAGGTAGCGGGTGGCCTTGTCCAGGGCGGCCAGGCCGCCGCCGATGGAGCAGGCGCCGATGTTCAGGCGGCCGCCGTTGAGGCCCTTCATGGCGATGCGGAAGCCGTCGCCCTCCTCGCCGAGGCGGTCGGCCACGGGCACGCGGACGTCCTCGAAGATCACCTGGCGCGTGGGCTGGGTGTGCCAGCCCATCTTCTTCTCGTTGGGGCCGAAGGACAGGCCGGGGGTGTCCTTGTGGACCACGACGGCGGAGATCCCCCGGGCGCCCGTGTCCGCGGTGCGGCACATCACCACGTAGCAGTCGGACGCGCCGGCGCCGGAGATGAACTGCTTGACGCCGTTGAGGACGTAGTGGTCGCCGTCGCGGACGGCGCGGGTCTTCAGCGCGGCCGCGTCCGAGCCGGCGCCGGGCTCGGTGAGGCAGTAGCTGGCCAGGTGCTCCATGCCCACGAGGTCGGGGATCCAGCGGGCGCGCTGCTCGTCGCTGCCGAAGGAGTCGATCATCCAGGCGACCATGTTGTGGATGGAGATGTAGGCGGCGAAGGCCGGGTCCGCCTTGGCGAGCTCCTCGAAGATCAGGATCGCGTCCGTGCGCTCCAGGCCGGTGCCGCCGTGCTCCTCCCCCACGTAGATGCCGCCCAGGCCGAGCTCGCCGGCCTCGGCGAGGACGTCCACCGGGAAGTGCTTCTCGGCGTCCCAGTCGAGGGCGTGCGGGGCGACGCGCTGCTCGGCGAAGTCGCGGACGGCGTCGACCAGGGCTTTCTGGTCATCGGTGATGGGGAACATGGGTTCGTCCTCCTGGGGCTCGGTCCGGCCGCGCGGGCGGTCCACGACGGGGTGGGGCGGGGGTGACACCGCGGGCGGCGACAGGGTGTGACTGTCGTCACCATGATAATAGGACATCCAATGATTTGCCGTGTCGCCACCGGGCCGTGGGCTAGCGTGCTCCCCGTGCAGACCACCACCAGCCCCACCGCGGACTCGCCCACCGGCCCCCGCTCCCACGCCTCCGGCCGCACGGAACAGCTGTTCGGCATCCGCCGCCACGCGCTGATGACCGAGCGGGACGGTGCCCTCAACCCGGCCGCGTTCGAGGTCGGCCCGTGGTGCCTCGACCTGGACGGCCGGCCCACCGGCGCGGCGGCCACCGTGATCATGGACAACGCCACGGCGGTGGCCGTGCACCACGCGGCCCGGGACATCGAGACCGTGGTCACCACCGAGCTGCAGGTCAACGTGCTCGGCCCGCTGCCCGCCTTCGACGCCGTGGCCGTCACGGCCGGGGACGAGGACGGCCCGCTGCTGGAGTGCTGGACCCGCCCGCTGGCCTGGGATGCCGGCGGCGGCGTGGCCCGGGCGTGGCTCGAGGACGCGGACGGGCGTCGCGTGGTCGAGGCGACCGGCTGGTTCCAGTCGGTGCCGGCCGGAGCGCCGGAGCGGATGGCCGAGTTCGTCGCCGCCGGACGGCTGCCCCGCGGGGCCGAGACCCGCGTGCCCATGCCGGGGCTGCTGGCCGCCCGCCCCGAGTCACTGCCGACGGCCGCTCCGGACGTGCGCCCCGCCGTCGCCGCCGCGGCCACGGCGGGCGTGCGCTTCGCCCCGAAGCCGGAGCTGGCCAACCCGTCGGGCGCCGTCCACGGCGGGGCCATGACGCTGCGGGCGGCCACCGCCGCGCAGGCGGCCATGCCGGACCGCGAGCGCTACGACGTCCAGGCCGTGCGCGTGGTGTTCGTGCGCCCGGGCCACGGCGAGATGGTCGCCCTCACGCGGGTGCGGCACGCCGGCCGGTCCCTGCGCCTCGTGGACGTGGACCTCGTGCCGGTCGGCGCCGACGGCGTCCCCGTGGCCGACAAGCCGATGGTCCAGGTGCAGGTCACCTTCCGCGCGACCCGGAGCTGACGCCCCGCACGCCCGAGCACCCGAGCGCTTTCGAACGTGAGATAGGGCCTATCCCACGTTCGAAAGCGCTCATTCCCCCGACATCACGTTCGAAAGTCCCGGGAGGAGGGGCCGTCGTCGTGGGGCCGGCTCAGCGGCCCACGGTGCCGAACCGGGAGGCCACGGGGGCCGTGAAGGCGGGCTTCAGGAAGAACCAGGCGGCGGCGGTGACCGCCACGCTCACGAGGAACACCACGAGGCCCCACGCGTCGGTGGCCCCGCCGCGCGAGGTGTACATGTGGTTCAGGTTCGTCAGCAGGCCCGTGAAGGCCACGAGGAACACGTGCACCAGGATGAACGCCACGAAGAAGACCATCACCGGGAAGTGCACCTTGCGGGCCACCTCCATGGGGAACGCCTTGTTCAGTCCCGTGGCCTCCGTGGGGAACCACGAGGACATGCGCCAGCCCGTGAGGGCGGCGAGCGGGGCGGCCACGAACACCACCAGCGCGTAGGAGAGCATCTGCAGCGCGTTGTAGTGCACCCAGCCGTTCTCCGTGGGCCAGTCCAGGGACAGGTACTGGATGCCGGCGGACACGGCGTGCTGGAACACGTGCGGGTCCGTGGGCACGATCCGCGCCCAGTGGCCGGTGGCGATCAGCAGCACCACGAAGATCACGCCGTTGAGCAGCCACAGCGCGTCGAGGGCCTGGTGCATCCAGATGGTGAGCGAGAACTTCTTCGGGGTGTTGCCCCGCGCGGAGAACAGGCCGTCCTTCGTCGGCGTGAAGTTGGCCGGAGGCCGCGTCTCGTGACGGATCTGCAGCCCCGTCCGGATGATCAGCACCATCAGGAACATGTTCAGGAAGTGCTGCCAGCCCATCCACCAGGGCATCCCCTCGGGGGTGCCCTCTGGCAGGACCGGGTGCCCGTCGTAGGTCGCGATGAAGTCCGCCACCGGGTCCAGGCTCCGCAGCCAGCGTCCGGCCAGCACCGCGAGCAGCGCCAGCACCACGACGCCGGCCACCGCCGGCAGCGCCTTGCGCAGACGGGACGGGGCGGCGGACTCGGCGGCGTCCGTCTCCGCGGCCCGAGCGGGCGTACCGGTGGCAGCCCCGGGGGCGGCCCGGGGCGGCTGCGCGGCGGAGGCCGGCGGGGCCGACCGGGTGTCCGGCGCGGTGGGGGCCGGCTCCGCGGCCGACGCCGCGGCCACGGGGGCGGCGACGGCCGGTTCCGCATCGGCCGGCTCGACGGCGACCGGCCGGGCCGGCGCCGCGGCGGCGGGCTCGGCGGTGACCGACTCCGGTGCGACGACCTCCTGCGCCACCGTCTCCGGCGCGGTGGGGGCGCCCACGGCGGCCAGCTCGGTGAACCACTCCCCCTCCCGGGCGAACGGCACGTACCCGGCCATGCGTCGCCGCTCCGCGAGCGGCACGAGGTCGGACTCCACGGGAGCGCCCACCCCGGCCGCGGCCGGCGCACCGGTCGCGGAGGCGGCGACGGCGGCCGCCACGTCCGGCACGACGGGCTCGGTCTCCGCGGGTGCGGGGGCCCGCGTCGGGGACGCCGAGGCGGCGATCGGCTCGGGCGCGACGGGCACCGCCGGGGCGGCAGGCGGGGTCGATCCCGCGGCCGGGGCGGGGGCGCCGCCGAGCCACTCGGCCTCGCGGGCGAACGGGACGTACCCGGCCATGCGGCGTCGCGCGGACAGGGGCGTGAGGCCCGACGCCGGCGCGGTCGGCGCCACCGGGACGGCGGGCGCGACCACCGGGGCGGGGGCCGCCGTCGTGGTGTCCTGCGCCGGGGTGGGGGCGGGCTCGGTCTCGGCCGGGGCGCCCTTCAGGGGGACGTAGCCGGCCATTCGCTGCTTGGGCATGCTTCTCCTCGTCCGAGGGGCGCGGTCCGCAGCGGACCGCGCCCGCACCGGTTCAGCCGCGGCGGGTGCGCAGCTGCTCGATGACCTGCGGGACCACCTGGAAGATGTCCCCGACCACGCCGAAGTCGGCGTGCTCGAAGATCTCGGCGTCCTCGTTCTTGTCGATCGCCACGATGGTCTTGGCGGTCTTCATGCCGGCCAGGTGCTGGATGGCGCCGGAGATGCCCAGGGCGATGTACAGGTTCGGGGACACGATCACGCCGGTCTGGCCCACCTGGCGCTCGGCCGCGGTGTAGCCGGAGTCGACGGCGGCACGCGAGGCGCCCACGGCGGCGCCGAGCTCGTCGGCGAGCTGCTCGACTATCGCGAAGCCCTCCTCGGAGCCCACGCCGCGTCCGCCGGCGACGACGGTCTTGGCGCCGCGCAACGGCGGACGGGCGGAGTTCTGCGTGCGGGCGTTCACCTCGAGCACCCGGGCGCCGGCGGTCACCGGGCCGAGCTCGGCGGCGGCCAGCTCCACGACCTCGGGCGCCTCGACGGCCGGGGCCCGGTCCGCGACGGCGCCGGGGCGCACGGTGATGATCCGGGGGCCGCCCTCGCCGGTGGACTCGCTGAGGTAGTCGCCGCCGAACACGGAGTGGCGGGCGATGACCTCGTCGTCGGCCCAGCGCAGCCCCACGGCGTCCGCACACACGGGGCCGCGGGCCCGGACGGACAGGCGGCCGGCCACCGCGCGGGACTCGGGGCTGCCGGAGAGCAGCACGGCCACGGGCGCGGTGCGGGCGGCCGCGGCGGCGAGGGCCTGCACGGCGGCGTTCCCGAGGGTGGTGGCGGCGTCGTCGGCCACGAGGACGTGGACGCGCGTGGCGCCGTACTCCCCCAGCCGGGCGACGGCGGCGTCCCTGCCCTCCGCGCCGGTCACGAGGACGGCCTCGGGCACGCCCACGGTGGCGGCGGCGCCGAGCAGCTCGGCCACGACCGGGCGGAGCGCGCCGTCCGCGCCGATCTCGGCGTGCACCAGCACGGTCTGACCGCTGTTCGCGGCGTCGGTCTGCGTCGTCATCTCGGTCTCCTCCACGTTCGCGCTCACACGAGCCCCCGACCCGCGAGGAACTCCACCAGCCGCTCGGCGGCGGTGCCGTCGTCGGTGATCTTCTCGCCCGCGGCACGCTCGGGACGCGTGTCCGCCGAGACCATCACGGAGCGGTAGGCGGCCTCGGCCGGGCCCGCGGCGATGCCGAGGTCGGCCAGGGACAGCACGGTGAGCGGCTTCTTCTTGGCCGCCATGATGTTCTTGAAGTTCGGGAACCGCGGCTCCGCGGTCTTCTCCGTCAGGCCCGCCACGGCGGGCAGGACGACGGCGGCGCGCACGTCCGCGTCCGAGGTCGCCACGGTGCCGGTCAGCTCGCCGTCGGCCAGCTCGGGGGCCTCGGCGTGCGGCAGGTAGGGCCGGTCCAGGAGCTCGGCGACCATGGCCGGCACCACGCCGGTGCCGCCGTCCGTGGACACCGTGCCGGCGAGCACGAGGTCGGCGCCCTCCTTCTCGACGGCCGCGGCGATCACGCGAGCCGTCTGCACGGCGTCCGAGCCGACGAGTGCGTCGTCGGTGATCTGCACGGCGGAGTCCGCGCCCATGGCCAGCATCTTGCGCAGGGTCTTCGAGGAGTCCTCGGGGCCCACCGTCAGGGCCACGACCTCGACGTCCGCGCCGGCGTCCCGCCAGCCCAGGGCGACCTCCATGACGCGCTCGCTGATCTCGTCCGGCACGGGCTCGGCCGCGCCGTCGCGCACCACCCAGCCGGTCTCCAGGCTCAGCTCACGCTCCTGCCACGTGTCCGGCACCTGCTTGGCCAGCACCAGGATCTTCACGGCCTCTCCTCCTTGGGTCGCGGTCTCGCCCCGGGGCCTCCGCCCCGAGCACGGTGACTTACGCTACAGACTACGGGTCCGCGCACGTCCGGGCCGCATGACCCGCGCGCGGGAGCGGCCGGGGCCGCCGTCGTCGGCCCGTGCGTCCGGACCATGATCGCCCGAACCGAGGAGGCACCGTGAGCCCCGCCGTCCCGCCCGCCGAGCCGCCGGCCGCCGAGGACCGGCCCCGGGTCCCGGCGGTGCCCGCCTCCTCCCTCGTGCTGGTCCGGCCCGGGGCCGGCGGCGAGACCTCGGTGTTCACCGTCCGCCGCGCCGGGACCATGGCCTTCAGCGCCCACGCCACGGCCTTCCCCGGCGGCCGCGTGGACCCCGCGGACGACCTGCCGGACCGGCTGTGGGAGGGCGCGGATCTGACCGACTGGGGCCGGCGCCTGGGGCTGCCGCACGAGCCCGTGGACGCCCACGGCACCCTCACGGAGCTCGACCCCGCCGAGGGCGCCGGCCGCGTGCTGGCCGCCGCCGTCCGCGAGACGTTCGAGGAGACCGGAGTGCTCCTGGCCCGCGACGCCGACACCGGCGCCCCCGTGGACCCGGCCCGGGTGGCCGCGCTCCCCGACGAGCTGCGCGACGCCGTCGAGCGCCACGAGGTGGACTTCGGGGAGCTGCTCGACCGCGAGGGGCTGCGCCCCGACGCCGGCGCGCTCGTGCCGTGGTCCCGGTGGATCACCCCGCACGGGGGCCCGCGCCGCTACGACACGTTCTTCTTCGCCGTCCACCTGCCGCAGGGCCAGTCCCCCGAGCGGATGTCCTCCGAGGCGGCCAGCCACGGCTGGGCGTCGCCCGCCGAGCTGCTGCGCCGCTTCCGGGCCGGCGAGGTCAACCTGATGGCCCCCACGTGGTGGCAGCTGCGCACCCTGGTCGACGCCGGCGGGGACATCCACGCGGGCCGCTCCCGGTTCGAGCCCCTCGAGGGGGTCATGCTCGTGGCCGGGCAGGGGCCCGTGTTCCCCCACGCGGACGAGTATCTGCGTGACCTGACGGCGTTCCGTGCGGCCGCGCAGGTGGAGGAGTCCAAGGACAACATCCTCTGAGCGCTCCCGGCTCCGGTCCGTGCGGCGGGCGACGGGCCGGAGAGCACCGCGGACCACGAGCCGCGGCCCCATGGCCTGCCGGGCCCCGTGCCCCTAGTCTGGTCTGCACCGGATCACCCGGCTCCGCGCGGCCGGCCCGCACCCCCGGCCACCGCGCGTCCCGCTCGCACCCTAGGAGCACTGCATGGCGCTCAGCGTCCTCGACCTGTTCTCGATCGGCATCGGCCCGTCCTCGTCCCACACCGTGGGACCCATGCGCGCCGCCCGCCGCTTCACGGACAGCATGGGCCAGCACGGCGTCCTCGAGCGCACCGCCCGCGTGCACGCCGAGCTGTTCGGCTCGCTGGCGGCCACCGGAGTGGGCCACGGCTCGGACACCGCGGTGCTGCTCGGCCTGGCCGGCCAGGACCCCGAGACCATCGACCCGGACGCCTGCACCGGGCTCGTGGAGGAGATCGTCACGGGCGGTCGGCTGCCCCTGGACGGGCGCCACGAGATCGCCTTCGACCGGCGGGGCGACCTGACGCTGCACATGCGCGAGTCCCTGCCCGGGCATCCGAACGGCATGCGCCTGACCGCCTACGACGACGCCGGCGAACAGTTCCACACCCGCGACTACTACTCGGTGGGCGGCGGCTTCGTGGTCACCTCGGACGAGCTCGAGGCCGAGCTGGACGCCACCAGGGACGTCAACCGCGCCGACGACGGCGACACCGGCGAACCGTACCCCTTCTCCACGGGCGCCGAGCTCGCCGTCCGCTGCCACGAGGCGGGCCTGAGCATCGCGGAGCTCATGCTCGCCAACGAGGCCACCCGCCACGACCTCGACGAGCTGCGCACCCAGCTGCTGGCCATCTGGGCCGTCATGGAGGAATGCGTCCACAACGGCGTGACCCGCACTGAGCCGATCCTGCCCGGCGGACTGCAGGTCCGCCGTCGGGCCCCCGCGCTGCGGGAGCACCTGCTGCAGACCACCAACCGCACCGACCCCATGTGGGCCATGGAGTGGGTCAACCTCTTCGCGCTCGCGGTGAACGAGGAGAACGCCTCGGGCGGGCGCATCGTCACCGCGCCCACGAACGGCGCCGCGGGCATCATCCCGGCCGTCATGCTCTACTACATGCGCTTCGTGCTCCCCGAGGGCGCCACGCAGCAGGAGCGGGACGACAAGGTGGTCGAGTTCCTGCTCACCGCGGCGGCGATCGGCATCCTGTACAAGCGCAACGCCTCCATCTCCGGCGCCGAGGTCGGCTGCCAGGGCGAGGTCGGCTCGGCCTGCTCCATGGCGGCGGGCGCGCTGTGCGCCGTGCTCGGCGGCACCGTGGACCAGGTGGAGAACGCGGCCGAGATCGGGATCGAGCACAACCTCGGGCTGACGTGCGACCCCGTGGGCGGCCTCGTCCAGGTGCCGTGCATCGAACGCAACGCGATCGCGTCCGTGAAGGCCATCAACGCGGCCCGGCTGGCGCTGCTCGGGGACGGCTCGCACCGGGTGACCCTGGACCAGGCCATCAAGACCATGCGCGACACCGGCGCGGACATGAAGTCCAAGTACAAGGAGACCTCGCGCGGCGGCCTGGCCGTGAACGTCATCGAGTGCTGATCGCCCGGGTCCACGGCCCAGCGCCGCTCCGCTCGGGACGGACGGGGCACCCGTCCGCTACCGTGGGGCCCGATCCCCACCCTGCCCCGAGCGCGAGAGGACCGACGTGGCCATTCATCCTGTGGACGCGACCCTGGAGGCCGCGAAGATCGATCCCGACCAGCGTGCCGAGAGGCTCAAGGGCGTGAAGCTCGACGGCGCCGGCTGGAAGTACGCGCTCACGCGCGCGCTCAAGGAGTTCGGCAACGACGGCGGCACCGACCTGGCCGCGAAGCTCACCTACTACCTGGTGCTCTCACTGGCCCCCTCGCTGCTGGCCGTGTTCTCCATCCTGTCCCTCGTGCTCGCCTCCAACCGCGGGGCCATCGACGATCTGCTGGGGCAGCTGACCGGCCTGGTCCCGAGCGACTACCAGCCGCTCGTCACGAACCTGGTGACCACCATGAGCGACTCGGCCGGCTCAGGCGGCGGGATCATCGCCCTCATCATCGGCATCGCGACCGCCCTGTGGTCCGCCTCCGCGTACGTGAAGGCGTTCAACCGCTCGGCCAACACGGTGTACGGCTACGAGGAGGGCCGCGGCCTGGTGAAGCTGACGCTGACCAACCTGCTCACCACGCTCATCCTGATCGTGGGCATCGTGGCCGTGCTGATCTCGCTGGCGCTGAACCGCTCGCTCGTGGACGGCTTCCTCCAGCCGATCGCCGGCCCGCTCGGCATGACCGGCGTGGTGAACTTCCTCTCGGACACGTTCCTGCCGGTGTGGGCGTGGGTGAAGTGGCCCGTCGTCGTCCTGATCCTGCTGGTGCTGATCGCGACCCTGTACTACACCACCCCGAACGTCCAGAAGCCGCGCTTCCACCTCTTCGGTCCCGGCAACATCGTGGCGCTGGTGGGCATGGTGCTGGCCGCGGTGGCCCTGTCCGTGTACTTCACGCAGTTCGCCGGCTACTCGGCGTACGGCGCGATCGGCACGGTCATGGCGTTGCTGTTCGCCCTGTGGATCTTCAACATCGTGCTGCTGCTCGGCCTGGAGGTCGACGCCGAGGTGGAGCGTGCCCTCCAGCTCGAGGCCGGCCTGCCCGCCGAGGCTCGGGTGCAGCTGCCCCCGAAGGACGTGGCCGCGGTGGAGAAGCGCGCCGAGAAGCAGACGACCGTGGAGGAGCGCGGCTACGAGCTGCGGGCCGTCCACGAGGGCCGCTGACCGCACTCGGCGCAGCGCCGAGCGCACGTTCGGCACGGACGACGACGGCCGCTCACCTGGCGAGGTGGGCGGCCGTCGTCGTGCGCGGGGCCCTCAGCGCTGGGCCGCGCGGTAGCCGTCCGCCTGGGCCGCGGCGGCGGAGGCGTAGCAGTGGCGCGCGTTGGTCTTGCCGTAGTGCTGCTGACCGGGCACGTGGTAGATGCCCGAGTTGTCGTTGGCCTTGACCGGGTGGGAGTCCGGGCACACGGAGTCGGCTCCGCTCACCGGCCCCGCGTCGCCGGCCGCGGGGGCGGCTTCGGGTGCGGGGGCCGCCTCCGGGGCGGGGGCCGCCTCCGGGATGGGCTCGGCCGCGGTGCCGCACTCCCCGGAGAACCTGCCGACGCCGTTCGCCCGGGCCTCCTCCCACGCCGCCTCGACCTCAGGCAGGAAACGGTCGTTGCCGTCGAAGACCGCCGGCTCGCCGTAGCCCAGGCGGGCCATCTCGGCGTTGAGCAGGACGCCGTCGGCGTACACGCCGGCGAGGAGGCGGTCATAGCGGTCGTAGAGCCGGCGGTCGTACCGCAGCACCACCGTGTCGCCGGGGCTGATCATCGACTTCAGCGCCGCCGTCGCCTCCGGGCCCATGCACTCGACCGGCTTCGAAGGGTGACGGGTCTCGGGGGTGTCGATGTTGAGCAGGCGCACCCGCGTGGACACCTCGCCGAGGGTCACGCGGAGCGTGTCGCCGTCCGAGATCGACTCGACCGTGACCACGTCTCCCTCGACGTCGGCCGGGGCGGCGGACGCCGCCGGCTCGGCACTGCGGGAGCCCTCAGCAGTACGCGACTCCTCCGCGGCACGTGCGGCACGCGACTGCGCAGCCTTGATCGAGGACGACGCTGCGGCGCGCGAGCTCTGCGCGGCGGAGGAAGAGGCAGCCAGCGACGACGCAGCGGCACGGCTCGTCGCAGCCGCGTCGACGGACGGGGTGGGCGTCGTCGGCATCGTGCTGACCGACGCGGAGGTGTCGGCGGCGCTCGCCGGGGTGACGCCGTCGTCGGTGGCGGTGCAGCCGGTGAGCAGGAGCAAGGACAGTGCGGCCGCGAGGAGCGCCGCGCGCAGACGGGCAAGGGGCACGAGGATCCTGGAGGGGAAGGGACGGGGACATGACGAAGGCCCCGCCGTGAGGCGGGGCCTTCGGAGCACCACATCATCGCATGGTCGGCGGGGGTCGCCCCGCAGACTGTCAGCGCTTGGAAGCGCGGTAGCCGGCGGCCTGCGCCGCGGAGGCGGAGGCGTAGCAGTTGCGCGCGTTGGTCTTGCCGTAGTGCTGCTGGCCGGGCACGTGGTAGATGCCCGAGTTGTCGTTCGCCTTCACGGGGTACCCGTCCGGGCACACCCCGCCCGATCCGGCCACCGAACCCGTGTCGCCGGACGTGGCCGCCTCGACGGTGGAGTCCGACGACGACTCCTCGTCGCCGCAGTACTCGAACGTCTCGCCACCCGGGTCGTAGCAGCGGTTGGGCGCCTTGTTCGAGTTCGAGCCGGAGCCGCTGGACGACGTGTCGGCCCAGGTGCTCACCTCCGTCTCCTCGGCACGCGACTCGGCAGCCTCAGCTGCCGCCTCCTCCGCAGCGCGGGCCTCAGCAGCCGCCGCTTCCGCCGCGGACTGCTCCTCGGCCTCCCGCGCAGCCTCAACCGCCCGCGCTTCTTCAGCCTCCCGCGCTTCTTCAGCCTCCCGCGCAGCCTCAGCCTCCCGCGCAGCCTCAGCCGCCCGGGCTTCCTCGGCCGCAGCCTGCTCCGCCGCGGCCTGCTCCGCCGCGGCCTTCTGGTCAGCCTGCCGCTTCGCCTCCCGCGCCTGCTCGGCCGCCTCGTCAGTGCGCCGGCGGTGGTCGTCCACGACGCGCTGCACGCGGTCCAGCTCGTCCTTGTAGTGGGCCTCCATCCACGGCTGCTCGCCGGCGGCGACGACGGCGAGCACCGTGGCGAGCTCCCCGATCAGGGTCTCGTCGGGCTCCGCGGCCGCGGCGTCCGTGATGACCGGCAGGGAGCACGCGAGGTCCGGCTGGTGCAGGCCGGCCTGCTCCCCCTCGGCCTCATTCCAGGCCGCCAGGACCTCCGGGTAGAAGCGGCGGTTGGGATCGAAGACCACCGGCACGCCGAGGCCCAGCCGGGCGATCTCCGCGTTCACGAGCATCTCGTCTTCGAAGACCCCGGCCAGCGTGCGACCGTACTTGTCCGTGCGCTCCAGGTCGTAGCGCAGCACCACGTCGTCGCCGGGGCGCAGGAGCGTCTCGAGGGCCTGCGTGGCCTCCGGCCCCAGGCACTGCACGGCCTTGTTCGGATGCTTCGTCTCCGGGGTGTCGATGTTCAGCAACCGGACCGTCTCCTCCTGCCCGTCTCTGCGCACCACGATGGTGTCGCCGTCGATCACGCGGACGACGGTCGCGGGATCCCCGGCTTCGAGCGTGCTCGAGGGCTGGGCCACGACGGGCTGCGCGGAGGGGGCGCCGCCGTCACCGGTGGAGGGGATGCCGGCCTCGGCTGGCTCGGAGGGAGTGCAGCCGGTCAGCAGCAGGGCGGACAGCGCGACGGCGGCCAGACTGGCGCGCCCGCGGAGACGTGGGGGCATGAGGGCTCCTCGAGGATCGATGACGACATGACGAAGGCCCCGCCGTGAGGCGGGGCCTTCGGATCACCACATCATCGCATGGGGGAGGCACAGGTGTTGCCGCACGTCACGACAGCACCGGTCCCCGTTCCGTCAACGACGACGGGGTCAGCGGCGGCCGTCGATGGGGTCGCCGCCGCCGTCGAGGGCGTCGAGAACGAGGTCGCGGGCCTCGCCCGTCGCGGACCGGCGGGAGAGCAGCAGCGCGGCCAGCCAGCACAGCAGGACGATCGCGGCGCCGCCCCACGCCAGGAGGGCGAGGCTGCCCGAGAGCAGCCCCGTGCCGTCCGCGCGGCCGACGCCGATCCACACCAGGCCCCACGCGAGCGCGAACGCCGGAGCCGGGCGGCCGCCGTTGTACACGGCGGTGAACGCGCCGATCAGCACCGCCACCACGAGCATCACCTTCGCCCAGAGGGAGGACTGCCCCGGATCGCCGACGACGCCGGTCGAGGCCAGCCACGCGGCCAGGTTCGCCACGGCGGCGATCGAGACCCAACCCAGATGCAGGCCCTGCACCCCGTCCAGGAGGATCCGCTCACCCCAGCTGTGCGCGCGGACGGATTCGAGGAGCACCAGGATCCACGCCAGGCACGCCAGCAGCAGCGCGATCACCACGACGCTCAGCCCCAGCAGCCCGGCCTGCACCGTCCAGATCCACGCGGCGTTGAGCAGCACCGAGACCAGGATCCACGGTCGCAGGCGGTCGTGGCGGGCGGACTGGGCCGAGGGGAGGAACTGCCACACGGCGTACGCCAGCAGGCCCGCGTAGATCACGGACCAGATGCCGAACGCGGGGGTCGCCGGGGACACCCAGGTGGCGTCCGGGCCGAGCCAGCCGCCCGCGGCCTCGGCCACGGGGGTCAGGCCGCCGACGACGCCGGAGCCCAGGAACGCGGCCACGACCGCGAGGATCACGACCAGGAGCATGGCCACCCGGCCGCCCGTCGAGGACAGCCCCGTCCCCGAGCTGGGGACGCGCGCCGCGGCGTCGGGGCCGAAGGGGCTGCGGGACGGGCCGAGGTCGGTGGCGGTGCTCATGGGTGCTCCCGTGGGGTGATCGTCGGGGGTGCGCCCCGGGTGGGGCGGGTCTCAGGGTCAGCGTAGCCGCCGGGCCCATCGCGGGCACGGGCCACCGCGGCCTAGGGTGGGAGCATGCGCACTTCCTCCCCGATCGGACTCCTGCTGGACGTGGACGGCCCCGTGGCCTCCACCGAGACCCGGACCGTGCCGGAGGGGATCATCGACGTGCTCGTCCGCCTCGCGCGGCGCGGGGTGCCGGTCGGCTTCAACACGGGCCGCTCCACGGACTTCCTCCTGCACAACCTGATCGCCCCGCTGCGCGACGCGGGCCTCCCGGACGACGCTCCCTTCCACGCGATCTGCGAGAAGGGCGCCGTGTGGTTCCCGTTCTCCGCGGTGCCCTCCGGGGACCTGCCCGACGTCACCGTGGACGGCACCACCCCGGACTGGCTCCGCACCGACCCGGACATGGCCATCGACGCGGACACCCGTGACGCGATCTGGGCCCTCAACGATGAGCGCGCCGGGGACCTGCAGTTCACCGACCGCACCAAGCTGGCCATGGTCTCCCTCGAGAAGACGGTGGGCGCGGACCAGACGGAGTACGAGCGGGTGCGCGACGACGTCGCCGCGCGCGTCGAGGATCTGCTCGCCGAGCGCGGACTCGCCGAGGAGGTGCGCGTGGCCCCCTCGGTGATCTCGGTGGACGTCGAGCACCGCTCCTCGGGCAAGGACCTGGGCGTCGAGCGCTGCTTCGACCTGCTGGCGGAGGCGGGCACCCCGGTGCCCGAACGCTGGCTCACCGCGGGTGACTCGCGCAGCGACTACGCCATGGCCGACCGGCTGCACGAGCGCGGACTGGCCGTGGAGCACATGGACGTGCGTCCCGCCGACGGCGTCCCCGAGAAGCCCTACGGCGTGGTGACGGCGGCGATCCTCGCCGAACGCGGCATCGGCGACGCCGACGACGTCCACGAGCGGGCGGGCGAGTCCCTGCTGCGCTGGGTCGAGCGCGACCTGCTGCGCTGACCAGGCCGGACGCCCCCTCTGCGGGCGGCCGGCCCTCCCCGGGCCGGGACCTCGACCCCTAGCGTGGAAGGGAATGCCGCGCCCCTGCCGCACCGGCCCGGGCGCCTCCCGACCAGAGAGAGGTTCCACCGTGGCCACCGTCGCCCAGAACATCGTCGAGACCCTCCACGCCTCGGGCGTGCGCCGCATGTACGGCGTGCCCGGGGACTCCCTCAACGGGCTGACCGAGGCCCTGCGCTCCCACGGCGGCATCCAGTGGGTGCACACCCGGCACGAGGAGACCGCGGCCTTCGCCGCCTCCGCCGAGTCCCAGCTCACGGACGAGCTCGCGGTCTGCGTGGGCTCGTGCGGTCCAGGCAACCTCCACCTGATCAACGGCCTGTTCGACGCGCAGCGCTCCCGCACCCCGGTGCTCGCGATCGCCGCGCACATCCCCTCGGAGGAGATCGGCTCGGGCTACTTCCAGGAGACCCACCCGCAGGACCTGTTCCGCGAGTGCTCCGTCTACGTGGAGCACGTCTCCTCGGCGGACCAGATGCCCCGCATGCTGCGCACCGCGATGCGGGCCGCCGTCGAGCAGCGGGGCGTGGCCGTGCTCGTGATCCCGGGCGATGTGGCCCTCACCGAGCTCTCCGCGAAGCCCGAGGTGATCCGTCACACGCCGTCCCGCGTCATCCCGGCCGACTCCGTGCTGCGCGAGGCCGCCGAGGCCCTGGACTCGTCCAAGCGGATCACCATCCTGGCCGGCGCGGGTGCGGCCGGCGCCCACGACGAGGTCGTGGCCCTGGCGGAGCGCCTGCAGGCCCCGATCGTCCACGCTCTGCGCGGCAAGGACCGGATCGAGTACGACAACCCGTATGACGTCGGCTTGACCGGCCTGCTCGGCTTCGCCTCCGGCTACCACGCGCTCAAGGAGGCCGAGACGCTGTTGATCCTCGGCTCGTCCCTGCCGTACCGGCAGTTCTACCCCGAGGACGCCACGGTCATCCAGGTGGACGTGCGCGGCGAGCAGATCGGCCGGCGGGTGGCCGTGGACGTGCCGCTCGTGGGCGGCGTGAAGGAGACGGCCCAGGCCCTGCTGCCGCTGCTGCGCGGGAACTCCTCGTCGGCGTTCCTGGACAAGGCGCTCAAGCACTACGCCAAGACCCGCAAGGACCTCGACCAGCTGGCCACCCCGGGCCGCGGACGCGTGCACCCGCAGTACGTGGCCCGCCTCCTCGACGAGCTGGCCGACGACGACGTGGTGTTCCTGCCCGACGTCGGCTCCCCCGTGATCTGGGCCTCCCGGTACCTGACGATGAACGGACGCCGCCGGATCATCGGCTCCCTGTCCCACGGCTCCATGGCCAATGCGGTCACCCAGGCGGTCGGCGCCCAGGCGGTCGACCCCACCCGCCAGGTGGTGGCGATGGCCGGCGACGGCGGGCTGGCCATGATGCTCGGCGAGCTGCTGTCGTTCGTGCAGAACGACCTGCCCGTGAAGACGCTCGTGTTCGACAACGACTCGCTGAACTTCGTGGAGCTCGAGATGATGGCGGCCGGGTTCGTCCCCTATGGGACGGGCCTGGAGAACCCGGACTTCGCGGCGATCGCGGAGGCGGTCGGCATCAAGGGCTTCCGCGCGGACCACACGACGGACCTGCCCGCGGTGATGCGCGATTTCCTCGCCCACGACGGGCCGGCGCTGCTGGTGGTCAAGACCGAGCGACAGGAGCTGACGATCCCGCCGAGCATCGAGTTCGAGCAGGCCAAGGGCTTCGCGCTCTACGCCATGCGCACCGTCCTCGACGGCAAGGGCACCAAGCTGCTCGACCTCGCCAAGGCGAACCTGCGCCAGCTGTTCTGACCTGCCGCGCACGACGACGGCCCGGACGCTGGCGGCGTCCGGGCCGTCGTCGTGGTGGGGCGGGGAGGGCCCAGCCCCGCCGGTCCGTCAGGCGCGGTGGGCGCCGCCCTCGGCGACGATCGGGTGCTCGGCCGTGCCGGCGACGCCCTGGGTGATCAGGCCGTCGGCGCGGTGCTCCCAGAAGTCCGCGTTGCGGATGCCGAGCGGGCGCGGGTCGAACTGCGGGTCGAGACCCTGGCGCTTCTGTGCGCGGTAGTCCTTGAGGGCCTTGAGGGCCGGGCCCTGCAGCACGAGGATGCCGAGGATGTTCAGCCAGGCCATGGAGCCCACGCCGATGTCGCCGAGGCCCCAGGCCGCACCCGTGGTGGCGACGGCGCCGTAGGCCACCGACACGAGGATCAGGGCCTGCAGGAAGCGCAGCACGACGCGGCGGACCATGCCGTTGCGCAGGTTGCGCGTGAGGTACACGAGGTTGACCTCGGCCATGTAGTAGTACGCCACGATCGTGGTGAAGGCGAAGAACGCCAGGGCCACGGCCACGAACGTGGGGCCGAAGCCGGAGAACACGGCGTCGAAGCCGGTCTGGACGAAGGCCGGGCCCTCGGAGGCCGTCGGGGAGACGATGCCTTCGAACAGCAAGCCGGAGCCGGACCCGTCCGAGTACACCCGGTAGGCGCCCGTGGAGATGATGATGAACGCGGTGGCCGAGCAGACGAAGAGCGTGTCGATGTACACGGCGAACGCCTGCACGAAGCCCTGCTTGGCCGGGTGCGAGACCTCGGCGGCCGCGGCGGCGTGCGGGCCCGTGCCCTGGCCGGCCTCGTTGGAGTAGACGCCGCGCTTCACGCCCCACTGGATGGCGAGGCCGAGGATCGCGCCGAACACGGCGTGCACACCGAACGCGCTGGCGAAGATGGAGCCGAAGACCTCGGGGATCTGGTCGAAGTTCAGGAACAGCACGATCAGCGCGAGGATGATGTACAGCACGGCCATCACCGGCACCACGTAGACGGCGAACGTCGCGATGCGCTTCACGCCGCCCAGGACGATGAAGGCCAGCAGGATGACCATGGCCAGGGCCACGACCCAGGCGGGCACGGCCCACGCCTCGCCCACGGCCGCGGCCACGCCGTTGGCCTGCACGCCCGGCAGGAAGTAGCTGGTGGCGAAGACGGTGACGACGGCGAACAGGATGGCGTACACCTTGAACGCGGGGGCGGCGGCCGTGTGCTTGTAGGCCTTCTCGAAGTAGTACGCCGGGCCGCCGCGGTACTCGCCGGTGTCCGGGTCGCGCTCCTTGTAGATCTGGCCGAGCGTGGACTCAATGAAGGACGTGGCGGCGCCGAGCAGGGCCATGACCCACATCCAGAACACGGCGCCGGGGCCGCCGAACGCGATGGCCGTGGCGACGCCGCCGATGTTGCCCATGCCGACGCGCCCGGCGAGCGACATCATGAGGGACTGGAAGGACGAGGTGCCGTCCGCGGAGTCCTCGCCCTCGCGGAGCTGCTTCACCATGTCCGGGATATTCACGAACTGCAGGAACATGGTCCGGATGGTGAAGTAGAGGCCGACGATCAGGCAGAGCCAGATCAGGGCCGGGGACCAGATGACGTCGTTCACGGCGGTGATGAGATCTGCGAAGGACATGGGGTCTCCAGATCGGGGTGGGGATGGCCGGTGCGGTGCGAGCTCCGAGCGGCGGCCGCCGGCGGTCCCGGACGACTGGGGAGAAGGATACGCGCAAATGTGACCCCCGTCTCGCATCCAGCGCGGCGGATGAGGAGTCCGGGCGCGCCGTGCCCCGTCGACAGCGGTCCCGGACATGCGAAAAGCCCCGGAACCACTGGGGTCCCGGGGCTTGTCCGCGGAGGATGGGGGATTTGAACCCCCGAGGGCTGTTAACCCAACACGCGTTCCAGGCGTGCGCCATAGGCCGCTAGGCGAATCCTCCTTGGTGCGCCCTCAGGCGGCGGACCGCGCGAGGGCAGGCTCCATCATAACCAGACACGCGCCCGGGGCGCCAATTTCGGCCCCGGCCCGCCGCCGCTCGAGGTGCGGCTGGGCACGCTCACTGCTAGACTCTTCGACGGCCCCTCACGTGGTGTCATCTCGCTGAACTCCCCCAGGACCGGAAGGTAGCAAGGGTAGGTGGGCTCTGGCAGGTGCGTGAGGGGTCTTCACTTTCCCCAGGAGATCCCATGCCCGCCGGACGCTACGCCCCCTCCCCCACGGGAAGCCTGCACCTGGGCAACCTGCGCACCGCGCTCGTCGCGTGGCTCGCGGCACGCGCCACGGACCGCGCCTTCCTGCTGCGGGTCGAGGACCTGGACCGCGTCCGCTCCGGGGCCGAGGCCGGGCAGCGGGCGGACCTGGCCGCCGTCGGGCTGGACTGGGACGCCGAGCCCGTGCGTCAGTCCGAGCGCACCGCCCTGTACGACGCCGCCGTGGCCGCCCTGCGCGCCGCGCACGGCCCGGACGCGGTCTACGAGTGCTTCTGCTCGCGCAAGGACATCGCCGAGGCGACGTCGGCCCCACACCCGAGGCCCGACGACGGCGCCCCCGCTTCCGGCGGCACCGTGCCGCTGCGTCCCCCCGGCTTCTATCCGGGCACCTGCCGGGGCCTGACCGAGGCTGAGCGGGCCGAGCGACGGCGGGCACGTCCCGCCGCCCTGCGGATCGACGCGGCGAAGGTCGCCGGCCTGCCTGCGGGCGAGATCCCCCGGGCCACCGCCGTGGACGTGCTGCACGGCGAGGTCACGGGCCTGGTCGACGACCTGGTGCTGCGCCGGAACGACGGGGCGTACGCGTACAACCTGGCCGTCGTCGTGGACGATCTGGCGCAGAGCGTGGACCAGGTGGTCCGCGGCGACGACCTGCTCGACTCGGCGCCGCGCCAGCGCTGGCTGGCCGAGGCACTGTGCGCCGCACGCGGGGTGCCGACGCCCGCGGTGGCGTACCTGCACTTGCCGCTCGTGCTGAACGCCGAGGGGCGGCGGCTAGCCAAGCGGGACGGCGCCGTGACACTCGAGGACCTCGCGGCGCAGGACCCGGCGTGGACCCCCGAGCGGGTGCGGGACCGGCTGCTGGAGTCCCTCGGCCTGCCCCCGGGGCCGTTGGCGGCCGCCGTGCCCGCGTTCGACCCGGCCGCCCTGCCGCGTGATCCGTGGGTGTTCACCGGGCTCTGAGCGGCCCGGCGCCCTGGCCCGCCGCAGGCCCCGCCCCGGTCAGAGGACCTGGGCGGCCTGGGCGAAGTCGAGGCGGCCCTGGCGGGGCTGCTGCGCCTTCTCGTCGTCCGCGGCGGCGTGGCCCACGTTGATCACCAGGAGGGACTTCCACGCACGGTCCGCGTGGAACTCGGCGTCCACGGCGGCGGCGTCGAACCCGGCCATGGGGCCGACCTCGAGACCGTGCGCGCGCAGGGCGACGAGCAGGTACCCCACCTGGATGAGCGCGTTCGTGCGGCCCATCCCCTCGCGCATGCCCGGCTTGCCCTCGGCGTCCTCCTCGAAGCCCTCCCGGAACGGGGCGAGGTGGCCCATGTGGCGGTGCCAGTCGAGGTCGTAGGAGGCGATCAGCGTCAGCGGGGCGCGCTCCGTCTTCTCCCGGTTGAACTCGATCATCAGCGGGGCCAGGCGGGCGCGGGCCTCGGGGCTGTCCACGACGTCGAGCCGCAGCGGCTGGTTGTTCATGGCGGTCGGCGCCCAGCGGAGGTCCGCGTAGGCCCGCTCGATCAGCGCGAGGTCGACGGGCTCGTCCGAGAAGAGCTGCGTCGTGTGGCGGTCCGCGAAGAGGCGGTCGATCTCGGCCTGACTCAGCGGTCCCGCGTCCGGGGCCGGCTGCGTGGGGTGGATCGTGTCCTCGGCGTCGGTGTGCATGTGCGTGGTGGTCATGGGCCAGGGAACGGGCCGGCGGGCGTGCGCATTCCCCGGCTCCCTTAGCCCGTCCGCCCGCCGGATAGGCTTTCGAGGGTGAGCACCGCCCTGTATCGCCGCTACCGCCCGGACCGTTTCGAGGACGTGATCGGGCAGGACCATGTCACGGTCCCGCTGCGCACCGCACTGGCGAAGGACCGCGTGAACCACGCCTACCTCTTCTCCGGCCCGCGCGGCTGCGGCAAGACCACGTCCGCCCGCATCCTCGCGCGCTGCCTGAACTGCGCCCAGGGCCCCACGCCCACGCCGTGCGGCGAGTGCGACTCGTGCCGGGACCTGGCCACCGGCGGGCCGGGCTCGCTGGACGTGCTGGAGATCGACGCGGCCTCGCACGGCGGTGTGGAGGACGCCCGCGGCCTGCGCGAGCGGGCCACGTTCGCCCCGGTCCGGGACCGCTACAAGATCCTCATCATCGACGAGGCGCACATGGTCACCGCGGCGGGCTTCAACGCGCTGCTCAAGATCGTGGAGGAGCCGCCGGAGCACCTGAAGTTCATCTTCGCCACCACGGAGCCGGAGAAGGTCATCGGGACCATCCGCTCCCGCACCCACCACTACCCGTTCCGGCTCGTGCCGCCGGAGCCGCTCATCGCCTACCTCGAGCAGCTGTGCGCGGAGGAGGCCGTGTCCGTGGAGAAGGGCGTGCTGCCGCTCGTGGTGCGCGCCGGCACGGGCTCGGTGCGTGACACGCTCTCGGTGCTGGACCAGCTGATCGCGGGCGCCCAGGAGGGCCAGGTCTCGTACGAGCTCGCGGTGAGCCTGCTCGGCTTCACCCCGGAAGCCCTGCTGGACGACGTGATCGACGCCGTCGCCGCGGACGACACCCCCACCGTGTTCCGCGTGGTGGACCGCGTGGTGCAGTCCGGCCAGGACCCACGCCGGTTCGTCGAGGACCTGTTGGACCGCTTCCGCGACCTCGTGATCGCCCGTGCCCTGCCGGAGGAGGCCGGGGCGATCCTGCACGGCATGCCGGAGGACCAGGTGCGGCGTCTCTCGGCGCAGGCCGCGCAGCTCTCCCGGGCGGAGCTCTCCCGCCTCGCGGACATCACCAACCTCGCGCTGACGGACATGGTGGGGGCCACCAGTCCCCGCCTGCACCTCGAGCTGCTCATGGCGCGCCTGCTGCTGCCCGCCTCGGACGAGACGCACCGCGGCCTGGCCGCCCGACTCGAGGCCCTCGAACGGCGCCTCGAGCTCGGTGGCGCCGCGCCCGTCGAGGACGGCGCCCCGGAGGGCACGACGACGCCGGCCCGGTCCGGCACGCCCGCCGCGGACGGCGGCGGGTCGGCCGGGAACGCGGACGGCTCCGGCCCTCTGACCGGTGCCGCGCTCGCCCGGGCCGCCATGCGGCGGACGGAGGAGCCCGCTCCGACGGCGCCGACCGCCCCGCCGGAGCGCTGGGCACCGCCCGCCCAGCCCTCCGCGGCCGAGGCGCCGGAGGGGGACGCGGCCGCCGGGACCACGGGGTCCGAGCGTCCGCAGCAGCCGCCGCAGCCCGGACGACCCGAACCGGCCGAGGCCGGGGCCCGTGCCGAGGGCGCGCGTCGCCCGGAGGTCGGGAGCCGCCCCGAGCCCGAGGACCGACCCGAGCCCGAGGGCCGGCCCCGGGCCCAGGAGCGCACCGGTGCCGCGCCGGCCCCCGCCCACCGGCCGGAGGAGACGGCCGCGCCGTCGAGCCCCGCTCCCGCCCCGGCGGCGAGCCAGGTGGAGATGATCCGCCGGGCGTGGCCGGACATCCTCGCGGCCCTCGAGGACGCCTCTCGGCTGGTGTGGATGCTGGTGAAGGACAACGCGAGCGTCGCGGGCTACGACGGCTCACTGCTGACGATCGGCTTCCAGCAGGACGGGCCCCGCCAGTCGCTGCTCGGCCGGGGCGGCGACCGCGTGCTCGGCGAGGCCGTCCACCAGGTGCTCGGCATCCGCCCGCGGCTCGACCTGATCCTCGGCGGGGACGCCCCGACCGGGGACGCCCGCGCACAGTCCGGCGCCCGCCCGGCCGGACCGGCGCGGACGGACCGGCCTGAGCGCCCGGCCCCGCAGCAGAGCCGGCCCGACCGGCCGGCGGCGCAGCCGAACCGCCCCGCCCCGGCGCCGGGTCCGGCCCCGCGCGAGCCGGAGTCCTCCCGCCCCACCCCGCCGCGCTCCGCCGCACCCTCCACCGCGGAGGACGACCCGGCGCCGCCGGCAGCTGCACCCCGGGCCACGCAGCAGCGCGAGACGCCGCAGCCGTCCCCCGCCTGGACGCCCGCGGCCCCCGCCACCTCCTGGGGGCCGACGCCGGCGTCGTCGTCGACGACGCCCGCCCCCGCGCCGCCGGCGGACGGCTGGGGCGGCCCGGACGAGGAGCCGCCCGCCTGGGACGACGCTCCCCCGCCCGAGGAGGACCCGTGGGACTCGCTGCCCGCGTTCGACCCGGACGCGGAGCAGGACGACTCGGACGGCCCCGAGGGCTGGACCCCGCCGGCCCAGGACGCCGAGGAGCGGCCCGTCGGCGCCGCCGGCTGGGACGGCCCCGTGCCGTCGGTCGACGACTGGGGAGCGCCGCCGCAGGCCGCACCGGCCCCTGGCGGTGCCGCGCCGGACGCCGGCCAGGACTCCCCGGCCCGGCCCGCCGCCCCGACCCCCGGCGAGAGCGAGCCGAGCGCCGAGGAGGTCCGTCGGGCCTACGACCCGGGGCCGCTGGTCCGCGAGGAGGAGCACTCGATCCCCGTGTTCGCCCGTCCGGAGGCGGAGCTGCGCGCCGAGTTCGCGAAGCGCTTCGGCGCAACCCGTCCCGCCGGCTTCGACGACGGCGCGGGCGCGGCCGCGGACGGTGACTCCGCCCGGCCTGCCACGCCGTCGCCCGCCCCGGACGACGACGCAGCGGCCACGGAGCGACGCGATCCCCACCCGGCCGCCTCGGGCGCCGGCCCGTCCTCGGACGAGCAACGGCGCCCCACGGGCGCGCCCACGGCCGACGCGACCCCCGACCCGGGCGTGCCCGCCGACGACGCGGACGCCACGCCGAGCACGGCAGCCGGCTCGGCCGGTTCGGACTTCCCGGGCTCGGGCCATCCGGCGAGCATGTACCCGCGGCTCATGGAGCGGCTGCGGGCCGGAGGGCCCCTCGAGCCTCCGGTGAACGCGGGCTCCAGCGGCGGGACGGGCGGCCCCGGCGCCCCCGGTGGCCCCGACCCGGACGCCACGCCGGGCTCTCCCGCCGGGGGCCGGCCG
Source organism: Micrococcus sp. 63XJN7_8_ISO-PGPR-S23-253 (assembly GCF_056173425.1). Taxonomy (NCBI): domain Bacteria; kingdom Bacillati; phylum Actinomycetota; class Actinomycetes; order Micrococcales; family Micrococcaceae; genus Micrococcus; species Micrococcus sp. 63XJN7_8_ISO-PGPR-S23-253. The sequence continues at coordinate 2,141,195 of NZ_CM149673.1, forward strand.
AGCGCGGCCTCGCTCGGGGCACGCCCCGCCGACGCCGAGCCCGCCGGGGGAGCCTCGGCGCCGCCGTCGTTGGACGCGCGGGCCGCGGCCATCCGCGCCGCCCGTGAGGCCGCCCAGGGTCGCGGCCCGGCCCGGCCCGCCGACACCGGCCCCGCCGCCCCGGCGACGTCCGGTGTGGGGTGGGAGGACGAGGTCGCCAGCGACGACGACGTCCCGCTCGAGGACTCGGGCCTCGTGGGCCGGGCCGTCGTCGAACGGGTGCTCGGCGGCCGTCTGCTCGAGGAACGCCCGAACGACGCCTGAGGCGAACGCGCCCGTACGCCGTCCGGGGCCGCGGGCATGATGGACGCGGCGCCGGACCACGGCGCCGCGTCGGGGCGCACGCCCCACGAGACGCACCATCGGACGAGGGAGACGGATGTACCAGGGCGCGGTGCAGGACCTGATCGACGAGCTCGGCCGCCTGCCGGGCATCGGGCCGAAGTCTGCCCAGCGCATCGCCTTCCACATGCTGGAGGCGGACCGGGAGGACATGCTGCGTCTCGCGGACGCCATCCGCACGGTCAAGGACAGGGTGCGACTGTGCTCGGTCTGCTTCAACGTCTCCGAGGACGAGGTGTGCTCGCTCTGCCGGGATGAGCGCCGGGACCGCTCCCAGATCTGCGTGGTCGAGGAGTCGCAGGACGTCATGGCCATGGAGCGCACCCGCGCCTTCCAGGGCCGGTACCACGTGCTCGGCGGGGCCATCAATCCGATCGCCGGCATCGGCCCCGAGCAGCTGCACGTCCGCGAGCTGCTCACCCGGCTGCAGGACGAGGCGGTGCAGGAGGTCATCCTCGCCACGGATCCCAACCTCGAGGGCGAGGCCACGGCCACCTACCTCGGCCGGCTCCTCGGCGCCACGGGCATCCGCGTCACGCGCCTGGCCTCCGGTCTGCCCGTCGGCGGGGACCTCGAGTACGCGGACGAGGTCACCCTCGGCCGTGCCTTCGAAGGCCGCCGCCTGATCAGCGGCTGACACCGGCCGGCGTCGAGCAGGTCCCGCCCGACGCCGGCCCGGTTCAGGCCACGCGCGTGCCCGCGGGCAGCCGCCCGGCCGGGGTGTCCAGGCGACGGTGGCCCCACCAGACCAGCCCGGCCACCAGCACACCCTGCATCGCGAGGCCGAGCGGCCACACCGGCCAGGTGCCCTGCCGGTCCGGAACGCCGCTCTGGTCGAGACCGCGCAGCTCGCCGTCGAGGCACTCGACGTCCCGGACGGGGTCTCGCTGGGTCCAGCGCAGCCCCACGGACAGCATGTTGAGCGGCCCGGGATCCACCCGGGTCCCGTTCTCGAGGAGCCCTGCCTCCCAGGGGGAGGCGTCCGCGAGGACGGCGTAGGGGTTCGCGGCGAGCAGCCATCCGCTGCGCCGCGGGTCGGGGATCGTCCGGGTGGTCACCGGGCCGACGCACCGGTCGGCGATCCCGTCGAACAGCTCCGGGTTCGCCGCCTCCCACTCGGCCCAGGCCTGCTCCGCCTCCTCCGGGGTCATCTTCTCGAGCTCCGCCTCGGTGAACGGCTCCGCCGTCATGGAGCCGTACTCGGCGTCGTTGGCCCGCACCTCGGTCTGCAGGAACTGCAGGGACAGCCCGAAGGCCACCAGGGTGCCGATCGTCAGCGCCGCCACGATCAGGTACGTCACCACGACGGCGAACAGCGTGCGCCCGGCGATCGCCGAGACGGCCACGCCGATCCCCGCGATCATGCCGAACTCCACGAGGATCATCACGAGCCCCACCAGCACGGCCCACGGGGACACGCGCCCCACCACGGCCGCGACCGCGAGCCACGGCAACGCGGCCGCGAGGAACGCGGCGGAGGCGATCCACGCGGCCAGCCACTTGCCCGCCATCAGGTGCCCGGTCCGCAGCAGGGTGACCTGGGTGATGGCCAGGGTGCCGCCGGCACGGTCGCCCGAGATCGCGTTGGCCGCCAGGGCGGGCGAGACCAGCAGCGAGAGGGTGAGGACGAAGAGCAGGACGCCGTCGAAGAGCGTCCGCCCCAGGGCGCGCATCTGCTGCTCCGCCAGCTCCGGCTCCAGGCCGGACGCCTCCATCTCCGCCACGCCCAGGCCGCGCAGCCCGAGGGCGCCGAGGGTCACCGCCCCCACCACCACGAAGAAGACGCCCAACAGCACGTACCAGCCGCGCGAGCGCAGCCGCTGACGCAGTTCCATGCCCACCACGGTGGCCACGGCCTGGGCCGCGCCGAGGCGTCCCCCCGGCTGCGGCTGCGGCGGGCGGCGGTCGTGGATCGAGGTCGCGACGGCGGTGCTCACGGCCGGTCTCCTTCGGTGCGGGGGCCCTCCAGATGGAGGCCCAGGTAGGCGTTCTCGAGGCGGGAGCCCTCCGGGGCGAAGTGGCTGACGAGCACACCCTCGCGCACGAGGTCCGCGAGCAGCGCGGCCGCGGCGGCCTCCCCCCGCAGCTGCACCACGACGCCGTCCCGGCGCTGGCCTGCGCCGGCGCCGGTGGCCGCGGTCGCGGTCAGGCCGCGGGCCTCGAGGGCGCGGACGAGCGTGTCCCGGGCCGTCGGGTCGGGTCCGGCGATCCGGTAGGGGCGGGCGAGGTCGTCGGCGGCGCGGAACTCCTGGGTGGCCACCGTGGCGCCCTCACGGAGGAACACGGCGCGGTCGGACATCTCCTCGAGCTCGGCGAGCACGTGGGAGGAGACGAGCACGGCGGTGCCGGCTGCGGCCATGGCGCGCAGGTCGTCCCGCAGCCGGATGCGGGCGGCCGGGTCGAGGCCGTTGGCGGGTTCGTCCAGGAGCAGGACGGAGGGCCGGTGCACGGTGGCCCGAGCCAGGGACAGGCGCTGCTGCTGGCCGCGGGAGAGCACGCGGGCGGGCCGGTGGGCGAACTCCGTGAGTTCGACCCACTCGAGCTGCTCGTCCGCGCGCGCCGACGCCTCCGCCTTCCCCATGCCGTAGAGCCGTCCCAGGCTGGCGAGGATGTCGTGGCAGGTCAGCTCCTCCCACACGCCCAGGGTGTCGGGCATCCAGCCGAGCCGCCGCCGGGCCTCGACGGGCTCGCGCACCGCGTCCACCCCGGCCACGGACACGGCGCCGGCGTCCGGGCGCAGCAGGGTGGCCAGGATCAGCAGGAGCGTGGTCTTGCCCGAGCCGTTCGGGCCGACGAGGGCCGTCACGGAGCCGGCGGGCACGGTGAGGGAGACGTCCCGCACCGCATGGACGGCGCCGAACGAGCGGGCGAGGCCGTGAGCCACGATCCCGTCGTGGGCGGCCACCCCCAGGACGGGTGAGGCGGGCGGGGGCGCTGGAGCGGTCATGGCCCCATCCTTGCCGCGCCGGGCACGGACGCGGATCCACCCGGGGGATGATCCCGGCGCCATCCCAGCCCGACCGGGGTCGCAGGCGGGGCCGCGGGCGCCGTCGTGCTGGCCTGCCGCGGGCGCCGGGTCCAGCATCCGGAACAGGGGTTCACCTGGCGGACCCGCGCGAGAGTGCGCCCCTAGACTTGGCCCGAACCGACCCTCGACCCCGTCCGGAGCGACCCATGAGTCTCATCGTCCAGAAGTTCGGCGGCTCCTCCGTGGCCGACGCCGCCGGCATCCAGCGCGTGGCCCGCCGCATCGCGGACACGGTGCGCGCCGGGAACCGCGTGTGCGTGGTCGTCTCGGCCATGGGGGACACCACGGACGAGCTGCTCGACCTCGCCGCCGAGCTCACGCAGGACGCGCCCGCACGCGAGATGGACATCCTGCTCTCGGCCGGCGAGCGCATCTCCATGTCCCTGCTGGCGATGGCGATCCACGCCGAGGGCCTCGAGGCCCGCTCCTACACCGGCTCCCAGGCCGGCATGCTGACGGATACCTCCTACGGCCGGGCCCGGATCGTCAAAGTCAACCCCCACCGCGTGCAGGAGGCCCTCGACGCCGGCCGCGTGGCCATCGTGGCCGGGTTCCAGGGCATGAGCCCCGAGTCCAAGGACATCACCACCATGGGCCGCGGCGGCTCGGACACCACCGCCGTCGCCCTCGCCGCCGCGCTCGGCGCGGACGTGTGCGAGATCTACACGGACGTGGACGGCGTCTACTCGGCCGACCCGCGCGTCGTGCCGACCGCCCGCAAGCTCACCGAGCTCTCCTCCGAGGAGACCCTCGAGATGGCGGCCTCCGGATCCAAGGTGCTGCACCTGCGCTCCGTGGAGTACGCGCGCCGCTTCGGCGTGCCGCTGCACGTGCGCTCCTCCTTCTCCGACCACGAGGGCACCTGGATCCTGCCCGACCCGAACGACACCATCACCCTTCAGGAAGGCGCTCCCATGGAACAGCCCATCGTCTCCGGCGTCGCCCACGACCGCTCCGAGGGCAAGGTCACGATCGTCGGCGTCCCCGACGTGCCCGGCAAGGCCGCCGAGATCTTCCGCGTGATCGCCGAGTCCAACGTGAACATCGACATGATCGTGCAGAACATCTCCCGCGAGGGCTCGGGCCGCACGGACATCTCCTTCACCCTGCCGATCGTGGAGGGCAAGGACGCCATGGCCGCCCTGCGCGCCGCCCAGGACCGGATCGGCTTCCAGGACATCGTCTCGGACCCGGAGATCGGCAAGCTCTCGCTGATCGGCGCGGGCATGCGCTCCAACCCGGGCGTCTCCGCGACCTTCTTCAAGGCCCTCGCCGACGCCGGCGTGAACGTGGACCTCATCTCCACCTCGGAGATCCGCATCTCCGTGGTCACCGCCGAGAGCAAGCTCGACGACGCCGTCCGCGCCGTGCACGCCGCCTTCGGCCTCGACGCCGAGGAGGAGGCCACGGTCTACGGCGGCACCGGCCGCTGACGCCGCACCCGCCGCTGCCCTACTCACCACGACGCCGGCCCCGCACCTTCAGCGTGAAGGTGCGGGGCCGGCGTCGTGGTGGGCGGTTCCTCCCGTTCCGTCAGCGAGGACGGAGGGGGTCGGCGGTCACGGGACCTGGACGGTCACGTCGGTCGTGATGCCCGCGTCCCAGGTGACGAGGCCCTTCCAGGTGCCCGAGGTCAGGCCGGACCAGGAGAGGGTCGCCTCGGTGGCCTTGCCCGCGGTCACGGGGACCGGGTTCGGGGAGACGGTGAGGTTGCCCGCGTCCTCGCGCAGCTTGAGCGTCTCGAGGGTGCCGGTGTCCTTGCCGCCGTTGGCCGCGTACAGGTGGCCGACCACGGTGTAGGCGCCCGGGGTGGGGTTCGCGATCGTCAGCGTCTCGGACTCGTCCGCAGTCGCCCGGGAGAGCTGCTTGCCCTCGGGGGTGATCACGTACAGGTCCCAGTCGGCGCCGGCGGCGCCCGCGTTGATCGAGGCCACCAGGGACTTGGTGCCCTCCTCCACGGTCACCGTGGACACGGCCAGCGCGCTGGACACGAGCGAGTTGCTCGCGGTCGCGTTGGCCACGGTGGAGTCCACCTTGCCCAGGCCCAGGACCTGCGGGGTCAGCTCACCGGTCACGCCGGGGGTGATCTCCACGTCGGCGGAGCCGGTGGCACCGGAGCCCTCGACGGCGGAGGTGACGGTCGCGGACTTCGCCTTGACGGTGACCGGGGAGGTCACCTCCGGGACGGCCTTGCCCTTGGCGGTGGTCCAGGACATGGAGCCGTGGGTCCAGGTGTTCACCGCGGCGTCGGTGCGGGTGACGGTCAGCTCGACGTCGGCGGACTGGCCGGCCTTCAGGTCCAGCACGGCCGGGGAGGCGGTCATCTCGAAGCCGGGCACGTTCGCGGAGAACTGCCAGCGGCCGTTCTCCAGGGCGGTCACGGTGCGGGTCACGGTGGCCGAGCCGACGACGTCGGGGATCGCCAGGGACGGGACGTTCACGTCACGACCGGCGATGTCGCCGCGCAGCAGCGCGTCCCACTGCTCCTTGCCGGACTCGTAGACCAGGCCCGGACGGGCGGCGGCGGCCGGATCGGCGGAGCCGGCGCCCGTGGCGAAGTTGTCCGTGTTCACGGTGCCGTCGGCGTTGTACACGTCGCCGGCGGTGGTCATGAGCGCGGACTTCACGGCCATCGGGGACCAGGCCGGGTACTTGCCGATCAGCAGCGTGGCCATGCCGGCCAGGTTCGGCGAGGCCATGGACGTGCCGGACATCAGGCCGAACGTGTTGCCGTGGTAGTCGGGGTCCAGCGGGGAGACGCCGGCGATCACGTTCACGCCGGGGGCGGCGAGGTCGGGCTTCAGGAGCTCCTGGTTCACGGCGTTGGCCGGGCCGCGGGAGGAGAAGCCGGCGATCTGGGGCAGCGGGTCCTCCGGCAGGCCGGTGGTGTCGCCCGGGACGATCGTGGCGGTGAGGTCGGAGGACTTCACCTTCTCGATCACGCCGTTGTCGTTCATGTGCACGGTCGGCACCGCGTGGATGTCCGCGTCCAGCGAGCCGGACGGGGTGTTCACGAGGATCATGCCGACGCCGCCGGCCTCCTCCACCACCTGCGACTTCTCGGTGCGGGCGTTCACGCCGCGCTCGCAGAGCACGATCTTGCCGGCGGCCTCGTCGGTGAGCCCGCCGGGCAGGCAGAGACGCGCGGCCTCGGCGTCGCCGGCGGCGACCTCGGACGCGTGGATGACCTCGGCCGGACCCACGCCGGTGCGGGCCGAGGAGGCGCCGCGGAGCTGCGTGCCGTCGGAGAACTGCACGGTGGCGGTGAGCTCGTTGGAGAACGTCTCCGCGGCCACGGTGGTCAGCCACGGGGAGCCGTGGTTCACGGTGTTCGGGCCGGGGCCGGAGTTGCCGCCGGAGGCGGCCACGAAGATGCCGGCCTCGGCGGCGGACTTGAAGGCCATGGCCACCGGGTCCACGATCGAGGTGTTGGAGCCGGAGATCGAGTAGTTCAGCACGTCCACGTTGTTCTCGATGGCCTGCTCGACGGCGGCCACGGAGGCGGAGGTGTAGCAGCCGCCGGTGTTCGGATCGGTGTCCTCCCAGCAGATCTTGTAGGAGATCAGGTGGGCGGCCGGGGCCACGCCCGCGCCCTCGCCGAAGGAGTCGCCGTCGATGGTCTGCTCCACCCCGGTGTTGCCGAGGATGGTGGTGGCCACGTGGGTGCCGTGGGAGAACACGCCCAGCGGGGAGATGCGCTCCTCCGGGGCCCGCTCATCCACCGGGACGAAGCGCTCGAAGTCCTCCGAGAAGGCGTAGGCACCGATCAGCTTGGAGTCGCACGACGACGCCGGGAAGTCCGGGCCGGTCTCGCACTCGGCCGTGGCGGTGGTGCCGTCCGCCTTGAGCACGGCGATCTGGCCGTCCGCGGTGCGGTAGGGCACGCCGACCTTGGCCTTGCCCTTGAGCGGCTGGACGGGCTGACCGTCGATGAACGGGTTGTCCGGGTGGATGCCGGAGTCGATGACGCCGACCACCACGCCCTTGCCCGCGTTCTCGGCCTTGCCGTACACGGACTTCCAGGTGCCCTTCTTGCCGGGCAGGCCGAGGAACTCGGTGGAGCTGTAGTCCGGGGCCACCTGCTCGTCCGGCGCGACGCCGAGCACGGCCGGGTCCTTCGCGATCTCCTGGGCCTCCTCGGCGGTCAGCTCGGCGACGAACGCGTTCACGGCGCGCTGGAAGGAGATCTCGGCCTTCGCGCCGTGGGTCTTCGCGACCTTCTCCTGCTGGCGCTGGAGCTTGGCCTCGTAGTTCTTCACGCGCGGGTGCGAGGGGTCGAACTTCGCCTTCGGGGCGGCGCCCGGAACGGCGCCGGCCTCGGGGGCGGTCACCGACGGCTGGTCCTTGAGGACCACGAAGTAGCGGCCGTCCTCGAACTGCTGCTGGACCTGCACCTCGCCCTGCGGGCTGGAGACGGTGCTGCCGTCGGGCAGTTCGACGGCGGTGGCCGACACCGCGAGCGCGGGAGCGGCCACGAGGCTCGCGCCGGCGACGGCCGCGGCCAGGGCCCGACGGCGCCGGGCAGGGGTGGGGTTCTGAGGCATTGCCTCCACCTTTCTCATCAAGGTCCGCCCAGCTCTCGCCCGTGGCACACCGGCGGGGATGGCGCCGGGGGACGGGGAGATCGGCACCCATGTGATGGGCACCACAGCGAGACAGGTGAAATCTACCGTCCGGTAGGGCGTTTGACCAGATCTTTGCCAGCCAATGTCCAGGACCGTCGAATACGGGCCGCCGGAGTGCGCTCCCCGCGTCGGCCTCGCGGGCCTGCTCGCTCACGGGGGGCGCCACGGGGGAGGATGGTGGGGCCATGCCCGAGCCACGCACCGCCCCCGCGTCCCCGCCGACCGCCGTCGTCGCCCTGCCCGCCGACGTGTGGCGGGCCCATGCACGGGCGCACCGCGAGCGCATCGCCCGACGCACGGACCCGCTGGTGGCCCGGCGGATGCGCGGCGAGAAGCACCCGGTGCAGGACTTCCTCTTCGGCTACTACACGCACTCCCCCGCCGCGCTGCAGCGCTGGCACCCCGGGCCGGGGGTCCTCCTCGCGGACGACGACGGCGCCGCGGCCCGTGCCGAGGCGGCCGAGCTGGGCACGACCCCACGGGGCGAGTGGAAGCACTACCGGCGCGTCGAGGCCGGCGAGGTGGCGGGCGCCGTCGTCGACGGCCGCGCGGTGGGCGGCTGGCTGGTGGACGTGGCGGCGGTGCTGGCCGACCGCGCGTCGGGGGTGGCGTTCACGCGGGAACTGCTCGCGCGCACGGCGGAGCGGGCGCCGCGCCTGGGCTGCTTCGGGCTGCACGAGTGGGCGATGGCGTACCGCTCGGACGTGCACGGGGTGCGGCACTCCCAGCTGCCGCTGCGGCTCGGGGCCGGGGGGACGGACGCGGTGGTGGAGGGCTCGCGGATCCGGTGCACGCACTTCGACGCGTTCCGGTTCTTCGCACCCGAGGCCCGCGACCGCAACGAGGGCGACGACGGCGTCCTGCCCACGCGCGCCGGGATGCGGGAGCTGGAGCAGCCCGGCTGCCTGCACGCGGGGATGGACCTGTACAAGTGGGCGTACAAGCTGGTGCCGGTGGTCGACTCGGACCTGCTCGCGGACTGCTTCGACCTCGCGTGGGACATCCGCCGGCTGGACATGGAGGCCTCGCCGTACGACCTGACCGGGGTGGACGACCTCTCCGACGGGCGCGGTGGCTACGCGGCCGTGCGGATCGAGGAGCCGGCCGGGCGTGCCGAGTACGCGCGGCGACAGCGCGAGTTCGCCGAGCGGGGGCAGGCGCTGCGGGCACGGCTGCTGGCGGTGCTGGACGCGGCCGCGGGGGCGGCCCCCGGGACCCGGCCGGACGCCGAGTGGACTTCCAGCGCGCGTCCATGATTAGGATGGCCGCTATACAGGCTGTGAGGCGCATCACTCGCGTCATCCGGTGACCGCCCCGGCCCTCTCCGCACCGAACGACTCGAGGACCTGACGTGACCGGAACCGTTCCAGCTCGCCGCCGCACCGCGCTCGCCGCCGCCGTCGCGGCCGTTTCACTCGCCATCACGGCCGCCGCCCCCGCGCTCTCCGCGCCCGGCAACGGCAACGGCAAGGGGTCCGCATCGCAGGGCCAGGCCCGCTCCAACGACCTCTCCGCCACGCGCGGCAACAAGGTCAACGACGCCGCCGCGCTCGCGCCGCACCTCATGGGCCAGACGCTGGACTGGGAGGCCTGCGACTTCGGCAGCGAGAGCCTCAACGCCCGGTTCAGCGCGATCCCCGGCACGGCGTGCGCCGACGTCACGGTGCCGCGGGACTGGAAGAACCCCGAGGACGGCCACACCATCAGCCTGCGCGTGGCCAAGACCGAGACCTCGAAGGGCAACCCCGACCGCCAGGGCATCGCGCTGGTCAACCCCGGCGGCCCGGGCGGCTCCGGCCTGCCCTGGGGCCCCGCCATGGCCGAGCGCGCCCCGGAGCTCGCCGAGCAGTACGACTTCATCGGCTTCGACCCGCGCGGTGTGGGCCAGTCCACCGCCCTGGAGTGCACCTACACGCCGAACCCCGAGCACGACGTGTGGCAGGACACGAAGGCCCAGGTCGACGCGTGCCTCGAGAACGAGCTCACCCCGTACATCACCACCGAGCAGACCGTGTACGACATGGACTTCATCCGCGCCGTCCTGGGCGAGGAGAAGACCTCCTACATCGGCTACTCGTACGGCACATGGCTGGGCAGCTGGTACCAGCGCGTCTTCCCGCAGCACGCGCACCGGTTCCTGCTGGACTCCGCCGTGGACATCTCCCGCGACGGGCTCCAGACCACCTGGGACCTGCAGCCGCGCTCCCGCGACCGTCAGTTCCAGGACGCGATGCTCCCCTACGTGGCCCGGCACGACGAGATCTTCGGCCTCGGGGACGACCCGATGCAGATCCGGCAGCGCTGGGAGGACGTGGGCGGCACCCGCACGCAGCTCGGCATGATCGTCGCCGGCTCGTTCCTGCTGCCGGCCATGTACGACACGTCCCAGTACCTCGACGCCGGGTCCGTCATCGCCGCCTACATCCGCATCATGGAGTCCGAGGCCGCGGCCACGGACCCCGCGGGGCAGCGCGCCCAGATCGAGCGCATCCTGGCCGAGGCCCGTGCGTCGCTGCCGGCCGAGGAGCGCGACTCCTTCGACCGCTTCGCCGCCCGCGGCCTGGAGACCGTGGGCGAGCGCGAGCAGCTCGTCGCCGCCACCCAGGCCGGTGACGCCGTCACCTTCGAGGGCGCGTTCTCGGCGATCCGCTGCCAGGACGGCCAGTGGAACACCTCGCAGGGCTACTGGACCTCGTGGGTGGACGACCTCGGCCGCAAGGCCCCGTGGATCGGTGTGCTGATGGGCCCGTCGGAGTGCATGTACTGGCCCGCCCAGACCTCCATGCCCGCCCAGCCCGGCGGCAAGGGCGCCCCGAACACCGTGATCGTGCAGTCCGAGCTGGACGCGGCGACCCCGTACGAGGGCGGCCACCGTGCCGCCGGCGTGCTGCGCAACACGTCCCTCATCTCCGTGGACAACGAGGGCACCCACGGCCTGTTCCCGTACGGCACCGAGTGCGTGGACGCGCCCATCCGTGACTACTTCCTGACCGGCGCCCAGCCGGCCGAGAAGTCGCTGTGCGACGCCGTCCCGCTGCCGCTCGAGACCCAGCCGGTCCAGGTGGCCGGGACCCCGACGCACAAGGGCGACATCAAGATCTCGATGCGCACCGATGCCGTGCGCGAGGCCAACCGCATCACCCACGACGCGATCGAGCGTCAGCTGATCGACTCCCGCGCGGTGACCCCGGACGTCGAGGCCTTCCTGGAGGACTGACGGCCCGGGCACCCGGAACCCGGTCCGCCCCCGACGGCCCGGCGACTCCCCCGCGGAGACGCCGGGCCGTCGTCACGCCCGGGGCGGCCCTGCACCGCGGGTTGAGTTGTCGCGGGTCCAGGGACCCAGCACCCGTGACAAGTCAACCCGCGATGGGCAGCCGGAGGGGTGGCGTCGACGCCGAGGCCGGTAGCCTCGCGCCATGATCCTGCACCTCACCCTCCCGGAGGACTGGGCCGCCGCGCGTCGCACCGGCCGCTACACGGCGTCGACGCGCGGCGCCTCGATCGACGACGTCGGCTTCCTCCACGCCTCCGACGACGCCGCCCAGGTGGGAGTGGTCGGCGCGGCGATCTACCCGGACCGGCCGGACGCGTTCGTCGTCGGCCTGGACGAGGACGAACTGGCGGGAGCCGGCCTGCGGGTGCGGCGCGAGCCGGGAGACCCCTCCGATCCCCACTCGGCCGAGTTCCCGCACGTCTATCCGGGCGAGGCCGTCTCCGGGCACATCCCGTGGTCGATGCTCACCCCCGTGACCGACCCACGGGCGGAAGCCCGCGTGCACCGCGAAGACTCGGCCGAGGCCGCCGCGCTGCTCGATGCCGGGTGGAGCATACGCTCCCGCTCCTGGGGCGCGCGCCTCCACCTCGACGACGACGCCGACCTGGCGTCCTACCGTGGCCACGTCGCGGCTTCCGAAGCGCGGGGAATCGAGGTGCGGAGACTGACCGCCGTCGACCTGCCCGCGCTGCGGGCCCTCGACGAGGAAGCGGCTCCCCGATTCCCACGCACCGACGGCTCCCGTCACGAGCCGCTGCCGGACGACCTCGAGGCTCGACTGTCCACCCCAGAGGGGCTCGCCGTGGGGGCCTTCGAGGGAGGCGTGCTCATCGGATTCACCCTGACGTTCCGCTCCCCTGACCGGTGGGAGGTCGACCGCACCGCGGTCGCGGCCGAGCACGAGAACCGTGGCGTGGCGAAGGCCGTCAAGGCGGCGACCGTCCTGGCGACCCATGCCCGCGGTGGGCGCGAGTGGGGCACCGGCGGCGCCGAGGCCAACGCGGCGTCCCTGCGGATGAACACGGCCCTCGGGTTCCGTCTCGAACCTGCCTGGCTCGGGCTGACCCCGCCCATGACGTGGGAGGAGTTCGTGCGGGCCCCGGCGTCAAGTTCCCTTGACGACAAGGACACTTGACTGTCAAGCTTGCTTCACACCGTCCGGTCGGACGCCCCCAAGGCCTCCGAGGCGGGCCGGGCCACCGGCCCAGGGCATCGACCACAGGAGGGCCCCATGACCGCGAACCACTCCCGCCACACCGCCGCCGCAGCGGACAGGCAGGGCGCCGCGGCGGAGCACGCCGGCACCGCCACCACCGATCCGCGCCGGGACACCCGCTCCCGCTGGGGCCGCTCCTCCCGTCTGGGCGGCGGATCCGGGCGAGTGATCCTCGTCAGCCTCGTGGCCGGCGTCGTCATCGCCCTGCTGATCGGGGCCGCGGCCTACGGTCTGGCCTCGAGCCAGGGCGACGCCGATCCCCGCTTCCCGGCGGTCATGGGCGCGGTCATGGCGGCGTCGGCGCTCCCGGTCGGCGCAGCCCTCGCCTGGCTGGCACTCGTGGACCGCACCACCGTCCGCGGGGCCATCCGAGACACCGAGGAGACCATCGAGGGCCGGTGGCTCGAGAAGGCGCAGTCCGGCGCGTTCGGCGACCTGCTCGTGGTGCTGGGCCTGGGCACGTTCGTCGTCGCCATGACCGGATGGCAGGCCGATCTGCCGCTCGTGGGCGCCGGGCTGCTCCTCGTCGCGGGCGCCTCGGTGGCCGTCCGCTACGCGCTCCAGAAGCGCCGGGGCTGAGCCGTGGAGAACACCATCCCCGACGAGCGTGCCCGCCTCGGCTGGTCGCAGCAGCGGCTCGCCGACGAGCTCGGCGTCTCCCGGCAGACCGTCATCTCTCTCGAGAAGGGCCGCTACGACCCCTCGCTCCCCCTCGCCTTCCGCCTCGCGGCCGTGTTCGGGCGGCGGATCGAGGACCTGTTCACCCCAGACGGCAACGCCGGTTGAGTTGTCGCGGGTTCGAGCGCTCAGCACCCGTGACAAGTCAACCCGCGTTGAGCCCGGGTCGGCGTGGGGCGTGAGAGGCTGGGGCCATGGATCGAGAGCTGCGCACCCCTCCGGAGCTGGAGGGCGTGGACTGGCACGACGACGCCCCGCGTCGCCCCCGCCCGATCGTCACCCTGGTGGCGTGGATCGCCATCCTGGGCCTGGTCCTCAGCGTGGGCGCCGGGATCTTCTCCGCCTTCTGACGCGTCACTGCCGGCCGCCGTCCGACGCGCCGCCCCGGCCTCAGCGCACGTCGCCGTTAACGTAGCGCCAGATCCCGTCCTCACGGCGGAACCGGCTGACCTCATGGAGTCGGAACCGGCCCTCGGCCCCCGTGCCGACGGCCACGAACTCCACGGTCCCGGCGTCCTGGAACGGCCCGCCGTCCCGCACGTCCAGCACCGCCAGGCGGGTGAACCGCGGCGCCTGTTCCCCCGCGGCCGGCAGCAGCTCGGCCGCGGTGGGCCGGTGCTCGGGAACCCAGGTCGCGGCGAGGTAGTCGGCCATCGCCCGGGCCTCTGCCGGCCCGGCCTCGCCCAGCCGCGCGAACGCCGTGTACCGGGAGCGCATGAGCGCCTCGGCGGTGGGCGCGGTCAGGGCGCCGTCCTGGGTGAAACGCGCGTGCCGACGACCGCAGCACGCCGCGAGCCCGGCTCCGGACCCGCAGGGGCAGGGCTCGGGGCGGGTCACCGGCGCGGGCGTCCGGTCGCGCGACGCCGGGCGGAGCGGGCCTTGATGCGGCGCACTCCCGTCAGCACGACGCCGGCCGCCGCGGCGAGCAGCGCGGGGCCGAGCGGGCTGATCGGCCGGCGTCGGCCGAGCGGGGACACACGGGTCTGCTGAGGTCTCATGCCGTCAGGCTACGCCGGGCCGGCTGCCGCGTGCCGTCCCCGTCACACCCCCGATTCCGCGTCCGGGCGGCCGAGTAGAATGGGCGGGCAAGCACGCGGAGCGCCCCGGGCCGGGCGTGAGACGGCATCTACACCGTCCTGCTCCGCGGCATCGTCCCGCACCCAGGAGCGTGTTCATGCCCATCATCGTCGTCGACGTCATGCCCAAGCCCGAGATCCTCGATCCGCAGGGCAAGGCGATCAACGGGGCCCTGCCCCGCCTCGGCTTCACCGAGTTCAGCCAGGTCCGCCAGGGCAAGCGCTTCGAGCTCACCGTGGAGGGCGAGGTCACCGACGAGATCCTCGCCCAGGCGCGCACGGCCGCCGAGGAGATGCTGTCCAACCCCGTCATCGAGGACGTCGTGAACGTGGCCGTCCTGGACGAGGCCGAGGGCGCCCGATGACCGAGCTCCCCCTCATCGGCGACTACTCGACGCCGACGACGCCGCTCAGCGGCGCGCGCATCGGCGTCATCACCTTCCCCGGCACCCTGGACGACGTGGACGCGCTGCGCGCCGTCCGCCTCGCCGGCGCCGAGCCCGTCTCCCTGTGGCACGCCGACGCGGACCCGCAGCGGACGCTCGCCGGCGTGGACGCCGTCGTGATCCCGGGCGGCTTCTCCTACGGCGACTACCTGCGCGCCGGCGCGATCGCGCGCTTCGCCCCCATGATGGACGCGGTGGCGACGGCGGCCGGCGGCCCCGAGGGCGAGGCGGACGGCCTGCCGGTGCTCGGCATCTGCAACGGCTTCCAGATCCTCACCGAGTCACACCTGCTGCCGGGCTCGATGATCAAGAACGACCACCTGCACTTCATCTGCCGCGACCAGGAGCTGGTCGTGGAGAGCACGGACACTGTGTGGACCCGCGACTTCGAGGAGGGCCAGACCATCACCGTGCCCCTGAAGAACCAGGACGGCCAGTACGTGGCGGATGAGACGACCCTCGACGCCCTCGAGGCCGAGGGCCGCGTGGTGTTCCGCTATCAGGGCTGGAACCCGAACGGCTCGCGCCGGGACATCGCGGGCATCGCGAACCCGGCCGGCAACGTCGTCGGCCTGATGCCGCACCCGGAGCACGCCGTGGAGCCGGGCTTCGGCCCGGACACCGCCGCCGGCCCCCGCTCCGGCGTGGACGGCCTCGGCTTCTTCACCTCCGTCCTGACCACCCTCGCCAGCCGTGGAGGCCATGCATGAGCCAGCAGTTCAACATCGAGACGGTCGCGGACGCGCAGGCGACGCCGGACGTCGAGCAGCCCTGGGCCGAGCTGGGCCTGAAGGAGAACGAGTACGCCGAGATCAAGAAGATCCTCGGCCGCCGCCCCACCGCGGCCGAGCTGGCCATGTACTCGGTCATGTGGTCCGAGCACTGCTCGTACAAGTCCTCGAAGGTGCACCTGCGCCAGTTCGGCGACAAGCTCACCGACGAGATGAAGCAGCACATGATGGTGGGCATCGGTGAGAACGCCGGCGTGACCGACCTCGGTGACGGCTGGGCCGTGACGTTCAAGGTCGAGTCCCACAACTCGCCCTCCTACGTGGAGCCCTATCAGGGCGCGGCCACGGGCATCGGCGGCATCGTGCGCGACATCATCTCCATGGGCGCCCGCCCGGTGGCCGTGATGGACCCGCTGCGCTTCGGCGCGATCGACCACCCGGACACCGCCCGCGTGTTCCACGGCGTGGTGGCCGGCATCGGCGGCTACGGCAACTCCCTGGGCCTGCCGAACATCGGCGGCGAGACCCGCTTCGACCCGATCTACCAGGGCAACCCGCTCGTCAACGCCCTCGCCGTGGGCGTGCTCAAGCACGAGGACCTGCGCCTGGCCAACGCCTCCGGCGTGGGCAACAAGGTGGTCCTGTTCGGCGCCCGCACCGGCGGTGACGGCATCGGCGGCGCGTCCGTGCTGGCCTCCGAGTCCTTCGACGGCGACGGCAAGCCCGCCAAGCGTCCCTCGGTGCAGGTCGGCGACCCCTTCTCCGAGAAGGTGCTCATCGAGTGCTGCCTCGAGCTGTTCCGCGACTCCCTCGTCGAGGGCATCCAGGACCTCGGCGCCGCCGGCATCTCCTGCGCCACCTCCGAGCTCGCCTCCAACGGCGAGGGCGGCATGCGCGTGGAGCTCACGGACGTGCTGCTGCGCGACTCCACGCTGACCCCGGGCGAGATCCTCATGTCCGAGTCGCAGGAGCGCATGATGGCCGTGGTGACGCCGGAGAACGTCGCCGCGTTCGAGGCCGTCATGGCCACGTGGGACGTCGAGTACTCCTGGCTGGGCGAGGTCACCGGCGACGGCCGCCTGATCATCACCTGGGACGGCGAGGTCATCGTCGACGTGGACCCGCGCACCGTGGCCCACGACGGCCCGGTCTACGAGCGCCCGTACGCGCGTCCGGCCTGGCAGGACGAGCTCCAGGCGGACACGTTCCGCTCCTCCGAGGCCGGTCAGGACCTGCCCGCCACGGGCGAGGAGCTGCGCGCCGCCGTCGTGGAGCTGATGAGCTCTCCGAACCTGGCGGACACCTCCTGGATCACCCGCCAGTACGACCGCTACGTCCGCGGCAACACCGCCCTGGCGGCCCCGGACGACGCGGGTGTGGTGCGCGTGGACGAGGAGACCGGCATGGGCGTGGCCCTGGCCACGGACTGCAACGACCGGTTCACCTACCTGGACCCGTACACGGGCGCGCAGGCCTCCCTGGCCGAGGCGTACCGCAACGTCACCACCGCCGGGGCCGTGCCCCTGGCCGTCTCCGACTGCCTGAACTTCGGCTCCCCCGAGAACCCGGACGTGATGTGGCAGTTCGCGGAGGCCGTGCGCGGCCTGGCGGACGGCTGCCAGACCCTCGGCATCCCGGTGACCGGCGGCAACGTGTCCCTGTACAACCAGACGGGCAGCACCCCGATCCACCCCACCCCCACGGTGGCGGTGCTCGGCCAGCTCGACGACGTCCTGCGCCGCACCCCGTCCGGCTTCGCCCCGGACGCGGACGGCCAGGCGATCTACCTGCTGGGCGAGACCGGGGACGAGCTGGACGGCTCCGAGTTCGCGCGCCTGCGCGGCCACCTCGGCGGCCTGCCCCCGAAGGTCGACCTGAAGAAGGAGCGCCTGCTCGGCGAGCTGCTGGTCAACATGTCCCGGGACGGCATGATCGACGCCGCCCACGACGTCTCCGGCGGCGGCCTCGCGGCCACCCTGTCCGAGATGGTGCTGCGCTTCGGCGTGGGCGCCCGCGTGGTGCTGGACGAGGTGCTGCGCCGCGACGGGGTGGACCCGTTCACCGCGCTGTTCTCGGAGACGCAGGCGCGCGCCGTCGTGGCCGTGCCCCGCACCGAGGAGGTCCGGTTCACGGACATGACCACGGCCCGCGGCTACGCGGCCGTGCGCATCGGCGTGGTGGACGCCGACTCCGCGGCCCTCGAGGTCCAGGACGCCTTCACCCTGCCGATCGCGGAGCTGCGCGAGGCCTGGGAGGCCACGCTGCCGAAGCACTTCGGCTGAGCCTGGGACAGAAGCGACGAGTCCTGCGCAGTGGTGCCTATCCAGTACTGATAGGCCCCACTGCGCAGGGCTCGTCGTATCTCAGGGCTCGTCAGGTGGTCCGGTGCATCTCGCCGACCCACAGGGAGAGCGTCGAGTGGGACGGGTCGCCGTCGAAGTGCTCATGCGAGACGTCCAGCACGGGGTAGGACGCCAGGTCGACGCCCTCCGGGACGGTCAGCGTCGTGTCCTGGCGGGTCACCGTGCCCAGCGAGATCATGCGGCTGGCGGCCTCGTCGCGGATCCAGACCTCCAGGTAGCCGTCCTCGGGGGCGGGCACCTGGGGCACATGCACGGCCAGGTGCATCTCCCCGTCGGCGGCACGCGTCATCTCGGCGCGGGCCGGCGATCCGTCGGTGGTCACGGACGCCATGACGGCGGTGCCGATGAGGTCGTCGCCGCCGCCCGGCTCACCCCCCTGGCCGGGAGCGTCCGTCCCGCGCGTCGGCGGCGCGGGCGACGTCGTCGCGGGCTTCCCGGCCTCCGGGGCCCCGCCCTGCCAGGGGCCGCCGCCCAGGGCGGCACCCACGGCCCCGCCGCCGATGACGAGCCCGGCGGCCGCCGCCGCGGCGACCGGCCACCAGCGGCCGCGGGCGGCGGACGGACCCGAGCCGATCGGACGGACGGTCGCGACGCCGTCGGGCGCGGCATCCTCGCCCGTGGCCTCCCCCTGCGGTGGCCCGTCGTGAGCCACGGCCTCCGTCTCGGGTCCCAGCTCAGCGGCGATCCGCCCCCACAGGTGCGGCGGCGGGTCGGCCAGGTCCGGGGCGGGGCCGTCCAGGGCGGCCAGCACACGCAGGATGGCCTCCAGCTCGGCCGCGTCCTCCGGATGGAGCGACGCCGCGACGTCGGCGGGCGCGGCGAGCGGGCCGTCGTCGTCGCGCATGCGCTCGCGCAGCCGGACGGCGAGGTCGGAGATCTCCTCCGCGGGCTGTCGGCCGCGGGGATGCTCACGCTCGGGCATCGGCGGCCTCCAGACGTCTTCTCAGTGCGGCCAGGCCGCGATGGATGTGGGAACGGACGGTGCCGAGCGGCATGTCGAGGCGCTCGGCGATCTGCTGGTGCGCCAGGTCCTCCAGGAAGGCGAGGCGCAGCACCTCGTCCTGGGGCGGACCCAACAGGGCGAGGGCGTCATGCACGACGACGGCGGCCACCACGGCGTCACTGACCGCGTCCTCGGCGCGGGGGAGGTGGACGACCTCCGCCTCCATCTTCCGGGCCTCACGAGCACGGCCGGCGAACATGTCGGCGATGACGCGACGGGTGATGCCCGTCAGCCACCCGCCGAGCGGCCGGGCGGGATCGTAGGTGTCCCGCGAGCGCCACGCCCGCGTGAACACCTGCTGGGCGGCGTCCTCGGCGTCCTCCCGGCTGCGCAGTGCGGTGAGACACAGGGAGAAGACCAGGCGACCGTGGCGCTCGTACGCCTCGCGCACGGCGGCGGTCTCCCCCGCGGCGAAGCGGCGGTCGAGCCCGTCATCCTCAAACATGGGGCTCCTCTCCCGCGGTGTGCTGCGTCGGCGCGGCCCCGCTCAGGCCAGACCTTCCGACAGGTTACCGGTCAGCCCTCGACGGGAGTGGCGATGGTCACGATGTTCTCCGTGTAGTCCCGCTCGTCCGGCAGCCATTCGCCGCCGCAGGTGATGAGGACGAGTTCGGCGGCGCCGTCCCGGCGGAAGTACGGGGACAGGTCCAGCTCGCCCTTCCCCAGACTCTGAGTGGAGGCCACCCGATAGCGCCGGGCGGTCCCCGCCGCATCCGTGACGGTGACCTCGTCGCCGACCGCGGCCTGCCGCAGCCCGTAGAGGGCCCCCACCGGATTGCGCGGTGAACCCGAATGGGAGGCGATCACCGCCGCCCCCTCAGGATCCCCGGGGGCCGAGCCGTGGCGGTACCAGCCGCCGACGGAGCTGTCGTCGGGCAGCTCCATCGCCCCGTCCCCCGTGACCCCGACCGAGACCACGCTCAGCGTGGCCCCGATGGCCGGATAGTCCACGCGCACGGGGATCCTGGCGTCGTCCGATGGGCTCTGGGTGGCGCGCCGGACGGCGATCCCCGACGACGGCGTCCGCCCGGGGACGACCGGAGCCGCGGAGGGGGTTGCGGCCGGTGGAGTTCCCGTCCCCGCCGCGGGACCCGGCGTCATCGCGACGACGGAGCCTCGCCCCTGCTCGGACGGGAGGGAGGAGACCGCCGCCGACGGCGCGCAGCCGGTGAGGACGACGGCGGCGGCGGCGAGGGCGAGGACCGCCGGCACACGGCCGGCGGTCCTCATCTCCGGGCGGGAGGGACCCCGCCCGTGGAACGCATCACGCACGGGCCGCCCGGCGGCGGGCCATGAGGACGGCGCCGGCGACCAGGGCGGCCGCACCGGCGCCGACGGCGGCCAGCATCCCGGTGGAGTCCTGGGCGGGGGCGACGTCGATGCCCGCGGGGACGGAGCCCGGCGCGCTGTGGTCGGCGGCGACCTCCTGGGTGGCCAGCGCGAGGGTGCCGTCGGCGGCGGAGCCCCAGGCGTAGGCGATCGTGGTGACGCCGTCCTTGACCTCGACGTCGGCGGGGCCGATCACGGGGTCGGTGGTGCCGGCCACGGACACGGCGGCGGAGACGGTGCCGGCGGGCACCTCGAGGGAGGCCTCGTCCGGGTTCTCCAGGCCGGGCACGACGACGTCCTCGCCGGCCCAGACGTCCACGGCCGGGGCGGCGGCGATGTGACGCACGGTGAGGCGGCCCTCGCCGGCGGCGACGGCGCTCGTGTCGTTCTCGAACGCGGTCACCGTGGGCGTGCCGGCGGCGTCGAGGTGGGCGGCGGCGGTGTAGTCGCCGCCGTCGGCGAGGGTGAGGGTGACGGGACCGAGGATCGGGGCGGAGTCATCCATGGCGTCCGCGGCGGTGATGGCGACCTCGTAGTCGCCGGCGGCGAGCTCCAGAGGACCGGCGAGGTCGCCGGGTTCGAAGTCGTCCAGGGTGAGGGCACCGTTGACGTAGACGTCCACGGGGGTCGCGGGCACGGCGTGCAGCACGGAGAGCTCGGCGCCGGACGGGGCGTCCATGGCGGCGGCGGACAGGGGGGCGAGGACGGCGATGCCGATGGCGGCGGTGACGGCGGCCGGGAGGGACTTGCGCATGGTGTCGTTCCTGTTCGTCGAGGATCCTGCGGGGTAGGCGGGGCGAGGCGCCGAATGCGCTCACACCAGGACTACCGACGCCGCGACCGATCCGTTGCAGAGGATTTTCCTCCCCCTCCGATCACGAGCCCTGCGCAGTGGGGCTCGTCGTGTTTCGGGGGCTCGTCAGAATTGAAGAAGGTCCGCCCCTGGGGCGGATGTGCCTCCCAGGCCCGCCCCGTGGATTCATCGTGTACACACCCCTCCCGCGAGCCTCCCCGCCCCGCGGCCTGGGCGCCGTCGAGGGGCTCGACCGGGAAGAGGCCCTCCTCACCGGCGAGAACGACCCCGTCCCGACGCACGCGGGAGACGCCGTGCTCTCGGGCTCGGCCGTCGTCGCGGGCACGGGAGTGGTGCTCGCCATCGTCGTGGCCGTGCGCCTCAACCGTTGACGCGGCGGGCTCCGGTGACCAGAGTGATCCCAGGACAGCGCGCCAGCGCGCCGCCCGGCCCGTCCAAGAGGGTCGGCGCGGTCCCGACACACGAAGGAGACCACCCATGCGCCTCATCACCCTGGGCCTCGGCGCCGCACTCGGCTACCTGCTCGGCTCCGCCGAGGGCCGCAAGAACCTCGAGAAGATGACCCAGAACGCCCAGAAGCTCTGGAACGACCCCAAGACCCAGGAGAAGGTCGGCCAGGTCCAGGAGACCGCCCAGCAGAAGTTCGCTGAGGTGAAGAAGTCCGATCCGGTGCAGAAGGCCACGACGAAGGTGGAGGATGCCATGCAGGGCAACGACAAGAAGAACGACGTCCGCGACGACCGCGTGACCGAGTCCAACAACGACAACGTCACCTCGGCGGCCAGCCACGGCGCCGAGCCGGACACCGTCTCGGACCCGTCCACCCCGCTGGGTGCCGAGGGTCCGCAGACGCGCTGACCCGCGCAGACACGGCGGCCCGCCTCCCCGAAGGGAGGCGGGCCGCCGTCGTCGTGGGCCGGGTCAGCCGTCCTGCGTCAGGACCTCGTCGGCCGGCGGGGCCTGCACCGGATCCACCTCGCCCATCTCGGAGAGGGTCACCACGGCCTTCGTGCCGGCGGACTCGGTCTCCACGGTGAGCAGGCGGCCGTCCTCCTTGGACACCGTGAACGCGGTCAGCTCCACGCCCTCCTGCGGGCCCGAGACGGGCTCGTCCAGCACGTAGCGGATCGCGTCCTGACCGCTGCGGCGGATGCCGTCCGCGTCCGCCTCGACGTCGTCCAGCCCGCCCGACTCCGGCAGGGAGCCCAGCAGAGAGCTCACCATCGCGCCCATGCCGGTGGCGCTGGGATCGCTCTCGTACGGGGTGGCGGTCCACCGCTCCACATAGGCGGGGCGGTCCTCGCCGCTCGCGCCGGCGCGCTCCACCGTGAACCGGGAGTACGCGGTGCCGTCCACGATCCTGGACTCGTCCCGAGTGACCAGACCGTCGTCCTTGTACACGGACACGTACCGCATGGACGAGCCGTCCACGGGACCGGAGATGTCCACCGAGTCCGGGACCGCGCGGCCGTTGCTCGGAGCCTCGGACCGCAGCTCGGTGACCATGCGGACGGAGTCGGCCTCCTCGAGCTGGGTGCGGGCGCGGTCCCAGGCGCCGGGGGCGTCGTCGCCCGAGGCGCAGCCGGTCAGCAACAGGGCGGCCGCCCCGACGGCGGCGAGGGACAGGCCGCGACGGGTGCGGCGGGTCTGGGTCTGGCGCTGCCTCACTCGGCCACCTCCTCCGGCGCCTCGGCCGGCTCGATCTGGTTCCAGTGGCTCAGGGCGTACTGCTGGGTGGCCCGGCCGTCGTCGACGGTGAGCGCGACCAGCTCGCCGTCGTCGTCCACCGTGAAGGAGTGCACCCGGGTGACGTCGCCCTCGCCCATCGCCGCGTCGGCGACCTCCTCGGGCACGGCATAGCGGTAGGCCGTGCCGCCGTCCCAGTCGACCTCCTCGGCGCGCACCTCGGCGCCGTCGAGGGCGTCCGCCGCGGGGAAGCCCACCTGGTCGAGGAGGGACTTCAGGGGCGGCTCCTGCCCCTCGCCGGCCGAGACACGGCGCCACTGCGGGTCGGAGTACATCATCTGGACGTCGTCCGGGACGTCGGACCCGTCCACGTCGACCCGGACGAACACGTCCTCGCCGACCTGGCGGGACTCCATGGTGATGTGCGAGTCCCGGCCGACCTGCATGACGCCCTTCGACTCGGCGTCGCCGCCGTCGAGCCGGCCGGCGATGTCCCAGCGGACCGAGTGCGGGCCCTGACGGCCGGTGGTGTAGGCGGTCTCGAGTCGGACGGTCTCGGCCTCGTCCAACTGGGTGCGGGCCTGATGCCAGGCCTCCCCCGCCGACTGCGGCTCGGATGCGCACCCGGCCAAGGCCAGGGCGCCCACGACGCCGAGCCCGGCCGCGCGGACGGCACGTCTGCGCTGCATGTTCTCCTCCTGGGGCTGCTGCCGGCCGAGGCAGGGCGCCGCGGCCACTGGCGTCACCCTACCGGCGGCGCAGGGCGAAGGATGCGCCGTGGTGGTTCTGCGGCAGGTGGTCGCCGCGGCCGAAGAGCTTGTGGCGCAGCGTGCCGTCCGTGTACGCGGTCTTGTAGCGACCGAGCTTCTGCAGCTCCGGCACCACGAACTCCACGACGTCCTCGAAGGTGCCCGGGGTGATGTGGTAGGCGAGGTTGAAGCCGTCCACGTCGGTCTCGTCGGCCCACTCGACGAGCTGGCGGGCCGCGGACTCGCCGCCGCCAACGATCACGGGGCCGAAGCCGCCGATGCCCACCCACTCGGCGAGCTTGCGCACGGTCCACTCCTCGTCCGTGCCGGAGGCCTTCTGGAAGGTCTCCACGGTGGACTGGATGGCGTTCGACTTCACGTCCCCGATCGGCTCGTCCAGGTCGTACTGGGACAGGTCGATGCCCATCCAGCCGGACATGAGCACGAGGCCGCCCAGCGGGTCCACGTACTGCGCCAGGTCGTCGTACGTGGCCCGCGCGTCCTCGTCGGTGGCCCCGGTGACGATCGTCTGCATCGCGAAGATCTTCACGTCGTACGGGTCACGGCCGGCGTCCACCAGGGCCTGGCGGATCTTCTTCACGGTGGCGGCCGCCAGCTCCTTCGTGGGGGAGTTGATGAACACGGCCTCGGCGTGCTTGCCGGCGAAGGCGCGGCCGCGCGTCGAGGCGCCGGCCTGGTAGATCACGGGGGTGCGCTGCACGGACGGCTCGGTGACGGCGTGGCCGGGGACCTTGAACCACTTGCCCTCGTGGGCGATGTCGTGGACCTTGGCCGGGTCCGCGAACACGCCGGACTCCTTGTCGTAGACGACGGCGTCGTCCTCCCACGAGCCCTCGAGGAGCTTGTAGACAACGTCGAGGTACTCGTCGGCGTGCTCGTAGCGCTCGTCGTGCTCCATCTGGTCGTCCTGGCCCATGTTCTGGGCGGCGGAGGGCAGGTAGCCGGTGACCACGTTCCAGCCCACGCGGCCGCCCGTGAGGTGGTCGAGCGTGGCGAGGCGGCGGGCGAACGGGTAGGGGTGCTCGTAGGCGGTGCCGGCGGTGACGCCGAAGCCGAGGTGCTCGGTGACCGCGGCCATCGCGGAGACGAGCAGGAACGGGTCGTTCACGGGGGTCTGCGCGCCGGTCCTGATGGCGGCCTCGGAGGTGCCGCCGTACACGGAGTACGGGCCGAGGACGTCGGCGATGAACAGGCCGTCGAACAGGCCCTTCTCCAGCGTCTGCGCCAGGTGCGTCCAGTAGCCCAGGGTGTTGTAGTCGCGGGCGTGGTCGTCGGGGTGACGCCAGAGACCCGGGGACTGGTGGGCGACGCAGTTCATGTCGAATGCGTTGAAGAGGATCTCGCGGTGCTCGTCCGGGCGGGTGGGTGCTCCGGCCCCGGCGTTCTCGGCGGTGCTCATGGGTCTCCTTTCCAGGGCCGCCCGGTCGCAGGGGCACGGCCGGGCGGGCGACGGTTCCGCACCATGCAACGCCGACGCGGCCGGCGGTGGAAGCCGGTCCGGCCCAGGGGTTCATGACGGCCCCGCCGGGCCCGGCCATGCGTCCGGCGCCCGGTTCGTGACATGCCCTGACGTGACGGAGGACACGTCCGCGGGTGGCGGCCCCGTTGCGGCCCGGCGGCACCCCAGCGCTGAGCCAGAGAAATCTGCTGCCTCCACCCTGCGGCGACGACCGAAACGTCTGGCTCGGCGCTGGCCCCGGCGCCGCCGGTGTGACGCCCGGGCGGCCCTCCGGCGCCGGCGGCGGGGCAGACTCGCAGCCGACCGGGCCCGCGGTGGTCTGCTGGCATCCGCATCCGTCCGGCACCGACACCCACGACGAAGCGACGATGGGAGCCCTCCATGAGCGTGCACGCGCCTTCCCGTGCCACCGCCTCCACCCCGGTCCGGGACGAGGACCGTCACAGCCTCGACGTCGTCTTCCGCGGCGTCGGGCGCACGTTCCCCACCGCGGACGGACCACGCGTTGTCCTGCGCGACGTGGACCTGACCGTGGCGCCCGGCGAGGTGCTCGCCGTGATCGGCGCCTCCGGCTGCGGCAAGTCCACGCTGCTGCGCGCCGTGGCCGGCCTGGACCCGGACTTCGACGGAGAGCTGCTGATCGACGGCTCGCCCGTGCGCCCCTACGACGAGCGCACCGCCGTCGGCTTCCAGGAGCCGCGCCTGCTGCCCTGGCGCACCCTGCGCCGCAACGTGGAACTCGGCCTGCCCCGGGGGCTGGACCGCGCCGCGGGCCGGGCCCGCGTGCAGGAGCTGCTCGAGCTCGTGGGCCTCGCGCCCTTCGCGGAGCACCGCCCCCGGGAGGTCTCCGGCGGCATGGCCCAGCGGGCCTCGCTCGCCCGCGCCCTGGCCCGCCGCCCCGGCGTGCTGCTGCTCGATGAGCCCTTCGGCGCCCTCGACGCCCTGACCCGTCTGAAGATGCAGGACCTGCTGCTGGACGTGCACGCCGCCACCGGCACCACCGTCCTGCTCATCACCCATGACGTGGAGGAAGCCCTGCAGCTCGCCGACCGCGTGCTGCTGCTCGCCCGTGACGTCCCGGTACCCGACGGCGTAGCCCGCCCCGGAGCGACCGTGGGGCGGATCGTGGACGTGCCGGGGGCCCGCCCCCGCGACCGCGCGGACACCCGCCTGGCCCGGCTGCGCTCCGAGCTCCTCGAGGGCCTCGGCGTCGAGAGCCACGCCCGATGAGCGGCGCCGGCTCCACACGCCTGACCCGTCGCACGGCGCTCGGCCTGCTGGCCGCGTCCCTGCCCCTGGGCCTGAGCGGATGTGTCCTGCAGGGTGAGGCGGGGGCCGGGCCGGTGAACGGTCCGGACACGCTGAGCATCGACTACGCCACCTACAACCCGCTCTCCCTCGTGATCCGCCACCAGGGATGGCTGGAGGAGACGCTCGCGCCCCGCGGCGTCCGGGTGAACTGGGTGTTCTCCGCCGGTTCCAACAAGGCCAACGAACTCCTGCGCTCGAACTCCGTGGACATCGGCTCGACGGCCGGTTCCGCCGCGCTGCTGAACCGGGCCAACGGAGCGCCCACGCGCATCGTGGGCATCGCCTCCCGACCGGAGTGGTCCGCGCTCATGGTCCCGCCCGGTTCGGACATCACGGACGTCGCCCAGCTCGCGGGCCGCACGGTGGCCGCCACGCGCGGGACGGACCCGTACTTCTTCGCCGTGCAGGCGCTCGAGGCCGCCGGGGTGGACCCGGCCGACGTCGAGATCCAGAACCTGCAGCACGCCGACGGCCGCGCCGCCCTCGCCGGCGGTTCGGTGGCCGCGTGGTCCGGGCTCGACCCCATCATGGCGAAGGCCGAGGCCGAGGGCGCCCGCTTCCTGTACCGCGACCTCGCCCTGAACACGTTCTCCGTCCTCAACGCCACGGAGTCCTTCCTCGAGGAGGACCCGGAGACGGCCCAGACCGTCCTGGACACGTACGAACGCGCCCGCGCCTGGGCGCTCGAGCACCCGGACGAGACCGTCGGGATCCTGGCCGAGGCCGCGAAGATCTCTCCCGACGTCGCCCGCACCGTGATCCTCGAACGCACCAACGCGGACGTCAGCCCCGTGCCGGGCCAGGAGCTGCTCGACGCCCTGACGGGGGTCGGACGGATCCTGGTCGACACCGGGTCCGTCGACTACCAGCACCAGGTGGACGCCGCCCTGGCGAGCATCCTGGACACCCGTTTCGCCGAGGAGGCCACCCGATGAGCACCGCCCCGACCACCCCCGCCGCGACGACGGGCCCCGAGGCGCGCGACCGGTCGGATCGCCGCGACGACGGGGGGACGGGGGCGCGCCGACGGCAGCGGCCCCGGGTGCTGGACCGGCCCGGCGCCCGGGCGGTGGTGGGCCTGGCCGCGCCCGCCGTCCTCCTGGTGCTGTGGTGGGCGGTGACGGCCGCCGGGCTGCTCTCCGCGGTGCAGCTGCCCTCCCCCGGCGCGGTGCTCAGCGCCGGCGTCAACCTGCTGGAGCGGGGCGACCTGTGGCTGCACGTGGGGATCTCCACCCAGCGCGTGCTGCTGGGCTTCCTGCTCGGCGCCGCGCTCGGGCTGGCCGTGGGGTCCGCGCTCGGGCTGTCCCGGTGGGCGGACGCGCTGTTCGCCCCGCTGATCGGGGCGCTGCGCGCGGTGCCCTCGCTGGCCTGGGTGCCGCTGCTGATCCTCTGGATGCAGATCGGCGAGGAGTCCAAGGTCACCCTCATCGCGATCGGCGCGTTCTTCCCGGTGTTCACCACCGTCTACGCCGCCCTGCGCCATGTGGACCCGCACCTGGTGGAGGCCGGACGGGCGTTCGGCTACCACGGGCTGTCCCTGCTGCGGACGGTGCAGCTGCCCGCCGTGGTGCCGGCCGTGTTCTCCGGCCTGCGGCTGGCCCTGGCCCAGGCCTGGCTGTTCCTCGTGGCCGCGGAGCTGATCGCGTCCTCGATGGGCCTGGGCTTCCTGCTCACCGACTCGCAGAACAACGGACGCACGGACCGCCTGATCCTGGCGATCATCCTGCTCGCCGTGCTCGGCAAGCTCACCGACTGGCTGCTCGGCCTGCTGGAGCGCCGGGCCCTGCGCCGCTGGGCCTGAGCCCGGCACGTCCGGCGAAACGCGGGTTGAGTTATCGCGGGTCGAGAGCGTCTGTACCCGCGACAACTCAACCCGCGTTGCTGAGGCAGGGCGGTCAGTCCCCCTCGGGGACCTCGCCGGCCGACGTGTAGGCGGTCGGCGGGGTGCCGTTCACGAGCCAGTCGCCGGCCATGCGCACCTTGAACGCCGCCGGGTCGTGGGTGGCGAGGGTGCGGGCGTTGCGCCAGTGCCGGTCGAGCCGCAGCGTGGCCGACGTCGCCGACGCGCCGAGCGTGTCGAAGATGCGGGTGCACACCTCGAGGACGGCCTCCGGCACCACGGCCTGGGCCCGGTACGCGGCCGCCATCGCCTCGGCGGACGCCGCCGCGACGTCGGCCTCCGCCGGGCCGGCCCCGTGGGCGCCGTCCTCCCCCTCGTCGAGCAGACGCCCGACCTCGCGCACCATCAGCTCGGCCGCGGCCTGCCGCCCGGCCAGCTGCCCCATGATCTCGAGGAGCTGCGGGTCGTCCTTGGGCAGCGCGGCCGTGCCGGTGTTGAAGGTGCGGCGCCGCTTCCGCAGCAGCTGCGTGCCCTCCGTGAGCGCCGCCCGACCGATCCCGGCCTGCAGCGCCAACAGGGTCGCCTCCATGAGCACGGGCACGGGCCCGTCCTGCCGCGGCACCTCGAGCAGCTCCTCGGCCGCGGCGTCGTCGAGCACCACGGACCCGGTGGCGGTCAGGCGCTGGCCGAAGCCGTCCCAGTCGTCCTTGATGCCCACGCGCGGCTGACGCACGCGCACGACGGCGACGGCCCGGTCCGGCTCGCGGACCGCGCCCCCGGCCCGCTTCGAGTTCCGGCGCGAGACGAGGTCCGCCCCCTCGATGCCCACGGTCGCGGCGGTCCACGTGGCGAACGCCGAGCCGGTCGCGTAGTACTTCTGCCCCCGCACGACCCAGGTGCCGCCCTCGTCCCGGCTGGCCAGGGTGGCGGCACGGCCCGGCGCGGCCCCGCCGGCGCGTTCGGCCAGGGCGGAGCCGGCCCAGTCCCCCGCGACGATGTGCCGCAGCCACCGCTCCCGACGGGCGGGCGCCTGGTCCATGGCCGTGGCGATGAACACGAGGTGGGAGCGCCAGACGTGCGCGGTGTTCACATCCCGGGCGGCCAGGTCCATGAGCAGGCGCAGCACGGTCTCGCTGCCGCCGCCCTCGCCGCCCGCGTCCTCGGGGACACCGACCTTGCCGAACCCGGCGGCCTGCAGCTCCCCGAGGGCGGCGAACGGCAGGTGCCGGCCCGCCTCGCGGGCCCGCTCGCCGTGGGCGACGGAGTCGAAGGCGTCGGCGTACCGGGCGGCGAGGGTGGCGTAGGTGGTCATGGACCTACTCTGACACGCGCGGGCGGCCAGGGGGCCGGGACGCCCCGGCCGTGGGACGGGGTCCACACCGGCCGCCGTCGCCCTGGCCCGCGCCGGACGCCCGCGGGGGCCCGGCGGGCCGAGCATGACCGCCGGTGACGACGGCGGGCGCGGCGCCGTCGTCGGCGTCCCTACCCTGGTCGGACCCGCCGACCAGGAGGAACCGCCGCCCATGACGCCCACCGAGGACCCCGCCCGCACCGACCCGGCCGAGGAGGGCGCCTCCGGGGCCGTCCGCGGACCGAACGACGGCGTGCCCGCCGCGGCCCTCGCGACGCTGCCCGGCCCCCTCCCGCAGGCGCTCGTCGACGCCGCCGACCCGGACGTCCATCCCGGCCGCCCGGCGGACCGGCTGCACGGCGGGCGCGGCGACGGCCGCCCGGTGGCCGAGGCGGACCGGCTCGCGTTCTGGGAGGCGGCCGGCCGACGTCTGAGCTGGGAGCGGCCCTTCACCCGGACGCGCTCCCTCACCGCCCCGGACCCGGCCGCCGAGCGCGGCCCGGAGATCCGCTGGTACGAGGACGGCACCCTGAACGTGGCCGTGAACTGCGTGGACCGGCACGTGGCGGCGGGGCGCGGGGAGAAGGTCGCCCTGTACTTCGAGGGCGAGCCCGGCGACCGCCGCGCCGTCACCTACGCACAGTTGCAGCGAGAGGTCGCCCGGGCCGCGAACGCCCTCGAGGAGCTGGGCATCGAGGCGGGCGACCGCGTCGTCGTGTACCTGCCCGTGCTCGTGGAGACGATCGTCATCACGCTGGCGTGCGCGCGGATCGGCGCCGTGCACTCACTCGTGTTCGGCGGGTTCTCGGCGGAGGCGCTGCGGTTCCGCGTCGAGGACACGGGCGCCAAGCTGCTCGTCACCACCGACGGCCAGTTCCGCCGCGGCACCGCCGTCCCCGTGAAGGCCAACGCGGACGAGGCCGTGTCCGGGGACAACGCGATCGAGCACGTCCTCGTCCTGGACCGCACGGGCCACCGGGACATCCCGTGGACCGAGGGCCGGGACCTGTGGTGGCACGACGTCGTGGACCGCCAGCCGGACACCCACACCCCGCGCGCCTTCGACGCGGAGCACCCGCTGTTCATCATGTACACCTCCGGCACCACGGGACAGCCCAAGGGGCTCGTGCACACCTCGGGCGGGTACCTCGCGGCGGCCTCCTGGACGCACGACTTCCTGTTCTCCCACCCGGACCCGGCACGGCGCGACGACGACGTCCACTGGTGCACCGCGGACCTGGCCTGGGTCACCGCGCACACCTACGAGATCTACGGTCCGCTCTCGAACGGGGTCACGCAGGTGATCTACGAGGGCGTGCCGAACGCCCCGCACCCGGGCCGGCACTTCGAGGTGATCGAGCGCTACCGGGTGACGAGCTACTACACGGCGCCCACCCTGATCCGCTCGCTCAAGGGCTGGCATCCGGACGGGATCCCGGCGCACGCGGACGGCGGCCCGGACCTGTCCTCGATCCGCCTGATCGGCACCGTGGGCGAGGCCGTGAACCCGGAGGCCTGGACGTGGGCGCGGACCCAGATCGGCCGGGACACCCCGGACCTGCCGATGGTGGACACGTGGTGGCAGTCCGAGACGGGCGCCACCGTGCTCTCCCCGCGCCCCACGGACACGGCCTTCAAGCCGGGCTGCGGCTCCCGGCCCCTGCCGGGGGTGGACGTGGCCGTGGTCGACGACGACGGCGCCCCCACGCCCGAGGGCCTGCAGGGCCGGATCGTGGTCACCCGCACCTCGCCGTCGATGGCCCGGACCGTGTGGCGGAACCCGGCCCGCTACTTCCACTCGTACTGGGAGGACTACGCGGACCAGGGCGAGGCGGGCTGGTTCCTCGCCGGCGACGGCGCCAAGCGGGACGAGGACGGCGACGTCTGGATCCTCGGGCGCGTGGACGACGTCATCAACATCTCCGGACACCGCCTGAGCACCATCGAGATCGAGTCCGCCCTCGTGGCGCACCCGGAGGTGATCGAGGCGGGGGTGTGCCCCGTGCCGCACGAGACCACCGGGCACGCCGCCGTCGCCTTCGTCGTGGCGCACGAGAGCTGGCTGGCCGGCGACGACGGCCCCGGCGCCTCCGCCGCCGACCGCGCCGAGGAGCTGCGGCGGCACGTGGGGCGGGTGATCGGGCCGGTGGCCAAGCCCGCCGAGGTGGTCTTCGTCCCCGACGTGCCCAAGACCCGTTCGGGCAAGATCATGCGGCGGCTGCTGACGCAGCTGCACCAGGGCACCGCGCTCGGGGACACCACGAGCCTGCAGAACGAGCCGTGCGTCGGGCAGATCGCCGAGGTGCTCCGGGCCGGCCGCCGCGCTCAGGACGCCGGCACCGGCGCCGTCCGCAGCGCCAGCTCGGCCAGCACCTGAGCGGCCCGCGGCACCACGGCGTCGTCGAACACGGCCTTCGGGGAGTGGTTGACCGGGGCCTCGTCCGGGTCCACGCCCTCCGGGACCGCCCCGAGCAGGACGTAGGCCCCGGGCACCCGCTGGAGGACCTCGGAGAAGTCCTCGCTGCCGGGCTCGGGCTCGGGCAGCTCCCGGTAGGCGTCGGCCCCGTACAGGTCCTCCACGAGCCCGCGGACGAAGGCCACCGCGTCCCCGTCGTTGGCCGTCACCGGGAACGCGCAGTCCGTCCGGACCTGTGCGCTCATGCCGTGCGCCGCGGCGATCCCGTGCACCATGCGCTCCACGGCCGAGAGCAGCCGGGCCCGGGCGGGCGCGGAGAAGGTCCGCAGGGTGAGGGCGAGGGTGGCGCTGTCCGGGATGATGTTGGCCGCCGTGCCCGCGCTCAGGTGCCCGACGGTCGCGACCACCGGGTCGAAGGCGTCGAACTGCCGGGTGACCACGGACTGCAGCGCCAGCACCATCTCGGCGGCCACGGGCACCGGGTCCTGGGCCAGGTGGGGCACGGAGCCGTGCCCGCCTCGACCGTGCACCGTCACCACCAGGTCGTCGCAGCCGGCCTGGATCGCCCCCGGGCGGCTGAGCAGGACGCCGCGCGGGTACGTGCCCGAGGAGACATGGATCGCGTAGGCGGCGTCCACCGGGCGCCCGGCCGCCTCCAGCAGCCCCTCCTGGATCATGTGCAGGGCGCCGCCGCCGGTCTCCTCCCCGGGCTGGAACATGGCCACCACGTCGGCGGTGAGCTCCCCGCGACGGCGCACCAGCCAGGCCAGGGCGCCGTAGAGGCCGGCGGTGTGCAGGTCGTGGCCGCAGGCGTGCATGGTACCCGGCACGGCGGGGGCGTACTCCAGCCCGCTCTCCTCCGTGACGGGCAGGGCGTCCATGTCCCCCCGCAGCAGCACGACCGGCCGCCGGACCCCCTCCGGCAGCGGGGCCCCGCCGCGCAGCACCACGACGACGGAACTCAGCGCCCGGCCGACGCCTGTCTCCAGCGCGGGGCGGCCGGTGGCGGCATCCTCCCCCGCCTCAGCGCGCAGGGCCTCGAGCCGCTCGAGGACGGCGGCCTGGGTGCGGGGCAGGTGCAGGTCCAGCTCCGGATGCCCGTGGAGGAGGCGGCGGAAGGCGATCGCCTCTCGGGCGATGTCCTCCGGCAGGTCCGGGGCGAGGGCGTTCGCGGGCGGGGTGGGGGCGGTGCGGTCCATGAGGACATCATGCCGTGGCGGCCCGCCGGCCCACCTGGATCGCGCAGCGGGTCAGCCGGCCAGCTCCTGCAGCTCGGCGAGGTCGAAGACGTCCTCCGAGGCGGGGGCCTCGGGCGCCTCGACCGCGTTCCACTCGGTGAAGGTGGCGTTCGCGTCCACGTCCTCGTCCTCCGAGTTCACGTCCTCGAGACGGTAGAGGGTCGTGCTCTCCGGGTCGATCAGCATCGTCCGGCCGAACTCGTGGTGCTCCTCGGGCAGCGCGTACTTGAGGTACTTCCTGCCCTCGAGCTCCACCTCCTCGGCCTTCAGGTCCTTGCCGTCGAAGGCGTCCGCGGCGGGCATGTCCTCCTCGAGGTCGGACATGATCTCCTCCAGTGAGATGTCCATCTGCGCAGCCTGATCGGCGCTCGTCTTGATCCAGCGGTCGCCCACGAGGGTGGAGAACATGCCCATCTCCCGGGGCAGGTCGTCACCGTCTGCCTTGAGCTTGAAGAACACGTCGGCGTCCCGGCGCAGGACCTCGATGTCCATGGTGGCCGCCCCCATGTCCATGTTCATGGTGCCCTGGAGGTGGGAGTCGTCGGTGGCGCCGGCGAGGTCCACGTTCGCGGACTGGATGGCGTCCGTGCCCAGGGAGGCGGAGGGCGACGCCGAGGCCGACGCGTCGTCCTTGTCCTCCTCCTTGTCGGCGGCGGTGCCCTCCATCCTCAGGCGCAGGCTCTCGGCATCCACGACCTTCTGGCGGACCTCGGGCCAGCTCTCGTCCAGCGTCGGGTCGGAGGCGCAGCCGGTGAGCAGCAGACCGGAGGCGGCGAGCATGCCGACGGCGAGGCGTGCGGGCGTCTTCATGGGGACTCCTTCACAGAGGTGCGGACGTGCCGGCGGCCGGGGACCGCCGGACGATGTCCCGTCGACCCTCTCACGCCACCCCTGGCCCGTCGCGCCCTGACGGACGCCAGAACTTCTCCTGTGCCGACCCTGTGCAGGTCAGCCGCCGGTGGTGCCGTCCTCGAAGATCTGTCCCGCCGGGGTCTGCTTCTCCGCCTGGAACACGTCCTCGGCGCGGCCGTAGGCCCAGTACGCGCTCACCGACAGCTGCCGCCGGTCCACACCGCGCACGTCCGTGAGGTACGCCCGGACGCGCTTGACCTGCTCCCGCTCGCCGTGCACGAACGCGTGCACCCGTCCGTCCCGCCACGCCGCGTCCTCGACGGCGGCGGCGAACCGCGTCGTCTCCGGGGTGAAGGGGCCGCCGCGGTGCAGCCAGCGCACCTCGACGCCGGCCGGCGCGGTCAAGGGCACCTCGTCCCGGGCGTCGGTCACCTCGATCAGCGCGACGCCGGCTGCCGCGGCGTCCGTGGCGGCCAGGTCCTCGAGGGCGGCGGCGATCGCCGGCAGGGCGGCCTCATCGCCGGCGAGCAGGTGCCAGTCGGCCGTGGCGTCGGGACGGTAGGCGCCGCCGGGACCCAGGAACGCGACCTGCTGCCCCACCGGCTCCGACGCCGCCCACGTCCCGGCCAGGCCGCCGTCGTGCCCGGGCGTGCCGCCGTCGTCGTCCGCGCCGTGGACCACGAAGTCGACGTCCATGGTGCGGGCGGCCGCGTCCATGCGACGCACCGTGTAGGTGCGGCGGACCGGCAGCTGCTCCGGGGCGAGACGCTCGCGGAGGGCGTCCAGGTCGTACGGGGGCTCGAGGCCGAGCGCGGGGTCGGCGAAGAGCAGCTTCACGTACTGGTCCGTGGCGCCCTTCTCCACCCAGCGGGCGTGGACGGCGTCGAACTGCTCGCCGCCGAGGGTCAGGCGCACGAGGTGCGGGGTGAGCCGGCGGGCGGCCACCACGGTGAGGACGGTCTGGGGCCGGGCCATGCGGGCCTCCTGGGGTCGGGGCGGGGTCTGCGCGGACGCGCGTCCCCCACTCTCCCACGAGGCGGCGGATTAGCGCACGTCAGCGTGATGTTTTCCGCGGCCTCGGGGTCAGCGGAACCGGGCCCCCGGTGGTCCTCCGGCAGCAGCGGTCCCGCGCCGGCCGGGGCCGGGGTGGCGCGGCGCGCCCCTAGGCTGTGGGCGTGCGTCTCGTCCTGCTCGTCCTGCTCTCGCTGGTGAGCCAGCAGCTCGGCGCGTCCGTGGCGGGCCTGCTGTTCGACGACGTCGGCGCGTCGGCCATGGTCGCCCTGCGCGTGGTGTTCTCCGCGGCCGTGCTGCTGCTCGTCACCCGGCCGAGCCGCGCCGCCCTCGCCGGCCTGGGCCCCCGGGGGTGGGCCGCCGTCGTCGGGCTGGGGGCGGCCATGACCGGCATGAACCTGACCATCTACGAGGCGTTCGTGCGGATCCCGCAGGGCGTGGCCGTGACGTTCGAGGTGCTCGGGCCGCTGGCGCTGTCCGTGGCGGCGCGGCCGTCGTGGCGGTCGGCGGCGTGGGCGGCCCTCGCGCTCGCCGGGATCGGGGTGCTCGGCCGGGAGGGGTTCAGCGCGGGCGGCGGGATCGGCGGGGCGGGACTGGACCCGGTGGGGGTGGCGCTCGCGCTGGCCGCGGCGGCGTGCTGGGCGGGGTACATCCTGCTCTCCCGGCGCGCGGGGACCCATCTGCCGGGGGTGCAGGGGCTGGCCCTGGCGACGGCGGCCGGGTCCCTCGTGGCGCTGCCGGTCGGCGTCGCGACGGCGGGGGCGGCCCTGCTCTCTCCCGTGGTGCTGGGCGTGGGGCTGGCCGTGGCGCTGCTGTCCACGGCGGTGCCGTACGGGATCGACCTGCAGGTGCTGCGCCGCATGCCGACCGCCCTGTTCTCCCTGCTGACGTGCCTGTCGCCGATCGCGGCGGCGCTGACCGCGTGGGCCGTGCGTGGGCAGGAGCTCACCCCGCTGGACCTGGCGGGGATGCTGCTGGTGATCGCGGCGTGTGCGGCCGCCGTCTGGACGGGCCGGTCTCCGGGTGTGGCGGGCGGGGGCCGCGGCTAGCCTGGGTCGATGCCCCACCCGTCCCGTCCCACCCCCGACGACGTCCCCGCCGCCGAGCGCGCCGCCCTGAGCCGTGGTCGGCTGCGTCCGTGGCTGCCGTTCCTGCTCGCGACCGTCCTGTGCCTGGCGCTGCTGGGGTGGGCCCTCGTCGCCCTGCCGGGCCTGCCGGTGCGGGTGCCCACGCACTGGGGCGTCGACGGGCGGCCCGATGCGTGGGAGGACGCCTCGTTCGGCACGGTGGCGACGGGGCCGCTGATCGGCCTCGGCATGACGGGGTTCCTGGCGCTGGTCTCCGCGATGGTCACCGCCCTCACCCCCACGGACCCGGGGCTGTCCCCGTGGCGGCGCGTGCGCCAGGCGGGGGTGCACCGCGGGTTCCAGGAGTGCCTCGGGTGGTCGTGCGTGCTCATCGTGCTGGTGCTGGCCCCGACGACGGTCGAGGTGCTCGCCGCCGGGGCGTGGACGATGCCGTGGTGGGTCCTGCCCCTCACGCTGACCGTGCTCATGGTGGGCATCTTCCCGGCGATGCGGGCCGGCACGCAGCGGTGGACGCGCTGGTCGGACCGCGTCGCGGCGGAGCTCGGGTACCGGCCCACGGCCGCGGAGCTCGCCGAGGACGAGGTGTGGACGCCCCTGGGGCTCAAGCGCGACCCCGACGATCCGGCCGTCTTCCCTGCCAAGCGCCCCGGCTACGGGGTGGGCGTGACGGTCAACCTCGCCACCCCGGCGGGCCGGTGGCTGGTGCGCGGATTCGTGGCCGTGTTCATCGTCGGCCTGCCGCTGGCGCTCTGGCTCGGCGCGTTCGCCGCGCGGTGAGGCGGACCGTGCCCGACGACGTCGCCGTCCGCCTGCTCCTGATCGCCGACACCCACATCCCGCGGCGTGCCCGCGCCCTGCCCGCGCAGGTGCGGGCCGAGGTGGTGCGGGCCGACGTCGTGCTCCACGCCGGTGACTGGGTGGCCGAGGACGTGCTCGACGACCTCGACGCGCGGGCCGCCCGGCTGGTGGGCGTGTGGGGCAACAACGACGGGCCTCGGCTGCGGGCGCGGCTGCCCGAGGTGGCACGCGTGGAGATCGGCGGGGTGCGGATCGCGATGGTCCACGAGACGGGCCCGGCGGCCGGCCGCGAGCGCCGCATGGCCGCGGCGTTCCCGGACGCGGACGTGCTGGTGTTCGGGCACAGCCACATCCCGTGGGACACCGTGGCCGGCCCGGAGACCGCGAACCCGGGCCTGCGCCTGCTCAACCCCGGTTCCTGCACGGACCGGCGACGGCAGCCCGAGTGCACCCTCATGCGGGCGGTGGTGCGGGACGGGCGGCTCGAGGACGTGGAGCTGGTGCCGGTGGACCGCACGCCGTGACCGACGGGCCGGCCGCTCCCCGCAACGCGGGTTGAGTTATCACGGGTCCAGGCGGCTTGCACCCGTGATAACTCAACCCGCGTCGTGCCGGGGCCACCGTGTCCGGCGGGCCGGCCGCTCCTGCACAGCCACCACGACGACGGCGGCCCTCCCCAGGGCGCATCGGTTCGGCTCGTCGCAGGGCCCGGGGGCGGCAGGCTCGCCCCATGACCGCGCGCACGCCCCTGCCGCCCGCCCTCGCCGCGGGCGCCTTCACGACGGCCGAGTTGCACGCCGCCGGCCTGCCGTGGCGCCGGACCCTCGCGGCAGACCTCGCCCGGGTCTGCCGCGGCGTGCACACCGCGGGTGTCCCCGACCTGTGCGCCCCGGAGGGCGCGGCCGCGCTGGTCCGCCTCACGGGCGGGGTGGTCTCCCACGTCTCTGCCGCCCTCTGGCACGGACTGCCGCTGCCGCCCCGCCTCGCGCGGCCGGCCGGACTGCACCTGACCTTCGACCGGTCCGCGCGCACGCACCGGACCGACCTGGGCGGCGTCGTCAGCCACCGGGTGCGGTTGCCCTCCGACCACGTGCTCGACCTTCCCGACGGCCAGCGCGTCACGACGGCGGCGCGCACCTGGTTCGACCTCGCCGGGATGCTCCGCCCCCACGAGGTGGACTGGCTCATCGCGGCCGGCGACCACCTGGTGCGTCCGCCGTGGACGCCGACGGGCCGGGCGGATCCCGAGGCCACCGTGCCCGGGCTGTCGGAGGTGCTCGCCCGCTGCCGTGGCCGGCCGGGCGTCCGTCTCGCACGTGCCGCGCTGGCGGAGGTGCGCGTCGGGGCCGACTCCCCGCCCGAGACCTTCCTCCGGCTCGCGCTGATCCGGGCCGGGCTGCCGGAGCCGGAGCTGCAGGTCGCCGTCGACCCGGCCGACCCGGCCTCGCCTGTCGTGGACCTCGGGTACCGGGCGGTTCGCCTGGCCCTCCAGTACGACGGCGCCGGCCACCGCACGGCTCAGCAACAGGCGAGGGACGCCCGTCGGGACGCGTACTGCCTCGAGCGGGGATGGACGACCCTGCGCTGCGCCTGGGAGGACCAGCGCGCGGGGTTCGGGCGGATCGTGGGGCTGGTCCGGCATCAGCTCGCCCACACGCGCTGACCCGCCCCCGCCCGTCCCGACGCGGGTTGAGGTGTCACGGGTCCACGCCAACGCGGGTTGACTTGTCACGGGTCCAGGCCCGCGTAACCGGTGATAACTCAACCCGCGTTGCATGCCACCGGCCGGCCCCGCGTGACGCTCTGCGACGTCCCCACCCTGCCCTCGGCGCACCTCGCCCGGGACAATGGGACGGACTGTCCCGAAGCCTCCATCGAAAGGACCCCCGTGGCTGACCACGAGTTCGGCTTCCGCACCCAGGCGCTGCACGCGGGCGCCGTCCCGGACGCCGTCCACGGCTCCCGCGCGGTGCCGATCCACCAGACCAGCTCGTTCGTGTTCGAGTCCGCCGAGGACGCCGCCAACCTCTTCGCGCTGCAGAAGTACGGCAACATCTACTCGCGGATCGGCAACCCCACGGTCGCCGCGTTCGAGGAGCGGGTCGCCACGCTCGAGGGCGGGATCGGGGCCGTCGCGACGGCGTCCGGCATGGCCGCCGAGTTCGTCACCTTCGCGGCTCTCGCCGGGGCCGGCGACCACATCGTGGCGTCCTCGAAGCTCTACGGCGGCACGATCACCCAGCTGGACGTCTCCCTGCGCCGGTTCGG
The DNA here is from genome assembly GCF_056173425.1 of Micrococcus sp. 63XJN7_8_ISO-PGPR-S23-253. NCBI lineage: Bacteria > Bacillati > Actinomycetota > Actinomycetes > Micrococcales > Micrococcaceae > Micrococcus > Micrococcus sp. 63XJN7_8_ISO-PGPR-S23-253. The sequence goes on from NZ_CM149673.1 coordinate 2,180,250, forward strand.
CGTCGAGACCACGTTCGTGGACTCCGCCGAGGCCGCGGACTTCGAGGCCGCCCTCCAGCCCAACACGAAGGCGGTCTACACGGAGATCGTCGCCAACCCCTCCGGTGACGTCGTGGACCTGCCCGGCCTGGCCGACGTCGCCCACCGGCACGGCGTGCCGCTCGTCGTGGACGCGACCCTCACCCCGCCCTACCTGATCCGGCCGATCGAGCACGGCGCGGACATCGTCATCCATTCGGCCACGAAGTTCCTCGGCGGGCAGGGCACCACGCTCGGCGGCGTCGTGGTGGAGTCCGGCCGCTTCCCGTGGGACAACGGCAAGTTCCCGTCCATGACCGAGCCCGTGCCCTCGTACGGCGGCGTCTCCTGGTGGGGCAACTTCGGCGAGTACGGCTTCCTCACCAAGCTCCGCTCGGAGCAGCTGCGCGACTTCGGCCCGTCGCTGGCCCCGCAGTCGGCGTTCCAGCTGCTGCTCGGCGTCGAGACGCTGGCCCCGCGCATGGACGCCCACCTCGCCAACGCCCGCGCCGTCGCCACCTGGCTGGACGAGGACCCGCGCGTGTCCTGGGTCCGCTACGCCGGCCTGCCCGACCACCCGCACCACGCCCGCGCGCAGCAGCTGCTGCCCCGGGGCGTCGGCTCGGTGTTCAGCTTCGGCGTGGCCCCGGCGGCCACGGACACCGACGACGGCGCCTCCGGTCCGGAGGCCGGGCGTGCGACGGCGTCGCGCTTCATCTCCGCGCTGCAGCTGGCCTCCCACCTGGCCAACATCGGCGACGCGAAGACGCTGGTGCTGCACCCCGCCACGACGACCCATCAGCAGCTCACCGCCGAGCAGCTCGTGGCCGCGGGCATCCCGGCGGACCTGATCCGCATCTCGGTGGGCATCGAGGACCTCGAGGACATCCTCTGGGACCTGGACCAGGCCCTGACCGAGGCCACCGGCCGCACCCGCGACGGCGCCGTCGTCCCCGCAGAGCAGGAGGCCTGAGCCATGAGCACCACCCACCCCGAGCGCACCTGGACCGGCCCCGGCGCCCCCGAGCGCCTGGCGATCCTGCGGCGCACCCGGTCGATCGCGATCGTCGGCGCCTCGGACAAGCCGGCCCGTGCGTCGTACTTCGTGGCCACGTACCTGCTGAGCTCGACCACGTACGACGTCTACTTCGTGAATCCCGTGCTCGCCGCGGCCGGCAAGGAGATCCTCGGCCACCGCGTGTACGCCTCGCTCGACGACCTGCCCGTCACCCCCGACCTCGTGGAGGTGTTCCGCAAGTCCTCCGACGCCCCCGAGGTGGTGGCGGACGCCGCCCGCGTGGGCGCCCGGACCGTGTGGCTGCAGCTGGGCATCTGGAACGAGGACGCCGCGCGTCAGGCCGAGGCCGCGGGCCTGGAGATCGTGATGGACCGCTGCGTGAAGATCGAGCACGCCCGCTTCCACGGCGGGCTCAACCTCGCCGGCTTCGTCACCGGCGTGATCAGCTCGCGGCGCCAGGAACTGGACCGCTAGGCCGGACGACGCCCCATGTCGGGCGTCGTCCGGCCCTCGTTGCGCACCCGCCCGTCGATGGCGTGGGATGGGCCCATGACCTCCGAGCTCCCCTCCCCCTCCCCCGCCTGGACCGGCCGCACCGACGGCGACGCCCCCGAGCACCTGCGCTGGCACCAGGTCGTCCGCCCCGCCGACGGCCGCGGTGAGCCCACGACGACGCAGCGCCACCCCGGCGCCGGCGCTCCGACGTCGGGCGCGCGGTCCACGGCGCTCGTCGGCTTCGCCTCGGACGAGGGCGTGCGCCGCAACCACGGCCGCGTGGGCGCCGAGGACGGCCCGGGGGCGCTGCGCGGCGCTCTCGCCTCGCTCGCGTACCTCGAGGGCACGGGCGCGCTCGTGGACGCGGGCGACGTGTCCGTGGACCGCGGCGACGACGACGCCCCGGGCGAGCTCGAGGCGGGCCAGGCCGAGCTGGGCACGGTGGTCAGCGGGCTGCTGAACGCCCACGACCTGGCCGTGGTGCTCGGCGGCGGGCACGAGACCGCCTACGCCTCGATCACGGGCCTGACCGGCTCCACGCGCGTGGGTGCGGACACCCGCGTGGGCATCCTCAACCTGGACGCGCACTTCGACCTGCGCGAGGCCCCGCGGCCCAGCTCCGGCACTCCGTTCCTGCAGGCGCTGCGCGACGCCGAGGGGGCGGAGCATCAGCTCTCCTACGCGGTGGTGGGCATCAGCGAGGCCAACAACACCCGCGCCCTGTTCGACACCGCGCGCGAACGCGGGGTCACGTGGGTGACCGACGAGCAGGCCCAGACCGCCGACGTCACCGGCGTGCGCCGCTGGGTGCGCTCGTTCATCAACGCCGTGGACGTGCTCTACCTGACCATCGACCTGGATGTGCTGCCGGCCGCCGTCGCCCCGGGGGTGAGCGCACCGGCCGGCTTCGGCGTGCCGTACGAGGTGATCCACGCGTGCGCGTTGGAGGCCACCCAGTCCGGGAAGCTGGCCCTGGCCGACGTCGTGGAGCTCAACCCCGCCCTGGACGTGGACGGCCGCACGGCGAAGGCCGCGGCCCGGCTGATCCACACGATCGTCAGCCGTCACCGGACGGACGCCTCGCTGCTGGCCTGAGGCGGGCGGGGGTCCGTTCAGGCGCGGGGGGCCGCGCGCGTCAGCGTCCCTCCGCCCACGGGGCGGGGGGCTCGGCGCTGCCGTGGGCCGCACGTCGGGCGGCGTAGTCCAGCGCCGAGCGCGCCAGGAAGTCGTGCAGGGCCAGCACCCCGGCCCGGGCTCCGGCCGAGTCCCTCCGGGTCACGGCCTCCAGCGCCGGGACGTAGAACGCCCGGCCGCGTTCGACCTCGTCGGGCAGACCCTTCGTGGTCGCGAGCCAGAACCGGCGGCAGAGCCCCTGGAGCGGGACCAGGGAATCGGCGAGATAGCGGTTGTTCGCGATCGTGCGCAGGAGTTCGTGCGAGCGCCCGACGGCGGCGACGTACGCCGGCAGGTCCTCCACCGTGCGCAGGTGTCGCACGTGGGCCGCGACGGCGGTCAGCTGCTCCTCGTCCGCCCGCGCGCAGGCCAGTCCCACGGCCAGCGCCTCGAGCGACCGCCGCACCTCCAGCCTCTCCAGCTGGTCGTCCACGGAGATCGCCGGGATCTGCAGGCCACGTCCCCCACCGACCAGGAGCCAGTGGTCTCGGATGAGGCGCTGCACCGCCTCGCGCAGGGGTGTGCGCCCCGTCTCGGCGGCGTCGATGAGGGCCGCCTCGCTGAGGACGGCGCCCGGTGGCAGTTCCCCGGTCTCGATCTTCTGCGTCAGGCGGGCGTAGGCCTCCTCCGACTTGTTCATGGGCCCAGCCTAGGCAGTCATCTTCCCGCACCCCCTTGATATATCCCGAATATGCGACGTAGCGTGGCCCACATCCTGTTACCGGCATCACATGGAGGACTCATGAAGTACCGCCCGCAGCACGAGGCCACCCCCCTGCCCTACTCCCCCTTCAAGAGCTCCACCGTGCCGCGGCCCATCGGCTGGCTGTCCTCCGTGAGCACGGACGGCCGGGAGAACATCGCCCCCTACAGCCAGTGGCAGAACCTCACCTTCGACCCGCCCATGGTGATGTTCTCCGCGAACCAGTACCCGGACGGACGCCGCAAGGACACCGTCCTCAACGCGGAGCAGACCGGCTGGTTCGTGTGGAACATGGCCACCTACGACCTGCGCGAGGCCGTCAACGTCTCCGCCATGGCCCTGGAGCCGGGCGAGAGCGAGTGGGACCGCATCGCCGAGCACGGCGTCACCAAGGTCTACGCGGACAACCACCCCATCCCGATGGTCGCCGAGTCCCCCGTGCGCTTCGAGTGCCGCTACCACTCGACGCACCGCATCAAGGGCGACTCGAACGTGGGCACCATCGACGTGGTCTTCGCCCACGTGGACACCATCCACATCGACGACGACGCCATCACCGCCGACGGCCGCCTCGACATCCCGCGCATCCAGCCGATCGCCCGCCTGGGCTACTTCGACTACACCGTGGTGCGGGAGACCTTCGAGATGCGGGTGCCCGGCGCCGACGGCGATGCCCAGGCCGGCCTCGAGGGGCGGGCATGAGCACCGCGGCCACCGGTGCGGCCCGGCCCGCTCCCGTGCCCGGGGCCCGCCCCCGGAGCCTGAAGGACATGCTGGCCGTGAACTTCGGCAACGCGCTGGAGTGGTACGACTGGAACGTCTACACGATCTTCGCCCCGGTCTTCGCGGCGCAGATCTTCCACGCGGACAACCCCACCTCCGAGCTGCTCGCCACCCTGGCCGTCTTCGCGGTGGGCTTCGTCGCCCGCCCCATCGGCGGCTACGTGTTCGGCGCCTACGCGGACCGGGTGGGCCGCAAGCGCAGCCTCTTCGCGGCGATGATGATCACCGCGCTCGGCAGCCTGATCATCGCCTTCACCCCCACCTACGGCACGGTGGGCGTCCTCGCCTCGGTGATCCTCGTCATCGCCCGCCTGCTGCAGGGCCTGGCGCACGGAGGCGAGATGGGCACCTCCGTGACCTACCTCGTGGAGCGGGCGCCGCAGGGCCGGCGCGGGCTGTTCGGGGCGACGTCGTGGGTGTCCGTGGTGGTGGGCACGATCCTGGCGACGCTCGTGGGCCTGGCCATCAACACGCTGCTCTCCCCCGAGCAGGTGGCGTCCTGGGGCTGGCGCGTGGCGTTCGGCATCGGCGGCGTGTTGGGCCTGTACGCGCTGTACCTGCGACGGAGCCTGACGGAGTCGGAGCACTTCACGGCGGCGCAGCAGGTGGTGCCCACCGCCGACGACGCTCCCCGCCGGGAGCCGGGTGCGGTGTGGCGCGGCCTGCTGACGATCTTCCTGGTCTCCGCGGGCGGCTCGCTGATGTTCTACACGTGGCTGATCTACCTGCCCACGCACGCGCAGGTGGCCCATCAGATGGACAAGTCCACCACCCTCTCGGCCTCGCTCGTGGCCCAGGTGATCTTCCTGGTCGCCATCCTCGGGGCGGGCCTGCTGGGCGACCGGGTCGGCCGCCGCCCGCTGGTCATCGCCTTCGGCCTGCTCTTCGTGGTGCTGCCGTTCCCGCTGTTCGGCATGCTGGACGGCACCTTCGCCTCGTTCCTGCTCGTGCAGACCATCGCCCTGCTGGCCGTGGCGCTGCTGTTCGGCGTCAACGGCGCCGTCTGGTCCGAGGTGCTGCCCACGGCGGTGCGCGCCAAGGGCGTGGCCACCATGCTCTCGCTGGCCACCGCGATCTTTGGCGGCACGGCGCCGTACCTGATCACGTGGCTGACGGCGCAGGGATGGACCAGCGCGTTCCCGATCTACCTCATGGTGGTCGGCGGCCTCACCGGCCTGACCGGCCTGTTCATGAAGGAGACGAAGGACGTGGACCTGGCGGCCTGAGCCGGAAGGGTCGCCCACACACAGAGTGGTCACGACACGCCGTCTCGTGCAGACGCACGCGGCATGTCGTGACCACTCTGTGGCGTCTGACCGCTCGGCGGCGTCAGTGCCCCTCGGCCTCGGCGCCCTCGGACTCCTCGGCCAGGTCCTGCGGCTCGGCGTCGGCGGAGACGCCCGCGAGCGCCTCCGCCACGGCGGCCAGCACGGACCCGTCGCGCAGGGCCTGCTCGGCGGCGGCCAGCTGCGGCGCCATGTACTGGTCCGGACCCGGACCGGGCACGCCGGCCTCGCGGATCACGCGGACGGCGGCACCGGTCGCGGCGGAGGGCTGCAACGGCGCGCGCAGCTCGATCGCGCGGGCGGCGGCCACGAGCTCGACGGCGAGCACGCGGCGGAAGTTCTCCACGGCCGAGCGCAGCTTGCGGGCGGCGTGCCAGCCCATGGAGACGTGGTCCTCCTGCATCGCGGAGGACGGGATGGAGTCCACGGACGCGGGCACGGCCAGGCGCTTCATGTCCGAGACGAGCCCGGCCTGCGTGTACTGGGCGATCATCATGCCGGAGTCCACGCCCGGGTCGTCCACGAGGAACGCGGGCAGCCCATGCGAGCGGGCCGGGTCCAGCATGCGGTCGGTGCGGCGCTCGGACATGCTGGCGACGTCGGCCACCGGGATGGCCAGGAAGTCCAGCACGTACGCCACGGGCGCCCCGTGGAAGTTGCCGTTCGAGCTCACCCGGCCGTCGTCGAGCACCACCGGGTTGTCCACGGTGGCGGCGAGCTCGCGCTCGGCCACGGTGCGCACGTACGCGAGGGTGTCGCGCAGGCCGCCGGCCACCTGCGGGGCGCAGCGCAGCGAGTAGGCGTCCTGCACGCGGGAGTCGCCCTCCTTGTGGCTGGCCACGATCGGCGAGCCCGCCAGGATCCTCAGCATCCGGTCGGCGGAGGTCGCCTGGCCCGGGTGGGGGCGCAGCGGCAGGTGCAGCTCCGGCACGAACACGCGGTCGGTGCCGAGCAGCGCCTCCACGGACATCGCGGCGGTGAGGTCCACGGTGTCGGCGAGCTCCTCGAGGTCGGCCAGCGCCATGATCAGCATGCCGAGCATGCCCTCGGTGCCGTTGACGAGGGCCAGGCCCTCCTTCTCCCGCAGCTCGACCGGCTCGATCCCGGCCTCGGCGAGCGCCTCGCCGGCCGGACGCAGCGCGCCGTCCGCCCCGACGACGTCGCCCTCGCCCATCAGCGCCAGGGCCACGTGGGAGAGCGGGGCGAGGTCGCCGGAGCAGCCCAGGGAGCCGAACTCGCGCACGGCGGGGGTGATGCCCGCGTTGAGCATGGCCACGAAGGTCTCGACCACCACGGGGCGCACGCCCGTGCGGCCGGAGGCCAGCGTGGTGGCGCGCAGGAACATCAGCGCGCGGACGACCTCGCGCTCCACCACGGGGCCCATGCCGGCGGCGTGGGAGCGGATCAGGGACTTCTGCAGCTGCGCGCGGGACTCGAGCGGGATGTGCTTGTCCGCGAGCGCGCCGAAGCCGGTGGACACGCCGTAGGTGGGGGTCTCGGCCTCGGCCAGCGCCTCGACGTGGCGGCGCACCGCGCCGACGGTCTCGAGCACGTCGTCGGCGAGCACCACGCGGGCGTCGTGGCGGGCCACGGCGACGACGTCGTCCAGGGTGGCCCCGGACGTGCCGAGCGTGACGGTGACGGGAGGGGTGGTCATGGTGATGCGTTCTCCTTGCAGTCGGTCGATCAGACGGCCCGGCGGCCCGCGCGCCAGACCGCGTGGGTCAGCGGCATGCCGGGCCGGTAGGCCAGGTGGATGGCGGCGGGGGCGTCGAGCACGTGCAGGTCGGCGCGCTTGCCGACCTCGAGGCTGCCGACGCGGTCCTGCGCCCGCAGGCCGAGGGCCCCGCCGAGGGTGGCGGCGCGCACGGCCTCGGCGAGGGTCAGGTGCATCTGCAGCACGGCGGTGCCCACGTTGAAGTTCATGGACGTGGTGTAGCTGGTGCCCGGGTTGCAGTTCGAGGCCAGGGAGACCTCGATGCCGGCGTCGAGCAGGCGACGCGCGGGCGCCAGCGGGGCGCGGGTGGACAGGTCGCACGCGGGCAGGCAGCCGGCCACGGTGCCGGGCGTCCCGGTGGCCGAGGCGCGGTCCCAGCCGGTCCAGGTGCCGGCCAGGGCCTCGACGTCCGCGTCGGAGAGGTGGTTGACGTGGTCCACGGAGGCGGCGCCGAACTCCACGGCCACGCCCACGCCCGGGCCCTGCTCGATCTGGTTGCCGTGCAGGCGCACGCCCAGGCCCGCCGCCACGCCCGCGGCGAGCACGCGGCGGGTCTGCTCGGCGTCGAAGGCGCCGGTGTCGCAGAACACGTCCACCCAGCCCGCGTGCTCCCGCACGGCCTCGAGCATCGGCCCGACGACGTCGTCCAGGTAGTCCTCCGCGTCCCGGCCCGGGGGCACGAGGTGGGCGCCGAGGAAGGTCACCTCGTCCACGAGGCCCTCCTCGCGCAGCCCGGCCAGCAGGCGCGCGTGGCGCGCCTCCTCCTCCACGGTGAGCCCGTAGCCGGTCTTGGTCTCGAGGTAGGTGGTGCCGCCGGCCACCGCGTCGGCCACCCGGCCGCGGACCAGCTCGGCCAGGCGGTCGTCCGAGGCGGCACGGGTGGCGGAGGTGGTCACGCCGATGCCGCCGGCCGCGTAGGACTCGCCGGCCATGCGGGCCTCGAACTCGGCGGAGCGGTCCCCGTCGAACACGAGGTGCGTGTGGGAGTCCACCCAGCCGGGCAGCACGGCGCGGCCCTCGACGGACACCCGGTCGTCCGCGTCCGGGGCGTCCGCGGCGGGGCCGATCCAGGCGATGCGATCGTCCTCGACGACGACGGCCGCGTCCGTGAGCACCCGCCCTTCGGGGTCGACGGTGGTCAGCTCGGCGATGTCGGTGATGAGCGTGGAGCGCATGGGGGCCTCTCTGCGGGACGGACGGGGGTGGGTCGGTGGGGTGGGCCTCAGGTGAGCGCGGCCACCAGGTGGGCCAGCGGCGTGGCCAGCACGATGGTGAGCGCCACGCGCTCGACCCAGATCACCAGGAGGTGCCACATCTTCACGGGGATGTCCGTGGCCAGGATGGCAGGAACCACCGCGGAGAAGAAGATGATCGCGGAGACGCAGACGACGCCGATCACGAACCGGGCGACGAGGTCCTCGTGACCGGCCGCCATCGTGGCCGGGATGAACATCTCGGCGATCGAGGTGGCGGAGGCCGAGGCCAGCAGGCCGGGGTCGGAGTAGCCGAGCGCCCAGAACAGCGGGTAGAAGATCACGCCGATCCACTCGAACACGGGCGTGTACGTGGCCAGGACCAGGGCGATCAGGCCCACGGACATGATGGAGGGCAGGATCTGGAGCACCATCACGAGGCCGTCCCGGAAGTTGACCCAGATGTTCTTCGGCAGGGACGGGGCCTCGGCGAGGGTCTGCTCGGCGGCGCGACGGGCCACGCGGAAGCGGTCCCGGGTGACGGCCTGCTCGGGCGAGTGCACCGCGCCGGGGTACACCTCGTCCGGGATGCGGCTCAGCGGCGGGATGCGCACGGTGATGGCCGTGACCACGAACGTCACCACGAGGGTGCCGAAGAAGTACCAGAGCCAGATGTCCATCAGGCCCAGCGTCTTGGCGACGATCACCATGAAGGTCGCGGACACCGTGGAGAAGCCGACGGCGATGATCGCCGCCTCGCGGGCCGTGTAGCGGCCGCCGGTGTACATGCGGTTCGTCAGCAGCAGGCCCAGGGCGTAGGAGCCCACGAAGGAGGCGACGGCGTCGACGGCGGCGCGGCCGGGCACGCGCCAGATCGGCCGCATGGCCGGGCGCAGGTAGACGCCCACGAACTCCATGAGGCCGTAGCCGATCACGAGGGCCAGGAAGACGCCGCCGACGGGGACGATCAGGCCCACGGGCACCACGAGCTTGTCCATCAGGAACGGGCCGATGCTCTCGTCCAGGATCCAGCTCGGGCCCACGCCGAACACGACCATCGCCGAGGCGACCAGGCCGAGCACGGCGAGGAACGCGAAGACCGTCCGCGTGGTGCTGGTCCGCCAGCGGCCCGAGGCGAACGGGTACACGGCGCCGGCGGCGATGATGGCCAGGCCCACCCAGCGGTCGGCCGGGCCGAGCAGCCCGCGCACCCAGGTCACCAGGTGGTCCAGGGGGATGGAGCTCGCCCCGTTGATCGTGACGGGCACGAAGAACATGACGATGCCGATCGCCGAGTAGACGATCATGCGCCAGCGCGCCGGCGGTCGGGGCGCGTCGGCCTCGATCGCGGCCATCGCGGTGGTGTCGGTGTGCAGCTCGTGGTCTGCGGGGCGGGACGAGTCCATCGTGGTGTCCTTTCGATCGCGAGCCGGACAGGCGGACGCCCGTCCGGCTCGCGGCGGTGATGTCGTCGGACGGCGACGGCGCGGCGGCACCGTCGTCGTCCGACGACGTGACCGGGGTCAGTCCCGGATCGTGGCCTCCATGGGCACACGGACGCCGCGCTCGGCGGCGACCTCGACGGCCCGGGAGTAGCCCGAGTCGACGTGGCGGAAGACGCCCATGGCGGGGTCGTTGGTCAGCAGGGCGGTGAGCTTGGCCGCGGCCAGCTCGGTGCCGTCGGCCAGGCCGACCTGGCCGGCGTGGATGGAGCGGCCGATGCCGACGCCGCCGCCGTGGTGGATCGAGACCCAGGTGGCGCCGGAGGAGGTGGCGGTCAGCGCGTTGAGCAGCGGCCAGTCGGCGATCGCGTCGGAGCCGTCCAGCATGGACTCGGTCTCGCGGTACGGGGAGGCCACGGAGCCGGAGTCGAGGTGGTCGCGGCCGATCACGATCGGCGCCTTGACCTTGCCCTCGGCCACGAGCTGGTTGAAGAGCAGGCCGGCCTTGTGGCGCTCGCCGTAACCCAGCCAGCAGATGCGGGCCGGCAGGCCCTCGAACTCCACGAACTCGGCGGCGCCGTCGAGCCAGCGGTGCAGGTGCTCGTTCTCGGGGAACAGCTCCTTCAGGGCCTCGTCGGTCACGCGGATGTCCTCCGGGTCGCCGGACAGCGCGGCCCAGCGGAACGGGCCGAGGCCCTCGCAGAACAGCGGGCGGATGTAGGCCGGGACGAAGCCCGGGAACTCGAACGCGCGGGAGTAGCCGGCCTTGCGGGCCTCGTCGCGGATGGAGTTGCCGTAGTCGAACACCTCGGCGCCGATGTCCTGGAAGCCGACCATGGCCTCGACCTGGCGGGCCATGGACTCCTGGGCCTTCTTGGTGAAGGTGTCCGGGTCGGACTCGGCCTCGGCGTGCCAGTCCTTCTCGTCGATCTCGATCGGCAGGTAGGACAGCGGGTCGTGCGCGGAGGTCTGGTCGGTGACGATGTCGATCTCGACGGTGCCGGCCTTCTGGCGCTCGAGCAGCTCGGGGAACACCTCGGCGGCGTTGCCCACGAGACCCACGGAGACGGCCTCGCCGTCGCGCTTGGCCTGCATGACGCGCTCGACGGCCTTGTCGATGTCCGTCTCCACCTCGTCCAGGTAGCGCTTGCCCATGCGGCGGCGCAGGCGGTCCTCCGATACGTCCACGATCAGGCAGACGCCGCCGTTGAGGGTGACGGCCAGGGGCTGGGCGCCGCCCATGCCGCCGCAGCCGCCGGTGAGGGTCAAGGTGCCCTTGAGGGAGCCGTCGTAGCGCTTGCGGCCGATCGCGGCGAAGGTCTCGTAGGTGCCCTGCAGGATGCCCTGGGTGGCGATGTAGATCCACGAGCCGGCGGTCATCTGGCCGTACATCATCAGGCCCTCGGCCTCGAGCTCGCGGAAGGTCTTCCAGTCGGCCCAGTCGCCCACCAGGTTGGAGTTGGCGATCAGCACGCGGGGAGCCCACACGTTGGTCTTGACGACGCCGACCGGCTTGCCGGACTGCACCAGGAGGGTCTCGTCCTCCTCGAGGTCCTTGAGGGTGGCGACGATGGCGTCGTAGGCCTCCCAGGAGCGGGCCGCACGGCCGGTGCCGCCGTAGACGACGAGGTCCTCGGGACGCTCGGCGACCTCGGGGTCCAGGTTGTTCATGAGCATCCGCAGCGGGGCCTCGGTCTGCCAGGACTTGGCGGACAGCTCGGTGCCGCGCGGGGCGCGGATGGTGCGGGACGGGTCGTGCTGGGTGAAGCCCACGGCCATGGCAGTTCCTCTCGACGGGGTGCGTGCGCCGGCGGGACGGGTGGCCCCTGTGATTTCACGGCTCGGCATGCACTTTCCGAACATTGAAACAGTGGCCCGGCTCACGCGCAAGCCCGATCCGCATGTCCCGCACCCGTTACGCTCCCTGTCATGACCTCCACCCCCACCGCCTCGACGCGCACCGTGGACCGGGCCCTGGACCTGCTCGCCGCCGTCACCGAGCAGCCCCGGCTGAGCCTGACCGAGGCCGCCCGCGCCACGGAGCTGCCGGCGTCCACGGCGCTCCGCCTGCTGCGCAGCCTCGAGGGGTCCGGCTTCGTGGCCCGCGACGACGACGGTGCCTACCGCCCCGGCGTGCGCCTCATCCAGCTCGGGGCGCGGGCCTTCTCCCGGGACTCGCTCGTGCAGCTGGCCCGCGGGCCGATGGACCACGTCGTGGCCGCCACGGGCGAATCCGTCTACCTCTCGGTGACGACCCCTCCGGACTCCGCCGTCTACCTGGCGATCGTGGAGGGCACGCACTCGGTCCGCCACACGAACTGGGTCGGACGCACCGTCCCCCTGGCGGGCACGGCCGTGGGCGACGCCCTGCGCGGCAGCGTGGCCGCGGGGGACTACACGCTGCGCACCCGTTCCGTGGAGAAGGATGTCACCTCGCTGTCCGCCCCCATCAGCGTGGCGGGCACGGTGGTCGGGGCGCTCAGCACGCTCGTGCCGGCCTACCGCTGCACGGACGAGCTGGCGGACCGGTGCGGGGCGGCCCTCGTCGCCGCCACCGGCGAGCTCGCGCACCTGCTCGGGGCGGCCGACACTCCCAGGGAACACCCAGTCGACTCCCCTGGAAAGCCCAAGGCGACTTCGTAGGCTGAAGCCACCTCATCGAAGGTGCGAGTGATGACGGAGAAGGCCCCGGGCCCGGCGAGAGCCGGGACCGGGGCCTTTCTCTGTGACCGGCGCCCGAGGCGCCGGGTCCGGGGATCAGCGGCGGGAGGAGACGACGCCCGCCCAGAGGCCGCCGAGCAGGCCGGCCACCGGCAGCATCCAGAACAGGTGCAGGCCCGACCCATAGAGGACGGTGTTGGAGAACACCGCGAACAGGCCCACGGCGCCGAGGAAGCCGCCGACCACGCCACCGACCACGTAGCGCACGACGGAGCGGGCGGCCCCGCCCATCAGCAGCACGATCAGGTAGCCGGCCGCGCCCGCCAGGGCGCCGCCCACCAGGCCGAACATGAACGACTGCACCAGCACGACCCAGCCGTGGCCGGTCTCGCCCAGCGCCACGGAGCCGTTGGGATCACCCAGGCCGCCGGTGAGCACGCGCACGACGTCGCCGATGATCACGACGAGCACCGAGACGAGGATGACGCGGTTGGTGAAGCCCCAGCCGTCCACCGGGCGCAGCGGCTCGAGCACCTCCTCCTCCACCACGGCGTGGCGCACGGGGCGGGTCGGGGCGGTGTGGGCGTTCGCGGTGTGGGGCTGGACGGCGTGGCTGCCGTCGGCGTTGATGGTCATCTCTGATCTCCCGTCCCGCCCCGGGCGGGGCGCGTTCCGGGCGCCAGGGCGCCCGTCTGGTTGCACGTCTGACGTGATTTTAGGCTTTTCCCAGCCCGAGGGGGTAATGGTGACCCGTCCGCCGGGCGGGGCGGCTCAGAGGACGTCGGTGCGGCGGTTGGCGAGCGAGGGGAGGAACTCCCGGACCTCCTCGATCCGCTCGCGGGTGACCTCCGCGGTCACCACGGCCTCCCGCTCGTCGGCGAGCTCGGCGACGGGCAGCGCCAGCGGGTCCACGATCATCGAGTGGCCCACGGTGCCGTCCGAGCACGTGTCCGCCGCGGCCACCCACACCGTGTTCTCCACCGCGCGGGCCTTGAGCAGGGTGCGCCAGTGGTCCACCTTGTGCTCGCCGGAGAACCACGCCGCGGGGATCACGAGCACGTCCGCGCCCTCCACCGCCAGACGCCGGGACAGCTCGGGGAAGCGCAGGTCGTAGCAGGTGAGCAGACCCAGGCGGAGCCCGCCGAGCTCGATCGCCGCGACGCCGCCGTCGCCGGGGGTGATCCGGTCCGACTCGCGATGTGCGAACGCGTCGTAGAGGTGGAGCTTGCGGTACGCACCCAGTCGGGTGCCGTCCGCGCCCACCGCCAGCAGCGTGTTGTAGGGACGCCGGTCCGGTCCCGGCTCGTAGCCGCCCGCGACGACGGCGATCCCGTGCTCACGCGCCAGCGCGGCCAGGCCCGCGGCGAACGGCTCCCAGGCCGCGGCGACGGCGTCGGGGAACTCCTCCCCCACCTCGCGGGCCCCGAGCATGGCCTCCTCGGGCAGCACCAGGAGGTCCGCCCCCTCGCCCGCGGCGCGGGCGGCGAGGCGGGCCATCACGGCCAGGTTCGCCTCGACGTCGCCCCTGGGCCCGAACTGTCCCACGCTGATCCTCATGCCCCCAGGGTAGCCAGGCCCCCGCCGGTGGCCGTCAGCCCTGGTCAGCGCCGCGGCCAGCCGCCACGCTGGAAGCCGGGCACGACGTCGGCCCGCATCGGCCGCCGTCGTCGTCCATCCCCCGATCCGCGCGGCACCGCGCGGCACGTCGACACCACAGGAGCAGACGCGATGACCACCCAGCAGCCCGACATCCCCGGCACGCCGGGGCCGATCACCCCCGACCTCGAGGAGCACACCGCCCTCACCCACCCGGACCAGCCCGTGGCCGTCCCGGCCCCGGACCAGCGCGGCCCGGCCCAGGTCTCCCCCACCGGCCAGGACACCGGTGCAGACCCGGCGACCGCAGCGCAGGGCTGCCCGTACCTGACCACCGCGCACGGCGTCCGCCTGCAGGACTCGGACCACTCGCTCAAGGCCGGCCGCCGCGGCCCCACCCTGCTGCAGGACCACCACCTGCGGGAGAAGCTCAGCCACTTCGACCACGAGCGCATCCCCGAGCGCGTGGTCCACGCCCGCGGCGCCGGCGCCCACGGCGTGTTCCGCGGCTACGGCACCGCCGCGAAGATCAGCCGGGCCGGGCTCTTCGCCAAGGACAAGGAGACGGAGGTGTTCGTCCGCTTCTCGACCGTGGCCGGCTCCCGCGGCTCCATGGACCTGGCCCGCGACACCCGCGGCTTCGCCACCAAGTTCTACACGGACGAGGGCACGTGGGACCTGGTGGGCAACAACATCCCCGTGTTCTTCGTGCAGGACGCCATCAAGTTCCCGGACGTCGTGCACTCGGTGAAGCCGCACCCGGACCGGGAGATCCCACAGGCGCAGTCCGCGCACGACACGTTCTGGGACTTCGTGTCCCTGCACACCGAGGCGCAGCACCACACCCTGTGGAACATGTCCGACCGCGGCATCCCGCGCTCCTACCGCATGATGGAGGGCTTCGGCGTCCACACCTACCGCCTCATCGCGGCGGACGGCTCCACCGTGCTGGTCAAGTTCCACTGGAAGCCGATGCTCGGCGTGCACTCCGTGACCTGGGAGGAGGCGCTGCTCACCAACGGCATGGACCCGGACTTCCACCGGCGTGACCTCGCCGACGCGATCGAGGCCGGCGCCTTCCCCGAGTGGGAGCTCGGCGTGCAGGTGTTCGAGGACAACGAGGAGCAGATGTTCGAGGGGATCGACCTGCTCGATCCCACGAAGCTGGTCCCGGAGGAGCTCGCCCCCGTGCAGCCCCTCGGCCGCATGACGCTGAACGCCAACCCGTCCAACTACTTCGCGGAGACGGAGCAGGTGGCCTTCAACCCGGCCAACCTCGTGCCCGGCATCGACGTCACCAACGACCCGCTCCTGCAGGGCCGCCTCTTCTCCTACCTGGACACGCAGCTCACCCGCCTCGGCGGGCCGAACTGGAACCAGCTGCCCATCAACCGCCCGCACGCCCCGGTCAACGACATGCTGCGTGACGGCTTCCACCAGAGCGCCGTGCATCGCGGGGTGGCACCGTACCGGCCCAATTCGCTCGACGGCGGCCTGCCGTACGAGACCCCCGCGGACGACCACGCGTTCATCGAGCACCCGGAGCCGCTGCCGGCCTCGGTGAAGGAGCGCGCGCACGCCGCGTCCTTCGACGACCACTTCTCGCAGGCGCGCCTGTTCTTCCTCTCCCTCTCCGAGGTGGAGCGCGAGCACGTGGCGCAGGCGTACACGTTCGAGCTCGGCAAGTGCTACGAGCAGACCATCCGAGAGCGCCAGCTGGCCCACCTCGCCGCGATCGACACGCGACTGGCCCAGCAGGTCGCGGACGGCCTGGGCATCCCCGTCCCCGCGCCGACCGAGACCCCGGCCGACGTGCAGCCCTCCCCCGTGCTGTCCCAGATCGGCGGGGCGTGGCCGCTCGACGGCCGTCAGGTCGGCGTCGTGGTGGGCGAGTCCGTGGACGAGAAGGAGCTGGACGCCCTCGTGCAGGGCATCCACGGTGCGGGCATGGTCCCGCTGGTCATCGCACCGAAGGGCGGCCCCGTGGCCGGGGAGATCGTGGCCCAGCGGACCTACCTGACCGCCGCGTCCATCGAGCTGGATGCCGTGGTCGTGGCCTCGCCGGCGGCCCCCGCCGCAGACGCCGCCCCCAGCCTGGACCAGAAGGCCGGCGCCGCCGACTCCGAGGCGGTGGACCCGCGCGTCGTCAAGGTGCTGCAGGAGATGTGGCGCCACTCCAAGGCGATCCTCGCCCTCGAGCCGGCGGAGGCCGTCCTCGCGGCCGCCCAGGTGTCCGGCAAGGGCGTCGAGTCCGCGGCGGACGGCGCCTCCGCCGTCAGCCGGCTGACGGAGCTGCTGCCCGCGCACCGCGTGTGGGACCGCTTCCCGACGACGGGCCGCCTGGCCGACTGACCGAGCGACCCCCGGGCGCTTTCGAACGTGAGATAGGGCCTATCTCACGTTCGAAAGCGCCCATTCGCCCTCTTCCACGTTCGAAAGTGCAGGTCAGGGTGGGCCGGGGGCGGGGCGGCGGGCCGGGTCAGTCCTGGATGAGGTCCCGGACCTGGACCACCTGGTCGCGGCCCGGGCCCACGCCGATCGCGGAGATCCGGCAGCCGGAGAGCTTCTCGAGGGCCTCCACGTAGCGCTGGGCGTTCAGCGGCAGATCCGTGAACGCGCGGGCGCCCGAGATGTCCTCGGTCCACCCGTCGAAGTGCTCGTAGACGGGCTTCGCGTGGTGGAACTCGGTCTGGGTCATGGGCATGCGGTCGTGGCGCACGCCGTCCACCTCGTAGGCCACGCACACCGGGATCTTCTCGATGCCGGTGAGCACGTCCAGCTTGGTGAGGAAGTAGTCCGTGAAGCCGTTGATCCGGGCGGCGTAGTGGGCCATGACGGCGTCGTACCAGCCGGTGCGCCGCGGGCGGCCGGTGTTCACGCCGAACTCGCCGCCGGTGGTGCGCAGCTGCTCGCCCATCTCGTCGAAGAGCTCCGTGGGGAACGGGCCGGCGCCGACGCGCGTGGTGTAGGCCTTCACGATGCCGATGGTCCGGGAGAAGCGGGTGGGGCCGATGCCCGCGCCCACGGCCGCGCCGCCGGCGGTCGGGTTGGACGAGGTCACGAACGGGTAGGTGCCGTGGTCCACGTCCAGGTAGGTGGCCTGGCCGCCCTCCATGAGCACCACCTTGCCCTCGTCCAGGGCGTCGTTGAGCAGGTTCACGGAGTCCACGACCATGGGGCGCAGGCGGTCCGCGTAGCCCAGGAAGTACTCGGCGATCTCGTCCACGGTCACGGCGCGGCGGTTGTAGAGCTTCACCAGCAGCTCGTTCTTCTGCCGCAGGGCGCCCTCGATCTTCTGGCGCAGGATCGACTCGTCGAAGATGTCCTGCACGCGGATGCCCAGGCGGGCCACCTTGTCCATGTAGGCGGGGCCGATGCCGCGGCCGGTGGTGCCGATCGCGCGCTTGCCCAGGAACCGCTCGGTCACCTTGTCCATGGTCTGGTGGTACGGCGCCACGAGGTGGGCGTTGGCGGAGATCTTCAGGTGCTCGCACGAGTGGCCGCGGGACTCGAGCCCGTCGATCTCCTCGAACAGCGCCTCCAGGTTCACCACCACGCCGTTGCCGATCACGGGGGTCGCGTTGGGCGAGAGGATGCCGGCGGGCAGGAGCTTGAGCTCGAACTTCTCCCCGTTGACGACGACGGTATGGCCGGCGTTGTTGCCGCCGTTCGGCTTGACGACGTAGTCCACCCGCCCGCCCAGCAGGTCGGTGGCCTTGCCCTTGCCCTCGTCGCCCCACTGGGCTCCGACGATCGCGATCGCTGGCATCTGCATCTCTCCTCAGGGCCGCGGGTCGCCCCGTTCGGGCCCATACATGGAAGACGCCTCCTTGCGGTGCGCACGGAGGCCGTACCCCCGAATCCTACCAGCGTGACGGATGCCACCCTCTGGCTACGCTGGCTCCATGAGCACCGCAGCGCCCCACACACAGCACTCGGACTTCACCGCCCCGGCCCCCACCCGCAAGGGCCCGAGCGTGGGCACGTGGCGGCCCTGGGCCGTGCTGCCGTGGGCGCTGGCCCTGCTCGCCCTGCCCTTGATCGCGCTCGCCCTGCGCTCCAACTTCGGCGCGAACGGCTGGATGACGATCATCTACATGGTCTTCGGCGCCCTGCCCCACGAGCTCTTCCTCATGCTCATGGTGGGGAGCCTGTTCCTCCTGCCCCGCGTGAACCCGCTGGACGAGCAGCGGGGCGGCATCCGGCTGGGCCGCCTGCTGCACACGCTGCTGGGCGTCTCCTGGGGGTCCTTCGCGCTGGCCGCGATCCTCTTCCCCGACGCCGGCGACCACCCGGACTCCGCCGCCACGACCCCGGTGCTCATGGACCTGCTCGGCAAGAGCACCGCGATGGACGTCGGCTCCGTGGCAGGCCTCGCCCTCGCGGCCGTCAGCGCGCTCACGGGTCTCGCGGTGATCGTGGTGTGCGTGGTGCGGCGGATCCGCGCCGTTCGCTGAGCACGCTCCCGACGACGGCGGTCAGCGAGTTCCCGTTCCTCATCGTGAACCAGGCCCGCGTGATCGACTACTTCGCCGAGTACGCCGAGCGCGGCCCGGCCTGACCGAGCACCCGCCGGACACCGCGCCGGCCGCCCCGGATCGACGGGGCGGCCGGCGCGGTGCCGTCTGTCCTCCTGTCCGTCCGTCCGGGGGTTCAGGCGCGGGTGCGGCGGGCCCGGCGGGCGGCGGCCTGCTCGACGGCGTCCAGGTAGGCGATGCCCTTCGCGCAGCAGCCACCGAGGCAGCAGTCCTCGTCGAGGTCGAAGTCGGCGGGGTCCACCTCGTCGATCGGCCCGTCGTCCGCGGCGCGGTGCTCGGCGCTGATGCGGTCGGCGATGACGCGCCAGGACGGGACGCCGGCGCCTCCGTCCACGGCGTCCTGTTCGTCGGTCATGACGGTCCTCCTGCGCGGGGCGCGGCTGGGGCGGGGCGGTGTCGGGCGCCCCCACGCTAGCCGATCCTGCGGCCGGCTCCGGAGCCGGCCGGCTCAGGCGTTGGCCGGCTCGGCCGTGCCCGCGCCCCGGCGGCGCGGCGCCGGTGACGGCGAGGGCGACGTGCCGCCCCGCGTCGAGGCGTCCTCGACGCCGCCCTCCCCGCACCCACCCCCGCCGCAGCAGCCGCCGTCCGGGGCGCCGTCGTCGTCCGCGGGCGCGGCCGCGGCCCCCAGCACGGTGAAGCCGGCGTCGGCGATCATGCTCAGGTCCGCCTCCGCGTCCTGCCCCTCGGAGGTGAGGTAGTCGCCGAGGAAGATCGAGTTGGCCACCTGCAGGCCCACGGCCTGCAGCGAGCGCAGGTGCATCTCGCGCCCTCCAGCGATCCGCAGCTCCTTGTCCGGACAGGCCAGGCGGACCACGGCGAGGATGCGCAGGCACTCGAGCGGGGTCAGCTGGACGTGCCCGGCGAGCGGGGTGCCGTCGAAGGGCATGAGGAAGTTGACGGGGATGGAGTCGGAGTCGAGCTCGCGCAGGGCGAGGACGGCCTCCGCCAGCTGCGCGTGGGTCTCCCCCATGCCCGCGATGAGGCCGGAGCAGGAGGACAGGCCGGCGGCGGTGGCGCGCTCCACCGTGTCCACGCGGTCGGCGTAGGTGTGGGAGGTGCAGATGGACTCGTAGTGGGACTCGGCGGTGTTGAGGTTGTGGTTGTAGGCGTCCACGCCGGCGGCCTTGAGGCGCTCGGCCTGGCCGTCCTTGAGCTTGCCCAGGCAGGCGCAGACCTCGACCTGGGGGTGCTCGTCCTTGAGCCGGCCGATCATCTCGGTCACGCGGTCCACGTCCCGGTCCGTGGGGCCGGTGCCGGAGGCCACCATGCACACGCGGGAGGCGCCGCCGGCGATGCCCAGGCCCGCCTGGCGCACGGCCTCGTCCGGCTTGAGCCACGTGTACTTGAGGATCTGGGCCTCGGTGCCGAGCCGCTGGGAGCAGTAGGTACAGTCCTCGGGGCACAGGCCGGTCTTGAGGCTGACGAGGTAGTTGACCTTCACGGTGCGGCCGAAGTGGCGCTCGCGCAGGCGGGACGCCGCGGCGACGAGCCGGAAGGTCTCGGCGTCCGGGGCGTCGAGCACGGCGACGGCCTCGGCGGCGGTGAGCCGGTGTCCGGCCTCGATGCGGTCCACGAGCTCCTCGGGGTCGAGGGCGGGGGCGACGACGGCGGCGTCCTGGGCTGCGGTCATGGGAGGGCCTCTCCGGTGGGCGGGGCTCGGCCCCGGGTGGGTCTGACCCGAGGGACTCTAACAGTGTTCATTGAACAGCGTTCAGGAGCGCGGGACCATGACCCCGACGTCAGCGAGTGCGCCGGTCCAGAGGGGCCGGTGTCGAGATGCAGCGAAGAGTTCCAAAACGCGCCAATTGGATTCATACGCTGTCGAGATGCAGCGAAGATTTCACAAACGCGCAAATATGTTTCATACGACCACGAGCCACTTAGGTATTGACAGTTGAACCCTGTCCGGGTGCAGCTGTCGAGATGCAGCGAAGATTTCACAAACGCGCAAATATGTTTCATACGACCACGAGCCACTTAGGTATTGACAGTTGAACCCTGTCCGGGTGCAGCTCGTGGTTCTCCAGTCAGCCCGTGTGCGACGCTGACGCCATGAACCAGCCCTCCATGGCCACCCTGTCTTCGGGAAAAATCACCCTGCGTGACGCCCGTCGCGGGACCACACGGGATGTGGAACTGGAGCCCTTCGAGATGGCCGTGCACCCCCTCCGTGACCGGAGCACCGGACGCCCGCTCACGCCTCTGACATGGTTCGAGACCATCAACCTCTGCAACGAGCTATCCAATGCTGAAGAGCTGCAGCCGGCCTACACGCATGCTGGGGACGGACGCTCCGTCACCTGGAACACGAGCGCTGACGGGTACCGATTGCCCACCGAGGCCGAGTGGGAGTACGCCTGCCGCGCCGGAACGACCTCGCCCACCTACGGGCCGCTTGAAGACATCGCCTGGACCAGCCTCGACCACCTTGAGGGCCCCCAGCCCGTCGGCATGAAGAAAGCCAACCCGCACGGTCTGCACGACATGCTCGGCAACATCTGGGAATGGTGCTGGGACTACGCCGATCCCGCCCGCTACGGCGACTACCGCAGTCTGCGCGGGGGTGGCTGGGCGGATGAACCCTGGAGCGTGCGCGCCTCAGTGCGCCGGGGCAGCGCCCCGGACGCCGTCCTGGAGGACGTGGGACTCCGCCTGGCCCGGGGTCTGGTCGGCAGCCCGGGACAAGCTCAGGGCTGGTCCCATGAGGCAGACAGGCAACGAGCCGCCATCTGCGGGCCGCTTCCCGTGGGGTGGACACCCTTGCGGGAGATCTTCGCCTGAGAAGGGAACCGCCCAGCCTCATTCGGCGGAACGGAGCCGATCCGTCGGCAACGACAACATCACCGTCGCGGTGAGATCCGGCGCCTTGGCCACCGCCCTGTCATCGAGCCGCGGCGCCACTGTGACGGCCTCTCGTGAGAACTCCTGGATGCCCACGGGCACCCATGCGTCACCCTCGGTGCGAAGCAGCCACTGTTCGCCCAACGCCTGCAAACCGACGGTGTCAAGCAGTTCTTCGGCCTCGGTCGACTCCATGGGTTCACCGCATCGCCGACGCAGGAGGTCGTAGGGGATGAAGAGGCCTTCGTCGGTCATCTCGATGTACCCGACGTGCTCGCGGTCATCAGCGCGGAGGTGATCTAAAACAGTGGTCACGGTGACAGCCTAGAGTTGTCGACTCGATACCCCAGCCTGCTCCCCGCCCCAGCACGGCAGGGGCGTCCGGCCAGGCTCCCTCACACACCGGATCCCGCCCCCTCTCCGAACGGTTCACGGCGAGTCGCGTGCAGTCTTTGCTGCATCTCGACAACCCCGAGGGTGACGACGTCCTCCACGGGATCGGCCCGGCCACTGACTGTCCCCGTGCTGCTGCGCCCGCGCGCCTTCACCAGGGTCACCGTCAGAGACCCCTGCCTGGGGTCTCCGGCACCGCGCTTCCCGAGCGTTGACCCCACTCACTGACGGGTCTGGGCGCGAGTCGGTTTCGTACCAGTCTTCGCTGCCTTCGTCGATGCGGCAAGGCAGTCCACGGTTCTGATGAGCCGAGGGGTCACTACTCTCCGACGCGCAGCGCCAGAACCCAGCGGATCGCCCCGCAGCATCGGTGCACCACAAGGCACACCTCGGACGCTCCAACCATTGTTTGCAGCACTTGCGCAATGCAGCTCACACGATCGCCTCCCTCCTTGCGGAATACCTGACATGGGTATACGTTTGACTAGTACACGTACCCGGTAGGGGTACTCCCGACGTACAACCCGACATACAAGGAGGACACCTGATGGCTTCGAACGATTACCAGGTGACGGGCATGACCTGCGGCCACTGCGAGATGTCGATCCGCGAGGAGGTCAGCGAGATCCCCGGCGTCCAGGACATCCAAGTCAGCGCGCAGACCGGCAAGCTCAACGTCACCGCCGAGGGCGAGATCGACGACGCCAAGGTCCTCGCGGCGGTCGAGGAGGCCGGCTACTCGGCGGTGCGCGTCTGATGAAGGCCGGAGGACGGCTCGCGCTCTACGGGGCCGGGTTGGTGGTGGCGTTCGGCGGGGCCTTCGGCCTCGCCGGCGCCGTCATTCCCGATAGCTTCGCAGCAGCATGGGCAGAAGGAAGCGGCGTGAACGCACACGGTGAAGGGCACGGCGACGCTGCGCAGGAAACCGCGGAGCCCGCTCTGAACGGGGTCTCCGCAAGCGCGGACGGCTTCGTGCTCTCTCCGGTCCAGGCCCCCACGGCCGCAGGCGAGGATGGAGACCTGAGCTTCCAGATCCTCGACGAGTCCGGCGAACCGGTGACCGAATACACCACCGCGCACGAGAAGGACCTGCACCTGATCGCCGTGCGCACCGACGGCGCCGGCTTCCAGCACGTGCACCCCGAACTCGACACGAGCACAGGCACCTGGTCGGTGCCGTGGACCTGGGACGAGGCGGGCACCTACCGCGTGTACGCCGACTTCACACCCGCGGGCGAGGAAGCCGAAGGCATCACTCTCACCCGCGCAATCGAGGTCGCGGGCGACTTCACCCCTGTCGAGACCGAGGCGCAGCCCACCGACGAGGTCGACGGATACACCGTCTCCCTCAACGGCGACCTCACTGCGGGCACCTCAAGCGAGCTCACCATCTCGGTCGAGCGTGACGGTCAGCCGGTGACCACGCTGGAGCCTTACCTGGGCGCGTTCGGCCACTTAGTGGCGCTGCGCGAGGGTGACCTCGCCTACCTGCACGTCCACGCCGAGGGCGACCAGCCCCAGGCCGGGGACACGGCCGGACCCGACATCGGATTCGCAGCGGAGGCCCCGACCGCCGACCGTTACCTGCTCTACCTGGACTTCCAGGTCGACGGGCAGGTGCACACCGCCGAGTTCGTGATCGACGCCGAGCATGGTGACGGCACGAAGACAGACGATTCGCATTCCGACGGCCACTGACCCGCAGGGCCCGGCGTCGCACGAGAGCTGAGAAAGAAGGAAGAGGATGAGCACATCAGCGCCCCCAACGGGTGGGCCGGACATCGAGTTGGAGATCGGCGGGATGACCTGCGCCTCCTGCGCGAACCGGATCGAGAAGAAGCTGAACAAGCTCGATGGCGTCGCGGCCACCGTCAACTACGCCACTGAGAAGGCTAAGGTCACCGTGCCTGCCGGCTACGATCCGTCACTGCTGGTCGCCGAGGTCGAGAAGACCGGGTACACGGCCGCACTGCCCAAGCCCAAGGACACTACGGCGAACATGTCGGAGACCGAGGCCGGGGAGGAGGAAGACAGTGAGCTCACCTCGCTGCGGCATCGGCTGATCGGCGCGATCGTGCTCACTGTTCCCGTGATCGCGATGGCGATGATCCCCGCGCTGCAGTTCACGTATTGGCAGTGGGCCTCACTCGCCCTGGCCGCACCGGTGATCATCTGGGGAGCTTGGCCGTTCCACAAGGCGGCGTGGACGAACCTCAAGCACGGTGCGGCGACGATGGACACGCTCATCTCGATGGGTACCTCCGTCGCGCTGCTGTGGTCGCTCTATGCGCTCTTCCTCGGCACTGCCGGCACTCCCGGCATGACGCACCCCTTCGAGTTCACGATCGCTCCGTCGGATGGCGCGGCGAACATTTATCTCGAAGTCGGCGCGGGCGTGACGATGTTCATCCTCGCCGGCCGCTACTTCGAGAAGCGATCCAAGCGCCAGGCCGGGGCCGCGCTGCGCGCCCTCCTGGAGTTGGGCGCGAAGGAAGTCGCCGTACTCCGCGACGGCGTAGAGGTGAAGATCCCCACCTCTGAGCTGGCGGTCGGCGACGAGTTCATCGTCCGTCCAGGCGAGAAGATCGCCACCGACGGTCTCGTGACCTCCGGCTCCTCCGCGGTGGACGCCTCGATGCTCACCGGCGAGTCCGTGCCGGTCGAGGTCCGCGAGGGCGACTCGGTCACCGGTGCCACCGTCAACGCCGGCGGCCGCCTGGTCGTGCGGGCGACTCGTGTGGGTTCGGACACACAGCTCGCACAGATGGCGAAGCTCGTCGAGGACGCGCAGACCGGCAAGGCCGAGGTGCAGCGTCTGGCCGATCGTATCTCCGGCATCTTCGTGCCGATCGTCATCGTCGTCGCGTTCATCACCCTCGGCGCCTGGCTGGGAGGCGGGTTCCCCGTCGCTGCCGCGTTCACCGCAGCGGTCGCTGTGCTCGTCATCGCCTGCCCCTGCGCGCTGGGTCTGGCGACCCCGACCGCGTTGCTCGTCGGCACCGGGCGCGGTGCGCAGATGGGCGTCCTCATCAAGGGCCCGGAGGTGCTGGAGTCCACTCGCAAGGTCGACACCGTCGTGCTCGATAAGACCGGCACCGTCACCAGCGGCAAGATGACTCTGACCGACGTGATCACTGAGCCCGGTGTGGATCGTGCGGAGCTGCTGCGTTTCGCCGGTGCACTGGAAGACTCTTCGGAGCATCCGATTGCGCAGGCGATCGCCAAGGGCGCGACCCAGGAAGTCGGCCAGCTGCCTACTCCAGAGGACTTCGCCAATGTCGAGGGCAAGGGCGTGCAGGGCATCGTCGAGGGGACCCCGGTCGTCGTCGGCCGCGAGTCTCTGCTGGCGGACTGGTCGCAGAAGCTCTCTCCGGAGGTCGCACAGGCGAAGGCCCAGGCCGAGGGCGAGGGCAAGACGGTCGTCGCGATCGGCTGGGACGGTGCTGCGCGCGGCATCCTCGTCGTCGCCGACACCGTCAAGCCCACGAGCGCCGAGGCGATCCGCGGGCTCAAGGAGATCGGCCTGACCCCGGTGCTGCTCACCGGTGACAACGAGGCCGTGGCCCGCCAGATCGCGTCCGAGGTCGGCATCGACGAGGTCATCGCCGAAGTGCTACCCAAGGACAAGGTCGACGTCGTCACTCGCCTCCAGGAAGAGGGCAAGATCGTCGCGATGGTCGGCGACGGCGTCAACGACGCCCCCGCGCTCGCGCAGGCTGATCTGGGCCTGGCGATGGGCACCGGCACGGACGTCGCGATCGAGGCCTCCGACATCACGCTCGTGCGCGGTGACCTGCGGGCCGCCGTCGACGCGATCCGCCTGTCCAGGAAGACCCTGTCGACGATCAAGACCAACCTGTTCTGGGCATTCGCCTACAACACCGCCGCGATCCCGGTCGCTGCGCTCGGCATGCTCAACCCCATGCTCGCAGGTGCGGCGATGGCGTTCTCCAGCGTCTTCGTCGTCGGCAACAGCCTCCGCCTGCGCGGGTTCACGAGCGTCGCCTCGAAGTGACGTACGAGAACCCACCCATCCACACGAATCCAATAACGAAGGAACACCAGAGAATGAGCAGCTGCTGCAGCACGAACGAGACCAACCCGGCCGTGGAGAACGGTGGACGCGAGAACCTTCTTGGCGGGGGCGCCGATGACATGACCACCTGCCCGGTCATGGTCGGCACCCCGGTCAGCAAGAAGACCGCCGAGGCCGCCGGCCTCTACCGCGACTTCGAGGATGAGCGCTACTACTTCTGCTGCGCTGGCTGTGGGCCCGCGTTCGATTCGGACCCAGCCAAGTACGCCGCCAACATGGCGTAATCCACCAGCGTGCGGGGTGCCGCGGCACCGCTGCGGCACCCCGCCACCTGATCGGAGCGAACCGACATGACCACTACGACTCCCACCACCGAAACCCACCTCGACACCTGCCCCGCAGGAGGCGACGGCGACGCGTCCGTCCACGGATACATCAGCGATAAGACGAAGTACCGCAATCGCCTGCGCCGCCTCGAAGGCCAAATCCGCGGCATCGATCGGATGGTCGACGAGGACCGCTACTGCATCGACATCCTCACCCAGATCTCCGCAGTCACCAGGGCACTCGAAAACGTCGCCCTCGGCCTGCTCGACGATCACCTCAAGCATTGCGTCCTCGACGCCGCACTCGCCGGCGGACCAGTGAGCGAGCAGAGGCTCGGCGAGGCGTCCGAGGCCATCGCCCGCCTCGTGCGCTCCTGACGCCGGCGCATCAGTTCGATCACGACCAGCATCCAGGAGTTCTTCTATGACCCCACAGCACGTCCTCATCCTCGGATCGGGAGCAGCCGGGGCCGCAGCCGCCCGCACTCTCGCCTCACGCGACGATGTCCGGGTGACGCTGGTGACCCGCACCGGGGAGACGCCCTATACGCGGATGCTCATCAAGGGAATCGCGTTCGGTCAGACACCGCCGGAGATGATCAAGCTCCCGCTGCCTCAGATCGAGGTCATCGCCGACACCGTGCTCAAAGTCGATACCTCGGCGAAGCAGGTCCAGCTGACCTCCGGCGCACAAGTCTCCTACGACGCGCTCATCGTCGCGACCGGGAGCATGCCCCGCTCCCTGCCCGCTGACGTGTTCGGCGGCGACGACGCCGGACAAGGGCGGGTCACCGCTCTTCACTCCGTGGAGGATGCCCTGGGCATCCGAAAGCTGCTGACCGGACTGGGGCGACCCGCGCGGGTAGCGATCTACGGCGGTGGAATCATCGCAGCCGAGACAGCCTCGTCTCTGCAAGCCGACGGACACATGGTCACGCTGGTCTCCCGCAGTTCAGTTCCCGGCGTCGGAGCGTTTGGGGCGCCCGTGGCTGAGCGCCTCGCCGCCGACCATGCCGCCAAGGTGCAGGCCCGATTCGGTCGCACTCTCCAGCATGTCGACGAAACAGAATCCGGTGTCACCATCACCCTCAACGACGGAAATCCCGTCGTGGCTGACTTCCTTCTCCTCGCGCTCGGCACGACGCCCGCAGCCCCGTCACCGTGGACGAACGGTATCGACGTCGACGATCACCTCCGCGCCGCGGCAGACCACGTCTACGCAGCCGGAGGCGTGGCCACGCACCACGACGAAGCACTGGACGCCTGGCGCATCGACCATTGGGAAGACGCCGCCGCACAGGGTGCGCATGCCGCGCGGGCCGCATTGCACGACCTCGGCGTTAGCGACGATCCGGGCGCCTACCTGCCACGCAGCCCTTACATGGCAATGGTCTACGGTCAGATGATCTCCGGAGTCGGGTACACAGCCGGCGCAGACGCCCACCTGGAAGCGGGTGAGGAGTTCATCGTCCGCCACGAGATCGACGGCATCGTCGTCGGCGTCACTGGCATCGACGCAGTCGGCACCGTCTACCAGTGGGGGCAGCAGCTCCACGGCGTGCGGGCATAGGCAATGGCGGGAGACTGTATTAGGCAGATCCCACGGTGGGGCTTCGTGCTCTCGCTGGCAGCGACCATTCTCATGATGGCCGCTGCCAGCGCGCCGTCCTTGTTCTATCCCCAGATCGCCGAACGGCTCGGACTCATCCCCGTCGCCACCACACTCGTGTTCGCGGTCTACACCTTCACCCTCCTGGCCGCGCTGCTCTACCTCGGACCACTCTCCGACCACGTCGGCCGACGTCCGGTCGTGGCCGCCGGTTCTTTGGCGCTGGCGCTGAGCGTGGCCATGTTCTGGTTCGCCGGTAGCCTCGCGGCGCTCCTGGTCGCCCGAGCCTTGCAAGGGCTCGCAGCGGGTCTGCTGATCCCGGCGCTGTCGGCGATGATGATCGACTTCGAGTCCCCGTCACATCGGAACATCGCAGCCCTGTGGAACACGATCGGCCCGATGATTGGCCTTGGGGCCGGGGCTCTCGGTGCTGCACTTCTCCTCGATCTCACCTCCGAACCGACAACTGCCGTCTTCGGGTCGCTCGTGCTTGCCTTCCTCATCGTGGCAACGGTCGTGTGGAGCACACCGGAACTGGTCCCGAAGACCCAGATACGACGTGGCGACCTCCGTCCGCGGTTCACCGTGCCACCGCACCTGCGCCGCATGTTCACCGCCGGAGTGCCCGTGATCATCGCCGGGTGGGCGACCAACGGGCTTTTCCTCGCGCTCGGAGCCGACCTCGTCGGCAGTGAGCTTGGGGGCTCCACGCACACCCAAGCTGGGATCGTCATCTTCGCACTGGCGATCTCCGGAGTCACCGCCTCGTCCGTCCTACAGCGGCGTTCCGCCCGCACCATCAGCCTGTATGCGACCAGTGCCCTGGCGTTCGGCACCGCAGTGAGCATCGGCGCCCTCGCACTCGGTTCCTACTCAGCCTATGTCGCCTCGGTCGCGATCGTCGGTTCCGGGTTCGGCACAGCGTTCCTCGGGGTACTGCGCACACTCATGCCCCACACGGCATCGTCGGAACGCGCCGCCGTGATGGCTGTGATCTACACAGTTGCCTACCTGGCATTCGGCGTGCCCACCATCGTCGCCGGATTGCTCGTGCCGGTGCTCACCCTGTCGGGGACGATGACGATCCTCGGTGCGATCATCATCGCCCTCAGCCTCGTCGCCACCGTCCTGCGCCTGCGCATCCCGCACCCGGCCGCAGGCCCGGCAGAGACTGACGACTTCCCCGAGCCTCCCACCGGCTCTCACCGCCGATCCGCACCCGACCGAGAGGAGCAGCCATGACCTACGTGATCGCGCTTCCCTGCGTGGACGTCAAGGACCGCGCCTGCATCGACGAATGTCCTGTCGACTGCATCTACGAGGGCGAACGCTCGCTCTACATCCACCCCGACGAATGCGTCGACTGCGGAGCCTGCGAACCGGTCTGCCCCGTCGAGGCCATCTACTACGAAGACGACCTGCCCGACGAATGGTCTGACTACTACAAGGCCAACGTCGAGTTCTTCGACGAGTTGGGTTCTCCCGGAGGAGCCGCGAAGATCGGACCGACGGGCTTCGACCATCCCCTCATCGCCGCATTGCCCATCCAACACGAGCAGACCCTCTGAGAAGGGGTTTCCGATTGATCCATACCGACACAACACACAAGTCTTGACTAGTACCCCCTAGGGGTATAGGGTAGGCATATTGATGAAAGGAAATGACATGCAGAGGAGACTGCGAACAGGACTGGCAGCGGGAGCGCTCGGAGTGGCGCTCGTGCTCGCCGGTTGCGCCAGCGGAGCAGACGACGACCAGCAGACCGACCCTTCGGCTACTGAGGAGCATCAGGGCCACGGCGGCAACAACGCAGAAAGCGGTGATGAGGAGATGGAGCACCCGATGGACGGCGGACCGGCACCCGAGGGTATCGCCGAAGCCAGTGAGCCCACCTACCCTGTCGGTACCGAGGTGCAGCTCACGGCCGACCACATGGAAGGCATGGAAGGGGCTACAGCAACGATTTCCGGCGCATTCGACACGTACACGTACTCCGTGAACTACACGCCCGCAGGTGGCGGCGACCCCGTCACTGATCACAAGTGGGTCGTGCAGGAAGAAATTGAGGATGCCGGCGACGAGCGTCTGGCCGACGGCACAGAGGTGACTCTGCTCGCCGAGCACATGGAAGGCATGGAAGGCGTAAAGGCCACCATCGCTTCGTCCACCGATGAGACGGTCTACATGGTCGACTACGAGACGGACGGCATGAAGATGACGAACCACAAGTGGGTCGTCGAGAGCGAGATCCAACCAGCGTCCTGAGCCGACGTTCGCTTGCCCGGCCACCGGGTGAGCGGCAATCGGCCTGGCTCGATGACGGAGGAGAGGAATCATGACGGACCCGAACTCACACCAGCACCACGGCCATGAAACCGATACACCCGCCCACGGCGAGCATCACCACGGGTCTGTGTCCGCGCACGCCTCGGCGGATGCGCACGGCACGCGCGAGGGTCAGCACACCGGGCATCAGGGCCACGCCATGGACCACGGGCAGCACTCAGGCCACACGGGCCTCGACGAGCACGGCGGCCACGATGAGCATGCCCAGCACGGTGGGCACGGAGATCACAGCGGCCATGGCGGGCACGGGGACCACGTTGGCCAGTTCCGCCGGCTGTTTTGGATCAACCTCGTCATCGCCATCCCCGCGGTTGCCCTCTCACCGATGTTCGCCATGCTGCTGGGCTACGAGGTCCCCGGCTGGGCGGGCTGGGTCGCCGCGGCACTGGGCACCGTCATGTACGTCTGGGGCGGCAGGCCCTTCCTCACCGGTGCCGTCAGCGAGTTGAAGTCCCGCAAGCCCGGGATGATGCTACTCATCGCTCTGGCGATCACGGTGGCCTTCTTCGCCTCCTGGGCCGCCACGCTCGGGCTCGTCCATCACGAGCTCGAATTCTGGTGGGAACTGGCGCTGCTGATCGTCATCATGCTGCTGGGCCATTGGATCGAGATGCGCTCCCTGGCCCAGACCACCTCGGCGCTCGACTCGTTGGCGGCACTGCTGCCAGACGAGGCCGAGCGCGTCGAGGGCGAGAACGTCGTCAAGGTGGCCCCAGCCGACCTCGACGTGGGCGACGTGGTCATCGTGCGCCCCGGCGGCAGCGTCCCGGCCGACGGAACCATCGTCGACGGCCGCGCCGACATGGACGAGTCCATGATCACCGGCGAGTCCCGCCCGGTCTCTCGCGGCGAGGGCCAGACCGTCACCGCCGGCACCGTCGCCACCGACTCCGGTCTGCGGGTGGAGATTACCGCCACCGGTGACGACACCGCCCTGGCCGGCATCAACCGGCTCGTCGCCGAGGCGCAGAACTCATCCTCCCGCGCCCAGCGGATCGCCGACAAGGCCGCGGCCTGGCTGTTCTGGTTCGCTCTTGGCGCGGCGCTGGTCACTGCGGTCGTCTGGACGCTCATCGGCATGCCCGACGAGGCCGTCGTGCGCACCATCACCGTGCTCGTCATCGCCTGCCCCCACGCCCTCGGCCTGGCGATCCCGCTGGTCGTCTCCATCGCCACCGAGCGAGCCGCCCGCGGAGGCGTCCTAGTGAAGGACCGCCTGGCGCTGGAGTCCATGCGGCAGGTCGACGCGGTGCTGTTCGACAAGACCGGCACGCTGACCAAGGGCGAGCCCACCGTCACCGGCGTCGAGCCGACCGGCGAACTCGACGCCGACCAGGTCCTCGCCCTCGCTGCCTCGGCCGAGGCCGACAGCGAGCACCCGCTCGCCAAGGCCATCGTCACCGCCGCCAAGGACAAGGGCCTTGCCCTCCAGCAGGCCAGCGGCTTCTCATCCTCGCCCGCCGTCGGCGTCACCGCGACCGTCTCCGGCCAGGAGGTCCGCGTCGGCGGGCCCCGGCTGCTCGAGGAGACCGGTCAGCACGAGGTCGGCACGGCCGAGGCATGGCGCTCCGAGGGCGCGATCATTCTGCACGTTCTCCGCGGCGGCCAGGTGGTCGGCGGGCTGAGGCTCGCCGACGAGGTCCGGCCAGAATCCCGCGACGCCGTCGACGCCCTCCACGCCCTCGGTGTCGAGGTCGTCATGATCACCGGCGATGCCGAGGCGGTCGCGAACGAGGTCGGACGGGAGCTCGGCATCGACCGCGTCTTCGCCGGCGTGCGCCCGGAGGACAAGTCCGCGAAGGTCTCCCAGCTGCAGGAAGAGGGCAAGAGGGTCGCGATGGTCGGCGACGGCGTCAACGACGCCCCGGCTCTGGCGCAGGCCGATGTCGGCATCGCGATCGGCGCGGGCACCGATGTCGCCATCGCCTCGGCCGGGGTGATCCTGGCCAGTTCCGACCCACGCAGCGTGCTCTCGATCATCCAGCTGTCGCGACGCGCATACGGCAAGATGAAGCAGAACCTGTGGTGGGCCGCCGGCTACAACCTTCTTTCGGTGCCGTTGGCGGCCGGTATCCTGGCACCGGTGGGATTCGTCCTGCCAATGTCGATCGGCGCGATCCTGATGTCAGCCTCCACCGTGGTTGTCGCGCTCAACGCCCAGCTGCTGCGGCGCATCGACCTCACACCCGAAGCCAGCACGCGTTCCGTCCTGGAGCGCCAGAAGTAAGGACATGCCCATGTCTGTCGATACCGATTCCCACCAGCACGGCTACATCAGCGACAAGGAGCGCTATCTCGGCCGCATGAAGCGCATCGAAGGACAGGCGCGTGGGATCGCGAAGATGATCGATGAGGAGAAGTACTGCATCGACATCCTCACCCAGGTCTCCGCTCTGACCCGTGCCCTCCAGGGGGTTGCGACTGGTCTGCTCGACGACCATCTCAAGCACTGCGTGCTTGATGCCGCCAAGCTCAGCGACGAGGCGGCCGTCGAGAAGATCCAGGAAGCCACCGACGCCATCAACCGGCTCGTTCGCTCCTGAACCCGGACCCCGATCACCGCGTTCCAGGACACGGCGGGCACAAACCCTCAGGATGCCAGCGCGCTTGCTCCTTGCCGACGCGCCGTCCGCCCGCGACGCGCTCACCTTCGCTAAGCGGGCCGCGCAGGCCGGTGCCCATGGCGTGCGCTTGCAGGCCGCGGCCGGGCTGCTGCGCATGAGCGCAGCCGCGCTAACGCCCCGTGGTCCGCTCGACCGCACTCCTACGATCCTCGTCCTTCGCACGCTCCGCTCCGACCCCGAGCTGCAGTGCGACGTCACCGTCGACACCCTGACCGCGACCGCCGACCCCCTGACCCTGGCGTTGCCGGAAACCGCGCTGGCACCCGCCTGGACCAGCGTCGAACCCCCGCAACACGGGTGGAGACTTATTGCGGATGTGTCCAGCCTGACGCTGATGCGCAGCGCCCGTGCCGGCATCGAGGCCGTCGCCCAAGCACTTCCCGACAAACCCGGCGACGATGTCGTCCGCAAGATCCGGGGCACGGTTTGGGGTACCCCGGACACGGCACTCGCATCGCTGCCACAAGGCGTTGCGTTCGCCGCCTACGTCTTCGGGTTCCTCAGCCGAGGAAACGGGGCCACGATCTCAACCGCCGGCCGTTGGACGCGGTTGACCCTCCCGACTGGACACGTGCTCCTGCGCGGACCCGTCGCCTCTGGCCTCACCCCGATCCGCCGCACCCGGCCACGCGTTTCCGAGTCCGTCACATCGATTGAATAACCCTTGATACCCTATAGGGGTATGGGGTAGTATTGATGACTATGAAGAAGGTTGAGCACGTGCACGCCACGTATGACACACCGCATCTGAATGCGGCGGTCGGAGTCTTCGCGTTGCTGGCGAATCCGGTGAGTGTGAAGATGATCCTCGCCATTCGCGACATCGAGGTCTCTGCCAATCATCTGGCGGACATCGTCGACCTTCCCGTCGACCAGACCTCCCACGAGCTTCACCGCCTGGAGTCGGCCGGGATCGTGAGTCGGCAGCGACGCGAGTCCCGCGACTTCTACCTATTGAACGGTGTGCATGCCGGGGCGCTGGCTGAGGCTGCGATCTTCCATGCCGAACATCAGCAGCAGGAACGCACTCGTGCAGGTTCTCCCACCTCGAACTTGCGACCGAACTGACAGAGGAGGCATCATGCCCCGTTTTTCCCGATTAACCCCTGAGACCGCAGTGGGGGCCTCACGAGACTTGCTCGGCGATCTCGTCGAGCGGCACGGCCAGGTCGGAGACATGGTCTCGACGATGGCGCACTCCCCGGCGGTGCTCGGCGGTTATCTCGACCTGAGCAAAGCCATGCGTCGCGCCAAGCTCGACCGTAAAGTCAGCGAGCTCGTTTCGATCGCCGTGCAGTCGAAGCAGGGATGCGGAATGTGCCTGGCCTCGCACATCAGCGCGGCACGATCGCTCGGGGTCAGCGATGACGAGATCGCACTCGCCCAGCAGGGTACGGCGATGACCAGCCCGGTCGCGGCGATGATCGCGCTCGGCCTCCAGGTCTACCGTGAGCCTACGTCGATCACCGACGAGCAGATTGACGAGCTTCGGGGATACGGGTACAGCGACCGTGAGATCTCTGATGTCGTCGGGGTCGTGTCGCTGAACATTCTCACCGGCGCCTTCAACCTGGTTGCTGGCCTCACGCCGGGCGACTGACTTCGCCGGCGACTTGGTGCCTTGGCCGAGAGGATAGGCAGCGGCCTGCAAAACCGTTTACACGGGTTCGAATCCCGTAGGCACCTCCACTTCCCGCTGAGCCCAATAGGACACACGTCGCAGGAGGCGAGTGATGGAGAGCCAGCACATCTTCAACGGTGACATGACACGCGCCGCGCGCATCCTCGTGAAGGTGAGCGCCCAATATATCGCCCGCGAAGCCAACGTGACCAAGGAAGAGTTGCGCGACTTCGAGAAGGGGCGACACGACTTGTCGGAGAAGAAGCAGGAGCGTGTGCGGGCCGCCCTCGAAGAATTGGGGGCAGAGTTTCTGCCTGACGGACCCAACGGCGGCTACGGCATCCGTCTGAAGTTCGGCCGTTCCAGGATCTACTCACTTGAACGTTGCGAGGGCGAGGGCGGGCCGCGGCTCACAACAGAGTCTGATCGTCGGACCCAGGCCCATGTGCCCTTCTCGGAACCGGATTCAAACCTACCTTTTCACCTGGAAGATCGCACCACGGCCTCACTGCGCATCCTGGTGCCGTTGCGCCTGGGCCGGCTTTGGCCGTCACACCTTGCCTCTGTTCCAGGAATGGAAGCGTGGGCACGCTGAGCTCATCGAATACAGTCGCCCGACGGACCCGATCTGGGCCCTGCGCGACGGGGGCGATCGATGCCGCACTCATCCGCTCTTCTTCACCCAAACGTGCCATTGGTCCGGGGGGACTGCTGAAGGTTCGGTTGACACTTCGGGTGTGGTGGTTCAGGCCGCTTTCGTCGGCCAGTAGATGGTCTCAAACTCGACCGGTGTCGTCTTTCCAAGGGCGCGCTGCCGGCGTCGGCGGTGGTAGGTCCGTTCGATCCAGGTGACGATCGCCAGCCGCAGCTCAGCGCGGCTGCTCCACCGGCGGCTGTTCAGGACGTTCTTCTGCAGGAGGGCGAAGAAGGACTCCATCGCGGCGTTGTCCGCGCTGGAGGCCACCCGTCCCATCGACCCGACCAGTCCGGCCCGGTGCAAGGCGGTGACGTAGGGCCGAGCACGGAACTGGCTGCCCCTATCGGCGTGCACCACGCAGCCGGTGACCTCGCCCGGGCCGCGGCGGGCGACGGCCATCTCGAGGGCGTCAACCGCGAGGGCGGCCGGCATCCGGTCGTCGATCGAGTAGCCGACGATCCGGCGCGACCACACGTCCTTGACCGCGCACAGGTACAGCTTCCCCTCGGCGGTGGCGTGCTCGGTGATGTCGGTCAGCCACAACCGGTTCGGGCCTGTCGCGGTGAAGTCCCGCTCGACGAGGTCGTCGTGCACGGGCGGGCCCGGCTTCTTCCACCGGCCACGAGTGCGGGCGTGGGCGGAGACGATCTGTGCTTGGGAGCAGATCTTCCATACCCGCCGCTCCGAGATCTCGTGCCCGGCCGCGGCGAGCTCGTCGGCGATGAACCGGTACCCGAACCCAGGGTCGTCACGGTGGACCTCGAACGCGGCGTTCATCGCGTAGGCGTCGACCAGGTCCCGCTCGCTGACCGGGTCGGCGCACCAGGCATAGAACGCCTGGGTCGAGAACTTCAGCACCCGGCAGGTCACCGTCACGGGGATCCCGTCGACGGCAAGGTCACGGACCAGCGGGTAGGTCATTTTGGGCTCTGACCCAGCCTCAAGTTCGCCTGCGACAGGTACGCCGCGGCGCGGCGCAGGACCTCGTTCTCCTGCTCCAGCAAGCGGATCTTCTTCCGCGCCTCGCGCAGCTCCTCGTTCTCGGTCTTGGTCACGCCGGGACGGTGGCCGTCCTCGACATCGGCCTGATGGAGCCAGTTGCGTAGGCAGGACTCGGAGATCCCGAAGTCCTTGGCGAGCTGAGCGATCGGGGCCTCGCCACGACGGGCGACCGCGACCACGTCGTCACGGAACTCCTTGGGGTGTGCTGCAGGCATGTCGACATCCTTCCAGCGGGGACCTCATGTCCCCACAGATCAGGTGTCAACCGAACCTTCAGCAGTCCCGGGTTTGGAGCGGTTACCGCTGTTCACCGAACGCCTGGTTGCATCGGTGACGAGTACCGACTCGCGTGCCCGGCAGGAGTCGGTGACCCTAGCCGATCTCGCTGACGGGCCGGTGGCGGTCTGGGCGACCGCTCCGACGGCCACCGGGGAGCTGTGGAGTACGACTGCTCGCATGCCGCGCACGATCTCGGTGGCGAACACGGACGAGTGGTTAACCCGCATCGCTGTCGGCGACGCCATCGGCATCACTGCAGAGGCGACAACGCACAATCACCGCGCGCCGGAGGTGGTCTATCTGCCCATCGAGGATGCCCCACGGGTGACCGTGGCGCTGACCTGGCCAGGGCAGAGGAGGAGCCACCCGCAGGTGGGGGTCGTCGCCACCTGCGCACAGGACTACTTCACCCGACTCATCGACATCGGCTCCCCACCCCGCCTGCTCTCCACCGGGGCCGATGGTCAGCTGACGTAGCTCCCCACTGCAGCTATGCGACCGACCATCCCCCAGGTAGCCCATCCTCGGGTGCGACGGGACCCCTGAGCTTCATTCCGTGTCGGAGCAACAGATCACACTCGACAATATCGCTCTAGCGCGATATGATCGCCCTATGACGATGATTCAAGAGGAGGGGGCAACCCTCGACGAAGTGGCGACAGTAGCGTACGCCCACCTGTTCCAGGCATTTGCGGAGCCGACGAGGTTAGCGATCGTGCAGCACCTCGCCTCCGGGGAGCACCGGGTCCGGGACCTGGTCGAGCACATGGGCCTGGCCCAGTCCACGGTGAGCAAGCATGTCGGCTTCCTCGTCGAGTGCGGCCTGGCGACGATGCGCCCGGAAGGGCGCTCCACCTGGTACTCGCTGGCACAGTCCGAGCTCCTGCGTACCCTCATCGCCGCTGCCGAACGCCTCCTCGATGCCACCGGCACGCAGACCCTGCTCTGCACGCACCTGCGACTCCCACATACCCACCACGCGACAGATACGGACAAGAAGTAGTCATGGGCGCAGGACACAATCACGGCCCCGCCGCCAGCGAGACCGGTCACCCCGGAGATTTCCGCAAGAAACTCTGGATCGCATTCTCGATCACCGCGACGATCGTCGTCGCCCAGGCCATCGGCTCGATCATCACCGGCAGCCTCGCACTGCTGACCGACACCGCCCATGCCATTACCGATGCCTCCGGGCTGCTGGTCGCACTGATCGCCGCGACGCTGATGCTCAAGCCCGCCAACTCCAAGCGCACCTGGGGGTTCCGGCGTATCGAAGTGATCGCAGCCCTCGGACAGTCGGCACTGCTGCTGGCGGTGGGCACCTACGCCGCCATCGAAGGCATCCGGCGACTGTTCGAGCCGCCGGAGGTGCCCGCAAGCGAACTGCTGATATTCGGCATCATCGGCCTGGTCGCGAACATCATCGCCATCACCATCCTCGCCTCCAGCCGCGGCTCGAACTTCAACATGCGTGCCGCGTTCCTCGAAGTTCTCAATGATGCCCTCGGGTCGCTCGGAGTGATCATCGCGGCGATCGTCATCGCCACGACCGGGTTCATGCAGGCCGATGCCATCGCCGGACTGCTTATCGCCGCATTGATCGTGCCTCGCGCGTTCAAGCTCATGCGCGAGACCACTGGCGTCCTTATGGAGTTCACTCCCAAGGGCCTCGACCTCGACAAGGTGCGTTCGCACATCCTCGAACTTGACCATGTCAAAGATGTCCATGACCTGCACGCCTCCACTGTGGCGACCGGCCTGCCGATCCTGACCGCCCACGTCGTCGTCGAGGACGAGTGTTTCACCGACGGTCGTGCCGCGCAGACGCTCCACGAGATCAAAGATTGCGTCGCAGGACACTTCGAGGTCTCCATCCATCACTCGACCTTCCAGATCGAGACCGAGCACATTGCCGAACATGAACCGGAAATCAGCAAGCACGACTGAACGCAGTGCCCCTCCCGGGCTCGTTCCGGGCGGGGGCGCTTCCGCGTCACGCAGGTAGGCACTACCCCTATGGGGTAGTAAGGCCAATTGGCACCACGGGCAGACACGGGAAGGAATCCCATGAAAAACTTCAGGCCATTCCCGAAGTACGGCGGAACGAAAACCGCTGCAATCACCGTCGTGGTCGGTGCTTTCCTGCTCACCGGATGCACGGCCGCCAACGACTCATCCTCAGCCTCCCGGCACTAACGATCAGCTGTCACCAGTTCCTGCTTCACGCCCGCCAGCTGTTTCTCAACTGCTGACCTTTGCCTCGCAGCACGCTTCAGCACAGATTCGCAAGGCTGCACGCGAGAGCATCCCCGACTGATAGCCCGCCGTCGACCACGAGAGGTGACTCCTCTGCACCCGGTGCCTGAGGCGGAAGTCGAGCGGCAGGTGGCACGGCCTCAGAATCGCCTTCCCGGCATGAGCGCACTGTCAGGCGCGCGCCTGGGACATGTCCGCGACGCAGCGGTCAGGGTGGTCGGCTAGGGCGTGTCTGAGAATAGATGCACGAGTCAGCTGAGACCCTGGGGACATGTCCCGGTTCCAGATGCTCTCCGACGCCCAATGGGAGTTGATCGCCCCGATGCTCCCGACCCGGACCGGCCGCGCCGGCAGGCCGTTCGCCGACGCCCGCACCATGGTGGAGGCGATCATCTACCGGTACCGGTGCGGAATCGCTTGGAGGGATCTGCCCGAGGTCTACGGGCCCTGGCAGACCGTGTGGACCTGGCATCGGCGCTTGGCCGAGAAAGGCACCTGGGACACGGTGCTGGCCACGCTGACCGCCGCCGCTGACGCCGAAGGCCTGATCGATTGGTCGGTCTCGGTGGACTCCACGATCGCCCGCGCCCACCAGCACGCGACGAACATCACCCGCCACACAGGGGGATGGATCGAACTACAAGAATCCGCGTGAGGAGCCGGCCGATCACGGCATCGGGCGCTCCCGTGGCGGGCTGAGCACGAAGATCCATCAGCTCGTCGATGGGACCGGGCTGCCGCTGGTCAGCCTGATCACCCCCGGCCAGGCAGGGGACTCCCCGATGCTGCTTCCTCTTCTGGAGCAGCTGCGCGTGACCCGGCCAGTAGGGCGGCCCCGGACCCGCCCCGAGGCCGTGCTGGGCGATAAGGCGTACTCCTCCCGGGCGATCCGCACCCACCTACGTGCCCGCGGGATCAAAGCGGTCATCCCCGAACCGGCCGACCAGCAGGGCCACCGCAGACGGCGCGGTGCCCGCGGCGGGCGCCCCGTCAGCCTCGACGCGGACGCCTACAAGGGCCGCAACGTCATCGAGCGTCAGTACGCTCACCTGAAGCAGTGGCGGGGTCTGGCGACCCGGTATGACAAGTACGCGATCATCTACAGGGCCGCTGTGGTCCTGAATGCTGTGCTCGCATGGTCAAAACGATTGTCAGACATGCCCTAGATGTACTGACCCTGGGCGTTGATGACTCTCTCGGCGGCCGAGGGGTACATTTCACAGACCCCGCTGAAGGTTTTGCTCCGAGAAGGGTTCACCGCGTGTCGTGTGAAATCTTCGCTGCATCTCTACACCTGAACGCTTGACGCTCTGTAGACCCGGGTGTCATTGACGAACTCCCGGAACCGCACATAGAACTGGAGATTCACTGAATGCTCGTCGTGCTCCGCGGCAACGCGGCCTCCGGCAAGACCACCGTCGCCCGTCTGCTCCAATCCCAGTTGGACGGTCCGGTCGCCGTGCTCAGCCAGGACCACTTCCGACGGGATGTGTACGCCGAGCGGGAGCAGGAGAGCCTCGCCCATGCGGACCTGCTCGAGGCGGCCGCGCGCCACTGCCTGGCCCGGGGCCATCACGTGATCCTGGACGGAATCTTCCACGCCGGCCGCTACGGGCCAATGCTCCAACGGATCGCCGCCGCCAGCGACGACGCCCGCTTCTACGCCTTCGACCTCACCTTCGCGGAGACCGTCCGCCGCCACGCAACACGCCCCAAGGCCGGCGACTTCAGCGCCGAGGAGATGGCCAGCTGGCACCACGGCTGGCAGCCCCTCGACTTCGTGGCCGAGCACCGCATCACGGCTGCAGAGACCCCGGAGGAGGTCGTGGAGCGCATCCTGCTCCACGCGTAGATTCCCTCGGCATGACCACGCAGCCGCAGAATCACATCGCCCCGCAACCGAACGTGGCGATCCGTCCGGCACGTCCTGACGACGGCCCGGCCCTGGCGGTCGTCATGGCGGCCCGTGGCGGCACACCGTCGGACCACGCTCCGGCCGCTCACTGGTTGCTCGACCGGGCCCCCGTCCTGGTCGTGG
Organism: Micrococcus sp. 63XJN7_8_ISO-PGPR-S23-253; assembly: GCF_056173425.1. Classification (NCBI taxonomy): domain Bacteria; kingdom Bacillati; phylum Actinomycetota; class Actinomycetes; order Micrococcales; family Micrococcaceae; genus Micrococcus; species Micrococcus sp. 63XJN7_8_ISO-PGPR-S23-253. Next base: position 2,220,941 of record NZ_CM149673.1, read on the forward strand.
CCGAGGCCGCCCTGCCCGAGGGGACCGAGGTCGTGGGCTGGTCTGGTGCCACCCGGACCCCTCTGCATCCTGGAGGCCCAGCGCAGTGGCTCACTGCCGGGCTCACCGTGGATCCCGCCTTTCGCCACCGAGGCATCGGTCACCGTCTGCTGCAGGCTGTGATCGAGGCCGTCGGAGCGCTCCACGGAGACACCCTCCACAGCGTTGTGAATGCCCGCAATGCACCATCGCTCGCGTTGCACCACTCGCTCGGCTTCACGACCCTGGAGACCGGTCCGCGCTTCGCCGGCATCGAGTTCGACGGCGGCGTCGGAATCCTCCTGACGCGGCCCACGGGCGTCTCTGCCCAACCGCGGCGGGTCCTTACACTCCGACCATGACCATCCATCTGCGTCCCGCCGTTCCCGCAGACGCCCCGACTCTCGCGGCGCTGGCCGTGTCGCAGCGCGAGCATCTGGCCCCGTGGGAGCCGGAGCGCCCCGCCCGATGGTTCACCGAGGCCGGCCAACGCGAGACCCTCGAGCAGGCAGACCGTGACCGCGCCGCGGACCGCTCCTACGCGTACCTCATCACCGACGAGGTGGGCTCGATCTTCGGTCGTCTCACCCTGGCCAGCGTGGTCCGCGGGGCCGGCCAGTTCTGCTCGATCGGCTACTGGGTCGCCCGCGAGGCGACGGGCCGCGGCGTGGCGACCGCCGCCGTCGGGCAGGCCCTGGAGGTCGCCTTCGGCGAGCTCGGACTGCACCGGGTGCAGGCTGAGATCCTGCACCACAACCATGCGTCGCGTCGGGTGCTGCAGCGCCACGGGTTCGAGCGTTACGGCCTGGCCCCGCAGTACCTGAAGATCGCCGGTCGCTGGCAGGACCACGAGCTCTGGCAGGTCCTCGCGCCGGCGGGGGGGGCAGCGGTGACCCCTGACGACGCCGCCCGGGAAGGACTTTCCACCAGCTCGGCCGCCTATGGCGCCCGCGCGGCCGAGTACACGGAGCTGCTGGGGACCATGGACGCCGTGGCCGAGGACGACAGGCTCCTGGTCGAAGCCTGGGCCGACCGGGTGGATGGGGTTCTGGCCGACGTCGGCTGCGGGCCGGCCCACTGGACCGCGCACCTGGCCTCGCGGGGCCATGAGGTGACGGGCATCGAGCCGGTCGAAGAGTTCGTGACCCACGCACACCGCACCCACCCGGAGGTACGCGTGGAGCCGGGCTCGTTCCAGACCCTGCCCGTAGCCGCCTTCAACGGGATCCTGGGCTGGTACTCAATCATCCACACGCCGCCGGTGGAGATGCCTGCCCTCCTGGAGCGCGCGCACCAGGCGCTGCGCCCTGGCGGGTCACTGCTGCTGGGCTTCTTCGCGTCAAACCAGGTGGAGGCCTTCGACCACGCCGTCACCACGGCGTGGCACTGGCCGGTCGATGGGCTCTCCCGCCTGTTGATCACGGCGGGATTCACCGTGCTCGACTGTGGCACACGGCAGGACGCCGGCGTACGCCGCCACGGATGGATCGAGTCCAACCGGAGCTGAGTCGTCTGACACTCTCCGCCCCAGAGCCCTCCAAGGAACTGCCCTTCACGAGTCGCGTGCGATCTTCGCCGCGTCTTGACAGTCAGCCACCACTCCCCCTCGAGCGCCGCAAACGGTCGTTTGTGGCCGGCGTTCCGGGCCTCCTGCCGCGGGCCGCCCCGACTCCACGCGTCCTGCACCGCCACCTTCCCAATGCCGACAACGACACCCCGACCCGCACGGTGAAGCGGTCCCCTGCCGCGAGGTAAGACCCCCGTAGCAGGTTCGCGCTCTCCGGACGACCGGAGCTCCAGGACCACGCCTGCTCAAGACGGCAGAAGCCCCATACGGCGGGTGCCTCGAGACCTCTGGACAGGGTGGCGGGGGTAGCCGACGGGCTCGCAGCAGGAAGCAGACGCCTCGACTCTCGGCAAGCTCCAGGAGAGGGGCGGCGCTGACAGACATGCGTACGAACACAAGTCCTCGAGCCAGCCCCCGTACAGACCAATGCCCACACGCGCAGCCGTCAACGTCTAGGGAATGGGCACCATTGCGGCCGTGCAGCCTCAGTACCGGGTCACCTTCAGGGTGGTGTTTGCGCAGGAGGCGGCCTTCTTCACCAAGAACGCCTTCTCCGTGGCGTCAGCCTTCAACCCCCAGCGGATCTTCACCGCGGTCCAGTCAGCGATGTACTTGCACTGGTTCTTCGGCGGCAGCCACTGCTCCGGACCGCGGGCCTGCTTGGCCGAGTTCAACGCCGAGGTCTGCGCGTTCAGCGACCGGGCATCCCCCAAGTCGTTGTAGAACGCCACCCGCTTGGCCTTGGTCCAGTACCGGGCTCCCGAGCCCCACGCCTCATGCACGGGCACCATGTGATCGATCTGCACCGTCGATGCAGACGTGTGCGTGCGCAGATCCCAGCTGCTCACCCACTTGCCCGTGGCCACCGTGCACTTACGGGCCGTCGTGAACTTCGGGGTGGTCTTGGACTCTGCGATCAACACCTCTGCCCGAGTGTTCTGGCAGTCCCTGTTCGCATCCTTCCAGTCCCCGAACTGGGCGGCCCGGTCATAGCCGGCATTGTTCTCCGCCGCGACCGGCAACGACGCCACAGCCGTGCGCAACGGGGCCGAGTACGTGGTGCCGGCTGCCGCCGATCCCGCACCCCCGAGGACAGCGGTGGCGACTAAAGCAGCAGCAGTGGCCAGAGAAGCCAGAGAGCGTCGTGACATGGGCGAGTTCCTTGCTCGAGTGGATGACGCGATGCGAGGGTGCATCGCCACCGATCCTAGGCAGAGCTACACCACCCCCCTGCCCCCTCTACGCCGGCGGCGTGGCTCCCGAACCGGTTATCTCAGATGAGGGGGCTTGCTCAGGTCGCTGTACGTTGTGCCTGTGGAGCAACTTGCAGATCGCGGCGTCATCCGCACAGCCCTGGACGACTTCGGACATGCCTGGGGTCAGCGCATCGACCGCTGGCGCGCCGATGGACAGACCCACACGGAGAAGTCCTTCGCCCAGCAGTTCTGGTCCGACCTGCTGCGAACCTTCGGGGTGATCCCCGAGCGCATCGACCTGTTCGAGCGCGGGGCCGCGCGCGCCTCCACCGGCGGGGCCGGCTACATCGACTTCTTCTGGTCCGGCGTCGCCCTGGGCGAGGCCAAGTCCCTGGGTGCCGACCTCGACGTCGCCCACGCCCAGGCCCTGGACTACCTGGCCGGCGGATCCATCGGTCAGCACGAGTGGCCCAAGTACGTGCTCGTCACCGACTTCGCCCGCATCCGCGTCGAACGTCTGGGCGAGGCCGGCTGGGTGGCCGAGTTCACCGTGCAAGAGGCCGCCGATCACGTGGACCAGCTGATGTTCCTGGCCGGCCGGGACACCGTGACCAAGGCCGAGGAGCAAGAGGCCTCCATCGCGGCCGCGCAGCTGATGGCCTCTATGTTCACCGCCCTCGTCGGAGACGAGGTGGACGTGCCCGTGGGCGAGGAGGCCCCCGAGGACGCCGAGGAGGAGGAGTTCGCCACCCAGCAGGCCTCGATCCTGCTCACCCGGCTGCTGTTCCTGCTCTACGGCGACGACGCCGGCCTGTGGGAGGCCGACCTGTTCCAGCGTTGGGTGGAGTGGGACACCACCGCCGACAACCTCGGCCCCCAGCTCGACGCCCTCTTCCGCGTGCTCAACACCCCCGAGAACCGGCGCCGCGGTGTGCCGGACTCCCTGGCCCGCTTCCCCTACGTCAACGGCGGCATCTTCGACGGCACCTCCACCGCCGGGTTCCTCACCAACAACTTCCGGGACGCGCTCGTGGCCGCCTGCCGGTTCCGGTGGACCCAGATCTCCCCGGCCGTATTCGGCTCCATGTTCCAACTGGTCAAGTCCAAGCAGGCCCGCCGCGGGGACGGGGAGCACTACACCTCCGAGGAGAACATCCTCAAGACCATCGGCCCGCTCTTCCTGGACGAGTACCGCGCCCGAGCGGACCGGCTCATCCAGAACAAGACCACCTCCCGGCGTGAGGTGATCGGCCTGATCGAGGAGATGGCCGCCAACATCTATGTCGACCCGGCCTGCGGGGCCGGCAACTTCTTGAACCTGGCCTACGCCAAGCTGCGCGAGATCGAGACGGACCTGCTGGCTGACCAGCGCCGTCGTACTGGGTCCCAGGACCTGTCCCTGGACGTGAGCTTGGACCAGCGGATCCACATCGACCGGTTCTACGGGATCGAGATCAACTGGTGGCCGGCCAAGATCGCCGAGACCGCCATGTTCCTCGTGGACCACCAAGCCAACCGGCAGCTCGCCGCGGCCCTCGGCCAGGCCCCGGACCGCCTGCCGATCAAGATCACCGCGACCATCTACCAGCACGACGCGCTCACCCTCGACTGGGCCGAGGCCCTGCCGACCCCGGCCGGGCGCACGTTCGTGTTCGGCAACCCCCCGTTCCTGGGCGACCACACCCGCACGGCTGCCCAGCTGGCCCTGATGCAGGCCGCCTGGGGTGGTGACAAGCAGCTTTCCCGCCTGGACTTCGTGACCTCCTGGCACGCACTCACCCTGCGCCTGCTGGATGAGCGGGATGGGGAGTGGGCGTTCGTGACCACGAACTCCATCGTTCAGGGGGACCAGCCGGCCCGCTTGTTCGCCCCAATCTTCCAGGCTGGCTGGCGGATCAAGTTCGCCCACCGCACCTTCGCGTGGGACTCCCAGGCCCCCGGCAAGGCCGCGGTGCACTGCGTGATCGTCGGCTTCACCCGCGACCCCGACGCCAGGGCGCGCCTGTTCAAATACGAGCATGCGCGCGGTGAGGCCCGCGAGGTGCCCGGGGTGAAGACGATCAACGCCTACCTGGTGGATGGGCCCAACGTGTTGGTGGAGAAGCGCAGCATCCCGCTCGCCCCCGACATGCCGGAGGTCGTCTATGGCTCCAAGCCCACGGATGACGGCAACCTCATCGTCACCGCAGAGCAGTACCAGGCCGTGATGGCCGACCCCGTGATGGCCCCCTACGTGCGCCCTTACGTCGGTGCGGTCGAGTTGATCCGCGGCCAGCAGCGCTGGTGCCTCTGGCTGGCCGACATGGACCCGGATGCGCCCTCCCGCTCCCCCGAGCTCAAACGTCGCCTCGAGGGTGTCGCCGTCGAACGTGCCAAGTCCAAGGCCGCTTCCACCCGGGACTGGGCACGCTTCCCCCACCTGTTCCGCCAGCGCGGCCTCGTTTCCGATGTGCCCTTCGTCGGGATCCCAGAAGTCAGCAGTGAGGGGCGCGCCTACCTGCCCGTGGCCCACTTCGAGCCCGACGTCATCATCTCCAACAAGGTCTACGGTGCCGTGGACCCCGACGGCATCGTCTTCGCCGTGGCCTCCTCCTCGATGTTCATCACCTGGATGAAGACCGTCGGAGGACGGCTGGAGTCCCGCATTTCGTTCTCCAGCACGATCACCTGGAACGGCTTCCCCCTTCCTGCTTTGATCGACAAGGACCGAGCCTCTCTAGCCAAGGCCGGCCAGAAAGTCCTCGAAGCCCGGGCCCTCCATCCCGGACGCTCCCTGGCCCAGCACTACGCGCCCCTGGGCATGGACCCGGTCCTGGTGAGAGCCCACGACGGGTTGGACACCGTGATGGACCGGATCATGGGCGCCCCGCGGCGATGCCGCACAGAGCTCGAGCGTCAGGAGTTGCTCTTCGCCCGTTACGCAGAGAGGGCTTCGTAACCCCGTCCGGTACGACGAATGGGGTGGAAGGACCAGCCCCGGTGGCAAAGGTCGGACCTTCTCAGTCGACAAACCGCGACTTCGGCCGCACAGTCGAAGCGGCATCCATGACCACTACGCTCGCTTCCAGGGCAATATGGCCCGCCCACGGCCAAGATGCCCTCGAAGTCGCACCGGCCCTTTGGGGACCAGCTACCGAGTAGTCCCGAGCACCTGCGGCCATCCACCGGGTCCATGTGCGCGCTATCCTGAAGCCCACTTACTAGTGCTGATTGAAGGTCAGCGGGAGGGGGCCTCATGGCAGTCTTGAGCAAACAATTTCGAGATGCCTTGGCAGCAATCGAGCCAGCGGAGGATGCCGAACATGCTGCTGAAGCACACGAAGAGGTACGACGCGTGCTCAATTCCAGGGAAGATTTCAAGGATTGGGGACTGGAGACGCTCCTCATCGGCTCCTACCGGAGGCAGGTTTCGATCCGACGCGTCAAGGATGCGGACGTCTTCTGTCAGTTGCCGGACTTGCCTGTAGATGTTGACCCTCAAGACTTGCTTGATCGGTTCCTCTCCGCCCTCTCCGAAGAATACGGCGATCGAGTATCGCGCAACGACCGGTCGGTGAAGGTGGACTTCCCGGTCTATGACCTTCACGTCGACGTCGTGCCAGCACGACCTGTCGGGGACCTATGGGAAATCCCTAATAAGGGGGAGGGTTGGGAGACGACCCATCCCCTTCGCTTCAATGAACTCACCAGCGGATGCAACGCTACACACGATAAGAAGTACGTTCCTACGGTGAAGCTGCTCCGCCAGACGCGTCGCGCTTTGATGGGGACTGCGAAACCGGGTGGATTCTTTGTTGAGGTTGCCGCTTTCCACGCCTTCCAGAACATCCCAACGGAAGGAGCCCCCGACTTACCGTCCTCCATTGCGGAGTACTACACCGTGGCACTGGAGGCGATGGTGCCGCTGTTACGTGCCCATGCCGACGGCAGCGCGCCACTTCTAAACCCTGCTGTCCCTGGGCAGAAATTGCATGTACGGGCCACGACAGAAGAGCTGGAAGCTGTTGTAGCTGCGTGGGAGCATGCTGCTACGAGTGCTCGCGTCGCCCTGGACGAGATAGACGACCACGCCGCAGCGCAGGCCTTCCATGAACTGTTAGGACTGACCACCGAGGGCGAAGCAGTCTTCCCATTGCTTCCGCGGTCGGCTGGGACGGAGCAAGCCGCGAGTGTGCGCCCCGGCTACGCTAGCCTGCCCAGCGGTGACTCTCCCACGTTCGGATGAACGATGCCACACGTGATTTCCTGGATACGGCCGTCCGCCGCCTCGACGAGGGACTGAACCGGCGAGGTTTCCGCACCCAGCACTCAGGCGACCTCCCTACTGAGTGGGAATGGACCGGTCGGCTGGGGCCCCGACGTGAGCTGGTGCGGGTGACGCTGCAGCCGAGCTATCCCTTCTCTCCGCCGAACGTGTCCCTGCCCGACAGGGCCACAGACCTCGGATGGCATAGCGGACCGGAAGGGATCCTCTGCCTCTGGACCGAGGAGGGCCAGGCAGGCATTCCTTGGCTCGACCCAACGATTCTCATCGAACGCATCGAGAGTTGGATCGCCAACGACGCCGCCGGGTGGATCAAGGACTCCCCCCAACTCGATCTGGAGGCCTACCACCAGCCTCGCTTCCTCAAAGTCAACGGCTCCACCGTGCACCCTTCACTACTGATTGACCGCTGGGACGGTCTCTCACCCGGATGGTTCATATCATCGCTGCCAGACGCTCACGGAGTGATGCGCGTCAAGCGGGCGAAGACGCCTCCTCCTCCAGCTGCGACACCTGGCCAACAGGGGGCTCGGCGGAAGAACCGCAAACCCGACCGCTTCCTGAACGGTGTTGCGATCGACCTCGGTGAACTCGCAAAGCCGGTGATCTCACCATCCGACCTCGTTGCTGCCTGTGGAAGCGACAGACCAGCTATAGGCAAGTTCCTGGAGACTGGCCGGCCCCTTTTGGTCGCCATGCGCTACCGACGAGGAGCGGGCGACGGCTATATAGGGTTCTGGCTCGAGGACAAGGCCCCTCTCACTTACATCTCCGTCGCAGAGAGAGCACAAGCGCAACGACGCCGCGCCGGTTGGCATGCCCCCGCCCTTCGCAAGAAGTCAGTCTCAGTCATCGGCGCCGGCAGCATCGGATCCTACGTGGCGGAGGTGCTCGATCGAAGCGGAGTAGGAGACCTGCGCGTCCACGACTTCGACAAGTTGCTACCGGGCAACCTAGTTCGCCACGCAGCTTCACCCGCGTTCGTCGGGCAGACGAAGACCACAGCAGTGTGCGCCTCGGCCCTTCTCCGCGACCCGGGGTCGAGCATGACCGGCGCGGGACCCGTCAAGACTCTTGCCGATGCTGTGAGCTTGATGGACTCGCGCGACCTCGTGATCGACTGCACGGGCAGCCGGCTCGTGTGGCACATGCTCCAACACGCGGCCCGTCTTTCAGGCGCGCGGTTCCTTCATGTCGCAATCGTGGGCCAGGGCCAGTTCGGGCGAGCGGACATCTGTCCGCCTCTCAATGCAGCTGAGCCTCTGTCGATGGACCCTCTGGAAGGTGCCATCGAAGGCGAGTATGAGACCGGCTGCGGGGACCCGATCTCACCGACACCACCGGCTGCAGTAATAGAAACCGCTGGAATGGGAGCCCGGCTTGCGATCAGGCTGCTCTGTGGCGAAGAGGTGCCCCCCGCGGGCGAGTCACGCGCATTGTTCGAGCTGCCAACGTGAGAGTTGCGACCATCAATGCTGATGCCTGGACAGAGCTCACCCAGGCAGCGAGCCGCGCCCTGCCACGTGAGACGGGCGGCCTGCTTCTCGGCTACTACATCGAGACCGAACCGCACATAGTGCAATGCGTCGAGGTCCCTGATCCCACAGCGACCTCTGTGCGCTATCGCCGGGACGCGACCATAGCTGCAGCAACGTTGAGGCAGACGAGGGCATTAGGCCCCGAAAACACTACGGGGTACATCGGTGAGTGGCACAGTCATCCCGGACCGAACGGTCCGAGTGAGACTGACTCGCTCGCCCTGCGCCAGCTGGCCAAGGCGGGGGCGCATGATGTGCTCCTAGTTGTCGTCGCCCGCACCGCAACAGACTGGATCAGCCACGCGCGGGAAGCGAATCCAGATGGCAACCTCCAGCGACTAGTGCTAGAAGTTGCCTCCAGCAGAAAGGATAACCCCCATGAGTTCACCAATTGATCTGAATTTAGCCTTTCAGGCTCGGCAACGTACCCTCTCCGCAGAACTCGGTATCCCTCTGGAGTTCACCGACCATCCAACCTCCATCGGTAATGCCTCCGAGGCGAACTGGACGAGAATGCTTCGCACCTACCTGCCAGGACGTTATGAAGTCGGCCCTGTACACGCCCTGGATATCACCGGCGGCCAAAGCCACCAGATCGATATCGCTATTTACGACCGCCAATACGCCCCCATCTGGTTCGAGTCACCCGCGGGGGAGCGGATCGTGCCAGTGGAGAGCATTTACGCCGTGTTCGAGGTGAAGCAAAAAATAAATGCTTCGAACCTACGCTATGCCGCCCGGAAAGCAGCTTCGGTGCGCCAACTGACGCGGACTAGTGAAAAGATCGTTGATATCCACGGGACCCACGAAGGCCCCCGTCCTGAGCAGCGACCCATCCTTTCGGGAATCCTTGCACTCAAGTCGGAGTGGACGACAGGTATGAGGGGTGAGACGGGGAAAAAGCACATTCAAGATCATACTGGGGATGCGCGCCTAGACATGGGTCTTGCCCTGTTGGATTCTGCCTTCGATAACACCACGCCACCCTACAACAAAGAGATGCTTGAAGCAGGTCTCCACTTCTCACCTGAGAGTACGCAACTACTCTGGTTCTGCCTGAGACTCTTCAGACGACTCCAGGCCATCGGCACAGCGCCTGCCGTTGACCTCTCCTTATACGAGGAGGCTCTGCTCAAATCCTCATAAATAGGCCATATTGCCAGAGCGGATTCAAAATGAGTGGCCCACGCGGGACGGTTACCCACGTCCGGAAGCGAACCTACGCAATGAGGAGTACAGAGTCTGCCGGCTCACCCCGAACGTGCGCGCCACCTCAGCCTTCGGGATCCCCATCTCGATCATCACGCACGCCTGCTCCACGTCGGTGTCCGAGAGCTTCGGGGCCTGCACGTACTTGCCCCGAGCCTTGGCCAGGGCGATGCCCTCGGCCTGGCGCTCCTTGATCCGCCGGCGCTCGAACTCAGCGAACGCAGCCAGGATCCCCAACATCAACCCGTCCACCGGGGAGGTGCCGGACTTGTCCACGGTGATCCGCTCTGACACGAACTGCACAGCACACCCCTTGGCGGTGAGCTCATCCACGATCGCGTACAGGTCCCGAGTGTCGCGGCCCAACCGGTCCATGGAGGGGACCTTCACCAGGTCCCCCTCCCGCACGTACCGCATCAGCTCCGCCAACCCGGCGCGCTTGGCGCGGGAGCTGCCGGAGATCTTGTCTTCGAAGATCCGGTCGCACTCCCCCACCGCCTCGAGCTGGCGGTCCAGGTTCTGCTCAGCCGAGCTGACCCGCACATAGGCCACTGTCTGTCCAACCACGCCTAAGACCCTCCGGCACTTGTGTCCAACGACCCGGTTTAGGACCGTCTCTGACGTGATGGTCTCGTGGGGGCGGGGGGTGTGTAAAGGGGTATACCCAAAAGGGTCGGCATAGAGGAGATTGCCGCCGCGAACCTCCGTAGCGGGCGAGAGTTAGCCGAAGGCGGCGATACCGGCGAGGCGTTCCCGCCCGCCGGTCGTGAGTAGCGCAGGGGCCGCGCGAAGACCTGCAGCGACGGATCCCAGCGCATTGGTGGAGCGATCTCGGAACGTGGGGTGGGTGATGTACTCCACGGCTCGCGCGGTGACCTCTTGGCGGCTCTCGACGAAGGGGCGCACCGTCTGCTCGTACTCAGCGAAGGCGGCCGGATCGTCCGGTCCGTGCTCGCGGAGCTTCTGGGCCAACGTTACGGCGCCGAGCAGGGCTCCGTGGGCGCCGAGGCCGGAGAGGGGATCGATGCAGTGCGCCGCGTCTCCGACGAGGACGACTCTGCGAGTTGACCAGTGGGTGGTGCGCACCTGGGTGAAGCGAGTAAGCAGCACGTCGGTCGTCTCGAGCATTCCGTTAGCGATCGGGTTCAGTTCTCCGCCGATGCTGCGCAGCGCCCGCGCGACAGCCACAGCCGGCGCACGCGGATCATTCCGGGGTGCGTCGGGGGACGGGAGCGCGGCTACGATCTGCGTCGCGCCGACCGCGGGCAGCGGGTAGGCGAACACGACCGTCCGGTGACGACCGACGACCACAGCGTTCGGGCCCTCCATGGCGTGATCCACCGTCGCCCAGACGTGGGAGAGGCCGTTGCGGTAGAGACTGGCCTCGCGAGGTGAGAAGACGAGGCTACGCACCGTGGAGTTCACTCCGTCGGCCCCGACGACGAGATCGAAGATGCCGCGCGTTCCGTCGTCGAATCGCGCCACGACGTCATCGGATCGGTGCTCCAGGGATGACAGCCGACAGCCGAGCCGCGTCTCCACTCCTGAGGGCACATGCGCCAGCAGCTTCTCAATCAGCCGGGCGCGATGCGCCAGGCGAGAGGTCCCGCCAGAGAAGGTCATCTGCAACGGACGGGCACCCTTGGTGAGGCGGAAGGTCGTCGCCGGACTGGGTGTGCTCACGCTGTCGATGACGTCGCTGACACCCATCCGCCGGAGGATCTTCTGCGCGACCGCGTCGAGGTCGAGGACGTAGCCGCCGCTCGGTGCTGACTCGTTCGCATCGATCAGCGTCACCTGCCAGCCGGTGTGATGCAGCCACCATGCTGTGGCGCTGCCGGCGATTCCTCCGCCGACGACCAGTGCACGTCGTCCCGTTGCGCTTGCGGGGCCCATAGATCTCCTCCTGCTCGGTACGTATACAGCTACTGTACACCAGTACTAGTACGCTGGTACAGTACTGGCGTCAAGACGAGGAAAGTGAGGATCAGATGGGTGCCGAGGGTGCATCGCCTACACGGCGGAAGAGGGATCCTGAGCGGAGACGGCAGGAGATCGTGCGGGCGGCGACGGAGATGCTCTTGGAAGGGTCGACCCTTTCGCATCGCGCGGTGGCGCAGCGCGCCGGTGTTCCTCTGGGAGCTACTACCTACTACTTCAGCTCGCTGCACGACCTGCGGGAAGCCGCGGTGTGCCAGCTTGCGGAGGAGGTGACCGTCGAGCTCACCGACCTTGCTGAGCAGGTCGCCGCCGCCGACGGCGACCCTCGAGTCCTCGCCCGGCTGCTGCACGACTACCTCACGGACACCGCGCAGGTGCGGGCAGACGCGGCCCTCTATAGCGCTGCTTCCCAGCATGAAGATCTGCGACACATCGCTCTGCGATGGGTTGACGGTTTCGTCGAGCTCGCCTCGGGCTGGACCGACCCCGCCACCGCCCGCGCCATCGTCGTCTTCATCGACGGTGCCAGCATGCACACGACGCTGACGGGCACACCGATCGACCTGAACACCCTCGAGCGCGCGTTCGTCGCGCTGCTCCGTCCTGAAAGCGAGTCGGCGTGAGCACAGACCTGACCCTGAAGACATCACCGTTGAGCAAGACGCGACGCTGGGCAGCGCTGGCGGTTCTCAGCGCCAGCCTCGTCGTCATCAGCATCGACATGACGATCCTGAACGTCGCCCTCCCCCACATCACAGCGGATCTCGAGGCGACGTCCGCGCAGCAGCTGTGGATCGTGGACATCTACTCCCTGGTCCTCGCCGGACTGTTGGTGCCCATGAGCGCGATCGCTGATCGTTTTGGTCGCAAACGAATCCTTCTCGGCGGGTTTGCGGTGTTCGCCCTTGCCTCACTGCTGGTGCTGTTCGCGCAGGATGCGGGAACCCTCATCGCGATCCGTTCGCTCCTCGGGATCGGGGGCGCGATGATCATGCCGACGACACTGTCGATGATCCGTGTCATCTTCACCGATCCGCGCGAGAGGGCCACCGCGCTCGGCATCTGGGCCGCTGTGTCCTCGGTCGGCATGGCCATCGGGCCAGTCGTCGGCGGGCTGCTGCTGGAGTACAGCACCTGGCACGCTGCTTTCTTGATCAACGTGCCCCTGATGGTGATCGCGGTGATCGCCGGGCTCTTCCTGCTGCCCGAGTACAGGGCGGCCGTCCCGCCCAGCTGGGACACGGCCGGGACCATCGCGATTGTCGGTGGGATGGTGGCGCTGGTCTGGTCGATCAAGCACATCGCGAAGGAGGGCCTGACCGACCCGGTGTCGTGGGTCTCCTTCCTGGTCGGGGCCGCGGCGCTGGCGTGGTTCGTCCGCAGGTGCCTGCGTCGGCCCAACCCGATGCTTGAGTTGCGGCTGTTCCGCAGCTCGACGTTCACTGCCGGCATCCTCGCCGCGCTGTCCTTCATGTTCGCGATGTCTGCGCTGCTGCTGCTGTCGGCACAGTGGTTGCAGGTCGTCCTCGGAGTCTCTCCGTTGCAGGCTGGCTTGGCCATGCTCCCCGCGGTGTTCGCCGTGGGCATCGCCTCCCCGCTCGCGCCACGACTGGCCGCCCTCGTCGGACCCCGCGCCGTGCTCGGCGGTGGCCTCGCCATCGCTGGCCTGGGCTTCCTGGCCATCTACCTCGCCCCGCAGCCGCTGACCTACACGTCGATGGCTATCGCCTTGGTCCTGCTCGGCACCGGAGGCAGTTCGCTTGCCGTGGGGTCGGCACTGATCATGTCTGGCGCGCCGCAGGACAAGGCCGGCAACGCCGCAGCGCTGGAAGAGACCAGCTATGAGCTTGGAGCCGTCCTTGGTGTGGCGATCCTGGGCAGCGTCGCCAGCGCCGTCTACAACTCGGGATTGTCCCCGCGTGACATCAGCGCACTGGGACTGACCGATGCCCAGGCGGACGCTGTTCGGGAATCGATCAGCGGCGCTGCAAGCGTCGCCTCCTCCACCGGGTCCGCCGAGCTCATGCCGCTGGCCAACGATGCCTTCACCACCGCCCTGTCCCAGACCGGCCTTGTCGGCTTCATCGTCATGACCGCCGTCGCCATCGCGGTCACGGTCCTGGTGCCCCGCCATCACACCCTCACCTCGCAAGCGCACTGAAGACCGCCCGCCCTCCCGAGGAGCAGCGCCCGAACATCAGAAAGGAACCCGCCATGGCTTGGAAAAACCTGCTGTCCTGGCTCCCGTGGACGAGGCCTGCCTCCACCTCATCGTCGGCGGAGGCATCACCGGTCTCATCCACGCCCTCGCACTGACCGAAGCCGGGCACACCGTCACCGTCCTGGAGAAGGAGGAACACAGCACGACAGACCCCCGCACCATCGTCTTCACCCAGACCGACCTCCCCACGCTCGACGGGATCGGGATGGAGGGAGTCGTCCTCCGCGAGAGCGTGCCCTTCACCAAGCCCGTGCTCGACATCGGGACCAGAGGTATTCCAGAGCTCTTCAGGGCTCCTGCTCTCGCGGGATCTCGAATCATGCCCCGACAGAACCTGCACCGCCTGCTCGAGCACACGGCGTACTACCAGGGCATCGACGTCCGCAACGGCCACCACGTCACCGCCATCAAGAACACCCCGGGCGGGCTCCGGCTCACCATCGACGGCAGGCCCAACATCACGGCCTCACAAGTCGTGGGTGCCGACGGTGCCGACTCCACCGTTCGTCGAGAACTACATGAGCTGCGGGGGCCGAGGAAGAACGTCCGATACCGCAGACCCTCCGTCTGGGCCATCTCCGGGAAGACCCGGCTGAGGGGCGTGGAGCCTACTGCGCGTTCCGCGCTGGAGGACGGTCTGACCCTCACCGCGGCCATCGGCGAGTCCTGGTTCGTCGCCAAACTGGCCGATCTCGTCGAAGACGGCACCGTCTTCTGGAGCATCCGGTACGACGAACTGTCGCTCACTTCAGCGACCGAACAGTCCCCTCGCACCGGGCTGAGCCCTCTGCGGAGCGCCACCAGCCTCTTGAGCGAGCATGCCGCGAAGGCTGCCGACATCGTCGCCTCCGCCTACCTCACCACCCAGAGGAAGGTCACCGGCGTCAACCAGACGCGCCTGCGCAGGAGAAAGCGGTCAGCACTCATCGGACACGCACGCACCGGCGACTTGAAGCGCCCTGGGTTTCGTTCCGATCCAACTGAAGGAGAATCGGAACATGCCCAAGAAGTACACCCCCGAGCTGCGTGAGCGCGCTGTGCGGATGGTCCTGGAACGCCAAGCCGCTCAAGGAGGGCCTCGCTCGCACTCCATCCGAGCCATCGCCCCGCAGGTCGGAGTCGGTGAAGAGACGCTGCGCATCTGGTGCAACCGCCACGGCCACCAGATAGCACCAGCGCCTGCCGGCGAGAGCATGCAGGAGGAAAACAAGCGCCTCAAACGTGAGCTCGCTGAAGCCAGGCGCGCGAACGAGATCCTCAAAGCCGCCTCGGCTTTTTTCGCCAGGGAACTCGACCGCCCCACGACGAGATGATCCGGTTCATCGACGAACACCGCGATCAATTCGGGGTCGAGGCCATCTGTCGCACCCTGCGTGCGACGGAATGTGGGTTCATCACCTCCCGCGGCTACCGCGCCGCGAAGACACGACCCAGGTCTTCGAGAACGCTGCGGGACGGGATCCTCGTGGAGGAACTCCGCCGGATCCACGCGGAGAACTAGGGCATGTCTGACAATCGTTTTGACCATGCGAGCACAGCATTCAGGACCACAGCGGCCCTGTAGATGATCGCGTACTTGTCATACCGGGTCGCCAGACCCCGCCACTGCTTCAGGTGAGCGTACTGACGCTCGATGACGTTGCGGCCCTTGTAGGCGTCCGCGTCGAGGCTGACGGGGCGCCCGCCGCGGGCACCGCGCCGTCTGCGGTGGCCCTGCTGGTCGGCCGGTTCGGGGATGACCGCTTTGATCCCGCGGGCACGTAGGTGGGTGCGGATCGCCCGGGAGGAGTACGCCTTATCGCCCAGCACGGCCTCGGGGCGGGTCCGGGGCCGCCCTACTGGCCGGGTCACGCGCAGCTGCTCCAGAAGAGGAAGCAGCATCGGGGAGTCCCCTGCCTGGCCGGGGGTGATCAGGCTGACCAGCGGCAGCCCGGTCCCATCGACGAGCTGATGGATCTTCGTGCTCAGCCCGCCACGGGAGCGCCCGATGCCGTGATCGGCCGGCTCCTCACGCGGATTCTTGTAGTTCGATCCATCCCCCTGTGTGGCGGGTGATGTTCGTCGCGTGCTGGTGGGCGCGGGCGATCGTGGAGTCCACCGAGACCGACCAATCGATCAGGCCTTCGGCGTCAGCGGCGGCGGTCAGCGTGGCCAGCACCGTGTCCCAGGTGCCTTTCTCGGCCAAGCGCCGATGCCAGGTCCACACGGTCTGCCAGGGCCCGTAGACCTCGGGCAGATCCCTCCAAGCGATTCCGCACCGGTACCGGTAGATGATCGCCTCCACCATGGTGCGGGCGTCGGCGAACGGCCTGCCGGCGCGGCCGGTCCGGGTCGGGAGCATCGGGGCGATCAACTCCCATTGGGCGTCGGAGAGCATCTGGAACCGGGACATGTCCCCAGGGTCTCAGCTGACTCGTGCATCTATTCTCAGACACGCCCTAGGCGTCTACGGGGTCCGCAAGATGCACCACGCGATGCGCCGCGCCGGGTGGGAGATCGGCCGTGACCAGGTCGCCCGCCTGATGAAGCTCGCCGGCGTGGAAGGGGTTCGGCGCGGCCGCAAGCCGATCACCACGAGGCCGGCAGGCGAGCCGGATGCTCGTCCTGACCTCGTGGAGCGCTGCTTCACCGCCGAGCGGCCGAACCAGCTGTGGGTCGCTGACATCACCTACGTCAGGATCCTGGGCGGGTTCTGCTATGTCGCTTTCATCACCGACGTCTACTCCCGGCGCATCGTGGGATGGGCGGTCTCGGACAACCTTCACACCGCGGGGCTGCCGTTGCTCGCCCTTAAGCACGCACTGGTCTCCACCGGCGCCAGCCGCGACCGGCATGGCCTGGTGCACCACAGTGACAGGGGCAGCCAGGGTGGATTCAATCGGTCGTCGCAACACCCCCAGAATCATTGGAGGTATGGGCGATGGCCAGCAAGGACTGGGCGAGGAAGATCAGTGACGTGCCGGAGGGGACACGGCGGCAGTGGAGAGCGGATCGGGCCTTGCGGGCCCCGATGCGTTCTCCTGGCAGGCCGCAGCCCTCACGGGAGGTCCAACGCCAGTTCTGGCGGGTGATCGCCACTGGCGTCACCACGGTCGAGGCGTCCCTGAGTGTGGGCGTGTCCTGGCCCGTCGGGGCGCGCTGGTTCCGTCACGCTGGCGGGATGACCCCACTACCCCTGGTCGAGCCCACCGGCCGGTACCTGTCCTTCGCTGAGCGTGAGGAGATCGCGATCCTCCACGCCCAGGGCCACGGGGTGCGCCAGATCGGGCGTGCCCTGGGACGTGACCCGGGCACGATCAGTCGTGAGCTGCGCCGCAACTGCGCCACACGTTCCGGGGGGAAGGAGTACCGGGCCACGGTGGCGCAGTGGAAGGCCCAGCAGGCGGCCAGGCGCCCCAAGCCGGCGAAACTGGCCACGAACCAGCGGCTGCACGACTACGTCCAGGCACGGCTGAACGGGGTGGTTCTGGGCCCCGATGGCGTGGCCGTGCCAGGACCGGTCGGGCCCGGGTTCAAGGGGCGGAAGATGAAACCGCGCCGGGCGGACCGGCGGTGGTCTACGGCGTGGAGTCCTGAGCAGATCAGCCACCGGCTGCGCGTGGAGTTCCCGGATGATGAGTCCATGCGGATCTCTCATGAAGCGATCTACCAGTCGCTGTTCATCCAGGGGCGTGGGGCGCTCAAGCATGAGCTCGTCGCGTGCCTGCGTACCGGGCGGGCTCTGCGCGAGCCGCGGGCACGCACCCGGAACAAGCCCCAGGGCCACGTCACCGAGGACGTGGTGTTCAGCAAGCGCCCACCCGAGGCCGCTGATCGTGCTGTGCCCGGGCACTGGGAAGGGGACCTGATCATCGGGACCGGGCGTTCAGCGATCGGGACTCTGGCCGAGCGCAAGAGCCGGGCCACGATCCTGGTCCACTTGCCCCGCCTGCAGGGATGGGGTGAGCAGCCGCCGGTGAAGAACGGGCCCTCGCTGGGCGGGTACGGGGCCGAGGCGATGACCGCGGCCCTGATCAAGGCGATGGCGGACGTGCCGGAGCAGCTGCGGCAGAGCCTGACGTGGGACCGGGGCAAGGAGCTGGCCGGGCATGCCAGGTTCACGATGGACACGGGCACGAAGGTGTTCTTCGCCGACCCGCACTCACCATGGCAGCGGCCGACGAACGAGAACACGAACGGGGTGCTGCGGCAGTACTTCCCCAAGGGCACGGACCTGTCGAGGTGGTCGGCCCAGGACCTCGCAGCAGTCGCGTACACGCTGAACAACAGGCCCAGGAAGGTCCTGGACTGGAAGACGCCAGCGGAGGTCTTCGCCGAGCAGCTACGCTCGCTCACGACGAACGGTGTTGCAACGACCGGTTGAACCCGCCCAGTTCCGGTCACGGAAGTTCGTGCACGCCCTGAACCGTCATCACCTCATCGGCTCGATGGGCCAAGTCGGTGCTGCCGGAGACAACGCCGCCATGGAGTCCTTCTTCGCGCTGCTACAGAAGAACGTTCTGGACCGTAAGCGTTGGCGGACCCGAGAAGAGCTCCGAATCGCAATCATCACCTGGATCGAAAGGACGTATCACCGACACCGCCGACAGGCCCGCCTGGGCCGATTGACCCCCGTCGAATACGAGGCCATCATGAACCCGGCCGTGAGCCTCGCGGCCTGACACCCCAACTGTCACCTAAACGTGCGGCAGTCCCCTCAGAGGGCTGAGTAGGTTGGTCGTTGCAGACCGCGCATCTACGGGCGTCGTGACTATCCTGTCGCAGGCCCTGAAGTTTGGCGGAAGGCGGAGTGCCTCGGCGGTTGTTTCCGGACTACAGACTCCTTCGGGAGGAGCTGCCGTTTCTCAACTGCTAACCATCGCCGCACAACACCCTTCAGTGCAGATTCGCAAGGTAGCAGGCAAGAGCGACACTGGCTGATAGCCCGCGGTCGGCCTCCGAACTGGCCTATCTGCCCTGCGTACCGGCAGCCGACATCGTGCGGCCAGGTGGCATGACCTCATGAATCGCCTTCGAGGCATGAACGCGATCCCTTGTGCACCCCAGGGGCATATCTGCGGCACAGGGGTCAGGGCGGTCAGCCAGAGGTACTGACCGGCGACGTTGTCACCACCGCCAGCGATTGAGGACTACTTTTCGCAGACCTCGCCGATCATCCGGCTCTGCGAAGAGTTCGCCGCGTGTCGTGTGAAATCTTCGCTGCATCTCAACAACACCACCTCGCCTTCCCTTGTGCCCTGCGCCATCGCCCGGTTGTCGAGATGCAGCTGTCGAGATGCAGCGAAGATTTCACAAACGCGCGGATATGATTCATACGCGATTGAGCTCTCCAAGACTTGACACATATGGATAGACCGGATTATTGGGCACCGCCGCGTAACGCGCCACGCTCACGACTGGGTTCGCCCTTCCTTCGACGGCCGGAGGGGACTCAGGATGGGCCCATGGCCACATGGGAACCCGACGACGCAGGCGTCCTCCCCCTGCCCAGCGGACGACTGGTCCGCGGACGCCGATGGTCCGCACCCGTACAGCAAGAGCCCGACTGGGGGGGTCTACGCCCTGTGGCGCCGACCCCACCCCTCCCGGCCTCACGTCCGGGTGCCGTGGCCGGACTTCGGTCTGCCCCTCGACTCCCGCCAGGCCCGGGCCGCGATCGACCAGGCCTTGCAGCTCAGCACCCATCACCGGGTCGAAAGGTCAAGTCCCTGGAAGTGGTGTAACCGTCTTCGAGGCATGAGAATCAGGCCAGGGCCGGCATCACCTCCGTGCCCATCACGGTGCCCGGTTCTTGCGTGAGGGGCTCGCGGCAGCGGGCCAGCAGCTCGAGACCGAGGTACCGGCGGCCCTCGGCCCACTCATCCGTCTGCTCAGCCAACACGGCCCCCACGAGCCGCACCACGGCATCCCGGTTCGGGAAGATGCCCACCGCGTCCGTGCGGCGCCGGATCTCCCGATTCAGGCGCTCGGCAGGGTTGTTCGACCAGATCTGGGACCACACGTCCTTCGGGAACGAGATGAACGCGAGGATGTCCTCCCGAGCAGCATCGAGGTGCCCAGCCACGGCGGGCAACCGCTCGGCCACGTAGTCCAAGAGCCGGTCGAACTGGGCGTGCACCGCGGGCCCGTCAGGCTGGTCGTAGACGCTGTGGAGCATGGCCTTCACCGCCGGCCACATGGCCTTCGGGGTCACCGCCATCAGGTTCGCGGCATAGTGCGTGCGGCACCGCTGCCACACGGCCCCGGGCAGGTTCGCCGCGATGGCTTCGACCAGGCCACGGTGGGAGTCCGAAGTCACCAGTCTCACCCCGTGAAGGCCGCGGGCGACCAGATCAGCGAAGAACTCGTTCCACGCCGCGCCTGACTCCGTGGTGGCCACCCGCAGCCCGAGTACCTCACGTCGCCCGTCAGCGTTGACGCCGGTGGCGACCATGGCCACCGCGTTGATCACCCGACCACCCTCGCGAACCTTCATGGTCAGGGCGTCCGCGGCGAGGAACACGAACGGGCCGGCATCCCCCAGCGGGCGGTGCCGGAACGCGTCGATGTGCTCGTCCAGCTCGGCGGCCATCCGGCTGACCTGGGACTTCGAGAGCGAGTCGATGCCCAGCTGGCGCACGAGCTTGTCCATGCGTCGGGTGGAGACCCCAGCGAGGTAGCAGTCGGCGACGACCGTGATCAACGCGGACTCGGCCCGCTTGCGTCGCTCGAGCAGCCACTCTGGGAAGTACGTGCCGGCGCGCAGTTTCGGGATGGCCACGTCGATCGTGCCGGCGCGGGTGTCGAGGGGCCGGTGGCGGTACCCGTTGCGCTGTGCGGTGCGGGTATCAGAAGCGGTGCCGTACTCGGCGCCGCAGACCGCGTCTGCGTCAGCGCTGAGCAGGGCGTTGATCACGGTCTGCAGCAGGTGGCGCAACAAGTCCGGCGAGGCTTCGCCGATCGCTTCGCGTAGCAGGCGTTCAGGGTCGACAATGTGAGGAGCGGTCATCGTGGTGATGTCCCTTTCGAGAGTGCTGTGGAAGGTTCACTCGAAGGCTCCCACGGTGACCGCGTCCATGCTGGGGACGGTGTTGGCGGCCGGGGAGGGTTACACCACTATCAGGGACTCAACTGGGTCGAAATCGCCTATGGCGGCGGCCGAGACCGCACCGACACGATTCTGGCCACCCTGGCCTGCCACGAGGGTCTCGAACCAGAGGCCGCCATCCGGTGGGTCCGGGAGCACTACGACGCCCATGCGGTAGAGACCCCGTGGCAACGCCGATGGGTCAGAGCATCACGTAAGGGCGGGGAGGCCCGCTGAGCTGCCTGCTCCTTCCCCTCGCCCGCACGGCCCCTCTCAAGGATCTGGATAATCGCCCGACAGAAGTTCTGGAAATCTCCGACGAGCTTGGCATCGCCGCCGTCCCGCCCGCCCATGGGGCCAGCCCCCTACGCTGACCCCATGTGGACCCGCATTCACGCCCGTCTGGGGCTGACCGATCCAGAGCTCAAACCTGAGCACATCGAGGCCGCAGTACGCGAGAGTCTCAAGGAGGAAGAGGAACTGGACTGGAAGGTCCAGCTCCCCCTACCTGACGACCTCAAGGGTCCTGATCTGGAAGCCAAAGCCCGCGAGCTGGCGAAGGATGTCGCCGCCATGGCCAACGGAGACGGCGGCGTGATCGTGTACGGAGTGCAAGAGAAACGCTCCAACACGCCGATGGCGATCGTAAGCGTCGGGGAAGTCTCCGAAGTACAGGAGCTGCAGATCCGGCGCGCCATCCTGGCCCGCACCTACCCACCTGTCTCTGGCGTGCAGTTCGAACACGTGATCTGGGACGACGGGCGCCGGGTCCTGGCATTGCACGTGCCAGCCAGCCCGGAGGCACCGCACTTGATCCGCCCTCCCAAAGACAAGTCGGATCAGGGATGGTTCCAAGCCCCGTGGCGCAACGGCTCCCACACGGCGAACATGACCGAACGCCAGATCGAGGAGGCCTACCGACGGCGGGAGCAACGGCGACGCGAGCAACGCGCGAGCGTGAGCGAGCGATTTCACGACTTCGTGGTGGCCGTCGGCGCCGACCCTGAACTGGGCTCGAACGCACGCACTGTCAACGGCACGACTATCATGGGGCCGCCTCCCATCTGGATGACCGCCGTGGCCGTCCCGCTCCAACCGCGCGTCGACCCCCGTCGACTGAGCGCTATCGGGGCAACCCGGTTCCTGGACGCCGTGAAGGCCCGTCGGCCAGAGCAATCGTTCGAGGGTCTCAGCGCATTGAGGACATCCGCCTT
Organism: Micrococcus sp. 63XJN7_8_ISO-PGPR-S23-253; assembly: GCF_056173425.1. Taxonomy (NCBI): domain Bacteria; kingdom Bacillati; phylum Actinomycetota; class Actinomycetes; order Micrococcales; family Micrococcaceae; genus Micrococcus; species Micrococcus sp. 63XJN7_8_ISO-PGPR-S23-253. The sequence continues at coordinate 2,243,175 of NZ_CM149673.1, forward strand.
CTCCGAGCTGCGGCGGGGGTTGGGCCTGTACCACCACACCTACCTCCCCCGCCCCGACTACCCCCAAGGCGCCCGCCTGGAAATCCACGGGGACGGCGGCTTAGGTCTGGGCGTGACTCGAGACGGCAGATTCGGCAGGGATGACCTCACCCCGGAATTCGTGGCAGCCGAGGACGCCGAAACCCTCGCCTGGGACTTGACGGCCATGCTGGTGCGAACCGTCGAGGCCGGCAACGTGAGCGGCGACTTCCTTGTGAAGTTCGGCCCCTCCCGGCCACCAGAGGGGATCCGACGGCGCAGCTGGATGGGAAGCATGTACGCATCCATCAGCGACGACGACCGTCTTCGCGGGCTCAAGGCCGTATCGGGGACCGCAGTGGCCACACACGGCCGCCGGGAGCTTGTGCGCAGTGTGTGGGAACTGCTGGAGGACTTCTTGTCCCAGCGGGGTGCTCTGCCCAGCATCACGGCGGATCAGTTCGCCACGGCACTCGCCCTGGAGGATGACTAAGCCGCCAGCAGCTCCCTGGCCAATCCCTGGGCGATCTCGAGGCTCCGGCCATCCGGGTCGACGCCGCGCTGCGCGATTGCCCCCTCGAGCAGCAGGAACACATGCTCGGCCAGACGCTGAGCAGCCTCCTTGCCGCGCTCGGCCGCGATCAGGCGCTGGACTTTCTCCCGTACGGCCTGCTTGTGTTCCCGGATGACGGTCAGGCCAGGGTGGTCCCCCCGCAGTTCAGCGGCCGCGTTGAGGAACGCGCACCCGTGCAGGGCACCATCGGCGTCATCGCGGTAGGAGTCGAACACCGCCAGCACCCGCGGCTCCGGCGCCACGGCCAGGCGCTCCTGCAGGCGCACCCACCACCGCTCGTGACGCTGACGCAGGTAGGCCTCCACGAGGGCCTCCTTGGACCCGAACCGGTTGTAGAGGGTGCGCTTGGTCATGCCCGCCTCCGCGGCGATCGCCTCCACCCCCACCGCGTGGATCCCCTGGGCGTAGAACAGCCGTTCCGCCGCGTCCAGGATGCGACGGGCCCCCGGCGTGAGCGCCGGCGTCTGAACCTGAGCCATGGGACCTCCTCGTTGACTTCACCGACCAGTGTACGTAGTCTCCTGCAGAATTCACCGATCGGTGAATTCTCTTTGTCGGGCGGCCACGCCCAGATAGGACCGCCGCGATGTCCCGCACCGAGACCACCCCCGTCGGACGGGCCGACAACGGCGCCCGCCCCCTCACCCCTCGGGCCACAGTGGCGCTCACGGCGGCCGGCGCGAGCCTCATCGCCGCCTGCTATGGGCTTGCCCGCTTCGCCTACGGCTTGTTCTTGCCCGCCTTCCGCGAGGCGTTCGCGCTGGACGCGGCCACCGCCGGGCTGATCGCCTCGGCCAGCTACACGGCCTACTGCGTGGGCATCCTGGCCGCTACGGCCCTGACGCCGCGGGTTGGGGCACGCCCGGTGGCGGTGACCGCGGGGGCGTTGGCCACGGCCGGGTGCGCGATGATCGCCGCGACCCCTTCAGCGTTGGTCCTCGGGGTCGGGGTGGCGGTGGCCGGCTCCAGCACGGGCGTGGCCTCCCCGCCCCTGGCCCGCGCGGTCTCCGAGCACGTGACGGCGGCCCGGCAGGACCGGGTCCAGACGGTGGTGAACGCCGGCACCGGGGTAGGGGTGATGGTCTCCGGCCCCGTCGCCCTGCTGACCCAGGAGCAGTGGCGCACCGGATGGTGGATCTTCACCGCCCTGGCCGCGCTGGTCACCCTCTGGATCTGGAGGACCGTGCCCGCCGGCCGGCAGGGGGCCGCCCGCGCAAAGGCAGAGTCTGCGCAGGCCGACGGGCGGCCCCCACTGTTTCCGCCGGGCGCGTGGGCCCTGGTCACCGCCTCCGCGGTCATGGGAGCTTCCAGCGCGGCGGGGTGGACGTTCGGTCAGGACTTCCTGCAGACCGCCGGCGGTCACGGGCCCGGTCTGGCTACGGCGGCGTGGATCGTGCTGGGTGCGTGCGGGTTGGCCGGGGCGGCCGCCGGGGATCTCGTGGGACGGATGTCCCTGCCCACCGCCTGGACCGGACTGATGGCCGTCTTCGCTGCGGCGACCGCGGCGTGGGCGCTGTGGCCGCAGGACCCGGTGGTTGCCGTCGCCGCCTCAGGCGCATTCGGAGCGATTTACATCGCCCTGACCGGGGTGCTGCTGCTCTGGGGCACGCGCCTCTATCCCGGCCGCGCCTCCACCGGGGTGGGTCTGGCGTTCTTGGCCATCGCCGCCGGCCAGGCCGCGGCCTCCCCCGCTCTGGGCGCCCTGGCGGGGGCCGCGGACATGCGCCTGGCGTTTCTGATCGCCGCCGGAGCCGGGGTGGCCGGCGCGATGCTGCGTCCATCACGGGCTCACACACGCACGTGAGGGTCATTCCCCCGCGGGAAGGTGCCTGCAGGACGCGATCCAGCACGGGGCGGTCTGAGTGATGGCGACCTGGCGAGCGACGACCAGGAAGGACGCCGCGGCCAAGGCCACGACCATGGTCCGCGCGTCGGCGGGAGGGCAGGTCACTCCAGACGACGCAGCGCCGCCTCGATGAGGGCACGCCCGTTGCCCTCTGTAAGTGCGCCCAGGAACACGGCCTGCGCAGCACCGTCGGACAACAGAACGAGCTCCCAGGCCACTGAACCCGGGTCGGCCACCTGGGGGCACTGAGCGGCAAGACAGGCCGCCACTGCGTCGACGAGGCCCTTCTTCGCCTCGGCGAGGAGGTCGGCGATCCAGGGGTCGGACACCGCCGCAGCCACATAGGAGTAGTAGACGGCCATCCCGGTCCGAGACGACGCCGCCGGGCCGAAGGCGTGCATCAGCAGGGACTTCAGCGTGGTCGGATCGTCGCGGGGCCCCAGTGCTTCGGAGTGGTGATCAGCCGCACCACGCAGCATCAGCTCCGCACTGGCACGGACGAGCTCCGTCTTCGCCGTGAAGTAGTACTGGACCCGCCCGGGCGAGACACCGGCCGCCTCCGCCACGGACCGTACGCTGACAGCGGCGATTCCCCTGGTGGCGATCACCTGCCAGACGCCGGCCAAGATCTCTTCTCTTTTGCCCTGATCCATGTTGACCATCCTATCGATACGAACGTATCCTTACCGTCATGCAATACAAACGTATCGTTCAGCGGGTGGGTCGTGTGATGAAGGTGGTGGCCGTCGCGGTCATCCTGGGCCTCGCCGCCAGCAAGGTGGTGGATCTCTTCACCGCCGACCCACAAGTCGGGCACTGGCGCACTCAGGAGGCGCGGTCCGCCTATGAGAGGGCCTACCGCGACGTCCTCGCCGGTCTGCCGGCACCAGACGTCACACGCGAGGTGAAGACGGACTACGGCATTGTCCATGCCCTCGTGTGGAACGGCCCCGACGACGCCGGAGCACCAGTCCTCCTCATGCCCGGCCGGTCCAGCGGTGCACCGATGTGGGCCGAAAATCTGCCGTCGTGGATCGGACAGCGCACTGTCATCGCACTCGATCCGATCGGGGATGCCGGCCTGAGCGCACAATCGATGCCCCTGGGAGAGCCCGCAGATCAGGGCGCATGGGTGTCCCAAGCCATCGACGGGTTAGGCATGAACACGGTCCACGTGGTCGGTCACAGCTTCGGTGGCGCCACCGCGACCGAGCTGGCCCTGGCCCACCCAGAACAGGTCGCTTCCCTCACCCTGCTCGAGCCGATCATGGCCGCCAGCGGAATGCCGGCCTCGATCTACTTCTGGTCGACCATCGCAGCACTCCCCACCCCGCAGTCCTGGCAGGACCGCGCGCTGGCGGAGATCGGGGGCACCACAACAGACGACGTCGCCGAACGCTCTCCGATGTCCGTGATGATCAGCGAGGCAACGCAGGGGTATACGGCTGCGCTGCCCATGCCGCGCACCTTGACGGACGATCAGTGGCGTTCCTTGACGATGCCGGTGAGGCTCGACATCGGCGGCGAATCAGCACTCGCCGGCGGTCCGGGTGCCGCGGAACGCGTCACCAGGCTCGTTTCACAAGCCGAGGTCACCGTGTGGCCTGGGGGCACGCACTCGCTGCCCATGGACGAGGCAGACGCGCTAGGACGGGAGCTTCTCGACTTCTGGGACGCCAGCGAGGGGCGGTGAGCCGGTCGGGACTGCTGCACGGATAGGTGACAGGGTGGGTCAGGCTGCCTGAGCGGCCGGTGCGGTCATGATGGTCTCGTATTCAACGGGAGTCAATCGGCCCAGGGCTGTCTGCCTGCGCCGGCGGTGGTAGGTCCGCTCAATCCAGGTGACGATCGCGATCCGCAGCTCCTGGCGAGTGGCCCAGGTGCGACGGTCCAGGACGTTCTTCTGCAGCAGCGCGAAGAAGCTCTCCATGGCCGCGTTGTCACCGGCGGCACCGACCTTGCCCATCGAACCGACCATGTCGTGGTGGTGCAGGGCGCGGACGAATTTCCTGGACCGAAATTGCGATCCGCGGTCTGTGTGCAGGATACAGCCGGCCACCTCGGTGCGTCTGGCCACGGCATTGTTTAGCGCATTCACGGCCAGGCGCGACTTCATCCGGTCGCTGATCGAGTAGCCCACGATCCGGTTGGAGTACACGTCCTTGACCGCGCACAGGTAGAGCTTGCCTTGACCGGTGCGGTGTTCGGTGATGTCGGCCAACCAGAGTTCGTTCGGGGCGTCGGCGGTGAAATCGCGTTTCACCAGATCGTCGTGGACCGGTGGGCCCGGCTTCTTGCCGTTCTTGCCGCGCTTCTTGCCGAACGCGCTCCACCAGCCGTTGGCCGAGCACACCCGCCACATCGTCCGGTCACACGCGGCGTGGCCGGCGTCTCGGGCCTCATCGGCCAGGTACCGGTAGCCGAACTCGGGGTCGTCGCGATGGGCGTCGAACAACGCGTTGGCCAGGTACGCCTCGGCCAGTTCGGCGTCGGTGACCGGGGTGGCGCGCCAGCGGTAGTAGGGGCTGGCGGGCGAGCTTGAGGACCCGGCACGTCACCGTGACGGGGATCCCGTCGGCGGCCAGCTCACGGACGAGCGGGTATTTCATTTTCCCGGCAGGTTCGCCTGGGACAGATAGGCCGCCGCCCGGCGCAGAACCTCGTTCTCCTGCTCCAGCAGCCGGATGCGCTTCTTGGCCTCCCGGAGCTCGGCGTGCTCGGCGGCGCTCGTTCCGGGTGTGGAGCCCTCTTCCACGTCCGCCCGGCGCATCCAGTTGCGCAGGCAGGACTCGGCAATGCCGAAGTCCGCGGCGATCTGCTTGATGGTCTGGCCAGGTTCACGATCGCGGACGACGCGCACGACGTCGTCGCGGAACTCCTGGGGATAGGGCTTGGGCACGGTGTTCATCCTTCCAGCAACGCCTCACAGCGTCACAGATCAGATGTCACCTATCCGTGCAGCAGTCCCTTGCCATCGTGCGACTACGCGCCGTGAGGGCCAGGGGACGCACGCGGGCCTCCTGAGTGGGCGCGTCGATTGAAGCGTCGGAACAGCAGGGGGCGCCCCCTGCCGCGTGGTGGGGCCGAGCCATCGCCCGACCCCGCCGCGAGGCACGAGTCACGCCGCGTGGGGCTCGTCGGAACGCAGTTGCCCGGCCAGTGCCAGGACGCCGGCCAAGGCCAGCGGGACCATCCCCGCGGCCACGAACAGTGCTCCTGGGGCGACGGCGGCGGAGACCGCCCCCACGAGCCCGACGGACAGCGGCATGAACGCGATCGAAACGAAGAAGTCCAGGCTCGCCACCCGTCCGAGCATGTCCAAGGGCACGTGCGCCTGGAGGACGGTCCCCCAGATCACCATGCCCACTCCGATGCCGGCCCCGTAGAGCATCAGACCGGCCCCGATGATCCAGGGGTTCAGCGTCCAAGCAGGCAGGGCCAGCGGGACACAGGCCAGAGCCCAGACTCCCACCATTACGGGCAGGAACCGCCGCGGCGCCTCCATGCCGCCAGCAAGCAGCGAGCCGACCAGCCCGCCGACGCCCAGCGCCGCCAGCACCGCCCCGTAGACCGCGGCACCGTTCTCGTGGCCGTCGCGCAGCAGCACCGGCAGCAGCACCTCGAGGACGCCGGTCGTCACCAGGCCCATGACGGCGGCGAACAGGACGCTGCTCCTCACCCAGCGCGTCCGGAGGACGTACGTGAATCCCTCGGCCAGGTCCCGGAACGGGTGCTGAGGCGCCGCATTCGTATCTGGAGGGCCCACCGCAGGCAGGCGGGCGGCCAGCACCGCGCCGGCCGCGAGCGAAAGGGCAATGAGCAGCCCGCCCGCAGGAGGTGTCGTCGCACCGATGACCGCCCCGGTCAGGGCTGGTGCCAGGGCCTGACCGACGACGGGCCGCGTCGCCCCCTCGAGGCCGTTCACGGCCATCAGCTGCTCTTCCTCGACGAGCAGCGGCACCAACGCCGTGTAGGCCGGGAAGAAGAACGCCGTCGATGCCCCGACGATCAGTGCTGACAATCCCAGGAGCCAGTACTGAACGGCCCCCATCGTGGCGAGGCCGGAGACGACACCGGCCGCCACCGCATTGACGACCAGGACGGCCACCAGGATCCCCTTCTTCGACAGGCGATCGGCGACGACGCCGGCCGGCAGTGAGGCAGCCAGCAGGCCGACACCGCTCCACATGACGACGCCGGCCAGCGTCGGCGGATCAGCTCCGAGCTCCAGCACTTGCATGGCCAGGTACAGGTTCCAGGCACCCTGGCCGAAGATGGCCAGCACCATCGCCAGGAACAGCGGCCGATACCGGGGAGAGGACAGAGGTGCCAGTGCGGTGATCGAGGTCAACGGCTCACCCCCTCGGTGCTCAGCTCGAGACGCGGCCAGTCGGTCAGGTCTCGGAGCATCTGGCGGTCGTGAGTGGCCACCACCACGGCCGCCCGGGTCTCCCGGATGGCGTCCGTGAGCTCGTCCACCAGCGCGGCGGAGAGGTGGTTGGTCGGCTCGTCGAGCATCAACAGGTCCGGCTGTTCAGCCAGGCACAGCGCCAGGTGGAGCCTTCGCTGCTGCCCCTGAGACATCCGCCCAACGGGCGTGTCCAGGCTCCGCGGTTCTAGCAGGCCCAATGACCCGAGTGACGGCACACCGTTGTTCCTCGCCATCAGACCGTTGCGGTGCAGGTGCGCCTCGAACGCCTGCCGCGCCGTGTGTCGCGGGTTCCATGCGGGCACTTCCTGGGCGAGCAGCGCGATCTTCGCGCCCGTGTGCCGCAGGATGCGGCCGGCAGTGGGCTCGAGGATGCCGGCGAGGACCTGGAGCAACGTGGACTTGCCGGCGCCGTTCGGGCCGGTGAGCAGCAGGCGATCCCCGCCGTGGAGCTCGACGGAGGCCGGCCCGTGGAGGCGGCCGGCCAGGCCGACCCCCTCCGCACTGAGCAGTGGCCGGCCTGCCCTGGTCGTCGAGGCCGGCCACGTCAGGGACCGGGGCGGGTCCGGCACGGTGATCTCGTGCGCCGCCAGATCCCGCATCCTGCGGTTGAAGGTTTGGACCACGCCGCCGGCGCGAGTGGCCCGCTGGTGCTTGCCCGTCCCCTTGTCCGGACGCCACCGGTCCTGGAGACGTCCGCGGGCGGCCTCGGCCGCGCTGGTGAGGGCGGCGTGTTCGGCCAGCTGCTGCTCATGCTCCTGTTCCCAGGCGGCCCGCTCGGCACGCCGCCCCTTCTCCCAGGCCTCATAGCCTCCGGTGTACTGCCGGGGGCGACCGTCACGAGTGGGATCCAGGTCGAGGAAGACGTCGGCGACGTCCTTCATCAGTGCGCGGTCATGGGTGACCACGGCGAACCCCCCAGCGTGCTCCCTCAGTGCCCGTGTCAGGTACTCCAGGGCCCCGGCGTCGAGATGGTTGGTGGGCTCGTCCAGCAAGAGCAGGTCCACCGCAGAGCCCAGGACGACGGCCAGCCGGACGCGGTACCGCTGTCCGACGGACAGTGCCCGCAGCGGACAAGCCCGATCCGTGCAGGCGGACAGGCCGTGCAACGCGAGGTCGATGCGCCGCTCGGCGTCCCAGGCGTCGAGGGCGGTGGCCGTCTCCAGCGCTCGGGCGTAGGCGTCATCGGCTCCAGGCCTGCCCTCTGCCATGGCGAGGGTGGCCTCCTCGAGGCGGTCCAGGACACGGAGGGACTCGCCGATGGAGTCGTGGACGAGGTCACCGACCGTGCGGTCGTCGTCCACGTCGAGGTCCTGTTCGACGAGGGCGACCGTCCCTGCGCGGGTCACGGTGCCGGAGTCCGGCATCAGGGTGCCGGCGAGCACATGCAGCAGCGTGGTCTTGCCGCGGCCGTTCTCACCGACGACGGCCAGCCGGGATCCGGCGGAGACCGTGACGTCCACGTCGTTCAGCACGGTTCGATCGCCCAGGGTGAGGGTGATGCTCTCGGCTCGGATGTGGGCGGCGCTGCCTGCAGGCAGGGCAGGGGTGTTCAGAGGGGTCAGGGTCATCGTGGTCTCTCAGCTCGTCATGGAGCCGGGCAGCACGAGAAAGCCGCCCGGCAGGGTGCCAGGACGGCGAGCGGGTTTCGTCAGGAGTGGTCCGCCGCCGTCAGCGGGCGGAGCGGAGCTTCATCGACGCGATGCCTCTGTACATGGACTCGACGATATCAAACGCGGCAGAGGAGTCCCGGATCGCCACAGACCTGTATGTCGAGCTATGGGACTGCTGAAGGTTCGGTTGACACTTCGGGTGTGGTGGTTCAGGCCGCTTTCGTCGGCCAGTAGATGGTCTCAAACTCGACCGGTGTCGTCTTTCCAAGGGCGCGCTGCCGGCGTCGGCGGTGGTAGGTCCGTTCGATCCAGGTGACGATCGCCAGCCGCAGCTCAGCGCGGCTGCTCCACCGGCGGCTGTTCAGGACGTTCTTCTGCAGGAGGGCGAAGAAGGACTCCATCGCGGCGTTGTCCGCGCTGGAGGCCACCCGTCCCATCGACCCGACCAGTCCGGCCCGGTGCAAGGCGGTGACGTAGGGCCGAGCACGGAACTGGCTGCCCCTATCGGCGTGCACCACGCAGCCGGTGACCTCGCCCGGGCCGCGGCGGGCGACGGCCATCTCGAGGGCGTCAACCGCGAGGGCGGCCGGCATCCGGTCGTCGATCGAGTAGCCGACGATCCGGCGCGACCACACGTCCTTGACCGCGCACAGGTACAGCTTCCCCTCGGCGGTGGCGTGCTCGGTGATGTCGGTCAGCCACAACCGGTTCGGGCCTGTCGCGGTGAAGTCCCGCTCGACGAGGTCGTCGTGCACGGGCGGGCCCGGCTTCTTCCACCGGCCACGAGTGCGGGCGTGGGCGGAGACGATCTGTGCTTGGGAGCAGATCTTCCATACCCGCCGCTCCGAGATCTCGTGCCCGGCCGCGGCGAGCTCGTCGGCGATGAACCGGTACCCGAACCCAGGGTCGTCACGGTGGACCTCGAACGCGGCGTTCATCGCGTAGGCGTCGACCAGGTCCCGCTCGCTGACCGGGTCGGCGCACCAGGCATAGAACGCCTGGGTCGAGAACTTCAGCACCCGGCAGGTCACCGTCACGGGGATCCCGTCGACGGCAAGGTCACGGACCAGCGGGTAGGTCATTTTGGGCTCTGACCCAGCCTCAAGTTCGCCTGCGACAGGTACGCCGCGGCGCGGCGCAGGACCTCGTTCTCCTGCTCCAGCAAGCGGATCTTCTTCCGCGCCTCGCGCAGCTCCTCGTTCTCGGTCTTGGTCACGCCGGGACGGTGGCCGTCCTCGACATCGGCCTGATGGAGCCAGTTGCGTAGGCAGGACTCGGAGATCCCGAAGTCCTTGGCGAGCTGAGCGATCGGGGCCTCGCCACGACGGGCGACCGCGACCACGTCGTCACGGAACTCCTTGGGGTGTGCTGCAGGCATGTCGACATCCTTCCAGCGGGGACCTCATGTCCCCACAGATCAGGTGTCAACCGAACCTTCAGCAGTCCCAGCCGCCCTCGGCGGCACGTGCGTGCGGCTCATCTTTCCCTGGGCACCGCAGAGCCCACATGCCCGGACCGCCTTGGATGCCCCCATGTCGGCCACCAGACCGGATGCATTCATGTTCACCGCGTCTTTCTCATCGTCGCTACTCAGCGCTGCCCCGACCGCGTTGCTGACGTGTCAGGTGCCGGTCCTAGCCGCTGCTCTGGATTGAGGTCGGGGTAGCGACGCAACATCCACGAACGTTGGGCTATACCGACCTCGATGGCCCGACGCGTCTCCACCGGGGCGCCTCCTCGGTGACACAACTCGGTGAGCACACCAATCTCATCCCGCAAGCGCATTCGCGTGCGCTCGAAGTTCTGACGACAGTTGCGACTGCAGAAGGTCTGCGGCCGGCCAGCGCTGGAGTCGGTTGGCCATGTGCACATGTTCGTGCAGTCCGGATGCAGACACCGCATCTGATCAGCGGGCTGCAACCCGCGGACCAACGCGTCGTCGACCTCAGCCCAGCTGCCCCGTTTCACCCGAGCGAGAGTCCGGACGATCGAGGGGATCCTCGCCCCGCCCGCACTACCACTTCCATGAGACATATCTTCCACGTCCTCTTCAACCTGGCTTCATTCGCGGAGGAGGGACCCCCACACCCAGAATCATGTTATGACTCATGAAAAATCTGCGGAAGCCCCCAAAGGCGAGGGGAAATTTGGCGGCTCCTCGGGTGTCTAACCATACACATGGGCCACCTTCGTCGATGGGCGCGAAATGATGAGATCTACATGGTCGGCAGACGGGTCGAGAGATGTAGCTCTAATGCTGACCCGGGTTCAGCCCCGGGCGACAGAGCGTCATGAGACCTATCCTGTTGCGCCTCGCGCTCGTGCAGGTTACCGTCTGCGTAGGCCGCCCGCGTGAGCTGACTCTGATCACAGATGCGCGGGAGGGCGCGACGGCTGCAACCGCCACGCCCTCCAAGTAGCGGCCCTGATACAACGCGAACTGAATCGAAGGAACCGCCGTGTCCCAGCTTATGGGTGACCCCGGCGGAGGACCAGCCACACCCTGGAGCCATCTGGAGTTCTCCACTCCGGAGGGCCCTGTCCTCTGCCACCCCACCGACCCCCTGCCCGACCTTGGCGCCATCATGTCAGTGCGGACCCCGCGGTCACACGCGCTGAGCCGACACGTTCCCGTGCAGACATTCAGCGCCACGAACACGGACGTCGTCGCAGTGGAGTCCGGGCTGGAGCAGGAGCTCGTCCTCGTCCTGGACCGAGATCCCGCCCAGGACAGGCTGGTCGGGCAGCCGCTGACCGTGACGTGGGCCAGACAAAGCGGGGGGACCCGGCGGCACACCCCTGACCTGCTGACTCTCACTCACGAGGGGGCCGTCACGGTCTGGGACGTCCGCCCGGAAGGCCGGCGGGACCCCAAGTTCTGGGAGGCCGCGCGGTGCACCCGCGCGGTGTGCGAGCACAACGGGTGGACTTACGAGCTCTTCGGCGGCCTGCCCGAAGTACACGCCATCAACCTGCGCTGGCTCTCCAGCTACCGGCACTCGATGCCCTGGTATGCGGACCTCCGGGACACGCTCGAGAGGCTCGCCTGCACCAATTCCGCCACCATCGGGACCTTGCTCGGCGCCGATGACGGTTCCGGGGAGCTGATCTCAGCGATGTGGCACTGGGCGTGGGACGGACGTCTGCAGCTGGATCTCACCCGGCCCCTGAAAACCAGCACGCCGGTGCGATGGGAGCCGAGATGAACTTCTCCGTGGACTTGAACATCGGCGACCGCGTCCTCACCGACGCCGGCCCGGCCCGGGTGAAATCGATGTGGGCACTGGGCGTGGAGCTGGAGACGATCAACGAACCGGCCAAGCTCGTCCCCTGGACCGACCTGATCATCCGGCCCACGATCGACGGGCAGGCTCAGGCCGTGGATGCTGCCCTGCACCCGTGGTGGGACCAGCTGCCGGAGAAGGTGCAGCAGGACGCCATTTTCAAGATGGAGTGCGTCCTGGAGATTCTCACTGGGTTCCGCAGCGGGCTGGCCTCGCTCGCGCAGCCCCATGAGCCGGTCGTACCGTTCGGCCCGTTCTCCCAGGCCAGTGTGAGCGCTCAGTGCGAGGCGATGGCTCGGCTGGTCAGCTTCGAGAAGTCCGCGGACCGGGAGTTGATGCGCCGGGTCCAGGACGGTGAGCTCGACAGTCCCGGCGTCACGCCCCGTGCCGTGCACCATTGGGTAAGGCGGTGGCAGGCTTCCGGGCTGCGTGGCCTGGTGGACGGACGCGCCCTGCGCAGCGCCCAAGGCTTCGGCGCCCTGGACCCGAGGTTCTTAAAGATCGCGGAGCAGGAGTTCGCCCGGTTCGACGGGTCCGCTTCCGCGACCAACCGGCAGGAGATCCACCGGCGCATCCAGGTCCGCATGCATGCGGAGGGCATCACCGACGCCCACCTGCCCCAGCGGCTGGTCAGCGACTACCTCAGTCACCGGTTCGCGCAGCTGGGCAAGACCACCCGGGCGCACCGCTCGCGCCGGCACCGGAAGATCTCCTCCACTGCCAGTGCCGCCCTCCACCACCTGGGCCACTGCGCCACGGACGTCACCCGCGCCGACAACCTCGTCTACGACGAGTTCACCGGCAAGCCCATGAGCGTGGAGATCGCCACCATCATGAGCGTCCCGGCACGAGTCATCGTCGCCGTCCGGGTGTTCCCCAAGTCGGTCAGCGCCACCGAGGTCGCCCTGCTGCTCTACGACGCGATGCGGCCGCAGTCGATGCTCATCGATCCGGACGGCGCCAGTGACTGGCGATGGTGCGGGGTCCCGACCTCGCTCCAACTGCCCGAGCAGGCTTCCCCACTGGCCAATGACCCCGCCAGTGGGTTGGGTGAACATGCGATCCCCGCGATGACGCCCACCCACCTGCGCATGGACAACGGATCGATCTTCCGCAGCGAACAGCTGCGCCGGCTCGCCCTGCACTGGTCGATCACGTTGAGCCACTCTCGCGGCACCCGCCCTACGGACAATCCGCACATCGAACGCTTCCACGAGACCCTGCAGCGCTTCTACCAGCAGCTGCCCGGCTACAAGGGCCGGAACGTCTCCGAACGTGGCAGCTGGACCGGCGTCGTGGCCGAGGCACCCCTGCTCACCGCAGCCGACCTCGAGCGGCAGCTGCGGCAGTTCATCGCCCTGGACTACCACCGCCGCCCCCACACCGGACTGACCCTGCCCGGGGCACCCGAGGTGAATATCTCCCCGCTGGAGATGTTCGACTGGATCCTGGCCACCACCGGCCGGATCCACGTCCCCCAGCACCCGGATCTGATCTACCAGTTCCTGCCCACCCGGTGGCTCACCCCCGGCCATGCCGGCGTCGAGTACAAGAACATGACCTACGACGCGGCCGTCCTGGATGAGTTCCGAAGCAAGATCCCCGGTCGGTTCCGCGACGAGGACACCAAGGTCCCGTTCCACTACGACCCCAGGGACGCCACCCGGCTCTGGTTCCGCCACCCGGACACTGACCGCATCCACGAGATCCCCTGGCGCAACCGTCACCTCTTGCACGCACCCCTGACCGACGTCGTCCGAGACGAGGCCCGCCGGCGCATCCGGGCCCGCGGCGGGCCCAAGGCTCTGACCGGAGCGCTCATCGACCGCCAGCTCATCGAAGAGATCGGGCACCTGGCCCACACCCGAGCCGACGAGACGTGGACCACCACGATGGCCGCCTCCCGCATGCGCTTCGACCAAGCCCGACGCGACCACGACGAAGCCGCCCTCGCCCACCGCCTCACCACCCCGGAGGCCCCCACCGACCTTGAACACGGCGGACGGCACCTCCGTCTCGTCGCGCCGGATGCGATGCCGGACCGTACCGCCACCAACGGGCTCGCCGGGCTCTTCGAACCCTGGCCCGACTATGCCCAGGAGATCTGATGGACGCCCTGCTCTGGCACACCCAGGCCCTGACCCCGGCACCCGCCCCGCCTGAACCCGTGCTGCTGCGAGAGTTCTCCACGCTCTCCACCCAAGACCAGGACGAGTACTGGACGCGGATGCATCGGTGGATGTGCGCCTCCACCCTCGACTGCGACCGCACAGCGGCTATCCGGCGCGGCATGGACCGGGTCCTGCAGCGCAACGAGTACGCCCGGTCCGGGGCCAAGACCATCATCGGTCTGTCCGCGCCCAACGGGGTGGGCAAGTCCACGTTCATCAAGTTTTACGCGCAAGACCGCTATCAGCGCATGATGCACGACCAGCCTGTCGACAAGCTCCCCTCCCGCACCGACAGTGGCGGCTCCCCCTCACACTGGATCCCCCAGGTCTACATCACCCTGCGCGCTGCCTCCGAGGTCCCCGATGTCAATGCCGCGATCCTCAGCTACCTTGGCTACCCGATCATGGGGCGCACCACGAAGGACACCACCCTGCTGGTCCACGCCGTCGCCCGGCACGGAGTCAAGCTGCTCATCCTCGACGATGCCCACATGCTCCGAGCCAAACAGGCACGCGCCCGCGACGTCCTCGACTACGTGAAGTTCCTGAACACGATGATGGGCGAACGCGACGGCACGCTCGTGCTCGTCGGCGCCAACATGGAAGGCGGCCCCGTCTACCAGGACCCCCAGGTGGCCGCCCGGTTGCGCGCCTTCGCTCTGCAGCCCTACACCGTCCAGCAGGACACCACCGAGCGCGTGGCATGGCAGCAACTGCTGGCCGGGGCCGAGAAGAAGTTCATGCCCTACCTGGACTCGGCGACCGAGGGAACCCTCACCCGAGAACTGGCAGGACAGATATGGGCCCGTACCCAGGGCCACCTCGGGGACACTCACCAGCTGATCACCACAGCCCTACTCGACGCTTTTGACCAGGGCGACACCACGCTGGTCAGTGAGCACTTGCAGGGCGTGCGCCTGTCCGCGCGGGCCGAAGCCGCCGAAGCGGACCTGGCCCGCGAAGCCACCCTGACCTCCCGCCGGGAGCAGAACCGCAAGGCCAAGAGGTGACCAACCAAGAGCATCCACCGTCCGCTCTCGCCCCGATCGTCGGCGAGTCTCTGAGCGGATACGTGCGCCGGTTCAACGCCACCGGCCTGACCCCTCCCCTGGCCCTGCCGCCCCGCTATGCCGACGCCGATCTGCCTCCGGGCCTGACGGACGCGGTGCACCGGAGCACCGGGTTGGACGCCGGCCAGATCAGGAGGATGACCATGGCCGGCTGGCCCTTGATCCTCCGCGGACGCGGCCTCCACCACCGCCGCGGATGGGCCCTGCACCGGCACGACGTCTGGCTCTGCCCAAGCTGCACCCCCTTGACCGGCTACCGGGCACTGCGCTGGCGCCTGGCCCTGGCCCCGGTCTGCCTGCGCTGCCACACCCTCTTGACCCACGAGCGGACCTTCACGCCGACCCGCGCCGCCACCACAGAGGAGCTGGCCCGTCTCCGACGCCTGGACGAGCTGACGACGAGGGCCCTGCAGAGGTCGAAGGCCTCCAGGTCCCACCTGTCGGTCTTGCGCCGCATCTGTGCCGCCGGTGATGCCCACGAGCCTGACGGCGACGTCCTGCCCCGACCGCCCCTCGGGGGCACTTCCAGGCCAGCAGGGAATCAGCGGGGAACCCATCCGCCCGGCGAACCAGGCATCGTGATGAAGCAGCTGGCCACGCTGGACCCCGCGCTGCTGAACGAATCCCGCGCCCGAGCGCACCTGCAGCAGCTGCAGCACCAGGACTCGCTGCCCTCGAGCTCCGTCGTCGCCCCAGCACCGTTCCAGCCCGAAAGCCCGACCGCCCTGGCCCTGGCCCGGGCCCGGCGACGCGCCCTTCTGCGCCAGCTCACGGACCTCTGCGCAGCCACCGGTCTGCGGCCCCAGCACATCCCCACCGTGGTCGATCCCTGGCGGTCAACCCGCTGGTCGCGGCTCCGTGACCTGGAAGACCAGGCGTTCGAAGCCCTCGCCCTGCACACCCTGCTCCTGGAGGCACTGGGCGAGGACGCCACCGGCAGCGCCGTGTTCGTCGCGCACGGCATCCCGGCCGTCGTGAACCAGCACGACCTGCTCACCCGGGTCCGCACCCGGGGCACCCTGACCCCGGGCGAGTGCGACCGGCTGCTCGCCCGCGCGCAGGCTCTCGTGGACGACGGGCTCGTCGATTACGCCTACCGACGCGGGACCCTCCTGGCTGTCCCCTCCCTGCCCCGCATCCCCGCCGTACATCTGCCCCGGCACCCGTTCTGGCCGGCCCGCACCCTCGTCCCGGCATGGGCATGGGTGGAGTACGCCCGCGGCCTGCCGGACTCCGGCCCCGCTCCCGATCTCTCCCTCGAGTCCGTGGACCGCTTCCACGCCGACCTCGACCCCGAAGCTCGTCTGCGACTGCTCGAGGCCTTCGACACCCATGTCCGCGGTGAGGATTGGGCCGCGATCGCCTCCGCGGCCGGCAGCTCCTTTCCCACTTTTGCTTCCGCCCATCAGAGGAGCGCCTGATGTCGACGCTGCTGCCCATCCGCCCCAGACCCGCCCCCGAGGAAGCTCTGGACTCCTATCTCGAACGCGTGGCCACTGCCAACGGGGTCACCACCAGCGGCTTCGTTCGACAGCTGACCACCGAAGCCCGGGCGCCCCTGCGCTTCACGAACATCGCCCCACCGCCCCCGATCCTGGACGTGCTGGCCTCCTGGACCGGCACCGACCGGGGACTCCTGCAGGACTGCCTGTTGACGCGATACCCGGTCATCCCGTTCATCGACAGCCAGAACCGTCACGGAACCCGGTCCGTGGTAGCCCACGGATGGGTGCTGCTCAACCGCTCCCAGGCCTGCCCCTGGTGCCTGGCCGAGACCGGAGTCTGGAAGATCACGTGGCGTCTGGCCTGGGTCACCGCGTGCCTAGACCACGATCGTCTCCTCGCGACCGACTGCCCCGGCTGCCAGAAGCCCCTGCGTACGACACATCACGGCGCGCTCCGGCCCGCCGGCCCCGGAGCACGCTGCGGCAACCCCCGCCCCCAAGGACAGGGCAAACGGTGCCCCTTCGACCTGAGCTGGATCTCCCCGCTCTCCGCGCCCCCGCCGGTATTGCAACAGCAACGACGCGTCGAGCGCGCCCTCCGCGGCGCTGAGGTCGAGGTGGCTGCCATCGCTCTCGAGGGCACCACCTACCTCAGACAGCTCCAAGCACTCACCTCGGCGGCAATGGGTCTGTCTGCACCCACCACAGCGGTCCAGCCTGAGTACTCAGAGGGAGTCCCGGCTGAGATCTCGACCTTGTCGGGCCGGGCGCGGCCAGCTCCACGCCCCGCAGACATCCGTGCCGCCGCTTACGTCCGAAGGGACCGGACGATCTTTGCTCCCCCATGACACAGACCCCACGCCATCTCTTCGAGTGATCCCCTCACTGATCCATCTCTCCACACGACCACCACAACATCCACCACGAAATGGAGTGCGATATGACCCACCAGCCCCCTGCTGAACCGGCAATCATCCCCTCAGACACCACCCATGACCAGACGGCGGATCGTAAGCGAGCGAGGCAGTGGCTCAAGACATTGAACGTCTCCCCGAATCCGGAGCTGGTCGAGGGCCTGATTCCGCTCGTCTCGCTCTACCCAAAGAAGTCCGTCCTCGGCTTCTATGCAGGCCGGTTGCTCAAGAAGGGCAAGCTACCGACCGAGGAAGCAGTGTTGAAGCTGCTTTGGGGGCAGCTCGAGCAGATCATCTACTCGATCAAGGCACTGGAATCCCGTACCGGCCGGGACCCTTTCATCACCCCTGAACAAGAGACAGAGATCCTCCAGTGGGTGGACAACTTCTGGGCCCAGCACGGTGAAGGACCGCTGTGGTCGGAGCTCGCCGAGAACTTCCACTGGTCCCGCACCCAGCAGAACCGGCTCATCCACTACCTGGCTGCGCGGGGGCTGGTGACATTCAGCATCGCCCCCCGCAGCCTGAGAACGGTTCGAGGAGCCACCACCATCCCAAGCCTCGAAGGTCCCGGCAGCGGCTCGTGAGAAACGAAACCTAGACGATAGGCGGGGTTACCAATGTGGAAGCAACGTCCGCAACGCGGACTTCGTCAGACGGAGCGTTCTCCTCGTCGTCTGTGCACACACACAACAGGCCCTGCACAGACTCCTGGGCAACACATCCCCTTACCTGGCTCGCCCTCCGCAGGACGCATGCCCCGAAATCTGGTAGAGACTGTGGTCATGACTGAAGTTGACGTCGCCAAGTTGAAGCGCCTCAGAAGCGCCGTATCCAGTGCCCTCTCGGCAGTCCCCGAGGAGTCCGCGCACGGATTGCCCCTCACCTACAACGCGCTTCGGGACGAGGTTGCGTCTTCCGTCCCTGAGGGTCTGAAGGCGGAGTTGGAGCGCCTGGCACCCCCGGTAAAAGCCTCTGGCGTTGGCGCTCATGCGATCATGGAGGCGGCCAGAGACGGGGCCAAAGCCTACGCTCATCTTGCCGCCCTCAAGGGCTGGCTAGATGCGGTAATTGAGGAGGGTTGAATCACCCATGGGATCCGTAGAACTCTCCCGCCCCGCTAGCGAGCTTCGCATTCAACTTGCCGCCGCCAAGGCTGACGGTGAGGCAATATTGAACGCCACGCCCAAAGAAAGTGGCGGGCTTGCGGTGTTTCGAAGCAGATATCTGTCTTGGGAAAGCAAGACATCTGCAGTTCTCGAGAATGGCTTCAAAGTCTCCGGCACTCTCACCCCTAGCCCTAAGGGAGAGTTCACGGCCACCGCTGCCGCACTCCTGGACCTCAAAGTAGCATCTACTACCATTCCCTGGGATCGGCTACCTGAAGTAGTAACTGACATCAGAGAGAAGATTCGAGTTCTTGACTCTATTGAAGATCGGCTAGACGTGTATCAATACACCCCGATGACCCCGTCGCCGTCACAGCCGGCAGCAGATGCGCCCATCTTTTTGGTGCACGGCCATGACCTCGCTCGGCGTGAGACCGTTCGCCACTTCCTGTCAACCGTCACAGACCGCGACATCATAGTTCTGGCAAACCAGCCAAACCGAGGCCAAGACCTGCTCGGCAAACTCCTTTCCCACGCACAACAGGCAGCATTTGCCGTTGTGCTACTGACACCCGATGACGAGGGGAAACCTCGAGAATCTGAGAATAATCGAGCCAGGGCTCGGCAAAATGTTGTGTTCGAACTTGGGCTATTCATTGGAATTCTCGGACGCGACCGGGTTGCCGCTCTCAACCATCCTTCAGTGGAGATCCCCACCGACTTCTCCGGCGTTGCCTATATTTCAATAGAGGGCGAGGGGTGGCAGATCGAGCTAGCCCGAGAGCTTAAGGCCGCTGGAATTGATGTTTCACTCGACAAAGCACTCTAAATTCGTCGAGACTATCCTAAACTCTCAGCGTCCATGAACAGCGATCGGAATTTTTTCGGACTTGTCCTCCTGCAACGAACCTTCTGCCCCCCACGCTGTGTACGAGTAGCACCGGACCACATCCAGCTGATACTCGACCGCCGAGAACGCGGAACCGACGGCAAGTAGGTTTTGAGTCGTGGCCCACACGACGACACCTCCATCCCCAAGGGGCGGCAAGCGGCTGACCATCGCGGACGTCCCTCATATGCGCGAGCGCTACGCGGCGAGCAACCCGCTGCCTCCGGAGGAAGTCGCCGCTGGCTCGAACAAGAAGTTCACCTGGTCGTGCAAGGCCGGCCCGGACCACACCTGGGAGGCGCAGGCCAACAGCATCCGCATGTCCAAGCGTGGCGGCTGCCCCTTCTGTGCGGGCAAGCGGCCCTCCGTAACCAACCGTCTCGATGTTCTGTTTCCCGATCTGGCCGCAGAGTGGGATCAGGAGCTCAACGAGGGACCGCCGGCCGTCGTGGCAGGTTCGGAGAAGAAGGTCTGGTGGCGGTGTCGGGCGGCCGATCACGCGTGGCAGGCCAACATCCGCAACCGAACGGTTCTCCGGGCTGGGTGCCCCCGGTGCGCAGCAGAGAAGTCTTCCAAGACCCGGTCTGTCCCCCTGCCCGGCCGTGAACTGACAGCGGTCGCCCCAGACGTCGCGGCCTCGTGGCACCCCACACGCAACGGCACTCTGCAACCGGATGAGGTCGCTGCCTTCTCCAACGTCCCGAGGTGGTGGCAATGTCCTGCCGGCCACGAATGGGAGATCTCCCCTGCCGGGCGGCTGAGCAAGGGCGGCGCCGGCTGCCCCTACTGCTCCGGTCGACTGGCAACTGCAGAGACCTCTTTGGAAGTCCAACGCCCCGACCTCGCATTAGAGTGGCACCCCACCAAGAACGCCCCGCGAACCCCGAGAGATGTGAAGCCCGGGACATCAGCGACTGTCTGGTGGATCTGCTCCGCTGGACATGAGTACGAAAGCCGCATCGCCAACCGCGCCTACTTGGGCAGAGGGTGTCCCTATTGCTCAGGTCAGAAGATCGGCTACGGCAACGACCTCGCAACGAAGGCACCCCTGGTGGCCGCCGAATGGGATCACGAACGCAACGGATCCCTGACACCAGCCGATGTGACGACGGGCGTGCAGCGTCGCTTCTGGTGGAGCTGCACCCAGGGCCACTCATGGCGAACAACTGTCGCATCCCGCGTCGCACTGGGCACAGGCTGCCCGGAGTGCGGGGCCGGCTGGCGACGCTCCCGCCCGGAGATCGCCCTGCAGTTCGAGCTCGCGCACTTGCTCCCCGCCGCCGTGGTCGGAGACGGGCACGTGCAGACTGCGGACAAGGACTTTCGGGTCGATGTGCTGTGCCCCGAATTGAAGATCGCCGTCGAGTACGACGGCAACCACTGGCACATGGACACCTTCGAGCGAGACCTAGCCAAGACGCAGGCGCTGGTAGAAGCGGGATGGGTCACCGTCCGCGTCAGACAGAACCCGCTGCCGCTGACCGGCCCTCACGATGTCCCCTGCGAGAACGGCGACCCCGCCGTCTACCCCATGACCGTCCGTGTGATGACCAGCCTTCTCGAGGAAGCAGCAGCTGCTCCCACCGATCACCCGATTCACGCCCACCTCGACGAACTCAGATTGCGTCTGGAGACCTACGTCGACGGCGGCACCGCCCGAGCCGTCGAGGAGGCAGAACGGGAGACCCGCGCCCACCACGTGGATCGACCGAAGAGGGATCCGTTCGCCCCACCGCCTCGTCCGAAGCCCGGACGCTCACTGGCGGAGCTGAGCCCCGCCATCGCAGCTGAGTGGCATCCATCCAAGAATGGCGGCCTGACACCGGCGGACGTGGCGAATGCGCGGAACGCATCCGCGTGGTGGCTCTGCAGTCTCTGCGGTGCCGAATGGGAGGCTGTCGTCGGGCAGCGAACTCGACGTCAGACCCTTGGCTGCCCGGACTGCGGGAAAGCGCGCGCCGGAGCAGCACGATCCCGCCCCCAGCCTGGGCTGTCATTGGCAGACCTCCGCCCGGACCTGGCCGCGCAGTGGCACCCGACCCGAAACGCGCCGTTGACGCCCCATGACGTCAGACCCGGTTCGCATAAGCGGGTGTGGTGGCGAAGTCCCGGTGGGCAGGAGTGGGAGTCATCTGTCTATAACCGCACATCCAAACGCCCATCGTCCGAGGTTCACGGCGACGCAGGCCCGGACTCCCCCGACTCCGCGTGACACCTCGGCCCGCCCACCCTTGGAAACTCTGGAGGTGGAGACGGGCGCACTTACTTTTCACACCTCAGGGTTCCTCACCGGATGTCGGAAGTGTCCACCGCGTGTCGTGTGAAATCTTGGCTGCATCTCTACAATCGACTAGGGGTCATAGTTCTCCAGTCAGCCCGTGTGCGACGCTGACACCATGAACCAGCCCTCCATGGCCACCCTGTCTTCGGGAAAAATCACCCTGCGCGACGCCCGCCGCGGGACCACACGGGATGTGGAACTGGAGCCCTTCGAGATGGCAGTGCACCCCCTCCATGACCGGAGCACCGGACGCCCGCTCACGCCTCTGACATGGTTCGAGACCATCAACCTCTGCAACGAGCTATCCAATGCCGAAGAGCTGCAGCCGGCCTACACGCGTGCTGGGGACGGACGCTCCGTTACCTGGAACACGAGCGCTGACGGGTACCGATTGCCCACCGAGGCCGAGTGGGAGTACGCCTGCCGCGCCGGAACGACCTCGCCCGCCTACGGGCCGCTTGAAGACATCGCCTGGACCGGCCTCGACCACCTCGAGGGCCCCCAGCCCGTCGTCCGTTCAGAGAACCCTTGACCTTCCCCCGTAGGGGAAGGTGCAGACTGAAGATCAACCACTGGAAAACCAGCCATCAGCTTCTGCCGTCACGCAATGAACCGGTGCCCGATGGCAGTGTAGGGAGATTCGCATGAACGAGGCAGTACCGCATTTCGATCTGGCGATCATCGGTTCCGGTGGTGGCGCGTTCGCTGCCGCGATCAGGGCAACGAACCTCGACAAACGGGTCGTCATGATCGAACGCGGGACCGTGGGCGGGACCTGCGTGAACACCGGATGCATCCCCTCCAAGGCTCTGCTCGCCGCAGCCGAGGCACGCCACACCGCCCAGGACGCCGGCAGGTTCCCCGGCCTCACCGCCACCGCGGGACCCGTGGACATGGAAGCACTCATCGCGGGAAAGCGCGCCTTGGTGGAGAACGTGCGCTCCGATAAGTACGTGGACCTCGTCGCGGACTACGGGTGGGAGCTGCGCCACGGCAATGCTGTATTCACCGGCACCGCCGCGGACCCTGCGCTGGAGGTCACCGCGCAGGACGGGACCAGGGAGACGATCACGGCCGCCCACTATCTGGTCGCGACCGGCTCCACCCCGTGGGCCGCACCGATCAATGGTCTGGACACGGTCGATTACCTGACATCGACCACGGCCATGGAACTCGACGAGGTACCCGAGTCCTTGCTGGTCATCGGCGGCGGGTACGTCGCCCTGGAACAGGCCCAACTCTTCGCCCGCCTCGGCTCGAAGGTCACCATGCTGGTGCGCTCTCGCCTGGCATCGGGTGAGGAACCCGAAGCATCCAGGGCATTGATGAGCGTCTTCGCCAACGAGGGCATCCGGGTCATCCGCCGCTCCACCGTCTCCTCCATCACCCAGGACACGGACGGCGGCATTGCCGCCCAGGCCGACATCGCCGGCGGGCGCGAAACCCTCCGGGCCTCCAAGGTCCTCATCGCCACGGGTCGGCGCCCGGTCACCGACGGGCTAAACCTGGCCGGGGTGAGCGTGAAGACCGGGGACAAGGGGGAAGTCGTCGTCGAGGACACCCTGGTGAGCTCTAACCCACGCGTTTGGGCTGCGGGGGACGTGACCGGGCACCCCGAATACGTGTACGTCGCCGCATCCCACGGCACCCTGATGGTCGACAACGCCTTCAGCGACGCCGGCCGCGCCGTGGACTACAGCCACCTGCCCCGCGTCACGTTCACCAGCCCTAACCTCGCGGTTGTCGGCATGACCGACAAGCAGGCAAGAGACGCCGGGATCAGGTGCGAATGCCGGGTTGTACCGCTGGAATACATACCCCGCGCCGTGGTGAACCGGGACACCCGCGGATTCATCAAGATGGTCGCAGACGCCGACACCGGCAGGATCGTCGGTATCACCGCCGTCGCGAAGGAAGCCGGCGACCTCGCTGCAACAGGCGTGTACATCCTGCAGGCCGGGATGACCGTCGATCAGGTCGCGAACCTCTGGAGCCCGTACCTGACCATGGCCGAGGGCATCAAGATCGTTGCCCAGTCCTTCAAGACGGATGTCTCCAAACTTTCCTGCTGCGCCGCCTGAACACCTGAACCACCGATCGCCGAACACTGACACACCATGCCTTGAAAGGAACGACCGCGATGAACAACATCAGCGAGGTCACTGACCGGCTTGCGTCCAACGAGACGGGGATGGAGCCCTGGCTGTGGATGCCCCTACTGAAACTCCTCGCCCTGGGCGACCCGGTCGACGTGAGCGACCTCGCCGCGGCGACCGGCCGTGCCGGGGAGGAAGTCCGCACTGCCCTCAAGGCGATGGGCGACACGGAGTACGACGGGTCCGGGCGGATCATCGGGCAGGGCCTGACGCAGCGCCCCACGCAGCACCGGTTCGAGGTAAACGGTGAGCAACTCTACACCTGGTGCGCGCTGGACACCCTGATCTTCCCGACCCTGCTGGGCGCATCCGCGCGTATCGAATCCTCACATCAGGCCACAGGCACCCCGGTACGGGTGGCTGTCACAGCGATGGGTGTCACCAGCGTGGAGCCGGCCACCGCCGTGGTGTCCCTGGTGAACCCGGAGGACATCAGCTCCGTCCGCTCATCGTTCTGCAACCAGGTCCACTTCTTCGCCTCACCCGACGACGCAGCGCCCTGGCTCGAAACCCACCCCGGCGGCACCATCATGCCTGTCAAAGAGGCCTACGAACTCGGATCCTCCATGGCTGAGAAGATGCTCACCCACACACCAGGACCCGCCACCGACCAGGTAAGCAACGGCGTCCAAAGCTGCGCCTGCTGAACCAACCGACCACCCACCACTACCCGCCGGACCACCACTGGCAACTGGAGGGCTTGCACGGGTTCAGTACCGGTGCAGGAGGCGGGCCGGGGCCGGTGCGAGATGTTGACGAAGGACCGGAAAGAGCCGGGAAAGATCCGCTGAATCTGAAGGAGAAATTCTCATGAGTGAACATTTCGATGTTGCCGTCCTCGGTCTGGGCCCAGGCGGGGAGGTCGCGGCCGACCGGCTTCTGAAAGCCGGGAAGAACGTCGTGGTCTTCGAGCGGGAACTAATCGGCGGGGAATGCGCCTACTGGGCGTGTATCCCTTCCAAGACCGTCCTGCGGCCGCCGGAAGCGCGCACGGAAGTTCAACGGGCCGCCGGTGTCTCCGGCGCCGAACTGGACTGGGCTGCCACTGCAAAGTACCGGGACTACATGATCCGGAACCTCGATGACCAGGCACAGGTCGACGGGTACATCAAAGAGGGCGCCGTGGTGATCAAGGACGAAGCTCGGATTACCGGACCGGGCCGGATCCAGGCTGGAGACCGCGAGATCACAGCCGAGCACATCATTATCGCCACCGGCTCCGACGCCGTGATCCCACCGTTGGACGGCATCGACCAGATCACGGCCTGGACGAACCGTGAAACCTACACCACCAGCACGCTCCCCGAGCGGGCGGTCATCATCGGCGGCAGCGCCGTCGGCGTGGAAACCGCGACGTTCCTGGCCCGCTTCGGAGTGGCCATCACCCTGATCCACTGCGGCGAGAGGTTACTGGACCGCGAAGGGCCCCGGGTGGGGGAACTTGCCCACCAGTACCTGCAGGAGGCCGGCATCGACATCCGGCTGGCCACCTCCGCCGTCCAGGCGCGGCGCGAGGGAGCCGACAGCATCATCGAGCTTCAGACACGCGACGGCGATCCAGCCGGTGAGGTGGCAGCAGACGTCGTGATCTTCGGTACCGGCCGCACACCACGCACCGAAGGACTCGGCTTCGAACACGCTGGCGTAACCCTCGGCGACCACGGAGAAATCCAGATCGACGACCACTGCCGCGCCGGCGAAAACACGTGGGCCATCGGCGACGTCACCGGCATCATGCCTTTCACCCACGTCGCGAAGTACCAAGGCCGGATCGCCGCCGACGCCATCCTCGGCCGACCCCACCCGGCCACCTACGACGGCATACCGCGTGTCGTATTCACCGACCCCGAAATCGCCGGCGCCGGACTAACCCAGGAACAGGCAACGAAGCAGGGCATCCGCACCATCGCCACGGAACTGGACCTCGCCGACGCCATCGCCCGACCCTGGACCTACGAGCAGGACCCCCGCGGGCACCTCGGCCTACTCGCCGACGCCGACCGGAAGATCCTCATCGGAGCCTGGGCCGTCGGCCCCATGGCCGGAGAGTGGATCCACCACGCCTCCCTCGCCATCCGCACGCAACTGCCGATCGACACGCTCCTGGACCAGGTCGCCCAATTCCCGACCTACCACGAGGCCTACCAGGTCGCCCTCGAACAACTCGACCTCACCCCCTAACCGGGTCGAGAAACGTACAGGCGGGAGCACGAAGGAATTGGCACACCACAAAGACCCCCATCACCTTCGTGATCTTCCAGCAAAATGGAAGATTACGGAGTCTTTCGAGAACGAGGTGAAGCATGCGTATCGGTGAAGTAGCGGCGGCCTCCGGCGTGACGACCAAGGCCTTGAGGTTTTACGAGGAGCGAGGGCTCCTGCCGCAGGCCGACCGAGCCACCAACGGCTACCGCGACTATCCAGAGGACACGATCGTCAGGCTTGAATTCATCCGGCGCAGCCAAGTTGCCGGCCTCACTCTGGCCGAAATCCTCGACATCCTCCAAATCCGGGATGCTGGCACGGCGCCGTGCGGCCACGTGCGTGATCAGCTTGCCGAGCACCTGACGAACCTGGACAGGCACATCGCCGAACTCACCGCGCTCAGAGAAACCGTTGCCGGCCTTCACGGAACCGCGGCGGCCGGCGACCCCGCTCAGTGCAATGCCGAAGTCATCTGTAGCTACCTTTGATCATCGGCACATCCACAACCAGACGTTTCAACGGAATCACTCAGCGACGACGGACCGCAATCCATAAGCCGCACCGCCGGCAGACGTAAGCCGCGCCATCCGCCAACGCGTGCAACCTGCTCAACGGCAGACGCCGCCCACAGCACGAACAGTGCGCACTGGTGTCGCTGGTTTGGACCATTGTCCATCGTAAGACCGACTCTTCAACCACAGGCCCTCTAGGGCGGGGTCTAGGATTTCACGACAAAACGTTTGTTGCGCCAGGGGTGCCTATGAAACCCGCCGTCAGCCGGACGTAGAACCTGTCGTCTGCGGAAAGCTCAGATCCGATCACCCACCTGATTAGCAGGCCTTAAAGCGTTACAAAAACCACGCCATTTAGCGCTGCGATTCACACCCTCTCTGACGTGATGGTCTCGTGGGCGGGCGGGGAGTGTAAAGGGGTATACCCCTTTACACGCCCTGCCCTGTGGCTTCGTTCGCTTGGTGGCGGGGTTTTTGCAGCGCTCCGTGGCGGTCTTGTTGCCGCGATCACGCAGGACTGGCTGCAGGTAGGTGTCGCGGTCTGAACCGAGAGGGGTGCGCCCGGTCGGGGCCGTTTGGATCGCTGCCGCTACGTCAGAGTCCGAAGGCCCCGCCGCTGACGAGGATCACGATGCCGAGGCCGATGAGAACGATGGGGAAGAGGACGTGCTCCCAGCGTTCGAGCACTTCGGCGATCGGGGGGCGGGTGGCGACGAACTTTGCCAGGGCCACCAGGACCGCGACGAGCGCGAGGAAGACGATGCAGTAGGCGACTACTGCGAGAGGTTCCACGCTGAGGAAGACAGGGGTGTAGACGCCGATGTTGTCGCCGCCGTTGGCAAGGGTGACGCCTGCGACTGTCCACACGCCGACCTTCTTGCCGGCAACCTTGGCCTCGTCGTCATCGTCGTCATCGTCTCCGCGCCAGGCCTGCCATGCGGCCCAGAGGCCGAGGCCCAGAGGGATGAGACCGAAGTACGGGATGGCTGCCGAGGGCAGGAATGCTCCGGCGCCGATGGTCACCAGGACCGCGGCACCGAGGATGCCGGCGAATCCGAGGTACTGGCCGGCCAGAATGCGGGCGGTAGTGCCGCGCTGGCCTGCCCCTCGCGCGAAGAAGAGGGAGAGCACGATGATGTCGTCGATGTTGGTCGCTGCGAACAGGCCCATCGCCTGCAAGACCGAGGTGAGGATCATGCGCCCTCCCCAACTGCGTCGCATCCGGGAAGCGAGCAGGCGGGATCGATGCACGGGGCGTCTTCGTCCACTGCCAGGGTGGCATCGACCAGTGCCGTCAGCGCCTGCGCCAGGTGCGAATCGGCGATCTCATATCGTGTCCGACGACCCTCGGGCTCGGAGACGACGATCCCGCAATCGCGCAGGCATGCCAGGTGGTTGGACACGTTCGGGCGCGTCAGGTCCAGATCTCGGGCCAGTTCCGCCGGGTAAGCGGGATGGTCGAGCAGGGTCAAGATGATCCGGGATCGAGTGGGGTCGGCCAGTGCACGACCCAGGCGGTTCATCACGTCGAGACGCGAAGCAATAGTCATCATGGACTGAACTATACAGCGCGAACTGAACACTCGGTCACAGGCGTCAGCCCAGATCGCATGCCCGTAAGGGGATCCTTCACCGTACGTCGAGCGAGCTCAGTCCTCGACGACTTCTTGTGAGGGATCGTCATGTACGCATGTGAACAGCTTCGCTCTGTGTCGTCCTTCTGGCTTCGCTTCGTGTCGGGTAGCCCGGTCGCTACGGCTGCAGGAGCTCTCGTTCGATGCGTTCTGCGATGGCGTCCCGCATTGGTCGCACGTCTTCCGGTGACCAGGAGTTGGGGTCGGGGAACGACCACTCCAGGACCGTGCCGCCAGGTTCTGCGGGGAGTTCGAGTCCGGGCTTCATGAGGACGACGATGTCCGCGTGTTCGAGCAGGTCGGGCGTCACGCGCCGCGGCATGCGTGCGGTGATGTCGAGGCCGAGTTCGCCTACGGTCGCGGCGATCGAGGGGTTCACCTCGTCGGCCGGGGTGATGCCGGCGGAGGTGGCCGTGTATCGGTCGGGTGCGGCGAGTTCGAGGAGTGCTGCGCCGAGTTGTGAGCGGCCGGCGTTGTGCTTGCAGATGAACAGGACAGTGGGCTTCGTGGTCATGGATGCAAGTCCGGTCAGTTGGTGCAGCACGAGGTGTTGCCGGTAGCCGAATCAAGCGGAGTGCAGCAGGCAGCGTCCTCAGCGGCAGGAGTGGCGGTGGCGGGCGGGGTGGTGCAGCAGGAGCTGCCGCCGATGTCGGTGGAGCAGACACCCGTTTCGGGGAGGACGAGTTCGAGCTGTCGGGCTGCGGTGTGGTCGCCGGCGAGTTCGGCGGCGATGGAGCGGACCTGCTCGTAGCCGGTGAGGAGCAGGAACGTGGGCGCGCGGCCGTAGGACTTCATGCCGGCGATGAAGAAGTTCGGCTCCGGGTGCGCCAACTCGGCGACACCGTGCGGGGGAACGGAGCCGCAGGAGTGCAGGTTCGGGTCGATCAGTGGTGCGAGGGCTCGGGGTGCTTCGACGATGTCGTCGAGGCCGAGGCGGATCTCGCGGAGCATGTCGAGGTCGGGCCGGAATCCGGTGGCGTTCACGATGACGTCGACAGTGACCGCGAACGGCTCTCCCGCGCGCCGGCCGGTGACGGTGACCTGGTCGCCGTCGGCGCGGACGTCGTCGATCTCGTACGAGGCGATCTGCTGCAGCTGACCGGACTCGACGAGGCCGTGGACGGTGGACCCGAGCTGACCCCTGGCCGCGAGGCCGTCGGCTGCGTCGGCGCCGAGCCGGGCGGTGCCGGCGTTTCGGACAGCCCACAGCACTTCGGTACCCGGCGCGGTCTTGGCGAGGCTGGCGAGCTTGATGAGCGTGTTCGCCGCAGAGTGGCCGGCACCAACGACGAGGACCCGCTTCCCCGAGAACCGGGCCCGGTCGGCGCCGAGGACGTCAGGCAGTGCGTGGACGACGCGGTCGCCGAGGTCCGCGGCGGGTGCGAGCCCAGCGGCAGTGAGGGGGTTCGGTGATGTGTAGGTGCCGGAGGTGTCGACGACCGCACGCGCGGTGATGTCCGTGACGCCGTCGGCGGTGTGGAGGCGGAGCAGGAAGGGGGTGTCGGCGCGGCCGGTGGAGCGGGTGCGGTCCATGCCCTGCCGTGACACCGCCTCCACCCGGGTGCCGTAGCGGATCACCGGTGCGAGCTGCGGGGTCGCAGCCAGGGGCGCCAGGTACGTGTCGACGAGGTCCTGGCCAGTGGGCAACGACGCCGCTCGAGGCGCTTCCCAGCCGGTGGCTTCCAGGAGACGCTGCGCGGCAGGGTCGATGACGTACTGCCACGGGGAGAACAGGCGCGTGTGTCCCCACGCGCGGACGCTCGTCCCAACCGTCGGGCCAGCTTCGTAGACGACGACGTCGAGGCCGCGCTCGAGGAGGTGCGCGGCGGCAGCGAGCCCGACGGGGCCGGCACCGATGACCGCGACGGGCAGCCCGGTGAGGCGGTCCGCGTCGGTCCGGGGTGGGACGGTGAGGGTAAGCGTCATGGTCTGCGGCTTCCTGGTCGTTACGCGGTTGCTTCGGTGGGCAGCAGCTCGGCGAGGAGCGTCTGGACGCGGTGCTTGACGTCGTCGCGGATGGGGCGGACGTCCTCGATGCCGCGGCCGGCGGGATCGGTGAGTTCCCAGTCCTCGTACCGCTTGCCCGGGAAGATCGGGCACGCGTCGCCGCACCCCATGGTGATGACGGCGTCGGAGTCGCGGACGGCGTCGGTGGTGAGGATCTTCGGCTGGTTGCCGGCGATGTCGATGCCGTCTTCGGCCATCGCCTGGATCGCGATCGGGTTGATCTGGTCCTTCGGCGCACTGCCGGCGGAGAGGACCTCGACGCGGTCGCCGCCGAGTGCCTGCGCGTAGCCGGCGGCCATCTGGGAGCGTCCCGCGTTGTGGACGCAGACGAACAGGATCGTGGGCTTGTCACTCATGGGTGTGTGTCTTTCCGGGTTCAGCGGATGAGGGTGAGCCAGCCGGCGAGGGCGGCGAGGGTGACGGCGAGGACGGGGACGGTGAGGACGATGCCGGTGCGGAAGTACTGCCCCCACCCGATGTGGATGCCCTTCTTCTCCAGCACGTGCAACCACAGCAGGGTCGCGAGGGAGCCGATGGGGGTGATCTTCGGGCCGAGGTCGGAGCCGATGACGTTGGCGTAGACCATCACCTCGTGGGTGAGCCCGGTCGCTCCGGCTCCGCCGATGGCGAGGGCGGCGATGAGGACGGTGGGCATGTTGTTCATCAGGGACGCGAGGATCGCGATGGTGAACCCGACGCCGAGCGCCGTGACGAGCACCCCGTGGTCTCCGAACACGTCGAACAGCTTCGCGAGGTGGTCAGTGAGGCCCTGGTTCTGCAGGCCGTAGACGACGAGGTACATGCCGATGGAGAACAGCACGATCTGCCACGGCGCCTCCCGGATCGTCTTCCACACCGGAATCACCCGCCCCGACGGCGCACCCGCACCGCCACCGGCGGCACCGACGGTGGCGGTGCCGCCGGTGGTGACCAGGACCGGTGCGGCCTGGGCGCGGGCGAAGAGGAACGCGGGCTGCCGGGCGGCAACGAGCACGATCACGACCGCCCCGACACCAGCGACGGCCGCGAGCGGCACACCGAGTGGGTCGGCGGCGAAGTAGCCGACGAGCAGCAGGGCGAGGACGACCCAACCGGCGCGGAACGTCGCCCGGTCCGTGATCGCGGCGGTGGGGCTGGTGAGGGCGAGGACGTCGTACCGCTTCGGGATGCTCTTGCCGAAGTAGAGCAGCAGCATGCCGAGGGAGGCGAGGACGGAGACGATGCCGACGGGGATCATGACGGCGGCGTACTCGGCGAAGCCGAGGTGGAAGTAGTCGGCGGAGACGATGTTGACCAGGTTTGACACCACCAGCGGCAGGCTGCCGGTGTCGGCGATGAACCCGGTGGCGAGGATGAACCCGAGCGCTGCCTTCTGCGGCATGTTCAGGGCCCGGAGCATCCCGACGACGATCGGGGTGAGGATCAGTGCGGCCCCGTCGTTGGCGAACACGGCCGCGATGACGGCACCGAGGCCGACGATGAGGACGAACAGCAGCCGTCCGTTGCCGCGGCCCCAGCGGGCAACGTGGAGGGCTGCCCACTCGAAGAACCCGGCCTCGTCGAGGATCAACGAGATCAGCACCACCGCGACGAACGTCAGTGTCGCGTTCCACACGATCCCGACCACTGTCGGGATGTCGGAGAGGCCGACGACGGTGGTGGCGAGGGCGATGACGGCGCCGATGAGCGCGGTGTAGCCGATCGGGAACCCCTTGGGCTGCCAGATCACCACCACGAGCGTCGCGACGAAGATCGCCGCAGCCACCACAGCCATCACCATCAGCCGATCACCGCAGCCTGGTTCACTGCAGCCTGGTTCGCTGCGGCGGCGGCGCGTTCCCAGCCCTGCGCGGCGACCTGCACGGCGTCCCACGGGGACCCGAGCGGCGGCGTGTAGGAGAGGTCGAGGTCGATGACGTCGTCCACGGTGAGCTCCGCGTGGAGGGCAGTGGCGAACGTGTCGATGCGCTTGCTGATCTCTGCCGAGCGCTGCCCGACGATCTGCGCACCGAGGAGCCGACCGGTGCTCTGGTCGCCGGTGACGCTGATCGTCAGCGGGACCGCGCCCGGGTAGTACCGCTTGTGGTCATCCGCCACCGTCACCCGCGTCAACGGAGACACCTCCAGAGGGCCGGTCTCGTGCTGGCGGAGGCCGGTGCGGGCGGCGACGAGATCGAACACCTTCACCACCTGCGTCCCCACCGAGCCCGCGAAAACCTTGCTGCCGCCGAGCATGTTTTCCGCGGCGACGCGGCCCTGCTTGTGCGCTGTCGTCCCGAGCGGCAACCACGTGGTGCCGAGGAGCCGGTGGTGCGTCACGACGCAGTCACCGGCAGCCCACACATGCGGCACCCCGGTCCGCATCGATTCGTCGACGACGATCGCGCCGGCCTGACCGAGCCGTGCCCCAGCGGCGACCGCGAGATCCGTGACGGGATGGACGCCGACGCAGACCACGACGAGGGCGAACGTGCCCTCCGCGTCACCGGACGTCGACCTGGTGGCGACGCGCCACTGCCCACCGCCTGTCGGGGCGATCCCGGTGACGGTCGACCCGGTCAGGACGGCCGCGCCATGGCTGCGGACCTCGGCGGTGACGAGGGACCCGAGCTCCGGGTCGAGGGTGGAGAGCACTTCCGGGCCACGCTGAATCAGCGTCGTCTCGAACCCGCGCGCGACGAGCCCTTCGGTCATCTCCAGGCCGATGTAGCCAGCACCGACGACCGCCACCCGGCTCCCCGCCGGCAGCAGCTCGAGGGCAGCGACCACCTGCTCCGCATCAGTCATGGAGTGCAGCAGGTGGATGCCAGATTCCCCGAACGGGACCCCGGCCGGGCGCACGGGCTCGGCGCCGGTGCCGATCAGCAGCTCGTCGTAGGAGATCTGCTCTTCCCCGGCAGCGCCGGTGACGGTGAGGCGGCGGCGGTCGACGTCGACGGCGGAGGCCCAGGTGGAGGAGCGGACGGTCATGCCGGCGGCTTCGAGGTCCGCGCGGGTACGGTGCGCGAGGGACGCTTCCGTCGCGACGTCGCCGGAGACCCAGTACGGGATGCCGCAGATGGAGAAGTTCGGGAACTCGTCCGCGAGTACCACCGTCACATCGGTGGTCGGGTCAAGTTCGCGGGCGCGGAGCGCTGCGGCGATGCCGGCGTCACTGCCGCCGACGGCGAGGAGGTGAGTCATCAGGCTGGTCCTTCACGGATCGAGCGGGAACCGAAAGCCGGCCCGTACATCGAAGCACGTCGATATCGATGAACGCAAATATAGACGCCCGTCGAAGTCGGTGGGAGGATGAGCCCATGACGATCGAGCTGCTTCCCATCCAGGACGTCACCGCGTGCTGCTCGCCCGTCACCACCGAGGCGATGGACCAGGCGTCCGCCGAGGTCCTCGCGAAGTCGCTCAAGGCGATCGCGGACCCGGCCCGGCTCCGGCTGATCTCGATGGTCGCCGCGCACGACGGTGCCGAGGCCTGCGTCTGCGACCTGCAGGAACCGCTCGGCCTGTCCCAGCCGACCGTGTCGCACCACCTCAAGGTCCTCGTCGACGCCGGGATCCTCCACCGCGAAAAGCGCGGCACCTGGGCCTACTTCTCCCTCATCCCCGGCGCCCTGGACACCCTCGCCGGCCTCATCACCACGCCGGCGAAGTAGTCCACCGCGACATGGTGGCGCGAAGTGCTTGCCGAATGTCCGCCGGCCGTGTCAGAATCGTCCTGCGTTCATAGTGCGCGCCTACAGCCGGTCCTCTGGATCGGCTTTTTTCATGCCCGCCTGCTCCGCTACCCTGAGGCTGCTCGGCACGCGTCCCGGGAATCTCGCGGGTGTCGCATAGGCGCTGTACGCTGACACTCAAGGCAGCACGACGCTGTCTCCGGCTGGCCCTCTCAGGACCGGCCTTTTTTATGCCCTGATCTGACTCGGGCATTCGCAGGGAGCTCTCGACGCTCCTGCCATCCGCTGCCACGCCTCGTTGCGCGCCGGCGGTCCTCATGCCCCCACCCGAGGACGGGTGGGTTCTGGCCGCAACTGGCCAACCCCGAAGGAGGCATCATGCCCATCACCGACACGGTGGACATGCTGACGGCCTCCGGTGGTACTGCTGCCCTGACTGGCGTCATCGCCGTCGCCGGCGGCGTGCTCAGCGCGTTCCTGTCCAAGCAGGTCGTCGCGCTGATCCAGCACGTCATCGACGTCATCGACGACCGCACGCTGGCCAAGGATCCCGAGCGAGCTCGCATCGTCGCAGAACTGCGTCGAGCCCGCCGCGGGCAGCAGTAACCACCGGTTCAAAAAGCCGCCCCTCATTCGGCCAGGAGAGCTCTGTCTCCATGTTGTAGCGAAAACGAAGGTTTTTGGCGCAGTCCGTGGTGGGTGCCCTTGGGGTGTGGCTTCGTTCGCTTGGTGGCGGGGTTTTTGCAGCGCTCCGTGGCGGTCTTGTTGCCGCGATCACGCAGGACTGGCTGCAGGTAGGTGTCGCGGTCTGAACCGAGAGGGGTGCGCCCGGTCGGGGCCGTTTGGATCGCTGCCGCTACGTCAGAGTCCGAAGGCCCCGCCGCTGACGAGGATCACGATGCCGAGGCCGATGAGAACGATGGGGAAGAGGACGTGCTCCCAGCGTTCGAGCACTTCGGCGATCGGGGGGCGGGTGGCGACGAACTTTGCCAGGGCCACCAGGACCGCGACGAGCGCGAGGAAGACGATGCAGTAGGCGACTACTGCGAGAGGTTCCACGCTGAGGAAGACAGGGGTGTAGACGCCGATGTTGTCGCCGCCGTTTGCAAGGGTGACGCCTGCGACTGTCCACACGCCGACCTTCTTGCCGGCAACCTTGGCCTCGTCGTCATCGTCGTCATCGTCTCCGCGCCAGGCCTGCCATGCGGCCCAGAGGCCGAGGCCCAGAGGGATGAGACCGAAGTACGGGATGGCTGCCGAGGGCAGGAATGCTCCGGCGCCGATGGTCACCAGGACCGCGGCACCGAGGATGCCGGCGAATCCGAGGTACTGGCCGGCCAGAATGCGGGCGGTAGTGCCGCGCTGGCCTGCCCCTCGCGCGAAGAAGAGGGAGAGCACGATGATGTCGTCGATGTTGGTCGCTGCGAACAGGCCCATCGCCTGCAAGACCGAGGTGAGGATCATGCGCCCTCCCCAACTGCGTCGCATCCGGGAAGCGAGCAGGCGGGATCGATGCACGGGGCGTCTTCGTCCACTGCCAGGGTGGCATCGACCAGTGCCGTCAGCGCCTGCGCCAGGTGCGAATCGGCGATCTCATATCGTGTCCGACGACCCTCGGGCTCGGAGACGACGATCCCGCAATCGCGCAGGCATGCCAGGTGGTTGGACACGTTCGGGCGCGTCAGGTCCAGATCTCGGGCCAGTTCCGCCGGGTAAGCGGGATGGTCGAGCAGGGTCAAGATGATCCGGGATCGAGTGGGGTCGGCCAGTGCACGACCCAGGCGGTTCATCACGTCGAGACGCGAAGCAATAGTCATCATGGACTGAACTATACAGCGCGAACTGAACACTCGGTCACAGGCGTCAGCCCAGATCGCATGCCCGTAAGGGGATCCAGGACCGGGCCCCGAAGGCGGCGGCCAGCCCGGCCAGGTACAGGGCCAGGGCGAGGGCGGCGGTGGTGGCGGTCATGCGGGTCCCCTCGGGATCGTGCGCTGTGCTCCCCGACCCCGACGGGGGTCAGTGGTGGGTGGGGTGTTCGTGATGGGCGTGGGCGGCGGGTTCGAGTTGGAAGGTGGAGTGGTCGATCGCCACGTCGAAGTGCTCGGCGACGCAGTGTTGGAGCTGGTCCAGGATCTGGGGGGCGTGCCCGTCGTGGAAGCAGTGGTCCTCGACGACGACGTGGGCGCTGAGCACGGGGACCCCGGTGGCGATCTGGGAGGCGTGCAGGTCGTGCACGGACACCACGTGCGGCACCGCTTCAAGGTGGTCCCGAACCTCGGCGAGGTCCAGGTCCCGGGGGGTGGATTCGAGCAGGATGTGCGCGGCCTCGGCCAGGATCTTCAGGGTGCGGGGCACAATCAACACGGCGATGAGCATCCCGGCCACGGCGTCGGCCTGCGCCCAGCCGGTGGTGGCGATGACCAGGGCGCTGGCGATCACGGCCACCGAGCCCAGCGCATCGTTGAGGACCTCCAGGAACGCGGCGCGCATGTTCAGGTTGGCCCCGCGGCCGGAGCCGAGGACGGCCAGCGAGGCGAGGTTACCGGCCAAGCCGAGGATCCCGAACAGCAGCAGAGGGCCGGAGGCTACCTCGGGCGGGGCGAACAGTCGCTGCAGGCCCTCGATGAAGGCGTAGAGACCCACGGCCAGCAGGATGGCGGCCTGGGCCAGGGCGGCCAACACCTCGGCGCGCAGGAACCCCCAGGTGCGCCGGGCCGTGGGCGGCCGGGCCATCAGGGTGGAGGCCAGCAGGGCCATCAGCAACCCGCCAGCGTCGGTGAGCATGTGCGCCGCGTCCACCAGTAGGGCCAGGCTGCCGGTGATCAGCGCCCCGGCCACCTCGGCCAGCAGCACCGCCGTGGTGATGGCGAAAGCGACCGCCAGCCGCCAGCGGTGCGCCGGCGAGGCGTGGTGGTGTGCACCCATTAACTGTGTCCTCCTTCTCCGGGACCGGGCTCAGGCCGCGGCGGGGCCGTCGGGGCCCGGGGTGCCGGAGTGTGGGCAGAGCTCGACCGCGTGCCCGGTGACCGTCAGCAGCCGCTCAGCGGCGGCCAACACCTCCAGCAGCTCGGGCTCGGCGGCCAGGGAGTACAGCGAGGCCCGGCCCACCGGCCGGGAGGACACCAACCCGCAGCCGGCCAGGCAGGCCAGGTGCGCACTGACCGTGGACTGGGCCAACCCGAGGTGCTCGGTCAGCTCGCGCACCTTGTGCTCCCCGGTGGCCAGGTGCCGCAGGATCGCCAACCGGGTGGGGTCGGAGAACCCGTGGAACAGCGCCGCCGCCGGGCCCAGGCCCGCCGCCGGGCCCAGGCCCGCCGTCGGGGACACCCCCGGCTCCTTAATCATCGTCATACGACGATGATAGCGCCTTCAGTCGATAATGGCGAGGTCGCGCCCCAGGACCGGTCAGAAGCCGGTGAAGGCGGGGAGGAACTGGACGAAGACCGAGCCGGCGACGGCGACGTAGGCGACGGCGATGAGGGTCCCGGCCCAGCCGGTGGCGAACCGGACCACCCCCGGCGGGGCGGGGATCACGCCGTGGGCGAGGTTGCGGGCGGTGAGCAGGAGGAACAGGGGGATCATGGCCGCCCAGACGATCATGCAGTACAGGCAGAGGATGTAGATCTCGTACAGGGCCTGGAACCACAGCCAGGCCACGAACCCTATCCCGAGGGTGACCCCGGCCTGCAGCCCGAGCCAGTACCCGCGGCCGGGCCGGGCCCCGGAGAGCACGACCATCGCGGTGGAGATCACCACGGCGAAGGCGACGATGCCGATCAGCGGGTTGGGGAAGCCGAACAGCTCGGACTGCCAGGTGCCCATGACCCGTCCGCAGGACACCCAGGGGTTGATGTCACAGCTGGTGGTGTGGCCGGGGTTCTCGTAGAGGGCGAGGCGTTCGAGGACCAGGGTCGCCGAGGCGATCCAGCCGACGGCGCCGGTGACGAGCAGCACCAGGCCGAAGGCCCGGCGCCCGGTGAACCACGCCGGGGCCGGCGCCGGGCCGGCTGCCGATACTGGGGAGGCGGCGCTCGGGGCGGTGGGCTCGGTGAGCCGGTCGGTCATGGGAAGTCCTTTGCTCTCGGTCCTCTGCTCTGGCCCGGGTGGCCGCGGATGGTCCGGGCGGTCAGTCCTGGGTGGCGGCCTCGACGGCGGCGGTGAACTCTTCCAGGCTGTTCACGGTGAGCGGCTCACCGTCGAGGTAGAAGGTCGGGGTCCCGGCCACGCCCAGGGCGGTGCCGTCGGCCACGTCCAGCTCGACCCGGTCCCGGGTGGCCGGGTCGGCCACCGCGGCATCGTAGGCGGCCATGTCCAGGCCCAACTCTTCGGCGTAGGCCCGGAAGACCGGGCTGCGGTCCTCCGTGGTGTGGCTCCACTCGGTCTGGGTCTCGAACATCTTCTGGTACATCGACTCGTAGGCGCCCTGCTGGGCAGCGGCCTCCACGGCGATGGCCGCGGTGACCGAGTTCGGGTGGCCCGGCAGCGGGAAGTACCGGTGCACGAAGGTCACGGTGTCCGCATACTCGGCGCGCAGGTCCTCCACGAAGGGGTAAGCCGCCGCGCAGGCCTCGCACTCGAAGTCCAGGAACTCCACCAGCACGGCCTTCTCATTGGGGGCCTGCGAGAGCACCCGGCTATTCTCCCGCACCAACTGACCGGCAGACCCAGTCGACTGCCCGGTGGACTGGGCGGTGGACTGGTTGGGGTCCTGCTGCTGGGCGGTGGCGGTCCCGCGGGCCACAAGGTAACCGATGAGGGCGGCGGCCACGACCAGGCCCAGCAGCACCCAGACCACGATCTTGGCCCGGCGCTGCCGGGACGGGGTGGGAGAAGACGGGGTGGAAGCGGTGGGGTCAGGGGAAGTCACGAGCGGTCCAATCCGTGAGGTGGGGGGCGTGTGCGGGCGGGGTTAGACGGGGGTGGTGAAGGTGCCGGCCAGGTTCTGCAGCTGGTAGATCCACAGGGTCCAGATCCCGGTGACCATCAGCACCCCGACGAGCACCAGCAGTACCCCGCCGATGATGTTGAAGGCGCGGATGTGGCGGCGGACGAAGCCCAGCGTTCGGGTGACCCAGTCCAGGCCCATCGCCACCAGCACGAAGGGGATGCCCAGGCCCAGACAGTAGAGGAAGCCCAGCAGGGCCCCGCGCCAGGGGTCCCCGGTGGTGGTGCTCAACGCCAGCACGGCGCTGAGGGTCGGGCCCATACACGGGGTCCAGCCCAGGCCGAAGACCACCCCGAGCAGCGGGGCCCCGGCGATCCCGGTCCTGGGCTGGAAGGACATCCGCCGGGTGTTCTGCAGGAACGGCAGCCAGCCGATGAGCACCAGGCCCATCAGGATCACGAACACCCCCAAGGCCCGGATCAGCGCGTCCTGCCACTGCAACAGCCACCCGCCGATCACCCCGAAGGCGGCCCCGTAGAGGGTGAACACCGCGGCGAAGCCCATAATGAACAGTCCCACCCCGGTCATCACCCGGCGCCGGTTGTCCGCCCGGCGCGGGTCGGCCAGCCCGGAGACATACCCCAGGTATCCGGGCACCAGCGGCAAGATGCACGGGGAGAGGAAGGACACCAGCCCGGCGACCACGGCCAGCGGCATCGCCACCAGCAGTGCCCCGGACTGGACCATCTCGGCGAAGAACCCACCCAGGCTCATGGCTGTCCTCCTCGGCCCCGGCAGCGGCGATGCGGGAAGGTGGGGCAGCAACGGGCAGTCACGGAGGGTCCTCACTGATTCAATCGATCGGGGTCGCCCGGCCCGGGCGAAACCCCGCAAGAGACTACAGCGCAGGCTGTATAGTTCACCACATGCTGACGATTGCGACACGGTTGGACGTGATGAACCGGCTGGGCCGGGCGATGGCCGACCCCACCCGATCCCGGATCCTGCTGTCCCTGCTGGAGGGCCCCGGGTATCCGGCCGAGCTGGCCCAGGCCCTGGGGCTGAGCCGGTCGAACGTGTCGAACCACCTGGCCTGCCTGCGGGAC
This sequence comes from Micrococcus sp. 63XJN7_8_ISO-PGPR-S23-253, assembly GCF_056173425.1. Classification (NCBI taxonomy): domain Bacteria; kingdom Bacillati; phylum Actinomycetota; class Actinomycetes; order Micrococcales; family Micrococcaceae; genus Micrococcus; species Micrococcus sp. 63XJN7_8_ISO-PGPR-S23-253. Next base: position 2,283,000 of record NZ_CM149673.1, read on the forward strand.
TGCGGGATCGTGGCCGTCGAGCACCAGGGCCGCCGCACCCGGTACGCGATCGTCGATGCGCACCTGGCCCGGGCGCTGAGCAGTCTGCTCGAGGTGACCCTCGCGGTGGATGCCTCCGCGCCCAGCCTGGACCCGGGCTGCCCGGTACCCGGGTGCTGCGACACGGCGGAGGTGGCCTCGTGAGCGCCGCCTGCGGCTGCGAGGCCCCGACCCCCACTCCCGGTGCACCCGAGGAGCACGAGGAGCACCGGCCGTGGTGGCGCGATGCAGCCATCCTGCTCCCGGCGCTCTCCGGGCTGGCGTTCCTCACCGGGCTGGTCCTGGAATGGTCCGGGGCCGGTCTCGTGGCCACGGTGGTGTTCTGGGTCGGGCTGGTGCTGGGCGCCTGGACCTTCGTGCCCGGGGCGCTGCGCGGATTGTTCACCCGGGGCCGGCTCGGGATCGGACTGCTGATGACGATCAGCGCCATCGGCGCGGTGATCCTGGGCTACATCGAGGAGGCCGCCGCCCTGGCGTTCCTGTACTCCATCGCCGAGGCCCTGGAAGACAAGGCCATGGACCGGGCCCGGGCGGGCCTGCGCGCCCTGCTGAAACTGGTGCCCGAGACCGCGACCATCCGGGCCGGCGGGGCCACGGTGGAGGTCGAGGCCAAGGACCTGCATCCCGGGCAGGTGCTCGTGGTCCGGCCCGGGGAACGCATCGCCACCGACGGGATCGTGCGTACCGGGCGCAGTTCCCTGGACACCTCGGCGATCACCGGCGAGTCCATCCCGGTCGAGGTCGGCCCGGGAGACACCGTCTCGGCCGGGTCGATCAACACCTCCGGGGCCCTGGAGATCGACGCCACCGCCGCCGGCACCGACAACTCCCTGACCACCATCGTGCACCTGGTCGAACAGGCCCAGACCGAGAAGGGCGCCCGGGCCCGCCTGGCCGACCGGATCGCGAAGCCCCTGGTGCCCGGGGTGCTCATCCTGGCCGTGCTCGTCGCGGCCCTCGGGTCCCTGCTCGGGGACCCGGAACTGTGGATCACCCGCGCCCTGGTGGTGTTGGTGGCCGCCTCGCCCTGCGCGCTGGCCATCGCGGTGCCGGTCACCGTGGTCTCGGCGATCGGCGCGGCCAGCCGGTTCGGGGTGGTCATCAAATCCGGGGCCGCCTTCGAGCGCCTCGGCGGGATCCGCCACCTGGCCGTGGACAAGACCGGGACCCTGACCCGCAACCAGCCCACCGTCACCGCCGTGCTCACCACCCCCGGCCTCACCGAGGACCAAGTGCTGGGCTGGGCCGCGGCACTGGAACAGCACAGCACCCACCCGTTGGCCGCGGCCATCACCGCCGCCACCCCGGACACGCCCGCGGCCGAGGGCGTCACCGAGACCGCCGGGCACGGGATCACCGGCCGCCTGGACGGGGCTACCGTCACCGTCGGCAGCCCCCGCTGGCTGGCCCCCGGCCCCCTGGCGGCCCAGGTCCAGGGGCTGGAGGACCAGGGCATGACCGTGGTCATCATCCACCGCGACGGGGCGGTCGCCGGGGCCATCGGGGTCCGTGACGAACTGCGCCCTGAGGTCCCCACCGTCGTGACCACCCTGACCGGCCAGGGCATCGGCCTGACCATGCTCACCGGGGACAACGCCCGCACCGCCCGGGCGATCGCCGACCAGGCCGGCATCGACGACGTGCGCGCCGAGCTGCGCCCCGAGGACAAGGCCGCCGCCGTCGGTCAGCTGACCGGCACCCGGCCCACCGCGATGATCGGGGACGGCATCAACGACGCCCCCGCCCTGGCCGCCGCCGAGGTCGGCATCGCCATGGGCGCCACCGGCTCGGACGCGGCCATCGAGTCCGCGGACGTGGCCTTCACCGGTCACGATCTGCGCCTGATCCCCCAGGCCTTGGCCCACGCCCGCCGCGGCCGGGCCATCATGAACCAGAACATCGTCCTGTCGCTGCTGATCATCGGAGTGCTGCTGCCGTTGGCCATCACCGGCATGCTCGGCCTGGCCGCCGTGGTCCTGGTGCACGAGGTCGCCGAGGTCATCGTCATCGGCAACGGCCTGCGCGCCGCCACCACCCGACGCACCGCCCTGGAACCCCTCACCGACCGGCAAGCCCAACCCGCCACCACGGGATGAGCTCCTACCGTGCCTGCGGGACAGAGACGCCCAGGCCCGGTGAGACCCGACCTGTCCGGTCCATCCGGTACCTGCCAGCGATTTCACAGGTCGCGCCGGGGTCAGCAGATCCACTGAGGCGCCGGGAAACGGGCGCATCGCGAAAGGACACGAATGAACCACCGGCGCAGGTACCCCCTGGTGCTCTTGACCATTGCGACCGGGGCCGGCGTAGTGGTCCTGGACCAGGTGACCAAGTGGTGGGCGGAGAACAGCCTGTCCACGGGCGAGCGAGTCCCGCTCCTGGGTGAGCTGCTCGGGCTCCAGCTGGCCTACAACCCCGGGGCGGCCTTCTCGTTCGGGGCCAACTCGACCTGGATCTTCACCATCATCTCGGCGGTGGCGGTCGCCGCGGCGATCTGGTTCACCCTCCGGGTCCGTACCGTGTCCTGGGCGATCGTGATCGGGTGTCTCGGCGGCGCGGTGACTTCCCACCTGGGTGACCGGCTCCTGCGCCCACCGTCATTCGGGCAAGGCCACGTGGTGGACTTCCTCGCCTACGGGAACTGGTTCATCGGCAACATCGCGGACATCTTCATTGTCGGCGGGGCGCTGGCCGCGGTCCTCCTGACCGCCACGGTGCCCGACCGGGGCACCGTCGACGCCGCGCGATAACCACTACTAGGACTCCCCTCCGCGGCCCGCTGCAGTCGGTCCCCCCTAGGTGTGATGTCCAGGGACGTTGTTTCGGCGACACGGCCGTGAGGAGCTGAGAGGCGAGGGCCTCTGGTTGTGAAGTGGAGCTGTTGAGTTCAACCGCTTCACAAGACCTGGAGGCCCTCGTGTCCCACGCTAACGCTGCCCTGACCCCACGCGCACGACTCCGCCTGGCGCGCCTGATCGTCGAGGATCACTGGCCGCCATCAGTCGCGGCGAAGATGTTCATGGTCTCGCCTGTCACCGCCCGGAAATGGGCGGCGAGGTTCCGTGCCGAGGGCTCGGCAGGGATGGTCGATCGTTCGAGTCGGCCGCGGTCGATGCCGACGAAGACGCCGCTGCCGGTGGTCAAGCGGATCGTGAAGCGGCGGTGGCGGAGTCGCCTGGGACCGGTCCAGATCGCTGGCGAACTCGGCCTGCCCGCCTCGACCGTCCACGCGGTGCTGGTTCGATGCCGGATCAGCAGACTCAGCCATATCGACCGGGTCGACGGTGAGCCGATCCGCCGGTACGAACATAACTATCCCGGCTCGCTGATCCACGTCGATGTCACGAAGTTCGGCAACATCCCCGACGGCGGTGGTTGGCGCTTCGTCGGCCGCGTCCAGGGCGAACGTAACCGGGAGGCCACTGCCACCCGCCTGCGGAGCCGGAACAACCGCTACGAGCCTCGCCTGGGCACCGCGTTCGTCCACACCGTCATCGATGATCACTCCCGCGTCGCTTACGCCGAGATCTGCTCGGACGAGAAAGCCGCAACAGCGATCGAGGTCCTGCGCCGCGCCGTGACCTGGTTCGCAGCCCGCGGTGTCAGCGTCGAACGCGTCCTCTCAGACAACGGCTCGGCCTACAAGTCATACGCCTGGCGCGACGCCTGCGCAGAACTTGGGATCACGGCGAAGAAGACCCGCCCCTACCGACCACAAACGAACGGGAAGATTGAGCGCTTCCACCGCACGCTCGCCGACGGCTGGGCATACGCCCGCTTCTACGGATCCGAATCCGAACGCCGATCCGCGTTACCCGGCTGGCTCCACTTCTACAATCATCACAGGCACCACTCCGCGATCGGAGCCCCACCCATCAGCAGAATCGACAACAACCTGCCTGGACATCACACCTAGTCCATCTGGCCGCCAGGCAGGTTGGAGATCCCCCGGAAACGCGGTCCTGGCGTTGTGGAAACTAATGCCAGACATACCCTAGGGCCACATTCGACCCGTTGCCGGTCTGGACGTTCTGAGTGACGGAGTTGTCGTGGTGGTTGGTCACGGAGAATCCGCTTTCTGCCGGCGGCCACACGAAGGGCGTCTGGTAGGCGGCCACGAGATCGAGGCCGGCGGACGTGAGGATGGGCCGGTACGAGCTGGTGCTGCCGGGCTCGAGGTAGCCATGAGCCTCGAGGTCAGAAGACGCCTTCTGAATCTGGCGGTCGGTGAGGGCCCGGGCCTGGAGGTCGTCGTAGACGCCGGCGTCATTGGGACGTGCCTCGGCTGCTTCCAGAAGCAGCCACTGGGCCTCGACGCGTGGGTATGCCCGAGCGACCCGCTCGGCGTCGAAGGCACACCGGGGCCGGACAGCAATTGGGATACCGCCGGCCAAGGGGGTGTTCTTGGGGATCATCTCGAGCTGCATGAGCTCTCGGGCGACGACTTGGACACGGTGGGGTGGGCACACATCAGCGGGGATGTCCCTCACGTGCTGACCGACGAGGCCGTTGGTGTGGACGTAGTTCAGGACGCGGAGGGTGAAGATCGTGGGTCGCACAAGGCCTCGCTGTTCTGTCGTGGCGGGTCACTACCCCGCCGTGCTGTGCGCTGGAACCTTCACGCTAGCGGCAAGGGCCGACGCGATAGCCCCCGGTTCCTCTAAGGAGGCCGGGGGGTCACGGGGAAAGCGTGCGGCAGTCAGGCGGAGGGTCGCCCTAGGGCCTTCCACTGCTCCTCGAGCTCGGCGCGCCAGCCCTTCGGTGGCGGCCACGGCACGCCCCAGGCGGCCAGCTGGGCCTTGGTCCATCCGCCGGCCGGCGTGCGCGCGGCAGCGACCTCGTCGGGGCTGGGTGTGCTCGGCTCGTCAGACATGCGTGGGATCCTGCCAGTTCGAGGGTGGGATTGGTGGTGGGACGTGGCTCAATCAGGCTCTCTGATCCGCGAGATCATGCGGTCCCGTCAGTTCCCGAACTACCCTGAATGGACGGTGACATCGGCCACCCCGCGCGCACACGGTCGTTTACGGCGGAGCCGATTCGCGCCGCAACGCTTGCTACTGGAGCGACCTGCCAGCGCACGCACAATCCCTTTCGTGACGGCTGGACCACGCGCCGCGGGATGCGAGCGGGCCGGGCGCTTAGGGGCAGCCGCGTTCCTGCAGCCAGATTCTCGCCGCCGTCTGAGCCGCATCAGTGCCGCCGCCCCCGTCCCTACGGATCGGCACGTCCGGGTCGACCGGGCGATCGCCCAGAACCTCGCCTCCACGATCCACAAACTCCGCCGCCGTCAGGGTGATACGGCTGCCATCGGACAGCACATGTGTCGCGTTCCCGGACCCATACCCTGACGATGACTGCCCGAACGACCTTGCATTGGGCAACCCTCGGAAGGCGGCCAGCACCGCCTCCCCCGAGGACGACGTGGACCGGTCTTGAAGCACGGCAATTGGAGCGCCATCGCGTTGTGTCCGGGGCCCCACGCTGACGAACGTCATGCCCTCTGTGCCTGCCCCGTCCTCCTGCACGGTCACTGCCGTGTCCTCGCCAGCCCGATCCCGGAAGAACATCACCGGCCCTTCCGGCAACAACGCGGAGACACCCGAGAGCATCGGCCACATGTTCCCACCCAGGTTGCCCTGCACGTCCACCACCCACCCCCAGGTCGCTGGCGCTGCGGCGTCGATTCCATCCGCCAGGACCATCGCGTACTCGGACGCCTGGGGATCGTCACTGGCCACAGGCAGTGCTGGCAGGCTGAGGGTACTGATGCCGTCCGTCGTAGTGACGGTCGGCAACGTGACATTCATGCGGGGTGACTCGGAAGCGCTGGAGGTCGACCTTTCACCCCTCTCGGCTGGGTCCGGGCCGGGAGTGAAGCTCGAATGCTTCCCTCCAGCCACCCCCGTGGCATAGCGCGGGACACTGTCGAGGTCTCGAGGTGAGCGCGCCGTCCTGGCGGTCTCCTGCACCTGGGCTCGGGCCTGCTCCCACCGCTCGCCGGAGGCGTACAGCCCGGTATCAAGGACGTCGAGGGCCCGATCTGCGTACGCCAGGGTGTCTTGATCTCCACTTGACGATCCTCCACCAGGGGTCGGCGTCCCTGGTGGAGCGGACGACGACGTGGGTGGCGATCCATCCCCGTGGGAGGCTCCACACCCGGTCAGCAGTACCGCCAGCACCACGCCCATGCAGACGACTCGCGTCCTAGGCCGTCTGGTCCAAGCGATATTCATGCGGCCAGTGTCGCATCAGACGCACGCCGAGAGGCCCCTCGGAGAGAACTCCCGTGACGCATCTGCCCAGCCACTCTCCGTGTTCGGACTAAGGGCGTAAACGGTCGTTTGTGGCTGCGCCTCCACGAGCACGAGCACGAGCACGAGCACGAGACCAGCCCCTCACACTCCGAGCGCCTCGCCCTATCTCCACTGCGCCTCCGCACTGCTATCTTCCTAGCCATGTTCACTCTCTGACGGCATCGCACTGAACACCCCACCATCACGAGAGGAACAACTGTGCCCACTGACCTTCTGACTCTTCACTTGCCGCAGCTCTACCCTGCTGACCAGCTCCCTGGAGGACTCGACTTTCGAGGGTTGGACGTTGGGATGGCCGACGATCTGGCCCAGTGCTATCTCATGAGCTACCCACCCGACGTCGCTGCCTCCGATCTAGACGAGGCGCGCGAGGAGATGAACGCGACCTTCCGCGGTGACTACGGAAAGCTGCGCGCCGATGCGAGCACTACAGCGTGGGTGGGCGGCCGTCTCGCCGGAGCCATCATGGTGGTCACCCACTCGATCTGGGACGCACACCTCACGGGTCCGTTCGTCATCGACCTCTTCATTGATCCCCACGCACGCGGGAAGGGGATCGGGCGGGCTCTGGTCCAACACGCCATCGCAACCTGCTGCGACGCCGGTGACCACACTCTGAGTCTGCGCTTCGGACAGGGCACCTCCGATGCGGCCATGCGGATCTACCAGTGGCTCGGATTCCGCTCCGTGGGATAGGCAATATCGGTCGTTAGTGACGAGGGGCCCCGCCATGCGCCGTGTGCGCCACCTCCGGCCCTGCCCGCCCGCCGCACGGCTCGCCACAACCAACCCGCTAGAGCGGCAGCCGTCCGTACGTTTCTGGCGAGCCCCGGGGTGCGCGGGGGCGCCCACCTGGACACCCAGTTTCACGCCGACCGGATCCCGCCCGATACGCGAAGAGTCCACCGCGCGTCGTGTGGAACCTTGCCTGCATCTCGACAGCAAAGGCCCTTGCCCACCGCTCCGCGTCGTGACACAGTTCACCCTATGATGCAGCAGCAGTGACCCCGTGGGTCCGACGACCCACCACCGGCCTCCCCGCGCGCCCGTCTCGAGCACGGCTCGACGGGTGCCTCTGCGCCCACCCCTTTCTTCAGAAAGCAGTCACCGCATGCCTGACATCATCGAATTCCCCCTGCCCGCCTCGTCGGACGACCCCCATTGGCGGGCCTACTGCCAGCTCGGAGACGAGTACAACCACGAGCTGATCGGCACGACCGAGTGGGACGAGACCCCCACGGACGCGCTCATCCAGGCCGCCGCCGAGACCGACCACACGCTGCGCCGCTACCTGGCGTACGTCGACGGCGAGGCGGTCGGCTACGCCCGCGTCCTGGTCAACCACGTCGACGACCCTGACGCGGCCGCCCTCAACGTCTACGTCCACCCGCGGCACCGCGGACGCGGCCACGGCCGGGCACTGGCCGAGCGGCTCGTCCTGGACACCGCCGGCCTCACCCGTTTCGAGACCTGGCCGCTGACGCCGCGGCCGGTGGCCGGGCAACGCGCGCTCACCCCGCCCAACGGCGCTGGCGCGGTGCCCGCCGAGCATCCGGGTGTGCGTCTCGCCCAGTCCTACGGCTTCGCGCTCGTCCAGATCGAGCGGGTGAGCCGGTATGACTTCGCCGATCCGGGGATCGACCCCGCCGCCGCCCTGGCCGAGGCCGAACGCGTCTCGCCGGACTACGAGCTCCACGCCTGGGAAGGCGCGGCCGACGCGTCCCTGCAGGACGACCTCGCCGTCCTCAAGGCCCGCATGGCCACGGACGTGCCCTCCGGGGAACGCACCGTGGTGGAGCAGGTCTGGGATGCGGCCCGCGTGCGTCGCATGGACGAGCAGATCCTCACGACCGGGCGGTTCTTCCGCGTGGTGGCACGACACCGTGCCACCGGTCGGATCGTCGCCCTGAGCGAGCTGGTGGCGCCCCGCTCGCGCCCGGACGGGCTGATCGACCAGTGGGACACCATCGTGCTGCCCGAGCACCGCGGCCACCGCCTCGGCATGCGCGTGAAGGCGGCGAACCTCATCGCCGTCCGAGACGCGCTGCCCGAGGCCCGCGCGATCATCACGTGGAACGCCGAGGAGAACCGGCACATGCTCGACGTCAACGAGGCGCTGGGCTTCCGGCCTGTACTGGCCGAGGCATCCATGGAGGCGCCGGCACCCCTGCGACGTCGCTGACGGTCCACGACCTCGGCGCCGCCTCACCCCCGCTCGAGCGTCCGCTGGGCCGCCTCCCGCACCGCCCGCGTGAGCCGCACCAGGCGCGTCACGGGCAGCGTGGCCGCCTGCCAGTACAGGGGCACGAGGACGTCGTCGAGCCCGGGCACGCGGACCAGTCGGCCGGCGCGCACGTCCTCGACGGCCTGGGCGTCCACGAGCATCCCCCACCCCAGGCCGGCCCGGACGGACCGGTGGAACCCGTCGAACGACGGCGCCAGGTGCGTGGGCGGGGCGACGTCCAGTCCGGCGCCGCTCAGCGCGAGGCGCTGCAGGTCGTCCTTCGCGTTGTAGCGCATCATGGGCATCGCGCCGAGGTCGACGACGTCGCCCGCCGCATGCCGCGCGAGCAGGGCGGGCGCCACGAGCGGGACGTAGCGCATGCTCCCCAGCGGCTCCACCGCGCACCCCTGCACCGGCTGCGGCTCCGTGGTGACGGCGGCCAGCACCTCGCCGCGGCGCAGCAGCTGGGCGCTGTGGTCCTGGTCCTCGACGTGCAGGTCCAGGACCGTGTCGTCCCAGTCGGCGGCCTCCGCCAGGACGGGCCCGAACCACGTGCCCAGCACGTCGGCGGGCACGGCCAGGGAGGTGACGCTGCGCCCGGCCGCCGTGCGGCCCAGCCCGGCCCACGCCTCCTGTTCGAGCACCCGCATGTGCCGGGCCACGCGCACCAGGCCGACGCCGGCCTCGGTCGGCTCGCAGGGTGTGCCGCGCCGGAGCAGCACCTGGCCCACCTGCCGCTCCAGGGCGCGGATGCGCTGGCTGACCGCGGAGGCGCTGACGCCGAGCTCGTACGCGGCCGCCTCGAACGAGCCCTCGTCCGCGATCGCACGCAGCGCCTGCAGCTGATCCAGGTTCATGAAGCAGAGCTTAGGCACCTGCAGTTCTCTTCGTTTGGCTCAGGCCTGGCCGGGCCCTAGCGTCCTCACCCATGTGGACCCTCGCCGGCACCGGCCTGCTCACCGGACTCGCCCTCATCGTCGCCATCGGCGCCCAGAACGCCTTCGTGCTCCGCCAGGGCGTGCGCCGGGAGCATGTGGGCGCCGTCGTGCTGGTGTGCATGGCCTCGGACGCCGTGCTGATCCTGGCCGGCACCGCCGGGGTGGGCGCGCTCGTGCGGGCCGTGCCGTGGCTGCTCGAGGTGCTGCGCTGGGGCGGCGCCCTGTACCTGCTCTGGTTCGCGGTCTCCTCCCTGCGTGCCGCGCTGCGCCCGCAGGGGCTCGTGGCCGAGCAGGCGTCGCGCACCGCGGGGTCGGTCATCGCCACCACGCTCGCGCTGACCTGGCTCAACCCGCACGTCTACCTGGACACCGTGGTGCTGCTGGGCAGCCTCGCCAACCAGCACGGTCCCGACGCACGGTGGGTCTTCGCCGCCGGCGCCGTCGCCGCCTCGGTCCTGTGGTTCACCGCGCTCGGCTACGGCGCGCGCCTGTTGGCCCGGGTGCTCGCCGACCCGAAGGCGTGGCGCGTGGTGGACGTGGTGATCGCGGTGGTCATGGCGGTGCTCGCGGTCCGGCTCATCGCCGGTTCCGGCGTGTGGGGGTGAGCCGGCACCGCCCCCCTCACTCCCCGCCCAGCTCCTCCCGGAGGATCTGCGCGCCGGCCACGAGCGCCGCCGTCTTGTCCCGCGCCACCGAGCGAGCCAGCGGCGCCATGCCGCAGTTGGTGCTCGCGATCAGCTTGTCCGCGTCCACGAACTCGAGGGTCTCCCGGAGGGTCGCGGCGACCTCCTCGGGTGTCTCGATCTCGTCGCTCGCCACGTCGATCGCGCCGACCATCACCTTCTTGCCGCGCAGCAGGCCGATGAGCTCCGCCGGCACCCGGGAGTGGTGCCGTTCCAGGGCGATCGTGTCGATCGTGGACTCGCGCAGCAGGGGGAACGACGTCTCGTACTGGCGCCACTCCTCCCCGAGCGTGGCCTTCCAGTCGTTGTTCGCCTTGATCCCGTAGCCGTAGCAGATGTGCACGGCCGTCTCACACGTCAGGCCTTCGGCCGCGCGCTCGAGCGTCGCCACGCCCCAGTCGCGGACGTCGTCGAAGAACACGTTGAACGCGGGCTCGTCGAACTGCACGACGTCGACGCCCACCGCCGCCAGCTCCCGCGCCTCCTCGTTGAGGATGCGCGCGAACTCCCACGCGAGCTTCTCGCGGCTGCCGTAGTGGCGGTCGGCGAGGGTGTCGATCATGGTCATCGGCCCGGGCAGGGTCCACTTGATGGGCCGGTCCGTCCGCGCGCGCAGGGCCTTCGCGTCGTCCACGAACACCGGCGCCGGTCGGCCCACCTCCCCGACGACGGTCGGCACGCTCGCGTCGTACCGGTCGCGGATCCGCACCGTCTCGCGCCGGTCGAAGTCCACGCCGCCGAGGTGCTCGATGAACGTGGTGACGAAGTGCTGGCGGGTCTGCTCGCCGTCGCAGACGATGTCGATGCCCGCGCGTTCCTGGTCGGCCACGGCGAGGGCGAGCGCGTCGAGCTGGCCCTCGCGCAGCTGCTCCCCCTCGAGCTTCCAGGGCGACCAGAGCGTCTCCTCCTCGGCGAGCCAGCCGGGCTTCGGCAGGCTGCCGACGAGGGCGGTGGGGATCAGGGTGGTCATCGGGTCTCCTCGGTGTCTCGTGCGGCGTGGGCGGTGGCCCAGCGCTCCAGCAGGTCGCGGTGCGGTCCCACGAAGTGCTCCTGCGTGTACTCCCCCTGCTCCCGGCCGAGGCGGGCCCGCTCCTCGCGGTCGTAGGCGATCCGGGTCTGCGAGAAGTCGCCGTGGTCCAGGCGCGGCCGGTAGAGCTCGCCGGCCCCGGCGTTCGCGTTGTAGATCTCCGGCCGGTAGATCCGCTGGAAGGTCTCCATGGTGGCGATCAGCCCGGCCAGGGAGAGGTTCGCGTGGTCGTTGAGCAGGTCGCCCCGCGAGTAGAACGCCAACGGCGCCACGGCCCCGCGCGGCAGGAAGCACCGGATCCCCAGGCCCATCCGGCCGAAGTAGCGGTCCGTGCGGGAGGGCTCGTCCTGGCGGTACTCGACCCCGAGCACCGGGTGCTCGTTCGTCAGCCGCCGGTAGGTGCGGCTCGTGGACACGCTGATGCAGATCACGGGCGGCTGCGGGAACCGCTCCCGGTACGCCTGCGAGTCGAGCAGGTGCCGGAACAGCCGCCCGTGCAGGTCACCGAAGCCGTCGGGCTCCTCGGTCCCCGGCGACGTCGCCGCGTGCGCGGGCAGCACCACGGAGAAGTCGTGGTCACGGACGTAGGAGGAGAAGTTGTTCCCCACACTGCAGCCGAGCACGGCGCCCGTCGCGCGCTCGACCACCCGCACGTCGAGCATCTCCATGAGCGGGAAGTCGACGGCCGCGCCTTCGTCGGCGGTGAAGTGCACGTCGATCGAGACGATCTCGATCCGTGCCGTGTAGCGGTCCCGCTCCGGGTTGTCCCAGGGGGCGAGGTCGTTGAGGCGCCCGTCGATCATGGCCAGGGCGGCGCGCAGGTTCTCCCGCCGGTCCGCACCGCGGGCGAGGTTCGCGAAGTTCGTGGTGGCGCGCGTGCTGGCGGCGGGCGTGTAGTCCTCGTCGAACGGCGTGGTGTGGATGCTGAACGTCAGGTCGTCCACGCGGGTGGGAACGGTGCTCGGGACAAGGGTGGCGTGGCTCATCGGGTCCTCTCCGGGGTGCGGGCGCGGGTGGTGCGGTGGTGGGCGGGGGCGGGACGGGGCACCGCGGACGACGACGACGCCCCGCGGCCGGCGGCGACGCGTGCGGCGCACTCGAGGCCGGCCTCGAGGTCCGCCTGCAGGTCGGCCACGTCCTCGATGCCGACGGAGAGCCGGACCAGGTCCGTGGGGACGGCCAGGGGCGTGCCCCGCACGGAGGCGTGGGTCATCTCGGAGGAGTAGCAGAGCAGCGATTCGACCCCGCCGAGGCTGACCGAGAGCGCGAACAGCTCGGTGGCCTCGGCGAACGCGCGGGCCGCGGCCTCTCCCCCGGCCAACCGCACGGAGACGATGCCGCCGAAGCCGTCCATCTGCCGCGCGGCGAGCGCGTGGCCCGGGTGGTCGGGCAGCCCGGGGTAGAAGACCTGGGCGACCTCGGGGCGGCCCTGCAGCCAGCCCGCGAGGGCGGCGGCGTTGGCGCCGTGCCGGTCCATGCGCAGGCCGAGCGTCTTGAGGCCGCGGGCGGCGAGGTAGGAGTCCTGCGGGCCGGCGACCGCGCCGGCGGCGAACTGCTGGTAGGCCACCGCCTCGGCCAGCGCCCGGCCGCGGAACTCGCGGTCGGCCACCACCACGGCGCCGCCGAGCACGTCCGAGTGCCCGCCGATGTACTTGGTGGTGGAGTGCACCACGACGTCCGCGCCGAGGTCGAGGGGCCGCTGGAGGTAGGGCGAGGCGAACGTGTTGTCCACGACCAGCAGCGCGCCGGCGTCGTGGGCGATCTGCGCCCAGGCGGCCAGGTCCGCGATGCCGAGCAGCGGGTTGGACGGCGTCTCCACCCACAGCAGCGCGGTGCGGCCGGGGCGGACGGCCGCGGCGACCGCCGTCGGGTCGGTGATGTCCACGGGGGTGTTGGACACGCCCCACGGCTCGAGGACGGTGGTGATGAGGCGGTGGGTGCCGCCGTAGCCGTCGCCACCCAGCACGATGTGGTCGCCGGGGCGCAGCACGGCCCGCAGGAGGGCGTCCTCGGCGGCGAGCCCGGAGGCGAACGCGAACGCCCGGTCGCCGTGCTCGAGGGCGGCGAGCTGGGTCTCGAAGCCGTTCCGGGTCGGGTTGGAGCCGCGGCTGTACTCGTGCCCGGCGCGCAGCACGTTGATGCCGTCCTGCACGAAGGTGCTGGTCTGGTAGATCGGCGGCACCACGGCGCCGGTCAGCGGGTCGGGCTCCTGGCCGGCGTGCACGGCGGTGGTGGTGAAGCCGCGGACGGCGGGACGGGACACGGAGCGGGTGGTGTGGTGGACGGCGGTCATCTCAGCGCACCTCCTGGGTGACGGCGGCGGTCTCGGGGACGGCGGGCGTGGTGGCGGGGACGGCCGGCCCGGCGGCGGTCACCACGGCCAGGGCATGGTCCAGGTCCGCGATCAGGTCGTCGGGACACTCCAGCCCGATGGAGAGCCGGACGGTGGTCTCGGCGATCCCGGCGGCCTCGCGCTGCTGCCGCGTCAGGCGACAGTGCGTCATGGTCGCCGGGTGGGAGACGAGGGACCGGGCGTCGCCGACGTTGACCACCAGCTGGAACAGCTCGAGCGCGTCGAGGAACGGGGCCACGGCCTCGGGACCGCAGGCCAGGTCGAAGGAGAACACCGAGCCGACGCCGTCCGGGAAGTCGCGGGCGGCCAGCGCCGCGCTGGGATGTCCGGCCACGCCGGGGTGGTGCACCCGCGCGACCGCGGGGTGCCCGGCCAGGTGTTCGGCCACGGCCAGGGCGGTGGCGGTGTGGCGGGCCACGCGCAGGTCGAGCGTCTCGAGCCCCTGGATGAACTGCGCCGCGCTCGCGGGGGCGAGGGTGGGGCCGAGGTCGTGCAGGAACTTGCTGCGGGTCAGCGTCAGGTAGGCGCCGCGGCCGTGCCGCTCGACCAGCGTCTGCCCGCCGTAGCGGGCCTTGGGCCGGGCCAGCTGCGGCCACCGGTCCGGCGCCGCGCCGTAGTCGAACGTGCCGCCGTCCACGATCGCGCCGCCGAGCACCGCGCCGTGCCCGCCGAGGAACTTGGTGGCCGAGTGCACGAGGACGTCGGCGCCGTGCTCCAGCGGCCGGTAGAGGGCCGGCGTCGCGAGGGTGCTGTCCACCACCACGGGCACGCCGGCCGCGTGGGCGAGGTCCGCGAGCGCGGGCAGGTCCGGGAGGGTGGCGAGCGGGTTGGTGATGGCCTCGAGGAAGAACGCGCGGGTGTCAGGCCGGACCGCGGCGGCCCACGCGGGCGGGTCCGCCGGGTCCGCGAAGGTGACCTCGATGCCGAAGTCCGCGAACGTGTCCGTCAGCAGGTCCACGGTGCCGCCGTAGAGCTGGCTGGAGGCGACCAGGTGCTTGCCGCCCTGCAGCAGCGCCAGCAGGGACAGCGCGACGGCGGCCTGGCCGGTGGCTGTAGCGATCGCGCCGATGCCGCCCTCCAGCGCGGCGAGGCGGTTCTCGAACACCGCGACGGTCGGGTTGCCCGTGCGGCTGTAGGTGAAGCCGGGGGTCTCGAGCCGGAACATCGATGCCGCCGTGGCGTGGTCCGGGAAACGGAACGCCGTGGTCTGGTGGATGGGCGGGACGACCGGCCGGTGGGGTGCGGCGGGCTCGTAGCCGGCGTGGACTTGTTGTGTGGCGTGACGGGGCATCTGCTCTCCTCCATCGGTCCTGGCGGTAGCACCGGGCCTGCCGTTCCCGGGGGTCCGGGTGCGGCGGGCGGGTTGCTGCGGCGTCGTCGAGCCAGATCTCTCGGCCGCTCTGGATGGGTGGTGAGCCCATCCCACGCGGTGGGCCGCCGCGAGTCCAGCGGACGGCCGGCTCCCACGTCATATGAGCCGCCACCGCGCCATCCAGGACCGGCCGGAGCCTCTCCGGGGCGCGGCGGGCCGAGGCAGACCCGTGTGACGAACCGGCGTGGAGGGGGGGGGTGTGTCAGACTCCCGGGCATGACACAGAGCACACCGGGCGGACCGGCCACGGACCTGCCCGACTTCCGGCCCTCGGGCAACCAGGGCGTGGACCCGGCGCTGTACGAGATCGAGAACGCGGCCATGGACCGTGAGGGCGCCCTCTGGGCGGCGCTGCAGGAGGCGGCGCCCTGGACCGGGCGGACGCTGCTCGACCTCGGTGCGGGCACCGGCTTCTGGCTGCCCCGCTACGCCGACGCGGCCGAGACGATCGCCGTCGAGCCGGACGTGCGCCTGCTGGGGGCCGCCCGCGCCCGCCCCGGCGGGGCACGCGTGCTCTACGGCTCGGCCGAGCGGATCCCGCTGCCGGAGGCGAGCATCGACGTCGTGCACGCCCGGTTCGCGTACTTCTTCCCGCACCCGCGCTGGGACGTCCGGCCCGGCCTCGACGAGGTCGCCCGGGTGCTGCGGCCCGGCGGCGCGCTCGTGGTGATCGACAACGACACCGAGCGCGGCCAGTTCGCCGAGCTGCTGCGGGCGAGCACGAACGCCGCGGCGCAGGGCCAGGACACGTACGCCCGCAAGTGGTGGGCCGGCATCGGGGCCGAGACCCGCGAGGTCATGAGCTCGTGGACCTTCGACTCCCGCGCCGACCTCGAGGCCGTCCTGCGGCTGGAGTTCGAGCGAGGGGTCGCCGACGCGTGGCTCGCCGAGCACCCCGCAGAGACGTCACTGAGCTACGGCTACCTGCTCCACGTGTGGCGGTGAGCACCGACCCGCGTCGCCAGACGCCTGACCCCCGCGGCCCTGACACGGGGACGCCCCCGCCACCGGGAGGACGGACGCGGTGGCTGGTCGCCTCCAACGCCCTCGACGCGGGTGGCCGGTCCGCCACGGACGTCGCCCTGGACGTCCTGGCGGTGCTCCTGCTCGGCGTGGGCGCCGACGGCATGGGCGTGCTGATGACGCTCTCCGGGTTGGGATTCCTCCTGCTCGGCGTGCCCATCGGCATCGTGGTGGACCGACACCTCAGCCCGCGGCTGCTCGCGGCCACCGGCCTCGCCAAGGCGGCGGTGCTCGGCTCGCTCGTCGTGGCGTGGGCGCTCGACGCGCTCACGTTCGGTCACCTCGCCGCCGTCATGGCCCTGCTGGGCGTGCTCACGGTGCTGGCCGAGACCACCCAGACCGCGCTCGTGCCGCGCGTCGCGCCGGCCACCGCCGTCGCCCGCCTGACGGCGCGGCTCGAGTCCGCCGACGCCGCCCTCGTGCTGATCGTGCCCGCCGCGGCGGGCGTCCTCGTCGGGTCGCTGGGCGCAGGGCCCGTGCTCGGCATCGCGACGGCATTCCTCTTCGCGGCGGCGATCGTCGCGCTCCGGGTACGGCTGCGGCCCTCCGCCGCGGCGGGCGTTCCGGACGACGACGGGGACCCCGGCGTCGCGGACGTCCTGTCCCGCTGGGCCCGGTTCGGGAAGGACGCCGCGGAGGGGTGGACGGTCCTGCGGCGCACCCCGGTCCTGTGGCTGCTGACGATGGGGTCGGTGGCCGCCAACGTGGGCATGGCCCTCTTCGCGCCGGTCGAGGCGGTCGGGATCCTGACCGACCTGCGGCTCGGTCCGGAGTTCCTGGGCGTCCAGATCACCGCGGGCGCGGTCGGGGCACTAGCGGCCTCGTCCCTGGCGGGCCGGGCCATCGACCGGCTGGGCGAACGCCGGTGCATCCTCCTCGGCTCGGTCGGCTGCGCCGTGGCCGTGGGGCTGCACCTGCTGGCCTACGCCGACCGCGCTCATGCCGGGCCGTGGCTGCTGGCCGGCGCCGCCCTCTGGGGGTTCATGGTCCTGCTCGGGAACATCACCCAGGCCGCCGTGACCGCCCGCGCCTGCCCCGAGGGCACGCTCGGGCGGGTCACCGCGATGCGCCGCACCCTCACCCGGGGCTCCGTGCCGCTGGCGACCCTCGCGGGAGGTGCGCTCGGGGCGACGCTCGGGGTCGGCTGGGCGCTCGCGGGGTGGCAGGTCCTGGCGGTGGTCTCGCTGGCCGCCGTCGTGCCGGCCGCGCGGTGGGTGGATGCGGGGCGCGACGACGTCGACTGAGGCCGAGACGCTGACGCGGGCACCGAGGTCGCTTAATGTGTGGCCATGGTCACCCGTCCCGTGCTCCAGCAGCCGGTGATCGACGCCGTCGACATCCGTTCCGTCGCGGAGTTCTACCGCGAGCTCCTCGGCCTCCACTACCGCGCGGGCGACGAGCTCGCGGACGGTCGCGAGCCGGACAGCGCGGACTGGCTCGTGCTGCTGGACGATGACGGCCGCCGCGTCCTGACATTCCAGCGCACCGAGGAACTGCAGCCCAGCACGTGGCCGTCACCCGAGGTGCCGATGCAGCTGCACCTGGATTTCACCGTGCCGGACCGCGAGTCCCTCGACGCGGCCCACGACCACGCCCTGCGCCTGGGCGGGCGCCTCGTCCTGGACCGCTCCGACGACGAGGACGAGCCCCTGTACGTGTTCGCGGACCCGGCGGGCCACCCCTTCTGCGTCTTCGTGGGGTGAGCGCGGCAGGCCGCGGGGGCGGTTTCACGCACATGTCGAGGACAAGAAGCCGGTTCAGTGCCGACGGTAAGGTCGTCGGGTGATCCCGCAACCCACAGATCGACTCACGTTCCGGTGCATGACCGACGCTGACCTCGACGACATGTGCAGGCTCCTCGGAGACGCGGAGGTCATGCGCTACTACCCGCGTGCCAAGTCGCGCAACGAGGTTCGGCGCTGGATCAACTGGTCGAAGGACAACTACGCCAAGCATGGGTTCGGTCTGTGGGTCATCGAACACCGGTCCACCGGCGACTTCATCGGTGACTGCGGCCTGACCTGGCAGAACGTCGACGGCCAGGAGGTCCTCGAGGTCGGCTACCACGTCCTGCCAGAACGCCAGGGACAGGGACTGGCAACCGAGGGGGCCTCTGCCTGC
Organism: Micrococcus sp. 63XJN7_8_ISO-PGPR-S23-253; assembly: GCF_056173425.1. Classification (NCBI taxonomy): domain Bacteria; kingdom Bacillati; phylum Actinomycetota; class Actinomycetes; order Micrococcales; family Micrococcaceae; genus Micrococcus; species Micrococcus sp. 63XJN7_8_ISO-PGPR-S23-253. Next base: position 2,301,094 of record NZ_CM149673.1, read on the forward strand.
CTGCGATACGGGTTCGAGACCCTGGACGCAACGATGGTCACCGCGATCATCAACCCCGACAACATGGCTTCCCGTCGCGTGGCCGAACGAATCGGCATGACCGTGTGGAAGAGCACGTGTGATCCCCGTGGGGCGCCGATCGTGGTCTACAGCAGCCACGGTCAAGAGGCATGACGAACTGAACTGCCGCCATGGGTGCGCGCCCATTGAGGAGACACGCCCTGCGCCCAGCCGGCCAGGCGTTTCTGCGTCTTCGTGGCGTGGGCGCGGCAGACCGCGGCGGCTCAGCCCTCGAGCCGCTGGCCGAACTCCTCGTGGTCCAGCTGGCGGTGCATGCGGTCATCTTCACGATACGGTGCCGTCCATGCATCCGGACCCGGCCGAGACGAACCGCCGCGCCTACGATGACGCCCGCGTCGTCGCCCTCTATGACCTCGACAACCCGCCCGGAGAGGACCACGCGTACTTCCGCCGGGCGGCCCAGGAGTCCGGCGCCCGGCGGATCGTCGATCTCGGCTGCGGCACCGGATCGCTCACGGTGACGCTGACCGGCGATGACCGCGCCGTCGTCGGGATCGACCCGGCCGAGGCCATGCTGCGCGTCGCCCGGGCGCGCCCCGGCGGGGACCGCGTCGAGTGGCGGCGGGGCACCGCGGAGCTGATCGAGCCGGCGTCGGCGGACCTGGTGATCATGAGCGGGAACGTGGCGATGCACCTGATCGGCCAGGACTGGCACGACGCCCTGCAGCGCATCGCCGCCGGCCTGGCCCCCGGCGGCCGGCTGCTGTTCGAGACCCGCAACCCCGTCCGTCGTGCCTGGGAGGACTGGCAGCAGGAGCCCACGGAACGGACGACCGCGGCCGGTCGCCTCGTCGAGTCCGAGGCGACGAGCGCGCCGGATGCGGACGGCGTCGTCGTGCACCGATGGCGCACCGAGTACTCGGACGAGGGCGTGGTCCGCGAGGGTAAGGAGCACCTGCAGTTCCGCTCCGTGGAGCAGGTGACCCAGGACCTCGCGGCGGCGGGGCTGGCGGTGGACCGCGTCTGGAGCGACTGGCACGGCCGCCCATTCGACGCGGCGGAGCACCCGTTGATGATCATCGAGGCCTGTCCACAGGGGGCCTGACCCGTCCACCCGTCATGGCAGGATGACGCATGTCACACGTGATGCGAGGGGGAACCATGACGGACACGACCACGGCCCGCCCCGTGCGGCCGACCCACCACGACGACGGCCCGCCCGTCCGCGGGATCGGCCACCTCCGGCACCCGGTGGTGTCGGGCGGGCTGATCGGGGTGATCGGCGGCGGCGCCTTCCTGTCGGGCGGGATCGCGGGGCTGCCGGCAGAGCACCAGGGCACGCTGCGGGGCGTCGCCATCTCGCTCATCAGCTTCACCCTGGTGGTGGTGCTGCTGCGCCGGCGGGTGCTGCCCACCGTGCCGACGCCCGCCCGCGGCGCGCTGCGCGTCTACGGGATAGCCGTCGTCACAATGCTGGCGCTCCTCCCCGTGACCCGCCTGGTGGCTTTCGGACTCGACGCACCGACGGCGCAGATCGCCCTGGTGGCCGCCGTGGTGGGTGGCCACTTCCTCCCGTTCGCTCGGGCATTCCAGGCCCCGGTGTTCTGGTGGATCGGCGGGGCGATGGCCGTGCTGGGGCTCGCGGGTGCCGTACTCGCGGCTCTCGGCGATCCCGTGGCCGGGCCCGCAGGGGCGGCCGCAGCGGGGGCTGCGATGCTCGGGATCGTCGCGGCACAGGGGCTGCTGGCGTCCCCTCAGCAGGACTGAGGGCCGGACCATGAACATGCTTCAGGCCATTGGCCGCTACTACGCCGGCTACGTGCAGTTCAGCGGGCGCGCCTCCCGCGCCGACTTCTGGCTCGCGGCGCTCTACGTGTGGCTCCTGCAGGCCGCCGTGCGCTTCGTGTCCACCGCCCTGGACGTGTTCGTCCTCGGCTCGCCGGACCTGTCCCTCCGCGACGCGGCCATCCTCCTGGTGGGGATCACGCACGCACTCCCCTCGCTCGCCCTACTCGCCCGGCGCCTCCACGATGCCGGCTTCAGCCGAGCGTGGCTGTTCCTCGGGCTGGTGCCGTTCGTCGGCCCGCTCACGCTGCTCGTGTTCGCGCTCCAGCCGTCCGCCCCCCGCCTCGGACACCCCGCCGATGCGTCGGACCCGGTTCCGGCGGGGGCCACGGCCGCGCGGCGCTGACCCCCACTCCCCTGGCCCGACCTGATCAGTGATCGTGGTCGGCGTGCTCGTCGGACTCGTGGCCGTGATCGTGGTCGGCGTGCTCGTCGTGGCCGGACTCGGCGTCCGCGGCCTCCTCAGGCTTCACGGACTCCGGCTGGCCGGTGACCACGGCCATCTCGACCGGGGCGAACTCCAGGTCCTTCTCCAGGACGGTCTCACCGGTCTCCAGGTCGACGGCCACGAGCTTCTGGGCCTCCGCGTCGGTGACGTAGGCGGTGTTCCCGGCCACCTTCAGGATCGGGCCGGGCTCCTGCCACTCGTCCTTCTCCTTCCACGGCTCGATCACCGGGTGCTCGGCGGTGACCTCACCGGTCTCCTCGTCGATCACGGTGACCTCGCCGTCGTAGGTCAGCACGACCGCGGAGCCGTCCTCGGCGCGGCCGAGCGAGCGGAACCAGTAGGAGGAGCCGAGGTCCACGGTGGTGAGCTCATCGGTGCGGGTGTCGATGAGGGCGATCGCCGTGGGCCGCTCGACGGCCTCCTCCGGCTCCTCCTCGACCTTGTGATCACCCAGGACGATGGGCGAGTCATGCAGCCCGAACAGGTTCCCGGAGCGCTGATACTCGGTCTCGACGTCCACCTTGTGGAACTCGCCGTCCCGGTACACGACGGGCCCGTTCTCGCAGCCCATCACGACGACGTCGCCCGCCTCCGTCGGCTGGGCCGCGGCCTCGCCGTGGCTGCCGGGGCAGTCGTCGGTCTCGGCCGTGACCTCGCCGGTCTTCGGGTCGATCACCTGGAGCGTGTTCCGGGAGTCCTCGGTGCCCTGCGTGGTGAAGAGGGTGCCGTCGGAGAGCTCGAGCGCCACGCCGTGGTGCGGGTCCTCGGTCTCGGCCTCCGTCATGACGGGCAGGAGGTCCGGGGTCGCCTTGTCCAGGTGGGCCGAGTCGAAGGTGCGGATCGCGCCCGTGCCGTCCGCGAAGAGGGTGGTCCTGCCGTTGTGGGTGACGACGTGGCCGGGGTGCTCGCCCGGGAACGTCACACCGGTCATGCCGGGCGCGGACTCGTAGTTGTGGACGTGATCGCCGTGGGCCTTGGCCTGGATGCCGGTGGAGAACACCTCCCAGCCGTTCCCGGTGGTCACCAGGACGTCCTTGCCGTTGCCGGCGTTGCTCAGCCGCGTGAAGCCCGGGACGTCCTGCTCCTTCACCACCTCACCGGACTCGGCGTCGAGCAGCGTGAGCCCGTCCTCGTGCGAGAGCAGGATGCGCGGGGTCACCGCGGAGACCTCGGTGGTCCGGATCGGGTCGACGCGGTCCTCCTCGGAGACGGAGGAGGCCGCCGTCGCCTCACCCGCCGGCGACTCGGCGCCGTCCGAGGCGGAGGAGGGGGCCGACGTCGGGCCGGACGGGGCGGCGTCCCCGCCGCAGGCCGACAGGGCGATGGCCGCGGCGGCGAGGGTGGCGGAGAAGGCGGCGGTGCGCGTGGAACGGTGCTGCGGGGCGGAGTGGGACACGGGGAGCCTTTCACGAGGGCGAGAAGATGCGACTGATTCACAATAAAGACTGTTGCGGATCATTCGCAATACGACGGGGGCGTCTGCCCGTCATCCCGGCGGCGCCGACGGCGCGCCCCCGTCTCGGGAACCGGCACGTGACGCCACCCGTCGGCGGGCTGGGCCGGGCCCGGCGCGGATGCCTACGGTCGGCCCACCTGCCCACGGAAGGACCGCCCATGACCACTCCCGTCCTCGCCCGTCCCGCACCGACCTCCGCCGCCGACGCCCCCGACACCGCAGAACTCCGAGCCCGCTTCGCCCCCGTCTTCGCCCGGATCGCCGCGAACGAGGCCAGGCGGCGGGACGCGGCCGTCGCGCCCCATGCGGCCGTGCGCCTGCTCGCCGAGACCGGCTTCACCGCCCTCCGGCTGCCGCGTGAGCGCGGCGGCTCCGGCGCGACCCTCACGCAGCTCCTCGACCTGCTCGTGGACCTCGCCGCGGCCGACGCGAACCTCCCCCAGGCCCTCCACGGGCACTTCATGTTCACGGAGCAGGTCGCCCGCGACGTCCACCCGCGTCTGACCGACTGGTGGTTGGACGAGGTGGCCGCCGGGAAGGTCTTCGCCAACGCACTCGTGGACCCGCCGGCCGCGACCGGCCTGCCGGGCGTCACGGCCCGCCGGGACCCGCGCGACCCGGAGGCGTTCCTGCTGACCGGCACGAAGCAGTACTCCACCGGCACCCTGCTGGCGGACTGGACCCTGGTCGCCGCCCACGACGACGCCGGGGCCCTGCAGCCCCTCGTCGTCGAGGTGACTGGGCCGGGCGTCGAGGCCCGCAACGACTGGGACGGCATCGGCCAGCGCGGCACGGCCTCCGGCACCACCGTCTACACCGACGCGCCCGCCCCCGCCTGGCGCCGCGTCGACCTGGAGCGCCCCGCCGCCGCCCCCGGCTACCCGTTCCTGTGGCTCATCCTCGCGGCCACCCAGGCGGGCATCGCCCAGCGCGCGCTCGACGAATTCGCCGAGATCCTCCGCCGCCGTTCCCGCTCCTACCAGCACGCCGCGAGCGCCAGCCCCGCCCACGACCCGGTCCTGCAGCACCAGCTCGGGGCCGCCGCGGCGCAGGTGCGCGCGCTGCGCTCCGTGGTCCTCGGCGCGGTCCCCGCCCTCGAGGCGGCGTACACCGCCGCGGCCGGTGCGGCGCCCGCGCTCGGCGTGGCCGCGACCGAGTCCCCGGACGACGGCGCCGCGGAGGCCTTCGAGGCCGCCCACACGGAGGCCTGGGTCGCCGCGGCCTCGGCATCCTCCGTGGCGGCCGACCTGACGCTGCGGCTGACCTCCGATCTGTTCGAGACGGCCGGGGCGTCGGCCGTCGTCGCGGGCCCGGGACTCGACCGGCACTGGCGCAACGCCCGGGTGCTGGCCAGTCACACGCCCCTGCCGCACCGCCGCCGCCAGATCGGGGAGTGCCTGCTGCACGGCACCCCCGCCCCGCACAGCGCGGACGCGGTCGAGACCGCATCGTCCGCCGGCGCCGATCCGTCCCACGACAGCGCCTTCCCGTCCCCCTCGACCCCCGCCGCCCCGAAGGAGCAGTGAGATGACGACGACCACCGACCGCACCGACACGATCTCCCGTCCCGCCGACGTCGGGACCACCGACTCGGGGGCGCCGACCACCGCGCACCCGGCCGACCGGCCCCAGTTCCTCGCCGCCCGCGCACGGCTGGCCCCCGTGTTCGCCTGGCTCGCCGAGACCGCCGCCGAGCGGGACCGTGAACGCGTGACCGATCGCGAGGCCACGGACCGCCTCGCCGCCGCCGGCTTCCCGGGCCTGCGCGTGCCCGAGGACGCGGGCGGGGCCGGACTGACGTTCCCGGAGGCCACGCGCCTGTACGTGGAGCTCGCCGAGGCCGACTCGAACGTGCTGCAGGCCCTGCGGGTGCACGTGGTGAACGTGGAGACGGTGCTCGGCTCGCCGGACGGACCGCGCCGCGAGCGGTGGCTGCACCGCTTCGCCACGGGTGAGACGGTCGCGAACGCGACCACGGAGATCGGCAACCGCGCCGGCCACTACGAGACCCGCCTGACGACGCGTCCGGACGGCTCGGTGGTGGTCAACGGTCGCAAGGCCTATTCCACCGGGACGCTGTACGCGGACTGGACGATCGTCGTCGTCGAGGACGAGGACGGTGCCGAGCGCGCGGCGACCGTGCGCTCGGACGCCCCCGGGGTGACCCTGCACGACGACTGGGACGGATTCGGTCAGCGGCTGTCCGCCTCGGGGACCACGGAGTTCACGGACGTGGTGGTGGATCCGGAGGAGCTCACGCCGGTGGGCCAGTCCCTGGACGACGGCTCGTCGATCTTCGCCTCGCAGGCGATCTTCCAGTTCGTCCACCTGGTGGGCCTGACGGGCATCGCCCGCGCCGTCGCGCGCGACGCGGCGGCCTACGTGGCCGGACGCACGCGCGGCTTCTCCCACGGTGCGGCCCCGCGGCCCGGCGACGATCCGCAGGTGCTGCAGGTGGTGGGCGAGCTGGAGGCCGCCGCGTTCGGGGCGCAGGCGGCGCTCGACGCCGTCGTCGGGCCCCTGGATCGGGCGCTGCGGGCCGAGGCGGCGGGCGCGCCCCTGGCCGAGGCCGAGGTGGACGCGGTGTACACCGCCGTCTACGCCGCCCAGCAGGTGATCGCCCGGGCCGCCCTCGACGCGGCGACCCGCCTGTTCGAGGTGGGCGGGGCCTCGGCGACCCTGCGCACGCGCGGGCTGGACCGGCATTGGCGCAATGCGCGGGTGCTCGCCAGCCACAACCCGCTGATCTACCGCGCCCGACTGCTCGGCGACCGGGCCGTCAACGGCACGCCGCTCGAGCGCCACTACCGGCTGGGCGGCTGAGGCGTCGGCCGGAGCGGCTCGCGGCGGAGCCCGTCAGGCCAGGCCGCGCGCCGCATGCCAGGCGGCGATCCGCTCGAGCGCCTCGTGGACGGCGTCCGGGCCGGCGGCGAAGGAGAGGCGGACGGACTCGGGCCCGTGGACGGCGTCGAAGTCGTCGCCGGGGGTCAGCGCGACGCCGGCCTCCTCCAGCAGGGCGGCGCAGTAGCCGACGGCGCTGCCGAACTCCGCCAGCATGCCCGGGGCGAGGCGGGCCCACAGGTAGAAGGCGCCGTCGGCGGGGGCGGCGTCGGCCCAGCCGAGCCGGGGCAGGGCGGCCAGCACGACGCCGCGCGTCGCCGTGAAGCCGCCGGCCTGCTCGGCACAGAACGCGTAGGACTCCTCGCTGAACGCGTGGACGGCCGCCTCCTGGGCCGCGGCGGGCGGGCAGAGGGCGACCGAGCCGGCGAGGCCGTCGACCGTGGTGGCGAGGTCGTCCGGCAGGAGCATCCAGCCCAGCCGCCAACCGGGCATGCCCCAGTACTTGGAGAACGAGCTGACCACGAGCGCGGTGCGGGAGGTGCGCCATGCGCAGGCGCCGGGCCCCTGCCCGTCCGTGTGCACGATGCCGTGGTAGATCTCGTCCGAGACGAGCCGCACACCGTGTTCTTCGCACCAGCGGGCGAGTTCGGCGAGCTCGTCGGCGCTGACCATCGTGCCCGTGGGATTGGCCGGGGAGGCGAGCACGAGCCCCGCGACCGGGCCCTCCGCGAGCGCCGCCTCCAGGTGGGCGACCGTGGGCTGGTAGCGGGTGCCGGCGTCGACGTCCACGTCCACCACCTCCACCCCGAGCGCCGTGAGGATGTTGCGGTACGCCGGATAGCCGGGGCGGGGCAGGAGCACGCGGTCCCCCGGGGAGAACGCCGCGAGGAAGCCGAGCATGAACGCCCCCGAGGAGCCCGTGGTGATCGCGACCTGCTCGGGGCGCACGTCGAGCCCGTACCAGCGGCGGTAGTGGCCGGCGACGGCGGCCCGCAGCTCCGGCAGGCCCAGCGCCGGGGTGTAGGTGAGGGCACGGCCGGAGGCGTGGACGGCGGCGGCCGCGGCGTCGACGGCGGGCGGGGCGCCCCCGCCCGGCTCCCCCGCGCACAGGCTGACGACGTCGTGGCCGGCGGCACGCAGCTCGGCGACCCGGCCGAGGATGCTCATCACCGTGAACGGCGGCACCTGCGACCGGGCGGACGGCGCGAAGGCGGGGGCGACGGTGCTGGCGGGGGCGGGGGCACTGGAACGGGACGGGCGACGCATGGCCTGAGGCTACCCCCCGCTTTCGTTCGGGAAACGGCGCCCCGGGGAGGACTTTCGTTGACGAAACGGCCGGGCGGGCCGCCGTTTCCCGAACGAAAACGTCTCGACACGCCGCCGTTTCCCGAACGAAAACGTCCGGCCCGCCCCGCCGGGACCCTCACTCCTCGGCGCCGAGCAGCTCCCGGATGTCCTCGGCGGTGAGGGAGTCGGTGAAGGCGCCGGCGCCGGAGTCGTCGGACTCGTCCATGAGCGCGCCGAACAGCTCGGCCTTGCGCCGCTGCAGCTCGAGCACCTTCTCCTCGATCGTCCCCTCGGACACGAGCCGGTAGACCATCACGGTCCGCTCCTGCCCGATCCGGTGCGCCCGGTCCACGGCCTGCGCCTCCGCGGCGGGGTTCCACCACGGATCCATGAGGAACACGTAGTCCGCCTCGGTCAGGGTCAGGCCGAAGCCGCCCGCCTTCAGGGAGATCAGGAACACCGGCGCCTCGCCCTCGCGGAAGCCGCGGATCACGTCGGCGCGCCCGCGCGTCGAGCCGTCGAGGTACGCGTGCTCGATCTCCAGGTGGTCCAGCTCCTCGGCGATCACCCGCAGGAAGCTCGTGAACTGGCTGAACACGATCACGCGGTGCCCCTCGCCGATCACCTCGGTGAGGTCGTCGAGGAACCGCTCGAGCTTGGAGCTGGGCACGGAGGCGTACTGGTCGTCCACGATCTGCGGCGCCAGCGCCAGCATCCGCAGCAGCGTGAGCGACTTGAAGATGGTGAACCGGTTGCCGTCCATGTCTCCAAGCAGCCCCAGCACCTTGCGGCGCTCGCGCTGGAGCACGCGGTCGTAGAGCTTGCGGTGGGCCGGCTCGAGCTCCACCTGGAGGATCTGCTCCTGCTTGGGCGGCAGGTCCTTCGCCACGAGCTCCTTGGAGCGGCGCAGCATGAACGGGCGCACGCGGCGGCGCAGGGCCGCCATCCGCTCGGGGTCCTCCCCGGTCTCGATGGGGGTCACGTAGGTCTCGCGGAACCGGCGGTGGCTCGGGAACAGGCCCGGCACGACGACGCCCAGCAGCGCCCACAGGTCGCTGAGGGAGTTCTCCATCGGCGTGCCGGTGATGGCCAGCCGGAAGGGGGCGCGCAGGTCGCGGGCCACCGTGTGCACCTTCGCGGCGCGGTTCTTCAGGAACTGGGCCTCGTCGAAGACCACCCCGCCCCAGTCGAGTCCGCCGTACTGGCCGGCGTCGATCCTCAGGAGCGTGTAGCTGGTGACCACCACGTCCGCCCCCGCCACCTCGTCCGCCACGGCGGTGCCGCGCTTGCGGGTGGTGGTGTCCAGGACGCGCACGTCGAGGTCCGGGGTGAACTTCTCGGCCTCGGCCGCCCACACGGACACCACGGAGCTCGGCGCGACCACGAGGAACGGCGGCCGCTCGGGCCGGGCCTGGCGTGCGTGGGCGAAGAGCGCGAGGGTCTGGACGGTCTTGCCCAGGCCCATGTCGTCGGCCAGGATCCCGCCGAGGTCCTGCTCCCACAGGAACGCGAGCCAGCGCAGGCCCTCCTCCTGGTAGGGGCGCAGGTCGGCCTTCAGGCCGGCGGGGCGGGGGGCCTCGGGGAGGCGCTCGACGGCGGCCAGACGCCCGACGGCGGCGGTCCACTCCGGGTCCTCGTCCACCTCGTCCGCGAGCTCCTTGAGGTCCTCCCAGAAGCCCACCTGGTGCCGTGAGACGGGGGTGTGCTCCGGGGTCCACTCCTGCAGGGTGGCGGCCTCGGAGAGCAGGGCGCGCAGCCGGTCGAAGGCGGGGTGGTCGAGGCCCAGGTAGGAGCCGTCCGAGAGGATCAGCGTGGTCCTGCCCTGCACGAGCGCGGTGAACAGCTCCACGAACGGCAGCACGTGCCCGTCCACGGAGACCTGCACGCCCAGGTCGAACCAGTCGTTCTGCGTGGCCTTCGTGCCGACCTCGATGCGCGGGGCGGCCTTCAGCTCGCGGTAGTCGGGGCGGTCGCCGGTGACGTCCACGCGCACGTGGTCGGCGCGCTGCAGCAGCGGCAGCACCTGCTCGGAGAACCGGGCGGCGCCCACGCCCTCGAGGACCTGCTCCTCGGCGCGGCCGGCGCGCGGCCAGAGCTCGGCCACGGCGCGCAGCACCGCGTCCTCGTGCCGGGTGTCCCGCAGCGGGTCGCCGCCGGCGTCGAGGCCGAGTTCGCGGGGCGGGTCGAAGTAGAGCCAGGACCAGCGCAGCACGAGCTCGTGGTCGGGCCGGAAGTCGGCGCGCAGCCGCAGCACGGGCGGCTCGAACTCGGGCAGCTCCACGGAGGCGTCGCCGCTGGTCACGGGCAGGGCGCCACGCAGCCGCGGGTAGATCCGGCCGAGGAACTCCTCGCGGTCCGCGGCGGGCACGCGCACGGGCCCGCCGGCGAGCACGAGCTGCTGCACGGCCTCGGGGACGGGGCGTTCGGCGGGGATCAGGTGGAGCACGGCCTCCTCGTCCGTGAGCTCCACGCGGTAGAAGCCGATGCCGCCCACGGCGTGCACACCGCTCAGCCCGGGGACGGGCGGGGCCGGGTCCAGGGCCGGGGCCACGTCCAGGCCGCCGTCGGGGGCGCGGGTGACGTCCAGCCCGACGGCGGCGGGCGCCTCCAGCACCACGTCCGTCAGCAGCCCCAGCGGCACGAGCTCCACCCCGACCTCGCGGGCCTCCGCGAGCAGCTGCCAGATCCGCGGGGAGTCGAAGACGTGCAGACCGAACCAGGCGTCGCCCGGGTAGGAGTCCTCGGCCTGGACCTGACGCCAGACCAGGCGCATCGCCCGCTCCTGGGCGGGGGCGAACTCGGCGCGCGGGAACTGGAACGCCTTCCATGTCAGCCCGCCCTTGATCCACGTCCCCTTGGCCCCGCGCTTGAGCGGGCGCACGGTCACGTACAGCGGGCGGCCCTCGCGCACCTGCTCCTCCCCGGCCGTCGCCGGGCCCCACTGCTGGAACGCGTTGCGGGAGGACTCGGCCACGAGCTCCACGCCGATCGCCAGCGCGGGCGGCGTGCCCAGCCGGCGCGGACCGTCGAGCCCGGCCAGCGGCTCCATGACCCGTCGCCAGTCCAGGCCGGCAGCGGGTGGGGGCGCCGCCCCGTCCGCGGCCGGGGCGTCGAGGCCGGCCGGGCCGCCGTCGTCGTGGCCCCGTCCGGCGGGCGCGGGCAGCGCGTCCGCCGTGGTGACCATCTCGGCGAGCTTGCGGCGGGCGTCGTCGAGGGCCTGGTCGGCGTCGAGGCGGACCACCTGGTAGAGCGCGGCGGCCACGTGCTTGCAGTCCGTCCCGACCGGGCACGTGCAGCGCCCGCCCACCGGCTCCATGAGGGCGCCGGCACCGTCCTCGGCGGCGTCGTCATAGGCCTCCTGCAGCTGCACCTGCACCCGGTAGGGGCTGGGCGCGGTGCCCTGGACGGAGGCGCTCAGGCGGCCGGTGGCGGCGTCGTAGCGCAGGCGCCCCACGGCGCCCGACGCGGCCACGGCGAAGCCGCGGTCCGCACTGGTGGGCCCGACGACGGCGCGGATGGCCTCGGTGCGCAGGTGCGGCAGGACGTCTCCGGAATCTGCAGTGGCCATAGCGAGCAGTCTTTCACGGACCGTGCCGGGCCCGCTCCGGCCGACGCCGACCCGGTGGCACGCCGCCCACCCCGTTCCCGGGTCCAACACCCGAGACCTTCAGGCCGGCCCGCCCCGGACCCTAGAGTGCGCCTATGGCGTCCACACAGCCCTCCCCCGTCCCCGCCGGTGCCACGCCGGCGTCCCACACCTCCCCCCTCGGCCTGTCCCTGCCGGAAGGCCGGGGTCGCCGCGTCCTCGTCACCGGTGCCACCGGGTACGTGGGCGGGCGCCTCATCCCCGAGCTGCTCGCCGCCGGCTTCGACGTCCGGGCCGGCGCCCGGAACCCCTCCGACCTCGCGGACCGGCCGTGGTCGGACAGCATCGAGGCGGTGGAGCTCGACCTCACCGAGCCGGACCTCGTCGAAGCCGCCATGCAGGACGTGCACACCGTGCTCTACCTCGTGCACTCCATGGGCGGGGGCGGCGACTTCGTGGCCCAGGAGCAGCGGATCGCGGACATCGTGGGCACCGCCGCGGACACGGCCGGCGTGGCCCAGCTCGTCTATCTCTCCGGCCTGCACCCGGACACGGTCCCCGTCGCGGAGCTGTCCGACCACATGCGCTCCCGCGCCCTCGTGGCCGAGCGTCTCGAGCGGGCGGCGACCCCGGCGCTGACGTTCGAGGCCGGGGTGATCATCGGCTCGGGCTCCACCTCGTTCGAGATGATCCGCCACCTCGCCGAGCGGCTGCCCGTGATGCCCGGCCCGTCCTGGCTGAGGAACCGGGTGGAGCCGCTGGCCATCCGCGACGTCCTGTACTACCTGCTGCAGGCCTGCGCCCTCCCGGAGCCCGTGCAGCTGAGGGCCCAGATCGGCAACGGACACCCCCAGTCGTTCGCGAGCGTGCTGGTGGACTACGCCAAGGCCGCCGGCCTGTCCCGACGCATCGTGATCCCCACCCCGTTGCCCTTGAAGACCCTGGCGGGCTTCTGGATCGGCATGGTGACCCCCATCCCGGTCGCGGTGGCCCTGCCCCTGGCCGCATCCCTCGCCGAGGAGGCGGTCGTGGAGGACCGCTCGGTCCGCGACCTCATCCCGGACCCGCCGGGCGGGCTGACCTCCTACATGGACGCCGTGCGGCTGGCGCTGAAGCGGGAGAAGGAGGGCCCCCTGGACGTCACCTTCGACGCGGACCTCCAGAGCTCCGCGGACCCGGCCGCCCCCCTGCCCTCGGATCCCGAGTGGGCCGGCACCACGGTCTACACGGACGAGCGCGAGCGCGAGTCCGACCTGCCCGCGCAGGAGGTGTGGCCGGTGATCGAGTCGGTGGGCGGCGCCAACGGGTGGTATTCCACCCCGCTGCTGTGGAAGATCCGCGGGCTGATGGACAAGCTGGTCGGCGGGCCCGGCCTGACCCGCGGCCGGCGGGACCCGGACCACCTGCGTCGCGGCGACGCCGTGGACTGGTGGCGGGTGGAGGACGTGGAGCCGGGGCGGCGGCTGACGCTGCGGGCGGAGATGAAGGCCGGTGGGCGGGCCTGGCTGCAGCTGGCCACCGAGCCGCGGGAGGGCGGAGGCTCCGTCTACCGCCAGCGGGCGGTCTTCATGCCGGACGGCCTGCTCGGACGCGCCTACTGGACCGCCATCCTGCCCTTCCACGCCGTGGTGTTCCCGGAGATGGCCGCGAACATCCTGGCCGAGGCCCAGCGCCGGCACGACGGCGGCGAGCGTCCCCGCACCCGCGGCCTGCTGCGGCCGCTGGTGGACCGGCTGCCCCTGCGTCGCAACCCGTTGGACAGGCGAGCCCGCGGCGCCGGCGGCGCTCAGTCGCGGGACTGACCGTCGGGGCCACGCCCCCAGTGGGGCCGGGGGCGTGCCCGGGCCGCCCGGCGCAGCCACCGCCGCCCGGGGGACAGCCGGGCCCAGTTGACCTGCAGGGTGGTGACCGCCATCCGGCCCTGCCGCACCCGCTGGCGCAGGGAGTGGAAGATGCGCCCGGCGACCTCCACCCGCAGGTCCGGATCGAACCGGATCCGGCGGCCGGCCAGGGCCAGCTGGAAGGACAGGTCCAGGTCATCGTGCACGTCCCCGCGCTCGCGGTGGACGCGGGTCCGCACAGCCTGCCACGCCTCGGCGCGCAGGGCGCAGTTGGAGCCCCAGACGGGGGTGGCCGCCACCGCGGCGCCCGCCCCCCAGCGGTACGCGCCGGTGTAGAGCGCCGCCCGCACCCGTCCCCGGAGGCCGGGCTGGTCGTGGAAGGTCCCCGGCCCGGTGAGGGCATCGAGCCCGGGGTCGGCGTCGAACCGGGCCACGATCCGTTCGAGCCAGTCCGCGGGCATCCGCGTGTCCGCGTCGCAGCGCACCAGCAGCTCCCCCACTGCGGCGTCCAGGCCGGCGGCCGCCGCGGCCGGGACCCCGCGGCGCGGCTCGTGCACCACCCGCGCGCCGGCGGCGCGGGCGAGCACCGCCGAGTCGTCCACGCAGCCGTTGTCCACCACCACCACCTCCAGCGCCGGCCGGCTCTGGGCGGCCAGCAGTGCGAGGCACACGCGCAGGTGGTCGGCGTCGTCGAGCACCGGGACGACCACGGAGACCGTGGGGCGGGCCGGGGTCACCGGGTGCGCTCCCGGCGCACGGCGAGGGCGGCGCCGACCCCGGCGCCGACGAGATCGGCGGCGAGGTCGCCGATGGTGTCCGTGTAGCCCACACCGATCTCGGGGGTCACCGCCGTGTGCCCCCACCATTCGGCCAGCTCCCACACCACGCCCAGGGCCACGGCGGCGGCCGCGATCCCCAGCCCGGCCAGGCCCCGACCGAGCAGCGCCACGGCCTGCCCGGCCTCGGTCCCCCGACGCCGGAGCCACGCCCCCACCACCAGTGCCGTCAGACAGGCGACCACGGCGGAGGCGGCGGCGTGCACGAGCAGGTCCAGCCACGGCACCCGCGGGTAGAGGCCGATGACGCTCAGCCACCCGGCCAGCAGCAGGACCGTCTGCGCGGCCCAGTCCAGGGCGCCGCCCGGGGCGAGCCAGCGGGTGAGCCACTGGGAGCCGAGCACGAGCAGCATCGCCGCCGCGGACGGCCATCCGGCGTGCACCGCCGCGACCGGGACGAGGATCAGGCCGAGCGCGCGCAACAGGTCTGCGGGGATCAGCGGCAGCATGTCAGCGATCGTCCGGGTGGGGGCGGCGTCCCGGCCGCCGGCCGCGCCGACCGGCACGACCACGGCTCGTCAGCAGCAGCCAGAGCGCCGGCAGCAGCAGGGCGGAGCCGAGCGGGTAGGCGAAGTCCTCGACGGGCGCCTGGCCCACGTAGGCACCCACCAGCAGCTCATGGCCGTAGTCGAAGAGCCCCGCGGCGATCATCACGTTGTCGAAGACCGCCGTGAGGGCCCACAGGGCCACCAGGGTGGCCGCCACGGCCCGCAGGTGCCCGCCCCGCACGCGGCCGACGAGGGCGGCGCCCACGAGCACGGCCAGGGCGAAGCCCACGAAGACGAGGACGAGGTCGAGGAAGGTCACCGGCTCCCCCGGTCGGTCGGATCGGCCGCCGTCGCGGCACGGGCGTCACCTCGCCGGCCGCGCAGCAGGCGCAGCGCCCCGGTGAAAAGCACCATCGTGATCTGGCTGAGGAAGAGCAGGAAGAACCCCTCCTCCAGGGGCAGCTGGGGGGCGAGCATCACCCCGGTCATGTAGGGCGACTGCCGGTGCAGGAACACGCCTTCGGCGATCCCCCACAGGTCCCAGGCGAAGAAGTAGGCCACCCCGGCGGCCAGCACCAGCAGCGCCGGGAGCGGGCGATGCCACAGGAACAGCTCGAAGCGCCGGTCCACCAGCAGCATGCAGCCGATGACACCCAGCAGGGCCAGCAGGTAGATCATGCCGCCGCCCCCCGAGTCAGCGCCCACCCGATCAGCAGCAGGGTCACGAGGAAGCCGGTCACGTAGTTCAGCGGAAGGAACAGCTGCCAGCCGCGGTGGGCCGCGCCCGAGGTGGCGTCCGTGATGCGGCGGAAGCGCAGGGTGTTCACCACGTAGGGCACGGCCAGCAGCGCCGCGAGCGGGCCCGGCGGGTCGGTGGCCAGCAGCAGCAGGCCCGCCGCCGCGTACAGGCCGGCGGCGAGCAGGACGGTGCGCCGAGCGCCCAGCACGGTGGCCACCGAGGCCAGGCCCCCCTCCCGGTCCGGCACCACGTCCTGCACCGCCCCGAACATCTGCGAGGCCATGCCCCACAGGAAGAACGCCCCCAGCAGCGCCGCCAGGGCGGGCGTGGGGGTCGCCCCGGCCAGCACGAGGCCGTAGACCGCGGGGGAGACGAAGTGGGTGGCGGAGGTCGCCGCGTCCAGGAAGGGCCGCTCCTTGAACCGCAGCCCCGCCCAGGAGTACGCCACCACCGCGAACAGGCTCACCACCAGCACCAGCACGGCGGCCCACTCGCCCCGCACGGCGGACCAGCCCGCGAGCACGGCCACGAACGGCACGGGCAGCAGCACCGACCACGCCAGCACCCGGCGGCGCACCGCGGGGTCGCCCAGCACGGAGCCCTCCACGCCCCCCTTGCGGGGGTTGCGCAGGTCCGAGGCGAAGTCGAACACGTCATTGATGCCGTACATGGCCAGGTTGTAGGGCACGAGGAAGAACACGACGCCCAGGACCACCAGCCACGCGGGCAGCCCCCCGGTCAGGATCGCGGCGGCGGCGAACGGGTAGGCCGTGTTCACCCAGCTGACCGGCCGGGACGCCCAGAAGAGGGTGCGGATCATGCGCCGCTCCCCCCGGGGCCCGCGGGCCGGGCCCTGCGCGCGTCGTGGCGCAGTTCGTCCCGGACCACTTCGGCGGAGATCAGGCACATGGGCACCCCGATGCCCGGGCGCACCGAGGAGCCCGCGTACATCAGGCCGGCCACGTCCGCGTCCCGCACCGAGGGACGGAACATGGCCGACTGCGCCAGCGTGTGCCCGGGGCCCAGCAGCGAACCCCGCCAGGCGTGCACGTCCGCGGCGAAGTCACCGGGCCCGTAGGTGCGCCGCACCACGATGCGCTCGGCCAGGTCCGGGATCCCGGCCCATCGGGCCAGCTGGTCGAGGGCCCGGTCCGCCACGGCCTCCACCTGGGCGTCCCCGGCGCGGTCCACCCGCCAGCCCTGGCCGTCACGGACCCGGATGCCGCCGCGCCCCCACCCCGGCTCGGCGGGGGCCGGGACGAGGATGAACAGGTTCTCGTCGCCCTCCGGGGCCACCCCCGGGTCCGTGGCGGAGGTGCGCGAGACGTAGATCGACGTGTCCGCGGCGAGGTCCTCTCCCCGTTCGATGCGCCCGAAGTTGTCCTCCCAGTCCGCCGTGAACAGCAGGGTGTGGTGGGCCAGCTGGGGCAGGGATCCGCGCACCCCCACGCACACGAGCACGCCGGAGGGGCCGGGGTCGCGCCGGTCCCACGTGGACTCCGCGACGCGCCGGCCGGGAGGCAGCAGACGGGTCTGCACGTGGTGCAGGTCCGCGGCGGCCACCACCACATCGGCGTCGAGGCGTCCCGCGGCGCCGTCGTCGGACCGCCAGGCGACGCCGGTCACCCGGCCCGGGCGGCGACGTCGGCCCCGGTCCCCTCGCGGGCGGCCGGGGATCGGCAGCCGGTCGCGGAGGCGTGCCCCCGCGGTGGGCGGGTCCGCGACCTCCACGGCGGTCGCCTCGACCCCGGTGCGGATCTCCACGCCGGCCTCGCGCACGACCTCCGCCATGGCGTCCACGAGGGCCGCGAACCCGCCGAGGGGGTACTGCACGCCGTCGGCGAGGTCCAGATGGGACATCAGGTGGTACATGGCGGGGGCACGGTCGGGGGACGTGCCGAGGAAGACCGCCGGGTAGCCCAGGATCTGGCGCAGCCGGGGGTCCTGGAAGCGGGCCGCCACGTAGGAGCGCAGGCCCCCCAGCAGCTGGGGCCCGAGAACCGGCAGGGCGCGCAGGACGTCCGGGTGGGCCAGGGCGGCCGGCCGGCGGAAGTCCGTGTAGAGGAAGTGGTCCTTGGCGAGCCCGTAGATCCGGGACGCGGAGTCGAGGTAGGCCCGCAGGCGGCGCCCGGCGCCGGGCTCGAGGGACTCGAACAGCGTCTCCGCATGCCCGGTGCGCACGTCCACGGGGGGCTCCTGGAGGTGACCCTCGAAGTACACCCGGTAGCCGGGGTCCAGGCGGCGCAGGTCCAGCCGTTCGGCGGCGGAGGTCCCCATGAGGCGGAACCAGCGGTCGATCACCTCGGGCATCAGGTACCAGGAGGGCCCGGTGTCGAAGGTGAACCCCGCCTCGGACCAGCGTCCGGCACGGCCGCCCAGGACGGCGCCGCGCTCCAGCAGCGTCACCCGGTGCCAGTCGCGGGCCAGCAGGCCCGCCGTGGCCAGTCCGGCGAACCCGCCGCCCACCACCACGGTGCGCGGGCCGAGAGCGGTGTCCGGGGCGTTCATCGGCGACCTCCCCGGCGGCCACGGGCCAGGACGCGGGCGGCGATCCGGGCCTTCTGGCGGTCCGGCACCCGGACACGGCGGTGGGCCAGCTCGGCCGCCGGGGTCTCCTCGATCCGGTCCGCCAGGGCTGCGAACAGTCCGTGCGCCAGGGCCACGGCGCGCCCGGCCCCGGGGTCCAGGGCACGGATGCCGGGCAGGGCGGCGTCGAGGTCGGCGCGGACCTCGGCCACGAGTTCGGCCTTGCGCGCCTCGGTGAGCACGCCCGGTGCGGCACCGGGCAGGTAGGTGCGGCCCAGCTCGTGGTGGTCCGCGGCCAGGTCCCTGAGGAAGTTGACCTTCTGGAACGCCGCCCCCAGCCGGGAGGCCTGCGCGCGCAGCTCCTGCCGCTCGCCCGGGGTCCGGGCGCGCGTGCCGGGGAGGGAGAGGAAGACCTGCAGGCACATCAGTCCCACCACCTCGGCCGAGCCGTGGATGTAGGCGTCCAGGGACTCGGCGCCGTGCTCGCGGATCCCCAGGTCCGCGCGCATGGAGGCGAAGAAGGGACGGGTCAGCTCCGGGGTGATGCCGTGGCGGCGGGCCACGTCGGCGAAGGCGTGCAGGACCGGGTCGGTGGCGAAGCCCGACGCCATCGCGGCCTCACATGCCCGCTCGTAGTCGTCCAGGGCGGCGCGGACCCCGGCCTCGTCGAGCCCGGCGGCCACCGCGACGCCGTCCACCACCTCATCGGCGACGCGGACCATGGCGTAGATCGTGGCCACGTCCCGGCGGGCCTGCCGGGGCAGGGTGCGGCAGGCCCAGGAGAAGGACGTGGAGTAACGGCGGATCACCTGGGCCGCGGCGGCGTGGGCCGTCCGTGTGTACAGCGCGGCAGGGCTGGGGGCGGGCGCGGCCATCTCAGGACCTCCGGGTCAGCACGGCATGGCAGGCGTCGGCGAACTCCGCCCGGACCGTCTCGTCCAGGGGCAGGGCCGCGATGCGCTCGCGGGCGCGGTCGGTGAGCTCGGCCGCGACGTCGAGGGCGTGCTCCCGGGCGCCGGCCTCCTCGAGGGCGCGGCGGGCGGCCTCGATGTCCGCGGGGGTGGCCGGGCCCGCGTCGAGCAGGGCGCGGACGGCGGGGATGCGGCGGCCGTGGGCGGTGAGCACGGTGGCCTTGCCCTCGCGCAGGTCGCCGTCGGCGGACTTGCCGGTCTCCCCGGGATCGCCGAACACGCCGAGGACGTCGTCGATCACCTGGTAGGCGGCGCCGAGGTCGGCGCCGGCCTCGCCCATCGCCCGGGCGAGGCCGGGATCCGCCCCGGCCAGGAGGGCGCCGGCGCGCAGGGGCGCGCCGACCGTGTAGTGCGCCGTCTTGAGCCGTTGCATGGCGAGGATGCGGTCGGGATCGGGCTCCTCACCGGTGTGGCGGGACAATCCCAGGAGCACGTCCTCGAGCTCGCCGGCCGCGGTCACGGCGGCTGCGTCGAAGAGGACGGCGGCGGCCTCGGCGGCACAGGTGGCGGCGAGCCGGAAGGCCTGGGTGAGCAGGACGTCCCCCGCGATGAGGGCGACGGCGACCCCGGCGTGGGCGGCCTCCGCAGTGGGCACCCCGCGGGCCTCGAGGCGGTGTCGGGCGGAGGCGTGCACGGCGGGCTGGCCGCGCCGCAGCACGTCCCGATCGATGACGTCGTCGTGGACGAGCAACGCGGTGTGCAGCAGTTCGAAGGCGGCCCCGAGTCGGCCGACGGCGGCGCGGCCGGACGGAGGGACCGGGGCGGCGGTCGCCAGGCGCCAGCCGAGCTCGACGAGACGGGGGCGGATGAGCTTGCCGGCGCCCACATGGACGTGGAGCGAGTCGATCAGCTCGGCGAAGGCGGCGGATCCGGGCGCCTGGGCCGCGGCATGTCGGAGCGCGGCGTCCAGCTCGGCGGTCACCCCGGAGAGCGCGGCCTCGCCGCCCGTCCTCGCTTCACCCATGGCGCCTCCTCTGCGGGGGACACGGCGCGGCACCGATCGCCGCGTCTGTTCGACCGTCTAACTTCTGGACGGAGAAGACACTACGGGCGGCGCAGGTCCCGCGTCCATGCGCGGCGGTCCCGGGCGGCGCGATCTCACGACGCACGGGGCCGCCGTCGGGATCAGGCGTCGGCGGACGCCGTCTCCAGGGTGATCTCCGGGTCCACGATCTGGCCCTCCCACTCACCGGAGACCCCGTACACGACGCAGTGCTTCTCGTCGGTGCCGTAGTTGCCCAGCTCGGAGGAGGTCAGGACGGCCCCGTTCAGCTGGTCCTCCTTCTCCTCGCTCAGGCGCTGGGCCTGGGCGGTGCAGGTCTGGGCGGCGGCGGGGTCGGCCTCCTCACCCTCGGCCACGGCCGGCACGGCCCACAGGTACTCCGCGGTGTGGGCGCCCTCGCAGTCGGTGGTCTCGAAGGAGGACAGGTCACGGGCGCCGAGCGGGGCGGTGAAGCACGTGCCGGCCTCGTAGTCGGCCGGGGCCGCGGACAGCGACGACGCCGAGGCGGACGACGACTCCGAACCCTGCGCGGACGCGGAGGCGGACGCCGACGTCGAGGCGGACGCGTCGGCGTCGGACGAGTCCTGACCGCCGCACGCGGTGAGGGCCAGCAGCGCGGCGGCGGACAGGCCGGCAAGACGGGCGGAACGGGACAGGGCGGCGAAGGCCATGGGATGCTCTCCTGGAGTGACGTGGGACGCGCCGGGGTGTGGCGCCGACCTCAGCACTCTAGCCACGCCCGGCCGTCGAGATCGGACCGAGGTGACGTGGCCCACATCTGATGGGCGGCCCGGCTCGCCTGCCACACTGAGAGGCATGCAGACCCCGGCCACCCCCTCCCCGCACGACCGCCCCTCCCCCGTCGCCCGACCGTGGATGGCGGCCTCGGACGTCCCGGTCGCAGGCCCCGACGACGTCGAGCGCGTGGTCCTGCTGTCCCCGGCGGGCGAGGCCGTGGGCACGGAGGCCAAGGCCACGGTCCACCGCCGCACCGAGGACGGCGGCACGCCCCTGCACCTGGCCTTCTCCTGTCACGTGTACGACGAGGCCGGCCGGTTCCTGCTCACCCGCCGGGCGCTGGGCAAGGCGGCGTTCCCCGGGGTGTGGACCAACGGGTTCTGCGGTCATCCCGGCCCCGGCGAGTCCCCCGCGGAGGCCGTGCTGCGCCGCGCCCCGCAGGAGCTGGGCGTGGAGGTGTCCGACGTCGTCGAGGTGCTCCCCGACTTCCGCTACCGGGCCGCAGACGCCTCCGGCATGGAGGAGCACGAGATCTGCCCGGTGTTCCGAGCCCGGATGCACGGCGACCCCGCCCCGGAGCGGGACGAGGTCGCGGAGTGGTGCTGGGTGGAGCCGGCCGATCTGGCCGCCGCCCTGGCCGCCGTCCCCCGGGCGTTCAGCCCGTGGCTCGTGGAGCAGTGGCAGCAGGGGGCGTTCGACCCGCGGTGAGCGGCCGGCGCGGCGACGCCGGGCGGGTCGTCAGCGGCCGTTGACGTCGTCGAGGTGGGCGGCGGCGGTGGACTGCACGGCCTCGTCCTGCCCCGACTCGGCGTCGTCCTGCTGGCCCTGCTGCTCCTCGGCCAGGCGGCGGACCTCCGCGACGTCGAGGCCCTTGACCTGGTCGAGCAGCTGCTCGAGCGCGGTGCCCGGCAGGGCGCCGGCCTGGGAGAACACGAGCACGCCGCCGCGGAAGGCCATGAGCGTGGGGATGGAGGTGATGCCGGCCATCGCCGCCAGCTGCTGCTGGTCCTCCGTGTCGACCTTGGCGAAGACGACGTCGTCGTGCTTCTCCGAGGCGGCCTCGAACACGGGGGCGAACTGGCGGCACGGGCCGCACCAGCCGGCCCAGAAGTCCACGAGCACGGTGTCGTTCTCGGCGACGGTGGAGCCGAACTCCTCGAGGGTCAGGTCCTTGGTGGCCACGGTGGGTCCTTTCGTCAGCGGGGCCGACGCGTTCACGTCGGCGATCGTCCTGCCGACCACAACGGACACCCCGCCGCACCTATTCCGCCCCACCCCCCGCTTTCGTTCGGGAAACGGCGGCGTGTCCCGGCACTTTCGTTCGAGATACGGGCACCTTCCACGCACTGTCGTGGCCGAGACGGGAGCCGTCGTCGTCGCTTCCTAGACTGACCGCATGACCGCCACTCCCGCCCTGCCCCTGCTCGTGCTCAACGGCCCCAACCTGAATCTGCTCGGCACCCGCGAGCCCGAGGTCTACGGCACGGCCACCCTCGACGACGTCCGTGCGCTCACCGAGGCCCGCGCGGCCGAGCACGGGCTGACCGTGGACTTCCGACAGTCCAACCACGAGGGCGAGCTCATCGACTGGATTCAGGAGGCCCGCACCTCCCACGCGGGCGTCCTCATCAACCCCGCCGCGTACTCGCACACCTCCATCGCGATCCGCGACGCCCTCGCCGCCGTCGACCGGCCGATCGCCGAGGTGCACATCTCCAACATCCACCGGCGCGAGGCGTTCCGGCACCACTCGCACGTCTCCGCCGTCGCCGACGTCGTGATCGCCGGGGCGGGCGTCCAGGGCTACGCCCTCGCCGTCGACTGGCTCGCCGCGGCTGTGCGCCGCTGAGCGCTGGTCAGGACCCGCCTGGCCGTGCCTAGGGTCGGTAGTACGAGCCGGTGGCCGCATCAGGGCGCCGGCACCCGACGACGAAGGAGTCACGCCATGGGCACCCAGGATCCCCGCGCCCGTCTGCTCGAGAAGCTCGCGAAGGTGAACGTCTGCATGCTGACCACCGCTGAGCAGGACGGCACACTCGTCACCCGCCCGATGGGCCTGCAGCAGGCCGAGGACGGTGGCACGCTCTGGTTCCTCACGCGTGCCACCTCCGACGTCGCCGCGGACGCTCCGCAGCGCCCGGTCAACGTCGCCGTGCAGGACAAGGACTTCTGGGCCTCCCTCGCGGGCCACGGCCAGCTCGTCCGCGACGACGCGCGCAAGAAGGAGTTCTGGAACCCGGCCACCGAGGCGTTCTTCGGTGAGGGCTCGAGCCCCGAGGATCCGCAGATCGTGCTCGTGCGCGTGGACGTGGACACCGCCCAGTTCTGGGAATCCCCGGGCGCGGTGGCCACCGCCGTCGAGCTGGTGAAGGCCAAGGTCACCGGCGGGACCGCCGAGCCGGGCGACAGCGAGACCGTCCGGTTCTGACGGCGCCGCCCGACGCCGGCTCCGCGGCGTGCCCGCGGACGGGCCGGTGAGCGGACGGGACGAGGGGCGGCCCCGGCATCACGCCGGGGCCGCCCCTGTTCTCGTCAACGAAAGCACCGCTGGAGACGCCCGTTTCGTCAACGAAAGCGAGCGCCGCGCGCGGGGCTTCGGCGGGTCAGTCGACGTCCTCGGCCGCCAGCTGGCCGCATGCGCCATCGATCTCCTTGCCGCGGGTGTCGCGCAGGGTGGTGGGGATGCCGGCGGCGTTGAGCCGGTCCACGAACTCGCGCGTCACGTCCTTCTCCGAGGCGGTCCAGATGGAGCCCGGCGTCGGGTTCAGCGGGATCGGGTTCACGTGCACCCAGCCCTTGCCCCGGGCGTTGAGCTTCTTGGCCAGCAGGTCGGCGCGCCACGCGTGGTCGTTCATGTCCTTGATGAGCGCGTACTCGATGGACACCCGGCGGCCGGTGGCCACGAAGTAGTCGTACGCGGCGTCGATCGCCTCGTCCGCCTTCCAGCGCGAGTTCACGGGGATCAGCTCGTCACGCAGCTCGTCGTCCGGCGCGTGCAGGGACAGCGCGAACGTCAGCGGCACCCCCTCCTCGGCCAGCTTCCGGATGGCCGGCACCAGGCCCACGGTGGACAGCGTGATGTTCCGCGCGGACATGCCCAGGCCCTCAGGCGAGGGGTCCACCATGCGGTGCACGGCGGCCATCACGCGCTTGTAGTTGGCCAGGGGCTCACCCATGCCCATGAACACGACGTTGGTGACGCGGTCGGCGTCGTGCCCGCCGTCCTTGCGCTTGCCGCCCAGTCCGCCGGCGGCGATCACCTGGTTGGCCAGCACGATCTGCTCCACGATCTCCGCCGTGGACATGTTGCGGGTCAGCCCGGCCTGGCCCGTGGCGCAGAACGGGCAGTTCATCCCGCAGCCGGCCTGGCTGGACACGCACAGCGTCACGCGGCCGGGGTACCGCATCAGCACGGACTCCACGAGCGCGCCGTCGAACAGCCGCCACAGGAACTTGACGGTGTCCCCGCGGTCGGTCTCCATGCGCCGGACCTCGGTGAGCAGCGGCGGGAAGAACGCCTCCGCGATCGCCTCCCGCTTGTCCCTGGGCAGGTCCGTCATCTGCTCCGGATCGGTGGTGTAGTGCTCGAAGTAGTGCACCGAGAGCTGCTTGGCGCGGAACGCCGGCAGCCCGATCTCCTTGGCCTTCTCCTGCCGCTCCTTCAGCGTGAGGTCGGCCAGGTGGGTGGGCGGCTGGGAGACGCGCGGCTGCTTGAACTGCAGCTGCGGTCGGCCGTCCGGGCCCATCGGCTGGGTCCAGCCCTCGGTCTTCGGCATCACCTGGGGGCGCTCGGCGGTGGCGGCCTCGCGGCGCTTGGGCGCGGAGAGCTGGTGGCCGACGCCGGCGCGGCGCATGCGCTCTCGGTCCTCGGCGAGCTGGCGCGCCTCGGACTCGTCGATCAGGCCGCGCTCGGGGCGGCCGAGGGCCGGCTTGCCGGCGCGGTCCCTCTGGCGGTTCGGGGTGGGCTTCGATCCGGGGCGGCGGGGCTGGTAGTCAGACATCGCCACCATTCTCCCAGACGGGGCGGACTTCGCGGCGGGTCGCCACCACGTCGACGGCGGTGCGCGGATCCCGCGTCCGGGGCAGCCCCCGCAGGACCCAGCGCACGACGACGCCGCGCACCGTCGCCGGCAGCGGCCGGTACAGGGTGCGCGCCAGCCCCCAGAGGCGTGCCTCCCGGACGGAGTCTCGCCCGGTCCAGGACCAGCCGAGGCCGGCGCGCACGCGCCCCGGGAGGAGGCCGGCGGTGACGAACCGGGCCAGGGGCAGGGCCGCGCGCAGTGGCAGGGGGACGCCCTGGCCGGAGAACAGGTCGGCGGCGATCCGCCGCGCGTCGTCCGTGACCTCGAGCCGGGCCACCCGGTCGTCCCAGTAGGCCGCGAACGCCGCGCGGTCGGCCGGCCAGGCGGAGGCGGGGACCTCGAGGCTCGTGGCGAGCGGGGCGTACCCGCGGTAGAGGCGGTCGGCGTCCTCGGCGTCGAGGGCGCCCCACACCCGGCGGCGCACCTGCTCTCCCATCGCGTAGAGGGTGGCGGCCACCCAGAGCTGGGCGTCCGGGTCGGCGGCGTCGTAGGGGTGGCCTCCGGCGTCGACCCCGCGGACCGGGCGGTGCGCCGCCCGCACCCGCTCGACGACCGCGTCGCGCACCGGCGCGGCCTCGGGGAGGGTGACCGCGTAGATGTAGGCGAGCGTGTGGCGGAGCCGGCGCATCGGGTCCTCGGTGAACCGGGAGTGGACGGCGACGCCGGCCCCCACCGGCCGGTGCGCCACCTGGAGCAGGATCGCCGCACCGGCGCCGGCGAGGATCACGGCCTCGCGGGCGAGGGCGGCCGCGGAGGTCGGGGCGGAGTGGCGGTCGGGGCGCATGGTCCCAGCCTCGCACCGGGTCGGGCGGAGGGGCAGGGGGCGAAGATGAACGGCGCTGTTCACCTTCTGTTCATCTTTTTGTCCGCCTGGCGCTCGTGGCACCTCGACACGACAGCCGCGTGATTGCGCGGATTTCGCGGCATGCAGGCAGGCGCGACAGGGTGTCACAGGTCACGTTGGTGAACACGGAGTTGCACTCCGAGAGGAAATCTGTAAACTTGTTCACAAGCAGTTCACCTAGCGTTTACGGAACGCGAGGTGGGGACTCCACCGAACTCATCACCCGCGGCCCCGCCGCGACGATCCGCCGGACTCATGGTCCGGCAACCGAAGGAGGTGCTCACCGTGAGCATCAACACGACCAGCCACCACCTGCCCACCGCCCCGAGCCCCCTCATGCAGCGCCACGTGCTCCAGCGCGTCGAGGAGACCCTCCTCCGCCGCTTCGAGGGCACCGTCACCGCCGAGACCGTCCGCTCGGTCGTCCGCGAGGTCGTCGCCGACCTCAAGCGCGGCGCCCGCATCACCACCTTCCTGCCGGCCCTCGCCGAGCGCGAGGCCACCCGCCGCCTCCAGGCCGCGACGCCGGCCCACGAGGCCATGGCTGTCGCCGCCTGATCCCTCACACCGACGAGAAGACCCGTCGGCCCGCCCCGCGAGGGGCCGTGGCCGGGGGGTCTTCTCGCCTCCCAGGACGCTTTCGTTCGAGAAACGGCGGGCCCCAGGACGCTTTCGTTCGAGAATCGGCGGGCCCCGGGACGCTTTCGTTCGGGAAACGGCGTGAATGCTCCTAGCTGACGAGGTCGTCCGGCACCTCCGCTCCGGGGCGCCGTTCCATCGCTGCCCACGCGAATCCGGCGTGCGGCGCCGTTTCCCACACGAAAGCACCGCGACACGCCGCCGTTTCCTACACGAAAGCGTGGGTGACGCGGACGGGACGGCACGGCGCGGGAGGCCTCAGTCCTCGGCGACGCCCAGCGCTCGGCGCATCGGCAGGAACTTGGCCCGGATCTCCGTGACCTCCTCCTCGGGCACCGCTCCCGGGACCATCCCGCCCCCGGCCTGCAGCCGCACCCCGCCGGGCACCTGCTGGCCGCAGCGCAGTGCCAGGGCGATCTCGCCGTCGCCGTCCTGGTCGAGCCACCCGACCGGCCCGGCGTAGCGGCCGCGGTCCACGGGCTCGACCTCCGCGATCACCCGCACCGCGTCCGGCGTGGGGGTCCCGCCGACGGCAGCCGTCGGATGCAGCGCGGCCACCACGTCCAGCACGGTCCCCCGCCCGTCCCGCAGCCTGCCGCGCACGGACGTGGCCAGGTGGTGCACGTTCGGCAGGGTCAGGACGGTGGGTGCGGGGTCGTCGTCGGCGAGGTCGACGACGGGCGCCAGCGCGTCCAGCACCGACCGCGCCGCCCAGCGATGCTCCTCCGCCAGCCGCGGATCAGAGGCCAGACGCTCCCGCAGCGCGGCGTCCTGCTCCGCGTCCACGCCGCGCGGCATGGACCCCGCCAGCACCCGCGAGCCCACGAGCCCCGCGTGCCGCGTGGCGAGGACCTCGGGCGTGGCGCCCAGCAGCCCGCCGACGGCGAACACCCAGGTCTGCGGGTACTCGCGGCGCAGCGCCCCCATCGCCCGCCACAGGTCGGCGTCGTCCGCGGGGACGGTCATCGTGCGGCTGATCACGACCTTCGCCAGCTCCCCGCCCGAGTCGGCCATCCGCGTCAGCAGCTCGCGCACCCCGGCCGCGTAGCCGGCGTCGTCCCAGGCACGGTCGGCGACGTCGGCGGGCAGGGGCACCGCACCGTCGGCCAGCAGCCGGGCTCCGCGGTCCGCGGCGACGGCGGCTGCGAGCGCGTCCACGTCCACGTGCTGGGCCACGTCCCGCACGCCGGACGGCGTGGCGCGGCGCAGATCCGCGGGGATGCGCAGGACCGCGGGCTCGGGCGAGTCATCGGCGAAGGTCGAGGAGATCCAGCCCCGCAGCGGGGCCGTCGGGTCCGGTCGCCCGGCGACGGCGGCCTGCCACAGCGCGGAGAGCCGGCGGAGCCGGTCGGTGCCGTCCAGGAGCACGGTCCAGCCGCCCTCGCCCCGCCACGCGTCGTCCCCGTGCGCCCACAGCACCGCCCGGGCGAACGGGGGGACGGCGGCCTCGGGGGTCCCGGTCGCGGGGGTGCCGAGGTCCGGGAGCAGGGAGCGGACAGACATGGCCCCCATTCTCTCCCACCTCGGCGGACCCCCGCTCCGGGCCCGGGCCTCGGCCGCCGCCCCGACGACCGCGGCGAGCGGCGTCGTCGGGCGCGGAGGGATCCCGTCAAGGCTTGCGCCGGCACACCCCACGGCGCAGGGTGGGGGCACCCGTTCACCTCGCGTTCGACCGATCGCCTTCCCCGGAGGACTCGCATCATGGCCCCCATCCCCCCGGACCCCCACGCCGATCACGCCCCGGCAGTGGACGACATGCCGCTGGACACGACGGCCGCACCGGACACCCCCGCCACGGTGGACCCCGTGCCGCACGGGATGGCCGCGCACGTGCTGGAGCGCGAGGTCGGGCCGCTGATGGCGCGCTTCCCCGGGGTGGCCGACGAGGCGACGGTGCGTCAGCTCCTGTTCGACTCCTACGCCGAGCTCGCCGCGACGAGCCGCCACCCGGAGATGCTGCCGACCACCTCGGTGCAGCATGCCGCCTCGCGCCTGCGCGCCAGGGCGATCAACCAGGGCAGCATCGAGTCCCGCCACCCGCGGGTGCTGTTCGTCTGCCACGGCAACGCCGGCCGCTCACAGATGGCCGCGGCCCTGCTCGAGAACCGCACCCACGGCGAGGTCAGGGCCCGCTCGGCCGGCACGGAGCCCGCCGGCGAGGTCATCTCCACCGCGTTCGAGGCGATGAACGAGATCGGCATCCCGCTGCACCACACGTACACCAAGGGCCTGGACCCGGACGTGCTCCGGGCCGCCGAGATCGTGGTGCTCTTCGACGGCGCGGATCCGTTCGAGATCCCCGAGGGCGCACAGGTGCAGACGTGGTCCGTGCCGTCGATCCGCGGCATGAGCCTCGAGCAGGTGCGCGGCGTGCGCGACGCCCTGGACCTGCAGGTCCGCGGCCTGATCGCCGATCTGGGCGAAGCCGCCGCCGACGCCCCGCTGCCGGACGCGGACACCCGCGCCGGCTGACCCCTTGACCTATACCCCCCTGGGGTATAGAACGGGGGTATGAGCACGGACAGCACGACGACGGCGCCCGCCGCCGCCTCGCCCCTTCCCTCCGCCGCGGCGGACGCCTGCGATGGCCACCGGCCCCCGCACGAGGTCCACCGGGACAAGGCGAAGCACCTGGCGCGACTGCGCCGCATCGAGGGGCAGGTGCGCGGCCTCCACCGCATGGTGGACGAGGACGTGTACTGCATCGACGTCCTCACGCAGGTCGCCGCCGTCACGAAGGCGCTGCAGTCCCTCAGCCTGAACCTCACCTCGGAGCACCTGCGTCACTGCGTGGCGGAGGCCGCGGTGCAGGCCGAGGCAGAAGGCCGCACCGAGCTCATCGACGAGAAGGTCGCCGAGGCGACGGCCGCCCTCGGCCGCCTGCTGCGCTGACCGGCGCCGTCGCCCACCCACCACCGCACGAGGAGCATGAGATGACCACCACCGACCTGAAGATCACCGGCATGACCTGCGGCCACTGCGTCGCCTCCGTCCGGGAGGAGCTCGGTGAGATCGCCGGCGTCTCCGCCGTGGACGTCGACCTGAACGCCGGGGGCGTGTCCACCGCCTCCGTCACCTCCGAGGGCCCCCTCGACCCCGCCGCCGCGCGCGCCGCCGTCGAGGAGGCCGGCTACACGCTGGTGGAGGGCTGAGCCCCATGACCCACCCCGCCTCCTCCGCACCGGCCGGCCCGCCGACCGAGACCACCCGCCGCGTCGACCTGGACGTCACCGGCATGACCTGCGCCTCGTGCGTGGGCCGCGTCGAGCGCAAGCTGGGCAAGCTCGAGGGCGTCACGGCGTCCGTGAACCTGCCGCTCGAGCAGGCCACCGTCACCGCGCCCGCCGACGTGTCGGACGAGGAGCTCGTGGCCGCCGTCGAGAAGGCCGGGTACGGCGCCACCGTGCGCCGTCCCGCCCCGCCGGCCGGGCACGCGGGACATGCCGGGCACGCGCACACCTCCGAGCACGGCGAGGGCCACGGCGAGGAGCATGCCGCGGACCATGACGGCGTGGACCACCACGACCACATGGCCCACGGTCCGAGTGAGGACGTGCTCAAGCCGCGCCTGATCGGCGCGGCGGTGCTGACGGTGCCGCTCGTGCTGATCTCCATGGTCCCGGCGCTGCAGTTCCCGCACTGGGGCTGGGTCGCGTTCGCCCTGGCGGCGCCCGTGGCGCTGTGGGCGGCGTGGCCGTTCCACTCGGCGGCGTTCCGCGCGGCCCGGCACGGCTCGTCCACGATGGACACCCTCGTGTCTCTGGGCGTGCTCGTCTCCTTCTTCTTCTCGGCCGTGGAGCTGATCCTGGCGCCGGACATGACCGCCCACGCGGGCGGGACCATGGCGGAGATGGCCCACCACAGCCTGTACTTCGAGGCGGCCGCGGTCATCACCACGTTCCTGCTGCTGGGCCGCTGGCTCGCGGCCCGCGCCAAGCGGGAGGCCGGCGCCGCGCTGCGCGCGCTCCTGGACCTGGGCGCGGCCCAGGCCACCCTCTACGACCCGGAGACCCACGACGAGCGCACGGTGCCCGCCGAGTCCCTCGCGCCGGGCGACGTCGTGCTGATCCGCCCCGGTGAGAAGGTGCCCACGGACGCCGAGGTGCTCGAGGGCACCTCCGCCGTGGACGCCTCCCTGCTCACGGGCGAGTCCGTGCCCGAGGAGGTCGGCCCCGGGGACGCCCTCACCGGCGCCACCCTGAACACCTCGGGCCGGCTCGTGGCCCGCGCGACCCGCGTCGGCTCGGACACGACGCTCGCCCAGATGGGGCGGCTCGTCTCCGAGGCGCAGACCGGCAAGGCGCGCGTGGCCCGGCTGGCCGACCGGATCTCCGCCGTGTTCGTGCCGATCGTGCTCGGGATCGCCGTGCTGACCTTCGCGGTGTGGATGCTCGTGACCGGCGACCTGCCGTCCGCGCTGCGCGCCGGCCTGGCCGTGCTCGTGATCGCGTGCCCGTGCGCCCTCGGCCTGGCGACCCCGGTCGGCCTGCTGGCCGGCACCGGCCGCGCCTCGCAGCTGGGCATCCTCATCCGCGGCCCCGAGGTGCTCGAGGACTCGCGCACCGTGGACACGATCGTGCTGGACAAGACCGGCACCGTGACCGAGGGCCGCATGGCGCTGGCGGACGTGCTCGTCCTCGACCCCACTTTCGTGGCCGAGACGGACGCTCCCCGGAGCGCTTTCGTGGCCGAAACGGCGCCGGACCGGGCCGCCGACGTCCTGCTGACCCTGGCGGCCGCCGTCGAGCGCGGGTCCGAGCACCCGATCGCCCGCGCGATCGTGACCGGCGCCGAGGAGCGCGGCCTGAGCGTGCCCGACGTGGCGGACTTCGCCTCCACGGCCGGCGGCGGCGTGTCCGGGCTGGTGGCCCTCCCCCACGACGACGGCGCCCTCGGCTCCGGCGCGCACGGCGCCGCGGGCCCGGCCCCGGTCCGCGTGGCCGTCGGCCGCGGCTCCGTCCTCGAGACCGCCCTCGACGGCGGCATCCCCGCCGAACACCGGGCCGCGTTCGAGGCGGCGGAGCAGGCCGGCGCCACGGCCGTGTGGGTCGCGGTCGGCGGCCGGGTGGCGGGCGTCCTGTCCGTGCGGGACACCGTGAAGGAGACCTCGGCGGAGGCCATCGCCCGGCTCAAGGAGCTCGGCCTGCGCCCGCTGCTGGTGACCGGTGACAACGCCGCCGTCGCCACCCAGGTGGCGGACGCCGTCGGGATCCCGGCCGAGGACGTGGTGGCCGGCGTGCGCCCCGAGGACAAGGTGGACGTGGTCCGCCGGCTCCAGTCCGAGGGTCGCGTGGTGGCCATGGTCGGCGACGGCGTCAACGACGCCCCGGCCCTGGCCGCCGCGGACATGGGCATCGCGATGGGCTCGGGGACGGATGTGGCCCGTGAGGCCGCGCAGATCACCGTGATGGGCGACGACCTGCACCAGGTGGTCCAGGCGCTCGACCTGAGCCGCCGCACCCTGGGGATCATCCGGATGAACCTGTTCTGGGCGTTCCTCTACAACGTGCTCGGCATCCCAGTCGCGGCCCTGGGCCTGCTCAACCCGATGATCGCCGGCGGCGCGATGGCGGCCTCGAGCGTGCTCGTGGTGCTGAACTCGCTGCGGCTCACCCGCTACGCGCGCTGAGCCGGGGCGGGGCCGGCCGGGCCGGGTCCGCCCCGGCCCGGCCGGTCAGGGCAGGCATTCGCGGGAGTACTCGAGCCACTGCTCGAGTTCGCCGGACTCCTCCCAGAGCTGGTAGAGCTCGGAGCAGGAGGGCTCGCGGATGACCACGCCGATCAGCTCGCGCAGGGTCTCGATGTCCTCGTCCGAGAACTGGTCGATGAAGGCGGTGAGGTCCACCTCGTCCGTCTCCGCGTGCTCGAGCAGGGCCTCGAGGTCGGCGTGGTCCTCGTTCCGAGCGATCCGCACGAGCGCCCCGAGGGTGAGGAGTGCGGCGCCCTGGCTCGCGGTCAGGTATCCCTCGTCCTCGTCGCGACGGAAGTTCCTGCGGAACTCGTCCAGGTCGAAGGTGCCGTCGAGGACCTCGTCCACGATGTCCAACGCCGTGTCGTTCTGGAAGACGTTTCTGCCCCATGCGCCCATGACCTGACCCTAGGCCCGGGGCGGGCCCCCGGCAAGAGTGCTGTGGTGTCCCGCCGAGGGGTGCCGTCGCCTCCGCTTCCGGTGTCCGCGGCGGTTCCTAGACTGGGCGGCATGAGCACCGAGCCGACCCCCTCGTCCGCCACCCCCGAGACCGAGTCCGCCGCGCCGTCGTCGTCCGGGCTGCCGCAGGCCGCCCCGCAGGCGGCATGGCCCGAGCGCGTGGAGACCGGCGAGCACCAGGTGTCCTACCGGGTCACCGTGGCCGCGCCGGCGCAGGAGCTGTGGGCGATGCTCGCGGACCCGCACCGCCATCACGAGGCGGACGGGTCCGGGACCGTGCGGCCGAAGGTGAGCGGGCCGCACCGGCTGGCCGTGGGCGACCGGTTCCGCGTGGCCATGCGGAAGTACGGGGTGCCGTACACGATGACGCTGACCGCCACCGCCGTCGACGAGGACGAGCTCGTGGAGTGGGCCCACCCGGGCGGACACCGGTGGCGCTGGGCGTTCCAGGACAACGGGGACGGCACCACCGAGGTCACCGAGACCTTCGACTACTCGTGGGCCCGGCCGGCCGTGCGCCGCGCGTACGAGCTGCTGCGGGTGCCGGCGGACAACGGGCGGGGCATCCAGTCGAGCCTCACGCGGCTGGCGGGCCGCCACCTCTGAACCGACCGCGTCTCCGCACTTTCGTTCGGGAAACGGCGGCGTGTCGGCGCACTTTCGTTCGGGAAACGGTCAGCCCTCGCGCCGTTTCCCGAACGAAAACGCGCTGACGACCGCCGTTTCCCGAACGAAAGCGGGGGTGCGGGGGTCAGACGGCGGACCAGTGGGTCGCGGCCGGCAGCTGCGTCAGGTGCGGGGTGACGAGCGCACGCCACGCGAGGAACGAGTCGGACCCGCGGAAGGCCACGGTGTGGTCCTCGAGCGTGCGCCAGCCGATCAGCAGCCGGTAGCGCGCCGGCTCCTCCACCTGCCGGGACAGCGCGAAGGACGTCGCGCCCCCGTCCCGGAACAGCGGCTCGGCCTCGGCGACGGCGGCCTCGAACGCCGCCTCCGCCCCCGCGGCCACGTGCAGCTCCACCGACTCGACGACCGGCCCGGCCGTCGTCGCGTCCTGCCCGGCGCTCATGCGTGCACCCGCGGGCTCGTGGAGTGGCCGGTGAACCAGGCGACGAGCTGGCCGTCCGCCTCGATGCCGACCTCGATCATGCGGTCGCGGCCGAACTCCACCGACTGGCGGGCAGTCGCCACGAGCTGCGTGCCGAGCCTGGCGGGCGCCACGTAGGTGATCTCGGCGCGCCGGGTGACGGGCGCGGCGCCGAAGGTCGCCACGCAGTACGCCAGCGCCGAGTCCGCAAGGTGGAACAGGAAGCCGCCGTGGCAGATCTCGTGGGAGTTCACCATGTCCGCGGTGACGTCGCGGTGCAGCACCACCCGACCCTCGGCCACCTCTCCGAGGGTGACCCCGTGCTCGCGCACCGCGGGGTCGTTCGCGTAGATCTCCTCGAGGCGGGCGAGGATCTCGTCCGGGCTCTGGCCGGACGAGCTCTGGGGGGTCTCAGTCATGGGCCCATTGTGTCGCAGGTCGCGCCGCCCCGCACCTAGGGTGGCGGCGTGACGCAGACCACCTCCACCCCCGTGCGCCTCCGCGCCCGCGACGGCTTCGTGCTCGCGGCCCGCCACTTCGCCCCCACGACGACGACGCCCCCGGCCCGGCCCGCCGGCGCGGTGGTGATCGCCTCGGCGACCGGGGTGAAGGCCTCGTACTACCGGCGCTACGCCGAGTTCCTCGCCGGCCACGGGTTCCACACGGTCACGTTCGACTACCGGGGTGTCGGGGAGTCCCGTGAGCCGTTCGCCGTGGCCCGGCGGGCGCGCTGGGCGGACTGGGGCGCCCTCGACGCGGACGCCGTGCTCGGCTGGGCCCGGACGCACCTGCCCGGCCCCCTCCTGACGGTGGGTCACAGCTACGGCGGGTTCGGCATCGGGCTCGCGGACGAGGCGCGGCATGTGGCCCGGCACGTCGCCGTGGGCGGGCAGCACGCCCACTGGCGGGACTACCGGGCGCGGCCGGGGAGGGCGCGGATGTGGGCGCGCTGGCACGCGGTGATGCCGGCGATCACGCTGGCCCGCGGTCACTTCCCGGGGCGGCGGCTCGGCTGGCTCGAGGACCTTCCGCGCGGGGTCGCCCTGGACTGGGCGCGCAGTCGCCGCGACTTCACCGCGAGCGCCCGCACCGCCGCCGGCCGGGACGAGCTGCGCCGTCGTCTGGCCGCGTTCACGGCGGACGCGCTGATCGTGGCGCCTGTCGACGACGACTTCGGCACCGACGCCGCCCTCGACCGCGTGGACGCCTACTCGCCGGGTCGGCGGACGGTGCGCTGGCGGGTGCGGCCGGAGGAGCTCGGTGTCGCGGAGATCGGGCACTTCGGCCTGTTCCACGCGCGGTTCGCGCCGACCTTCTGGCCGGCCACGCTGGAGTGGCTGCGCGACGGGGTCGCCCCGGACGCGGCCCGCTGAGGCTCGGGCGTCGGGCGCGCTGCGGCCCGCCCCGTCCCCGCGACGACGACGGCGGCCGCCCCGGCCCGGATCTCCGGGTGGGACGACCGCCGTCGCACTGGTGCGCGTGATGTGTCGATACTACCCCGCGCCCAGCCGACGCCCAGGCGACACGTCAGTCCTGCATCGCGTAGTCGATCACGACGCGGCCCTCGATCTTGCCGTGGCGCATCTCGTCGAACACGTCGTTGATCTCGGTGAGCGGACGGGTGTGGAACGTCGGGTGGATCTTCCCGGCCGCGTAGAACTCGAGTGCCTCGACCATGTCCTGCCGGGTGCCCACGATCGAGCCGCGGATGGTCAGGCCCTTGAGGACGATGTCGAAGATCGGCGCGGGGAAGTCGCCCGGGGGCAGGCCGTTGAACACGATGGTGCCGCCGCGGCGGGTCATCGCGATGGCCTGGCCGAACGCCTGCGGGTGCACGGCCGTGACGAGCACGCCGTGGGCCCCGCCGATCTTCTCCTGGATCTCCACGGAGGGGTCCGCGACGTTCGCGTTCACGGTCAGCTCCGCGCCGTGGCGGGAGGCGAGCGCCAGCTTGTCGTCTGCGACGTCCACGGCCACCACGCGCATGCCCATCGCCACGGCGTACTGCACCGCGATGTGCCCCAGGCCGCCGATGCCGGAGATCACGACCCACTGCCCGGGCCGCACCTCGGTCTGCTTCAGCCCCTTGTACACCGTGACGCCGGCGCACAGGACCGGGCCGACCTCCATCGGGTCCGCGCCCTCGGGGATCAGGGGCGCGTAGCGGGCGTCCACGAGCATGTACTCGCCGAAGGATCCGTTCATGGAGTAGCCGCCGTTGACCTGCTCCTCGCACAGGGTCTCCCACCCGGTGCGGCAGTACTGGCAGTGGCCGCACGCGCCCCACAGCCACGCGTTGCCGACCATGTCCCCGACCTTGAGGTTCTCGACGTCGGGTCCGACCTCCTCGACGATGCCCACGCCCTCGTGGCCCGGGATGAACGGCGGGGTCGGCTTCACCGGCCAGTCGCCCTCCATCGCGTGCAGGTCCGTGTGACAGACGCCCGAGGAGATGAGCTTCACGAGCGCTTGGTGCTGGCCGGGCGTCGGGCGCTCGACCTCCTGGACGTCGGCCTCTGTGCCGAACTGGGTGACGACGGCTGCCTTCATCGTGGTCATGGGGGATCACCTTTCGTGGAGTGGGGAGGGGGTCGTGCGGTGCCGGCGTGGGCTCAGAAGAACCCGAGCTTGTCCTCGGAGTAGGAGACGAGCAGGTTCTTGGTCTGCTGGTAGTGGTCGAGCATCATCAGGTGGTTCTCACGGCCGATGCCGGAGGACTTGTACCCGCCGAACGCGGCGTGGGCCGGGTAGGCGTGGTAGTTGTTCACCCACACGCGGCCGGCCTGGATCGCCCGGCCCGCGCGGTAGGCGGTGTTGCCGTTCCGGGACCACACGCCGGCGCCGAGCCCGTAGAGCGTGTCGTTGGCGATCCGCATGGCGTCGTCGAAGTCGGTGAACGTGGTCGTCGAGACCACCGGCCCGAAGATCTCCTCCTGGAAGATGCGCATCGAGTTGTCCCCGCGGAAGATCGTGGGCTGCACGTAGTAGCCGCCGGCCAGCTCGCCCTCCATCTCGGCGCGGGCGCCGCCGATCAGCACCTCGGCGCCCTCCTGACGGCCGATGTCCAGGTAGGACGTGATCTTCTCGAGCTGGTCGTGGGAGGCCTGGGCGCCCATCATCACGTCCGTGTCGAGGGGGTTGCCGGTGACGATGCGCGAGGTCCGCTCCACGACGGCGTCGAGGAACTTCTCCGCGATCGACTCCTGCACGAGCGCACGCGACGGGCACGTGCAGATCTCGCCCTGGTTCAGCGCGAACAGGGTGAAGCCCTCCTGTGCCTTGTCCCAGTAGGCGTCGTCGTTCGCCATGACGTCCTCGAAGAAGACGTTGGGCGACTTGCCGCCCAGCTCCAGGGTCACCGGGATGATGTTCTCCGAGGCGTACTGCATGATCAGCCGGCCCGTCGTCGTCTCGCCCGTGAACGCGATCTTGCGGATGCGCGGCGACTGCGCGAGCGGCTTGCCGGCCTCGAGGCCGAAGCCGTTGACCACGTTGACGACCCCGGCCGGCAGCAGGTCCGCGATCAGCTCGATGAACACCATGATCGAGGCCGGGGTCTGCTCGGCGGGCTTGATCACGACGGCGTTGCCCGCGGCCAGCGCGGGCGCCAGCTTCCACACCCCCATCAGCAGCGGGAAGTTCCACGGGATGATCTGGCCGACCACGCCGAGCGGCTCGTGGAAGTGGTAGGCGACGGTGTCCTCGTCCACCTGGGACAGGCCGCCCTCCTGCGCGCGGATCGCGCCGGCGAAGTACCGGAAGTGGTCGATGGCCAGCGGGACGTCCGCGTTGAGGGTCTCCCGGACGGCCTTGCCGTTGTCCCACGTCTCCGCGACCGCCAGCATCTCGAGGTTCTCCTCCATGCGGTCCGCGATGCGGTGCAGCACGAGCGCCCGCTCGGCCGCCGAGGTGGCGCCCCAGGCCGGGGCGGCCTTCCAGGCGGCGTCGAGGGCGGCGTCGATGTCCTCGGCCGTGCCGCGGGCGACCTCGCAGAACACCTTGCCCGTCACGGGCGTGACGTTCTCGAAGTACTGGCCCTTGACCGGGGGTGTCCACTCTCCGCCGATGAAGTGCTCGTAGCGGGGCTTGAACTCGACCTTGGCTCCCTCGGTGCCCGGGAATGCGTAGACGGTCATGGTGCTGGCTCCTTTGCCTGCGGTTGCCTCGGCGCCGGGTGGCGCCCTGCCGTGGCTGTGACCCTAGTCACAAGGAGGTTGCACGAAGGTTGCAGCCGGGCGCGGGTGAGGGGCGGGCCGGGTCAGGCCAGGTCCCGCTCGATCCGCTCGAGCGTGGCCACGGCGAGCGCGCGCCGCGGCGAGTCCGTCGGCAGCAGACGCAGGGCGGCGCCCCAGAGCTCGACGTCGTCGCGGGCCTCAGGGCGGCCCAGGTAGGCCCAGAGCTGTTCGACTTCCGCGTCCTGGGCGACGGCCTCGCGCAGGGTCTCCCCCAGCTCCGTGCGGATCGAGGCGACACCGGGGGACACCGACCGCGGCAGCACCGGCCCGGCCGCCGCGTGCAGCGCACGGTCCAGGTCCCCGGCGCGCAGCGCCTCCCGCGCGCACAGCAGGTCCGCGTGCACCTCCCCCACGAGCCGGTACGGCCGGGACAGCAGCGCCACCGGCGCCCCCACGTCCTGCAGCGCCCGGCGGAGTCGATGCACCTCGGCGCGCAGCGAGATGGCGCGGGCGGGGGCGTCGCCCGGCGCGGACCGGGGCCCGGCGGTCTCCTCGGGATACAGCGCGACCTCGAGCTCGGCGCCGGTCAGGCCCGGGCCGTGCCACGCGAGGAGGGTGAGGATCTCGGCGTGCCGGCCGGTGAGCTCGACCCCGTCCAGCGTGGGCGGCAGGTGGCCGGTGACGCGCAGCAGGCCCGCGGCCTCGTCGTGGCGGTGCGGCGCGCCGGCGAGGCTCGGCCCCGGCGACGCGGACGGCGGAGCCGAGGGGCCCGGCGTCGGGACGGTGCCGCGGGGACGGCCCCGGGACGGGGCGGGCAGGTCGCGCCAGGCGGCGTGCACGGCGTCCACGGTGGCCTGGAGCAGCGGCAGGGCGAGGTGGCTGACGGCGTCCTCGCCGCCCGTGAGGTCCAGGACCCCGACGAGCCGCCCGGTGGCCGGGTCCGTGAGCGGGACGGCCGAACAGCTCCACGGGTGCACGCGCGGGCTCAGGTGCTCGCCGCGGCTGACCTGCGTGGGGGCGCCGGTCGCGAGGACGATGCCGGGGGCGGAGGTGCCCATCGACGCCTCGGACCAGTCGGCGCCGGCCACGAAGCCCATGGTCTCGGCGTGGCGCACCGCGGTCCGGTCGCCCTCGACCCACAGCAGGTGGCCGCGCGCGTTGCCGATCGCCGCGAGCATCCCGGCCTCGGCCGCGGGCTGGATGAGCATGCGGCGGACCACCGGCAGGGCCACGGCGAGGCGCTGGTCGCGGCGGGCGGCGGCGAGGTCCTCGTCGGCGAGGGTGGCCGGGTCGGTCTGGCCGGGCACCGCGGGGGTGAGGGCGCCGAGGGAGCGCAGCCAGGACTCGCGGACCTCCCGCCGCAGCCCCTGGAGGGCGGCGCGCAGGCCCTGGTCCGCGCCAGTCGGAGCGGTGGGCGACGACGGCGCGAGCGACAGGCGGACCGAGTCGAGGGACTCGTGGGCCCGGTCCACGGCGCGTCGGTAGGCGCCGGTGGCGAGGGTCGAGCTCATCCCGAGCCGGCCATCAACCGCGAACGGATCAGGAACCGCTTGCCCTCGGGCGCCTCGACGGAGAAGCCGGAGCCGCGCCCGTCCACCACGTCCAGGGTGAGGTGGGTGTGCTTCCAGTACTCGAACTGGGCGGCGGACATCCAGAACGGGATCTCCCCGGCGGCCTGGTCCCCCTCGGCCGACAGGGCGAAGGTGCCCAGCAGGACGTCGGCGGCGCCGGTCGTGAAGTCGCCGGCGGGATAGCACATGGGCGCGGAGCCGTCGCAGCAGCCGCCGGACTGGTGGAACATGAGCGGGCCATGGATCGGGAGGAGTCGGCGGATCAGCTCGAGCGCCGCGGGCGTCATGGCGACGCGGGACACGGTCTCGCCCGGCAGCTCGGGGCGAGCCTCGAGCGCATGCTCCGCCGACGAGGACGGCACGGTCATCGCGACCTCCTGGGGATGGGCGATCGTCGGTCCCCACACCCTAGCCTCCAACGTGACGCACGTCACCCCAGCTGGCGTCGGGGGTGGACCGGAGGGTGCACCGAGAGCTGTGCCGTGGGCGGGGTCGCGCGCAGGGCCGCGTACGTGGCCGCGAGCCCGACGTTTCGGCTGCAATCAGGGGCTGATCACGACCGAAATGTCTGGCTCGCGGCGCGGGGGTGGGGAGGGAGGAGGGCTGGGGCGGCGGGCGGCTCACGCGGCCACGCCCGGCGTCCACCCTCGTACACTCGGCACATGCTCCCGGACCCCAGCCCCACCGTCACCGTGGACGGCCTCCTGCTGCGCCCGCTGCGCGCCGCGGACGAGATCGCGGCGCGCGAGGCGGACGCCGAGCTGCACCGCGAGGGATTCGACTTCCTCCTCGGCGGGGCCACCCGCTCCTTCCCCGCGATCCGCCGCGCGTTCGCCGCCGAGGCGCGCGGCGACGTCGAACCCGGCCGGGTGCCCGCGTCCTTCTACGTGGGCGTGGACGAGGTGGGCGAGCTGGTGGGCCGGGTGTCCGTGCGGTGGGAGCTGAACGAGGCGCTGCGGCACGTCAACGGGCACGTGGGCTACGCGGTGCGCCCCGCGTTCCGACGGCGAGGGCACGCCGTGCGCCTGCTGCGCGGCGCCCTGACGCTGCTGGCCGCACGCGGGGTGTCCACCGCCCTGCTCACGTGCGACGAGACGAACACGGCCTCCGTGGCCACGATCCGCGCGTGCGGCGGCGTGCTGCGGGACCGGGTCGAGGCGGACCTCGACGGTGCACCCTTCCCCGAACCGAAGCTGCGCTTCGACGTCCCCACGACGGCGGCCTGACCGGAGGGACGGCGCGGACCGGGCCGCACCGCCGGCCTCAGTAGGCCTTGACGCGCTGCTCCACGATCAGGTGGATGAGCGCGAACCGGCCCTCCTCCTGGACGGCCTTGAGCGCCGCGTCCACGGCCGCCGGCACGTCCGCGTCCCGCTCCACGCGCACCCCGAAGCCGCCGAACGCCTCGGCCATGGCGGCGAAGTCGGGGTTCTTCAGCTGGGTGCCGGAGACGCGCTCGGGGTACTGGCGCTCCTGATGGGTGCGGATGGTGCCGTACTCCTGGTTGTCCATGACGATCACGAGGGGCGTGGCGCCGTACTGCGCGGCGGTCGCCAGCTCCTGGCCGTTCATGAGGAACTCGCCGTCGCCGGCGATGGTCACCACGGTGCGGTCCGGGAAGTTCAGGGACGCGGCCACGGCGCCCGGCACCGAGTAGCCCATGGAGCCGTTGCGGGCCGAGATCATGGCGCGGTAGCCCTCGGTCGGGAAGTACCGGTGCGCCCAGTTGGTGTGCTCGCCCGCGCCGAGGGAGATCATCGAGTCCTTCGGCAGCTTCGGCACCAGGTTGGCCATGAGCGTGGCCATCTTCGCCTGGCCCTCGGACGGCTCGGCCGGGGGCAGGGCCGCGAACTTCTCCTGCTCGCCGCGCATGCGGGAGGTCCACTCCTCCCACTCCGGCTTGACCTCGAGCTCCATGCGGACGAGGTCGCGGATGAACACGTCTGGCTTGGCCACGATCTGGTGGGAGACGGGGCCGGAACGGCCGCGCAGGGACGGGTCGATGGTGACCAGGAAGTTCTTCTTGTCCCAGTTCTGGCGGATGGTGAAGCCGTTGGTCACGACGTCGCCCGGCACGGTGCCGACGAACACGATGAGGTCGGTCTCCTCGAGCATGTCGTAGGTCGGCTTCGGGCGGCCGTAGCCGATCGGGCCCACGTAGGACGGCGAGGAGAACGGCACGGTGCCCTCGGTGCGCCACTCGGCGGCGGCGGGGATCTTGTGCTCCTCCAGCCACGTCGTCAGGGCCTGCGCACCCTCGTCCGTCCAGTCGTTGCCACCGGTGATGAACAGCGGCTTGCGGGACTCCTTGAGCGCGGCGTGCAGGGACTTCCAGTCCTCCACGGTCATGCCGCCCGGGGCCACGGGGATCTGCGGGTGCAGGTGCGCGTCGATCTCCTGGCGGATCACGTCCTCCGGCAGGCCGACGACGACGGGCCCGGGCCGGCCCGAGCTCGCGGCGAACATGGCCTCGGCCACGATCTCGGAGGCGCGCTCCGGGTGGTCCAGGACCATCACGCGCTTCGCACCGGTGCCGAACCAGGCGTGCGGGTCGAACTCCTGGAAGGCCTCGCGGTCGCGGTGTTCGAACGGGATCAGGCCGACGAACAGCACGAGCTCCGTCGAGTCCTGCCACGCGGTGTGCAGGCCGACGTGGGCGTTCGCGGCGCCCGGGCCGCGCGTCACCATGGCGACGCCGGGGACCTCGTTCATCTTGCCGTCGGCCTCGGCCATGTACGTGGCGCCGCCCTCGTGGCGGCACACCACGTTCTCGATGCCCGAGTCGTGCAGGCCGTCCAGGACGTCCAGGTAGGACTCGCCCGGCACGGAGTAGACGCGCTTCACGCCGTGGGACTCGAGGGTCTTGACGATGACGTGCCCGGCGGAGAGGCGACCGGTCGCCTGGGAGGTCTGGGACATGGAGGTCTCCTGTGCTGGTTCGGGGGCCCCTCCGGCCCCGTGGGTGCACCCCGCCGCGCAGACGGGGTCCGTGGGGGTCAGGGTACTGGACGGTGCGGCGCCGGAGGCGGCCCGAT
Source organism: Micrococcus sp. 63XJN7_8_ISO-PGPR-S23-253 (assembly GCF_056173425.1). Classification (NCBI taxonomy): domain Bacteria; kingdom Bacillati; phylum Actinomycetota; class Actinomycetes; order Micrococcales; family Micrococcaceae; genus Micrococcus; species Micrococcus sp. 63XJN7_8_ISO-PGPR-S23-253. Next base: position 2,343,301 of record NZ_CM149673.1, read on the forward strand.
ACGCGGCATGAAGCCGGTGACGCGAGGGCAGGCCCGCCGTACGCTTTCCCCATGCTCTCCGCGCCGACGCTCTCCCGCCTCGCCTCCCTCGCCGCGTTCCTGAACACCGCCCCCGGCCTGCGGGGCGGTCAGCCGGCCGACGAGCGGTTCACCGCCGCCACGCAGCTGCCCTCCCTCGTCCCTGAGCTCCAGGAGGACGAGGTCCGCCTCCGCCTCCGCCTGGCCGCCGCCGCGGCCGTGCGTGGCCGCGAGCTCCGCGGCCGTCTGGCCGAGGTCTGGGCCCTCGCCGCCGGGGACGAGGCGGCCGCCGTGGAGCGCGTGAACGCCCTCCTCGCCACGGCCGGCCCGCTGCGGCTGACGGCCGGGGGCGACGTCGTCGGGCTGGCCCCGGCACAGGTCCCCGCCGACGCGGTGGAGCGGCTGGCCGCGATGGCCGCCCTCGCGCTGGCGGAGACCGCGATGGACGGCGAGCTGGCCCGCCTGCGCGTGTGCGAGGGCGAGGACTGCGAGAACGCGCTCGTGGACGCCAGCCGGAACCGGTCCAAGCGCTTCTGCGACGAGGCCAACTGCGCCAACCGCACCCACGTGCGCTCCTACCGGGCACGCTTGGCCGAGGCGGCGGAGGCCGCACCCGCGACGGATCCGGCCGGGCCGGAGGAGGCGGAGGCGCCGGAGGCCGTTGCGGATGAGGCGGCCCCCGCCGACGAGCCCCGCCAGGAGACCGAGAAGGAGAAGAAGCAGCGCCGGAAGGCGGAGAAGAAGGCCCGCAAGAAGGCGGAGAAGAAGTCCGGCAAGAAGAAGTCGGACAAGAAGAAGGACTGACCCGGCCCCACCCGCCAGGTGACCCGCCGCTGAACATCCGGGGACGGGGCGGCCCCTGGTTCCGTCGGTCGGCCGGGCACCCCTAGCCTGCGAGGCATGAGCGAGCACACCCCCGCCCACACCCCCGCGTCCCTCGGACTTGCCCACCGCAAGGTCGGCGTCGTGGGGGCCGGCGGAGTCGGCACCGCGATCTGCTACGCGGCGCTGATCCGCGGCGTCGCCCGCGAGGTCGCCCTCTACGACATCGACGAGCCCAAGGTCCGCGCCGAGGTCCTCGACCTGGCCCACGGCACCCCGTTCACCTCTGCGTCCGCGATGACCGGTGGCGCGGGCCCGGACGTCCTGGCCGGCTGCGAGGTCGTGGTGATCACGGCCGGCGCCAAGCAGAAGCCGGGGCAGACCCGCCTCGACCTCGGCGCGCACAACGTGGAGATCCTGCGCGGCCTGCTGCCCCAGGTGCAGGCGCACGCGCCGGAGGCGCTGATCGTGCTTGTCACCAATCCCGTGGACGTCCTCACGCTGGTGGCCCAGCGCCTCACCGGTCTGCCGGCCGGCCGGGTGATCGGCTCGGGCACCCTCCTGGACACGTCCCGCCTGCGGTGGCTGCTGGCGTCGCGCGCGCACGTCCACGCGTCGTCGGTGCACGCGGCTATCCTCGGCGAGCACGGGGACACGGAGTTCCCCGCGTGGAGCTCGGCGCGCATCGGACCGACGCCCCTCCTCGAGTGGCCGACGCCGGCCGACCCGCTGTTCACCCGCGCCGACCTGGACGAGGTGGCGGACACCGTGGTCAACGCGGCCTACGAGGTGATCCAGGGCAAGGGCGCCACCACGTACGCGGTCGGCGTGGCCACGACCCGCCTGCTCGAGGCGATCCTGCGCGACCAGCATGCCATCCTGCCGGTCTCCACCGTGCTCGACGGCGTCCACGGGCTCTCGGGGGTCGCGCTGTCCATGCCGTCCGTGGTGGGGCGCGACGGCGTCACGCGCGTGATCCAGCCGGAACTGGACGCGGCGGAGATGCGGGCGCTGCACGCCTCGGCGGACGCGCTGCGGCGGGAGGCGCGCAGCCTCGGGTTCTGAGGCGCCGGCCTCAGGCGCGGGGGGCGTCCCCGCCGGTGCCGCCCTGCGCGCGGCGCTCGGCGGCGGCTTGGGCGCGGCGCTCGGCGGCGGCCTTGCGGAACATCTCCTCGGAGGAGCGGTTCACGCCGGAGCCCTGGGAGAGGTGGTCCGGGTTCTCGCGGGCGGCGAGCTGCAGCATGGCCACCACCACGAGCGAGGTCATGAAGAAGACGCCGAAGGCGATCAGCGCGATGTCGATGCGCAGCGGATTCTGCGTGCCGCCGGAGGCCGTGATGCCGGCGATCACCCCACCGATCACGCCGAGCACGGCGGAGAAGACCAGCGGGCCCTTGACCGTGGTGCGCAGACCGCCGCGTGCCGGGCGGCCGGATCCGGCGCGATCGGCGGACGGGCGGGGGGACGGTGCGCTCACGGCGGGACTCCTGACGGCTGGGGGCGGCTGGGGCGGCACGGCCCGCGCAGGCGCCCAGGGCTGAGGCCCTCGGGGCGCGGCGGACCGGAGCCAGTCTACGCGTCCGGCCGGCGGGTGGCCCCTCGGGGCCCCGAGGTCCTCCCCCGGCGAACGTCCGCCCCGCGGGTCAGGACGGCGACGTCGGCCCGGTTCAGAGGCCCCTGGCCGTGCCGCGGTCGCGGCGCACCTCGTGGTGGAAGCCGAGCCCGGAGACCATCAGGAGCACCCCGATCAGGATCGCCCCGCCGCCGGCGATGCCGAGCAGGGCGTGCGGGCCGAAGCCCTGCAGGGCGGCCACGGCCACCCCGCCCCCGGAGAGCAGGCCCACGAGCCCGGTCCACAGCTGGTCCCGCGCGGGGATGAACGCGCGGCGGTGGCGGGCCCACGCCACGAGCTCGGCGACGCCGCCGAGCAGGAGAGCGGCGCCGGCCGCCACACCCACCGCGGCCGGGGACCCCAGGAACAGCAGCACGATCACGCCGAGCATCCACGCGGCCGCCGCCAGGGACAGCGGGGAGCGCATGGCCACGGGCACCGGGTCGCGGCGCAGGTACTCCCACATGGCCGAGCCGGAGAACGCCAGGTACAGCGCGAACATGACCTTCATCCACGTCAGGCCCGGCTCGGCGACGAACACGGTGGTCAGGCCGAACGCCAGCGCCACCACGGCGCGGATCAGGATCGGCTTGAACACCACGGACGAGATCTCGAGGGGGGTCTGCACGGTAGCCACCGCCCCAGTCTAGGAGCCGTGCGGCCGCGGCCCGGCCCGCGCGTCACCGCCCGGGCGCGCTCACACGGCGCCGAGTCGCATCCAGTCGTCGCGCCGGGCCCGCCAGCCGAGGGTGAGCGCCCGCATCCCCATGTAGACCCCGGCGAAGCCGAGCCAGAGCAGGCCCAGCTGCACGCCGGCGTCGGGCACGGCGGCGTCGGGGTCGGACCAGTCCACGGTCCAGCCGAGCCCGCCCGTGGCGAGCTGGGCGAGCGCCCAGAGCGCCGGCGCATAGACCACGAGGTTCACGAGGCCGGCGAGGGCGAGGTAGCGGGCGTCGCCGGCGCCGATCAGCACGCCGTCCAGCACGAACACGTACCCGGCCACCGGCTGCCCGGCCGCCAGCACCCACAGGCCCACGGTGGCGGCGGCCTGCACGGTCGGGTCCGGGGTGAACAGCCCCGGCAGCACCGGTGCCGCCAGGGCCAGCACGGCCCCGGTCACGACGCCGAAGCCCAGCCCCCAGCGCACCATCGTCCGGGTGAGGCGACGGGCGGCGTCCGGCCGGGCGGCCCCGAGCTCGGCGCCGATCAGGGCCTGCGCGGCGATCGCAAGGGCGTCGAGGGCGAACGCCAGCGTGGAGAACAGCGTGAAGACGAGCTGGTGCGCGGCGAGGGTGAGGTCGCCCGCGCCGGCGGCGGCCATGACGGTGATGAGGATGGCCGCGCGCAGGCTCGCGGTGCGCAGCAGCAGCCACGAGCCCACCTGGGCCGTGGCCCGCATGCCCGACGCGCGGGGCGCCCACGCCGTGCCCGAGCGGCGGAAGCGCGGGGCCAGCACGAACAGGTACGTCACGAGCATCGCCCACTGCACCACGGACGTGCCGACGGCCGAGCCGGCCACGCCCCAGCCCAGCCCGTACACCAGGGCCACGTTCAGCCCGATGTTCGCGCCGAAGCCCACACCCGCCACCACGAGCGGCGTCACGGTGTCCTGGAGGCCGCGGAGCACCCCGGTGGCCGCAAGCACGGCCAGCAGGGCCGGCAGCCCCGGCATGGACCAGCGCAGGTAGGCGACGGCGTGGGCCTGCACCTCGCCCGTCGCGCCGAGGGCCGCCGTCAGCGCGGGGGCCGCGAGCCAGCCGAGGACGGCCAGCACCGCGCCGAGCAGCAGGCCCAGCCAGATGCCGTCGCGGCCGCGGTCCATCGCGGCGGCCGGGTTCCCCGCCCCGATCAGCCGGGCCACCGCCGGGGTGGTGGCGTAGGCCAGGAAGATCATGAGGCCGGTGAGCGTGTGCAGGATGGTGGTGCCGATCCCGACGCCGGCCAGCTGGGCCGTGCCCAGGTGCCCGATGATCGCGGTGTCGGCCAGCAGGAACAGCGGCTCCGCGATGAGCGCGCCGAACGCGGGGACCGCGAGCGCGAGGATGCGCCGCGTGAGAGAGCGCGCGTCCTGCGGGGCGGGCGCCGCCGTCGAGCCGGAGGGTCCCGCCATCTCAGCCCAGCAGGGCCAGCAGCGGGGCCAGCGCCGTGGCCGGGGCCGTGGGCTCGGGCAGCGTGTCCGGCAGCAGGGGGGCCACGAGGTAGAGCATCGCGATGGCGATGCCGTTGTTCACCATGTGCAGCAGCACCGCGTACCCGAACGAGCGGCCCATCAGGATGTAGGACACCGTGATCGCCACCGCGAGGGTCAGGTACGGAATGGTCTCCACGAGCCGGAAGTCGCCGCCGGTGCCGAGGAAGTGCAGGAGCGTGAACGCGAGCACGGAGACCACGGCGCACACCCACACGTTGATCCAGCGGGAGAGCTTGCCGATCAGCAGGTGGCGGAACAGGTACTCCTCCACAAGCGGGGCGGCCACCACGGTCATGAGGATCATGAGCACGGGCGGGGCCTGCGTGGTCATCTCCTCGAGCGCGGCCTGGTTGGCGCTGGTCTGCGCCTCCCCGATGAGGCTCAGCACGATCACGTTCACGACGATGCATGCCAGCCACGTGGCGGGCAGCAGCAACAGCTTCCACCACGTGCCCGTGCGGAACACCCGCAGCGACGTCACGAGGGGTCGCCAGGCCACGGCCAGCACGAGCGCCACGAGGATCGCGTAGCTGACGATGTTCACCGTGAACCCGTCGCGGACCAGGTCGAACGCCTCGAGGTCACCGGGGACCAGGCCGAGCGACACCGCCAGCCACAGCCCCAGCCCGAGCACCATGAGCGCCACGTACACGAGCACCACGACGGCGTCGCCCCAGTGGAACCGGCCCGGGGTCCAGTCCGACGCGGTGCGGGCCGCGGGCCGGCGGCCGGGCCAGCCGGCGGGGACGCCACCGGGGGCGCCGGGGTGTCCATCCAGGCTCGGGGCGACGGCGGCGCGGCGGTCGGACGGCCGGCCTGACGGCGGCCAGCCGGCGGGCGGACCGGCCGGCGGGCCGGAGGGAGGAACGCTCATGGCGGCCACGCTACCAACGGGGGCGGACGCGCCAGGCCGCGGGCGCCGCCGTCGGAAGCAGCCCCGTGGCCCACGCCACGCCCGCGCGCCCGCGACACGCGCGCGGTGGCGGCGGGCCGAACCCCTCGTCTACGGTGCTCCCCATGGCCTTGTTCTCCCAGCCGGTGTTCATCAACCTCCCGACGACGGACACCGAGCGGATCCGTGAGTTCTGGACGACCCTGGGCGCCACCGCGATGGACGACTACTCGGACGAGCACTCGGTGTGCATCGAGCTCACCGAGTCGACGTACGCGATGTACCTCAGCCCCGGCTACTACACCGACTTCATCGGCAACCGTGAGATCGCCGACTGCCTCACCACCAACTCCGCCCTCATGGCGCTGAGCGTCGGCGACGCGGCGGCGGTGGACGCCCTGGCGGACCGGGCGGTCGAGCTCGGCGCCGCCGAGGTGCCCCTGCCCGTGGACCTGCGCGAGGAGATGGCCGACTCCGGCATGCACTCCCGCGAGATCGTCGACCCGGACGGCCACCAGTGGGAGTTCGTCACCGCCTGAGCCCGCCGGCTCAGGTGCCGAGCCGCCCGGTGAGGCGCGCGTGCATCGCTGCGGAGGCCTCGTTCAGCCCCGTCACCTCGGCGTGGATCCCGTGCTGGGCGTACTTGGTCAGCACCGAGTCGAGCGCGGCCACAGTGGAGGCGTCCCACACGTGCGCGGCACCCATGTCGATCACGACGCACGGCGGATCGAGGGCGTACTCGAACTGCGAGTAGAGGTCGTTCGAGGACGCGAAGAACAGGGCGCCGTGCACGCGATACGTGACGGCGTCGCCGTCGTCGTGGACCTCGCGGACCACCGTGACCAGACGCGAGACGCGCTGGGCGAAGAGCACCAGCGCGGCGAGCACGCCCACACCCACGCCGATCGCGAGGTTGTGGGTGAGCACCGTGGCCGCGACGGTCACGGCCATGACGGCGGTCTCCGAGCGCGGCATCGCGCGCAGGGTGGCGGGGCGCACCGAATGCCAGTCGAAGGTGGCGGCGGCCACGAACATCATCACGCCCACGAGCGCGGCCATGGGGATCTGCGCCACGAACCCCCCGAGGGCCACCACGAGGACCAACAGGAACACGCCCGCGAGGAAGGTGGAGATCCGGGTGCGGGCGCCGTTCGCCTTGACGTTCATCATGGTCTGCCCCACCACGGCGCAGCCGCCCATGCCGCCGAACAGCCCCGAGACCACGTTCGCGACACCCTGCCCCCAGGACTCGCGCGTCTTGTCCGAGCGGGTGTCCGTGATGTCGTCCACCAACTTCGCGGTGAGCAGGGACTCGAGCAGCCCCACGAATGCCATGCCGATGCTGAACGGCAGGATCAACCGGAGGGTCTCCCACGTCAGCGGGACGTCCGGCAGGCCGAGCACGGGCAGCGCATCCGGCAGCGCGCCACGGTCCCCCACGCGCGGCACGGCCAGGCCGGCGGCCATCACCAGGGCGGTGACCACGACGACGGCCACGAGCGTCGCAGGCACCGCGGTGATGAGCCGCGGCAACAGCACCACGATCGCCAGGGCCAACGCCGTGAGCGGGTACACGAGCCACGGGACGCCGATCAGCTCGGGCAGCTGCGAGGTGAACACGAGGATGGCCAGCGCGTTGACGAACCCCACCATCACCGAGCGCGGGACGAACCGCATGAGCCGGGCCACCCCGAACACGCCGAGCAGGATCTGGATGACGCCGCCGAGGATGATCGCGGCCAGGAGGTGCCCCACCCCGTGCGCGTGGGACAGCGGTGCGACGACGAGCGCCACCGCCCCCGTGGCCGCGGAGATCATGGCGGGCCGGCCGCCCACGATCGCCGTGGTCACCGCCATGGTGAAGGAGGCGAACAGGCCGACGCGCGGGTCCACGCCCGCGATGATCGAGAACGCGATGGCCTCCGGGATGAGCGCCAGCGCCACCACGAGGCCCGCGAGGACCTCGGTGCGCAGCCAGCGCGGGGTGCGGAGCGTGCGCATCACGGACTGGCGTTCCAGGGGCGTGGGCGCGCGGTCGGGCGCGGCCACGGAGGCGGAGGAGGGCATGCGTCGAGGGTAGCGGCGCGTGGGGTGGGCGCGCGTTGAGGCCACCCGACGGGCTCATGCGGTCCGCATCACCCGCACGGGGTCGCGGAACGCGGCGAACGCCGCCGGGGCGAGGCTGGCCAGCAGCGCGGTGAGGGCGGCCAGCACGGCCACCGCCGCCACGAAGTCCACCCCCAGCGTCCCGCCCTGGCCGGCGACGACGGCGTACCCGGCTCCGGAGCCCAGCACGGCGCCCAGCAGCGCAGGCACGGCGGTGCGCACGGCCACGAGCAGGATCAGGTCTCCGCGGCCGATGCCGAGGGTGCGGCGGCGGCCGAGGTCGCGGCGGCGGATGAGGACGTCGGCGAGCACCACGATGGACACGAAGAACGCGCCGGCTCCGAGGATCAGCAGCAGCAGGGAGCGTCCGAGCCCGGCGAGCTCGCCGGTGATCACCTGGTTGCCGGCGGAGAGGGCACGGGCGGTCTGGATGGAGGAGGCGCGCGGGTCGGGGTCGATCACGGCGAGCGCGGCCTCCTGCATGGCGCGGGTGCCGGCGGTGTCGGCGGCGAGGACGCGGACCTGCTGCATCACGAGGGCGTCCGCGGCGGCGGGGACGGTGAGGGCGTAGCCGTCGAGGTCCTGGAAGGGGTCCTGGGCCTGGAACGCCCCGACGACGGCCCACTGGCGGCCGTCCGTGGCCTCGAGCGCTCCGGAGGGCTGGGCGAGGCCGAGCTCGGCGAGCTTGGCCTCGGGGACCACCACCTCGCCGGGGGCGGGCAGGCGGCCGCGGGTCAGCTCGATGCCACGGTCCAGGGTGCCGACCACGTTCGTCACGGCCACGCGGGCGCCGCCCCGGCCGATCCCGGTGTTCACGGCGTCCATGGGCGAGTCCCGGGCGAGGGCGGCCTCGGCGGTGTCGAGTCCGGCGAGGGTGGCCGCGGTGGCGCCGGTGAGGAAACCGGTGCCGCCGGTGTCGGTGACGGTGAGCACGCGGGCGCCGGGGCCGGAGAGCTCTGCGGCGACGGCCGCCTCGGTGGCGGCCTGCCTGCCCACGGTGGCCACGGCGGCGAAGCACATGGCGGCCACCACGAGCAGCACGAGGGCGGAGGGCACGGGAGAGGTGCGTGCGGCGGTGACGGCTTCACGCAGCAGGGTGCGCAGGTTCATGGGCGGTCCTCCCGGTTCACAGCCGCACCACCTCGTCGGCGCGGGCGACGACGGCGGGGTCGTGGGTGGCGACCACCACGGTGCGCCCCTCGGCGGCGGCATCGGCGAGGGCGGCCATGACGAGGCCGGCGTTGTCCGGGTCGAGGTTGCCCGTGGGCTCGTCCGCGAGGACGACGGCGGGCGCGTTCACGAGGGCGCGGCACACGGCCACCCGCTGCGCCTGCCCGCCGGAGACCTGCCCGGGCCGGTGGTCGGCGCGGTGGGCGAGGCCGAAGCGCTCGAGCAGCGCCCGTGCCCGGTCCTCGAGCGTCTGGCGCTCCAGCCCGGCGTAGAGGCCGGGCTCCACCACGGAGTCCAGGATGGGGCGGGACGGGTCCAGCTCCGAGTCCTGGAACACGAATCCCACGGAGGTGGCGCGCAGGCGGGAGCGCTCCCGGTCCGGGCGGGTGGAGGCGTCGACGTCGCCGAGGCGCACCACTCCGGAGGTGGGCGTGAGCATGAGCCCGAGCACGTACAGGAGGGTGGACTTGCCGCGCCCGGAGGGTCCGGTGAGGGCGGTGACGGCGCCCGGCGTGAACACGTGGGTGAGGCCGTCGAACAGCTCCTCGGCGGCGCTGGTGTAGGCGAAGCGCAGGTCCTCGACGGCGAGGGCGGCGGGGACGACGGGGGCGGCGGGCGTGCCCGGGGTGGCGGGCCCCGTCATCGGGTGCCGTTCAGCACGCGCACCTGCTCGCCGGCGTCCACGCCGTCCACGACGGCGAGGCCGTCGGCGGAGCCGAGGACGGTGACGGTGCGGTCCTCCGCGGCGCCGTCCCGGACCACCGTGACCGTCGCGGCGCCGTCTGGCTGGGTGCGCAGGGCGGACACGGGGACCACGGGCCCGGAGACGGGCGGGACCACGCTGACCTGGGAGAGCAGGGAGGTGGTGGCGTCGGCGGGCAGGGCGTCGCAGTCCTCGCCGCAGACCACGCCGCCGTCCGGGGCGGTGAGGGTGATGCGGATCAGGCCCTGCTCGTCGGAGGTGGACTCGCCGGCGACGGCCTTCCATTCGTGTTCGCCGTGGGGCACGGTGACCTGGGTGCCGGCCGGGATGAGGGCGGCCTGCTCCTGGTTGACCTCGAGGGCGAAGTCCGGTTGGTCGCCGGGGCGGGCCACCACGTTCTCGCCGCCGGCGAGGGTGGTGCCGACGGCGGTGGTCTTCGCGTCCACGCTGAGGGGCGCGGGGAGGGCTTCGAGGACCACGAGCTGGCCGAGCTCCACGGTGTCCGCGGCGGGGTAGCCGCGTTCGGTGAGCCAGTCGTCCCAGGCGCCCGCGGTGGCCTCGTCCCACGTGCCGGTGGCCTCCACCTTCGCGCCGGTGGCGGCGAGCATGCGCTGGAACGCGGCGACGTCGTCGCCGGAAGTGCCCTCCCCGAGAGGGCGCCACTGGGGAAGCTCGCCCTGGAGGACGAGCACGGGCTTCTGGGCGACGGCGTACAGCACCTCCCCGGCAGCCACCTCGCCGGACTCTCCGGCCCGGGTGACGACGCCGGTCAGCGCGTTCACCGCCGCCGGCGTCTGCTCGCGCGACACGGAGACGCCGAGGGTGATGACGCGGCCGAGCTCCTGCTCGGCGACGGTGACGAGGGCGCTCGCGGCCGGACGCTGCTCGGCCTGAGCCGGAGGGGTGAGCGTGACCCGGCCGGCCCAGAAGGCGAGCGCGGCGACGGCCACGAGCGCAAGGACGAGGGCGGCCCAGCGGGCGGGGCGATTCATCCGGATGACCCCCAGAAGACATCCTGCGGCGGAAGCTCCGGGCATGTCTGCGCGACCTCGGCCTGGCGTTCTGCCGACACGCCCCTCATGCTGTCCGCGAAGGGCCACCACTGGTGGCGGCCTGGAGTGTAGAACGCGGAGACGAATGCCTCTTTGGAGGGGCGCGCGGAGGTGTCGACCGTGTAGCCGTAGGCCTCGAGACACGGGATGAGGTATTGGTCCCAGTAGTCATAGACGAGGCGGAGCTGCGGATCGGTCCAGTCCTGGGTGTAGCTCGGATCCACCGGGTGCTGTGCGTAGCAGGTCACGTAGGCCGCCTCGAAAGCAGACCTCTGGGACTCAGGTGGGGTGTCGATCTGAATTCCCCCGGTCGGACCGACCGAGTTCGGCCACCCGGCCTCGGCCAGGCATGTGGACACCATGCGGTCCGACTCGAGGGACGTGGCGTACCACCCGGAGCGCTCCACCTGAGGCGGCGCGGGCATTCCCGCCCCCTGAGCGTGCCGCGCGACTTGCTCACGGTAGGCGCGCTCCTTCTCCGCTTCCGTCGTCAGGAGGGGTTCGATCCTCTCGGTGGGAACCCACTGCGAGGCGTCCCAGGTCTTCTCGGCCGTCGCGGTGGGGGGAGCGGCGACCGTGGATGAACCGCCGAGGCCCGCAGACTCCCGACCGACGCAGCCGGTGAGGGTCAGGGCGACGGCCGCCACCAGGGCGGCCGTCGCAGGAATGCGTGATGAAGTCATCGGTGCCGGCGAGTCAGTACGGGTAGTAGCAGTAGCCGTAGGTGCCCGACAGGAGGAGTCCTGCGCTGCAGTCCTGCCGACCGGAGTCCGTCAGCGCCTGCGCTGGCACCGCACCGGAGACGGCCAACAGTCCAGCGACGGGCACGCCGGCACCGACCTTAGAACTCCGCTGCTTCATACCCATGTCGCCCCTCCTTATGGTTCACGCTCAGTCATGATCTACATCACACTCTATGAAGGCGCTCGCCCTGCGTCCAGAGAATTCTCGGTCGGTCCACAGACGTGCCCCACCAGCGAGTCAAGAGGGTCCTGCGCGTGACGGATGCGCAATCTCAGGGGACGAATGAGCGCGGCCACACCGGCAGGGGTGGCCCGACGATCGGGCTTCGATACTCCCGTCACCGCCGCGCGTCCTAGCCTCGTACGCCTCCGGCTCCGGAGAGGTGCGGGCTCGTGAAACTCACCGGCGCCTGGATCGAGAAGGTCATGGGGTGGTCCCGTGTCGCAGCGACGCCAGCGGCCAGCGGCCAGTGGCTGGGCGCCGGCGCCATCCCGCCCCGGCCTCAGCGGGCGTCCTCGCGCGCGGCGGGCGCGCCGTCGTCGTCCTGCTCCTCCGCCTGTTCCCCGCCCTGGAACTGGCTCATGTAGAGCCGGTGATAGGCGCCCTTCGCGGCGAGCAGCTCGTCATGGGAGCCCTGCTCCACGATGTCGCCGTCCTCCATCACGAGGATGACGTCCGCGTCCCGGATGGTGCTCAGGCGGTGGGCGATCACGAAGCTCGTGCGGTCGCTGCGCAGCGCCGCCATGGCCCCCTGGACCAGCACCTCGGTGCGGGTGTCCACGGAGGAGGTGGCCTCGTCCAGGATCAGGATGGACGGCTGGGCCAGGAACGCGCGGGCGATCGTGATGAGCTGCCGCTCGCCCGCGGACACGTTGGCGGCGTCCTGCTCGATCACGGTGTCGTAGCCGTCGGGCAGGGTGTGCACGAACCGGTCCACGTAGGTGGCCTTCGCCGCCGCCACGACCTCCTCGTCCGTGGCGTCGAGCCGGCCGTAGCGGATGTTCTCCCGGATGGTCCCGCCGAACAGCACCGCGTCCTGGAGCACCATGCCGGTGGCGGCGCGCAGCTCGCCGCGGCTGACCGTGCGGGTGTCCACGCCGTCCAGCAGGATCCGCCCGCCGTCCACCTCGTAGAACCGCATGATCAGGTTGACCAGGGTGGTCTTGCCGGCGCCGGTCGGCCCGACGATCGCGACCGTCTGCCCCGGCTCCGCCACGAGGTTCAGGTCCGTGATGAGCGGCTTCTCCGGCGTGTAGGAGAAGCGCACGTGCTCGAACTCCACGCGACCGCGCAGCGGGCGCGGGAGGTGGGCGACGCCGTCGGGCCCGGAGGCGGCGGAGGGCGCCGTTTCCCGAACGAAAGCGCTCTCGGAGGGCGCCGTTCCCCGAACGAAAGTGCGGGCGGGGGTGCCGTCGGGGGTCTCCTCCGGCTCGTCGAGGAGCTCGAAGATGCGCTCGGCCGACGCCACGCCGGAGATCAGCATGTTGGACATGCCGGCGATCTGCCCGAGCGGCTGGTTGAACTCGCGCGAGTACTGGATGAACGCGGTCACGGCGCCGAGGGTCATCTGCCCGTTGGCCACGCGCAGCCCGCCGACCACGGCGATGCCCACGTAGCCCAGCCAGTTCACCCACTGCATGATCGGCATGATCATCCCCGAGTAGAACTGCGCCTTGAACGCGGCCTCGTACAGCTCCTCGTTGCGCTCGTCGAAGCGCGCGGCCATGTCCCGCTGACGGCCGAACACGGTCACCAGCTCGTGCCCGGTGAACGACTCCTCGATGTGCCCGTTGAGCCGGCCCGTCTCCCGCCACTGCGCGGAGAACAGCGCCTGGGACTTCTTGCCGATCACGCCCACCACCACGCCGGCCACCGGCAGCGCGATCAGGGCGATGAGCGCGAGCTGCCAGGACAGCCAGAACATCATGCCGACGATGCCGATCACGGTCAGCGCCGAGTACACGAGCGAGGCGAACGCCTGCTGGAGGGCCTGCTGGACGTTGTCCACGTCGTTGGTGGTGCGGGAGAGCAGATCTCCGCGCTGCCCACGGTCGAAGTAGCTCAGCGGCAGCCGGTTGATCTTGGCCTCGATGTCCTCGCGCAGGCGGAACACGAGGCGCATCACGAGGTCGTTGAGGACACGCCCCTGCAGCCACATGAACAGCTGGGCCACGAGGTACATGGCCAGCACGATCAGGATCAGCCGGCCCAGCTCGGTGAAGTCGATCCCCTCGCCCGGCGTGAACGCCATGCCGGAGAGCATCTCCGCGGCCTGGTCCTCGCCCTGGGCGCGCAGCCCGTCGATGACCTGCTCGCGGCTCAGCCCGCCGGGCATCTGCGCGGAGACCACGCCGCCGAAGATCACGTCCATCGCCTGGCCGAGCACGCGCGGCGCCCACACGTTCAACACCACGGCCACCAGCACCATGACGGCGACGACGGCCAGCCCCAGCTTCTCCGTGCGGAACAGGCTCAGGAGCCGCTTCGCGGACGGCCAGAACGCCTTGGCCCTGCGGGCCGGGCCGTCGCCCCAGTCGTCGGTGGCGCCCTGCTCCTGGATCTCGAGGATCTCCTCGTCGGTCAGGTGCTCGCTCATGCCACGTCCTCCGCGGTCAGCTGGGAGTCCACGATCTCCCGGTAGGTCTGGTTGTCCGCCAGCAGCTCGGCGTGGGTGCCGCGGCCGACCACGCGGCCCTCGTCCAGCACGATGATCTGGTCGGCGTCGGTGATGGTGGCCACCCGCTGGGCGACGACGATCCGGGTCACCCCGGCCGCCGCGCGGTCGAGCGCCGCCCGCAGCCGCGCGTCGGTGGTGACGTCCAGGGCGGAGAACGAGTCGTCGAACACGAGGATCCGCGGCTCGGCCACGAGGGCACGCGCGATGGACAGGCGCTGGCGCTGGCCGCCGGAGACGTCCGTGCCGCCCTGGGACAGCCGGGAGTCCAGACCGGAGGCGGCCGCCTCCCCCTTGCCGGTGGTGCGGGCGCGCACGAAGTCGGCGGCCTGGGCCGTCTCGAGGGCCGCCCAGATGCGCTCGTCCGAGGCGTCCGGGGCCCCGAACTGCATGTTCTCCCGCACGGTGCCCGAGAACAGGTACGGCTTCTGCGGCACGAGCGCCACGGCCTCCGTCAGCTCGGCCCGGGCCAGGTCGGTCACCGGCACGCCGTCCACGAGCACCTCGCCGGACGTCGCGTCGTACAGCCGCGGCAGCAGGCTGATCAGCGTGGACTTGCCGGAGCCGGTCGAGCCGATGATCGCCGTCGTGGTGCCGGGGGCGACGGCGAAGCTGACGTCGTCGAGCACCGGCGCCTCGGCGCCGGGGTACTGGAAGGTGACGTGGCGCAGCTCCAGGGCGCCGTCGCGACGCGCGGGGGTCACCGGGCGGGCCGGCTCGCCGAGCGTGGGGACGGTGTCCACGACCTCGCCGATGCGGCGGGCGGAGATCACGGCGCGCGGGAGCATCATCATCATGAAGGTGCCCATCATCACCGCCATGAGGATCTGCAGCAGGTACTGCATGAACGCGGTGAGCGCGCCGACCTGCACGAGCCCCGCGTCCACGCGCTCACCGCCGAACCACAGGACGGCGGCGGTGGCCAGGTGCAGGATCATCGTGATGACCGGGCCCAGCAGCACGAACAGCCGGCCGATCCGCACGGACGTCTCCGTCAGGGCGGCGTTCGCGTCCGTGAACCGGCGCGTCTCGTGGCGCTCGCGCACGAACGCGCGGACCACGCGGATGCCCTGGATCTGCTCGCGCATCACGCCGTTGACGTCGTCGATGTTGTCCTGCATCCGCTGGAACAGCGGCATGAGACGCGCGACGATCCACGCCACGATCACCAGCAGCACCGGCACGGAGACCCACACCAGCCAGGACAGGCCCGGGTCCTCGCGGATGGCCATGATGATGCCGCCGACCGCCATGATCGGCACGGCCACCATGAAGTTCAGGGCCATGAGGGTGAGCATCTGGACCTGGTTGACGTCGTTGGTGCCGCGCGTGATGAGGGTCGCGGCGCCGAAGCGGCCGAGCTCCTCCGCGGAGAACGCGTCCACGCGGGTGTAGACGGCGCGGCGCAGGTCCCGGCCGACGCCCATCGAGGCCTGCGCGCCGAACCACACGGCGGCGATCGCGGCGACCACCTGCACCAGCGCGACGCCGAGCATCACGAGGCCGATGTCCCAGATGCGGGCGGTGTCGCCGCGGGCCACGCCCTCGTCGATGATGCGGGCGTTGAGGCTGGGCAGGTACAGCATGGCCAGCGTGCTGATCAGCTGCAGCACGACGACGGCGGCGACGGCGCCGCGATAGCGCCGCCCGTGACGGCGGAGCAGGGTCCAGAGCATGGGGCTCCCAGGGAGTCGGGATGGGCGCACGGCCGCGTGGGCCGCAGGGAGGTGGGCCGAAGGGGGCCGGGTTCATTGTGCCCCAGCCGCGGGCGGGGAGGTCGGGGTGTTCGCCGTGGGACGCGCCCGGACGGCCGTGCGGGAGACGTCGCCAGGGGGCGTGAGCCAGATGATTCCGCCGCGAATCGAACGTCAGAACGACAGAAACGTCTGGCTCAGCGCCCGGGCCTCTCAGAGCAGGGGACGCAGCGGGGCCAGGAGGGCCTCGACCACGCGGGCGAGGCCGTGACGGTCCTCCCAGCGCGGGGCGTCGATCCGGACGGCCTGCTGGGCGTCGAGGGCGAAGATCTCCTCCATCCGGGCGGCGAAGTCGCGGTCCACGACCACCACGTTGGACTCGTAGTTGTAGCCCAGGGAGAGGCGGTCGATGTTGGCCGAGCCCACGGTGGACCAGATGCCGTCCACGGTGGCGGTCTTCGCGTGGATCATGCTGGCCTTGTACAGCAGGATCGTGATGCCGGCCTCGAGCATCTGCCCGAAGAAGCCGCGCGAGGCCCAGTCCGCCACGATGTGGTTGGAGTCCTCCGGCACCATCACCTGCACGTCCACCCCGCGCCGGGCCGCGTGCAGCAGCGCCTCGAGGACCTGCTGGTCCGGGACGAAGTACGGCGTGTTGATGAGGATGCGGTGCTGCGCCCGCTGGATGGCCTCGAGGTAGCTCAGCCGGATCGGGTAGACCAGCAGCGGCGGCTGGTTCGCGGACACGGTGACGCGCGGGTCCCACGTGTCCGGGGGGCGCCAGGACATCTGCTCGCCCGCGCGGTGGTGCGCGTTCCACTTGATGGAGATCGACTGGTCCAGCGCCCACACCGCCGGGCCGCGCTCGCGCACGTGGGTGTCCCGCCACAGGCGGGCGTAGTCGTCGCCGATGTTGAAGCCGCCGGCGAAGCCGACCTCGTCGTCCACCACCATGATCTTCGAGTGGTTGAACCCGCTGTGCCGGACCACGCCTCGCCAGATCGGGCGGGCGAAGGCCGGCAGCCGGAACACGTGGATGCGCGGGTCCAGCTGACGGTAGAAGCGGGGCGGGACCACGAGGTTCCCGAACCCGTCGTAGGAGACGTAGATCTCCACGCCGCGCGCGGCCGCCCGGTTGAAGGCGTCCATGAACCGCTGGCCCGTGGGGTCGGCCTTCCAGATGAAGGTCTCGAACTTGATGATCCGCTGCGCTCCGTCGATCGCGGCGATCATCTCCTCGTAGAGGTCCTCGCCCGAGGTGAAGATGCGCAGCTCGGAGCCCGTCACGTGGGCGTCGAACACGCCGGGGTTCTGCGCCGGCCGGCGCACTCGGCCCCTGCGCTTGACCATGTCCACCCCGGTGAGCCCGGCGGCGACCGTCAGGGGCAGCCCCACGAGACCGACGCCCGCGGCCACGGCCGCTCCCCGGAGGAGACGCCGGACCGGCAGGCGGGACAGGGACGGCAGGGACGGTCGGCGCATTCGCTCAGTCTACTGAGGGCCCCGTCAGCGCGGATCGGTCGAGCGGCGCATCTCGGTCCAGGCCGCGCTCACCTCGGAGCGCATGCGCACGAGTTCGATCGCCGTCTCCTGCAGCCGCCGGGCGCTCTCGCTCTCGGGGACGTACTGCCGCACCCGCTGGGCCTGGTCCTCCGCGGAGACGTCCACCATGACGGCGATCGAGTGCGCCACCAGGCGGGACTCCGCCCCGGTGCGTCGGCTCGCGTAGACGCGCAGCGCCACATGCATGGACCGCTCCGTGGTGTTCACCAGGAGGGCCTCCACACGCACGAGGTCGCCCACGTGGATGTTCCGCACGAAGCGCACACCGCCGCCGAACACCGCGACCACGGATTCATGGCCGGTCCAGCGGGCGGCGCAGACGGCGGCCGCCTCGTCCACCCAGCGCAGGATCGCGCCCGCGTTGATGGTGCCGCCCACGGTGGCCTCCGTGTTGGGGGCCAGGAACGCGAGGGTGCTCATCTCCTCGGGGGCCTCCCCGGGCGCGGGGAACGGCAGTCGGGCCATGCCGCGCTCGACGGCGCGGCGGGCCACGGTGGAGCGGCGGGCCTGTTCGTCGCGCTCGATCTGGCCGGGGGTCGAGGGTTCCCAGACCGGCACGGTCACGCGCACCCCGTCCTCCTCCGCGGCGTAGACCACGAGGGACGAGGTGGCGACCATGGGGTCGCCGTCGTCGTTGCGGATCTCCGGCAGCAGCAGGCGGGTCTGGACGTGCACCTCGGCGCCGTCCGTGTGGACCA
This sequence comes from Micrococcus sp. 63XJN7_8_ISO-PGPR-S23-253, assembly GCF_056173425.1. Taxonomy (NCBI): domain Bacteria; kingdom Bacillati; phylum Actinomycetota; class Actinomycetes; order Micrococcales; family Micrococcaceae; genus Micrococcus; species Micrococcus sp. 63XJN7_8_ISO-PGPR-S23-253. The sequence continues at coordinate 2,361,240 of NZ_CM149673.1, forward strand.
CGCGCGCCTGCACCACGGCACGGCGGTCCACCGGCACGGGGTGCCGGAACTGGGTGTGCCCCATGTAGCGGGCACGCACGAACGTCCCGGCCCAGCTCGCCGCGACGGCGTAGCCGGCCTTCTCGATCCAGGAGATGACGGTGCCGGCGTCCACGAGGCCGGTGGGATGGTCGAAGCTGTCCGCCCGGAATTCGAGGGCGAGGGCTCCGGGGGGTCTCATGCCGTCGAACGTATCACCCGAGTCCGGGCCCTGTGCGGCCGGTCACGCCCCGTCCAGGAGTCTGGGGGGAACCTCCCGGCCGCGCCCCAGGCGGGTCCACGCACGGGGGACAATGGACCCATGACCGCCTTCGACCGTCTCCCCCTGCCCGCGGAGCCCCAGACCCCGCACGACCGCCTGCGACGCCGCACCGAGGCCGCCGTCGCCGAGCGCGGGGAGGCCGCCGTCGCCGGGCTGGCGGTGCGCCTGATGACCGGCGCGGCCACCCCCGAGGACGTCACCTCGGGCGCCGCCCGCGCCCTCACCGGCGACGACGGCGACCTCAGCCCCGCCGCGACCGGCGCCCTGGCCCTGATGCACGCGTGGCACCGCAGCGCGCTGCCCGCCCTGACCGGGGCGCTCACCGCCCCCGAGGCGGACGTCCGCTCGGCGGCCCACCTCGTGCTCGCCTCCCGGGCCGGCTCGCTGCGCCGCGACGCCGCCGTCGACCGCGCCCTCGTGGACGCGGTGCGGGCCGGCTGTGCCGACCCGGACCCGGAGGTCCGCGCGTCGGCCGCGTCCGCACTGGGCGCCCTCGCCCGCCCCAAGGACCTCGAGGCCGCCCTCCCCGTGCTCACCGGCATGGTGATGGACGTGGACGCGGACCTGGCCGCGGCCGCCGAGCTGGCCCTCGAGCAGCTCGCGATCCGCCTGGACCGGCCCGGCCTGCGGGTCAGCCTCGAGGGCTGAGGCGACGCCCGTGCAGTGCCCCCACTTCGACGTCGGCGAGTGCCGTTCCTGCCCGCTGATGGGCGTGCCGTACGCCCGGCAGCTCGCGGACAAGCAGGCCGCGGTCCTGGCCGCGCTGGCAGACGCGGTCGATGCGGACACGGTCGTGGCCGAGCCGTTCGCCTCCGCGGAGGCGGGGTTCCGGAACAAGGCGAAGCTCGTGGTGACGGGCACGGCGGCGGCGCCGCGGCTGGGCATCCTGGACCCCCGCCAGCACCCGCGGCACCACGACGGCGCCGGCGTGGACCTGCGCGACTGCGGCCTGTACGAGGCCGGCATGGAGGGCGTGTTCGAGGCGTGCGCGGCGGCGGTGACGGCGGCCAAGCTGGAGCCTTACGACGTCGCCGCCCGCACGGGCGAGCTGAAGAACGTGATCGTGACGCTCTCCCCCGACCGGGAGGCGATGGTCCGGTTCGTGCTGCGCTCCGCCGACCGGCTGGACGCGCTGCGCGCGGCGGTGCCGGGGCTGCTGGATGACCTCGCGGCGCGCGGGACACCCGCCGCCGTGGTGAGCGCGAACCTGCTGCCGGAGCACGTGGCCCTGCCCGAGGGCGACGAGGAGATCGTGCTCGCCGGCGGGCCGACGCTGACCATGCGGCTCAACGGGGTGGGCCTGCGGCTACGCCCGCAGGGGTTCTTCCAGACGAACACCGCGGTGACCGAGGGGCTGTACGCGACGGCGGCGGCGTGGATTACCGAGGGCGGCGTGCCGGCGTCGGCGTGGGACCTGTACTGCGGGGTGGGCGGGTTCGCGTTCCACCTGGCCCGGGCCGGCGTGCCCGACGTGTGGGGCATGGAGTCCTCCGCCGAGGCGGTGGCCGCGGCCCGGGAGACGGCCGCCGAGCTCGGCCTGGCCGACCGGGTGCGCTTCTCCGCCGGCGACGCCACCTCCGCGCTTTCGTTCGAGAAACGGCGGGCTCCGGAGGCGCTTTCGTTCGAGAAACGGCGGGCTCCGGAGGCGCTTTCGTTCGAGAAACGGCGGGCCCGCCCGGACGCCGTCGTCGTGAATCCGCCGCGGCGGGGCATCGGCGCCGAGCTGGCCGACGCGCTGGAGGACTCGGGCGTGCCCACCGTGCTGTACTCGAGCTGCAACCCGACGACGCTCGCACAGGACCTGGCCCGGATGCCCTCCTACCGGGTGGCGCGGGTGCAGGTGTTCGACATGTTCCCGCAGACCCGGCACGCGGAGGTGCTCACGCTGCTGACCCGGCGGTGACGGGGGCCGGGGCGCGTCACCGCGGGCTCCCCGCCCGACGGTTCCGCTTCTTCAACTCGACGAAGACCTGCAGCAGCGTCAGAGCCGACGGCGTGAGCGCGGGTTGCGTGAGCACGAGCGGTTGCGCACGGGTCAACCCGCCACCCTGCAACGGCCGTCCCGAGTCCCACCGGTTGGCCTTGCGCAGACCACCCTCGTTCCACAGCCGCTCGTCCACCTTGAGCGCCACCTTCATCGTGTGCTCCGACTCTGGCGCCACAGCACGGACTTCCTTCACGTCCGCCCAGTCCACGGACCAGTCCCGCGTCCACACCCGTCGCTCATCGAACGTGACATGCCGAGGCCGGAACAGACCCATCGTCGCGGAGGGAAGCACCGCCAACGCCAGCGCCAACCCGATGAACGACGCCACACGCCACACCCCGAACCCGGCCGAGACATCCTCCGGCGGCCGGAAGATCACCCAGATGAACACCGCCGTGCACACCACGACGATCAGCCACAGGAACAGCCACCGCGCCGGACGCACCCGCGCCTGCACCGGCAGACAAGCCAGGATCTCCTCCTGCGTCGCCTTCTTCCGCAACCGCGTCGGCTTCGCATCCATCACTTGCTCCTCATCCAGTTCATGAGCCCTTCGCCCCCCAGCCATCTCCGCCGAGTGTGTCCTGCTCGTTCCCGGGCCACGCTTCCGGTGCGCGGGGGCACACGTCCGCCCCGTCGGCACGACCCTATTCCCGGAACCCACCGCGCCGCAGCGACATCAGCGCAGCTGAGAACCGCTGTGATGTCGCTGCGGTGCGGTCGGCCGGAACGACGGCGTGCTCGCTGCGGTGAACATCGCCGCGGCACTCCCCGTGCGGCCCCCCTTCCCCGCCCGTAGGCTGGTTCCCATGTCCCAGACGCTCACCCCCGCCGCCCCGCAGGACCTGAACGCCCGCCGCCACCGGCTCCGCCGCTACCGCGCCGTCATCTTCGACATGGACGGGGTCATCACGGACACCGCCGGCGTGCACGCGCAGGCGTGGAAGGAGCTCTTCGACGGGGCGCTGCCCGCCGTGGGCGCGCTGCCCGCCAACGCCGCCGTCGTCGCCGCGGACCCGGACGTGCTGCGCCCCTTCGACGCCGCCGCCGACTACCTGCACCACGTGGACGGGCGTCCCCGTGAGGACGGGGTCCGCACGTTCTTCGCCTCCCGCGGCCTGCACGTCCCCGAGGCCGACTCCCCCGAGGCGGACGCGGCCCCGGAGCTGACGGTCCTCGCCCTCGCCGAGCGCAAGCAGGGCTACTTCGAGCAGGTGCTCGAGCGCGACGGCGTCCGCGTGTTCCCTGAGGCCCAGGACCTCCTCGAGCGGCTGCGGGCCAAGGGCGTGCCGGTCGCACTGGTCACCAGCTCCAAGAACTCCCGCGCCGTGCTCACGGCCGGCGGCGTGCTGGACTTCTTCCCCGTGATCGTGGACGGGAACACCGCCGTCGAGCGCGGGCTGCCGGGCAAGCCGGACCCGGCGATGTTCTGGGAGGCCGCCCGCGAGCTGGGCGTCGACGTCGCGGACGCGATGGTCCTCGAGGACGCCGTCTCCGGTGTGAAGGCCGCCGCGGACGGCCGCTTCGGCCTCGTGATCGGCGTGGACCGCGAACCCGAGCTCGGCAAGGGCCGACTCAAGGCGGCCGGCGCCCACCTGGTGGTCCAGGACTACGGGACCCTGCATCTGGAGGACCGCACCACCACCCCGTTCGACCCCGCGTGGGTGCTGCGCTGGGACCACTTCGACCCGGCCTCCGAGGGCACCCGCGAGGTGCTGTGCACCCTGGCCAACGGGTACTGGGGCACCCGCGGCGCCGTGCCCGGCACGCGCATCTCCTCCGTCCACTACCCCGGCACCTACATGGCCGGGGTGTTCAACCGGCTGACCTCGATGGTCCAGGGCCGGGTCGTGGACACCGAGCACATGGTCAACATCCAGGACTGGACCCCGCTCGTGGTGACCCCGCGCCACGGCCGCCCGCTGCTGCCGGGTGAGGAGAACCTCGTGGAGTACGGCCAGGAGATGGACCTGCGCCGCGGCGTGCTCTCCCGCACCATGACCTTCGAGGACGAGCAGGGCCGGCGCACCACGGTCCACACCCGGCAGTTCACCTCGCTGGCCAACCGGCACCTCGCCGCGCTCGAGCTGACCGTCGTGGCGGAGAACTGGTCCGGGGACCTCACGGTGCGATCGAAGATCGAGGGCCGCGTGGCCAACCTCAACGTCTCCGACGACCGCACCCTCGCCAACCAGCACCTCGAGCCGGTCCAGGCCCGGGAGATCGACGGCGAGACCGTCCTGCTCGAGACCGCCACCAACCAGTCCGGCATCCACGTGGCCGTGGCCACCCGCACCCGCCAGGTAGCGCCGGTGGGCCACCACGAGCCCATCCGCCGCCCCGTGGACGGCTCGGACCTGGTGGTCGGCCAGGACATCCTCCTCCACGTGGACGAGGGCGTGCCGCTCGTGCTGGAGAAGGTCGCCGCCGTCGCCACGAGCCACGACCACGCCAGCGCCTCCGTGTGGGAGTCGGCGGTGAAGGACGCCCAGCGCGCCCAGAACTTCCGCAACCTGCTGACTCTGCACGAGCAGCGCTGGGGCACCAACTGGGACCGGTTCTCCGTGCGCATCGACCTGGCCGAGCCGTACCGGCACCACCGCCGCTCCACGGCGGCGGAGACCGGCGGCGAGTACGCGCCGCCCGTCGTCGCCGCCGGCCACTCGGCCCCGGTGGGGTCGGCGGTCCCGATGGGCAAGGACGGCGCGTCGCTGCGCCAGCAGCTCGCGCTGAACCTGCACACGTTCCACGTGCTCCAGACGGCCTACGGCCGCCGCCGGGACCTGGACGCCTCCGTGGGGGCGCGCGGCCTGCACGGCGAGGGCTACCGCGGCCACATCTTCTGGGACGAGATCTACGTCTACCCCATGCTCACGCTGCGCCGCCCCGAGATCACCCGCGGCCTGCTGATGTACCGCTACCGGCGTCTCAACGAGGCCCGCGCCAACGCCCAGGCCGCGGGCTGGGCCGGCGCCATGTACCCGTGGCAGTCCGGCGCGGACGGCTCCGAGGAGACGCCCACCGAGCTGTGGAACCCGCGCTCGCGCATGTGGATGCCGGACAACTCCCACAACCAGCGGCACGTCTCCCTGGACATCGCCTACTCCGTGCTGCGGTACATCGAGATCACGAAGGACACGTCCTTCATCTCGGACTACGGCGCGGAGATGCTCGTGGAGATCTCCCGGTTCTTCATGTCCATGACCCTGCACAACGCCGTCACGGACCGCTACGAGATCCACGGCGTCATGGGCCCGGACGAGTTCCACGACGGCTACCCCGAGGCCCCCGGCTCCGGCCTGCGCAACAACGCGTACACGAACGTGCTGACCTCGTGGGTGCTCGCGGAGACCGCCCGCCTGGTCCGCTGGCTGGACACGATCGACGACGGCCTGCCCGAGCTCATGGAGATCTCCGAGGAGGAGATCGAGCGCTGGGAGGAGGTCAGCGCCCGTCTGACCGTGCCGTTCTTCGAGGAGGGCGAGGAGGCCGGCATCCTCGCCCAGTTCGAGGGCTACCAGGACCTGCTCGAGTTCGACTGGGAGGCCTACCGCGCCAAGTACGGGAACATCGGCCGCATGGACCTGATCCTGCAGGCCGAGGGCGACGCCACCAACCGCTACAAGCTCTCCAAGCAGGCCGACACCCTCATGCTCGGCTACCTGTTCTCCGCCGAGGAGCTGGACCGGATCCTGCGCCGCATGGGCTACGAGCTGCCGCAGGAGGCGTTCGAGCGGATGGTCACCTACTACGAGGCCCGCTCGACGCACGGCTCCACGCTCTCCCGCCTGGTGCACGCGTGGGTGGCGGCCCGCACGGACCCGGACCGCTCGTGGGACCTGTTCACGGAGGCCCTCGAGTCGGACCTCTCGGACACGCAGGGCGGCACCACGAAGGAGGGCATCCACCTGGGCCTGATGGCGGGCACCGTGGACACGGTGATCCGCTGCTACGCGGGCCTCGAGACGCGCGACGACGTCGTCCGGCTGCACCCCCGCATGCCCGCCCAGCTGCCCGGCGCCCGGTTCACCATCCGGTTCCGCCAGCAGCCCGTGGTCATCCACATGACCCAGCGGGAGGTGACGGTGTCCGCGGGCGAGGGCATGTGGCACGACGTGCCGATGGTCATCGCCGGCCGCGAGCACATCCTCTCCCCCGGCGAGAGGCTGACGGTCCCGCTGGACTGAGGGCCGCCATCGTCGGCCCCGCCCCGGCTCAGCGCAGCGGCAGCTCGGCCCGGACCACCCAGCATCCGCCCAGCGGGCCGGCCATGAGGGTGCCGCCGAACACGGCCACGCGCTCGCGCATGCCGGCCAGGCCGAAGCCGCTGGCCATCGCGACCACCACGCGGTCCCGGCGGGGCTCGCCCTCGTCCATGGGGCTGGCGATGCACAGCACGAGGCGGTCCGCGCCCTCGAGCTCCGAGGTCAGGCGCACCGTGCCGCGGCGCGGGGCGTGCTTGAGGATGTTCGTCACCGACTCCTGCACCACGCGCAGCACGGTCAGCTCCAGGGAGCGCGGCAGCTCCTCCAGCTCGGTCAGCGAGCGCTCCACCGCGAACCCGGCCGCGTGCAGGCGGGCCTCGAACTCGTCGAGGCGGGCCGGCAGGTCCACGACGGCGTCCCCCTCCGCCGTCTGCGCGTTGCGGGAGGAGCCGCGCAGCGCGGTGAGCATGCGGCGCAGGTCCACGAGGGACTGCCGGGCGGCCTGCTCGATGGCCTTCTCCGCGGCGGCCCGCTTCTCCGGGTCCTTCTGGGTGGGCAGCATGGCGGCCTGCATCGAGATCACGGTGAGCCCGTGCGCGACGACGTCGTGCAGCTCCGCCGCGATCCGCTGCCGCTCGGCCTCCGCGGCGCAGGCAGCGGCCTCCTCGGCCCGGCGCAGGGCCGCCTCGCGGTCCCGGGTCCGATGCCGGGACCGGCGGATCATGAAGGCCGGCACCGCCACGCACAGCGCGAGGATGAGCGTGACGACCATGACGCCCTTGAGGCCGTCCTCGTCCGCCCACGTGCCGTCCGTGAGGAGCTCGCCCGCGACGGTGAGCAGGATGAGGGCGCCCAGGGCGGACCAGACGAACGCCCGGTGCGAGTACCGCGTCACCATGGCGGCGCCGAGGATGACCCCGCCGGTGAAGGCCTGTGGGGTGAGGTGCGCGTGGTCCGCCTCTACGAGGCCCACCAGACCGAACGTGCTCCCGAGCAGCACGAGCACCGCCGCCAGGGTGGGCTGCCACCCGAACAGCAGCGTGACCAGCACGCTCGCCAGGAACAGGACCCAGCGCAGGAGCGGCTCCCGCCCCTCACCCCTCAGCCCGCCGTCCTCCTCGAGGAGGGCCGCGAGTTCGGGATCGGCGCTCAGCCCGGCCGCCACCATGGGCCCCAGCACCAGGGTGAGGATCTCCCCCACCACCATGAGCCCGACGATCACGTAGAGGACGATCCGCGTGTGCCGGGAGACGGGCTCCGCGCGCAGGATCGCCGGCAGGCGGGAGTCCAGGGGCGAATCGGCGGGTGGGCGCGACGTCGCCGTCGTGGGCCGGGCGGGGGCGGGCGCCGCGGTGCTCATCCGATGTCCACGAGGCCCGCGCGGGCGGCGCGGATGAGGATCTGCACACGGTCGCGGACCTGCCACTTGTCTAGGACCTTGCCGATGTGGGACTTCACCGTGGCCTCGGCGAGGAACAGGGCACCGGCGATCTCCGCGTTGGAGGCGCCCTTGGCGAGCTCGCGGACCACGTCCAGCTCGCGCTCCGTGAGGCGCTCGTGCGGGGCGAGCGGCTCGGCCGGGCACGGGGCGGCGTGCTCGGGGGCGGCGGTGACGGCCTCCACGAGATCGGCGGCCACGGGGGCGGAGAACACGGCGTCCCCGGCGTGGACTCGGCGGATGGCGTCCACGACCTCGGCCGGCGGGGCGTCCTTCACGAGGTAGCCGGCGGCGCCGGCGCGCAGGGCGGGGACGAGGTACTGCTCGGAGGAGAAGGTGGTGATCGCCAGGACGCGCACGCCCGGGGCCTCGGCGGAGATGCGCGCGGTGGCCTCGACGCCGTCCATGCGGGGCATCTGCATGTCCATCAGCACGACGTCGGGGGCCAGCGTGCGGGCCGCTTCGAGGGCCTGGACCCCGTCCTCGGCGGAGCCGACCACCTCGAGGTCCTCCGCCTGGGCCACGAAGTGCTCGAGGGCGGTGCGCATCAACGTCTGGTCGTCGGCCACGACTACTCGGATCATGGCGTCCAGCCTAGGCGGCGCACAGGCCGCCGCGCGTCCGCCGCAGGTCGACGTCGGCCCCCGCCTCGGGGCGGACCGGGCCGGCTCCCGGGGGCGGGGCGGAGGGCGACCGGAGACGGTGTCGGCGGGCCGGCCCGGCGGCCGAGGATGAGGGCAGCCGGCCGGCGCCGGCCCGATCGTCCGTTCACCCTGCCGAGGAGACCGCCTTGACCGCCCAGCACGCCCCCTGCCCCACCTGCTCCGCCTCCCCCGCCGAGGAGCGCCCCGGCTTCCTCGTGACCCTCGGAGGCGTGCTCGCGACGGTCGCGACGCTGATGCTCACGTCCCGGCACACCGGGCTCGCGGACGTGTGGCGGATGCTGCTGGCCGCGGGCGTGGGCGGGGTGACGGCCACGGCGCTCGCGACGCTGCAGGCCGCCCTGCGCCGACGGGGGTGAGGGGGCCACGGGGCGCCGCGCGTCACCGAGGCAGCAGGAACCAGCCCATGACAGCCATGCCGAGGATGCCGGCGAGCATGGCGGGCAGCAGCACCACGAACAGGTTCCGCCGCGTCACGGTCCAGCCGGGCATCTGCGGCGACTGCGCCCCCGCGGCCATGCCGTGGGCCACCTGGATGCGGGCGGGTCCGGCGACGATGCCCCAGCCGGCGGCCGCGTTGTGCAGGCCGTTGGACCAGGGCGGGGGGACGCCCAGCGCGGCGCCCGTGTCCATCTGCAGGGGGCCGATCAGGGCCATGGCCCCGGTGTTGGAGGCCGTGATGAAGCCGGCGAACGCGCCGAGGAACGGCATCGCCACCAGGTAGGACTCCCCCATCCCGCTGAGCGCGCCCGCGAGCGCCTGCGAGACCCCGCCGGCGGAGAGGATGAGCCCGAACGCCACGTAGAGCGCGTTGGGGATGGCGGTGCCCACCCACAGCTTCCCGGCCTCGCGGGGGACGCGGCGGCGGGCGGCGGCGTCGAGGGGGAGCAGCCACACGCCCACGCCCACCGCCACGAACGCCCACAGCGCCGGCGTCCCCACGAGGGCCGCCGTTCCCTCGAGCCCGAACGCGCCCTTCACGGTGGTGCCCAGCACGGTGCCGGCCATGAGCGTCAGGTACGGCACCACGTCCCGCCCCGGTCCGGGCAGCAGCCGGCCGCCGCGGATCACGAGCAGCCAGGCCACGGTGAGCACGAAGGTGGCGACTGCGCCCGCCGGCGCAGTGCCGACCAGGAGGTTCGCCCCCAGGATCAGCGCCCACTGGGCGACCCCGGAGAGCACGGCGACGCCGAGCCAGGGCAGCGTGCGGGCCGCGCCGGCGTCGACCCGCATGCCGCGCGCCCCGCGCAGCAGCAGCACCGTGGCCACGCCCGCCACCAGGCAGGCCGGCAGGTTGAACACCGCGGCGGTGACCCCGATCTCCCGGAAGTCCAGGCCGAACAGGCGCGCGCCCATGAGCGTGCCCGGCGCCATGGACCCCCACGGGCCGATGGTGAGCGCGAGGATGGAGATCAGCGCGGACCGGAACGCCGTGTAGCCCAGTCCCAGCAGCAGCGGCACGCCCACGATCAGGGAGACGCCGAACCCGGTCACGGTCTCGAGGAACGGGATGACGCCGTGCACCATGAGCAGCGCGGTCGCGATCGTGGGGCCGTTGCCCGCCGACAGCCACGCGGCCAGGCGCGCGTGCCCGCCCGAGTACTCCATGACGCGGGACAGGGTGATGCCGCCGGCGATGATCGCCAGGATCTCGAGCAGCGTGGGCACGCCGGCGCCGATCGCGCCGCCCAGGTCGCCCGGGGCCACGCCGAAGGCCGTGAGGGCCAGCAGCACGGCCACGGCCGTCCCGGCCGCCGGGGCCACCCACGCGGGCAGCCGGGTGAGCAGCAGCACGAGGGTGAGCAGGATGGGCGAGAGCGCGAGCAGCACCTCCACGCCGCACCTCCCTCTCCTCGTGTACCCCGCCCCACTGTAGGCGCGGGGCGGGGCCGGGCCCTCCCCCCTACGCTGGGGGTCATGACGCAGCCATCCCACGACGACGTCACCCGCGCCCGTCTGATCCCGCCCGTGCCCGTGGCGGTGGCCCCGATGGCCGGCGGCCCCTCGACCCCGGAGCTGGTGGCCGCCGTCGTGGGCGCCGGCGGCGGCGGGTTCCTCGCCGGCGGCATGCGGACGGCCACGCAGATGCGCGAGCAGGTGGACGCGCTGCGCGCGCTGCTGGGCGCGGAGGGGCCGGACCGCTGGGGCGTGAACCTGTTCGTCCCGGACGCGGTGAACACGGCGATCCCCGCCGCCGCACGCACGGAGGCGGCACGGGCAGCGCGGGCGGCGGCGGTCGCCGCGTACCGGGCGGACCTGACGGCCGACGGCGCCGCCGACCTGCCCACCGCCGCGGACGTGGTCCCGGACCCGGACGCCGAACGGGTCGACTTCGACGCCCTGCTCACCGCCGCCGAGGAGCAGGCGTGGCCGCTGGTCTCCTTCACGTTCGGCCTGCCGGCCGCGGACGTGTTCGCCCGGCTGGCCGCCGCGGGCATCCCGGCCGGGGCCACCGTGACGGACGCGACCGAGGCCCGGGCCGCCCTCGAGCACGGCGCCGCGTTCCTCGTGGTGCAGGGCCACCGCGCCGGCGGGCACCGGGGCACGTCGAACCCGGCCGCGGAGCCGACCCGCGCCGAGCTGCCGGCGGTGTTGGCGGCGGTGCGGGACGTCGTCGGGACGGGGGCCCCGAGCGCCGTGCCCGTGGTGGCCGCGGGCGGCGTGGGCACCGTCGAGGACGTGCGCGCCCTGCTGACCGCCGGCGCGGACGCCGTCGCGGCCGGCACCGCGTTTCTCCTCACCCCGGAGGCAGGCACCTCGGCGGCGCACCGGGCCGCCGTCGCGGCGTGTGCGGCCGGGACACGCTTCTCCGCCGACGACGGCCGGGCCCGCACCGCCCTGACCCGCGCCTACACGGGGCGGTGGGCGCGGTCGCTGGCCACCGCGTTCATGGCGGAGCACCCGGACGCCCCCGCCGCGTACCCCGAGGTCAACGTCCTGACGAAGGGGCTGCGCGCCGCCGCCGCGGCCGCCGGCGACCTCGAGCGCGTCCACCTGTGGGCCGGCACCGAGGCGCACCGGGTCCGTGAGGCGCCGGCCGCCGACGTCCTCGCCTCCCTCGCGCCCTGAGGACCGCCCCGGATCATCCCGCGGACTGACGCCGGTCCCTCGGCCTGCGGCCTAGGCTGGCCCGCGTGAACCCCCTGCGCCGCCTCGACCAGTGGACGCGCCTGCACCCCGTGCGCACGGACGTGATGGCCGCCGCGGCCCTGTTCACCGTGCTCGTGGCGCTGCCGTGGATCGCGCTCGGGCCGATGGTCGCCCCCGACCCCCAGGGCCGGCAGACGGCCGTCTCCCTCCTGGCCGGGGCCGGCATGGTCCTGCCGTGGGCCGTGCGTCGGGTGCGCCCGGTGGCCTCGGCCGCCGTCGTGACAGCCGCGGCCGTCCTGCACCTGCTCGCCGGGCCCGAGTTCAGCCTGTCCCTGCTGATGGTGCCGCTCACCGTCTACAACCTCGCCGCGAACGCGCCCCGGAGCATCTCCGTGGCCGGGCTCCTCACGGGGCTGGTCGGCGGCGTGGCCAACGGGGTGAAGGTGTGGCTGTTCCCGGCGCAGTTCGTCACCCCCGACGGCCTCATCGTCCGCTCCCCCGCGGAGCCGCTGGCCATGGTCATCATGGCGATCGGCTGCGGGCTCATGGTGCTCACCGCGTGGGCGTTCGGCGACGTCGTGCGCAACCGCCGCCTCGCCGTGCGCGCCCTCGAGGACCGCGCCCACCGCCTCGAGGTGCAGTCCCGGCAGGAGCGCGAGCTCGCCGCCGCCGACGAGCGCAGCCACATCGCCCGCGAGATGCACGACATCGTCGCCCACTCCCTGCAGGTGATCATCTCCCAGGCCGACGGCGCCCGGTACGCCGCCGCCGCCAAACCCGCGCTCGCGGTCACCGCGCTCGAGACCATCGGCCAGACCGGCCGCTCCGCGCTCGCGGACATGCGCCAGCTGCTCGGCGTGCTCCGCGAGACCGGCGAGACCGTGGCCGGTGTGCCCGGCGTGACGGACGACGACGCCCGGCGGCCCGCCGCCGACGTCGTCGCCTCCCCCGACGGCCGCGGCACCCGCCTTCCCCCGGGCCGCCGGCCCCAGCCGCGGCTCGCGGACCTGCCCGCGCTCGTGGAGACGATGCGCCTGTCCGGACTCGAGGTGTCCCTGCTGGAGACCGGCACGCCCCGCCGTGCGCTGCCGGCGGGCGGTGAGCTGGCCGCGTACCGGATCGTGCAGGAGGCGCTGACCAACACGCTGCGCCACGGCGGGCCGGACGCGGACGCGTTCGTCACGCTCGCCTGGACGCCGCGCGGCCTGGACCTGCAGATCGACGACGACGGCTGCGGCGCCGCCGCCGACCCCGCCACCCGGGGCAGCGGCCAGGGACTGCGGGGGGCCGCCGAGCGGGCGGCCCTGTTCGGCGGGACGCTCGAGTCGGGGCCGCGCGTGGGGGCCGGGTACCGCGTGTCCGCCCACCTGCCGTACTCGGCGGTATGAGGGGTGGCCGCCCCCGTCCCACCCGCTCACCCCACCCGACTTGAGAGGATGACCCCATGAGCTCCGAGGAGACCGTCCCCGTCCGCGTGGCCCTGGTGGACGACCAGGCGCTGATCCGCTCCGGGCTGGCCATGCTCGTGGACTCGCAGCCGGACCTGACGGTCGTGGCGGAGGCGGGGAGCGGGCGCGAGGCGGTGGCGTCGGTGTCCGTGGCGGGCGCCGACGTCGTGCTGATGGACGTGCGCATGCCGGAGATGGACGGCATCGAGGCCACCCGCGCCCTGCTGCGCCGGCCGGACGCCCCGCGCGTCGTGGTGCTGACCACCTTCGACCTGGACGAGTACGCGTTCGACGCGATCGAGGCGGGCGCCAGCGGCTTCCTGCTCAAGGACGCCCCGCCCGAGGAGCTGCTCGCCGCGATCCGCACGGTGCACCGGGGCGACGCCGTGATCGCCCCGTCCACGACGCGCCGGCTCCTGACGCACATGGCCCCGCGCCTGCGCTCGGACCAGGTCCGCAGCGCGGAGTGCGAGGAGCAGCAGGCGGCCGTGGCGTCGCTGACCCCGCGCGAGCGCGAGGTGCTGGTGCTGATGGCGCAGGGCGCCGCGAATCTGGAGATCGCCGCCGAGCTCGTGCTCTCCGAGGCCACGGTGAAGACGCACGTCGGCCGGGTGCTGGCCAAGCTCGGCGCCCGCGACCGGGTGCAGGCCGTGCTCATCGCCCACCGCGCGGGCCTCGTGCAGTTCTGACCCGGCGCCCCCGCTTCAGTCCCTGCCCCCTGCCTCACCCCTCGTCGAGGCCCGCAGACACGCCGCTACGCCGTCGTCGTAGCGGCGTGTCTGCGGGCCTCGACGGTCGGCCTGGGCGGCGGGGCCCTTGCCTGAGGCCTTCCCCAGGCACCTGTCAGCACAATCACAGGTCATACCTGGGTATGAGTCGGGCGCCCCGAGGTTCATCCTCATGGCCCTGCCGGTGCGCCCACCCGCTCCGCGATGCTGGACGCAGGCCCCGCAACGGGTCCGCCGCCGGGGTGCACGCGCCGACGGCCGCCCCGGCCCGACGCGCACTGGAGGAGAGGCACCATGACCGGCAGCATCCTGGACCACCCCACCCCGACGGCGTCCCGCGCCTCCGACGCGGCCGCCGAGCAGGCGCAGCGGGACAGCGAATGCGTGGCCTTCTTCGTCGCGCTGGCGACGGCCGCCGTCGTGATGCTGGGCCTGAGCCTGTTCACGGGGGTCGAGGGGCTGCTGCGCCTGGCGCTCACCGCGGGCGCCGGCCTGCTCGCCGGCGCCGTCGCGTGGGCCACCGCCCGCCCCGTCCTGGAGGACGAGGCCTCCGGCGACTGACCCGGCCGCGCCCTCAGGGCCGCAGGCCGCGCAGGTACGTGTCCAGGAGCCAGGTTCGCTGGTTCGGACCGCAGCCCGGCAGCTCGCCCTCCGGCGACCGGGTGACCATGAGCAGGCCGAACAGGTAGTCCGCCCCGGTCACGGCCGGGCCCACGAGCCCGGAGCGGTGCGCTTCGGCCACCACCTGGTCCGCGAGCTCGAGGATCACACGCTCGGCTTCGGCGATGAGGGCCTCGGGCGGCCGGTCGGCGGGGTCGAAGTCGTCCCGGGCGGCCGCGAGCGAGGACAGGTTCACGGCCCCCAGGTCCTCGGCGAGCCGCCGCCACCGCGCCTCGGCCCCGCCGCCGTGCTCGTCCCCGCCCGCCCCGTCGAGGAAGGCCTGCAGGATCCCCCCGGTGCGGGCCACGACGTCCTCGAGCACCGCGTCCAGCAGATCCCGACGCGTGGGGAAGTGCCGGTACAGCGTGCCCACGCCGACCCCGGCCTCCTGCGCCACCCCGCGCAGGGACATCGCCGCGCCCTGGGTCGTGATGAGACGGCCGGCGGCCGCCAGGAGGTCCTGGCGGTTGGCGCGGGCGTCGGCTTTCATGTCCCCATCATCCCACTCCGCCCCGCACCGCCCGGCGGCGGGGACCCGACGCCCTCGGGTCCACGCCCCGCCGGCCCGCCTCATCCCCGGGCATGACCCGCCGCCCGCGGAGGTGGTCCCCTCCTCCGATCCGCTCCGCCGGGTCCGCGCGGGAGAGTGGCCGCCATGGACACCGCTTCCCCCGCACACCCCGCCACCCCCACGACCCCCGGCCCCGTCGCGCCGGGGCCGGGCACGCCGTCGTCGTCCGCCACCACGACGACGGCGCCCGCCGTCTGCGCCCGCGGCCTCACCCGCGCCTACGGGCGCGGTGACGCGCAGGTGCACGCCCTGCGCGGGGTGGACGTGGACTTCGCCTCGGGCGCGTTCACCGCGATCATGGGGCCCTCGGGCTCGGGCAAGTCGACGCTCATGCACTGCCTGGCCGGGCTGGACGCGCCGACCTCGGGCTCCGTGAGGATCGGCGGCACCGAGATCACCGGATTGGACGACACCGCCCTGACCCGCCTGCGCCGCGACCGCGTGGGCTTCGTGTTCCAGGCGTTCAACCTGGTGCCCACGCTCACGGCCGAGCAGAACATCGTGCTGCCGCTCGAGCTGGCCGGCCGCACCCCGGACCGTGCGTGGCTGGAGGAGATCACCCGGGCCCTGGGCCTCGCGGACCGGCTGGGCCACCGACCGCACGAGCTCTCGGGCGGTCAGCAGCAGCGCGTCGCCGTCGCCCGCGCCCTGCTCACCCGACCGGACGTCGTGTTCGGGGATGAGCCCACCGGCAACCTGGACACCGCCACCTCCGCCGAGGTGCTCGGCCTGCTGCGCCGGTCCGCGCGGGAGATGGGCCAGACCGTCATCATGGTCACCCACGACCCCGTGGCCGCCTCCGCCGCGGACCGCGTGCTCATGCTCGCCGACGGCGCGCTCGTGGGGCAGCTGCACCAGCCCACCGCCGAGGCCGTGGCCGAGGCCCTCACGCGCGTGAGCGCGGGTGAGTCGCTGTGAGCGCCCCCATGCGGAGGCTGGCCCTGTCCCAGTTGAGGACCCAGCCGCGCCGGTACGTCTCCCTCGTGCTGGCGATCCTGATCGGCACGGCGTTCCTGGCCGCCTCGTTCCTGGTCAGCGCGTCGAGCCAGGCGACCATGACGCATTCGATGGGCTCGGCGTACGCGAATGCGGACCTCGTCGTGCTGCCCGACGACGAGGCGGCCGCCCCCGACGAGGACGTCTCCGAGCAGGACCTGCCGGCCGCGATGCGCCTGCCGCAGCTCGCCGGCACCCCGGACGAGCCCGGGCCGATCGGGGCGGTCGACGGCGTGGCCGAGGCCTACGCCGGGACTCGGGATTACGTGGAGATCGGCCCGAAGGACGAGGTCGGCATGCTGCTGCCGACGCCCCAGCACACCGAGCTGACCGGCGTCGAGACCCAGGTCGGCCGATTCCCCGCGTGGGACGCCGACGACGAGGTCGCCCTCGACGAGGCGACTGCCGACCGTCTGGGCGTGCGAGTCGGCGACGCGCTGCGCCTCGGACTGCCGGACGGAGTGACCTCGGAGGTCCGCGTGGTCGGCCTGAGCACACAGACCTCGAACCCGCTGCTCTCCGCCATGCCGCAGGTGTGGGCCGGACGCGGGGTCGTCGACCCCATGACGGGGGCCGGCGCCGGCACGGGCGAGAACGCGGCGTCCGCCGCCCAGGAGCTGCAGATCGCCCTGGCCGACGGCGCGGACGCCTCCCGGGTCCGGGCGGATGTCGAGGCGGTGCTCGCGGACGCGTCCGTCTCGGCGACCGTCTCGACCCCGGACGAAGCCGTGCGGCAACGTGTCACCGACCTGGCCGGGGCGAACGTCATGGGCTGGGTGCTCGGCGGGTTCGCCGCGCTGGCCCTGCTGGTGACCGGCCTGGTCATCGCCAACACGTTCCAGGTGCTCGTCGCGCAGCGCACCCGCGAGTCCGCGCTGCTGCGCACCCTCGGCGCCACCGCGGCCCAGGTGCGGCGCGGTGTGCTGGCCGAGGCGGCGGTCGTGGGACTGATCGGCTCGGTGCTCGGCGCGGGCCTCGCGGTCGGGCTGACGGCCGGGCTGATCGCCGTCGTGCGGACGCTGCCCGAGAGCGGGGCCGCCCGGTTCGGCATGTCGTGGCCGGGGCTCGGCGTCGCCGTGGCCGTCGGCGTGCTCGTCACGGTGCTCGCCGCCCTGCGCCCCGCCCTGGCCGCGACCCGCGTCAGCCCCCTGCAGGCCATGCAGCCGCGGCAGGAGGTCACCGCGGACTCGCGCGTCGGCCTGCTGCGCCTGGTGCTCGGTCTCGTGCTGGCCCTGGGCGGCGGCGCCCTCATGCTGGCCGGAGCACTGAACCAGTGGCCGCTCCCGGCCATCGGCGGCGGCGCCGTGAGCTTCCTCGGCGTGCTGCTGCTGGCCGGACTCTTCGTGCCCGCCGCGGTGAAGGCCGCCTCGGTGCTCGCCCGTCCCGCCGGGGTGCCGGGCAGGCTGGCCGGGCTGAACGCGGTCCGCCAGCTCTCGCGCACGGCGGCGACGGCGTCGGCCCTGCTGATCGGCACGACGCTCGTCACCCTGTTCCTGGTGGGCGGCCGCACCGCCCAGGACCAGCTGGACACCCTCCTCGACGAGCAGTACCCCGTCGACCTCACCGTGCAGGCGCAGGAGGGCGCGGACCTGCCCGAGCTCGTGCGTCAGGTGCGGGATGTCGCGGGCGTGGAGACGGCCGCCGCCGCGTGGGCGGTCGGCGAGACCGACGACGAGATGCCGGTGTACGCGGTCGAGCCCGACGGCCTGCGGGACGTCGTGGGCGCGGTCGCCGCCGAGGACCGGGACCGGCTCGGCACGGCCGGCACCGTGCTCTCGGCGCGGCCCAGCGGGGAGCCGGTGGGCGTCGACGTCGGCGGCCGGGCGCGCGAGTTCGCGTCGGTCTCGGCCGGGTCGTTCGGGGACGCCGGGTACATGACGGTCGCGGACGCCGAGGCGCTGGGCTGGGACCGCGCCGGCGGGGGCGAGGAGGCCGCGACGACGTCGCAGGTGATGCTCTCCCTCGAGGACTCCGTGGCGGGCGCCCAGCTGCGCACCCTCGTCGACGAGGTGGGCGCGATCGACGGGCTGCAGGCCGAGGCCCTCGGCGGCGGCGCGCCGGAGCGGTCGGTGTACGCGCAGATGGTCGACCTGGTCATGTGGATCGTCGTGGCGCTGCTCGCGGTGTCCGTGCTCATCGCTCTGATCGGCGTGGCGAACACGCTGAGCCTGTCCACGATCGAGCGCACCCGGGAGAACGCCCTGCTGCGGGCGCTCGGGCTGAGCCGGGGCGGGCTGCGCCGGATGATCGCCATCGAGGCGGTGCTGATCGCCGGCGTGGCCGCGCTGCTGGGCGTCGGACTCGGCGGGCTCTACGGCTGGGCAGGATCGCAGCTGGTGCTCGGCGACATCACCGGGCAGCTGCAGGGCACGGCCCTCGTGCCGGTGTCCGTGCCGTGGCTCGAGCTCGGGCTGGTGGTGGCCGTGGCGGCGCTGGCCGGGCTGGCGGCGTCGCTGCTGCCCGCGCATCGAGCGGCCCGGCTGAGCCCGGTGGCGGGGCTGGCCGCGGTGTGAGGGGGCGGAGCGCGAGCCGGGCCACCCCGCACAGCTCCGCCCCGCGGCCCCGGCGCCGTCGTCGACCGTCCGGAATCGTCTGCGGATCTGTCCCTTCTGAACGTCCGATCCCGCCTCAGAAGGGTCAGTTCCGCAGACGATCCGTCGCGCCCTGGCCGCTGGCACGCCGGCCGTCGGAACGGCGGTAGGCCATCGCGAGCACGGCCCCGGAGAGGTTGTGCCAGATCGAGAACACGGCGCCCGGCAGGGCTGCCGCCGGCGAGATGTACTGCGCGGCGAGGCCCGCGGCCAGGCCCGAGTTCTGCATGCCGACCTCGATCGAGACCGTGCGCGCCACGGGCGTGGGCAGCCGGAACAGCTTCGCCGCGCCGTAGCCGAGCAGGTAGCCGAGCCCGTTGTGCAGCACCACCGCTGCGAACACCAGCAGGCCCGCCGACAGCACACGGGAGGCGCTGTTCCCGACGACGGCGGCCACCACCAGCGCGATGAACACCACCGAGACCCACGGCAGGGCGGGCAGCACGCGGTCGACGACGCGGCGCAGCAGCAGGCGCACGACGAGTCCGCCCAGGACCGGCAGGAGCACGATGTTCACGATGGACTTGGCCATGGCGCCGCCGTCGACGGCCATGTACTGGCCGGCCAGCCACAGGGTGAGCAGCGGCGTGAGCAGCGGGGCCAGGAGCGTGGACACGGAGGTCATGGCCACGGAGAGGGCGGTGTCGGCGCGGGCGAGGTAGCTGACCACGTTCGAGGACGTGCCGCCCGGGGCCGAGCCCACGAGGATCACGCCCGCCGCGAGCTCGGGCGGCAGCTGGAGCACGACGGCGACGCCGAGCCCCAGCAGCGGCATGATCGCGTACTGCGCCACCACGCCCAGCAGCACGGGCAGCGGCCGGCGGGCGACGAGGCCGAAGTCCGGAAGGGTCAGCGTCAGGCCCATGCCGAACATGATGATCCCGAGGAACAGGTTGACCTGGGGCAGCAGCGTCTTCGCGGCGGTCGGGGCGAGGAAGCCCACGAGCGCGGCGGCCAGCACCAGCAGCGGGAAGACGGTGACGGCGATGCGTGCGGAGCGGTCTTCCGCGCGGCGGGCGTCGGTGGGGGCGGGATCCGGTGCGGTCATCCCGTCATGGTAGGAGCGCGACCGCGGTGCGTCGTCGCGTGACGCGGCGCCGTCGTCGGCCTTCCGGAATCTTCTGCGCCCCTGACCCTTCTGGACGTCCGCTCCCGCCCCAGAAGGGTCAGGTCCGCAGACGATCCTCCGCGCCACCGGCGTCGGGACCGCCACGCTCCGCGATTGCGGCCCGCACCAGCGCCGCCGTCTCGACGAATCCCCGCCACCGGTCCGTCCCCGCCACCCGGATGTTGAGCCAGCCCTGACGCAGGAACACCGCGTCCCGGCGGGTGTCCTTGCCGACCTGCGCGGCGCCGTCGTGGGTCTTGCCCTCGTAGTGGATCGCGATCCGCCACCGCCGGTAGCCGAGGTCCGCGCTCGCGGGGTGCCACAGCGAGTAGTCGGGGTCCCAGAGCTCGATCTGCAGGTCCGGCTCGGGCAGCCCCGCGGCCATCAGCGCCAGGCGCAGCTCGGTCTCGGCCGGGGAGTCGGACCCGGTGCGCACGAGCGCCAGCGCCTCCCGCGCCCGCACGATCCCGGCCTCTCCCGTGTGCCGCTCGAGCGCGGCGTCGAGCTCGCGGCGGGTGGCCAGCGCGACCTTCCCCCGCCGCTCGTCCTCCCGTGCCAGGCGATCTCCGACCGCCACGAGCGCGTCCCGGTCCAGGACGGTGGCCAGGTGGAACCAGGTGTCGGCGTGCGAGGTCCACCGCAGCCCGTGCAGCCGGTCCCGCCGCACGATGAGGCGGTCCAGGTCCACGAGCCGGGTGCGCACGCCGGGCTCCCGCAGCACCCGGCGGGTGCGGGACCGCAGGACGGTGGGGCGCGTCCGGGCCTGGACGTCGTCCGGGAGGGGCCAGCCCAGCAGCCGGGCCACGGACTCTCCGGTCACCACGACGTCGGGACGCATCGCCGCCAGGTCCTGCAGCCGGGACAGCTCGGTGGCGAGGGGACGCGCGGGCGGCGTCACCCCGGTGACGGGACCGATCCAGCGGTAGTGGCCGTGCGCGACGCGTTCGACGTCCCGGCTGCGCAGCCGCGACCCCGACACCCCGGCGGCCAGCGCCTCCGCCCGCGTGAACGGGGCGTCCTGGAGGTGGGCGGGGAAGGGTCCGGGCACGCGCATGGCCCCGATCCTGCTCGCTCCCGACGCCGGCGGGCCCGGTTGTCCACAGGCCGTGCGGCGGCGCCGGGCCGACGTCGTCGTGGGCGTGCTGCCGAGTGCGGGGAATCCGTTGCACATCTGACCCTTCTGAGCCGCCGCGCAGCGCCCGGAAGGGTCAGATCCGCAGAAGATTCCGGCCTCAGCCGCTGAGCCCGTACTCCTTCAGCATCTTCCGGGCCTCCTGGGTGCCGGCCCTCTGCAGCTCGAGCAGCTGCGCGTAGATCCCGCCGGACTCGGCCAGCTCGGCCGGGGTCCCGATCTCCTGCACCTGCCCGCCGCGCAGCGTGACGATCCGGTCGACGGACGCGATCGTGCTCAACCGGTGCGCCACGATCAGGCTCGACCGTCCCACCATCAGGTCCTCGAGGGCCGCCTGCACGAGCCGTTCGGACTTCGTGTCCAGCGCGGAGGTGGCCTCGTCCAGCACGAGGATCGGCGCGTCCTTCAGCACGGCCCGCGCCACCGCGATCCGCTGCTTCTGCCCGCCGGACAGCCGCAGCCCGCGCTCGCCGATCACCTGTTCGTAGCCGTCGTCGAACGCCTCCACGAACCGGTGCGCGTACGCGGCCTCGGCGGCGGCCCGGACGCGTTCGTCGGAGGCGTCGGGGTCCGCGTAGGCGATGTTCTCGCGCACCGTCCCGGAGAACAGGCTCGGCTCCTGGAACACGGTGGCGATCCGCCCGCGCAGCGTGGCCAGGTCCAGCCCGGCGACGTCCTGTCCGAACACCTCGATGCGTCCGCTCGTCACCGGGTACAGCCCCAGCAGCAGGTGCGCGATGGTCGACTTCCCGCCGCCCGACTCGCCCACGAGCGCCACCCTGGCACCCTGCGGGATGTCGAAGGACACGCGGTCCAGCACGGGGCGGGAGGCGTCGGCGTCGTAGGCGAAGGAGACGTCGTCGAAGCGCACGGCCGGCACGTCCGCGGGGATGTCCGGCGCACCCGGCACGACGTCGGCCCGCGGCTCCGCCGGCACGCGCGGTGCGTCCGCGCTCGCCGACTCCGCACTCGCGCTCGCCACCGCGAGCGCCGCCCCGCCGGCCCGCTCGCGCTCCTCGGCGAGCACCTCGAAGTAGTCCTTCGACCCGGCGACGGCGCGCTGGGCGGAGTCCACGAGGAAGCTCATGGAGAAGATCGGCTGCCGGGCCATGTTCATCAGCTGCAGGAGGATCACCATGTCGCCCACGGAGAACAGGCCCTGCGCGGTGCGGACGAACACGATCAGGTACATCGCGCCGAAGGCCACGTTGAGGGCGAGCCGGCGCCCGGCGTCCATGCCGTGCCAGAACCGGGACTGCTGCCGGGTGATCCCCACGGTCCGCAGGAACCGGTCGCGGAACCCGGTGAGCTCGTGATCCTGCCGGTTGTAGGCCCGCACCACGGACATCTGCGAGACCACCTCGGCGAACCGCCCCGAGGCGATGTCCACCTCCGTGTTCTTCTCCCCCTCCCACACCTGCCACTTCGCGGAGGTCCGCGCGGTGAGCCACATGTACACGGGGAAGACGACGGCCAGCAGGATCGCCAGCGGCCACCAGTAGAACGCCGTGATCACGAGCACCGCGGCGGTGGTGATGAGCATGGTGAACGCGTTGTTCGCGAAGAACTGCAGGAACTGGGTGAGCTCGTTGATGGTGCGGTTCAACCGGTTGACGACCCGCCCGGTGATCGCGGTGTCGAAGTACCGCTGGGGCAGGTGCAGCAGCTGCTCGAAGTACCGCGTGGAGAGGATGGTGCGCATGCGCGCGGCCATCACGTCGCCCCAGTAGCCGCCCACGCTCACCACCAGGGTGGTCGCCACCTCGACGGAGAGGAACGCGACCGCCAGCCAGGTCACCGCGGTGACGGCCTCGGCCACACCGGTCTCCCCCGCGACGGCGGCGACGATCCGGTCCGTGGCCGCGCCGATGAGGAACGGGGTGGCCAGGGCCAGCACCGCGGCCAGCACGGAGCTGACGGCGATGCCGAGGTAGAGGCGGTGGAGCTGGGGCGCGAAGCGCAGGATGCGAAGCAGCGACGTCACCGGGCCAGGCTAGTGGCCGGCGCGGACATCAGCGCGGGCCGGTCGGCCCGCCAGGACGTCAGAACGGGGGCGTGGCGGCGACGGCGGCCAGCACGGGGTGCAGCAGCGGGGCCACGCCGTGCCCGCCCGGTGCGGCCGGGGCGGCGGGGTCCATCCAGTGCAGCTCGACGATCTCGTCCGTCGGCTCGGGGACCTCGTGCCGGGCGACGGGCCGCCACAGCGCGAACACCTCCGAGTGCAGGGCGGCGCCGGGCTCGTTGGCGGCGGCGGTGTCCCACGCGCCGAGGCGGGTCAGCTCGTCCGGGCGCAGGCGCAGCCCGGTCTCCTCGGCCACCTCGCGGACGGCGGTGTCCACGGGGGCCTCGCCGGGCAGGTGCTTGCCGCCGGGGAACATGAACATGGCGGTGCCGGCCTTGCGGACTGTCAGCACGCGGCGGTCCGGGCGGGCCAGCACGACGGCGGAGACGCGGATGACCTCCCCGGCCGCGACGGTCGGTGTGCGGGCGGAGTCGGAGGGGGAAGGACTCATGCTCCCATCATCCTCCCCGCGCGGCTCAGAGGAGCGTGAGCCCCACCTTCACGGCGATTCCCAGCATGAGCACGCCCACCACGGCGTCCACGATCCGCCACGTCCGCGCCGAGTCCATGGACGGGGCGAGCTTCGTGCCGCCCCAGCCGAGCCCGGTGAACCACACGAGCGAGGCCGCCACCGCGCCGCCCACGTACGCCCACTTCGCCGCCCCGAACGTCTGTGCGAAGGTGCCCATCATGACCACGGTGTCGAGGATGGCGTGCGGGTTCACCAGGGAGACGGACAGCGCCAGCAGGATGATCCGCGGCAGCGGCGTCTGCGGGCGGTCCAGCGCCACGCGGCGCGGCTGCACGCGCTGCCGCACCGCCACCGACCCGCTGCCCGAGGGGGCGCCGACGCCGGGCGCGCCGTCGTCGTGATGCCCGACGCCGGCCCCGGCCGGCTCGCGATCGGCCAGGCGGCCGGTCGCCGGGTCGATCAGCGGCAGCTCGCCGGTGAGGACCGCGAGGTCGATGCGGTCAGGGCCGTGCCCGGTCCCCTCGACGTCCGCGGCCGCGGTGGTGAGGGTCCGGTCCCCGCGCCAGGCGGAGCGCAGCGCGCCCACGGCGAACGCGAGGAGGTAGACCACGCCGGCCACGGTCAGCGCGGGAACGAGCCACGGCCAGCGTTCGGCCACCACGCCCACGCCGCCGGCGCCGAGCACGAGCAGCGCCACATCGGCCACGAAGCACACCGTCAGGACGGTCCACACGCGGTCGCGCCGGACGATCTGGCGCAGCAGGAACAGGGTCTGCGCGCCGATGGCGACGATGAGGGCGAGGTAGGTCAGGAATCCGGTGGCGAAGATGGTCACCGAGCGAGGATAGGAGCCGTCCCACGTCCGTGCCATCGCAATCTTCTTCAAGATCTGAAGACATCCTTCATGACCACCCCTACCCTGGACCGCATGAACTCCGACCACCTGCGCGCCCTCGTCGCGGCCGTCGACCACGGCACCTTCGACGCCGCCGCGGACTCCCTGCGGATCTCCGGCTCGGCCTTCTCGCAGCGGATCAAGGCCCTCGAGCGGCAGGTGGGCCAGGTGCTCCTGGCCCGCACCGTCCCCGTCCGGCCGACCGCGGCGGGAGAGCGCCTGCTCCGTCTCGCCCGGCAGACCCTCGCACTCGAGGACGAGGCGCTCGCCGCGCTCGGCCGCGGCGACGGAGGACGCGTGCCGCTGCGCGTGGCCCTCAACGCGGACTCCCTCGACACGTGGTGGGAGCCCGTGCTGCGCGAGGCGGCGACGTGGGACGACGTCGTCCTGCAGATGCAGTCCGAGGACCAGGAGCACACCGCCGTCCTGCTGCGGGACGGCGCAGTCGTGGCCGCCGTGACGGACGACCCCACGCCCGTGGCCGGGTGCAGCTCCACCCCGCTGGGCACGATGCGCTATCACGCGGTGTGCGCGTCCTTCCTGCTGGAGCTGCACCGCGACGCGCGGGGCCGGGTCGACTTCGGCACGCTGCCGATCGTGGACTACGGCCCCCGCGACGGCCTGCAGCACACGGTGCTGCGCCGCGTCACCCGCGGCCGGCCCGTGGCCGACCCGCCGACCCACCTCGTGCCCTCCGTGCACTCCTATCTGCGGGCGGTGGAGCTCGGGCTGGGCTGGGGCATGCTCCCCTCGGTGCAGATCCCGCCGGGCGTGCTCGAGGGCCGCCACCCCGATCTCGAGCCGATCCCGGCCCTCGGCGCGGTCGACGTGGACCTGCACTGGCAGCGCTGGACGGCCGGGACCGCAGCCCTGGACCGGCTCACCGACGCGGTGCTTCGTGCTGCGCCCTCGGCGGGGGACGCCGCGGACTGAGGAGCGCATTCAAGACCCGCCCGGACGCGCCGCGACCCCCGCCTCAGGGGCGGGGGTCGCGGTCACGGGCCGCTCGGGGCGGCCGGGGTCGGGTCAGCGGGCGTCGCCGGTGCCCGGGCGGCGGGTGGCGTCGCCCAGGGTGCCGTCGGCCTCGTGGCGGCGGGCGTCCACGCCCTCGGTGCGCACGTCGCCGGCGCGGTCGTCCACGCGGTGCACGTCATGGTCACGGTGCGCGCCGGCCACGTGGTGGTCGCGGCGCACGGGCTCGGCGTGCACCTCACGCTTGCGGCGACCGGCCAGGCCCGCCAGGCCCAGCAGACCGGCCAGGCCCCACAGGCCCCAGTTGCCGTTGTCGTCCTTCTCCTCCTCCTGGGGGGCGGGCGACTGGGAGGCCGGCGCCGTCGTGGCGGTCTCGGTGGCCGGGGCCGTGGTCTGCGCGACGGCGGCGGGGGCGCCGAGGCCGGTGACGACGGCGGCGCCGAGGGTCAGGGCGGTGGCGGTGCGGCGGATGTCAGTCATGATCGTGCTCCTCTCACCGGTGGCCTGCGCCGACCGGCGTCGGGGGATCGACCGGAGGTCCCGGACGACCCTTTCTGGGTCATGCACGAGCACCGTACGCACAGGAGGGTGGGGGTCCGTCAACGGTTGCCGACCCGGGGTCAGGGCCGGCCGGCCCGGGCGGAGCCGCAGCAGGGGCCCGCAGCCCCCGGCCCGGCGCGCCCCGGGGTGCAGGGCACGACGACGTCGAAGCGCGTCCATCCGTCCTCGGACGCCACGGCCACGTCCCCGCCATGGCTGCGCGCGATCGAGCGCACGATGGCCAGACCCAGACCCGTGGACGGCTCCGTGCCCGGGGCGCTCGACCGGCCTTTCCCGGGGCCGCGGACGAAGCGGTGGAAGAGGCTGGCGTGCCGGTCGGCCGGGATGCCGCCGCCGTCGTCGTGGACGCTGACGAGCATGACGCCGGGCCGGGGCTGGTCCTGCCGCACGGAGGCCGTGACGGTGGTCCCGACGGGGGTGTGCTTGGCCGCGTTGGAGAGCAGGTTGCCGACCACGCGGGCCAGCTGCGACCGGTCGCCGGTGACGGACCGCTGGGTGCCCGGCTCCGCCCCCTCGGGCAGGTCCACCACCCACGTGTGGTCCGGCCACGCCGCGCGGGCGTCCATCACGCCCTCGAGGACCACCTCGGACAGGTCCACCTGTTCGGCCAGCGCCACCTCCCCGGAGGGCTCCAGGCCCATGGCCCGGCCGCGCGAGACGGACTCGAGCCGTTCGAGCAGGAGCATGTCGTCCACGAGGGCGGCCATCCGGTCGGCCTGGAACAGCACCCGGCCGAGCGACCGCCGGCCGGTCGCGGAGAGCTCCTCCGTCATCGCGATCATCTCGGCGTAACCGCGCACCGAGGCGAGCGGCGTGCGCAGCTCGTGGGAGGCGTCCGCCATGAACCGGCGCATGTGCTGCTCCTGCACGCGGCGCTGCTCCAGGGCCGCCTCGACCGAGCCGGTGAACCGGTCGAGTGCCTGGGCGACGACGGCCACCTCGTCCGGCCCCTGCAGGAGCCGAGGCGGCATGCGTGAGTCCTCCGGATCGAGCCCGGCGTGGGCCATGTCCGCCTGGGCGACCCGCTCGGCGACGGCGGCGACCTCGCGCAGCGGGGCCAGGCCCCGGCGCAGCCACAGGGTCACCAGGATCGCGGTGGTGAGGACGGTGACGGACAGTCCGACGGCGACCGCGAGCAGCGCCTGCCGCGCGACGTCGGACATGGCACCCGTCGGCGCCCCCACCACGAGCACCTGGTCCGCGGCCACCCAGGGGCCCGGCGCGCTCAGCAGTTGGGCCTGAACGCGATAGCCGACACCGCCGACGACGGCGTCGAGCATCGGCCCGCCCGGCCGGTCCCGGAGGGCATGCAGAAGGTCATCGGCCTCCTGCGCCGTGAGCGGCACGGACTCCCCGGCCTCGCCGACCCGGTGCCCGGTGAGCGCGCCCTGGTGGTGCGCCTCCAGGGCGGAGAGCGAGACGAGCGCGACCACCGTCCCCTCGAACTGGCCGAGGGTGCCCGGCGCGCGCAGGCCCCCCTCCCCCAGGCCGACGTCGTCCCCTCCGCCCGGCGAGGGGCCCGCCAGCTGCTCCGCGGCGCGGGCCCAGGCTTCGGAGGCGTCCCGGGAGGCGGAGTCGGTCAGCAGGGCCTTCGTGATGCCGGCCGCGAAGAACGAGTAGGCCGTGATGGTGGCCACCAGGATCAGAAGGACGCCCGCGCCGACGCGGCGGGCCAGCGACGTGGGCCGCCTGCGGCGGGTGCTGCCGTGCCCCGACGGGACCGCGGCGGTCTCAGGCGGGCCGAATGACATACCCGGCGCCGCGGATGGTGTGGATCATCGGATCCCGATCCGCGTCGATCTTCTTCCGCAGGTAGGAGATGTACAGCTCGACGATGTTCGCGCGGCCGCCGAAGTCGTAGCCCCAGACATCCTGCAGGATGCGCTCCTTGGAGAGCACCGTGCGGACGTTGGCCATGAGGAACTTCAGCAGGTTGTACTGCGTGGCCGTCAGTTCGATCTCGTCGCCGCCGCGGGTCACCTCGTGGGTGCGGGTGTTCATCACCAGGTCACCGACCGCGAGCACCTCGGAGCCGCCCGAGACCACGCCGGAGCGCTGCACGAGCCGGTGCGCGCGGATGAGCACCTCCTCCATGGAGAAGGGCTTGGTCACGTAGTCGTCGCTCCCGGCGGCCAGGCCTGCCACGCGGTCCTCCGTCGCGTCCTTGGCGGTGAGGAACATGGCGGGCATCTCCGACCAGTGGGCACGCAGGCGCTCCAGGACGTCCAGGCCGTCCATGTCCGGCAGCATGACGTCCAGGATCGCCAGGTCCGGCCGGCCGGCGGTGCCCAGCTCGACGGCGGTCGCGCCGTCGTGGGCCACGATCACCTCCCAGCCGCAGAGGGTGAAGCCCATGGAGAGCAGGTCGGCGATCATCGGCTCGTCGTCCACGACGAGCACCCGCACCGGTGCGCCGTCCGGGTGCGAGAGCTCGGGCAGGACCTCCTTCAGCTCTGCCATGGATGACGGGCCGGTGGTGCTCTGGATGGGGCTCACAAAGTTCCTCTACGTTCGGGAGACGGTTCACGGTGCCCACGCGGACGTCGCGGGCTGCGGGGGACGAGCGCCTCGCGACGGAGGGGCGACGCCGTTCCGGGGGATGGCGGACGGGCGGCGACCGGAGGCCGGGGGGTGCGCGGATCCCCCCTCGACGGAGCCCCATGCTACGCGGATCAGCCGGGTCGGCCCAGAGTCTTCTCGGATTGCGGACATCAGCGTGACTCGTCACAGCCCTGACGCATCCGGCGGCGCCACCGGGGCCGCCCTGTGCTGACGCCGCGCCGCGTGGCCGGCGTCAGTCGACCGGCTTCATGGCCCAGTGCGTGGCCAGGGTGCCGAACATGTGGGTCTCGTGGCCGATGTTCACGAAGCCGGCCTCGGCGAAGAGGTCCGCGACCTCGTCCGGCGTGTGGAACGCCTTCGTCGAGGAGGACAGGTACGCGTAGGCCTCGGGCCGGTCGGCGATCAGCTTCGCGAGCTGCGGCATCACCCGGTGGATGTAGAAGGAGGAGAACGGCTTGAGCACGTTGTCCGGCGCCGGCGACGTCTCGAGGGCCGCGACCCAGCCGCCGGGGCGCAGCACGCGGAACTGCTCGGCGAGAGTCGCCGGGATGTCCGCGACGTTGCGCAGCAGGTAGCCGTGGGTCACGGCGTCGAACGAGCCGGCCTCGAACGGCAGGTCCGTCGCGTCCGCGACGACCCACTCGATGCGGTCCCCGCCCGCGCGGGCACGGCCGACCTCCATCATCTCGGCGGCGATGTCCGCGCCCACCACCTGTGCGTCGGGGTGCTGCTTGAGCACCTCGAACGCGAGGTCGCCGGTGCCGGTGGCCAGGTCGAGCACGCGGGCCTGCGCCGGGATGTCGGCCCGCGCCACCGTGTGGCGCACCAGGCGCGGCTCCTGACCCCAGGTCATGACGGCGTTCATCAGGTCGTAGCGGCCGGCGATGGCGTCGAACATCGCGGAGACCCGGTCGTGGTGGTCGGCGGCGCCGCGCTGGGCGTCGCCGCGTGGGGCGGGGAGGGGGTTCTGGCTCACCAGACCACCGTATCCCGCCCACCTCCCCCGACGACGCCCCTCCCCGGGATTGCACAGGGGCGTTAGGTTGCCCTAACCTTCCAGAGTTACCTCACGTCGATGTTCGCTAATGTCGGCCCCCAGGGCCGCCGCCCTCCCCGACCGCAGACCCGACCCCCTCCGCCCGGCGCCCGCGCGTCGCGACCGTGAAAGGCCACCGCCATGGCACCGTCCTCCCTGTCCCGCCGCTCCCTCCTCGCCGGCGGGGGAGTCGGCCTCACCCTCCTGCTCGCCGCGTGCTCCACCGGCCCGGCCGGGGGCTCGGCCTCGTCCTCGTCGGCCGGTGCGTCGTCGTCGGACGCCGCAGGCGGGGACGCCGCGTTCCCGCGCAGCATCGAGCACGTCTACGGCACCACCGAGATCCCGCAGCGCCCGACCCGCGTGGCCACCGTGTCCTGGGTGAACCAGGACGTGGCCCTCGCCCTCGGGGTGGTGCCGGTGGGCATGGCCGCCGTGGAGTTCGGCGGCAACGCGCAGAAGTCCACCGACTGGTTCGACGCGAAGCTCGCCGAGACCGAGCGCGCCCAGAAGCCCGTGCAGTGGTCCGAGGCCTCCGGCATCGACGCGGAGGCGATCGCCGCCGTGAAGCCGGACGTCATCCTCGCCGTCTACTCCGGCATCACGCAGGAGGACTACGACCGCCTCTCGAAGATCGCCCCCACCGTGGCCTACCCGAAGGACGTCCCCGCCTACGGCACCTCGTGGCAGCAGTCCACGGAGGTCATCGGCCGCGTGCTCGGCACGGAGCAGGAGGCGGGGGAGCTCATCGCGGACCTCGAGCAGCAGATCAAGGCCGCCGGCGAGAAGCACGCGGATCTCCAGGGTGCCTCCTTCGTCTACGGCACCATCGACCCCGCCGCCGCGGACCAGATCAGCATCTACACGGACGTGGACAACCGCCCGAAGTTCCTCGAGCTGCTCGGCATGGAGCAGGCGCCGGTGGTGACGGAGAATTCCCCGGAGGACCAGGCGTTCTTCTTCACGTGGTCGCCCGAGCGCGCGGACGAGCTGGAGTCGGACGTGTTCGTCTCCTGGGCCGCCCAGGACTCGGTCCGCGAGGCCATCGAGTCCGACCCCCTGCTGGGCTCGATCCCCGCGGTGAAGGCCGGCGCCCTCGTCCTGCAGACGGACGAGCAGGAGGTCCTCTCCGTCTCCGCGATCTCCCCGCTGTCCATCCCGTTCGCGCTCGAGAAGGTCGTCCCGCCGATCGCCGAGGCCGCGAAGACCGCGCAGGGCTGATCCCTCCCCATGCCGTCCACGGCCCTCTCCTCCCCGGCCCGCGCCCGCGCGGGTGTGCTGATGGGCGCCCTGCCCGCGGCGCTGCTGCTGGCGGCGCTCGTGGCCGGCGTCGCCCTCGGCGCGCGCACCGTGCCGGCGACGACGGCGCTCGACACCCTGGGCGCGGTCCTCACCGGGCACCCCGTGCCGGAGGGCATCGAGGCGGCGGCCGTGGCCTCCCGCGTGCCCCGCGTGGTGACGGGGGCGCTGGTGGGGGCGGCGCTGGCCGTGGCCGGCGCGGCCCTGCAGGGGGCCACCCGCAACCCGCTCGGCGACCCGGGACTGCTCGGGCTCTCCGCCGGCGCGGGGCTGGCCGTGGCGGCGGGCATGGCGCTGGGCGTCGCCGGGTCCACGTTCGGGGTGCTGGCGCTGGCCGCCGTCGGGACGCTGATCGCGGCGGCGCTCGGCTACGCGGTGGCGGCGGCCGCCACGCGGAGGGGACGGACGCCCGGCGCCCCCTCCCCCATGGCGCTCGTGCTGGCCGGTGCGGCGCTCACCGCCGGCGCCACCGCCGGCACCACGGCGCTGCTCGTGCTCTCCCCCACGGTCCAGGACCGACTGCGGTTCTGGGCCGTGGGCACGGTGGCCCGCGCCGACCTCGGCGAGGCGCTGGCCCTGACGCCCGTGATCGCCGTCGGGCTGCTGGCCGCCGTCGCCGTGGCCCCCGGGCTCGACGCCCTCGCCCTGGGCGACGACCTCGCGCACGGCCTGGGCGGGCGCCCGGAGCGGGTGCGCGCGGTGCTGCTGGGCGCGGTCGTGCTGCTCACGGCCACGGCGGTGGCGCTGGCCGGGCCGGTCGGGTTCGTGGGACTGCTCGTGCCCCACGCGCTGCGCCGTCTGCGGCCGCCGAGCACGCGGGCCCTGATGGTCGGCTGCGCCCTGTGGGGCGCCGTCCTCGTGATCCTCGCGGACCTCGCCGGGCGGCTCGTCGTGGCACCCGGGGAGATCCACCTCGGGGTGACCACCGTCCTGCTCGGCGTGCCCGTGCTGCTGGCGCTGCTGCGCCGCCCGGGGGTGGCCGCATGAGCCTCCAGCGCACCGCCGCGGCCGACGTCGTCGCCCGCCTGCGCCGCTCCGACCGGCGCCGCCTCGGATGGGCCTGTGCGGGCCTCGCCGTGGCCGTGCTGGTCCTCGCACTGCTGCGCGTGGTGTGGGGCACGTACCAGGTGACCGTCCCGGACCTCGTGCGGATCCTGGGCGGGGAGACGATCCCGGGGGCGAGCTTCATCGTGCTCGAGGAGAAGCTGCCGCGCGCCGTGGCCGCAGTGCTCACCGGCGCCGCCTTGGGCGCGGCCGGCGCACTCTACCGGCGCACCCTGCGCAACCCGCTGGCCTCGCCGGACATCCTGGGCGTCACCCAGGGCGCCGCGGCGGCGGTCGTGCTGGGGATGCTGGCGACCGCCGGGCAGACCGGCGGCGGATCGGACCTGACGCGCGCCGCCACGGCGCTGGTCGGCGGCCTCGCGGCGGTGGCCGCGGTGTTCGCCACGGCCCGCTCGGTGGGCGGCGAACGATTCGTGGTGGCCGGCATCGCGGTCGCGGCGGCGGGCCAGGCCGTGGTGGCCGGGGCCATGCTCTCGCTGGCCCAGCACGACCTGCAGTCGGCCACCGTCTGGATCGCCGGCTCGCTCAACGGCGTCACGTGGGGCCGCATCGCGCTGCTCGCGTGCGTGCTCGTGGTCGCCCTGCCGCTGGCGGGGGTGCTCCACGCGCGACTGGCCCCCGCCGACGTCGGCCCGGACCTCGCGCACGCCCTCGGCGCCCGGCCGCGCCCCACCTCGGCCGCGGCGCTGGGGCTCGGCGCGGTGCTCGCCGCCGTGGCGACCGCCGTCGTCGGGCCGCTGGCGTTCGTGGCGCTGCTGGCCACCCCGGTGGCGCGCGGGCTCACCCGCGGCCTGCCCTCCCTGCCCGCGGCGGCGCTCACGGGCGCCGCGCTCGTGCTGCTCGCGGACCTCGTGGCCGGCGAGGCCGTCCCCCTGCTCACCGGCGCCGCCCTGCCCACCGGTGTGCTCACCGGCGCCGCCGGCGCCCCGCTCATGCTCTGGCTGCTGCTGCGCCAGGGCCGGACCCCAGGAGGCGTGCGCTCCACATGACCGCTCCCCCGCTCACCGTCCCGTCCCCCGCCGCACCGCGCGCCGGGGCCGCCGACGACGTCGCGATCCGCCTGCGCGGCCTGACGCTCGGCTACGGCCCGGCCTCGGCACCGCCGATCGTCCAGGGCCTCGACCTGGACGTGCCCGCCGGACGCGTCACCGCGATCATCGGCGCCAACGGCTGCGGCAAGTCCACGCTGCTGCGCGGCCTGACCCGCCAGCTCGCCCCGCGCACCGGGAGCATCGAGGTGCTCGGCCGGGACGCCGCCCGCGTGTCCGCACGCGACTACGCCCGCACCGTGGCGCTGCTGCCCCAGCATCCCGTGGCACTTGAGGGCATGACGGTGGCGCAGCTCGTGGCGCGCGGCCGTCACCCGCACCGCGGGCTCCTCGGCGGCCGGGCCGCCGGCGACGACGCCGCGATCGCCTCGGCGCTCGAGCGCACCGACCTCGTGGAGCTCGCCGAGCGCGAGGCCGGCACGCTCTCCGGCGGGCAGCGGCAGCGGGCGTGGCTCGCCCTCGTGCTCGCCCAGCAGACCCCGGTGGTGCTCCTCGACGAGCCCACGAGCTACCTCGACCTCAGCCATCAGGTGGAGGTGCTCGACCTGGTGCGGGCGCTCCCGGACCCGCGCGGCGGGGGCCGGGCGACCGTCGTCGCGGTGCTGCACGAGCTGAACCTGGCGGCGCGCAGCGCGGACCACATCGTGGCGATGGCCGCGGGCCGGGTGGTGGCGCAGGGCACGCCGGGCGAGGTGATCGTGCCGGAGGTGCTGACCGAGGTGTTCGGCCTGGACGCGGACGTGGTGGCCGACCCGCTGCTGGGCCACCCCGTGGTGCTGCCGCGCGGGAACGGGGACCGCCGATGAGCGCCGACGGCATGATCGTGGCGCACACGCGCGTGGTGTCCGTGGAGCAGCCGTGCCGCGGGTTCCGGCGGATCGTGCTGGCGGGCCCGGACCTGGAGGCCGCCAGCGGGGACCTGCTGGGACTGCTGCCGCCCGGCGTCGCCGACCTGCACGCCCTGTACCGGGGCGCGCGGCCGCGCCGGGACGCCTACGTGAAGCTGCTGATCCCCCCGCCGGGCGGGGCGTCGGCGGACCCGGACCTGTCCGCCGGGTTCCGCGCCGGGTTCCTGGCCATCCCCGAGGAGGAGCGCGGCTGGATGCGCACGTACACGGTGCGCTCGGCCGGGCTCGTGCGGCTCGACGGGCGGCAGGTGCCCTCGCTGACCGTGGACGTGGTGCTGCACGGCGACCCGGACGACCCCGCCGACCCGCATCAGGGGCCGGGCCTGCGCTGGGCGCGCGCCGTCCAGGCGGGGGACGCGGTGAACGTGCTGGTGCCCTCGGCGGAGGCGCCGGCGTGGTCCGGCTGGCGGCAGACGGGGGCGCACCGTGTGCTGGCCGTGGGCGACGAGACCGCCGTCCCCGCCCTGGTGTCCGTGGCGGAGGAGCTCGCGGACCCGTTCGGCGGGTTCGACGGCGAGGCGGACCTCGTGCTCGAGCTGCCCCACGACGGGCAGGCCCCCGACCTCATCGCCGAGCGCCTGGCCGTCCCCGAACCGTGGGACTGGCGGGCCGTGACGGAGCTGGCGGACCGGGGCCGCGTGCGCCTGCACGTGGGCCGCCGGGCGCCGGGGGCGCCGTCGGGGTCCTGGGCGCACGCCCGCCTCGCCGCCCTGCTGGGCGTGGACCCCGACGACGCCGGCGGGCCAGTCGCGCCGCCCGCGGCCTCCGTCGAGCGCGAGTGGACCGTCGCCGCCCTCGAGGCCGACGAACGGCCCGAGGCCTACGTGTTCCTCGCCGGGGAGTCCGCGATGGTGCGCGCCCTGCGCCGGTTCAGCGTGGGCCCCGGCGGCGTGCCGAAGAAGCACGTCTCCTTCATGGGCTACTGGCGGGAGGGCCAGGCGGAGAGCTGAGGAGTGGGGTGGCGGTCGCGCGCCGCTCCACCCTCGCACCGGCGTCGGGCTCTCCCTACTGTGGGAGTCCAGCACCCGATCGAACCGAAGGAGAGATCCCCATGACCCGCACCGTGATCATCGGCGGCCACGGCAAGGTGGCCCTGCTCGCCGCACCCCTGCTGGCGGAGGCCGGCCACGACGTCGTCTCGCTCATCCGCAACCCCGACCACGCCGAGGACGTCCGCGCCGCCGGCGCCGAACCGCTCGTCCTGGACATCGAGAAGGCGGACCAGGAGGAGCTGGTCCACGCGCTGCGCGACGCGGACAACGTCGTGTTCTCCGCGGGCGCCGGCGGCGGGGACGCCCAGCGCACCCGGGCCGTGGACCACGACGCCGCCGTCGCCAGCATGCGCGCCGCCGAGGCCGCGGGTGTGCGGCGCTACGTGATGGTGTCCTACCTCGGCGCGTCCCTGCACCACGACGTGCCCGAGGACGACCCCTTCTACACGTACGCGCAGGCCAAGGCCGAGGCGGACGAGGCACTGCGGGACTCCGGGCTGGCCTGGACCATCCTCGGCCCCGGCGCCCTGACCGAGGAGGAGGCGTCCGGCCGCATCACCGTGGACCCGGACCTCTCCGACTCCGACGCCTCGCAGCGTGAGGCCAGCCGTGGCAACGTCGCCCGGGCGATCGTGGCCGTGCTCAGCGAGCCGGGCACGGTGGGCCGGAAGATCGACTTCGTGGACGGCGACGTGCCCGTGGCCGAGGCCGTCCGCGGCGACTGACGCGCCGCCGCCGTCGCCGGCGCTCCCCACCCGCGCTTTCGAACGCGAAAGGGGGCGAATGGGCGCTTTCGAACGTGAGATAGGCCCTCTCTCACGTTCGAAAGCCCCGGGCGCCGGCCGCCAGCGCCGGGGACCGCCCTCGCTCAGGCCGGGCCGAGGCGGCGGTCCACGGTGCCGAGCACGCCCATGAGCCCGGTGAAGCCGGCCAGGATCCCGGCGAGCACGACGCCCACGCTGCGGCGGCCGAGCCGCGGCACGTCGAGGAACGGGTACGGGTACCAGTCGATGCGGGGCCCGCGCGCCATGGTCGCCGCCGCCCACATCAGCGGGATGACCGAGGCCAGCCCGGCGCGCCGCGGCGTGATCTGCCCGCGCGGGTCGAACAGCGCCCACACCGCCGGGGCGAGCACGGGGTTGACGATGTGCTGCAGCGCGTCGTTGAACCGGTAGAGGAAGGTGTCCTGTTCGCGGCCGCGCAGCACCGCGTTGTAGACGATCCCCGTGACCATCACCGAGCCGAGGCCGGCGGTGCGCACGGCCCAGAACGCGTCCGACGTGGGCGCCTCACGACGCGCGGCCAGCGTCAGCGACGTGCCCGCGACCAGCGCGTTGGACAGCCACGTGAAGTACGCCGGCTGGTTGAGGGCGTGGGACCAGCCCGCGGGGAAACCGCCCTGATAGCCGACGCCTGGGATCACCATGGAATCCTTGGACATCCCGATGGGGAACGAGGTCAGGCACCCGATCAGCGGCAGAGC
Source organism: Micrococcus sp. 63XJN7_8_ISO-PGPR-S23-253 (assembly GCF_056173425.1). Taxonomy (NCBI): domain Bacteria; kingdom Bacillati; phylum Actinomycetota; class Actinomycetes; order Micrococcales; family Micrococcaceae; genus Micrococcus; species Micrococcus sp. 63XJN7_8_ISO-PGPR-S23-253. The sequence goes on from NZ_CM149673.1 coordinate 2,397,510, forward strand.
CCCCGAGACCTGCCACGCCAGGCGGGTCCGACGGTCCACCGGCGGCACGGGACGCGGGCGTAGCCGGGACACGACGGCGTGCGCGATCCGCCCCCGGACCCCCTGCGGGGCGGGGCGGGTGCGGCGGAGGGAGGGCAGGCTGACGCGGAGGGTGGAAAGGGGCATGGGGGTCGTCCTCGAACGGCGGGGTCAAGGGATGAGACCGCCCATTCTCACATGAACAGCAGTTGAACGAAAGGGAGCGAGACGGAGAACACCGCCGCGCCCCCCTCCTGCCCGCCCCGCCGCCTCAGTGGGCGCCGGCCTCCTCCAGCGGCAGGATGCGCTCCGGATCCTCGACCTCCACGCGCACGCCGTCGGCCTGCAGCCGGCGCACGCCCTCGGCGATCAGCCGCCGGCCGACATCCTCGATCCGGTCCACCCGCGCGAGGTTGAGCACCACGGTACGGATGGGCCCGTCGTTCTCGTCCCGGGCGGCCACGGCGGCGGCCTCGTGCACCGCCCCGCCGCCGGTCGCGGCCGCGAGCGCCGCGCTGTCCGCCGCAGCCTCCTGCCACCGCGGGTAGACGGCGGCGTCCCACCCGGTGCCGGGCTTCTCCGCACCGGTGTGCAGGTCCGTGAGCGCGTCCAGCACCGCCTCCGCACCGCCGAACCGGATCACGCCCTGCAGGTGCAGGAACACGCGGTCACCCTCCCGCTCCACGAAGCGCACGGCGGTGCCGCCCAGGCTGTCCCCGTCCATGAGGTGCAGCCGGAAGTCCTCGGAGAGGCGGCGGCACGCCAGCACCCCGCGCGCCGAGTTGCCCACCTCGTCCAGGCGCGGCGAGAACACGCCAATCCCCACCCGGCCCGGCAGCGCGCCGAGCACGCCGCCCGCCACGCCGGACTTGGCCGGGATCCCGACGTCGGCGAGCCACTGCCCGGCGGCGTCGTACATGCCGGAGGAGGTCATCACGGACACCACGCGCCGCGCCACGATGGACGGCAGCACGCGCTCGCCCGTCATCGGGTGGATGCCTCCGGTGGCCAGGCACGCGCCCATCACGGCGAGGTCCTTGGCGGTGACGAGCACGGCGCACTGCGCCACGTACCCGGCCACGATCTCCTCGGCGGAGTCCTGCAGCACCCCGTAGCTGCGGAGCATGTGCCCCAGGGAGAGGTTGCGGTCCGAGACCGCCATCTCGGACTCGTACGTCTGCCGGTCCACCGAGAGCCGACGCCCGGCGAGCAGGGACATGATCTCCACGGCCCGGTCCAGCCGCTCCTTCCGGCTCGCCTCCGGTCCCACGAGCAGCTGGTGCACCGCGAGCGCGCCGGCGTTGATCATGGCGTTGTCCGGGCGGTGCGACTCCACCTCGAGGGAGAGCTCGTTGAAGGCCTCGCCCGAGGGGTTCAGCCCCACCTGCCGGTCCACGGCGGCGAAGCCCCGGTCCACGAGCGCGGCCGCGTACGTGAACGGCTTGGACGCGGACTGGATGGTGAACTCCACGTCCGCGTCCCCCGCGCAGTGCAGCCGCCCGGTGGGGGTGGCCAGCGCGATGCCGAAGCGGTCCGGGTCCGCCTCCGCGAGCACGGGGATGTACTGGGCCGTCTCGCCCGGGTTCACGGCGCCGAGCTCGGTGACCAGCCTCGCCAGGTAGTCGGGGATCGGGTGTCTCATCTCAGGCCTCCCAGCGCAGGCAGGTCAGGGGCTCGCCGCCGGGCACGGGCACGTGGCCGGTGGCACGGAAGCCGAGCCGCTCATAGAACGGGACGGTGGCGGGCACGGACGCCTCGAGGTGCACGGGCAGGCCCGCCGCGCGGCGCTGGCCGTGGCGCACCAGCGCGCTCGCCGCCCCGCGTCCGCGGGCGGACGGGACGGTGCCGACCTCCTCGAGGTACCAGTGTCGGCCTGCCGGGCGGGCCCGCTCGCAGGCGGCCTGGATGCGCTTCAGGGTGAGGGTGTGGCGGCCGTGGACGGCGACGGCGGTGGGCAGCCCCGCCAGCAGGCCCGGCACGTCGACCCCGCGGGGGGCGGCGGGGGAGGTCCACACGGCGGCGCCGAGCAGCGTGCCGTCGTCGGCGTCCACGGCGACGTCCACGGCGCCGAGCGGGGCGCCGTCGGCCCCCGCGCGCAGCCCGTGGCGCACGGCGGCGGTGAACTTGCGCTCGAGGCGGGCCTCGCGCCGGTCCTCGGGCACCAGCCCGAGCGTGTAGGGGTCCGTGGCGAAGGCCTCGGCGAGGACCGCGCCCACGCGGCGGGCGGTCTCCTCGCGGGCCCCATCCGGGCGCAGGGTGAGCACGTGGACGCGGGGGCGCGGGGGCGCGGGGTCCGGGGAGGTCATGGCCGCCAGTCTAGGGACGGGGCCGGGCGCGTCATCGGACCGGCCGACGCACGTTCCGCCCCGTGTGATCGGCGACACTGGTGGGCATGGACTTCTCCGCACCGCTCGCCCCGGCCGCCCCGCCTGCCGCGGACGCCCCGCCCGCCGACGTCGTCGCCCGCCTGCAGGCGGAGCTGCCCGGCCGCGTGGACGTCTCCGTCGCCGCACTCGAGGCCGCCCGGGCGGACCGCTCGGGACACCGCTCCCCGGCCGCGCCGCTGGCCGTGGTCCGCGCGCGGACGGTGGAGGACGTGCAGGCCGCGTGCCGGATCGCGCACGCCACCAGCACCCCGCTGGTCACCCGCGGAGCGGGCACGGGGCTGGCCGGCGGCGCCGTCGCGGGGGCGGGCGAGATCGTCCTGGACATGACCGCGATGGACCGGATCCTGGAGGTCTCCCCCGCGGACCGCGTGGCCGTCGTCGAGCCGGGGATCCTCAACGGGGCGCTGAACGCCGCGCTCGCCGAGCACGGGCTGTGGTGGGCCCCGGACCCCGCGTCGAAGGACATCTCCACGGTGGGCGGCAACATCGCGATGAACGCCGGCGGGCTGCTGTGCGCCAAGTACGGCGTCACGCGCGAGGCGGTGCTGGGCCTGGACGTGGTGCTCGCGGACGGCACCCTGCTGCGGCTGGGCCACCGCACCGTCAAGGGGGTGACCGGCTACGACCTGGTCGCGCTGATGATCGGCTCGGAGGGCACGCTCGGCGTGATCGTGGGCGCGACGCTGGCGCTGCGGCCGGCCGTGCGCGGCGTGCCGGTGACGCTCGGCGGGTTCTTCCCGGACGTCGTCGCGGGCGCCGCCGCGGCCGAGGCGATCACCGGGGCCGGTCACGTGCCCGCCCTGATGGAGCTGATGGACGAGGCGACGCTCGCCGCGGTGCGCGCGCACGCGGGGCCCGAACGCGGGGCCGCCCTGCCCGAGTCCGGCGCGTTCCTGCTGGTGCAGGCCGACGGCGCCGGCGCCGAGGCGGACGGCGAGGCCATGGCCGCCCTCATGCGCGCCCACGGCGGGGACGTCACCGTGACCGTGGACCCCGCCGAGGGGGAGGCCCTCATGGCCCTGCGCCGCACCGCGTTCCCCGCGCTCGAACGCCTCGGCACCCCGCTCGTGGAGGACGTGGCCGTTCCCCGCAGCCGCATGGCCGAGATGTTCGCGCGGATCCGTGAGATCGAGGCACGCACCGGCGTCGCCATCCCCACCACGGCCCACGCCGGGGACGGCAACCTGCACCCGATCCTGCTGTTCGGCGAGGCGGCGCAGGTGGGCGGCGCGGCCGAGGACGCCGCGTCGATCCCGGCGGACGTGTGGGAGGCCGCCGGCGAGCTGTTCCGCGCGGGCCTGGAACTCGGTGGCACGCTCACCGGCGAACACGGCGTGGGCCTGCTCAAGCGCGCGTTCCTGCGGGACGAGCTCGGCGACGCCCAGCACGACCTCCAGCAGCGCATCAAGGCCGTGTTCGACCCGCACGGCATCCTCAACCCAGGAAAGGTGTTCACCCCGTGACGCAGCCGACCACCCCCGAGACCCCCGCCGACGCCGGCACGCCGACCCCGTTCGAGGTCGGGCTGCAGCTGCGCTGGTCCGACGAGGACCGCTACGGCCACGTCAACAACGCCCGCCTGCTCACCCTCACCGAGGAGGCGCGCGTGCGCGCCCTGGCCGCGTGGGCCACGACGACGGCGTCCCCGGACGTCCAGCGCGTCGTGCGGTCCATGGAGGTCCAGTACGAGGCGCCCGTGGTCTACGCCGGGACCGAGGTGACGGCGCGGGTGTGGATCCTGCGGATCGGCCGGACGTCCTTCACGCTGCGCCACGAGCTGTGGCAGGACGGGCGGCGCTGCGTGCTGTGCGACGCCGTGTTCGTGCAGGTGGACCCGGCGGTCGGGCGGCCCGTGGCCGTCTCCGACGAGGAGCGCGCCGCCTTCGAGCGCGTGCTGATCCCCGCCGAGGACTGACGGGCCGCCGTCGGGCCTGTGGACGGCCAGCCGTCTCGCAGGATCCCGCCGTAGGCTCTGAGGCCATGGAGCAGGACCCTTCCCCGGACGCGCCCACGCCCTCGGCGGACGTCGAGGCGCTGCGCGGCACCCCCGTGTCCGAGTTGACGCAGCTCTCCCCCGCGATGTCCGAGGCGCTGGATCGCCTGCGCAAGGACGTGGAGCGTTTCGACCTCGAGTACCGCTCGGCCCTGCTCCAGGTGGAGGCGCGGCTCGAGGTGCTGCGGGACGAGTTCACGCACCTGCACGACTACAACCCCATCGAGCACATCGTCACGCGGGTGAAGTCGCCGGAGTCGATCCTGCGCAAGGCGTCCGCCCGCGGGCTGTCCCTGGACCTGGACGCGCTGCGCACCAACGTCACGGACATCGCCGGGGCGCGCGTGATCGTCAGCTTCGCCCGGGACGTGTACCGCGTGTTCCGCCAGTTCACGCAGCAGCCGGACATCCGGGTGCTCGAGGTGGAGGACTACATCTCCCGGCCCAAGCCCTCCGGCTACCGCAGTCTGCACTGCCTCGTGCAGGTGCCGATCCACCTGTCCACCGGCACGATCCCGGTGACCGTGGAGATGCAGTTCCGCACGAGCGCCATGGACTTCTGGGCCACGCTCGAGCACAAGATCAACTACAAGTTCGACGGCGGCGTGCCCCCGGACATCGCGACCGAGCTCGTGGCCGCCGCCCGCGTGGCCGCGGACCTGGACACCCGCATGGAGCGCCTGCACGACCAGGTGCAGGAGACCGACAGGGACGACGACGCCGCCGCGGCCTGGGAGGACGACGGCGGTCCCGCCTTCGAGGACGAGCCGGCGGCGGGGCCGGGCGACGCGGAGCCGCGCGACGACGCGCCCGGCGCGTCCACCGGCTGAGCCCCTCCGTCCACACCTGGCGGGCCGCGTGCACAGGGTTCTCCACAGAGTTGTCCACAGGTGTGGATGAGTCACACGCGTGTGATCCACCGAAGCCGAGCAGGGCGTGACCGCGGAGCGGGCAGGGTGGCCGCCGGTAGCCTGGTCCGATGCCCTCCACCGCCGTGCCGCCGGGCGACTCCGGCGCCGCCTCCACCCCGCCCGCCCGCACCGGGCACCGCGGGGTGTCGATCCTGCGCACCGCCGCCCTCGTCCTCGTGGTGGCGGCGTTCGTGTGGCTCGCGCTCACCGTGCGCCTGCCCGGCGTGGACGAGCTGCGCACCCGGCTGGACGGCTTCGGCTGGTGGAGCTGGCTCGCGTTCACCGTGCTGTACGCGGCGGTGGCGCTCACCCCCATCCCCGTGACGATCATGGCGGTCACCGCCGGTGTGCTCTTCGGGACGATCGAGGGGACGGTGCTGTCCGTGGTCGGGGCCCTGCTGGGCTCGCTCGGGGCCTACGGCGTCGCGCGGGCAGTCGGGCGGGAGGTGGTCCTGCGCTGGCTCGGCCGCCACGCCGAGACCGTGGAGCGGCGGCTCGAGGACACCGGGTTCCTCGCCCTGCTGACCCTGCGCGTCGCCCCGGGGCTGCCGTACTGGCCCGTGAACTACGGAGCGGGCGCGCTCGCCGTGCCGCTGGGGATCTTCGCCGGCTCCACCGCGGTCGGCGTGATCCCCGGGCAGCTCTCCCTCGTGGCGATGGGGGCGTTCGCGGTGCGCCCGGGCGTCGTGAACGGCGTGCTGCTCGGGGTGGGCTGGCTCACCGTGGGCGGCCTGACCCTGTGGGCCGTGCGCCACTGGCGACGGGCAACCCGGTCCGCGGAGGGGCCGGACGTCAGCCGACGGCGCGGCGCACCAGATCGGCGATCCGGGCCCGGACGTCGTCGTCGAGGGCGGTCAGGGCGAACGACGTCGGCCACATGGCGCCGTCGTCGAGCTTCGCCCCCTCGTTGAAGCCGAGGGTCGTGTACCGCACGCCGAACTTGCTGCTGACCTGCAGGAACACGAGCACCTCCGTGCCGCGCGCGTAGGCGGGCATGCCGTACCACGTGCGGGGGGCGAGCTCCGGGGCCACCTCCGTGACGATCCGGTGCACCCCCACCGCCAGGGCGCGGTCCGGCTCGGGCATCTCCTCGATCTTCGCCAGCAGGTCCTGCAGGGCGTCGGCCCTCTTCCTGCCGCCGCGCTGGGCGCGCAGCTCCTCCGCGCGCTCGGCCATCGCGGCCTTCTCCGCGGCGCTGAAACCGGTGGACTCGCTCACGGTGCCTCCTGGGGTTCGGGGATGGGTCCTGCTCTGGTCTCAGCCCCGACGGCCCAGGCGGCCGAGCAGGCGGGTCTGCGGGTCGGCGTCGTCGGCCACGGGGACGGGCTCGCCCAGGATGCCGGGCGTGTAGGCGGCGTCGCCGAACAGCTCCAGCGACTCCTCCACACAGTCGATCTCCGCGTCCGTGAACCGCGCGTCCACGCCCTGCGAGCGGGCCAGGTCCCAACGGTGCACGATCAGGTCGAACGCGTGGAAGCGGATCAACGCCTCGCCCACGGGCATCTCCCCGAGCGCGGTCTTCATGGGCCGCATGATGAACTCCTCGTCACCGGCGAGGGCGGACATGGCGGCGGCGTGCTTGGCCCACTGGGTGGCCAGCTGCTGGCGGGAGCCGTCGAAGAGGGGCACCTCCCGGCCCTGACGGGCGGCGAAGTCGCGCTGGCCGGCGATCACGTGGTCCAGCAGGTCCAGCGCGTCCCAGCCCTCGCACGGGGTGGCCGCGTCCCAGTCCCGCACCTCCCGGACGACGGCGGTGAACGGCTCGGCGGCCGCGTTCCAGCGGGCCTCGACCTCGGTGGCGGGGATGGACATGGTGCTCTCCTCAGGGTCGCGGGGTTCTCGGGGCCGCGGCGGACGACGACGGCTTCGGGCTCGGCTTCTTCGGGCCGCGGATGGACTCGGGACGGGCCGGGTCCAGGACGGACCGGGGGTCGAAGAACTCCTCCAGCACGGGCCGCTCACCCGAGACGGCCGCGGCGAGGCTGATACCGTCCACGTTGATGCGCGAGCCGCGGTAGTAGGCGGGCTCGAGCTGGCCCCACGCCTTGGAGGTGCCGTCCACGAGGAAGAAGGAGCGGTAGCCGAGCTCGCGGAAGTAGCGGTACCGCTCGTTGTCCGCGGTGTACTTGCCGGGACCGGTCACGTCCGCGCCGAAGGGGTAGATGAGCATGTCCGTGGGGCCGAGGATCGGCTCGACCTCCTGGTGCCAGTGCCCCATGTCGAACTCGAGCTCCTCCATGGTCAGCTTCGGCACCGTCCGGTGGCCCCACGTGTGGGAGGCGAACTCCCAGCCGCTGTCCTTGAGCGCGTCGGCGACCTCGGTGGCGGCCGCGACGTCGGCGTCGAACGTGGGGCTGTCCCCGAATTCGCGGGCCGAGGTGCGGTAGCCGAACACGCCGTCGTAGCCGGTCATGGCCAGCACGCCGCGGGCGCCGTTGAGGCTGAAGTCCGGGTGCTCGTCGAGGAAGTCGTCCAGACGCGGGACGACGTCGAACGCCCCGACGTGCGTGGTGCCCTCGGCGTCCGTGTACTCGTTGCGGACGCGGCCGTCCTCGGCCACGATCAGGCGGTCCGCGAAGCCGTCGCCGTCCATGTAGAGGTAGTACGAGCAGTCGTCCAGGGAGAGGATCAGCGGGGTGCGGCCCTCGGGGACCATGAGGGTCTTCGGGCGGACGACGTCGTCCTCGCCCACCTCGTACAGCTCGTGCGGGGAGACCAGCACGTAGCCGCGCTCGTAGACCTGCCGGATGACGGCGTCGAACTCGTCCACCGTGACCATGAAGTCCAGATAGCCGCCGGCCTTGTCGTCGCCGTCGAAGGCGCGGGCCGGGTCCACCACGAGGGAGTGGAAGAACAGGTGCGGCACCCGGGCCACGTCCGGCCAGGCCACCGGGTCGCCGGCGGGCGGCGGGCCGGCGGGGGCGGCGGAGGTGGGAGCGGACGAGGCGGGCTCGGACGACGACGACGGCGCGTCCTCCCCGTCCTGCCCGCAGGCGGTCAGCAGTCCCGATCCGAGCAGGGCGGAACCGGCCAGGAGCATCTGTCGGCGGGTCGGCTGCGGCACGGGCGGGGGCATCAGGCACCTTTCTCCGGGGGCACCCATCATGCCAAGGCCGTCCGGCCCGGGACCACCCCTGCCGGGCGTGGGGGCGGAGGTGGGAACCGGCCGGGCATGGGAGGCCGGCCGGCGGCGGGGCTCGATCCGCCGCAGACGGCACAGAGTGGTCACGACACGCCGTCTCGCCGTCGGCCATGCGGCGTGTCGTGACCACTCTGCGGGAGGCGGGCCAGCGGGCGTGAGGCCGGCGGTGAGGACAGCGCGGGCGCGGGCGCACCCGGTGGGGACTCAGCCCTCGAGGCAGCGGTCCTCGGGGTCGATCGCCCCCATGACCCGCCGGCCGATCGCCGCCAGCTGCCGGACCTGCGCCCGCGTGAGCGGGTCCAGGACCACGCGGCGCACCTCGGCCACGTGCCCGGGGGCGGCCTCCTCGACGGCCGCCCGGCCCGACGCGGTCAGGACCGCGCGGGTGTAGCGGCCGTCATCCGGGTCCGGCTCCCGCCGCACGAGCCCCCGCTTCTCCAGGCGGGTCACCACCTGGGACAGCCGCGGCAGGGAGCCCGCCGAGAGCCAGGCGAGCTCGCTCATCCGGCGCGTGCCGCCGTCGGCCTCGGAGAGGTTGGCCAGCACGGAGTACTCGAAGTGGGTGAGGCCGACGTCGCGGCGCAGCTGGGCGTCCAGGGTCGGCTCCAGGCGCATGGCCATGCTCATCAGGGCGAGGAACGCGCGGCGCTCCTCCGCGTCCAGCCAGGGGGCGGCGTCGTGGTCCATGACTGCCACCCTACCCGAAGACACGGCGTGATTCAGTTGCACCGTGAACTGAACCGCCGCACCTTTGACTTCACGCGTGAAGTCAACAGACGCCGTCGTGAGCCAGGAGGACACCATGACCGCCACCATCCAGGACCCGTGGGCGCAGCCCACCCCCGCCGGCGCGTACGACGACCTGCTCGTGCGCGCGCTGCCCCTCACCCGCGCCCAGCGCCGTTGGGAGCCGTCCGACGGACCCCTGCCGGCCCTGTTCGTCAGCCACGGCGCCCCGCCCACCCTGGACGATCCGCAGTGGCTGCAGGACCTGTTCTCCTGGGCCCAGAGCATGCCGAAGCCGCGCGCGATCGTGATCGTGTCCGCGCACTGGGAGGACGCCCCCGTGGCCATCTCCTCCGCGGCCGCCGGCACGCCGCTGGTCTACGACTTCGGCGGCTTCCACCCGCGCTACTACGAACTGACGTACGCCACCCCGGACGCCACGGACCTCGCCGCCCGCGTGGCCGGCGTCCTCGGCCAGGGCCGGCCCGGTGCGGTCCACCAGACCGGCCGCGGGCTCGACCACGGCGCCTACATCCCGCTCATGGCCATGTACCCGGACGCGGACGTCCCCGTGGTCCAGGTGTCCATGCCCTCCCAGGATCCGGCCGCGCTGCTGCGGCTCGGCACCCGGCTGCGCGCCCTGCGGGAAGAGGGCGTGCTCGTGATCGGCTCCGGGTTCATGACGCACTCGTTCGCCGCCATGCGCGACCCGCGCCTCTTCGGGCACGTCGACGCCTTCGACCGGTGGGCGGCCGAGATGACCCACGCGGGCGACGTCGACGCCCTGGTCGGCTACCGGGACACGGCGCCGGGCGCGCTGATCGCCCACCCGACGGCGGACCACTTCGTGCCACTGCTGCTCACCCTGGGCGCCGCGGACGACCCGAGCTCGGCGCGGACCGTGTTCGACCGCTTCGTGTTCAGCAACCACATCCGCAGCTTCAGCGTCGACTGAGCCCCGGCTGGGAGGCACCTTCGACGCGCGCCGACGCACGCGCCCCTCGCGCCGTGCCGCATGCCACACTGGCGAGCGTGACCCGACGTCCGGATGCACCACCCCCGGCCGACCCGCGCACGCGTGCGGCCCTGCGCGCCGTGCTCACGGTCCTGGCCGTGATGGCGGTGCTGTTCGCCGCCGTCGTGCTGATGCTGGCCTACGGGCCCGCCCGCTGAAACCGCCCTTCCCCGATCCAGGAGCAGCCATGTCCCCCGCGGACCCCACCGCCGACGTCGCGACCCGGCCGGCCGGCCCCGCCGCGGTGGCCGAGGCCTTCGCGGCCGCCTGGAACGCCGCCGACGCCGACGCGCTCGCCGACCTGTTCGCCGAGGACGCGGACTTCGTGAACGTGGTGGGCGTGTGGTGGACACGGCGGCGGCAGATCCGGGTGAACCACGCGCTCGGCTTCCGCTGGATGTTCCCGGCCTCCCGGCTCGTGCTCGGTCAGGTGCGCGTGCGCGAGCTCGGGGACGTGGCGGTGCTGCACGCGCCGTGGACCATGACGGGGCAGACCGCGCCCGACGGCGACGAGGCCGGTGAGCGCACCGGCGTCCTGCTGCTCGTGGTGCGCCGCACCGAGGCCGGGGCGTGGGAGGCGGTGGCCGGGCAGAACACGGACTCCGTGCCCGAGGCGCAGACCCACCTGGCCGACGACGACGGGCTGGCCGCGGTGCACTACCACCCGTCGGCGTGGATCGATCCCGACGACGACCCCGACGGCCCGGAGGCCTGCTGAGGGGCGGCGACCGGCCGCACCCGGCGCCACAGACGGTCAGGGCGCCACAGAGTGGTCACGACACGCCGTCTCCTGGAGAGCCACGCGGCATGTCGTGACCACTTTCTGGCAGTCCGCGGCGGTCACCATCGGCGCTCCCGCCTCACCCCAGGCTCTTCAGCCGCACCCAGTCGTCCTCGACCCGCTCCCCGCCGACCACGAACTGCCGCGCCCCGATCGTCGCGAAGCCGAGGCGCTCGTAGAACCGGTTGGCCCGTGCGTTCTGCGCGTTCGTGCCGAGCCACACGTGCCGGAACCCCAGCCGCCGCAGCCGCTCGACGCCGTCGTGCACGAGGGCCTCGGCCAGCCCGGTGCCGCGCCCCTCGGCGAGCACGTACAGCTTCGAGAGGTGGCCGGCCGGCACGTCGCCGAGCCGCTCCGTGACGGGTGCCTCGGGGGTCGCGGCGGTCTCGTACATGGCGTAGCCGAGCAGGGTCTCCGGGGCGTCGGCCGCGGCGCCCACGAGCACGATCCGCTCCGGGTCCGCGATCCACGCGGCCACGGCGTCCTCACTCAGGTGCAATGCGATGTGCGCCTCCACCGCGGCACGCGGCAGCGAGGCCGGGGAGGCGTCCGGGAAGGTGGCCGCGGCGATCGCGGCGATCGCGGGCGCGTCCTCGGGGCGGGCCGGACGGACGACGGCGGCGCGGGGTGCGGAGGTCATCCCCGGACGGTACCGCCGAGGCCGGGCCGCAGGGCGGCGCGCGTCGCGGGGTGACCGGGCGCTCTCCCGCCCGGCCCCCACACGCGGCCGCCCCCGCTCAGGCCTGCAGCGCGGGGTGCAGGTCCTTCATGCGGAACCGGCGCCGACGCCGCACCACGAGCACGTCCAGGGCGAGCGCCGCCGCCCCGACACCCATCAGCACGACCACCGGCACCCAGAAGCGCTGGTCCAGGCCGCCGGAGATCGCGTTGCGGAACGCCTCGATGGAGTAGCTCATCGGCATGAACGGGTGCAGCGCCTGGAAGAAGCCGGGCAGCACCTCGGCCGGGTAGGTGCCGCCGGTGGAGGCCAGCTGCAGGATCAGCAGGACCAGCAGCACCGCCGAACCGGGGGTGCCGAGCGCCGTCTGCACCAGGTGCGCGATGAGGGAGAACACCACGGCCACGAGCACCGTCAGGGCCACGGCCCGCACCGGGTGCACGGGGGCCAGGCCCAGCGGCAGCGTCGCGGCGAGCATGAGCAGGCCGCCGCCCACGGCCACGATGCCCACGGGCAGCCACGCGGCCAGCGCGATCGCCACCGGGTTGCGGCGCCCGGCCAGCAGCCGCCCGCTGATGGGCCGCATGATGTTGAACGCGGCGATGCCGAACACCCACAGCGCGATGGAGAAGAACATCGGCGCCATGCCGCGCCCGTAGACCTCCGCGGAGTTGTCCACCTGCATCACGGCCTCCACCGGCCGGGACATCACCAGGGCGGCCTCGTCCCGCTCGTCCTCGGTCAGGGCGGGGACGCGGTCGACGCCGTCGGAGAGCCCGGAGGCGAGCTCGTGGGCGCCGTCGTCGAGGGTGCCGAGGCCGGTGTGCAGCTCCCCGGCGCCGTCCTGGAGCTGGGCCAGGCCGTCGTCGAGCTCGGTGGCGCCGGACTCCAGCTGGCCCGCACCGTCCTGCAGGGTCAGCGCCCCGTCGTGGAGCGCGGCGTTGGCCTCGGCGAGGGTGGTCGCCCCGTCCGTCAGCTCGCCGAGGCCGGACTGCAGCTCCCCGGCGCCGTCCTGGAGCTGGGCCAGGCCGCCGTCGAGCTCGGTCGCGCCGGAGCCCAGCTGCTCGAGGCCGTCCGCGAACCTCCCGGCGCCGTCGGCGAGGGAGTCGGCCCCGTCCTTCGCCTCGCCGATCCCGCCCTGCAGCTTCTCGGCGCCCGCGGCCACGGCGTGGGCGCCGTCGTTGAGGTCCGTCAGATCCGCCTTGGCGGAGGCGGCGACGTCGTCCTCGACGAAGCCCTGGACGCGCTCGTTGGCGGCCGCGGAGGTCTCGGCGGCCTCCTCGGCGCGGCCGGCGACGGCGGTCACCCGCTCGTCCGCGCCGGTGAGCGCCTCCTGGAGCGCGGCGTACTGCTCGGACTCGGCGAGCGTCGGGTCCTCTTCGGCGAGCTCGGCCAGGGCGGCCTGCGCGTCGGCGATGCGGGCGCCCGCGCCGTCCTCGGCCGTGCCGGCCACCTCGGCGACCCGCTGGACGTCCTCGTCCACCGCGGCGACGTCGGCGGCCACCGCGTCCTGCCGCTCGATCACCTGGTCCAGGCCGGGGATCACCGTGTCGTAGAGCTGCTGGGTGCCGTCGGCCACCTGCGTGGCGCCGTCGGTGAGCTCGGCCGATCCGGTCTGCAGCTGGGCCAGCCCGTCGGAGAGGTCCGTGGCGCCCTGGCGCAGGGCGGGGGCGTTCTCGGCGAGCTGCCCGGCGCCGTCAGCGAGGGCCTGGGAGCCCTCGCGCGCCTGGTCGAGCCCGTCGGCCAGGCGCCCGGCCCCGTCCTGCGCGGACGCGGCGCCCTCGGCGAGTCGCTGGGCGCCGTCGTCGGCCTGGGCGGCGCCGTCTGCGAGGTCACCCGCACCCGTGGCGAGCTGGCCCGCGCCCTCGGCCAGCTTGCCCGAGCCGTCGTGGGCCTGGACGATCCCGTCCTCCAGCTGGCTCGCGCCGTCCTCCGCGGAGGCCGTGCCGTCGGCCAGCTGCGCGGCACCGTCGGCGGCGTCCACCATGCCCGACCGCAGCTCGCCGAGGCTGGAGAAGACGGCCTCGAAGTACGCCTCGATCGCGGACCGGTTCACGGCGGCCTCGACCTTGGCCTGGCTCGCGTTCGTGACGGAGCCGATCACGAAGCCGTTGGCGTCGTCTCGGCGCAGGGTGATCTGCGCCTGCTGCGGTGTCCCGCCGCCCTCGGGGCTGACGAGGTCACGGCTGAGCTCGGCGGGGATCTCCAGGACGAGGTAGTACCGGCCCTCCCGCAGCCCCTCCTCGGCCTCTTCGCGCGTGGTCTCGCGCCAGTCGAAGGCGCGGTCGTCCTTGAGGCGTTCGGTCATGTCCGCGCCGGTGCGCAGCGTGGTGTCGCCGCGCTGGACGGGTTCGTCCTCGTTGACGATCGCCACCGGCAGACGGTCCATGGACCCGTAGGGGTCCCAGTTCGCGGACAGGTAGAGGGCGCCGTAGATGGCGGGGACGAGGAAGATGAACAGCAGGGCGAGCAGGGGCAGGCCACGGCGGAAGCGTCGCAGCTCGTAGCGGAACAGCATCAGTTCTCCCGGACGGGGGGCAGGGTGAGGACGACGGCGTCGCGCGGCACGGGCGCGGAGGCCACGGCGCTCACCGCGAACGGGTGGCCGTGGTCCTTGAGGACGTCCAGGGCCGCGTGGAGCGCGACCAGCTCATCGAGGGCCAGGGTGGCGTCCACGTCGTCGAAGGTGACGAGGCGGGCCGGGCGCAGGCAGGCGACGACGGCGGCCAGCAGCGCGCGCTCGGGTGCGGACAGCTCCCCGACGACGGCCTCCGGCGCCACGCTCAGCCTCACCGCGTCCGCGAGGAGGGCGAAGCGCGCGCGGCCGGCGCGGCGGCGCACGCCGTCGGCGAGGCAGCGCTCGTCCACGACCTCGGCCGCGGTCAGCGCCGGCTCGAGCTCCACCAGGTCGGTGGTGTGGGCGACGGCGGTGCGGGCGCGGAGGGCGTACGGGTGGCGCGCGGCGTCGATCGGGGGCCGGTACGCACGGGCGGCGGGCCGCTCCGGGCCGTCCAGGGCGACGTCCACGGGGCCGCCGGTGAGCACGAGCTCGCCCCGCACGCCCTGCAGGCGCCCCGTGAGGGCGAACAGCAGGGCCGAGCGGCCCGAGCCCTGGGTTCCGAGCACGGCCAGGTGGGTCTGCGGGGGCAGCACGAGGTCGAGGGGGCCGAACACCGGCCCGCGACCGCCGCGCAGGGTCAGACCGCGCGCCACGAGGGTGGCGGGCGGGAGCTCGTCGAGGTGCGCCGGGACGGGGGCGGGCCCGGGGCCATGGTGATCGGCGTCGGTGGGAGTGGAAGACATGGGCCCTCTTTGCCGAGTCGAGGCGGATTCAATACCATCGGTATTCAATACCATCGGCATCGAGAGAGCAACATGGCCACCCGACCCCGCCGCGAGGATGTCCGCGCGGCCATCCTCGACCACGCGGCCCGGGTGTTCGGACGGGAGGGCTACGCGCGCTCCTCCCTCGCCCGCATCGCGGCGGAGGCCGGCTACACCAAGGGCGCCGTCTATTCCGGCTTCGCGGGGAAGCCGGACCTCTTCGCCGCCGCCTGCACCGTCCAGTTCGAGCGGGCGACCACCCGAGCCATGGACGGCGTCGCCGACGCCCTGGACGACCCCGACCTGCCGCGCGAGGACCTGGTGGCCCGCGTGGCGGAGGCCCTGGCCGACGTCGTGCTCGAGACCACGGGCTCCTGGCCCCTGCTCCTCCACGAGTTCCAGGCCGTGGGCCTGCGCGAGCCCGCCGTGGGGAGAGCCTACCGGACGCTGACCGTCCGGCGGCGGGACTTCCTGGCCGGCCTGCTGCGCGAGCACCGCGTGCTGGCCGACGTCCCGGACGAGCAGGTCACGCACACCGCGGCCATGCTCCTGATGCTCGTGCACACGCTGTCGGTCGAGCGGCACCTGGCCCCGGAGGACCTGACGGTGGACGACGTGCGGGACACGCTGGCCGCGGCCGTGCGCTCCCTCCTGCCCTGACGCCTGCGCGCCGGCCCCGCCTCAGCCCAGGGCGCCGGCCACACCGCGCACCAGCGCCACCGTGCCCCCGACGCCGGCCAGGCAGATCGCGAGGACGCGCGCCTTCGCGGGGTCCACCCGGCGGGCCACCACTGAACCGAGCAGGACACCCAGCGGACCGCCCGCCACCACGGCGACCCACACCGGCCACGGCACGTGCAGCCCCGCGGGCACGGCCGCGCCGAACAGCGACTTCGTGACCAGCGAGGTGAGATTGGCCAGCAGGAACACGGGCTGGAGGGTGGCCGCCCACGACCGCTGGTCCCACCGGCTCGCCACCGCGTAGACCGCGAGCGCCGGACCGGCGATGCCGGCGGTGGTGTTCATGAACCCGGCCACGGCGCCGGAGGCGAACACGGCTCCGTCCCCCTGGGCGGTGAAGCGCTGCTGCAGGCCCAGGACGGCGGCCACGGCCACCAGCACGGAGGACCCCAGGAGGATCTCGAGCGCGTGGGCGTCCAGGACCCGCACGGCCCACGCCCCCGCGAACGAGCCGGCCACGAGCAACGGTGCGAGACGGACGAAGCGCGGCCAGTCCACATGCCTGTGCAGCACCGCGAACAGCAGCACCGCGGACACCGAGGCGGCCACGTTGGACAGCGTCACCCCCGCCACCGGGCCCAGGAGCAGGGACAGAGTGGGGGCGGCGATCATGCCGACGCCCATCCCGCTCACCCGCTGGAGCGTGCCGCCCACGGTGATCGCGGCCAGCGCGACGACGGCCGGCAGCCACACCAGGGAGGGGTCCATGCGGGCAGTATGCCGGAGCCGGGGGTGCCCGTCGGCCCTGGCGCCCGCCCGTGACGGGTGCGCATGCTGGCCGTATGGCCCAGCACAGCTCCACCCCGTACCCGCTCGTGATCGTGGGCAGCGGCCCCGCCGGCGTCAGCGCCGCCCGCGCCTACGTCGACGCCGGGGGGCCCGGCCCCGTCCTCATGCTCACCTCGGACGTGGACCACCCCTACGAGCGTCCGCCGCTGTCCAAGGAGCTGCTGCGCGGCACCGTCGAGCCCGAGCCGACGGTGCTGGACGAGCTGCCGGACGCCGTCGAGCTGCGCCGGGGCGTGACCGTCACGTGCGCGGACCTGGGTGCGCGGACGCTGTGGGCCGCCGAGGAGCCGATCCGCTTCGAGCGGCTCATCCTGGCCCTGGGCGCCCGTCCGGTCCCCCTGCCGGACGTCGAGGCCGATGCCGAGGTGCACCTGCTGCGGTCCTTCGCCGACGCCCGCCGCCTGGTGACGTCGGCCGGGCACGCGCGCTCCGCCGTCGTGGTGGGGTCCGGGTTCATCGGCTGTGAGGCGGCGGCCTCGCTGGCGCTGCGCGGGGTGGAGACCACGCTGGTCACCCCGGACGAGGTGCCGCAACAGAGGCGGCTGGGCCGCGCCGCCGGCGAGCGGATCGCCGAGTGGCTGACGGGCGCGGGCGTCACGCTGCGCACGGGCGTGCGGGTGAGCGGCATCGAGGCCCCCCGGACCATCCACCTGGACGACGGCGTCACCCTCGCCCCGGACCTCATCCTCGCCGCGGTGGGCATGGAGCCCGGCGGCGGTCTGCTCGAGGGCACGGAGCTGACCGTCCACGAGGGACGGATCGTGGCGGACGAGCACCTGGCCGCGGCTCCGGGCGTGTGGGTGGCCGGGGACGTCTCCCGGGCCCGGCACGCGGTGGCGAACCGGCCGATCGTCGTCGAGCACTGGGGCGACGCCCTGGCGATGGGCGAGGTGGCCGGCGCGAACGCCGCGGTCACGACGGTGTCCGTCCCGGACGCCACGGCCGGGCAGAGCTCGGCGCTCGCGCACGAGGCCGACGCCGACGAGGACACGCTGCGGAGCTGGGACCAGGTGCCCGGGTTCTGGAGCACCATCGGCGAGCACCTCCTCAAGCACAGCGCCTGGGGCGACGGCCACGCCACGGCCCGCGTCGTCGAGCGCCCCGGCTCCTTCACGGTCTGGTACACGGACGAGGAGGACCGCCTGGTCGGCGTGCTCACCTACAACGCGGACGACGACGCGGCGCGCGGCCGGGAGCTCGTGGCCGCCGGGGCGGCGTGGTCCGAGGTGAGCGGGGACCTGCGCGGCGAGCTGCGGACGGACGCGGACGCCTGAGCGGGCGGTGCCCGGCGCCGCAGCCGGTCAGTAGACGTCCACGAGGGTCGCGTAGACGATGTGGTTCTCCTCGAACTCGCGCGTGAAGGCGTTGTAACCGTCGCACGTGATCAGGCGCAGCTCGGGGACGTCGGTGTCCCCGTAGACCTCATCCGTGGGGAACTCGTCCTTGCCGTACGTGACCCCGCGGTCCACCGCGAACACGGCCACGGCGCCGTCCTCGCGCTCCACCTCGATCGTGTCCCCCGGCGCAAGGTCGGTCAGGTGGGCGAAGACGCCCGCGGAGCCGTCCGTGGCGTTGACGTGGCCGAGCAGCACCGCCGGGCCCCGCTGCCCCGGGCTGGGCGAGTTCGCGTACCAGGCCGCGGGCGAGCCGGGCTCGGCGGGCGGGACGGCGAGCGAGCCGTCGTCCCGCAGGAGCAGGCGCATCAGGTCGGAGCCCGCCCCGATCGAGGGGATCGTGAAGGACACCGGCGGGGAGTCGTCCAGGCCCTCGGCGACGACGGCCTCCTGCGCCAGGCGTTCCTCTTCGGCGACGCGAGCAGCCTCCTCCGCGGCGGCCGCCTGGGCCGCAGCGGCCTCGGCCTCGGCCTGCGCACGGGCGGCCTCCTCGGCAGCCGCCTCCTCCGCCGCAGCCGACGCCGCGGCACGGGAGGCCTTCGCGGACGCCTCTGCGGCGGCCGACTTCTCCGCGGCCGCGCTCGCCCGGACCGCCTCGGCCGACGACGACGCGGCGGCCCGGGAGGCAGAGGCTTCGGCGGCGCGGGCCTCGCGGGAGCGCTGCGCCTGGGCGGCCGAGGCGGACGCGGCGGGATCCGGGGTCGAGGCGGCCTGGCCGGCGCATCCGGTGAGCAGCAGGCAGAGCGCCGCCGCGGACGCCACAAGGCGTCCGCGGCGGGCGGGTCGGATCCGGATCATGCGTGAAGCGGAGGGGATCCGGTCCGGGTTCAGGCCTGGGCGCGACGGCGGACCAGCACGGCCGCACCGGCAACGCCGGCCAGGCCGAGGGCACCCACCGCGAACGCGGCGGCGGGGTCGGCGGCGGGGGCCACACCGGTCTCGGCGGCGCCGACGGGGACCACGGACACCTGGGACTCGTCCTCGGTCTCCACGACGGCCCCGGTCTTGATGGCCTCGATCTCTGCGGCGGCGGCCTGCTCGCGACCCTCGACGATCACGCCGTACTCGACGTTGTACTCGCAGCCGACGCCGTCCTGATCGGAGTCCAGGTCATCGTGGTAGTCCGGGTGCGTCGCGGGGATGTTGAAGACCCCGGCCGCGTAGGCGTCCTTGCAGTCCGGGTAGGTGTAGGCCGCGTCCGGCAGGGCCTGGTCAGTCGGGTCGTGGTACCCCGTCGAGTCGTTGACGGCGGGCTTGTCGAGGCGCTTCAGGCCCTTGTACTTGCCGTCCGAGTTCTCGCAGGCGAGGCCGTCGCCGCCGCCGTCCATCTTCGGCTTGTACCACTCGTGGCCACGCGGCACGTGGGAGAAGCCCATCTCGTACACGTCCTTGCAGTTGCTCGGCGTCTCGACGGCCGTCGCGGGGGCGGCGGCGAACAGGGACAGACCCAGGGCGGCGGTCAGGGTGGCGCCGGTGACGATCTTCTTCATGGCAGACCTCGTTGTCTCAAGGGGAGGATGGAACGCACCACAGGGGGATGTGACGTGGCAGACGTTGCTGAGAAAACCATGGCCAGACCCTGGATGTCCAGTCGGCGGCGCCGCTGGCTCTGCCGCTGACCTGGGGCGACGTGCCTCCACCGACCCACGACGCGCCGCCTCCCCCGCAGGGAAGACGACACGCCGTCCGCGCGCTCACTTCGCGTGGCGGGCGAGCAGGTCACGGGCGACGTCGATGCCGGCGGCCTCGACGTCGTAGGAGCCGGTGGCCTCGTGGTGGGCCTCCACGGCGTCGGTGATCCGGTAGTGGTCCGGGTTGCCGGGCGGGTCCGAGGTCTCCAGGACGTGGATCAGATAGGTCTCCCCGGCGGCCAGGTCCTGGCGGTCGTGGTTCTCGTGGTGGGTCATGTCGTCCTCTCGGGCGGAATCCGGACGGGGCCGATCCCCGCCGCTCGTACGGCCCAGCGTGGCCCGCATGCCGCGTCACGGCCAGGGCTGCCCGCCCCCGGTCCCCTGAGGCGTCGAGGACGCCCGCGTGTGCCGCCTGGGCCTCCGCGTAGGCCTGGGCGCTCACCGCGGAGAGCTCGTCGATGTAGGCCCAGATGAACTCGCCGAGGTCGATCACCACGGACATGCCCATGCCGAGGCGGGCGCAACATCTGGGCGCACGCGGTGATCTTCTGCGGCCACTTCCCCGAGGGCGCGGAGACGTTCACCGAGGAGATGGTGGAGGGCCAGACCCGCGGCGACGGGTACGTGCGCCAGATGATCGGCTCCGCGAGATCTGCGCCCGCTACGGCCTGCCGTACACGACCGGGCCGCTGCTGCGGCAGGTGGGCTCCGCGTGGAAGAAGGTGTCCCGGCTGGCGCTGCCGTGAGGCGGGAGGGGCGCCCCTCCCACCGCCGTCGTCGTCGGCTCAGCCCTTCACGCCGCCGGCCGTGAGGCCGGAGACGATGTACCGCTGCAGGAACAGGAACAGCGCCATCACGGGCAGGGCCGCCAGCACGGCGCCGGCCGCGAACACGCCCCAGTTCTCAGAGCGGGTCTCCGAGACGTAGCCGTAGAGGCCCACCGCGAGCGTCTGCGCGGACGGGTCCGTGAGCACCACGGAGGCGATCACGAACTCCGAGACCGTGGTGATGAAGGACAGCAGGGCCACCACCGCGAGGATGGGGGTCACCAGGCGCAGGATGATCGAGAAGAAGATCCGCGCGTGCGAGGCGCCGTCGAGCTTGGCGGCCTCGTCCAGCGACGGCGGGATGGTGTTGAAGAACCCATACATCAGGTACGTGTTCACCCCGAGCGCGCCGCCCAGGTACACGAGGATGAGGCCGAGCTGCGAGCCGATGCCCAGGACGGGCACCAGGTTGCCGATGTAGGTCAGCAGCAGGAAGATCGCCACCACCGCGAGCAGCTGCGGGAACATCTGCACCAGCAGCAGCGTCAGCAGCCCCACGCGGCGGCCCGTGAACCGCATCCGGGAGAACGCGTAGGCGGCCAGGGCGCCGAGGAACACCGTCATCACGGACGTGATGACGCCGATCACCATCGTGTTGAGGAACCAGCGGCCGAAGGGCCGGTTCGGATCGCTGAACAGGTCCACGTAGTTCTGCCCGCTCAACGAGGAGAACAGCCGGTTCGAGCTTGCCATCGTGCCAGTCGGGTCGAGCGACGCGGACAGCACGTACAGCAGCGGGAACAGTGCGAACGCGCTGGCCAGCACGCCCACCGCGTGGCGCCAGCCCAGCTCCCGCATCCACCGGCCGAACGAGCGGCGGCGTCGTGGCGGGGCCGGGTCCTCCTCCCAGCGCAGCGGGTCCGTCTCCTGCTGCGCCAGGGCGGCGGCAAGGGGCGAGGTCGGGACGCCCGCCTCGGGGGCGTCCGGCCGGGGCCGGCCGGAATCCTGGGGGATGCTCACTTGTCGATCTCCTCGAGCGCCTTGGTCTGCCGGAAGCTGATCGCCGAGATGGTCGCCACGATCAGGAAGATCACGATGGACAGGGCGGAGGCCAGGCCGTAGTCGCGCCCCACCCCGCTGAACGCCGTCTTGTAGACGACCGTGATCAGCAGGTCCGTGGCGCCGATGTTCGAGCCCGCGTCGGGGAACCGCGGTCCGCCGCCGGTCAGCATGTAGATGATGTTGAAGTTGTTGAAGTTGAACGCGAACGAGGAGATCAGCAGCGGCGCCACCGAGACCAGCAGCAGGGGCAGCTTGATGGAGCGGAAGATGCGCCACGGGCCGGCGCCGTCCATGCGGGCCGCCTCGTCCACGTCCTCGGGCAGGGACTGCAGGGCGCCCGTGGTCACCAGGAACATGTAGGGGAAGCCCAGCCACAGGTTCACCACGAGCACCGACAGCCGGGCCAGCCACGGGTCGGTGAGCCACGGGATGTCCGCGCCGCCGAAGAACACGGTGTTGACGAAGCCGAACTCCGGGTTGAGCAGGCCGGCCCACACGAGGCCGGACAGGAACGCCGGGAACGCGTACGGCAGGATCATCATCACCCGGTAGACCTTCTTGCCGCGCATGTCCGAGCGGTTGAAGGCGATCGCCAGCAGCAGCCCGACGGCGAACGTCGTGGCCACGCTCAGGAACGCGAAGGCGAAGGTCCACACGGTGACCCGCACGAGCGGGTCGCGCAGCTCGGGGTCGGTGAACGCGCGCGTGAAGTTGTCCAGGCCGACGAACACCCGCCAGCCGGTCTGCAGCGTGCTGCCGTCGTCCGCCTGGAACTGGCCCTCGCCGTTGTCCCGGTACTCCACGCCGCTCTCGAGGTCCGTGAAGGTGTCCCGGGCCTCGTCGTACTCCAGACGCGGCGCGTACACGTACCCGCGGGAGCCGTCGCGCGTCTCCAGGGTGCCGTCGGCGGCGTCGTCGCTCAGCGGGACCTTCAGGCGGGTGACCTGGTCCTGACGCTGCAGCAGGTCGCCGAACCGCAGGGTGGTGTACCCCTCCACCCCCACCGGCTCCCCGTCCTGGATCTGAGCCTCGACCGGCTCCAGCGCCTGGTCCGCGCCGCCGAGGACGGGCTCCCCGTCCCGCAGGGTCAGCAGGTAGAGGTCGCCGCCCTCCTCCAGCACCGTGATGTCGTATACCGGGGAGTCCGGCACGCGGATGGAGGAGGAGCGCTGGATGATCTCGATCGCCGCGGCCTTGTCCGAGTTGTGCCCGGCGCCGTAGTTCGTGAAGGCAACGTAGGAGGAGTAGACCACCACGAACACCTGGAACAGCATCAGGAAGAACAGGCCGGGGGCGAGGTACTTGGCCGGCAGGCCGCCGCGGCGCAGGTAGATCCAGTTGATGCCGATCGTGACCGCCAGGGTCAGCGCGAACACCACCCAGTCCCCCGCGGCCGCGAGCTGGAACAGCAGGAACGCCGCGAAGGCGTCCACGAGGCCCAGCAGGACGATCTTGGCCAGCGTGCCGCCGAGGCCCTCGGTACCCCGGGCGTCCGCCCGACGACGGCGGCCCGGGCCGGTGCGGCGCGCGGCGTCGTCGAGGGCGGCGGTGGCGGCGTCGGACCGGTCCGACGCGGTGGAAGACGGGCTCATGGTTCCTCATCCGGCCCGAGGGCCTGCCGTGGAAGGGGGGGATGCGCGCCCCGAGGGCGCAGGGCCACGGTCCGCCTCCGGCGTCCCCGCGGGGACGCCGGAGGTGGACCGCGCCGGATCACTGGCCGATGCGGCCCTCGATGTCGGAGATCATCTTCTGCCAGGTCTGGACCGGGTCGCCCTCGCCCTTGATGATGCTCATCTCGGCGCCGCCCCAGAACTCGAACACCGCGCCCATCTCGGGGGCCGCCGGCATGGGGACGCCGTTCTCGCCGATCTCGCCGAACGCCTTCACGGTCTCGTCCGAGGCCGCCTTGTCGAAGGAGGCGGTCAGCGCCGGGGGACGCTTGCCCTCGGCGAAGAGCGCGTCCTGGGCCGCCTCGGTGGAGAGGTAGTTGACCACGAACTCATTCGCGGCCAGCTGGTTCTCGGACTCTGAGGAGACGAAGAAGGCGTTGACGCCCACGAACGGCTGCGCCGGCTGGTCGCCCATGGACGGGATGGCCTCGACCTCGAAGTCGACGCCGGCCGCCTCGGCCTCCTCGATGTTCCACGGGCCGGTGATGAAGTAGGCCGCGTTGCCGGAGTTGAACTGCTCCTTGGCGATGTCCGCGGTCATGTTCGGGTTCAGCACCCCGGACTCGCCGTACTCGGCCAGCTTCTCGGCGAAGGCCTCACCCTCGGGCCCGCCCATGGCCAGCGAGCCGGTGTCGTACGAGCCGTCCTCGGCCTGCTTGAACACGGGGGCGCCCATGGAGGTCTGGAACGGGTACAAGTGGTACGGGTCGCCGTTGACGGCGTCCAGGCCCACCACGAACGGGTACTCGGCCTCGCCGGCGTCGACGGCCTTCCGGCCCTCCGCGATCATCTCGTCGAAGGAGGCCGGGGTGGACTCGGCCAGCTCGGTGTTGCGCAGGATGGCGATGTTCTCCACGGAGTACGGCACGCCCCAGGTCTGACCCTCATAGGTGACGGCCTGCACGGAGGACTCCACGAAGTCGCCGGCTCTCTCGCCCAGCTCAAGGGGCTCGATGGTGCCGTTCTGCACGAGCGAGCCGATCCAGTCGTGGGCGCCGACGATCACGTCCGGGCCCTCGCCCGTGGGGTTCTGGGTGATGAAGTCGTCCTTCATCGTGGAGTTGTCCTTGACCACGAGCTCCACCGTGATCCCGGTGTCCTCCTTGAAGTCCTCCGCCACGGCCTGCAGCGGCTCCTGGCGGTTCTGGTCCACCCACATGGTGATGGTGCTGGCGCCGGCCTCGGAGAGGTCCTGGCTCGGGGACGCGGTGGCCGTGCCCTGCTCGGTGGCGCCGGCCGGGGAGGAGGACGCCGGGGCGGAGGAGCCGCCGCCGCACGCGGTGAGCGCGAGGGCGGAGAACGCCGCGGTGAGGGTCAGGCTGAGCGGGCGGCGGAAGAGGCCGCCGGTCGTCGTCGACTGCATGATGTGCCTTTCACGAGGGGTGGCCCGCGGCATGCGCCGGCCGTTGCGTCGCCGACGTGGGCCCGTGGTGAGACGGCGCCTGCCCCCGTCGGCTGAAGGAGTCAGTCCCCAGGAGTGTAAACGCTTCCACTGTGATGCGCCACACAGAGGTGCACTCCCGCATGAACACGGGCATGCGGGAGTGGGGGCGGAGGTCAGGACCGGCTGAAACCGGAATGGAAGCGCTTCCACCACCGCGCCTGCCGTGCCGTACTCTGGTGCCACGCATCGACCCCGGCCCGCCGCCGTCGTGCACCCGCCCCGCCGCAGAACCCCATGAACCGGGAGGAGGACCGCCGATGGTCGGCATCAAGGACGTCGCCCGCATGGCCGGGGTCTCCACCGCCACCGCCTCCCGCGCCCTCACCGGCTCCGGCCCCGTGGCGGCCGCCACGCGCACCCGAGTCCAGGAGGCCGTCGCCACGCTCGGCTACGTGGCGGACTCCGCCGCTTCTTCGCTCGCCTCGGGCCGCACCCGCAACATCGGGCTGGTGACCCCCTCCGTCCACCGGTGGTTCTTCGCCGCCGTGCTCGAGGGCGCCGCGGACGAGCTCGTGCGGCACGGGTACGACCTCACGCTCTACGACGTCGGCCAGGACCCGGAACGTCGATCCACGGTCATCTCCGACCTGCTGCCCCGGCGGCGGCTGGACGCCCTGATCACCCTCTCGTTCCGGCTGAGCGTGTTCGAGTTCGCCGGACTCGAACGCCTCGGCCGGCCCGTGATCGCCATCGGTGGCCGCCTGCCGGCGGGCGAGACCCTGCCCGACTGGTTCACCGCGGTCCAGGTGGACCACGCCCGCGCCGCCCGGATGGCCACCGAGCACCTGCTGGAGCTCGGACACCGGGACATCGCCTACGTGGGCCGCGTGGACGAGGACATCGAGTTCCAGGTCAGCACCGAGCGCACCCGCGGGTTCCTGCACGCCCTCGCCGCCACCGGGGTGCGCACGCCGGCCGACTGGATGGTGCCCGCGGACTTCACCATCGGCGGCACCTACCACCAGGCGCGCGCCCTCCTCGCCGACCCGCGGCGCCGGCCGACGGCGGTCATGTGCATCTCGGACGAGATGGCCATGGGCACCTGGATGGCAGCCCACTCCCTGGGGCTGCGTGTGCCCGAGGACGTGTCCGTGATGGGCCTGGACGGCCACCCCGAGGCCGCCCGCCTGGGCATCAGCACCGTGGACCAGAACCCGCTCGAGCAGGGCCGCCGCGCCGTCCGCCTGGCGCTCGGCGCCCTCGACGGCGCCGCCCACCCCCACCGGATCATGCACCACCTGGCCCTGCGGCCGAGGGCGAGCACCGCGCCGCCGTAGACCGTCAGCCCCGACCCTCACCCACCCCTCTCCTTCACCTCGGACCGTCGGGCACGTACCTGCCCGTGAAAGGAACCCCACCATGGCCTCCGTGACCTTCCGCTCCGCCAGCCGCCAGTACCCCGGCTCCCCCCGCCCCGCCGTCGACTCCCTCGACCTGGAGATCGCCGACGGCGAGTTCCTCGTGCTCGTGGGCCCCTCCGGCTGCGGCAAGTCCACCTCCCTGCGCATGCTCGCCGGCCTCGAGGAGCTCTCCCACGGCAGCATCCTGATCGGCGACCGGGACGTCACCGACGTGGACCCCAAGGACCGGGACATCGCGATGGTGTTCCAGAACTACGCCCTGTACCCGCACATGACCGTGGCGGACAACATGGGCTTCGCCCTGAAGATCGCCGGCGTCCCCGCGGACGAGCGGCGCCGCCGCGTCGAGGACGCCGCGAAGCTGCTGGACCTGACCGAGTACCTGGACCGCAAGCCGAAGGCCCTCTCCGGGGGCCAGCGTCAGCGCGTGGCCATGGGCCGGGCGATCGTGCGCGACCCGCAGGTGTTCCTCATGGACGAGCCGCTCTCCAACCTGGACGCGAAGCTGCGCGTGCAGACCCGCGCCCAGATCGCCAACCTGACCCGCCGTCTGGGCACCACCACCGTGTACGTGACCCATGACCAGACCGAGGCCATGACCATGGGCGACCGGGTGGCGGTCCTCAAGGAGGGCCGCCTCCAGCAGGTGGACACGCCGCGCAACCTCTACGAGCGCCCGATGAACGTGTTCGTCGCCGGGTTCATCGGCTCCCCCGCCATGAACATCTTCCGCATGCCCGCCACGCACGAGGGCGTGCACTGGGGCGAGACGGTCATCCCCGTGCCGCGGGAGGATCTGGCCGACGCCGGCACGGCGGTGGACCTCGGCGTGCGCCCCGAGAACCTGGTGGTCAGCGACGACACCGCCGGCCTGCCCGTGGAGGTGGACACCGTGGAGGAGCTCGGGGCGGACGCGTACGTGTACGGTCACGCGACGATCGGCGGCGAGGAGCGGCTCATCACCCTGCGGACGGTGGGCTACACGGCGCCGGAGAAGGGGTCCGTGGTGCACGTGGTCCCGGACCCGGAGCGCGTGCACCTGTTCCACGCCGAGACCGGCGAGCGACTCAACCGCTGACGGCGGCGCGGGGCGCGCGACGGCGGCGGGCGGCGCCTGCCCTCAGCCCTGGCGCTCGGCCAGCTCCGCGAGCCGGTCGATCGACGCGCGGAGCTGCTCTTCGCCGGTCCGCAGCGCCTTCTGGACGCGTTTCGGGTCGGTGAGGGCGGTCCAGTCATAGGTGTGGGTGACGCGGCAGCCGCCCTCGTCGTCGCCCTCGACCTCCCACCGCCACAGCTGGCCGAACGGCTCCCCGCCGACCTCGGAGGGCTTCCAGGCGATGCGGCGGCCCTCCTCGAACTCGACCACGTGGTTCGCGCGGTCCACGCCCTTCTGCAGGGTCATGACGAACACGTCCCCGACGGCGGTCACCCGCTGCCCGGGGGCGGCCTCGGCCAGGTTGTCGTTGCCGTCCCACTCGGGCTGGCGGGAGGGGTCCGCGATCAGCTCGAAGACGACGCCGGCCGGCGCGTCGACGTGACGGGTCGCGGACACGACGCGGTCCTCAGGGGCGGGCAGGGCGGTCTCGTCGATGTGCTCCATGCCGTCACGCTAGACCTTCCCACACCGTCGTCGAGAGGGTCGGCGGACCGGGCCGGGTGCCCGGCCCGCCGACCCGGACTCACAGTCCGGCGGCATTGACGCCGTACTCGGCCTGGGAGGCGGAGTAGCCCTCGAACATGAGCTGGTCGATGAGACCGGCACGGGAGAACGCGGAGTGGCTCAGGTACGACTGGGCCTGCTTCGCGGCCTGCTCGTTGTAGTCGATGCCCAGGCCGTCGACGGCGGCCGTCGCGTCAGCATTCGAGTAGCCCTCGAACTCGAGCTGGTCGATCAGACCGGTCCGTGAGAACGCCGTGTGAGTCAGGTACGACTGGGCTTGCTTCACAGCCTGCGCCGCGTAGTCCACGTCCAGGCTGTCCACGGCCGCTGTGGCGTCGGCGTTCGAGAAACCCTCGAACTCGAGCTGATCGATCAGGCCGCTCCGGGAGAAGGCGGTGAAGCTCAGATACGACTGCGCCTGTCGCACGGCCTGCTGTCCCTCCGCTGACAGCCCGTCGCCACCCGCCGACGCGGCCGACTCCTCCTCGGCGGCCGCCACTTCGACTTCGGCCGATGCCTCCGCCTCACGCTCCGCTTCCGCCACGGCCTCGGCCTCGGCCTCGGCGGATCGGGACGCCTCGGCTGCGGCGGCCGCGGCGGACTTCTCGGCCTCCCTCGAGGCGGCAGCGGCACGGCTGGCCTCGGCCGCCTGCGAGGACTCCACGGCACGGCTGGCGCTCGCAACCGCAGACGACGAGCCGGCCGCGCGGGACGAGGAGGGCGCCGCGCCGTCGGAGACCCGGCCAGACGAGGACGCCCCACTCGAGGACGATGCGGCGGAGGGCGAGCCGGCGGACGACCCGGCTGCGGCGTCCCCATCGACGGAGCATCCGGTGAGCAGGGCGAGCGCGGCAAGGCCAGCGGTCAGGAGTGCGGTGGGGCGGGCAAGACGAGGACGGAGCATGGCGCTCTCCTTCGACGAGGGGAGGCGGTCGGCCTCCAGCGATAGGAAGCGAACACTCGGCGAGTGTTCACCATCCTCACAGTAACGACCCAGCGGACACGATAACGGTGTCCGCCCCGCGCAGGACATGGGCGCGGCCGTGATCCTGTGCGGTCTGGTCCTGGGTCTGGCGTCCACGCCGCGGTTCCTGTGCCGGGGCCGCGTGGCCCCTGACCTCAGATCAGGCCCGATGCGGTGAGCTTGGCCGCGGTCTCCTCGTTGGTCGGCTCCACCTGGTGGTCGCCGTCGGGGAACACGAGCACGGGGATGTCCTTCTGGCGCCGGGTGCGCAGGCAGTCGCGGCACCGGTCGGCGCCGTCGACGGTGAGAGCGGGGGCGGCCTGACTGATCCGGCCGTCGTGCTCAGGGGTGGGATGCTGGGGGCATGCCCGCCCAGCCCTCCCCCTCCGGCCACACCGTCCACCTGTCCACGTCGGGCGTGGACGCCCGCATCACCCCTGACGAGTTCGGCGGGTTCGTCCTGGAGATCGGCGGGGCCGTCCAGTCCCACGTGGACCTGGCCGACCCCGCGCGCATCCGCTACGAGTACCTGCGCCGCATGGCCCACGTGCTCGACGCAGCCTCCCCGACGGGCGCGCCGGTGCGGGTCCTGCACCTCGGCGCGGGCGCGCTGACCCTGCCGCGCTACCTCCAGGCGACCCGGCCCGGCTCGGAGCAGACGGTGGTCGACCTGGACCGGGAGCTCGTGTCCTTCGTGCTCGCCGAGCTGCCCCTGCCGGCGGGCACGGACCTCGTCTCCGTGGTCGCGGACGCGCGCCTGGCCGCCGTCGACCTCGCGATGGACGGGGAGCGGTTCGACGCCGTCGTGCTGGACATCGGCACCGGCGAGGAGGGCGCCGAGCACCTGCGCGGCGCCGTGTTCTACGGGGAGCTGCTCGAGCTGCTGACGGCGGGCGGGGTGCTGCTGGTGAACATCGGCGACGACGCCGGCCTGCGTTTCCTGGGCGCCGAGCTGGGCGCCCTCGAGGAGGCGGCCGCCGAGGCCGGGGTGCCCGGCCCGTGGACGCTCGCGGACCGGGGGATGCTGGAGCGCCTGGACTGGGGCAACGTCGTGCTGGCCGCGGGGGCGCCGCTGGGAGAGGCCGGTTGCACGGAACGCCTCGCCGCGGCGGGGCCGCATCCGGCGGCTGTGCTGGACCCGGCGGAGTCGGCCGCGCTGGCCTCCCGCATCCGTCGCGCCTGAGGGCGGGCGCGGTGCTCAGGGCCGGGGGTCCTCCGCACCGGGGCCCGTCTGCGGCCGGGGCCACGGGTGGCCCCGGCGCTCCTCCGCCCCCTCGTTGAATCGACGCAGGAGCCTGCTGAACTCGACGACGTCCTCCGCGGGCCAGGAGGCGACGATCTGCGCCACGTTGTCCGCGCGGGAGCTCAGCTCCGCGGCGAGGCGGGCGCGCCCCTCCTCCGTGGGGCGGTGCAGCCGGGCGGAGCCGCCGTCGGGGTCCGCCACCCGCTCGACGAGGCCGGCCTTCATGGCGGCGGCCACCTGCCGGTGGACGGTAGAGACGTCGAGGTCGAAGGCGTCGGCCAGCTCGGCGACGCTCATGGCCCCGCCCGCCTCCAGGCGGGCGAGCAGCACGGTGGCGCTGCGTTCCAGCGCGCTCGACCGGCCGTAGGGGGCCACCCCCTGCGTGGCCACCCGCAGCAGGAGCATGTGCTCGTACATGATCCCGCGGACCGGGTCGGCCCACGCCCCCTCAGATGATTGCATCATGCAAACAATGCTACCTTTTGCATCATGCAAATCGCCGAGCAGGAACGCATCGCCTCCCCCACTTTCGTCCTCGCCTGGGTGGTCTCCTTCCTCCAGTTCCTCGCGTTCTACGCCCTCGTCACCACCATGGCCGTGTACGCGGTCCGGCAGTTCGCCGCCTCGGACGCCGGGGCGGGGCTGGCCTCGAGCGCCTTCGTCATCGGCGCCACCCTCAGCCGCGTGGTCACCGGCCACGTGGTGGACCGCTTCGGCAAGCGCCGCGTCCTGGTGGTGGCCCTGGTCGCCGTCGCGCTGTCCTGCACGCTCTACCTCGTCGCCTCCTCGCTGCCGGCCCTCGTGGCGGTGCGCATGCTCCACGGCGCCAGCTACGCCTTCGCGAGCACCGCCGTCATGGCCCTGGCCCAGGCGGCCATCCCCGACGGGCGACGCGCGGAGGCCACCGGCCACCTCGCGCTGGGCACCACCCTGGCCACCGCGATCGGACCCGCCCTGGGGCTGTTCCTCGCCGGCTCCATCGGCTACGCGTGGCTGTTCCGGGTGACTCTGGGGATCACGGTGGTCAGCCTCGTGCTGGGCCTGCTGGTGCGCGAGGCACCCGCCGCTGCGGGTGTCGACGGCGAGCGCGCCGCCGGCGAGGTCCCCCTGGAGCACCCCGCCCCCGCGGTGGGCTTCCGCCTGCGCTCCGTGCTGCACCCGGCGGTGCTGCCGATCAGCGGCTTCATGCTGCTGGTGGGCCTGAGCTACGCCGGGATCCTCACCTACCTGAACGCCTACTCGGTGGAGCGCGGGCTCGCAGCCGGCGCCGGCCTCTTCTTCCTGGCCTACGCCGCGGCGATGCTCGTCATGCGCCTCACCCTGGGCACCCTGCAGGACCGCCGGGGGGACGACGCCGTCGTCTACCCCGCCCTCCTCTGCTTCACGGCCGCGCTCCTGGTGCTGGCCTTCGCCACGCGCGACTGGCAGGTGGTGCTGGCCGGGGCGCTGAGCGGCCTCGGCTACGGCACGCTCATGCCCGCGGCCCAGGCGATCGCCGTGAACGCGGTGCCCTCCCACCAGCTCGGCGCCGGCATCTCCACCCTCATGCTGTTCGCGGACGTGGGGCTGGGCCTGGGCCCCGTGCTCCTCGGCGGGCTCGTGGCCTCGGCCGGCTACGGCGCCATGTACGCGGCCCTGGCGGGTGTGCTGCTGATCGCCGCCGGGTACTACTTCGTGATGCACGGACGCCGACACGGACGGCGGGGGGCCGCGGCCCGCGCCTGAGGTCCCGCGCGGTGACGGCGGCCTGCCGCCGCGGGCGACGCTACCGGCGCCGCGCCGGCCACGACGCGAGCGTGACGGCGGCGAGGGCGCCCAGGGTGCCCAGCACCGTCGTCGTGGTGACCGTGGATCCGTCAGTGGGGGCCACCAGGTCCACCACGAGGGAGCCCAGGAGGTTGCCCGAGACCAGACCGAGGGTGGCGGCGAAGACGCCCAGGCGCGGGACGACCATGGCGCCCACCCCGATGAACACGCACCCCAGCGGGCCGCCGAGGTAGAGCCGCCAGTCGTGCGGCAGCGCGGGCAGGCCGTGGCCGGAGGCCAGGGCGATCCCGCCCCACACGATCCCGAGGAAGAGGACGCCGGCGGTGAAGTTGACCAGGGTCGCCGGGATGGCGGTGCCGTAGGCCGTGGTCTGACGGGCGTTGAACACCTGCTGTCCGGCGGTGGCCAGGCCGGCCAGCAGGGGCAGCAGGGCCAGCAGCGCCCAGCCGGGCCCGCCGCCGGCCTCGCCGAGCGAGGGCCACACCACGAGGGCGACCGCGGCCAGGGCGAGCGCGGCCCCCGTGACGCGCCGCGGCGTCAGGCGCTGCACCCCGGCGGGGCTGAGTCCGAGCCGGTCCACGACCATCCCGCCGACCACCTGCCCGGTGACCACGGCGACCGTGAACACGGCCACGCCGAGGGGACCGATCGTCGCGGACTGGGTGAGCACGAGGAGCCCGCCGATCACGCCCGCCACCGCATACCACGGGCGCACGGACCCCGCGGCGAGGGCCGGGCGGATGCGGGCCAGGCCCCGGCGGCCCCGCGGCGTCAGCACGCTCACGAGCACCATGACGACCAGGCCCGCCGCGAAGGAGCACAGCGCAGCGAGGACGGGGTCGCCCGTCAGGTGGGCGAGGCGGGAGTTGATGCGGCCCTGCAGCGGCATCACGGAGCCGGCGGCCACCGCGAGCGTGAACAGCAGGGCGGTCGCCCGCGGGGAGGGGGCGTCCGGGCGGGCGGCGGCGTCGGCCGGGCGGGGGCGGGAGGGTCCACGGCCGGCGGACGGGGCAGAGGATTCGGGTGGCATCCCCCCGTTCTACACCCCTAGGTTTACTGACCAGGGACGTTGATCGAAGAGCCACTGCATGAGATTCACCTCGACACTGGGTGATGGGATGGCGTGGGGATCAACATTCTGAGCGCCGTTGTCATCACGTACTGAATCGCCCCGGCGTCTCCGACCGGATGCTGTTTCACTAGGGGCTCGAGGGCTGTCGACCCCGGCGGCTGCGGATCCGGCGACGGGCTACCGGCATTTCCAGACCTGAGCACAACCCCGCAACGAACAAGGAGAACGTCATGTCACTGCGCCTGTCGCATACCACCTGGGATGCCCTCGACCCGTACGCCATCGCGGAGTTCTGGCGTCAACTGCTGGACTGGAGCATCACGGAGGCCGACACCTACAAGCCCGGATCAGACGAGTGCTACCTGACCAGCCCGCACGGGTACACAGTCCTCTTCTACCGCGTGCCCGACGCCAAGACCGTCAAGAACCGCGCACACATGGACCTCGCCCCCGAGGACTCCACGCGAGACGAACAGGTCGAACGCGCACTGGACCTCGGAGCAACCCTCGTCGACGACCGGCGCGAGGACCTCGGCTGGGCCGTCATGGCCGACCCGGAGGGAAACGAGTTCTGCATCCTCAGTGCATGACCCCACTGGCCGCGCCACTGAGGACAAGGCGCCGGAAGCCCCACACCGCTTCGGTGGCCTGAATTCGCTGTACGGATGAAGGGCACCTCAGCAAGACAGTGACGTGACCGTGGGTTCACGGTTCTCACTAGGCGGCCAGGCGCGCGTCGAGCCCGGCGCGCACCGCAGGCCATTCCTCGCGCACCACGCTGAAGTAGTCGACGTCGGCGATCGTCCCGTCCGCCGCCGGACGGAAGCGGCGCAGAGTGCCCTCGAACGTCGCCCCCAGGCGGGCGATGGCGGCGTGTGAACGGGCGTTGCGGTGGTCGCAGCGCAGGGCCACCCGCTCCAGCTCCCATTCCTCGAACGCGTGCCCGAACAGCAGCAGCTTGCAGCCGGGGTTCACGGAGGTGCCCCACACCCGACGGGCGTAGACCGTGTGCCCCACCTCCACCCGCAGCCCGGGCACCAGGTCATAGAGGCTCGTGCGCCCCACCAGCTCCCCGCCCTGCTCGACGGCGAAGGCGAAGGTGCCCTCCCGCTCGATCAGCTCGGCGAGGTGCGCGGACATGGCCACCCCGTCCACCGGCAGGGGCGCACTGTTCCCCGCCCACATGGCCGCGTCGACGAGCTCGCGCAGGGCGGGGCCGTCGTCGGGGGCGAGGGGGCGCAGGGTGAGGTCCCCGCGGGTGAGGACGATCTCGTGCTTCATGCACCCATCCTGTCAGCGGACTCGGGGTGATCTCCCGGCACGACGAGACCGAGCGCCACGGACGAGGGCGTCGCCCGGGCGACCGGCCGGCTCAGAGCGTGGCGGACCGGCGGGCGGAGGCCCTCATGGCCGCGGCCCGCTGCGCCACAGAGGCCTCCAGGGCGCCCGGCTGCAGGGCCGGGGCGAAATCGGCGGCCACCTCTCGGGCGACTCCCTCGAGGGCGGAGGCGTCCTGGGCGACCCAGGCGCGCAGCGTCAGGTGCTCCCGCATCCACGCCGTGAGCGTCTCCTCGGACTCCGGAGTCAGGGCGAAGCCCTCCCCCGCAGCACCCGGGCTGGTGCGCTCCACATCCAGGCCGAGCTCGCCCGCCAGCAGGGCGGCGAACGCCTGGCGCAGCGGTGAGACGCCGGTACGACCGGACTGGAAGGCGGCGCGCACCTCGCGGCACTGCAGGCTCTCGTCGGCCACGTCGACGGCGAGGACGTCACCGGCGGCGGGGGTGAGGCCCAGGGCGGCACGGGTTGACTCCTCGGCCACCACGGCCACGATGCCGGGCACTGCGGGGGCGGCGGTGAGGAACTCGGCGTACCGCATGCCCGGAGTGGCGGCGAGCACAGCGGCGGCCTCGGCGGTCAGGGACGGGGTGTCGGCGGCGGTGATGGTCATGGATCCAGGGTGAATCGCGATTCACCGAGACGGGGAGCGACGTCCACATTCTGAGATCTGCAGCCACAGGGTGAGACTCACGCCTGCCCCGACGTGCAGTACGCTGGCCCCGTGCAGATGCACGCGCAGCAGTGGTGGACCGCCTGAGGGCGGCCCCGATCATGCGCATCTGACACGACGAGCCGCTCGCCTGCCGGGCGGCTCGGTCATGAGCGGCTCGGCGGGCCCCATCCCAGGAGGACCCCCGATGACCCACCGCAACCCCGAGGACAACGCCCTGAAAGGCGCCGCCGAGCCCCGCACCCTCGCCGAGGCCTGCGACCTCGTCACCACCCCGGACCTGGACGTCTCCGCGGACGGCACGTTCGGCCAGTACGGCGGCGCCCATCTGCCCCCGCAGCTGGCCGGCCCCATGGCCGAGGTCGCCCGCGCGTACGCCGAGGCGCGCACCGACCCCGAGTTCTACGCCGAATACCGACGCCTGCTGCGCGACGCCGTCGGGCGCCCCTCCCCCCTGACCCCGCTGGACCGCCTCTCCGACGAGCTCGGCGGCGCACGGATCGTGCTCAAGCGCGAGGACCTGAACCACACGGGCGCCCACAAGATCAACCACACGATCGGCGAGGCGCTGCTCGCCAAGCGGATGGGCAAGCGCAGCCTGATCGCGGAGACCGGCGCCGGCCAGCACGGCGTGGCCCTGGCGACGGCGGCCGCGATGGTCGGCCTCGACTGCGAGATCCACATGGGCGCGATCGACGTGGCCAAGCAGCACCCCAACGTGGTGCGCATGCGCCTGCTCGGCACGAAGGTGGTCTCGGTGGAGCGCGAGGGCCGCTCCCTGAAGGAGGCCGTGGACTCGGCGTTCGAGGTGTACGCGGCGGACCCGGAGAAGTACCTGTTCGCCATCGGCTCCGTGGTGGGCCCGCACCCGTTCCCCACGATGATCCGCGACTTCCAGTCCGTGGTCGGCCGCGAGGCCCGCGCCCAGTTCCGGGAGCGGTTCGGGGCGCTGCCGAGCGCCGTCGTCGCCGCGGTGGGCGGCGGCTCCAACGCGATCGGCGCGTTCACCGCGTTCCTCGACGACGCCGACGTCGCGCTCGTGGGCGTCGAGCCCGGCGGCCGCTCCTCGGCCAGGGGCGAGCACGCGATGACCATGACCCAGGGCCGCGAGGGCGTCCTCCACGGCATGGCCACCCTCGTCCTCGCCGACGACGACGGCACCCCGGACCCCGTGCACTCGATCGCCTCGGGTCTGGACTACCCGGGCGTCGGCCCGCAGCACGCCCACTTCGCGCGCGTCGGCCGTGTCCGGTACGTGGCCGAGGACGACGCGGCCGTGCTCGACGCGTTCCAGCGGCTGACCCGGCTGGAGGGCGTCATCCCCACGCTCGAGTCCGCGCACGCCGTGGCGCACGCGATCCGCCTCGCCCCGCAGATGGGCCGGGACGCGCGGATCCTGGTCAACCTCTCCGGCCGCGGGGACAAGGACGTGGACTACGTGGCCGAGAAGCTCGGTCTCACAGGCGAGGCGGACGAGGTCGTGCGGTGAACTGAGGCGGCGGCCCGGCGTCGCCCCAGGTCAGCGCGGCGGTCCCCCGTGCGGGGGATGCACGGCACGGGCCCGGTAGAGAAACCCGTCCTGATCGTTGTGGGCCTCCAGTGCCTCGAACAAGAACTCCACCTCCTCGCCGACTGTGAGGCTGGACGGGACGGAGTCGAGCATGGGCAGGTGACTGAAATGGACCCAGCACCCCCCGGGCGTCGCCTCGCTGTCGATCACGCCCCAGCCGCCATCGCGATCCCACGTGACCACTCGTCCGAGACTTGCATTGCGGTTCATCGGTCATCTCCGTCAGTGGGCAGGGAGCGGGAGGGTGGCAGGCCTCGCCATGGATGCTGGAGTCAAGAGTGACCTATGCAGGCACGTCGCCGCGAGTCCGGCCGGCCAGGCCTCATCCGGGCACCCCCCGGATGTCTTGGCCGAGGCATTCTCC
Organism: Micrococcus sp. 63XJN7_8_ISO-PGPR-S23-253; assembly: GCF_056173425.1. NCBI lineage: Bacteria > Bacillati > Actinomycetota > Actinomycetes > Micrococcales > Micrococcaceae > Micrococcus > Micrococcus sp. 63XJN7_8_ISO-PGPR-S23-253. The sequence continues at coordinate 2,433,993 of NZ_CM149673.1, forward strand.
GCTCTGGCGCCGCGCGGGTCAGACCGGCGTCGTCCCCGGTCAGCGCGTAGCCTGGCTGCCGTGATGACCCTGATGTGGGGCGCGGTCGCCGCGTCCTCCCTGCTCGTGGGCGCCGTCCTGGCGACCCTGCGCCGCTGGCACATGGGCACGATCGGACTCGTGCTCGCCTTCGGCGCCGGCGCGCTGATCGCGTCCGTGTCCTTCGAACTCGCGGAGGCGGGCGTCCAGGCGGCCGGGCCCGCCGCCGTCGGCATCGGGCTGACGCTCGGCGCGGCCGCCTACTTCCTCGGCGACCGTGCGGTGGAGCGCTCCGCCGCGAGGTCCGGCGGCTCGTCCTCGGGCGCCGCACTGACCGTGGGCGCGCTGCTGGACGGCATCCCGGAGCAGCTCGTGCTGGGCATCGGGCTGGCCGCGGGCGAGGGCGTGTCCCTCGCGCTGCTCGTGGCGATCTTCATGTCCAACCTGCCCGAGTCCATCGCCGCCACGGCCGACTCCCTCGACGGCGGCAAGACGCGCCGCCACCTGCTGATCCAGTGGTCGCTCGTGACGGTGGTCTGCGCCCTGGCGACGTGGGGCGGCGGGCTGATCGCCGACGTCGCCTCCCCCGCCCTGACCGGCGGCATCCAGGGCTTCGCGGCCGGCGCCCTGCTGGTCATGCTGATCGACACGATGATCCCCGAGGCCCGTGAGAAGGGCGGGGAGAAGGCCGGGCTGCTCACCGTGGTCGGCTTCGCGCTCGGCGCGTTCCTGTCCCTGGTGGTGTGACCGCCCAGGGACAGGAACGGCCGGATCCGGTCACGGGGTGGGCATGCCGCCGGTCACCGGGATGGTCGCGCCCACCACATAGGAGGACTCCGGCGAGGCCAGGAACACGTAGGCCGGGGCGAGCTCGGTGGGCTGCCCGGCGCGGCCCAGCGGAGTGGACTGGCCGAACTCCGGCAGGGCCTCCGGCTTCTGGCCGCCGGAGGGCTGCAGCGGTGTCCAGATCGGACCGGGCGCCACGGCGTTCACGCGGATGCCCTTCGGGGCCAGCTGCTGGCCCAGGGACTTGGTGAAGGTGTTGATGGCGGCCTTGGTGGAGGAGTAGTCCACCAGCTGCTCCGGGGCCATGTAGGCGACCACGGAGGTGGTGTTGATGATCGTGGAGCCCGGCTTCAGGTGCGGCAGGGCGGCCTTGACCAGGCGGAACTGGGCCAGGATGTTGACGTCGAAGGTGGCCTCGAGCTGCTCGTCGTCGATGTCCTCGATCGAGTCCTGCGCCACCTGCTTGCCGCCGTTGTTCACCAGCACGTCCAGCCCGCCGAGCTTCTCCACCGCCTGGGCCACGAGGTCGGCGCAGAACGTCTTGTCGCGGAGGTCGCCGGGGATCCCGACGGCGGTGCGCCCCTCCGCCTGCAGGACCTCGAGGACGTGCTGGGCGTCCTTCTCCTCCTCGGGCAGGTAGGTGATCACGACGTCGGCGCCCTCGCGAGCGAACGCGATCGCGGTGGCCGCGCCGATGCCGGAGTCGCCGCCGGTGATGAGCGCCTTGCGGCCCTCGAGACGGCCGGTGCCGCGGTAGGACTTCTCACCCAGGTCGGCCTTCGGCGTCATCTCCGCGTCCAGGCCGGTGCCGGGCAGCGACTGCTCCGGCGGGCTGATCACGGGGTAGCGCTTCGTGGGGTCCTGCAGGGTGAGCTGGTCGGTGGTGGTGGTGTTCGCGTCGTCGTGCGCCACGGGATGCTCCTCATGGTCTCGGGGCGACGCGCGGTCTGCGCGCCGTCCTCCGAGCCTAGGGAGCAGCCCCCCGGCAGAGCCACGGCTGACCGCCGGGCCACCGGACGTGCCCCACCCGCTCCCCTGGATGACGAGCCCTGCGATATGGCCCCCAAACGCGTGGTTTAGGGGCCATATCGCAGGGCTCGTCGCGGGGTGCCGGGGCCGGGGCCGGGCGTCACAGCCCGCCGTGCACGACCTCCCCGCCCACGGCGGTGGCGACGACGTCGATCGCCGCGATCTGGTCGCTCGGCACCGCGCGCGGGTCCTCGCCGAGCACCGTGAAGTCCGCGAGCTGGCCTGCGGCGAGCCGTCCCTTGCGGCCGCCCCAGCCGGTCGCCTCCGCGGAGCCGACCGTGTAGGCGTGCAGGGCCTCGGCCACCGTGAGCCGCTCCGCGTCCGGGCCGTACTGCTCGCCGGTCTCGGTGCGGCGCAGCACGAAGTCCTGGATGACCTCCAGTGGGCGGCCACCGGCCACGGGGCGGTCCGAGCTGCCGGGCAGCACCAGGCCCGCGCGCAGCAGCCGCCCGGCCGGGTACGACAGCGCGGCCCGCTCCGGCCCGATCCGCTCCCGCACCGACCCGCCGAACGCGCTGATGAAGTTCGGCTGGGTGGCCATCACGACCTCCAGCTCGGCCATGCGGGCCACCTGATCGTCGCGGACCACCCCGCCGTGCTCCACGCGGTGCGGCATCACGGGGCGCCCGAACCGGCCCCGCGCCTCGGCGATCACGTCGAGGGCGAAGTCGAGGGCGGCGTCGCCGATCGCGTGCAGGGCCAGGGCCCAGCCGGCGGCCGCGGCACCGAGGCACGCCCGGCGCATCTCCCCCGCGTCCTGCTGCAGATACCCGCGGCCGTGGCCGTGGCCGCAGTAGTCCTCGGTCATCGCGGCGGTCTGGCCCAGCATCGACCCGTCCGTGAACACCTTCGCCGGCCCGATCTGCAGCCACTCGTCGCCCACCCCCGTGCGCACGCCGGCGTCGAGGGTGAGGTGCGTGCCGTCGTCGGGATGGCCGTCCACCGGGCGCAGCGCGTCCAGGGTGACCATCGTCTGGAAGCGGGTGCGCAGCAGCCCCGCGTCCCGGGCGCGCTGATACGCGCCGAACTCGAGCGGGCTGTGCCCGATCCACCCGCCGGCCACCCCCGCATCCGTCACCGAGGTGATGCCCTCCGCCGCGTACTCCTGCGAGGCCCGCGCCAGGCACGCGCCGATGTGCTCGTGGGACTCCGGCTGCAGCAGCCGGGTCACCAGGCTCATGGCGGTCTCCTCCAACAGACCGGTGGGCCGGCCCTCGGCGTCCGTGAGGATCCGCCCGCCCTCGGGCTGCTGCAGCACCTGCTCCCCCACACCGGCCAGGACCAGCACCACCCCGGACACCGTGACGGCGTGGCCCGTGTTGTGGCGGATGAGCACGGGGCGCCCGGAGGCGGCGGCATCGAGGCTGTCCCGGTCGGGCTGGGGTCCGGTGAGGTGGCCGGGGTCGAAGCCGGTGCACGTCACCCAGGCGCCGGGGTCGAGCTCGGCGGCGCGGGCGCGGACCCGGCGGTGGACCTCCTCCGCGGTGCGCGCGCCCTCGAGGTCCACGTCCAGCCGGGACTGGCCGAACCAGACGCTGTGCGCGTGGGCGTCGTTGAACCCGGCGAGGACGGTGCGCCCCCGTGCGTCGAGGCGTTCGCGTGCTGCGAGGCCGTCCAGCTCCTCGTCCACCCCGACGACGACGCCCCGCCACACCCCCAGCCGCGAGGCCGACGGGCGGGCGGGGTCGCCGGTGATGAGGCGGGCGTTCTCCACGATCAGGTCGAGCTGCATGGGGCGGGTCTCCTGGGGCGGGGCGACGGGGGATGGTTCGCGAGCGTAGCCGGGCCGGACTCAGGCGGGCAGGGCCGGGCTCAGGCGGGTCCGGCCGCCGCGTCCAGCGCCCGGGTGAGATCGGCGAGCAGCTCCGCCGTCGGCTCGACGCCCACGGACAGGCGCACGAAGCCAGCCGGGACGTCGTCGCCCCAGCGGGCGCGGCGCTCGGCCGCGGTGTGGGTGCCGCCGAAGCTCGTCTGCGCCACCACGTACGCGGCCGCCCCGATGAACCGCTCCGCCGCGGCCGCGTCCGCGAACTCCAGCCCGACGACGCCGCCCGCCGCCGTCATCTGGCGCGCGACGATCGCCGCGTCCGGGTGGTCCGGCAGCCCCGGGTAGGCCACCGCGCGCACGGCCGGGTGCCCGGCCGCGAGCTCGGCGACCGCGAGCGCTGACGCGCACATGCGGGCGAAGCGGACCTCGAGGGTCTCCAGACCGCGGTGGATCAGCCAGGCCTCGTGGGTGCCGAGGATCCCGCCGGCCAGGGTGCGCCAGCCGCGCACGCGCGTCATCAGCTCGGGGTCGCGGGACGCGACGTGCCCGCCGAGGGCGTCGGTGTGCCCGTTGAGGGCCTTCGTGTCCGAGGCGACGACGACGTCCGCGCCCAGGTCCAGCGGCCGCTGCCCCAGCGGGGTCAGGGAGGTGTTGTCCACGACGACGAGCGCCCCCTTCCCGTCCCGACGCCCGTTCGCGTGGGCGCGGGCGGCGACGTCGGCCAGGTCCGCGACGCGCAGCCCGGGGTTGGAGGGGGTCTCGACGAACACGAGGTCGTAGGCGGAGAGGTCGGCGTCCGCGAGGCCCGGCGTGGACACGAAGTCCACGTGGACGCCGGCGGGCACGAGGTGCTCGGCGGCGAGGGCGCGGGTGGCGCCGTAGCCGTCCGCGGGCAGCAGGGCACGATCGCCGGGGCGGAGCACGGGCAGCAGGGCGGCGGCGATGGCCGCCATCCCGGAGGGGACGACGGCGACGTCCGCGTCCTCGAGCACGCCGAGGGCGGCCTCGAGCGCGGCCCAGGTGGGCGTGCCCCAGCGGGCGTACTGGAAAGGCACGTCCGCGCCGGGGGCGGTGGGGGCGCCGTCCGGGTCCGCGCCGGGCAGGTGGAACGCGCTCGCGTGGACCAGCGGCGGGGAGATGGACTCCCCCGGGGCCATCCCGTGGGCGCGGTGGTGCAGGACGGTGCCGAAGGCGGGCGGCGGCGGGGCGGCGGACATGGCCCCGAGCGTAGTCCCGACCCCGGACGCGGCAGCGCGCCCCCTCCCTAGACTGGCGGACATGACCTCCGGCCCTCCCTCCCCCGCCCTGCCCGCCGGGCCCGCCGCCCACCTGCGCGGCGAGCACCTGACCGTCTCGCTCGGCGGGCACCGCGTGCTCACGGACGCCACGGTGCGGATCAACGCCGGCTCGCGGCTCGGGATCGTGGGTGAGAACGGGCGCGGCAAGACCACGCTGCTCCACGTGCTCACGGGCCGGATCACGCCCGACGTCGGCCGCGTGACGCGGGCGGGCACGCTCGCGTTCGTCCCGCAGGCGCTGCGGGCGCGGGCCGACGGGCGCTCCCGCACGGTGGGCGACCTGGTCCGCGACGCCCTCACGGGCCCGCACGCCGCACTCGAGGCCCTGGACGCCGCCGCGGCCGCCCTGGCCGAGGCCCCCGACGACGCCGGCGCCGGACACCGGTACTCCACCGCGCTGGAGCGGGCCCACCTCTACGACGCCTGGGACGCCGGCCGGCGCGTGGACATGGACCTCGAGGGGCTGCACGCGTGCACGGACCGCGAGCGCCCCCTCACATCGCTCTCGGTCGGCCAGCGCCACCGGGTGCGCCTGGCCGTCACCCTCGGCTCCCGGCCGGACCTGCTGCTGGACGAGCCGACCAACCACCTGGACGACGTCGCCCTGGACTTCCTCACCCGCCGGCTGGTGGAGCACCCGGGCGGGGTCGCCGTCGTCAGCCACGACCGCGCCCTGCTGCGCGCCGTGTGCACCGACATCGTGGACCTGGATCCCAGCCAGGACGGGCGGCCGCGGCGGTACTCCGGCGGGTACGCCGGCTGGGCGAAGGGGCGCCGCCGCGCCCGGGCCGCCTGGGAGCAGGAGTACGCCGAGCAGAACGCCGAGCGCGAGCGGCTGGAGCTGGCCGTGGAGGACGCGCGGGAGCAGATGCAGGGCTCGTGGCGGCCCCCGAAGGGCACCGGCAAGCACCAGCGCTCGAGCCGGTCGGCGGGGATCGTGCAGATGTTCAACCGGCGCTTCGACGAGCTGGAGGCGCACCGGATCACCGTGCCCGAGCCGCCCCTGCGCCTGGACTGGCCGTTCGCGGACAGGCCCGACGGCGACCCGCGGGACGGCGCGGACGCGGCGGCGGGCACGGCGGGCGGGCCGGGCACGGCGGGCGACGACGTCCTGCTCACCGCGGACGCCGTGCGCGTGGCCGGGCGGCTCGAGCAGCCGATGGGCGCGGCCCTCGTGCCGGGCGGCCGCGTGCTGGTGACGGGCCCGAACGGGGCCGGGAAGTCCACGCTGCTGCGCGTGCTCGCCGGGGACCTGGAGCCCACGAGCGGCTTCGTGACCGTGGGCGCCGACGTGCGCGTGCGCCTCGTGGCGCAGGAGACCCCCGCGTGGGACGAGGAGCGCACCGCCGCCGCCGTGTTCGAGGAGCACGTGCGCCGCGTCGGCGCGGACGAGGCCGGCGTCGACGACCTGGGCCGTCCCCTGCCGGCCCCCACGCTGCCCTCGCTCGGGCTGCTCACCGCCGAGGCCGCGGACACCCCGGTCGGACGCCTGTCCCAGGGGCAGCAGGCCCGTCTGCACCTGGCGATGGTGCTCATCGAGCGCCCCCACGTGCTGCTGCTGGACGAGCCGACGAACCACCTCTCCCCCGCGCTCGTGGACGAGATGACCGAGGCCCTGCAGGTCACGGAGCAGGCCGTCGTCGTGGTGACCCACGACCGGCAGATGCTCGCCGACCTCGCCGACTGGCCGCGCGTCGAGCTGCGGACCGACGCCGCGGCGGTGTGAGGCGGGCGGGGCCCCTGGCCACAGGCCCGGCCCGGCGGTCCGCCCTCAGAGGTGCGCCCGGCACAGCCGCCGCAGCGCCACGCGGGCCGGCAGTCGGTAGGCCAGGGCGACGACGGCGGGCCCGTGGACCGTCAGCCCCGCCCGGGTGCCGCGGGGGGTGGCGGTGAGGTCGTGCGTCATGGAGACCGCCGTCCCGGCCACCCGCACCGTCCACCGCCAGGTGCGGGCGTCGTCGTCGACCTCCTCGACCACGAACGGGACGCGCAGCCCCAGGGGCGCGTGGACCACGCCGCGAAGCCCGGCCCGCAGCCGGCGCCGTGGCGCCTCCACGGCGCGGATCTGCGGAGCCCACCGCGGCCACAGGCGCAGGTCGGCGTAGCGGGCCCAGGCCACGTCCACGGCGGCGGGCCCGGTCGTCGTCACGCGGCGGAACTGTCGGGGGCGGCGCGCGCGCCTCGCGCCGGCGGGGGTGCGGGTCCAGGGGGTCCGGATCATGGTGCCGAGCGTAGGGTCCGGACCGCCGGCCGGGACACGCCCGCCGGCCCGAGCGGCTCGGCCAGTGCACCGGGGGCGGCGTCGCGCTCCGGCAGGATGGGCGCATGACCCTCCCCACCCCCTCCGGCCGCTGGACGACGACGGCGCGGCCTGCCTTCGCCGTCGCCGCGGCCCTGTCCCTGGGCGGCAACCTGCTCTCACTGTGGATCGGCTCGTGGAAGTCCTCGGACCTGCCGGCCGACGCGGGCTACGCGGGCGTGCTCGAGGGCGGCTGGGAGCACATGCTCAACCAGCCCACGTACTTCACGTTCCTCTCGAACTTCCTGGTGGGGCTGACGTCCCTGCTGCTGGCGCTGCGCCTGCACCGGCCGGGCACGCTGTTCCGGGTGCTGCGGGTGACGGGGGTGGTGTGCATCGTGATCACGGGCGTGGTGTTCAACGTGCTGCTGCGGGACGCCGACCCGATGACCGCCGTCGAGCGGTTCAACGACACCCTGCAGCACATCGTCACGCCGATCCTCACCCCGGTGCTGTGGGCGGTCTTCGGGCCGCGGCGGCAGATCACGTGGCGGGTGGTGTGGTTGTCCACGCTCATCCCGCTCGCCTGGCTGGCGTTCACGCTGCTGCGCGGGCCGTGGCTGGACTGGTACCCGTACACGATCCTGGACGTCCCGCGGCTGGGCTACGACGGCGTCGCCGTCTACGTGGTGGCGATCCTCGTGTTCTTCGTGGCGGTCGCCGCCCTGCTGCGGGTGGCCGACGGCCTGCTGGCGCGGGCCGGCGTCGGGGTGGGGGCGGGCGCCGAGGCGGAGGCCCGGGTGGAGGCCCGTCCCTCCCCCTGACCCCGCCTCAGTCCGACGCCGCGCGGCCCACCTGCACCGCCCACGCGCGGACGAGCGCCTCGGCGACCTCCGGCTGGTCCAGGTGCACGTTGTGGCCGGCGGCGTCGAGCGCCGCGTAGGTGGCGCGCGGGTAATGCTCCAGGAGCGCGGCCTGGTCCCGGTAGCCGACGAGGTGGTCCTCCCGGCCGGTGAGGATCAGGGCGGGCCCCTCGAACGGCGGCGCGGCCTCCTCCGGCACGGCGTCCAGGACGTAGCGCGCGGACAGGCGCTTCAGCGCCTCCTCGTCCACGGCGCGGACGCCCGGCAGCGCGTGCTCGCGGAACCGCTCCCACGTGTCCCGCGTCAGCCGCGGGGACATCTCGAGGAACGGGGCGGCGTCGTCGGGGTCGAGGGTAGACATGAAGGCGTCGTCGCGCTCGCGCACCACCAGGTCGGTGCGGGTGCGCCGGTCCTCGTCCGGGTCGACGACGGGCGCGAGCAGCCCCAGCCCCAACACCTGCGCGCCGAACTCGGCCGCCACGTGCCGGGCGAGCAGGCCGCCGAGGGAGTTGCCGAGCACCGCGAACGGCCGCTCGCCGACCTCCGCGCGGATCCAGTCCACGAGCCAGGCGGCGAGCTCGGGGAGGCCGCCGTCGTCCTGGAGGGCCGAGGTCCGGCCGAAGCCCGGCAGGTCCACGTAGATCCGCTCGACCTCCCCGGCCTCGGCGAGGGCGTCGTCGAGCGGCAGCAGCAGCCGGTGGTCCACGCTGTTGCCGTGCACCGCGATCAGCGGGACGCCGGAGCCGCGGCGGACGACGTGGGGGTTCTCGGGGGTGTGCTCGGATGTGTGCTCGGTCATGGGTCCGAGCGTAGGGCTGAGCGCGCGGTGCCGCCCTCTCCCCGCTGCCCCCTCCCCACCGCTTTGCGGGCCGAATGCGACGCTCCCGTGCCCGATTCAGGGGCTCATCCGTCGGATTCGGCCCACAAAGTGCTCGGCCGGGCCGCCCGGTGCCGGCCGGTCACCAGAGCAGCTGGTCCCCGCGGATCTGCGTCTGGAGTCCGTCGATGCGCCCGAGCACGGAGACCTGCAGCAGGGCCGGCCAGGCGTGCACCACGAGCCCCAGGGCCACCGCGACCACGCCCCAGACCGGATGCCCGACGGCCGCCAGCGCCACGCCCGCCACCGCGTGCAGACCCGCGGAGGCGGCGTGGCTGACGAGGGAGCCCACGGCGGCGGTGCGGATGCGCCGCAGGTCGGCCCGGCCGGTGATGCGGCGGCTGATGGCCGCGTTCCAGCCGACGGCGCCCAGCTGCCGGGAGAGCCAGTCGGTGCGGACCCGGCGGGCGAGATCGCGCCAGCGCGTGTCCCGCCTCCACGGCCGGTCCACGAGCTGCCGCGAGGGCTCCCCGTAGAACGGGCCGAACCCGAAGGTCCCCACCGTGAGCACGCCGACGAACAGCCCCGGCGCCGTCGGCGCCATCAGCACGAAGGCGGACATCAGGGCGGCGACGGTGAGGGCCAGACCGGCGAGCGAGCGGGGAGTCATCACCGCGGACGCTAGCGCACCGGGCCCGCACCCCGGGCGATCCCCTCGAGCCGCCGCACGTGCGCGGCCCACCGCTCGGCGTCCCAGCCGGGCAGGTTGTCCCCGGGGCCGCGCAGGCCGGCCTGCCCGTCGATCCCCTCGCGCAGGATGTCGGCGTGGCCGGCATGGCGGGCCGCGTCGAGGGCCACGTGGGAGAGGATCTGCGCCAGAGTCACCTCGGCCAGGTGCGCGGGCCACCAGGGGACCCGCCCCCGCGCGTCGAGGACGAGGGCCTCGATGGTCGCGTCCGCGTGCGCGAAGCATCGCCGCGCGTAGTCGAGGACGTCCTCGAGGGTCTCGTCCTCGGCGGCGAACAGGTCCGCGCCGTCCTCCTCGCCCACCCCCGGCGCGTCCCAGGGCAGGGGGATGCCGGCGGGGCGGCCGAAGACCTCGCCGAAGTACTCGAGCTCGCACGTGGCCGCGTGCTTGAGCAGGCCCAGCAGGTTGGTGCCGGTGGGGGTGCGGGGCAGGCGGACCTCCCGCTCGGGCAGGCCGTCCAGCTTCGCGAAGAGGGCGTCGCGCTGCCGGCGCAGCCCCTGATGGAGGATCTCCTTGTGGTCCATGGGGTGAGCCTGCCGGGATTCAGGCCGCGCGGACGGCCCTGGCCCGTGGCCCGACGTCGTCGCGGACGTCCGGCGCCCCGGGCCGCCGTCGTCGGTCCTCAGCCCTCCCGGCGCGGGACCACGGTGATGGCCCGGGTGTCCGGGGCGGTGTCCGCGACGTGGTCCATGGCGCGGTCGAGGTCGCCGGTCTGCTGGTACGCCGCGTGGATCTGTTCCCACAGGCGGGCGTTGCGGACGCCGATCGCGCGCGGATCCAGCACGGGTTCCTGGCCGGCGCGGCGCTGACGGTCGTAGTCCTTGAGCAGCCGGATGGCCACGGGGCTCAGCAGGATGAGCGCCACGATGTTCACCCACGTGTAGAGGCCGACGCCGAAGTCCGCGAGGGACCACACGAACGCGGAGGTCTGCACGGACCCGAACACCATGGAGCCGGCCAGCAGCAGCCGGGCGATCGCGATGACCGCGCGCTGCGCCGTCTTGTTGGGGATGAGGTAGGCGACGTTCGTCTCCGCGTAGAACGCGAAGGAGAGCAGGGTGGTGAAGGAGAACAGGAAGACGGCGATCGCCACGAAGGACGGTCCGAAGGCGGGCAGTGCCTCGTCGATGGCGATCTGGACCCATGCCGGGCCCTCCTCGACGCCGGGCACGTGCTCCGCGAGGAGGCTCTCCTCGTCCGGGCCCAGCACGTTGAAGCTGTTCGTGGCGAGGATCATCAGGCCGGTCATGGTGCAGACGAACAGGGTGTCCACGTAGGCGGAGAACGCCTGGGCCAGGCCCTGCTTCACGGGGTGGGAGACGTGGGCGGCCGCCGAGGCCTGGGCGCCCGAGCCGGTGCCGATCTCGGTGGAGTACACGGCACGGCGCACGCCCCACGCGACGGCGGCGCCGAGGATGCCGCCGTAGACCGAGTCCAGGGCCAGCGCGCTGGAGAAGATCAGCCCGAACATCGCGGGGACCTGCTGCCACATCAGCCCGACGACGAGCAGCCCCACCAGGATGTACGCGCCGGCCATGAACGGGACCACGAGGCCCACCGTGCGGCCCAGGCGGTGCATGCCGCCGAACACGATCACGCAGAACAGCACGGCCATCCCGAGTCCCACCCACAGCGGGTCCCAGCCCCACGCCTCGGTCGTGGCGGCGGTGACGGCGTTGGCCTGGATCTGCGGGCCGGTGAAGACCGTGGCGAATACGGTGGCCGCGGCATACGCGACCGCCAGCCACCGCCAGTTCCGGCCGAGCCCCTCGAGGATGTAGTACGCGGGCCCGCCGCGGTACTCCCCGCGGACCTTGTGCTTGTAGAGCTGTGCGAGCGAGCTCTCCACGAGCGCCACGGGGGCGCCGAGGATCGCCGTCACCCACATCCAGAACAGCGCGCCCGGGCCGCCCAGGTAGATCGCGGCCGCGACGCCCGCGATGTTGCCGACCCCGATGCGCCCGCCCAGGGCCATGGCGAACGACTGGAACGAGCTGATCCCCGCCGACGACGATCCTCCCCTGGCCAGCTGACCCACCATGTCCGTGAGCAGCCGCACCTGGGGAGCCGCCATGCGGATCGTGAAGTACAGGCCCAGGGCGAGGAGCCCGACGACCATGGGCAGGCTCCACATGATCGAGTTGGCGGCGGCGACGAACTGCTCCATGGTCACTTCCCAGGTCGTGGACAGGATCCGTGCACTCCATCACATTCGGGCCACCCCGGGCACCCCTGAGCCTCCCGGGGGTCTGCGCGGGACCGGCAGGGTCGGCCGGCCAGACACGCCGCGCCGTCCCTGCACCCCCGCCTCCCTCGAACCAGGAGAAAGTGGTCGCCTCACGAGGCGTGAGGCGACCACTTCCTCTGATTCGGCGTCGAGGGCAGTCCTCAGACCAGGCCCTTCTCCTTCAGCCACTCCCCCGCGACCTCTCGCGGCTGCTTCTTCTGCCCGCCCGAGTTCTCGGCGTTCATGGCCATGAGGTCCTCGGTGGTGAGGACCTTCTGCACGGACTCCACGGCCTCGCGGATCTGGTCCGTGACCCTGTCCTTGGCCATGAGCGGGACGATGTTCTGCGGGGTCACCATGCCCTCGGGGTCCTCGAGCATCACGAAGCCGTTCTCCTCGATGGCCGGGGTGGTGGAGAAGATGTTCGCCAGGTCCACGTCCCCGTCCTTGAGGGCCTTGACGGTCAGCGGGCCGCCGCCGTCGCTGATGGGGGTGAACTCCATCCTGTCCGCGGGCACGCCATAGACGGACTCCACGCGGGCGAGGCCGGCGCCGTAGTCGCGCTGGCTCATCTCCGGCGGGCCGCCCACGCGGAGGGTGCCGTCGTAGTCCTTCAGGTCCGCGTAGGAGGAGATACCGTGCTGCTTGGCCCAGTCGCCGGCCGCGCACCAGGCGTCCTTGTTCTCCGCCTTCGCCTCGGCCAGGACCTCGAGGTCGTCCGGGAGGGCCTTCTGCAGGGCGGCGAACACCTCTTCGGACGTCTTCGCCTTCGCCTGCTTGTCATAGAAGGCCAGGAGGTTGCCGGTGTACTCGCCGATCAGGTCGATGGACCCGTCCTTGAGGGCACCGAGGTAGACCTCGCGGGAGCCGATCTGCATCTTCCGCTCCACGGTGAGGCCCTTGGCCTCGAGGACCTGGGCGTAGAGCTCGCCGATGATCTCGGACTCCGGGAAGTTCGCCGAGCCCACGCGGACGGTCCCGCCGGAGCCGGAGCCTCCCGAGCCCTGCCCGCCGCCGTCGGAGGAGAGCGGGTCCCCGCCGCAGGCGGCCAGCAGGGGCGCGCCGGCGAGCAGGCCGATCACGGCGCGGCGCCGCACCAGCCGGTTCGGGGCGGCGGACGGGTTCGCTCCCGCCCGGGGATTCAAGGTGTGGTCGGTGGCAGCCATGGCAGCCGTCCTTTCGTGGGTCAGCCGCGGGCCCTCAGCCCAGCGGGGGTCAGGATGCGCTGCACCAGCAGCAGGAGGCCGTCGCACAGCAGGGCGAGCACGGCGATCAGCACGGCGCCGGCGAGCATGGTCACGTAGTCCTGCACGGCGAGCGCGTCGAAGAGGTAGCGGCCGAGCCCGCCGAGGCCGAGGTAGGAGGCCACGGAGGTCGTGGCGATCACCTGCAGGGTGGCGGACCGCAGTCCGCCGACGGCCATGGGCAGGGCGATCGGCAGCTCCACCTGGCCGATGAGCTGGCCGGTGGAGTGGCCGTTGGCGCGGGCAGCGTGGACCACCTCGCGGGGCACGGCCTGCAGTCCGGCGTAGGTGCCGGCCAGCAGGGGCGGGATCGCGAGGATCACCAGCACCATCACGGTGGGGATCAGCGCCTCCCGCAGCCTGATGTCCAGGACGATCGCGAGGAAGGTCAGCAGGCCGAGGGTCGGCAGGGCGCGCAGGGCGGAGGACAGCGCCACCACCACGCGCCGGCCCCGTCCGGTGTGGCCGATCCACACGCCCACCGGGAACGCGATGGCCGCGGCGATCGCCAGGGCGAGCACCGAGTAGCCGAGATGCTCGAGCACGCGGGCGGGCACGCCGTTCGGGCCCGCCCAGTGGGCGGGGTCGGCGAACCAGGAGAAGAGGGAGCTGATCATCGGCGACCCTCCTGCACCGCGAGGTCGGGCACGGTGGCGAGTGCCGTCGTCGTGGTGTCCTGTGAGGAACGACGACGGCCGCTCGCCTTCCGGACCTTCGCGCGCCTCGTCCACGGCATGAGGAGAGCGGCGAGGGCTACCAGGACGAGGTCGAAGACGACGGCGAGGATCACCGTGCCGACGATGCCGACGACGATCTCGGTGACGAAACTGCGGGCGTACCCCTCGGTGAAGAGGGTGCCGAGGGACTGCACGCCGATCAGCGCACCGACAGAGACGAGGGACAGGGTGGAGGCGCTGACCACGCGGGTGCCGGCCAGGAGGGACTCGCCGGCCAGCGGCAGCTCCACCCGCCAGAACCGCTGCCAGGCGCTGTGGCCCTGGGCGGTGGCGGCGGTGAGGAGTTCGTCGTCCACGGCGTCGAAGGCCTCGGAGGCGCTTCGGGTCAGCAGGGCCACCCCGTAGAGGGTGAGGGCGATGACCACGTTGAGCGGGTCTAGGATCTTGGTGCCCACCAGGCCCGGGAGGATCACGAACACGGCGAGCGAGGGGATGGCGTAGAGCAGGCTGGAGCCGCCCACGATCAGCCTCCGACCCCAGCCGGTGGCGTTGGCCAGGCGGCCCAGGGGCACGGAGATCAGGAGGCTGAGCAGGACCACCGGGGAGGCGAGGGCGATGTGCCGCCAGGTCAGGGACAGGATGAAGTCCAGGTTGGCGCTGATCCAGGTCACGGCTGCACCAGCGTCCCGGCGACGCGGCCGGAGGCGTCCACCACGATGGGGGTGCCGGTGCGGTCCTCCACGTGGAGCTCGCGGCGGGCGCCGCCCACGAAGGAGCGGACGAAGTCGTCGGCGGGGCGCAGCAGGATGTCCTCGCCGGTGCCGTGCTGGGCCACGCGGGCGCCCTCGCGGAGGACCAGGACCTCGTCTCCAAGGAGGACGGCCTCGTCCACATCGTGGGTGACGAACAGGACGGTCTTGGACAGCTCGCGCTGGATGCGCAGCATCTCGGCCTGCAGGTCCGCGCGGACCACCGGGTCCACGGCGGAGAACGGCTCGTCCATGAGCAGGACGTCCGGGTCCGGGGCGAGGGCGCGGGCCACGCCCACACGCTGGCGCTGGCCGCCGGAGAGCTGGGAGGGGTATCGGGAGGCGACGGCCGCGGGCAGGCCGACGAGCTCGAGCAGCTCGTGCGCGTGGTCCCGGTCCTGGCGGGAGATCCGGCCGGTCAGGCGCGGCACGGTGAGCACGTTGTCCAGCACGGTGCGGTGCGGCAGCAGGCCGGCGTTCTGCATGACGTAGCCGATGCCGCGGCGCAGCTTCACGGGGTCCAGGGAGGCGACGTCACGGCCCTCGATGAGCACGCGGCCACCGGTGGGGTCTACCATCCGGTTCACCATCTGCAGGAGCGTGGTCTTGCCGCAGCCGGAGGAGCCCAGCAGCACGGTGGTGGTGTGCGGGGGGACCTCGAGGGAGAAGTCCTCCACGGCACGGGTACCGTCCGGGAAGGTCTTCTCCACATGCTCGAAGCGGATCATGCGGTGGTGCTCCCTGAGGACTCGACAGGCGTGGACGCAGACGCCGCGCTCTTCAAGTGCGAGGCCTGATCGGCCAGCGTAGACCCCAGGTCAGGCCGGGTCGAGGGGCCGGGGCCGCAGAGGTGCGGAAAAGGTCATGGAGCCGGTGCGGAGGGTCGTCGGCATCGGGGTTTCCCGACGACGGCACTCGCCTCCGCATGTCAGGCCGTCGGGTCGAGGACGGAGATGTCAACAAGAACTCATCCGCACTCACACCTGGACAACGGTTTCGGCGACGGCACTCCCACTTCGACGTATGCACCGAGCGCGAGCCGCCGGGCCACACCGAGCCCACTGCGCTCCCGAGGCCGGGACGGACCGGACGCCGTAGAAGCGCAGCGCCTTCGTGCTCAGTCCGGTGGCGAGGGCGAACTCGCCGACGGTCATCAGGGGACTCGTGGGGCGACCTTTCTCTCAGGTGACCCCAGCGTGGGCGTTCCCCCAAGGGGAGGGTCAAGCGTCGCCCAGCCTGCTCGAGACCGACGGCCTCAGACCTCCAGCAGCACCTTGATCTCGCGGCGCTCGTCCATGGCCCGGTACGCCTCGGCGGCGTCGTCGAGCGGCATGCGCGCGGTGAACACACGGCCGGGCTGGATCTCCCCGGACTGGATGCGCTCGATCAGCTCGGGCAGGAAGCGGCGGACGGGGGCGGGCCCGCCCTCGAGGTGGATCTCGCGGGCGAAGAGGTCGGAGCCGTCGAGGGTCTGGTCGTGGGAGACGCCCACGAACCCGACGTACCCGCCGGGGCGCACCGAGGCCAGGGCCTGGTCCATGGAGCCCTGCGTGCCGACGGCCTCGCACACCCCGTGCGCACCGTAGCCGCCGGTGAGCTCGCGCACCTGGGCGGCACCCTCCTCGCCGCGCTCCGCGATCACGACGTCCGCGCCGAACTCCCGGGCGAGCGCGGCCCGATCCTCATGGCGGGAGAACACGATGACCTGCTCAGCGCCGAGGGTCTTGGCGGCCAGGACGGCGCACAGGCCGACGGCGCCGTCGCCGACCACGGCGATGGTCTTGCCGGGACCCGCCTGCGCGGCCACGGCGGCGTACCAGCCGGTGCCGAGCACATCCGAGGCGGCGAGGTAGTCGGCCAGCCGGTCCGGGTCCGAGGGCTCGCCCCCGGGCACCTTCACGAGGGAGCCGTCGGCGAGCTCGACGCGCATGTACTGCGCCTGGCTGCCCGTGTACTCACCGGCGTTGACGCAGCGGGACTGGTAGCCGGCCTGGCAGATCTCGCACGTGTTGTCCGAGAGCATGAAGGAGCCGATCACGAAGTCACCGACCTCGAGGGTGGCGACGTCCTCGCCCTTCTCCACGATCGTGCCGACGTACTCGTGGCCCATGCGCCGGTGGTCGACGTCGTTGTGGCCGCGGTAGGGCCACAGGTCAGAGCCGCACACGCACGCGGCGGCCAGCTTCAGGACCACGTCCGTGGGCTGGGCGACGCGCGGGGTGTCCACCTCCTCGACGACGACGTCGCCGGGCGCGCGCATGACGACGGCCTTCATCGTCTCGGGGATGGCGGGGGTCTGTGCGGTCATGGTCTGTCCTCCGGTCTGGCCCGGCGGTCCGGGCGGCGGTGTGCGGGGACCAGTCTTGCGCCCCTGGGCTGTGAAGACGACACATCGGCGTCGCAGGCGGGGCCGGTGGATGGCCGCGCGCCAGCGACATCACCGCCGGGCAGAACCGCGGTGATGTCGCTGGGGTGAGGTCGGCCGACACACCCCGCTCGGCTTACAGCGAACGAGCACCGCCGGGCGTTACGCTGTGGTTCCCATCACATCCGACTCCCCTCGGAGGCCCGTCGTGACCCTCACCCTGCCCGCCCGTCTCGAGCGCACCGCCGCCGAGCATCCGCACTCCACCGCCCTGATCCTCGGCGAGAACCGCATGACGTACGCGGAGCTGCAGGACCGGTCCCAGCGTCTGGCCGGGCTCATGCGGCAGGAGGGCATCGGCCCCGGGGACCGCGTGGCGCTCATGGTGCCGAACATCCCGGCGTTCCCGGTGGTGTTCTTCGCGGCCCTGCAGCTGGGCGCCGTCGTCGTCCCCATGAACCCGCTGTTCAAGCGCCGCGAGATCGAGTACTACCTGGAGGACTCGGGCGCGTCGATGCTGTGGTCCGTGCCGTCCGAGGAAGCCGTGGAGGGCGCCCGCGAGCGCGGTGTGCCGCTGCGCACCCTCGGCGAGGACGGCCTCGCCCCGCACCTCGCGGAGAGCCCCGGCCCGGTGACCGAGACCGTCGAGCGGGGCCTCGAGGACGACGCCGTCATCCTCTACACCTCCGGCACCACCGGCCGCCCCAAGGGGGCCCAGCTGACCCACCGGAACATGGGCACCAACGCGGACACCGCGGCGGAGACGCTGATCCAGCTCCAGCACGGGGAGACCGTGCTCGGCTGCCTGCCGCTGTTCCACGTCTTCGGCCTCACGTGCGCGCTCATGACGCCCGTGACGATGGGCGCCAGCCTGGCGTTGATCCCCCGCTTCGATCCCGCCGTGGCAGCGCAGACCGTCCGGGAGCGCGCGGTGGACGTGTTCATCGGCGTGCCCACCATGTACGGGGCCGTGCTGGCCGCGGCCAAGGACCATCCGGAGGACCTGGCCAGCCTGCGCCTGGGCGTCTCCGGCGGATCCGCCCTGCCCGTGGAGCTGCTGCGACGCTTCGAGGCCACCTTCGACTGCGAGATCCTCGAGGGCTACGGCCTGTCCGAGACCTCCCCGGTGGCGTGCTTCAACCATCCGGGTGAGGAGCATCAGCCGGGCTCGATCGGACGCGCCGTCCGCGGGTGCGAACTGCAGCTGGTGACGCCGGACGGGGCCGTCGTGCCCGAGGGCGACGAGGAGACCCTGGGCGAGGTGTGGATCCGCGGGGAGAACGTGATGAAGGGCTACTGGGGCAAGCCGGAGGCCACCGCCCAGGCCATCACCGAGGACGGCTGGTTCCGCTCCGGCGACCTCGCCCGGCGCGATGCCGCGGGCAACTACTACATCGTGGACCGCACGAAGGACATGATCCTGCGCGGCGGGCTCAACGTGTACCCGCGCGAGATCGAGGAGGTGCTCTACGAGCACCCGGCCGTCGCGGAGGCCGCCGTGGTGGGGGTGCCCCACCCGGAGCTCGGCCAGGAGGTCGCCGCGCACGTGGTGCTCGCCCCCGGCGCGCACGCCACGGAGGAGGAGCTGATCCAGCACGTGAAGTCCCAGGTGGCCCCCTACAAGTACCCGCGCACCGTGAGCGTGCGGGACGGGCTGCCCAAGACCGCCACCGGCAAGATCCTCAAGCGGGAACTGACGCCGGCGGAGTGATCTCGGGATGACCGCCCGGGCCCGCGTGTGGGCCGAGGTGCTCGCGGAGGCGGGCGCCGCCGTCGCGCCGGACCCGGTGCGTGACATCCCGCTCGACGAGGCCGGGCGCGCCGACCTGGCGGTCCCCGTGGACCGGGCGCTGCGCGTGGCGCCGCCGGCCGGCGTCGACGGCGCCTCCCCCTGGTGGCTGCTGGAGACGGACGTGCCCCAAGACGACGACGGCGGCGTCCTGCCGGTGATTCGGGTGGCGGTCGGCGCCCCGGGGCAGGTGCACGCGGTGCTCCCGGACTGGGGGTGCGACGCCTGCGACCCCGGGTCGGATGAGCTGCTCGAGGCCGTGGACCAGGCGGTCGTGCGCGCGGTCGGGGGGGTGAGCCTGCGGGGCCGTCATGGGCTGCGGCGCCGGGACTGGCACGTGCACTGGCGCGCGGACGGCACGGCCGAAGGGCAGGGGCACGTGCCGGGATGGCCGTTCGAGGCGCTCAAGGATGCCTGCCGGGACCTGGCCGCCGGCGGCCGTCCGAGGCTGCCGCACGGGACCGAGGCGACTGTGCGGGCGGGGTGGTTCCCGGAGGCGTGAGGGGGCGGCGGTGGCCCAGGCCGTTCAGAACAGTGCCGCCACCCCCCGAGCGGCGAGCGGGATGAGCCGCACGGCCCGCACCACGGTGAACGCGGTGACCACCGAGACGAGCGCCCACTCCCGCCAGGACCCGGTCCGGCCGAGCAGGGGAAGCCGGAACCGTCCGGAGGACTGCCACCACCACAGTCGCGCGGGAGGCTCGGGGCTGAGCGGCCAGAGCAGGGCCACCCCGTTGTTGGTGAGGGCGTCGCCGAGGATGTGCACGCTCACGCCGACGGCCACGGAGGCGGGGATCCACCACAGCCCGTCGCTGAGGACGGTCGCCGACACCGCGACCAGGATGCCGAGTGCCCACGCGGCCCTCCATCCCCGGTTCGGGAGCAGTCGGAGGGCCTTGGCGGCCACGGCCGCCAGGAACGCGGCGATGACTCCCTGCCCCGGCGTGTAGACGTGCCCCGCGATCGGCACCTGGATGGAGGCGGCCGCCGTCGCGATGGCGGTGAACGTCGCGATCCCCACCAGCGAGTGCGTGCCGCGCCGATGTCCGCCGGCCACGTGGCGGATGCCGCGGCTCATCCACTCGGTCACGGGCGGCAGGGCGTGGACGACGGTGGCGCGGGGGTGGTCCCAGTCGCTGATCATGGCCGCGCCGGCGGTGGTCACGGCGCCGAGCAGCTGGAGTTCGGCGGGCAGGTGCAGCACGGCGATCGGCGACTGCCAGTGCGTGAGCGCCAGCCAGGCCGCGGCGCCGGTGGCCGCGTGGGACGGGCCCATCATGGGTGGGGTCCTCTCGTTCGCAGGACCGGGCCGCGTCACCGCGCCTGCGCGGGCCGGCGGGCGGCCCGCGGGGAAGGAAGAGGACCAGGGTGGCAGGCGGGGTGGACACGGTAAGGAGGCCGCCGCGGCCGGAGCGGGTCGAGGCGGATGCCCGGCCGAGGGGCGGCCGCCCGGCCCCTCACCCCGTCATCGCCAGCACCAGCGGGGCCAGCAGGGCGGTGAGCACGCCGGAGCAGGCCATGGCGAGGGCGGAGAACGCACCGGTCTTCGGCCCCTCGGCGAGGGCGCGGGCGGTGCCGATGCCGTGGGAGCTCACGCCGATGGCCAGGCCGCGCACGCGGGGGTCGCGCACGCGCAGCCGGTCGAGCACCCAGGGGGCGAACACGGCGCCGAGCACGCCGGTGAGCACGGGGAGCACGGCGGCGAGGGAGACGATCCCGCCGCCGGCGTCGGCCACCGCCATGGCGATCGGCGTCGTCGCGGACTTGGGGGCGAACGTGGCGGCCAGCGCGGCGTCCCCGCCCATCAGTCGCACGATCAGCACGGCGCTCACCATGGCGGTCAGCGAGCCGGCGGTGACCCCGACGGCGATCGGCAGCATCAGCTTCCGGATGTCAGGGCCGGCACGGTACAGGGGGACGGCGAGGGCCACGGTGGCGGGACCGAGCAGGAAGGTGAGGTAGCTGCCGCCGATCATGTAGGTCTCGTAGTCGATGCCGGTCAGGGCCAGGAACGCGGCCACCAGCACGATCGTCACGAGCACGGGCGTGAGCAGGGCGGTCTGCCGGGCGGCGAGCCACAGGCGGCGGGCGAGCACGGCGACGGCGAGGGTCAGCGCGATGCCGAACAGCGGTGTGTGCAGGAGCGCGTCCCAGGCCTCGGCGAGGGAGTCGGTGAGTTCGGCGGCGTTCACTGTGCGTCCTCCTTGTCCGTGAGGCGGCGGGCGAGCGGGGCGGCGACGCCGGCCGTGACCACCAGCCCCAGCAGCCAGGGCACCACGAAGCCGACCAGCATCAGCGCCCGGTGTTCCCCGATGAGGCCCAGCACCGCGACGACGCCGACACCCGCCGGGACGAACAGCAGCGGCAGGTGCTGGAGCAGGTGATGGCTCGCCGTCATCACCGGCGCGTCCTCGGCCGGCCGGCGCCACGCGAGCAGGCCGAGCAGCAGGAGCATGCCCAGCACGGCCCCGGGGATCGGCAGGTGCAGCGTGTCGGCCACGAGCGTGCCCGCCAGTTGGCAGAGCAGCAGGATCAGCAGGCCCTCGATCATCGGGGTTCACCCGCCTCGGACGGGCCCGCGGTCGGCAGGCCGGGGATGACGACGCCGGTCCCCGCGGCGTCGAGGTGCGCCTGCAGGGCGCGCTGGGCGTCTGCGGCGCGCCCGGCGGCCAGCTGCGCGCAGATCTCGGCGTGCCCATCGAGAAGGCGGCGGGCGGCGTCGACGGATCCGCCGGTGGCGGCGTGGATGAGGCGGGCCAGGCGGGGAGCGAAGGTGCGCACGACCTCGTCGAAGGCGGCATTGCCGCACGTGGCGATCACGTCCCGGTGGAAGCGCACGTCCAGCGCGGAGAACGCCGCGAGGTCGCCGGCGTCCAGGGCGGCGCGCTGCTGCTCCAGGTTGGCGGTGAGCGTGGCGACGAGGGGCCCGACGGCGTCGGGCCGCGCGGCGACCGTGGCGAGGGCGGTGGACTCGAGGAGGCCGCGCAGGGCCGTGAGGTCGGCCACGCTCTGCGGCGTGAGGGCCTGCACGGCCGCGCCCTTCTTGGGGAGGAGCCGCACCAGGCCCCAGCGCTCGAGCTGGAGGAGGGCCTCCCGGGCCGGCGTCCGGGAGATGCCGGCCTCCGTGGAGAGCTGGACTTCGGTGAGCATCTCCCCCGCGGCGATCTCACCGCGGACGATGCGCCAGGCGACGTCGTGGGCCAGGCGGCCGGCAGCCGTGGCACGACTGCCCCATAAGGGGTCGGAGAGTGGAGTCATGCGGGCCAGAATAATCGGATGCATGCATGGATGTATGCATTGTGTCGGACTCAGAAGAGGTCCGGGTGGGGAGGGGCCCATGATGCTGGCGCCCACCCTCACCCCATGACCGTCGCCATCACCCGTCTCGACCCCGTCGGCGCGGACCGCGCGGAGCTCATTGCGCTGCTCACCGGCAGCGTGGCCCTTCCCTATGCGCCCCCACGTCACCCGGCCGGTGGCGAAGGAGGCCATCGAGGACGGCGGCAGGCACCACACGATGCTGGGTCACCAGCTCCCGATGTAGTCCTCCGAGCCGAGGAGACCCTGGGTGTCCGCCCAGGCTCCCCAGCGGTCGAGGAGGAGGGGGATGGCCTGGTCCTCCCACCAGGGCAGATGGACGAGGCCCTGACTCATGCCTCCGCGGTTGAACCGCTCCACGTTGACCTTGTCCTCGTCGTAAGGCTCGGCCCCCTCAAGGGAGCGATTGAGCGCATCGTGCAGGAGCCGGCCGAGTTCATACTCACTGGTGGGCATGGGGGTGTCGTCGAGCCGTTCAGCGAGCTCCTCCCAGAGACCGACGCTTCCCCGCAGCCCGTACTGGCGGGGGCGGCGGCGGAACAAGTAGCCGACGGTCGCGCGCGCCGACGAATGGACTTCCACCACGTCCACACCGCGCTTCGCCTGCTCCGCCAGGGCCGTGCGGGCCTTCCGGATGCGCTGACGGAGCAGCTGTGCTTCGGGGCTGGTGCCGCCGTAGGTGAGGTTCAACGGCGGGGTATGTGTGTCGATTACAGGCTTCTCAATGCCCCCGAGCGGTGTCACTTCCGCGAACCCGGCGGGTGCCTGCCACACGCGGACGGCGAGGTGACGCTGCATCCAGGTGGTCAGCTGCTCGCCGCTCTCCGGGGTGAGGGTGAATCGACCTGCGGAGGCGACGGCGACCGGCTCCAGGTCCAGCCGATCCACCAGGAGTGCGGCCAGGGTGCGGCGCAGAGTGGAGTGCGCGGTGCCGCCGTCCGCGAAATGCTTGCGTTCCAGGCGGGCCCGCAGGCTGCCCTCGGCCTTGCCGATGTAAAGCACATCGCTTCGACTGACAGACGTGTCCAATCGCAGCTCGGCTCGCGCCGCGTCAGGATCCTGCGCGACAACCGCGTACAGCCCGGTCGAATCCGGCACGACCTCGCCGCCACCCCCGCCGATGACCACACCGCCGTCCTCGACGCGTGCGAACAGCTGGGCGCCGTTCTGGAGAGCATGGGAAGCGGCCGCGATGAGCCCCGCCTTGGTGGTCATGCCAATGTCCTCTCTTCGTCCGGGACATCTACCCCGGCTACGCCTCGAGCCTACGGAGGGCCCTGGACACGGTAGGCGCCCTGGCGATAGATCGCTGAGCCCTTACCGCGCCAAGATCCACCGGTCCTCTGGGCCGAAATTGTGGAGGTCGTCGCAGACGAAGCCGCGTAGCCACGGGACGTGGTCCACGACGCGCCGGTACAGGCCGCGGTGCACGCCGGACTCGTCGCCGATTAGCTGCTCAGCGGACACGTTCATCTCGACGCCAACCGCGCGCAGGAGGGCGGGGCTTCACGCCTCGTCGGGCGCCCGGTCCTCCGCGTCGGCGATGACGTCCTCCAGAGCTTGCAGGTGGGGCTCGGCGTCATCCCCGGCACCCAGGTCGGCCAGCGCGAGGCGGAGGGCCTCGAGCAGCTCGCCGGCCTCCGGGTCCGCGGCGGCGGAACTCCAGCTCTCCCGCCAGGGCTCCTGGGTGGCGTCCTGCTGCTCCAAGAAGATGAGCCGCTCGACGTCGTCGGCCGGGATCTCGAGTTCCTTACCCCACGCCTGCATGGTCTCCACGTACGTCGCGTACTTGCGGGGGTAGGTCCAGCCGCCGCCGATCCGGACGTCGACGTCCTTTGCATGCTCGGCGAACCAGGCGCGCACCACGGAGTCGAGGACGGGGGCGATGTCGGACTCCCGGTGGGCCTTGGTGAGGAAGTAGAGGTACTTGGTGCCGAAGGCCGCGCCGAGGTGCTTGAGGCAGCCGGCCCCGCTCTTGCGCTGCTGCCGGATGTGCTCGAAGGCCGCGGGCCCGCCCTGCTCGAGGGTGATGCGGGTGACGTCGGCGAGCTGCTCCTCGAACCCGGGCTGCGCCATGATGCGCTCCACCCGGGAGGGGCCGTAGCCGACCCGTCCGTACCCCCACACCATCGCGGCGATGAAGGCGTCCCTCTGCATGGCGCGGTCCTCGGCGGTCACCTTCGCGGCGTAGCCGGTGACGACGGCGCGGGTCAGCGGCTCGCGTTCGAGCCAGGCGGGCAGGCCGGGCACGTGGGCCGTCCAGTGATCGAAGGACCAACGCGTGGGCTCGTCGGCGGGCCTGCCGGCGGCAGCCCACGCATCGAATGAGCGCTGGAGGGCAGGGGGTACGGCGGCAGCGGGGATACTCGTCATGGCCACAGCGTAGGCCCAGCGCCGGAACGGGAGGCATGTGCCTTCAGTTCCGGCCCGGCCCGCCGCTTCCCTCCGCGATGGCGGTCAGACGGTCCACGTGGGCGGCCCAGCGGTCGGCGTCCCACGGGGGCAGGTTGTTCCCCGGGGCGCGCAGGCCGGCCTGCCCGTCGATCTGCTCCCGCAGGATGTCCGCATGGCCGGCATGCCGGGCCCCGTCCAGGGCGACGTGCGCCATGATCTGCGCGAGCGTGACCTCCGCCTTGTCGTCAGGCCACCACGCCACCCGCCCAGGGGCGTCGGCGCCGAGAGCCGTGATGGTCGCGTCCGCGTGGGCGAAGCAGCGGCGGGCGAACTCGAGGACGTCCTCGAGGGACTCACCCTCGGCGGCGAACATGTCCACGTTGTCCTCCTCCGGCTGCCCCGCCGCCGCCCAGGGCAGCTGCACCTCGGCGGGGCGGCCGAACGTCTCGCCGAAGTACTCCAGCTCGATGACGGCGGCGTGCTTGACCAGTCCCAGCAGGTTGGTGCCGGTGGGAGTGCGCGGCAGGCGGGCGTCGCGCTCGCTGAGGCCCTCGAGCTTGTGCAGGAGGGCCGCACGCTGGCGGCGCAGCCCGTCGTGGAGGATCTGCTTGTGGTCCATGGGGTGATCCTGCCCCAGATCGATCAGGCCGCGAACCCCCGCACGAGCTCGGCCACCCGCTCCGGCACTTCCAGGTGCACGTCGTGCCCCGCGCCGGGCACCTGCACGTGCCGCACATCCGGGCGCCGCCGCCGCATCCCGTCCAGCTCTCCGGCGGGCACGTACCCGTTCTCCCCGGTGATCAGCAGGGTTGGCGCGGTGATCCGCTCCCATTCCTCCCACCGGGGCCGCTCGTGGACGGGCTGCAGGGCGGCCTCCAGCACGTCGACGTCGAAGCGTGGCACCCAGCCGGCGTCCGTTTCCTCGAGCCCCTCGGCCCACACCCGGGCGGCAGGTCCGCCGCCGAGGTGGGCGACGGCGTCGTCCACGGTGACGAAGGGGATGGGCCAGGCGCGAAACCAGTCGATAACGCCGGCGGTGGCCTCGGGCCCCTCCCCGCCGACGCCGCCCTCGATCAACACGAGTCGCCCCACACGCGCCGGATGGGCGGCCGCGGCGAGCAGGGCGGTGTGCGCGCCCATGGACTGGCCCACCAAGGTGAACCGCTCCAGGCCCAACGCCTCGGCCACGGCGACGACGTCGCCCACGTGGGCCGTGCGGCTCAGGTCCGCGGGGCGCCGCGTGCTGGAGCCGTGGGCGCGCTGGTCGAACGCGACGACCCGGCAGGCCCCGGCCAGCCGCTCGGCGACCTGCGCCCACTCCCCCGCGTACCCGGCCAGGCCATGCAGGAGGAGGAGCGCGGGCCCGGTGCCGCCGGAATCGAAGACATGCAGGCGGGTGCCGTCCTCCCTGGTGACGGGGCCCGCGGACCTACGGCCCAGACCTGACATGCGATTCACCCCTCCGCCTCACACGCGGCACGCCGCTCCGGTGCTGTCGGCAGCGCTTCGGCCATCTGTCGGAAGAAATTGTGCCGCTCCGTCCGCTCAGCTACGGCCTCCCCACGGTTCTCGTACACGGCGGTGAGGCGGGAACGACGTCCGCCCTCCCCCATGAAGATCAGCCAGTGCCGGGCGGGCTCCTTCGGGAACTTCCCTACGTGGTGCTGCTCCCGCGTGTAGGCGAGCACGCGTTCCGGCGTGGCTGCCGCCCGCGATGGCAGCCCCGACTCCTTGTAGGTGTGACGGATGGCCAGGACGTCGTGCGGGTCGAGGCCGGCGGCGGCGAGGACCGCACCGAGGGAGAGGACGGGACTGCCGGTCTGCATAATGGCTTCATGGGCCAGCCATCCTGGTGCGCCCTCGACCTCACCAGAGGAACCAGATGAGCCTTTCAGAACTTATCCACGCCGTCAGCGCCGCTCTCGGGTTCGAAGACGGGCACGTGCTGACACAGGGCGGACAGAAAATCGTCCTCAAGGGGACCCTCAGCGGCGCGCCGGCCGTCGCGAAGATCGTGCCTTTGCCCCAAGGACCCAACGGTGACATCACACTGCGTCGGGCGCACCGTGAGGTCGAGCTGCTTTCGGCAGTGGAGTCCGACCGGGTCGTAAAAGTTCTAACGGATGCCGTCGAAATTGAGGATCCAACCAATGCAGTGTGCTGGGCTGAGCAGTAGGGACTGCTGAAGGTTCGGTTGACACCTGATCTGTGGGGACATGAGGTCCCCGCTGGAAGGATGTCGACATGCCTGCAGCACACCCCAAGGAGTTCCGTGACGACGTGGTCGCGGTCGCCCGTCGTGGCGAGGCCCCGATCGCTCAGCTCGCCAAGGACTTCGGGATCTCCGAGTCCTGCCTACGCAACTGGCTCCATCAGGCCGATGTCGAGGACGGCCACCGTCCCGGCGTGACCAAGACCGAGAACGAGGAGCTGCGCGAGGCGCGGAAGAAGATCCGCTTGCTGGAGCAGGAGAACGAGGTCCTGCGCCGCGCCGCGGCGTACCTGTCGCAGGCGAACTTGAGGCTGGGTCAGAGCCCAAAATGACCTACCCGCTGGTCCGTGACCTTGCCGTCGACGGGATCCCCGTGACGGTGACCTGCCGGGTGCTGAAGTTCTCGACCCAGGCGTTCTATGCCTGGTGCGCCGACCCGGTCAGCGAGCGGGACCTGGTCGACGCCTACGCGATGAACGCCGCGTTCGAGGTCCACCGTGACGACCCTGGGTTCGGGTACCGGTTCATCGCCGACGAGCTCGCCGCGGCCGGGCACGAGATCTCGGAGCGGCGGGTATGGAAGATCTGCTCCCAAGCACAGATCGTCTCCGCCCACGCCCGCACTCGTGGCCGGTGGAAGAAGCCGGGCCCGCCCGTGCACGACGACCTCGTCGAGCGGGACTTCACCGCGACAGGCCCGAACCGGTTGTGGCTGACCGACATCACCGAGCACGCCACCGCCGAGGGGAAGCTGTACCTGTGCGCGGTCAAGGACGTGTGGTCGCGCCGGATCGTCGGCTACTCGATCGACGACCGGATGCCGGCCGCCCTCGCGGTTGACGCCCTCGAGATGGCCGTCGCCCGCCGCGGCCCGGGCGAGGTCACCGGCTGCGTGGTGCACGCCGATAGGGGCAGCCAGTTCCGTGCTCGGCCCTACGTCACCGCCTTGCACCGGGCCGGACTGGTCGGGTCGATGGGACGGGTGGCCTCCAGCGCGGACAACGCCGCGATGGAGTCCTTCTTCGCCCTCCTGCAGAAGAACGTCCTGAACAGCCGCCGGTGGAGCAGCCGCGCTGAGCTGCGGCTGGCGATCGTCACCTGGATCGAACGGACCTACCACCGCCGACGCCGGCAGCGCGCCCTTGGAAAGACGACACCGGTCGAGTTTGAGACCATCTACTGGCCGACGAAAGCGGCCTGAACCACCACACCCGAAGTGTCAACCGAACCTTCAGCAGTCCCGTACCTGGAGGGACACGACCTAAGCGCCTCACTGGACCACGCCTGGGGCGAGGCGGAGGTCTGGCCATTCCTGCATGACATGGCCGAAGCGCTGGCCGCCTGCCACGATCTAGAGGTCGTCCACCGAGATCTTTCCCCCGCCAACGTCAGATGCATGCCCGACGGTCACTTCGTGCTCATGGACCCTGGGCTAGCGAAGCATCTGGAGAAGTCCGCTCTCACAGGAAGCTTCCAACCCGGCACGCCGGGGTTCCGTTCTCCCGAACATGTGCAGGGCGGCGAGCCAGTCCCCTCTAGCGACATTTTCGCTTTGGGGGTCCTCGCCTACTACGCACTCAGCCATCAGTTCCCCATCGACCCGCACGTTGCCCAAACTGACTACGACCACGCACTCATCACGCAACAAGCGCCCAGCATCTCGACGGTCGTCCCCGGGCTCTCCGTTGAACTTGCCCGGGTTGTGGACCGCTGTCTGAGCCGCCAACCCGCTCGGCGGTATCTCGACGGAACCGAGCTCCTGTCCGAGCTCATCGAGATGGGAGCCAATCGATGAGCGGCGTCCTGATCCATGACGGCCGACGGATCGGCCATCGAAAATGGTCCGTAGAGGCGGTCACCGACGGTGCTGCCGATGGTGTCGTGCTGAATCCCTTCGCCTCACCGCGTGTCTCCGAACCTCGGCACCCGAGCGCGTCTGACTTGGCGAAGGCGGTCCGCGGCGTCCACGGCGAGGTCATCTTCGACGCTCTAACCCATGCTTTGGCCTTGCCCTCGACTAATAAGCGTGACTTCTACGATGCTTGGGAGCTCTGGGGTCCGGACGGGCCCACGACACTTGAGAACCAAGCGCAGCAAATTGTCCACGTCGAGCGCGTGTTCGAGCGTCAGACTGACATCCGAGCTCCTCGCCTGGCCCCCACCCTCCAGCTGAAATCGCCGCAATCGCCCGATGCGTACAAGGTGATGGGAATCGCGCGCGTAGCGCGAGGCATCGCCGCCGACTGCTGGCAATCGCTGGTCGGCACACGCGCGTTCTGGTCCGCTGGCGAGCAACTCGATGCATATGTCGGACGCCTGGCTGCGCTCCGTGCACCCGTCTGGATGATCACCGTTGCGAACGAAGCCGTGATTGACCACGTCCCTGACCTCACAGCCACCGAGGCATTCGCCGGGCTTTGCCGAACTGTCCACTCGCTATCGATGCGGTCACGAGTGATCATTTCCTACGGCGACTACGCCGCCCTGCCTGCCGTGGCCGCTGGCGCGGACACCGTAGGCAGTGGCTGGGACCGCGGCCAACGGACGTTTGATCCACAGACGTTCCGCGTCGATTCCAACCCGGGCATTCGCATTCCGGCTTCGTACGTGACCCAGGGCGGACTGAACTCGGTCCTTCGGCGAGACACCGCCGATGCGATCGAACGCTGGGACCCGACACGGGCGCGTGCAATCCGTGGAGACTCGATGCCGCCAAGCGACCAGGCACAGCGGATGCATCACCTCAAACAGCTCCGATCTGCGGTTACGCAAGTCGACGCTCCCGGCACCGACCGAAGTGCGCGGGTGAATATCCTCCGGGACCGGTACCGCAGAGCGAAGACGGACTATGACGACCTTATTGCGGCGCTTCCGCGTATCGTTCGAGACTCCGACAAGACTGCTTGGGCCTCGAACCCCGCGGCCGTTTTGGAGTCCTATGCCAGCTCAGAAGAGCTCTGACTCGGCCATAAGCCTTGCCCAATGCTCGGACAAAGCAAGGCGGAGCCCCTCGTTTGGCCGGCCGATTCGCGGTCGGACGACCCAGCGGCCATCAACCCCGAGGCCAACCCCGAGCGCAGAGCATCGCGCTCTGAGTTCGCCGAGGTCGCGGGGAGGCCTGAGTAGTACGACGGCGGCTGCATCGCACCATGTGGAGTAGCGCAGTGCCTGGCTGAGGCCTTTCTGCCAGTCACTAACCTTTGCCTCGAGGGCGTAAGAGCGCCCGATCGGTTCGAGTCCCGGCGCCCTTCTAAAGCCAGACCCGCAGGCTTCGACGTGGCCGCTTGCGGCCAGTCTTCGTGCCCTCCGGACGACCTGCTCGTCGCTCATGCCCAGCCGCTTGCCTACGCTTCGGGCCGAGCGCGTCTGGTTGGCCGACAGAGCTGCCACCACGGCGCAGTCTGTTTCATTGCGAAGGAAGGGTTGGGGCATCGAGAGTCTCTTGCGGAGCCCGTCCTGCCAGCGCGTGACGGCCACGATGTCAGCCACGCCCCGTCCGCCCGGAAACTCGCGAGTGATCGTCACCCCGCGGCTCGCGCTGGGGAGGTTCATCGCCAGCGTCAGCAAGTCACCGTCAAGGGACTTCTCGACGGTCGGCTCGAACCGCCGACCTGGCCTGGGGTCCGCAGACAGCTCAAGCGCCATGGGCGGGTCGCTGGTCTCCCCATCTCCGGCGGCCATGAGGGTCAAAGACATGCTTGCCAGAGTATCCCGCCTTATGGTCACCCTGGACCTGCCCGAGAGTCGACCAGAGACCCCCGAACCGTGAAATCTGTACTGACCGGACACGTTGATCGCCGCCCGCACTATTCCCCTCGCCCCGAGTCTCAGCAAGCGGATCCACTCGGTTCATGGGGAGCCGTCCGGGTTCCACCGCCATGGGTGTCAAGCGCTCTACGGCGTGTCGCGGTATGCGGCATATTCGCGCGTTTGTGCAATCTTCACTGCATCTCGACACCGGGCCAGCCAGTTCAATGTTTTCAGAACCCGCCCGGGCCACCACCGGCATCACTCGCCAGGTTCGAGAACCGCGAATAGTGCCCCTGGAACCCCACCACAATGGTCTTCGTGGGCCCGTTCCTATGCTTCGCCACGATCAGGTCCGCCTCACCGGCGCGCGGGGACTCCTTGTCGTACACGTCCTCGCGGTGGAGCAGGATCACCATGTCCGCGTCCTGCTCGATCGAGCCGGACTCGCGCAGGTCGGACACCTGCGGCCGCTTGTCCGTCCTCTGCTCACTGCCACGGTTCAACTGGCTCAACGCGATCACCGGCACGTCGAGCTCCTTGGCCAGCAGCTTGAGGGCACGGGAGAACTCGGCGACCTCCTGCTGGCGGGACTCGACCTTCTTGCCCGAGCTCATGAGCTGCAGGTAGTCCAGCACCACCATCTTGAGGTTGTTCTTCTGCTTGAGCCGCCGGCACTTGGCGCGGATCTCCATCATGGTCATGTTCGGGGAGTCGTCGATGAAGAACGGCGCCTCGTTCAGCCGCCCCACGGTCGCGGCGATCTTGGACCACTGGTCGTCCCGGATGGTGCCCTTGCGCAGGTCCTGCAGCGCGATCGTCGCCTCGGCACTCAAAAGCCTCATCGCGATCTCGTTCTTGCCCATCTCGAGGCTGAAGAACACGGTGGCCATGTTGTGGTGGATGGCCGCGGCCCGCGCGAAGTCCAGCGCGAGCGTGGACTTGCCGACGGCGGGGCGCGCCGCGATCACGATCATCTGCCCGCCGTGCAGGCCCTGCGTCAGCTCGTCGAAGTCGTAGAAGTCGGTGGGGACGCCCGTCAGGCCCTCCCCCTGGTTGCCGGCCGCCTCGATCTCATCGACGGCGTGCTCCATGATCTCCGCGAGGCGCACGTAGTCCTCGGACTGGCGGTTCTCCGCCACCTTGTAGATCTCGGACTGCGCCTCGTTGACGATCTCCTCGACCTCGCCGTCGCCCTGATACCCCAGCTGGGTGATCTTGGTGCCGGCGGTGACGAGGCGCCGCAGGACGGCCTTCTCCGCCACGATCTCCGCGTAGAAGCTCGCGTTGGCGGCGGTGGGCACGGACTGGATCAGCTCGTGCAGCACGGCCGGGCCGCCGACGCGGCTGAGCTCCTGGCGCTTGTTCAGCAGGTCCGCCACGGTGACGGCGTCCGCTGGCTCACCGCGGCCGTAGAGGTCGATGATCGCCTCGTAGATCATCTCGTGGCTGGGCCGGTAGAAGTCGTGGCCGCGCAGCAGCTCCACCACGTCCGCGATCGCGTCCTTGGAGAGCATCATGCCGCCCAGCACCGAGCGCTCCGCCTCCAGATCCTGGGGCGGCAGGAAGCGTTCAGAGGAACGGCCGCCGTCGTAGGAGCCCGAGTCTCCGTAGTTCTCAGTCAACGTCCGGAGACTCCCTTCCCACAGCCCGCACGACGGCGGCCCTCGCCGGTCTTCCCGGCCCTGATTCCTCTGTTGTCACCGCCCGTGCCGCCGCACCCTCCTGCAGGCGGACGGTGCGACGGTCCCCGGGGCGACGGTCCGAGCGGATGCGCGCCTGTCAGTGGTCACCTGCGGCCAATACCCGCCCTCGCGTTGGGGATACCACGCGACACTACGCGCGCCGTGGAGGCTGGGCAACCGTGTTTTCCACAACCTTTGTGGACAACATGTGGATTCGGCGGCGTGTCGTGTGGATCCCCTGGGGACCACGCTGGGGACAACTGCGTGGGCACACCCACAATCCCGTCCTGACCTGGGGCGATGCGATCCCCAGAGCTGTGGATGAAGATTCCCTGACGCTCCGTGGCCCCATCGATCCGACTTGACAGCACCCCCGTTTGCGCCCTTATTACACGGTCTGGTACATGCCTATCCACACCGTCATCCACACTCTCCACACCTGTGGACAACTCCTGTGGACAAAGTGCCCGGATCTGGGGACGGCGAAGTTGACAGCCTCTGCCCGCGGCCCCGGGGCCTCCCCGTGCCCACCTCTCCCGGCCGCCCCGGACCGCCCGGCACCGATGACTCACGCACGTCAGTGACCCGCCCCAGAGTCATTGGACGGAACACGAGCACGGTGCTTGGGTGGAACCCGTCGTCGTGTCGTCCGCCACAGTGAGGAGTCCGCCGTGCCCCCGGCCACCACCGCACCCTCCCCGGCCTCGCTCCCCCTCGACGGTGTCCTCGTCGCCGACTTCTCCCGCGTCCTCGCCGGCCCGCTCGCCACCATGACGCTGGCGGACCTCGGGGCGCGCGTCATCAAGGTGGAGCACCCCGAGCGCGGCGACGACACCCGCGGCTGGGCCCCGCCCCGCTCGGCGACGGGCGCCACCTACTTCGAGTCCGTGAACCGCAACAAGGAGTCGGTCGGCTGGGACCTGAAGGACCCCGAGGACCAGCGGCGGGCCGCCGCCCTGGCCGCCCGGGCCGACGTCGTGGTCCACAACCTCAAGCCCGGCACCATGGAGCGCCTCGGCCTGGGCTACGACGACGTCGCGCGGGAGAACCCGTCCGTGGTCTACGCCGCCGTCTCCGGCTTCGGCGACCGCGAGGGCCGGGACCTGCCCGGCTACGACTTCATCGTCCAGGCCGCGGGCGGGCTCATGAGCATCACCGGCGAACCGGACGCCCCGATGAAGGCGGGCGTCGCCCTGGTGGACGTGCTCACGGCCAAGGACCTCACCGCCGGCGTGCTCGCCGCCCTGCTGCGCCGCGAGCGCACCGGGGAGGGCGCGCACCTGCGGCTGAACCTGCTCTCCTCGCTGCAGGGGGCGCTCGCCAACCAGGGCCAGGCATGGCTCGGCGCCGACGTCGTCCCGCGGCGGATGGGCAACGACCACCCCTCGATCGCCCCCTATCAGCTGCTGGCGTGCCGGGACGCGCCGCTCGCCGTCGCCATCGGCAACGACGCGCAGTTCCGCACCTTCGCCGCGGCCCTCGGCGTCCCCGAACTCGCCGAGGACCCGCGCTTCGCCACGAACACAGACCGCGTCGAGCACCGCGAGGAGCTGCGCACCGCCCTGGAGGACGCGCTCTCGGCGCAGACGGCGGCCCACTGGCGGGACGTGCTGCAGGCCGAGCGGCTCCCGGCCGGCCTCGTGTCCAGCGTCGCCGAGGGCGTCGAGCTGGCCGAGTCCCTCGGCCTCGAGCCGACCGTCGAGGTCCAGGACCGCTCCGGCGCCCCCGCCGGCCGGCAGTTCCGCCACCCGGTGCAGTGGGACCCGCCCGTCGCGCACCCGTGCAACGCGCCGCCCGCGCTCGGCGCGGACACCGCGGCCGTCAACACCTGGCTCGACGCCCGCTGACCACCCCGCAGAGAGGACCCCCGCCATGACCACCCCGTTCCACGCCGAAGCCGACTCGTTCCTCGGCCGCGCCGACGTCGTCGGCCTGGACTCCCTGTTCTCCGCCGAGGAGAAGGCCGTCGCGCTGCAGGTGCGCGGCTTCGTGGACGAGCACATCCGCCCGCACATCGCCCGCTGGTACGACGACGCGGTGTTCCCGCGCGAGATCGTCCCCGAGCTGGGCCGTCTCGGCGTGCTCGGGATGCCCTACGAGGGCCACGGCATGCCCGGCCGCTCGGCGGTGGAGTACGGCCTCGCCGCCCAGGAGCTCGAGGCCGGCGACTCCGGCCTGCGCACCTTCGTCTCCGTGCAGGGCTCGCTCGCGATGGGCGCGATCCACAAGCACGGCTCCGAGGAGCAGAAGGTGCAGTGGCTGCCGCGCATGACCACCGGCGAGGCGGTCGGCTGCTTCGGCCTCACCGAGCCGGGCGCCGGCTCGGACCCGGCCTCCATGACGACGACGGCCCGCCAGGAGCCCGGCGGCGACTGGGTGCTCGACGGGGTCAAGCGCTGGATCGGGCTGGCCACGCTGGCCGACGTCGCGATCATCTGGGCGCAGACCGGCGAGCCCGGCGACGGGCGCGGGGTGCGCGGCTTCGTGGTCCCCACGGACACCCCCGGATTCCGCGCCGAGGCGATCACGCAGAAGCTGTCCATGCGGGCCTCGGTGCAGTGCGAGATCCACCTCGACGGCGTGCGCCTGCCCGCCTCCGCGATGCTGCCGGCCGACTCCGCCGTCGGGCTCAAGGGCCCCTTCCAGTGCCTCAACGAGGCCCGCTACGGGATCATCTGGGGCGCGATGGGCGCCGCCCGCGACTCCTTCGACGCCGTCCTCGACTACGCGGTGCAGCGGCAGCAGTTCGGGGTGCCGCTGGCCTCCCACCAGCTGACGCAGGCCAAGCTCGCGGACATGGCCGTGGCCATCGGGAAGGGCTACCTGCTGGCGCACCAGATCGGTCGCGCCAAGGACGCCGGCCCGCTCACCCCCGCCATGATCTCCGCCGGCAAGCTGGACAACTGCCGCGTGGCCATCGGCATCGCCCGGGAGGCCCGCGAGATGCTCGGCGGCAACGGCATCACCCTGGACCACTCGCCGCTGCGGCACGCGAACAACCTCGAGTCCGTGCGCACCTACGAGGGCACGGACGAGGTCCACCAGCTCACGCTCGGCCGGCACCTCACGGGCATCGGCGCGTTCGCCCCGGCCCGCTGAGCCCCGCGCCCGGGCTCAGGCGTCGTCGGCGGGCGCCTCGGGCGCCGGGGCCTCCTCGGCGACGGAGGCGAGGATCGGGGTGGCCGGCAGCTTCCGCACGCGCTTGGGGCGGCGGGCGCGGGCGGGGATGAGGGCGCGCATGTTCTCGGTCTTGCCGAAGCAGAGCAGCCGGTCGCCCTCCTCGAGGACCTTGGTGTCCGCGGGGTTGGGGAACACGCAGGTGCCGCGGTGCAGGGTGAGCACCTGCAGGTCCTTCGCGAGCAGCCCGGAGTCCTCGATGGACTGGCCCACCCAGCCGGAGCCGGCGTGCACGGTGATCTCACCGACGCCGTACCCGGTGGACACGGCCAGGCGCTGGCGCACGTCGATGTCCGGGAAGCCGGCCTGGTCCGCCACGTAGTCGATGATCGCGCCGGCCACGTCCAGGTCCGTGGCGGCCTCGATGCCCTGCAGCCCCGGGGAGGAGTTCACCTCCATGACCAGCGGGCCGTGCTCGCCCTCGAGCATGTCCACGCCGGCCACGCGCAGGCCCATGATGTGGGCGGCGCGCACGGCGGTCTCCGCGTACTCGGGCGAGAGCTCGACGCGCTCCACGGTGCCGCCGCGGTGCACGTTGGAGCGGAACTCGTCCCCCTGGGCCCGGCGGCGCATCGCGGCCACCACGCGGTCCCCCACCACGAGCGCGCGGATGTCCGTGCCCTTGGACTCCTCCACGAACCGCTGGATGAGCA
Organism: Micrococcus sp. 63XJN7_8_ISO-PGPR-S23-253; assembly: GCF_056173425.1. Classification (NCBI taxonomy): domain Bacteria; kingdom Bacillati; phylum Actinomycetota; class Actinomycetes; order Micrococcales; family Micrococcaceae; genus Micrococcus; species Micrococcus sp. 63XJN7_8_ISO-PGPR-S23-253. The sequence goes on from NZ_CM149673.1 coordinate 2,469,796, forward strand.
CCTGCTGGTTGGTGCCGTGCAGCGTCTCGATGATCGCCTCGGCCACCTTCTTGGTCGGCGCCAGGATCACGCCGATGCCCTGGGTGCCCTCGAGCAGCTTGATCACCACGGGCGCCCCGCCCACCATGTCGATCGCCGTGGAGACCTCGCCGCGGTTGCGCACGAACACGGTGGCGGGCATGTCGATCTCGTGGCGGGAGAGGATCTGCGTGGCCCGCAGCTTGTCCCGCGAGTTCATGATCCCGGCGGCCGTGTTGGGCGTGTAGACGTCCATCTGCTCGAACTGGCGCACCACGGCGGTGCCGAAGTAGGTCACCGAGTTGCCGATGCGCGGCAGCACGGCGTCGTAGCCGGAGAGGGGGCGGCCGCGGAACATCAGATCGGGCTCGTCCGAGCTGAGGTCGATGCCGAAGCGCAGGGTGTCCAGGACCTTCACCTGGTGGCCGCGCTCGAGCGCCGCGGTCTTGAGGCGCTGCGTCGAGTAGGCGCGCAGGGAACGGGAGAGGATGGCGAGCTTCATGACCGCTTTCCTGGGAGGATGAGGGGCGTGTCTGAATCTAAGCACACGGCCCCGGCCCCCCACGGCGTGCCCCCCACCGACGACGGCGCCGCTCGCCCGGGGCTGGTGGGCTGGCGCGAATGGGTCGGCCTGCCCGCCGCCCACACCCCCTGGATCAAGGCCAAGATCGACACCGGCGCCCGCACCTCGGCGCTCCACGCCTTCGGCATCGAGCGGTTCGCCCGCGACGGCGCCGCGTGGGTCCGGTTCGAGGTGCACCCGTGGCAGACCTCGGCGGCGGACGCGCGGACGGCCGAGCTGCCGGTGGCCGACCTGCGCACGGTCCGCTCCTCGAACGGCGAGGCGCAGGAGCGCGTCGTCGTCGTGATGCCGCTGACCCTGGCCGGCCGCACGATCGAGGCGGAGGTGACCCTGACCCACCGGGACGAGATGGGCTTCCGCATGCTCGTGGGGCGCACCGCGCTGGCCGCCGGCGGCCTCCTCGTGGACCCCGCCGCCTCGTACGTGGGCGGGCAGCCGCCGCGCGGCGTGCGCCGCCGGAACCGGGGACGCGCGTGAGCCGTCGCCCCGCCCGCGCCCCCTTCGCGTTCGGCGGGGTCGAGGTGCCGGCCGGCCGCCGCCATGAGCTGTCCCTGCCGATCTCCCAGCTCGTCACGGGCGCGGACGTCACCCTGCCCGTGCACGTGCTGCACGGCCGCGAGGACGGGCCCACCGTGTGGGTCTCCGCCGCGATCCACGGGGACGAGGTGGCCGGCATCGAGATCGTCCGCCGCGTCCTGGAGCGCCTGCAGCCCACGCACCTGCGCGGCACCCTGCTGGCTGTGCCCATCGTCAACGTGCTCGGCGTGATGGCCGGGGACCGCTATCTGCCGGACCGCCGCGACCTGAACCGCTCCTTCCCCGGCTCCGCCCGGGGCTCGCTCGCCTCGCGCATCGCGCACCTGATGATGACCGAGGTGATCGGCCGCTGCACCGTGGGCATCGACCTGCACACCGGCGCGGACCGCCGCTCCAACCTGCCGCAGATCCGGTGCGACCTGGAGGACCCCCAGACCCGCGCGCTCGCCGAGGCGTTCGGCGCGCCCGTGCTCTTCCACGCCCGCCTGCGGGACGGCTCCCTGCGCGCCGCGGCCCGCGAGGCCGGCGCCCGCGTGCTGCTCTACGAGGCCGGTGAGGCCTGGCGCTTCGACGAGTACGCGATCGCCCCCGGCGTGGACGGGGTCCTGCGCGTGCTCGCGGCCCTGGACATGGTGGACCCCGCGGACGTCGGGCTCACCGAGCCCGGGCCGGACGCCGTCGTCGACGCCCCCGGTCCGCTGCCCGGCGAGGTCCCCGAGGAGCGGACCACGGACGTGCCCGAGGCGACCGACGCCACCGGCGAGGACACGGAGGCCGTGCACCCCGACGTCGTCGACGGCGAGCAGGACGCCCCCTACCTGGTGTGGCAGTCCACGTGGGTGCGCGCCCGCGCGGACGGCCTCGTGCACCTGGACGTCTCCCTCGGCGAACGCGTGAGGGCCGGGGACCGCATCGGCGCGCTCTACAACTCGTTCGGCCGCCGCCTGGCGCACGTGAAGGCCGAGCTGACCGGCGTGGTCATCGGCCGCACCGAGGCACCCCTGGTGCACCGCGGCGACGCCCTCGTGCACATCGGGGGATGGGACACATGAGCACCCCCACGACGACGGCGGTCCCCGGCCCCGCTCAGGCCGGGGACGGGCGCCGGGCGATGGCCCGGCCGCCCTGCACGAGCCGGTAGTAGAGCAGCAGCGCCACCCCGACCCCGCCGGAGAGCAGGTACATCACCGGGATCCCGACGGCGGCCACCACCGCGCCGAGCACCATGGGGCCGAGGCCGGTGCCGAGGTCCAGGAGCAGGAAGAACGTGCCCGTGGCGACGCCGATCTCGGTGGGCCGGACCACCTTGATCGCGATGGTCTGGAACACGCTCACCACGGGCCCGTAGGTCAGCCCCAGCAGAGCGCCGGCCACGAGCATGCCCGCCGGCTCCCGCCACAGCGCCAGCACCGCGTAGGAGACGGCCATGCCCGCGAGGATCGGGTAGACGACGGCGTTGTCCCCGTGCCGGTCGTGCAGCACGCCCAGGACGGCGCGGCCCACGATGGTGCCCGCGGCGAAGAGCAGGAAGAACAGGCTCGGCACCATCGCCGGGTAGCCCTGCTGCTGCGCGAACGTGGCCATGAACGCGAGGATGCCGCCGTACATGAACCCGGAGGCAAGGGCCACGCCCGCCGCCGGCGCCACCTCCGCGGAGAACACGTCCGCCCGGTGCAGCCGGAACCGGCCCGTCAGCGGCGGCTCGGGCACGCGCACGAACAGGGCGACCAGCAGGGCCATGCCCGTGAAGCCGATGCACGCCCGGAACAGGGCGTCGTAGCCGACGGCGGTGCTCAGCTGCAGCGCCACCATCGGCCCGACGGCGCCCGCGAGCGTCATGGACGTGGAGAACCAGCCGGTGCCCTCGGAGCGGCGCACGGGCGGGACGATCCGCTGCACGGCCGTGGCCAGCACGGTGCCGGCCGCGCCGAAGCACATGCCGTTGAGCAGGCGGACCGCGGTCAGCGCGGCCAGGGAGTCCGCCCAGAGGTACGCCGCCGTCGTGAGGACGTAGCAGGCCAAGGCGACGAGCAGGACCCGCCGCCGCCCCCACGCGAAGGTGGCGGGCGTCGTCGTCATGCGGGTGAGTACCGCGCCCAGCACGAACGCCCCCACCACGACGCCGGCCTCTGCGTCCGACGCGCCGAAGGACGTGACGGCGTAGAGCGCCATGGCGGTCATGAGCGTGTAGAAGATCATCGCCACGAACAGGTAGGTGGCGCTGACGAGGATGAACGGGCGCGTCCACAGCGGCGGGCGCGGGGCCGCCGTCGAGCCGGCGGGGTCGGAGGGCGGTGGGGCGGAGGGCATGGCCTCCATGTTCCCCCACGGCACGAGGCCCCGGCCCGCTCGTGAAGAGCGGACCGGGGCCTCGGGTGCGCGCCGCAGGCGCGACGGGCTCAGAAGCGGATGATCACTTCTTGGCCTTGGCGGCCACGACCTGCAGCTGGACGGTCGCGATGACGTCCTCGTGCAGGCGGACCTGGGCCTCGTGGTTGCCCACGGACTTGATGTGCGCCGGCAGGGTGATCGAGCGCTTGTCCACGGAGCCGAGGCCGGCGGCCTCGATCGCCTCGGCGACGTCGGCGGTCTGGACGGCGCCGAACAGGCGACCCTCCGCACCGGCGGTGCGCTCGAGCTTCACGGTGGCGGACTGGAGCTGCGCGGCCTGGGCCTGCGCGTCCTCCAGGTTCGCCACGGCGCGGGCCGCGCGGGCCTTCTGCAGGGACTCGACCTGCTTCTCCCCGCCCTTGGTCCACACGGTGGCGAAACCGCGCGGGAGCAGGTAGTTGCGGGCGTACCCGTTCTTGACCTCGACCACGTCACCGGAGGTGCCGAGACCGGCCACTTCCTGGGTCAGGATGAGCTTTGCCATCTGGGTGTTCCTTCCTTCGCTCGCTCGATCAGCCGCGGCCGGCGCCGGCGTAGGGCAGCAGGGCCACCTCGCGGGCGTTCTTGACGGCCTGGGCGATCTTGCGCTGCTCCTGGACGGTCACGCCGGTCACGCGACGGGCACGGATCTTCCCGCGGTCGGAGATGAACTTGCGCAGCAAGGCCACGTCCTTGTAGTCGATCTCGGTGATCTTGGCGGCCTTGAGCGGGTTGGACTTCGGTTTGGGCTTGCGGAGTTCAGCCTTCGCCATCGTGGTGCTCCTTCAGAGTTCTCTGGAGCCCGCAGAACGGTTCTGCGGGATGGGATCACGCGGCGTCCCGTGCGGGGCACGGGGCCGTGTGCAGTGCGGCCCGGCGGTGCCGGGTCGCGGGTGGGATGGGCCGCCGGGGCGGCCCTCCGGGCAAGGTGCGCCCGGACGGAGAGGTCCGTGGTGTTCCGTGTCCGTCGCGGCCGCGGGGGCCGCGCCCGGTCAGTGCAGGATCAGAACGGGGGCTCGTTGGAGGACGGGGTGTCCCATCCGCCGCCACCGCCGCCGGACCAGGGGTCCTGCGGTGCGGCCTGGCCGCCGCCCTGCTGCTGGCCGCCCCAGCCGCCGCCCTGCTGGGCGCCGCCGAAGCCGCCGTCGTTGTTCCCCCCGAAGCCGCCGCCGGCCGGGGCGCCGCCGAAGCCGCCCCCCTGCTGGCCGCCGCCGAAGCCACCGCCGCCGCCACCGCCGCGCTGGGCGCGGGTGACCTTGGCCGTGGCGAACCGCAGCGCCGGGCCGACCTCGTCCACGTCCAGCTCCCAGCTGGTGCGACGGTTGCCGTCCCGGTCGTCGTAGGAGCGCGCCCTGAGGCGGCCCTGCACGATCACGCGCATGCCCTTGGTCAGCGACTCCGCCACGTTCTCCGCGGCCTCGCGCCAGACCGAGCAGCGCAGGAACAGCGCTTCGCCGTCCTTCCACTCGTTGGTCTGGCGGTCGAACGTGCGGGGCGTGGACGCGACGGTGAAGTTCGCGACGGCCGCGCCGTTCGGGGTGAAGCGCAGCTCCGGGTCGGCGGTGAGGTTGCCGACCACGGTGATGACGGTCTCGCCTGCCATGGTCACTCCTGTCTTCGGGGGTTCTGCCGGTCAGTGACCGGATCCGGGGATCCGGGACTGCTCAGCGGGGTTCCGGTGGGGGCGTCGGGGACTGATCCGATGCTCTCAGACCCTCCGGACACGGTACGAGGATCACTCAGCGGTGATCTTCTGCTCCTCCGGACGGATGATCTTGGTGCGCAGGATCGTCTCGTTGAGGTTCAGCAGACGGTCCAGCTCCTGGGTGGCGGCCGGCTCCGACTGGAAGTTGACGACCACGTAGATGGCCTCGGACTTCTTCTGGATCTCGTAGGCGGTCTTGCGGCGACCCCACACGTCGATGTTGTCGACGGTGCCGCCGGCGTTCGTGACGACCTCGAGGTACTTCTTCAGGGTCGGCTCCACGGTGCGCTCGTCGACCTCAGGGTCGATCAGCACCATCAGCTCATAAGCACGCATGCGAACCCACCTCCTCTGGGCTTGCGGCCGCGGTCTCTCCGCGGCAGGAGGTTCTGCGTTCTCCCCTTACGCATGCATCCGCACTCTTCGGCGGCACGCAGGGGATCCCGTCAAGAATACCAGCACTGCGCCTCCGCAGATGAGGTGCCACCCCTAGGGCATGTCTGACAATCGTTTTGACCATGCGAGCACAGCATTCAGGACCAGAGCGGCCCTGTAGATGATCGCGTACTTGTCATACCGGGTCGCCAGACCCCGCCACTGCTTCAGGTGAGCGTACTGACGCTCGATGACATTGCGGCCCTTGTAGGCGTCCGCGTCGAGGCTGACGGGGCGCCCGCCGCGGGCACCGCGCCGTCTGCGGTGGCCCTGCTGGTCGGCCGGTTCGGGGATGACCGCTTTGATCCCACGGGCACGTAGGTGGGTGCGGATCGCCCGGGAGGAGTACGCCTTATCGCCCAGCACGGCCTCGGGGCGAGTCCGGGGCCGCCCTACTGGCCGGGTCACGCGCAGCTGCTCCAGAAGAGGAAGCAGCATCGGGGAGTCCCCTGCCTGGCCGGGGGTGATCAGGCTGACCAGCGGCAGCCCGGTCCCATCGACGAGCTGATGGATCTTCGTGCTCAGCCCGCCACGGGAGCGCCCGATGCCGTGATCGGCCGGCTCCTCACGCGGATTCTTGTAGTTCGACCCATCCCCCTGTGAGGCGGGTGATGTTCGTCGCGTGCTGATGCGCGCGGGCGATCGTGGAGTCCACCGAGACCGACCAATCGATCAGGCCTTCGGCGTCAGCGGCGGCGGTCAGCGTGGCCAGCACCGTGTCCCATGTGCCTTCTTCGGCCAAGCGCCGATGCCAGGTCCACACGGTCTGCCAGGGCCCGTAGACCTCGGGCAGATCCCTCCAAGCGATTCCGCACCGGTACCGGTAGATGATCGCCTCCACCATGGCGCGGGCGTCGGCGAACGGCCTGCCGGCGCGGCCGGTCCGGGTCGGGAGCATCGGGGCGATCAACTCCCATTGGGTGTCAGAGAGCATCTGGAACCGGGACATGTCCCCAGGGTCTCAGCTGACTCGTGCATCTATTCTCAGACACGCCCTAGGGGGCCGTGGGGTGGCCGGGGCTTGCCCTCGGTCGACGACGACGTACCTTGGAAGGAGGACACACATCCTGCGTCACACCCCTCTCACGTTTCGGAGCATCCCATGTCAGAGTCCACGTCGGCAGCGCCCCAGCCGTCCCAGTCCGTCCCCTCCCGCCGCCGAGTCGCCAGCAGCCTCGCGTGGGCGGTGCCGACCGTCGTCGCCGCCGCCGCTGCCCCCGCCGAGGCGGCCAGCCCTCCCCCGCGGATCGACCGCTCGTTCCTGGTCACCCGCGGCACCGCGGGGGCCGGGCCCGGCACGACAGTGACGGCCTGTGGCTCGGGTTCGACCCGCTTGAGCGTCACCACGGACGACGTCAACACCTACTACCGGATCGCCAATGTGCAAGCCGGCTCCACGGTGACGAACGTGACCGCCTCCGTCCTGGTGCAGAGGAGCGTGGTGGATGCGATGGAGACTGGGAAGAACCCCACCACCTTCACCTGGACGAGCACCACCCCGTCCTGGAGCACCCCCGTCCGTGAGGTCTCCGGGACCGGCAGTCCGGTCCTGTACACCAACAACGGCACCCCGTACTACCGCTACTACAGCAATCTCCAAACCGCGGTAACCCCGGTACCCGCCCCCGTCTCAGGCACCATCACCCTGCCGCGCATCGGGTGGTACAGCAACTGCAGCACGGCCCTCGCCAGCGTGTCGGTCAACGGGCGCGGCTCCGCCGTCGTGAACGGCACGCCCTTGGTCAATGTCGGCAACTTTCGGACGGTGTGACCCCGGGCTCCGCCGGCTGACGCAGCCCCGCGCACGCCGCTCGTGGCGGCCGTCATCCGCCGCCGCGCCTCACACCCCGCGGAAGAACTCCCGCACGGCCGCCGTCAGGTGCTCCACGTCCCGCACGCCGCACATCTCGCGCGCCGAGTGCATGGACAGCAGGCCCAGGCCCACGTCCACGGTCCGGATGCCCAGGCGGGTCGCCGAGATCGGGCCGATGGTCGAGCCGCAGGGGACGTCGTTGTGGGAGACGAACTCCTGGAACGGCACCCCCGCCACGCCGCACCAGCGGGCGAACGCGGCCTCGCCCCCGGCGTCGGTGGCGTAGCGCTGGTTGGCGTTGATCTTCAGCAGCGGGCCGTGGTTCACGCGCGGGTGGTTCACGGGGTCATGCCGCTCGGCGTAGTTCGGGTGCACCAGGTGGCCGGCGTCCGCGGACAGCAGCCAGGACCCCGCGATCGCCCGCGCCCGGCCCTGCCCGGCCACGCCGAGCGCCTCGAGCACGCGCCCCATGACCTCCTCGAGCAGCGGCCCGGCCGCCCCGGACCGCGACGCCGACCCCAGCTCCTCGTGGTCGAACGCGGCGAGCAGCGGGATCACCGGGGCGCCGGACGCCTCACCGGCCACCCCGCCCGCGACGGTCCCCTCGTACGCGATCGGCCCCTCGGCGCCGCCGTGTTCGCGCGCCAGCTCTTCGAGCGCCACGAGGCCCGCGTGCACCGAGCTCAGGTTGTCCAGCCGGCCCGACGCGAAGAACTCGCCCGCCAGCCCGAAGAGTCCGGGCGCCTGGGCGTCGGCCACCACGACGTCGTGCCCGCGCACCGCGGCCGGGTCCACGCCGGCGGCGGCCGCGAGCGCGGTCAGCACGTCACCGGGCACGCGGGCGGCCAGACCGTCGACCTCGCCGCGCGGGGCGAGCGCCCCCACGACGGGGTTCGTGTGCCGCTGCCGCTTCAGCGTCAGCCCCTCGTTGACCTCGCGGTCCAGGTGGATGGCCAGCTGCGGGATGCGCCCCACGGGCCCGGTCGCGGCGAGCACCTGCGTGCCGTCGTCGAGGGCCAGACGCCCGGCGAACCGCAGCTCGCGGTCCAGCCACGAGTTCAGCAGCGGGCCGCCGTACACCTCGACGCCGGCCTGCACCCAGCCGTCGGCCGTCACGGTGGCCGGGTTCGGCTTGAGCTTGAACCCCGGCGAGTCCGTGTGCGCGCCGAGGACGCGGAACACCGGCACGACGGCGGCGCTCGGCCCCGCCTCGTCCGGCCCGGCCGCGCGCGGCTCAGCGCCCTCGTGGCGGCCCAGCGCGCCGGCGCCCGTCGGCACGATCCAGGCCACCGCCGCGCCGTCGCGCACCACCACGTAGCCGCCCGGGGCCGACGGGAAGTCGGCCGTCTCGTCCAGGCGGGTGAAGCCGACGGCCTCCAGGCGGCGGGCGACCTCCTCCGCGGCGTGGTAGCTGGAGGGCGAGGCGGTCACGAACTCGGCCAGGTCCCGCAGGTGGGCGGGCAGCTCGGCGGCGGTGTCACGGGTCACGGGGGTCATGCCTCGACCGTACCGCGCCCCACCACCCCATCCGGCTACCCTGGCCCGGAAGCGGCCCCGCCGCATCGCCCGCCCCGTCAGCGCAGGAGGAGCCCGCCGTGGACATCATGATCGCCGTCGCCGTGGGGGTCTTCCTCCTGGTGGCGTGGACCGTGGGCGGCTGGGCCATCGTGCGGATGGGCTTCACCCGGGACGGGGACGCGGCCCGCACCCCCGCCCACGACGACGGCGCCGCGCGTCCGGTGCACCCCGGCGCGGCCGCGGACCCGGCCACCGACCCCCACGTGATCTGGCGCGAACAGATGAAGGCGGCCACGGCCGCCTCCGGGGCGCCGTGCGTCTGTCCGCCGCCGCCCCGCGAGGACGGCGCCGCCGCGGCGGGGACGACCGCACCGCCGTCGTCCCCGGACTGCCCGATCCACCGCTGGGACTACGCCTGAACCGCGGCCGGCCGGCCTGAGCGCCCCCGGACCGGGCTGGCGTCCGCGGCGTACGCGCCGGCGAGCGGGTCGGCGTCCGGGTGGCCGCCGTGGTCGCGCTTCACGAGGTCCTCGGCCGGGTGCAGCATCTCCCACACGACGCGCCCGCACAGCCACAGCACGGCGAGCATGTGCGCGAGGATCGCGGCCACGTAGACGGAGTCGTCCATGGAGTGCTGCGGCGGGGTCTCGGCCACCCCCTTGGCCAGGTACATCCACACGGCGAAGAAGTGCAGCGCCTCCACCGTCTGCCACACCCAGAAGTCCCGCCAGCGCGGCAGGGCGAGCGCCAGGAGCGGGATCAGCCAGACCACGAACTGCGGTGAGTACACCTTGTTGGTGAGCACGAACGCCGCCACCACCAGGAACGTCAGCTGGGCCAGCCGCGGGGTGTGCCGCACCCGCACGCCCAGCACGAAGATCCCGAGGCAGCACACCGCGAAGGTCCCGTAGGCCAGCAGGGTCAGGGAGTCCTCCGGCACGAACGCCCACCCGGCCTGCGCGGCGGTCACGTCCCACGCGTGCCACACGCTGGACAGGCCCGGCCCGCGCTCGCCGGAGAAGGTGAAGAACACGGACCACGCCTGGAAGTTCACCGCCATGAGCGGCACGTTGACCGCCGCCCACGCCGCCACCGTGCCCCCGGCCGCGAGCAGGAACGGCCGCCACCGCCGCGAGCGCACCGCCAGGATCAGCAGCGGCCCCAGGATCAGCAGCGGATACAGCTTCATGGCCGCGCCGAGGCCGAACAGCACCCCCGCCGTCAGGGACCGGCCGCGCGACCACGCGTACATGCCGCACGCCAGCAGGGCGACCGCCCACAGGTCCCAGTTGATGGTGCCGGCCAGCACGATCCCCGGGGCCACGGCCACCATGAGCCCGTCCGTCCACCGGCGCCCCGCCATCCGGACGGTCAGCACCGCGACGACGGCCCACAGCACCACCACGAACCCGAGGTTCACGAGCCAGAACACCACCGTGCCCTGCTCCGGCGAGAACGGCAGCGCCTGCGTGACCCAGGCCGCCACCGAGCCCACGACGGACATCAGCACGGGGTACTCGAACGTGGAGCCCGCCCGGAACGGCGCCCACGGGTCCGCCGCGAACCCGCGCCCGCCGTAGAGCGCGGCCCAGTCCGAATAGCAGCCCGCGTAGTAGACGTTCGGGGCGCCCCAGCCGTGCAGCAGGCACGGCGACTTCTGCAGCACGGTCACGACGGCGGCCAGAGCCACCAGCAGCCCCGTCAGCGCCGCGGGCCCGGCCCACGAGCCGGTCCCCCGTCCGGGGACGTTCGCCGCGAGGCCGTCGGCGAGCTGGAAGCGGCCGCCGCGCTCCCCGGGGGCGGGCAGGGCCCCGGACGGTGCGCTGTCAGCGGAACGCCCGGCGGGGACACCCGGGGTGGTCACGGCGTCGCTCGGGGCGCCGTCCGCGGCGTGAGTGGGCGGCTCGCTGGGGGTCGCGGCATGCGCGGGGGCCGATCTCATGCCCCCCATCCTAGGAAGGCGCCCGGACACCGGACGGGCGGGGCCGCCGTCGTCGGTCGTAGACTGGCGGGGTTGATCCCCGGGTGAGCGCCCCGCCGAACGGTGCGGGCCCCCTGTGCGCGCCCCGCGTGCCCGCACCCGTTCCGGACAGTCGAGGAGAGAACCAGACCGTGGCCACCAACCCCATCCGCGTCGCCATCGCCGGCGTGGGCAACTGCGCAACATCCCTCATCCAGGGTGTGGAGTACTACCGCGAGGCGAAGGCCACGGACACGGTCCCGGGCCTGATGCACGTGCAGTTCGGCGACTACCACGTGTCGGACCTCGAGTTCGTGGCCGCGTTCGACGTGGACGCGAAGAAGGTCGGCCTGGACCTGTCCGAGGCCATCACCGCCTCCGAGAACAACACCATCAAGATCGCGGACGTGCCCCACGCGGACGTCACCGTCCAGCGCGGCCCCACCCTGGACGGCCTCGGCAAGTACTACGCCGAGACCATCGAGGAGTCGGACGCCGAGCCCGTGGACGTGGCCCAGGCCCTCCGTAACGCGAAGGTGGACGTGCTGGTCTGCTACCTGCCCGTCGGCTCGCAGCTGGCCACCGAGCACTACGCCCAGGCCGCGATCGACGCCGGCGTCGCGTTCGTGAACGCCCTGCCCGTGTTCATCGCCGGCACCCCGGAGTGGGCCGAGAAGTTCACCGCCGCGGGCGTGCCGATCGTGGGCGACGACATCAAGTCCCAGATCGGCGCCACCATCACCCACCGCGTGATGGCCAAGCTGTTCGAGGACCGCGGCGTCACCCTGGACCGCACCTACCAGCTCAACGTGGGCGGCAACATGGACTTCAAGAACATGCTCGAGCGCGAGCGCCTGGAGTCCAAGAAGATCTCCAAGACGCAGGCCGTCACCTCCAACACCTCCGCGCAGCTGGGCGAGAAGGACGTGCACATCGGCCCGTCCGACTACGTGGCCTGGCTCGACGACCGCAAGTGGGCGTTCGTGCGCCTCGAGGGCCGCAACTTCGGCGACGCCCCGGTCTCGCTCGAGTACAAGCTCGAGGTGTGGGACTCCCCCAACTCGGCCGGCGTGATCATCGACGCCGTGCGCGCCGCGAAGATCGCCCTGGACCGCGGCATCGGCGGCCCGATCCTCTCGGCCTCGTCCTACTTCATGAAGTCCCCGCCCGTGCAGCACAACGACGAGGCGGCGCGCGAGCTCGTGGAGGCCTTCATCCGCGGCGACATCGAGCGCTGACCCGCCCGGTCCCGCCCGGACCGCGCACGACGCCGGCCCGTCACCTTCCCCGTGGAGGTGACGGGCCGGCGTCGTCGTGGGGGCGCGTGCCGCCCCGGCCACCGCGCTCAGCGCCGGGCGCCGAGCCGGTCCTCGATGGTGAGCCGGACGAGCTGGGCGTACATGGCCTGGCCGTCGGCGCGGGGGTGCACGCCGTCGGCGGAGAAGTCGGTGACGTGCTGCTTCGCCGTGGCGTCCCAGTCCGCCAGGACGATCCGGTCCGGGTGGGCCTTGGCCTGCGCCTCCATCTGCGTCTGCACGTCCGAGATCCAGTCCATCGGGCCGTGCGGCACCACGAGCACGAGCAGTCGGTCCTCGCCGACGGCCGCCAGGATCTTCTCCCAGTCGCCCCGGTGGGTGGTGCCGTTGGCGCCCAGGGCCACCACGACGACGTCGCTCAGCTGGCCGTCCGCCTTGAGCTTCTCGAGCTCGTCCGCGGCGTCCCAGATCTGGTAGCCCACCTCCGCCTCGAGCAGCATCCCCGGCAGCTGCTCCATGAGCGTGGGCGCGGCCGAGAGCGAGACGGAGTCGCCGATCAGGGTGACGTCCGGGCCGAGCTCGGACGGCGGCAGGGCCGCGGTGAGCTGCTCCTTGGAGTACGTGGGGCGCGTGACGGCCGGGTCGCCGAGCCCGAGCCCGGACGGCTCGGCGGACGATCCGGGCGAGGGCGTCGCGCCGGCGGAGTCCTCCGCGTCCCCGGGGGCGGCCGAGCCGGGCGAGGCCGAGGCCGACGCCTCGGCCCGCTTCGACTGCTCCGCCGCGCGGGACTCGCGGGCCGCCTGCTGCGCCGCCTGGGCGGCCTTGAGGGACTCCTCCGCCTGGGCGATGTCCTGCTCGAGCTGGGTCTGCGCGGGCGAGTGCACCACGGCGGCCACGGCCGCCGTGGGGACGGCCACGAGCCCCAGCGCCGTGGCGGCGGCCGCGAGCCGGCCGATGGGCCCGGCCCCGCCCGTGAACGCCCGTCGCGCGGTCGCGCCCCAGCGGCCGAAGGCGCCCCTGAACCCCTCGTGGAGGATGGGCTCCTCGATCAGTCGGGTGCTCAGGTCGGCGATCAGGGCGGTCAGCAGCAGGATCGCGCCGGCGGCCACGGGCTCGACCCACCCGGGGGCGTCCACGGGCACCATCACGCGCATGATCACGAGCAGCGGCCAGTGCCACAGGTACGCGGCGTAGGAGCGGCGCCCCCACCAGCGCAGGAACCCGTTGCCCAGCACGCGCGAGAGCGAGTCGCGCCGGTCACCCTGCACCACGTGCCAGACGATGAACGCGACGACGGCGGACAGGCCCGCCAGCACTCCGCGGTACGTGCTGGCGTGGCCGCCGTCGACCAGGGCGAAGCCCGCCGCGAGCACCGCGACGGCGCCCCAGGCGACGGCCACCCGCGTGGCCGAGGTCCGCGGCTCGGGGCCGCCGTGCTCGGGCCGGGGCACATGGGCCAGGCCGATCGCCACGCACGCGCCGAACAGCAGGCCGAAGGCGTGGGTGTCCGTGCCGAAGTAGAGGCGGGCCTGCTCGAACCCGTGCCACGAGCCCCAGGCCATCCACGCCGCGGAGGCCACGGCCGCGACCGCGACCACCAGGATGCGACGTCGGTCCGCCACCCGCCCCGAGTTCACCGTGCTGCGCGGCGGCCAGGTGAGCAGGAGCAGCCCCCAGATCAGCAGGGGCCAGAGGATGTAGAACTGCTCCTCGATCGCCAGGGACCACAGGTGCTCGAACAGGGGCGGCGAGGCGCGGTTGAAGTAGTCCCCGCCCTGCAGGATCATCACCCAGTTGCTGGTGTAGGTCAGGGCGCCGAACCATTGGCGGCCCAGGCCCGCGGGGAACTCGTCCACCGCCAGCCACGCGAGCGCGGTGGTGCCCACGAGCGCCATCAGCATGGCCGGGACGAGTCGCCGGATGCGCTTCATCCAGAAGGTGCCCAGCGCCACGCCCCGTCCCGCGTCCACACCGCGGACCAGGCCGGTGGTGATGAGGAAGCCGGAGAGCACGAAGAACATGTCCACGCCCACGAACCCGCCGCGCAGGAAGGTGGGCCAGGCGTGGAAGACGAGCACGGCGAGCACCGCGATCCCCCGCAGCCCGTCGAGGGCGGTCACCCGGCCGGGGCCGCGACTGACCCGCGTGCCGACCTTGACGGCGGGCACGCCGTCCTCGGACGACAGGGCATGGCGGGGCACGGACGCGGTGCGCTGGTCGGGACTCACAGCGGTCGATCATTCCATCCGGACCTGGATGGGCCAAAGCCTCCGGCCATCCCCGCCCGCCCCACCGCGTTGGGGGCGATTTCCGGCGGTATCCCACGGGCACAGCACCGGATTCCGCCCCCGGAAGCGGGGGGCGGGCGCCGGTCAGTGGTTCCGCAGCGCCTCGATGAGCTCGGCCTTGGTCATCGTGGAGCGGCCCTCGATGTCGAGTTCGCGGGCCCGCTTCTCGAGCTCGTCCTTGGTCCAGTCCTCATAGGAGCCGGCCTCGCCACCGCGCTCGGCGACCTCGTCCCGGCCGTCCCGGGCGGACGCGTTGGCGATCCGCGCGGCCTTCTCCTCGCTCGCGCCCTCGCGGCGCAGCGCCTCGTAGACCTCGGGATCCTTGATGCTGGAGGTGCCGGGGCCCATGGGGGCGCCGTTCTTCTCGGTCTTCTTCTCAGCCATGCGGCCAGTGTGGTCCCGACCCGACGACGGGTGGAAGGCCCGCCGCGCCGACTCAGTCCTGCTGGGCCTCCGGCTGCTCGGCCCACCAGCGCCGCAGCTCCGCCTCGGCCTCGGCCGGCTCGTGCGGGCCCTCGTCGAGGCGCCACTCCAGCAGGTGGTTGTACGCCCGGCCCACCACCGGGCCCGGGCGGATCCCCAGCAGCGCCATGATCTGCTGCCCGTCCAGGTCCGGCCGCACGGCGGCGAGCTCCTCGGCCTCGGCGATCTCGGCGATGCGCCGCTCGAGGTCGTCGTACGCGTGGGCCAGCCGCTCGGCCTTGCGACGGTTGCGGGTGGTCACGTCCGAGCGGGTCAGCGCGTGCAGGCGCGGCAGCAGGTCGCCGGCGTCGTGGGCGTACCGGCGGACGGCGGAGTCGGTCCAGCCGGCGTCGCCGTAGCCGTAGAACCGCATGTGCAGCTCCACCAGGCGGGCCACCGCCTTGATCGTGTCGTTGTCGAACTTCAGGGCGCGCAGCCGCTTGCGGACGAGCTTGGCGCCCACGGTCTCGTGGTGCCGGAAGGTGACGGCCCCGCCCTTCTCGAAGCGGCGCGTGGCCGGCTTGCCGACGTCGTGCAGCAGCGCCGCCAGGCGCAGCACGGGGTCGGGGGTCGACGGCGCGTACTCGCCCTCCAGCTCCATGGCCTGCTCCAGCACGGTCAGGGAGTGGGCGTAGACGTCCTTGTGGCGGTGGTGCTCGTCCGACTCGAGCTGCAGGGCGGGCAGCTCGGGCAGGACGTGGTCGGCCAGCCCGGTGCGCACGAGCAGGTCGAGGCCGGCGCGCGGGTGCGCCCCGCACACGAGCTTGACGAGCTCCTCGCGGACGCGTTCGGCGGAGATGATCGTGATCCGCTCGGCCATCGCGGTCATGGCCTGCTCCACCTCGGGGGCCACGGCGAAGCCGAGCTGGGAGGCGAACCGGGCGGCGCGCATCATGCGCAGCGGGTCGTCGGAGAAGGAGTCCTCGGGGGCGCCGGGGGTGCGCAGCACGCCGGCGTGCAGGTCCCGCATGCCGCCGAAGGGGTCCACGAGCTCGAGGGCGGGCAGGCGCAGGGCCATGGCGTTGACGGTGAAGTCGCGGCGCAGCAGGTCGTCCTCGAGGCTGTCACCGAAGGCCACCTGCGGCTTGCGGCTGGCCGGGTCGTACTGCTCGGCCCGGTAGGTGGTGACCTCGAGCTGCCAGCCGGCCTTGCGGAAGCCGATGGTCCCGAACCGCCGCCCCACGTCCCACGTGGCGTCCGCCCAGCCGGCGCCGACGGCCTCGGACGCGTCCGGGTCGGCGTCCGTGGTGAAGTCCAGGTCCAGCGACGGCCGCCCCAGGAAGAGGTCGCGGACCGGGCCGCCCACCAGGGAGAGCTCGTGGCCGGCGGCCTCGAACCTCCGCCCCAGCTCCACGACGACGGCGGGCAGGGTGGCGTCCGCGGGGAAGCCGGGGGGCAGCGCGTGGGTGGCGGTGGTCAGATCCATGATGCCTACAAGGGTGCCAGACGGTCCCGGCACGGGCCTGCGCGGGCCGGGCTAGAGTTGACGGTATGACCCGCCCCGATCCCTCCGCGCACCGGGGCGCCCCCCTGCCCTCCGCGCTGGGGGCGTGGCGTCGCCGGCCGCAGCCGCCTCTGCGCCCCGTCACCCCGGCCCCCGCGGGACCCCGTTCCGCCGGTGCCGCCTCCCTGCCCACGGTGGAGGAGGTCTCCGCCGGCGGCGTCATCGTCCGCGAGCACGACGGCGGCCTCGAGGTGGCCGTGATCGCCCGCTACAACCGCGGTGGCCGGCTCGAGTGGTGCCTGCCCAAGGGCCATCCCGAGGGTGAGGAGGACCACCGGCAGGCGGCCGTGCGCGAGGTGGAGGAGGAGACCGGGATCGCCGGCCACATCCTCGAGCCGCTCGGCGCGATCGACTACTGGTTCACGGTCGCCCGGCACCGCGTCCACAAGACCGTGCACCACTTCCTGCTGCGCGCCACGGGCGGCGAGCTGACCACGGAGAACGACCCGGACCACGAGGCCGTGGACGTCGCGTGGGTGCGCCTCGAGGACGTCGCGCGCCGCCTCTCCTTCGCCAACGAGCGCCGGATCGTCGACCTGGCCCGCCAGGTGGTCGACCAGCACTTCCCCCCGGGCGGTGCCCGGGGCCCCCGCCCCTGATCCGCCGCCCCCGGCACGGGGCCTTCCGACCACGATTGGGTGACCCTTGAGCAGCAGACCCGCCCCGCGCCGAGCGCAGGACCCCGCCCACGCCGGCGTCGCCGACGAGGAGCCGACGACGACGGACCCCGCACCCGCCACGGATCCGACCACCGTGGGCCCCGGGGACGAAACCCCCGAGGGTGAGCGCCGCGCCGGCCGGTCCACCGCGATCATGGCCTCCGGCACGCTCCTCTCCCGCGTGCTGGGCCTCGTCCGTGCGACGCTGGTGACGGTGGCGATCGGCCTGTCCGCGGACATGGCCGACATCTTCGAGATCGCCAACTCCCTGCCGAACGTGATCTACCTGCTCCTGGTGGGCGGCGTGTTCAACGTGGTGCTGGTGCCGCAGCTGATCAAGCACGCCCGCGACGCCGACCGGGGCGCGGACTACACCTCCCGCCTGATGACGCTCGGCACGCTCGTGATGCTCGCCGGCACGGTGGTGGTCATGCTGGCGGCGGCCCCGCTCATGACGGCCCTGACCCGCGGCTGGTCGCCGGAGAAGCTCGAGATGGCCACCGTGTTCGCCCTGTGGTGTCTGCCCCAGGTGTTCTTCTACGGCATGTACGCGCTGGTGGGGCAGGTGCTCAACGCCAACGGGCGCTTCGGCGCCTACATGTGGGCGCCGGTGCTGAACAACGTCGTCGCGATCGGGGCGATCGTGCTGTACCTGGGCATGTTCGGGGCGTACCGGGCCGGCGACGACCTCGCCGGGTGGACGACCGCGCAGACGGTCGTGCTGGCCGGCGGCCACACCCTGGGCGTCGTGCTGCAGGCGGTGATCCTCTTCCTGCCGCTGCGCGGGCTCGGCCTGGGTCTGCGCCCGCGGTTCGGCTGGAAGGGCATCGGCCTGCGGGACACCGGCCGGATCGCCGGGTACACCCTGGTCACGATGGTCGCCACGAACGTGGTGCTCCTGCTGTGCCAGCGGTACGTCACCTCCGCCACGGAGGCCCGCGACCGCGGCGAGCTGCGCATCCCCGGCACCGAGACCTGGAGCGCCGAGATGGCCCAGGCGGCCATCCCCGGTGTGGCCGCGTACAACATGGCGATGCTGATGGCCGTGCTGCCCCATTCGGTGTTCGTGCTCTCCCTGGCCACCGTGCTCTTCAACCGGCTGGCCCGCGCCATGGGCCGCCAGGACATGTCCGCGGTGCGGCGCACGACGGCGCAGGGTCTGCGCGCGTTCACCGTGCCGCTGATGTTCTGCCTCGCCGGCGTGGTGGTCCTGGCGGGCCCCCTGGGCCGCGTCTTCGGCTCGACGGCCGAGACGGCGATGGTGGCCGGCATCGCGGTGGGCTCGGTCCTGCTCGCGCTGGCGCTGTCCATCCCGTTCCGCTCAGGCTCCTTCTATCTGCTGCGCGTGTTCTACGCCGCCGAGGACGCCAAGGTGCCGATGGTGGTCCAGGTCAGCGGCTCGCTCCTGATGCTGCTGGTCTCGTGGGCGGGCGCGATGCTGCTGCCGCTGTGGTCCATGGCCCTGTGGGTCGCGTTCGCCTCGTCCGTCTCGTACGTGTACCAGTTCGTCCTGACCCATGTGCTCACCGTGCGCCGGTTCGGGGACTACGGCCTCGCGTCCGTGCTGCGGGCCCACGTCCAGACCGGCCTGGCCGCGCTGGCCGCGGCGGCCGCGGGCGCCGTCGTCGTGTGGCTGCTGGGCGGGTACACCGGCGGGTTCGCGTGGGACTCCATCGGGACGGCGCTGCTCACGTGCGCGGTGGCGGCCGTGGCGATGGGGCCGGTGTACCTGATGGTGCTGCGGGCCATGCGGTTCCCCGAGCTGGACGACGCCCTGCGGCCGCTCGTCGCCCGCGTGCCGGCGCTGGGCCGTCTGCTGCGCGTCGGCTGATTCCTGGCCGCGACGGCCGCGCCACGTATCATCGGATTCCGACCCCGTCGTCAGGAGAAGAGCCCGTGCCCCAGCCCATCGCCGTCGGCGCCGTCCTGGGCGGCCGCTATCGCATCACCCAGCACGTGGTGACGTCCGCGGACCAGGACATGGTGTTCCTGGGCACGGACCAGGTGCTCAACCGCCGCGTCACCGTGCTCGTGGCCTCCCGTGAGAACGCCACGCAGGTGGCCTCGTCCGCGCGGGAGCTGGCCACGGGCGAGCGCACCGACGACGTGCAGGTGCT
Source organism: Micrococcus sp. 63XJN7_8_ISO-PGPR-S23-253 (assembly GCF_056173425.1). NCBI lineage: Bacteria > Bacillati > Actinomycetota > Actinomycetes > Micrococcales > Micrococcaceae > Micrococcus > Micrococcus sp. 63XJN7_8_ISO-PGPR-S23-253. The sequence continues at coordinate 2,489,021 of NZ_CM149673.1, forward strand.
CGACCTGGGCCTGTCGGAGGGCCGCACGTACCTGATCGCCGGCGGGGACCCCGACCCGGACGTCCTGCTCGGTCTGGCGTACCCGCAGGAGCTGTACGTGGAGCCGTTCCAGACGGACAGCCTCGGCTCCGAGCTGTTCGGTGAGTCGCGGACCGGAGACCCCCACGCCTACGACGACGACGAGGCGTACTACACCGACCTCGACCGCCGGCTCCGCGCAGACGAGGACGAGGCCCAGCGTCGTCCCGGGTTCCTGAACCGCCTCTCCGAGCGCCTCGCCGAGCGGGTCCGTCCCTCCGACGGCACCGCGGCGAAGGCGGCCGCCGGGGCGTCGGCCCTGGCCGCGGCGGACGCCGCCACCCGGAAGCAGCAGGAGGAGCGCGAGCGGGCGGAGCGGGAGGCCGCCGAGCGGGCCGAGCGGGAGCGCAAGGAGGCCGCCGAGCGGGAGCGCAAGGAGGCCGAGGAGAAGGCCCGCGCCGAACGGGAGGCCGCGGAGCGGGCCGAGCGGGAGCGCAAGGAGGCCGCCGAGCGCGCGGAACGCGAGCGCCGGGAGGCGGAGGAGCGTGCCGAGGAGGAGCGCCGCGCCGAGGCCGAGCGCGCCCGTCGCCAGGCGGAGCAGGAGGCTGAGGAGCGGGCCGCGCGCGAGCGGGAGGCCGAGCAGGCCCGGCTGGCCGCGGAGCGGGAGGAGGCCGAGCGCCGCGAGCTCGAGCGCCGGGCCGAGGCCCGCCGTCGTGCCGAGGAGGAGCGGGCCCGGGAGGGCGCGGAGCGCGAGGCTGAGAAGCGCGCGGCCCAGGAACGCGAGGCCGCAGAGCGCGAGGCCCAGGCGCGCACCGCCGCACTCCCGGCCGTCGCGGCGGGGGCCGCCGCCGCGCAGGCCCCGGATGCCGATGCCGACGGGGCCACGCCGCCCACCGAGCCCGTCGAGTCCGTGGCGGCCGAGAAGACCGACCCGCCGGAGCCGGTCGCCCCGGACACCGAGGCGATCCCCGTGCGGCGCCAGCGCCCCGTCCCCCGCCGAGCGATCGTGGCCGAGTCCGCGCCGACCGCCCACGAGGAGTCCCGCGGCACGGCGGCGCCGGTGGCTGCCGGGGCCGGGGTCGCAACGGCAGCGGGCGCCGCGGCTGCCGGTTCGACGGCCGCCGCGGCTCCGGATGCCCAGGCCGCCCCGGCCACCACCGGGGGCGACGACGGCGCCACGGTGGCCGACCCGGGCGACGGCCACGGCCGCACGCGCGGCGGCGGTCCGCTGGCCCTGCTCCTCATGCTCGGCCTGCTCGCCGCACTCGTCGTGGGCGGGGTGCTGCTGGCCCAGAACCTGCGCGGCGGGCCGGCCCCGCAGGCCGCGGCCGCGTCGTCAGAGTCTGCGTCGTCCGGGTCTGCGTCGTCCGGGTCCGCATCGGACACCCCGTCGCCGTCGGAGAGCACCAGCCCCTCCCCCACCTCGACCAGCGAGAGCGCCACGGCTGCCCCGAAGGCCGTCCAGGCCCTGCGCTCGGTGCCGGACCTGCCGGAGCACGAGGCCGAGCACGACGCGGACCTGCCCAACCTCATCGACGGCGACCCCACCACCGTGTGGCGCACCTTCGCCTACGCACGGCCGAACTTCGGCGGCTATGTGGAGAGCATGAACCTCGTGGTCCAGCTCGAGGACCGCACCGAGGTGAACGAGGTGACCCTGCAGAGCACAGGGGCCACCGGTGGTGCCTGGTTCGCCTACATCGCCGACTCCCCCGAGGGTGCGAACGCCAAGGAGATCGGCAACGGCACCTTCGACCAGGACACCGTCTCCATCCCCGTGCCGTTCGAGGGCGCCGAGTCAGAGGCCGAGTACGTGATCGTCAGCCTCACCTCGCTGCCCCAGCTGGAGGGCACGACGCCGGACCTCCCGTTCGGCCTGCGCCTCGGCGAGATCACCGTCCGCTGATCCCACGCCCCGGCGACGGCGCGCCGGACCTTCCGGCCGCCGTCGCCGGGGCGTCGTCGCACCGCGGCCCCGACACCGCGGAATACCCGCCGGTGCCTCCGCCGTTGTCCTGGAGGAGCGCCCACCACCCCGATCCACTGGAGGAACCCGTGGCCCCCACCGCCCAGGACCAGATCGTCCACAACGTCGTGATCGTCGGATCCGGCCCCGCCGGATACACCGCGGCGATCTACACCGCCCGCGCCGACCTCTCCCCGGTCCTGGTGGCCGGGGCGGTGACCGCGGGCGGCGAGCTGATGAACACCACCGAGGTGGAGAACTTCCCGGGCTTCCCGGAGGGTGTGCAGGGGCCCGAGCTGATGGCGAACCTCGAGGCCCAGGCCCGCCGGTTCAACACGGAGGTGGTCTACGACGACGTCGTGCAGGCCGACCTGACGTCGAACCCCAAGGTGCTCACGCTCGGCGACGGGACCCAGCTGCGCACCCACGCGGTCATCCTCACGACCGGCTCCGCCTACCGGAAGCTCGGCGTTCCCGGCGAGGAGCGCCTCTCCGGCCACGGTGTCAGCTGGTGCGCCACGTGCGACGGCTTCTTCTTCCGCGAGCAGGAGATCGCGGTCGTGGGCGGCGGCGACTCCGCCATGGAGGAGGCCCTGTTCCTCACCAAGTTCGCGTCCAAGGTCACCGTGCTGGTCCGCAAGGACGAGCTGCGGGCCTCCAAGGTGATGGCCCACCGGGCCATGGAGAACGAGAAGATCGAGTTCCGGTGGAACACCGAGGTCACGGAGGTGACCGGTGACGACAAGGTCAACACCCTCCGCCTGCGGGACACCCGCACCGGCGAGGCGTCCACGCTGGACGTGACCGGCCTGTTCGTGGCCATCGGCCAGGACCCGCGCACGAACCTGGTGCAGGGCCAGGTCGACCTGACGGAGCATGGCACGATCCGCATCGACCATCCGTCCTCGCGGACCTCCCAGCCGGGCGTCTTCGCCGCCGGCGACGTCACGGACCACACCTACCGCCAGGCCATCACCGCCGCCGGCTCGGGCTGCGTGGCCGCCCAGGACGTGGAGCACTACCTCGCGACCGTGGCCGACGTGGAGGAGGCCGCGCCGGCCGGCCCGGAGTCGGACGTGGTCCCGGCATGAGCCACTGACTCATGACCCCTGACAGAGCGTCATGGGTCATGTCAATAACACCCCTGTCCACCCTCGTCAGACACAGAACAACCCCCAGGAGGCTGCCATGAGCACCATCACCGTCACCGATGCCGACTTCGACCAGAAGGTCCTCCAGTCCGAGCTGCCCGTCCTCGTGGACTTCTGGGCCGAGTGGTGCGGCCCGTGCCGCATGCTCGGGCCCGTCCTGGAGGACATGGCCGTGGAGCACGAGGGCAAGGCCGTGATCGCCAAGCTCAACGTGGACGAGAACCCGGCCATCGCCGCGCGCTTCGGCGTCACCTCCATCCCGCTCGTCGTGGGCTTCCAGAACGGCGAGAAGGTCGTCGAGTCCGTGGGCGCCAAGCCCAAGGCCGCGCTGGAGAAGGAGTTCTCGGCCCTGCTCGGCTGAGCCCCTCCCCCACTCACCGCGACGGCCCCGTCACCCGAAAGGGTGGCGGGGCCGTCGTGCGTTGATCTCCAGGACCAGCGGCGGGTGCCCGTGGACGCCGTCCGCGGGAGCCCCGGATCAGGACTTCTTGCCCTTCCCCTTACCGTCCTGACCACCCTGGATGAGGTCCATGATGCGGTTCAGGTCCTCCACGGTGGTGAAGTCGATGGCGATGCGGCCCTTGCGCGCGCCGAGGGTGATCTTCACGGCGGTGTCCAGGCGGCTGGTGAGCGCGGTGGCGTAGTGGTCCAGGCGCTCATGGCGAGCGTCGTCCGAGCTGCGCCGCGGCGTGCGCCCCGGCCGGAGCCCGCCCTGCAGCTGCGCGACAGCCTCCTCCGTGGCCCGGACAGACAAGCCCTCGGACTGGATCCGTTGCGCCAGACGCTCCATGTCCGACGGGTCCGTGAGACCGAGCAGCGCGCGAGCATGGCCGGCCGAGAGCGTGCCGGCGGCCACACGGCGCTGCACGAGGGGCGGCAGCTTGAGCAGTCGGAGCGTGTTGGAGATCTGCGGACGGGAGCGGCCGATGCGCTGCGAGAGCTCCTCCTGCGTGCAGGCGAAGTCCTCCATGAGCTGCTGGTAGGCGGCGGCCTCTTCGAGCGGGTTCAGCTGGGAGCGGTGCAGGTTCTCCAGCAGGGCGTCCCGCAGGAGGTCCTGATCCGGGGTCTGGCGGACGATCGCCGGGATGATGTCCAGGCCGGCCTTCTGGGTGGCGCGCCACCGGCGCTCGCCCATGATCAGCTCATAGGGGGTGGGTCCGTCCACCTCGCGCACGACGATCGGCTGCAGGATGCCGACTTCGCGGATCGAGGTGACCAGTTCCGCCATGTGGTCCTCATCGAACACCTCACGCGGCTGCCGCGGGTTCGGGTGGATGTCCCCCACCGGGATCTCCCGCAGGACCGCGATGTCCGTGGACACGGTCCCCTCGGTCGCGGCGGACTCTGCGGTCGAGTCCACCGGGTCCTTCCTCGACGACGCCGCGGAGGTGGCACGCTTGCTGGGCGCCTTCACCGTCGGCATGGCCGGGCGCCCCTTGGTCGAGCGCGCCGCAGGTGCGTCCTCCGAGTCGGCGGAGAAGAAGACGTCGACGGGACGCTGAGCGGGTCGAGAGGCATGCTTCGACGAGGTGGCCCCTGCCTTCGTGCCGGACGTGGTGTTCCGGCCAGTCGTGGACGTTGATTTCCCGGTCTGGGCTGTGCGTCCCATGGCCTTTCGCGGCGAGGCCGACGGGTCCGGCTCAGTGGAATCCCCGGACGTCTCGGTGGTCGCGGTGCTTCGCGTCGATGTCGTCGTGGTCTCCGCTGCCGCGGCGGCCTTCGGGCCACTCGTCGCGGGCAGCGGAGAGTCCTTCGGGGAGGATGTCTCGGCGTTCTCTTCCGGGACTTCGACAGTGCTCTGGATCAGGGCGCCGAGGCCTCGCCCCAGGCCTCCTCGACGGCTCGTCTTCAACGGGTCCTCCTGCAGTGAGTGGGTCTGTGATCAGTGTAGGTGAGCGGTCTGATCTCGATGATCCCGTGCGGCGTGAGGACACCCCGCACGGTGCGCGGGGGGCCCGACTGTTGGTGGCGACGCGTGGGCCTGAGCTGCCGGGGGTGCAGTGATGTTCGGGCCTCGGTTCTGCCATGCACGTCTGTGATGGACTCAGGCGACGAAGGGCTGGGCGCGCGCGTGGACGTCTGCCGCGAGAGTGAGTGTTTCACGTGGAACACTCCGAGGTGGAGCGCTCCAGGAGGATGCCGCTGCAACCTCGGACCCCCTCCTGCTCCCTCTTGAGATCCACCCGTTTCACATGAAACGCGATCCCTCAGCCAGCCAGTGGGTGTTTGAGGAATCACAGTTGTAACGGCTTGTGTTTTTGATGAAGCGGGGTGATCAACCATCCGTGCGGACGGTGCTCAGATACGCTGGCCACCCGCAGGATATTGCGCGTTAGCAGATGGAAAGTGTCGGACCAGTAGCGAAGCACCGCTCCACTCCCCTGCGGTATGAGGTGCACACTGGAATCACCGAACGGCTGAGCTCGGACTTCGCGCCGCCCTGTGCTAGTGGTTCCTCCCACGCGCGCCGCTGACGAATCGAACGTCGCGTCGACGACCTTGTTTCACGTGAAACACGAATGCGTCTGTCGCAGAGAACACGGACGTGGACCCCCGATGGTTGACGTGGTTGCTCCTCACGAACCGGTGCCATCTTGTCATGTCGTTCTCGGTCACCCCATTGGCGGCACTGATCGTGTGTTCCGTGGATAGCCCGAAGTGGTGATCTCGCGGTACGGCCCCTCACCCGAAGCTCGTTTCACGTGAAACGGTCCGTTGGAAGCGCCGACGGATCACGCATGCCACGGATGCCGGCCCACCAGCGGGTCGCATCCCGACGCCGGCACCAGCAGGGGGCGTGAGAACTTTTTGAGGTTCGGACTTCTCGCGTCGCTGACGTAATAACGCGGACCCGTCGAGCACAGACCAGCAGTCGTTCTGTTTCACGTGAAACGCGCGGCGCAGACTCGGCGGGAACACCGGACGGCGGGCCCATGCCAGCGCAGCATGCACCGACTTTCTGCCGTTGGCCGTACGGCTCGCTGCGCAAGCCAAGCGCCGGCCGACAATAGCGTGACACGACAAGTCCCCATCCCACGTTGTGGATCCATTCTTTCTGCCAGCCCACCGTCTACGAGGATCTGAGGGTCGTCTCATGGGGGAACCGGGGCTTCACCTCGTCGGCCCTTGCGCGCGTGGCTTCCTTCAGGGATCGCCACAGGAACCCGGTGTTTCACGTGAAACCTCCGACGACCGCCCCATCACTCGACACTCTGACTCCCGCCTCGTCACAGGATCACCAGGACTCAAGGCACCACCCCGTCTCAAACCGAGACTCCCCGAGATCCCCGGAGGGGAAGGGGACCACACCCGAGTTCCCGTTCACACCTAACCGTGCCTCGACGTCGGACGCACCAGCGAACTCACCGGGGTCCGCCGACGCCTCCCATGAATTCACGACCGCGCTCCCTCGACGTCTTCCTGTCCACAGAACTCGCACACATATCAACATCGACGGACGCGGCCAGACACTGCTCACTCCGCAACTCGCCAGCTCAGACGCTTGCCTTTGTATACATTGGGGTCTGCGGCCACCCCACCTCGCCGGAGTCGCTCCTACTCCGGGCACAGGAATGCACAGCAGACCTGTCCATCAGGCGCCGCCATCCGGCCCGTTCTACTCAGACGAAGCACAGCACTCCGCCACGCCGCTGACGTCTGCTCTCGCACACGCGGACGACCGACCGGCCCCGCGCCCCTTCGGCGACACCACGGCTCGAGCTCCGCTCTCGCTCCCCATTCCCTGCACGTCACCGACCGCGAGCAGGGCTGATCGTGGGGGAGGGGAGTGGCGCCCAGACGCGGCACCCGGTCTCCTCGACGGCTGCATCCTCGGGGCTGCAACGCACCCCCGTGGAGGAGCGGGGACGGACCGGACCCTGCACGGCCGCCGTCACCGCCCGCGGCCGTGCCGTCCATCCCGCCCCGTGAGCTCGTGTGTCGCCGCCTGCGGCTGCCCCACGCCCTGCGACAGGTGCGCCTGGCCGACGCGGCAGACGGGCCGGCACAGGGGAGGAGGCGGGAGCGTGTCAGACGGAAGCGGTCGACCACGGGCACCCCTCCTTATCGTCCCGCTGCGGCGACACCACGCTCGCACCACGGAGACCGTTGTTTCACGTGAAACACGAACTTCCATCGTGCCCAGCGATTCCGCTTGTCTTCCCATCCCTCATCTTTCGGGCCGCACTCACTCACGACGAAGCCCGCCGGGGGATCGCTCCCTCCGGCGGGCTTCGTCGTCGTCAGCAGCGCCATCCGGCGACCACCGCAGCTGACCGCCTGCGCGTCAGCCCTTCACGGCCGGCGCACCGCGGCCGGCGATCTCTGCGGCCGCCTCCCGGTACGCCACGGCGCCGGCCGAGGCCGGGTCGTAGGTCAGCACCGTCTGCTGATAGCTGGGGGCCTCGGAGATGCGGACGTTGCGGGGGATCGCAGTGTTCAGCAGCTGCTCCGGGAAGTGCGTCCGAACCTCCTCCGCCACCTGCACCGCGAGGTTGGTCCGCGCGTCGAACATCGTCAGCAGGATGGTGCTCACCTGCAGGCGCGGGTTCAGGTGCTTCTGGATCATCTGCACGTTCTTGAGCAGCTGGGAGAGGCCCTCGAGGGCGTAGTACTCGGCCTGGATCGGGATGAGCACCTCCTCGGCCGCCACGAACGCGTTGACCGTCAGCAGTCCCAGGGACGGCGGGCAGTCGATGAACACGTAGTCCAGCCGCTCCTGGCCGTCCTCCTCGCGCCAGGCGGTGTACGCCTCGAGCGCCCGAGACAGTCGCTGTTCGCGGGCCACCAGCGAGACCAGCTCGATCTCAGCACCGGCCAGGTCGATCGTCGCGGGCACCACCTGCAGGCCGTCCACGTCCGGGGCGTCCTGCACGACGTCCTGGATCTCCATCTCGCCCAGGAGCACGTCGTACACGGAGGCGACGTCGCCGGTGTGGGGGATGTTCAGCGCGGTGGACGCATTGCCCTGCGGGTCGATGTCGACCACCATCACCCGCATGCCCGCGCGGGCGAGGGCCGCGGCCAGGTTGACCGTCGTCGTCGTCTTGCCGACGCCGCCCTTCTGGTTGGACGTCGTGAACACGCGGGTGCGGTCGGGGCGCGTCAGACGACGCCGCTGGAGCCGCGCGGGCTCCTCGGCGTCGGCGCCGCCCTTCTCGGCGGTCCGGCCGGTCCACTTCTGGCGCAGGGCCCTCCAGGCCCCACCCCGGCTCTCCTGCTCCTGCGCCATGCGGCTCTACCTCCTGGGTCGCGGGTGTGCGGATCTGCTGCCGCCCGGCCCGTCCCGTCCCGGTGGGGGAGGGGTCAGCGGGGACGCGCGCTGATGCGCACGACGGTGGTGGTCTCGGGCAGCAGGCCCTCGCCCACCGTGAGGATCTCGGGCTCGGCACCACCATACTTGCGCAGGACCTTGCGGGCGGCGGCGATCTCGTCGGCCGCGGAGCGGCCCTTGATCGCCAGCAGCTCCCCGGCGCCCTGCAGCATCGGCATGGTCAGGGGCGCGAGGGTCTTCAGCGCGGAGACGGCGCGGGCGGTCACGACGTCGACGTCGAGGTTCCCGGAGACCTGCTCGGCGCGGCCGCGGATCACGTCCACGTTCTCCAGGCCGAGGTCGGCGACCACCATGTCCAGCCACTCCACGCGTCGCTCGAGCGGCTCGATGAGCAGGAACTGGCAGTCGGGGCGCGCGAGCGCGAGGCACAGGCCGGGCAGGCCCGCACCGGAGCCGACGTCGGCCACGAGCGCGCCCTGCGGGAGGAGCTCCTCGACCACGGCGCAGTTCAGGACGTGGCGCTCCCAGAGACGGGGCGCCTCGCGCGGGCCGATCAGGCCCCACTCGATGCCGGTGTCCGCCAGGTGGGCCACGTACGCCTCGGCCCGGGGGAGGGCCTCGCCGAACAGCTCGACGGCGGCCGGCCGCAGCGCATCGGTCAGCGGCGGTGCCGGCTGCCCCACGGGCGCGGGGCGCTCTCCCCGGTCCTGCGGATCCAGCCCGGGGCGCCGCTCGTAGGCCGAGCCCCGCTCAGTCATCGGCGGAGATGACCACGTGCCGGCGGGCGCCCTCGCCCTCCGACTCGGAGGTCAGGCCGGCGTCCGCGACGACGTCGTGGACGATCTTGCGCTCGTACGCGCCCATGGGCTCGAGGTGCACGGGACCCTCGCCGGCGCAGACGCGCTCGACGGCCGCCTGGGCGGCGGTGCGCAGGGCGACGTTGCGGCGCTCCCGGTGCCCGCAGACGTCCAGGATCAGCCGGGAGCGGTGGCCGGTGGCGGCGAGCACGGCCAGCCGGACGAGCTCCTGCAGCGCCTCCAGGGTGCGGCCGTCGGGGCCGACGAGGCCGTCCAGGCGCTCGTCGTGGTCCTCGGAGACGACGGACACGTACGTGCGCCCGTCGCGGACCTCGATGTCGATGTCCCCGTCCAGGTCTGCGATGTCGAGCAGCTCCTCGACGTAGTCCGCGGCGACGTCGCCCTCCTCCTCGAGGCGGCGCACCGCCTCCGAGGCGGCGGTACCGTCCTGGTCCGCGACGCGGGAGCCCTGACCCGCGGGGGTCTCGACGACGGCGTCCTCGGCCTCGGGGGCCGGGGTCACGTTCTCGGCGGACATGCTCACTTCCTCCTGCGGTTCTTGCGCTGGGGCTGGAGGCGCTGACCCGACTGGCGGACGACCTCACCGTTCAGCACGGCGCCGCCGCGGCCCGCCTGGGTGTGCGCGGACGAGGGCGTGGCCTCGGCGTTCGACACCTTCTGGCCCACGGGGGGCAGGCCCTTGGCGGCGCGGCGCTCGTTGAGCTCCTTCTCGGCGAGGGAGCCCGGGGTCGGGTTGTTGCGGATGATCCACCACTGCTGGCCGACGGCCCAGAAGTTGGAGTAGGTCCAGTACAGGAGCACGCCGATCGGGAAGTTGATGCCGCCGATGCCGAAGATCAAAGGCATGGCGTAGAGCATGATCTGCTGCGTCTGCATCATGGGCCCGGAGAGGGCCTGCTGCGTCATGTTCTTCGTCATGAGCATCTTCTGCATGAAGAACATCGAGCCCGACATGAGCAGGATCAGCACGATCGCCGTGATGATCACGGGCCCGCTGCCCGGCGCGCCGAGCGAGTTCATGAAGGTGTCCGACATGCGGGCGCCGAAGATCGTGGAGCCCTCGAAGGAGCGGATCTGGTCCGCGGACAGGGCGTCCATGGCCTCGCCGCGCTCGGCCGCGCCGCGGGCGCCGATCAGCACCTGGTACAGCGCGAAGAAGAACGGCATCTGGATCAGCAGCGGCAGGCAGGCGGCGAACGGGTTCGCCTTGTGCTCCTTCATGAGCGCCTGCTGCTCCATGGCCATGGCCTGGCGGGAGAGCTGGTCCTTCTTGCCCTTGTACTTGGCCTGCAGCTTCTGCAGCTCGGGCTGGATGGCCTGCATGGCGCGCTGCGCCTTGATCTGCTTGACGAACAGCGGGATCAGCAGGGTGCGGATGAGCACCACCAGCAGGAGGATGGACAGGGCCCACGTCCAGCCGGAGTCCGCGGGCAGGCCCGCGAACTCCAGGATGCTGTGGAACGCCCCGAGCAGCCAGGACATCAGCCAGCGGAACGGGGAGAGGATGGCTTCGAACATGGGGGTCAATCCTCCTGCGGGAGATCAGGTGGGATGGGAGGGTGGTTCAGGGTGAGGATGCGCGGCTGCCGGCCCGGCGGCCAGCGTCGGTGCCCGGGCGGGACCGGGTCCACGCCGCCGTCGTTCCAGGGATGGCACCGGCCGATGCGCCGCGCGGCGAGCCACGACCCCTTCACCGCGCCGTGCACGTGCACGGCCTCCAGCCCGTAGGCGGAGCAGCTGGGGAAGAACCGGCACACGGGTCCGTACAGCGGGGAGACCACGGCCCGATAGACCGTGAGCAGGCCGGCCAGCAGGACGGACGGCAGCGCGCGCAGCGGCCCCCACTCACGGGAGGGCTCGAGCACGACGAAGGGCGAGGGCGTGACGGTCATCTAGGCGTGCTCCGAGGCGGCGGGCAGGTGCGGCTTCACGGCCTTGCCGAGCGCGCCGACGGTCTCGCGGTGCAGCAGCGCGTAGTCCGCCTCGGCGGCGGCCGGCAGCGCGCGGACCTGCACCAGAACCGGCAGGTCGCGCAGCGGGGGCAGGCGCATCTGATCCGCGACGACGGCGCGCAGCCGCCGCTTCACCCGGTTGCGGGTCACCGCGTTCCCCACGGCCTTGGACACGACGAACCCGGCCCGCGGCCGAGGGGCGCTCGGCGACGTGGACCGGGTCTGGTCGGGGTCCGTGGCGACGCTCACCACGACGGTGCGCCGACCCGCGCGGGTGCCGGTGCGACCGAGGTGACGGAACTCCGCGGGCGTGCGGACGCGACGGTCACGGGGCAGCACGGGGCGCGCCGTCCCTGGACCGACGTCCTCAGGCGGACAGCTCGGCGCGGTTCTTGCCGCGGCGAGCGGACAGGATGGCGCGGCCGGCGCGGGTGCGCATGCGGGCACGGAAGCCGTGCTTGCGGGCACGACGGCGGTTGTTGGGCTGGAACGTGCGCTTGGTCACTGTGATCTCTCCACGACGTGTTGTGTGCCTTCGACCGTCGACCTGAGCAGGTGGACCAGGGGGAAGGACCGGTGAGGCTCTGACATGAAATCCCCGGCGGGCACGATCAACCGACACCCGGGGGACCAGACGACTCTAGTGGCCGGGGTGCGCAGGGGTCAAACGGGTGCGCGCGGATCCCGGACACGCGTGGGCGCCCGGGACGGTCGTCCACAGGATGATAGGGGTTGTCCACCGTCTGTGCACAACCCTGTGGACAACCGTTAGACTCCGAGCACCGTCGTCCGTCTCGCGCAGCCGCCCCCGTCCCCGGGGACGTCTGCCCCAGGAAAGGAAGCCTCC